>CAVQDT010000005.1:0-1071149 GCA_963711305.1 uncultured Pseudomonadota bacterium
GGCTGGGAGACCGATCCCAATGCGTACATCTACTTCATCACGCAGGCGCCCGTTTGGAAGGACATCTGCGAGGTGATCGGCAAGCCGGAATGGCTCACCGACGAGCGCTACGCCACGCCGAAAGCGCGGCTGCCGCACCTGATGGAGATCTTCGGCCAGATCGAGGAATGGACGAAGACCAAGACCAAGTTCGAAGCGATGGACATCCTCAACCAGCACGACATCCCCTGCGGGCCGATCCTGTGGATGAAGGAAATCGCCGAGGAGCCGTCGCTGCGCAAGACGGGGACCGTTGTCGAGGTCGATCATCCGACGCGCCGGCGATATCTTTCCGTCGGCAACCCGATCAAGATGTCGGGACAGTGCGTCCGACGTCACGCGTTCACCATTGCTGGGCGAGCATACCGACGAAGTGCTGATCGAGCTCGGCTACGGCAAGGATGCGATCGCCGCGCTGCGCGCCGATAAGGCGATTTGAAGATTTGAACCGCGGCGCTTGCTGCGCCGCCGGATGAGAGACCGAAAGGATGAAGATGGCAAACAAGAAAAAGGAAGTCCGGGGCATTTTCGATCGCGTGAAAGCGGAGGGCCGCGCGTCGCTGACGGCGCCGGAAGGAAAAGCGGTATGCGACGCCTACGGCATCACGGTGCCGAAGGAGGGCGTTGCGGCCACCGCCGCGGAGGCCGCGAAGCTCGCGACCAAGATCGGCTTCCCGGTCGTGCTGAAGATCGTCTCCCCGCAGATTCTGCACAAGACCGAGGCCGGAGGCGTTCTCGTCGGCGTGAAGTCTGCCGCCGACGTGCGCAAGGGCTTCGCGACGATCATGGCCAACGCGAAGAAGTACGACCGCAAGGCCGAGCTCCTGGGCGTGCAGATCCAGCAGATGGTCGCCGGCGGCCAGGAAGTCATCATCGGCGCGGTGACCGATCCCGCATTCGGCAAGCTCGTCGCCTTCGGTCTCGGCGGCATCCTGGTCGAAGTGCTGAAGGACATCACGTTCCGGCTCGCGCCGGCGACAAAGGCCGAGGCGCTGTCGATGCTGGATGGCATCGCGGCGGCTGAAATCCTGAAGGGCGTGCGGGGCGCCCCGGCGGTGAAGCGCGACGCGCTCGCCGCGATGATCGTCAACGTCTCGCGGCTGGTTGCCGATTTCCCGGAAATCGCCGAAATGGACCTCAACCCGGTGTTCGCGTCGAAGAACGGCGCGATCGCCGCCGACGTGCGGATCGTCGTCGACTGGGCGCCGCAGCCTGCGCGCTATCGTCCGGATCAGGCGACGATCGTCCGGCAGATGAATCGGATCATGAAGCCCGACGCGGTGGCGGTGATCGGCGCATCGGGAGAGACCGGCAAGATCGGCAACTCGGTGATGAAGAACCTGATCAACGGCGGCTACAAGGGAGCGATCTATCCGATCAATCCGTCCGCCGACGAGATCATGGGATTGAAGGCCTACAAGAGCGTCAAGGACGTTCCCGGCGTGATCGACGTCGCGGTGTTCGCGATCCCCGCCAAGTTCGTCGCCGCGGCGCTCGTCGAATGCGGCGAGAAGAAGATCCCGGGCGCCGTGCTGATTCCATCCGGCTTCGCCGAAACGGGAAACGTGGCCGGCCAGCAGGAACTGGTCGCCATCGCGCGAAAGTACGATGTCCGGCTGATGGGCCCCAACATCTACGGCTTCTACTACACGTGGAAGAACCTCTGCGCGACGTTCTGCACTGCCTACGACGTCAAGGGGCACGCCGCGCTGTCGTCGCAATCGGGCGGCATCGGCATGGCGATCATCGGCTTTTCGCGCTCGGCAAAGATGGGCGTCTCGGCCATCGTCGGCCTGGGCAACAAGTCCGACATCGACGAGGACGATCTCCTCACGTTCTTCGAGCAGGACGAGAACACGCACATTATCGCGCAGCATTGCGAGGACCTGAAGGACGGCCGCGCGTTCGCCGAAGTCGCGAAGCGCGTGTCGAAGAAGAAGCCCGTCGTGGTGCTGAAGGCCGGACGCACGAGCATGGGCGCGCGCGCGGCGAGCTCGCACACCGGGGCGCTCGCCGGCAACGACAAGATCTACGAGGATGTGTTGAGGCAGTCCGGCGTGATTCGCGCGCGCTCGCTGCGCGATCTCCTCGAATTCGCGCGCGGCATCCCGGTGCTGCCCACCCCGAAGGGCGAGAACGTCGTCATCATCACCGGCGCCGGCGGGTCGGGCGTGCTGCTCTCCGACGCCTGCGTCGACAACAAGCTATCCCTTATGGCGATGCCGCCGGATCTCGACGCGGCGTTCCGCAAGTTCATACCGCCATTCGGCGCAGCCGGCAACCCGGTCGACATCACGGGCGGCGAGCCACCGAAGACGTACCAGAACACCGTCCGCCTGGGTCTCGAGGATCCGCGGATCCACGCGCTGATCCTGGGCTACTGGCACACGATCGTGACGCCGCCGATGGTGTTCGCCAGGATCATGGTCGAGGTCGTAAGCGAAATGAAAGCCAAGGGCATCCACAAGCCCGTCGTCGCGTCGCTGGCGGGGGACGTCGAGGTCGAGGAAGCGGCCGAGTATCTTTACGCGCACGGGATTCCCGCATACGCTTATTCGACCGAGATACCGGTCGCGGTGCTCGGCGCCAAGTATCAATGGGCAAGGGGGGCCGGCTTGATCTAGAGCATTCGCCGGTCGCAACGTCCCGCATTCCGCAAAGACGGAAGCAGCGACGAGAGGGATAAGAAGCGGTATCCACTTAGGAGGAAGCGCACCATGGCACAGGAGCAGGCAGCGCAACGAGACGAGCAGTTGCTGAAGACCCGGGGGTCGTTCCGCTGGATCCAGCTTTTCCTCGGCATCGTCTGCATGGTGATGATCGCCAACCTGCAGTACGGGTGGACGCTGTTCGTCAATCCGATCGCCGACAAGTTCGGCTGGACCAAGGCGGCGATCCAGGTTGCATTCACGATCTTCGTCCTGTTCGAAACGTGGCTTGTGCCGATCGAAGGTTACCTCGTCGACCGCTACGGTCCACGACCGGTGGTCCTGGTCGGAGGCTTGTTGTGTGGCATCGGGTGGGTGATGAATTCGTTCGCCGACACCCTGACGACGCTTTATATCGCGGCCGCGATCAGCGGCATCGGCGCCGGCGCCGTCTACGGCACGTGCGTGGGAAATGCACTCAAGTGGTTTCCTGACCGGCGCGGCCTCGCTGCGGGACTGACCGCCGCCGGATTCGGCATGGGATCGGCCGCGACGGTGCTGCCGATTACTGCGATCATCAAGGCGATGGGCTACCAGACCGCGTTCCTCTATTTCGGGATCGGTCAGGGGCTCGTCGTGATGCTCGTCGCCTTGGCGCTCGTCGATCCGCGCCGCGTCGTCAATCCCGGCATCGCCAGGCAGGCGACGAAGGCCCCGAATCCGCATGTCCTGCAGACCAAGCGCAACTACCGGCCGCTGGAGGCCATCCGCGAACCGGTGTTCTGGGTGATGTACGCGATGTTCGTCATGGTCGCCGCCGGAGGATTGATGGCGGTCGCCCAGCTCGCGCCCATCGCCAAGGACTTCAAGATCGCGGACGTCCCGGTCAACATCCTCGGGTGGGTGCTTCCTGCGCTGAGCTTCGCGCTGATCGGAGACCGCATTCTGAACGGCTTCACTCGGCCATTCTTCGGCTGGGTGTCCGACCACATCGGCCGCGAGGCGACGATGCTGATCGCGTTCATGCTCGAAGGCATTGGCATCATGTGCCTCTACTGGTTCGGCCAGGATCCGCTCGCCTTCGTGATTCTGAGCGCGCTCGTGTTCTTCGCGTGGGGCGAGATCTACAGCCTGTTCCCGTCGACCAACGCCGACACGTTCGGCCCGAATTTCGCGGCAGCCAACGCAGGTTTGCTCTACACCGCCAAGGGAACCGCGTCGCTGCTCGTTCCGTTGTCGAGCGTGCTGACGGCTGCCACCGGCAATTGGCATGCGGTGTTCGTCGTCGCGTCGGCCCTCAACATCATCGCTGCGCTGATGGCGTGGTTCGTGCTCCGACCGATGCGCCGCCGCGTGATCGAACGTAGCGCGCAATCCGCGCCGGCGTCTGCGGCACCGCAGCCCGCCTAGCTAGGCGCGAATCTCCGCCATGCGAAGGGCCGGCCGACGCCGGCCCTTCGCCCATTCGCGTCCCGCGAAAGCGATTCGCCGCGTGATACGCTGACGGCGTCGTCCGCCGACCGTCAATGCGATGAACGCCAATTTCTACGCGCTCCTCCGCAGTCACTTCGACGAGCGGCTCGGCGAGCCGTGCCTGCTGATTCCAAGCGGCCCCGTCATCCACTACGATCAGCTCGATGCCGCCTCGGCACGTGTCGCCCATGCGCTCGTTCACGCGGGATGCGTGCCGGGCGATCGCGTCGCCGCGCAGGTCGACAAATGCTGGGAAGCGCTGGCGCTCTATCTCGCGTGCCTGCGTGCGGGCTTCGTCTATCTGCCGCTCAACACGGGCTACCAGAAGAGCGAGCTCGCGTACTTTTTCGGAGACGCGGAGCCGCGCGTGATTGTTTGCCGGCCCGACGCCGCCGATGCGGTGACGGCGATTCGTCCGGAAAGCACGGTACTGACGCTCGGCGCGGGAACGGGATCGCTGCTGGAGCGCGCGGCGGACAAGCCGCGGCGATTCTTCACCGTGGAATCGAAACCGGACGATCTCGCCGCGATCGTCTACACGTCGGGCACGACGGGACGCTCGAAGGGGGCGATGCTGACGCACCGCAATCTCGGCAGCAACGCGCTCGCGCTGGTCGAGCACTGGGGATTCACGCGTGGCGACGTGCTGCTGCACGCGCTGCCGATCTATCACATTCACGGCCTGTTCGTAGCCATCCACTGTGCGCTGCTTTCCGGGTGCCGGATGCTGTGGCTCGCGAAGTTCGACCCGGCGGAAGTCCGTTCGCTGCTGCCGCGCGCCACAGTCATGATGGGCGTGCCGACGTTCTACACCCGGCTCCTTGCCGATCCGGAATTCGGCGCCGCCAATGCGCAGTCGCTGCGTCTCTTCATTTCGGGATCCGCGCCTCTGTTGCCCGACACGTTCGATGAATTCAGGCGGCGGACCGGGCACACGATCCTCGAGCGCTACGGCATGTCCGAGACCGGCATGAACACGTCGAACCCGCTCGACGGTGAGCGGATTGCCGGCACCGTCGGGCCGCCGCTTCCCGGCGTGTCGGTGCGCATCGCCGGGGACGACGACGGCACCGGCGTCGGCGGCATCGAGGTCAAGGGCCCGAACGTCTTTGCCGGTTACTGGCGGTTGCCGGAGAAGACGCGCGAGGAGTTCACCGCTGATGGATATTTCCGCACTGGCGACATGGGCGAGATCCTGCCGAATGGCTACCTGCGGATCGTCGGCCGCGCAAAAGACCTCGTCATCACCGGCGGCCTCAACGTCTATCCCAAGGAAGTCGAGGAAAAGATCGACGCGCTGCCCGGCGTCGCCGAATCTGCGGTGATCGGCGTCCCCGACGCTGACTTCGGCGAAGCGGTCACGGCGGTTGTTGTCGCGCGGTCAGGCCACGAACTGCGCGAAGCTGACCTGATCGCGGCGCTGAAGTCGGAGATCGCGAGCTTCAAGGTGCCGAAGCGCGTGCACTTCGTCGACGAGCTGCCGCGCAACGCAATGGGCAAGGTGCAAAAGAACGTGTTACGGGAGCGCTTTGCAGGCGGCGGATTGTGAATGCTGCGAAACGGTGTGCCGGAACCTTGTTTGAGGCCACGCGCCGCGTTCGCTGAAAGGCGATCGCGATCGCCGCTCACCTCCCGCAGCCCGTCGCCGCGAATGTCGCACCAAACTCCAATGCCGCGGTAAACCGGCGTCAGGCGCTCTGCCACGCCTTCCACAGCATATACGTCGCAAGCAGGTAGAGCAGGCACGCGAATCCCTGCCGCAGCGCCTTCACCGGCCACCGATGCGCCGCGCGGGCGCCAAAGGGCGCCATGACGACGCTGCCGACGGCAATCGCCACCAGCGCGGGAAGGTAGACATAGCCGAGCGACCAGGGCGGAAGCCCCGTCTGGTGCGCACCGGCGATCGCGAAGCTGATCGTCCCGGCGATCGCCACCGGCAAGCCCAGCGCCGCGGATGTCGCGACGCAGTTTCGCAGATTGACGTTGCAGGCCGCCATGAACGGCACCGTGAGGAAGGCGCCGCCGGCGCCGACCATGCTCGAGACGAGGCCGATGCCGCCGCCGACCGCAAACAGCCCGCCGCGCCCGGGCAGCTCGCGCGACGGTTTCGGCTTGCGGTCGAGGAGCGTCTGCGTCGCGAAGAAGGCGATGAAGACGCCGAAGAACCCCGCGAGCAGCGAGGTCGACATCGTGCCCACGATCTGCGGACCGGCGAGCGAGCCGACGACGATCCCCGGCGCCATACCCGCGACCACATTCCACATCACCGCGCCGTGCCGGTGATGCTCGCGCGTCGACGCGATCGACGTGAAGAGGATCGTCGCCGTTGCCGTCGCCACCGCGATGTGCACGACATGCTCGGCGGCGAAGCCCTGCTGCGTGAAGACGAAAGTCAGCACCGGCACCATCGTCATGCCGCCACCGAGGCCCAGCAGTCCGGCGAGAAATCCGACGATCGCGCCCAGCGCCACGAAGGCGACGATCAGGGCTGGATCCACGGGTTCAGCGGCGCCGCTTGGCGAGCTTCAGGATGAATGTCCACGCAGCGGGATCGACCGGCGTGATCGACAGCCGGTTGCCGCGCTGCAGGACGAGCATGCGCGCGAGCTCGGAGTGCGTTCGCATTTCGGCGAGCGAAACCAGCGGAATCTTCTCGACGAACTTGACGTCGACGTTGACCCAGCGTGGCGCGTCGCGCGAGGATTTCGGGTCGTAGTGCGGATTCTTCTTGTCGAACTGCGTGGCATCGGGATACGCCGTCGAGGACACCTCGGCAATGCCCGCGATACCGGGTTCCGGACAACTCGAATGGTAGAAGAACACGCGGTCGCCGACGCGCATCTGGTCGCGCATGAAGTTGCGCGCCGTGTAATTGCGCACGCCGAACCAGGGCGTCGTCTGGTTCTTGGCCGCGGCGAGATCGTCGATCGAGAACTCGTCCGGCTCGGATTTCATCAGCCAGTAGCGCATCGGTCGTCCTGCGGCGAGATTGACGGAGACCGCGACGGCGGTTTCCGCGACGAGGTCACGATATCATTTTCGCCGATCGGCGAAATTGCTGTGCGGCTCGAGATTTGCCGGCGCCAAACGGCGAACGGGTAGATTAGACTTGGGGCGTGGCGACGATCAACCTTGGCGTCATCGGTCTCGGGCGTGCGTTCCTGGCAACGGCCCCGGCGTTGCTCGCGCACCCGACGATCCGGATCGCCGGTGTCGCCGATCCTCGCCCCGAAGCTCGCGCCGCGGCTGTCGTGGATTTCGACGTGACGGCGCACGCCGACGCGGAAGCCCTGTGCCGCGATCCGGCGATCGACGCTGTCTACATCGCAAGCCCGCATCAGTTCCACGCCGATCAGGTCGAGCTGTGCGCGCGCCACGGCAAGCACATCCTCGTCGAAAAACCGATGGCGCTGACGCTGGCCGAATGCGATCGCATGATCGAAGCCGCCGAGCGGGCCGGCGTCGCGATGGTCGTCGGTCCTACGCACAGTTTCGACCCGCCGGTGCGGGCCGCCCGCGAGCTCATCCGCAGCGGCCGCCTCGGTCCTCTGCGGATGATCAGCGGCTTTGCGTACACCGATTTCCTCTATCGACCGCGGCGGCCGGAGGAGCTCGACACCGCGCAGGGCGGCGGCGTGCTCTTCAGTCAGGCGCCTCATCACGTCGATGTCGTGCGGTTGCTGGGCGGCGGGCTGGTGCGCTCGGTGCGTGCCATCGCCGGGGCGTGGGATCCGCGGCGGTCGACGGAAGGCGCCTATTCGACGCTGCTGGAATTCGAATCGGGCGTTGCCGCCACGCTGGTCTACAGCGGCTATGCGCATTTCGACAGCGATGAATTCGACGGCTGGATCGGCGAAGGCGGCAATCCGAAATCTGCTGCCGATCACGGCGCGGCACGCCGGCTGCTCGCGGCGCATGCCGCCGCATGACGAAGCGCAACTGAAAGGCGATACCGGCTACGGCGGCCCGCTCGCACGGCCATTGCGCGCCGACGCGCCGAAGGACACGGTCGGGCACCCGCATCTCGGCGTGCTGATCGCAAGCTGCGACCGCGGCGACATCCGGACCACGCCCGAAGGTCTGTGCGTGTACGAGGATCTGGCCGTGAATGTGATTCCGGTGGCGAAGGATCGCGATGGCGAGGGTCGTGGCGCGGTGCTCGACGAGCTCGCGGCCGCGATCGCCCGCCGGACCGCGCCGCTGCACGATGGCCGCTGGGGAAAGGCGACGCTGGAAGTGTGTCTCGCGATGCTCCAATCGTCGCGCGAGCGCCGGGAAGTGCGTCTCGCGCACCAATGCGTTCCCAACGAATGAAACGGCATCCGGAATTTCACGTCGACGTTGGACGACGGTTGCCGATTTTCGGGATCGTAACTAGTATGCCCCGTCGAACCGGCCCGAAATTTGAGGACCTGCGGAGACTTCGATGACAGACCGTGCACGAACCGTAGCCGAACTGGTCGTCGATTTCCTGCTCGCCCGCGGCGTCGACCGCGTGTTCGGCCTGCAGGGCGGCCACATCCAGCCGATCTGGGACCAGCTCGGTCAGCGCGGCGTGCGCATCGTCGACGTGCGTGACGAAGGCGCGGCGGTGCACATGGCGCATGCGCATGCCGTCCTGACGGGCGGCGTCGGCATCGCGATGGTGACGGCGGGCCCGGGCGTCACCAATTGCGTCACGGCGATGGCCAATGCGCAGCTCGAGCGCGTGCCGGTCATGCTGATCGGCGGCTGCGCGCCGCGCGCGCAGGACGATCTCGGCCCGCTGCAGGGAATCGCCCACGCCGATGTCATGCGTCCGGTCACCCGCGCGTCGCGCACGTTGCGCGTCGCCGACAACGTGCTGCGGGACCTCGACAAGGCATTCGCGACCGCCGCCGGCGACGGCAATCCCCCCGGGCCCGTGTACGTCGAGATTCCCACCGACGTGCTGCGCGAAACGGTGCCGCCGAAGCTCGTGCTGCCCGAATGGCTGGCGGCGAAACCGCCGAGGCACATTCCGCCGGATCCGGCGGAAGTCGAGCGAGCCGCCCGACTCATCGCGCAGGCGCGGCGGCCGCTGGTGCTGTCGGGCCGCGGCGCACTGGGGGCGCGCAACGAGCTCGTCGAATTCCTGGACCGGACAGGCGCCGTTTACATCGACACCCAGGAGAGCCGCAATCTCGTTCCGGCCGAGCATCCGTCCGTCGTCGGGGCGGTGCGCGCGAAGGCGATGCAGGACGCCGACGTCGTGATCGTCGTGGGGCGCAAGCTCGATTACCAGACTGCCTACGGCTCCCCCGTTGCGTATCCCAATGCGCGCTTCATTCGCCTCGGCGACAACTGGGAGGAGCTGCGGGAGAACCGGCGCGGCGAGGTCGAGCTGTTCGCCGATCCGGCCCGAGCCCTTGCGGCGCTGGCGCAGGCGATTCCGCAACGGTCGCCCCAGCTCGATACGGCCTGGACGGCGCAGTTGCGCGCCGAGCACGTTCGCCGCGCAACGAAATACGCGGAATCGCTCGGGAGCGCGCCGCCCGGCAAGGACGGGCACATGCATCCGAACCGGATTTTCGCGGCGCTCCACGCCGCGCTTCGACCCGATGCGATCACGATCGCCGACGGCGGCGACATCCTGAGCTTCGCCCGCATGGGTCTGCCGCCGCGCACTTACCTCGATTCGGGCACGTTCGGCTGCCTGGGCGTCGGCGTTCCCTACGGCGTGGCCGCCGCGCTGTTGCATCCGGATCGGCAGGTGGTGGTCGTCTCGGGCGACGGTGCGTTCGGCATCAATGCGATGGAGATCGACTCGGCGAAGCGGCACGGCGCGAAGGCCGTGTTCATCGTCGCCAACAACGCAGCGTGGAACATCGAGCGCCTCGATCAGGAAATGAACTACGGCGGCCGCGTCGTGGGCACGACATTGCAATGGTCCGACTACGCCGCGATGGCGCGGGCTTTCGGGCTGCATGCGGAGCGCGTCACCGATCCCGCGCGACTCCCTGCCGCGCTGGACGAGGCGTTCGCGAAAGCGCCGGCGCTGCTCGACGTCGTCGTCACGCGGCACGCGCTGTCGTCGGACGCCGGCAAGGGATTGGGCTGGGTCCCGGATTACCAGGCGCTCACGTCGTGGGACGACGCGGAGCGCGCCCGCCGTTTGCCGTGAGTCATCTGCTGACCGTCGCCGACGTCGTCGCGGCGCAGGCGCGGCTGCAGCCGGATAAGCTCGCCGTCCGCGACTCGCGCCGGACGCTTACGTTCGCGCAGTGGAACGAGCGCGCGACGCGGCTCGCCAACGCGCTCACGGGCCTCGGCCTCGCCAAGGGCGACCGCGTCGCGCTGCTCGCCTACAACTGCATCGAGTGGATGGAGCTTTATGTCGCGCTCGCCCGGGCGGGGCTCGTCGCGGTGCCGATCAACTTCCGGCTCGTCTCCGCCGAGATCGAGTACATCGCGACGAACTGCGAGGCGCGCGCGTTTGTCGTCCAGCACGACCTCGTCGATCGGATCGAGCCGATCCGTTCCCGCCTGGCGATCGCGGCATCGGGTTTCGTCCAATTCGGCGCGGAGCGGCACCTTCCGACTGGCAGGATTACGAGACGATCATCGCCGCCGCATCCGCGGGGACGACCGCGCCGCCCGTCGCGCCCGAAGATCCATGGGCGCTGATGTACACGTCGGGCACGACGGGCAAGCCCAAGGGCGCGATCCGCAATCACGCGGGGAGCGCACTGATAGCGCTGGTCACCGCGCTCGACATGGGGCTCACGCGCGACGATACCGCGCTGCTCGTCATGCCGATGTGCCATGCGAATTCGCTTGTATTTCGCCTTTACCTTCACCTATCTCGGCGCCACGTGCGTCATCGACGACCATCGTCACTTCGATCCCGAGCAGCTGCTGAAAACATTGTCCGAACAGCGAATCACGTTCACGTCGCTGGTGCCGACGCACTACATCATGATGCTCGACCTGCCCGAGGCCGTGAAAGGCAGGTACGACGTCGACCGGGTCCGCAAGCTGATGATTTCCTCGGCGCCCGCCCGGCGCGAGACCAAGCTCGCGATCATGGCGCACTTCCGCCACTCGGAACTCTTCGAGCTCTACGGATCGACGGAGGCCGGCTGGGTCACGCTGTTGCGCCCGCACGAACAGCTGACCAAATTGGGCTCGGTCGGACGCGAATGGACAGCGTCGGGACCGATCAGGCTGCTCGACCCCAGCGGCAACGAGGTGCCCGACGGAGAGGTCGGCGAACTCTACTCGCGCACGCCCTACGTCTTCGACGGCTACTGGAAGAATCCGGAGAAGACGGCGGAGGCCTTCCGCGGTGCGTGGTGCTCGGTCGGCGACCTCGCCCGCCGGGATGCGGATGGTTACTATCACCTGGTCGATCGCAAGAGCAACATGATCATCAGCGGCGGCGAGAACATCTACCCGTCCGAGATCGAAAGCCTGCTCGCCGGGCATCCCGCCGTGCAGGACGTCGCGCGTGGTCGGCGCGCCGGATCCCAAATGGGGCGAATCCGTGCATGCGTTCGTCGTCCGGCGACCGGGCGCGAGCGCTTCGGAGGACGAGATCCTTGCGTGGTGCCGCGACAAGATCGCCGGCTACAAGCGTCCGCGTGCGCTGACTTTCATCCCCGAAGCGCAGATGCCGCGCACCGCGACCGGCAAGATCCAGCACCGCCTGCTGCGCGACCTCTTGCCGAAACCGTGATCGCGCGCCGTCACGCGCGTCCTGTATTCTCTGATCCCGTCCGGATGTCACGCTGAAGTGTCGCGATCGCGATGCGCCGTCCCTATCTCGAATTCGAGCCCGCGCTCTGCGAGCCTGCCGCGCTCGCGCCGTCCGCCGTGGTGACCGGGCGCGCGAGCGTCGGACCCGGGCTCGTGCTCGGGCACTACGCGACGCTGCGCGCCGACGGCGAGGCGATTCGCATCGGGGCGAACGGATTCTTCGGACCGCGGGCGACGGTCCACATTGCCGAGGGCGCGTACGAGGCGATCGTCGGTGATGACGTAACGGTGGGTCGCTTCGGCCTCGTCCATGCGTGCACGCTCGGCGACGGCGTGCTCGTCGCCGATGCCGCCACGGTGATGGACGGCACCGTCGTGGGAGCGCATGCGTTGATCATGCCGGGGTCGGTCGTGCCGCCGCGCAAGACGCTGGCGGGCGGGATCGTCTACGCGGGCAGCCCCGCCGTGCCGGTCCGCTCCATCGCGCGCGACGAGCTCGCGCGGTTCCATGCCGCCTTGCGCACCGGAGCACCGCTCGCCGTGGACGCGCTTGCCGATCTGCCGCCGCTCGAACATCCCGCGCGCGCATCCGGCACCGCGCAGCCGACGCGACATCCGGCGACCTTCGTGGCGCCGACGGCAACGGTCGCAGGACGCGTGGAGATGGCGGAGGATGCGGGCATCTACTTCGGCTGTGTCGTCGACGCCGGCGATGCGCGCATCGCGATCGGCGCGCGCACCAACGTGCAGGACAACTCGTTCCTCGTCACCGACGCCCGTCGCGGCGATCTCGTCATCGGCGACGACGTGACCATCGGGCACAACGTACGGATGGGCTCAGGGCGCGTAGGCGATCGCGCGTTGGTGGGGATGGGCGCGATCGTCGGCGACCACGTCGTCGTCGAGGAAGGAGCCTGCATCGGCGCCGGCGCGCATGTCGAGGCCGGCACGCGCGTGCCCGCCGGATGGATCTATGCCGGTCGCCCGGCGCGGCCGTTCCGGGAACTGAAGCCCGCCGAGCGCGAGGGGTTTGCCAACATCATCGCGATCTACGCGCACTACAGCGCGGTGTATCGCGGCAGGCTGACGCGCGTGTAGATGCCGCAGCGTCCATTCGTTCGCCGAAGCGCGCTCGGCGAATCGAAGGAAAAGGTGTTCCCCGCCTGTGCCGTGCCATCCGTCATCTTGAACCTGAGTTCAAGAGGGTCGCCTGCCGGGGCCTTCAGGCGCTTCCGCGTAGGAGCGCACACCAGCCCATCAAAGGCTCGGCAACCTCGCCATATGGCATTGGTTCAAAGAGTATATGGACAGCTCGAGCACCGCAGGGAACGTTGAAGGTCGCTACGCGCCCTGGCCCGCGAGTGCGGAATCGAGCGCGGAGTTCATGGCATCGATTCTACGCCGCAGCGCGGCTTCGTCAACGGCGCCGGACGCGCTTGTCACCGAAACCGGCGGCGCAGTTGCCGCGACGCGCGGTACTTTGCGCTCGCGCAGCAGATCGTGCGCGAGGTTCAATGCCGCCATCACCGCAATGCGCTCCGCGCCGGCGATCTTGCCGGTCTCGCGGATTTCGCGCATCCGGCGATCGAGCAACGCAACCGCGTCGGTAAGCTCGGCGCGCTCGGCCTCCTTGCACGCGACCTTGAAATCGCGGCCCAGCAGCGATACATCGAGAGTGACCATTCGCTCACCCCCGGCGGGTTGACGAGTCGTCATTCGCGCCCTCCGCACCGCACGTTAATTACGATGGGCCCGGTCGTCGGGCGCTCGTCAATCGCGCGGCGACGCGCCCTTCGGGCCTTGGCTACGCCCGCCGCGCTCATTCGGCGGCTTCGGGCAGGCGCGACAGGAGAGCGTCCAGCCGCTCGCGCGCCTCGGTGACGCGCGCAGCGAGCGCATGGTTGCGGGCATTCGCCGCGGCGAGATCGCGCCGCAGCGCCTCGTTGGCCGCGCGCAGCGCACGCGTATGGGCGATGAGCGACGCCTGCTTGCGCTCGAGCGCCGCAAGCTCCGTGTCGATCGTGGACGCCGGAATATTCGTCATGGGATTGGGCAATGCCATCGGGCCACTCTAGCCCCTGCGCGTGCGCCGCGTCAACCGGCGGCCGTTTGCGCTTCGGTCGCGCCGGTAGCAAGCGGCACGTAACGAACCCGCACGATCTCGAGCTCGTCGACGCCGCCCGGCGTATGCAGCGTGACGGTGTCGCCCTCGCGCGCCTTGATGAGCGCGCGCGCCATCGGCGAAACCCAGCTGATGTAGCCGCGCGCCGTGTCGATCTCGTCGATGCCGACGATGCTGACGGTGCGCTCGCCGTCCTTCGCGCTCCGCAACGTGACCGTCGCGCCGAAGAAGACCTGGTCGGAGCCTTCGTCGCGATCCGCAGCCGGATCGACGACTTCGGCGGCGTCGAGGCGACGGATCAGGAAGCGTATGCGGCGGTCGATCTCGCGCAGGCGCTTCTTGCCGTAGATGTAATCACCGTTCTCGGAGCGGTCGCCGTTGCCGGCCGCCCACGCCACCGTCGCCACGAGCTCGGGGCGCTCCTTCTGCACGAGACGCTCGAGCTCGTCCTTCAAGCGCCCGAAGCCGCCCGGCGTCATGTAGTTGCGCGCGCCCGCGGGCAACGGCGAGACGAGCTCCTGCTCGTCGTCGTCGGGCTCGGTGTCGGATTCGCGCGTGAAAGCTTTGTTCATGGCCACCACCGCGGGCCGCGGTGATTCGCTCCGGGACAGGAATTATAGGCGCGCGCCCCCACTGACGATACCCGCGTTCATCCGGCGCCGGACGGCCGCGCGCCGCCTCTATAATCGGCATCGCAACCGACCGCCGGGACCCGCGCGGCCATCCCTCCTGTCCGCAATGTCCCTCTCCCCTACCGTTGCCACGCCTGCACGCCCGGCCCGGCCTCGTGCTTTCGTCGTGCTGGGCGCGCTTGTCCTGGCAGCGCTCGCTTCCCTCGTGATCGCGTTGGCAACGGGAAGCGTGGACGTCGACGCGGGAACGATCTTCCAGGCGCTCGGAGGCGGCACCAACGACAGCCGCGTAGCGATCGTCCGCGAATTGCGCCTGCCGCGCGCGCTCGCGGGGTTCGCGGTCGGCGGATTGCTGGCCGTCGCCGGCGCGCTGATGCAGGTGCTGCTCCGCAATCCGCTCGCGGATCCGTATGTGCTCGGCATCTCGGGCGGCGCGGCCGTCGGTGCGCTCTCGGCGCTGTTCGCGGGCATGGCGGTCCTCGTGATGCCGGCGGCGTTCGCCGGCGCGTTCGCGTCCACGCTCATCGTGTTCGGCCTCGCGCGCCGCCGCGCCGACGATGCGCCATGGACCGCGACGCGCCTGCTGCTGACCGGCGTCGTGGTGGCAGCCGGATGGGGGGCGCTGATCGCGCTCCTGCTGACGCTCGCGCCGGACGCGCAGCTCCGGGGAATGCTGTTCTGGCTGCTGGGCGACCTTTCCGCGCCGCCGTCGCCTGTTCCGGCGCTCATCGTGCTCGCGGTCGTCGTGATCGGCGCGCTCGCCTTCGCGCGTGACATGAACGTTCTCTCGCGCGGCGACGATGCCGCCAGCGCGCTGGGAGTCTCGGTACCACGGGTCACGCTCGCGCTGCACGCGGTCGCGGCACTGGCAACCGCCGCTGCCGTCACTACCGCCGGCACCGTGGGCTTCGTGGGCCTCATCGTCCCGCATGCGCTGCGTCTCGCGATCGGCAACGACCAGCGCGTGCTGCTTCCTGCCGCGGCGATCGCCGGCGGAACGCTGCTGGTGCTCGCGGACACGCTCGCGCGGAGCATTGCAGCGCCTGTCCAGCTGCCGGTCGGCGTGATTACCGCGCTGATCGGCGTCCCCGCATTCCTTTATCTCCTCGCGCGAACCGGAGGCGCGCAAATGACCGTCGCCGTGTCGCGTCTTGCATGCCGCGGCCTCGCGGTCGGCATCGCGGGCCGCACGCTGTGCGCCGGGCTCGACCTCGAGGTGCGCGCCGGCGAGCGCTGGGCGATCGTCGGGCCGAACGGAGCGGGAAAGACGACGCTGGTCGCGGTGCTCGCGGGACTGCGGGCGCCGACGGCCGGGACGGTTGCGTACGACGGCATTGCGTTGACGACGCTCGCGCCGCGCGAGCGCGCGTTGAAGCGCGGTTGGCTGCCGCAGGACAGCGTCGATTTCTTCCCGGCAAGCGTGCTCGAAACGGTGCTGATCGGCCGGCATCCGCATCTCGGGCGTTTCGAGTGGGAATCCGCGGCCGACGTCGATCGCGCGCGCGATGCGCTCGCGCGGTTCGGTCTCTCCGGTTTCGAGGACCGCGACGTGCGGACGCTGTCGGGTGGCGAACGGCGCCGGGTGGCGCTGGCCGCGCTCGTTGCGCAAGAGCCGGACTTCATGCTGATGGACGAGCCGTCGTCGCACCTCGATCTCGGGCAGCAGATCGCCGCGCTCGATGCGCTTTCGGCGCTCGCGCGCGAGCGCGGCACGGCGCTGGTGATGGTGCTGCACGACCTCCACCTCGCGTTGCGCTATGCCGATTTCGCGATTGCGCTGGGCGCCGGCCGCGCCGTCGCCGGTCCTGCCGACGACGTGCTCACCGCCGACGCGATGTCGCACCTTTTCGGCCATCCGCTCGCGGCCGTCGGCGAAGGACCAACCCGGACATTGCTGCCCGGATAGGCGAGTTACGCCGGCCGCAACGCTCGTCAGCGCCGCGCGGCATCGATCGCCGCACACAATGCATCGACGCCGGCGGGAAAGCGCGGCCCGGGGCGATGCAGCAGGTCGGCGTCGACGACGTACAGCCGGTCGTTCGCGACCGCGGGCAATTCCTTCCAGCGCCGCCAGCCGTCGAGCCACGCGGGCCGCGCTCCGTGGTCCGTGCCGGCGATGATGGCCTCGGGCCTTGCCGCGAGCACCGCCTCGACATCGACCGCCGGCGCGGGCAGCATCAACGCGGCGAACACATTCTCGCCGCCGCACGCCTCGATCGCCTGCGTGATGAGGTGCTTCCCGCCCACCGTGTAAAGCGGCGCATCCCAGATTTCGTAGAACACGCGGACCCGCCGGACGCCTGCGCGGCTCGCTCGAATATCGCTCATCCGTTTGCGCAGAGCTTCCGCCTCGCGCCAGCCGGCGGCCGGATCGCCGGTCAGCGCACCGAGCCGCTCGAGATCGACGGCGATTCCGTCGATCGTCGCCGGCATCGTCGTGAACACGGCGATGCCGCGCGCGCGCAGCAGTTCCACCTGCGCGGGAGCGGTCCACGGCCACGTGACGATGAGGTCGGGCGCCAGCGCCACGATGCGCTCGAGATCGAGCGCGCGCGAGTCGCCGACGCGCGGGATCGACTTCGCCGGAGCCGGCCAGTCGGAAGTGTCGAGCGTGCCGACGATGCGCGGCCCCGCGCCGACGGCGAACAGGAGCTCCGTCGCGTGCGGCGCGAGGCTCACGATCCGTTGCGCCGGCGCCGCGAGCTTGACGGTCGAGCCGATATCGTCGCGCACGATGATCGGCGCGGCGAAGGCGACGCTCACCGCGCCCAGCAGTGCGGCCACGCAGAGCGGACGCGACCAGGTTCGCATCATGGCGAGTAGCGCACTCCCCCGAAGATGCTGGCGCCGGCCGTGTTGTAGCCGGCCGCGAGCTCGTAGTGCTTGTCGAAAACGTTGTCGGCGCGCAGCGTCAGCGCCCATTGCCTCGACAGCGCGTAGCTCGCAGTGAGGTTCACGAGCGCGTACCCGCCCATCCGCCGCGTGTTCGCCGCATCGTCGTAGCGGGCCGAGGCCGCGACGACTTCCGCTCCGAATTTCCAGGCCTCCCAGGGCACCAGCGCGCTCGCCGATCCGAACTCGCGCGCGCGCCGCGGCAGCTGATTGCCGGTCGCGTCGTCCACCGGCCGCAGGAAATCGAGGCTGCCCTTGAACGAAACGGTGCGCCAGTCGCCCTGTGCCTGCAGCGTGACGCCGGTCAGCGTCGCCTTCGCGACGTTGTTCGGCGCGCAGTTGAAGTCGGCGTCGCACTGGAACACGATCAGGTTCTTCACCTGGTTGCGATACGCCGTCGCGCGCGCGAGCAGCGTCCCGCTCGCGTACTCGACGGCGACGTCGGCATTCTGCGCCGTTTCCGGCGCGAGGTTCGGATTGGCGAAGCCCGGAAAATAGAGATCGTTGAACGTCGGGGCCTTGAACGCGTTGCCGACGTTGACGAGCGCGCGCCAGCCCTCGCCGATCGCATAGGCATAGCCCAGCGCGCCGGTCGTGCGGCCACCGTATTGCGAGCTGTCGTCGTAGCGGACGTTGGCCTGGAGCGTGTGCGGGTCGGCCCTGACCTGATAGACGCCGACGAACGAGTTCGTCCGCCGCGACGTCACCGGAAAGGGCGGATCGGTGGCGATCCGCTCGTCGAGCCCGACATACGCAAGCGACAGCGCGCCGAGCGCCAACGCGAGGTCGTTCTGCCACGTCAGCTGATTCTGACGGGTCCTGAAGCCCGAGCTGCCGAAACCCGTTTGCGAAACGCTGTCGTCGCTCCCCTGTCCGACGTCGAGACGGCTCACCCAGAACGACGCGAGCCGATCCGTGCTCGACATGGAAAAGGTCTCGACGGTGGTAATCGTCTTGTCGTCGAAGTTCGCCGTCGCGTCGAAGCGATTGCTGAGCCGGCTGTAGTAGTACTGGGCGGCAAGCTCGTGCTCGGCGTTGAAGTGGTAGGAGAGATTCGCGCTCGCATTGCCGCGGTCGTAACCGTCGCGGTCCGGGTTATACGAGAAATTCGCCGGGTCGCCGATCGCATTGAAACCGCGCGAGCCCTGGTAGCCCCCCTGAATCGCAAATCGCCACGCGTCTTGCGCCCCGGCGAGACCGGCGGTCACCTGACTCGTTCCGTATGTCCCGTAGCTCGCGCTGCCGTTCCAGGACGGCGCGCCGTCGCCACGGCGCGTGAACACCTGGATCACGCCGCCGATCGCATCCGCGCCGTAGAGGCTCGACGCCGGGCCGCGCAGGATCTCGATGTGGTCGATGAGGTCGAGGGGAATGGCTTCGAGCGTCGTCGTGCCCGCGGTGGCCGACCCGACGCGCATGCCGTCGATCAGCACGAGCGTCTGGTTGCCGTTGACGCCGCGCAGGAACACTGCGCTCGTCGACCCGGCGCCGCCGTTCATCGATATCTGCACGCCGGGCTGCCGCTGCAGCAGCTCGGCGAGGCTCTGCACGCCGGCGCGCACGATTTCGTCGTGCCCGATCACGGTGACGTCGGCGGTGAGATCGGACAGGCGCTGCGGACCGCGCGCCGCGGTCACGACGACGGGATCGAGCTGCGTGGCCGCGGAATCCGCAGAAGCCTGACCGGAGGAGAGCGGGGAAAACGATGCCAGCACGAGGGCGGCCCCGAGGGCGGCGCCGGAGGAGAAACGGTTGCGCATGGAGGTCTCCGCGAGCGCCGCGCGACCCCGCGCGGCGGTGGCGACGGAGCGTCGTCGCGCCGGCTTCCGCGCCACCACGCTCACGCATCGCCGGCCCCCGATGCATCGCAACGTGCGCATCGCGGGCCGGACGCAGGCCGGTCTCCGGGCTCGTCAGTCTTGGCCGCCGCCTTCCCATCCGGGGTTGCCGGACAGTGGCGTGTCGACGGCCCGCACTGGCTTACCGTTGCGGGGGCAGCTGCGGAATGGCGCGGAGAGCTTCCGCGCGGCACCGCATTCCCGTTTCACCCGTCGCGAGGGATTCGCGCCGGGCACCTGCGGCGACGATTGTAGCCGGCCCGGACATCGCCGCAAGCGCGGCGGGCGCCCGGGCTTTGCTATAATCCGCGCCCCGGATCGATCCAACGCCCCCACGGGATAACCACCCGCCCCGGGGCCCATGCCGTGCCGCAGAAGCTCTACATCCGCACGTTCGGCTGCCAGATGAACGAGTACGACTCGGACAAGATGGCCGACGTGCTCGCCGCCTCCGACGGTCTCGCGCTGACCGAGCGCCCGGAGGATGCCGACGTCATCCTGTTCAACACGTGCTCGGTGCGCGAGCGCGCGCAGGAGCGCGTGTTCCACGATCTCGGGCGCGTGCGCGCCCTCAAGTCGCGCAATCCGGATCTCATCATCGGCGTCGGGGGCTGCGTGGCGAGCCAGGAGGGTGCGGCCATCGTAAAGCGCGCGCCCTACGTCGACGTCGTCTTCGGGCCGCAGACGCTGCATCGCCTTCCGCAGATGATCCGCGACCGCCGCACGACCGGCCGCGCGCAAGTGGACATCTCCTTCCCCGCCATCGAGAAATTCGACCAGCTCCCGCCGCCATCGGTCGACGGCGCAGCCGCCTTCGTGTCGATCATGGAGGGCTGCAGCAAGTACTGCACGTTCTGCGTGGTGCCGTACACGCGCGGCGAGGAGGTCTCCCGGCCCTTCGACGACGTGCTGACCGAAGTCGCCGATCTCGCCGATCAGGGGGTCGCCGAGATCACGCTGCTGGGGCAGAACGTCAACGCCTACCGCGGCCCGATGGGCACGGCATCGCAAATGAGTGACGAGACCGCGGACCTCGCCACGCTGATCGAGTACATCGCCGAGATTCCCGGCATCGAGCGCATCCGGTTCACGACGTCGCACCCGAAGGAAATGACGGCTGCGCTCATCAATGCCTACGCCAGCGTCGGCAAGCTCGTCTCGCATCTGCATCTGCCGGTGCAGTCGGGCTCGGATCGCGTGCTGGCCGCGATGAAGCGCGGGTACACGACGCTCGAATACAAGTCCATCGTGCGCCGCCTGCGCGCCGCGCGTCCCGGGCTCTCGCTCACGTCCGATTTCATCGTCGGCTTCCCGGGCGAAACCGATGCCGATTTCGAGCAGACGATGAGGCTCGCTGCCGATGTCCGATTCGACGGGGCGTTCAGCTTCGCCTACAGCGCCCGCCCCGGCACGCCGGCCGCCGAGCTCGCCGACCCGGTGCCGGCCGCCGTCCAGCAAGCCCGCCTGCTGCGGCTTTCGGCGCTGCTCGACGCGCAATACCGCGCCTTCAGCGACGCGATGGTCGGCACCCGCCAGCGCGCCCTGGTCACCGGCCGCGCCGCCCGCGACGCGCACGAGCTTTGCGCGCGCACCGACAACAATCGCGTCGTCAATTTTGCCGGCGACGAGGCGCTCATCGGCCGCTACGCCGATCTCACGATCACGGCCGCGCTCGCGCATTCGCTGCGCGGGGAACTCGTCGCCGCCTGACGTGCCTTAGACCACCGCGACCTTCCCTTTTCCATCCGCCACGCAGGACTTGCCGCCAAGAGGTACCCGATGTTGCGTACGAAGATTCCCCAGAACCCCCGCCTTCCCCTCGGAGCGTTCGCGCTGACCGCGCTGGCGATCGCGCTTTCGGGCTGCGCTACTGCTCCGCCCCAGGACACCGCCGCCGTCGTCGCCAATGCCGCCGCCGCCGGTGCCGCCGCTGGAGCCGCGGCCGGAGCGGCGACGAGGCCGGTCGCTGCCGGCCCTGCATTGACGCCCGTGGGCGCCGGCGCAGCCCCGCCGCCGGTTCCCGTGCCCGGACAACCGCGCCCCTTCGCCGAGGTCATCAAGGACGCGAAGGAAACGCAGGGCCTTTTCCACACCTGGCAGAAAGACGAAAAGGTCTGGATCGAGATCGCGCCCGACCAGTTCGGCGTCCCGTACCTTTTCACGGTGAACTTGAGCCGCGGCGTCGGCGAGCAGGGTGTCTACGGCGGCATGATGCTGGCCGACCAGATCGTCGAGTGGAAGCGCATCGGCAACACGGTCCAGCTGATCGCCAAGAACTATGCATTCACCGGCGGCGCCAACGCGCCGATCGCGCAGGGCGTGAAGGAGGGGTTCACCGACAGCCTCCTGAGCTCGACCACCGTGGCAAGCCAGCCGCATCCCGAGCGCAAGACGGTGCTCGTCGACTTGAACGCGCTGCTGTTGACCGACATCCCGGCGGGTGAGCGTTTCACCAACGGTATCCACATGCGGAGCTACACGTTCGACGTGAAGAACTCGAGCTTCGAGGCGCTGCGCAACTCCCCCGACCAGTCGACGTTCGTCGTGGCGGCGCATTACCAGAACCCGCGTGCGACGCTGCCGCCGCTGCCGACGCCGACGCCGGCGCCGCCGAGCCCGTTCCCGCCGTTCACGACGCTGCCGGATGCGCGCAGCCTGTTCCTCGGCTACACGTACAACATCGCGAAGCTGCCGGAACCGATGGCGGCGCGGCGCGCCGATCCGCGGATCGGGCATTTCGAAAGCGAGGTCTGGGACTTCTCGACCGACACCAAATACACGGCGCGCACGCACCACGTCAATCGCTGGCGCCTCGAGAAGAAAGATCCGGCGGCGGCGCTGTCCGAGCCCAAGGAGCCGATCGTCTTCTGGATCGACCGCAACGTACCCGAAAAATACCGCCCGGCGGTGCGCGCCGGCATCCTCGAATGGAACAAGGCGTTCGAGAAGATCGGCTTCAAGGACGCGATCGTCGTGAAGCAGCAGGACGCCGATTCGGCGTTCGACACCTACGACACGCGCCATTCGACGGTGCGCTGGTTCGTCTCGACCGATGCCGCGTTCGCGATCGGGCCGTCGACGGTCGATCCGCGCACCGGCGAGATCCTCGACGCGCAGGTCGCAATTCCGGAAACGTGGTCGCGCGGCGACCGCACGTTCATCACGGAGCAGCGGCGCCGTGGCCGCGTTCGACGCGTTCAAGCCCTCCATCGGCCTGGACGGGGACACCTGCAGCTACGCCAGCGATGCGCTCGCCGAGATGGAGTTCGGTTTCGACGTCCTCGCCGAGCGCGGCGAAATCGAGCCGGGGAGCCCCGAGGCCGACGCTTTCGTCGCCGCCGGCCTCAAGGCGGTGGTGATGCACGAGGTCGGTCACACGCTGGGCTTGCGCCACAACTTCCGCGCGTCCACGGTGTTCCCGCTCGCGAAGATCTCCGATCCCACGTTCAGCCGCGAGGTCGGCATCTCGGGCTCGGTGATGGACTACAACCCCTTCAACATCGCGGTGAAAGGCGAGTCGCAGGGCGCGTACGTCGAGCCGACGATCGGGCCTTACGACTACTGGGCGATCGAATATGCGTACAAGCCGTTGCCGGCGGAAACCGAAACCGAGGAGCTCGCGAAGATCGCCGCGCGTGGCGCGACGGATCCGCTGCTCGCCTTCTCCTCCGACGAGGAAACGGTCGCCGGGCTCGACCCCGACGCGAGCCAGTTCGACCTCGGCTCCGACCCGATCCTCTACCTGCAGAAGCGGCTCATGATCTCGCAGGAGCTCTGGCAGCGACTGCAGGCGAAGCAGCTGAAGCCCGGCGAGTCCTACGACCGTCCTGCGCCGCGGTTTCGACGCCGGCTTCCGGCAGGTGGGCCGCGCCGCCGCGCTCACGGCCAAGTACGTCGGCGGCGTGTATTACGTCCGCGATTTCGCGGGCTCGCGCAACCTGCCGCTGACGCCGGTGTCGCCCGACAAGCAGCGCGCCGCGCTCAAGCTCCTCTCGACCGGCATCTTCTCCGCCGACAGCTTCCGCTTCAAGCCGGAGTTCCTGCGCAGCATGGGGATCAATTATCTCGACATCGGCACGCGCGATTTCTCGCCCGCCCGGTACAACCCCGACTTCAGCCTGCGCACGCGCGTGCTCGCGCTGCAGACGGGCGCGCTGAACCAGCTCCTGAGCGACGCCGTCCTCACGCGCCTCCTCGATTCCGAAATCAAGGTCGCCAAGACGGATCAGGCGTTGACACTTCCCGGAGCTCTTCGCCGCGCTGCGCGGCTCGATCTGGAGCGAGCTGAAGACGGGCGGCTCGATTTCCGGGACCCCGCCGCGACCTGCAGCGCGAGCATCTGCGCCGCATTGCCAACGTGCTGACGCGGCCGTCGCCCGCGACGCCCACGGATGCGACCGCGCTCTTCCGCGAAGAGGCGAGGCAACTCTCGGCGCAGCTCAAGACCGCCGCCGCGAGCGGCAATCGCGACGCCGCCACCCGGGCGCACCTGATCGAGTCGGCGGGCACGCTCGACGAGGCGCTCAAGGCGCCGCTCATCCGGCAGGGAGTTTGAGCGCCGCCGGCACCGGCGGCGGGGGCGTGCGCGCATGAGCGCGAAGGGCCGCCCCGAGCGCGAATACCGGAGCGCGGCGCGCGAAGGGGACCTATGACCGGCAAACGCGAGCGGCACGAGCTCACGCTCACGCCGCTCGACAACCGCGCGCTCGCCAACCTGTGCGGGCCGCTCGACGCGAACCTGCGGCAGATCGAGGCGGCGCTCGATGTCGCGATCGCGCACCGCGGCGGCGACTTCACGCTGACCGGAACGCCGGCGCACGCGGCGCGCGCGACGGCGGCGCTGCGGCGCTTCTATGCGGAGGCGGAGAAGCCGCTGTCCGTCGATGACATCCAGCTCGGCCTGATCGAGCTCGCGACGCAGAGGCAGCCGGCGGGCGCGGTCGACGACGAGGCCGCGCCACTGTTGCGCACGCGCCGCGCCGATCTGCACGGCCGCACGCCGAACCAGACGCTTTATCTGAAGCACATCCAGGAGCACGACATCACGTTCGGCATCGGGCCCGCGGGCACCGGCAAGACGTATCTCGCCGTGGCCTGCGCCGTCGACGCGCTGGAGCGCGACGCGGTCAAGCGCCTCGTGCTCGTGCGGCCCGCGGTCGAGGCAGGCGAACGCCTGGGCTTCCTGCCCGGCGATCTCGCGCAGAAAGTCGATCCCTATTTGCGGCCGCTCTACGACGCGCTGTACGACCTCCTCGGCTTCGACAAGACCGGGAAGCTGTTCGAGCGAAGCACCATCGAGATCGCGCCGCTTGCGTACATGCGCGGGCGCACCCTCAACCATTCGTTCATCATCCTCGACGAAGCGCAGAACACCACGCCCGAGCAGATGAAGATGTTCCTCACCCGCATCGGCTTCGGGACCAAAGCCGTGATCACCGGCGACGTCACGCAGATCGACCTCGCGCGCGGGCAGAAAAGCGGCCTCATCGAGGCGGACCGCATCCTCGCCGGCGTCCGCGGCATCGCCTTCACTCGCTTCACCAGCGCCGACGTGGTGCGCCATCCGCTGGTGCAGAAGATCATCAGCGCATACGAGCGCGAAGCGGCCAAGAAATCTGCCGAGCCCGACCGCTGATGGCAGCGCGCTCGCCGCGGATGTCGCTCTCCGTCCAGTACGCGGTGGCCGGATCCGGCCTGCCGCCGGCGCCGAAGCTCCGCCGCTGGGCGAAGGCCGCGCAGGAGCGCGACTGCATCGTCACGGTGCGTTTCGTCGGCACGCGCGAGGCGCAGACGCTGAATGGGCTCTACCGCGGCAAGGACTACGCGACCAACGTCCTCGCGTTCGTGTACGATGAGCAGGGAACGGTGAGCGGCGACATCGTGCTCTGCGCGCCGGTGCTGCGGCAGGAGGCGAAGGCGCAGCGCAAGCCGCTCGCCGATCACTGCGCCCATCTCGTCGTCCACGGCATGCTGCACCTGCAAGGCTACGAACACGACACCACGCGCGCCGCGCGCGCGATGGAAGCACGCGAGACGGCGATCCTCGACCGTCTCGGCGTGCCGGACCCCTATGCGGAAAGCGGCGTGGCCGCGGCCCGCCGCTGACCCATGGACGAGACGTCCGACCGACAGGACCGGCCGACGCTGCTCGAGCGGCTCTCCGCGTTCCTGACGCGCGAGCCCGAGGACCGGGAGGAGCTCCTCGATCTCCTGCACGGCGCATTCGAGCGCAAGCTCCTCGACGCCGACGCGCTGTCGATGATCGAGGGCGTGATGCAGGTGTCGGAGATGACGGTGCGCGACATCATGATCCCGCGCGCGCAGATGGACGTCGTGTCGATCGAGGACGATCCTGCCGACTTCATCCCGCTGGTGCTGGAGACGCGCCACTCGCGCTTTCCGGTGATCGGCGAGAACAAGGACGATGTCGTCGGCATCCTGCTCGCCAAGGAGCTCCTCAACTGGTACCGCAGCCCGGAGACGTTCAATCTCCACGACACGCTGCGCCCGGCGGTGTTCGTTCCCGAGTCGAAGCGCCTCAATGTGCTGCTGCGCGACTTCCGCGCCAACCGCAATCACATCGCGATCGTCGTCGACGAGTACGGCGGCGTGTCCGGGCTCATCACCATCGAGGACGTGCTGGAGCAGATCGTCGGCGACATCGAGGACGAATACGACTTCGACGAGAGCGAGGACAACATCATCGCCGAGGCCGGCGGCCGCTTTCGGGTCAAGGCGCAGACCGAGATCGACGACTTCAACGCCCACTTCGGCACCGATTTCGCCGACGACGAGTTCGACACCGTGGGCGGTCTCGTGCTGCAGGCGTTCGGGCGCCTGCCGAAGCGCGGCGAGATGACGACGATCGGCGAGCTGCGCTTTCGCGTGGTGCGCGCCGACAGCCGCCGCCTCTACACGCTTGCAAGTCGAGCCGGCGGTGCCCGCCGCGCCACCGGTGCAGGCCGTGCCGACGTCGACGCCGGCGGACCGTTGATCGGGCTGGCCTGCGCATTGCGTCGCGGCATCGGCGCGACGGCCGCGCGATGAGCCGCCTGCCCTCGTTGCGCGCGCAGTTCGCGTTCCTCGCCGGCGTCGTGACGGTGTTCGGGTTCGCGCCGTTCGGCGCCGCGCTCGTCCCCATCGTGATGCTCGCGCTCGTCATCCTGTTGTGGCAGGACGCCGCGATGCCGCGAATCGCCGCCGGGCTGGGGTTCGCGTTCGGCTTCGGACTTTTCGGCGCCGGCGTGTCGTGGGTCTACATCGCGCTCAATACTTTCGGCGGTATGTCGCTGCCGCTGGCCGGCATCGCGACTGCGGGCTTCTGCGCCTATCTCGCCCTCTTCCCCGCCGCCGCGGGCTGGCTTTGCACCCGCTGGACGGCACCGCGCTCGTGGCAGCGCGCGATCGCCGCGGCGGGCGCATGGACGGCGATGGAATGGCTGCGCAGCGTGCTGTTCTCCGGATTCGGCTGGCTGTCGCTCGGATACAGCCAGCATCCGGGAAGCCCGCTCGCAGGCTACGCTCCGGTCGGCGGCGTGTTCGCGATCACGCTCGCGGTCGCGCTCGTCGCCGCCTCCCTTGCCCTCGCGATCGACGCGTTTGCGCGGGCGTCGTTGCGGCGAGCCTTGGGGTGGCTCGCGGTGCCGGTCGCGCTCGGCGTCGAGGGACTCATCGTCGGCCTCTTCACATGGACGTCTCCGGCAGGCGCGCCGGTCGCGGTATCGCTCGTTCAGGGCAACGTGCTGCAGGACGTCAAGTTCGATCCCGATTTCCGCCAGCAGACGTTCGATCTCTACGCGGAGCTCGTGGGGGCGAGCCGGGGTCGCCTCGTCGTGCTCCCGGAAAGCGCGTTCCCCGTGTTCGCGGGCGAGGTGCCCGAGCCGGTCCTGCTCGACCTGCTTGCGCAAGGTCGCCGCCCGCGATGGCGACATCATGGTGGGTCTCTTCACGCTGGAGCCGCCGTTGCCGGGAAGCGAGGAGCCGCGCTACTACAACAGCGTCGTGACACTCGGCGCCGCAGATACGCAGCTTTACCGCAAACGGCACCTGGTGCCGTTCGGCGAGACGATTCCGCTGGAACCCATCGTCGGCTGGGTGATGCGCTCGCTCTTGTCGATTCCGCTGGCGAGTCAATCCACGGGCGACCCCGATCCGCCGCCGCTGTCGATTGCCGGCCAGAAAGTGGCCGTCAACATCTGCTACGAGGACGCGTTCGGCGCCGACATCCGGCCGCAGGCGGCGGCGGCGACCCTGCTCGTCAACGTCACGAACGACGCCTGGTATGGCCACTCGCTCGCCGCGGAGCAGCACGACCAGATTTCCGCGATGCGTGCGCTCGAAACGGGCCGCCCGATGCTGCGCGCGACCAATACCGGCATCACGTCGGCGATCGCGCACGACGGCCGCGAAATCGCGCGGCTGCCGTGGTTCACGCGCGGCATTCTAGAAATCGAGGTCACCGGGCGCCAGGGTGTCACGCCGTTCGTTCGCTTCGGCGACGCACCGGCGACGATTCTGGCCGTGCTTATGTTCGCGTTGGCGGTGCTGGCGGCGCTTCGCCGGTAGACCGGCGCGCGCTTCATCCTCGGCATCCGACAGAATAACGACCAGCACGCCGATCGAGCCGGCAAAGCGGCCGCCCAGGTAGTCCCACTTTCTTATCGCCGTGAAGAAGAGATCGAGTGAGGAGGTGGGCGGCGCGTAAGTTCGTCTTGCCTTCGCGCCGGTTCACGCTGGACACGTGCCTTGCCGAGTCCTCGAACCACCGAACCGTAAAGTTATATTCATTCACCGAGTGCTCCACGAGGTCACGCGCCTTTGGCAATCATTGTAGATTGCCGATCAACGCTTGCGTTTTCTGGCGTTCTGCCACGGTGGGCGAGATTTGGCCCGTCGGCGACGCGGCGCGACGAAGGCCCCGGAAACTGGGTAAAATCGTAGACTTTTGAAGGATTTGCGGGCGCTTTGCGACCACGCCACCGATGCAGACGTTTCAACAAGTCATCCTGACGCTGCAGGACTATTGGGGCCGGCAGGGGTGCGCGCTCCTGCAGCCCTACGACATGGAGGTCGGCGCCGGCACGTCGCACACGGCGACGTTCCTGCGCGCGCTCGGCCCCGAGCCGTGGCGCGCCGCGTACGTGCAGCCGTCGCGCCGCCCGAAGGACGGCCGCTACGGCGAGAATCCCAACCGGCTGCACCAGCACTCACCAATTCCAGGTCGTACTGAAGCCCTCGCCGTCCGACATCCTCGATTTGTACCTCGGCTCGCTCGGCGCGCTGGGCTTCGATCTCAAGAAGAACGACGTGCGCTTCGTCGAGGATGACTGGGAGAACCCGACGCTCGGCGCATGGGGCCTCGGATGGGAAGTGTGGCTGAACGGCATGGAGATCACGCAGTTCACCTATTTCCAGCAGGTCGGCGGCCTCGATTGCAATCCGATCACCGGGGAGATCACCTACGGCCTCGAGCGGATGTCGATGTACCTGCAGGATGTCGAATCCGTTACGATCTCGTCTGGGAGGGAGAGCCGAGCGCGATGTCGTACCGCGACGTGTTCTTCCAGAACGAGGTCGAGCAGTCGACGTACGACGTTCGACGAATCGAACGTGCCGAGGCTGTTCGAGCAATTCGCGTTCTTCGAGTCCGAAGCGAGGCGCCTTCTGGAAGCGAAGCTGCCGCTGCCCGGCTACGAGATGATCCTGAAGGCCGGGCACACGTTCAACCTGCTCGACGCGCGCGGTGCGATTTCGGTAACCGAGCGCGCGGCGTACATCGGCCGCATCCGCAATCTTTCGCGCCTGGTGGCAACGGCGTACGTCGAATCGCGCGAGGCGCTGGGTTTCCCCATGCTGCCGCCTGAACAGCGGAGGGCGGCGTGAGCACGGCGACGCTTGTCGTCGAGCTCCTGACCGAGGAGCTGCCGCCGAAGGCGTTGAAGCAGCTCGGCACGGCTTTCGCCGACACGCTGGCCGCGGGATTGCGCGCGCGCGATTTTGTTGCCGCCGACGGCAAAGTCACGGCGTATGCGACGCCGCGGCGACTGGCCGTGGCGATTTCAAACGTACTCGCCGTCGCACCCGATGCCGAGGTGACTGACAAGCTGATGCCCGCGAAGGTGGCTCGCGACATGGCGGGCCAACCTTCGGAAGCGCTGAAGAAGAAACTAGGCACGCTGGGCCGGGGACACCTGGCAACAGCGACATTGGACGCGAGTGACGGGCCGGACCACATTTTCGTTCAGTCCGACGGCAAGGCCGATTACGTCTACTTGCGCAGCCTTGCGAAGGGCCAGCCGCTCGCGCGCGGTCTCGAAGAGGCGCTCGACGAGGCGATCGCCAAGCTGCCGATACCCGAAAGTCATGAGCTACGCCGGTCCCGGCAGCTACTACAACGACCAGAAGTTCGTGCGCCCCGTGCACACGCTTCTTGCGCTGCACGGCGCGGACGTCGTGCCGGTGGGCGCCCTCGGTCTCACCGCCGGACGCACGACGTCGGGCCATCGCTTTTTGAGCCGCTCTGACGTCGCGGTGGCCACCGCCGACGCGTACGAGGAAACGCTGGAAGCGGAGGGCAAGGTCGTCGCGAGCTTCGCCGAGCGCAGGGCGCAGATCGTCGCCGCGCTGGGGAAAGCGGCCAACGACGCGACGGTGATCATGCCGGACGCGCTGCTGGACGAGGTGACGGCGCTGGTCGAGTGGCCCACCGTCTTCGCCGGGACATTCGACGCCGCGTTCCTGTCGGTCCCGCAGGAATGCCTGATCCTGACGATGCAGGCGAACCAGCGCTACTTCGCGCTGGCCGACAAATCCGGCCGCCTCGTGAACCGCTTCCTGCTCGTCAGCAACCTCGCTCCGGCCGATCCCTCGGCGATCGTGCAAGGCAACGAGCGCGTGCTGCGCGCACGTCTCGCCGATGCGCGGTTCTTCTTCGACCAGGACCGCAAGACGAAGCTCGAGGCGCGCGTCGACCGCCTGCGCAGCATCGTCTTCCACAACAAGCTCGGCACGCAGGCCGACCGCATGGACCGCGTGCGCTTCATCGCCAAGGCGATCGCGGCAAAGATCGGCGCCGACCCCGCCGCCGCCGATCGCGCGGCGCTGCTCGCGAAAGCCGATCTCGTCACCGACATGGTCGGCGAGTTCCCGGAGCTGCAGGGCATCATGGGCCGCTACTACGCGCAGCACGACGGCGAGCCCGCCGTCGTCGCCGACGCGATCGCGCAGCACTACTGGCCGCGCTTCGCCGGCGATGCGCTTCCGGAAAGCGGCGTTGCGCAGGCCGTCGCGCTCGCCGACAAGCTGGAGACGCTCGCCGGCATGTTCGGCATCGGCGAGCTTCCCACCGGCGAAAAGGACCGGTTCGGGCTTCGCCGCGCCGCGCTGGGGGTGATCCGGATCCTGATCGAGAAGAGTCTTTCGCTGCCGCTTCCCGAACTTCTGGGCCTCGCGTTCGACGCATTCGACAGCGTCCCGGCCGTACGGGACGCGAGCCCCGAGCTCGCGAACTTCATCTACGACCGCCTGCGCGGCTATCTGCGCGATCTCGGCTACACGGCCAACCAGATCGCCGCCGTGGTCGACGGGGCGCCCGCCGACATTCATCTCGTGCCGGCGCGCCTCGCCGCCGTGCAGTCGTTCGAGGCCCTGCCGGAGTCGGGCGCGCTCGCCGCCGCGAACAAGCGGATCGTCAATATCCTGAAGAAATCCGAATCCGAGGCCGCGACCGCCGTCGATCGCGGTCGCCTTGAAGACGGCGCCGAGCACGACCTGTGGCTCGCCTTCCAGAAGCTCGAGCCCGCGGTCGACGCCGATTGCGGGCGCGGCGACTTCTCCGCCGCGCTGAAGGCGCTGGCGACGGCGAAACCCGCCGTCGACCGCTTCTTCGACGATGTGATGGTGATGGCCGACGATCCTGCCGTCCGCGCGAACCGGCTCGCGCTATTGCGCGGCATCGCGAGCACGATGAACCGCGTCGCCGACATCTCGAAGCTCGCCGTCTAGTCCCGCCATGGTCCAGCTCGCCTCCGAAGCCGTCGCTCCGACCCGGGCCGTCAAGCTGATCGTGCTCGACCGCGACGGCGTGATCAACCGCGACAGCGACCAGTTCATCAAGTCGCCGGACGAATGGCGTCCGATTCCCGGCAGCCTCGAAGCCATCGCGCGCCTCAACCACGCCGGCTTTCGCGTGGTGGTCGCCACCAACCAGTCGGGCATCGGCCGCGGCCTGTTCGACATGGCGACGCTGAACGCGATTCACGAAAAGATGCACAAGGCGCTCGCGCAGGTCGGCGGCCGCGTCGACGCGCTCTTCTACTGTCCCCATACTGCCGATTCGGTCTGCGAATGCCGGAAGCCGAAGGCCGGGATGCTGAAGGAGATCGGGTACCGCTACGGCGTCGAGATGACCGGCGTTCCCTGCGTGGGGGATTCGGTGCGCGACCTCGAGGCCGCCGAGGCGGTCGGCGCGCAGCCGCTGCTGGTGCTGACCGGCAAGGGCGAGAAGACGCTGCGCGCCGGCAACTTTCCGAAGAATACGGTGATCTTCCCGGATCTCGCGTTCGCGGCGTCCGCGCTGCTCGCGGCCGACTGAATCGCCGCTTTCGCGCGAGATGTCGGCCCTTCGCTCGCTCTTGTTCCTGCTGTTCCAGGTGGTCGTCACGCCGCTTTATGCGTTCGTGATGCTCGCGCTCTTCTGGATCCCGCGCGTGCCGATGTACCGGATCGCCGCCCACTGGTGCTGGATGAATCTCAATGGCGCGCGCTGGATCTGCGGCATCCGCCACCGCGCGATAGGCGTCGAGAACATCCCGCCCGCCGGTGTGCCGCACATCGTGATGTCGAAGCACAGCTCGACGTGGGAGACGCTGGCGCTGACCCTGTTCTTCCCGCCGCTCGCCTACGTGGCGAAGAAGGAGCTGCTGTCGATCCCGTTCTTCGGATGGGGGTTCGCGCTGGCGTCGCCGATCACGATCGATCGCAAGGCCGGCATGGACGCGATGCAGCAGATTGCGTCCCAGGGCCGCGAGCGCTTCAAGCAGGGCTTCTGGATCGCCGTCTACCCCGAAGGAACGCGGATTCGCGCCGGCACGCGCGCCAAGTACAAGACCGGCGGCGCCCGCCTCGCGCGCGAGCTCGGCGTGCCGATGGTGCCCGTCGCGCACAATGCCGGATGGCTGTGGCCCAAGGGCATCTTCGGCAAGCGGCCGGGTACCGTGACGATCTCCTTCGGACCGCCGATCGCGCCGGAGGGCAAGGACGCGCAGCAGCTGACCTCCGCGGTCGAGACCTGGATCGAAGCCGAGGTCGCGCGACTCGGCAAGCCGTCATGAGCGCTGCGGGCGCCCGTCTCCGCCTCGACGACCTCCTCGGCGGGCGTCGTCCCGCCGTCGAGGGTGAGCTGCGGCGAATCGTGCTCGACGGTGAAGTGGTCGACTACCGCCTCGTCCGGGTCAAGCGCCGCTCGATCGGCATGCAGGTCGGCCTCGAGGGACTCACGGTGCGCGCATCGCGGTGGACGACGCTGCGCGCCATCGACGCCGCGCTGCGCGAGCATGCGACCTGGATCGCCCGCCGGCTCGCCGAATGGCGGGCGCTGCGCCGCGACGTGCTGCCCGGCGAATGGAAGACCGGCGCGACGCTCGTCCTGCAGGGCCGCGAGCTTTCCCTTGCCATCGTTCCGGCACGGAAGAAGGACATCGCCGAGGATCTTCTCAACCTCACCGTCTTCCATCCCACGCCGCAGGATGAGCGCGCCCTCGCGATATTCGTCATCCGCTGGCTCAAGGACGAGGCGCTGCGCTTCGTCACGCCGCGCGTCGCGGCCTGCGCGGCGCGGATCGGCGCGGCGTCGCCGCCGGTGAAGATCTCGAACGCGCGCTCGGAATGGGGAAGCTGCAACCGCAAGGGCGAGATCCGGCTGAGCTGGCGCCTGATCCAGCTGCCGCCCGAGCTCGCCCAATACGTCGTCGCACACGAGGTCGCGCATCTCCTCGAGCTCAATCATTCGCCGCGCTTCTGGGCGCTGGTCGAGCAGCTGCATCCCGGCCACGCGGCGGCGCGCCGCGCGCTCACCGATTGGTCCGGGCTCCTCGAGTGACGCGACTGCTTACGCCGGGGCCGGCAGCGGCGGCAGCGCGACGTGCAGCCCGGCCTGGGCTTTCAGCAGCGCCGCGAGCGTGACGGCGAGGGGCGTGCCCGAGCGCGTATCGCGCCAGCCACCGTCGCGCAATCCAAAATGAAAGCCGCCGGACTTCGCCGCGACCCAGATTTCCCGGTTGGGCAGATGCCGGTTGACGATGAGCTTGCTGCCGTCCTCGCACTCGATCTCGAGGATCCCCTCGTTCAGGTTCCAGTCGACATCGACGTCCGCTTCGGCAAGCGCGGCATCGAGCGCCGCGCCGACCGCCGCGAGCACGCGATCGGTGGCGGCCATGAATTCGCTGTCGGTGGTCATCGCGGCAAACCTCTGCATGCTAGGATTCCGCTCGATGTTACGTGATTTCGCCATGCCCATTCGCGCTTCGCGCCGAGCTCGCATCGCCGTCGTGCTCGCCCTCACGTGGGTCGCCGTTGCCGCGACAGGCTGTGGCATCAAGGGACCGCTGCGGCCCGCGACGCCTCCGCCAACGACACCGTCCGCCACCGAGATGGGGCCCCCGCCGCCGCCCGAGCCGGAGCTCTCCACGACGCCGAAGTCATGAGCGCCGCAGGGGGCGCATCGCACATGAGTGTTTTGCGCCTGGTCGGCGGCGAGCTCCACGCCGAAGGTGTCCCGCTTGCAGCCGTCGCCGAGCGCTTCGGCACGCCGTGCTTCGTCTATTCTCGCGCCGCCATCGAAAGCGGCTATCGCGAGTTCGATGCCGCCTTCGCCGGGCAGCCGCATCTCGTCTGCTACGCCGTCAAGGCGAACTCCAACCTTGCGGTGCTGAATCTCCTCGCGCGAGCGGGGTGCGGATTCGACATTGTGTCTGGCGGCGAGCTCGCGCGCGTGATCGCGGCGGGCGGGGATCCGAAGAAGATCGTGTTCTCGGGCGTGGGCAAGACCGCGCCGGAGATCGAGGCCGCGCTCGCCGCCGGCATCCTCTGCTTCAATGTCGAGTCGGCGGCCGAGCTCGATCTTGTCGACGCCTTGGCCGGACGCGCCGGCAGCATTGCTCCGGTGTCGTTCCGCGTGAATCCCGACGTCGATCCGCGCACCCATCCGTACATCTCGACGGGGCTCAAGGAAAGCAAGTTCGGCGTGGCCTGGACCGAGGCTCCGGCGTTGTACCGGCGCGCCGCCGCGTTGCCGCATGTTGCGGTGCACGGAATCGATTGCCACATCGGCTCGCAGGTCACCGACGTCTCCGTCTATGTCGAGGCCGCCGAAAAGATCTTCGCGCTCGTCGACCGGATCGAGGCCGACGGCATCGCGCTCGCGCACGTCGACCTGGGTGGCGGCCTCGGCATCCGCTACCGCAGCGAGGAGACGATCGACCCCTACCAGTACGCGCTTGCCGTGCAGCGGGCACGGGGCGCGCGCAAACACCGGCTGCTGCTCGAGCCGGGGCGTTTTCTCGTCGGCAACGCCGGCGTGCTGCTGACCCGCGTGCTGTACCTGAAGCCCGGCGATGCACGCGATTTCGCCATCGTCGACGCGGCAATGAACGACCTCATCAGGCCTGCCCTCTACGATGCCTGGCACGACGTCGAGGCGGTGCGGCCGCGCGACGACGCGCCTCGCCGCTGGCAGATCGTCGGCCCCGTCTGCGAAAGCGCGGATTTCCTCGCGCACGACCGCGATCTCGCGCTTGCCGCGGGCGACCTGCTCGCGGTGCGCTCGGCGGGTGCCTATGCGTTCGCAATGAGCTCCAACTACAACTCCCGCCCGCGCGCCTGCGAAGTGGTCGTCGATGGGGTCGACATGCATCTCGCCCGCTCGCGAGAGACGATCGCCGAACTCTTCGCGCGCGAATCCTTGCTCCCGTAGTCGACGGCGCGATGCGCGATCGCACGCGCGCTCGAACACCGGAAAATGCGCGCTTCGAGGCCGGATTTGCGATGTGCGAAATCGCAACAGTCGCGCATGCAAGGCCCGGAATTGGTGCGGAAATCTTGCAATCCGGAAAAATCTGGCTAGAATTCATGCAGCAGGTGGAATGGATTTGTCAAGAGGCCGCGGAAAATTGCGACACCGAAAGACGGAACCAGAACCGCCTGCGAAGAAGGTGAAGCACCATAACAGTTACAGCAACTCAGACAGGAGACTCAAGAATGGCTGACATTATGTCGATGATGCCGGTAGCCGCTCCGGCGCCGAAGAAGGCGACCAAGCGGAAAGCGAAGAAGAAGGCGACCAAGAAGGCCGCCCCGAAGAAGAAGGCGAAGAAGGCGACCAAGAAGAAGGCCGCCCCGAAGCGCAAGGCTGCGAAGAAGGCAACGAAGCGCAAGGCAGCGAAGAAGGCGACCAAGAAGAAGAAGGCCGCCCCCAAGAAGCGCAAGGCAGCGAAGAAGGCGACCAAGAAGAGGAAGGCCGCCCCGAAGCGCAAGAAGGCTGCGAAGAAGGCGACCAAGAAGAAGAAGGCCGCCCCGAAGCGCAAGGCTGCCAAGAAAGCGACCAAGAAGAAGGCCAAGAAGAGGGCCAAGAAGCTGTAGGCCACGGCCGCAGCGAGTTCGCCTCGATCGCGACGCGATCGCCGGCGGACGAAAAAACAGGCGACGCGCAATGCGTCGCCTGTTTTGTTTGGGGACGCGCCAAACGCCGTTAGACCCCTCTGCGTCGCCCCGTCAACCGCCCGCCGCCGTCCCCGTTTTCGCCGAGCGGGTGCCGGACTTCGCCGGCGCCGACGCGGTGGGCTTGCGCGCTACCGGAGCGGCAACGTGCTTGGCCGAGGGCTTGGCCGCGGCGGACGCCGTCGGCTTGCGCCCCGTGGCTCGCTTCGCCTTGGCGACGTTCGGCGCGCGGTCGCTCGTGATGCGCAGCGACTGACCCGGCGTAACGGTGGCTTGCGCAAGCCCGTTCCAGCGGCGGATGTCCTGCACGCTGACGTCGTAGCGGCTCGCGATGTGCGCCAGCGTGTCGCCGCGATTCACGCGATAGTAGAACGTCCGCCCCTGCGGCACGGTCGTGAACACCGCCTGCGCGAGCCCCGATTCCGCTTCCGAGCTCGGGCCGGTGGAAGGCACGAGCAGCGTGTGGCCGGCGGGCACCTTGGCCTTCGTGCCGAGGCCGTTGACCGCGCGCAGCGATTCGACCGGTATCGCGAACTTCGCGGCCACCTGCGCCAGCGTTTCGCCGTTGCGCATCCGGTAGGCCTGCCAGGACACGAGCGGCTGGTCGCTCAGGTCGAGCTTTGCCGCGAAGAGCTCGGCCTTGTCGATCGGCAGCAGCAGCGTGTACTGGTCGGCGCCCGCGATGACCGGCCGGTTGTAGTGCGGATTGAGGAACTGGAACTCCTCGAGCGGCATCTCCGCCAGATCGGCGGCGCGCTTGACGTCCATTTTCTTCGTCGTGTGGACGACCGCGAAATAGGGCGCATCGGGAATGTCGTCGAGGACGATCCCGTACTTCGCGGGGTCGCTGATGAGATTCTTCACCGCCTGCAGCTTCGGCAGGTAGTTGCGGGTTTCGTCGGGCATCTTGAGGCTCGCGTAATCGAGCGGCAGCCCCTTCTTCTGGTTGTACGCGATCGCCTTGGCGACGTTCCCCTCGCCCCAGTTGTAGGCGGCGAGCGCCAACTGCCAGTCGTTGAAGTCGCCGTGCAGCTTGGTGAGATAGGTTAGCGCGCCTTCGGTGCCGGCGATCACGTCGCGGCGCGAATCGAACCAGAAATTCTGCTTCAGCCCATAGTTCGTTCCGGTCGACGGGATGAACTGCCAGATGCCCGAGGCACGGCTCGTCGAGAGCGCGTTCGGGTTGTACGCGCTCTCGATCATCGGGAGGAGCGCGATCTCGGTCGGCATGTGCCGCTCCTCGACCTCGACGACGATGTGATAGAGATACCGCCGGCTGCGGTCGATCATCCGCGCAACGTAGTCGGGGCGAGACGAGTACCACTCCTCCCATTTCGCGACCAGCGGATCGTCGAGGTCGGGCATCGCGTATCCCTTGCGAATGCGGACCCAGATGTCGTCCGCCGGCGGCGGCAGCGGCAGCAGCGTTTCGGCAACGGCCGGCGGAAACGGCTGCGCGACGGGGCGCGGGGCGGGAGCTTCGACGACGGCGGGCGCCGGCGCAGGGGGCAGCGGCTCGGGAGCGACGACGATTTCTGGGGCCGGCGTGGGCGGCGGCCCCGGCGCAGCACACGCGGCGAGCAGCGCGCAAAACGCGAGGAACGAGACGTGAGTTAGGCGCAATTCGCTCGGGGCCGGGGCCGAACCAGGGTGCGGCGATGGTAGGCGTCGCCGCTGGAAGCGTCAACCCGACGCGCGGACGTCAAAATGCGTTCTTCCATTCCCGCAGCGTCGCGAACGCGTCGACCACGTCCGCGAGCGGACGCCCCGCCCGCGCCTCGGCCGCCGCGAACACCGCCGGCTCGGCCGCGCGCAGGAATGGGTTGGTCGCGCGCTCGAGGTCCATTCGCGCAGGCACCGTCGGAAGGCCCTCTTCGCGCTTCGCCGCGTCGCGACGCTGCCGCTCGTGCAGCGCCTCGTTGCCGGGTTCCACGGCCAGCGCGAAGCGCAGGTTGGCGAGCGTGTATTCGTGCCCGCAATAGACGAGCGTGTCACCCGCGAGCGCGGCGAGCTTCGAGAGCGAAGCCAGCATCTGCGCCGGCGTGCCCTCGAAAATGCGCCCGCAGCCGCAGGTGAAGAGCGTGTCGCCGGTGAACGTGATCGCGTTGCCGTCGCAGCGCCCGACATAGGCGACCTGCCCGGACGTGTGCCCCGGCACGTCGAGCACGGAGAGCTCGAGACCCGCCTCCGGCAGCGCAATCACGTCGCCTTCAGCGACCGCTCGCGTGCGTCCCGGTATCGATTCGCGCGCCGGTCCGAAGACGGGCGCCGGATGCCGCGCCGTCAGCGCCCCGATGCCACCCACGTGGTCCGCATGATGGTGCGTGATCAGAATGCCCGCCAGCTGCAGCGCCTCGCGCTCGAGGTACGCGAGCACGGGCGCCGCATCTCCGGGGTCGACGACCACCGCGTTGCTCCCGTCGCGGACGAGCCATATATAGTTGTCGCGCAAGGCGGGGATGGGGATAATCGCGGCCATGACCGCATCTTCCGGAGCGCCGCCGGCCGTGTCAACGACGCTCGCCGAATGGTTCGCGACGCCGCTCGGCCACTACCTCCTCGCGCGCGAGCAGGCGTGGTTCGACCGGACCATCGCCGACATCTTCGGATTTCACGCGATCCAGATCGGCCTGCCGGAATATTCGTTCCTCGCGCAAAGCCGCATCGCCGCCCGCTGGACCGTCGACGTGGCGCCGCCCGCGCAGGTGCTGGCCGATCCGCACTGGCTGCCGTTTCCCGAGAATTCGCTCGACCTCGTCGTGCTGCCGCACGCGCTCGAGTTCAGCACCGACCCCCATCAACTGCTGCGCGAAGTCCATCGCACGGTGCGCCCGGACGGCCAGCTCGTGATCGCCGGCTTCAATCCGTTCTCGCTGTTCGGCGCGCGCCGCTATTTCGGCCGCGGCGAAACACCGCCGTGGGACGGCAGCTTCATCGCGCTTTACCGGCTGAAGGACTGGCTCGCGCTGCTGGGCTTCGAGGTCACGGGCGGCGGGCTCGACGGCTACGTGCCGCCGTTCGCGAAGGAAAAGTGGCTGTCGCGCTTCCGGATTCTTCGAAAGCGCCGGCGACCGCTGGTGGCCGATCGCCGGCGGCGTCTATTATCTGCGCGCGACGAAACGCGTGCTCGGCATGCGGGTGATCACCCCGGCGTGGGAGAAGCGCAAGAACGGGCTCGCGACCGCGCCGCGCCAGGCGCGGGAGTGCATCGAGCGGACCGAGTGAAAGAAAGCGGAACCGCGACCGTCACGATCTACACCGACGGCGCGTGCAAGGGCAATCCCGGTCCGGGCGGCTGGGGAGCGCTCCTGATCTTCCGCGACCGCGAGCGTGAGCTCTTCGGCGGCGAGCCGGCGACCACCAACAACCGGATGGAGATGACCGCCGTCATTCGTGCGCTCGAAAGCCTGAAGCGCGCGTGCGACGTCGATCTCTACACCGACTCGCAGTACGTCCGCAACGGGATCAAGAGCTGGATCCACGGCTGGAAGAAGAACGGCTGGAAGACGAGCGACCGGAAGCCCGTCAAGAACGAGGACCTGTGGCGCGAGCTCGATGCCCTCGCGGCGCGGCACAACATCCGCTGGCATTGGGTCAAGGGTCACGCGGAAAACCCCGGCAACCTGCGTGCCGACGCGCTCGCGAATCTCGGAGTGGCGGCGGAATCCGGCGCGTAGCGCGGATCCCACCGCCGCACAGCCCGCCTCTGAGACAAGCGGGAATTTCACGCTGCGAGCCGCTGCCGAAGCTCGGTGCGCAGCAAGAGCAGGCTGACGATCGCCTGGACTGCCACCGTCGCGACCGAGAGATGCCAGATGTCGGCGAGCTCGAACATCGCCGTTCCCGCCGCGCCGACGCCGGCCAGCGCCGCGTCGCCCAGCTGCGCGACGAAGTAGAGGTCGACGATGAAGTACAGCGTCTGCAGCAGCATGCCTGCCGCGATCGGCGCGGCCATTGCGAGCAGGTGCCGATAGATCGAGCCCTGCGTCAGATCCTTCACCGCTCGAGCCGCCGCGCGAACACGGTCATCTCCTTTTCGGCCTGCTTGTCGCCGCGCGCGTGCGCGACGGCGATGCCTTCGCGCCACGCGGCGAGGGCGTCGGCGGCGCGGCCCGCCGCGAGCAGCGCCTTGCCGTAGAGCTTCCACGCCGCCGTGTACTGCGGATCCTGCGCGACCGCACGCGCCAGGTGCTCGGCGGCACGCGCGGGCTCGTTCGCCTTCATGTACTCGTTGCCGAGCGAGTAACGGAGCAGCGCGCCGTCGCGGCCCGCGGCGAGCATCTTCTCGAAGCTCGCGAGCGCCGAACCCGGATCTGCCATGGACCTGACCGCGCGCTGCGGAGCTATTTGGAGATGTTCGCGCCGGTCGCGCAATCGATCCGGCGCATCGGATAGATCACCTGCCGGTCGGCGCCGTTCACCTTGCCTTCGACTTGCGCGTAGAGCCAGCCGCCGGTCGCGCGGCGGTAGACGATCCGCCGCGGGAACTCGAGCGCCGGATTCTCGAACGTGAAGAGCTCGTCGTTGCGGTCGCCGGTCGTGTCCAGCGTCTTGCCCGTGTACTTGAAGGCGTCCTCCTTCTCGCCCGACGGCAGCGCGACGTAATAGACGCCGTCGGGCCGCGATTCGATCCGCAGGTATTCGTAGCCCTGCGACTTGCCGCCCATCACGGTCTGGCTCACGCCGAGCAGCAGGCCACCGCGGAGCGGCATCCAGTGCTCGCGGAACTCGCGCTGGTTGACCGCGCCGCGCCAGCAGCCGTCGAGCCACGCCAGCGGCGCGAGCGGATCCTCGGCGGGGGCGGGCGTCTGCGCGAACGTGGGCTCCGCAGCAAGAAAGAGCGTCAGGACGCCGAGGCAGGCGGCATGGAGCGAAAGACGTTGGGCGAGAGCGGGGGTCGAGATCATTGGGTACGGGCGAGCGGCAGGTTGAGCAGGAGGTTTTGCGGCTTCAGTTTCAAGCGCGACTGCGGATCCATCGCCATCGCCAGATAGACCGGCCGCCCGGCAATGCCGCGCCGCATGTCGGCGGGATTCGTGAACCGGAGCTCGAACAGACACAGGAGGCGACCCATTCGTTCCGCATCGACATCGACCCGATTGTACAAGTCGTTGAGAAGCCCGCTCGCCTCGGCATCGAGGCCGACGTGCCACGCCCACCGCTCGTCGTCGATCTCGGTCCTGGGCTCGATGGTGACCGCTACGCCCAGGAAATGCGCGATCCAGCGCTCGAGGACGCGGCAAAGGGCGAGGAGCGCCGGGCGCCCGCGATTGAGGCTGACGGCGAAATCGTGGCGCTCGTCGCGTTCCCAGTACGTGGCCGCGTTTGCCTCGTCGAGGACATCGAGATCGACGGTGCGCGGCGGCACGTGATTCTGCTGGAGGAGCTCGCCGAGGCTGCCGAAGCCGCCGGTCGTCGAATGCAGCTCCACCGTCAGCTCGTCGGCGGCCATCACGGCACCGTCGTCGCGGACGGCGATCTTCTGCGGGCGAAACAGCATCTCGGCGACGCGGGCGTGCATGGGCTCCGCGCGCTCGCCCAGCAGATGCCGCAGCAGCACCTCGGTCAACTGCTGGACCATGAGCGGCGGCACGTCGACGCCGTCACGGAAGAGCGCCGCATACGCCGCCTCGAGCGACGGCGCCCCCGTGAGGCGTCCGCGAAAGCGCAGCCAGATCGCGTAGTTCTCGCGGATGTCGGGATCGGCGAGCGCCGCGAACTCGGTCTCGCCCACCGCCCCGCGCGGCACCGCCATCAGCTTGTCGTGCAGCGCGAGCTCCGCGGCGCACGACTCGGGCACCGGAGCGAGCTCGGGGCGCAGCAGCGACGCGCGCAGGAAGTCGTCGGTGAGCGTGAGGCGCCCGTCCGTCCCCGTCGTCAGCAGCCGGTAGCCGCAGGAGCGCCAGAAATCCGGCATCAGGTTCCTAACCGCCCAGCATGGCCTTCTTCAAGTCGGACTGGACGGCGTTGTCGCCGAGCCATGCGTTCATCAGCGCCTTGTTGAACGCCTCGCCGGGAATCGATCCCTTCGCCGCGCCGTTGAGGCTCACCTTGGTCGCGCCGTCGACGAAGTCGAAGGTGAGGACATTGCCTTCCTTCAGCTGGCCGATCGACTTCATGATCGTCGCGAGCTGGTCGGTTTCCGCTTTCACCGCCGCGGCGTCCGCAGGAGAGTTGGCCTGCTTCACACCGTCGACCAGCGCCTCCACCATCTGATCGGAGCCGACGTCGCGCAGCATGTTGAGCTGGACGCGGCGCGGCGCCTTCGCGTACACCGCGGCGGCGGTGTTCGCCTTCGCCGGCACGTAGAGGCTGCCGACGTACACCTTGAACATCACCTTGGTGCGGATCCCGGCGCCATTCAGCACGAGTTCCTGGCCGCCCACCGACATCTTGTCGTCGAGCTTGACGCCGCCGACGTCGGCCGCGAAGGCCGGGCGCCGATGTGATACAGAAGCCTACAAGCACTGCCAATTTTCGTATCATGATTTCTCCATTTGATGATGCAAAATCGCGACTCGGCGACGTAACTTAGGCGGACAGGCTAGCCGCGAAACGGGTCGCAGGCAAGGCGCCGCGGAGCGAGCGACCGGAATGTACAGGTACGTACATGAGGATCGAAAGCGAGGAGCAACGCAGCATGCGGCCCGTTCTCGCGCGCTAGACGGCTTCGAAGATGCCGGCGGCGCCCATGCCGGTGCCCACACACATGGTGACCATCCCATACTTCTGCTTGCGCCGCCGCATCCCGTGCACGATCGTCGCCGTGCGGATCGCGCCGGTGGCGCCGAGCGGGTGCCCGAGCGCAATCGCGCCGCCCAGCGGATTGATCTTCGCGGGATCGAGACCGAGGTCGCGGATGACGGCTACGCTCTGCGCGGCGAACGCCTCGTTCAACTCGATCCAGTCGATCTCGTTCTGCGCGAGGCCCGTCATTCGCAGCACCTTCGGAATCGCGGCGATCGGGCCGACGCCCATCACTTCGGGGGCCACGCCGCCGACTGCGTAGCCGACCCAGCGCGCGAGCGGCGTCAGCGCGAGCTCCTTCAGGATCCTCTCGCCGACGACAATCGCCGCGCCGGCGCCGTCCGACATCTGCGAGCTGTTGCCGGCCGTCACCGAGCCCCTTGCCGCGAACACCGGCTTGAGCTTCGCGAGACCCTCGGCGCTCGTATCGGCGCGCGGACCCTCGTCGCGATCGAGCTGGCGACTCTTCGCGACGATCTTTCCGGTCGCAAGATCGGGGACGTTGTCGCGGACCGGATAGGGCGAGATCTCCGTGGCGAATTCTCCCGCCGCCTGCGCCGCCAGCGCCTTGGTGTGCGACGCCAGCGCGAAGGCGTCCTGCTCGTCGCGCGAGACTTTCCAGCGCTCCGCCACTTTCTCCGCGGTGAGCCCCATCCCGTAGGCGATGCCGAGATTCTCGTCGCGCGCAAAGACGTCGAGATTCGGCGTCAGGCGTCCCATCAGCGGAATCATGCTCATGCTCTCGGTGCCGGCGGCGATCATGATGTCGGCTTCGCCGGTGCGGATGCGGTCGGCGGCGATGGACACCGCGTTGAGCCCCGACGAGCAGAAGCGGTTGATCGTCATCCCGGCCACGCTCGCCGGCAAGCCGGCCAGCAGCAGGCCGATCCGCGCGACGTTCATCCCCTGCTCGGCTTCGGGCATCGCGCAGCCGACGATCACGTCCTCGACCCGCGCCGCGTCGATCTGCGGCACCTGCGCGAGCGCGCGCTGCAGCACGAACGCGAGCATCGAGTCCGGGCGCGTCGACTTGAGCGCCCCGCGCGGCGCCTTGCCCACTGGCGTCCGGGTGGCGGCGACGATGTAGGCGTCCTGCAGTTGGCGTGCCATTCTTGACTCCTGATCCTAACCTATCCGATTTTCCCGCGTAATCCGTAAAGCGAGTATTCGGCCCGCAGGCGAGGCGCCCCGCAGCGAGCGACCGGAACGTACCCGAACGTACGTGAGGATCGCGAGCGAGGAGTAACGAAGCATGCGGGTCGAAGACGAAGCTTTACGGTCAATTCCGCAACGGCTTGCCGGTCTTCAGCGTATGCGAGATCCGCTCCTGCGTCTTCGCGTTGCGCAGGAGCGCCATGAATTCGGCGCGCTCGAGCTCGAGCAGCCAGCGCTCGTCGACGAGGCTGCCGGCATCGACCTCGCCGCCGCACAGCACGCGTGCGATGCGCAGTCCGATCTCGAAGTCGTACGACGAGATGAAGCCGCCGTCGCGCATGTTGACGAGCATCATTTCGAACGTCGCGATCCCGGTGCGGCCAGCGACCGGCACGTTGCGCGGCGCGAGCGGCGGCCGATACCCGGCTTCCGCGAGCGCTCGTGCGCGTCGCCCGCGCGACATGGAGAACTTCGTAGGGATTGAAGACGACGGGATCGGCGGCGCGCAGGAACCCGAGGTCCTTCGCCTCGCTCGCGCTGCGCGAAACCCTGGCCATCGCCACCGTCTGGAAATACGTGCGCAGGAACGGCAGCTGGTCGAGCTGGCTGCCGACCGCGCCGCGCGCCGCTTCCTGCGCTGCGCGCACCGCGATTTCCTTGCAGCCGCCGCCGCCCGGGAGCAGCCCCACGCCTGCCTCGACGAGGCCAATGTAGGATTCGAGCGCCGCGACGCTGCGGTCGCAGTGCAGGATGAATTCGCAGGAGCCGCCGAGCGCCATGCCGCGCACCGCGGCGACCGTCGGCACGAGGCTGTAGCGGAAGCGGAGCGAGGTCTGCTGGAACTTGGCGACCGTCGCCTCGATGACGCTCCACTGCCCTGCCTTGATGGCCGGCTCGATCGCCGACAAGTTGGCGCCGAGCGAGAACGGCTCCCTCGTCTGCCAGAGAACGAGTCCCGCGCATTCGCGTTCGGCGCGCTCGATCGCCGCCTGGATGCCGTCCAGGACGTCCTCGCCGATCGTGTTCGCCTTGCTCTTGAACGACACGATGCCGATATCGTCGCCGAGATGCCACAGGCGCACCGCCGGCGTTTCCATGATCGTCGTGCCCGTCGGCCACCGCTCGCCCAGCACGGGGTCGGGGAACGCCTGGCGCCGATACACCGGCAGCGTCGAGCGCGGGCGGAACGTCGCGGCCGATGCACTCCACGCCCCCGCCGCCGTGTGCACGCCTGCGGCCGCCGGACCCTCGCTCACCCATTTCGGCAGCGGCACGCTCGCGAGCGCCTTGCCGGCCGCGATGTCCTCTTGCAGCCATCCCGCCACGTCCTTCCAGCCGGCCGCCTGCCAGAGCTCGAACGGCCCCATCGCCCAGCCGAAGCCCCAGCGAAGTGCCAGGTCGACGTCGCGCGCGTTGTCGGCGATCTCCGCCAGGTGAAACGCGGCGTAGTGGAAGAGATCGCGGAAAATCGCCCACAGAAATTGAGCCTGCGGATGCGGATGGGCACGCAGCTTGGCAAATTTTTCGCCGGGATTCCTGAGCGCCAGAATTTCCGCCACCGCCGGGTCGACGACACCTTCGGACTTGCGATAGGCGCGCGCGGCGGGGTCCAGCACCTCGATGTCCTTGCCGACCTTGCGAAAGAAACCGGCGCGCGTCTTCTGCCCCAGCGCCCCCTGCGCGATGAGCCCGTCGAGCACTGCGGGCGCCCGAAAGAGCGGATGCCACGGATCGTCGGGCAGCGTGTCCTGCATTGTCCGGATGACGTGCGCCATCGTGTCGAGGCCCACCACGTCGGCGGTGCGGTACGTTGCGCTCTTCGCGCGGCCGATCGCCGGCCCGGTCAGCGCGTCGACGACCTCGAAACCCAATCCGTAGGTTTCGGTGTGCCTCATCGTCGCCAGCATCGAGAAGATGCCGACGCGGTTGGCGATGAAATTGGGCGTGTCCTTCGCCCGCACGACGCCCTTGCCCAACGTGGTGACCACGAATGTCTCGAGTGCGTCGAGGAGCGCCGGATCCGTGGCCTGCTGAGGGATCAGCTCGACCAGATGCATGTAACGCGGCGGATTGAAGAAATGGATTCCGCAAAAGCGCGGACGGATGGCGGGAGGCAGCGCCTCGGCCAGCGCGTTGATCGACAGCCCCGACGTGTTGGACGCGAAGATCGCGTGCGGCGCGAGATGCGGCCCGATCTTCGCGTAAAGGTCGCGCTTCCAGTCCATCCTCTCGGCGATGGCCTCGATCACGAGGTCGCAATCGGCGAGGCGCGCGAGATCGCGGTCGTAGTTCGCCGCGTCGATGTAGGCCAGGCGATCAGGTGTCGCGAGCGGTGCAGGCTCGAGTTTCGCGAGCCCGGCGAGCGCCTTGTTGACAATGCCGTTCGGGTCGCCCTCCTTCGCCGCGAGGTCGAACAGGACGACGGGAACGGACGCATTGACGAGATGGGCGGCGATTTGCGCGCCCATCACGCCGGCGCCGAGAACGGCGGCCTTGCGGACGAGGAATGGGGAGGCGGACATGGCGAGGTGTGATGCGAAGGAAACTGATTCGGCGCGCGCTGCTCCGCGCCCCAGGAAGAGAACGGCGCGGCTGGAAAACCCAGCCGCGCCGCGCTGCGTGTTGCGAAACGACGCGTCAGGCCGTCAGAAACTCCACGTTACCTGGCCGGAAACGACCCACGTGTAGTTGTTGTAGTTGCCACTCAGGTACCCGACTTGGTCGACGACCGCCTGCGCCGGGCTGATCTGCGCAATCGATGCATTCTGGATGAAGAGGTACGCTGCGCCGAGCGTCGAACTTGAGCGACGGATCCCATTTGTATTGCACCCCTGTACCCAGCCAGACCCGGTCCGCGTCCGGCAGCCGCGCGGTGCGGTACTGATCGGGCACGGGCGACTGGTCCCACGCCACGCCGCCGCGGAACATCCACTTGTCCGTGTACCGGTAGTTGACGCCGCCGGAAACCCGCCATGTGTCCTTCCAGCGCTCTGGCGTGCTCGAGAGGACGCTGCCGGTGGTGCGCACGAAGGTCAGGTCCTGGATGCGTGCTCCAGTGCGTCCACTGGACGTCGCGCCATGAAGTCCCACTTGTCGTTCAGCATCGTGTGGAAGAACGACAGGTTGGCGAAGTCGGGCAGCTTAATGTCAGACGTAATGCCGCCGTTGGCGACTCTCGGGTCAGCGGCGACAGAGGCCCGCGGCTGCCGCATAGTAGGGTGCGAGCGACGACGGCAACGTGGGGGCGGCGGGCGTCGAGAAGTTAACGTTGCCCGAGATGTTGTACTTGACGGCCGAGCGGTACTGCGCGCCGATCCGGGTCCGGAAGGTGGGATCGGCAACGTCCCACTCGCCGCCGACATTCCAGCCCCAGGTGTCGTCGTCGCCGGTGATCGGAGGCAAGGCCATCCAGACCGGCGGTTGCCCCGACGAACGGGAGGAGCTGCGCGGCGGGCATTAACCCCGCGCCGACCAAGCCCTTGGCCGCTGTCGCCAACGTCCGGAATAGTTGGTCGCCTTCGTGAAGTCAGCCTTGATGTGCTGATAGTTGGCGCCGGCGCCCACGGCCCAATTCCCGAACTTGTACGAGATCGCCGGATTGACGTTGATCGTCTCGATCTTCGACTTGATTGCCTGATAGCGGCCGATCCAGTTGCTGTCGTATTCGGTCGTCAGCCCGAACGGCGCGTTGACGCCGAGCCGAACGCCCATTGCGGGTTGATCGGGACGACAAGGTAAAGGTTCGGGACCGCGGCGCGCCGTAGCCCCGCGTTGCCGCCGTCACCGCCGAGCGGCTGGATCGGCGACGCATTCTTCGAGCCGCCGTCGTTGCTGAACTTGATTGACGGAAAGATGCCGTTGAGCCGCCGCCGCGATCTGGTTGGTCTTTAAGCCGCGACATCGCCGCGGGGTTGGTCCAGATCGGTGTCTGACGTCCTCGGAGAGCGGCGGCACCGCCGGCATAGGCGTTGCCGAGCCGCTGCCGGAGTTTTGCTGCAGGCTGAATCCGGCGCCGAACGCCTGGCCGGCGCCCAGCGCGAGCGCGACGGCCGGCGACCGGCAGTCGGCAATCCGGGTGCGAACGAAGGGGGTGTTCATGGCGAGGTTTCTCCTTGTTTGGGCTTACGTAGTGCCGAATCGAGTGTCGAGCGCGGATCCGCGTTTTCTCTACTTTTTGGTTGCCTGAAACGGCCTCCGGCGCCTCTCCACCAATGACAAAACTATACGCTTCCGGTCCCGTGGTCGCACCCTTCGGCGGGCTTCGCCCCCGAAGGTGTTGTTTTTGGGTTGTGTCCCGAAAATCCCCTATTCCTCAGGGACTTCCCGCGGTTTCCGGTCGGCCCCGACCGCAACATAGGTCAGGCTGGCTTCAGTTACTTTGACGCAGATCACATCCCGCGGATTGCGTTGCGCGTAGACCTCGACATCGACGGTGATCGACGTCCGGCCGACCTTGACGATCGTCGAATAGAAGCTCACGACGTCGCCGATCAGCACCGGCTGCTTGAACACGAACGAGTTGACGGCGACGGTCGCCACGCGGCCGCGCGCGCGTTGGGCCGCGAGCACGCCGCCCGCGATGTCGACCTGCGACATCACCCAGCCGCCGAAGATGTCGCCATGCTGGTTCGCGTCGGCCGGCATCGGCACCACGCGCAGCGTCGGCGCGCGGTGCGGGAGCGAGACCGAAGCGTTCATCCGTCGCGCCGCGGGCCGTTTATGCGACCTTGCGCTTGACCTCGTCGCGGAGCTCGCGCCGCAGGATCTTGCCGACGTTGGTCTTCGGCAGATCCTTGCGGAATTCGACGTCGCGCGGGCACTTGTAGCCCGTGAGGTGCTCGCGGCAATGCTGCATCACGGCCTCCGCGGTCAGCCCTTCGTCTTTCTTCACGACGAAGAGCTTCACCGCCTCGCCCGACTTGGGATCGGGGAGGCCGATCGCCGCGCATTCGAGCACGCCGGGATGCATCACCACGACCGCTTCGATCTCGTTCGGATACACGTTGAAGCCCGAGACCAGGATCATGTCCTTCTTGCGATCGACGATCCGGACGAATCCGCGCTCGTCCATGATGCCGATGTCGCCGGTCGCGAGCCAGCCGCTCTCGTCCAGCACTTTCGCGGTTTCATCCGGACGGTTCCAGTAGCCCGCCATCACCTGCGGGCCGCGGATGCAGATCTCCCCGGGCTGCCCCAGCGGCAGCGTCTTGCCGTCGTCGTCGCGCAGAATGACCTCCGTCGACGGCAGCGGCAGGCCGATCGAGCCGTTGTACGCCGGCAGGTCGAGCGGATTGATCGTGGCGCCCGGCGACGTCTCGGTCAATCCATACGCCTCGATCAGCGGGCAGCCGGTGACCTCCTTCCATTTGATCGCGACCGCCTCCTGCACGGCCATGCCGCCGCCCAGCGACATCCGCAACTCCGAGAAGTCGAGCTTCGCGAAATCCGCGTTGTTGACCAGCGCGTTGAACAGCGTGTTGACGCCGGTGAACGCACTGAATCTGTGGCGCGCCATCTCCTTGACGAAGCCCGGGATGTCGCGCGGATTGGTGATCAGCACGTTCTCGGCGCCGAGCGTCATGAACACGAGGCAGTTCGCGGTCAGCGAGAAGATGTGATAGAGCGGCAGCGGCGTGATGATGATCTCGCCGCCTTCCCGCACCAGAAACGGCCGCACCCACGCGCGCGCCTGCAACAGATTGGCGACGATGTTCCGGTGCAGCAGCATTGCGCCTTTCGCGACGCCGGTGGTGCCGCCCGTGTACTGCAGGAACGCGAGGTCGTCGTGGCCGAGCGGCACGTGCTCGAACTTCGCGCGGCGGCCGTCGGCGAGAACGGCCGACAGCCTGACCGCGCGCGGCAGGTTCCACGCAGGCACCATCTTCTTCACGTGGCGGATCACGAAGTCGACCAGCAGCCCCTTGACGCCCAGCAATTCGCCAATGCTGGTGACGACGATTTCGCGCACCTTCGTCTTCGCCAGGACCTCCTGCAGCGTATGGGCGAAGTTCTCGACGACGACGATCACTTCGGCGCCGGAGTCGCTCAGCTGGTGCTCGAGCTCGCGCGCCGTGTACAACGGGTTCACGTTCACCACCGTGCAGCCGGCGCGCAGCGCTCCGAAGAGGCAGATCGGGTATTGCAGGATGTTGGGCATCATCAGCGCGACACGCGTCCCCTTGCGGCAGCCCTTCGCCTGCAGCCAGGCGGCGAACGCCGTCGACAGCGTGTCGAGCTCGCCGAACGTGATCGACTTGCCCATGCACGTGAACGCCGGCCGCGCGGCGAACTTGGCGACGCTTTCGTCGAACACGTCGCGCAGCGACGCGTACTCGCCGATGTCGATCGCCGCCGGAACGCCCTTCGGATAGTGCGCGAGCCAGATCTTGTCCACGAAGCCCCTCCCCGATGATGCCGCGAACCGCCGTCTTCCGCGCCCGTATGGATCTGGCGCTCTGGCGCGGCGACTCGCTCCCTCGCGTTAGCGCAGGGATCGAAATCGTACACCAAGCGTGCACTGGAGGGCCGCCCGTCGGGCGGGTCGCGCGAGAGTCCTACACCGCCACGCGGGCAGCACTCGCCGCATAGTGGAGCGGGCCGCCGCGGAACGGCGCGAACCCGGTCCCGAAGATGGCACCGGCATCCACGAGATCGGCGTCGGATACGATGCCATCGGCCAGCGCCGACCGCGCTTCGACGACAAACGGTCCGATGAGACGCTCTGCAAGCCCGGCCGGCACGACGCCCGCCGGCTGCTTTGCTGCCTTGCCGCTTGACCAGTCGTAGAAGCCGCGCTTCGTCTTTTTGCCGAGTTGGCCCGCATCGACCAGCGCCTTCAATCTTCGCCGGCGGCTCGACGCCCGGCGAAAGCATCTTGCCGACCGCCATGCAGATGTCGAGGCCGACCGTGTCGGCAAGCTCGATCGGCCCCATCGGCATTCCGAACGCGAGCGCCGCTTCGTCGATGGTCTCCGGCGCGATGCCTTCGTCGACGCAGCGCATCGCCGCCATCAGGTACGGCCCGAGCACGCGGTTGACGAGAAAGCCGGGCGCGCTCTTCACCGGCAGCGGCAGCTTGTCGATCTGCCGCACGAACGCGGCGGCATGCGGGACGATGTCCGCGCGCGTGGTCGCTGCCGACGACGATCTCGACCAGCATCATCTGCGGCACCGGATTGAAGAAGTGGATCCCGACCAACCGCGCCGGATCGCGCATCGCCGACGCGATCTCCTCGAGCGGTATGCTCGACGTATTGGTCGCGAGAATGGCGCCGGGCTTGGCCTTCGCCTCCAGCGCGGCGAACAGGCCGCGCTTCGCGTCGAGGTTCTCGAAGATCGCCTCGATGATCACGTCCGCGCGCGCGATGCCGGCGCCGCCGACGTCCGGGATCAGCCGGTCGGTCGCATCGCGGATCCGCAACGGATCCTTCTGCCGCTGGGCAAAGAGTTTCGAAGCGCGCGCCATCGCGGGCACGAGACGCTCGGCGTTCTGGTCCTGCAACGTGACGGTCAATCCGCGCAGCGCGCACCACGCGGCGATGTCGCCGCCCATCGTGCCGGCGCCGACGACATGGACGTGCGCGGCCTTGAAGTCCCCTTCCTTGCCCAGCGCTTTCAACCGCTCCTGCAGGCGAAACACGCGGATCAGATTGGCCGCGGTGGGCGTCTTCAGCAGCGAAGGAACCGAGGCGGCGTCGGAGGGCGCCGCCGCCAGCGCGTTGCCGTCGTGCGCAACCCACAGCTCGAGAATCGCGTAGGGCGCCGGATAGTGCTCGCGCCGCGCGCGCTTCGCCACCTGCTTCGCTGCCCGCGCCGCGATGAACTTGCGCACGGGTCCCTGCAACGTCAACGACAGCGGGAACGGCAATAGGCGCGGCGGCGGCAGTGCGGTCAGCACTCCACGCACGGTGTTTTCCATGATGCGCGGCGGCACGCATTCGTCGGCGATGCCGAGTTTCTTCGCGCGGCGGGCGTCGATCGTCCTGCCGGTCAGCATGAGATCGAGCGCCGCGGGCGCGCCCGCGAGACGCGGCAGGCGCTTCATCCCGCCCCACCCCGGAACGATCCCCAGCATGACCTCGGGCAGCCCGAGCCGCGTGCCCGGCTCGTCGACGACGACGCGATATCGGCACGCGAGCGCCAATTCGAAGCCGCCGCCGAGACAGAAGCCGCGAACAAGCGCGACCGTCGGGTACTTGACCGCGGCGAGACGCTCGAACGTGTCCCATCCGCGCTTGACGATGGCCACCGCATCCGCCTCGCTTCTGACCTCGCCGAACTCGTCGATGTCCGCGCCCGCGATGAACCCGTTCGCCTTTCCGGAGACGATCGCGAGACCTTTCGGCGGGTCGCGATCGAGCTCATCCAGCGCTTCGTTGAGCTCCGCGAGCACGTCGGCCGAAAGCGTATTGGTGGTCGCGCCTGCCTTGTCGAAGGTGAGGCGCGCGAAGCCGTCGGCGTCGCGGGTGAGGATCCAGTGGCGCATAGGGTCAGACTCGACTTTCTTGTCGTGTGCGATGCGTTCGAGAAACGTCCGAAAGCGAGTCTGACCCTGGTTTAGGTGCGTTCGCTACGCGCGCTCGACCAGCATCGCGCCGCCCAGGCCGCCGCCGATGCAGATCGCCGCCATCCCGCGCCTGCCGCCGGTGCGCTCGAGTACGTTGAGGACGTGCAGCACGATCCGCGCGCCGGACGCGCCGACCGGATGGCCGAGCGCGATCGCGCCGCCATCGACATTGAGCTTCGTCTCGTCGAGCTTGCCGAGCGCAGCGTCGAGGCCGAGCTCCTGCCGGCAGAAGTCGGCGTCGTCCCATGCGCGCTCGCACGCGATCACCTGCGCCGCGAACGCTTCGTTGATCTCCCACGCGTCGAGATCGTTGAGGCCGAGGCCGTGCCGCTTCAGGATCGGCGTCGCCGCATAAACGGGGCCGAGGCCCATCTGCGCCGGGTCGAGGCCCGCCCATTCGGAATCGACGATGCGTCCCTTCGGCACGAGCTTGTGCTCCTCCACCGCGCGCTCGGAGGCGAGAACGAGCCACGCGGCGCCGTCGGTCACCTGCGAGCTGTTGCCGGCGGTCACGTTGCCGTACTTGCGGTCGAAGAACGGACGGAGCTTCGCGAGGTTGTCGGGCGTGGAATCCTCACGCACGCCGTCGTCCGCCGGATAAAGCTTGCCCGTCTTGTCGTACAACGGAACGAGCTCGCCGTCGAAGTGTCCGGCTTTCTGCGCCGCAAGCACCTTGCGGTGGCTCGCCGCGGCAAACTCGTCCATGTCGCGACGGGTGATGTGAAACCTGAACGCGAGATTCTCCGCGGTCTGCCCCATGAGCAGGCCGACCATCGGATCCGTGAGGCCCTTCATGAGGCCGATCACCGGCGCGAGATAGCCCGGACGGAACCGGGCAAGCAGCGCCGCACGCTGGCCGAGCGACTTCGCCGCATACCAGCTCGCAAGCCAGACGACCATCGCGTCGGAGAAGAGAAGCGGCGCGCGCGACAGCGCGTCGACGCCGCCGGCGAGCACGAGGCTCGAGCGCCCGGTGCGGATGTTCGCGATGGCGGAGTCGAGCGCCTGCATCCCGGACGCGCAATTGCGCATCACGGTCCAGCCCGGCACTTTCAGCCCGCAGCCCATCCGCAGCGCGACGACGCGCCCGATGTTCACCTCGTCGGGCGAGGGCGCCGCGCAGCCGAGGATCACTTCGTCCAGTTCCGGCGGATCGAAGTTCTGCCGGACGAGCAGCGCGCGCCCGGCGTCGGTCGCCAGATCGGAGGCCGCGAACGGCCCGGGCCGGTTGCGCGCCTTCAGGAACGGCGTACGCGCACCGTCGACGATGTAGACAGGCTCGGCCATCGGCATCTCCTCGCGCGACGGGAAGGGGCGTCAGGCCGCGGCCTTGTGCATCACCGCCGGCGAAGGCGCCGCGCCTTCGGTATGCGGCGCCAGCATCTCCGAGAGCCCGAGGTCCTGCGGAAAATCGTCGACCCGGATGACAGTAGCGGTGAGATCGCGCGCGGCAATCACCGCTGCCGCCTCGGCTGCGGTGATCACACTCGCCGCCTGCGCTCGCGCAACGAGGGCGTCGAGGCCTCCGCCGGGCGGGACCTTCGCGTCGAACTTCCCTTCCTTCGCTGCGGCTCGGATCCTCGCCTCGATCGGCTCCGCCGCGAGCGTCGCCGCGAGTGCGCGTTCGATCTGCGCCACCGGATGGTCGCCCGTCGTCGGCGCGAACATGCCGTGGGTGAGGCGATCGCGCGTCGCCGACGGCTCGAGAAGCAGCTTCGCGACGTCGTGACCCAGCGCGTCCGACGGAACGAAATACGGGCGGCCGAGCGGAAATACGATCCGCCGCATCAAGGCACCGATCATTCGATTGGGGAAATTCGAGATGACGCCCTCGAATGCCGTCTGCGCCTTGAACATCGCGTCCCACATCGCCCAGTGCATCAGCGGCGCGTCGGCCTGCTGGCGGCCCTCGCTCTCATAGCGCTTCAGCGTCGCGGAGCACAGGTACATGAGCGACAGGATGTCGCCGAGACGAGCGGACAGCTTCTCCTTGCGCTTCAGCGCGCCGCCCAGCGAGCCCATCGATACGTCGGACAGGAACGCGAGGGCGGCCGAAAAGCGCGTCAGCTGCTGATAGTAGCGGCGCGTCTCCGGTGCCACGTTCGCCGGCACGTTGACGAAATGCGAACCGGTGAAGCCGGTGACGAGCGTGCGCGCCATGTTCGAGAGCGCGAACCCGATGTGGCCGAACAGCGCCTTGTCGAAGGCGATCGACGCTTTCGCGCGATCGGTCTCGCGCGTCGCTTCGATTTCCTTCAGCACGAACGGATGACAGCGGATCGCGCCCTGGCCGAACACGATCAGGCTGCGCGTCAGGATGTTGGCGCCTTCGACGGTGATCGCGACGGGCAGCTGCATGTACGCAGCGCCGAGGAAGTTCGACGGCCCCATCATGATGCCCTTGCCGCCGACGACGTCCATCGCGTCGATGACCACCTGGCGGCCGCGCTCGGTCAGATGGAGCTTCGTGATGCCCGAGAGCACCGCCGGCTTTTCGCCGAGGTCGATCGCCGCGGACGTGAGCACCCGCGTGGCGTCCATCATGTAGAGGTTGCCGCCCATCCGCGTCAGCGCTTCCTCGATGCCTTCGAAGCGACCGATGGGTGTCTTGAACTGCGTGCGCACGCGCGCGTAGCCGCCCGCGGCGCGCACGGCGAGCTTCGCCATGCCCGTGCCGGAGGACGGCAGCGAGATGCCGCGACCCGCGGAGAGGCACTCCATCAGCATCTGCCAGCCGCGGCCCAGCATCGGCTGGCCGCCGATGATCCAGTCCATCGGAATGAACACGTCGCGCCCCGAGTTCGGGCCATTCTGGAACACCGCATTGAGCGGCATGTGCCGGCGGCCGATCTCCACGCCAGGATGCGTCGTCGGGATGAGCGCGCACGTGATGCCGATGTCGTCCTTGTCGCCGACGAGATGGTCGGGGTCGTACGCGCGAAACGCGAGTCCCAGCAGCGTGGCCACCGGCCCCAGCGTGATGTAGCGTTTCTCCCACGTGACGCGCAGGCCGAGCACGCGCTTGCCTTCGTGCTCGCCCCAGCAGACGACGCCGTAGTCCGGAATCGCCGCCGCATCGGAGCCGGCAGTGGGGTTCGTGAGCGCGAAGCACGGAATCTCGAGCCCCTTGGCGAGGCGCGGCAGATAGTGGCGCTTCTGCTCCTCGGTGCCGTAGTGCGCGAGCAACTCGCCCGGCCCCAGCGAATTCGGCACCATCACCGTCACCGAGATGGTGCCCGAGTGCGTCGACAGCTTCGTCATCACCTGCGAATGCGCGTACGCGGAAAAGCCCAGCCCGCCGTATTCCTTGGCGATGTTCATGCCCCAGAAACCCTTGTCCTTGATGAATTGCCAGACAGCGGGCGGAAGATCGCGGTGCACGTTGGTGGTCTCCCAATCGGTCACCATCGCGCACAGCGCCTCGGTCTCGTTGTCGAGGAACCGCTGCTCGTCGGCGGTGAGCGCCGGCACTCGCGCGTCGAGCAGCTTCTGCCACTGCGGCCGGCCGGAGAAGAGCTCGCCGTCCCACCACACGGTGCCGGCCTCGATCGCCTCGCGCTCGGTCTGCGACATCGGCGGCAGCACCTTGCGAAACGCCCCGAGCACTGGATTGCTGATCAACTTGCGCCGCAGGACGGGGACGTTGAGCGGAAGCGCGAGCAGCGCGAATACGACAGCGAACCCGAGTGCGAGCCAACCGGGGAGGGCATGGGTTATCCAGGCAATTGCGATCGCACCGCCGAGGAGCGCGCTCCACACGATGCCCGCGGCATTGAGATAGGCGAGCACCAGCATGCCGAGAAGAACGGCCACGAACCAGAGAAGGGTCAGCATCGGGGACTCCTTGGGGGGAGGATCATCGCAGAGCGGGGGCGCTGCAACGGAGCAGCTTCAATTCGCCGTCGAGCGCGCGGCCTGCAGCGGAGCTCTCCGGCATCGGCGATTGCAGCCCCGCGAGCAGGAACGGCGCGAGACGGCGCAGCAGCATCTCGTCGTTGCCGGACTCCGCGGGCGTGAGCTCGGCGATCAGCTTCAAGGCATCGGTGCCGGCCAGCGTGTAGGAAAGCGCGCCCATGATGAAATGCAGCCGCCACGACAGTTCCTTCGGCGGCAGCTCCGGCAGCGCCAGCGCGAACGCCGCCTTGAAGCGGGCGATCATCACGGCGTACTGGTCGGAGAGGAAATGACGAATGAACGGCGCGGGATCGGCATACGCGCGCCCAAGAAGCCGCAGGAAGTCCTTGCCGCCGCGTTCGCGATCGCGCGCGAGCTTGAGCGCAGGCACGAACATCGCCGACAGGATCTGCTCACAGGCGACGGGGTTCGGTGCCGCCGCGTGCTCGAGCGCGGTAAGGAGGTCGAGCCGCTCCCGGTTCATCGGGTCGAGCCGTCGCGTCAGCACCGCCTGGAAGAGCTCTTCCTTGCTGCCGAAGTGGTAGTTGACCGCCGCGAGATTGACGCCCGCGGCCGCAGTGATCGAGCGCAGGCTGGTCGCCTCGAAGCCGTGCTCCATGAAGAGCGATTCGGCGGCGTCGAGGATCCGGTCCTTGGTGGCGACCGGCGCTTCCTTGTCGACCATTCGGACCACGTTGGCATCCATCAATGAGGGCTCCTGCCGTTACCTGAGTCGGACCGATTTGCCGAGATCGTAAATCAAACGTTCGTTTGAATCCTAGGGCGCGAGCGATGCATGCTGTCAAGTGCGGATTCGCCGCGCTCCGATACTGTCGGATGCCGGTCCGAAGACCTGACAAGCCTCGCTAGAGTGAGCGCTTGCACCCAATGAAATCGTTGACGCGTGGGAATGAGGGGGATGACCCTGCGCAGGCTCCCCATGGCTAAACCCGCCCACCTTCGGCTATCCGACCTGCGCGCGTTCGGTCGGCTCGCGACCGACGCGACGCTGGGCCTCGCCGAGCTCGTCGAGGCGATGCACCACACGATCGACGGAAACGCCGGGCGTTCTCGGCCCGTCGCCGAAGGGTCGAACGCCAGCGGCATCACCGGCTTTGTCTACGGATCGGTGCGGGGGGTCACCCGCGTTGTCGGCGCCGGCGTCGACACGCTGCTCGACATGCATCGCGCCGCTGGTCGCGGAGCAACCGTCGTCGCAGGAGCGCGAGGTCGTCGTGGCCGCGCTCAACGGCGTTCTCGGCGACTACCTGGTCGCGTCCGGCAATCCCGCTGGCCATCTCCATGCACGTGCGTGTCGCGGGAGCGCCGGTCGTCCTCGATCGCTCCGCGCTGGCCGCGGCGTTTCCGGACGCTGGACGCAAGGTCGTCGTGCTGCGTGCACGGACTTTGCATGAACGACCTGCAGTGGAAGCGCGAAGGTCACGATCACGGCGCGGCGCTGGCGCGCGATCTCGGCTACACGCCGGTTTACCTGCCACTACAACACGGGCCGGCACATCGCGGACAACGGGCGCGAATTCGCGACGCTGATGGAGATGCTCGTGCGCGAATTGGCCGCATGGCGTCGACCGCCTGTGCGTCGTCGGCCACAGCATGGGCGGTCTCGTCGCGCGAAGCGCGGTTCACCACGCCAGGTTGGCCGGACATGCCTGGCCGAAGCGACTCGACGATCTCGTTTTCCTGGGGACGCCGCATTTCGGCGCGAGCCTGGAACGCGCCGGCGCGCGGGCGGATTTTCTGCTCGGCATCAGTCCCTACACGGCGCCGCTGGCGCGCCTGGGCAAGATTCGCAGCGCCGGGATCAAGGATCTGCGCCACGGCTATCTGCGCGACGATGTCCCGCATGCGCACTCCGGATCGGGCGCCCGCGCGGCGGACTCGTTGCCGCTGCCTGAGGGCGTTCGATGCTACGCGATCGCCGCAAGCCGGCAGCAACGCGCGTCATCGGGAACCCGGATCCGCGGCGATGGACTGGTCGCGGTGAACAGCGCGCTCGGCATCCACCGCGACGCGTCGCTGGTCTCGCGATCCCCGAATCATCGCCGGAGGATCGGATACGGCAGCGGACATTTCGATCTGCTAAGCGATGCCGCCGATTACGAGCAGATCCGGCGCTGGCTGGACGATGACCGATGAAGCGGATGATCGTCGACACGCGCGCAGCGCATCGGCTTATAGTCACGGGGCGCGTCATCCGTGCCCGGCGCCAGGAGCCACCACGATGTCCCATCGATCGCCGAAAGAAGACAAGAAGAAAGTATTGCTGACGCCAAGGAAAAAAAGGCGATCAAGGCGGTCGTCGGCAACGAGGGAATTCTCGGCATTTCGCTGTTCATGGGCGGGAGACGACGCCCAGCCGAGCCGTGGTGCAAAGCGCGGGTTACGGTTACCGCCTGACGGCGAAACTGCTGAAGCAGGAATTCAACCGGGCAGGGCCAGTGCTGCATCTGCTGCTGCGCTACACGCAAGCGCTGATCACGCAGATGACGCAGACGGCGGTGTGCAATCGGCATCATTCGGTGGAGCAGCAACTGTGCCGCTGGCTGTTGCTGAGCCTCGATCGGCTGTCGTCGGATTCGTTGAAGATGACGCAGGAGCTGATCGCGAACATGCTCGGCGTGCGCCGCGAGGGCGTGACCGAAGCGCGGGCAAGCTGCAGCGTGCGGGATTGATTCGCTACAGGCGCGGACGCATCGACGTTATCGACCGTCCGGGGCTGGAAAGAGCGGTGTGCGAGTGCTACGCGGTAGTCAAGCGAGAATTCGATCGGCTGATTGCCGACATTCCGCGCGGCGATCCTTCGCACGTGCTGGGTCAATCGGTCACGTAGACTAAGCTAGCGTCAGATCACGAGGTCGAATGTAGTGAAGCGGACCATTTTCCAATGATTCCTTCTGTGCGGTAGAGCACGGACGGCTGCCGCAAAGGCGTCATTCTCTTCGCGCGACACGAGACGTTCCGCGGGCGCGAGGCTGCAACGCTCTGCTTCCGGCGCGACAGCGCAGCTTCTTTTGTTCCAATCGCTTTCATGGAAGCCGTAATGTACGATTCAGAATCGATCTCTTTGTTGCCGAAGTTACCGGCAAAGCCGAGTAAGCATCGAAGTGAGACGCCAGATTGCGCTGCTAAAGCAGGCGCCTGCAGAACGCGATTCTGACGAGCGCAATTTCTCGATCATTGCGACCGACGAGAAAGGCATCATTCAGCTATTCAATGTCGGCGCGAGCGAATGCTGGGTATACCAGCGCGAAGTAGTAACCGGATAAGCCGAGCGACATTCACGATCCGCAAGAGGTGATGGCAAGGAGAAAAAAATATAGAAGAGATTTGATCTTCGTGAAAAACCTCGCAACCTGGAATTGGTGAGAAATTCATAGCCGACGTCAGATTGATGTTTAAAATTTATGATTGGGGTATAATATTATAATAATTGATAATGATTAAAATCCTAGGCAGACCGTCGAAGAAATATCATCATTGGCTAGCGCCAATGCGCTGCTCCGCGAATCGCAAGATTCTTGAGGACGGATTATTGATAATGAAAGATAATATATTATATGATGAGTAGGTGATTGATAAGAGAGAAAAAAATATATTGAAAAATTGAAGAATTGTGTAGATAGATAATGTGATTGATAGAAATGTTGCGCGAAGCAGGCTACACGAACGTAACGTAGACGATTAGCCGACCGAGTCTGCAAGCTGTATCGAAGAATCACTACGATCTGATCCTGCTCGACCTGCAGATGCCCGGCATGGACGAATTTCAGGTGATCGAAGGACTACAGACAGACGAAAGGACAGCTATCTGCTGTTCTCGTGATGACCGCGCAACAAGGACACATGCTCAGCGCATTGCAAGCAGGCGCAAGGGATTTCGTCAGCAAGCGTTCGATCTGTGAATAAGACGCGAATCACAACATGCTGGAAGTTCGGCTGCTCTACAAGAAATGAAGAACTACAAAAAATAAAAATAAAAAATAAAATATATTAATTATTATAAAATTAAAATTTTAAGACGCGGGATCGAAAGAACCGTCTGCGAGTGCCACGGGGCGGTCAAGCGCGAATTCGATCGCCTGCGCGCCGACATTCCGCACGCCCACGTGCGGGGCGAATTGCCGCCCGATGCCGGGTCGACGTCGCATGCTCAGGATAGTCGGCGCGGCGCGCCTGGGATGTCGGGGTCGACGCCTAATCAGTCGGAGAGAAAGCGGCGTCTGCCGCGACTACGCCATCTTGCGATCGCTTCTGCCGGTGCATGAACATTCCCGCGCGCTACTGCACGGGGTATCTGGGCGACATGGGCATTGCCGCATCCGTACGGTCCGATGGACTTTGCCGGCTGGTTCGACGCGTGGCTCGATGCGCTGGTACACGTTCGACGCGAGGAACAATATGCCGCGCATCGGGCGCGTTCTGATGGCGCGGGGGAGGGACGCCGCGACGTGGCCATCAGCACGACGTTCGGGCCAACACGCTGAAGGGCTTTCGCGTGTGACACGAAGTCCGTGGCGCGCGCCTGGCCGCGGCAGCCGTTGAGGAAGAGATCGACGACGTCGCGCGCCCAGGCCTCGACCTCTTCCGGCGCCATCGCGGGCCCGAGCCCCATCGCTCGCCGCTGTGGCACGGCGATGATCATGTGCAGAAACTGTTGCGCCGCAAATATCGGATCCTTCGGCGCGATGCTTCCGGCGCGCATTGCGCGGTCGAGGAGTCCGGCGATGAGCGTAATCGCTTCGGTGGTCGACCCCTCCGCCGCCACGACCTCGGCGAGCTGCGGAAATCTTGCCGATTCCGCGACGATCAATCGGTGCAGCGCAATCGCGGACGGCGATAGCGCGGCGCGCAGAATGAGCCGCGCCAGCCCGCGCAGGATGCTTTCGAGATCGCCCCCTTCGAGCAGCGGAGCATCCGCGGGCGGGCGCAGGCGCAGGATGATGCGGTGGACGACCGCGCCGAAGAGGACGGGCTTGTCTTCGAAGCGGTGGTAGAAGGTCCGCTTCGATACCCGCGCGCGACGAGCGACCGCCTCGACGCTCGTGGCGCCATACCCGTGCGCCAGAAACAGATGGGTTGCGGCGTCGAGGATGCGCTCGCTGAGCTCTGCCGATGCGGTCAGCGAGGGCCGACCTCCGCGGCGCGGCGAATCGCCCGCGGCAGGAGGCGCGTGGTCAGGCTTGGTTCGTGGCGTCGAGCTGCGCGCGGACGCCACGTTGGTTCAGCGCGGGTAGTCCTGCGCCGCAGCGGGCGGAGCGTAATACGGCGAAGGTTGCGCGTACTGCGGTGGGGCGGGCGGGGCGTAATTCGCCTGGTTCGGCGCGTAATAGGCCGGTGCCGGCCGGGTGTAATACGCCGGTGCCGCGGGCGGCCGGTAATAGGCAGGTGCGGCCGGCGGGCCGTAGTAGGCCGGCGCAGCCGGCGGGGCGTAATACGCGGGCGCGTTATACGCGACGGGAGCCGGCGCATAGGAAGGCGGCGCAGCGTAGTACGGGGCGTTGGCGGCGGCGGCCAGGATGGCAATGGGTGCCGTGACAATCGCGGCGGCCGTGCCGACCACGGCGGCAGCCAGTCCGACGATCGGCCAGCCGTAACCGTAGTGATAGCCGCCGTGATAACCGTGGTAGCCGTGCCCGCCGTGGTAGTAGCCGCCCGCGAAGGCAGGGGCGACCGGCGCGAACACGAGCGCAGTCGCGATAAGGGTACCCAACGCCATGCCTCTGATCCTGGTCATCGCGTGCTCCTTGCGTCTTGGCGCGGACGGGTAGGTCCGCCGAAAGGCCACCGTACCACAAAAAACGCAACGCAACCGTCGCGTTTTATATTGTTACAACTTTCCGGCCCGAAAAGACAGCCGACTAGAATGGCCGGGTGACCGCGCCGCCCCCCGCAATGCGATGACCCCAGCCCGGCGCGGCAACGCAACCTCGCCGTGGGTCGACCGCCTGGGCGCCAAGGTGCGGCTGGCGGCGACGCTCACGGTCGCGCTGGTCGCGTATTTCGCGCAGCCGGAGTCGATCGCGTGGCATACGCGGCTCGTCGCCAGCTGGGACGTGGGGACGATCGTTTACCTCGTGCTTGCGTGGACGATCATCGGTCGCGCGGACGCGGCGTCGACGCGCGCACACGCTCTCGCGCAGGACACGAGCGGCTACGTCATCTTCCTGTTCGTTCTGTCCGCGGCGTGCGCGAGCGTGGTGGCGATCGGCTTCGTGGTGGCGACGATCAGGGACCTCGTCGTTCTGGCCCAAGGCATGGCATCTCGCATTGACCTTTGCCGCGCTGACGTCGTCCTGGCTCGTGATCCAGACGGTGTTTGCGTTTCACTACGCGCGCCGCTACTACGTCGATCTGCACGCGCGAGCAACGCACGCGGGCGGGCTCGTGTTTCCGGGCGGGTCCGATCCCGATTACCTCGATTTCGCCTATTACTCGTTCGTCATCGGCATGACCTCGCAGGTCTCCGACGTTCAGGTGACGTCTCCCATCATGCGCCGCATGACGATGGTGCATGGCGTGCTCGCATTCATCTTCAACATCGCGGTGCTCGCGCTTTGCATCAACACGATCGCCAGCGCGCTCTAGGGAGCCGGCGGTGCGGCGCGTCAGGACGGGTTCCGCGGCGAGGGCACGAGGATTCTCACGGGCTTCGCGGGCGGGCTCGCGGGTCGGTACAGCTCGTAGAACTGCTGGACGAGCTTCACGTATTCCTGCGTTTCCGGATAGGGTGGAATGCGGTTGGCGTAATGCGCGACCGCCTGCTCGCCCGCGTTGTAGGCCGCGAGCGCCAGCGGAACGTCGTTGGCGTAGAGCCTCAGCAGGTCGCGCAGATAGGTGGTGCCGATCCGCAGATTGATGTCGGGATCGAGCAGCTTTTGCTCGAGCGTGCGCTTCTTGTCGGCGGTCACGCCATAGCGCGCGCCCGTGTCCGGCATCACCTGCATCAGGCCGAGGGCGCCCTTCGTCGACACGGTCGCGGGCTCGAACGCCGATTCGACGGCGATCACCGCTTTCACCAGCGCCGCGTCGATTCCCGCGCGCGCGCGCATTCTTGTCGATCAGCGCCTGGTAGCGGCCGATGTTCGGGTGATCGACCATTCGCTTGTAGATGCTCGTCGCGCGCAGCGCATCGAGGTCGGCGCTCGCAGACTGCGACCCGACGTCCACTGTTGGTCCTGCCCTTGAAGAACAGCTGATAGCGCTCGTCGATCTTTTCGGTCGCGACGTGCGCAGTGCCGTCGGCGTCGACATAGCCCCACACTTCGGCGGGCGAAGGCTGCGCATAGCCGGCGCACGCGAAGAGCAGCGCCGCCGGCAGCACGCGACGAATGTTCCAGACCATGACCTATTCTGCCTCACCGGCGCCGGCATGGCCGCGAACCGGGCCGCGAACCCTGCGGACGCTTCGGGAGAAAGAATGTTCGCTGGCGCACCGACTCGCCGCAGTCGTCGCACCGTAGTAGATTCGCGGACGGACATCCCTTTGAGCTCATCGTCGAAATGAAAGGAGCCTCGCATGAATCTCACGCTCAGCATCGGCCCCCTGGTTTCGCTGATCGCCGGCATTCTCATCCTGATCGTGCCGCGCCTCCTCAACTACATCGTCGCCATCTACCTGATCGTCATCGGACTGCTGGGCCTGTTCGGCGCCGGCAACTATCACCTCAGATGAGGACGCCGGAGTGGAGTGGCGTGCCCGATCAGCGGCGCGCGTTTCGCTCCTGCAGCTTTTCGTAGCATGAGCACGCCGCGGATTCCAGCCCGCGGGCGTCCACGATCGCGATGTCGCCGCGATTGTAGTTGATCAGGTTGCGTTGCCTGAGCGCCTGCGCGGCGTTGGTGACGCCGACGCGGCGCACACCAAGCATGTGTCCCAGGAACTCGTGGGTCAGGTGAAATCGATTGGAGGCGAGCCGGTCACGCGTCATCAGCAGCCAGCGCGCGAGCCGCGCTTCGACGACGTGGAAACGGTTGCAGGCGGCCGTTTGCGCGACCTGCGCCATCAACGCATGGGCATACAGCAGGACCTGCCGCCGAAAGACTTCGCTTTGCCGGAGCTCCGAGCGGAACAAGCTGACCTTGAGGCGCATCGCGCTGCCCGCGCCCTGGACCATCGCACGGACCGGGCTCTCGACGATTCCGAGCGCGAAGGCAACGCCGACCATGCCTTCGTGGCCCAACCATGCCCACCTCGAGCGCCAGATGGCGATCGACAACCGTGAGGAGCGAGACCAGCGAATTGCCGGGAAAATAGACATGCCGGATGGGATCTCCGGACTCGTACAACACTTCCCCGAACTTGAAGGTGACGGGCTCGAGCTTCGGCGAGAGACGCGCATACGCGGCGCGGGGCAGCGCGGCCAGCAATCGGTTGGCGATCGGCATGCCCCAACATACGGCGATCGGCGCCGATCGTCTGTTCGCGAGCGCACATTAGGCCTCGCTGGGGCCCCAGCGCGATCCCCTAGTGCGGAACCTCGCCCAGCACCGTGCAGCGGCGCACCACGCGACGCTGAGTCGCGGGATCATACGCCGTCGCGCGATGCATGACGCAGCGGTTGTCCCAGGCGATCAGCTCGCCCGGCTTCCAGCGATGCTCGTAGGTGAGGTCGGGATGGACCGCCAGCGCGTTCAGCTCCTCGATCAGCGCGCGGCCCTCGTCGTAGGCCATGCCGACGATGTATTCCGCGTGATCTCCGAGGTAGATGCATTTGCGTCCCGTCTCGGGATGCGTGCGGACGATCGGCTGGTCGACCGGCGGCTTTTCGCGCTTCTGCTCTTCGGTCATGAGGTCGATCCCATGCCGGCGCGTGCGGGAGAAATCCAGATTGTGGACCGCCCGCAGATCCTTGATCCGTGCTTTCCAGCCGGGACTCAGCCGGTCGTACGCGCCGTACATGTCGCAGAAGTGCGTCTCGCCGCCGATGTCGGGAACGACTTCACCGTAGATGATGGTGGCCTGGCCGGTGACGCGCGACCACGAACCGTCGGTGTGCCAGGCGAGCGTTCCCTTGTCCGGATGCCTGCCGTTGGGCTTGCCGTTCTCGTCGAGATTCGAAAGCCGGTAGAGCTCGGGGTAGCCGTCGGCGTGATACTGGTTCATCACGTGGATCTGCACCTCGCCGAAATGCCTTGCAAACGCGACCTGCGCGCCCGGCGGCACGTCCTGCGGCGGAAACAACAGGACCTGGTAGCGCAGGAACGCCTGGTAGATCCCCTTGAACAGTTCGTCCGAGATGCCGTCCGCGAGCTTCACCCCCTGGATCTCGGCGCCGAGATTCGGGGTGAGCGGGCGCACGGCAAAGGGCAGTCGAAGATCGGCGGCGGAGTTCATGGCAGCGGCAGCTCGATGAAATTCTACTTCGGGCAGATGTAGCCGGCGCCGGTGGGGCTCTTGAAGCAGCCGACCGACTCCGGCAGCAGCCATTTCGGCAGCCACAGCACGATGTCGGGAAAGAGCACGACAAAGGCGATGGTGAGGAAGAACACGCCGTAGAGCGGCAGCGAGCGGAGAACCGAGCGGCCGAAGCCGACGCCGACGTATTTCGACGCCACGAGCAGCGACAGTCCGTAGGGTGGCGTGATGAGGCCGAACACGAGCGTGGTGATGATCACCACACCCATGTGCAGCGGGTTGATGTGCCCGACCTCGGTCAGCTTGGTGATGATCGGCATGAAGATGATGATCGCCGGGATGGCATCGATGAAGTCGCCGACGATGACGAACAGCACGACCAGCAGGAACATGATCATCGCCGGGTTCGGTGCCGGCAAACGACGAGATGTAGGTGGCCACGATGTCGGGACCGCGCAGGTACGCAACCATCCACCCGAAGGCCGAGGCGCCGGCGACGGCAGCGAGCGGCAGCGAGTAGAGCAGGCCCGCGTACATGAAATCGCGCGGCAGCTCCCGGAAGTGTCCCGGGCGCAACACCGGGATCAGCACCAGCAGGATGTAGACGCAGGCGATCATCCCGGCCTCGGTCGGCGTGAACCAGCCGGTCAGGATGCCGCCCATGATGATGACCGGAATGATCAGCGGCAACGCGGCGCCGCGCGCCGCGACCACGACTTCGGTGAATGGCGCGCGCTTCTTCATCACGCCGACGGGACCCCAGAAATAGCTGTAGATCATGAGGCCGATCCCGATCAGCACGCCCGGCACGACGCCGGCGAGGAACAGGCCGCCGATCGACACGTTGCCGGTGGCGCCATAGACAACCGCCATGATGCTGGGCGGAATGAGGTTGGCCATCGTCGACGCCGACGCGATCAACGCCGAGGTGAACGCGCGGTCGTAGCCCTCCTTGTCCATCTGCGGCGCCACGGTTCGCGCGAGGATCGCGACGTCGGCGACGGAGGATCCCGAGATGCCGGCGAAGAACATGCTGAAGAGCGTGACCACCTGCGCGAGACCGCCGCGCAGATGCCCCACGAGCGTTTGCGACAGCCGGATCATCCGGTGCACGACGTCGGAGGACGCCATCAACTCGCCGACGAGCAGGAAGAACGGGACGGCCAGCAGCGTCTCGGCATCGATGCCGTGGAACAGCTGTCCGACCATCGATTGCAGGCTGACCGGCGTGAAGGCGGTGGCGACGAACACCCCCGCCATCAGCGCGAACGACACCGGCACGCCCATGTAGCCGAACGTCAGGAACAGGACGCCCATCAGGATCAGGATGGCGCCGGAGGTCATTGGACCCCCACGCTTGCGGCGATCGGCCCTGATCGCGCCGCGCCCGACTGCAGCGCCCTGCGGGCGCCCGGCGGCGCTCATTTGATGACGATCTCGTCGACGAAGTCGTGGTCTTCGGGACCTTCAAACCCGTGCCGCCACCCGCAGACCAGCTGCTCGATGGTGAACAGCGCGATCAGCACGCCTGATATCGGAACGATCGCCGAGTACACGGTCAGCGGGATCAGCGACGGCATCCGGTAGCTGCCGAGATCGAGGATCGCGTTCTTCCACCCGAACCAGATCAGCAGCGCCGAAACGATCAGCACGATCACGCGATTGAGGATCTCGATGCCGCTGCGCGGCGCACCGGTCATCCGCTTGGTGATTTCGGTCAGGTAGAAGTGATCGTTCCGGCGCGTCGCCGCCGCCATGCCGAGGAACACGCCCCACGCGAAAAACGCCGTCGTGACCTGCTGCAGCCACAGCCAGGGCGCACCCAGCGTGCGCGTGACGACGTCGCAGAACACCGTCAGCGTGAACATGAAAATGCAGACGCCGCAGAGGACCATCAAAGCGGCCTCGAGCACGTCGAACGCCTTCCATTTCAGGTGGCGGTGACGCTGCAGGATCAGCGCGCGGAAATTGGCCACTGCAGTGTCCGCATGACTCGGCGACGACAAAGTGCCGGCGCGGGGCGCCACGCGCCCCTGTGCCGGCGGTCCATCCTACTTAACGTCGCGCACCATCTTGAGGAGCTTGACCGCGTGCGGGCCGAGCTCGGCCGCCAGCTGATCCTGGACCGGCGCCGCCGCCTTCATGAAGCCCGTCTTGTCGACGCCCTCGACGACTTTCACGCCCATGGTCTTGAGCTTGTCGGCCGAATCCTTTTCGAGCTGCAGCGCAAGCGCCGGCTCCCGCTTGCCCACCTCAGCCGCGGCCGCCTGCACCCACCCCTGCTGCTGGGGAGTGAGGCTGTTCCAGGTCTTGTCGCTGACCCAGATGCAATTGTTGTTCGCCTCGTGCTCGGTCATCGAGAGGACCGGCGCCACTTCGTAGTGCTTGTTGGCGAGATAGACGTTGACGCCGTTCTCGGCGACATTCACCACGCCCGTCTGCAGCGACGTGTAGACCTCGCCGAAGGGCATGTGCACGGTCTGCGCGCCATAGGCGGGAAACAACGTGTCCTCGGTCTTGGTCGCCTGCACCCGCACCTTCTGGCCCTTGACGTCGTCGATCGATTTCACTTCCTTCTTGCTGTACATGTTGCGCATGCCCATCGTGAGCAGGCCGAGCACCTGCGCGCCCTGCACCTGGTCCTTGACCATGAGACGGAATTCCTCGGTGATCGCCGGATCGGCGAGCACCTTTTGCAAATGCGCCTGGTCGCGGAAGATGAAGTGGATCGAGAACACGCCGGCCTGCGGCGCCAGCGTCGACGCGTTCGCCGTCGACGTGATCACGAAGTCGATGTCGCCCGCGCGCATCTTCTGCAGCATCTGCGGCTCCTGGCCCAGCTGCGCGCCCGGAAACTGGTTGATGCTCATCGTCCCGCCGCTCAATTCCTTGAGCTTGGCATCGAAGATATTGGCGGCGATCCCGTAGGCCGTGGTGTTCGGCTGGTCGTACGCGAAGCTGAACGTGCGGTTCTGCGCGCCGGCGTCGGTGATTCCGGCCGCGACGGCGACCACCGCCAGCACTCCCAGCATTGTCCTGCGCCGTGCGTTTGCGAATTTCATCCTCGTCTCCTCCAGTTGATCCCGCGTCCCGGACTTCGAAGTCTCTTGGCGTGTTTTCGTCGCGGACGATAGCGGGCCTCCGGCAAAGATGCAATGGCCGGATCGCCGCACCCGTGTCGCGCGCTGCGGACGATGGCGAGCGCCAGGCCCAGCCGCCCTTCAGCCGGGCGCTTCCGCGGGACGGGGATGCACGACCACGTCGACCACATGGTCGATGCGGTCCTCGACCAGCGGGATCGCGCCGTCGGGCTGCCGTTCCCCGTCGAGCCACACCCCCAATTCGCGATCTGCGGGCGAGGCTTGCGTGACGGTGATCCGATACAGGGTTTCGCGGAAGCGGTAGTCGAGCTTGAACGAATTCCATCCCGCGGGCAGGCAGGGCGCGATCCGCAGGCGGTCGGTCGCGAGCTCGACGCCGAGCAGCGACTCCACGATCAGTCGATACATCCATCCGGCGGAGCCCGTGTACCACGACCATCCGCCGCGGCCGGTGTGCGGGGGCAGCGCATACACGTCGGCGGCCACCACGTAGGGCTCGAGTCGATACTTCGCGACGGCGTCGGCCGTCCGCGCGTGGTTGACCGGATTGATCATGTCCATCAATTCCCACGCGCGCGGAGCGTCGCCCAGCGCGGCGAACGCCATGACCGACCAAAGCGCGCCGTGCGTGTACTGGCCGCCGTTCTCGCGCACGCCGGGCACGTAGCCGCGAATGTAGCCGGGATGCTGCGGCGAGGTGTCGAACGGCGGCGCCAGGAGCTCGATCAGCGCGTCGTCGCGGCGCACGAGATGCGTATAGACCGCATTCATGGCCGCGCGAGCGCGTCGCGTCTCGCCGATCCCCGAGAGAACCGCCCAGCTCTGCGCGATCGAATCGATGCGGCACTCGCTGTTGCGCGCCGAACCCAACGGCGTGCCGTCGTCGAAATACGCACGTCGATACCACGCGCCATCCCAGCCGTGCAATTCGATGTTGGCGGCGAGCTCGGCTCTTTGCTCGTCGCAACGCCGGGCGAAGGCCATGTCGCCGCGCAGGCGCGCGACCACGGCGAAACGCGCGAGGACCGCGCCCAGGAAGAAGGCGAGCCACACGCTCTCTCCCTTGCCTTCGATGCCGACGAGGTTCATCCCGTCGTTCCAGTCCCCCGAGCCGATGAGCGGCAGGCCGTGCTCGCCGAAACGAAGGCCGTGCTCGATCGCGCGCGCGCCGTGCTCGTACAGGCTCGCGACCTCCGCGGAACGTCCAGGGAGGTCGTAATACGAATCTTCGCCGGCATTGAGCGGGCGCCCAGCGAGGAACGCCACCGGCTCGTCCAGCACGCCGGTGTCTCCGGTCGTAAGCACATAGCGCGCGATCGCCAGCGGGAGCCACAGGTAATCGTCCGAGCACTGGGTGCGCACGCCCCGCCCGGACGGCGGATGCCACCAGTGCTGGACGTCGCCTTCGACGAACTGTCGGCTTGCGCAAAGCAAGAGGTGCGCGCGCGTGAGCCGCGGCTCCGCATGGATGAGCGCGAGCACGTCCTGCAGCTGATCGCGAAATCCGAATGCTCCGCCCGACTGATAGAAGCCGCTGCGCGCCCACAGCCTTCCCGAGAGCGTCTGGTACAAGAGCCAGCCGTTGCCGAGGACGTTCAATGCTTCGTCGGGCGTTTCGATGCGGACGGCGCCCAGCGTCTGCCGCCATTGCCGGCGGACGTCGTCCAGCGCCGCCTTCGCCGCGGTCGCGCCGCGGAACCGTTGCGCGAGGTCGCGCGCATCGCCGGCGTTGCGGCCGACGCCGAGCCGGAACGTCACCTCGCGCTCGCCGTCCGCGGGGAGTTCCAGCGTCACCTGGATCGCCGCGCACGGGTCGAGCGCCGGCCCCGTCTTCCCCGACAGCCGCGCGCGGGTCATCGCCGCAGGAGCGGCCAGCGATCCGTTCCTGCCGATGAACTCGGTGCGGTCGCAGGTGAGCGTTCGCGCAACGTCGTCGACGTCGAAAAACGCCACCCGGCCGCCGAAGTCCATGCTGTAGGCGTTGCGCGCGAACAGCGCGCCGGTCTTCCCGTCCTTTTCGGTGACCACGTGCATGATCGATTTCTGCCGCAGCTCGCCCAGCACCCATTCGGCATAGCCGGTGACCGAGATCCGCCGCGGCCGTCCCGATTCGTTGCGGACCTTGAGCCGTGAGAACTTGACCGCCGCGTCGCGCGCGACGTAGATCCACAGCTCCGTGCGGATCCCGTCCTCGTCGTGCTCGAACACCGTGTAGCCGAAGCCGTGCCGCGTGACATACGGCGAACCGCCGCGCACCGGCAACGGCGTCGCCGACCAGTAGTGTCCGCTGTCGTCGTCGCGCAAGTACAGCGCCTCCCCGCCGCCATCGCTCACCGGATCGTTGGCCCAGGGCGTAAGGCGGAATTCATGGGCATTCTCGCTCCATGTGTAGGCGCTGCCGCTCTCCGAGATCAGCGTGCCGAAGAGTGGATTGGCGATCACGTTCACCCACGGCGCGGGCGTCAGGCGGTCGGTCGTTGTCGTGATGACGTATTCGCTCCCGTCGGGCGTGAATCCACCGAGACCGTTGGCGAGGATCAGCGCGCGCGGCGGCGCGGGAGCGGCGACCTTCTCGCTGCCGTGCTCGCGCGTCGGCACAAGCCTTGGCGCGCGCACGTCGTGCAGCGCGCGCCCCGCGCACTGCTCGGCGAGCGTGCCCTTGGCGTCGGAGATGATCACCCGCGCAACCGACTCGACCAGCACGCGATCCTCGTCGGAGATCTGGTCGCCGGGCCGCACGAAGATCCCGCCGGGGCGATTCATGAGCTGCGATTCGGCGCGCGCCGCGACGAGCCCGATGATCTGGTCCTGCAAGCAACTGCCGGTACCCGCCGTGATCCTCGTTCCAGATGACGAGATCGACGGCGAGACCCTTGAGGCGCCAGTACGCGTGCGCCTGCACGAGCTGGCGGACGAGATCGAAGTTGGCCGCATCGGCGATGCGCAGCAGCACGATCGGCAGGTCGCCGGAGATCGCGTAGCCCCACAACCCGGATTGTCCGCGCCGATTGCGGGCGATGACGCCGGGGTCTGCGCGAAGCGACGCGTTCGCGAAGACGATGGAATTGGCGAGCCGCGCGTAGAGCCTTGCGTCGGCGTCGGTCGCGTTGATCTGGCGCAGCACGACTTGCGCATGCGTCCACGCGAGCTCGACGACGCGATCGGCGAGCCGCGGATCCTGATACTTGCGGATCAGCTGGTTCGCGGCGGCGCGGGTTGCCGCAACGCCGTAGACCTTGTCGATCGTCGCGGCCTGCTCCGGCTCGAGCGTCACGCGGATCCGGATCGCGGCAATCGGATCGAGCACCGATCCTTCGCTGCCGGACAGCGGCGCCGGGTCGGTCATCGCCTGCGGCGCCGCCGGCGTGTTCCCCCGGCCGACGAAGCGCATCCGGTCGGTTTCATACGACACCTCGCCGGTGGCCGCGCCATGCACCGCCATCAGGTGAAACATCCACGGCACCTGCTCGCCGGGCGAGCGCGGCCGTCGCGTGCACAGGATCGCCTGTTCGCGCCGGGCGATTTCCGTCTGCACGAAGAGGTTGGAGAACGCCGGATGGCTGGCATCGGCCGACGGAGGAGCGAGGACGACTTCCGTGTAGCTCGTGACCTCGATCACCTTGCGCACGCGCGAGCGGTTGACGATGCGCGTCCGTCGGAGCTCGACGTCGTCCTCGGGCGAGACGGCGATCTCGGTATGCACGTCGAACCCGAAATCGCGCCGGCGGAATTCGGCGCGCCCCTCCGAGAAGATCGCCTCGTAGTGATCGGCGGACTTGCCCACCGGCTGATGCGCGGTCGACCAGACCTCGCCGCTCGCGACATCGCGCAGATAGCAGAACGTGCCCCAGTTGTCGCGCGTCGTGTCCTCCCGCCACCGTGTCAACGCGAGATCGTTCCAGCGGCTGCTGCCGCCGCCCGCGTTGGTGACCATCACGTGGTAGCGACCGTTCGACAAGAGCTGTACTTCGGGCGTGGAGGTGGCGGCGCTCGCGATGACGCGCACCGGCACTTCGGTCTCGTCGATGCTCGACCGGATGCCGGCGAGCTCCTCGATGTGCGGGAACGGCGCGACGGACTTGGGAACGCGTTCCTGCAGGAGCAGGAGCGTCGCCTGGAACAGCGGATCGGCAATGAAGCGCTTCTGCATCGGGCGCTCCTGCAGCAGATGACCGAGCGCCAGCAGGCTCATGCCCTGGTGATGCGCCATGAACGAGCGGACCACCGCGCTCGACTGGCCGCGCGGCAGTCGCGCCGGCGTGTAGTCGATCGCCTCGAACAACCCGAATCGGCCCGCGAGCCCTTCGGCGGCGATGCGCTGCAGGTTGAGGCACGCGGCTTCCGGGGCGACGAGCAGCGCCAGCACCGAAGCGTAGGGCGCGACGACGACATCCTCGGCGAGCCCGCGTTTCAGGCCAAGCCCGGGGACGCCGAACGCGCGATACTGGTAGTTGAGATTCGCATCGACGGCGTTGTAGCCCGACTCCGACATCCCCCACGGGACGCCGAGCTTCCTGCCATGCGCGATCTGCCGCTCCACGGCGGCGCGGCACGTGGCATCGAGCAGCGTGTTCTCGTAGGTCGGCATGACGAGCAGCGGCATCAGGTACTCGAACATCGATCCGCTCCACGACAGCAGGATCGGCCGGTCGCCGACCGTCACCAGCAACCGCCCCAGCGCGAACCAGCTCTCCTGCGGCACCTGGCTCTGCGCGATCGCGACAAAGCTCGCAAAGCGCGCCTCGGAGGCGAGAAGGTCGTAGAAGCTGCCGTCGCGCTGGCGCTCGTCGACGTTGTAGCCGACGGCGAACAAATGGCGCGTGCGGTCGTACAGAAAGCCGAAATCCATCCGTGCGAGATCCGCGCACTGCGCCGCCGTCGCTTCGATCGCCGCGATGCGCTCCTGCGCGCGCGCGCTGGCGACGCCGAGCTCCCGCATCATCGCGTCGACGAAGCCCCGCCCGGCGTCGGTCGTTGCGGCGGCGCGCAGCCGCTCGAGCTCCGGGGACAGCGCCGGCATCAACTGCGCGAGCGTACGCAGTGTCGGGATCGGCGTCAGCGCGGGGAGCTTTAGAAGCAACGGCTCGAGGTCCGGCTGCTGCAGCCACGGCGCGAAGCGCGCGAGCTCGTCCATTGCCGACTGGCATTGCGCCGACAGCGCGCGCACCCATGCGTGCGTCTCGTTCGCCGCCGCGGACGCTGCGTCGCCCGTCGGGGCGCCGAAATGCGCGACGACCGCCGCGAGGTCCGCGGAAATGCGGGCCAGCCAGCGGTACGCCGCCGCGGCCGTCGGCAATCGGGCGTCGGAGGCGGAATCGAGATCGCGGACAAGCTCCGCGACGACCGTGGGAACTTCGGCGCCGAGCGCTTCCACGAGCACGCGCGCAGTGTCGACGAGCCCGGCAAAGACCCGCGGCTCCAGAATGCGGTGATCGGGCAACGCGAGCAGCCCGGCGCGCAGCGTCAGCAGGTGCCCGGCCAAGTTGCCGCTGTCGACCGACGAGATGTAGCGCGGCGAGAGCGGCGACAGCGACTGCGTGTCGTACCAGTTGTAGAAATGACCCTGATAGCGCTCGAGAGATGCCATCGTGCGCAGCGTGTTGGTCAGGCGCTCGACCAACCGGCCCGCAGGCAGATACCCGAAATCGTAGGCCGCGAGGTCGGCCAGAAGCGCCATGCCCATGTTGGTCGGCGACGTGCGGTGCGCGAGCGTGCCGATGGGAACTTCCTTACGGATCGAACTCTTGAGGGCATGTGCCTTTCGAAAAGCAGGCATCGTGCCATCCGCTGATGCGATAACCCGCTAAGCCGAGACTGTGGTCTCGCCGACTACCCGCTTGCAGAAGGGGCACCGGTGGAGCGTGGTCATCCGTCGGATCTCACCGACAAGGCCACTCGGCAGTCGCATGTTGCAACCACCACACGAATCACCATTATTGAGGGCGATGGCAAACGGCCATTTGCGCGCCTTCACCAGGTCACGATAGATACGGTAGGCGGTCGGCGACAGCCCTGAGGCGAGACGATTGGCTCGTTCCTCCAATGAAGTGCCATCATCAACCGCGGCTCCAATTCTCTCTTTGGGCTGCGATTCGAACGTCAAAACAGCAGCCAAGGGGACTTCGGGTGCCTGTTGGGCCATCGCTTTACGGCGACCTTCGACTTGGGCGGCGATCTGCTCGATACGCTTTCGCCGTTCGGGGAGAAACGCGACGATCCCATCCCGTTCTGGCGCGAGGCCGGGGGGCGCTCCATGGGCCTCTGAGAGTTTGATAAGGATTCCAATGTCGTGGGTTGGGGCGGTCCCTTCCGGGGACTGCGCCATCGTGGCCGTGATTTTCATGGGTGACCTCTTGTCCCACCCCCAGCAAGCGGCGCGCCATGGTCGACGTCTCTGACGCGCGAGAGGGCGCCCCCCCGGGGCCTCCGTAGCGGCCGTGCCGAGTCGGCATGCAACCTGCCGAATCAGCGCGCTGTTTCAGCGCGAGCCCTGGTGAGGCTGTCCTTCGTACAGGATCTCGAACGCGAGGGCTTACCCGAGGCGGGACACCTGCTGCCGAGATCCAGGGAACGATTCTTGCTGGCTCCCTGGCTTGTCGCGATGGACACGTTGCCCACCCCCTCGATCGCACCCGACGGAGATGTCCCCGCGCTCGATGGCCGCGCGCCGCCGGCCGCGCGTGAGATGTTGATCCTTTCTCGTCTCAACGCCGAAATTGAGGAGGTCTACCTCCAGGAGATGGCGCTCGTCCGTCGCCTCGAACAGGTGAGACGCGACGCTCGTGCCGCGCACGAAGAAGTTCGAAGTCAGGAGATCCACGTCATGTTCCTCGAGTCGTCGCGGCACGACGCCGCGACGCCCGAGGCCGAGACCGTGCGCCGGTTGCGCGAGTGGCTCGAAACGGCACGTGACAACTGCCGGCGCTTCGCGGCGGTCGCTGCCTCCGAGGCGCGGCACACGTGGAGATGTTTGACCGCTTGCAAGGGCGCCTCGCAACGCTGCTGGAGCAGCGGCGCACCGTTGCAATCCCACTGGACGTGCGTGGCCTCTACGAGGCTTCGCTTTCGAATGGTTGCTCGCCTGTGGTGGTCGCGGTCGAGCACAACGCATGCGGCGGCTGTGGAACACAGGCGATCGGACCACCTCCGGACAGCGGATTGCGATCATGCTCCGGATGCCGCCGGCTCCTTTACTGGCGTCGAATGGAATAGGAGAGCGGGTCGGTCAGAACTGACGACTGGGCCGGCCTTCAACTGCTCGGCCGAATGGTGACCGAGTCCCAGAGCGACGTCGACGGTACGGCTCAAGATGTCCGGCAACATCGGGTAGCGCAGGATTCCAACCGTCCGCCCCCTCCAGATAGGTGGTTGCTCGCCGCTCCTCGGTCGGAGCGCGAGGACCGGGGTCCCGTGGCCGGAATTCATCGGTCTTGTCCAAGATGGCGGTCACCTCCGCCATGTCGGCGTCGGGACAGATCAACACCAAGCTCACCGCAACGTCCCGCAACGCCACCTCGGCCGCATTCAGGCTCGCCACCCGCAACAAGCAGAGATCCACCCGCTTCACCAAGGGCTCCAAGAGATCGTCGGTATCCGGCGATGGCCGGGCAAGCACCAGCAGAGTCGGCGTTTGAGGCTGCGCCTTCTTGGTTCGGTCCGGAGACTTGGATCGGTTCGGGGTCATATCGGCGCTCGGAATGAGCAACACAGCGGACGCACGTCGCGTGCCAGCGGAGTCACGGCCGTCCCTGGCGCCGGCTCTGTCATGCGCACCTTGCCGTTTCGGCGCCATGGTGCTGTTTCGGCTGGGCTGTTGCTGCCGATTCAGCAGTCAGACTCGCGTCGAGGTGGATCTGGTGAGACGCGCGGATGGTGGCGGACTCCCGAGCCGAAGCTGCTGGATCTTGGTGTACAGAGTGCGCAGGCCGATGCCCAGGGTCTGGGCCGCTTCGGTCTTGGTCTGCGCTCGATCGAGGTGTTCGGTGATCAGAATCCGCTCGGCATCGGCGAGGGTTGCTCTGACGGGGATCGGAATCACTTCGCCGGCCTGCGCTCCGAACGATGATGTCGCCCGTTGTCCCGAGTCGCTCGATTCGTGTGGAGGAGCGCCGCCCAGCTGAACACTCTCGAGATCGCCGAGACCGATGGTGTCACCGGCGGCCATGATCGCGGCGCTCTCCACGGCGTTCTTCAGCTCGCGCACGTTGCCCCGCCATGGGTTCTCGGTCAGCCTTCGGAGAGCTTCGGGCGAGATCCCTTTGATCTTGCCGTCGTTCCGACGGTTGAAGTCGGCGATGAAGGAGTCGATCAGCGCCGGGATATCTTCGCGTCGCTCCCTCAACGGCGGGACCTTGATCGTGACGACCTTCAGCCGGTAGTAAAGGTCCTCACGAAACCGCTTCGTCGCGATGGCTTCGTCGAGGTTCCGGTTGGTGGCGGCGATCAGGCTGAGGTCGACTTTGATCTTGCCAGTGCCGCCGACCCGCCGGAACTCGTTCCGTTCGATGACGCGCAGGAGCTTCGCCTGAGTCGAAGGATCGAGCTCGCCGATCTCGTCGAGGAACAGGGTCCCGCCGTCCGCGAGCTCGAAGAGGCCCTTTTTTCGATCGTTCGCGCCCGTGAATGCCCCGCGTTCGTGCCCGAAGAGCTCGTTCTCGAGAATCTCGCGGCCCAGGGTTGCGCAGTTGAGGGGCACAAACAGGTGATTCCGTCGCGGGCCCATCGTGTGCAGCGCCCGGGCGACGAGCTCTTTTCCCGAACCGCTCTCGCCGAGCACGAGCACGTTCGTCTTGTAGCGCGCGATGCGGGTGAGGCCGCTGTAGACCTTGGCCATGGCTGGCGATGCGCCAGTCAGGCCGAGATGCGAAAGGGGCGGCACGCCGGCGATCTCGGGAGTGGCAGCGGGGGAGTCGACGACGAGTCGCTCAAGGCGAGAGAGGATCGAGTCCGAAGAGAACGGCGGGGCGAGGAAGTCCGCAGCGCCGAGCTGCATGGCGTCCACGGCGTCCTGAAGCTTGGCGCCTACGCCCAGGACGACGACGGGAAGCTCATTGCGCTTCTGGCCGGCATGCACGATCAGGGATTCCACGGCGACCTTCCCCACGCTTTGAGCGACGAAGACCACGGTCCATGGCTTGCGGTCGAGGGCCTGCCTGGCGTCTGGCTCGCTGCCCACCGATTCAACGTCGAAGCCGGCGTCGACCAGGATCCTGGACACGGCTGCGTCGCCACGGCTTCCGACGATCAAGCATGGGCGATTGTATCCGGGAGCGCGCGACTTCGGCATCACGACAGTATGCCGAATCGGCATACTGTTGTCTGTCGCGCGGCCCCTTCACCGCATCAGCTTGATCCACAGCTCCAGCCGATCGCACCCAGCGGGTTCGCCTCCCAAGAACGTATAGCTATGCGGCATGACGCCCCCGAACCCGTTGAACGTCACCACGGCGACCGGGGCGGCCATGCCGGCGAGCTTGTCAGTCGTGCGTTGGACGAAGTGATCGTACACGTCGTCGGAGCGCTCCAACGTGGCGTCGATCCGCGGGAGGTACGGGCTTATCTGCTCGTGGAACGGATTGTACAGATAGACGCCGTCGAAGCCCTCGAAGCAGAACGTCGCGACGTCCGCGTGGATGAACGTCGCCCGCGTGGCGCCCAGCCGGGATGCAGCGCCCGACGCGATATTGACAAGCTGCTCCCTCCTTTCAATGCCGACGAACTGGGCATCGGTCGACAGGGCGCCGACGATGCAGAATTTTCCGGCACCGGATCCGACGTCGAGTACGCGGGTGGCTCCGGCGTCGGTGAGCAATCTGGCCGCCCGCGCCGCGACCCGCAGTGGCGTCCAGTGCATCGGGGAGAGCGCTCGCGTTCTCTCGTCATAGATGGCATCGAACTCGAGATCGGAGCTCGCGAAGGCGTTCTCAGATGCGGGCGCCGTCGTAGCATTTGCCTTCCTGGCCGTTCGTGAGCTCATGGTGGCGCTACCTCCGCGGGGTTGACTAAAGGAGCCGACGGAGTGGCTGCGGCAGTGGCCTCCACGAACCTCGGACAGTAGCAAGGCGCACGCCATAGCGAGAGATGCAGCCCGGTCGACTGGCGCGCAAGCTTCGGGCGGCGTCCTTGCCTGGCGCGGCGCTATGCCGGCAGGGAGATGACCGGAACCGCGCGGTGGTCAAAGAAGGAAACCCTCGCTTCGCTGAAACCGCACGCGGTTTCGGCACGCCAATGCCGTAACAGCACGCCGGCAGGATGCGAGATTGCGGCCGAAGCGGCCCGGTTGGATCGTTCCCTCTCCTGGCGTCCCGGACGTGTCCGCCGGCGCCAAGTCCTGGTCAAGCGATCGGCGGCTCGGACTCTCCTCACTGAAGCCCCGCTCCATTCGCGTCGACGATGACGAGTCTCGGACACGCCGCGGATCGCGGCAAAGAGTTTGTGCTAGTTTGCCTTCCCGAAATGGCCGACGTTGAAAGTACCAGGCGAGGCGACATCGCGATGATCGTCTTGCGGGGCAGCCTCGACATCACGAACCTGGACGATCTCAAGTCCGAGGTGATCGCTATCGAGGAATCGCGCGTGAAGAAGGTTGTCGTCGACCTCCGCGGGCTGAGGCAGATCGATTCGTCCGGCGTGGGAGTGATAGCGTCGCTGTTCAAGCGGATCGGGAAGGCCGGCGGCCAGGTTCGTTTAGCCGGGGTCACTGGACAGCCGCAAGCGGTCTTCAAGGTGCTGGGATTTGACAAGGCCTTCGATGTCTGTGACACCGTCGAAAATGCGCTGATGAGGCTCAGCGGCGCGTAGCGTAGGCGACGAGAGAGAAGGCTAAGCCAATAGACGATGCTGCCGCGGGTCGAGTCGCGCCACGCGGTCATTCAGATGACCGCGCACGAAGTTGAGGCGGGCGCTGGTGAGCGGCAGCTCGAGAGCGCGCTGCTGCTCTTCCCTCGGAAGATCTCGAAGGACCTCCATCGCGGGCCCGACCGCCTCAGATGCGTCGGAGATCTCGGCGATACGGGAGATCGCGCGGTCTACGTGGGCACATTGAGGGACGAGCGCTCTCAGCCTCCGTAGGCTTCGACCAATCTCGGCGACCAGGCAGTCCAGGAGCTCCTGCTCTTCGGAAGACTCGCAGATTCGCTCGGCCCGCACGATCCGGAAGGGGCTCGTCATGAGATACGTACCCGCTCGCAACCGACCGGTCGCGAGAATCTCGGCGACCCAGTGCCGACAGGTTGGTCGTTGAGCCAAGGAGAGCACCCGAGCCGCGGCGCCCACCTCGAAGAGCTCGGCCGACCTGGGCGGGTCTTGGTGCTCAGCGCGTACCCCGAACAAGGCGATCGACTTGTCACGCCACGACAGCATGGCCTCCTGGACGGCTCCATACGCCTCGCGTGTCTCGAGGCGGATCTGACAACGCGCGCCCGGAAACGGCACGCCTCGGAACAGAGCGAGCGCGGGAAGGATCTCCCACTGGACGATTTCGGCTTGTGCCATCGGCTGAACTTTCGCGGTGTCTTGGACCCGTTCGCGCCCTCGGTGGGCGAAACACGAAAAGACGACCTAGATTACTACATTCGTGCGTCGATGTGACACAGGTCGTCTTCGTATTCGCACGGAGCACCGAAGCGCGCCCAAGCGTTTGGTTTTACAGTGGTGATGTCATAGGCTGGGTGACGGAAACCATGAAGCTCTCGCGGGCCTCCACCTACGCCTTCTATGGCCTGACCTATCTCGCCACTCAGCCGGACCGGATCGTTCCGCTCCCGGAGGTGAGTAGTCGGTGTGGGGTCCCGGAGAAGCACTTGGCCAAGATTTTCCAGATGCTGGCCCGCGCCGGGATCCTCACCTCGGCCCGGGGTGTGAATGGCGGGTTCGCCCTCGCGCGCGCTGCCGAAGAGATTTCGCCACTCGATGTGATCGAGATCGTCGACGGACCAGTCGCGGACAGCGGATGCCTGCTGTTGGGCGTCCCTTGCGATCGCAGCGCCGTCTGCCGCATCAACGCCGTCTGGCGGCGCGCCCAGCACCAGATGCTCGGGGTGCTGCGGGAGGCCACCCTGTTGGACATGCTCCCGGGTGAGGCTGTGCAGATCCGGCCTCCCCGCCCGAAAGCCGCCCGGGGGAATGCGCGCCTGGGACGAGCACACCTGCTTCGTCGCTGACCGCTCGAGTCACCGGGGAGTCCTCCGTACACCTTGGGGTTAGGACCGGCGACCGACTCGTGTGCTATCACCTCCGGACCTGCAGGTGACACCTATCCAGGCGGCAAGTCGTTCTTCGATGCTCGACCCAGCCCTCCGGGATGGGTGGAGAACACCGCGGACCTGCCTTTCCAGACCGTCATGTCGCTGTAGCGACGGCGCGTCGGTCGGCGACGCGCTGTGAGCAGGGCGAAGCGGAAGAAGGAGAGGCGATCCGGCAGGGACTTGGACCGGCGAGCGGAGGAGCAGCCTCTCGGGTCGGCGAGGGGAAGTACCTGGCTGACGAGTGCGGTCTCGGTACTGGATCGCCGCTGGTTTCTACCTTTAATGCTGCTGATCGCAGCGTTGTTGCGGTTGAGTCACGTCGTAGCGATACGGGACGCGCCGTGGATCCAGCACATGCAACTCGACCACCGCATCTACGACGAGTGGGGCCAGAGAATTGCGGCCGGAGACTGGGTGGGCGCACACGCCTACTTCGTCGATCCGCTATACGCGTACTTTCTCGGGATCATCTACTGGATCGCGGGCCACAGACCGATCGTTGTTCTCGGCATTCAGGCGCTGCTGGGCGTTGGCACCTGTTATCTCACCTACCTTCTGGGGCGCAGAGTCTTCGGTCCGCGCCTGGGTAGTCTCGCCTGTCTAGCGATGGTGCTTTATGCGCCCGCCATCTATTGCGAGGCCTTGGTCGAGAAGACGGCTCTGAGCTTGTTCCTGTTCACGCTGAGTCTGGTCTTGTATCTGGACCAGACCCGCCGACACATCACGTTCGCCGCAGTGACGCTCGGCCTGGCGGCGCTGACGCGTGGCAACTTCCTGGTGTTCATTCCGCTCGGGACGATCGCTTTGCTTCTGCGCAAGCCGCATTCTGATGAAGGGGAGACGTCAGGAGTCACTCAACGCCCGCTGGCGTCGCAGGTGGTTTCCAGCATCAAGCTGAACAGCGAGATCGCGGGACGCTTCCTCATGGCGAGCTTCCTGGTCGTGAGCGTTGCGGTGGTCCGGAATTCTCTGGTCGCCGGTGTCACCGCGACGACGACCAACCTGGGGCAGAACCTCTACATCGGAAACCATGCTGGCAACACCACCGGCACTTACTCGCCGCCCAGCTTCGTCCGCCCCGATCCCCGATTGGAGGAGGATGACTTCCGGGCGGAAGCCGAGCGGCGGCTTGGGCGCCGCCTCGATCCGCAGGAGATCTCCTCCTACTGGCGCCACCAGGCGTTGGGCGAGATGGCCGAGCATCCCGGGCTGACGCTGGAACGAACCTTCAAGAAACTTAGACTCTTCTGGCACGACTACGAAATACCCGACAACGGGAACATGGATCTGGCGGGCGACGACTCATTGATTCTGAGGCTCCCGCTGCTCTCGATGGGACTGTTGTTGCCCTTTGCGATCCTCGGAGCTGGCCTGTCGTTTCGGACCAACACGCGCGTCCAGGTGATCACCACGGTTGCGCTCGTCTACTGCGCCGGCGTCGTCTGGTCTTTTTCATCCTCGCTCGTTTTCGGATCCAGATCCTGCCAGTCATCGCAGTGCTGGCGACGTTCGGAGCGGCTCGTTTGGTCGAGGTTGCAGGATCGAAGTCGTGGGGGCGCTTCGGTCTGTACACTGGCGTTGCGTTGGCGGGCGCGGTCTTGTCGATGAGCACCCCGTCGTGGATCCAGGCGATGAAGGCGCCGAGTCTTGCCATCGGGTACAACAATCTCGGCGCGCTGTACGCCGAAGCAGGACAGGCCGATCGAGCGATTGAAGGCTACGAGAAAGCCATCCAGATCGAACCCGAAGGCTGTCGTCGGCGCGATGCGCGCGGTCGCTGAAATCTATCTCAAGCGACGAGACTATGAAAAGGCCGAGAGCCACATGCGACGGGTGCTCGATCGGAAACCAGAGAGCCGCATGGGTCGTGACGCTCTCGTTCGCCTCTACGAAACGATGTGGCGCGATCCCGCCTACAACGGCGACCGAGTCCAGTTGCGGCAGAAGCTCGCGGCCGCGTACCAGGGAGTCGAGCGGGGTGCAGATGCCTGAACGCTTGGTGCCCCCGAGCGACGCCAGTCCGGTGAAGACCGATTCGCCTTCACTGATCAACCCGTCCGGGCCGATCGATGAACCGACGGCGAGAGCCGCCATCCGCGGTCTTTCTACCGTGGCGCCCGGGCATTCTGTTTGGTTCACGACGATGGATCGCAGTGAAGGCTCGGATGACTATTATCGGGCGCTTCGCGGGTTGTTCGTGGAAGCGGGTTGGGTCGTTCGCCGAGAGGATCGAGTCCCGTTCCCGCTCAAGCCGGGCCTTTTCCTTTTTGCAGCTGACGAGCGCCCTCCCTCGGACGTGATCGCGATTCGGGCTGCTCTCATGAAGGCCGGCATCAACATCACATTCAACTCCGCCTATCGAGCCTACTACGAGGAGATGAAGCGAACGCGGCCAGCCTGGAATGGAATCGCCATGTCTCCTGACCAGCCCTTTACCGTTGTGGTTGGCCCGCTAAAGTCCGGCGTCAGTCGATGATGACGACACCACCGGCCGATTGGCCGGGCGGCTGTAGCGTCTCCTCGCTCCCCTCTTCGACTGGCCCGGTCATCGACGAAGCCGATTCATAGCATCATCTCGGGATTGAGCGCAGCGGAGTGGGACATGCTGCAGACGCCTCCGCGCTCGCTCGGCGAAGGCGGAATCTGGCCCGAATCTAGGCTGCCTCTCGTCGCAGCTCTTCGCCGAATAGTTCCTGCATGAGGTGCGCGGCTTCCGGTTTCGCTCCGCTCACATGCGGCGCCAGCACATCCGCGAATTCGGCCGCGGTTTGGAACCGTTCGGCGGGATCGACGGTGAGCGCTCTTTGCAAGACGTCCTTGGCCGGAGACGGGAGCTCCTCGAGATACCGATGGAAATCCCCCACGGGGCCGCACGCCGCTTTGTAAAGAACGTCCAGGTCGTTGTCGCCGTCGTAGAGGAAACGATTTGTCAAGGCAGTAGATAGAGCACCAGTCCGACCGAGAAGAGATCGCTGCGGGCGTCGACGTGATGACCGCGGGCCTGCTCGGGCGACATGAAGTTGGCATTGCCCTTGATCATGCCGACCTGGGTCTTCGTGACTCTGCGGTTCGACTTTACGACGCCAAAGTCCGCGAGTTTGACCTCCCCTTGTGCGGACACGATGATGTTCCCAGGCGAGACATCGCGATGCACGATTCCCAACGGTTGCCCATCCTTGTCGCGTTTGTCGTGGGCGAACTGCAGGGCCTGGAGCGTTTCGTGAGCGACGTAGTACGCGAAGCGGGGATCGAGCGGCAGCTGGCAATGGTCGTATCGGCCGGCCACAAGGCGCGTCAGATCTCGCCCGACGATGTACTCCTGGGTCATGAAGTATTCGGAACCGACCCGCCCAAAGTCGAAGACCGGCACGATGTTCGAATGCACCAGGCTGGCCTGCATCCGTGCCTCGTCGATGAACTGTGCCACGGCCTCCTGGTTGCGCGACAACTCGGGTCGCATGCGCTTGAGAACGAAGATGCGACTGAACCCTTCAGCGCCATTGGCCACTGCGGTGAAGACCTCCGCCATGCCGCCTTCTCCGACGCGGTTCAACAGTTGATAGCGTCCGAATCTCTGTCCCGGCGAGCCGTCCGCCGTTATCGGAGTGCCATCCGGCGCTGTCGGGTGTCTTCCATGCCCCAGCGGAGCTGAGGCCGACGGCACGTCGGGCGGCGATGGTGCTTTGCGGGCGTGCGCCTCGTTCGTCTCTGGAGTCGAGCTCGATGGCTTCCGGAGGCGCGGCGTTCGGACCGTCCGTCGTGAGTCGGCGCGGCGCCAACAGTCTAGCGGCGCCCCCGGCCATCAAGAGAGCGATCGCCCACAAGACGAAATCGATCGGGGGGCGTGACCCCGGGCGCGACCTCGGGTCATCGAGGACCTTTGCCAGAACCAATACCGGCGCCTTGTCGGGCAACACCGGAAGGCGAGCCGCGAGCAGCGCGCAAGAACGGCCGTGGATCGCGGCGATACCGGATGCGAACCCGAGCCTGCGGGCTGTGGCGACGACGTCCCGATCCAGCATGCCGGGATCCAGCGCTCCGAGCGTGGCCCAGGCCTCGGTGCCCAAAACCACGCGCGCCATCTGGAACTCGGAGCGGACGTCGCGCCACCAGTCCGCGGATTGGAGCAGGCCCAGCAAGGCCGGACCATCCAGGTGATTTTGCAACGCAGCAAGGAGTGGCTGCCGGTTGGTCACCGCAAGAAGTCGCGCGCGCAACGCGGGTTCGTCCGAGCGGAGGCGCGCCGTCGGGTCATTTGCGGCCCCGAGCGGGAAACCGGCGCCACTTCCAGATGGAGAGAGACGGGACCCACCACCGATTGCGACGACAATCGCGAGGCCTACGGCCACGGCCAGCACCGCGAACCCGCGTGTCTGGTGAGTCGTCATCGCTGGTCCTCTCCTGGCCTCTTACCGGACCTCGCAGAAGCCCAAGTTGCACGCAGGGGTCGCGCTGAGACAATCCGCGGGCCCCGAGCATGGTTTGCAGTTCGTGCCACCGCGGACCTTGCTCTCGTAGTAGCAGCCGCAAAAGAAGTCAGGGTCGAACTGACGCAGCGGGCCCATCTCGGTATCTCTAGCCACCGACATCGCGCATAGCGGAACGGTGCCGCCAGCAATGCTCGCATCGAGCAAAGCCTGATTGGGAGTTGAGAACGGCAGGATGAAAGCAGCGGCCGCCTGTGACGGCTGGCCACCCGATACCCGGGTGTACAGATGAATTGGACCCCAAAATGCGTAGTGACCATCGCGCACATTTTGCTTGTCGTGCGCGGCCGCCGAGGAGTCGGGGAGAAAGCCGGCCAGCTGTCCTTTGGCCTGGAAATACAGCGTATGGATGCCGTCCCTCGCCGCGTCGCTGGATAGTGTACCGATGGTCTTTTCCGCGTCGGATGCGCTCACCGTGAGCAAGGCATCGTGCATCGCGGGCGCGCTCTTCTTGTCGACTCCCCACCATTGAGTTGGCGGGACGTCGATGCCACGCGAAATGATGTTGTTGGTTCCCGTTGTCGATGATCGTATCCACATGAAGTTGGGATCGATCCATGGCGTGCTGACACCGTTGTTGCTGCCCATGCCGAAGATCACGTGCGCCACTTCCGCGCTGATCGCGCGCTGGGTGGAAGCGGGCGGCGTGGCGAACACCATCGGTTGAATCGGACCGAGGTAGTGGCCGACGTTCGGAAAGTCGGTTGAGCCTGGGACCCAGTTGGTGTTGCTGCCGCAGCTGGCGGCAAAGACGTCGGACTCGCCAATGTCCGTAACCTCCCCGACGCCGGGATACGGTGTCCCAGGAGTGTTTCCCAGGGCGCAGGGCGTTGCATTGCCCTGAGCATCGTAGAACGCGGCAAAGCTCTGCGCCGTGGTGGTCGGGTTCTTCATCTCGTCTTTCCCGGCGGCGGTATCGAATCCGCCCGCGCCTGCGCCCACGCAGGAGCTGGTCGGTTGCCAGACGATTGTGTAACCGCGCTGGAGGACGACTGGCGCCATGGCCTGGATGAAGGCGGTGAAATTCGTCGACCCCTGCATGAAGACAACGTGAGGACGGGTGGCGGCGTCGAAGCATCCCACTGTGGGGGGCGTGACCGGCGTCGGCATCGTGGCAGTCACGGTAGCGGGTGGAGGAGTCACCAATGCCAGAGGATCGTAGGTCGTGCCCGCACACAATCCGGCTCGTGCGCAGTTGTCGAAAGGTTGGTACTGCGAAGTGGTGCAGCGGTTGTAGAAGTCGACATCGGTGGACGGCACTCCACGGAAGCACCCGGCCGGGCCCATGCCTCCTTCGTCTGCCGTATCGCCGTCCCCGGCGTCCGGAAGCTGGCAGCCACCAGCCACGCAGATGGCCGAGGCCGAGAATCGTTTGCACTGGCCATCACTGGAGCATTGGGAGCCTTCTCGATTCACGAGCAGAGTGCAGCCGCTGAGTCCGAGGGCCGAGACGAGCACGGACCTACGGAGAAAAGTCGAAAAGCGAGCGGCGGCCATTTTCGTTCCCGTTCTGGTGATCAAAACGAACCTGCAATGCGAAGGCCTCCCGGCCAGATCCCGGCGTGTAGCTCCGACGAAGATGAGGGGCCGCTGAACGTCCAGTACAACGTCAGCCCCCCAAGGAGGGCGGTGGCGGCGCCTAACGCATCGGCGCTGACCGTCAGCGTGGTCGTGCGCGACGCAAGACTCGCGATGTCCGGGCCGTTGGCCGGGAATGCGTCGCGCGCGGTGTGAAGCTTGTTCGCGCTGTCGAGCGCCATGACGCCGACGACCGCCGTGCCGGCAGCGAAGAGGGCGGTCGCGACCCAGCCAACAATGATTCGACCTCGGCCAGCGCCGGTCGCTGCCGAGGTGGGTGAGTTCTCCGAAGGCATCGTCGCCAGGACCGGCGTCGGTTCCGCGTGTCGCTGGCTGAGTTGTCGCAGGGCGGCCTGCGCCTGTGCGCGGGCGTGTGCATCGGTGCTCGGCGCCTTGAGATACGCCTCGTATTTGTCGATGGCAGCCGGCTCGTCACCCAGAGCTGCGTAACAGCGACCCACGTTGAATAGAAGATTCGGATCGGGATCGACCGCATACGCTTGCAGAAACTTCTCCGCCGCGCGGCGATAGTCCCGCGCGTGGTAAAACGCGACGCCTTCGCCAGTCAACTCGGTGTAGCGCACCGGTCCCGTCGATCCGGCAGGCCGGTCCCTCCCCGTTGCGGCAAGTTGGGCATTGGGACCCTTGAGAGAAAGGTTTGGCGAGGGCGTCGCCGGGACGGAAGCGGTCTTCGATTGTCGAAGCTCGCGGATGGTCTGGGTCGCGCGCCGCTTGCCCTGGACGTCCGCGTCGGGCGTCGAGAGGAAGTCTTCGTACTTCTCGATCGCCCCTTCGGGATCTCCCAGCGCCTCATAACAGCGAGCAATGTTGAACAACAGGTTGGAATCTTGATTCAGCGTATAGGCCTGTAGAAACTTCTCGGCGGCGCGCCGGTAGTCCCGCGCCCTGTAGAGAGTGAATCCTTCTTCGCTCAGCCTTGTAGCGGAAGCCGCCGAAGACTGGGCTTCAGCGGTGGAGTCGCCCGCCCGGACGACTGTCGGGGCTAGGACGATCACAACGATCATGCCGATCGACAGGTGCCATAAGCGTCGTCGAAGGGTGACGTCCGCCCTCGTGGCAATAGATTCGACGGAAGTGTTCATGCCCCCTCCTTTGCGCTTGTGAACCGACGAATCTGTGGCGCCGAGCCTCGATTGTTCATTCGAGGATCCGGACGCGCGGCTGATCGTCGACCAGGGGAATGCGCTTCCTGGTCTCGGTAATGGGCGCGCTCGCCGACGAGACGGGCGTCGCGTTGCGGTCCGACGGCGGTGGACGCGTAGTTGCGGCTGCAGCCGACGGCGGCGCGGCGGACGTCGGCGCTGTTGCCCGCGGGATGCTGGGCCGGGATTCGCCGCGCGGAGTAGCGACGACCCTACGAGTTGGCGCGCGATCTCGGGCGCGGCTGGGGGGAGCAGGAGCGCGCTTGGTTTCGTTCACCGGAGGCGTAGTGGCCACTACTGGCGCCGATGCTGCCTCGCGAGCGCGCAGCGCCGCGATAACCTCGGGAGGAATCGGGTAGGTCGGAACGGCAGGCGGTTCATCGACCACCGAGAGATTGCCAACCGCCGGTTGCGGTGGAGGCGACTCAGCGGTGGCCGACGGCTGAACGAAGGGCCCCTGTCGTGACAACAGAAGCGCCAAGATCAGGATCCCACCGAGAGATCCAGCGACCACTGCCACGACGCGCAGATCTCTCCAGCGTCTCTGTCGCCCAGGCAAAACCGGCGCAATAGAGCTGTGGCGGCGTAAGTTCATGACATGGCTGACGCCGGCTGATCATCGACCAAGAAGTGCGAATGCTTGAGGCGGGCGTGACCAAGGCGCGCCCGTACTCGAGGGCGTGGCTAAAACCGCTCTGCGATCAGTGAAGCGCCTTACGGATTCAACGGGCCCCGGTGGTAGTGCCGGTCCTCCCCTCACCGAACTCAGGTCGAAGTCCGGCCGTCGCGCAGCAGCTGCAGGATCTCTACCCGCCTCGGCTCACCGAGGGCCTTGAGCGCCGCAGGCGCTTGTCGGTTCGCCCGTTGTGAAGGTGCCCATGACGGGGACCCTCGATCTCGTCGATCCCGATACCCTGAGCGTCACGTCGATCGCCGGATTCGGGGCGGTGGCCAACTATTCCGGCGGTCACGACGCTGTGCCCGACGTCCGTGGATGAAGGAAACTGCAGCGGCGTCTCATCGCCAAGGAGGAGCGCTCCACGCGTATAGAACGTGCTCGCCGGTAGCCACGGGCGAGCAAAAGAGGGCTGCCCTTCGAAAGGTAACAGATCCACACTCTCTTCGTGGCCACCACCACGATCCCTGGCGCTGAGATAGACCCCTCGCTTTGCAGGATGCCCGCGCTGCCCGCAGCTGCGCGCGAATACAAACGCAGCGCGATCTTCACCGAGGACACCGTGCCAGCGGGCTTGTTGAAGGACCACACCACGAAAGAAGGGACGTGGGCGCTGATCGTCGTCGAGGCGGGCCAGCTCGAGTACACGATCGAGTCGCCGTTCTGCACGTTCCTGCTGACCCCCCAGCTCCAGGGAGTCATCGCACCGACCGTCCCGCACCGCGTGAAGCTTCTCGGTCCGGTCCGGTTTTACGTCGCGTTCCTGTCGCAATGAAGGCGATACCGCGCCGGCGCTGAAGACCGTCACTCGGCTGCTTTTCTGTCAGCGCGATCGATGAATCGCGCCAACAACCAGCAGCCTCCGAAGAGCAGTCCCGAAACAATCGCGCCCGGAAGGGCTCCGTCGTCGTGTCCAGCCAGAAAGGTCTCCAACGAAGCACTGAGCAACCAGATCTGGACGACCAGGAGAATGCCGACAAACACGTTGGCGCCACCGATCACCGCCAGCGCGCGCCGGTCCGGCGCCCGGGGCATGCGGCGCGATCGCGATAGCGGAGGCCGCGCTTCAGGCATGGTCGTCGTCCTCCATCCCGACGGCAAAAATCTCGCCGCCGCGCGGTTCGAGATGAACACGCGGGAGCGCGCGGGGTGGCGGCCCCTGCAACACCGCACCGGTCGCCGCCGAGAAGTAGCCATGGTGACACGGACACGCGAGCCGTCCGGTCGCTCGCTCGTAGACCACGGCGCACGACAGATGGGTGCATTTTTGGCTGTAAGCGACCCAGGAGCTGGGCCCGAGCCGCACCAGGAGGCAGGGATCGCTGGTGGTCGGATAGGAGAAGATCTTCACATCCCCGACCGCCACCTCAGCGACGCCCGCGACCGAGATGACCGGCGGCAGTGGTCGGTTCGAACGCCGGCGCCAGGTGCGTAGCAGGATCCACAGATTACCCAGGAACATCCCCAGGCTGGTCAAGACCATGAACTTTCCAAACTGACGTCGCATGACCAGACGCTCATCGGCCGAGCGGAAGGAGACATCCTCCTTCCACAGAGGAAGGCTGTGGGACTCGCTCTTCATGGCATCTCCTCCCAGACGTGATCACCGACATCGACCTCGAGTAGCGCGCGCGAGGTCGGCATCATGACGTGCACCTTGGTCACGACCTCTTGGTTGCCGAAGCGAAACGTATTGACTGGACGTTCGCGGCGATCGCGCGCGATCTCTTCGGGCGTGACGAAGGCCAGCGCCTGGCTGGGGCAGACCGTGGCGCACATGGGTCGCTTGCCGGCTGACGTGCGGTCGTAGCACATGTCGCACTTCATCATCTGCTCGACCGCCACGAACATCTTCGGAACGCCGAACGGACAGGCGAGGACACAGTTCGAGCAGGCGACGCAGCGGGGCTTGAGCGATGACTGGACGATGCCATCCTCGTTCTGCTTGATCGCGTCGGCGGGACAGACCTCGGCGCACGTCGGATCCTCGCAATGCATGCACACCGTCGGCGCGCTCGCGATCGACTCCCTGCGATCGAAGAAGTCGACGTGGATCATGGGGACACCCCGGTGGGTCTCGCATTCGGCGCACGCGCGTTCGCACGCTCGGCAGCCGATGCAACGCGACGGATCGATGAAAAAGACGAGATCGCTCATCGCACACCCGCTGCGCCCGCGCCGCCGCCAAATACTGGCAATCGCACGGTCTTGCCGCCGCGCTCCGATTCGGGCGGGCCGGCCGCCTTTTCGAGGCGGCACGCCGACACCTTGAACTCGGGGATCTTGCTGCGCGGATCGAGGGTCCGGTGTGTCAACTGGTTGATGCTGCGCTCGCCGGCCCAGTGGTAAGGGACGAACACCGTGTCCGGCCGGATGGTCTTCACCAGCGCAGCCGGGAACACCAGCCCTCCGCGCCGGGTCGTGATCGTGACCCAGTCGCCGTCGGCGATCCCGTGCTTTTCAGCGAGTCGTGGATGGATCTCCATACGCGGGGCCGGATATTGATCGACGAGGGGGCCGATGCGCCGGGTCTGCGTGCCCGAGAGGTACTGGCTGACCACCCGGCCCGTGGTCAGAAAGACGGGAAAGTCGGCGCTGATCGGATCGCCTGACGCGCGATGCTCGACGACGCTCAGGTGGGCCTTGCCGTCGCTGTGAAAGAAGGTCCCCCCCTCGAACAGGCGGGGAGTGCCCGGATGGTCCTCGGTCGGACAGGGCCAAAACACGCCCATTTGCCGATCGATCTTTTCGTACGTGATGCCCGCGTAGTCAGCGACGCCGCCGCGCGACGCCTCGCGAAGCTCCTCGAAGATCTCGGCCGACGATTGGTAGGCAAAGCGCTCGGTGTCGCCCAGGCGGCGCGCGATGTCGCACAGGATGCGCCAGTCCTGACGGGCGTGGCCGGGCGGCTCGACCGCCTGGCGGATGTGCAGCACGCGCCCCTCGGCGCTGCACACCACCCCCTCGTCCTCTTCCTGGAGGCTGCCCGCGAGCACCACGTCGGCATGATGCGCGGTCTCCGACAGGAAGAAGTCGACCACGCCGAAGAACTCGAGCTTGTTCAAGGCCTCGCGCGTGAAGCCCGCATCCGGCAGTGACACGACCGGGTTGAAGCACATCGATAACAGGCCCTTGATCTCGCCGCGGTGGATTGCCTCCATGATCTCCACGGCGCTGTATCCCGCCTGGGGAATCTGCTCGGGCTCAACGCGCCACACCTTGGCCACGTGCTTGCGGCCTTCGACGTCGTTGATCGAGCGTTGGCCGGGTAGCTGATCGCATTTTTGTCCGTGCTCGCGGCCACCCTGACCGTTGCCCTGCCCGGTGATCATCAGGCACCCGGCGCCCTCGCGTCCGATCTGTCCGCAGGCGATCGTGAGGTTGATGAGCGCGAGGCAGTTCTCGACACCCTTCGACTGGTGCTCGATGCCGCGCGCATGCATCGCGATCGCGCGCTCCGCCTCGCCGAACCAGCGCGCCGCCTGCTCGATCGCCTCGGGACGGACCCCCGTGACCGCCGCCGCCGCACGCGGATCCCAACGCTGCACCGATGCGGCGACGGCGTCGAACCCGGTCGTGTGCGCGTCGATGAAGGCGCGGTTCTCCAACCCGTCGCGCAGCACGACGTGAAGCAGCCCCATCAGCAGGACGTCGTCGGTGCCGGGGCGCACCGGCAAGTAAAGATCGGCGTTACGGGTGATCGGGGTCATCCGGGGATCGGCGACGATCAACTTGCCGCCCGCGTCGCGGCAGCGCCAGACATAGTCGGTCGTGATGGGCGCGCACTCGCCGATGTTCGCGCCGCAGACCAGCAACACCTGGGCCTTGGGGATGTCGGCCCACGGGTTGGGCGAACGATCGACCCCGAAGGTCATCTTGTAGGCGGTCCCGGCCGACACCATGCAGAGGCGCCCGTTGTAGTCGACGTGCCGCGTTCCGACGGCGACCCGCGCGAACTTGCCGACCAGATACGCCTTCTCGGTGGTCAGCGATGCGCCGCCGTAGATCGCGACAGCGTCCTTGCCGTGTCGTTGCTGGATCTCTTTGAGCTTGTTCGCCGTGAGATCGAGCGCTTCGTCCCAGCCGGCCTTGCGGAAGCCGTCCTCGGTTCGTAGCAGCGGTTCCAGCAGGCGATCGGGATGGTTACCCTGCAGGTAGCGCGACACCCCTTTGGGGCAGAGCTTCCCGCGGTTGAAGGGGAACTCCTCCCAGGGCTCGAAGCCGACCACCTTGTCGTCCTGCACTCTGAGCTGGATGCCGCACTGCTGGCCACAGAAGCAGCAGTGGGTCTTGACCAAGCGCTCGGTGCCCCCGCGAGACGGCCCGTGCCATCCTCCGGGCGGCGCCGAAACCGGATGGGGGCCGTAAGCGCGCGTGAGCTCTGCCAGGGACTGCGGAGGATGACTCATCGATTCCCTTTCACGGCGTCGAGCTGAGCCAGCCAGACGGTCTTGCGTTTGCACGGCGGGCAGAGCGCCTGCCAATGTGAGAGGTCGCCTTCGCCTTCGATACGGTAGTCGAATCCCAGCTCCACCAGCACCTCGCGGAGATCGTCGAGGTGCAGACGCGAAGCGAAGCGCTCGTGGCAGCGCGCGCAGGAAGCCCCGGCGTCACGCTCCCCGGCCGCCTGATAGAGCTTCACGCCCAGCTGGGCGGGGCGCTGGAAGATGTGAAAAAACTTCCCAAAAGGCAGGTACAAGAGCGCAGCGATCACCGTCATGGCGTGCAACAACGCCAGAAACTGGTAGTAGACGCCGCGCATGAACAGGGTTGAGAGCGTCAGCGCCAGCCCGGTCGTCGAGATCGCGAACAGCATCATCAGCGGCGTGAAGTCGCGGCCCGACGTCTGTAGCACCAGCGCGCCGCGTTCGCGCAACCGACGCATCAGCGCCAGGGTAATGCCTCCCAGCACGAGCACGGCCGAGATGTCCAGGCCGTGGAAGACGGCCCACGCGATCGGTGTCCCCAGAGGGAACGAAGCAGTCGCGAACCCGAAAATGTGGGTCACATAGGTGTGGGCGCCGTTGTCGGGCGTGGTGAAGTGGATCCAACCGAAGACCAGCGGGAAGGTGATCGCGGCTGCGAGCAGACAGCCCCAGAAGATGAGCTGGTGGGCCCACCAGCGCAGCGGGGCGCGCCGACTGATGAAGGTCTGGGCAATGAGGTGCGATCCCGCCACCGCGGTCACGCGCCCGATCGAGCGCAAGGATCCCCTCGCGCGCGAAGAGCTGCCACCCGCGTATCCAGAACCGGTGCGTGGGCGGTTTTTGCAGCCAGACCCAGTACCGATAGACCACGCCCCAGGCCGCGAACAGCACGCCGAACGTGTACACGATTAGCGCGGGGTCGAAGTTCCGCAGCTGGCGCGATCCCACCACGATGCTGGCGGCCAACAGCCCCGTGAGCAGCGTCGCCCAGGACCCGGCGCGCAGCCGCTCGGCGGGTCGGCGGAGCTCGGCGGGCAGCGCCCATTCGAGAGCGATCTGTCGGCTTAGAAAGACGCGCGCGTTCACGACCGAGAGCGCGAGCGCGCACAGGGCGAGCAGGACGAAGCCCGGCCACACGACGCCGAGGCGATCGCGGAAGAATCCGAGAAGGAGCGGCGGAAAGAACCCGCCAAGGCCACCCATCGCCCCGACGAGACCGGTGATCGTGCCGGTGTCACGGGGAAAATGCTCCGGCACCAGCTTGAAGACGGCGCCATTGCCCAGGCCCAGCAGCGCCGCGCACCCCAGCGCGCCCACCGTGAAAGGAAGGATCGCAGGCCAGGCGAGCAACAGCGCGAACGGGACGACGCCGCCGAACACCCCGGCCAGCACCCGCGCGCCGCCGATGCGATCGGCGAGCGCGCCACCGATCGGACGCATCGCGGTCGCGAGCACCACGAACCCGGCCGAGCGCAGCCCGGCATCCTGGGGTGTGAGGCCGAACTGGTCACGAAGCAGGGTGGGTAGATAAATCGCGAACGCAACGAACCCCCCGAAGGTCAAGAAGTAGAAGAGCGACAGCACCCACGCGAGCGGCTCGCGCCTGAGGATGGTCAGCGTCGCGCCGAGCCCCTTGGGCGGCGCGACTGGTTTGGCGTTTCGCGAAAAGACGCCAAAGACCAGCGCCCAGGCGACCAGCGCCAGCGCGACGCCGCGAAACACGGACGGCCATCCCATGCGCGACGCCGCCAGCGGCCCCAACATCACGATCACTGATTGTCCGATGTTGCCCAGACCGTAAACCCCGAGCGCCGCGCCTTGGCGGGCAGCCGGCGTCCAGCGCGAAACGAAGCTGACGCCGACGGCGAACGACGATCCGGCCAGACCCAGAAAGAACGCCGCCGCGAGCAGCGCGCGAAAATTCGACGCCAACGGCAACAAGAAAGCCGGGACGGCGGAGGCCAGGAATACCGCCGTGAAGACTGCGCGCCCACCGAAGCGATCGGCTAGCATCCCCATGGGCAGTCGGGCCAGCGCACCCAGCAAGACGGGAACGGCGACGAGAAACGCAGTTTGAAGCCCAGAGAGATGAAACCTCCCACGCAAATACGGGGCGGAAGCGCTGACCAATCCCCAGGCGGCGAAGCAAATCGCGAACGACAACGTCCCCAGCGCGAGCGGCCGACGATTCGAAAGCTGCATGATCTTCCCCTTCCCACTGTCTTCCCACCGCCATGGAACCACCCGACGGCCCCTGCTAGACGACGAGCGTCGTCGACGCTACAGGGAAGTGAGCATCGTGGCAAACGCCGATCGGCACGGCGAGCTCCCACCTTGCTGGACGACCTGAAGAAGACCTCGCTATCGGGCCAGAGCCGGCGGCCTCCGAGTGAGTTTGCCGACATCTGCCGTTTCCGAAGCGCGCTCTCAGAACAGGCACTCTGGAACGAAGTTGATGGGGGTCATCGCGAGCGTCCGTTCGCCCACCGTCACCCCGGAGGGATTGAGCGACAAGCGCGACGAGCAGCAGTGTTTTGGAGATCCCACGAAGTGCATCGTGAGCTTCTGATTGCGGCCAGAGGCGACCTGGACGGGGCCTTTTTGATTCCACCCTCGCCTGGCCATCGAACCTCCCTCCACATCGTCGACTTGCATGGCGCCCGTACGGACAACCAACGGGAGGTCCGACTGGTTGTTGAGCTCCATATCGACGACCAGATCCGCTCTTTGGTGGGGCTCCCCGGTTTCGGGAACCTGTAGACACTCGTAGTCGCGGATGGTGAGGCGCACGCCCTCAGGGGAAAGGGGCAGACGCTCAATGCCTTAACCCTGGGAGGGTTGACCCTCGCCATGGGCCGGCTGGTGGATGATGCGGTCGTGGTGCTGGAGTCCATCCACCGGCATCAACGGATGGGCCTGAGCTCGTATCAGGCGGCATTGCGGGGGACGAATGCCGTGGCTCTGCCAGTCCTGGCATCGACGTTGACCACCATGGCGTCGCGGTCGCCATGATCGCGTCTTACTTCGTCAGCGTCTGCGTGACCCCGGTCGCGTGCCGTTACTTCCTGACGCACACGAAGCACGGCAAGGTGGGGAGCGCGGTCGAGTCGTTCATCGATCGGGTGGCAGATCGCTATGTATGGGCGTTGCGGCGCGCCCTTCCGTTCCGGCGCACCATCCTGGTTGGTTCGGCCGCCCTGACCCTGGCGGCCGGTTGGGCCGCGACGCGGTTACCGAGCACGTTCTTCCCCGAGATCGATGAGTCGATGGAGCGTGTGTACGTGCGGCTCGCTCCGGGCATGTCGCTGGCAGAAGCGTAAACAGATCGCCGAGGTGGCGGCGACCGTCCCGGGGGTTCGGGACATCTATCCGTCCCTGCAGATGAACTACCCGGAGATCCGAGTGGAGACCGATCGGACAAAAGCCGGTCTCGTGGGTGTGACAGCACGCGATGCCGCGCAGACCACGCTCGAAGCCACCCTCGGCAACATCAACACGCCGAGCGTCTGGATCGATCCCAACAATGGGCAGTCCTACTACGTGGTGTCGTTTTACGACGGCAAGGCGGTGCCCGACGTCAACGCCCTCGCTCAGCTCCCGGTCCTGATTGGGGCAGATGGGTCCCCGGTGCGTCTCGGCGCCTATGGAACCGTCAGGCGCGCGGTCGGGCCCATCGTGGTCGAGCGGAACCAGCTTCAGCGCGCGGCGCACGTCTACATGCAAACCGAAGGGCGCGATATCGGCAGCGTCGCGCACAACATCGAGCAGGCCCTGCGCGCTGATCCACGGACGCGCAACCTGAAATTTGGCTTCGTGGGCCAGGTGCAGCTCATGCGAACCACGTTCTCGGGACGCCAGATGGCTCCCCACTGAAGACCATCACGTTCCGCGCCGCTGATCCGCTCACTCTGGCCGCCGGCGAAACGAGGTCATTCAAGCTCCGGTACATGACCCGCGGCAGTTTGCAATGTGATCGGTCGATGACGCTCGAGGTCAGTTCTGGAATCACGGCAGGAGGCAGTCCCGGGGACCTCGCACCGATTCGATTCGTTCCGGTTCGAGCGATATGACCGCTGCAGCTCCACCAGTTCGCACAATCCTGGTGGCGCTCGACGAGTCGCCGCGTGCGCCGTTGGTCATCGCGACCGCGTCGATGATGGCTCGCGGATTGGCCGCCCGCCTGTTCCCGATCCGGGTGCTCGTCATTTCGCCGCAGATACCGCCCGCTGCCCACACCCACCCGGATGGGCTGGAGGGTGTCCTCGAGCTAGGGGCTCGAAAGGATTTGCAGAGGCTCATGGACGCCGAGCCGTTGGTGCAGTTCGGTGCCCCGATCGTGGTCGAAGGGGAGCCGTGGCGTGAGATCCTGGTCGCGGCAAGCGATCTCGATGTCGGTTAAGGTTGCTCGATGTCAAAACGGGTGTTGATCGTGGGAGGAGTGGCGGGTGGCGCCTCGGCGGCCACGCGGCTTCGTCGACTGGACGAGGCCGCTGAGATCGTTCTCTTCGACCGGGGCCCACACGTCTCGTTTGCGAACTGCGGCCTTCCTTACTACGTGGGCAACGTCATCCCCGATGAAGGAAAACTGCTCGTGGCCTCGCGAGAGCTGTTCCGCGAGCGCTTCAACATCGACGTCCGCACAGAGCACGAAATCCTGGCAATCGATCGGGCCGCGCGGACGATTCGGGTACATGATCTGCGGGCAGGCACCGACCGAGACGAACGGTACGATGTGTTGGTGCTCTCCCCAGGCGCGGCCCCAATCCGCCTCGACCGCGAGGGGGTGGATCTGCCTGGCGTATTCGTGGTCCGCAACATCCCGGACACGCGGAAGATCCGTGCCTGGCTGGAGAACAAGGCCTGCGGCGAAGCAATCGTGGTGGGCGCTGGATTCATCGGGCTGGAGATGGCGGAGAACCTGGGACATCGTGGGCTGGCGGTGACCGTCGTCGAGAAGTTGCCGCAAGTCATGCCCCCCATAGATCCCGAGATGGCGGCGCTGGTGGCGCGCCACTTGGGCGAGAAGGGGGTACGCCTCCATCTTGGTGAGGGACTCGAACGCATCGAGCAAGACGGAACGCGCCTCGTCGTTCACACCGATGGCGGGCGCGCGCTGGGCACCGATCTGGTGATCCTCGCGCTCGGCGTGCGGCCCGAAACCAGATTGGCCCGCGAGGCCGGGCTGGCCGTCGGCGACCGCGGCGGCATCGTGGTTGACGAGCAGATGCGCACCTCCGATCCTGCGATTTTCGCCGTCGGCGACGCGATCGAAGTGAGAGACGTGGTCGTGGGACAGGACATCATTCTGCCGCTCGCCGGTCCGGCCAACCGGCAGGGCCGCGTCGCCGCCGAGGCAATCGCTGGCCGCACCACCCGCTTCCGCGGAGTCCAGGGCACGGCGGTGGTCGGTGTGCTCGGGCTCACCGTTGCGACGACTGGTGCCAGCGAGAAAGGGCTGCGGCGCGCCGGCGTCACCGACTACGGCGTGGTGTATCTGCACCCCGGCCACCACGCCAGCTATTACCCAGGCGCCCAGCCCATCCACATCAAGCTGATCTTCGCCAAGCCCGACGGACGACTGCTCGGCGCCCAGGCCGTGGGCGCCGAAGGCGTGGACAAGCGCATCGACGTGGTGGCCACCATGATCCAGATGGGCGGCACGGTCGCCGATCTGGCCGAAGTTGAGCTCTGCTACGCGCCGCAGTACGGAGCAGCCAAGGATCCCATCAACGTGGCCGGGATGATGGCCAGCAACGTCCTGGACGGTGACATGCCGCTCGCCGATTGGAAGGAGCTCGAGTCAGGTCGCGCGCTCATCCTCGACGTGCGCGAGCCCGCGGAGCTCACGACCGGCGGCGGCGCGATCAAGGGAGCGCTCAACATTCCCCTCTCCCGACTGCGTAGCCACCTGCCCGAGGTGCCACGCGATCGCGATGTGTGGATCATCTGCGCTGCCGGTCAGCGTGCTTACTTCGCGCAACGGATGATGCTGCAAAACGGCTATCGCGCCCGCAATCTGTCGGGTGGCTACCAGACCTACGTCGCCATGCGGGAAGCAGATCTGGTGAAGTGAGGCGCGTGCCCCCGGAATCGGTGTCGATCCGCGAGGCCGGCCTCGTCGTTGCGCGATCGCGCAAACGCCGGACCGTGCTTCTACTCGTCGCGCTCGTCTTGGGGGCCGGGGTGGTCGGCGCGCCGTTCGTCGCCGGTACGCGCACCGTCAGCGAGTTCCTCGACCACCGGGCGCTGGCGGCGATGGCAGCGGTGGCTCTTCGCCGACCAATCGGAGGCGCGACGCAGCCCCTGCCGTACACCAACGCTGCCGAGTTGGAGACGCTCACGCGCCCGCGAGGGTCCGTGCTGGTGGTGGAACGAGAGCCGATGCGCCGTTTCCGGATGGACGACAGTGGGCTCACCCAAGAGGTGATCGCATTCCCGAGCGCCATACGTCTCGACCACGCCGAATCGAACACCGCCAGGGCTTACGTCTACCGTCGCGGCCGTCTCGGCGAGCGCCCCGTGGTGCTCTGGGTCCCGGGTCAGTACGTTGTCGATCTGGCGCTCATTCCGATCTCCTGGTTCACGCGCGAGGTCGTACGGCGCGGCGCCGACGTCGTGCTCGTGGTCCCGCCCTATCACCTCGAGCGCACGCCGCTCGGATTCTCTTCAGGCGACGCCGTGTTTGCCACCAGCCTGGCCGATCATCTCGGCGTATTCGCACAGGAGCTCTCGGACCTGCGCCGGCTCGTCGCCTGGCTCCGTAGCCAGGGTGTCGAGACGGTCGGCGGATTCGGAGGCTCGGTGGGCGCGATGCTGCTCTTGCGCATCGCGACCTGGGAGAGGTCGCTCGACTTTCTCACGGTGTTCATCCCCATGCTCCGCTTGGCGGATGTCCTCGAGGGGGCCGACGCGGAGCCGATGCGACGACGACTTAGAGAAGACGGCCGATCCGTAGACGAGATGAAACGTTTCTACGCCGCCCTCGATCCTAGCCTCGACCGGCCTCAAATGAGCTCCGCACGCATCTCTGTCCTTTATGGACGGTACGATTTGGTGGCAAAGGCGCCAACCACTGAGGCGTGGGCCCGTGCCTGGGGGGTCACGCGACTTCATCCATACGACCGGGGCCATGCCCTCGCCCTGTTCAATCGACAGATGTACAAGGACTACGCACGCCTCCTCGATGAGGATCTTCGCGCCTTTGCTCGGTGATCGAAACGCGCTCGGACGCGGTGTTGATCTTCCCGAACCGGATTCAGCCCGAACCCTTTTCCACACTCTCGGCTCCAACGGTACGAAAAGGAGGTTCCCATGACACGCAACGAGTCAAGCTGGGATCGTATTGTTCGGGTGTTCCTCGGGGCCGGGATCCTGTCCCTGACGTTCGTCGGACCGCACACGATCTGGGGTCTGCTCGGGTTGGTACCAATCGCGACGGGCGCAGTGGGATTTTGCCCGCTCTACCGGGCGCTCGGTATCAATTCCAACCGAAAGCACGGGCTCGCTGGCGCGAAGTAGGCCGGTCAGCGGCTGCGCGGGGGCAGGGGACAGCTCTCAGCGTCGAAGAATCCGGCGGCGGGGATCCCGAGCCCCTGGTTGAACCGGCTCCAGAAGTTCACCTGGGCGATTGCGAGGGCGAGCACCACGACCTCGCGCTCGGAGAACGCCGCCCGGATGCTGGATGACAGACTCTCGTCGAGTCGCACCGGGGTTCGTGAAAGGGCTTCGGCGTAGTGCGCGGCGAGCCGTTCGCGTTCGGCGAGCGTCTCCCAGCTCTGCTGGTCGACCTGAATCAGGCCACTGAGCTCCGACGGCGTGAGGCCCGCTCGCTGCCAGGTCGCCGCGTTCATGTCGATACAGAAGGGACATCCCGCGACGGCGCTCGCGACGACGCGGGCGACGGCCAAGACTCGCGACTCCAGGTCATCGGGGCCGTGCGGTGCTCCAAGCTCCAGAAGACCGGCGGCCACCGCACCCTTCGGGAAGTGCGCGAGGAGACGCGCCGGCAACGGGTCCTTGCCCGTCATTCGACGCGCGAGCCACAACATCGGCCGAAGCAGCATCGGCACCCGCCTGGGCGGCTGAACAACCAGGGTATCGGCCATGCGAGTTACCGTAACCGAGAGCTGACGAGGTTTCGGCAAGGAAACCTGACTGCCGTCGAAGTCGACCAATGCCGCCGCTATTTCCCCAGAAGGCTCCTGAGCCACGAACGCGGCCCCGCGCCGCCCGCCGTTCGCGAATCCTGGGCGCGCTCTTCACGACAGCGGCAGCGCGCTGCCGGCGGAACGTTGCCGAGCACTTGTTCGACGTGCGCTCCGCAACCGGCGTAGGTGGGGCGACCGCACTTCGAGCATTCGACCCGCCGGCACATCAGGCGCCTCCGGCCTTGCCGGCCAGGTCGTCGCTGAAGTTCTGTTCGGTCACCTGCCGGATCACCGTCGCCATATTGTCCTCCATAATAGGTGCGAGCCGCTGGCCACCAAAAGGATTCAAGGATTCTCGGCGAGGAACGTGCGCAGCGCGGTCTTGACCGACGCGCGAACAGAAGCAGGGACCTCGGCCGCGGGCCCCGAGGTGCGGCAAAGCGCGAGCGTTCGCCTCAACGAGTCGCAGGCCCCCCGACAACGAGCGCAGGCATCGAGGTGCCGTTCCATATTGGCGCAGAGCTCCGCGCTGATCTCGTCCTCCAGATGCCGAGAGAACATCGTCAGAACGTCGGGACACGTCCCTGGTGCCGGCGGCAGGTCGAGCTCGATGCCAAGGAGCGGAGCGACCCGCTCCCGCACCGACAGTCGGGCGCGGTGCAGACGACTCTTCACCGCCTGGGGCGTCACCCCCAGGATCTCAGCGACCTCGGGCGCCGTGAGGCCCTCGGCGTCCCGGAGCAGAAGCACCTCGCGGTACATCGGTTCGAGCGCCGCGATCGCCTGTTCGAGGGCCGTTTCGATCTGCTTCCCAGCGAGCGTCTCGTCCGGAGTCTGCCCGGTGGCCGAGAGGTGTTTCGTTTCAGCGGTCAGGTCGGTGTCGAGCGAGCGCTCTTCTTCGGGGGCGAACTTGCTCCGCCGCCGCTGCTTGATGCAGAAGCTACGGGCGATCGTGTAGAGCCACGTCGAAAGTGAAGACGCGCCCCTGAAGTCACGGACACCGCGCGCCATCGCCAGCAGCGTGTCCTGCAGGACGTCCTTCGCGTCCTCGGGGTTTCGGCACATCTTCACGCCGAATCGATACACTTGCTCCTGGTGGCGCTCGAGCAGGGTCTCGAGAGCCTGCCGGTCCCCCGCACGCGCCGCCGCGAGGAGAGGTTCGTCAGACGGCTCGGCTTCGGTCACGCTCCAATGCTACTCGACGAATAGGATGCGTGGGTCAGCCCGACTGCGCAGCGCGAGCGAGAGCAGGGCCCGCGTCGACCTCGACCTCGACCGACGGCGGATGCAGGAGGGTCCCGTAGGCCGGGCAGCTCCTGATCGCGCGCTCGATTCCGGCGACTTGCCGTTCATCGAGCCCCGCGGGGATCCGCACCTTCATCGAAAGTCTCCCGATGCGCGAGACCGGCACGCGTTCTTTCTCGGCGTCGACTTCGACGGTCAACCCTTCTGTCGAGAGGCCGCGTCCGTGCAAGTAGGCCGCCGCGAAGTAGTGGGCGCACGCCGCCACCGACACGACCATCACGTCGAGCGGCGATGGCCCACGATCCTCTCCCCCGGGCACCGAGGTCGGCTGATCGAAGACCAGCTCGTGCTCTCCGACACGGGCGCGGCTCCCCACTTTACCGGTCGACTCGACGACTGCTTTCATGACTCCATCACCTCTGCTACCAGTGAGAGCCACCCGCCCGCGAAAGGGTTCGCGGCCGGGTCAGAAGTCGTCGTATCAGGCAACGTGTAACCGGGAGCACATCGGAGGTGACCCGTCTCGCGATGAGACGGCGGGCCGCTGTGCACTGGGCGGAAGAACTGCGAGGTGCTTCCTGTGCGAAGTGAGAGGAGATTCTCTTCACAGCGCGGTTCTCGAAGCGGTTAGGCGCAATTGAAAACCATCGCTTGCTGTTCCGACTTCATGGATTATCCGCTCCCAGATGACCGTCGGGGGGGAGTCAGGCCGATCATGAGACCGACCACGTCTCAAATCGAGAGGGCCAAGCGACTGTTGGTCAGGGAGGGTGCCTTCGCCGGCGGCTCGACGGAGTGTGCTGCGGCGGCCGGACGGGTTTACGAAAAACTCGACGCGCACCTGGCCCCGCTCCTCGGTCGCGCCGGCGTGCAGGCGCTGTTCGCGCGGAGCGCGAAGATATCGCACAGCGGGCTCGCGTCCCTCGCCGAGCTTGGCGCCGCCGTCGGATGCTCGATCGAGCTCTGCACGTGGTTGCAGTCGCGCGATCCCGAGGACGCCGCCAAGATCGCCGCGGTCCTGTTCGGAGCCTTCCTAGAGCTCATCACCACGTTCATCGGAGAGCGATTGACCGTCCAGGTACTGCGCAATGCCTGGCCGACGATTGAAGACACGGCACCGAAGGGGGACCAAAAATGAGCAACCGCGTTCCGATTCGCAAGCTGCCCTCCGGCGTGCCCGGTCTCGACGATGTGCTGGGCGGCGGGATTCCGGAGTTCTCGTTCAACCTCGTCGCCGGTGGCCCGGGGTGCGGCAAGACGACGCTTGGTCACCAGATCATGTTCGCGAACGCGACCCCCGAGCGAAAGGCCGTGTACTTCAGCATCATCGGCGAGCCACCCATCAAGATGCTCCGCTACCAGCAACAGTACGATTTCTTCGACACCGACAAGATCGGCGACGGCTCGGTCCGCTTCATCCACCTCGGTCAGCAGGCGCCATCACGGGCGGCATGGCGAAGGTGCTGGAGGCCATCGTGCAGGAGCTCGAGAGGTCGACTCCGGCGCATCGTCGTCGTGGACTCTTTCCGGGCGATGGTGCGTAGCACGCTCGCCGGACCGTCCGGCGAGATGGAGCTGACGGACTTCATGCAGCGCCTCGCGCTGGCGCTCACGAGCTACGAGGCGACCACCTTCCTCCTCGGGGAGTACGGCGAGGGCGAGCGCGACAGCGCGGTGTTCACGGTGGCCGACGGGTTGCTCTGGCTTTACCAGGCGATCGAACGCAACTCGGTCGTGCGCAAGTTGCAGGTGATGAAGATGCGCGGCCAGGGGCAGATTCCCGGGCTCCACACGGCTCGCATCACCGACGCGGGGTACAACGTCTTCCCCCGCATTCTCAAGCCGGAGGAGATCGTCACCGACCACCCTCTCAAGCATCGCCTCAAGACCGGTGTGGCCGGCCTCGACAAGATGATGAGCGGCGGCATCCCGAGGGGATATTCGGTGCTGGTCGCGGGTCCCTCGGGTTCCGGCAAGACCGTGCTCTCCAATCAATTCATCATCGAGGGCATCAAGCACGGCGAGAGCGGGATCGTGGCCGTCTTCGAGAAACGCCCCAACGACTACCTGCAGACCACCCCCCGAGGGGACGAGTTCCAGAAGCTGATTCGACAGAAGAAGCTCGACGTTCTCTACCTGCGCCCGCTGGATCTCTCGATCGACGAGACCTTGCTGGAGCTGCGTGAACGCGGTGAAGCGGGTCGGCGCGAAACGAGCGGTGATCGATTCGCTGTCCGGTCTGGAGCTGGCGCTGGCGCCGACCTTCCGGGAGGACTTTCGCGAATCGCTGTATCGCATGATGGGAGCGCTGACGGGCCTCGGCGTCACGGTGATGGCCACTGTCGAGCTGGCGGACTCCTACGTGGATCTCCGGTTCAGCCCGCAAGGGATTGCGTTTCTCACGGACGCAATCATCATCCAGCGCTACGTCGAGATCGACGGGGATCTCCGGCGCGCGATGGCGGTCGTCAAGGTGCGTGCAAGTCAGCACAGCAAGGAGCTGCGAGAGTACGACGTCACCTCTGACGGGGAGATCGTCGTGGGCCGGCCTCTGAAGGGATACGACGGCCTCCTCACGGGAACTCCATCGACGGACCGGACGCGGCGAAAGAGATCGCGGTGACGGAGTCGGAGTTCCAGGCCTTCGAGGCGGTGGGTGCCCTGGTCGTCGTGCTCGACGTCGACGGTCGGATCGTCTTCTGGAACCACTGTTGTTCCGATCTGACCGGCTATTCCCTCGAAGAGGTTCGCGGCCGCACGCTCTGGGACTTCTCCTTGATACCGGAGGAGACCGAGGCGGTCATGGCAACCTTCGAGGCGATTTTGACGTCCACGTGTCCAATCACCTTCTCGAACTATTGGGTGACCAAGACGGGTGAGCGAAGGTGGATCGCCTTTTCGCACACCTTGACCACCCATCCCGACGGTCGAGTCCAGTACCTCGTCAAGACTGGAATCGACTGTTCCGAGAGCAAGCAGGCGTCCAATACTCTCCGTGCGTCCGAAGCCACTCTCAACGCCCGCGTAGCCGAGTCCTCGCGCCTCTATGAGGCTGCCCGGCAGGCCACCGACGATCTCCGCGAGGCGAACCAGCACATGGTCAGCGCGACGATCCGGGCACAAGAATTGACCGAGAAGGTGGAGGCCGCGCTGACGAGCGCGCAGGAAACCGAGCACGAGCTGCGTGTGACCGCCGAGTTCCGGGAGTTGTTCATCGGCGTCTTGGGCCACGACCTACGAAACCCCCTCGGATCGATCCGATTGGCAGTCGGAATGCAGCTTCAGCGTGGCCACCTCGACGAGTACGATCGAAAGGCAGCGACGCTCATCATCAAGGGCGTTGAACGCATGAGACGGATGATCCATCAGTTGCTCGATCTGACCCGCGCGCGTCTCGGGGGAGGGTTCCCGATCGAACCGAAGCCTAGCGACCTACGCTCCATCGGCGGGAGTGTCGTCGAAGAGTTCGGGAACAAGATTCACCTGGAGCTCGAAGGCGACCTGACCGGCATCTGGGACCCCGACCGCTTGGCGGAAGCCCTTTCCAACATCGTCGGCAATGCCGTGGAGCACGCGTTACCGGGAACGACAGTCGTCGTTCGGGCGTACCCCGCCGACGGCCAGGTCGTCGTCGACATCACCAACCACGGGGCAGCCATCCCGGCCGATCTGCTCGCCGTTCATCTTCGAGCCCTTCCACCGAGGGAAGAGTGAGAGGTCTGCAAACGGAAACCTCGGTCTCGGCCTCTACATCGCCAAACAGATCGTGCTGGCGGATGGCGGCACCCTCGAGGCGCGCTCGATCGACGGCGAGACGACCTTCACGATGCGACTGCCCCGGCACGCTCCATCGCCCAGCCCGTCCTTGTCGCAATCGCAGTCAGAAGCGCGCGGGTAGAGCGAGGCTTTGGCCGTATTGACGAGCCACGCAGGCCGGCGTGGGCGTCGACAGCATGCTTTTCGCGTGCCGCTCGATCACGCCGTGCATTTGTTGCGAGCGCGAAGTGCGCCCCCCGCAAAGTCTGCATGCGATCTTCGGAGGACATTTGAACTGACGCCCAGCAAGGCGGTCTTCCTACGGCAAGGCGTTTGCACGACAACGGCATCATGAAGCCGACAATCCTGGTCCCTTACGATTTCAGCCGGCCTGCTCGCGCCGCCCTTGGTTGGGCGGCTGATCTTCAGAAGAGCACCGGGGCGGGCCCTCTTCACGTCATCCACGCGGTCAGCGCTCTCACGGTGGTCCCGAGCACCTTGCCCGTCGGTGCGTTGTTGCCGACCGAGGACGAGATGAAGGATTTCGAAAAGAAGATGAGGGACGCTGCGCGACCGTTCGGCGCCACGGTTGTCGCGAGGGTGGTCGTCCGAGCCAGCTCGATTGGCGAGATCGTCGTGGAAGAGGCTCAGGCCGTAGATGCGAACCTCATCGTGATGGGTACCTATGGCCGGGGCGCGATCAAGCGCCTCTTCCTGGGCGGCGTCGCCGATCACGTGGTGCGCCACGCCACCTGTCCGGTGGTCACCGTTCGCGTGGCGGAGGCCGAGGTAGCTACCGCGGCCAACCGGCGCCTTGTCTGAGCCGAGCTCGATTCGCGGCTGGCGCGCCATGGCGCGGCGATGTCCAACCTGATCCGCGCCGTCGTCCTGCTCGATCGACCCACAATCCGGGCGGCGCGCCAGGTCTGGGGACGGAGCTGCTCAGATCCGTCCGAGCGCGGAGATGAGCTGCGCGCGGGCGACGTCCAGGTTGAGCCGCGCCTGCACCTCCTGCGCGCCGGCCTGATCGGCCGCAAGTTGTGCGTCGCTGACTTCGACCGCGCTCCCGACGCCCGCGGCGAAGCGGCCAGTGGCCAGGGCGAGCTGGGTATTCGCGGCCTGGCGTCCCTGCATCGCCGCGGTCAGGGCTTCGCGATCGGCCTGTACGGCGAGCTGCGCCGTCCCGACGTCCACGCGCACCTGCGCTTCCAGTGCATCCAGCTGCGCATCGAGGTTCGCGATCTGCGCGAGCGCGACCCGCACCTGCGCCGGGATCGCGGGGCCGAGGTTCACGGCCCAGCTCAGCGCCAGGCCTGCGCTGAAGTTCGGCGTGAGCCCGAGCCAGCGGCTGGCGGCGAGGGTCGTTCCGCTGTTCGTGGCGGTAGCCCCAAGCGAGAGACTCGGAAACCAAGCGTCGCGGCTGGCGTCGACGCTGGCCTGCGCCGCTCGGCGTTGGGCCTCGAGAGACGCCGCTTCGGGACGTGTGCCGATCGCCTGGATCACCAGACGTTCCAGCGGAGCATCCTCGTCCGCCACCACGACCATTGGTTCGAGCCGCACCTCGTAGGTGATCGCGCCGTGCACCCCCATCGCCTGATTGAGCCTGGTCTTCGCGGTTGCGTACGCGTTCTTGGCGGTGATGGATTGCACCAGGGCATTGGCGCGACTGGCCTCCGCCGTCACGAGGGCGATCTCCCGGCTGGCGCCCCTCCTTCACGAAGGCCCGCGCCTCGGCCAGGTGCGTCTCGTTGTTCTCGAGATTCACCACGGCGACCGTGACCAGCTCACGTTGCGCGGCAGCCGTGAAGAACGCCACCCGAAGCGCGAGCTCCGCTTGCAAGAGCGCGGTGCGCTCGGAGTCGCTCTGAGAGAGCGCGGTCTCCGCGCTTGCCCGGACCCGGTTCGATGTCTGGCCGAAGTCCCAGAGGACCTGAGACGCTGAAACGCTGTTCGTGAACGAGTTGTAGGTGGCGAAGCTCGTGGCGGGCAACGCCTCGCTCGAGACGTTGGCGCCGGGCGCGACGACCAGATTCCCCGTGGTTCGCTTGTAGCCGAGAGCGACCGATAGCGTCGGATAGAAGGCCGCTCGCGTCTCGTCGTAGATGGCGCGTGCCTGCGCCGACTGCGCGCGCGCCTGGCGTAACGCGGGCAAGTTGGCTCGAGTGAGCTCGAGCGCGTGGTCGAGCGTCAGCGTGACACCCGGACCATCCGAAGTCGCGGCTTGCCCTGCGTTGGCGAACAGTACGACGAGCCCCAAGGTGAGATTGCGAATCACGGGCATCCTCCGTCGACGGAGATGATCATCATTCGAACCTCAGCGCGTCGATCGGGTTCGAGACGAGCCGCCTTTTGCGCCGGGTAGAGGCCGAATACGACGCCCACGAGCGCGCTGAAACCCGACGGAGATCAGGATGACGTCCAGGTGAACGAAAAATGGCCAGCCGTAGTGAAGCGCGAGCTGGCGCGCGCCGAGCAGGCCGAGCCCGATTCCGAGCAGCCCGCCCGCGAGGGACAGCGCCAGCGCCTCGCTGAGGAACTGGGCGAGGATGTCCCACGGACGTGCGCCGACCGCCATCCGCACGCCGATCTCCCGCGTCCGCTCGGTCACGCTGACCAGCATGATGTTCATGATTCCGATTCCGCCGACGAGCAGCGACACCGCCGCGATCGACGCGAGCAGGGTCGTCAGGATCGTGGTTCCCTGCTGCTGCGCCTGGGCGATCTCGGAGAGGTTGCGCACGGAGAAGTCGTCGTCGACGCCCTGAATGAGATGATGCCGATCGCGCAGGAGCAACGTGATCTCGTTCTGCGCGCGGACGGTGTCGCCCGACGTCGTCGCGCTCACGATGATGATGCCGTTGATGTAGCCGCCGAGGCCGGCTGAGATCTTGGTCTGAATAGGCGGTGTAGGGCATCAGGACCGTGTCGTCGTAGTCCTGGCCCATGGGCGACTGGCCCTTCTTCGCGAGCACGCCGATGACCTTGAACGGCGCCGTCAGGATGCGTACCGTCTGTCCGACGGGGTCGAATCCCTTGCCCCACAGGTTGTCGACCACGGTCTCGCCGAGGACGACGACCTTGTTGCGACGTGTCGATGTCGCTCTGGTCGTAGAACCGCCCGCGCGCCATCTGCCAGTTGCGGATGCCCATGTATTCGGTGCTGGCGCCCACCACGGACGTGGTCCAGTTCTGATCCTCCACGCGGACAACCGTGTGCGTGGTCAAGACCGGCGACGCGGCCGCGACCGCCTTGCACTCACTGCGCACGGCCTTCAGGTCGCTCCAGGTCAGGGTGGCCTGGCTGCCGAAGCCCCCGCGCATCCCCATCGACGACGACGACCCGGGAAGCACGATGAGCAGGTTGGTGCCCATCGCCTCGAACGTCTGCTCCACTCTTCGCTTGGCGCCCTCGCCGATGGCGACCATCGCGATAACCGCGCCGACGCCGATGACCACGCCCAGCGCGGTGAGCAGCGAGCGCAGCCGGTTCCGCAACAGCGCGCGGCCCGCGACGCGTGTGATGGCCAGGGCGTTCATGGCTGGGCCTCGCGAGCGGCGGCGCCAGCAGGGATCGCGGTCGTATCCACGACCGGATGCGAAGCCACCGCCGCCGTCAGGCTGGTGAGCGCGGCGCCGGCGTGAGCGAGCAGGGGCGTCTGGCGCACGTCGGAGACGATCCTGCCGTCCCGCATGGTGACGACACGTTCCGCGCACCGGCCGATGTCCGGCTCGTGAGTCACGAGCACGATGGTGATGCCAGAGCGTCCCAGCTCCTGGAAGAGCTGCATCAGCTCCATGCTGCTGCGCGAGTCGAGCGCACCGGTCGGCTCGTCGGCGAAGACGACCTTGCGGGTCGTTGACCAGCGCGCGCGCGATCGCCACCCGCTGTTGCTGGCCGCCCGAAAGCTGATTCGGCTGGTGATCGACGCGATTGGCGAGCCCGACTCGCGCCAGGCTGGCCTTGGCGCGCTCGGCGCGCAGCCGCGCCGAGCCGACGCCAGCGTAGAGCAGCGGAAGCTCCACGTTCTCGAGCGCGCTGGTGCGAGACAGCAGGTTGAAGTGCTGGAAGACGAAGCCGATCGTCTGGTTGCGGATGCGCGGCGAGCTCCGTGCGCGACAGTCGTCCGACCTCGCGGCCGTCCAGCAGGTAGTCGCCTGCCGTCGGGCGGTCGAGGCAGCCGAGGATGTTCATGAGCGTCGATTTGCCCGAGCCCGAGGCTCCCATGATGGCGACGAACTCGCCGTGCTCGATCTGGAGGCTGACGTCGTCGAGGGCGCGCAGCTCGACCTCGCCCAGTGTGTAGATCTTGCTCACGTGGCGGAGCTCGATGAGCGGTGAAGTGATTCGCAGCCGACATCAGAGGATCCGGGGGGCGCTCGCCCGGCTGGAGATCGCTTCGGTGATCACGTGGTCACCCGCGCGAAGGTCGCCTTCGAGGACCTCGGTGACTGATCCGTCGCTGACGCCGGGCTTGAAGAGGATCGGTGTGGCGACGCCGTCGCGGAGCACCCACACCAGCTTGCGGTCGAGCGGCACAGCAGCCGGAGATGACTTCCTCGCAAGCTCGGGCGATGCCCTGAAGCGCAAGCCGGCGTTGGCGACCCGCAGGACCGAAGCCCGCTCCGCGTAGACGATCTCGACGTTGGCGGTCATGCCGGGTTTCAACTTCAGCGCAGAGTTGTCGACGTCGATGACTGCGTCGTAGGTGACGACGTTCTGAATCACCTGCGGCGAGTTGCGGACCTCGCGGATCTTGCCGGCGAAGACCTGCGCCGGATAGGCATCGACGGTGAAGGTGGCGGTCATGCCCACAGCCAACCGCCCCACGTCCGCCTCGGCGATATTCGTGTCGACTTGCATCTTCGTCAGGTCTTCGCCCACCAGGAACAAGGTCGGTGCGGCGAACGTAGCCGCGACGGTCTGACCCACGTCGATGTTTCGGGTGATCACGATCCCCTTCACGGGCGAGCGGATTGTCGTGTACGCCAGATTGGCCTGCGAGGTGGTCAGCGCGGCTGCAGCTTGCGCGGCGGTGGCCTCCACCGCTTCGAGTTGCGCGGCGTAGGCCTCGGCCGCGGTCTCGGTCGCGTCGACGTCCTGCTGCGCGACGAACTTCTGGTCGAGGAGACTTCGATTGCGGCTGGCCTGCTTGCGCGCATTGGCGAGCTGAGCGCGGATCTGCATGACGTTGGCCCGCGTGGCACGAAGGTTCGCCTCGGCTTGCTGCACGGCCGCCTTGAACAAGCGCGGATCGATCTGCGCCATCATCTGGCCAGGCTTCACGACCGAGTTGAAGTCCGCGCCCAGCGCCTGAATCGTCCCCGAGACCTGGGCGCCGACCTGAACCGTGACGATCGGGTTCACCGTCCCCGTCGCGGTGACCTTGGCGCGAATCGGTCCCTGATCGATCGAAACGCCATCGAATCGAAGTGCGGGCGCCGCGCGGGTTGCCGACCGCTCGTGCCTCCAGACCGCGGCTGCCGCCAGCAAGATACTGACGACCACGACGGCGGTCGCGATCTTGCCGCTCCTGGCTCCGACGAGGGTTGGATGTTGGGGCGCTGCAGCTGCCGTTGTCATTTGGCTCGGCAAGATGCACCCGGCGTGCCGCCAGTCCGCCGACGCTCGCGAGCTCCGGTTGCCGCAATTGACGGGTCGGTTCGCTGCATCCCCTGACGCCATGTTTGCGCGTCACCGGCCGGTTCCCGCGCAGGTCCTGCGCGGATAATGTGCAATCATTTCGCTTGTCGCTGGCGAATCGGCGCTCATTTATCGAGCATGAATCTCTTCAACAAAGCGACGAACGGATTGTTCCGCACTCTGATCGCTGGCGCGGCCCTGACCGCGGGGTGTGTCAATACTTCGGGCAGCACCAATAACCAGTGCCGGCCACTGACGGCCACCACGGCGGCGAGACCAGCCCAATGGGGCGGGACGGTGTTCACGATCGTGATGGAGAATCACGATCGCACCGCAGATCCTGGGTAACGCGGCCGCGCCATTCATCAACCAGCTGGCACAATCGGGCGCCGTTGCCGCCGGGTATCACGACTCGTTCGTGCACCCGAGCGAACCGAACTACATCTGGATGGTCGCCGGAGAGAACTTCGGCATCCTCAACGACGACGACCCGCAGCCCGGCTCGTCGATCGCGTCCCAGTCGCATCTCGCCGACCAGCTCGAGATGGCGGGGCTCACCTGGAAGGCGTATCAAGAGAGCATGGGCGCGCCGTGCGGCCTGAAGTCGAACGGTAACTACGCCGTCAAGCACAACCCGTTCGCCTACTTCACGGACATCAACGGCTCCGACGGCAGCGCCTTCCATCCCGGCGCCCGCTGCACCGACCACATCGTGGACTACGGTCAGCTGGATGCAGATCTGGCAAGCGGCGCCGTGCCCAGCTACGCGTTCATCACGCCCAACCTCATCAACGACATGCACGATGGATCCATCAGCCAGGGCGACAGCTGGCTCGCGGGCCAGGTTCCGAAGATCCTCGCGTCGAGCGCTTACCAGAACGGCGGCGCGCTCTTCCTGTTGTGGGACGAGGGCAGCAGCCAGGGCGACGATCCTCCATTCATTGTCGCGTCACCTCTGGCGCGCGCCGGGTTCGTGTCGCACGTCGACTACGACACCAGCGCGCTCCTCAAGACCACGCAAGCGATGCTGGGGGTCGAGGCGCTCCCTTGCGCGGCGGACCCCGCCGCCGTGCCGGTCATGAGCGACCTCTTCACCGCCCCCATGGAGTGACACGCGGGTCGTTCTACGTCGCATGGCCCTGCGAGCGGTCCGTGCGACGCCAGGTCCTGCGGTCGAGTGGGATCAGGGGGATTGCCACTCCGAGGCCCCAAAGCACCGGCAGGCCCCACATCGCGTGCAGCCAGTGGAGCTGGCGCAGGATCACGATCTCGACGAAGAACCAGACGGCGAGACCACCGAGAGCGAGGCCCGCGGCGATCCAATCACCGAGGGTCCGGCGCCAGACCGCGACAAAGGCGGAGACGTTCAGCGCGCCCAGGAGGAACAAGATCACACCGGGGACCAGGAACGACGCGAAGGCGCCGTGCATGATCGTGACCGGCATGTCCATGTATCTGCCGTCGGGCTTCGCGAGGAGCAGGCTTCCTCCGACGAGCGCCCCCGCTCCTTCGTAGCCAAGGACCGAGAGCAACGACGCTCGCTGCCATTTGTGTTGACCACTCATATCGCGCCTCCTTTCATCATCGCCTCATTCAATTTCGCGGCCACTTCGTGGTCAGCCGGTCACACCGGGGCCCTCGTCCGTCGCCGCAACCCATGCGTGCCGCGTCCCGAGCCGCGCACAATTAGCGCGGATCAGGCAGAAGGCGCCGCGACGGTGTTCGAGTGATCCGCTGTGGGCGCGATTTTGCTCCCGCCATCCGGGGGGCACGCCCGATGCAGCAGTGGCAGGGCAGAGGAAGGATCGTCTAGAGCCGTGATGCCCATGCAAGCCATCCCGATTCGACGAACGGTTCCCGCGATCGCAGACGCGAGGACGCCCGCAGATACTGGGGCGCGACGCCGAAACCCCATGAGCAAGTGGCTGCTGCTGGTCGCGGTGGGCAGTCTGGCGGTCGGGGCGGGCAGCGTTGCAGCGTTGCAGCGCCTGACTCGGGTGCCCCACCGCATGGACCGCGTCACGCGCGGCGCGGTGGCCGGCGTGCTGCGAGCGGAAGGGCGCTTGCAGCCGTGGACGTCGGTGCGGGTCGGCTCGATCGGTCCCGGGCAGGTGGTCGCCGTCGAGGTCTCCGTCGGGGACTCGGTGACTCGTGGCCAGACGATGGCGCGCCTCGACAACCTGGAGGCGAGAGCTGCCCTGGCCGATGCCCGTGCCGCATTCGAGACAGCGGAGATTCGCCGCGTTCGCGCCGAGAAGCACGTTGTCGAGCAGCTCGCCGCGCTGGATGACGAAGGATGGTCGGCCGGAGACGCGGCGCCCGACGATGTACTGACCGGGGCAGCCGGCGAGGCGCAGCTCGACCTCATGACCGCGCAAGCCGAGCTGGAACGCGCGAGCTCCCGGCAAACGCTGGCCCGCGCCGGGCTCGCCAGGCGCAGCATCCGAGCGCCGATCGATGGCGTGGTGCTGGCCCGGTCGATCGATCCCGGAGAGACCATCACCGCGAGCCCTCCGGGGCCACCCATATTCGTGGTCGGCTCCGATCCGGCACATCTTCACCTCGAGATCGAGATCGACGACGCATACGCGGTCCGCCTGCAGCCGGGGCCGGTCAGACTGGTTGCTGACGCCCGGCCGAACCGGTCGTTCGTCGCGGAGATCCGAGAGATTCGCCCCGCGTCTCCGGTTCCGATGAGCGCCAGCCGCTACCGGATCTCGATGGACGTCGAGAATATCGACGGTGTCCTGCGCCCGGGCATGACGGCGCGTGTGGCCTTTCCGATGGACAGCTCCGCGGATGCCCTGCGCGTTCCTGTTGCCGCACTCGCGCCCGCGCCTGCACATGGTGCGGACCACAACGCTGTCGTTTGGACCCTCGATCAGAGCGGCAAGCCGGCGGCGGTGACGGTGGAGACGGGCGTCATCAACGATCGCTTCGCCGAGATCCGCAGCGGAGGCCTTCGTCCGGGAGACACCGTGACTCTGCCCTGGGCGCCGGAAGCCGTACCGACACCCCCATGACAACGACTATCGCAGCCGCAGCGACCGTATCTGCAGGCCGTGCCGTCCTGACCTGCGAAGACCTGCACAAGGTCTATCGGATGGGCGAGGTCGACGTGCGCGCCCTGGACGGCGTCGACTTCGCGCTGCACCGGGGCGAGCTGCTGGTGCTGGTCGGCGCCTCCGGGAGCGGGAAATCGACGCTGCTCAACATTCTTGGTGGCCTGGACGTGGCGTCGTCCGGGCGCGTCTATTTCCAGGGTCGCGACATCACTTACGCCGCCGAAGACGAGCTGACGCAGTTCCGGCGCCACAACGTCGGCTTCGTCTTTCAGTTCTACAACTTGATCCCCAGTCTGACCGCACGCGAGAACGTCGCGCTGGTGACCGACATCGCCGACGATCCGCTCGCGCCCGAGGAAGCTCTCGCGCTCGTGGGTTTGGGCGACCGCCTCGACCATTTTCCCGCGCAGCTGTCGGGCGGCGAGCAGCAGCGGGTTGCCATCGCACGCGCGGTCGCCAAGCGCCCGCCGATCCTGCTCTGCGATGAGCCGACCGGCGCGCTCGACTTCCGGACCGGCATCCTGGTCCTGGACGTCATCGAGCGAATCAATCGCGAGCTCGGGACGGCGACCGCCGTGATCACCCACAACGCACCGATCGCGGAGATCGCTGATCGGGTCGTCACTCTCGCCGACGGACGGGTCCAATCCGAGCGGCGGATCGTGCGCCGCGCCCGCGCCAGCGAGCTGCGGTGGTGAAGGAGCCATCGCGATGCGCTTGATGTCCGCCCTCGACCGCAAGCTCCTGCGCGAGATTCGCGGTCTCCGCGGTCAGATCGCGACGATCGCGCTGGTGCTGGCGAGTGGCATCACCTGCTTCATCGCTCTGCGCGGAACCTACGTGTCGCTCGAAGACGCCCGGGATATCTATTACGATCGCTATCGGTTCGCGGACATTTTCGCACGCGTCGAGAGCGCGCCGGAGCCGCTCGCTCGTCGCATCGAAGCGCTGCCCGGGGTTGCTCTGGTCCAGACCCGGATCGCGAAGGAGGTCAGCCTTCCGATCGAAGGCCTGGATCGCGCCGCGTACGGACAGCTGCTCTCGCTGCCCTCGCGCGGCGAGCCTGCCACCAACGCCCTGCACCTGACGAACGGTCGGCTTCCGATTCCGGGCGCGGACGACGAGATCGTCCTGCTCGACTCGTTCGCGCGCGCCAACGGGGTGCGACCGGGCGCGCGGTTGCCGGTCGTCATCAACGGAATCGAGCGCCGCCTGCGAATCGCGGCCACGGCCGAATCGCCCGAGTTCGTCTACGCCATCCGTCCGGGCGCTCTGGCCGACGATCCAAAGCGGTACGCGGTGCTGTGGATGGATCGCACGGTGGTGGGGGCGGCCTTCCAACTGGAGGGCGCCTTCAATGACGTGACGCTGAAGCTGCAACCGGGAGCTTCGGAGCCCGCGACGCTGGCGGCCCTCGACCGGCTCCTCGCGCCCTATGGCGGTCTGAGCGCCGTCGGCCGCAAGCAGCAAACCTCGAATCGGATCCTCACCGGCGAGCTCGGGCAGCTCGGCGCGCTCGCGGGCATGGTGCCGGTGGTCTTCCTGGGCGTCGCCGCCTTCCTCATCAACATCGTCCTCACCCGGCTGATCGCGCTCCAGCGAACGGAGATCGCTGCGCTCAAGGCAGTCGGATACACGAACGGCGAGATCGCGCGCCACTACCTCGGTCTGGTCGCGGTCGTGATGGCGCCGGGTGCGCTGGCCGGCGTCGCGGGCGGCTTCGGGCTGGGACGAATCGTCTTGCGCCTCTATCAGGGGATCTTTCGCTTTCCGGATCTGACGTTTCGTCTTTCGGGCTCGTTGATCGCGGCCAGTGTCGTGGCCAGCGCCGCAGCCGCGACGTTCGGCGCCCTCTTCGCCGTCCGCGCGGCGGCGAAGCTGCCTCCCGCCGAGGCGATGCGGGCTCCGGCGCCCGCGCGTTACCGCCGCGGTGTGGCGGCTCGGCTCGGCCTCGGTCCGCTCGTCGGCCCGAGCGGCATGATGGTCCTGCGTGAGATCGAGCGGCGCCCGCTGCGGACGGCGCTGTCATCGCTCGGGATCGCAGGCGCGGTCGCGTTGATCATCTTCGGCCACTTCGGCTCGGATTCGCTGAACAACTACCTCGAGTCCCTGTTTCGCCGCGAGCAACGCCAGGATCTCGCGGTCACGTTCGACCGGCCGACCGCGCCGCGGGTGGTCGCGGAGCTGGCGAATCTGCCGGGAGTCATCACGGCCGAAGGAATCCGTGCCATCCCGATTCGCGTCCGCCACGACAACCGGTGGCGTGATTCTGTTCTGATGGGCTTACCGGAGGGCGCGACGCTGCGGCGCTTGGTCGCGCACGGCGGGCATGCCGTCCCGGTCCCGGAGAACGGCGTCCTGGTCACCGCCGCGCTCGGGAAGATCCTCGCCGTGGCCAGGGGTGATCGCCTCGAGGTGGAGTTGCTCGAAGGCGACCACCGAACCGTGCAAGCAACCGTGGCCGACTTCGTGGACGAGAGCGTCGGATTGCAGCTCTATGCGCGGGTCGACACGCTGTCGGAGCTGGCGGGCGATCTGGGAGCGATCTCGTCCGTGCTGCTGCGGGTCGATCCACTGCAACGCTCGACGGTGGATGGCGCGCTCCGGAGATCGCCGCACGTCATCGACGTCTCCGACGTCGCCGCGGACGTGCAGCGGATGCGCGACATGAATGGCGCCGCGATGGATATCTGGACGACCGTTTCCGTTGTCATGGCCGCGTGCGTGATCTTCGGCGTCGTCTACAACAACGCCCGCATCGCGCTCGCGACGCGAAGCCGCGAGCTGGCCAGCCTGCGCGTGCTCGGCCTGTCGCGAACGGAGATCTCGTCCATCCTGATCGCCGGCCTCGCGATCGAGGTGATGCTCGCCATCCCGGTCGGGCTGGTCCTGGGCCGTGGCTGGGCGGAGCTGTTCTTCAGCCGCGCCGTCGACCAGGAGACATTTCGATTCCAGGTGCTCGTCGAGGGACGAACCTACGCGCTCGCGGCGCTGGTCGCGCTGCTGGCCGCTACCACGAGCGCTCTCTGGGTACGCCGGGCCATCGATCGCCTCGACTTGATCGGCGTGCTCAAGACCCGCGAATAGGAGACCACCATGCTCGTCGAACCGCCCGCCGTTTTCCTTCCATCGACGGCCCCGCCCGCGCTGACGGACGGGACTCCGCTCGCCAGGCCCGTTCCAGGTGCTCGCTCCCCACGCGAACGGCGGCGCGAGCTCTTACGCCGCGCCCGCCGTGCGCTGCTCGGTGTGCTCGTGGCCGCCGGAACGGTCGCGGTGGTGATGGCTCTCCGCCCTCGACCCGTCCCGGTCGACGTCGCCCGCACGCTGCGGGGACCGCTGGTCGTCGCGGTCGAAGAGAGCGGGAAGACGCGCGTCAAGGATCGCTACGTCGTCTCCGCCCCCACGGCGGGGAGCCTCTCCCGCATCGCCGTCGAGGCCGGTGACACCGTCAACGAACGGGACGTGCTGGCGGAGATCGCGCCCGCCGTCGCGCCGCTCCTCGATCCGCGCACCCGCGCCGAATCAGAAGCGCGGCTCGGCGCCGCTCGGTCCGCGCTCGGGCAGGCGCGGGCGCAGGTGGGACGCGCGCTCTCGGCCAAGACGCTCGCGTCTCAAGAGCTGGCGCGCGTGCAGAAGCTCGCCACGGGCGGCGCCATCACCCGGCAAGCGCTCGAACAGGCCGAGTTCGATGCCCGCATGCGCACAGACGAGCATTCAGCCGCGGTGTTCGCCGAGAAGGTCGCCGCGGAAGAGGTGCGCCTCGCCCAGGTCACGCTCGGTTCGGGTGGGCGGCCCGCGCGCGACCGGCACCTCGACGTGTTTGCCCCGGCGTCCGGTCGGGTCTTTCGCGTCTTTCAGAAGAGCGCAGGTGTCGTGCCTGCGGGAGCGCCTCTCATCGAAGTGGGTGATCCGGGCGCGCTCGAGATCGTCGTGGACCTGCTGAGCACTGCCGCCGTCCAGGTCAGGCCCGGCACGGCGGTCGTGATCACCGGCTGGGGCGGCGACGGGCCGCTCGCCGGGCGCGTCCGGTTGATCGAGCCGTCCGGATTCACCAGGCCGTCGGCGCTCGGCATCGACGAGCAACGTGTGAACGTGGTCGTGGTCCTGACCGATCCGCGGGGGCGGTGGGAGGCGCTGGGCGACGGCTACCGCGTCGAGACCCGCATGGTGCTCTGGCAGGCCAGCGACGTCCTGAAGGCGCCGCAGGGTTCCGTGTTTCGCCATGGCGACGGCTGGGCCGCTTTCCGGATCGACAATGGCCGCGCTCAGCTGGTGCCGGTGCAGATCGGGCATCGCGGTGACACCGAGGTGGAGATCCTGTCGGGCATCGCGCCCGGCGAGACGGTAGCCGTGCACCCCGGCGACCGGGTCAAGCCCGGAGCACGCGTAGAGCCGCGCTGATCCGTGGTTCACCCCATGTTCCAAGAAAGCCGCTTAACGGGTTACCATCATGACCCCAACTGATGTGATTTCGAGCCCGACTACGAGAGGAGTGGTTCGTACCGTGAACACAAAGGGAAGAATTCTGGTCGTCGATGACGAGGTCAATGCACGCACCGCCCTCGCCGAATTGCTCAACGAGGAGGGCTACGTCGTCGAGTCAGCAGCCGATGGGTTCAAGGCGCTCGGCAAGGTGGCGGACTTTGCGCCCGACCTGGTGCTCACCGATCTCAAGATGCCGGGGATGGATGGGCTGCAGCTGCTCGCCAAGCTCCACGAGGGCGACCCGGACCTTCCGGTCGTCGTGATGACGGCGTTCGGCGAGGTCGAAACCGCCGTCCGCGCCATGCGCTCCGGGGCTCGCGACTATCTCGCCAAACCGGTGAATGTTGGCGAGCTCTCGGTCGTGGTCGCACGCGAGCTCGAGCAACGCAGGCTTCGCATCGAGGCCGGTCTTCTTCGCGCACGAGTCGCGGAGAAGTACAGCTTTCAGAATATCATCGGCAGCTCGACGGCGATGCAGACCGTGTTCAAGACGGTCGCCCAGATTGCGGGGTCGCGTGCCAGCGTGCTGGTCACCGGCGAGTCCGGGACCGGCAAGGAGCTGATCGCCGCCGCGATTCACGAGCGCAGCGCGCGTGCGAAGGGGCCCTTCGTCAAGCTGCACTGCGCGGCGCTGGCGGAGTCGCTGCTGGAGAGCGAGCTGTTCGGCCACGAGCGCGGCTCGTTCACCGGAGCCGTCGCCCGGCGCGAGGGCCGGTTCATGCAAGCCAATCACGGAACCCTGTTCCTGGACGAGATCGGCGAGATTTCGCCCGGTATTCAGGTCAAGCTCCTGCGCTTCCTGCAAGAGCGCGAGTTCGAGCGCGTGGGCGGCAACGAGACGATCAGCGTCGACGTGCGGGTGATCGCGGCGACGAATCGGAACCTCCAGCACATGGTGGCGGAAGGGAAGTTCCGGGAGGATCTCTTCTATCGACTGAACGTCATCAACCTCGAGATGCCGGCGCTCCGCTCGCGCCCGTCGGACATTCCGTTGCTGGCAGGTCACTTCCTGCGCAAGTACGCCGCGGACAATGAGAAGCCGTTGCGGGGTTTCACGGCGGAGGCGCTCGACCAACTTTCGACGTATGGCTGGCCGGGCAACGTTCGAGAGCTCGAGAACGTCGTCGAACGCGCGGTGATCCTCGCGCAGTCACAGGAGGTCACCGTTGCCGAGCTGCCCCCGCACATCGCGACGGTCAAGGTGCGCGACGGGATTCAGATTCCGGGCGCGACGATGGACGAGATCGAACGCTACGCGATCACCAAGACCTTGGAATCGACCGCCGGCTCGACCGGCCGCGCCGCCGAGATCCTGAATATCAGCGTGCGCAAGATCCAGTACAAGCTGCACGAGTACGAGAGCGCGCCCAAGTCGGCTCGCTCGGCGGTCAAGGACGAGGAGTAGGCGGCCCGGTCGAAGCTCGGGACGGGATCGCATTTCCGATGAGCCACGTCGCGACGCTCAGTACGTCCCCACCTTCACGCGGAGGATCTGCGGCGCGGACGTGAAGTTGAGGCCCCAGTCGGTCTGGTCGCCGTTCCAGATCCGCAGGGGCTTGAACGCGCCGTTCTCGTAGCTCCCCTCTTCGACGCGGAGGTATTCGCGCTGCCGCCCGGCGGCCGCCAGCCCGCTCGGCTGGAAGTCGACGCGGCAATGAAAGCCGGCGACCAGAAACTGGTCGTCGCCGAGCTGCGCGATCAGCACGTGCCCCACCGGCTCGGGGTTGCCGGGCGGGTGGTCGCCGAAGCCGAACTGCGGGACGCCGTAGATGACGCTGGCTTTCCAGCGGCCGCCGAGCTCGACGGTCTGCGCCGGGACCCCTTTCTTCTCGGCGACAGCCTTCACCTTGCCGTCGAAGCCGAGCTGCGCGAGCTGCCGCATCATCGGCGCCACCAGACGGTAGTCCATCGCGAACGGCGCCAGGGCCTCTTCGGTCAGCTTCTTTGCGCCGAGCGGGAAGTTCACGTAGCCGGTGTAGTCGATCCCGAACGGTGAGAACCCGAACGCCCCGCCGCCCAGCGCCAGGAAGAAGAAGCGCGCGTACGCGGGCGCGTTCGAGATCTCGGGAACGAAGAGCGCGTTGTCGGGTCGGTGATAGAGCTCCAGCACCTTCTCGACCTTGGCGTAGTCGTCGATGTAGATGTCGGGGGCGATGACGTCGATGGCTGGCGCCGCCGCCTTCCAGATCGGCAGCACGTTGTCCGTTGGGCCGCCGGTCTCGTAGCTGCCGGCCGGTCCTGGCGCGAGCGGGTCACGGAGCGCGGCGTTCACGTACAGCGGTAGCGGGTACTCCGCCTTTCCGGCGGCGGCGACCTCGCCGACGTAGCGCGCGACCGCCCAGGCGTGGAAGTACTCGTCGGCGTCCTTGCCGAACAGCTCTTTCCAGCCGGCGTTCGAGCTGGCGGGCTTCTTGTTCATCGCCGCGGCGATCGGCGCGGGCACCGGCGCTTCGAACGCCTTCTCCGCCACCGGCGAGTGGTCGCGGACCGCGCCCCAGGTGCCCGCTTCGTTCTCGACCTGCACCATGATCACCGTGTGCTGGGGGTCGGTCTTCTTCAAATAACTCATCAGCGCGACGAACGCGCGCTTGTCCGCCTCCAGCGCCTCCGTCGAGAACGGCGACACGGAGTCGATCTTGCGCTGGTCCGCCGTCAGCATGCGCGGCAAGCGCTGCTGATCTTGCTTGAGCCACTGCGGCACGTAGTGGGGGCTGCCGTTCTTCCATGTCGCGAACCAGAGCAAGATCAGTCGCACGTCGTTCTTGCGTGATTGCGCGATCAACGTGTCGACGACGCTGTAATCGAACGCCCCCGGTTTGGGCTCGAGCTGTTCCCAATACACCGGCATTTCGACGGTGTTGGCGTGGATGAACTTGATCGCCGGCCACACCTGCGGCAACACCGCCGGCCACGCGCTGGAGTTGTTCACCTGCGCGCCCAGGATCAGGTAGGGCGCGCCGTCGACGAACAGCGCGTAGGTGCCGGGGCCGCGCACGACGCGCGGCATGGCACGAAGCATCGGACGATCGGCGGCGCGCGCAACGGGAGACAGCGCGGCGACGACGATGGCAAGGACGAGAGATCGGAGGGGGGCGGGGCGCATCGCCGATCTGTACTACGGATGGGCGCCGACGGTGACTCCCGTGAGCGCCGAGGAGCCGTCCGCGGGACGGCGATGATACATGTGTAGCTCTCCAGTGATGTAAGGATACGCCATGGAGGCCAGTTGACCTCACGCCGAGGATGGCCTTCATGCTGTGATGTTACTGGCAGGCGTAGGGCGCGTTGAAGACGATCATGCCGACGAGCATTCCGTTGGAGATGCCGCTCATGACGACGTCGGCGGCGAGCGACATGCCGTCCTGCATTGGCGTCCAGATCGTCTCCTCGACCTGCGTGGCGTTCGCGTCGAGCTCCTGCGCAAGCGGCGCAGCGGTGTAGTAGATCGACCCGCCGCTCTTGGCCGTGTCGTGTGCGAACGTATTCGCGCAGCTGTTCGCAGGCATGGCGGCGCCGCAGTAGGGTGACACCGTCATCATGATGTCGGCGGGCGGAACGCCCACGACCCGAGCGATGAACTGGCGAACGACTTCGCGCATGGAGACCGTATCCGCGACGGGGACGTTCGGCAGAGCGGTCGCGCAGGTCCAGGAGGGCGCGCCCGACTGCAAGGCGGCGCGGGCGCGCGCGCTGAAATCGGCCGCGAACCCAGCATCGGTTGAGTCGAATCCGCTCGCGTCCGGTGGCGATCCCGCCGCGCCCGTCGAGCCCGATGCGCCCGCCGCTCCCGCCGTCATGCTCCTCCGGCGATGCCGCCGCCTCCCGGGGCGCCCCCTCCACCGCTGGCACCGGGGACGGCACGTCCTCCGCTGCAAGATCCGACGAGGATCGCGACAGCTATTAGCAGGGGCTCACCAAGACCTCGAAGGAAGACTGCGCGGCCAAGGGCGGGAAGGTCGTTCCCCCGAGCAAGTAGCAGGTCCCATGAAGGGGAGGCGGCGGCGCCGGAGGCTGGACCCCCGGCGCCGTTTTCGCGTGTGTGTGCTCCTGGAGCCGCCGGTGGGCGTCGTGCTCGGCCGCTCGAAACGCCGGGCTGGGGGATCGCTTACGGGCGCTCGCCGAGCAAGCAGGTTTCTCTCAGATCAGGCGTAGCTCAGCGGTCGCGAACCGGCCGCATCGTGTCGGCCAGGCACTCGGGGCAATAGGACTTGTCGTCGCTGACGTGGCCGCAGATGCGGCAGGCGAACCCGGGTGGATCGCCGCTGTGGTCGCGCTTGGGTTGCTCGCGCTCCTTGCGCAGCTCTTCCTCGCGCGCACGGGCTTGCACCGGGTCGACCAGCTTCTTGAGACTCTCGACGATCGACACTCTAGAAAGTTAGCACGCGCCCGCGGCTTGTCCCCCCAGTTCCTCGATGCGGGTCTTCCATCGCCGAGGTCACGGCTGAGCAGGTATCGCTTGGCTCTTCTCGTCGATGGCAAGTAGGTTATTCGTCAGGAGTAACCGAATGGCGCGTTCAACGGCGCGCGGCATCCTGATCGTCGACGATCACGACGACGCGCGCGAGCTGCTCGCAGAATTCCTGATGCACGAGGGGTATCACACGATAATGGCGGCGAACGGCCGCGCAGCGCTGGATCGTCTCGCGTACGTTCAGCCCGATCTGATCATCAGCGACCTCGAGATGCCCGAGATGGACGGCGTCGAGCTGGTTCGCCATCTGCGCGCGGCTCCGGCCCTGGCACCGATCCCGGTCATCGTCTTGACCAGTTTCGACACGGAGAGCGCGCGACAGCGCCTCGGCGACCTGGTGTCGAATGTCCGCGTGATCCTGCGAAAGCCGGTCAAGCTCGGCGCGATGTTGCAGGTCGTGGTCAACTGCCTGGGACCGAGCGCGAGCGACTAGCGAAACGCGAAGGCCGCGGACCACAGAGTCGTCCGTGAATTCAGACCCGGTCGGGAAGGGCGGTCGCTTGCGCGGCGATCACGCCACCGATATCGTTGTCAGCGTCAGGATGCCGGGAAAGTTCACGATCGCGGACCGTTACGGGATCGAGCGCGTGATCGGCTCGGGAGGCATGGGGATCGTTTACGAGGTCACCCACCTGGTGACTGGACATCGCTACGCGCTCAAGACCCTCCAGGGCGGGCCGGGCGGCGACGCCTCTTTGGTGGCGCGGATCCTCGATGAGTCCAAGGTGACGGCCGGGATCGACAGCGAGCACATCGTCAGGGTCACCGACGGCGGGATCGACGAGGAGACGAGGCTCCCGTTCCTGGTGATGGAGCTCCTCGAGGGAGCGAGCGTTGCCGAGGAGCTGGGGCGGCGCGGCGGGCTGCCCGCCGCGGAGGTCGTTGACCTCATGCGCCAGGCGAGCCTCGCGCTCGGGAAGACGCACGCGGCGGGCGTGATCCACCGCGACCTCAAACCAGAAAACCTGTTCCTGGCCAGGTCCGACGACGGCCCGGTGTGTCTCAAGATCCTGGACTTCGGCATCGCGAAGACCGTCGAAACCGGCGCGGACGCGAGGACGACCCGCAACGTCGGCACGCCGGTATACATGAGCCCCGAGCAGTTCCGCGGCGACGGGGACATCGATCACCACGCCGATATTTATGCCCTCGGGCATGTCGCGTTCGCGTTGCTCACCGGCCGCCCGTACTGGGGGCAGGAGGCGCACGCCGGGACATACGCGCTGATGCGCAAGGTGCTCGAGGGCACGCACGAGCCGGCCACCCGGCGCGCCGCGGCCCTCGGTGTGTCGCTGCCGCGGGCCTTCGATCGATGGTTCGACCAGGCGACGGCGCGCTCGGCGGTCCGTCGGTTCCACAACGTCGCCGATCTGGTCGACGGGCTTGCCGCCGCCCTGGACGTGGAGTCGCCGCGGTCGAGCGGCGCGGCGGCCCTGCCCGCGCGAGGCTGGCGCCGGCGAGCCGGGGCGATCTCGATCGCGGGGGCCGCGATCCTCGCGGCGTTCACGGTCGCGCCGCAGCTGTGGCGAGGCCGGCACGCTCGTGCGCCACTGACTCCCACGCCTGCGCGCGCGGTCGCGTCGCGGGCACCCGAGCCGCCAGTCGCGGCAATCCTCTCCACGTCAACCCCGATCGCGTCAGCCCCGCCGACTGTCCGAGTGCGATCCCGACAGCGGGCGAAGATAGAGCGCTCGCCGACCGGTGCGGTGGTGCCGATCATGTCGGGGCGTGCGTGCGCCGCCGGCGATGGCCCCGTCGGCGCGGCGCCCGCTGCGCCCGGGGCACGCGTCGCCCTCTGGGATGGGGACAGGGCAGGCCTCGACGGGCAGGGGTGGGAGGGCTGCGACAAGGCTCCCGGTTGCGAGTGCAAGATCCAGCTTGCTCTTGGAGGCCGGCGTCAACGGAAGCAAGGGCCTCAAGTTTCACGGAGAAGGGAAGAACTGGATCGGGTTTGGCTGGAACCTGTTCGGCTGGTTCCCCGCGAACGCGGGTGTGGACCTCAAGCCATACAGCCACCTGACGTTCCAGATTCGCGTCGAGGCGAGGTCGCGAGACGAGGCGCCGGACCCCGGCTCCTTCAACGTTCTGCTGGGTGGCAGCGCCAACAACAACGACAGCGCCAGCGTCCTCATCGAGCCATACGCGAAGGGCTTCGGGGACGGCAAGTGGCACGAGGTCGCGATTCCGATCGCGCAGTTCATGAAGGGGGCTGGCGGCAAGTTCGATCTCGGGTCGTTCTGGGAGTTTCGGATCTCGACCTGGAGCGGAACGTGGCGACGCTTCGATATCTACATAGACGACATCGCAGTCGAGCAGCGGTGCGCGACTTGACGAGCCCGCCCCTCGACGATCGGCAGTGGCAGGCGCTGGTGGCCCGCGCGGCGGCGGGCGACGAGCCTGCTCGTCTCAGCCTGCTCGAGGGCCTCTGGCCGGTCTGGACGGAGATGGTGCGCTCGAGCCGGAGCATGGGCTCGTTCGCGCGCTCGGACGACCATGTCGACGCCGTGGTGGGGAGGCTGATCGAGAAGATCGCCCGTCCCGACGGCCGCGCCCTCCGCAGCTACCTCGACTGGCAGGCCTCGCACGGCGACCAGACGTTCGCGGACTGGATCCGGATCGTGACCAAGAACGCGGTCCGTGACTATCTGCGCGACCAGCTCGGTACGGGCAAGCCGACGCAGGCGGGCGAGCCCAGCGTCAAACGGTTGCTGAACGAGTTCGCGGTGTCGCCGGCCATCCAGGCCGAGGAACGGGGGCACCGTCCACCGGTCACCGCCGCGCAGACTGCACGCGAGCTGCTCGAATTCGCAGCATTGCGCCTGCCAGAGGGACACCTGCAGGCCCTGCGCCAATGGCTCGCCGGCGCCACATTCGAGGAGATCGGGCGCGCGGCGGGGGAGCCGTCCGCAGTCGCTCGCCGCAAGGTCCGGGCCGGCATCGCTGTCTTGCGGCGTCATTTCGGGGAGGACGACGGCGCCGCCGAGCCGGAGCAGGACCTGTAGAACTTTTTCGCGCGCTCGCGTGACGGATCGCCGTCGCGGTCCGTCTGTCGAAGGTGAGTGGGAGCGCGGAGTCAATGTGCTGGTGTTCTGATCGCGGCCGTCGCCGCGGGCTGCGGAGCGCATCACACCGATCGCCTGGCTCGACCATCTCGGCCGTCTGCGCGGCGACGGCGGGGCCCAGCCCTGGGCCCTCGCCGATCCGGCGGCTCACGCACGTCGAATACGACAATACGCTGCGCGATCTGCTCGGCGACGACAGCCGCCCGTCGTCCGCGTTCCCCCCCGACGAGCGGCTGTCCATCTTCTCCAACGACGCTGACGCCCAGACCGTGACCCGCTTGCTGGCGGAGGGGTACATGAACGCGGCGGAGGGGGCGGGGGCGCGGGCGCTCGCGAACCTGGATTCGCTGGTTCCGTGCCCGATCGACACCGCGGACGACGCTTGCATCCAGGCCTTCATCGACGACTTCGGCGCGCGCGCGTTCCGCCGGCCGTTGGACGACGACGATCGCGCTGACTTGCGCGCGGCATACGACGCCGGGACCGCCGAGGGCGGCGCGCGCGCTGGTTTCTCGAGCCTGATCGAGGTCGCCCTGCAATCGCCGGAGTACCTGTATCGCGTCGAGGTCGACCTGACCGCCGCGCCGGCGTCGTCGCCGACGGTGGTCCCCGTCTCGTCGTGGGAGCTGGCCTCGCGCCTGTCGTACCTGTTCTGGGGGACGATGCCCGACGCGGCGCTGTTCGCCGCCGCGCAGGCGGGCGAGCTGGCGACCGCCGCCGGCGTGCGCACCCAGGCCGAGCGTTTGCTGGCCGATCCCCGGACGCGGGTGACGTTCGCGAGCTTCTACGAGGAATTCCTCGAGCTCGACCAGCTCGACGATCTGGAGAAGGACCCTTCAATCTACCCCACCTTCGAGCCGGCGATTCGCACCGCGTTCCGGGGCGAGACACTCACGTTCATCGACTCGGTGGTGTGGAACGGCGACGCGCGCCTCTCGACGCTGCTCACCGCGCCATACACGTTCGTGAACGGCAAGCTCGCCGCCTTTTACGGGATGGCGCCGGTCGACGGCACCACGTTTCGCCGGGTCGACGTCGATCCCGCTCGGCGAGGAGGTCTTCTGACCCAGGGGGCGTTCCTCGCCACGCGCGCCAAGTTCGATCAGACGTCGCCGGTCCTGCGCGGCAAGTTCGTCCGCGAGCGCCTGTTCTGCACGACGCCCGATCCACCGCCCGCCAACCTGGCGATCCGCGCGCCCGACCTCGACCCGCGCCTCACCACGCGGCAGCGGTACGACCAGCACTCGACTGATCCGTTCTGCGCCAGCTGTCACCACCTGATGGATCCCATCGGTCTCGGCTTCGAGAGCTTCGACGGCGTGGGCGTCTGGCGCGACACCGAGAGCGGGCAGCCGGTCGACGGCAGCGGCGTGCTCACCGAGACCGACGTCGACGGGACGTTCAACGGCGCCCGCGACCTGGAGCGCCGTCTGGCGGGCAGCCCCGAGGTCGAGCGCTGCACCACCAACCAGTGGTTCCGCTTCGCGCAGGGCCGCGCCGACACCCCGGCCGACGCGTGCTCGCTCGATCTGCTGGGAGGCAGCTTCCACGCTTCGGGCGGCGATCTGCGCCAGCTGCTCGTCGCGCTCACTCAGTCCGATGCGTTCCGCTTCCGCACCGTGGAGCCGGTACCATGAGCAAGCCGCCTCGTTTCTCGCTCACCCGGCGCGACGCGCTGACCATGTTCGGAAGCCTCGCGGCGCTGCCGTTGCTCGACGCGATGATGCCCGCCCGCGCGCGCGCCGACGTGGCCACGTACCCGCGCCGCTTCGTGGTCTTCTTCAGCTCGTGCGGGACGATCGCGCCCAACTGGACGCCGACCGGGGGCGAGACCGACTTCGTGCTGTCGCCAATCCTGTCGCCGCTCGAGCCGTTTCGCGACGACATCGTGATCATCCAGGGCGTCGATCAGCAGGGCGGGGGCGCGGGGGTCGGCCACCAGGCGGGCATCGGTGGAATGCTCACCGGCGCGGGTCTCAACCCCGGGCCGTTCAGCGCCGGCGGCGGCAGCAGCTCCGGGTGGGCGTCGCGCATTTCCGTCGATCAGCGGATCGCCAACGCCATCGGGAACGACACGGCGTTCAAGTCGGTGGAGCTGGGCGTGCAGGTGGGCGCTCCCGACAACATGGCGCGCATGTGCTACGCCGGCTCGGACCAGCCGATCCCGCCCGAGGATGATCCTTACGCAGCCTTCGCCCGCCTCTTCGCCGACCTCACGCGCGATCCCGCCGAGCTCGCCCGGATCCGCGCCCACCGGCTGAGCGTGCTCGATCGCGTGGCGGGCTCGCTACCAGCGGCTGTCGGCCCGCCTCGGCGCCAGCGACCGGCAGAAGGTCGACGCGCACCTCACCGCGATCCGCGACATCGAATCGCGCCTGGCCGTCGTGCCCGCGCCCCGTGCCGCCTGCCAGGTCCCCGTCCTCGACGCGGGGATCAACCTCGCGGCGAACGACTCGTTCCCCCAGATCGGCACGCTGCAGATGGATCTGCTGGCAATGGCGCTGGCCTGCGATCTCACGCGCGTTGCCTCGCTGCAATGGTCGCGAGCGGCGTCTACCGTCCGGTTCACGTGGCTGCACATCGACGAGCTGCACCACGATCTCTCCCACCGTGGCGACGCCGACACCGACGCCGTCAACAAGCTCACGCGCATCAACCAATGGTACGCGTCGCAGCTCGCCTATCTGATTGGCCGTTTGAAGCAGATCCCGGAGGGAGACGGGACGGTGCTCGACAACACCGCCATCCTCTGGTGCAACGAGCTGGCCAAGGGCAACGTCCACGGCCGCACCGACGCGCCCTACGTGCTGGCGGGCCGCGCGGGAGGCGCCCTGACCACCGGGCGCTTCCTGCGGTTCGACGGTGACGTCCCCCACAACAACCTCCTGCTCTCGTTGATCCACGCGATGGGGCAGGACGACAACACGTTCGGCAATCCGGATTGGTGCACGGGGCCCCTCACGGGCCTGCTCTGAACGCTCTTCATTTCAGAAAGGCAAAGGCGAGCGATGAAATGGATTCTGTGTGCGTTGGCGGCTGCCGCGGCGGCTGTCGGGTGCGGCGGCGCAACGCCGGGAAGTCCGGAACGACCGCAGAGCTGGCGTGCGCGGGGACGCCCGTTGCTTGTGGATTGCTGTCGGCGTCGCAGTGTGCCTCGGCCGCCGGCTGTGCTCCCGGCGCGTGTAGCGGAACGGCGACGACGTGCGAGGGGTTCTCGACCAGTACGGAGTGCCTCCTGCAGCAAGGGTGCTCCCCAGGCGGAGCCGCCGGCGCTTGCGGGGGCGTCGCGGTCGCGTGCCTCGGCTTCTCCAGCGACTCGGAGTGCCGCGCGCAGAGCGGGTGCTCGTGGCAAGCGGGATGCTCGGGCCGCGCGGTGACCTGCGAGTCGCTGAACGCCACGGCCTGCGCCGCCCAGCCCGGCTGCCACGTCGCCGCGGCGTCCGACGGTGGCTCGGCGCCCGAGAGCGGCGTGCCGCCCGCGAGCGACTGCGCCGACGCGGGCGTGCCCGCGCAGCTGGTGATTGACGACATGGAGGACCAGACCTCGGGCATCTCGAGCAGCACGGCCTACGGTGGCTGGTATGTCTACGACGACCAGACCGCGGGCGCGCACATGACTCCCAACCCCAGCGCCCCGTTCACCATGGAGCCGATCCCGGGCGGCCGCTGCGCGAGCGAGTACGCGATGCGCATGAGCGGGACCGGCTTCTCGCAGTGGGGCGCCGGCATGGGCTTCGACTTCGGCTACGGCGCCACGACGATCGGTGGAGCGGTGGTCAAGATTCCCGTCGACGCGCGCGCCTACTCCGGCGTCCGCTTCTGGGCGCGCGTCGGGCAAGCGACCACCACGCACGCCTCGTTTTCAATCGCGGCCGGTAGCTGCCCGCCGCCGGCGGCGGGCGACGACGCCGGTGCCGACGGCGCGACCAGCGCGCCGTCCGACTGCACGCTGCCCTACGGCAAGGACCTCACGCTCACCACCGACTGGGTCCTTGTCGACATCCCGTTCGACCAGTTGCTCTCCAACCCCGGCCGGCTGCCCATCCCGCGCGACCAGATCTACAGCTTCGAATATACGGTCCCCGCCAGCGTGACGTTCGATCTGTGGATCGACGACATCACCTGGATTCCAGCGCCGGCGTCACCCTGACCGGATCGGATCTTCATACCCTTTGGGAGCACCCGCCATGATATAGGCCGAGCGGTGACACCCCTCGGTCGCGTGTCGGCGGTCGCTCAACTCGTCGCGCTCACCATCGTGGCGCTGCTCCCGACATCGGTGTCGGCCGACGGGCGAGCGGCCTCCGCCGACCTGCGAGCGGTCTCCGCCGACGTGCGCCGGGTCAAGGGCTCGCTCAATACGATGTTCAAGGCGTGCGTCGGCGCCGGCCGCGCCGCCGAGGGGTTGCGCGCCGACTGGCAGCGCCAGCTCACCTACGTCCACGAGCAGTGCGGCTTCACTTACCTCCGGATGCACGGGCTGCTCGGCGACGACATGGGCGTCTACCGCGAGGACAAGCACGGCCGCCCCGAATACAACTGGCAGTACATCGACGAGCTTTACGACTTTCTCCAGCGCATCCACATGAAGCCGTTCGTCGAGCTCGGCTTCTCCCCCGGCGCGCTCGCCAGCGGCAGCAAGACCATCTTCTGGTGGAAGGGCAACGTCACCAAGCCCAAGGATCCGCGGAAGTGGGAGGATCTCATTCGCGCCCTCGTCGCCCATTTCAAGGAGCGCTACGGCGAGGCCGAGGTGCGCACCTGGTACTTCGAGGTGTGGAACGAGCCCAATCTGGACGGCTTCTTCGCCGGCACCCAGCAGGATTACTTCGAGCTCTACGCCACCACCGCTCGCGCCATCAAGAGCGTGTCACCTGCCTACCGCGTCGGGCGGACCTGCCACGGCCGGCTGCGCGTGGATCCCCGAATTCATCGCCTACTGCACCGCCAACCACGTCCCGGTCGATTTCGTGTCGAGCCACGACTACGCCGTCGACGTCGGGCATCTCGACGAGACCGGCAGCGCCGGCACCGTCCTCTCGCACAATCCGCGCAGCATCTTCGGCAACGTCCTGCGAATGCGCGAGCAGATCGCCGCGTCGCCGCGCCCGGATCTGGAGCTGCACCTCACCGAGTGGAGCGCGTCGTACACGCCCGCCGACCCGATCCACGACAGCTACCACAGCGCGGCCTTCATTCTCGACAAGCTCAAGAAAGCCGGCGGCGCCGCCAACTCGATGTCCTACTGGGTCTTCACGGACATCTTCGAGGAGGCAGGACCGCGGTTCACGCCCTTCCACGGAGGCTTCGGCCTGCTCAACTATCAGGACATCCGCAAGCCGGCGTTCTTCGCGTATCAGTTCTTGAATCGCCTCGGCCCCACGGAAATCGAATCCAGTGATCCCGCCTCGACCGTCACCACGGACGACCGCGGCAACATCCAGGTGCTGGCCTGGGATTTCACGGTCACGAACCCGACGTCCGAGAACGATCAGGTTTTCTACAAGCGCGACCTTCCAGCGACGAAGAAGAGCAAGCTGGCGGTTCACCTGACACACGTCTCGCCCGGTCGTTACACGCAGACGGTCTATCAGGTCGGCTATCGCGTGAACGACGCCTATTCGGCGTATCGCGACCTGGGCTCACCCGCGCAGCTCGGCCGCACCCAGGTCGCCAAGGTCAATGCGGCGAGCGATGGCAGGCCGATCGAGCGCAGTGCAGTCACGATTGGATCCGACGGGACGTTCGACCGCGAGCTGCCGCTGCGGGACAACGACGTGTTTCTCATCCTCCTCGAGAAGGCCGAGGGTGGGGCTTTCTGATCGGGATGGCGATTTTGCTCGATCAAGGCTGGTGAGCCGGCTGCGGCGAGCGCAACGCGCGCACGACCTCGTCTCCCGCGAGGAAAGCGTCGATCATGCGGCGAGCGATGCTCACAGTTGGGGGCAGGGCGGGGGGCATCCGCTGTGCCGTGAACCACGCCGCTTCGGCGATCTCGCCGCGATCCGCCTGGATCTCGCCGCCCGCCCAGCGCGCGATGAAGCCCACCATCAACGAACGACCATAGGGCCAGGGCTGACTGTCGAAGTAGGCGAGGCGATCGACCTCGACGCCGACCTCCTCGCGCACCTCGCGACGCGCGGTCGCCTCCAGCGACTCGCCGATCTCTACGAAGCCGGCGACCGCGCTGAAGCGGCCGGCGCGGAAAGCTCACGTTGCGCGCCAGCAGCATCTCGTCGCCGCGCACGACCAGGACGATGACCGCGGGGGCAATGCGGGGATGAAAGGTGCCGTGACCGGCCGGGCAGCGGCGCGCGCGCTCGCCGGGCACAGGCTCGGTGGCGGCGCCGCAGCGGCCGCAGTGGCGGTGCGTGCTCTCGAACTCGACCAGCGCCAGCGCGTGGCCGGCCAGCGCCAGCTCGGCCTCGGGGACGCGATCGAACAGGCGGCGCGCCGACGCGAACGCCAGGTCGGCCGGTGGGCTGGCGCCATCGGCGGCCGGCGCGGCCAGCCAGCGCCGCCCATCGAGCGTGCCGACCTCGATCCAACCACCGGTCTCGTCGGCCAGCGCGCGGACCGCCCCGTCGGCGTGACGGGGAAAGACCACTGCGTCGCCGCGCATCGCCACCAGCACCTCGAGCCCGCGCACGACCAGCCCAACCGCGTCTTGATCCGAGTCCGCATTCACGGGCGCAAGCTTACGTGAGATCCATTTCCGAGCCTCGATCAGGGGATCTGCAGCACGCGCACCCATCCGTTGCCCTGGTCGGTCACGAAGGCGGTCGTGCCGTCTGGCGAGAGCGCGACGCTGGTTCCGGTGGTTGCGGGGTAGCTGCTGACCACGCTGCGGCTCGCCAGGGAGAGCACCTGGATCGTGCTTCCGCCAACGACGACTGCCTTGCTGCCGTCGGCAGTGATGGCGACGTTGTGGAAGTCGGACCCCGGCGAGTCGCTGGTCAGCGAGAGGGTCGTGACCGCGCCGTCCGCCAGGTGGATGAAATCGACGTCGCTGCCCGCGACCACCGCGGTGCTTCCGTCGGGGCTCACCGCGATGCCGGCCGAGGTCGAAGGGACCGAGATCGGCGTGACCGTGCCGGGCAGGGTGACTTTGTAGACTTTGCGGGAGAGCTCCATCGTTACGAGCGCGGTGGTCCCGTCGGGGGTGACCGCGACGCCGAACGGGTCGTTGGTGTCGTTGAAGTTGACGAATGTGAAGCTCGATCCGCCCCCCACCGAGAAGCGGCTCATTCCCATCGCACTGCAACCGGCGCTGAGATCGGGGATCACCGCCTCCGTGCCCCCGGGCAGGTAGGCGACGTCGCCGAGGGTCGTGCCCACGCAGGGATCGGAGATGTTGCGCAGCAAGGCGCTGTGGGCGACATCGATGACCGCCACGCCGTTCACGCCGCCGCTGCCGTTGGTGAGCAACGTCGCCAGCGCCTGGGTACCATCCGGGGATACCGCGATTCCCATCGGCTGACTGGCGACGCCGGTGCTGATTGACGCGGTGATGGCGTGGCTCGCCAGCGTGATGATCGCGATCGGCCCGTTGTTCACGTCGCTCGCGACCACGAGCTTGGCGCCGTCCGGCGTGACGCCGATGCCGTGCGCGCCGGAGACCGGGTAGGGCGACGAGAATCGACGAGGCGCGCCGGTGGCGACGGTCATGCCGGCACCACTGGTCGCGGTCACGCGCCACTGGTAAATCACGCCCGCGGTCAGCTTTGACGCCGCGACCGTGAACGACGTCATGGCGCCGGTGACGCTCTGGTCGACGACGTCGGCGGCGCCAAACGACGCGGAGGTCGTTGCAATTTCGACGCGGTAGGAAGCCGCACCGTCCGACGGATCCCATTGCAACATCGGCGTCAGCGTTTGTGCCGACGACCCGTGCAGCGGCAAGGTCAGCGCGAAGGGGCCGGGCGCCGTGCCGCCCCCACTGCTTCCGCCCATCGCTCCTGACTGTCCGCCTGTCCCTGTCGCCGGCACCCCGCCAAGCCCCGAGCCGACGCCGCCAGCTCCGCCGGCGGCGCCACCGCCACCGCCACCGCCTCCGCACGCCGCACCTGCGCAGGAGATCGCGAGCCCTGCAGCGAGTGTCGCGTGCCACCGTGCGGACCGTGGTCTTCGTTCCATGGGACGCCCCCGGGTCTCAGTTGATCGGATCCGCCGCGCAACTGCCGGCGGCAGCATGTATCGGCGCCTGGGCGCGCGCGCTTGAGCGGGCCTCCACGCCCTCAGCCGGTCGCGAATTCGGACCCGTTCTACGGACGGCCCTCGTGACGCTTGTCGCGATCCAGGCGCTCCATGATGGCAGCGTACATGTCGTCGACCTTCTCGTGCATGTGCGCGATCTCGAGCTCTGCTTTCAGATTGACCTGATACTCGATCTCGTTGCGCACGCGCTCGCGCGCGGCCTGGCGATTCTGGCTCAGCAGCACGAAGACCGACAGGATGATCGCCTCCAGCGACACCACCATGGTCAACAGACCGAAGGGGAACGGATCCCACCCACCGATCGCGGACCGCGCCAGTGGTCCTGCGTTGAGAACGATCCAGATGGCGAACAACCCCACGTGAATGAACAGGAAGGGCAAGCTGCCGCTGAACTCCGAGATCCAGTCGGCAATCTTCATCACGACGGTGCGACTGTCTTCGATCTCGATGTTGGGGTTGCGCGAGGCCGTGTGGCGCAGAAGCCCGACGGTGTTGCGCAAGCGCTGCCCGGTTGCCGCCAGCAGGTGCAACGCCGCCGCGGGGCTGACTTGAATCAGCGCCTCCAGGTCGCCGCGGTCGACCTCGAGCGCTACCAGGCGCTCCTTCACCAGCGCCGCCGATGTCCGGGGACCGCCGTCGAGCAGCGATATGTCGCCAAAGAACTCGCCCGCCGCCACCGTCTCCAGCGTGATGCGCTCTCCGGTGTCGTTCTTGAAGAACAGCTCCACCTCACCCGAGCGAATGACATAGAGCGTCCCGCCCGGATCGCCGTGGTGGAACATGGTCGTCCCGGCCTCGACCGTGATGACGTCGATCCGTTCGGCCAATAGCGCGCGCTCCGACTCCGAGAGCTGCGCGAACAACGGGACCCCGGCCAGCATTTCGGAATCAGTCGCCATGAGGGCGGAGAATATCAGCCCGTCCATCGGCAGCCATCGCCGTACGCCTTCAGCGTTTGCGCCGGTGAATCAACGCGGATGAATCGTCGTCGAATCCAGGTATGCTCGCCTGGGAGAGCTGATGAAAGACGGACGCGTTCACTGGCAATTCGTGCGAGCGCCCTGGACAGCATTGGCGGTGGTGGCGGTGCTGGAGATCGGTTGCAGCAGCGGTGGTGGATCCACCACCGATGCCGGCGTGGGCGGCGCCAGCGCGGGCGCGGGTGGCGCAGCGGGCGGCGGCACCATCACCGGCCGAAGCTGAGCCACTCGTGATGCCGCCGCGCGCGCCGCGTCGGTTGCTGTCGCTGTTGCCGCTCGCGCTCGGGTGCGTGGTCCAGGGGCCTCCGCCGGTGGTGATTGTGGGGGTGCTCTGCCAGGCGCACGACAACTTCTGGGGCAAGCTCGGCGATTCGAGCTTGCGCGAGGCCGAGACCGCGAGGCCGGTGCCAGGTCTGCACGACGTCCTCTCGGTATCGGATTCGGGGACCGCGACCTGCGCGGTGCGTGCCGACGGCGTCGTGCTCTGCTGGGGGAGAAATCGCGACCGCGTGTGGCGGGGGCCTGGAATGATCCTCACAAGGTCCTCGACGGCGCAAAACAAGTGAGCGTCGGAGCATATCTCGCCTGTGCGGTTCGCACCGACGGAACGGTCTGGTGCTGGGGAAGAGGCGATGAGGGCGGGCTCGGAAATGAGGCCGCCGCGCGCCCGCGCGCGACGAACGTCGATCTGGTTCGTCTGGCGCGCTGATCACTGATTGCAGCGACCCGTGCCGTCATCGATCGGACCGGGCGGAAGCATCACCAACCGCCGCTCGGTGGAGGCTGGGCGAATCGATCCGGGAAGGGGTCGGCGGCGGAGCGGCGGGCTGCCTCATCGTCCAGTCCTGGTGGGACCGCGCCGCGCTCGGCGAAGAAGGCCACGCCAACGACGCCGACGTTCGTGTCGTCCCCGATGCGGGCCGCGTACGATTCGTCGACGGTGCCGAAGCGAAACGCGGCGACCGCCGCCTGGCTGCGGCGGAATCCATCGACGCGGTAAGTTTCCCCGGGCCCGAGCACGTATCCGCGCTTGGCGAATGACCCGTGTTCTCCGTCCATCACGTCGAGTCCGTCGACGGTCGCGACCGCCTCGATCCGGTCCAGCGTTCCATTGCAGATCTCGATCGCATAGCGCTGGCCGTGGCGCCCCTCGACCAGGACCATGCCGCCGCGCCAGAATGTCGGCAACGGGAAACCGCGTTCGTCGACCAGGCGGACGCGCAACGGGCCTCGTGCCGCAGGGCCACCGTAGACCGACGACAGTCCCCGGGCCAGGGCGCGAACGCCGTCGGGGTCGTTGTAGTAGAGCCTCGAGACCGCGAAAGGCCGGTCACCGTCGTCGCGTTCGAAATCGACGCCGTGGACGCGGCTTTCGCGCGTCTCGCCCCAGCTGGTGCCGAGACCCCCTTGCTCCGACGATGCCAGGGTCGTGCACGCGCCGGCGGCGCAAACCAACCCGAGCATCAGAAACCACAGGTGCCGTTTCATCGGGCTCCTCCTTCTGCCCGTAGAACGCGCGGCGGGGGCGAACGCTTACAGCGCGAGCACTCCGATGAGCCCGAGCGCGATGCCGACGGCGAGCGTCACCAGCAGCGGGCGCTTGGGCAGCACCCAGGCGTCGGCGGTCCAGACGCGGCGCCAGCGCAGGTCGCGGCCGAAGCGGCGGTTGGTGGGCGGCCAGATCTCGTCGGGTGGTGGCGCGCCGAAGACGCGCTGGTAGCTCGCGAGCGTGGCGCGATACTGGGCGTCGTAGTGCGCGGCCTCGGCGCGGCCACCGCGCGTGGGACCGTGGTGCAGGCGGAAGCCGAGGACGTCGCGGCACAGACGGTCCCAGTAGGAGCGGGTGTAGCAGAGGTGCAGGTGCCAGGCCTGGTCGACCGCCTCGGACGGGGTGACCGAGTGGCCGCTGACCGCCGCCAGGTACAGGAAGCGACGGTATTCTTCGACCACGCGCGCCGCGTACGACGGGCGCCAGCCGTTCTCGCGCGCGAGACGCGCTCTGAAGGGAAATGAAGGCGGTGCTGCCTTCGGCTCGCGCGGCGTCGAGAGCGCGCCGCCCGCGGCCGCTGCGGAAGCGTCGCCGCCACCGTCATCAGCGTCGATATCGAAGGCGCGCAACCGATCCCACAGGTCGCGCTGGTCCTTGCTCGGGCAATCGACCGCGGCCATCGCCGCCTCAACCACCGCAACCCCCACACCCACCGCAACCGCCGCCACAGCCGCCGCCACCGCATCCCCCGCCGCTGCCGCCGTCACCGCCTGCGCCGCCACCGCAGCCTCCACCCATGCTCCCGTCGCTCGCCCAGCCGAAGATCGCCACCACGTCTCGATTGTTGCCGGGTCCGAAGAGCGCGACTCGCTGCGCCGGCGACAGCTCGTCACGCCGGGCGGAGGCTCGTTCGCGATGACGGCGGACCACAGCGTCGCCGCGCAACGTGCGCTCCGGCATCACCAGCAACATGCGCACCGCCGCGATCCCAGCGAGGATCATCAGCAGCACCAGCCCGCCGACCGGGCGATGCAGCGTCACGCCACGCTGCAGGCGCGGCAAGGCTGCGGCGATCGTGGCCAGCAGCAGGAGCGGGGGCCAGGTGCGCCCGCTCGACGCGGATTCACGGTCGATGACCAGGCCGCGCTCTTCGAGTCCGTAGCGGATCATCTCGACCTGGGCATGTGCGTCCGCCCACCGCCGCCAGTCGTCGCCGCGGGTCGGATCGTCGATATCGGCGGCGACCGCTCGCTCCAGGGGATGCCCGTCGCGCGCCTGCTTGCGGGCGGACGCACGAGGAAACGCGCGGTCGCCGTGAACCGCCACGCTGTCGTCGCCGAGCAGCGTTGCGAACGCCGCCGCAAGCGCGCGCGCCGCGCCGCCCACGAGATAGGCGAGCTGATAGAGATCGAGCTCGACGTCGGCGCCGTCGTTGTCCGGTTGGCGCAGGTTCTTGCGCCATGCCCAGGCGGCCCACAGGCAGGCGCCGATTGCCACGCAGTAGATGAGCAAGAAAACCGGTCCCGAGACTCCTGCCAGTGCCACAGATTCCATGTCGCTTCCTCCCGATCCTGGGAGAAGCATCCGGGCGCCGGCGTTAGAGCCGCGTGTCGCGTGCGCGGACCAGACCCACGCGAAGCAGGAAAAACACGAGCAGTCCCGCGCAGAAGACGATGGTCGTCGCGGTGCGCCAGCGGCTGGCGAGCCGCTGATTCGGCGCGATCGCGGACTCGAGGCGGGTCTGGATCACCACGGCGGCCGGCGCGCCGCGCACGGCGGCCAGGCCTGCGACCCATCGGCCGGAAAATCCCGGAATCGGATCGCGATAGTCGGTCTCTTCCGATACCGCACCCCGGGCCGCGCCGGCGGCTTCGGACAGTCGGCGCAGCCCGCCCACGTCCGGCACGACGTCGAGCTCGCCGTGCACCAGCCCGTCGTGCAGCATGACCAGCCAGTCGTCGGGCATCGGCTGGTCGGGACGGTCGCGATCGCGGCGCACCAGCAGCGACGCGATCCGCGCCGGTTCGCCCGGATCGCTGAGCGTGAGCGCGCCCAGCGCGGCCGCCGCGTCGATGGCGCCCTGGAGGACGCCGCACCACGTTCCGTCGCAGTACACCGGCGTGGTCAGCGAGAAACGGGCGGTTCCGTCGGCGGTCGACACGTAGGCGCGCGACACGTGGACCCCATGCGTGCCCGCGCGCCCGAGCTGCGCCGCGCCCGCGAAGTAGTCGCGCCATCCGAGGGGCGCTCCCACACGGTCCTGCTCGGGTCGCGGCGCGCGCGCGATCCATCTCGCGTCGGCGCCCACCAGCAAGTAGCTGTCGAAGCCGTTCGCCCGCGGGTGGGCGCGAAAGGCCGCGACCCGCGCCTGGTCGTCGCGATGCTTCGCCAATTCGACGATCGGCGCGGCGCGCGCCGCGGCTTCCAGCTCGTCGCCCAGGCCGCGCAGCTCGTAGAGCACGGCGCCCGACAGCGCCAGCGCGGCGTAGCGATCGACCTTGACTGCTTCGGCGCGCAGCTCGTGCTCCTGCGTCCCGGCCACCGACACGGCGACGGCCGCGGTGGTGGCTAGCAACAGAACGCCAGTCAGCGCCAGCGCGCTGGTGGTCGGGTAGCGGCGCAGCAGCCGCGCCGTCCGCTCGCCGCGCGGCGCGCGGCGAGCGACCACCGGTTCGTCGTTCTGGTAGCGATCCAGATCGGCGGCGACCCCGGCGGCGCTCGCGTAACGGTCCGCCGGGTTCTTGTTCAGACACTTGAGGCAGATCGCCTCGAGATCCTCGTCGATACCGGCATCGGGCGCGCGCTGGCGCGGGGCCACCGGCGCCTGCTCGACCACGGCGCGCGAGAGCTCCGGTGCCGAATCGGCGTCGAAGGGCGGCCTCCCGCACAGAAGCTCGTAGAGAATCGCGCCCAGGCCGTAGACGTCGACGGCGACGGTCAGATCCTCGGGCGTCGTGATCTGCTCCGGCGCCATGTACGGCAGGGTTCCCGCGAGCACGCCGGGAGCGGTCAAGCGGTGCGCGTCGAGCGCGCGTGCGATTCCGAAGTCGGCGACGTGGGGCGCGCCGGCCTTGTCTAGCAGCAAGTTGGCGGGCTTGAGGTCCCGGTGCAACACGAAGTGCTGGTGCGCGTGATGAACCGCGCGCGCGACATCCGCGACGAGCCGCGCGATCGCGCTCGGCCGCCCGCGTAACTCGGCCGCGCGTTGGGCCAGCGTGCCGCCGTCGATCAGCTCCATGGTGAAGTAGGGCTCACCGCGATGCTCCCCGACGTCGAGCACCCGCACGATGCCCTCGTGGCGTAGGCCGGCGGCGCGCCTCGCCTCCTCCTGGAAGCGCGCCACCTCGTCGGGAGAGGCGAGGTCGCCCTCGCGCAGCAGCTTGATCGCGACCAGCCGATCGGCGTCCGGGTCGTGGGCCAGGAAGACAACGCCGGCACCTCCGCGGCCCAGCTGGGAGCGCAGCTCGTACTTGCCGAAGCGGCGCGGCAGCGCGCGCAGCGTGGACGAGAAAGCCGCGCGCAGCAGGCAGCGCGCGCAGCCTGCGCCGGTGTCGAGCGGGATTGCGAATCCGCAGCGCGGACAGGTCTGGCTCATGGCATCGCCTCCGGCGCCGCTCCACCGGCGCCACTGTCTTCCAGGAGAAGCAAACCCGCCAACCTGTTGGACGGTATCACCTGCCGCCTGCCTGGCGGGCGCCGGTCACTCCAGCGCGCGCAGCAGCTCGTCCAGCTCTGCGTCCACGTCGCCGCTCAGGTCCAGCGTTTCGGCGACCTCCTCGCGCAACAACGCACGCCACTTGAAGGCGATCTGGCGCAGGCGTGTGGCGTTGGTGCCCAGCGCGGCGGCCAGTCCTTCGTATCCGCCGTCGGGACTGTCGCCAAGCAGCGCCGGGATGATCGCGTCCAGCTCACGCGCTTTCTTTTCGCCTTCGTCGGCGGAGAGCTCGAGGCGCAGCCGCTCGATCGCCTGTCCAACCGCGACCATCGCCCACCGCCGCGTGTAGAGTCTCTCCGGATCCTCGCCGTCGATACGGTCGCGTTCGTAGAGTTGCTCGACCTGCGCGACGTCGAGCGACAGGGGCTGGTCGCCGCCGCCCCGCTTCAGCGCCGTACGCTGGTCGTACTGGTTGGCCAGGAAGTGGCGCATCGACTGCAGCAGCCAGGTTCGGAAGCGTCCCCGCGACGCGTCCACCTTGGCGAAGTCATGGCGCGCGAGCAGCTGCGCGAAAAACTCCTGCGTCAGGTCGGCGGCGTCGGCGGCGCTGCGCCCGCGGGCATCGTGGCGCACGAACAGGTACAGCGGCGACCAGTAAATCGTGCACAGTCGTTGCAACGCATCGCGCGCGTCAGCGGTCTGCCCGCCCGCAGCGATGACCAGGCTCCAGCGGGTGGTCACGAATGAAACCATCGCGGGCAGCATACTCCGGCCTGTGGTACCGCTTGAGGCCCCTCGGAGCTGTGGTAGTGTCCGGCGCCATGAGCAAGCGCAATCGACCCACCACTGCCGCCCAGGCAGCGCACCGCAGCCGCCGTCACGACCGCCGCAGCGCCTACAACTCGCCCGAGGCCAAGGCCGCGCGTGCGGCCGCCGCTGGCGGGAAGCCGGCCGCTGCCGCGAAGCCGGCCGCTGCGGCCAAGCCGGCTGCTCCGGCGAAGCCTGCGGCCAAGCCGGCTACGCCGCCGCCCATCCCCGCAAAGTCGTAGTCGTCCGAGCCTCGGGCAACGGCTCGGAGCTCAGAGCCGCTTCGAGCCGTTCACGGGCACGTCACGCGATGTTGCGAGGTTCTCTCCCAAGCCGGCGCGCGGACGTGGTAAGGGGGCGGATCATGAAGACGCTCGTTGCTTCTCTGCTGTGCGGGGCGTTGCTCGCGGCCGGCGCTTGCAACAAGACCTCGGAGGAAAAGCCCGCCGCCCCGCCGCCGCCCGTGGCGCAGACGCCCCCGCCACCGCCGAAGCCGGCCGCGCCCTCGGGGCTCGAGGCGCCCGCCGACGTGGCCGCCGCGCCAGCCGATGCGGCAAAGACCGCGAGCGGCCTCGCCTCGAAGGTGATCACGCCCGGCCAGGGCAAGGACCACCCGGGCCCGCGCGACAAGGTCACGGTGCACTACACCGGCTGGACCACCGACGGCAAGATGTTCGACAGCTCGATCACGCGCAATGCGCCGGCCGAGTTCCCGCTCGATCGCGTGATCAAAGGCTGGACCGAAGGCGTTCAGCTGATGGTCAAGGGCGAGAAGCGCCGCTTCTGGATCCCGGGACCGCTCGCGTACGGCGACACGCCGACCCGTCCGGGCGCACCCGCCGGCACGCTGGTGTTCGACATCGAGTTGCTCGACTTCGTCAAAGCGCCGGCGCTGCCAGAGACGCCGCCCGACGTCGCCGCGGTGCCGAAGAACGCGAAGAAGACGGTGTCGGGCCTGGCCTACCGCGTGCTCAAGCACGGGCAGGGCAAGCAGCACCCGACCCCGACCAGCATGGTCGAGGTCATCTACACGGGCTGGACCACCGACGGAAAGATGTTCGACAGCTCTCTGAACACTGGCGCGCCCGCCAACTTCCCGCTCAACAGCGTGATCAAAGGCTGGACCGAGGGCGTTCAGCTGATGGTCGTCGGCGACAAGACGCGCTTCTGGATCCCGGGCTCGATGGCCTACGGCGACGGGCCCGCGGGGGCGGGCGGTCCGCCCAAGGGCTTGCTGGTGTTCGACATCGAGCTGCTCAGCTTCAAGTAGCCCCGGCGCCGGCGATCAATGTGCGCTTTCCATCTCGCTGGCGGCGAGCAGGATCGCGCACAGGCCGTGCGGTGAGTTGGACAGCGTCGGCAACTGGTTGATGTAGCCGACGTAGTTGACCTGCACGCCCATGCCCTGGACGGCGCCGGTGATGGTGGGCGCGCCGGTGGCGTCGGTGGTGACCTTGGCCTGCAAGCCCTGCCAGCCGTGCGTGGCGACGGTCATGAAGGAGGGATCGAGATAGCCGCGGTCGACTCCGACCTTGAGCGCGTAGACGAACATCCCCGAGCCCGAGGTCTCGAGCCAGTCGTCGGTTTGCGCGCCCTTGTCGACGACCTGGAACCAGAGCCCGGTCGTCGCGTCCTGGGTCGCGCGCATCGCCGACGCCATGCCGGCGAGGATGGTCAGGAGGTCGCTGCGGCCGGTGTGATCGGCCGGGATGTCGGGCAGCATGTCGACCAGCGCCATCGCGTACCAGCCCATCGCGCGCCCCCACACCGAGGGGGAGCGGCCGGTCGTCGGGTCGGCCCACGCGGCCTTGGCGCCGGCGGCGCTGTCGTCCCACGCGTGATAGAGCAGGCCGGTCGCCGGATCGCGGACATGGTTCGCGATCAGCAGCGCCTGCTCGACGACGGTGTCGGCGCAGAACGTCCCGCAGGAACCGAACGTGGTCGCGTAGCGCATCAGGAACGGCAGGCCCATGTACGTGCCGTCGAGCCACATCTCGTTGGGATAGATCTGCTTGTGCCAGAAGCCGCGGTCCGGATTGCGCGGGATGGTGTCGTAGCGCGCGCGGATCAGATCGGACGCGGTCTGGTACTTGGCGGCGGCGGTCTGCTGAAAGAGAAACGGCAGCAACACCGATGGCTGGATGTTGTCGAAGCTGTGGTCGACTGGCAGCGTCGACACTCCGCCCGCGTTGAGGAACTGCCCGCTCGCGTTCACGAACTCGTCGGCGTAGCGGCGGATATACGTCAAATAGCGCGCGTCGCCGGTGTGGCGATAGACCTGCTCGATGCCGCGCAAGACGATGCCGTGGTTGTACTCCCAGGCCGGCGCAATCGTGATGTTCTGCGGGTCGGGCCAGCGCGCCATCACTGCGTTGGCGAAGCGCACCGCGAGCGACGACGCCGCCAGCATGCCCGCGCCGCCGCCGGCTCCCGCGCCCGCGCCGCCGCCGGTTCCCGTCGCGGCGCCGCCCGCGCCGTCGCTGCCGCTCGCGCCGGCGGTTGCGCCCGCGTCGCCGCCTGCGCCGGTCGCCGCGCCGCCCGCGCCCGTGTTGCCGCCGCTCGCGGCGTCCAGTGTTCCGCCTCCAGCACCTGCGCTCGCGTCGACAGCGGAGCCGCCCGCGCCATCAGGCGGCGTTTGGCTCCGGCCGCCGGAGCAACCGAGCACACTCCACGCGACAATGAAGGCAGTTGGGATCGACCGGCACGGCAACTCTGTAAGCCGCGCGCGGCGACCGCCAATTGCCGCCCTTGCGGCAGCAACCATGATCGTCATGGTTCCCCCAAAAGGGGGAGCCGTCAATCGGCGCGGCAGCGCATTACCAAGAAAGATTCATTCCGGCGTTGCCGACCCAGACGACCTGCTTTGGCGCGGCGAAGCCGTTGACCGCGTACCAATCAGCCTCGGCGCGGAAGAAATCGAGATCGAAATGCACCGCTGGCGACATGTGATAGACCACACCTGCGTTGATGCCCATCTGGTCCTTGGGCACGCTGAACGGAAAGATGGTTCTGGTGGGATCGCGCGGGTCCGGTTTTGTGAACTTTCGGTCGTAGTTGGTCAGGTAGACCTGGGCGATTCCCCAGCCGGCGAACACGTCGAAGTTTTGAATGACCACCTGAGTTTGCACGTAGGCGCCGCGGATCGTGCGTAACGTGCCCTCTTTGTCCTGAGCGGCGTCGCTGGCCTCGAGCGCGTAATAGAGCCCCAGACCCTTGCCGTAGTGTCCGGCCACGCCGAGGTGAAACGCGCCGAGCTCGAGGCGGCCACCATAGCCGGCGCCCGCGATCGTCTGATCGCAGGGGATGTACTGCATCGTCAGCGGATCGAGGACCGGCGCGCAGTAAGAATCCTTGTAGACCTTCTGGTATGCGCCGTTGGCAAACAAAACCAACTTGCCTCTGCCGCCGAGCAGGGTGCGCTCGTAGGTCAGCTCGGCCTCAGGGAGCAGGAACTGGGTGCGCGTCCACGAGCCGCTGCCCTGGAGCTGGACCGGATCGAAGAGCCCAACGCTCAGCTGCAATCCGTGTTGCAGCGGTGTCGCGTAGATCACCCCCGACGAGAAGCCCGAGCCGAGCACGCCGAAGCCAAGCATCCCCAGCGTCGGTCCGTTGTTGTCGATCTTTCCCGGCCAACCCACGCCCCAGCGGTGGGCGTACATCACGTCGATGTCGGTCGCTCCCCGCGAGAACAACGTCCGCATGCGGCCCGCGGTGAAGCTGCCCCACGGGCCTTCCAGCTTGGCATACCCCTGCCGCGCGTCCGGGTAGTTGGGCAGGTTTTTTTGCCGTCCGTTATTCTCGACGAACATCCAGATCTGAACGTAGGCGGTCGCGGTGGTGTACGGCGTCAACTGGCTGCGCACGCCGAAGCCGAAAACATTGCTGATGAAGCCGCTGCGCACCCGCCACATGTTGATCTTGCCCTGGTTGAGGATCAGCGAGCCCCCGGGCATCGCGGTCTGATCCAGCACCACCCCCTGCTTGCTGGGGGCGCGGAACCCGCCACCCTCCTGAGGTGTGTCGATGTTTTGATAAATTCCATTGGCATCCGGAGCGTAGTCGGACTGCGGGTAGCCATCCCCGTAGGCAAAGCTGACGAAGCCGGCCGCGCGCCCGTCGGTGAAGACTTCCCACCCGCCGACATTGCCCAGCACCTTCTCGGCGGCGGCGGGACGAGACACAAATGAGACTGCTACAACCAGCGCAAGGCAGGCGATCCACCTCCGGGTGGCTCCCGCCGTCGTTCGTTCTTGGGTCAAGGTCCGCCTCGCGATATCAGGGGCTCGTCACGGAGGTGACGTCGATCCAGAGCCATTGGACAAGGTAGGGCGTGGTTCCGAGCATGACCGTGCGCGGCTGCGCGAAGTTAACCGGCGCTGGCGAAACGCCGGACATGTCGATTTTGCGCGACGCCGCGGTGTCGCAGGTCGCCTGGTTCTCGACCGCTCCGCAGTTCGCCAGCGTTCGGCAATTCGAGTCGTGAATGGTGAAGGTGATGTTGCCGCCGCCCAGAACCGCGAAGCTCGCGTCGTAACGAACCTCGTAGCTGGCTTCCTTCTGGCACCAGTTCGACACGTTGGGGAAGTAGTTCGCGTAGTAGACGTTGGCGGCGTTCGGCACCGCGGGCGCGACGTGAATCTCGTAGGTGTTCCAGATGCTGTCGTTGAACTGGGTGCCGCCGATGTACCAGGTGCTGTTGGGCCCGCTGGGGTTCGGCGTAGCCGCGGGCAGCGGCGAGCCGCCGGGGGTCCCGCCGGTGTAGCAGCGCGTGCCGGCGACGCCGCGCACGTTGAAGTTGATGGTGTACTTCTGTCCGGTGACACCTTTGACCGCCATCACCTTGTTGTTGATGTAGCCGGTCGTGGCCCAGGTCGCGCCCGCCGGGCAGCCGCCCGCGGTCGGACCGAAGGGATAGTTGGTTCCCGACAGAGCGGTGTTTCCGCTCGGCGAGGCTTCCCAGTAGAAACCGTCGAGGCCGGGGACGATGTCGTCGATGTTGAGCGCCGCGCCTCCGGCGCCGGTCGCGCCCGCGGCGCCGCCCGTGCCGGTGGTCGCGCCGGCCTGACCGCCGGAGCCCGTTCGCCCGCCGGTCGAGACCGTGCTGCCGCCGCTTCCGGTCGTCATCATGCCGCCCATGCCCGAGCTTCCGCCCGCCGCGGTGCCGCCCGTGCTGGTCGAGCTGCCGCCCTGGCCGGTTGCGCCGCCGGACCCGGATCCGGTCGCGCCGCCAGTGCCCAAGTCAGGGCCCGCTGGCAAACAGCCCGCCGCGAAGATGAGGAACCCCCCAAGGCCGGCTACCCCCAGCGAAAGTCCAGCGCTGCGCTTCATTGAACGATCCTCCGACCCCGAAAAAGGGTCCGTGAATTGCGATTCCTGACCCGCGTGCGGGTCGGTTCCTGCCAGATAGTTGCCGGCCGCCAGTACATCGGCTCAGTCCGCGAGGTCAAGCGTCCGCTCATGATTCAGGGCGCCGCCAGCTTGGCGACCTCGCTGCCGGCGAGCAGGAAGCACCCGAGCCCGTAGTCCTCGAAGTCGGGCACGCTGTCGGCGGTGACCGGCTGGCCGTCCGACGGTTGTTTGCCGCTGCCCTGCACCCAGCCCAGGAAGCCGTTGGTGTGCAGCGAGTTGGCCACCATGGCGTTCCACGCCGCCACCGCGATCGGGCGGTAAGTCGCGGACGGCAGGATGCCGGTGCGCACGCCCCACGCCATGCCGTAGGTGAAGAGCGCGGTGCCGGTCATCTCCTTGCCCGGGAAATGCGTCGGGTCGTGCAGGCTGACGTTCCAGTAGCCGTCGGTTCGCTGCACCATCCGCAGCGCGTCGGACATGGCCTGGAAGTCGGCGAGGTACTCCGCGCGGTGAGGATCGTTGGCGGGCAAGATGTCGAGCACGCGCACCAGCGCCGCGTAGACCCAGCCGTTGCCGCGCGACCAGTAACAGCTCTGGCCGTTGGGCTCGACGTAGGGCGGATCGAAGTCCATGTCGCGCCACCACAGGTGCTCGGTCTTGTTGTAGAGGCCGTTTCCGCCGGTGGTGTTCTTCGTGTAGCTGTAATACGCGTACATCTTGTCGAAGTACGTCGTGCTGCCGGTCTGCACGCCCAGGCGCGCGTACACCGGCATCGCCATCTGGATCGCGTCGATCCACGACCAAGCCGGACGTGACCGCGACGGTGAGCGCGAGATCGATGTCGGCCTTGATGTCGCGCAGCCGCACCGCCTGCGCGTCGATCTTGTAAAGGTCGAGATAGGTCTGCCCCGCGCATTGATCGTCGGCGCTGGTGGTCGTCGCGCCGTTGTTGAGCCCCCACGCGTGGCTGGTTCCCCAGGCGACGGCGTAGTTGTAGTAGCTCGCCTGCGCGTCGAGCGCGTAGAGCGCCATCAGGCCTTCGTAGTAGACCGCGCGCGTCCAGATGTTGCTGGCGCGGGTCTTGTCGGTGACGATCGCAACGCCCGGATCGGGCCATTTGGCCACGAAGTAACTGTTGGCCAGGCGCATGGCATCGAGGATTGCCGACCGCGCCGGCAATCCGTCGGCGGTGCTCATGTCGACGCCGGCGTCGCGCGCCCCGCCGGTGCCGGCCGCGCTGCCGGCGGTGCCGCCGGTTCCCAGCTTCCCGCCCGCGCCGCTCATCCCCGCTGAGCCGCCCGCGCCGGGAGCCGGGGCGCCGCCCTGGCCCGCGGGCGCGCCGCCCATCGACGAACCGGCGTTCCCGCCCACGGCGCTCGACGCGCCGCCGGTTCCGGGGGTCGTGCTGCCGCCGTGGTTGGACGAGGTGCACGCCGCCAGCCAGCCGCTGGCGGCAAGCGCGACAACCCATCGCCCCCGCGTGTCACCCAGGCTCACGGGGCGCGAGCATATACCTGTGCGCGCGCGCTCGAATCAAAGAGTTGTGGCAATCTTCGCGCGGGCGGCTTTCTTGCAGGAGATTGCACCAATTCGCGCGCGGCCAACCCTTTCGCGCAACCGATGTTAGAGTGCTGCGCGATGGCGCGACGGGCGACGACGTCGATGGGGCTGGCGGCCATTGGCGCCGCATTCTGGCTGGCTGGATGCGGCAGGCACGCCTTGCCGGGAGCGGACATCGATAGTGGATCGGATGCGGCGACTGCCGATGCGCCGGGCGAACAGACGGCGAGCAGAACGCCCGACGCCGGTAAGCCCGACAGCGCGAGCGGGATGGGCGGCGCATCGGGAGCGGGGGGCGTAGCTGGAGAGTCGGGCGCGGGAGGAACGTCGGGCGCGGGCGGCAGCGGCGCCGGCTGCGGCAGCTTGATGCCCGAGATGTTCATCGTGCTCGATCGTTCAGCGTCGATGTCCGACACCCCCGACGGCAACCCGGCGGGGCCCACCGACCCGACGAAATGGTCCCTGGTGATCCCCGCTTTGAACCAGCTGCTCGCCGCGAAAGGCGACTCGTTCACCTGGGGATTGAAGACGTTTCCCGAGGACGGCTCCATATGCACGGCCACGACGGTCACCAGTCGGATCGACGTGCCGGTTGCGAGCGCAAACGTCCCCAGCATCACGGCGGCGATCGCGGCTGCGACCCCCGCGGGCAACGGGACGCCGACCGCGGCCGCGATCCAGGTCGCGACGAGCTATCTCATGACGCGATCGTCGCCGTCACGCCGCTACTTGTTGCTGGTCACCGACGGCGAGCCCAGCTGCACCGGCAATCCGCCCAACGGCGGCAACACCATCGCGGCGCAAAGCGACGCATTGAACGCGGTGACTGCCGCGGCGCAAGCCGGGATTCACACGTTCGTCGTCGGCGTGGCCACCAACCGCACGAGCGATTCCGGCAACCTGAGCGCGCTCGCGCTCGCCGGGCTCGAGCCGCGCAACGATTTCCGCCCGGGCGCGCCCCGGTACTACGCGGCGCAGACGCAAGATGAGCTGTTTTCAGCGTTGAACGCGATCACCAGCGGCATCGGTCCCACGTCGACCTGCCCAGGTGCCGACGGCGGCACCGACGCGAGCGACGACGACGGCTTCGGTCTGGGCTCGCTGTTGTTCTCCGACGATTTCGAGGCCGGCATGTGGCAGGACCGCTGGCTGGTCACCGCCCTGACCGACGGCTCATCCTGGTCGATCGCCGACGACGGAGGGAATCACGTGCTCACCGAGAGCGCGGCGCTGAGCGGGGGCTCGCACGTGGCGGGCGGCGACGTCGGTTGGACCGACCAGATGGTCGAGGCGCGGGTCAAGCTGGTCACCACGCCGGCCCGGGTGCATCTCGCGGCGCGCGTCGCGGACAGCACCGACTACTACTTCCTCGAGCTGTCGGACACGGGCGCGCTCAAGATCCGCAAGCGCACGGTCGGAGCGACGACGGACATCGTTGCGGTCGCGGGAGGCGTGGCGGTGACGGCCGGCGACTGGAACACGCTCGGGCTCAAGGTCGAGGGCGATACGCTGTCGGCGTACTTCAACGGAACGCTCGTGGCCAACGCATCCGATCCCGGCGCGCTTATCCCGGCCGGCGGCGTCGCCCTGGGCACGATCTACAGCGGCGCGGAATTCGACGACGTACGTGTGACCTTGCCCTGAGAGGAATTGGCGAAAGGACGGGAGCAGCGAGCAGCGACGGTCGGCGTCGCCGAGAACGGCAACCGGTCCCCGAGCCCAACCGGTACAATCGGCGCGTGCGGATCGCGTTCTCGGGCAGTCATCGCGTGGGAAAATCCACGCTCATCGAGCGGGTCGCCGAGGCGCTGCCCGGCTACGACACCGTCGACGAGCCGTACTACCTGCTCGAGGAAGACGGGTACGAGCACGCGGAAGAGCCGGCAGCCGAGGATTTCCTGGCCCAGCTCGAACGCTCGATCGACGCGCTCGGGGGAGGGGAGCGCAACGTGCTCTTCGACCGCTGCCCGGCCGACATCCTCGCCTACCTCGAGGTGATGGCGGGGGACGCGTTCGATGCCGACGAATGCGGCGAGCGCGCTCGGGAAGCCGTCGAATCGCTCGACCTGATCGTCTTCGTGCCCATCGAGGACCGCGATCGGATCGCACTCCCCGCGCACGAGGACCGCGTGCAACGGCAAGCCGTGCACGACCGGCTACACGAGTTGCTCATCGAGAACGCGCTCGGGCTCTCCGTCGAGATTCTGGTGGTGCGTGGCGATGTCGGCGCTCGCGTGGGTCAGGTGCTCTCGCGGGTGGTCATCTCGTGAACAGCGCGTAGTCGAAGGTATCCGCCATCTTCTGGTAGCCGGCCGGCGTCAGGTGCAGCCCGTCGCCGCTGTCGTACGCCGCCTGCAGCTTGGGCGGCGTCGAGGTGTCGGTGACCGCGGCGTCGAAGTCGATGAAGCCGTCGAACGCGCCGCCGCGAATGTACGTGTTCACGGCCTGGCGCGTGGCCTCATTCGCGACGCTGTAGTACGCGTTCGAGCCGAACGGTGTGATGGTCGCGCCGTACACCAGCAAGCTCTTCGCGTGCGCCTGGCTGATGAAGCTCGCGAACGCGGCGGTGATCGCCGGGGCGCCGATCCCGCCGCCGATGTCGTTCACCCCCTCGAAGACCACGAGCCAGCGCGCGCCGCTCTGTCCCAGCACGTCGCGGCTGAAGCGCGAGACCGCCGTCGGTCCCAGGCCGCCGGTGGTGACTGCGTTGCCGCCGATGCCCTGGTTCATCACCGCGACGGCCGCCGTCGCCGCGTTCGCGTGCAGCCGGCGCGCGAGGTCGTCGGGCCACCGATCGTTGCCATTGGTCGTCGAGCCGCGACCGTCTGCGATCGAGTCACCCAGGACCACCACACCCATCGCCGCCGCGCTGGCCATCACGTCGACGCCGGAGATGATGTACCAGTGATCGGCGGTCTGCGCCGTGGTCATGTTGGCGGCGTTCACGCTGCCGCCCGCGAGCTCGTAGGACGTGGTCCTCGAGCCGGGATGACCGGTCACGTTGCTGGGGACGCTGCCGAACGCGACGGTGATCGACAGGTTGCTGAGCGCCGTCAGGTTGAAGTCGAGCGGATCCGACCAGACAGCCGCGCCGGTGCGCGATCGTCGTCGAGGGGCTCGCCCCGAACGAGAGCGCCTGGTCGGTGGCCGTATCGATCGTGCTGTTGACCGGCGTCGCCGGGCAGACCGCGACGTGCGCCTGGTTGATGGTCACCGAGCCGTTGCCGAACTCGTTGGAGAACCGGACGCGGATCTGGGCGCCACCCAGCGAGATGTGGACGACCTGGCGCAGGGTGATGTTGGTGAGCGGCGTCGGCGGGAGGTTGCCGGTCTCGGTCAACTGCGGCGCGCCGGTCCAGGTCCCGACCCAGTGGCTGCCCCCGGTGGTTCCGCCCGCGCCCGTCGAGCCCCCGCCGGCGCCTGCTCCTCCGTTCGTTCCCCCAGCGCCATTCGAACCGCCGCCGCCATTGGCCCCTCCGACGGCGGACGGTCCGCCACCGTCGACCGTGACGCCACCTCCGGCCGCGCCCCCCGCTCCGGTAGCGGCGGCATCGCCGACGTTCACCGGCACGCCTCCAGTGCGCGAGCTCGTGCACGCGAAGAGGAAGACCGCCCCGAGAAGGAGGCCGCCGAGGCAAGGATTGGACCGCGATCGTGAAGAAAGCCGCACTGAATGCTCCGCCAGGTTGTCGATCCTACGAGATTCCCGCATCCGCGCGCATCGATCAGCAACGCGCTCGGTCGCATGCGAGATTGCTTGTCGTGACCCGCCAATTGTTGGCATAAGAGGAACTGCCTGGCTCGAGCCAGGCCCGTCTCGAGGTGCAAGCATGCGGGAATCGAGCAGGAATCGGCGCTCGCTTTTTTTCGGCTGGACCGTGGCGTCGGCTGCCGCGCTATCGGTGGCGGTGCTCGCGGGGTGCCCGACGGCGCGGGACATTCCGCCGCCGCCGCAGGACCAGCCGAGCAGCGCCGCCGATGAAAAGAAACCGGACGTACCTTTTTGCGGCAAGGTGTTCACGGACCCCAGGGCGCCCAAGCACAACGCGTGCTGCCGCGGCCCGGCGGCCGGGGTCGTGAAGAGCGCTGATGTGGTCACGGCGTGCGGCGCCGCGCCCGCCGCGTACCTCGGCGAGGCGCGCGACGACGACGCCTGCCGGCTCTACTTTCAACCGTCGAGCGGCGACGTGCACGACAGCTGGGTGATGTTGAGCCACCCGGTGATCGCCACCGGTGCCCCTGCGCCGGTGCGCCCCGATCCGATGCTGCCCTGGCGCTGGAAGAAGGTGCCGCTGCGCGACGCCATCGGGTACGAGGCGGTGTCGGCGCTCAACGAGCCGAGGTTGCTCGAACACCAGACGATCCTGTGGGCGGGGCGCGGCCGCCGCATCGTCGGATTGCACGTCTCGAAGCAGGTGTGCAATGAAGCGCAGGCGCAGGCGCTGTTGCAGCGGGCGATCGACGCCGTCCCCTAGCGAGAGGATTCCGGCGTCGCCAGCCAGGCGTCGACCGCGGCGAGCGCGCGCTGCATCAGCACTTCCTGCGGTGCGCGCGCGTACTCGGCGCGCGCGCGTTCGGCCAGCACGCGGGCGCGCGACGGGTCGCCGCCGGTGGCGCGCAACGCCCGCGCCATCGCGAAGTGAGTCTCGCCCGCGTGCGCCGGTTCGGCGTCCGTGGTATCGCCGATCTCAGCCGCTCGCTCCAGTAGCGGCAGGGCTTCGCCGGCGCGCCCCATTCCCAGGCACGCCACGGCGATGGCCACCCGGGGAAGGCTCAGAGCCAGGTTGTCGGGGCCGGTCTCCGGCTCGATCAGCGCGAGCGCGCGCCGGGCCGAGACCTCCGCTTCCTCAAAACGTTCCAGTGCATTCAGGTAATCGGCGCGGTTCGAGAGCAGCGGCCCGGTCATCGGGTGACCGATGCCGTATCCCGCCTCGATGAGCGATATCGCTCGGTCGCCCCGCTGTAACGCTTCCGCGGCCTCGCCGCGTTCGAAAAGCATCAGCGCGATGTTGTTCAACGACAGGCCGTTGTCGGGGTTGTCGGCCCCGCCGGCCCGTTCCTTGGCATCCAGCGCCCGGCGCGCCTCTTCCAGACCCTCAGGGATCCGTCCCTGCCGGAATCGCATGACCCCGCGGTTGTTGAACAGCAGCCCCCACAGCGCGTCGTGTCCGCCCATCCGCTGGAGCACCGCTTCGGCGTGCCGGCTCCAGAGCTCCGCGAGCGTGAAGTCCCATCCCATCTGGCAGACGACGAACACGAGCTTGCTCGCGGCCTCGGCGATGATCTCGTCGTGACGGCAGAGCTCGGCCGACCAGACCGCCTCCTCGAGCGCGCGCGCCGCCAGCGGCCACTCGCGCCGCTCGGTCTCCAGGACCCCTCGCATCATCCACGCCTCCGCGTTCAGCGGACCGTAACCCACGTGGTGGATCTCGTCCTCGAGCAGTGCCAGCGCCTCGAGCCCGTCGCCGTATCGGCCGACGTGAGTGAGCGCGCGGACCTCGGCCAGCCGCGCGCGCAGGCGATCGACGGCCGCGCGCGTGGCGGGATCCTCGGGCGGCCGTACCGCGGCCCGCACGAGATTGACGTCGGCGCAGCGCTCGATACCGGCGAGCGCGTTGGCCGCCTTGACCGCGTTCCGCACCACGTCCGCGTCGGCCTGGCGAAACAGGCGCGTCAGCGCGCGCAGGTCCTCGAGACAATCGAGCAAGCACGCCATGCGCAGGTCCATGACCTCGGGCGATTGCTCGCCGCGCACGTGCGTCGCCTCGCAGATGTCGACGTACATCGCCGACCAGCGCGCGGCGTAGTCGTCGAGCGCGCGGGCGGCGCCCTCGAACGCTGCGGCGGCGTACGCCTTCCCCGTCGCCAGGAACGCGGTTCGCATCTCGGTCCTGGCGTCGGATTCGACCGGCTGTCCGCGCGCCGGCGCCTCCCAGACGTCCTTCAGCTTGGCGGCGGCGCCTGACGCCAGACGGCGACGGCCCGAGAACCGCCGGTTGTCCTCGAGGGCCGCCAGCAGAGCCTTCATCGAAGGCCAGCGCTCCCGAGGATCGCACTTCAATCCTCGAAGGATCAGCTTGCGGATCTGCGGCGGCACCCCGCTGCGCGGCGGCGCCTCGCGCACCCGTCCCGCGAGCACGCCGGCTTTTCGTTGCTCCATGGTCTCCCCGTCGAAGGGGCCGATGCGGTAGAGAGCCTCGTAGAGCGCGACGCAAAAGCTGAACTGGTCCGTGCGCGCGTCGGTGTCGCGTCCCAGGAACTGCTCGGGCGCCATATAGGCCGGCGTACCCATGACCGCGCCGGCGTGGGTGATCTGCAGGACGGTCACGTCGGACGCGATGTTGGCCGGCGCGTTTGATGCCCAGCTCACCGGGCTCACCTCGCGCGTCACGGCCAGGTGGCCGTCGTCCGGCGGCTCGAGCGCGCGCACGTTCACTGCGGGGGAGTCTCGCCAGGGGACAGCCGGCGTCGTGCTGCGCGCGAGGCCAAAGTCCATGACCCGCACGTGTCCGTTGGCGGCGATCATGACGTTGTCGGGCTTGAAGTCGCGGTGCACCAGGTTCTTCTCGTGCGCCGCCGCGAGCCCGCGCCCCGCGTCGGCGAAGATCTTCAAGACCTCGGGCCAGGCGCGCGGCTCGGACGCCAGCCACTCGGACAGCGTCTGCCCGTCGACGAACTCCATCGCGACGAACACCTCGCTGCCGACGGAGCCGACGTCGTGCACCACGACCACGTTCGGATGCGACAGCTTGGCGATCGACTGGGCTTCGCGGATCATGCGGAGGCGCAAATTCGTGTCGCTGATATCGGCGCCCGGCCGCGCGCGCAGCACCTTGATCGCGACCTTGCGATTCAGCTTGGGATCGTAGGCGGCGTAGACCTCGCCCATCGCGCCGCGCCCGACCATGTCGAGGACGACGTAACGACCGATCGTGGTCGGCAGTCCTACGGCGCTGTCGGCGATCGACACCCTCCGTGTATACCTCGGCGCGCGTGACCGCGCATCGCCGTGACCGCGCTCTCCGTCTCGCTCCGCGGCGCCGTGATAGCATCCGCTGCGCTTCGATGACCCGTCGCAAATCCGTTTTGCTGTGGGGCTTGCTGCTGGCGGTGGCGTTTGCGCCGGGGCTCGCGCGCGCCCGCAAATCAGGTGGGGACACAGCGAAGAACGATCCGCCGCCGCCATCCGCGGGCGCGGATCCCGACGTCGAGAAAGCGCGCGAGCACCTTCGCAAGGCCAGCGTTCACTACGATCTGCAGGAGTTCCGCAAGGCGCTCGCCGAGTTTCGCGAGGCCTACCGGCTGAAGAACGATCCGGTGATCTTGTTCGATATGGGGCAGTGCAACCGCAAGATGGCGCACTACCGCGAGGCGATCGACTTCTACAAGTCGTACCTGCGCAAAGTGCCGACCGGTAGCAATCGAGCCGAGGCCGAGCATCTGATCGCCGAGTCGGAGAAGGCGCTCAAGGAAAGCCCGCCCGAGCCGAGCGCGCCTGCATCGAGCACGCGTGCTGCGAGCGCCGAAAAAGAACCCGACAAACCCGCCGACAAGACCGCGCCGCCGAGTGGCGGCCTGGGCGCCGAGACCATGCCGCTGGGCCAGCCCATGCGCCGCCACCGGCGCGGGCGCCTTCACCCGGACGCCGGCGCGAGCGCCGCCGATCCGCCGCCCGAAAAATGAGCGCCGCCTCCCTGCGCGCGCTGGTCGAAGCGCTGTGCTCCGATCGCTGCGCCGGCCGCGCGCCGGGAACGCCGGGCGGCGAGGCGGGACGCGAGATCATCGCGGATGCTTTCGCCGCCGCCGGGGTCACCGTGAGCGAGCAACCGGTGCCCGGCTGCTCCGGAGCGAACCTGGTCGCGTCGATCCCCGCCGCCGATACCACCGAAAACGCGTGGAGCGTAGGCGGGTCCCCCGCCGGAACCCATCGCGGGAGGGTTTGGGAACCCTCCGAGGGTTCCCATGTTGATCGCTGGGTGCTGCTGGCGGCCCACCACGACCACCTCGGGCGCCACGGTCGCAGCACATACTGGGGCGCCGACGACAACGCTTCGGCGATCGCGGTGCTGGTCGCGGTCGCGGGCGCGCTCGCGCGCGATCGGCCACAACGCCGCGGCGTGCTGCTGGCCGCGTTCGACAGCGAGGAGCCGCCGTACTTCCTCAGCGACGCCATGGGCTCCGAATGGTACGCAGCTCATGCGCCGGTGCCGCTCGACCGCATCGACATGATGCTGTGCATGGACATCGTCGGCCACGCGCTAGGCGACGAGCGGTTTCCGCCCGATGTCCGGAGCAGCATCTTCGCGCTCGGCGCCGAGCGCAGCGCGGGGACCGCGGCGCACCTCGACGCGCTCGCCGAGGCCGAGCCCGGTCTGTGGGTGCGCCGGCTCGATGCCGAGATCATCCCGCCGCTCAGCGACTACGACGCGTTCTGGAATCGGAGCGTGCCGTTCCTGTTCCTGACCTGCGGGCGATCGCGCCACTACCACACGCCCGAGGACACGCCGGAGAAGCTGGATTACGAGAAGATGGCGGCGCTCGCGCGCTGGCTGGAGCGCTGGACGCGCGAGACCTGCGCGCGGCCCGAGGCGCGGGTGACCTTCGAGAACCGGCGCGACGATGCATCGACGCTGAGGACGATGGTCGCGGTGTTGCGCTCGCTCGAGCCGCTGTCGCCGCAAGCGAGGAGCGGGCGGGAGATGGCCGAGGTCTTGCTCACGAAGTGCGACGCGCACGGCCGCCTCGGCGCCGCCGACCGCCGCGACGTCGGGGAGCTGATGCGGCGTCTCGAAGCCGGCCTCGAATAAGCAGTCGAGGCCGCGTTGCGCGCTTCGCTGGGCCCTCGCCCCCCCTTGACGGCGGCGTTGGCGATGGTTCCCTTTCCCCGATATCGCAGGAGGTGGACGATGGCCCAATGGGAGCTGGATGGACCGCCCTGGATGACTTACGTCGATCCTGACGAGGCCTACCTGCGCGGTCAGGCAGGGTCCGTCGGGAGCGGGCTCCTCGGCGGCTGGAGCCAGGCGACGCTCGGCGGGTGTTTCGGTGCACGGGAGGGGAGCGAGGCCGAGGTACGAAAGACGATCGCCGAGATTGCGCGCCGCCGCGCGCGTCGGACGCTCGAATACCCGCCGGGCGAGCACATCCCGATTCCGCACGCCGACTGAGAGCGCGCGCGGTCGAGGTTGCCGTGTCATCTTTGCCGGATGGCGGCGACGTTTGCGGTGGATGACGTAAAGCGGGCGACGGATCGGCTCAACACGCGGCGGCTGGCGGGGGTGTTCGACGGCGCGCTGGCGCTCGGGGGTGATCCTCAGCTGGAGGTGGTGGATCACGGCGGGACGCATCCGCTGCTGGGCGCGGTGCATCTCGCCTTCGCCGAGCATCGGCCCCTGGTGCTGTCGCCCGACGCCGTTTGGATGACCATCGCCCAGGGGGTGGCCCACCAGGTGCGCCTCCACGCAGAGACACTGCGGTCTCGGCTCGTGCGGCATGCTGGCGTCGCAAAGTTGCAGGTCACCTGTCTCGAGCTGCGCCGGGACACCACCTCATGGGCGCGCACGGTCGCGCAGTTCCGCGACGCGCTCGCCGCCGAGATCGGAGACGGCCGCGCGCGCCTCCTCTCCTGCGGGTACGATCCTCAGTTGTTCATCGCGCCGCAGGCGAACCAGCTCAGGATCACGCGACGTTCGTCGGTGGACAGGGGCTCGACTGGCGCGGGCGGCATCAATGCGGGGCAGTGGGTGAGCTGCATCAGGATGTGGGTGCCGGCGCCGTAGATGTTCGCGTAGCCGTCCAGCGTCGGAACCTCTTTGCCAGGCTCGTGGCAGAACGCGCAGCGCGACTGGATCAGTGGCGCGACGTCGGTGGCAAACGTCGCCGCGCCGGCCGGGCAGCTGGCGGGATAGTCGTTGGGGCAGCTGTTCGAGGCGAGCGAATCCGAACAGCCGTCGGCGAACAGCCACAGGCCGGCGCCGAGGACGGTCACGATCAGCGAGAGGGCGGTGTCGAGCCGACGGATGGGGATGGATCGTTGGTACTCCCCGCGGCGCCGGATGAGAATGCATCAAAAATTCGCAGGGTGTGATCGCCTGCACACAGCGCTGGAGTGGCCGCGACGAGGGCGCCGCCATATAGTGTTCGACTGACACTAAGCCATGGTGTATACATGACACCGTGGAGCTGGCCGACTACCCGAGCCCGTCCGTGACCGCCGATTGCGTGGTCTTCGGCATCACGTTCGCCTCCGACGGGCCCGCGCTTCGTGTCCTGCTGATCGAGCGCGCCGAGGCACCGTTCGAGGGCACGCTCGCGCTGCCCGGCGGGTTCGTGCGGATGGCCGAGACCGTCGACGACGCTGCCCGCCGCGAGCTGCGCGAGGAGACTGGGCTCGACGACGTATTCCTGGAGCAGCTCTACACCTTCGGCGCGCTCGACCGCGATCCGCGCGGCCGGGTCGTATCGGTCGCTTACTACGCGCTGGTCAACCTCGCCGATCACCGCGTCCGGTCGGGTACCGACGCGCGCGACGCGCGCTGGGTCGCCGTCCAGGACGCGCGCGACCTGGCGTTCGACCACGACCGGATCCTGGCCGTGGCGCTGGAACGCCTGCGCGGCAAGGTTCGGTATCAACCGATCGGCTTCGAGATGTTGCCGGGGCGGTTCAAGCTCTCTCAGCTGCAGGCGCTCTACGAGGCGATCCTCGGCCGCGCGCTCGACAAGCGGAACTTCCGCAAGCGCATCCTGGCGATGGGGCTCCTGGCCCAGGCCGGTGAGGAGCGCGGCGTGCCCCACCGCGCGGCGCGCCTCTACCGCTTCGAGCACCGGCGCTATGAATCGCTGCGCCGCCGCGGCTTCGATTTCGAGATTTGAAAGGAGAAGACCATGTCCCCGGCCAACGAGAACCTCATCCTGCGGACCGATTCGTACAAGGCGTCGCACTTCCTGCAGTACCCACCCGGAACGACGCGCCTGCTCGGATACTTCGAGAGCCGGGGCGGTCTCTACGGCGAGACCGTGTTCTTCGGCCTGCAGTACCTGCTCGACGAATACCTCTCGCGACGAGTGACCGAGGACGACGTGGTCGAGGCGAGCGCCTTCTTCGCGGCGCACGGTCTTCCGTTTCCCGAGGAGGGCTGGCGGCACATCGCCCGCGATCTCGGCGGCCGCCTGCCGGTGCGCATCCGTGCGGTGGCCGAGGGCTCGGTGGTTCCGGTGCGCAATGCACTGATGACCGTCGAGTCGACCGACGAGAGCGTGCCCTGGATCGTGAGCTGGCTCGAGACCCAGCTCGTGCGCCTCTGGTATCCGCTGACGGTCGCGACGCTGTCCTGGCACATCAAGCGGCGCATCTTCGAGTACCTGACGCGCACCTCCGACGATCCGCTGGGCGAGCTGCCGTTCAAGCTGCACGACTTCGGCGCGCGCGGCGTGAGCAGCGCGGAATCGGCCGGGATCGGCGGCATGGCGCACCTGGTGAACTTCAGGGGCTCGGACACCATCGAGGGCATCCGGTTCGCGCGCCGCTACTACGGCGCGCCGATGGCGGGGTTCTCGATCCCGGCCACCGAGCACAGCACGGTGACTGCGTGGGGGCGCGAGCGCGAGCGCGACGCCTACCGCAACTTCGTGGAGCAGTTCCTCGGCCCGGGGAAGTTCCCGATTGCCGCGTGTGTCTCCGATTCCTACGATCTCTGGAACGCGATCGAGAACATCTGGTGCGAAGACCTGCGCGAGCTGATCGAGACCTCGGGTTCGACTCTGGTGATCCGGCCCGACTCGGGCGACCCGTCGGAGGTCAACGTCCGCGCGCTCAAGATCCTCGAGCGTAAGGTGGGCTGCCGCGTGAACACCAAGGGGTACAAGGTGCTACCGCACGCCTTTCGCTTGATCCAGGGCGACGGCAACGACGACGAGGAGTCGATCGATCGCGTGCTGCACGCGATCACGTCGCACGGCTTCTCGGCGAGCAACATCGCGTTCGGGATGGGCGGCGGCCTGCTCCAGCGCGTGCACCGCGACACGCAGAAGATCGCGTTCAAGGTGTGCGAGGCGACGGTCGACGGGCACCGCGTGCCGGTGGCGAAGAACCCGGTGACCGACACGGGTAAGGCGAGCAAGTCGGGCAACCTGGACCTGATCGTCAGCGACGGGCGCTATCAGACGGTGCAGGGGCCGCGCGCCGACAGCGCGCTCGTCACGGTGTTCGAGAACGGCGAGATCCGGCAGCGCTGGACCTTCGACGAGATCCGGGCGCGCGCCGAAGCGGTGCTGTTGTGAGCTGCGTCGAGGCGCCGGGTGCGCTCGACCCGCGTGCGTCGGTGTTCGTGGCGGCGACCGGCGGCGGCGCCGGGATGCCGTCCGGGCTCTCTTCCTAACGTAGCTGCGCGAGCCCGCGGTCGTGAGAGAATGCGTCCGATGAGGTGGTCGCGTCTGCATGAGGTAGCCGTGAAAGGCTGGCTCCTGGCTGTGCTCGGCGCCGGCGCATCCTGCGCGGGCAGCCCCCAGCGGGGCGACACCGGGATTCGCGCGCTCGGGTTCGATCTCTGGGACGTTCACTGTCCGAGTGGCCTGCGGGTGATCTTCGAACGCGCGCCGGGGTCGAACATGGTCGGGGTCACCACCGTGGTCGGCGTCGGCAGCCGCGCCGATCCGGCGGGCCGCGAGGGATTGGCCCACGTCGTGGAGCACCTCGCCTTTCGCGGGCACGGGGCTGACCAGCCGGAGATCGACCGGCGGCTGGGTATGGTCGGCGCGCTCCACAACGCGTACACGAGCTTCGACGAGACGACGTACTACGAGCTCGCGCCCGCGGCCAGTCTGCAGAGCCTGCTCGTGCTTGAAGGGGAACGGCTGCTGGCGCCGCTCGACGGCGTCGACGACGACACGTTCTTCGTGGAGCGCGAGGTCGTCCGCAACGAGCTACGCGAGCGTAACGAGACCGACTGGCGCGGCCTCGGCTTCCTCGGCGTCGAGCAGGTGGTGTTTCCGGATTCTCACCCCTACGCACGACCGATCATCGGCACGCATGAGAGCCTTTCGGCGCTCACGCTGGCGGATGCGCGCGCGTTCGTGACCGATCACTACCACCCGGCGGAGATGACGATGGTCGTGGTCGGCGATGTCGATCTCTCGCGCGCGGAGGCTCTGCTGCGCGAGACACTTCCGCACGCGCTTTACGGCGATCCCGCGCACGCGCAGCCGGTCGTGGCATCCGGGACGCGGATGCCGCCGGCCGCGACGCCTCCCGAGCCTCCTGCCGCGCCCGCGGGCCTGCCGCGCCTACCCGCCGAGGTGACCACGCGCGAGCTCTGGATCGGCTGGACGACGCCCGGCGGCTTCGGCCCGGAGCGGTTCATCGGCGAGATGTGGGCCGGTCTGGTGCGACAGAACCTCCACAACGGCCGGTTCGACGACGACGACATCGCCGGCGTCGAGGTGTTCTCGTACCCCGGCGCGCTGGCGACGGTCTTCGGATGCCGGGTGAGGCTCACCGTGGGGGATCACCCGGAAGAGTCGATGAAAGAAGTGGTCTCGTCGATGCCGTGGATCGGCGACGACGAGATCTATCTCGATCGGCGGTTCGAGTACTTCAAGGCCTGGACTCTGCAGGAGCTGGTGTTCGGCGCCGAGAGCACCGAGAGGCGCGGGCAAGACCGCGCCGTATTCGCGCACTTCACGGGAAGTCTCGGCTATATGGGCCGCACTGTCGCGGCCATCCAGTCGATCACCGCGGACCAGGCGCGCGACTTCGCGGCGCGATACCTGGCGCCCGCACGGGCGCGTGCCGTGCTGCTGGAGCCGATGACTGGCGACCCAGCCGCGGTCGTGGCGAACGCCGGCGGGCCGGCCGTGCTCGCGGCCGCGCCAGGAGCGGATCTGTCACCGCCGGCGATCACGCCGCTGGAGCCGATCCGATTTCTGCGCGATCTCCATCGCATCACTCTGCCGAACGGCCTGGAGACGATCATCATTCGCCGCCCCGGCGCTTCGGTCGTGACCGCGGCTCTCGGTGTGCACGGAGGCTGGGATTCCGCGGCGCTCGGCGTGGGCGCGGCCAGCCGCTACGCGATGAAGATGTACTTCGAGGAGTCGCCTGGCGACTTTGGAATCGAGGTCGGGTTCCGATCGACTTGGGACGCGTCGACGATCGCGGCCACCACCGGCGCCGGGAACCTGGACCGGGCGCTGGCGATGGTGGTCTTCGCGCTGCGCAGCTACGACGTCGAATGGCCGGACGACAAGTTCCAGGACACGATCCTGCCGTTCATGAAGCGTCAAGAGGGCGGGGCCGTGGGACATTTCGAGCGCAGCTATCGAGACGCGCTCTATCGGGGCCACCCGTCGGGATCGGCACCGACCGGCGACCAGATCGCGGCGACGAAGAAGGGCGAGATCGCCGGCTGGCTCGATCGGGCCCTCAACCCCCGGAACGCGTTACTGGTAATTGCCGGCGACGTCGATCCGAAGCAGGTCGAGGCGGAGGCGCGCGAAGCGTTTGCCAGCTGGAAACCCGCGGGTGGGGTGGTGGGGCCGCCCGCTCCGTTCCCGGCATCGCCGTCAGCCGGAGGCGGTGGGGGCGCCCTCGATCGCCCGGGCGATTTCCTCATAGTTCACCGTCCCGGCGCCACCCAGGTCTTGTTACGTATGGGGTGCCTGCTGCCGCCGCGCGACGCCCGCACCGATGCGGTGCGCGACGTTGCGGCGGCGATCGTCCAGGATCGCTTGCAGGCCGTGCTCCGGCGCCGGATGGGATCGACCTACGGCGTGAGGACGGGGGCGTCCTCGTTGCGCGGTGCGGGGGCGGTCTTGCAGATCTCGGCGGCGTTCGATAACGCGACCTTTCCGGCGGCGTGGTCCGAGCTTCAGAGCGCGTTCGATTCCTCGGCGTGGTCGACGCTGGCCACGCCGGAGGCGGTCGCCTTCGCGGCCGGTGGTCTCGCGAGCCGCCAGTTGCGCGCCAACGAGCGGTCCGCATCACTGGCAGCCGAGGTCCTCGACGCCTGGAACGCCGGTTGGCCGCTGGATTCACCCGACCAGTACATCGGCCACCTGGCCTCGATCACCCCGAGCGAGGTCAACGCCACCCTCGCGCAGTGCGCGGCCGGCACCGAGGTTGCGCTGCTCGGCGACGAGCCGACGATCCGCGCGGCGACCGCCGCGCGACGGCGACCCGTCCAGGCCGCGAGCGCTCCGTCGCCCTGACGCTACTTCACCTCGCGCAGGCTCCCGGTCTTCACGTCGTAGACGAAGCCGCGCACGGGGACGTCCTGGCGCACCAGGGGTGACTTCTTGTAGGCGGCGAGGTCGTCGCGGACCGACTGGTCGAGCTCGGGGAAGGGCAGGAACGCGACGTGGTCGGCGTCGGCGCCCCGTTGCTCGCGCAGTCGCCTGCGGATGCTCTCGTCGGTGAACGTGAGCATGCCGCAGTCGGTGTGGTGAATCACCGCGACCTCCTTGGTGCCGAGCAGCGTCTGGCTGATGGCCAGGCTGCGCAGCGCCTCGCTCGATGCGCGCGTCCATGCACACCACGACCGCCAGCTGGCGGCCCGGCGGCAGAGGCAGGGCGCCCTTCTTGAAGTCGGCGGCGTACTTCGTGTTCGCTTGCAGAGTCTCATCGATGACCGACATGGTTTCTCCTTTCGTCGGGTCCAGGCCGGCCTGCCGCTCGTCCGCGACTGAGCTGGACCGCGTGGTAGGTTGACGGTCATGCACGTCCTGGCGGAGCAGTGTCCCTGGTACGTGGCGGGGCCGCTTCTGGCTTTGCTGGTGATAGGACTGCGCTGGTGCGGCAACCTGCACCTGGGCGCGCTCGGCAGCTTCGTCGCGGCCGAGGGCTGGATCGCGCGGCCGCGCGGTCTGCCCAGCTGGCGGGTCTTCTTCTTCGCGGGCACGGTCGCGGGCGGCGTTGTGTACGCGCTCGCGACCGGTGCGCTGCACGCGACGTTCGCGAACGGAGCGTTCGACGACATGGGCCTCGTGGCGGGGCGCAGCCTGGCGGCGCGCGCTGCGGTGCTCGCGGGCGCGGGCGTGCTGATCGGATTCGGCGCGCGCACCGCCGGCGGATGCACTTCGGGACACGGTGTGTGCGGTGTGGCCCAGCTCTCGCCGGGCAGCGTCGCCTCGACGGCGACCTTCGTGATGGTCGCGGTGGCGGCCGCGCAGTTGCTGCCGATCGCGTCGCTGGGGCTCGGACGATGACGGCGCCGGCGAAGACCGACGCCGGCAGCACGAGCGGCGGCGGCCTTGCCGCGCGGCTCGCCGGCTTGCTGTTCGGCGTCGGGTTCGGGATCTGGCTGTGCTGGGCGCGTTTCACCAGCTACGACGTGATCCTGGCGGGCCTGCGCTTCCAGCGGTTCTATCTGTGGCTGATGTTCGGCGCCGCGGTGGTCACTGCGGCGCTCGGCCTGCGCATTCTCCGCGCCGCGGGTGCGCGCACCTGGATCGACGGCGCGCCGGTCGCGTGGAGCACCACGCCGGTCCGGCGGAGCCACCTCGTCGGCAGCGCGATGTTCGGGATCGGCTGGGCGGTCGCGGGGACCTGCCCCGGTCCGGCGGCGGCGCAGATCGGACAGGGGCACCTGGCGGGCCTGTTCACGGCAGCGGGGATCTTCGCCGGCGTCGCGCTGCAGGGATGGCTCGCGAAGCGCCGCGCGTCCGAGTCCGCCGCGACGGTGTCACCCGGCGCCTGCGCCCAGGCCTGAGCTACGACTACTACCCGGCCGCCGCCGCCGACTTCTCGAGCGAGATCACCAGCGACTTCGAGCCCGGCTGATTGCTGCCCGCGGCCACGCTGGTGACCGGGACGAGCGGGTTGGTCTCGGGGAAATAGGCCGCCGCGCAGCCGCGCGGGATCTCGTAGCTGATGGCTTCGAACCGCACCACGCGCCGCCGCTCGCCCCGGTAGTGGCTGGTGATGTCGAGCCAGTCGCCGGCCTTGATGCCTTGCTCGGCCATGTCGTCGGCGTTGAGGAAGATCACCCGCCGGCCACCGTAGACGCCGCGGTAGCGGTCGTCCTCGCCGTAGATCGTCGTGTTGAATTGATCGTGGCTGCGCAGCGTGGTCAGTAGAAGCTGACCCTTTGCCAGGCGCGCGCTGTGGATCGGGATCGGGTGCACAGTGAAGCGCGCCCGCGCCGAAGGCGTGTTGAATTTGCCGTCGCGCGGAGCGTTCGGCAGGTAGAAGCCGCCCGGCTCGCGCACGCGCACGTTGTATTGCGTGAACCCGGGCACGACGTGCTCGATGTGCTCGCGGATGCCGTCGTAGTTGGCGATGAGGCCGGCCCAGTCGACCTTGCTCTTGCCATCGAGCGCGGCCATCGCCATCCCGGCGACGATCGCCGGCTCGCTGCGCAGCTCGGGCGACGCCGGCTCGAGGACGCCGTGGGATTGGTGCACGACGCCGGTCGTATCCTCGACGGTGACGAACTGCTCGCCCGACGCCTGCCGGTCGCGCTCGGTGCGGCCGAGGCAGGGCAGGATCAACGCTTGCCGCCCGGTGATGAGGTGGCTGCGATTGAGCTTGGTCGAGATCTGCACGGTGAGCGCACAGCGCGCGAGCCCCTCGGAGGTGTAGTGCGTGTCGGGCGTCGCCGAGACGAAGTTGCCGCCGAGCGCGACGAAGACGCTGGCCTTGCCCGCGTGCATGGCTTCGATCGCGCGCACGGTGTCGTAGCCGTGGTCGGCGGGCGGCTCGAAGCCGAACTCGGTCCCCAGCGCCTTCATGAACTGCGGGCTCATCTTTTCCCAGATGCCGACGGTGCGGTCGCCCTGCACGTTGCTGTGCCCGCGCACCGGGCACAGACCCGCGCCGCGCCGCCCGATCTGGCCGCGCAGCAGCGCGAAGTTGACGATGGTCTGCACGTTGGCGACGCCGTTCTCGTGCTGGGTGATGCCCATGGCCCAGCAGCAGATCATCCGCTCGGACGCGAGCGCGATCGCGGCCGCCTCGCGGATCTGCTCACGCGAGATGCCGCTCTCGGCGACGATGCGATCCCAGCTCTCGGCGTCGAGATCGGCGACGAACTGTTCGAAGCCCTCGGTGTTGTGGGCGATGAAGTCGTGCGCCAGCTTCTGGCCGCCGCTCTCGCGGTCGGCAGCCAGCATCTCCTTCATGATCCCCTTCAACAGCGCGACGTCGCCGTTCACGCGCACCGGCACGAACAGCGACGCGATCGGCGTCCCGCGGCCCAGCATGTTCAGCGGCTCTTGCGGGTTCTTGAAGCGGATGAGCCCGGTCTCGGCCAGCGGGTTGATGCTGACGATCTTGCATCCATTGCGCGCCGCTATTTGCAGCTCGGTGAGCATGCGCGGGTGGTTTGTGCCGGGGTTCTGGCCGATCACGAAGATGCTGTCGGCGTGCGCGAAGTCCTCGAGCTTCACCGTCGCCTTGCCGATGCCGATGGTCGAGGTCAAGCCGAGCCCGCTCGACTCGTGACACATGTTGGAGCAGTCGGGCAGGTTGTTGGTGCCGAGCTGGCGAACGAAGAGCCCGTACAGGAACGCCGCCTCGTTGCTCGCGCGCCCCGAGGTGTAGAAGACCGCCTCGTTGGGCGAGCGCAGCCCGCGCAGCTCGCGCCCGATCAGCGCGAAGGCGTCGTCCCAGGCGATCGGCTCGTAGTAGTCGCCGCGCCGGAGCATCGGATGCGTGATGCGCCCCTGCTGCTCGAGCCAGAGGTCGTTCTTGCCCTGCATCTCGGTGATGCTGTGCTTCGCGAAGAACTGCGGCGTCGCGCGCGCGCGGGTCGCCTCGCTGGCGACCGCCTTGGCGCCGTTCTCGCAAAACTCGGCCATCTTGCGCTTGTCGTCTGGGTCCGGCCAGGCGCAGCTCGGGCAGTCGAACCCGTCCTTTTGGTTGAGCGCCGTGAGCGTGCGCAGGGTTCGGCCCGGCCCCATGTGGCGAAGCCCGCGCTTGGTCGTCTCCCAGATCGAGGTGAACCCGGCGGCAGTCATGTCGCGCTTGCCGACGCGCGCCGGCTCGTCTTCCGGCGGCGACTCGGCGCCGCGCACACCTTCGGCGCGGTCAGCATTGGCAGACGTCGGGCGCGGATCGACCTGTTGGTCGGGTGGCGCGCTGTTTTCGTCGTGGGTGTGCTTGTGCACGTCAGACCTCACACGTCCATGCGCCCATCCAATCTAAAGGGTATTTCCTATGTCGCAAGGGCCGCGTCGAGCCTGGGGCGATGCGCCTTGCGAGAGCCGCCGATTCCATGAAAGACTCGCTGCGATGCGGTGGGGAGTGACTCTCGGGTGCGCTGTAGCGGTCGCCGCAGCCGGTATCGGCTGCGGCTCGTCGACATCGATCGTTCTGCACGGTGACGCGGGCAACGATACACCGTCGGCGGTGGGCGGAACCAGCGGCGGTGCCGGCGCGCCGGGGACCGGCGGCCGGTCGAGCACGGGGGGCGCAACCGGAACCGGTGGCGCCCCGTCGAGCACCGGCGGCGCGCCGGGCAGCGGCGGTTCCGGTGCGGGCGGCGCCGCGGTCGTCGACGCCGGCGGCGACACGCCCGGCATCCCATGCGGAAACAACTTCTGCACGGGCGCGACTCGTTGCTGCAACCCCAGTTGCGGGATCTGCGCGCCGGGAGGTGCCCTGTGCTCGCCGGTGATCTGTGGCGCCGACGGCGGCCCATTCGACGCCAGCTTTTCCTTCGATGCGCTCGGGTGCTCCGCGATTCCCGCGCTGGACACCAACTGTGGTGGCGCACGCCCGGCTCATTACTACGCGTGCGTGCTATCCACGCTGCCCGCGCCGTGCACCGTCCTCAACATCGGGAACGTGACCAACAGCTTCTGCTGCCCGTGACGGCCCGTCAGCGACGGGCCCGGCCGCGACGCCCGTCAGCGACGGACCCCCGCTGCGGGCCCCGGTGCTCCGGCTGATCGTCGGCGGCTAGTTGCCGATCTTCGTGTACGAGGCCGTCTCGCTGATCGTGCAGGTCACGGTGATGCCACCGTTGTTTTCGACGGCGGTCCCGGAGCCACTCTCTTGGGCGACCTGACCATCCGCGGACAGGGAGAAGGTGTAGCCGGTGATCGTGATGGTGAAGGTTCCGCCCTGGTTGTCAGAGATTGTGCAGGGCGGCCCGCTGCCCGCCGCCGTCGAGCCGGTGATGTCGGCGTTGAGGATGCACGACGTGCCGGGATCGGTCGAAAGCAGATCGCTCGAGATTCCCTTGGACCAGATGAGGTTGTCCATCACGGACTGCACGTCGGGCGTGAATCCCGGGCACGTCGTCGTTACCGTACCCGAGGTGGGGTGCCAGGTCCCGGTGAACCGGCCGACGCTGCCGCTGCCACCGCCGCTGCTGCACGCCTGCAGAAGAAGTCCCAGGAAAGCAATTGCCAAGGTCGCTCGAACCATCTGCATGCGAAGCCCTCTGTCTTTCTTTCAGCTATTGGTTGGATTGGGGGCGTGACCAGTGTCGCCAAAGGATCACGGGGAGGCAATTACTTTCTGTATGCTCGCAAACGAGTCGTGACCTGGTCGCCCGCTTTCCAGCGCCGTCGTCAACTCCTTTGACGAGAGGCGCGCTCTTCTTGTAGGTGAGGGGAACGCATGGTGCACAAATCCTTCGGGGCAGGGTTCAACGTTGTAGCGACATTGGCACTCGTCGTCGTCGCGCCCGGCACGCTCGGGTGCCTGGTGCAGAGCGGCCCGGCCACCGCGAGCGCGAAGCCGGCCGCGGCGGCGCCGTTCACCGTGCTCGACTGGGACGGCCACAAGGGCGCGGTGTCGTTCACCTTCGACGACGCGCAGCCGTCGCACGTCGAGCACTACGCCGAGCTGCAGGCAGCCGGCGTTCCGATGACCTTCTACATCAACAGCGGCAAGCCGGCGTTCGACGACTTCGACGCCGCGTGGACGCGCGCCGCGCGCGACGGGCACGAGCTCGGCAACCACACCACGCATCATTGCCACGCGGACGCCGCCGCTCAGATCGGCGGCTGCATCATGGGGGCGGCGCTCGCCGACGCGGGCGCCGAGATCGAGGACAACGCGACGTACATCACCGCGCACTATCCGCAGACCGCGGTCTGGACCATGGCGTCGCCGTTCGGTGACAACGGCTGGAACGCGCCGGCGCGCACGCGCGTGTTTCTCAACCGCGGCGTGCACAGCGGGATGATCGCGCCCTACGACGCGACCGATCCGTTCAACCTGCCGGTGCATCCGGTGGCGGCCGGCGAGACCGCGGCGCGCTTCAACGACGCGACCGACCGGGCGCGCACCGCCGGCAGGTGGGTGATCTTTCTCTTTCACACTCTCACGCCCACCGGCGCCAACTGGTACGCGCCGGTGACGATCGCGGACGTGGTCGCGGCCATGCAGCACGCCCGCTCGCTGGGCGACGTCTGGGTCGACACCGTCGCCAACGTCGGCGCTTACTGGCGCGGACAACAGATCCTGGCGGCGGCGTCGTCGTCGGCGAGCGGACCGGCGACGACCTGGACCTGGACGCTGCCGCCGCACTTTCCGCCGCGGCGCTCGCTGCGCGTCACCCTGCGCGACGGCGGAACGCTGGCGCAGAACGGGCAGCCGCTCGTGCGGGACGCGCGCGGGGAATACCGGGTCGCGCTCGACGCCGGCACGCTCACGCTCACGCGCTGACCGCGCGCAGCAGGCGCCATGGAAACGAAGCGCGGCTGGCAGTTCTGGATCGATCGCGGCGGCACGTTCACCGACGTGGTGGCCCGGCGCCCCGACGGCCGGCTGGTCACGCACAAGCTGCTGTCGGAGAGCCCGGCGCAGTACCGCGACGCCGCGATCGAAGGCATCCGGCGCCTGCTCGCGGCGGCGGGCGAGCCGCTGGACGCGGGCGCGATCGCCGCGGTCAAGATGGGGACGACCGTCGCGACCAACGCGCTGCTCGAACGCAAGGGCGAGCCGACGGCGCTGGCGATCACGCGCGGCTTCGGCGACGCGCTCCGCATCGCCTACCAGCATCGGCCGCGCATCTTCGCGCGCCGGATCGTGCTGCCCGAGCCGCTCTACGCGCGCGTCGTCGAGATCGACGAGCGGGTGAGCGCGCACGGCGAGGTCTGGCGGCCGCTCGACGAGGCGGCGGCGCGCGCGGCGCTGCAGGAGGCGTACGACGCCGGCATCCGCTCGCTGGCGATCGTGCTCATGCACGGCTATCGCTATCCGGCGCACGAGCTGGCGCTGGAGCGGATCGCGCGCGCGATCGGCTTCACGCAGATCAGCGTCTCGCATCGGGTCTCGCCGCTGATGAAGCTGGTCGCGCGCGGCGACACCACGGTCGTCGACGCGTACCTGTCGCCGGTCCTGCGGCGCTACGTCGACCGGATCGCCGCGGAATTGCCGGGCGTCGACCTGCGCTTCATGCAATCGAACGGCGGGCTCGCGGCGGCGGCGCGCTTTCACGGCAAGGACGCGATCCTGTCGGGACCGGCGGGCGGCATCGTCGGCATCGTCGAGACCAGCCTGCGCGCCGGGTTCGACCAGGTGATCGGCTTCGACATGGGCGGCACGTCGACCGACGTCTCGCACTTCGCGGGCGGCAGCGTCGCGGATCTCGAGCGCACGTTCGACACCGAGGTCGCGGGCGTGCGCGTGCGCGCGCCGATGCTGTCGATCCACACCGTCGCAGCGGGCGGGGGCTCGATCGTGCGCTTCGACGGCGCGCGCTTTCGCGTCGGGCCCGAGTCGGCCGGCGCCAACCCGGGGCCGGCCTGCTACCGTCGCGGCGGGCCGCTGACCGTCACCGACTGCAACGTCGTGCTCGGCAAGATCCAGCCGGATCACTTCCCGCGCGTCTTCGGCGCGGGCGGCGACGAGCCGCTCGACGTCGAGGCGGCGCGCGCCGGGTTCGCGGCGCTGGCCGGCGACATCGCCGCGGCGACCGGCGAGCAGCGCGCGCCCGAGGAGATCGCCGCCGGCTTCGTCGAGATCGCGGTCGCGAACATGGCCAACGCGATCAAGCGCATCTCGGTGGCGCGCGGCCACGACGTCACCGCGTACACGCTCGCGGTCTTCGGCGGCGCCGGCGGCCAGCACGCCTGCCTGGTCGCCGACGCGCTGGGGATGACGCGCGTCTTCGCCCATCCGCTGGCCGGCGTCCTGTCGGCGTACGGCATGGGCCTGGCCGGCGAGACGGTGATGCGCGAGCGCGCGCTCGAGGCGCGGCTCGACGGCGAAGCGCCTGCGCGCGCTGACCGCGGCGCTGGATGCGCTGGAGGCCGAGGCGCGCGCCGAGCTGCAGGCGCAGGGGATCGCCGCCGCGCGGATCGAGGTGATCCGGCGCGCGCACCTGCGCTACGAGGGCACCGACACCGCGCTGGTCGTCGGTGAGGCGGACAGCGGCAGCGATGCGCGCGGCGTTCGAGGACGCCTACCGGCGCCGGTTCGCTTTTCTGATGGAAGGGCGGCCGATCGTCGTCGAGGCGGTGTCGGTCGAGGCGCGGGCGCGCCCGGAGACGCGTCGCGGATGACGGCGGCGCCGATGTCGCGACCTTCCGCCGCGCGAGGCGCCGCTGCGGCCGGTCGAGGAGGTGCGGCTCTACACCGCGGGCGCGTGGCACGTGGCGCCGCTCTATCGCCGGGCGGACCTGCGCGCGGGCGACGCCTTCGCCGGGCCGGCGATCATCGCCGAGGAGAACCAGACCACGGTCGTCGAGCCCGGCTGGCGCGCCGAGGTCGCCGCCGCCGGGCACCTGGTGCTGACGCGCACGGAGCCGCGCGCCGCAGGGCATCGACGTCGACGCCGGCGCGCGCGCCCGACCCGGTACGGCTCGAGCTCTTCAACAACCTGTTCATGAGCATCGCCGAGCAGATGGGGCTGCGGTTGCAGAACACCGCGCACTCGGTGAACATCAAGGAGCGGCTCGACTTCTCGTGCGCGATCTTCGACGCCGCCGGCCGCCTGATCGCCAACGCGCCCCACATCCCGGTTCACCTCGGCTCGATGGGCGAGAGCATCGAGACCGTGATCGCCGAGAACCGCGGGCAAATGAGGCCGGGCGACGTCTTCGTGCTCAACGCGCCCTACCAGGGCGGCACCCACCTGCCCGACATCACCGTGGTCACGCCGGTCTTCGACGACGCGGGCGGCGAGATCCTGTTCTTTCTCGGCTCGCGCGGGCACCACGCCGACGTCGGCGGCACCAGCCCGGGCTCGATGCCGGCCGACAGCCGCCACGTCGACGAGGAGGGCGTGCTCATCGACAACTTCCGGATGATCGACGGCGGCGTCTTTCGCGAGGCCGAGACGCGCGCGCTGCTGCTCGGGCGGCCGCTGGCCGGTGCGCAACGTCGAGCAGAACCTGGCCGACCTGCGCGCGCAGGTCGCCGCCAACGCGAAGGGCGAGCAGGAGCTGCGCGATCTGGTCGCGCGCTGGGGCCTGCCGGTGGTGCGCGCGTACATGCGGCACGTGCAGGACAACGCCGAGCAGGCGGTCCGCCGCGCGATCGGCGCGCTCGGTGACGGCCACTACGAGTACCGGCTGGATCCGGCGAGCGGCGACCCGGTGACCGAGGCGCGATCATCCGCGTCGCGATCCAGGTCGACCGCGCCCGCGGCGCCGCGACGATCGATTTCACCGGTACGTCGCCCCAGCTCGCGAGCAACTTCAACGCGCCGCGATCGATCGCGGTCGCCGCCGTGCTCTACGTCTTCCGGACGCTGGTCGAGGACGACATCCCGCTCAACGCCGGCTGCCTGGTGCCGCTGCGGATCGTCGTCCCCGACGGCACGATGTTGAGCCCGCGCTACCCGGCCGCGGTCGTCGCCGGGCAACGTCGAGACCAGCCAGTGCGTCACGCAGGCGCTCTACGGCGCGCTCGGCCTGATGAGCGAGAGCGCCGGCACCATGAACAACTTCACCTTCGGCAACCAGCGGCACCAGTACTACGAGACGATCGCCGGCGGCTCGGCGGCGGGACCGGGCTTTGCCGGCAGCGATGCCGTGCAGACCCACATGACCAACTCGCGGCTCACCGATCCCGAGGTGCTGGAGTGGCGGTTCCCGGTCGTGGTCGACGCGCACCGGATCCGCCGCGGGTCGGGCGGGGTAGGGCGCTGGCGCGGCGGCGACGGGGCCGTCCGGCGCATCCGCTTCCTGGAAGCGATGACCGTGTCGATCCTCTCCAACAACCGGGTGGTCGCGCCGCGCGGCGCGCAGGGCGGCGGCGATGGGCTGCCCGGCATCAACCGCATCGAGCGCGCCGATGGGCGCACCGAGATCCTCGGTTCATGTGGGCGTGCGGAGCTCCTGCCCGGCGACACGTTCGTGATCGAAACACCAGGCGCCGGCGGCTTCGGGCCCAACGCGGATTGAGCGCCAGGACGCCAGGAACGCCAGGTCCGGACTTCAACGAATCCGGACCCTGGCGTCCGGCGTTTCCTCTATCCGAAGGACCGAGCGATCGCTTTTCACGCTCGTCCTTCGAGGATAAAATTCGTGACGTCATGTCTCTCGCCTCCGACGTCGACCGGCTCGAGGTGCTGCAGTCGACGCAGCTTCTCGCGTCGCCGGAGCGCTGGCGGGCGAGGCGCGCCTGACCGACACGGTCGTACGCTGGGGCGGGGAGGAGTTCGTGGCTGTGCTCAACGTGTCGCTGGAAGGGGCGCGCACCTTTTGCGAACGCGCCCGGATGGTCATCGAGAAGCTGCTCTGTCCGGGGGTCGGGCGCATCACGATCTCGGTTGGCGTCGCCGAGGTGGGCGTCGGTGAGGCGGTCAACGATGCGCTAGCGCGGGCGGATCAGCGCCTCTACGACGCCAAGCGGGGTGGACGCAACCGAGTTCGGGGCTGAGGGCGCGGGAGCGGGTCTCCGGGGCGATTTTTGTTGGACAGAGCGGGCACGCGCCTTAGGTTCTGCGCATGAGCGAGCTCAAGACCCATACCGGTGGATGTCATTGCGGCAAGGTGCGCTACGAGGTCCGCCTGGATCTCGGCGCGCCGGTGATCTCGTGCAATTGCTCGATGTGCGGCCGCGCGGGCACGCTGCTGACGTTCGTGCCCGCGGCGCAGTTCAAGCTGCTGTCGGGCGAGGACGTCCTCACCGACTATCTGTTCAACCACCATGCGATCCACCACCTGTTCTGTCGCGTGTGCGGCATCAAGTCGTTCGCGCGCGGGCGCGGCAAGGACGGGCCGACGGTGGCGATCAATACGCGGTGCCTCGACGACATCGACGTCGCGAAGCTGAATGTGCAGCACTTCGAGGGACGGAGCCGATAGAGGCGCCGCGACGGGAGAATGGGGCCGGACCCCTCTCCCTAACCCTCCCCCCGCGGACGGGGGGAGGGGACCGGAGGCGCCTCGCGCAAGGATACGGCGCCCCTCGTCCGATCGGCGCCCGTCGCCCGATCGGCGCCCCTCGTCCGTTCCGGGTCCCCTCCCCCCGTCCGCGGGGGGAGGGTTAGGGAGAGGGGTCCGTACCGCCTCTCTACGCTCCCGCGTCCACCACCGCCGCGCCCGCTCGCCTCGGTGGCGGCTTCAGCACGTACAGATCCTTCGGCTGCACCCCCGCTTCGGGCAAGCGCATGCGGTACCTCACCGGGCGGCGGTGGTCGGCCAGCTGGCGCTCGGGGTTGAACACGCTGTTCCACTTCCAGAGCATGCGCACGAAGTTGGTCTGCCCGCGCGCCACCAGCTTGGCCGCCAGCACCGCCGTGTCCTTGAGCGCCGCCAGCCCGAGGTGCTTGGTGTTCAGCACCCGCTGCGTGTGCACCAGCTCCTGGTAGAACTTGTCGAGCGGCAGTGCGCGTCGGCAGCACCGCGTGCTGGATGTCGAACAGCCGGTAGTCGCGCGTCGCCAGGTTGCGCCCCTGGTCGAGGAACGTCTCGGTGCCGGGGTAGGGCGTGTTGACGCTGATGTTGACGATCTCCGGCACCGACAGCGCCCACTCGCGGATGGCGCGAAAGCGGTCGTCGTCCCAGTCGGGGTCGGCGATGATGTTGATCGCGACCATCATCCCCAGCGAGCGCGCGAAGTCGAGCGCCTCGAAGTTGGTCGACAGCTTCACGCGCTTGCGGTGCAGCTCCAGCGCCTCCTGGTCGACCGCCTCGACGCCGATGAACATGTAGTCGAGGCCCGAGCCGCCGCCAGTAGCGGAACACCTCCTTGTTGCGCAGCAGCACGTCGCCGCGCGTCTCCAGGTAGTAGCGCTTGCGGATGCGGCGGCGCTCGAGCTCGCGCCCGATCGCGAAGCCGTGCTCGGCCTGGATGAACGCGACGTCGTCGACGATGAACACGCCGGGCTCCTCGATGCGCGCCAGCTCGTCGGCGATGCGCACCGGGTCGAGCCGCCGGTAGCTGCGGCCGTAGAACGTCCAGGCGCTGCAGAACGAGCAGTCCCACGGGCAGCCGCGGGTCATCTCGATCGACGCCGCCGGGTCGAGCACGCCGATGAAGTACTTGCGCCGCCGCGGCAGCAGATCGCGCGCCGGCATCAGCGCGTTGAGATCGCGCACCTGCTCGGGCGGCGGGCCCTCGCCGGCCGCGGTCACCACGCCGGGCAGCGTGTGCAGCGCCGCGCGATCGTGCGCCGCCGCGTCGAGCAGGCGCGGCGTGATCTCCTCGCCTTCGCCGCGCACCACGCAGTCGATCGCGCCGCCGGCGTGCTCCAGGATCTCGCTCGGCGGTGAACGAGGCGCTGTGGCCGCCGACGAAGAACAGCACGTTCGGCAGCCGCCGGCGCGTCTCGCGCGCGAGGTCGATGACCTCGGGGATGTTGGCCAGGTAGTTGAGGCCGAACGCCGACCGCGTCGGGGCGCCAGGTGTCGATCGCGCGCCGGTAGTCGTCCTGCGACGCCGCCTGCAGATCGAGCAGGCGCACCTGGTGGCCGGCGCGCCGCGCCGCCTCGGCGCACAGCTCGACGCCCGAGCGGCTCGAGGCGCAGGAAGATCTCCGTGTACATGAGACCGCTCGGATGACAGAACAGGACCTTCATCGGATCCTCCTCAGCGCGCCCCGAGCTCGCGCAGCGACCGGCCGCCTTCATTCGCGGGTTGCCGATCGCCGCGCTCCGACGGAAAGGCGAGCTCGCGCCAGACCGGCAGCAGGTCTTCGACCAGCACCTCGTGCCAGGTCGGCACGTTTCGCAGCGACCAGGCTCGCGCCGCGTGGCCCATCGCGCGCAGGCGCGCGCGGTTGTCGAGCAGCGCGTGCAGCGCGCTCGCCCACGACGCGGGCTCGGAGTCGGGGACGATGAGGCCGGTCTCTCCCTCGACGACGAAGCGCCCGCTGCCGCTCGACGCCGCGACCAGCAACGGCAACCCCGAGCTCGACGCTTCGAGGACCGCGTTGGACAGCTCCTCGACGATCGCCGGCTGCGCCGCCAGGTCGGCCGAGGCATAGGCGCGCGCGAGCGTCTTGGGCTCGAGGACGCCGGGACAGATGACGCGGCTGCCGAGCAGCGCCACCAGCGCCGTGCGGTCCGCGCCCTTGCCCGGGCAGAGCAGGTACACCGGCAGCCCGCGATCGACGAGCAGGCGCACCGCGCGCGCGAGCGTGAGCACGTTCTTGATCCGATCGAGCCGCCCGACGGAGATGATCACGGTGCCGTCGCGACGGAATGCCCATCTCGCGCTCGAGCCACGGGCGGTCGCGCTTGCGCGGATCGAAGAGGCCGTGGTCGATGCCGCGGCGCAGGCGGCCGACGCGCTCGCGCCCGAGCAGGCCGACGAGCCGCAGCTGATCCTCGGCGCTCGACGCCAGCACGCGCGCGCATTCGCGCAGGTGATCGTCGAGCCGGCGCTGCATGCGCGCCTCGGCGCGGCCGGCGAGGTCCAATCCATCGGTGAGCAGGCGCGCGAGGCGGCCGCCGCCGGCGAAGCGCTCGATGGTCGCCGCGGTGAAGACGCGCGCGTAGTAGGGCTCGGTGGTGTGGATCGAGCTCACCAGCGGAATGCCGTGCCGCCGCGCCACCCGCGCCGCGGTGCGCGCGAACGCGAAGACGCCGTCGGTGGTGTGAATGACGTCGTAGTCGCGCGAGCGCGGCGGCGAGCCGCGGGTGGTACGGGGCGAGATCGCTGTGGTCCGGAACGTGCGAGAGAAACGGCAAGCGCGCCGTGCTCAGCACCGGACGGTGAATGCGGTAGCGAACGTGCGGCGCGATGACGTGCGTCGCCTCCTCCGCGCCCGAGAAGTGCACGGTGAGATCCAGCGAGGGCCCGAGCGCCACGGCCGCCGCGGCGATCCTCTCCCAGGTCTTGACGTGCCCGCCCGCGCTCGGCGTCCATGGCAGATCGACGAGAACTCCCACCCGCAGGGCGGGATCGACCGGCCTGCTGCCGTCGATTCGCTTCTTGCTCATCATTGTCCTGGTTGTGTCGGGGAAGAGTTGATCGGCCCTCGTTGCGCGTACCCGAACGAACGGCCTGGCTGAGGGAGTGAGTCGTCCCGTCGGGAGCAATCTGCATGGTCCCGGGCGAAGCCGTCGTCATTTCGTTGTTATTCATTTGTCCACTCACCGGACCAGACGCGATTCGGGTGGCGCTGTATTTGCGCTGTGTGTGAAACATCTCGGCAACCGACCAGGCCTGCGCTTGACAGTGGCGGTGCCGGTCCCAAACTGCCCGCCTTCTCTGTCAGGGAGGTGAGCGATGGGAGAGCATCGCCTACGGCTCGCATGGCGCGGGCGCGGTCTACGTCTTCCTGGGCTCAGCGGCCGGCCCGCCGTCGACGCCGTCGCTGACCATCACATCCGCGCCGGGTCCTCGGCCGCCGGGCGGGATCACCCTGGTCCAGGACCCGAGCCAGGCGCTCTACCCGTCGATGCCGCGCAATGCGCTGATCGACGACAACGTCGACTTGATCCTGGGCCTGCAAAGCGTGGCGGCGACGCTCGCCGCGCTGGTTGACGGCGCCAGCATTCGCTCCTTCGTCGATTCCCCGGGCCTGCGCCGCCCGGGTCCGCGCCACGAGCGCGTGCCGCGCTGGGTAGCCCCGGGTCACCGCTTACCCTGATTCACCGCCCGGCGTCGACGGATGGGGATGCCGCGCCAGCTCTTCCAGGCGGTCGAGATCGATCGGCTTGGTCAGCACGTAGTCGAAACCGGCGGCGGTCGCGGCCGCCGCGCACTGATCGGCCGGAAGCCCGGTCACCGCGATCAGCGTCGCGTCGCGCAGCCGCGGATCGGCGCGCAGGGCGCGCGCGACGTCATAGCCCGACAGCCCCTTGCCCAGCGCGACGTCGCAAAAGACCAGAACCGGGCGCACGTCACCCGCGATCCGGATCGCCTCTGCGCCGGTGCGCGCGATCGTCGCCGGCAAGCCGGCCTGCTCGAGCGCGTCGCTCATCGTCTCGGCCACGTCGGCATCGTCGTCGACGATCAGCGCGCGGCGGCCCTGCGCCGGCTCCTCCGCTTGCGACGACGCCGCCGCCTCCGCGCGCGCGCTCGCGGGCGTCTGGCCAGGGCGGCGCGCACCGCCACTCCCAGCTCGTGCTGCGCGAACGGCTTGCTGAGCAGAGTGATCGTCGGGCGCGATCCGCTTCAAGCGCAGCAGCTCGGATCGCGGGTGCGCGGACATGAAGAGCACGGGAAGGTCCGGGCGCTGGCGCGTGAGCTCGCGCGCCAGCTCACCGCCCATCATCTCGGGCATCATCACGTCGGTCAGCATCAGGTCGATCGAGTCGGCGCGGCGCGCGATCTCGAACGCCTCTTCCGGAAGGCCCGCCATCAGCGGCGTATAGCCCAGCGCCCTCAGATCGCCCTCGATGGTCTCCCGCACCAGCGGATCGTCCTCGACCGCCAGCACCGTCTCCGTTCCGCGCGGCGTACCGTCCTGCGGTGTCCGGGTGGCCAGATTGCGCGCCACCACGGGCAACTTCACCGTCACCACCGTGCCGCGTCCCGGCTGCGAGTCGACCTCGATCTCGCCCCCTCGCTGGCGCGTCACCGCGAAGACCGTGGACAGCCCGAGGCCGGTTCCCTGACCGACTCCCTTCGTGGTGAAGAAAGGCTCGAACAGGCGGGACCTGGTCTCCTCGTCCATGCCCTTGCCGGTGTCGCTGACCGAGAGCGTGACCGACGAGCCGTCATCGGCGGCCTGGGTCTCGACGTCGAGCTCGCCTCCCTCGGGCATGGCGTCGCGGGAATTGGCGACCAGGTTCATGAGGATCTGTTCAATCTCGCCGGGCTCGGCCAGGACGCCGAGGCCCGGCGCGCGCGTCGTCATCGACAGGTGGATGTGTTCGCCGACCAGTCGATCGAGCAGCTCGCGCGCCGCGCGACAGGCCGCATCCAGCTCGAGACGCGGGCGGCGCGTGCATCGAGCTGAGATTCGTCGACCCGGATCAGATCGACCCGGATCACGTCGGTCCGGATCGCGCCCAGCCGCCCCCCCGGTGAGCTGCGGCGCGCCTATTTGCGGGCGCTTTCGCTGTCGACGATTTTTTGCGCGGTGTCCTCGTGCTCGGATCGGTGGCCAGGGCCGTGCCTCCGAACAATGCGAGCCCACCGGCGAGCGTACCCGTCCCAATCCGTTGGCGTGGTTCCGCTTCATTGCAGACCTCCTTGATATCTTCGTTGCGATGGTTGCATCGGTTGTCATTCGATTGAAGAGGGTTTGAAGGTAGTCATGCGTGCGCCGGGCGTCAGGGGCTCTGGGCAATCGTTGACAACCCTCGACGCTAGTGCCGCTTGAAGTACTGAACCGCCTTTTCGTGCTTTTCGGCTGCAGCGCGGCTCTTGAAGGTGCCGAGGTTGCGGCGGCGGCCGGTCTTGGGATCGAGCTTGCGCGAGTAGAGCCGATATTGCCCCGACGACAGCTTGCGAATCATGGTCGACCTCCTGCGGGCGCAGCCCGCGCCTCTTGCGTCAAGATAAGCAGGCCCCAGGTTTTTGCGTATGCCACGCAAGGAAATTGTCGACAAAGCCAAGCGGGATCTCGCGAGCGGAAAGAGCCCGTCGACCGCGGCGGGGGAGTTCGTGCGCGAGGAGATGGATCACATCCGCCAGGGGAAGCACGGCGCGCGCTCGACCAAGCAGGCGATCGCGATCGGTCTCTCCGAGGCGCGTCGGGCCGGCGTGCCGCTCAAGCCGCCACGCCGCGGTCGGGTCTCGAGCCGCACGCAGCGCTCGGCCGAGCTCGCGTACGAGGAAGGGCAGGGGACGCCGCCGCCCGCGGCGCCCCGTCGCCGCGACGCGGGCGGGCGGTCGAACGCGCACTCGAGCGCGGAGGGCGCGACGCGGCCTCACCGCGTGCGCTCGCGAGCCAGGCGCGCGGTGCGGCCAAGCGGCGCAGCGCCGCTGACCGCTCGCGCGCCGCGGAGCAGGCGGCCAAGACGAAAGGCCCGCGCGCCCGAGCCCGCGCGGCGAAGCGCGCGGCGGTCACGCGCCGTCGTCGCGGTTGATCGCGCCGGCGCGCCGCTAGTCCAGCGGACAGTGCTTCTGCACCAGGCCGAGCAGCGCCGACAGCTTGAGCGGCTTGTCGAGGTGGTCCTCGACGTTCAGCTCCGCGGCGCGCTTGGCCACGCCTCGGTACGCCGACAGCACGATCACCGGGATCCCCGACAGCTGCGGGTCGCTGAGCTGCCGCTCGCGAAACGTGGGGCCGTCGACGACCGGCATCATGAGGTCGAGCAGGATCACGCACGGCAGCGGGCTCAGCGACTTGAGCTTCTCGAGCGCGTCGCCGCCGTGGATGGCGCCGATCGCCTGGTAGCCGCTCTCGTCGAGAAACTCGACCAGGCTCTCTCGGATCATCTCTTCGTCGTCGACCACGAGAACGCGGTGCACGTCCCATCAATTTCCCTTCGGCGTCGTCGTCTCGCGAACGGCCGTCGCGGCTGGAGGCCGCACCGGCAGCCGCAGCCGGAAGCAGGCGCCGTCGCCAGGGATGTTCTCGACGGTGATCGAGCCGCCGTGCGCCGCCGCGATCTCGTGGATGAAGTAGAGGCCCAGGCCCAGCCCGCCCGAGCTCAGCGACGACGATGCGCGCTCGAAACGGCCGAAGATCCGGTCCAGGTCGGCCGGCGGCATGCCCGGTCCGTGGTCGCGCACGTCGAGCCACACCTCGTCGCCCTGGCGACGCAGCTCGAGCTGGATCGGCTTGCCGAAGCCGAACTTCAGCGCGTTCGAGACCAGGTGGATCACCGCCTGCTCGAGCCGCAGCTGGTCCCACTTGCCGACCAGGTCGCCCTCGGTGTGCAGCGACAGCTCGCAGCGCGCGCGCGCCGCCGCCGGCGCCAGGTAGTCGACGAGGCGCCGCAGGCTCTCGCCGAGATCGAGGCGCTGCGGGTTGAGCACGAACCGGCCGGTCGCCATCGACGACACGTCCATGAGCGAGTCGATGAGGCGCGCGAGGCGGCCGCTGCTGTCGGCGGCGCGCCCCAGCTTGGTCGCGACCTTTTGATCCGACGGATCGCCCAGGCTCGCCGGCAGCGTGTCGAGCTGCATCTGCAGGATCGTGAGCGGCGTCTTCAGCTCGTGCGAGACCAGCGACAGGAACTCGTCGCGCACGCGGATCGCCTCCTCGGCCTTGGCGGCGCGCAGCTGCTCGTCTTGCAGGCGGCGGCGCTCGGTCAGATCGCGCGTCACCTTGGTGAACCCGACCAGCTGGTCGTTCTTGTCCCGCAGCGCGGTGATCACCACGTTGGCCCAGAACTTCGAGCCGTCCTTGCGCACGCGCCAGCCCTCGTCCTCGAAGCGCTTGTCGCGCGCGGCGATCTCCAGCTCGCGCTCGCAGGTGCCGTCGCTCGCGTGCGGCTCGTCGTAGAAACGCGAGAAGTGCTGGCCGATGATCTCGCTCGCTTCGTAGCCCTTGATGCGCTTCGCGCCCTCGTTCCAGGTGACCACGCGCCCCTGCGGGTCGAGCATGAAGATCGCGTAGTCCTTGACGGCGTCGACCAGCAGGCGGAAGCGCGCGTCGCGCTCGTGCCACGGGTCGGCCACCGGCGCCGGCGTCTCCTTGCGCGCGCGTGGCCCGCGACTCTTCTCCGCCGAGATGCCGACGTTGGCCGCGTTGGCGACGCGGGGCAGGGTGACCGTGAACGTCGTGCCGGTCTTTTCGGCCGAGACCACATCGACCGAGCCGCCGTGCGCCTCGACGATCCGCTGCGTGATGAACAGGCCCAGGCCCAGGCCGCTCGAGCCGTCGCGACGCCGGTCGCCCGCGGTCATCGGATCGAAGATGCGCGGGATCAGCTCGGCTGCGATCGCGCCAGTGTTGTGCACGCGCACGCGCACGGTGTCGGGCAGGCTGCCGTCGATCTGGACGTGGACCTTGCCTGGGGCTGGTACAGCGCCCTGCGGCTTCGCCGTGCTGGAGCGCATTGGCGAGCAGGTTCGAGAAGACCTGGCCCAGCCGATCGGCGTCCCAGCGTCCGGTGCCGTCGCCCATCTGCGCGATCTCGATCCCGTGCCCCGGGCCTGTGCCCTCGAGCTCGTCGGCGACCTGCTGCACCAGCGTCCCGAGCTCGGCGGCCTTCGGCTCGAGCGTCAGCCCGCCGCCGAGGCGCAGCCGCGTGAAGTCGAGCAGCTGCTCGATCATGCGCGTCATGCGCTGCCCGCTCGCGGTCAGGCGCAGCAGCGCCTTCTCGTGACGGCTCTCTACGCCCGACGGCTCGCGCGACTGGATCAGCTCGGCCGCGGTCAGCATCGCCGCCAGCGGCGAGCGCAGATCGTGGGCGAGCACGGCGACGAACAGCTCGTTGACGTGGACCGTCTCGCGCAGCTCGTCGTTCAGCTGGCGCTGGTCGGCCTCGGCGCGGCGGGTGGCGCCGTAGAGGTTGGCGTTGTCGACCGCGAGCGCCGCGGTGGCCGCGAGCGACTTGGTCAGCCGTTCGTGCTCGGCGGTGAAGCGTCCCGGCTGCGAGTGTCCGAAGAGGAGCGCTCCCAGCACGACGCCGCTGCGGGACGTGACCGGCACGGCGAGGTAGCTCACCACCGGCAGATGGCCGCGCGGCATTCCGCCGGGTGCGCCGTCGCGGGGAGCGAGCTGGCCGTAACGCGGATCCGCCCGAACATCGTCGACGCGGACGACGCCCTGGCCCGCGAAGGTCGGCGCGAACAGCGGCGTCTTGCGCGGCAGGCCCAGCTTCGCGAACGCCTCCTTGTGCGCACCGGACAGCGTGTAGAGCTGGAACGACTCACCGGTTTCGCCAGGCACGTTGTGGAAGAAGGCGCCGAACTCGGCGCCGGTCAGCTTGGTCGCCTCGTCGGTCACGCGCTGGACGATAGTCTCGAGGTCGAGCTGCGTGGCGTTCAGCGACTCGCCGATCCGGTACAGCGTCTCCGCTTCCTCGCGCGCGCGCTTCTCCGCCTCGTAGAGGCGCGCGCGGTCCGCCGCCAGCGCGGCCTGCACGGCGATGCTGTCCAGCCACAGGCGCTCGTCCTCGTCGAAGGGCCGCTCCGCGGCGAACGACACGGCGAATCCGCCCAGCACCGTCGAGCCGTGGACGAGCGGTAGCGCCGCTATCGCCTGCAGCTCCGACGCGGGCGTCTCGGTGACCTCCAGGTGGGGGTAGTGCTGGAGCAGCTCGCCGCGCGTGCTGAGCAGCACTGGGCGCCGCTCGTCGACCGCGGTGGTGAGCGGCATCGGCACCTTGCGGGGCAGTCGGAGATAGCGCTCGGGCGAGACCAGCCCGCGCGACGCGCGCAATCGCAGCTCGCCGTCGTTGCCGCGCAGGTAGACGACGCCGGCGGAGGCTTGCAGCACATCCTCGGCGATCGACAGGAGCGCAGCGCAGACGTCTTCCTGGGTGAGCGCCGCCGCGAGCCGCGCGGTGGCGGTCTGCGATTGCAGATTCCGATGCGACCGCTCGCGCTCGCGCTGCTCGGCCTGGCGCAGGTGGCGCGCGCAGTCGCTCAGCACGCGCTCCACCTCGCGCCGGTGGGTAACCTCCGCGAGCAGCATCCGCGTCGGGTGGTCGCTGCGGCCCGGCGCGGCGGGCAGGCCGGGCGATTCGGTCACCACGTGCGTGTGGCGATCGCAGATGTCGATGAGATCAGACGGTGGACCGGCATCGAGCCCAGCCAGCGCGTAGGTGCAGAGCAGCTCGAAGGGGTGGCTCTTCGCCAGATCGTTCCAGACCTCCTCGAGCCAGAGCGCCGCTTGACGGTGGCCCCCGCGCCACAGCACGTCGACCATCTCGCCGTAGACGCGGATCCGCTTGCCGTCCAGGTCGGCCAGCATCGGTTCGACCAGGCCGCCAACCATCTGCCGAAAGCGCGGGTCGTCGGGGGGCGTGGAACCGGTCAGCTTCGCCAGCAGATCGTGCGCGTCGAAGACAATCAGGTGTCCCGACCTGCTCGCATCTTCGACGCGGCAGCCGGCCTCGTCGAGGCGAGCCAGGAAGAGCCGGAGGTGCGGCTCGGTCGCGATCAGGAGCGCGGTTTCGCCGGCGAGCAGGCCCGCGCGCGATGAAGTCGGTGACCCGATCGGCGAGCGCCGCGTCCGTATCGTAGAAGTGGACGGCGTGGTGGCTTTCGCCCCGATCCTCGACAGGTAGATCCGGTGTTTGAAGGGCCCTGAACATCGCTCCCAGCCCCAGCGTTCGGGGGTCTCTAGGATATCCATGACTCCGATTACGCGCCAGCGCATGCGTAGCGTCCGACGGTGCGGCGACGCTGCCCGGCGCGCGCGGCCCGCGAGGTCAACCGCGTACGCCGCGACGCCTGCGACGGTGGCGAGAACCGGTCCCGTATGGGCCCGAGCAAGGACAGAGCGAAGACCAGGACCGCGACCATCGCGTCGTTCCAGAACCCCGGCGAGCCGGCTCGGCCCGTCAGCGCAGAAAATGCGAAGAGCCAGGCCGCCAGCGCAGCCGTCACGTATCGCGCCCAGACCTTCCCGTACGCGACCGTCCCGAAGACCGCCAGCCCGATCCCCGCGATCCAGTTGTTGAGCAAGTGCGCGGGCGTGTGCGGCCAGAGGTATCCGGCGAAGAGCAACCAGGCCGACGCCATGACGATCACCGTCCGCTTCCACATCGCGGCCACCTCACCCTTTAGACCTGGATCCACATCGACCGCGAGCAAGCGCGGCCTCGGGGTCTTCCTCTGGCCGATCGTCTACCTACTTTGAGCACGACCATGACCCGAGCGGCGGGCGAGCGATTCGAGTCGGACGTCCCGGCGCGGCTGGATCGCCTGCCCTGGTCGCGCTGGCACTGGCGCGTGGTCATCGCGCTCGGCATCACCTGGATGCTCGACGGTCTCGAGGTCACGCTGGTGGGCGCGATCGGTCCGGTGCTCATGGAGCCGGGGACGTTGCACCTGACCGCCGGGCAGGTCGGCGGCGCCGGCTCGGCGTACCTGGCGGGCGCGGTGAGCGGCGCGCTGGTGTTCGGGCGCCTCACCGATCTCTACGGGCGCAAGCGGCTCTTTCTGATCACCCTGGCCGTCTATCTGGTGGCGACGCTGGCGTCGGGGCTAGCCTGGAGCTTCTGGTCGTTCGCGTTCTTTCGTTTCGTGACCGGCGCCGGCATCGGCGGCGAGGCCAGCGCGGTCAACTCGGCGGTCGACGAGCTGATCCCGGCGCGGAGTCGCGGGCGCGTCGATCTCGCGGTCAACAGCACCTACTGGCTGGGGACAGTGGTGGGCTCGCTGCTGGCGCTGGTGCTGCTCGATACGCGGGTCCTGCCGGCGGCCTACGGCTGGCGCGGCGTGTTCGTGGTCGGCGCGGCGCTCGGGCTGACGATCCTCTGGATGCGGCGGCACCTGCCGGAGAGCCCGCGCTGGCTGCTGCTGCACGGTCGCGACGATGAGGCGCAGGCGATCACCGCCGCGATCGAGTCGGACGTGGCTGCCGGCCTCGCGCGCGGGCGCGGCGCGCTGCCGCCGGCCGGCGCGCCGGTCACGCTGCACGCCAAGGGGCGCGTCACCTTCGCCGCCATCGCCCGCGTGCTGCTGGTCGGGCACCGGCGGCGCACGATCCTCGGGTTGTCGCTGATGATCGCGCAGGCGTTCGCGTACAACGGCGTCTTCTTCACCTACGCGCTGGTGCTCTCGAAGTTCTACGGCGTCCCGTCGGGGCGCATCGGGCTCTATCTGATCCCGTTCGCGCTCGGCAACCTGCTGGGGCCGTGGATCCTGGGCGGGCTCTTCGATCGCGTCGGGCGGCGGCCGATGATCGCGCTGACCTATGCGGCGACCGGCGTGCTCATCGCGATCGCCGGCGTCGGGCTCGCGCGCGGCTGGTTCGACGCGACCACGCAGACGTTGATGTGGTCAGCGGTCTTCTTCGTCGCCTCGTCGGCGGCCAGCTCGGCGTATCTGACGGTGAGCGAGCTCTTTCCCGTCGAGCTGCGCGGGATGGCAATCGCACTCTTCTACGCGGCGGGCACGGGGATCGGCGGCCTGTCGGCGCCCGCGCTGTTCGGCCGCCTGCTCGAGAGCGGGGATCCGGCGCGCCTGGCGATCGGCTACTTCGTAGGCGCAGCGTTGATGATCGCCGCCTCGGGCGTCGCCGCGGTACTGGGCGTGGCGGCCGAAGGGAAGTCGCTCGAGGCGATCAACGCGCCGGCGGACCCGCCACCCTCTGCGAGCTAGGCGGACGCTCCACCGGACTCCGGTCCCCTCCCCCCGTCCGCGGGGGGAGGGTTAGGGAGAGGGGCGGGCCTTGCGAGAGCCGACGCAGGCTCAGTACGATGCCCGTCGCCGATGAGCCGCCCACACAAACCCGACTGCGACGTGATCGTGATCGGCGCCGGCGTGGCCGGCCTCGAGGTAGCCCGCCGGCTGGCGCGGCGCCGGCTGCGGGTCGTGGTGCTGGAGGCACGGCCGCGCCTGGGCGGGCGCATTCACACCGAGCGGCCCGCGGGGTGGCCGAGCCCGGTCGAGCTCGGCGCCGAGTTCGTGCACGGGCGCCCGCGCGAGCTGATACGCGCGCTCGCGGCGGCGCGGGTACGGGTCGTCGAGCTCGCGAGGCGGCACGCGTTCGTCCGGAGGGGCCAGATCGAGACCGGCAGCGCGCGCTGGCGCGCGGCCCAGGCCTGGATGGATCGCCTGCCCGACGAGGACGTGTCGTTCGCGTCGCTGTTGCGACGCCCGGCCCGGACGCGCGGTCTGTCGCGCGAGGTCCGCGCGATGTTGCTCGGGTTCGTCGAAGGCTTCAACGCGGCCGACGCGGAACGGATCTCGGTCACAGGGCTGAATCGCCAGACACGCGCCTCCGAAGCCGAGGAGGGCGATCGCGCCTTTCACGTGCCGGGCGGTTACGACCAGCTGGTGCACCACCTGGCCCGGCCGCTCGCAGACATCGAGGGCGCGCTGCGCCTCGGCGCCGCCGTGACCCACGTCGACTGGGGCGCGGGTGGAGTGCAGGTCCGCGCGCGCGCCACGCTCGGCGGGGTGCTGGAGACGCTGTCGGCGCGCGCCGCGGTGGTGACCGTTCCACTCGGGGTCCTGCAGGCGCGCCCGGGGTCGCCGGGCGCGATCCGCTTCGCACCCGCGCTGCCGGCGGGGAAGCGGGCCGCGATCGATCGGCTCGCCATGGGCAACGTGGTCAAGATTGCGGTGCGGTTCCGCGATCCCTTGGGATCGGGCTGGTCGTCGTCTATTCCCCGTAACACCGGCTTCCTGCATCTGCCCGGCGGCGCCGCCCCGGTTTGGTGGACATTCGGTCCCGAGCCGTATCGCTGTCTCGTCGGATGGGTGGCGGGACCGGCCGCGGATCGACTGGCGGCGCTCGGCGCTTCGGGCGCGCGCGGCGCGGCTGGTTCGATCGATCCGCGCCTGCGCGCCGCGATCGGCGGTCTCGCGCGCGGGCTCGGGACCAGCACGCGGGAGCTGCTGACCGCGATCGAGGACGCCAACGTCGTCGACTGGGCCCAGGATCCGCACGCGCGCGGCGCGTACAGCTACGTTCCCGTCGGCGGCCTGGATGCGCCCGCCGCGCTGGCGGCGCCGGTCGCGGACTGCCTCTTCTTTGCCGGCGAAGCGACCGACACCGGCGGCGATCCCGGAACCGTGCACGCCGCGCTCAGGAGCGGCGCGCGCGCCGCGCGAGAGCTGCTCGCCCGTCTCGACGGCTGATCCGTCGCCGCCGCGGTGGCGAGGAACGATCCAGTTCTTAGGTTGCGTTGGGGAGGTGCGACCATGAGCATCGAATCGGTCTCGAGTATTCCTCCGTTGGGCAGCCCGTTGCCGACGCTTCTCCCACAGACGGGCGAGGGGATCGGATCCCTCTTGACGTGTGCCCCATGCGGCCCGAGCTTTCGAACACTATGACTGCGGACAAGTCTGGCGGCGGCTTCGGCCGGCGCGCGTTCATGTCGGGCGTGGCCAGCGGCCTGGCCGCGTGGCGCGGCGGGCCAGCCGCGCGCTGTCGAGCCGCCGAAGAAACCGCAGCCCGGCGCGCCCGCGCCCGAGGATTTCAAGCTGCCGGCGGGCGGCCGCATGCCGACGCGCGCGCTCGGGCGCACCGGCGTCGAGGTGTCGTTGCTCGGCCTGGGCGGATTCCACATCGGGCTCGCGAAGGACGAGGCGACCGCGACGCGCATCGTGCGCACCGCGATCGATCACGGCGTCAACTTCCTCGACAACTGCTGGGATTACAACGACGGCCGCAGCCAGGTCTGGATGGGCCGCGCGCTGCGCGAGGGCTACCGGCAGCGCGCGTTCCTGATGACCAAGATCGATGGGCGCACCCGCCAGGCCGCTGCCGACCAGATCGATCAATGCCTGCGCGCGTTCGGGACCGACGTGATCGATCTCGTGCAGATTCACGAGGTGATCCGCATGTCGGATCCCGAGCGGGTCTTCGGCCCCAGCGGGGCGATCGAGGCGCTCGAGGCGGCGCGCAAGGCAGGCAAGATCCGCTTCGTCGGGTTCACCGGCCATAAGAGCCCGGAGATTCACCTCAAGATGCTCGCGACCGCGCGCGAACACGGCTATCGCTTCGATACCGTGCAGCTGCCGGTCAACGTGATGGATCCTCACTTCCACAGCTTCGGCCGGCACGTCGTGCCCGAGCTCGTGAGGGACGAGATCGGCGTGCTCGGCATGAAGCCGCTCGGCTCGGGCTTGTTCCTGCGCAGCGCGCCGCTGGCGGAGCGCGCGGTCACACCGACGGAGTGCCTGCACTTTGCCATGAGCCAGCCGACGTCGGTGGTGATCACCGGCTGCGACACGCTGGGCATCCTCATGCAGGGGCTGGACGCGGCGTTTCGCTGGCATCCCATGAATGAACCGGAGAAGCGCGCGGCGCTCGCACGCACGGCCGCGGTCGCGGCGCGCGGCGAGTGGGAGAAGTACAAGACGTCGGAGGCGTTCGACGGGACGGCTCAGCACCCGTGGTGGCTCGAGACCGCGTCGTTACAGAAGTGAGCGCTTCGCGCCCGCGCGGCTGAGCGGGTTTTCGAGCGGGCTGCCGGGCCCGCATTTCGTGGGAATGTTCTACGAGGAGGGCGGGCCGGTGTGGCCAACCCCTCTCGCGGAAGGAGGAGCGCCATGGCCGAGGTACTGGAGACCGAAACCATCGAAGGCACGGCTCGCCCCGCAGCGAGCGATTTCGTCGCCGGGCGTCCCCGCCTCAGCTGGGGTGCGGTCTTCGGCGGCGCCGTGGCGGCGCTGGGGCTGTGGGCGTTGCTGTACGTCTTCGGCCTCGCGGTCGGTCTGTCGACGCTCGATCCCAACGGCGTGCGCAGCCTGCGGCCGTCGGCGTTGTTCGCGGGGATCTGGGCGGTGATCGCGCCGCTCATCGCGCTCTTCATCGGCGGCTGGGTCGCAGGCCGCGGCGCCGGTTTCGTCGGGCGCGCGGGCGGCGCCGTGCACGGGCTGGTCGTGTGGAGCCTGACGACGATCTTCGGGGGCGCGCTGGTCGTCGCCGCGCTGTCGACCATCGTGTCGGGCGTGGCCACGGTCGGGCAGGCGGTCATTCACGGCCAGACCCCGCCGGCGGAGACAGCCGAGAGGGCACAGGGTGGCTCCGCGCCGGTGCTGTCGCTGAACGTCGGTGAAGCGCTGCGGCCGGTGAACGAGCGGCTGGTCGCGCGCGGGCAGCCGCCGGTCTCGGTCGCCGCGGTCGAGCAGGCCGCTCGTCGCGCGGCGGCTCAGGCCACGGCCGAGGGACGCTGGGACCGCGACACGCTCGCCACTGCGCTCACGCTCGACACCGGCCTTTCGCAGGCCGATGCGGGCCAGGTGGTCGACAGCCTCGAGGCGCAGTATCGCGAGCAGATCACCGAGATGCAGATGAAGGCACAGGACGCGGCTGACAATGCGCGTGTCGGTGCGCTCAAGGCGGCGGAGAAGTCGGGCAAGGCGTTCTGGGGCCTGTTCGGTGCGCTGGTGTTCGGTCTGGCGTCGGCGGTGCTCGGCGGCGCGGCGGGAGCCTCGGTACTGCCGCGCCGGCTTTGGCACGAGAAGCGGCGCCGAGTCACGGAGACGTCGCCGCGCGCGCCGCTGGCTCCGCCGCGCGAGGTTTACCCCTAGAGCGCGAGCGCCGCGCCACCGCGGCCAGCAGCCGGAGCGCGTCGTGCGGGGCGTGCCCGCGCGCGTCGTTGTCGAAGTACACGTAGACGTCGTCGCCGGCGGCCGCCCAGGCCGCGATGCGCTCGGCCCACGCCGCGATCTCGGCGTCGCTGTACCGGCTGGCGTACAGCGCCGTCGAGCCGTGCAGCCGCACGTAGGCGAAATCGGCCGTGCGCTCGAGCGAGAGCGGATGCTTTCCGGCGCTGTCGGCGGCGACCAGCGCGACGTCGAGTGCGCGCAGGCGGTCGAGCGCGGCGTCGGTGAGCCAGGAGGGGTGGCGGACCTCGACGGCATGGCGGATAGGGCCGGGGCGCGGTTCGGCCGCGCGCAACGCCGCACGCCCAGTGGTGCGATGGTCGTGGCGGCGGGCCCAGCGCTCGGCGCCGCGGACATCGCGCGGCACCGCTTCGAAGAACGCGCGCACGCGTCCGTCGTCGTACGGCAGCTGCGGCGGCAACTGCCAGAGGATCGGGCCCAGCGTGGCGCCCAGGCGAAGCAGCCCCGACGCGAAGAAGTTGGCGAGCGGCTCTTCGAAACGGCGCAGCTTCAGCATGTGGGTGATGTAGCGGCTGCCCTTGATCGCGAAGACGAACTCATCGGGCACCGCCGCGCGCCAGGCGGCGCACGTCGAGGGGCGGGTCAGCGAGTAGAACGTCCCGTTGATCTCGACGGTCGGCAGCTGCCGGGCCAGATACGCGAGCTCGCGCCGCTGCGGCAGCCCTTTCGGGTAGAAGTCGCCGCGCCAGCTGGGATAGAGCCATCCACTGGTGCCAATGCGCACCTGCCCCGACCGCGGCCGGCGCTCACGAGAAGCCACCCTGAATCGGTAAGTCCGGGCAGCGCGGCCGGCGAGCATCCGCACGCCCCTGGACGCGCGTATTTACCGTCCCATCTTTAGTGAGCTGGGAGGATCGCGGTGGCAGGCGCGAAGCAGACGCTCGAGGACAAGGTCGTGGTCATCACCGGCGCCTCGAGCGGCGTCGGGCGCGCGATCGCGCGCGCGTTCGGCGCGCAGCGCGCGCGGGTCGCGTTGATCGCGCGCGACTACGTCGGGCTCGACGCCGCCGCGTGCGAGATCCGCGCCGACGGGGGCATCCCGATGATCATCCCGCTCGACGTCTCGGACGCGCGGTCGGTGGTCGCAGCCGCCGACCGCGTGGTGTCGGAGTGGGGGACCATCGATGTCTGGGTCAACGACGCGATGGTGTCGGTGTTCGCGCCGGTCCACGAGGTCACCGCCGACGAGTACCGCCGCGTGATCGAGGTGAACTACCTTGGCTACGTGCACGGCACGCTGGCCGCGCTCAAGCACATGCGCCCGAGGAACGTGGGCACGATCGTCCAGATCGGATCGGGGCTGGCGTACCGGTCGATCCCGCTGCAGTCGGCGTACTGCGCGTCGAAGGCGGCGATCCGCGGTTTCACCGATTCCTTGCGCAGCGAGCTGATCCACGAACGCAGCGGCATCAACGTCGTCCACTTGCAGTTGCCGGCGGTGAACACGCCGCAGTTCGAGGTCGTGCGCAACAAGTTGCGCGGGCACGCGCACCCGGTGCCTCCCATCTACCAGCCCGAGGTGATCGCCCGGGCGGCGCTGCGTGCGGTGCTGCACCCGAAGCGCGAGGCCCGGATCGAATGGAGCACGGTCAAGGCGATCATCGGCCAGCGGTTGATCCCGCGCTTCCTCGATCGCTACCTCGCGCGCAAAGCCTGGGCGTCGCAGGAGACGCGGCAGCTTCCGCCCGGGCACCCCATCAAGCACCCGGACAACCTGGACGGTGTCCCTCCCGGCGACCGCGGCGCGCATGGGCCGTTCGACGCGGAAGCGCGTGCGCGCTGAGGCTCAGCGGACGCTCGGGGCAGGCCGCGCCTCGTCGGCAAACACCCGTTGCCAGTCGTTCTTGATGCTGACGGCGGTCCAGCCGTTGTTGCGCGCGAAGGCCAGCGCCTGTTCCGCGCCCCCGTCGTAGGCGTACTCGCGCTTGTCGTCGTCGTGGTTGACCAGCAGCGCCAGCGACGGGCGTCCGGCTTGCGCGCAGAAGCGCATCATCGCCAGGTCACCGTTGGAGTTGCCGGCCGCCAGGATCGGGCGGCGGCCGATGACGTTCCAGATCGCCGCCGCCTTCATCGGCCCGTCGTCGAAGAGCTCGAGCTGGGGCGTGTGCACCAGCGTGACCGATGCGCCGGCGTCGCGCAGCCGCAGCACGACCCCGCTGCCGACGACGCGCTCGGGCGGGATGCCGTAGCAGTCCTGGCTGATGGTGCGCACGAAGTCGCGGCCGCCGCCCGAGACGATGTAGACCACGAACTGGTTCGCCGTGAGGTAGCGCAAGAGCTCGACCATCGGCGCGAATACGCAGCGCGGGTAGGGACGCTCGAGCCGCGGGTGGCGGGCCGTGCTCAGGAAGGTCCGCGCCGTCGCCGCGTACTCCTCGATGGTCGTGTCGCCGTAGGCCTGGAGCAGGCCGGCGGCCATGACCTTGAGGTCGCCGTCGTCGCCGCGGTAGTGCTTGGTGATGGCGTCACCGAGCCAGTGGTAGTCCTTCTCGACCACCGCCTTCCAGGGCTGGCGCGCGCGCAGCGAGGCGTCGCGCGCCGCCATCTCGCCGAGGCGCCGGAACAGGAAGTCGGCCTGCACCGGCATCGGCTTCTCGCACCAGAGCGTGCCGTCGTTGTCGAAGACCGCGACGCGCGCCTCGGGCGCGACGAAGTCGGCTCCACCCGAACGCGTCACCCGCTCGACGAACGAGAGGATCGCTTGTCTGGCTCCGCCGTCGCTCCAGGACGGGAGCTCACCCGCCACCACTCCGCACCTCCGCGCATGCGGATGAAAGTGCGGTCTGCGGCGCGCGCCGCAATACCGGGAAGACCTATGCGGCTGCCGAATCTCGAAGGTTAGTTCGCGGGCGGCGTCCAGCCCGCCAGCACCACCGACGGGTCGCGCATCATCGCGGCCTGCGCGGCCGTGAGCTGCTTCGAGCCGTTCAGGCGGCTTCCGGTGTTGATTGGATTGCCGTTGGCGTCGACGCTCTGGTACTCCCAGAAGCGCAGCTGGGAGACGTCGGTGCCGGCGGTCAGCTGCCAGCCGGCGGCCACGATCTCCGGTGTCATCTGGCAATTGATGTAGGCGACGTGGCTGGCGGGATAGACCCCGACGTCGATGCGCGCCAGCACGCCGCCGGTCAGGCCGGCATCGGCGGTGATCTTCGAGTCGACGAAGACGTAGCCGTAGCTGGTGGCCGGATTGCGCGCCTGCACGATCGGGCCCGACCGGCCGATGGTGCGGATCTCCGAGTTGACGAAGTAAGCCGCGCCGCCGCCCCAGACGTAGTCGACGTTGCCTTCGATGAGGACGTTGTTGGCGTAGATGCGCCCGTCCCAGAGCAACGTGTCCTGCAGGCTGATCACCGTCGCGTCGCGCACGATGCACATGTCGCAGGTCTCCATGCGCAGCGCTTCGGCCTGAGACCCGCCCTGAGGCGTCTGGTTGATGATGGTCAGGTTGCGGACGTTGACGCCGGTCGAGCTGTCGATGCCGACCAGCGCGCGGCCGCGCGTGCTGGGGTTCATGGTGTTGTTGTTGGTCGCCGCGATCATCGTTCCGGTGCGGCTGGCGCCGATCAACGTGACGTTGCTCTTCTTCGTGAAGTAGATGATCTCGTGGTAGGTCCCGGCGGCGATGGTGATCGTGCGTGGCCGCGGTGTTGTTGGCGGGCACGAAGTCGATCGCGCCCTGCACCGAGCAGTAGGGCGCGCTGCCGTCGGTGGCCACATTGATCGCCGTGCGGTTGGCCGGCGCCGCCGCCGCGGTGGTGAATCGCCAGGTGGTGGTGCCGGTCACCGAGAACGCCGCGCCGCCCGGACCGCGGATCGCGCCCGCGTCGACGGTGACGTAGAAGGATTGATTGAACCCGAGCGTGGCCACGGGCAAGACGACCACGATCGTGTTGCCGTCGATGTACACCGGGCGCTGGGTGTTGAAGACCATGCCGCCGATGGTCTTGGTGAACGCCGTGGCGCCGACGTCGACGACCGCGACCGCGGTGCCCGACGCGGCGTTGAAGACCTGAATCTTGCCCGCGGTACCAATCGTCGGCGCTGCGGAAAAGGTGATTCGCAGCGTCGGGTCGGGGCACAGGTTGGTCCCGCCCGGCCGCGGGAACATGGTGGTGCCCATCACGCCCATCCCACCCGAGCCGCCGGTGCCCATCATGCCGCCGCTGCCGGTCATGCCGCCGGTGCCGGTGCGTCCCGCAGCGCCGCCCGTGCCGCCGGACATGCCGCCGGTCGCGGGCTTACCGTCGGCGCCCGCGTCGGGACCGGCGCTGCCCGCGGCGCCGCCGGCGCTGCTGCCGCCGGCGCCGCTGCCGCCCATGCCGTTGCCGCCGGTGAAACCGCCCGCGCCCGAGCTGCGTCCCCCGGTGCCTTGGTTCTGACCGCCGGCGTCGGGGGCCGACTCGGCGCTGATACAGGCCCCGAATCCGAGGGCGAGCGCAGTGAACAGAACGGCGGCATGGCGAATCGACATGGGTATCCTCCGCCGGTGGGGGGCCGGCGATGATCAATGCCGGTGGCGCGCCAATCGATCACGGAATCGCCCAGCCGGGCGCATCGAATCGCGTTCAGTCGGCGGTCGCGACCAGCGGAGGGCTGGCGGGAGGCTTCTTCGTGCTGCGCACGGTCACGTAGCAGGCCGTGCCGTCGTAGCTTACGGCAACTTCGCGGTCGCCCGCGACGATCGAACGGAAGCGCCCGCGCAGCCCGCCCGCGGCCCGAACGACCGCGGTTCGCGTTCCGCGCGCCATCCCCCGCGCCGGCAACCGGAGCTCGCCGTCGAGCTCGGCGCGTCCGCCGACGCGCAGGACCACGCCGCCGTGTCCGCCGCCGACCCGCAGCACGCCGTGCGCGCCCTGGCGATAGTTGCCGCCGACGCGGATCGCGGAATGCCCGCGCGCCGCCGCGAGCGTTCCCTGGTTGTCGACGTCGCCGCTGCCGAACGCGCGGTCGTCGCCCGCGAACAGCGTGCCGCCGCGGATCTCCGTGCCTCCGCGATAGGTGTTGGTCATCAGGGTCAGGCTGGCCGGGCCGATCTGCGTGACGGTTCCGGCGCCGCTGACGTGCGACAGCGTGATGGCGGTGGTGGTGTTGTTGACCAGCAGCCGGCCGTCGTTGACGATCGCATCGCCGGCTGCGCCCGTCGCTGACTGCCGCGGTCAGCAAGCTGCTGTCGCCGGTGTAACTGGCAATCATCGTGGTGCCGGTCACCGCGCCGTGCGGCTCGGCCGCCGTGGGAGCGCCGACGGTGGCGCGCGACGCCTGCACGGCCGCGCCGTTGCCCAGCTGCAGCGTGGCGCCGGCGCCGATGGTGGTGATGCCGTTGTAGTTCTGCGGCATGGTCAGCACCGCGTAGTTGCCGGCGGTGGCGGCAATCGTGAGGTTGCCGGCGCCCACCGATCCGTCGGCGCGCGGGCCACCGCCGCCGCCGGTGATGCCGATGTCGCAGGTGTACCGGCCGTTGTAGTTGAAGACCAGCGTCGCGCCGTTGTGCAGGTTGATATAGGCGTTCTTCACCGTCGAGTCCGGCGCGGCCGGCGAGGGCGCCGACGGCAGGAAGAACGTCGCGGTGGTGCCATCGCCCCATTCGGTGGCTCCACCCTCGATGTTGATGCCGCGAAAGCTCGAGTTGTTGCCGCCGGTCGGGCTGCCGGTGACGTTCTGAACCAGCATGGTGTTGAGCCGCGGATCGCTCAATGAAGGCTTCAGCGGATCGCCGCTGTTGCTGTAGCTGTAGACGCCGGCAAACACCACGTGCCCCGAGTTGGTGTTGATGTCGTCGCCGTAGTGGCTCTCCCAGATGGTTTGCGGGAACTTCAAAAGATGAGTGGCGGTCGCGCCAAACTGTCCCTCGGGCGCGGCGACGATGAAGGACTCGTTGCTGAAGATCGTGGCGTTGGGCAGCGAGAACAGGACGTGGTCGCTGCCGAAATAGCCGCCGAAGAATTGCGAGTAGACGCCGCTGAACGGATTGTCGCCGACCATGAACAGCGTGCCACCGGTCGTGCCGACCGACGGCCGCGTGATCGCGCCGGTGCCGCTGATGATGCCCAGGTGCTGCACCGGGCCCGATGGCAACACCAGCGTGCCGTCGATCTGCATGTTGTCGAGGTTGATTGTCGTGCCGTTGGTGTTGGGGATGTAGCTGGCGATGGTTCCGGTCGTCGACGCCGGCGTTCCCAGCTGCAGCGTCACGCCCGGCTCGACGAAGACCGCCGGAGGATTGGGATTCTGGATCGCGAAGTAGTGAACGTGGTTGGGATCGGTCGGGCTCTTGGTCTCGGTCGCGGTTTCGATCTGCTGCGCCGGGGGCAGCGAGAAGGTACTGTCGGCGGTGAGGATCAGCGTCGCGGCGCCGCCGGGCGCGCGCAGGCGCAACGTGCCCGCGCCCGAGATCACGCCGTCGTACTGCGTGCTGCCCGCGGGCACGTCGACGCAGGAATCGCCGGCCAGCGCGACGCTCTGGTTGGCGAGGATCGAGGCGGTGATGTTGGCGCACGCGACGGCCGCGTCGGGCGAGGCACCACCGGTGCCGCCGCCGCTCCCGCCACCCGCGACGCCGCCGCTCCCGCCACCGCCGCTCCCGCCACCGCCGCTCCCGCCACCTGCGCCGGTGGCCGGCGTCGGCGCGCTGCCTGCGCAGCCGGCGAGCAGGCAGAGCGCGCGCAACGCAACCAGAGCCAAGACGAGGCCGGAGGCCCGGATAATGGGCCTCGTGCGGTTCCAGGGCATCGTTCATGGAGTGTCCGGGCGGGCGTGGAATGGCCCACAATTCCGGCGCGCACCCAGTTGAAGTAAACTGGGCCGCGTGGAGAGCCGATCGTGGAGGGGGCGCGCGGTCTTTGCGGCGCTCTGCGTGGCAGTGGCAGCCGCTGGTTGTGGGTCGACGACGCCGGCGCGGTCCGATGCGGGCACCGGCGCCGGTGGTACGCGATTGAACGGCGATGGGAGCGGCGTGGGCACCGACGCACTCGGTTCGTCCGACGCCGGCGCGGATCACGCGGCCGCCGGTGGCGCCAGCGGTTCTGGCGCGGGCGGCGCGGGAATCGGGGGCGCGGGTGGTTCGGACGCGGGAAACGACGGTGCCCCGCGCCGCGACGCGGGGAGCGTCGACCGCGAAGGCGACATCCCAGGCGATCCCGGGATCTGTGCCGTGTACCGGTTCCCTGCGGGGCCGCAGCCGATCGATCTCTTCATCGTTCTCGATCGTTCGGCTTCGATGCAGGAGGACTTCAATGGCATGGTAACGGTCAACCCGGCGGACCCGTCGAAGTGGTCTCAGACCGTGCCGGCGCTGACCGACCTCGTCTCGGCGCCCGGGACCTCTTACCGGTGGGGCCTCAAGGTGTTTCCTGAAGGCATCGTGGCTCAGTGCGCGCCCACCAGCGTGACCAACGCGATTAACGTTCCGGTTGCGGCCGCGAACGGGGGCGCGGTCAGCCTCGCGATCCGCCTCCTGCAGCCGAATGGAAACGGGACGCCAACCGCGGCGGCGATCGGCGTCGCGGCCGCGTACCTGGCGACGCTCGCCGACCAGAATCCCAAGTACCTGCTCCTGATCACGGATGGGGCGCCGAACTGCACCGGGAACGCTGGCTCGGTGATGTTGGATCCGACCAACGCTGCCGCCGCGACGGTGAACGCGGTCTCCGCCGCCGCTCAAGCTGGCTACCACACGTTCGTGGTCGGAGTGGGCGGGACCGCGGCCACGGTGCAGGACCTGGTGCTGAATCAACTGGCCCTCGCCGGGCTCGAGCCGCGGAGCCCTCTGGGAGGACCGCCCTACTACTACCTCGCCACCGATGGCGTGAGCCTCAACCTGGCGCTGCAGACAGTCACCGGTCGCGTGCTCGGCTGCCTGCTGCCGCTGTCGGCGCCGCCGCCCGCGCCCGACAACGTCACGATCAGAGTCGACGGCCAGGTCATCGCGCACGATCCGTCGCACACCAGCGGCTGGGACTACACCGATAGCCGCGACGTGGCCGTTCAGCTCTACGGCGCGCCCTGCGACGGCTTCCGGCAGGGGACGGTCGGCTCGGTGCAGATCGACCTGGGGTGCTCGCCGCTGCCACCCGACGCCGGCAGCGACGCGCGCGACGCCGGAACGATGTAAAGCTGACGATCGTGATGACGTCCGGTCCCCTCTCCCGTCTGCGGGAGAGGGTCAGGGAGAGGGCAGACCTTGCGAGCGCCAACGCGGGCGCCGCGACTGGCAAGGATTGCCCTCTCCCTAACCCTCCCCCGCAGACGGGGGAGGGGACCGGAGCTCGCGGGATCCGTTTCGTCCTGGGCGCGTGGGTCGTCATGTGCGCCGTCGCCACGACGTCGCCGGCGCGGGCTCAGCTGGCGGAAACGACGACGCCGCCGCCGCCGGGTGTGCGCGTCTCGCTGCCGGTCGATATCGCGGTCACCGCGAGCGCCACCGCCGTCTGGCTCACATCGGATCTACTGAAGAGCCAGCTCGCGCCGGTCGACTGCCGCTGGTGCGAGGCGAACGCTCTCGACACCGCCACGCGCGACCACCTGCGCTGGACTGCTCACGGCGGTATCGCCGTGACCCTGAGCAACGCCGGCGCGTACGTTGCCGCGCCGCTGGTCGGCGCCGGGATTCTCGCGGTATCGGCGGCGCAGCATGGCGGCGCACGCCAGGTCGGCGTCGACCTGCTGATCACCGCCGAGGCAGTGGCGCTGGCGGCCAACCTCAATCAGCTGGTGAAGTACACGGTCGGGCGTCAGCGGCCTTACGCGCGCGCCGGCGTTCCCAACCCCGACACCCGTCAGGGTGCCGATGACGCGAATCTGTCGTTCTTCTCGGCTCACGCCAGCGTCACGTTCTCGACCGCGTTCGCCGCCGGCACCGTCGCGCGCCTGCGCGGCTATCGCTGGGCGCCGGTGATCTTCATCGCGGGCGCGGCGATCGGCGCCGCGACCGCCTATCTGCGGATCGCCGCCGATCAACACTACCTGACCGACGTCGTGACCGGGGCCTCCGTCGGCAGCGCGGTGGGCGTCGCCGTGCCCTATTTCTTCCATCGCGCACGCGCCGGCGCCACCGCCCCGTCGTTCACGTCTCGCGCCGGCGGCGATCGCGGGCGGCCGCGGGGTTTCCTGCGCGCTCGCCTGGTGACGGCGCGGGGTTTCAGCGTTGCGGGGCGTGGCAAGTTGCGAGTAGCTCGCCGACGGTGACCCAGCGATAGCCGCGCGCGCGGACAGCCGGCAACAGGAGATCGATCGTGCGGCGTTTGACGCCAGCGGGATCGATCATCGCGTGTAGCAGGACGATCGAGCCCGGCGTGACGTGATCGCTCACGTAGCCCGCCATGGCTTCGGGTGTGGCGGCAACACCCGGTGTCGACTCGGGCTCGAGATTCCAGGTGACGCTGGTGCGGTGGGATTGCCGCAACACCCAGGGCAGGCCGATCAGCTTCTTGCCGTAGGGCTGGCGAAAGAAGATCGGGCCGCGAAAGCCGGCGTCGCGGATCGCCGCGTCGGTGTCGTCGAGCTCACGCCGCAGGAAGGACGGCGAACGCAGCAACATGCGCTGGTGCGTGTACGAGTGGTTGCCGACCTCGTGGCCCGCGGCGACGATCTGGCGGGCGAGCTCGGGATGGAGGCGCATGTCGCGTCCAACGAGAAAGAACGTTGCGCGGACGTCGTGGCGCGCGAGCAGATCCAGCAGGGGCTGCGTGCCCTCGGCCGTGGGCCCGTCGTCGAGCGTGAGCGCCACCAGGTTCTGGTCGCAGGGAACCGACGCGACCAAGTTGCCGAAGAGCTGGAACCTGCGGTTGTTGCTCAGGCGCCAGAGGCCGACCAGCGCGAGCAGAGACGAGGCGATGCCGATGAAGACCCAGCGCCAGCGCACGCCCTCATTCTACCGCTCTGGCCGCACGACGACACAGGTCGCGCGTTCGTCGTGAGCGGTCACGCGCGCGCGATCGATCGGGTCGGCGGCGAGCAGCAAGCAGACCTCGAGGGGCTGGTCGCCATCCAGGCGGAACGCGCCCGGCAGCGGCACGCGGTTTCCGCAGGCGAGCGGCGCCGCCGGCGCGAGCGGGAACGCCGCCGTGGCTCCGTCGAGAATCACCACGTCCCAGAAGACCACGCGCGCCGAGGGGCAGGTGACCAGCGCCTTCCAGTGATCTCGCGCTGCGAAGGTCGTCGCGCCGTGCTCGATCGCGCCGTCGCGCTCGCGCACCAGCGACAGCGCCACGCCGCCGCCCTTGATGCCGGCGAGCGTGCGGTCCACACGCGCGTCGTCGAGGGCCTTCGGCCGCGCGATCAGAAACAACGCAAGCAGCGCCGCGACGCCGGCGGGCGCCCAGATCCGCACGTGGCCGGCGCTCCACCACGCGCGCAGGCGCGACCAGAGCGGCGCGGGCGCCGGCGTCGCGGGCAGCGCCGGCATCGACATCGGGCGATCGATCTCGGCCAGGCAGGCGGCGCACGCCGCGCACGCCGCCAGGTGCTGTTCGACGGCGCCGCGCTCGGCGGGTGCCAGCTCGCCGAGGCGCAGGCGTTCGAGTGCGAGCCACGACACCGGCTCGCCGGTGCACCGGAGCGCGGGCGTCTCCGCGTCGCGCGCGCTCACGGCGCGCCCTCCGTTGCTGCGCGCGCGTCGATGAGCGCCTTCACCGCGTCGCGCACGCGCGCGAGCCGGACGCCGACCGTCTTGCGGCTCACCGCCTGCATCTCGGCGATCTCGTCCTGGGTGAGATCGTCGAAGTAGCGGTAGACCAGCACCTCGGCGCAGGGCGCGTCGAGGCGGTCGACCAGCTTGGTCAGCAGGTCCACGCCGATGACCTCGTCGTCGCAGCGGGTGCGTGCCAGGGCGCGCAGCGCCGGGTCCTGGCGTTCCAGCAGGCGCGCGCGGTTGCCGCGGTCGCGCACGTGGTTGAGGCAGCGCGTGGTGACCGCGCGAAACAGATAGGGCAGGTCGGCGCCGCGCAGGCCACGCCCGAAGAGATCCACGAACAGCGACTGCACGACGTCCTCGGCGTCGGCGCTGTTGCCGAGCATGCGCCGCGCCTTGCGGAGCAGCGTCGGACCGTAGCGGGCGTAGGCGTCCATCGGGCGGTTACTGGCATTGTCCACCCGCGACGCCGATGGCGGTGCAGGGATTACCGGGCGCGCCCGTCGGACAGTCGGCGTCGGAGGCGCAGCGCCGCCCGTCGGCGCAGACGCTGAGCACGCCGCCGCCCGCGCACGCGCCGCTGGCGCAGTCGTCGTCGGCCAGGCAGGCGGAGCCGGGCGCGCCGTGTCCGCCGTCGGGCGCGCACTGCCAGGCGGTGCGCGCCGGCTTGCCGTCGCCGGTCTTCGCGCGCGCCGCGCAGGTGGTGCCGGAGGTGCAGGCGGGCGCGCCGCCGCTCGCGCAGCAGGTCGAGCAGACGCCGTGGCAGCACGTTCCGCTCGCGCACTCGCCGTCGACCAGGCAGCGGTCGCCCACCACCGCCGCCGCCGCGCGGCGCGCACGCCGGGAACGGTTGGATGAACGTCGCGCTCCAGCCGAGCCCGCACACCATGCCCGCGCCGCAGTCGGCGTCGGTGGTGCACGCCGCGCAAACCTGGAGCCCGGTGTCGTCATCGAACAGCGTGCCCGCCGCCGTGCGCGCGCGGCACATCGCGCCCGCGCACTGGCTCACCGTCTCGCAGGTGGCGCCCACCGGCCGCGCCAGCTCGCCGACGGGCGGTGGCCCCGAGCAGTCCGACGCCTTCGACGCCTGGATCTGCGCCAGCGCGGCATTGCCCGCGCCGGTCTTGCGGATGGAGAGGCGCAGCGACTGAAAGTAGCTGGGCGTCACCAGGTGATAGCTGAGCGGCGTCCAGGCGCCGCTGGGGATGGTCTCGTGGACGGCGAACGCGCCGCCGTCGAAGTCCATGGTCAGCACGACATTCGTCGAGTCGTCGACGTTGGCCAGCAGATCGAAGTGGATGCACGACAGGTCGTCGCTGGTGAACGGCAGCGCCTGTGAGATCTCCACCGGATCGCCATCGAGTCCGACGCCGTAGTCGCGCTCGTGCCAGGTTGGAACCTTGGTGACGCCACCCGCGTCGACGTGCCAGTCGCACAGCGTGTCGCCGCACCAGACGTCGAAGCTCGAGTCCTGGACCAGCGGCTGCTCGCACTCGCTGCCCATCAGCATCGGCGCCGCCGCCAAGCAGAGCAGGCCGCGTAGCGCGCGCTTCATCGACGTCGTCAGTTGCATTCTCACCGCTCACCTCGCATTCCCAGCAGCACGCCCAGGCCACCGCTGTCGTGTACATCGCGTGTCAGGTTGATCACCGTCGGCGCGTACGTGGCGTTGAGCTCGCCGGCAAAACCAAAGTGGCGCCACGGCATCCAGGCCAGACCGGCGCCGGCGCGCAGCGCGAAGCCGAGGTGTGATTTGACGTCATCGCTCTTCACGACATTGGTCACGGCGTCTATCTCCTGATAGCTGGTGCGCCCGTAGGTCAGTGCGAAGCTGGCGCGCGCGTAGGGGATCAGGTGGTCGCGCCAGACCGGGTACTCGAAGAGTGTGTCGGTGCCCAGCGAATAGGCGGCCCACCAGAAGCGCTCGTTCTGCCCGGAGAGGGTTGTCGTCGAGTCGCGGCGAAAGACCCGCTCGTCCAGGCTGGCCAGCTCCAGGCCGCCCGACCAGTACCGCGTCCGTGCGCGCGCTGCCTGTACCGAGAAGCGCGGGATCCCGAAGTAGACCGTGTCGTGGAAACCGAAAGTTTGAAGGCGCTGGATGTAGCCGTCGTTGCGCGCCGCGATCCCGCCCAGCGCCACCTGAATGATCCAGCGCACCCGGGGCGGCGGTCCGTCCGGGCCCTTGGCGGCGACCGCGACCGCTTCGACGTCGGTGCAGCGGGCCGGATCGAGCACCGCGACGTTGTGGTCGGCGAGCGCGATCTCGCAGCGGTGGGCGCGCGCGCCGCTGCGGTGGATCACCTCGTAGCGGCCGGGCGACAGCGCCAGCCGCACCGCGCGCCCTTCGGCCTTGTGCATCTCGACCAGCACCGCGCCGCTCGGCTCGGCGCGCACCAGGAGCTCGCCGCCCAGCGCCGCCGGCAGCTCCATCTGCGCGCTCGCCGCCGCCGGGTAAGTCAGCACCACCTCGCCCTTGCCGCGCAGCCCGGTCTCCAGCGTCGCGTGCTGGCTGCCGACCGCCGTCGCCGCGGTCGCCGTGAGCGTCTGGTTGTAGGCATAGCCATAGGCTTCGACCAGCGTGACGCGCCCGTCGCGATCCGCGTCGCCGGCGCCGCGCAGCCCCGCGAGCAGGTGGTGGGTGAAGTACGACGAGCGCAGCGCCTCGGACTCCTGGCTGAGCTCGGTGCCGGTCGACGACGCCATCACCGCGATCCCGGTGTTGGTCAGCCGATTGACCGAGTTGAACGAGAAGTCAGCGGTCGGCTCCGCGCCCTTGATGTGCGAGATCGCGCCGCTCTGGCAGGCGTCGAGCACCACGATGGTGATCGTCGCCGGCAGCGCGACCAGCCGCGCGCGCAGGTTGTCGAGCGGCAGCTCGTCGCCGTCCAGGTTGAGCGCATTCGCGCGCGCGTGACCCGAGTAGTAGAAGAGCGCCTGCGCGTCCTCGCCGCGCCCGCGTGCCTCGGCGGCGCGCGCGGCCAGGCGATCCAGCGCGTGCTCCACGTCGCGCAGCGACGGCCGCAGCAGCAGATCCACGTCGCCCGCGCCGTAGTGGCCAAGGCTGCCGAGCAGCCCCGCCATCGCACGCGCGTCGTCTTCCGCGTAGCGCAGATCGGATTGCCCAGGCCCCCCGCGATTCGAGCCGACGACCAGCGCCAGCGACGGCGCCGTTGATGGTGAGGCCGCAGCCGCTTGTGAGACCGCAGCCGCCCGCCGCGAAGCCTCCGCGACTGGTTGGGCGTTCGCGGGCGAGCCCCACGCCGTCGAGGCGACCCCCGCCAGCGCGCCCAGCGCCGCCAACGCATATCGCGAAGCGTGCCACCGCGCGAAGCGCCGTGGGTTCAGGTGGTTTCGTGTCTCCATCTCGATGACTGGCTCCATCCCGATAACACGCAACCCCCCGAGAACGGGAACCCCCCCGCGCAAAACCCCGCTCCGATCCCCTCCCCCTGTCCGCAGGGGGAGGGTTAGGGAGAGGGCAAACCTTGCGAGCCGCCCCCCCCGCCTCCCTTCCGATCCCCTCCCCCCGTCCGCGGGGGGAGGGTTAGGGAGAGGGGCAAACCTTGCGAGCCGCACCGCCCATCCCCTCCCTCCCTCCGTCACCCCGACCCGCGATACAATGATGCGATTTTCTCTGCGCCTTGGCGTTAACACGGGGAGGGTTCTCATGTCGCAGCCATCACCGAGCGGGCTCCCAGGATTGTCCGTCACCGAGCCGACCGCCGCCGCTCCCACCCCCCGCCTCGCCGGCGCCCTCCTCGTCCTCCTCGCCGGCATCGTCACCACCACCCTCGCGTTGCTCGGCGTCTGGTGGCTCGACAACAACACCAAAGACTTCCACATCATGGGTTGGTACGGCGACTACGTGATCCCCGCCGGCGCCATGATCGTCGGCTTCGTCGCCGGCTGCGGCTACGGGATCGCGTCGTACCTGACCGGCTTCCGCATCCGCCGCGGCCTGCTCCTCGCCGTGCTCGCGTTGCAGCTCGCCGGCTACGCTGGCGCGCAATATCTAGAGTTTCGCTCCCTGATGCGCGACGACCCGCTCGTCGACGAGACCGGCGAGCCCCTGACCTTCGCGCGCTACTACCACATCCGCGCCACGAGCTTCGCCTGGAACGACCACGGCAAGCAGGGCGAGCCGCTCGGCGCCTGGGGCTACTTCTTCCTCGGCCTCGGCGTCGTCGGTTTCGCCCTCGGCGGCCTGGCCGCGCCCGCCATCTTGATGAAGGTCGCCTATTGCGAGCGCTGCTCCCTGTACATGAAGTCGCGCCAGCTCGCGTGGGTCCCCGCCAGCGTCCCCCTCCGCCGCGTCTCGAAAAAGGATCCCGCCGCGCGCACCGCCTACGAAGAGGAGCAGGAGCGCGCCGCCGCCAGCGCCAGCACCGTCCTCACGCGCATGACCGACCTCGCCGCCCGCGGCGACGGCCTGGCCTTGAAGGCCGCGCTCGCCGACCACCCCGCGGGCGGCGGCGAAGCGCGAAGAGTGAACCGCCTCCCCGCCCGCCTGCGCGTCCGCCTCGTCCGCTGCCGAGAGTGCGGAAGCGGCCACATCCAGCCCGCGATGGTCACGGGGCAGGGGCGGGGGATCCGCGTGAAGGCGCTGGAGAAGATGCCGCTGCCGCCGGACGCGACAAGGGTGCTGGCGGGGGAGTAGGGGCGAGAGCGCGCCACCTGCCAGGACCTCGTAACCCTTCGGAAGCTCGATCCACCCATCGGCAATCGACTTCCGACCCTTCCTGCGTCCGCTGTACCCTGCCGACCACGCGCTATGTCTCTGACAAGGCGCTGGCCGCGGCGCGAGCCCGCGTCTTCGAGCGACTGGCGGCCGACATCGCGGCCGAGGTGACGGTCCCCGACCTGCAGCCGGTTTCGCCGACCGGCTCGGGATCGGGGGCGCTCGGACGGATCGCCACGCGGGTGAACCGGCTGGCCGTGGCCATGTTCGCATTGGGCGCCGTGACCGGGGCGGTCTTGCACGCGTGGCTCCAGCACCCGCGCGCCGATCGCATCGTCTACGTCGACCGCCCGGTTGCAGCTCCGCCGGTCGCATCACCGTCGGTCGTTCCTGCTGCGCCACGCATCCAGGCAGGCGGCGAGGAACCGACCGAGTTCCCGCGCAAACCGCCGGCGCGGTCGCTCCCGGCATCTGGCGCGCGCGATCTCGCGGCCGAGCGAGCCCTGCTCGACCGCGTACAAAGGGCGCTGCGCGCCGGCGATCTCGTGGGTGCGCAGCGGGCCATCGACACACATGCGCGCCGGTTTCCGGACGGCATCCTCGCCGAGGAACGTGAGGCCCTGGCGATCAAGACGCTCGTCGCCGCGGGACGCCGCGAGGACGCTCAGAAGAGAGCGGCCGCTTTCCGCGAGCGCTTCCCCGACGGCCTGTTCCAGCCTTCGACGGACGAACCGCCGGAATCGATTCCGTGACGGATTGCCGCCAACGACCCAATTCCAGCATGGAGGTGCCGAGAGCGATGAGAAAAACCATCTGGGGCTGGGGTTTGCTGGTTTGCGGCTGCATGGGAAGCAAGCTCGATCTCGGAGCGCACGATGCCGGGGTGGGAAATCCAGGGCCCACCAGCGCATCGTGTGAGAACGGACCGCAGCTGCCCATCGTCGGCAGCTGGACCGGTTACGTCGAGAACCAGAAGTGGGCGTCGGGCTCCGACGTAATTCACATGGTCATCACCAACGCGAACGACACGCTGGCTTGCGGGAGCATTTCGCTGGGCGACAAGCCGCCTCCGCCGCCTGCGACGGATCCGACGACCAGCACTCGGGTGGGCGATCGATCCGCGTTACCAACCCGGTGGATACGTGACGGCGGTCGTTGATGAACAAGGCGCGGTTCTGGACATCGGGCGCCGCACGCGCGCGATCCCGACTGCCATTCGGCGAGCTCTCTGGATTCGCGACCAGGGGTGCCGGTTCCCAGGGTGCTCCAACAAGCGATTCGTCCACGGACACCACCTCGAGCACTGGCTGCATGGCGGCCGGACTTCGCTGGACAACCTGGTGATGCTCTGCTCGTTCCATCACCGCCTGATTCACGAAGGCGGTTACTCGATTCGACTGGCGGCTGACGGCGAAGTGCAAGTGCAGGCGCCCGCCAGCGAGTTCCCTTTTTGGCGGCGGAACGCAGGCGACGATGTTGGGGGCATTTCCTGGGGGAATTGGTGGGATAACGACGTGTTTGGGAGCGTCGAGGTCAATGCAAATATCGCGCTGCCATTGTGGAATGGGGACCCGGTGGACTATGACGCGGCCGTCGGTGCGCTGATGGACGCCTAGTGTCGGAGTGTCGTAGCTGCCTGGGCCTCGCGTGGACGCGTCCTCGGCACGCGCCATTGATACCTTCGCGGGAGGGTGCGGCAGTCGCGCTCACCGCGCGTTCCCCAACCCCGCGACCACCGTCGGCAACAACGTCGCCATTCCGTCGACCACGAACTGCACGGCGGTCGCGGCGAGGATCAACCCCATCACGCGCTGGAGGACGTTCATGCCGGTCTGGCCCAGGCGGCGCTCGACGCGCAGGCCGCTGCGCAGGAGGCCGAGGGTAACCAGCGACGTGAGCACGATTGCGCCGAAGACGACGACGTACTGCCAGACGTGCTGGGCGCGCGAGACCAGCACCATGACGGTCGAGGTGGCGCCGGGGCCGGCGAGCATGGGGATGGCGAGGGGGAAGATCGAGACGTCGGGGCGGTCCGCGCCCTCGGCTTCCTCTTCGGGCGAGGTGCGCTGGCGCGAGCGCTGCGCGCGCAGCATGTCGATCGCCAGCAGGAAGAGCAGCACGCCGCCGGCGATGCGGAAGGCGCCCAAGGAGATGCCGAGCACGCGGAAGATCAGGCCGCCCATCGCGCCGAACGCGGCCAGCACGATGCCGGCGGCCAGCGAGGCGCGGAAGGCGGTGCGGCGCTTGTGCTCCAGGGTGTCGGATTCGGTCATCGACAGGTAGAGCGGTACGGCGGCGGGCGCGTCGACGACCAGCAGCAGGGTCGTGAGCGTCGAGAACGTGAAAGAGAGGACTCCGGTCAACACGGGGGGCATCATGGCATGGGGATGAGGGTTCGGAGGGGGGGGCGGGCGGTGCGGCTCGCAAGGTTTGCCCTCTCCCTAACCCTCCCCCTGCGGACAGGGGGAGGGGACCGGATCTTCGGACCGGAGCTTCGGGGACGGGACCAACTAGCGCGGGTGCTGGAAGACGAAGAGGCGGGGGCGGCGGTCGTGGGGGTCGGTCGCGAGGTGGTCGTGGTTGTTGTCCATCACGATGAAGATGTGCTGGTCGTCGATCGCCAATCCTTCGGCGACGCCGAAGCGGCGGTCGTGATAGGCGAAGTGCGGGTCGTTCTCGGTGCGCGCGTAGCTCCAGCCGCCGCGCTCGACCCATGCGGTGGCGGTGCGCTCGATGCGCATCACGACGTGGCAGTTGCGCTCGAGCGCGAAGACCTGGCCGTTCCACGTCGCGAGATCGGCGAAGTCGTTCTGCCGGCCGGGCGGCGGCGTGCAGATCGAGCCGGGCATCGACCAGGCCTGGACGCCGGCGCTGTCGTGCTCGTTGCGCAGACCGCCCGCGGGCAATTCGATCAGGCCGCGTAGATCGCGCTCGGCCGCGAGCAGGATGCGGCCGTTCGGCAGCCGCGCGATTCCTTCCAGGCCGGCGTTGTCGAGGCGGAGCATGCCGAGCGGGCGGCCGATCTCCTCGAGCGCGGGCGTAATCCACTCCGTGGCGCCGTCGAGCTCGACGCGCAGGACGCGGGAGCGGCCCTCGCTGGCCAGCAGCATCGCGGCGGTGGCGTGGTGCTGGGCGGTGTCAGCGTCGGCGTCGGCTTCGAGCGCGATGCCTTCGAGATCGGTGGGGCGGGGGCCGTTCGAGGGCGGGCGCAGCTGCAGGAACGGGCGCAGCGTGGCGACGTCAGCGCCAGGGCTGCGGACGATCTCGTAGATCGCGCCGTCGTGGCGATCGGAGACCGTGAGCATGCGGCCGTCGTAGAGCACGAGCCCTGACGGCTCGAAGTCGTCGGTGATCGCGATCGGCAGGGCTTGCTCGAGCAGGAGCTCGGGCGGACGTCGCGCCGGCGCAGGTCACGGGCGGGCCACCGCGTGCGAGCCACTCGGCCGAGGCGCCGCGATTCGAAGAGCAGGCGCCGCCCGCGGCGGCCAGCGCGACGACACCGGCGAGGGTAGCGGTGGTGGCGGCGGATCGGGCCCTGGTGACGAGCGGCATGGCGCCGCAGGTATCCTAGCCCAGGGGGGGCGGGCTACTGTGATTCGCGGCGGGCGTTGCGGCTCGCAAGGTTTGCCCTCTCCCTACCCCTCCCCCTGCGGACAGGGGGAGGGGATCGGATCTCTCCCGGTCTCGGGCGAGATCCGGTACAGTGTCCGTGTGCGACGAATGCTGAACTGCCGATCGCCTATGCTGTGGGTGTTTTCGTCACTCTTGCGGCTCTCTCTGGCGGCGGTTGCGGTGGGGACGGTGTTCGCGGCGACCAGCGCGCCGGCGCTGGCGGCGCCGGTCGACAAGCGCGAGCTGGAAGCGCGGGCCGACTTCGCGGCGGGGCGCTACCAGAAAGCGGTCGACACGTTCGCGCAGCTGTTCGCCGATACCGGTGATCCGCTGTACCTGCGCAACATCGGGCGCTGCTACCAGAAGATGAGGCGCGCGCAGGAAGCCCTCGACAGCTTTCAGGAGTACTTGCTCAAAGGGAAGAACCTCAGCAAGTCGGAGCGCTCGGAGATCGAGGGCTACATCAAGGAGATGCAGGCGCTGAAGGCCTCCGAGGCGCCGCCGCCTCCTCCTCCGGTGGTGACGCCGCCGCCCGCGCCGGTGCCGACGCCCGCGCCACCCCCGCCTGGGGTCGCGCCGCCGCCTTCCGCCGCGTTGCCGCCCCCGCCGCCGCTCGCGCCGCTGCCGTCGAGCGCGCCGCCTTCCGCCGCGACTGACGGCCGCAGCTGGCGCATCGCGGGCATCGCGACCGCCGCTGGCGGTGTGGCGCTGATCGCCGCCGGGATTGGCTTCGGGGCCGCCGCTCAATCGGCCGCTGACGACGTCGGCAAGAAGTACAGCTCTTCGACCGACAGCGCGGGCAAGCGCGACGCGACCCTGCAGTGGGTCGGCTACGGCGTGGGCGCCGCGGCGCTGGCGGCGGGCACGCTGCTGTACCTGCACGGGCGGCACCCGGACGGCGAGCACGCGTCGGCGACCGGCGCGCGCAGCCTGCACGGCGTGGCCTGGCTCGACGGGCGCGCGGGCGCGGTTCTTCTGGAAGGAGCGTTCTGATGTCGTCGCGTGCTTCGCTGGCCGTCGCGCTGGGGGCGATCGCGCTCCTCGTTGCGAGCTGCAGCTATTCCCCACACTACGTCAGCGGCGTCACCCAGTGCGCCGATACGCCGCCGCTCTGTCCCAGCGGCTTCGTCTGCGACACCGCGGCCGGCGTTTGCGTGACGTCACTGAGCAGCAACGACGCGGCGGTCGACGCCGACCACGGCGACGTTCCCGCCGATCATGTCGCCGATGCCGGCACCGACACCGGCGGCACCACCGACGCGCGAGCCGACACCGGCGCGGGCGACACCCGTCCGCCCGACGCCGCGCCAGACGCGGGCTGTACGGCCAACATCGCGACGTCGTCCGACAACTGCGGCGCGTGCGGGCACTCGTGCGGCGGCGGCATGTGCAGTCTCGGCGTTTGCCAGCCGACGACGGTCGCCGGGGTCACCGCGGCGACCAGCATCTCCGTCGACACGACGCAGATCTACTTCACCTCGGGTACGAAGATCCTCGCCTGCCCCAAGAGCGGCTGCGTGCTGGCGCCGACGCAGCTCGACGACATGGGGATGGGCGGGTACTCGACCTGGGCCGTGAACGTCACCAACGGCAACCTGTTCTTCATGTCGGCGCCGACTCAGCAGGGCACCGAGCACGACGATCTCTTCGAGTGCCCGCTCACCGGCTGCCCCTCGCCGCCAGCGATCATCGGACCTGCCATGCCCTACGGCGTGAACTACCTGGCCAACGCCGGCGACGATGTCTACTGGTCGGACGACCAGGCGAAGAAGACCTTCCAGCGCGCATGCCAAGCCAACTCGGGGTTCGCGATGTGCGGCAATACGGTCACCGTGCTGAACGAATCGATCTCTCCCCACCTGCTGGCGGGCAGCGCTGGAACTGCGTTCTACTTCGTTGACGCGGCCGGTTTGCAGAAGTGCCCGTACGCGGGCTGTCCGGGAACACCGCCGGTGCCGACGCCGACCGTGCTGACGACGATGATCCCGACCGGCGTGGTCGCCTACGGCGGCCTCTTGTATCTGCAGTTCGGCGACACGATGCACACGCTGAACGGCGCGATCCGCACTTGCACCCCCATCGACTGCGACGCGATGCCGCCCAAGAACTTCATCGCCAACCGCGATCCAATCAGCGCGCTGACGGTCGACGCGCAGGGCGTGTACTGGATGGAGGACAGCAACATCTACTTCTGTCCGCGCACGGGATGCGTGGGCGGCGCACGCATGCTGGCCACCGGGCTGGTGCCGGGCCCAAGCCCCGGTTTCAATGCCCATCCGATCGTCACCGACGACGCGTTCGTGTACTGGATCCAGGACGCCGCAGGTACGGTGATGCGGATCGCGAAGTAGCGTCCGCGGCCGCGGAGCGCGGGCGTTGCTTCTCGCAAGGTTTGCCCTCTCCCTAACCCTCCCCCTGCGGACAGGGGGAGGGGACCGGAGCCTGATTGCAGAGTTGCGAGGAGGGCGAGTCGCTCGCGCGCGCTCAGAGCTTGCGGGCGTCGTCGCTGAGGTCGGTGGGGCGGGCCGCCGCGGGTGCGTGCTTGCGCCGATCGCTGGCGTGATCGCGGGGCGGCGCGGGCTTTGATGGCTCGGTCGTTGTCGTCGAGGCCGTCGCCGGCTCTAGCGCCAGCGTGACGTGGCGGCTCTGCGAGCCGTCGAGATGCAACGTGCGCGCGCGACGCCCGGGCGCGCGGAAGGTGAGCTCGTGAACCTGGTCGCCCGCGGGCAGGTGCGCGGGCAGCTCGGCCGCTGCTCCGTCGAGCGTCAGCGTCAGCCCCGCGGGCGCGTCGTCGACCTCGACGGTCACCGTGCGCGGTTCAGGTGGCGGCGGCGAGACCGGCGTGGTTGGCGCGGGCGCGGTGGTCGCAGTCGCAGTCTTCTGCGCGGTGGTCGCGGTCGCAGTCTTGTCCGCGGTGGTCTCGGCCGGTGTCGCCGTCGGGGCAGGAGCCGCGTGCGGTCGCAGCAGCACCACCACGCCCGCCGCGCCGAGCGCCAGCACCGCCGCCCCGCCCGCGATCAGCGGCCAGCGCGGCGCGCGCCGCCGGTGCTCCGTCGGTCGTAGCCGCTCCGCCGCGTTCTCGGACAGCGTGGTGGTCGCGGTCGTGCGTACCGCCGGCAGGACCGCGGTCGGGATCACCGACGGCGTCGGTCCCTGGCGCGGCCGGTCTCCTTGTGCGGGCAACACCGCCGTCCCGGTAGCCGAGGCAGGCACACGCGCCGGCGCCGGCAGCGGCGCACCCGTGCGCAGCGCTTCGATCGCCGCCGCGACCTCGTTCATCGACGAGAACCGATCGGCGGGCGACTTCGCGAGCAGCCGCTGCAGCCACTCTTCGACCGCCGGCGCAACCTTGATCCCGAGCTGCGCCATCGTCTTCGGCGTCTCGGTCATGTGCGCGGAGATGAGCTCGCCGAACCCCTCGTACGTGAAGGGCCGCTGGCCGGCGAGCATCTCGTAGACGATGCAGCCGAGCGAGTAGATATCGGTGCGGTGATCGACGCGACTGGCGCCGCGGCACTGCTCGGGCGACATGTACGCCGGCGTGCCCAGCAGGCTGCCGGTGCGCGTGCGCATCGAGCTGCCGCGGTTGCCGTCGCCGTCGCCGATCAGCTTGGCGATGCCGAAGTCGAGGATCTTCGCCGGTGACGCCGATCGCCGCGCGCGGCGCGTTCACGAGGAAGATGTTGTCGGGCTTGAGATCGCGGTGGACGATCCCCTTGGCGTGCGCGGCGGCGAGGGCGTCGGCGACCTCGCCGCCGAGCGCGAGCACGCGCTCGACGTTGCGTCCGAAGCCCGGCTCGCGCGTCAGCCGCGCGGCCAGGCTCTCGCCCTCGAGCAGCTCCATCACGATGTACGCGCGGCCGCTCGGGTGAATGCCGAAGTCGAAGACCTCGACGATGCCGGGGTGGTGGATCGACGACGTCGCGCGCGCCTCGGTGAAGAAGCGGTCGACGACCTCCTGGTTGTGCGACAGCTCGGGCAGCAGCACCTTGATCGCCGCGCGGCGGTCGATGCGCGCGTGCTCGGCCAGATAGACCTCGCCCATGCCGCCGGCGCCCAGGCGGCCGACGATGCGGTAGCTACCGAGCGTCTCTCCGATCATCGTGCGATCTCGTTGGTCAGGCGGATTGGCAAGCTCATCCAAGGCCGCGGACTGCAGCCGAAGGCCTCTAACTATCTCACGTTTTGGGAGCCGCTCCGCGCCCTGGCGAGCAATGCGGTTCGAAGAGCTAAATCCCAGGACGGCACGATCCGGACCGCAAGCGCCCGACTCGCAAGGTCTGCCCTCTCCCTAACCCCTCCCCCTGCGGACAGGGGGAGGGGACCGGAATCTTCGAATAGTCCGGATCCGGCTCCCTGGCGTCCTGGCGCCTTAATTATCCGATTCGACGCAGCGCCGCCGCCTGCGTCGCGCGATCGAGCAGCGCGACGCCAGCCGAGCAACAGCCCCAGGTGCGACATCGGCGCCGATCCGCCCGCAGGCGCGCCGAGGTCGCAGGCGCAACCACCGGTGACGTTGTTGGTCAGGTCGCCGCCAGGCGATCCGCCCGCGCCGGTCGCGCTGCCGCCCGCGCCGGACGATGTACCGCCCGCGCCGGGTAGCTGCCACCGGCGCCTGTCGAGCTGCTACCGCCCGCGCCGGTGGCGCCGCCCGCGCCGGGTACGCCGCCAGCTCCGGCGCGCCGCCCATCCCGCGCCCGCCGCTGCCGCTGCTGCCGCCGGTCCCGGCTCGACCGCCGGTGCCGGTCGCGCCGCCCGCGCCGGTCGTGCCGCTGTCGCTTCCGGTGCTGGTGCCGCCGTCGGGCCCGCTGCCGCAGGTCGCGGGGCCCGAGCCTTCCAGCGTCGTGCCGTCGACGCAGGTGTTGTCGCCGGTGCCGCCGGTGATGGTCACGGTCACGCTGGCCGAGTTCGTGTCGGCCGAATTGAGCGTGAAGCTGACGCCGCCCGCCGGATCGGTGAACGTCTGGCCGACGGTCATCGGATCCCACGCGGTCGTCGCCGGGTTCATGTCGAGCAAGAACGTTCGGACGCCGTTCTGCGTGGGCGCCGGAATGTCGGCCGCCGCGTGCACGTAGACGCCGGTCTTCATGCCGGTGTCCATGCCCTGGCCGCCGCGCAGCTCGAGGTAGTAAAAGCCGACGGTCACGTTGCCGTTGGATTGCGACGTGGTCGTGGTGCGCACCGGCGCCGCCGCCGGCATCGGGATCTGCAGCGCCTGGATGCCGCCGCAGGGGATCTCGATCGGCAACAGCGTGAACGTGCCGCTGGTCTTGAGCTTGACCGCGTTGCAGCTCTTGAAGAAGCCGCTGTACCACTTCTCGACCGACATCAAATGACGGCAACCGCCGCCCATGACCGTCATCGGGTTGCCGTATTCGTTGCTGGTGCAGGTCGACGTGTCGTTGGCGATGGTGGCGCCGGTGCACTTCATGGTCGACGCGTGCATGAGGCCAAAGTTGTGGCCCAGCTCCTGGCCGGTCGCGGTGCAGAACGTTCCGTCGTTGTTCAGCCAGACGTACTTGCCGGGTTTGGCCGACGTGCCCTGCGCGCCCCAGCCGGGGCCGCAAGCCTGTTCGCTGCCCCAGTACAGGTAATAGTGCTGGTAGGTGCGGCCCATCGCGGTCACCTGCGAGACCACGTTCATGGCCAGCGGGTCGAAGTTGTTGCAGGCGGTGCCGGTGAAAGGAATCGGGCCCTCGACCTGGCCGACCAGGTTCACCATGCCGTACGAGTTCTCGGCGTAGTACTGCGCCACCGATTTGTCGCCGGCCTTGGTGCCAAACAACGGGCCCGCGTTCTGCGCGAAGATCAATGACTGCGCCGCGGCCGCGGTTTGATTGACGCCACCGCCGTTGACGTCCATCTGCACCCAGGCGACGGTCACGTTGGTCGACGGCTGGCCGATCAACGCGCGGCGCACCACGCCCGGTCTCGTCGCCCGTCGTGTCGGGCAGCACGAGCTGGCGCTCGACGCGGAAGCCGTCGCCCTCGGGCTGGCCCCAGACGCGCACCTGCGTCGACGACGTCAGGTTGGGATCGGTCGCAAACAGCAACCGCACCGGGCTCGAGGCGCCGGCCGGGGTCAGGAAATAGCTCATGCTGGGCGACCCCTGGGCGTCGAGGATCGACACCGCGGTCAGCTCGCCGGTGAGCGCGCCCGCCGGATTCTCGTCAGTGGTTGGCGTCGAGGGCTCGCCGTTGCAACCGAGCGTGCAGACGGCCAGCAACGCGCCCCATCCCAGCGCCGCGTGCCAGCGACGCCGGCGAGGCAGCCGCTGGTCGTGGGCAGGAGCTCCCACCAATGAGGAACGAGGCATGCAGTTCTCTCTTTCCGCGCGCGTTTCGGGGGCGCTACCGAAAGAGAGACCAGTCGCCCCTAGGGTGGTTCACGGAAAGAGAAAGAATGAGCCGTGCCGCCGGGATCGTGTCTCTGGGTTAGGAGAGCATGGTTGCGCTGTCCCCCGTCGAGCTGCATTGGCCGCGCTGGCATGACGCGCGCACCCGCGCCGCGACTGCAACCGTTGCGGTCGCGCGGCGACTCTGCTCTGATTCGTTCGTGAAACCGGCACCGGGAAATCCCTTCGCCGCCGGCGCCGCGCCGGGGAGGGATCTCACGCCGCCGAGCTGCGGCAGCGGCTCACCGAGCTCTTCGGTGAGCACTCGACTCAGGTGGCGCGGCTCGCGTACCGGCTGCTCGGCCGCGAGGACGAGGTCGACGACATCGTGCAGGACGTCTTCATCTCGCTCTATCGCCACCTGGATCGCATTCGCCAGGCCGATGCGGTGCGCGCCTGGCTGCAGACCACGACCGTGCGCATGGTGCGCCGCCGCCTGCGCGTGCGTCGCATCGGGTTCCTGCTGCGGCTGCGCGATCGCGTCGATGCGCCCGAGCTGGAGAGCCCGGGCGCCAGCGGCGAGGATCGCGCGGCGCTGTGGCGCGTCCACCGCGCGCTCCGAGACGTCAACGTCAACGCGCGCATCGCCTGGGTGTTCCGCTACCTCGAGCAGGAGAGCATCGAGGATGTCGCGCGCCTGTGCGGCTGCTCGACGTCGACGGCGAAGCGGCGCATCGCCGAGGCTCACCGCGTGGTGAAGAAGGCGCTGGCCGATGACTGAGCGCGATCCCGACGCCGCGGTCGAGCGGACGCTGGCGGGCGCGCGGCGCGCCGAGCCGAGCTGGACCGCGGGCCGCCAGCAGCAGCTGAAGTGGTCGCTGATGGCGCGCCTCGACGAGCCGCGCCACCCGTACGCGCTGTCGGTGGTGCTCGCGTCGGTGGCGGTGGTGGTCGTGGTCGGCGGCGTCGCCTGGCACCAGCTCGCGCGGCGCTCGGCGGCGCGTCTCGGTCCGGGCGCCGACGCGCCGTTCGCGCTCGATCGGCCGCTGCCCCGTCTCGCCGACGGCTCCAGCATCGTGCTCGACGGGCCGTCGGCGATCTTGAAGACGCTGCGCGAGTCGAGCGACGAGGTCGTGGTGCAGCTCGAGACCGGCGGCGCCCACTTCGAGGTCGCGCGCCGGCCGTCGCGGATCTTTCGCGTGCAGGCCGGCCCGGTCACGGTGCAGGTGATCGGAACGCGCTTTCACGTGCGGCGCGACGGCGCGCGCACGCGCGTCTCCGTCGATCGCGGCCGCATGCTGGCGTCGTGGTGGGGCGGCTCGCGCGAGCTGGGACCGGGCGAGCAGGGTACGTTCCCGCCCGAAGGGGTCGCGCCCGAGGCGCCCGCGGGCGAAGTTGTCGAGGCGCTCGCGCCGCGCGCCACCGCGGAAGGCGCGGACACCCAGGAGGCGCAGCAAGGACCAGCGCCGTCTCCGGCGCCTCCGCCAGCGGCTCCCGCGGTCGTCACGCGCCGTGCGCCGCCGTCGATGCGCGGCGCCGCACGTCGCGGCTCCGGCAACGCCCGCGGCGCTGTTCGCGCTCGCGGATCGCGCGCGCGCCGCGGGACGGCCGGACGCGGCGGTCGTGCACCTGCGCGAGATCGTCGATCGCTACCCGCGCGATCCACACGCGCCGATGGCGGCGTTCACCGAGGGGCGGCTCTTGCTGGAGGCGCTGGCGCACCCGCGCCAGGCGGCCGCTGCCTTCGAGCGGGCGCGCGCGCTGGCCAAGGGCGGTCCGCTGGCCGAGGACGCGCTCGCGCGCGAGGTCGAGGCGCTTCACGCCGCGGGCGACACCGTCGCCGCGCACGATCGGGCTGTCCGCTATCGCGAGCTCTACCCGCGCGGCCCCCGCCTGGGCACGGTCACACGATTCGGGGGCCTGCAGGCCGCGCCATGAACCGCCGCGGGGCGCTGGCCGCGGCGATCTGGATCCTGGGTCGCGCCGGGCTCGCCCGCGCGGCGGCGAATCCGGCGAGACCCGAGATCAGCCTCGAGATCGAGCGCTGTCCGACCCTCCCCCACGACGAGGTCCTCCGTCTGGCCGCTCTAGAGCTAGACGCCCGAGTCGTCCCGCCTTCGTCCTCGTCTCCCATCCCGCGTCACCCAGATCCGGATCGCCTGCGACGGCGCGGCGGTGCAGACCACCGTCGTCGATCCGATCACCGGCAAGCAGCTCGCGCGCACCATCGATCTTCCCGCGCAGGGCGCGGCGGTCGCGGCGCGCACCGTGGCGCTGGGCGCGGCCGAGCTGGTGATCACCAGCTGGATGGAGCTGACCATGAGCCCGGCCGCCGAGCGCGGGCCCGCCACCGCCGGCGCCAGCCGGCGCAGGCGGAGCTGCGGCGCGCCGCCCAGGATCGCGCCGAGCGTCGCGCGGGGCGCGACGGCGGCTCGGCGCGCGCGCTGGTGCTCGCGCAGGCGGCCGGGCCGTTCTCGCGCATGGGTCTCGCGTGGGGCGGGGGGCTGCGGCTCGGTTGGACCTTCGCGCGGCGATGGGTCGATCGCGGCGAGACGACCGGGCGGCCGGGGATCGACCTCGAGCTCGCCGAGACGCGCGCCGACGTCGACGCCGGCAGCGACGCCGGTTCGGTGCGTGCGTCGACCTGGAGCGCGGCGCTGCGCGCGACGTTCACGCTGCGTCGCGGGCACACGTCGCTGGATCTGGGCGCGGGCGGGCGGTTCGGCCTCGCGCGCCTGTCGGGCACGCCCGCCGACGCGAGCCGCACGCGCGGCGGCACGCTGGCCGGCACCTGGGCCGGGCCGATCGCCTATGCCGGCGTCGGCGTCCACGCGGCGCATGTCGTGGTCGAGGCCGGCGTCGAGGCGGGGCAGGTGCTCCGCTCGGTCGACGGGCTGGTCGACGGCGGCGCGCCGGTGTCGATCGCCGGGCGCTGGCTCGCCGGTACGCTGGCGGTGGGGTGGGGACAGTGAGTCGGGCGCGCCGGCCGCGGTCGATGGCGGCGCACCTCGCGCGCACGGTCGCGCTCGCGGCGACCGCCGCCGCCGGCTGCGGCAACACCACCGGGCGGATCCTCGAGAGCATCGACGCCGGCTCGCCGCCCAGCGCCACCCTGCGCGTCGACGCGTTCCTGATCCGCAGCGTCTCGACCTGCGCCGTCGGGAACCGCCTGCACCAGCAGCGATCCCACCCAGTGCTTCTACATCGCCGACTCGTCGGGCCCGCGCGTGAGCTTCGCGATCAGCGGCCTGCGCTTCGTCCCGCCGAGCGATCCCTCGGCGGTCACCAGCGGCAACAACCAGGTGTCGTGCTTTCGCATGACGCTCGACGCCACGAGGTTCGCTACGGCCGCGAGGAGTCTGCTGAACGGCCTGCGCGCGCAGGTCTTCCAGGCCAGCGGTGGCGACATCGATCTCGACCTCCATGTCCACGACGTCGCTGCGATCGACGCCGGGTTCGTTCGCTCTTCTACACCGGCATCTTTCTGCAGCCGCCCGCGCTGGCGGCGGTGGGCCTGCCGCTCATCAATCGCGAGACCGACTTCACGTTCGCGATCACCGGCGACGGCGATCCGTCGACCGGGCTTTCGCCCGAGATGGACCACTGCGAGGGTAGCAACTGGCCGGCGCAGGGCGTGCTCGGCGCCAGCACGTACAGCTGGCTCGCGATGTCGTCGCGTTGCGCCACCGCCGCGACGTTCCTGCGCGCCTGGCTGAACCAGGTGTCGCTCAGCCGGCGCGACATCACGCTGGCGCCGGATCTCTACGGCGGCGCCTATCCGGCGTGCGGCCGAGGCGATCCCGATCCGACGCGCTGGTTTCCCGGGTGGACGATTGTGTCACCGATCCCGACGCCAGCAGCTGCGGCCAGGCGACCTGTCCCGACGCCGCGGCGTTCTACCAGCACATCCTCGAGAAGCACTGGCCGCGCGGGCGCGGCTTCGACGGCAACTATTGCGACGACGGCCGCATGGACTTCGACGAGACCGGCGTCGATCGCGGCGGCGTTTGTGACCTGATCGGAAGGTAGCGCGTCACTTGATCGACGTGACGTCTCATCGACCGATACCGGTGCGCCGGCGTGACCGCGATCTCCCTGGCGGCGGCGGTCGCGCTGCTCGTGTCTCCCCGCGCGGCGCGCGCCGACGGCGCGTTCCCGGATTCGCTGGGCATCATCGCGCCCGCCGATCGCCCGCACGACATCGTGGTTCCCACCACCTTCGGCGTGGTGTCGTCGATCGACGACGGCCAGACCTGGACCTGGTCGTGCGAGCAGGACAAGAATTCCTTCGGCGCCCAGTATCAGATGAGCGCGCCGCCGCTCGACCGGCTCTACACCCGCTCGCAGGGCAAGCTCGCGTTCTCCGACGACCGCGCCTGCGGCTGGAACGTGAATGGCGGCGCGGTGGGCACCGCCTCGATCACCGACGCCTTTCCCGATCCGACCAACGCGAATCGCGTGCTGGTCATCGCGATGGCGACCGACGCCGACGGCGGGCTCGGCTACAGCGTCTACGAGTCGTCGGACGCCGGCGCGACGTTCTCGACGCTGCGCTACACCGCCGCGAGCGGGGACATCATCACCGGGGTCGAGATCGCGCGCGCCGACGCCGGCGACGATCTACCTCACGCTGCGCAGCGGCTCGGCCGGCGTTCCCAAGCTCGGCAAGTCGACCGACGGCGGCGCCACCTGGCAGGTGCGCGACCTGACCGCGGCGCTGGGCGCCGGCGTGCGCAGCTTCAGCCTGATCGCGGTCGATCCGGTGAACGCCGCGCGCGTCTACCTGCGCGTCGCCGATGCGGCCGGAGAGCGGCTGGCGATCACCGACGACGGCGGCGCGACCGCGACGGCGCCGCTCATGCTCGCGGCCGGCGTGATGACGGCGTTCGTGCGCACGCCTTCGGGCGCGATGCTGCTCGCCGGCAAGGTCGGGCTCGGCCCGGTGATGTACCGCTCGACCGACGGCGCGGCGACGTTTCAGATGCTGCCGGTGCCGCCGACGCTGCTGGGCATGGCCGCGCGCGGGAGCCTGATCTACGGCGCGTCGGACACGCAGATCGAAGACCAGCGGCGCGTTCGTGTCATCCGATCAAGGACAGAGCTGGCAGCCGCTGCTGAGCTTCGACGCGATCCAGGCGATCGATCCGTGCGTGAAGGCGAAGTGCCAGGACGATTGTCAGATGCGCGCGGCCCTCGGCCAGTGGTCGTCGGACGTGTGCGACGCGGTGCCGGCGCCGCACGCCACCGACGGCGGCGACGCGGGCGTCGACGGCGCGAGGCCGCTCGCCGACGCAGGAGCCGATCATCCGGCGCGCGACGCCGGGGCCATGCCTCCGGCGGCATCGGGCTGTCACTGCGCCGCGGCCGGCGCCGCGCCCGGATCGCCCGCTGCTGCCGCGCTACCGGCGGCGGTGCTTCTCGTGGCGCTCCACCGCCGGCGGCGGCGTCGCTCCCGCGCCGTTCGCCGCGCGCGCGCGCCGCCGCCCGCCACGCCGACCTGGCGCTCGACGATGTCGGCGATGGTCTCGACCAGGTCGTCGGCCTCGACCGGCTTGGATAGATGCACGTCGAAGCCGGCCTCGATCGCGCGCACCTCGTCCTGGGGGCGCGCGTGCGCGGTGAGCGCGATGGCCGGGATGTGGCGCCGGCCGAGCGGATCCTGGTCGCGCAGGCGGCGCATGAAGCTGTAGCCGTCGCCGCCGGGCATGGCGATGTCGCTGACCACCGCGTCCCAGCGCCCGCGGCGCAGCGCCGCCAGCGCGCGCGGGACCGAGCGGCACTTCACGACCTCGCAGCCCTCGCCGCGCAGGATCAGCGCCAGCGCCTCGAGCACCGCCGGCTCGTCGTCGACGATCAGGATGCGCAGGCCGCGCACCGAGCGCGCCTCGCGCGCCGGGCGCAGCGGAGCGGGGCGGCGGCTCGAGCGTCTCGCCGCGCGAGACGTCGACCACCGCTCGGGTGGCGACCAGCGGCAGCGTGACGACGAAGGTCGACCCGTGCCCGAGGCCCGCGCTCTCGGCGCGCACCGTGCCGTCGTGCATCTCGATGAGCTGGCGCACGATCGCGAGCCCCAGGCCGAGGCCGACCTGGGTCCGCGGGAGCGTGCCGACGCCCTGGCGGAACGGCAGGAAGACCTGTGACAGGAAGTCGGGCGCGATCCCGCAGCCGGTGTCGACGACCGAGATCTCGACGCGCGCGCCGACGCCCACCGCGCGCACGGTGACCAGGCCGCCGCGGTCGGTGAACTTGATCGCGTTCGACAGCAGATTCCCCAGCACCTGGCGCAGGCGCGCGCTGTCGCCCAGCACGCAGCCCATCGCGGGGTGGCACTCGGACTCGAGCCGCACGCCCTTGGCCCGCGCCGACGGCAGCGCCGCCTCGAGCGCGCTCTCGATGAGGCTCCCCACCGAGACGACCCGATTCTCCATGAGCAGCTTGCCGCTCAGGCAGCGCGAGATGTCGAGCAGATCCTCGATGAGCTTGGACTGCGACATCGCGCTGACGTGGATCGCGTTGAGCGCGCGCGCCCGCATCGATCCCTCCTTGGCGGTGCGCAGGATGTCGACCCAGAGCAAGAGCGCCGCCATCGGCGTGCGCAGCTCGTGAGACAGGCTGGCCAGGAAGGTGTCGCGCATCTGGTTGGCCGCTTCGAGCACGACCCGCGCCTCGTCGCTCCCGCGCCGCGCGCGCTCGCTGGCCTCGTGGGTGAGCGCGCTGTCGAGCGCCCAGGCGACGCGCTGGGCGACCTGCTCGGCGAGCGCGGCGTTCGACTGGTCCTGGACCGCGGCCCACCGCCGACGACACCAGGGTCAGCGTGCCGAGCACTCGCTCGCGGCCGACGAGCGGCAGGCAGAGCAACGTGCGCGGCCGGATGCTGCGGACCTCCGGCAGGCGCGCCTCGTCGGCGGCAATCTCGACCAGATCCCGGTTTTCCACCTCGGTGATGCGTACCGGCTTCTGGGTGCGGATCGCGATCGCGATCGGGTTGTCGCTCCGCAGGCGGTTGATCTTGATGGGCGGCGCCCAGTCGATCGCGCCCGCGTACGGGTGCATCACTTGCAGGACGCGCTTGATCTCGCCGCCGTCGTCGCCAGCGGTGAAGAAGTGCAGGAGACAGAGCTCGGCCAGCGCCGGTACCGTCAGGTCTCCCACGCGCTGGACGGTCGCGCCGACGTCCAGGGCGGTCGCGAGCAAGCTCCCGGTGTCCGCCAGGATCTGCTGTGAACGCGGATCAATGGCGGTCGGGGAGCTTTTGCTCCGGTGCTCTGCCGATAGCTCGCCATCAACCAAATCCGTCCCCCGATAGGTGGTCACCCCCGCCATCTTCCACACCTCCGCGGCGACGACATCGTGCACTATCGGTGGAATGGGTCAATCGGTTACTGACCCGAACAGCGCGAATAGAATGCTAACAAATTATGGAGATGAGCCGTGCGTCGGGGATTACCGATCGTCAATGGGTGTTCCAATGAGTGTTCCAATGAGTGTTCGGGTGCACGGTCGCCGTCGCGGTGGCGCAGGTCGCGCCGCCTGTTGGCGATCGCCATCGCGGCGAACCTCCTCGCCGGTGCGCGGGCGGCGCGCGCCGACGACGATCCGTGGCTCGGTCCCGACAAGGCGCTGCACTTCTCGCTGAGCGCGTTGATCGCGGGCGGTGGCTACGCCGCGGCGGTGCCGATCACCGATGATCGCCGCTGGCGTCTCGCGACGGGCGCCGGGCTGGCGATCGCAGCGGGCGCCGGCAAGGAGATCGCCGATCGCTACGACGGCGGTGATGCTTCGTGGCGCGACTTCACCTGGGACCTGATCGGCACCGCGACCGGCGTCGGTATCGCCTGGCTGATCGATCGGCTGGTGTCGAGGCCGCGTGTCCACCCACACGCCGCCGAGCTCTCTGCGCCCTGAGGCCGAAAGACCCATTTTCGTGAGTCCGCGCGCAGAAGTGCGGCTCGGGTTAAAATGCGGCTCGCAATGAGCCTGCCCGACGCCGACATCAATGCGCTGGTGCGGGGCGCGTTCTCCGCACAGCGCGAGCGGACGGCCCGCGTGATGGCCAAGGTGCGATTGCTCGGGGTCGGCGCCGGCCTCGCGCTCGGCCTGATCGTGAGCTACGTGGCCGGGCAGTCCGACTGGCGCGTGATGATCCCGATCCTGTCGGTCTACTTCTCGTGCGCCGTCTGCCTGCAGATCGCCGTGCGCCTGACCGCGAGCGCCGCCGAGTGGGCGGGCATCGGCGTCGCGCTGGTCGACGTGCCGATGGTCTTCTGGGCGCAGTGGGTGTCGGTGCCCGTGTCGCGCGTCGCCGGGCGGCGTGGCCGGGTTCACGCTGGGACTGCTCGCGCTGCTGGTGCTGCTGGGAGCGCTGTCGCTGAGCATCCGCCAGGTCGTGATGGTCGCGACGGTCGCGACCGTGGCCGAGGTCGCGCTGCAGTGGCGCGCCGGCATCGGCCGCGGCGCCTGGGCGGCGTCGGCGATCGTTCTCGGCTGCGCGGCGGCGGCCGCGGGGCACCTCATCGGGCGCATTCGCGCGCTGGTCGGCAACATCGCCGACGAGCAGCGCAAGCGGGCGCGGCTCGGGCGCTACTTCTCGCCGTCGGTGGCGGACCGCCTGCAGAACCAGGGCACGGCGGCGAGTGGGCCCGACGTCCAGGAGCTGACCGTGCTGTTCTCGGACATTCGCGAGTTCACGACCATCTCGTCGGCGCTGTCGCCGCCGGAGGTCGTGCGCATGCTCAACGAGTACCTGGGGCGCATGGTCGAGAAGGTGTTCCAGCACGGCGGGACGCTCGACAAGTTCATCGGCGACGGCATCATGGCCTACTTCGGCGCGCCGCTGCCCGACGCCGACCACGCGAGCCACGCGATCGAATGCGCGCTGGCGATGCTCGACGAGCTGGCGGCGCTGAACGTCGAGCGGGAGGCGCGCGGCGCGCCGCCGCTCAAGATCGGCATCGGCCTGCACACCGGCTACGCCGTCGTCGGCGACATCGGCTCGCCGGCGCGGCGGCTCGAGTACACGGCGATCGGCGACACCGTCAACGTCGCCGCGCGCATCGAGGGGCTCACCAAGACCGCCGGCGTTCCGGTGCTGGTGTCGGCGGCGACGCGGGCCCGCGCCGGGGCCGGGTACACGTTTCGCGCGTTCGAGCCAATGAGCGTCCGCGGCAAGGCCGAACCGATGGCGACCTTCGCGCCGTCGCGCGATCTCGAGGCGCGCAGCCCGGCCAAGGCGCCCGGTCTGTCGCGCTGAGGCGGGCGGCCGTTCTGGCGTCAGGCGGGTTTCGAGCGCGACGCCCGCCGGTCGGGTAACATTCGCCACCGATGTTGCAACTGTATCGAAAGGTCGCCACCACGGCGGCGCGCAACGCCGTGCGCGCCTGGCCGGCGGCGCTGTCGCTGGTCGTTTATGCGCTCATCCTGTATCCGGTCGGCCTGGTGACACAGTCGCTGGGCATCGTCGGTGGCTTCGTGCTGGGGCTGGTCGCGGCCGCCTGCTGGTCGAGCTATATCGAATTGATCTCGCAAGCGGTCGCGGGCGCTTCGATCCGGGTGCGCTGGGCCGAGTTCAAGAGCACGTTCGGCGCGCGCTTCATGGACGTCATCAGCGTGATGTTCGCGTTCTGGATCATCGGCTATGTCGTGCGTATGGTCGTCGGCGCCGCCGGCCAGACGGCGCCGCAGGCGAACCCCGCCGCGCTGTCGGCGATCTTCGGGATCGCGATGGCGTTCTTCTTCAACGCCGTCCCCGAGCTGCTCTACCAGGGGAACACGCGCTCGTTCGCGCTGCTGCTGGCGTCGGCGCGGTTCATGCTGGCCAACCCGGTGGCCTGGTTGTTGCCCAACATCGTGTTTGCCGCGGCGGTGCTGGCGGCCGGGGGCGGGCTGCACTTCCAGCGTCCCGCCGAGGTGCTGCTCGCGTTCGGCAACACGTTCTCGTCGCCGATCGGCGTGATCGGCCTGTTCGCGGGCCTGCCGCTGTGGGCGCTGCCGCTGGCGCTGTTCGCGCTGCACTACGTGATGATCTTCCGCGGCATCCTGTTCCGCGAGCTGACGGGCGGCGGCGGCAACACGCGGCTGCGCGCGTTCCAGGCGCACATGCGGCGCTGAAACGTTTCCGTACGGCGCAGGCGACCGCGCGCCATCGGTGCTACCTTTCGCCGCGCATGAGCTTTCACGAGACCATCGCCGCCGACGAGGCCGCGCGGTTCGAGCAGTTCTCTTCCGAGATCGTCGCGATCCAGCGCGCGCGGGCCCAGAAGGCAGGGAAGGGCGGGGTGGTCGCGCGCGCCTTGCATCTGAAGACGCACGTCGGCGCGGTTGGGGAGCTGGTGGTCGAAGCGCCGGAGAGCGTGCGGACCGGCGTGTTCGCCAGCCCCGGCCAGCGCTGGCCGGTCTACGCGCGCTTCTCGAACGGCAGCAGCGCGCATCAAGCCGACAAGGCGCCCGACGTGCGTGGCTTCGCGCTCAAGCTGGTCGGCGTGCCCGGCAAGAAGATCATCGCCGGGCTCGAGCAGGAGGCGACGCAGGACTTCCTGTTCATCGACCAGCCGGCGATCGCGTTCCGCAACCCCGACGAGTTCATGGCGTTCGTGCGCGCGGCCAAGGACGGGCCGGTCAAGCTGCTGCCGCGGCTGATCGGCGCCTTCGGCTTGCGCCGCGCGTTTCAGATCCTGGGCGGGGCGCTGAAGGCGCCCAAGGTGAAGTCGTTCGCGACCCACACCTTCCACACCGCGGCGCCGATCTCGTTCGGCGCGGGGCGCGCGGCGAAGCTGGGGCTGTTCCCGGTCGGCAACCCGCCCTCGCCCGAGACCAGCGGCGACGACGCGCTTCGCGCCGACCTGACGGCGCGGCTCAAGGCCGGGCCGCTGACCTGGGCGTTGCGCGCGCAGCTGTTCCAGGACGACGTGACCACGCCGATCGAGGACACGTCGGTGGTCTGGGCGGGGCCGTGGATCGAGCTCGGCAAGCTCACGCTGCCGCGCCAGGATCCCGAGTCGGCGCGCGGGCGCGAGATCACGGCGCTGGTCGAGCAATTTTCCTATCGATCCCTGGCACGCCATCGAGGACCACCGCCCGCTGGGCGCGATCATGCGTGCGCGCGCCGTGACCTACAAAGGCAGCGTGCTCGAGCGCAAGGCGGCGGCCGAGCCGAAATCGGTCCTCACGCCGTAAGCGGTCGCGCGTATGCTCGGGGGGCCGAATGCGGATCCTCCTGGTGACGCCGCCGATGACGCAGCTCAATACGCCGTACCCCGCGACGGCGTATCTGACCGGCTGCGTCCGCGCGCACGCCGCGAACGACGTCGTGGTCGCCCAGGCCGACCTCTCGATCGAGCTCTTCCTGCGGCTGTTTTCTCGGGCTGGGCTCACGGCGGTGCGCGAGCGACTCGAGCGCGCCGGTGGCGGGCGGGGCAAGCGGGGGGTGACGCGCGCCGCCTCGATCGAGCATTTCCTGGCGCACGCCGACGACTACGTCGGCCTGGTCGAGCCGGTGCTGCGGTTTCTGCAGGGTCGCGACCCCAGCCTCGCGCTGCGCATCGTCGGGCGCGCGCTGCTGCCCGAGGGCCCGCGCTTCGCGCCGCTCGACGATCCCGAGGACGACCGGCTCGCCTGGGCGTTCGGCGAGCTCGGCAGTACCGACCGCGCGCGGCACCTGGCCAGCCTGTTCGTCGACGAGCTGGCCGATGTGGTGCGCGAGGGCATCGACCCGCGCTTCGAGCTGTCGCGCTACGGCGAGAAGCTGGCCGAGAGCGCGGCGAGCTTCGACGCGCTGGCCGAGGCGCTGGGCGCTCCGCCGACACTGGTCGACGAGATGCTCGATGCGCTGGCCGCCGAGCAGATGCGCGCGCACGCACCCGACGTCGTCGGGTTGACCGTGCCGTTCCCCGGCAACGTCTATGGGGCGCTGCGGATCGCGCGCGTGGTGAAGGCCGAGTGGCCGTCGGCCAAGGTCGTGCTCGGCGGCGGCTACGTCAACACCGAGCTGCGCCAGCTCACCGACCCGCGCGTCTTCGATACCATCGACTACATCACGCTCGATGACGGAGAGCGGCCGATGCTGGCGCTGATCGAGCACCTGCGCGATCGGACGCGGCCATTGTTCCGGACGTACGTGCGCGACGGCGGGCGCGTGGTGCTGAAGTCGACGCCCGAGCTCGGCGATTTGCACCACCGCGAGACCGGGACGCCCACCTACGACGGATTGCCGCTCGCGCGCTACGTGTCGCTGTTCGAGATGCTGAACCCGATGCACCGCCTGTGGGCCGACGGGCGCTGGAACAAGCTCACGGTGGCGCGCGGTTGCTACTGGAAGAAGTGCACCTTCTGCGACGTCTCGCTCGACTACATCGCGCGCTACGAGACCGCGTCGGCCGACGTCACCGTCGATCGCATCGAGGCGCTGGTGCGCGAGACCGGCGAGACCGGCTTTCACTTCGTCGACGAGGCGGCGCCCCCGGCCGCGCTGCGCGCGCTGGCGGAGAAGATCATCGAGCGCAAGCTGGCGATCACCTGGTGGGGCAACATTCGCTTCGAGAAGAGCTTCACGCCGGCGCTTGGTCGAGCTGCTCGCGCGCTCGGGCTGCGTCGCGGTCAGCGGCGGGCTCGAGGTGGCGTCGGATCGGCTGCTGGCGCTGATGAAGAAGGGCGTGACGGTCGCTCAGGTGGCGCGCGTCGCGCGTGCGTTCAGCGACGCGGGCGTGCTGGTGCACGCGTACTTGATGTACGGTTTTCCGACCGAGACCGAGCAGGAGACCGTCGACGCGCTCGAGCGCGTGCGCCAGCTCTTCGCCGAGGGCTGCATCCAGTCTGCGTTCTGGCACCGCTTCGCCGCGACCGCGCACAGCCCGATTGGCCAGCGCCCGGAGCTGTTCGGCGTGCGGCTGGGACCGGAGGGGCCGGTGACGTTCGCGCGCAACGAGGTGCCGTTCATCGATCCGACCGGTTGCGACCACGCGCGCCTGGGCCCGGGGCTACGCAAGGCGATCTACAACTTCATGCACGGGATCGGCCTGGAGGAAGACGTGCGCACCTGGTTCGACGACGGCGCGCCGGCGCCGCGCGCGCGCCGCGGGCGGCGAGCGAGGGTGCCGGCGCCGAAGGTGCCAGCGAATTTGATCCGCCGCGCGCTGAGCGGCGCGCGGGATTGAGTCGGGACCCCTCTCCCTAACCCTCCCCCCGCAGACGGGGGGAGGGGAGCCGGATCCGATCCGATCCGATCCGATCCGATCCGGATCCGATCCGATCCGATCCCTCCGAATCCGATCCGATCCCCTCCCCCCGTCTGCGGGGGGAGGGCTAGGGAGAGGGCAGGCCTTGCGAGAGCCGACGCTCGCCGATCACCCGCGCGCTTCGACGCGCAGATACCCCGCGACGTACCACTCATGCAGCAACGCGACCGCGCGCTCGTCCATCCCCCGCAGCGGCAACGCCACCTCCCGCTCCCTCACCAGCTCCCTCAACACGCGCCGCGCCGCTCCGTGCGCCGTGTACGCCTCTCCGTTGAAGAAGAGCCGCCCGCCGCGCACCAGGCCGCGGCTCGGCAACCCCAGCGTGATCCTACCGCTTCGCGCCCGCAACGCGCGCGCCATCTCCTCCGCCGAGATCGGTCGCGCCGGCCGGCGAAACACGTGGCGCGCCCGAGGCCGCGTCAACAAGCGACCGAGAAAATCGGCGACCACCGCCGGATTGGCTGCAGCCCTCCCGCTCGCGCCCGCGCTCGCGATCACCGCCGCCACCCGCGCGACCATCGCGTCGCCCATCTCCATCGGGTCGCGCGGCGGACGCAGGTCGGGGTCCTCGTAGCGCGCCTCAGGATCGAGCCTCGCACCCAGCACCGCGCCCAGGTACTCGAAGAAGCTCTGCACGAGCTCGGCGTGCGACGGGGCGAGGAAGCCGATCGAATAGGTGAAGCACGGCCCCTCGGCGACGCCCCGGTGCGCGATGCCGGGCGGCAAATACAGCATGTCGCCGGGCTCGAGCAGCCACTCGGCCTCGGGCACGAACGACCGCAACACGCGGATCGCCGCCTCGGGCTCGACGCTGCGGTCGCGCTGCGTGCTGATCTGCCAACGCCGCCGCCCCGGCCCCTGCAACAAGAAGACGTCGTAGAGATCGTCGTGCGCGCCCACGGTACCGCCGTCGGCCGCGTAGCTGAGCATCAGGTCGTCGATGCGAGCCGCCGGGATCATCGAGAACGCCCGCAAGATCCCCCAGCCCCCCGGAACCAGGCTCTCGATCCCGTTGACCAGCAACGTCCAGTGGCTGCGCGGCAGCATGCCGGCGTCGAGACCGCCGAACGGCCCGTCGTGGCGCTCCCACCGGGCGCTCCGCCGCCTTGGGTGGTGGATGACGAGGCGCGCGCGCGCGTCGGGGCGGGTCGCCAGCGACAGGAACCGATCGCGGCCGATGATGCCTCGGAAACGCGGGAACGCCTGGCGCACCAGCAACGGCTGCTTTTGCCAGTAGTCGCGCAGAAAGACCGCGGGCGCCATCCCGCCGAGGATCGACTTCATAGCGATGCCGCATCATACGAGAAACACCGCTCGTCGTGCGATAGTGCCGCCGTGTCCAAGACCGGCCTCCTCCTCTGCAACCTGGGGACGCCCGACGAGCCGACCCCGTCGGCGGTGCGGCGCTACCTGCGCGAGTTCCTTTCCGACCCGCGCGTGCTCGACATCCACCCCGTCGGCCGATGGGCGCTGCTCAACCTCGTCATCCTGCCGACCCGCCCGCGCAAGAGCGCGGCCGCCTATCAGCAGATCTGGGGGCGAGCGGGCGACGCCGCGGGCTCGCCGCTCCTGCGCCACGGTCTCGACCTGACGGCGGCGGTGCGCGCGCGGCTCGGCGACGGCTGGGCGGTCGAGCTCGGCATGCGCTACCAGACGCCCGTCGATCGCGTCGGCGCTCGACAAGCTGCGCGCCGCGGGCGCCGACAGCGTCGTGGTATTTCCGCTCTACCCACAGTACTCGTCGTCGTCGACCGGCTCGTCGGCGGAAGAGGTCTTTCGAATCGCCAGCCAGGCCTGGGTCACGCCGTCGCTGTCGTTCGTCGCACCGTTCTATGACGACACGGGCTTCATCGACGCGTTCGCCGCGCAGGGGGCGCCGGTCATCGCGGAGCAGCGGCCCGACCATGTGCTCATGAGCTTCCACGGCTTGCCCGAGCGCCACATGCACAAGGCCGACACCAGCGGCAAGCACTGCCTGGCGTCGGCGGGCTGCTGCGACCGCATCGTCGAGGCCAACCGCCACTGCTACCGCGCGCAGTGTTTCGCGACCGCGCGGGCGCTGGCGGCGCGCCTGGGCCTCGCCGACGGTACGTGGAGCGTGAGCTTTCAGTCGCGGCTCGGGCGCACGCCCTGGATTCGTCCCTATACCGACATGGTGCTCCCGGAGCTCGCCGCTGCCGGCAAGAAGCGCGTCGCCGTGTTCTGCCCGGCGTTCGTCGCCGATTGCCTGGAGACGCTCGAGGAGATCGGCATCCGCGCGCGCCGCGACTTCGCCGCCGCCGGGGGCGAGAGCCTGACGCTGGTGCCTTCGCTCAACGCCTCTCCGCGCTGGGTCGACGCCGTGGTGTCGCTGACACGGCGCCAGGCGGGGGGGGCCCAGGAGTGACGCCCACCGACGGGCGCGAGCGCTGGCGCGGTCGGGTAGCGGTTGCGCTCTTCTGGGCGCTCCTCGCCGTCTACTACGTCTTCGTGATATCGGCAGGGCGCTGGACCAACTGGCCGGTCTGGACCGCGGTGTACGACAAGCAGGCCGAAGCATTCCGCGCCGGCCAGCTCTACTTGCTCGAGCCGGCGTCACCGGGGCTACGCGCGCTTCCCGATCCGCTGAACCCGGCGAACATGCGCTTCTGGCGCTGGGACCACAGCTACTACAACGGGCACCTCTACCTCTACTGGGGGTTCGTGCCCGCGGCCTTGCTCGCGGCCGCGAAGATCTTGCTTCGCATTCGCACGGTCGTCGGAGACGGCGTGCCGGTGTTCTTCTACGCGATGGGGCGCGCCATCGTCGGAACGCTGCTGATCCGCGCGCTGGCCCGCACGGTCGCTCCGAGCCCGCCGCGCTGGTCGGTGTGGATGGCGACGCTGGTGTTCGCGCTCGCCAACCCGGTGCCCTACTTTCTCAGCCGGGGCGCGGTCTACGAGCAGGCCATCGCTGCCGGTTCCTTGTTCATGCTCGGCGGGCTCTACTTCGGCCTGCGCGCGATCACGCGGGCCGGCGGCCGCGCCGCCGATCTGGCGCTCGCGCTGTCGGGGCTGGGCTTCGGTCTCGGGGCAGGCTCGCGCATCAGTCTGTTGCCGACGGCAGGTTTGCTGACGGCGTGGACCATCGTCGCGTGCTGGCGCGCCGCCGGCAGCGCGACCTGGAAGCGCTTGCTGCGGCCAGCGCTCTGGTGCGGGGTGCCGGCGCTGGCGGTGATCCTGGCGCAGCTGGCGATCAATTATCTGCGTTTCGGCAACTGGCTGGAGTTCGGCGTCCGCTACCAGATGGGCTTCACCTTCTTCAGCGGCCCGCGCTTCATCGTTCCCAATCTCTATTTGTACCTGCTGGCTCCGGTGGTGCACTCGTGCGGTTTCCCGTATCTGACCACCAAGTGGAACGTGCCCCATGCGGGCGCGCCGAGCTGGTTGCCCTGGCCGGCTGACATCCGTATCGAGCCGGCGATCGGCGTGCTGGTCGTCGTTCCCTTCCTCTGGTTGCTGATCCTCGCGGCGCCGTTCTGGCTGGCGCGGCGGCGCGCGCGCGCCGCCGCGGGCGAGGCGACCGACCCGGCAGCGCCGCCGGTTGCAACGCCCGGTCCACTCGCGCCGTGGACGCGGCGCTGGATGACGGGCGCGCTCATCATCAGCAGCACCGTGGCCGCGCTACCGGCGCTGCTGATCTTCTCGAACAGCATGCGCTACGAGTGGGACTTCGTCTCGGCGCTGTTCATCGCGGCCACGCTGGCCAGCTGGTGGGTGCTGCGCACGCCGAGCACGCGCCCCGGTCGCATCGCGACGTCAGTGCTGGTCGCGGCGCTGGCCGCGGCGTCGATCGTCGCGGGCCTGCTGCTCGGCTTCGTCGGTTACTTCGACAATTTCATGCGCCACAACCCGGCGCTGATGACGCACCTGAAGCAGCTGTTCGATCTCTGCCGAAAGCACTGAGCCCCGCGCGCGTTCGTCAAGGGCGCCGGCGCAGGCGCACTTTCAGGCCGGCGGGCGACATCGTGAACGCGAACTGCTCGCTCACGTTCTTGGCGTCGCCGTCGCGCTCGACCTCGAATGCGCCATAGAGCGTGGCCAGCAGCAGCTTCATCTCCAGCAGCGCCAGGCTGCGGCCCGGGCAGATGCGCGGCCCCGATCCGAACGGCATGTGCGCCGCCGGTTCGTGCGCGCCCGGCCGGCGCGCTGTCGAGCCACCGCTCGGGCAGGAACGCATCCGGCTGGTGAAAGCGCTCGGCTTCGAGCACCGGTGGGCGCAGCAACGTCACGACCGAGTGGCCGGCCGGGACCGCCACGTCGCCGATGACCGTGTCGACGAGGGTCTCGAAGATGATGACCGGCGCCACCGGGCGTAACCGCATCGACTCCTGCGCGATCGCGCCAGCGTAGGTGAGGTTGTTCGCGGTCTCGAAGCTGGCCGGCACACCGCGCCCGAGCTCGCTGCGCGGGGCGGCGTCGACCTCGGCCTGCAACGCGCGGACCGCGGCCGCGTTGTCGCAGAGGTGGTGGATCGCCCAGGCCAGCGTGTACGCGGTGGTGTCCTCGCCGGCGAGCAGCATGGTCATGAGGTTGGCGAAGATGGTGTCGTCGGAGAACGGCTTGCCGGCATCGTCGCGCGCGAGGAGCATCGCCTCGAGGAAGTGCGCCGGTTGGGCCTGCCGCGCCGGATCGGCGGCGAGCCGCGCGCGCGCATCGCGCACCAGACCGTCGATCCAGGTGCGCAGGTCGGCGAGCGCGCGATCGAGCCGGCGGTCGCGCGGCATGCGCACGATCCGCCACAGCGGCACCAGCGCGAACAGGCGCCGGTTGAACGCGGGAAACACCAGCTCGAGCTTGCGCTGGATGACGTCGCCGCCGGCGTCCTCGACGGTGTTGATGTCGTGCCCGAACGTCAGCGTCGTGGTCACGTCGACGGTGAAGCGCTTCAGCTCCTCGACCAGGTCGAGCGGCTCGCCGCTGTCGGCCGCGCGCTCCCAGCGGCGCTGCAGGCGCGCCGCGACCATGGACAGCGTAGGGAAGAACCCGCGCAGGTTGCGGTGAGCCAGCGCCTCCATCGCCAGGCGGCGCTGCGGGCGCCACGCCGGCCCTTCGGCGGAGAAGAGCCCGTCGACGCCCAGCTCTTCGAACACGCGCTGGACCTTGGTCGTGCGGCGGAAGGTGTCCGGGCGCGCGCGCATCACCTGCTGGGTGAGGTCCGGGTCCGAAACCACCAGCGCGCGATCGAGCCCGAGGCGAAACGTGTACATCGTGCCGTACTGCGCGGCCCAGCGCTCCAGCACCAGGTGCAGCTGATCGAGATCCAGCTGCAGCGCGTTTCCGACGATCGGCATCCCGCGCGGGCCACGAAGGTCGTCGAGGTCGCGCAGCTTGCCCGCGGCCGCTGCGCGCGCCGCCGCCGCGCCCTCGTCGAGCGCCGCCAGCGGCGCGAGGTCGACCAGCACCTCGCCGTGCTCCTCGATGACGGGGCATGCGACCAGGCACTGCGGGCCGCCCTGGCGCTTCCCGGTCTCGGCGTCGAAGCGCCAGCGGTGGTTGCGGCACACCAGCGCGTCTCCATCCAGCTCGCCCTCGCCGAGCAGCGCGCCCTGGTGGGGACAACGTCCCTGGTAGACGCGCGCGCGCCCGCTGGTCCGCAGCAGGATCAGATCGACGCCGCCGACCGAGACCGCGTGGGGGCCGTTGCCGCGCAGCGCGGACGCACCTGGGATCTTCGACAGCGCCGGCTGCTCCTTGTCAGCGGCCGCCCCCTCCGTCTTCACCTGCACCGTGGTTTGCATCGTGGTGGTCCTCGCAGGCCGGAGTTTTGTTCGATGGGGTCGGCCACGCCAGCCAAATCGTGCGTACCGGCTCCTTCGTGGCGGCGCCGTGCGCGGCGTGCTTCCACGCCGGCCGCGCGATCGGTATCATGTCCGGTCCTCATGGACGTCCTCCTCGCCACCGCTTCGACGCTGCCGCGTCCCGACGAGGACGACCCGCCGCTGCGCGCGGCGCTGGCGGGCTGGGGCTGTCGGCGGAGACCCGCGCGTGGGACGATCCCGCGGTCGACTGGAGTCAGGCGCGCGTGTGCGTGATCCGCTCGACCTGGAATTACGTGCGCCACCATGCGCGCTTTCTCCAGTGGGTCGAGGGCTGCGCGGCGGCGACCCGCCTCTGGAACCCGGCCGCGATCGTCCGCTGGAACAGCCACAAGCGATACCTGCTCGAGCTGGCCGAGGCGGGGTTGCCGGTCGTGCCGACGCGCCTCGTGCCCGCGGGCGGCGCCGCGGATCTCGCGCAGCTGGCCGGCGCCTCCACCGAGGTGGTGATCAAGCCGGCGGTCTCCGCCGGGTCGCTGGGCACGCGGCGCATCGTGCGCGCCGACTTCGCGACCGCCGGGCAGGCCCACCTCGACGGGTTGCTCGCCGGCGGGCACGACGTGCTGGTGCAGCCGTTTCTGAGCTCGGTCGAGAGCTACGGCGAGCGCGCGCTGATCTGGATCGACGGAGCGCTCACGCACGCCGTGCGCAAGAGTGTGCGCTTCGCCGGCGACCAGCAGCGCATCTCCGAGGACGCGGTCGCCATCGCGCCCGACGAGGCGGCGCTGGCCGAGTCGATCCTCGCCGCGGTCGTGCGCCAGCCGCTGCTCTACGCGCGCGTCGATCTGGCGCGCGACGAGCGCGGGCGGCCGTGCGTGATGGAGCTGGAGCTGATCGAGCCGTCGCTGTTTCTCGATCGATCCCCGGTCGCGCTGGCGCGCCTGGCAGCGGCGATCCAGCGGCTCGCCGGCTGAGCCGTACGCGCGCCCCGACAGGACTGGGCTGGGGTTTCCGCCCGCCGGCTTCCTCTCGCGCCTGGCTGTCTTAATTAATTGAGAGCGAGGAGAAAAGATGGAGATCGGCGGCGCATCGATTCGATGGCGGTGGTACGCAGCGGCGGGGGCCCTGTTGTGGCTGGGGGCTGGGCTGGGTGGCTGTGGCAGTAGCAGCAGCGGCGGGAGCGGAGGAGCGGGTGGACACGGCGGCGCGACGGGAGGCGCCGGTGGCCACGGCGGCGGAGGTGGCGCCATCGACGGTGGCGTCCCCGACGGCGGCCTGGACGCGCGCGGCGGCACCGACGGTGGAATAGGGGATGCCTCGGATGGGCGGGTCGATGCGCCGCCGACTACCATGGTCTCGTTCACGTTCGACAGCGACCTCAACGGGTTCGACATCGATCCCTTTCCGACCACCAACCCGGTGAACCTGGGCGCTCTCTCCGTCGACGGCGGTACGCTGGTGACCGCGACGTTCGACGGCAGCCTGGGCATGCCGTCGCCGGGATCCGCGCACGTCGCGGCGACGTTCTCCGACTACAACCAGGTGGTCGCGTTCCGTCACGTCTACCCCACTGACATGACGATCAACCTCACCGGCGCGACGCTGACCGCGCGCGTGCGCCTTGACGCCACCGGCGCCGACGGCAGCGCGACTACGTTCACTGGCGGGGTCGCGCGCATCTACGTACTGTCGACGCCGACGACGCCTGGGTTCTATCTCGCCGAGGGCGGCACGGTGCTCCTCACCGACAACAACTGGCACACCATGACCTTCCGCCTGAACGGCGCAGAGTTCATCGATCCGAGCTTCGATCCGACCAAGGTCGTGCAGATCGGCGTGCACATCGCGACGCCACCTCCGGTGAGCGGCGACGCGGCCGCGCCGCCGTACGGCGCGCCGCAGACCATCTCGGTGCACGTGGATACGCTGTCGACGAACTGATCGATCAGGCGGGTAAGGTCCGGTCCCCTCCCCCTGTCCGCGGGGGGGGTTAGGGAGAGGGGCAGACCTTGCGAGCCGCGGCGTCCGCCGGCCCCCCTAAACCAACGGCCCCGTCGCTCGCCGAAGCGAGCGCGGGGCCGATGCATTTCTACCGGCGCTGCAGAAGCGCTAGCCGCAGGTGCCGCGCCGTTGCCGTTGCCCATGCACGTGAGGCCGGTGTTGCAAGCACCCCCGCAGCAGCGCTGGCCCGACGCGCCGCAGGCCGTGCAGCTGGTCGTCGCCGCTCCGCCGTCGACACCGCAGCGTACGAACGCAGGCGAATCCGACCGCGCACATGTTGTTCGCGCAGCAGGCCTGGCCGCCGGCGCCGCAGACGTCGCAGGTGCCGGGTTGGCACCGCCCGCGCCGATGCAGCTGAGCCCCGTGTGGCAGGTCAGTCGCGCCGCCGCAGCAGGTCTGGCCCGGAGCGCCGCACGGGTCGCAGGTGCCCGGCATGCCGTTGGCCGCGCCGGTGCAGACGCCGCCGGCCTGACAGATGGCGCCCGCGCAGCAAGCGGCGTTGAGCGCGCCGCAGTTCGAGCAGGTGCGCGCCATTCCGTTACCCGGGTTCGCGCAGGCAAGCCCGCTGTTGCAGGTGTTGCCCGCGCAGCAGCCCTGCGTGTCGCCGCCGCAAGGCGCGCACATCTGCGCCGCGCCGCCGCCGCCGCCCTGGCAGGAGAGGCCGGTATCGCATTGCGGGACAGCGCCGCCGCCGAAGCCACCGGCCTGGCAGCAGGCCGCGCCGTTGCTGCCGCAAGCGGTGCACATCGAAGTCGCCACGCCGCCGTCGCCGCCGCCCGGTGTGACCGTGCAGCGCGCGCCGGAAGCGGTACAGGTTTGACCGCCGCCGCCACCACCGCAGCAGATCTGGGCGAGCGCGCCGCACGCGGTCCCCGCCGCGTTCTGGCACGAGCCGCTGGTACAGGTGCCGGTGACGTTGTTGCCGCCGCCCATGCAGGTGGCGCCCGCGGCGATGCAGTTTCCGCCGACGCAGCATCCGCCGCCGTTACAGGTGTTCGAAGCGCAGCAGGCCTGACCGGCGCCGCCGCAGTTCGCGCCCGCGGCGCCGCCAGCGCCGGTTCCCGTGTTCCCCGCCGTACCCGGCCCTCCGCCGGTGTTGCCGGTTGCTCCGCCCTTGCCATTGACGGAGGCGTCGCCATTGATCGACGACGTGCTGCTACCGCACGCCGCGAGCACCAACGACAGGGCCGAAGCGATCACGAGCGCCGGCAGTGCGCCGATGGCTCTCGAACGGTCGGACTGACGAGCTGGGCCGAGGTAAGTCATCGAGGTCTCCCTGAGAAGGTTTCTTTCGCCCGCAGCCTGCGCTGCTTCGGCGATCAGTACCAGACGATTCGTGAGTACCGTCTGGATCCCTTCTGTCGTCAAAAAAATTCTTTCCAATCACGGATCTTCGACGCTGATTCGTGATCGAGGCGCCAACCTCGCGCTCCGATTCGTGATGTTTCGCACGAGGCATCGCGTGGGTGTTTCGCATTTCGACGTCGCCGCGATACGCGAATATCGCGGCGCGGCTCGCTGGTACCGGTGCCGCGCCCGGGGCTCTATAGTCCCGGCGTGTCCGCCGCCACCGACGACGACATGGTCCCGCCGCCGCCCGAGCCGCCCGACCGAGCTGCTGGCGTGGGCCGACACCTGGGCGGTCGCCGACCGCCTCGATGATCTGGTGATCGCGGACGACGGCCCGGTGGGGACGTTCTTGGCGGCGCGACAGGGAGAGGTGCTCAGCTACCGGCAGCTGCTGGTCGAGTGCGATCCGACGCACCCGGTGCGCCGCCGGCACGGCCCGATCGTCGATACCATCCGCGGGCTGCTCCATCGCATCGCGATCCTGGTGGCGCGCGAGCGGGCGGGGCGCGCGCTCCTCGACGAGCACGGCCGCGATCCCGACCGACGAGGCGCTCGCCGGACTGCTCGAGCGCCTGCGCGCCGAGCTCGCGCAGCTGCGCGGCGCGGGCGCGACGGCTCGTCCGACCGGGACGTACGAGCCGGCCGGTGTGCGGGTGGTGCGCGATCCGGTCCCGGCGTTGCGCTACCGCGAGCGGTATCTCTTCGGCGCCGCTCGTTCTTCGGGCGGCGGTCCCGACGACGTGGGGGTCGTGTTGCTCGGCTGGACCGCGACGGTCCCCTCCGCTGGATGAGCTGGCGCGACGACCGGTCCGGCGCGCGGCGACGTGGTCGCCGGAGCTGCGGCTGGCGGCGCTGCAGGCGATGATCGACTTCATCCGCGACCCGCGCGGCGGCGAGCACGACGCGCTTCTCGACGTGGTCCGCCTGCCGGTCTGGCAGTTCACGCTGGGCGCGCTCGACGAGCGGCTGGCGCGGATCGACGAGAGCGGCGCGCGCGCCACCGCGGGCGCGCGCGCCGACGAGCGCATCGCCTTTCGCGTGACCGCGCTGCGCGACGGCGCGGTCGGCGTCGAGCCGGTCGTGCAGAAACGCGGGCGCAACGGCGTCTACTCACCGGGCACGCGCCTGCCGTGGTACGAGCTGCCGGATCACCCGGCGCGCTCGGCCGGCGACGAGCGCGCGTTCCGCGCCTACGACGATCGCTTCGCGCGCCGGTCGGCGACCTGGGGCGGCGCGCTCACGGCGGCGCAGGTCTTCGGCGTGCTGCGCGCGCTCATCGATCACCCGGCGGTGTTCTTCGACGGGCCGGGCAGCGCTGGACGCCGCGGCGCCGAGCGGCTCGACATCCGCCAGGGGCGGCTGCGCCTCCGCTTCGCGAGCACGCGCGACGGCGCGCTGTCGCCGCAGCTGGAGCTCGTGGGCGTGACCCTGCTCGCGAGCGAGGTGGCGGCGGCGCTGCGCGACGATCGGCACGTCGTGATTCTCCTCCGGCGCGATGCCGATGATTCCGACGGCGAGGGCGGCGTGCCGCGCGTGCTGCTCGCCGAGGTGAGCGCCGAGGCGGCGGCGGTCGTGCGCGCGCTCGCGCTGGCGCCGGTGTCGTTCCCGCCCGAGGCGCACGACGCGCTGGCGGCGCGCCTCGAGCCTCTGCAAGAGAGCGTCGACGTCGAGCTGCCGTCGCACTGGACGCGCACCATCGGCCCCGCCGACGCGCGCCTCATCGCGCGGCTCGAGCTCCTGGCTTCGGGCGCGCTCGAAGTGCGGCTCGGCGTGCGGCCGGCGAGGCTGGGGCCGGTCTTTCGCCCCGGCGAGGGGCCGGCGCTGCTGCTGGAAGGGCAGGGGCGCGACCGCCACGGCGTGCGCCGCGATCGTGCCGAGGAGCAACGTTCCGGACGCGCGCTCGCCGAGCGGCTCGGGCTGGCGGCGAGCTGGGCCGACGTTGCGTCGCCGTCGCAGCAGGCGGCCGCCGCGAGCGGCGCCGATCTCGACGACGAGACGGGCGCGCCCGACGTCGACGGCGCCGAGACCGCGCCCTGGTGCTGGCGCGTCGGTGCCGGCGATCCGGCGATGCACCTGGTCGCCACGCTCAAGGAGCTGTCCGACGGCCCCGCGGCGGCGGTCGTGGTCGAGTGGGCCGACGATGCGCGCCTCGACGACTACGGCACGATCGGGCGGCGCGACCTGCGCATGAAGGTGGCCGACCGGCGCGACTGGTTCGCGGTCGAGGGCGGCGCGAAGATCAAGAAGGGGCGGGGCGAGGAGGTGGTGCCGCTCGCCGATTTGCTCGCGGCGATCCGCGAGGGGCGGCGCTACCTGCCGGTCGGCGCGCGCGGCTTCGTGCGCATCGAGCAGGCGCTGCGCGAGGCGCTGGCGCGCGCCGAGGCCGCGATCTTCGAGGTGCGCGAGGGCGGGGCGCCCGGGGCGCCGCGGGCGCTGCACATCTCCGGGCTGGCCAGCGATCCCCTGGTCGGGCTCGTCGAGGAGGAGTCGCAGATCGAGGCCGCCGCGTCGTTCCGCGCGCTGCGCCGCCGCATCACCGAGGGCGCGGCGATCGTCCCGCGCGTCGGCGCCGAGCTCGAGGCGGCGCTGCGCCCGTACCAGCGCGCCGGCGTCGAGTGGCTGGCGCGCCTCGCGCACTGGGGCGCGGGCGCGATCCTCGCCGACGAGATGGGGCTCGGCAAGACCGTGCAGACGCTCGCGGTGCTGGTCGACCGCGCGGCGCTCGGCCCGGCGCTGGTCGTCGCGCCGACGTCGGTGGTCGGCAACTGGGTCGACGAGGCGGCGCGCTTCGCGCCGTCGCTGCGCGTGCGCCTCTACCGCGGGCCGGAGCGCGCGGCGGAGCTGCGCGGCCTCGGCGCGGGCGACCTGCTGGTCGACGAGCTACGCGGTCGCCACGCTCGACGCCGAGCGCCTCGGGTGCGATCGACTTCGCGTCGCTGGTGCTCGACGAGGCGCAGGCGGTGAAGAACGCCACCACCGAGCGCTCGCGCGCGCTGCGCGGGCTGCGCGCGGCCTGGCGCGTGGGGCTGACCGGCACGCCGGTCGAGAACCACCTCGGCGAGATCTGGAGCCTCATGCGCGTGATCTGCCCCGGCCTGCTCGGCAGCTGGGAGCAGTTCCGCGGGCGCTTCGCCGTGCCGATCGAGAAGTTCGGCGACGACGGCCGCCGGCGCGCGCTGGCGGCGCTGCTGCGCCCGTTCATCCTGCGGCGCACGAAGGCCGAGGTCGCGCCCGAGCTGCCGCCGCGCACCGAGATCGTGCGCAGCGTGCGCCTGTCCGAGGAGGAGATGGCGCTCTACGAGGAGCTGCGCCGCTCGATGCTCGAGGAGATCGCCGCGACCAAGACCACGCCCGAGCGCGACGGCCAGGACCTGCGCTTCGTGCTGCTCGCGGCGCTGACCCGCCTGCGCCAGCTCTGCTGCCACCCGCGCCTGGTCTATCCGCGCACGCAGGCGGGGTCGTCCAAGGCGGCGTACCTGCTGCAGCTGCTTGACCGAGCTGCGCGAGGACGGCCACAAGGCGCTGGTGTTCAGCCAGTTCCGCAGCTTCCTCGAGCTGCTCGCGCCGCGCCTGCGCCAGCACGGGTTTCGCGCGCTGCTGCTCGACGGCACGACGCCGGCGGAGACGCGCGAGCAGCGCATCGCCGCGTTCCAGGCCGGCGAGGCCGACGTGTTCCTGATCTCGCTCAAGGCCGGCGGCTTCGGCCTCAACCTGACCGCCGCCGACACCGTGATCCACCTCGACCCGTGGTGGAACCCCGCCGTCGAGGATCAGGCGACGGCGCGCGCGCACCGCATCGGCCAGCAGCGGCCGGTGACCGCGGTGCGCCTGGTCGCGCGCGGCACCATCGAGGAGTCGGTGCTCGGCCTGCACGCCGCCAAGCGCGCGCTGGCCGCCGGCCTGCTCGAGGGAGCCGACCTGGCCGCGACGCTCGGCACCGACGAGCTGCTGGCGTTGATCCGCAGGGGCGGGCCGGGGTGATCCGGTCCCCTAGAGGGGACCGGAGCTCTAACGGTCGGTTGCCCGGCTAGTCTCTCCGCCAGCTCCCAAGGCGCTGGTCGGGGGTCTGGGACCCTCCGAGGGTCCCAGATTCGACAATCTCTTCAATCGCGCGGAGGTCGACCGGCTTGACCAGGTGCGCGTCGAAGCCGGCTTCGCGCGACTGTGCGCGATCCCGTTTCTGTCCGTAGCCGGTCACCGCGACGAGGACGGTGCGGGCGAAGCGGCGGTCCTCGCGGATCCGCCGCGCCAGCTCGTAGCCGTCCATGACCGGCAGGCCGACGTCCAGGAAGGCGACGTCGGGCGTGTAGCGCTGGAGCAGGCCGAGCGCGGCCGGGCCGTCGTAGGCGGTCTCGACGGTGTGGCCGAGCTCGAGCAGCGCATCCGCGAGCGATTCGACCGCGTCCTCGTTGTCGTCGACGACCAGCACGCGGCGCCGTGCGCGTCGCGGGCACTCCGGTGAGCGGCGTCGCCCGCAGGTGGCTGGTTCGGGCCGCCGGCCGTCAGCGCGGTGGCTTCGTCGGACGGGACCGGCAGGCGCACCAGGATCTCGGTGCCGCGGCCGGTCCCGGCGCTGCGCGCCTCGACGCTGCCACCGTGCAGCCCGACCAGCGACCGCACGATGGTGAGCCCGAGGCCCAGGCCCCCTTCCGATCGATCCAGCGCCTGCCGCTCCTGCACGAAGAGATCGAAGATCCGCGGCAGCATCTCGGCGCGGATGCCGATGCCGGAGTCGCGGATCACGATCAGGACCGCGCCGTCCTCGCGCCGCGCGCTGACGTCGATGTAGCCGCGCGGGGGCGTGTACTTCGCGGCGTTGGTCAGCAGATTCGCGAACACCTGCGCCAGCCGCGCCGGATCGGCGTCGACCGCCAGCCCCGGCGGCGACGTCGACCGACAGGTGGTGGTCGCGCTGCTCGATGAGCGGGCTGGTCATCTCGAGCGCGCGCGCCAGCACGTCGCCGAGCTCGATGCGCACGCGCTCGAGCGAGATCTTGCCGCGCGCGATGCGCGACACCTCGAGCAGATCGTCGACCAGGCGCACCAGGTGCTTCACCTGGCGCTCGATGATCGTGCGCTCCTTGAGCAGGACGTCGCCGGCGCGCAGCTGCATGAGCTGCAGCGCGGTCGAGATCGGCGCCAGCGGGTTGCGCAGCTCGTGCCCGAGCATGGCCAGGAACTCGTCCTTGGCGCGGCTCGCCGCCTGCGCCTCGATCGACTTGGTCTCGAGCGCCTTCTTCGCGAGCACCGCCTCGGTGACGTCCTGGCCGACGGTGATGACGCCGTAGATCGTGCCGCTCTCGTCGCGCAGCGGCCGGCGCAGCGTGGTCAGGTAGCGCTGGGCGAGCGCGCCGTCGGGACCGGCGACGGCGATCGGCTCCTCGACCACCGTGTGCGGGTCGCCGGTGCGGAAGACCCGCGCCAGGTGCTCGGGGATCGGCGAGTCGCGCAGCTCGGGCAGCGCCTCGCGCAGCGGCTTGCCCACGACCTCGCGCTCGCCCAGCTGCGCGCGCGCCAGCTCGTTGACGTAGGCCACGGTCAGGTCCGCGCCCTCGAAGACCACGATCGCCACCGGCGCCTGGTCGAGGAACGAGTAGAACCGCCGGCGCTCGGCCTCGACGGCGGTGCGCACGCGTGCGAGTCGGATCTGGGCGTCGATGCGCGCGCGCAGCTCGCGCGCCGAGAACGGCTTGACCAGGTAGTCGTCGGCGCCGGCCTGCAGGCCCTCGATGCGCGCCTCCTCGCCGGCGCGCGCCGACAGCATCACCACCGGGATGGCGCGCAGCCGCGGGTCGGCGTCGAGCTCGCGCAGCAGGCCGAACCCGTCGAGCTCGGGCATCATCACGTCGGTGAGGATCAGATCGGGCGCGCCGCGCGCGCGCCGACTCGAGCGCGGCGCGTCCGGTACCGACCGCCTCGACGGTCCAGCGCGGCTCGAGCACGCGCCGGATGTACTGGCGCATGTCGGCGTTGTCGTCTGCGACCAGCACGCGGCCGCCCGGCGCCGGCGCGCTCTCGGGCACGTCCGTCGCGGGCAGTGGCGTCGCTGCCGTCGTCGGGAAGCCAGCGCAGCACCTCCTCGACGTAGGGCGCGGCGGCGTTCGAGGTCGCGGGCGACGGTGGCGTCGCCGCGGCCGGCGCGCTGACTGCGATACGGTCGGCGGGCAGATGCGCCGAGCCCATCGGCAGCCGAACCACGAACGTCGAGCCCTGCCCGAGCGCCGACGAGACCGAGATCGTGCCGCCGTGCAGCCGGACCAGCTCGTGGACCAGCGCGAGGCCGATCCCCGAGCCCTCGTGCGTGCGGGCGCGGTCACCCGCGACGCGGTGGAAGCGCTCGAAGATGCGCTCGAGCTCGGTCTCGGGGATGCCCGAGCCGGTGTCGCTGACCGCGAGCTCGACCTGCTCCGTCGACGCGGCGCAGGCTCACCCGGATCGAGCCGGCGAGCGTGAACTTGAACGCGTTCGAGAGCAGGTTGAGCACCACGCGCTCCCACATCTCGCGGTCGACGAAGACCGGCTCGAGGAGCGCCTCGCAGCTCGACGGTGAAGGTGAGGCCGGCGCGTTCGACGGCGGCGCGGAACGAGCTCGCGAGGTCGGCGGTGAGCGCGCCGAGGTCGGTCGGCGCGTAGGACGCCTGCATGCGCCCCGCCTCGATGCGCGCGAAGTCGAGCAGGTTGTTCACCAGCTTGAGCAGTCGCAGCTGGTTGCGGTGGACGATCTTCAGGCTCTCGCCTTCGAGCGCGCCGGAATCGAGCGCGTCCTCGGTCGGACCGAGCATCAGCGTGAGCGGCGTACGGAATTCGTGGCTCACGTTGCTGAAGAAGGCGGTCTTGGCGCGGTCGATGGCCGCGAGCTCCTCGGCGCGCTGCTGCTGCCGCTGGTAGGCGTCGGCACCGGCGATCGCCGCGGCGATCTGACCGGCGACGAGATCGACGAAGCCATAGTAACTCTCGTCGAAGAGCCGGTGCGGGCTGAGACCGGCGACCAGGATTGCCGCGCGTCCACGATCCTCGGTCGGCGAGATGCGCACGCACGCGATCCTCTGCGGTGTCCGATGCCAGGCGCCGGTGGGCAGAATGTCACGCAGCGCGGGCGGTGCAGCGACCAGGATCGGCGACGGGCTGCGCAGCGCTTCGGCGAGCGGCCAGACGCTATCGGCGTCGTCGAGCGCGATCGTCGCCGGCGCCGCCGCGTGCGCGGCGTCGATCCCGGCGCGCGCGACCAGTTGCGCGCTCCGCCGATCTTCGCCGGTCAGGTAGAGCAGCGCGAAGGGGAGGTCGAACGGATTCTGAGCGAGGCTTTCGGCGGCCCGCGCACAGGCGGTCTCGGCGCTGCGCGCGTCGCTGGTGCGCGCGGCCAGGTCGCGGAGCGTCCGCACCTGGCGCGCGCCCACGATCTTCTCGGTGTCTTCGGTGTTGGCGCAGATGATGCCGCCGACACCGCCCTCGTCGCCGGGAACCGGGCTGTACGAGAACGTGTAGTAGGTCTCTTCCTCGTACCCGTTGCGCTCCATGATCAGCAGGCGCGCCTTTTCGTACACGCCTTCGTTGCGGCGCATGGCCGCCTCGGCCAGCGGGCCGATCTCGTCCCAGATCTCGCGCCACACGACACGCGCCGGCTGCCCCAGCGCCTGCGGGTGCTTGCCGCCGACGATGGTCTTGTAAGCGTCGTTGTAGAGGTTGATGAGCTCGTTGCCCCACCAGACGAACATCGGCTGGCGTGACGTGAGCACGATGCGCACGCAGGTGCGCAGGCTGAGGGGCCAGCTGGCGACCGGGCCCAGCACGGTGCACGACCAGTCGATCGCGCGCATCCGCTCGCCCATTTCGCCGCCGCCGTGCAGGACGGCGGCGGCGGAGTCGATTTCCAGGGCGCTGGCACCTTGCATGAACGACGTTGCAAGGTAAGTCCACTCCCGATCGGCGGCCAGGGGCGATTTGCAAAGAATTCCGCAGGGAACCGCCGGCTCGCTCAGTACCCATCCGGATGCGCCGCTCCGGGCTCCGGCGGGTCAGGGCCCGAGGAATGGGAGGGCGGTTTCGACGGAGCTCGGCGCCCTCGCGCTCGCCGAAGATCGGGCCGTGCCCGCCGCCAGGCACCACGCGCAGCGCGGCGTGCGGGATCGCGCGGTACATCTCCAGCGCCATCTCGATCGGGTACAGCGGATCGCGGTCGCCGTAGACGATCAGCGTGCGCGCGGTGATCGTCGCCAGGTGCGGCGGCGTCAGGTTCATGTCGTCGTAGCTGTCGGCGAAGCCGGCCGCGTGGCGCCAGAGCGCGCGGATCTGGTCGTCGCCGTGTGCGTGGCGCGCGCGCATGGTCGCCCACTCCGCGGGCGGCTGATTCTCGGGGCCGGCCTGGCGCATGATCGCGCGGGCCTGCGCCGGGTAGTACATGGTGGCGCTGACCAGCACCATCGCCTCGAGGCGCTCGCGCGCGGTGGTGGCGACGTGCAGCAGCGTGTTGCCGCCCAGGCTCATGCCGATGGCGCGCACGCGGGGAAGCTCGAGCGCGTCGAGCAGCGCGATCAGATCAGCGGCGCACGCGCGGTGGGTGAATGTCGCCGCCCGGGTTGGTCGATCGCCCGTGCCCGCGCGCGTCGGGGACGATCAAGCGATAGCGCCGCGCCAGCGCGTCGAGGTCGAAGACGTGCTTCCAGTCGGCGCCGCAACCGGTGAATCCGTGGAGCAGCACGAGCGGTTCGCCCGTGCCGCGCGTCTCGACGTAGAGCTCGGCGCCTCGCAGCTTGCAGCGTGCGTCCCGTCGTTTCGATCTGCGACTCGGTCATGGCGTGTCTCCTTTCGAAGGTCGATCGCCGCGCAGCCCGCGGCGCCGACGACGGTGACTACGCCGATCGCAATTGCCTTGATAGCTGCCGCTTTCGCCGGTAGCGTGGGATTCCCAAGCGCGGGACCAAAAATCGCGCGCGAATTCGTGCCGCGTCAGCGAGCCCGATTCTTGGCGGGCTTTTTCGTTTGGTGGGCGGTTGTGCCCGCCGGCCGGCAGACCGGCACGCGCGTCGGGTGGAAGCCGTCGGCCAGCTCGCGCTCCGCCCAGGCGACGACCGCGTCGACGAAGGCGCGCACCTGCGGTGGCACGAACTCGCGTTCGGTGTAGACCACCGACAGCCGGCTCTCGGCCCCGATCACGCCCGGCAGCACCTGGACCAGCTGGCCGCGATCGAGCCCGTCCTGCACCAGCAGCAGCGGCACGAACGCGATCCCCAGTCCCTGCAGCGCCGCCTCGGCGAGCAAGTTGACGTCGTTGGAGAAGAACACGCCATCGACGTGCAGCTTTCCGCCGCCGGCGACCGGCCAGTGGGTCTGCGGCACCTCGCCGCGCGCGAACCCCATCAGGCAGCGGTGATGGCGCAGGTCGCGCTGCGTGCGCGGAGTGCCGTGCGCGGCCAGGTACGCCGGCGTGGCCACCGCGAGCACGGGATTGCGGACCAGCGTGCGCGCCACCAGGCCCGGCTGCAGCTCCATGCTCGCGCGCAGGGCGACGTCGTAGTCACCGCGCTGCAGATCGACGAGCTCCGTGGAGGATTGAACTTGCATGCGCACCTCGGGGTGGCGCTCGGCGAACGCGCAGATCATCGTGTACAGGCGCTGGTCGGTCATGGGCGGTACCGACACGCGCAGGTCACCGCGGATCGCGTCGTCCTGCCGGCGCACGCTGGTCTCGGCGTGAGTCACGGCGTCGAGAACTGGGCGGCGACCGGCCTCACGGCCCTGGCCTTCCTCACCGGCGGGTTTTTCGACGCCGCGCGCGGCGAGCAGGTGCGGGGCATCATGTCGCACCTCGGCTACCCCGTGTACTTCGCGGCGCTCATCGGTGTCTGGAAGGTGCTGGGCGGCCTCGCGATCCTCGCGCCGCGCTTTCCGCGCCTGAAAGAATGGGCCTACGCCGGGATGTTCTTCGACCTCAGCGGCGCGGCGATCTCGCACGGCTCCGTCGGTGATCCGCCGGCGCGCATCCTGACGCCGCTGGCGATCCTGGTGCTGGTCGTCGCCTCGTGGGCGTTGCGCCCGAAGAGCCGCTTCCTGGCCGGCGGCGCCGCAGTGGAAGCCGCGAGCCCCGCGCGCGTCCCGGCCACGGCGTGAGCGCGGCCGGCGCGCGCAATGGCTGTGCTAGCCTTGGTGGATGGCGCCGTCCGGAGCCGCCACTGCCCAGGCCGGGGGTCGCATCGAGAGCTTCCGCGATTTCTGGCCGTTCTACCTCGGCCAGCACAGTCGCTGGGGCTGCCGCCTCTTGCACTACCTCGGCACTTCGGCGGCGCTGCTGATGGTCGCGGCGGCGCCGCTGCTGCATCGGCCGAAGCTGGCGCTGATCGCGCTCGCCGCCGGCTACGCGCCGGCCTGGTTCGCTCACTTCTTCATCGAGAAGAACCGCCCCGCGACCTTCCGCTATCCGCTCTGGTCGCTGCTCGCGGACTTCAAGATGCTCGGTGAGGCGATTCGCCACCGGCGCGTCTGAGCTACAACGTCACCGCGCTGGTCAGGCAGACCAGCGTGCTCGCGGGGCGGACGTCGATCGACCGCGCGTAGAAGGCGCCGGTGAAGGTCAGGCCGGCGCCCGTGCCCATGAAGACCTGGGCGTTCGGCGCCACCAGCGTGCCGTTGAAGACGGCATTGAACTGCGCCGAGGTGCCGGCGTAGCCGAGGAAGATCGGCTGCACCGCGGTGCCGCTCGCGGCCAGGAACGGGCTCTGCGCGGTCAAGAACGTGCGCACGAAGACGCGCGTGGTCGGCGTGGCGCGCACGGTCGAGGCGGCGTTGATCGTCAGGTTGGTGAAGAAGAAGTCGCCGGTGCCCAGCACCAGCGTGCCGCCCGAGTTCACGGTCACCGACGGGAACGAGCCCGCGGCCAAGGTGCGGCGCTGGTTGGCGTTCACCGTGATGTCGTTGCCGACCGGCGCCGGCAAGGCGGGCAGGGCGGGCAGCGGCGGCAACGCGACCTGCGCGAACGAAGCGCGAGCGCCCGCGACGCTGGCGAACTGCGAGATGTCGACCGTGCTGCCCGAGATGACGCCGCCGCTCACGACGGCGCGGTCGTTGACCTGGACCGGCCCGACGCTGAGGATGCCGCCCGAGTGCGCGTCGAAGCCGACGCGCGTCTGCCCGGGCCCGCCGTTGAACACCCCGGCGCCCGCCCCCGACGGAACGCGCACGGTGGCGCGATCCTCGACGATGAAGCTGTTGCTGGTCTGCATGCCGGCCGTGATCACCACGGTCTGCGTCGTGATCGAGATGTTGCCGCTGGCGTCGGTCGCGATCCAGCGGATGACGTGCGTGCCCGGGCCGATCTGCGCCAGGCCGGCCGCGGTGACGTTGATCGGCGTGGTCAGCGCCAGGCCGTTGCTGACGATGACCTGGCCGGTGACCGCCGGCGCGCCGCAGTTGTCGTTCGTCGTGGCGACGCCGACCGCGATCGGATCGTTGGTGCAGATCGTCGCCACGACCTTGGGTGGCGGCGTGATCGACGGCCGCGTCTGGTCGATGACCGTGACGGTGGCGGTGCACGGCGTGCTGAAGGTTCCGTCGGAGACGGTGAGCGTCACCTGGGTCGTGCCCACCGGGAACGGCCCGGTGCGGTCGAGCGACAGCGTGATCGGCAGTCCGTTGGGGTCGAAGCTGCCGTTGTTGACCTGCGCGGTCGTGAGGCCGGTCGCGGTGCACGCGGTCGCGGCGGCGATCAGCGTGACGTCGCGGCAGAGCGCTTGCGGCGCGCTGACCAGCGGGGCGCGGCTGGGATCGCAGATCGAGTTTTGCACCATCGCGATCTGGCCCGGGCTGAGGTTGAAGCCGCCGAAGTAGCTCATCAGATTCTGGCGGTCGGGCGCATAGGTCACGCCGTTGACGGTCACCGACGCGACGGTCGCCGGATCCAGGCCAAACGTGTTCCAGTAAAGCGGCCCGGGATCCTCGGGCGTGTCGGATAGTAGATCTCCGTCGAGCGCGCCGGGACCGCGCACGGCCTGGAGATTCGCAATCGCCTGGTTCATCTCGTCGGGTGTGCACGCGGAGCCGTCGTTCTTGGGGCAGCCCTGGTTGGGCGGCACCGCCGGGTAGAAATTCCCCCAGGTGATGTGCGTGTGATAGAGGCCGAGGAAGTGGCCGAGCTCATGCGAGAAGTTCTGCGCGTTGGCGCGCGCCACGGACTGCACGCCGTCGTGCGCGACGAACCGCGGCTGCGTGCCCGCGAACGTCGTCGGGAACGGCGCATCGACCGGCTGGAGCTGGCCGGTCATCGGCGGGTAGGCGAAGTTGCTCGGCGTGACCTTGCGCAGGAACACCACGACCTGGCCAGGGAACGCGGCGGCGATTGTGTTGGCGGCGGCCCAGTTGCCGCCGGAGTTGTCCGAGAACAGGTTGCCATTGAGATCGGGGTTCACGAGCTCGGTGAAGTCGAGCGCCGGGTCGAAGATGAAGCGGACGCGCGCGGGCGCGAAGGCCAGGTTCGCGAGCACGACGAAGCTGGCGATGTCGTTGGCGGTCGTGCACGGGCTCGCAGCGGTGCAGTTCGAGCGTGCGGCGTCGTCGAGCAGCAGGATCGCGTGCAGGCGGATCTCGTTGCCGGCGCGCGAGAGGCACGCGGGCGAGCCGAGCGCCGCCTTGGTTTCGGCGAGCGCGTCGCTGCTTCCGCCGGGGGCCTCGACGCCGCAGCCGGCGATCGCGAGGGTAGCCGCGGAGAGCACCGCAGCAACGGCCAACTGGAGCTGGCGGAGCTGGCGGTTGCCCTTACTTCCGGCGACCTCTCTCAGGAAAGCGGCTCGAATCATCTTTTACCCCCGGTGGAGACGACGTCGGAGAAACCGTCGGATAGTCCGTCCGCGCCCAACTCTTCTTCAAGAACAAAATGGCGACGGCCGGGAAAATGTCTCCGTCGGGACAGCGCTGGGAGGGTTGCTGTCTCCTTACCGAATGCCGTCGAGTCCCCGGGTGGGGACAGTCGCTCGCCACCGACGGGGATGCGTCCAGTTTGCAACGAGCTCTCGACGAGCTCGCGCGGCGATCGCGCGGCAATTCGGTGTCGTCTCGGTTTCCTCGTGGGGCGGGTGACTTTTCGAGGGCGTCCGCCACCGTCGGACAACGGGAAATCCGGGTTCGCGGCAGGCGCACGGCATGCTCAGCCGCGCGGGTACCAAATTCCCCTCGACGCCTCGGTCAGGCTGCCACTCGACAATCGGTGACGTAGAATCGGCGCGCATGTCGTCAACCGTCCTTCGTCTGTATTCGGACTTCGTTTGTCCGTTCTGCTTCATCGCCGAGCACAGCACGTTGCCGCGCCTGCGCGAGGAGTTCGATCTCAGCGTCGAGTGGTGCGGCTTCGAGCTGCACCCGGGCACGCCGCGCGGGGGAATGCCGCTCTCGGCTTTGTTCCCGCCCGCGCGGTTGCCGGCCGTGCGCGGGCATATGCAGCAATTTGCAGCCCGTTTCGGAGTTGCCGGCATGAATCACCCGGACCACATTCCCAATACACGCCGCGCGCTGGCCATAGCCGAGCTGGCGCGGGACCAGGGTCGTCTCGACGCGTTTCGCGAGTCGGCGATGGTCGGCTACTGGTGCGAGGGGCTCGATCTCGAGAAGGACGACGACCTGCGCGTGATCGCGGAGCGGGCCGGACTTTTGGGCGACGCGGCGGTGGCCGCCGCCAACGACCCGACCTTCCACGCCCGCGTCGACGAGCGCCAGGCCGATGCGCGCCGCCACGGCGTCACCGGAATTCCGACCTTCTTCATCGGAAGCGAGGCTGTCGTCGGTTGCCATCCGTACGACGTGCTCGCGGCGGCCGCGCGCCGCGCCGGAGCCCGCCCGCGCCTGCGCTCGGTCGCCGCCGACGGTGACGGCGCCGACCAGGCGCGATGACCGCGGTTCACAAGGACCCGATCTGCGACATGACCGTCGACCCCGCCTCCGCGGCGGGGAGCTTCGCGCACGGCGGCCAAACCTATTACTTCTGCAGCGCCGGGTGCCTGACCCGCTTCAAGGCCGACCCCGCCGGCATGCTGGCCGCCAGCCCGCGCGGGATGTCGCTGACGTCGATCGGCCGCCGCCCCCCGCCTCCGTCCCCGTCCCCTCCGCCGCCCCTCCCCCCCGCCGCCGCTCAGTGGACCTGCCCCATGCACCCCGAGGTCCTCTCCGACAAGCCCGGGAGCTGCCCGATCTGCGGCATGGCCCTCGAGCCGCGCCAGCCCTCCGCCGTCGAGCCCCCCAACCCCGAGCTCGACGACATGACCCGCCGCCTGCGCGCGTCGGCGGTGCTCACCGTTCCACTCGTGGTCATCGCGATGACCGGCCTCGTCCCTCCGCGCGCGCGTGCGATCGTCGAGCTGGTGCTGGCGACGCCGGTCGTGCTCTGGGGCGGGTGGCCGTTCCTCGAACGCGCCGTCGCGTCCGTCCGCGCGCGCAGCCTCAACATGTTCACGCTGATCGGGCTCGGTGTCGCGATCGCCTACGTGTTCAGCCTCGCCGGCGCGCTGGCGCCGGGGCTGTTTCCGTCGAGCCTGCGCGAGCACGACGGCGCGGTCGGCGTCTACTTCGAGGCGGCGGCGGCGATCGTCACGCTGGTTCTCGTCGGACAGGTGCTGGAGCTGCGCGCGCGCGGACGCACCGGCGCCGCGATTCGCGCGCTCCTGGGGCTGGCGCCCCGAACGGCGCGGCGACTGCTCGCCGGTGACGGCGGGGCCGAAGAGGACGTACCGCTCGAGGGGATCCGGCCCGGCGATCGCCTGCGCGTGCGCCCGGGTGAGAAGGTTCCCGTCGACGGGGTGGTCGTCGAGGGGCAGAGCGCCGTCGACGAATCGATGCTCACCGGCGAGGCGCTGCCCGTCGCCAAGGCGCCGGGCGTCGCGGTGATCGGCGCGACCGTGAACGGGACCGGCGCCCTCGTGATGCGCGCGGAGCGCGTCGGGTCGGAGACCATGCTCGCGCGCATCGTCGCGCTGGTCGCCGAGGCCCAGCGCAGCCGCGCGCCGATCCAGCAGCTGGCCGACCGGGTCTCGGCTCGATTCGTCCCCGCGGTGATCTTCGTGGCGGTCGCGACCTTCGCGATCTGGGCGCTGGCGGGGCCGTCGCCGCGCTTGCCGCACGCGCTGGTCAACGCGGTCGCCGTGCTGATCATCGCTTGCCCGTGCGCGCTGGGGCTGGCGACGCCGATGTCGATCATGGTGGCGATGGGGAAGGGGGCGCACGCGGGCGTGCTGTTCAAGAACGCCGAGGCGCTCGAGCTCCTCCAGCGCGTCGACACGCTGGTGCTCGACAAGACCGGCACGCTGACCGAGGGCAAGCCGCGCGTGGTGTCGGTCGTCGCCGGCGGTGGCGATGCAGCCGCCGAGGACGAGCTCTTGCGCCTGTGCGCGGCGCTCGAGCGCGCCAGCGAGCACCCGCTCGGCGCGGCGATCGTCGCGCGCGCGCAGGAGCGCGGCCTGGTGCTCCCGGCGGCGAGCGATGTGCGCGCGATCCCGGGGCGGGGCGTGGCCGGCACCGTCGACGGCGTGGCGGTCGCGGCCGGCAACGCGCGGCTGATGGAGGACGCGGCAGGTGCCGGAGGCGCGGCGGCCTGGACGTCGCGCGCGCAGGCGCTGGCCGCCGAGGGACAGACCGTGGTGTACGTCGCGCGCGCCGGACAGATTCTCGGGCTCATCGGCATCGCTGACCCGGTCAAGACGACGGCCGCCGACGCGCTCGAGCGCCTGCGCAGGGGCGGCATCCGTATCGTCATGCTCACCGGCGACACGCGCGCGACCGCCGAGGCGGTGGGGCGCGCGCTGGGGATCACCGAGATCGTCGCCGAGGTGTCGCCCGCGGACAAAGCCGAGCAGATCAAGAAGCTGCAGGCGGCGGGGCGCGTGGTCGCGATGGCCGGCGACGGCATCAACGACGCGCCGGCGCTGGCCCAGGCCCAGGTGGGCGTCGCCATGGGGACCGGAACCGACGTCGCGATCGCCAGCGCCGGGGTGACGCTGGTCGGCGGCGATCTGCGCGGCCTCGCGCGCGCGCGGGCGCTGAGCGGTGCGACGCTCGCCAACATCCGCCAGAACCTGTTCCTGGCCTTCTTCTACAACGCGATCGCGATCCCGATCGCCGCCGGTGTGCTCTATCCGGCGCTGGGGTGGTTGTTGTCGCCGATGGTGGCCGCCGCGGCGATGTCGTTGAGCTCGGTCTCGGTGATCGGGAACGCGTTACGCCTGCGAAACAGTCGCATCTGACGCTTCCATCGCGCTGCATCTTCGATAGAGTCCTGCGCATGTTTGGTGGTCATCAACCGGGTGAGCGGGCTCTGGATACCCACGCCAAGGCGCTGCAGATCAACCTCGATCAGCGGCGCTACGGCACGTTCGCCGAGATCGGCGCGGGGCAGGAGGTGGTGCGCTGGTTCTTTCGCGCCGGCGGCGCCGCCGGCACGATCGCGAAGAGCATGTCGGCCTACGACATGGCGGTCAGCGACGCGATCTACGGCAAGGCCGAGCGCTATGTCTGCCGTCCGCGCCTGGAAGCCATGCTCGATCACGAGCACAAGCTGAACCTGAGCCGCCTCAGCGAGCAGCGCGGGGCGACGACGTCCTTCTTCGCGTTCGCCGACACGGTCTCGGCGCGTTCGTTTCGCGGCGGCAACGAGTGCCACGGCTGGATGGGCGTGCGGTTCCAGTCACGCCCGCGCGACAACGACAGCCAGATCATCATCCACGTGCGCATGCTCGACAACGAGAACGCCCTCCAGCAGGAGGCGCTGGGCATCGTCGGCGTCAACCTGCTCTACGGCGCCTTCTTTCTCTCGTCGGAGCCGGAGCTGCTGATCGAATCGCTGCTCGACGGCCTGACCACCAAGCGGATCGAGATCGACATGATCGAGTTCTCGGGCATCGAGTTCCGCCAGGTCGACAACCGCCTGATGAGCATGAAGCTGGTGCAGGTCGGTCTGTCGGGCGCGGCGATGTTCGACCCCGACGGCACCGTGCTGCAGCCGTCGGAGGTGCTGCGCAGGAAGAACGTCCTCGTCGAGCGCGGCAGCTTCAAGCCGGTCTGCCACGTCAACATGGACATGCTCCGTTGCGCGCGCGAGAACTTCGTGCGCGACCTCAAGGCCGAGCAGTCGGGGGAGCCGCACGCCGACACCGGCGTCGTCGAGCTGATGGAGCTGACCATGCGCAACCTGCGCGAGGAGGGGGGCCAGATCGACCGCGCCGACTTCCTGGCGCGCGCCGACATGCTGGCGGCGTCGGGGAAGACCGTGCTCATCTCCGACTACTTCGAGTACTACCGCCTGGCGGCGTATCTCGGGCAGCACACCAAGGACCGCATCGCGATCGTCATGGGCGCGTCGAGCCTGCGCGATCTCTTCGAGGAGAAGTACTACACGGCGCTCGAGGGCGGCATCCTCGAATCGTTCGGGCGCCTGTTCAAGAACGACCTGCGCCTCTACATCTACCCGTTGCTGGACAAGCTGAGCGGCAACCTGGTCACCGTCGACAACCTCGATGTGCCGGCCAGGCTGCGCAAGCTGTACGGCCACCTGGTCGACAGCGGGCTCATCAGGCAGCTCGAGAACGTCAACCGCGATTACCTGCACATGTTCTCGCGCGACGCGCTGAACCGCATCCGCGCTGGCGACCCGAGCTGGGAGACGATGGTGCCGCCCGAGGTCGCGATGGTAATCAAGAACCGGCGCTTCCTCGGCTACCGGCCGAAAGAGCCCGAGCCGGACGTGTCGTAGAACGCGAGCTCGGCGAGGCTGGCCGCGAACGTCCTCTCGAAGCGCGCGCGTTCGAGCGACATGGTGATGTCGGTCGGCTCGTCGGCGATCGCGCGCGCGGCCGGGCTGTCGTCGAGGACGTAGCCGAGGCGTTCGAACAGCCGGCGCGAGGCGGCGTTCTCGGGCAGGATCGAGACGCACGTGCGCGCGAGGCCGAGCCGCTGGAAGGCGAGGGCGTGCGCCATGACGCCGAACGCGGTGCCGAGGCCGCGCCCCTGCAGCGCACGGTCGCCGATCATGATCGCCAGCTCGGCGCGGCGGTCGCCGATGCCGCGCAGGTCGGCGTCGCCCACCAGGCGGCCGGCGATGAACAGCATCAGCGGGCGGCCCTGCTCGGCGCGCAGCAGCGCGTAGTGCTCGACGACGTCGGCGATCGACATCGCCTGCGTGTGCGCCATCATCGCGCGGTTGTACGGATCGTTGTAGTAGAGCGCGAGCTGGGGCGCGAGCGCCAGCACCTGGGCTTCATCGGGCTCGAGGACGCGCAGGGTCTCTGTCGCGCGCGTCCATTCGATCGACCATCGGGAAGCCCGGGCCATGCGCAGGAATTTACTGCGGCGCCGCGGCGGTTCCAACGCCAAGGACGCGGTATGTTGGGTTGCCGATGCGGATTGTTTCTCTTCTGGCCAGCGGGACCGAGCTTTGCTGCGCGCTGGGCGCGGGCGATCGGCTGGTGGGCCGCTCGCATGAGTGTGACCACCCGGCGTGGGTCCGGTCGTTGCCGGCGGTGAGCGAGCCGACGTTCGACATCACCGGCTCGAGCGGCGAGATCGATCGGCGCGTGCGCGCGAAGCTGCGCGCCGGCGAGCCGCTCTATCGCGTCGACGAGGAGATGCTGGCGCGGCTCGCTCCCGACGTGCTCATCACCCAGACCCACTGCGAGGTCTGCGCGGTCACGCCGGGAGATTTTCTAGCTCAGAACCCTCAGAGGGTTCCGAACCTCCCGCGATGGGCTCCGGCGGGGGACCCGCCTGCGCCCGACGCGGTGCACTCAGGAGCCGTGCCGCGGCTGGAGCGGCGGCAGGTGCTCGCGCTCTCGGCCGGGACGCTGGACGGGATCCTCGACGGGTTTCGCGGTGTCGCGGAGGTGCTGGGCCTGGTGGAGGCGGGCGAGTACCTGGTGGGCGAGCTGCAAGAGCGCGTGCGCGCCGTCGAGGTCGCGGTTGCGGGCCTCCCGCGGCCGGGCGTGGTCTGCCTCGAGTGGATCGACCCGATCTTCTGCATGGGCAACTGGGGGCCGGAGCTGGTCGCGCGCGCGGGCGGCGACAACCGGCTCGGCGTGGCCGGCGCGCACTCGACGACCGGAACCTGGGCAGAGGTGCGGAGCGCCGATCCAGAGGTCCTGGTCATCGCGCCGTGCGGCTTCGACATCGAGCGCACCATCCGCGAGATGCCGGCGCTGACCGCCCAGCCCGGCTGGTCCGATCTCCGCGCGGTGCGCGCCGGCCGCGTCTTCGTCGCCGACGGCAACCTTTACTTCAACCGCTCGGGCCCCAGCGTCTTCGACAGCGTGCGAATCCTCGCGGAGATCCTGCACGAGGATGCCCTCGACCCAACGTTCAAGGGCCGCGCCTGGCGTCCGTTCCGATCCCCTCCCCCGTCCGCCGGGGGAGGGTTAGGGAGAGGGCAGGCCTTGCGATCGCGGCGCCGCCGGACCCCTCTCCCTAACCCTCCCCGCAGACGGGGCGAGGGGATCGGAGGGAACGGGGATGGGCGGAAGGCGGCGGGCTGCTCGAAGGCGCCCGCTTTAGAACTCGAAGCGCCCGAACGAGCCCAGGTCCTTGTAGGCCTGGATCAAGCGCGCCGACATGCCCTTCTCGCCGACGTGGAGCCAGCCACGCGGGTCGATCGCCTTCTTGTTGGGCTTGTCGGGACCCTCGGGGTTGCCGAGCTGGGCCTGCAGGTACGCGCTCTTCTCGTCCATGTACTTCTTGATCGGCTGCGTGAACGCCCACTGGGTATCGGTGTCGATGTTCATCTTCACCACGCCGTACGAGACCGCCTCGCGGATCTCGGCTTCGGTCGAGCCCGAGCCGCCGTGGAACACGAAGCTCACCGGCTCGGGGCCGGTCTTGCGCGCCTCGCGGATCGCGCGCTGCGAATCGCGCAGGATCGTCGGCTTCAGCTTGACGTTGCCGGGCGCGTACACGCCGTGGGTGTTGCCGAACGACGCAGCGACGGTGAAGCTGCCGACCGGCTGGAGCGCGTCGTAAGCCTGAAGAACGTCCGACGGCTGGGTGTAGAGCTTGTCGTGCGAGATGTCGGAGTTGTCGACGCCGTCTTCTTCGCCGCCGGTGACGCCGAGCTCGATCTCCAGCGTCATGTTCATCTTGGCGATGCGCGTGAGGTACCGCTTGCTGATCTCGATGTTCTCGGCCAGCGACTGCTCCGACAGGTCGAGCATGTGTGAGCTGAACAGCGGCTCGCCGTGCTTCGCGAAGTACTCCTCGCCGGCGGCGATCACGCCGTCGACCCAGGGCAGGAGCTTCTTGGCACAGTGGTCGGTGTGCAGCACGACCGGCACGCCGTAGACCTTGGCCAGCGTCCGCACGTGATGCGCGCCGGCGATCGAGCCGGCGATCGACGCCAGCTGCTGCGAGTTGTCCAGCGTCTTGCCGGCGTAGAACTGCGAGCCGGTCTGCGACAGCTGCACGATGATCGGCGCCTTGGCTTCCTTGGCGGCCGCCATGGCGGAGTTGGCCGTGTGCGAGCCGATGACGTTGACCGCCGGCAGGGCGCAGTCGACCTCCTTGCAGTACGCGAACAGATCCTTGAGCGCGTTGCCGGTGATCACCCCAGGAGACAGCTTCAGATTGCTCATGTCGTTTCTCTAGATCGGGTGATAAGTCTGCGGGCACGTCGCTTGTCAAGCTCCCCGACGGGGATGGTGCCCGCGCCGGGCCTGCGCGCTTGACCCGTACGAAACGTCAGTTGGTGTTCTGGCCCATGACCAGATCGAAGCTGCGCGGCCGTACGGCGCGGTTTCCCGCCGTCTGGGACAGGTCGCGCAGCTGGGCCCGGATGCCGCGTGCCGCCAGCTTCCCGACCATCTGCTGCGCCGACGCCGCGTCTTCCTTGCGGAAGTAGCGGAGCTCGGTCGTGGCGGGCGCCGCCGAGGCATTGGCCGCCTGCGGCGCGACCACGACGCCGCTGTGGTCGAGGTCGGCGACCGCCGCCGCCGCGGTCTTGTCGCCAGCCTCGGTGGGATGGAAGTTCACGCGGGGCGGCAGCGCCGCCAGCCCCTTCTCGGCCGCGGACGCCGTCTGCTTGTCGCGGGTCTGCGTCGCGACTTTCTGCAGCACCTCGCTCGCCGTGTCCGCGACGTCCTCGTGCGTGTCGGAGGCGGCGATCTCGACCACCGCGGGCAAGAGCTCGGCGGGGAACTGGTTCTCGGTGACGAAGAACTCCAGCACGCGCACCGCCAGCTTCTTCTCGTCGGGTTTGTCGCTGGTCAGGTGGCCGAGCATGCGCTCGACCCGGTCGGCCTCCAGTTGCTTGGCGCTCGCGTCCTGCTGGCGCGCCGACAGCCCGTTGCCGACGATGAACAGCGCCACCGGGATGGCGATGCTGCCCAGCGCCGCCACGGCACCGATGACCACCTCTGCTTTGCCCCAGATGTCGCGCGCGTCTCCCATCTTCGCGACTTTATCGGCAGGCTGGGCGCGTGTCGATTTCCGCCCCGGCGACGTCCAGCGGCCTCCGCGATGGTCCGCATGGCGCGGGCGGCGGCGGTGCGCGATAGTAGGGCGCTTTGTCCGAGCCGGCTCCCCGACACACATTCCACGCGGTCGCGTTCGTCGAGAACCTGCCGCTCAAGGATCTGGCCGGGACATTCGAGAACGCGCGCCGCACGCCGCACGAGCTGCGCTACTCGTTGCCCGGCGGGCGCGGCCGGGTGTTCATCTATCCGTTCGGCGCCATGGTCTTCCACGACGTCTCGCACTCCGACCGCGAGACCGAGCTCACGCGCCTGCGGCGCGCCCGGCCGCCGCTGACCATGACCCCGGGGGGCGCCGAGGAGTTCTTCGTGCGCGAGGATCCGGGCAAGACCCCCGACGTCCACGACGGCGTGCTCACGCTGGACCAGCTGACGCCCGAGCGCGCCAGCGTGGTGGCGCTGACCATCGCGCAGAGCGCGGCCATGGAGTACTACGAGGGCGCGGTCGAGCAGATGTTCGAGCAGACCGGACGCCGGGTCGAGCGGCTCGAGGATCGCGGGACGGTCTCGTTCCGCACGAAGCCGCTGCACCGGTTCATCGGCGGCGCGGTCGCCACGCGCAGCGAGGTGCTCTCGGTGCTGCACCTGTTCGACAAGCCCGACGAGGCCTGGGACGACCCCGGCATGGACCGCATCTACGACGAGCTGCGCGCCGAGTTCGACCTCGTCGACCGCTATCAGGCGATGGAGACCAAGCTGCGCACGATGCAGGAGTCGCTCGAGCTGATCCTCGACGTCGCGCGCGATCGCCGGCTGGTCTCGCTCGAGGTCACGATCGTCATCTTGATCGGCTTCGAGATCTTGCTGGGGTTCCTGCGGCGGTGAGCCGCGTGCGCGAGGAGCATCGCTTCATCGCCGAGCGAAGCGCGCTCGAGGCGGCGCTGCTGCGCGAGCTCGCCGAGACCTGGGACGAGATCGCGCACAACCATTTCAACAGGCCGGGAACCCTCAAAGGGTTCCCGGACCCTCCCGCGATGGGCTCCGGCGGGGGACCCACCTCCGCCCCACGCGAGCAACTGCGCCGTCCGGTGCTGGCGCTGTCGGAGCACGAGCGGCGCCTGGGCGAGTGGATCCGCGCGCAGCGAACCATCGCGATCTCGCGGCGGCTGGTGGTGACGCAGCCGTGGGGCGTGGTGCGCGAGGTGCTGAAGCACGAGATCGCGCACCAGTACGTCGACGAGGTGCTGCGCATCCACGACGAGAGCGCGCACGGGCCGGCGTTCCGCCGCGTCTGCGAGGCGCACGGCTTCGACGCGACGCGCCGCGGGCACGCCGGCGCCCGGCGGCGACGCGGCCGGCCCGATGGCGGTGGTGCTGCGCCGGATCGCGCGCCTGCTCGCGCTCGCCGAGAGCCCCAACGCGCACGAGGCGGCGGCGGCGATGAACGAGGCGCGGCGCCTGATGCTGCTGCACAACATCGATGCCAGCGCTTCGCCCGAGGCGCCGGGCTACGCCTTCCGCCACGTGGGTGAGGTCAAGGCGCGCAACGACGTCGCCGAGAAGGTTCTCGCCGGCATCCTGTCGCGACACTTCTTCGTGAGCGTGATCTGGGTCCCGGCTTACTTGCCGCTCGAGGGGCGTCGCGGCCGCGTGCTCGAGCTGTGTGGGACGCCGGCCAACCTCGAGGTCGCGGTCTACGTTCACGCGTTCCTGCTGGCGACCGGCGAGCGGCTCTGGCGCGCGCACAAGCGCGCGGCCGGCATCGAGGGCGATCGCGAGCGCCGGCGTTTCATCGCCGGCGTGATGATGGGCTTCGACGAGAAGCTGGACGCGGGCGCGCGGCAGAGCCGGCATCAGGAGGGCATCTCGTGGTGCACGCCGATGCGCAACGCGAGGCCTACCTGCGCAGCCGCTATCCGCGCCGCACCAGCCGCGGCGGCAGCGCGATCGAGCAGACGCCGGCCTACGAGCAGGGACGCGCGGCGGGCCGCAAGATCGTGCTCGCCCGTCCGGTTGGCGCTGGCAGCGCTGGTCCGCGCTTGCTGCCGCCGCTGCGCTGATCCGAGCGGCATCGGCCGTCCCGCGCCGTGCTACGGTAGGGGGGCGTGGGTCCCAACTACATCGCCCTGGCGGTGCCCTTCTTTTTCCTGCTCATGGGCATCGAGCTGCTGGTCGCGCGCCGGCGCAGGCGGGTGGTGTATCGATTCGAGGACGCGCTCACCGACGTCAGCTGCGGCGTGACCCAGCAGATCATCGTGCTGTTCGCCAACGGCGCGCTCTTCGCCATCTACCTCTGGATCTACAACCACGCGCGCGTGGTGGACATCGGGAAGCACCCGGCCGCCGCCTGGATCGTCGCGCTCGTCGGCGTCGATTTCATCTACTACTGGTGGCACCGCACGTCGCACCGGGTGAACCTGCTCTGGGCCGCGCACGCGGTGCACCACCAGAGCGAGGACTACAACCTCGCGGTCGCGCTGCGCCAGGCGGTGCTGACGCCGTTCACCAGCTTGCCGTTCTCGCTGCCGCTGGCGCTGCGTCGGCGTCCCGCCGCTGGTGTTCGTGGTCGCCGATTCGATCAGCACCCTCTACCAGTTCTGGATTCACACCGAGCTCGTGGGCCGGCTGGGGCCGCTCGAGGCGGTGCTGAACACGCCGTCTCACCACCGCGTGCACCACGCGCGCAACCCCGAGTACATCGATCGCAACTACGGCGCGATCCTGATCGTCTGGGATCGCCTGTTCGGCACGTTCGCGCGCGAGGAGGCGCCGCCGGTCTACGGCATCACCAAGCCGTTTCGCAGCTTCAATTCGCTCCGCGCGCAGCTGCAGCCGGTGATCGATGTGGTCGCGACGTCGCTGCGCGCGCCGCGCCTCGCCGAGCGCCTGCGCGTCTGGCTGGCGCCGCCGGAGCGCACCTTCTCCTGGGAGACCGCGCCGGCGGCGCGCGCCGCCGCTCGACGCCGCGAAGTTCAGCCGTGCGGGTCGCGCCGCGGTTGCGGGGCTACCTGTGGGTCAACTTCTCACTGGTCATCGCCGCGACGTTCGTCCTCATGATGTGGAGCGAGAGCCTGCCCGGTCACAAGCTGCTGTGCGGCGCGGCGCTGATCCTGCTCGCGCTGCTCGCCTTCGGCGGCCTGGTCGATGGCCGCCGCTGGGCCCGCCCGCTCGAGATCGCGCGGGTGGCGGTCACGGCGGTCGCGCTGGTCTGGCTGGTGTAGGAGGGCCCGCGGGCGGATCGGATCTCCGGGCCCCATCGCCCCGCCTCTCAGGGCACTCCAGGGTAGTTCCAGGTCGGAGGGCTAGCGGAGAGCGGGCCGTCGGTCGACGCGCGCGGAAACGCCGGCGAGAAGTACAATGCAGTGCATGGAGATCCCTCCGCGTCGCTCGCGCGCACCGTCGGTGCTGGCGCTCGCGGCGGTGCTGGGGGTCGTCTGGCGTCGCGAGCGCAGCGCCCGCGGCCGATCCGCCCGTGCGCGCCGCGCGCGTGCTCGGACGCCACGTCGAGGCCGGCTACGAGACGCTGGTCGTGTCGGTCGACGCCGGCGCGTGCGCCGACCCGTGGAACCGAGGCTGGCAGGTGCGCCTCGACGGCGCGGCGGGCGAGCCGCAGCCCTGGTCGGGCGTGGCCACGCAGGTGCGCCCGGATCCGGCGCCCGCGACGGCGCGTTCGCTGACGCTGGTCGTCCGTAGGGTCGCGGCGCCCCCGGATGCTCCGGCGAAGAAGGACCCGGCGCTGCTTCACGTCTACGCGCCCGCTGGCTGCGGATCTTCGACAGAGTCGGCGACGGGCCAGCACCTGCGCTTCACGCTGCCCGAGACCAGCGGCCTGCCCGACGATCCGCAGGCCCTCTCGACCTATCTCATCGAGCTCGGCCAGAAGCTGCGGTTCGGGTCGCCGTTCGGCGCGTTCGCGCAGGCTCGCGTGCACGCGCTCGCCGAGGAGCGCTTCAAGGCGACGGCGCCGTCGCCGCCCGCGCGGCTGAGCCGGCAGATCCTGCGCAAGCTGGGCGTGGTCGGCTTCGGCCATCGCGACGTCGGCACGGCGCCCGCGCGTCCCACGCCCTCGGCGCCGCGCCGCACGCCGGCCGATCTGGCGCGGCTGATGTCGACGACGGCGGACGCGACGTCGCTGCAGGCGATGCTGCAGCAGGATCGGCGCCTGGCGGCGTTCACCGCGGACGAGGCGGCGCCGATCCCGATCGACAAGCTCGCTGGGCCCACCCTCGTCGCGCGTCCGTGGCGCGAGCTTGCTCGCCGGGCTCGCGCGGCCGGTGCCGGCCGAGCCGCTGGCCGACGCCACGCCCGCCGACTTCTACTACGCTCGGTTCGCGGGGCTGCCGCAGCTCTATCGCCTGCTCGATGGTCTCGACGGTTGGCTGTCGCGCGCGACCGCGCTGGCCGGCAGCGCCGGCCGCCGGCGCGGGCTTCGCCGATGCCACGCCGATCGATCGCGCGCTCGCGGCGCGCTACCTGACCGAGCTCGGCTTGCCGCCGGGGCCGCGCGCGGCGGCGCTGGCGGCGGCGATCTCCGGCGAGATCGCGGTCGTGGGCAGCGATCCCTATCTGCGCGAGGGGAGCGACGTCACGCTGATCTGGCGCGCGCACGCGCGGCAGCGACGCGTGACGGACGCGCGCTGGCGGCGGCGGTGGCCGACCTCGCCGCCGGTCACGGCGGCGTCAGCGCCGACGACACGCGAGGAGGGCAGGGTGGCGGTGCACGCGGTTCGCTCCGCCGACGGCGGCGATTCACCGGTACCGCGCGAGCGCCGGCGGATTCGAGCTCGTGTCCAACAGCGCGGGCGCGGTCCGGCGCGTGCTCGCCGCGATCGCCGGGCACGCGCCGCGCCTCGGCGACCAGCTCGCGTTTCGCTACCTGCTGGCGCGCGACGGCGCCGCGCCGGCCGATCTGCTGCTCTTCGCAGGCGATCGGTTCGTCGCGCACCTGGTCGGCGCGCGCCGTTCAGATCATCGAGGCCCGGCGCCAGCTGGCGCTCGGCGAGCTGGAGACACCCGGTCTGGCGGCGCTTCTCTTCGGCTGGATGAACGGCCGCGCGCCCGCGTCGGCGGACGAGCTGGTGGCGTCGGGGCTGCTCGCGCGCGATGAGCTCGCCCATGGAGGGCACGGCGAGCTGCTGTCGTGGAAGCCCGGCGCGGCGGCACGATCGTCCTGGGGCACGCCGGCCGCGCTGACGCCGCTCATCGAATTCGCGCCACCGGCCCTGGTCACCGCGACCGAGCGCGACGCCTACCGGATCTTCGTCGAAGGCTACGAACGTGACTGGCGGCAGAACGTCGGCCCGTTCGTGCTGCGGGTCGCCGTCGGAGCCAGGGCGGGGCGACAGCGGACCCATCGACGTCGACCTGCGACTGGCTCCGTTCAGTGGTGACGACGGCAGCGCGTCCGCGGCGCTCGCGCGGGTCGTCGGCGACGCGCGCCTGGCGAGCGGCCGGAGCCTCGCGGCCATGCGAGCGGCAATCGGGTTCGGGGCCGCGGGGGAGCCGCGGCGCTGGATCCGGCAACTCCTGGCGTCCTGGCTGGCGGGGCGAGCACCCTCGAGCGACTGGCTCGGCGACTGGGCCATGGCCGGCGTCGACGAAACGCCGGCGCCGGCGCTGGCCGGCATCGGGCGCAATGCGCGCGCCGTCGACCTGGCCGACCTGCTCGCTGCCGCACCCGACGGTACGGGCCAGTCAATCGACCTGCCGATCTACGCCGGCGTCGCCGTGCGCGACGAGGCAGCCGCCGACCTGTTCTTGCGCAACGCGCGCGCGAGCCTGGGCCCGGCGGCGCTCGAGTGGCGGCCGCGCGGGGTCTATCGCGGCATGGCTGTCACGCGCGTCGAGCGCGCGGCACGCGGGCGCGCAACTTCCGTCGTTTCGGCCGCTCTATTACGCGGTCTGCCGCAGCACGATCCTCGTCGCGCTGGGCGAGGAGACCCTGCACCACCGCATCGACGACTGTCTCGATGGCCGCCTGCCGCGCCTCGAGGCGAAGCCGAAGCTGAAGCGCGCCGAGGCGGCGAATCCTGCCGGCGGCGGCGGCGATTCGAGCGTCGGCGCGCAGCTGGTCGCGGACATCGACTTGCCGTCGGGTGGAGCCCTGTGGTCGATCGCGGGCGGCCTCGTCGAAAGACTGGCCGCGCCCGACTACGGCGCAAGCCTGGCCGAGGCGATCTTTCGCGGCGCGCCCGGGCTCGACGCCGCCGGTGCGCGCGCGCTGGCGGTGGCGTATCTCGGCGGCGCGCCGGTGACGCCCGAAGGCGCCGCCTACGAGTGGTCCGACGCCGGCGTCGTCGATCCAATCCGGGGCACGGCCCACGCCGCCGCGTATGCCCGCAGCAACACCCCCGACCCGGCGCCTGGACCCGGGCCTGCGCGGCCTGGCTCGACGCGCTCACGCACGCGCGGCTCGAGCTCAGCCTCGACAACGAGCCCGCGACGGCCGGCGGCGCTCCCCTGCAGAGCGCACACGTTCACCTGACCGCGCGGCGCTAGGGCTAGCCGCGAGGACGGTCTCGCTCTCGGCGAGCGTGATCAGAAATTCGTAGAACGCGACGTTCGCGCGATCGATGACCAGCCCGATGCCGCCGCCCAGCGAGTCGTCGATGCGGCGCACGACGTGCCCCTTGGCGAGCGCGATGTTGCGGTTGTGCAGCACGAAGCCAAACGCGACGCGCGCGTTCAACGCAGGCGCGCCAGCGTTGGACAGCGAGCGCATGCGGCAGCCGTGGAACGAGACGTCGCTGAGCTCGATCATCGTCGACATTGCCGAACCCTTCATGCGGAGCCGCACGGGAACCCCCACGCTGAAACGCCGATGCCGCCGCCGATCGATCTGTCCCCCTGTCAGTTGCAAGCGAGCTCCTTTTCGTCAATGCCGGATTGTGTCGCTGCAGGGGTTCGGCAGTGACTCGGAGTGGACTTGAGCGAAAACGCGCGGAAAAAACTGCGTCGCGCGCGCGTGCGATCGCCGCTCGATCATCACGAAACGAAGCGCACGCGACGTTGCTCGCGCGCAGCTTTTTGTCGTTGGCCGCATCGTGAAGAAATGTCGAAAAGAGCGCGCGCAGCGGATCGATCGCACCGCCGCTCGCGCGCGATCCGGTGCCGCGGTCGGACGGCACCGCGCATCGCGGATCAGCGCGTTTCGGTTTTCTTCAAAAAAAATGATGAGTATCGTCGAGCAGGAATTGCGTAAAAGCCGCGTGGACGTTGAGAAAAAGCTCGCACACCGAGGGGGCCACTGTCGTATAACTGGGGCTCTTCTGCCCCCTGACAGCGTCGCAACAAGAGGCGGGCCTATGCGCATCCGCCAGGAGGCTTCCCCTAATGAGCAACGGGTTTAGGCTAACTTTTCTATTTTTGATCTCCGCCTTCGGCGTGGCGGCCTGCTTGGGTGAGTTCGGTGGTAGCTCCGACGGCTCGATGTCTTCCGGTGAATCGGGCGGCAGCACTGGCAACGGCTTCGGTGGCCGCGGCGGTGACAACGGCAGCGGCGGCATGCGCGGCGGTGGCGGCAGCGGCACGGCGTCGGCGGCAGCGGCGGCACCGGCGGCGCGAGGCCTGGGACCGGCGGCACCGGCACGGGCGGCAACGGCGCGGGCGGCAGCGGCGCGGCGGTCGCGGCGGCACCGGCGCGGGCGGCAGCAGCGTGGGCGGCCGAGGCATGGGCGGCAGCGGAATGGGCGGCGCCGGCATGGGCGGCAGCGGGCATGGGCGGCGCCAGCATGGGCGGCATGACCGGTAACCTCGCCTGCATGAAGCCCGGCCCCGAGTACACCACCGGTAACGGCTCGGTGACGTTCTACACGTTGGCTCAGGGGTCGAACGGTGTCGTTCACTGCAGCTACCAGGTGACCGGCCAGAACCCCGACGTCATCGCGCACAATCCGAACGGCGGCGGCCAGTACTTCGGCGCGATGAACACCGCGCGATTACAACGGCGCGCACACCTGCGGCGCCTGCGTCGAGGTCACGCGCGACGGCAGCCGCAAGGTCGTCGTGCAGATCGTCGACGAGTGTCCGAGCGGCAGCAACTCCGAAGTGCGTGCGCGGGCACATCGACCTCAGCCAAAATGCGTTCACGCAGATCGGGACGACCACCGAAGGCTTCCTGGGGACCGGCAACAACCTGCAGCCCCAGCGCGCCAACGTCGGGTCGATCTCGTGGCGTTACGTTGCCTGCCCGGTGACCGGCAATGTCTTCGCGCGCATCAAGCCGGGCAACCAGAACGAGATCTTCATCGAGAACCTGGTCGTGCCGGTCAAGGGCGTGAGCGTGAACGGTCAGGCGTCGAACTCTGTTACAGACCTACAACGGCTGGAACTTCGGCAGCACCAACATCGCGGCGGGCGCCAACATCGCGGTCACCGACATCAACAACCAGGTCATCACCTTCTCGCTCGCGAACGCGGCTGCAAAACGTCGACAACGACACCGGCAAGAAGTTTCCGACCTGCCAGTAGTGCCGTCGGTCGCGATCTGGTACGGTCGCGCCCGAAGGAGAGACGACCATGAAAAAGACCCACCTTTCGAACCTGATTCTGGCGACGGTGTTCTCCATGGCGATGGCGGCTCCGGCGATCGCGTCCGCTTGTCGGCGCCGGTGAACGCCGGCTCGTCGGTGCGCGCGGCCTCCGCGCACGCCACGCTGGTCGCGGCCGACGACGACAAGAAGGACAAGAAGACCGAGAAGAAGGACAAGGCCGACGCTGACAAGGGTGGCAAGAAGGACAAGGCGCCCGCGCCGGCTGGCGGTGGCTGGTAGTTCTTCCTGCTACTTTGACAGCGTTCCGTCTTCGCCAACGGGAGGTCTTCGGACCTCCCGTTTTGCATTTATGGGCCGATTTTTCAGCCGCTGATTTCAGGCGATCCGGTCAGTCCGCTGCCCACAATGGGGGCGCTGTCGCTGGATGAACCCGTTCTCCCGACGGTGCGCGGGCGCCGGGCGCGCTCTCAAGTTTTACCGGCGAAGCGTCGTTGTACTGGTCGTGACCGTCGCCGAGCCTCTAGCCGGACACCGCCTTCGGGCGCGGTCCGATCCCACTGGTGCTAGACGAGCCTGGGGCCGATCAGATGAACCTGCGAACTTCGACCGCGACGTTGCTCCGAGCTGGTTCACCAGGAATGGGGGAGCGATCAAGTCCATGAGTGAGAGCAAGGGCCTGGCCCACGAGCAGGAAGAAGAGGTCCGCCAGGTCGTCACCGAGGCCTGCGTCGACATGCTGGGCGCTTGCGGGCTGCCGGTCGGGAAGATCGCCGCCGGCCGGTTGGTCGCGCTCAGCGAGCACGATCTCGCCGGCTTCATCGGATTCACCGGCCGCGTGCGCGGCTCGCTGATCATGGCGGCTTCGTCGCGGATCTTCTCGGCGACGTTCCCGACGATGCCCGGCTCGCGTCAGCCGAGCCCCGACGATCTGCTCGACTGGGTCGGCGAGATGGCGAACCAGACGCTCGGCCGCATCAAGCGTCGCTTCTGCGAGCGCGGGCTCGACTTCGACACCAGCACGCCGACCGCGGTCAAGGGCCGCCACCTGGGCGCGCGCACGCCGACGCGCGACGGGATCATCGATCTGGTCCTGACCGCCGGCGACGAGCTGGTCTCCATCTGCTTCGAGCTGGTGCCGCCCGCCACTGGACCGATCTTCCAGGGCGCCGTCGAGGCGATCCCGTGTTCGCAAGAGGGCGATCTGGTCCTGTTCTGAGCTGAGTTTTCGAGTTTTCGAGTGATTGGTTATCCGAGGGAGGAAAGAATTCATGTCCGCCAAAGTCCTGGTCGTTGATGATTCTCGGGCGATCCGCCAGCTGGTGGGCACCGCGCTGCTCCAGGCCGGCTATGAGGTCATAGAGGCCGAGGACGGGCAGCAGGGGCTGAGCACGATCAGCTCCGAGCGCGACATCGCGATGGTGATCTGCGACGTCAACATGCCCAACATGAACGGCCTCGAGATGCTGGCCGCGGTGAAGGCGCAGGCGAACAACTCGGCGCTGCCGGTGCTGATGCTGACGACCGAGGGCAAGGCCGACCTGATCCAGCAGGCGAAGCGCTGTGGCGCCAAGGGCTGGATCGTGAAGCCGTTCAAGCCCGACCAGCTGGTCGCCGCCGTTCGCAAGATCGTCGGGCAGTAAGCGCAGGCGACCAGCAAGCGAAAGCGCCAGGACGCCAGGATACGCCAGGGCTCCGGACCGAGAGAGGGTCCGGACTCGCTGGCGTTCCTGGCGTCCTGGCGCTTAAAGCACGATCGCGTGAGGCCGGCGTCCGGCGGAAGCCTTCAGACCTGTCTCAGGAGGCGGCGCTGGCGACGGCGGCCACGGTCGCGGTGAGCTTGTTCACCGCGGCGATCAGCAAGTCGGCCTTGAACGGCTTCACGATCCAGCCCACCGCGCCCAGCTCGCGCGCGCGACGAATCAGCGCCGGCTGCGCCTCGGTGGTCAGCATGACCATCAGCGGCAGCGGAGGCGTGCGCGCCAGCTCGGCCAGCAGCTCCATGCCGCCCATGCGCGGCATGTTGAGGTCGCACAGGACCAGCGCGGGTTGGGCGGACTTGATGACGTTCAGACCCTCCATGCCGTCGGCAGCTTCGACCACATCGTAGCCGGCAGGCCCCAATGTCTGGGCGACCTGTCGACGAACAGCCTCGGAATCATCGATGATCAGGATGCGTTTCATGTCGACGGTCGGACGAGCCCGTGGACAAGGACATCGGCGGCCATCTGTCAGCCCTTTAGGACGGTGCCAACAAAGGTGTGACTCAAGGAGCCGGCGCAGTTCGCCGATACTTGGGGCGGATGCAACACGTCCAGACGCTGACGCCGACGCAGCTCGACGACCTGCTCGAGCAGTGCGCGATCGAATCGGCGCTCGGGTTGTTCCTCTCGTACAGCGTCTGCCTCGAGTGCGCCGACGCGACCGAAGGCGCGATCATCCCCGACATCGAGCTCTGCGGCATCGTCGGCTTCATCGGCCGCGAGATCTCGGGGACGCTGCTGATCGCCGCCACGCATGAGCCGCTCGAGTCGTCGAACAAGGTCGGCGCGCGGCCGCGCGGCTGGATGGCAGAGCTCAGCAATCAGCTGTTCGGCCGCATCAAGAACCGCATGCTTCGCAAGGGGCTGGAGCTGATCGGCGCGCCGCCGGCGGTGATCGCCGGCGACCACCTGGTGGCGTTCACCGCGCGCAGCCAGTGCCAGCCGATCGTGCTGCGCAGCCCCGGCGGCGGGCGCGTCTGCGTCTGGGTCGACTACCTGGTCAACAACACCGAGCTGCCGTTCGCGCTGCCCGACGTCGAAGAGTCGCGCATCCCGAACGAGGGCGAAGTCCTGCTGTTCTAGCCGGCGGCGCCGGCGGGCGGCGATGACCACCGCGCCGAGCGCGAGCGACACGAGATCCGCGAGACCACGACCACCGCTCGACCCGAGCGTGCACGAGCAGCCGCCGCCGCTACCTTTGTCGCCGCCGCTGCCACCCGTCGCGTCGCCATTGCTGCCGCCGACGCCCGCTCCCGCTGAGCCACCGCCGGCGCCACCGCTCGTGCCGCCCATCGACCCCATCGCCATTCCTGCGTCGGGGTGAGCGCAGCGTCATGCACGTCGACGAGCAGGCCGACCCGCTGGCGCCGTTCTGCAGGCCGAGGTCGCATGCCTCGCCGGTGTCCTTCACGCCGTCGCCACAGTGGGCGCGCGAGCAGTCGGTCCGGCAGGCGTCGGGCAACGTGTCGCTGTTGGCGGATCCGTTGTCGCAGTCCTCGCCGGTGTCCATCGTCGAGTTGCCGCACAACGAGGGCCAGCCGATGTCGTGCATCAGCGCCGTCTCCATGGTGATGTCGTGCGGGTGGCTGGTACCCGGATTCGGGCTCCTGGATGAGATCCGGGCGCGCCAGCGGATCCCAGTGCGAGACGGTCGAGCCCGGCCGGATCGGATCGCTGGCGTAGAGATACGGCCGCCCCATGGCGTCGGCGCCGGTCAGGCGGGTCTTGTCGGCGCCGAGCATGAGCGTGATCGTGCCGCCGCTGTTCTGCAGCGCCATTTCGTCGCTCATGGTGATCGCGACCGCGGGGATGGTGGTCGGCAGGATCTGCAGCTGGTCGGGCGGCAGCTCCATCGACGACGGCGGCGAGAAACCGTTGCGATCGCTGAGCAGCACCGCGATCGCGCCGGCGCGGGTTGCGTAGTCGACCTGGTTCAGCGGCGAGCAGGGGCTGTTGCCCAGGAACAGGAAGATGCCTCCCTGCTCTGGCCGCGACCGGCGTGCAGCCGCTGATCGGGCTTCCGACGACCAGCGGGCCGGTGAGCGTGGTGGTCACGTCCTTGAGCAACGGGCCGAAGTTGGTCTCGCCCAGGTTGCCGACGAAGTTGGCGACGGCTGATTGCACCGCGATCGTCGGCGCTCCTTTGCTGAGCACGTTCGCGGCCGCGCGGATCGCGTTGGTGCCGTTCCAGACCAGGTGTCGCACGTTGCGCATCGAGGCCAGTCGCTGCGCCGCGGTCATGTCGAGCCACGCCATGCCCATCGCGTTGTCGTAGATGTGCGACGAGAACGTGTCGGGCATGCCGATGTTGAGCGCGCCGCTGCCGAGATCGATGCCGCTCGAGAAGCCCAGGCCGTGTCCCAGCTCGTGCACGACGACCTCGATGAGATCGCTGAGCGAGCCCGGCGTTGGCGTCCAGGCCGTAGTACCAGTCGATGTTGGGATCGCAGTCGTTGAGTCCGCCGTTGAACGTCGCCTCGATGTCGGCGCGGCCCGGATCCAGATCGTGGCCGGCCAGCTGATCAGCGAGCGGCTGCGGGTAGAGGACGTTGGGCGGCAATCCCGCGATGACCTGGCCGGGGACGCTGGCCACCAGGGTCTTCGCGCGGGCGTGGCCGAGGGTGATCAGACCGCCGCTGCAGTCGAGGGGCGCGAACATCGCATCGATGACGATCGGGACCGGGCCATCGAGCGCCTTGCCCCAGATGTCGGCAGCATACTTGAACGCGATCTGCCGCTGCTGGCCCAGCGTGGTGCCGGTGTTGCCGCCCACCGGGCTCACCGGGGTCGGGTCGTTGAAGCCGAGGCCCGGCGGATCGAGGTTGTTGACCACGAACGTCGCCTTGGCCGACGCCGCCCGGGGCGCGACGACGAGCGCTCCGAGCGCAATCAGGCCGGCGGCGAGGGTCGAGCGTCGCGCGCGATCGCGCGTCATCGCTGCCCGCCGGTTCGGGTTGCCGGACGCAGCGCTTCCGGGCTGTCGGTGCAGACGCTCTTGTACGTCCCGTCCGGTTGCCGTTGGAGCGCGCGCACGTGATGGGCGGTCCCAGCCAGGTCGACGCGCAGGCCGGGGCGTGCACCACCACTGGTGACGACCGGTGCAGCCGCGACCAGCGCCGACGGCTGCGCTGCGGTCGCTGCCGATGCGCCGGGTGCCGGCGGGTCGCCGGCCGGCGGCCCCGCGCCCTCACAGCCCGCCCCCAGCAACAGGGCCATCCACAGACCGAGACCACCACCTCCCAAACGCGGCATCGAGGACCTTTCGGCTAAGTTGTTTCGCGGACTCGAGGGTGCGGGAGTTCCCGCCTGAGGGTGCGGGAGTTCCCGCTTGAAGTCGGGCGCCTTTCGTATCGGCGGAAAATAGACTCCCGCTTTACGTGTCAACGTAGGCCGGGCGTCCGAATTCCCAAATGATCGAGACGGCCCTGGTGCGCGGTGTCGGTGGGAGTGCTCTAGTCGTGGCAGTACATGACGAGCCCGCAGTCGACCTCGCCCGCCGCGATGCCTGCCCCGTCCGGTGAAACGTCGACGGAAAGGAAGTAATACGTCGGGATCTTGTTTCCAATCTGCCGCTTGGTCGTGGTCTCGAAGATGCTGAGGCGTCCCCCGTTGCCGTTGGTGCCGCTAGCGGAGGCCACGTGCGCCCCATCGGGGAAGAACACGGCGGCCTTGACCGCCTGGTTGTTCCCGAGGGTGTCCGGTGGGATGAAATCGGGCGTGGCGCGGACGGGCAGGTTGGTGGCGATTCCCGTCCACAGCGACAGCGATCCATCCTGGCTGCCGATGAGCAGGCTCCTGCCGTCGGGCGAATACGACACCCCTTCAGCGACCTGATGCAAGGTGTCGATGTTGTTGCTCACCATCGTGGTCACCTTCGCGACGGACGGCGCCAGCGCATTCATGAGCACGAAGTTGCCGTCGTTCTGCGTGACTACCAGGGGGAGCGCGGTCGCCGTGCCGAGGGGCGAGGTCCGAACCCACCAGGGGAAGGTGGTCAAGGGAACCGTTGCCACCGACGTGCGCGTCGCCATCGACCAGACGATCAGCTGATCGTCGTCGGCGACGCTGACCAGGTGAGTGTCGTCGGGTGAGAACCAGACCGAATCGATCAGCTGACCACCGTGACCGTTGAAGACGGTGTAGATCGTCGGTGAATTCGACAGCGTCCAGACGGTCACCAGGCCGGAATCGTCGCCCGCCGCCAGGTACTGGCCGTTGTGGGAGAATGCGAGGTAACCTGGCTCCGCTGACGGTGAGCTCGCGGCCATCGACGGTGGGCGCCGCGGCGCCGGTGCCGATCTTCCAGAATCGGATGCGCCCGTCGTCGCCGGCGGTCAGCAGCAGCTTGCCGTCGGGCGAGAAGGCAACGCTCCACATCAGAGCGTCGCCGGCGAATGTAGTGGTATCGCAGGTGATGTCGCTGTGATGAATCTCCACGCAGCGCGAGAGGCTGGGGGGTGCGACGATCACCGCACCTCCTGCGCCACCGACGCCGGTGCCTCCCGTTCCGGTGCCGCCCGCGCCCGTGCCGGCGGCGCCACCTTTGCCGCCCGTGCCCGGCGATCCACCGGTGCCGGGACTGCCACCGGTGCCGGGTCGATCGCCGCCGGCATCGGTGACCGTACCGCCGGCGCCGCCGGTGCCGCCGCCTGCGTCGGAAGTGCCGCCGCACGTTCCCGAGTGCACCAGGGTCAGCAACACCGTCTTGGTTTCACCCGCCGAGCCGATCGCGACCGTCTGCTGGGGAAACGCCGTGTAGATCAAGCACGGGGTGCCGCCCTGCGTGCTGGCGCTGACCACCTGCGTGCCGGTCGTCTTGGAATCGAGGTAGACGCCTCGCTGCGTGGGCGTGGCGGCGCTGAGGCCCGTCGCGAGATCGAAGGTCTGGGTCACCGGTCCGACGCTGACACGCACCTGGATCGGCCCGGGGATGTCCATGTCGGCGGTCATGCTGACGATCACCAGCGAGTCCTTCTCCTTGATGCAGCTCATCGCCGCGAGTGACAGCGCCGCCGCGCCAGCGCAGAACGCGATCGAGATCGTCCGTAGTCGATTGAGCCGGCTCATTTGCACTCCGCGACGGTGCAGGTGGGCTTGGTGACGCCGCCCGGGATCAGCAGCGCGGCGGCGACGCCGCCGGCGGCCACGACGCCAATGGCGGTCCAGAACCACCAGCGCTTGTAGATCGGATGAGATTCCTCGGGCGGCGGGCGGCTTCCGGGGGTCGCCACCAGCGTCGGGGTGCCCGGGTCATTGGGGGGAGGAAGCGTGGTGAGCGCGTTCGGGTTGGTCCCCGGCTGCCCATTGACGCCCGCCGTGTTGTAGCCGGGGCCCGGCCCGGTCGACGGCGGCGTGGCCGCTGCGGCCGCGGCCTTGGCGGCGGCAGCCTCGCGCTCCTTCGCCTGCTCGTCGCGCAGCAGCTCCATCTCCTTGATGTAGCCCTGGATCTCCTTCTTCTCCGAGGCCGTGATGCTCTTGCCCTTGGCCAGGTAGTCCTGGAAGGCATCGATCGCCTTTTCGGGCTCACGCTTCTTCTGGTGGCAGCGCCCGATGTTGCGCACGTAGATCGGGTTCAGCGTCTCGGCGTAGAGCTGGGCGAAGATCTCGATCGCCTCGTCGTAGCGCGACGCCGCGAAGGCCTGCCGTGCTTTGAGCTCGGCCTGCTTCTCCGTGTCTTTGGCCGCGAATGCGTGGGGCGTCACGCCCAGGCTCCAGACCAAGCCGAACGCGACTACCAAGCCAAGCGATCGATACCGAAATAGGGCCATTTCGGTATCAGAGTAAGTCGGGTTCCGCCCCCAAGTCAAAGTGCCGTGGCTTACGCCAACCGGCTACGAGGCTGCAGCGAGAGCCGCGCTGACGATCGCGCGCGCTTCGTCTTGAATCCGGTGCAGGTGCTCTCGATCGCGGAAGCTCTCGGCGTAGATCTTGTAAACGTCCTCGGTCCCCGACGGGCGCGCCGCGAACCAGCCGTTCTCGGTGACGACCTTGAGCCCGCCGATCGCCGCGCCGTTGCCCGGCGCGGTCGTGAGCTTGGCGGTGATCGGCTCGCCGGCCAGCTCGCGCGCCGCGACCGCCGACGGCGAGAGCCGCTTCAGGATCGCCTTCTCGGCCGGCGGTGCCGGCGCGTCGATGCGCTCGTAGACCGGGTCGCCGAACTGGCGAGCCAGCTCGCGGTAGATCTCGCTCGGGTCGCGCCCCTGGCGCGCCGTGATCTCCGCCGCGAGCAGGTCGAGGATCATCCCGTCCTTGTCGGTGGTCCAGACCCCGCCGTCGCGTCGCAAGAAGGAAGCGCCGGCGCTCTCCTCGCCGCCGAACCCGAGCGACCCGTCGAGCAGCCCGGGCACGAACCACTTGAAGCCGACCGGCACCTCGACCAGCTTGCGCCCCAGGCTCTTCGCCACGCGGTCGATCATGTTGCTCGACACCAGCGTCTTGCCGACGGCGGCGCCCGCGCCCCAGCCCGGGCGGTTCTGGAACAGGTACCAGATCGCGACCGAGAGGTAGTGATTCGGGTTCATGAGCCCGCCGGTGCGGGTGACGATGCCGTGCCGATCGCAGTCGGTGTCGTTGCCGAAGGCGATGTCGAAACGATCCTTGAGCCCGATGAGGCTGGCCATCGCGTACGGCGACGAGCAGTCCATGCGGATGCGGCCGTCCTTGTCGACGGTCATGAACCCGAACGTCGGATCGACCGCGTCGTTGACCACCTCGATCGACAGCCCGAGCCGCTGCGCGATCGGCGCCCAGAAGGCGACGGCGGCCCCACCCATCGGATCGACGCCCAGGCGCAAGCCGCTCGAGCGGATGGCGTCGACGTCGACGACCTGGCGCAGGTCCTCGACGTAGGGCGTGATGTAGTCGCGCCGGTGGGTCGTCGTTGCCGCCAGCCCCTGGCGCACGGTCACGCGCCGGACCTCGCGGTTGCCGGCGGCGAGCAGCGCGTTCGCGTCCTTCTCGATCGCCGCGGTGATGTCGGCGTCGGCCGGGCCACCGTCGGGCGGGTTGTACTTGAAGCCGCCGTCCTCGGGCGGGTTGTGCGACGGCGTGATCACGATTCCGTCGGCGAGCCGGTCGGTCCGCCGCTGGTTATGGGTGAGGATCGCGTGCGAGATCACCGGCGTCGGCGTGAAGCCGTCAGCGGCGTCGATGACCGTTTCGACGCCGTTGGCCGCCAGCACCTCGATGGCGCTGGCGAACGCCGGCTCTGACAGCGCGTGGGTGTCGCGGCCCAGGAAGAGCGGACCGTCGATCCCCTTGCTCTGGCGGTAGCGGCAGATCGCCTGCGTCACCGCCAGAATGTGGGCTTCGTTGAACGCACCCGAGAGCGACGACCCGCGGTGGCCCGAGGTCCCGAATGCCACCCGCTGGGAGGGGGCAGCGGGGTCGGGAGCCAGGGTGTAATAGGTGCTGACCAGCCGCGGGACGTCGATCAGGATCGAGCGCGGAGCGGGTTTACCTGCGAGAGGATGCGTGGCCACGGCCGGTTTTGAATATCACACGTGGCTGCTTCGCGCCCGCAGGTGAGCGCCTACTGAGACACCAACCCGTTGAGCGCCGCCAGGCGAATGAGCTCGCCTGTCGAGTGCACGCGCAGCTTGCGGTTGATGTGCGACCGGTGGGTCTCGACGGTCTTCACGCTGATCGACAGCGTGCCCGCCATCGCCTCGTTGGTGAAGCCGCGCACGATGAGATCGAAGATCTCTCGCTCGCGCCGCGACAGCTCCTCGAGCGGGCTGTTCGACACCATGATGGGCGTGCGCCGCGTGTCGTTCTGCCGCGCGAACAGGTGCGAGAACTTGGGCGCGAGATAGGACTCGCCGCGCGCGACGACGCGGATCGCCTCCAGGATCTCCTCGGGCGCCTGCGTCTTGACCGCGTAGCCGCTCACGCCGGCGGCGAACGCGCGCGAGACGAAGAACTCGCTGGTGTGCATCGTCAACATCAGCACGCGCGTGCGCGGCGCCTGACGCAGAACCTCTTGCGTGGCGGCGATGCCGTCGCCGTCGGGCAGGGTCATGTCGATTACCACGACCGCCGGCTTGGTGCTGGCAACCGCGGCGCATGCCTGCCTCGAGTCCGACGCCTCGGCGACGACCTCGACATCGGGTTGAGCGGAGAGGACCGCGCGGAGCCCCTCGCGAAACAGTGGATGATCGTCTACCAGTGCAACCGTGAGCATCATGTGTTCGACCTCCTGGATCGATGAGACGCGAACCTAAGTACGATTCTCACGTAAAACGTTGGACTATTGGTTTAAAGACCCCTACAGACCAAATTACAGAGCCGACCCGAGCCGATTGCAACACTTTGTGGGTGTCGAATTGATTTCGGTGACGCGCGTCGGGCGCAGCCGGGTCCCCCGGCGGAGTCCATCCCCTTCGGGGACTTCGGCACGGACACCCCACCCCCCGCCGGGACGGCGTCCTCGTCGCGGGAGGGTTTGGGAACCCTCCCAGGGTTCCCATTAAGATCAGTCTGGTCGAGGCGCGGCCGCCTGCTGCGCCATCGGCAGGTAGACCGTGAACGCGCTGCCCTCTCCGGGGGTGCTCTCGACGGCAATGCGTCCCCCGTGGGCCTCGACGATCTCTCGGCAAATCCACAACCCCAATCGCAACCCTCCCATGTTGCGGTCGGCGACCGCTCGCTCGAAGCGCTGGAAGATCAGCGCCTGCTTCTCGGGGGCGATCCCGACTCCGTGATCTTTGACCTGAACGAACGCCATGTCGCTCGATCGGCCGACGGCGACCTCGACCGGCCGGCCGCCGCCGTACTTGCAGGCGTTCGAAAACAGATTGGTGATGACCTGCTCGATGCGCAGGCGATCCCAGCGGCCGATGATGCTCTCGCGCGCCAGGAGCTCGAGATCGCACCCGGACTTCTCCAGACGCTCCCCGAACATCGCGGCGACGTCACGCACCAGCGCCACCAGGTCGACCGACTCGGGCGTGAACGACAGCTGCCCCGCCGAGATGCACGAGATGTCGATGAACTTCTCGATCAGGTTGTCGAGGCGTTCCAGGCTGCGCGCGGTCATCTCCAGCTTGCTGGCTGCGCGCTCGGGGTCGAAGTCGTTGCGCTGCAGGCTCGAAACCTGGAGGCGTAGCACCGTGAGCGGGGTCAAGAGCTCGTGTCCGGCGACGAACAGCAGGTGATCGCGCACGCGGCTCGCCCGCGTCGCCGACTCGTAGAGCCGCGCGTTCTCGATGGTCAGCGCCGCGCGGTCGGCCAGCTCTTGCACGAACATGAGATCCGACGGCGTATACGGCCGTGTCGGATCGGCGCGGCTCATCGAGATCGTGCCCAGGATGCGGTCCCGGACACGCAGCGGCACGACCATCATGGTCGCCATCTTGAAGCGATCGAACAGCGGTTGGACCTCGGTCACGTCCGACGCCTGCAGGCTGGCGGAGTCGATCACCGGGAAGAACAGTGGCTCGCCGGTCGCCGCGACGCGCCCGCGGATTCCGACGCCGACGCGCTGGGGATGCTCGCGCGCGAAGGCCGCCAGGTACTCTGCGAACTCTGGCTCCCGGGCGCGCGCGGCGACGTTCTCCAGCATGGTGCCGTCCTCGCGGATCAGCGAGATGAGCGCGATCGTGGCCGTGTCTCCCACCATCGCGGTCAGCCGCTCGGCGATGACGTTGAGCGCCGACGACAGGTCGCGGCTCTCCTCGGCGAACGCCTTCGACGCCTCGGAGAGCATCTTCAGCCGGCGGTTCGCCTCGGCGGCCTCCTCGCGGGCGCGGCGTTCGGCCTCGAACAGGCGCGCGCGGTCGAGCGCCTGCGCCGACAGCTCGGCGAGCGTGAGCAGGAAGTCGCGCTGGCGGTCGCCGAAGCGCTGCTCCTGGGCAAACGAGAATGCGATGGCTCCCAGCAGCCGGCCCTCGATCTGCAGCGGCAGGGCCACGATGGCCTGCAGCAAGTCGGTGGGCGTCGCCCACTGGTCGAAGCAGGGCAGATGCTCAAGGATGTCGAAGCGGTTGCGCAGCCACAGAGGCTGGCCCGAGCTGATCGCCGTCGAGATAGAGAACGGTGCAGATGTCCCGCTCTGCCACGCGGCGACGTCGCGCTCCGCGACGCCACGCGAGCCGGCGTAGCGCGGAGCCGAGTCGTCACCGGCGACGAAGTACGCGACACCGGTGCTCGCCTGCAGTGCATCGAAGGCGTGACCGATGACAACGTTGGCGACCTCGGCTGGCGTCAGCGAACGCGAGAGCGCTGATGTGATCCACTGCAGCCGAGCCAGATGCTCATTGGCGGTGTCAGCAACGGGGCGGTGCGCAGCGGCGTCCAAGCCAAGTAGGATAGCCCAAGCGCGCCCCGGCCGCCCGGGTCAAAGCGGTGCCGATTCGGCGCCGGCACAGCCCTTCAGCGAGTCACCCTCTCCCGCGGGAGAAGGGCAAGCCTTTGCGAGAGCTAACGCTCGTAGTGGATGTTGCCCGCGAACTTGATGGTGATGTCGGCGGTCCAGTCGTTGTCGGGAAGTGTGCCCGCAACCTCGATGGTGAACAGCGCCGACTTGGTCTTCCACTTCTCCAGCGCGTTGACCGGGTTGGCCGCGGTCATGTGGAGGACGTTGCTGGCCGGGGCGGCGTCGTTGCGCTCGTAGTTGATGAGCTCCAGGGCGTTGCTGTTGTCGCTGGTGTCGCTCATGGTCATGCGCAGGAAGCGGACGAACCCGAAGTCCTTGATTCCCGACTTGGCCGTCAGTGAGACCGCGAGAGCCTTGACCTCGGGGTTCAGGCCCTCGGGCAGGTCGAGCGCATCGTGCTCCTGCGAGAACGTACGGGTCATCGACACATCGCCGAGCGCGCTGCCAATCGGCACGCCGTCGAATGACAGGTCCTTCTGAGTGACCTCGACGTCGGGGACCTCGGCGTCCACCGAGATGCAGCCGGCGGCGCCGGTGGCGAGAGCGAGCGTGCTCGCGGTGAGGGCGACCAGGGCGAGGGTGTTCTGACGGTTCTGCTTCTTCATGATGCGATTACCAGAGGTAGACGATGAGGCCGAGCTTGGCCGACGGGGTGAACGCGCGAATGATGGGGTCCTGCTTGATGGCCACCGTGGTGCCCGACGAGCCCGACGACCCCGCGTCGGACTGGATGGCCTGGTCGACGTTGTGGACCGAGGCGCGGATGAAGCTCATGCCGCCGTGAATGAAAAACGTCACGCGGCGGTACCCGAGGTCGAGCCCCAGATGCGCGTTGGCGTAATCGTAGCCAACCCGCTCGAGGACCGCGTTCGACTGGTAGCTCGATCCGGCGAACTTGCGGACCAGGCCGTTGGCGTCGCCGTCGAAGTAGTGGCCACCCTCGACGGTGAGCGACGGGCCCCAGCCGAAGGGAAGCAGCGACGCGCCGGCGCGCAGGCCCGAGCTGATCATGTTGTAGGTGCCGCCGCCGGTGACGCGCAGCCACTTCATCGGGCGGTACACCAGCGACGCGCCCGCGCCATCGGGCAGGCCGACATCGGCCATGACGCCGACCGCCGGCAGTGCCGGCGCGGACGCCGCGGCGGGCGCGCGGTTGATGGTCGTGGGCTCGGCGGCCTGGGCCGTGCCGCCGAGCAGCGCGAGGCCGAGGCCCAGCACCGAGAGCGTCTTCAGAAGGAGTGAGCGCGTCATCACCAAGTTACTTCGGAACAAAATAAAGTAACTTGAGATACTATTAACTTTTAGCCATAGCTCCAATGGCGGGGCGCGTCCTACCCAGATAGGTGCTGGGAACTACGGCGGAATCCGAAGCTGCCGCTCGACGCCAACGCGTGCAGGCAAATGTCCTACCGTGCCGGCGGGGCGCGGCGAGCATCGGGAGCGCACTCTGCGTTCAGAAAAGCGCCAGGACGCCAGGACCGCGCGTGGGGAAGCCCGAGAGGCCAAACGTCGAAACGCCCGGTCCGGACTCTTGATAGTCCGGATCCTGGCGTTCCTGGCGCTTTCCTATCCGGACTAGCGGCGGGGCTGCTTGAGAGCGGCCCAGTTGCCGGCCTTGGCGCTGCCAGTCGCGTGCTTGGCGGTGGCGTGGCTCTCACTGAGCGCCACCATCTTGCTGCGGTTGTGAACGGGCGGCGCGGCGTCGGAGAAGGGATCCTTGAATCCACCGGAGCGGCCCGCCGGCTTGGCCTCGGGCGTGCGCTTCACGGTCTTGCTGGGGGCCGGCGGATCGCTGAACGGATCGTGGAATGAGGGGGCCGACTCACGCCGGGCGGCCGGCTGCGCGCGGGGCGCCGGGGCGGGGCGGGGCGCGGGAGGCGGCGCGACTGCGCGGCTGCGCGGGGCGGGCGCGCCATCGGCGAACGGATCGGCAAAGCTGGCCGGTCGCGCGGAGGCGGCCTGGGCCCTGCGACCCCGCGGCGCGCTGTCGACGAACGGATCAGTCGACGAGTCACGACGTTCGAACGTATCGGTGCTCTGGACAGCGCGCCGGCTCGGCGTCGCCGCCGCCATCTGGGGCCGCGGGTTGTTGCTGGCGCCGGCGGCGCCCTGGACGACGTGAATCACGCCATCGTCCTTCTTCGGCGGCGGGCGCACCGCGATCGGCGCGGGCGCCGGCGTGGTCGGCGCGTCGATCTTGGCCCAGTCGGGCGTCTTCGGCTTGTTCACCACCACGTCGGGCTGCTTCTCCGCGGACTTCAGCAGGTCGTCGACGCTGTCGGCGCGCTTGCCTCTCGGCTTGGGCGCTGCGGCGATCTTGTCCTTGGCCAGCAGGTCGTCGAGCCTGTCGTCGTTGCGAACGACCTTCTTCTTGCCGGGCTCGCCCTTGAGCAGCTTGTCGATGAACTTGTCGTCGGCCGGCTTGACCGCGGGCGGCGGCGCCATCGCTTCTTCGGTCGACAGCTTCGGCGAGATCTCGTGACCCGCGCTGTCGTCGCTCCCCTTGCTTTTGGTCGACTTGCCGGCATTTTCGTCTTCCGGCGTCGCGAGAAGTACCGGCGCGGCAGTCTTGGTCGCAGGCTTCCGGGTCGCTTCTTCCTTGGCGGCCTGCTTCTCGGCGGCCGCCTTCTCGGTAGCGGCCTTCTCGGCAGCAGCCTTGGCCAGTGCGTTGGCGCGGGCGAGACGGGCCATGTCGGCCTTCTTGTCGTCGGGCCCCATGACGTTGTTTTCCCACTGCATCTGCTTGTCGAAGTTGTCGAGCGACTCGCTCGTCTTCTTCTTCGCGGCGCCCTTTTTGGGATCCGCCCCGTGCGCGCTGGACAGCGCTCCGCACATGATCATCGCCGCGGCAAGACAGGATAACTTCGACCGCATCGCAGACCTCCGCTGGGGAAATACTATAGTTACGAGCAAACTATTATCGGTTCAACACCGACACTTGCAAGCGTGTTTTCAGTAGAAAACCGGCCAGTCACTGCCTTTGTACGGTGTCCTGCGGGGCGCTCGCCGGCTCACTGCAGCCTGTTTTTCCAGATATCGGCAGAAGGCCCACATCTCTTTAGCGATCGTCATTGACTTTTTGGGGGGAAGCCCTGCCGGAGCCACCGCGCCAGTCCCAGGGCACGTCCCGGGTCGACGACCGCCGCGAACGTGGGCATCTGCGTGCCCGGGTTCGTGCGTTCGGGATTCCGGATCGCGGCGGCGACGGCATCTTCTGGCTGGTTGCCGACGGCCCGCAGGGCATCGCGAAAGGGCGCGCCCTGGCCGTGGCAGGGTGCGCAGCCAAGCGCTACGAAGGTCTCCTCGGGAGGCGTGGTCGCGGTCAGCGCCGGCGGCCCGGGGCGGGGCGGGATCGTCCGGCTCGCCGGCGGCACGCTCTGCAGGTAGCGATAGATCGCCTCGGTCTCGACCGGATCGGTGAAGCGCAGGATCGGCATCGGCGACCGGATCGCGGCCCCGGAAGGGCTGATTCCCGTCGAGAGCGCGGCCTGGAACTGGGCGAGGGTCCACGCGCCGAGCCCCGTCGGGTCGGGCGTCAGGTTGGTCGACACCACGCGATCGCCGCGCGGGTCGGGGAACTCGAAACCGCCGGCGAGCAAGTTGGGCGCCGCGAGCTTGGCCTCGACCTCGTCGACGCTGTCGGTGTGGCAGCCCACGCAGCCGTAGATCGCGGCCGCCAGGTAGCGACCGTAGGCCGCAGTGGCCGCGCGAGGAGGCACCAGCACCGGCGCGGGATCGAAGCTGCCGTCGGTGGGTGCCCTGGGACCCAGCAGCGCCAGCGCGATCCGTCCCACCAGCGACAGTCGTCCGCTCGGCGCAGCCTCTCCGCAGGGCGCAAACAGCGGATCGTCGGAACGCAGGAATCCCAGCAGCGCGGCGATGTCGTCGTCGCCGAGCAGCCGCACGCGAGGCATCGTGCGGCTGTAACGCCCGTCGGGGGTCACGCCGTGGCGAAGCAAGCGCGCGATCTCACCGTCGGAGATCGCGCCGATACCGCGCTCTCGATCGCGGGTCAGGTTGCTCGAGACGATCGTGCCGAAGGTGGTGGGAAAGTTGCGGATCGTTGCGCCGCACGAGTGCGCCGACCCTGCCTCCGTGTGGCAAGCGATGCAGGCCGTGCGGTAGAGGCGCGCGCCGCGAGCCACCTCGTCGGACGACGTCGCTCGCGCGATGGCCGGCGTCGGCGCGGCGTAGTGGCGGTCCAGCCGGCGCGCGGCGACGATCCCCAGCACGGCGGCGACGACGACGGCGATGCCGGCGAGCAACGCACCCAGCCTCAGCGCGACGCGACCCACGATTCCTTGAAATTCGGGCGGTGCTTGGTTGCAGAGACAGACATGGCTCGTCCGGGGCGCGCATATTAGCCGAACACCGGGCGGCGACCACGCTGCGCGATGCGGATTCGGCCTTAGCTTGCAGATCTATGGACCGCGACACGGTGATCGTGCAGATGGCCAAGGCCTTCTCGGCACAGCCGATGATGGATCCATCGCCGCCATCGGATGAGCTGCGCCGGCGCGCGGCCGAGGCGCTCACGCGCGTTGAGATCTTTCTCGGCGCCGACGTCGAGCAGGCGAAGGAGATCCTCGCGCGCGTGCTCGAGGACGTGACCTGAGGCTTACTCTGCGGCGGGAAGGTCGGCGGGCTTGCGCACGGTGATGCGGACGAAGTCGTCCTTGATCTCGACGGTTGGCGACGTCGCCTCGTTGAGCAAGAGCTTGAGCGTCGTCCCTTCGCCCTCGTCCTGCTTGATCCAGAGGTTGGAGAGCCCCTCGCGGCGGATCTTGTAGAAGCGCATCGTGATCAGCGGATCGGCCTTGGGCAGGTTGACGATCACGCTCTTCGGCTTGGTGTTCACGTGGTAGGTCGCGCCCTCGATCGAGCCCTTGATCGGGATCAGGATCGACGCCTTGGTCTCCTCGGGCGCGCTGATGTCCGGCAGGTTGCGCCGCCACGCCTCGCGCGCGATGTCCTTGTCCGACGGCTTGTCGGCGGCCGCCGCGGGCGCGAGGCTGCCACCTTCGCGTGATCGCCCGCGGGCGTGCTGTCCTTGGCCCCGGCGGGCGCCTCGGCTGACGCACGCGCAGTTGGCTCGGCGCCGGCCTTCTTGGCGCTGGCGGTCTTCTTCGAATCGGCACTTCGAATCGGTCTTGGCGTCGTCGGCTACCGCGACGACGGTGGCCGTCTTCTCCTTGTCCTTCGCCGACTCCTTGGCCGACGCCTTTGCTGTGACCGCGGCCGGCGCGGTCTCGGAATCCGCAGCGGCCTTGTCGGTCTTCTCCGCCTTCTCGGCCTTGGTCGCCGACTTGTCCTTCGCCGCGATCGCGGGCGCGGTCTCGGTGGCGTGGGCGGTCTCGTGGCGTGCGCCGCCGGCGGAGTCGCTGCCGCAGCAGCCGGTGCCGCGGGCTCGGCGGCGACCGCGGCTGGTGCCGTCGCAGCGGCGGTGGGCGCAGGAGTGCCCGCTGGTGCGGCCGCGGCGGCCGGAGCCGTCGCAGCGGGTGGTTCTTCGCGGCGGCGTTCGCCGGCGGAGCCGCGGGATTCGCGGCCGCGCGGAGCCGGTGGCGGCGCGACGGCGACGGGCGGTCGCGCCGGCGTCGTCGCGCGGGTGAGCGGCTCGGGCGCGACCTCGTTCGTCGCGCTCTTGATGTGCGAGACGATGACTTCGCCCACCGCGAACACGGCGATCGCGGTGATGAATGAAATCAGGATGCCGCTGGAGCGGCTGGTCCCCGACGTGGGTGCAGACGCCGACACTGTATCTCTCGTCATGCTCATCTCACGACCTCGACTCGAGCAAGTGGTTGCAGAGCTACCTACGTCGCAGACATGAGCGTACACGAACCGTCGGGTGATTCCCAGACGCTTTCGGTTTTGTTTGTCGGCGTCAAATTGCCGTCAGTTCGACGTTTTTTTGACGGACGTTTCTTTGATTACCTTGGTGCGGCTCGACAACCAACTGCGCACCTGCGGCATGAGCCGCTCGCGCAAGGTGACGTCCATGCGCAAGCGCTCGAGGGTTTGCGCGGTCGCCTGCTTCGCGCCGTCGATCGGGTGCCGGTTCAGGAAGGCTTCGACCTCGACCAGGTGCCGGCGCTCCGGAAGCACCGAGAACGATTCGATGAGGCGCCGGATCAGGATCGGCGAGTCGGCCTTGGCGCGCACTGCGTCCCAGCCGTCGCGGATCGAGCGTCCAGGTCTCTTCGCGCGCCGCGCGGTTGCCGAGCAGCACGCTCATGTATGACGTGAAGTCCTGCATCGGCACGTCGTCGCCCATGGCCAGCTCGACGGCGCGCTTCACCAGCGACGGCGTCTCGACGCGCGCCAGCGCATGCAGGAAGCGGCGCTTCGCCGCCGGATCGGTCTCGGTGCGCGCGCGCCGGCGCAGTCCTTCGAAGCGCGCTTCGTCGGCGCTGCGCGCCGCCGCCGTCACCACGACGTCGAGCAGGTTCGGATCGAGCGCGGTCGCGCCGCCCTCGATGTGCTCGGCGTAGCGCGCCTCGGCGTCGGCGATCCCGTCGGGGATGCGCGCCAGCAGCACGCGCGCGCGCAGCAGCGCCGCGCGGCGCAGGCGCGTCTCGTCGTCCTCGGTACGCGCCCGCACGGGCGCGCCAGCCGAGCCCAGCCGAGGACGCCGCGAACAGATCGGCGATGAACCCGTGCAGCTGCGCGCGATCCGCGTCGCCGACGTGCCGGTGCTCGATCACCGACAGGCGCGTGAGGATCTCCTCGAGCACCACGTGATCGGTCTCGGCGCCCAGGCCCGATACCAGATCCAGGAACGACGCCACCTCGACCTTGCCGGCGCGCACCAGCGCCCACTGATCGGACACCAGGCCGAGGCGCTCCTCGGGGTCGAGCTCATCAATCGACGACACCAGCTTTGCCAGCAACGCCGGTTCGTAGGCTGCGCGGAAGAAACCGCGCCCCTGCGCGTTGGCGAGGCACCAGGCGATCTCGCCGTCGGCGTCGAGCTCGACCTCGGCGGTCGCGTCGCGCAGCAACACCGACTGTTGCTTGACGCCGGTGGCGTCGCGGAAGCGCAGGACCGCGGGCACCAGCCAGCGCGCGGGCGCGCCGGACTCGCGTGCCTCGGGATCGGCGAAGAACCGCCGCTGAGTCAGCGTCACGCGTGGCTTGCCGCTTCGTGCCGGCGCGCTCGAGAGCTCGACCAGCGGATAGCCCATCTGGCGGATCCAACCATTGGCCAGCTCGACGATCGGCTGCCCCGACGCTTCGCCGAGCGCGCCCCAGAGATCGTCGGCGGTGGCGTTGCCTTCGCGGTGCCGGCGCATGTAGAGGCGAATGCCCTCGCGGAAGCGATCCTCGCGCAGGAAGCCCTCGATCATGCGCAGCACGGCGCCGCCCTTTTCGTAGGTGATCGCGTCGAAGGACTCGCCCGCCTCCTCGGCGTTGCGCACGTCGGCGCGGATGGGGTGCGCCGACTGGAGCGCGTCGAGCACCAGCGCCGAGCCCTTGCCCATCTCGAAGTCCATCCAGATGCGCCACTCGGGCCGCCAGGCGTCGACGATCTTGTAGGCCATCCAGGTCGCGAACGCCTCGTTGAGCCACAGGTCGTCCCACCAGACCATCGTGACGAGGTTGCCGAACCACTGGTGCGCGAGCTCGTGGGTGATGACCTCGGCGGCGCGCTTCTGCACGGCCAGCGGCGCGGTGGCGACGTCGAGCAGCAGCGCGACCTCGCGGAAGGTGATCGCGCCCGCGTTCTCCATCGCGCCCGCCTCGAAGTTCGGGACGCCGATCTGATCGAGCTTGCCGAACGGGTAGGGCAGGCCGAAGTAGTCCTCGAGCAGCGGCAGCACCGCGGCGGCGGCGGTCTGCGCGAAGCCGGTCAGGGCGCGCTTTTCGGGCACCGACCAGGTGCGGATCGGGACGCCGCGCGCGCTGACTACGTCGCTCGGTACCTGGTTGCCGACGATCAGCGCGACCAGATACGACGACAGCAACGGCGTCGGCGCGAAGACGATGCGGCGTCGGCCGTTCGGGCCCGCTCTGGTCGCTCGACGATCTCGGAGTTCGAGAGATCGCGGTCAGCTCGGGCGCGACGTCGTCGAGCGCGATCTGCCAGATCGCCTTGAACGCCGGCTCGTCGAAGCACGGGAAGAGGCGGCGGGCGTCGGCGGCCTCGAACTGCGTGACCGCGAGGCTGCCCGCGCGGTAGAGGCCGCGCAGGCCTGGGCTGAAGCGCCCCGACCAGGTCGAGCCGCAGCGTGGTCTTCCCCGCCGGCAGCGGCGACGGAAACTCGAAGCGTCAGCGTCTCGCTCTCGGCGTCGGGACGGATCGCCCCGTCGCGACGGTGCCACCGGCCGATTCGACCGTGACGCTCTTGATGTCGAGCTCGACCGCGTGGAGGGTGATCGCGCTGCGAGGTGCTGCGAGCGTGAGGTCGATCGCCATCTGCCCGTCGAACCGGGCGGCGTCGAGATCGATACGCAGGCTGGCGCGGTAATGGGTCGGCTTGACTTCGAGCGGAAGGCGGAAGTTTTTTCCCAGCGTCACGTGGCTCTCATCCGGGTTAAACGAGAACGGTATTCATACCGTAATCTAGGGTTCGATGTCGGACGTTCAGAGTCCCCAGGCCAAGTCTGTCGAATCGGCCGTGCCGCACGACTCGTTCGCGCCCATGCGAGTGCCGGGTTTCCGTTGGTTCGTCGTCAGTGTTCTGACCATGGCGATGGGCGCGCAGATCCAGGGCGTGGTCGTCGCCTGGCAGATCTACGCCATCACCCACAACCCGCTCTCGCTGGGGATGGTCGGGCTGGCCGAAGCCGTGCCGTTCATCGGGCTCGCGCTCTGGGCCGGGCACGTCGCCGACTCGCTCGACCGCCGCCGGGTCGCGCTGATCGCGCTCGTCGTGCTGTTCCTGTGCGCGCTCGCGCTGGCGGTGGTCAATCGCCCGGGCGCCGGCGACGCCCTGCAGAGCCGGTCGTTGCGACTCGCGATCTACGGCGTCATCGTGATCTGCGGCGCCGCGCGCAGCTTCCTGCTGCCGGCGCGCAACGCGCTGTCGGCCGAGGTGGTGCCGCGCTCGATGTATCCGTCGTCGGTCGCCTGGCGCACCGGTGTCTGGCAGGTCGCCGCGGTGACCGGCCCGGCGCTCGGCGGTCTCATCTACGGTTGGCTCGGGGCGGGCGTCGCTTATTCGGTGGCGGCGGCGCTGATGGTGGCGGCGCTCGGCTCGGTATTCCGGATCCGCGTGCGCGAGCGAGCGCCTCGGCCGGCGTTCGTGCCGCTGGCGCGCAGCCTGCGCGAGGGCGTGCTCTTCATCTTTCAGCGCAAGTTGTTCCTGGGCGCGATGACGCTGGATCTGTTCGCGGTGCTCTTCGGTGGCGCGGTCGCGATCCTGCCGGTCTTCGCCGAGGAGATCCTCCACGTCGGCCCGCAGGGTCTGGGCTTCCTGCGCACCGCGCCCGCGATCGGCGCGGTGGTCATGTCGGCGGCGCTGGCGTTGCGGCCGGCGCCCGGGCGCGCGGGTCCAACGTTCCTGTGGGCGGTCGTGGCGTTCGGGCTGTGCATGGTTGCCTTCGCGGTGTCGCGCTGGTTCTGGCTGTCGCTGACGCTGCTCGCAATCAGCGGCGCGGCCGACATGCTGAGCGTCTACGTCCGCAGCACACTGATCCAGACGCGCGTTCCGCCGGCGATGCTGGGACGGGTCTCGTCGGTGAACCAGATCTTCATCGGCTCGTCGAACGAGATCGGCGCCTTCGAGTCGGGCGTCGCGGCGCGCTTGCTCGGCGCCGAGCCGTCGGTGATGTTCGGCGGCTTCGTCACCATCGTGGTCGTGGCGGTGATCGCGTGGTGGGCGCCCGAGTTGCGCCGGTTAGATCGAATCGACGCGGTCGACGTGTGAGCGGCTCTTCGCCTTCCGCACCGGGGCGGGTAACCAGGAACGGCGACGGCGGCGGACGTGAGGACGGCTCCGCTCTCTCCGTTGTGGGGCGCGAGAGGCGTGGGGGACCGGCGGGGGCGGGTATTGCCTCCGCGGGGACGCGCCCTTACGCCGCCGCCGAGAGGTTGACTCTCGATGACTGAATCTGCCTATGCGCAGCGCGACTCGACCTTGTGACGAAACCAGCGGCGGCACGGGGGCGCTCCGCTTCGGGCTGGCATCCTGCCTGCGGACAGGCAGGAGCGCCCTCAGAGGCCCCGCTGCGCCAATACCCGCCCCCGCCGGTCCCCCGCGCCTCTCGCGCCGGTGACAACTACGTTTCACTGCGCCTGAGGGCGTTCGTATTTTTAAATTGAACGATCGGACGAGCGCACAGCGCTCTCGTGCGCGCCTATCGTCGCTAAGCGACCGATTCCGCATCAGCGATCGCTTTATTCGGCCGGTCGCTAAGCGAGCCGATTCCGCATCAACGATTGCTCTGTTCGGCCGAATACTTGGCGAAGGGTTTCCATTCACGCGCTGTCAACGCGCGTCCGATCGTTCAATATAAAAATACCAACGCCCTCAGGCGCAGTGAACGTAGGAGTGAAGCAAAGCGAGAGGCGCGGGGGGACCTGGAGGCTGGGGTATTGGCGCAGCGGGGCCTCTGAGGGCGCTCCTGCCTGTCCGCAGGCAGGTTGGTTACCTGCCCGGTGCGCGCTCCCCACCGCAGATCAATCAGTCGAGCCCGGTCATGCGCACGGTCTTCACGTTCACGAACTCGCGAATGCCGATCTGACTGAGCTCGCGGCCGTGGCCGGAGTTCTTGACGCCGCCGAAGGGGAAGCGCGCGTCGGAGATCACCTGGCCGTTGACGAAGACCATGCCGGTGTCGATCTCGGCGGCGAAGCGCTCGGCCTCGGCGCGGTCGCGCGTCCAGACGCTCGCGCCCAGGCCGAAGGTCGTGTCGTTGGCGAGGCGGATCGCGCTCTCGGCGTCGGCGCACGCGGTAGAGCGACGCGACCGGGCCGAACAGCTCCTCGGAGTAGGCCGGCGCCGCGTGCGGCACGTCGGCGATCACCGTCGGCGGGTAGAAGAAGCCGGGCCCGTCGATCCGGCGCCCGCCGGTCAGCAGGCGCGCGCCCGCCGCGACCGACCGTTCGACCTGCGCCGCGAGCGTCGTCGCGGATCGACGCCGTCGCCAGCGGCCCGAGCTCGGTGTCGGGCGCCATCGGATCGCCGGCGCGCAGCGCGCCCATCGCCGCGACGAAACGCGGCGCGAAGCGATCGTAGATCGCGTCGGCGACGATGAAGCGCTTGGCGGCGATGCACGACTGGCCGTTGTTGACGACGCGCGCCTGCACCGCGCGTCGCGACCGCGCGATCGAGATCGGCGCTGGGCATGACGATGAAGGGATCGCTGCCGCCGAGCTCGAGCACGGTCTTCTTCAGATGCTGGCCCGCCGCGGCGGCGATCGAGCGCCCCGCGCCTCGCTGCCGGTCAGGGTGACGGCGGCGACGCGCGGATCGTCGATCAGGCGCGGCACGACGTCGGACCCGATCAGCAGCGTCTGGAAGACGCCCTCGGGCGCGCCGGCGCGGCGGAAGAGATCCTCGATCGCGAGCGCGCACTGCGGGACGTTCGACGCGTGCTTGAGCAGCGCGACGTTGCCGGCCACCAGCGCCGGCGCCGCGAAGCGGATCACCTGCCAGAAGGGGAAGTTCCAGGGCATCACCGCGAGCACGGCGCCGAGCGGCTGATAGTCGACGCGCGCTCGCTCGTGCGCGGCGGCGGTCGCCGCATCGTCGACCACGTCCGGACGCCAGGAAGCGCGCGCCGTTCTCCGCGTAGTAGCGGCAGCCGACCGCGCACTTCTTCGCCTCGTCGACCCCGGCGCGCAGCAGCTTGCCCATCTCCAGCGTCATCAGCCGGCCAAAGACCTCGCTTTCGCTGTCGAGGATCGCGGCCGCGCGCGACAGCACGCCCGCGCGCTCGGCGAACGGTGTCCGCCGCCAGCGTGCGGCGGCCGCGGCCGCGCCTGCGAGCGCCGCCTCGATCGCGGCCGGCTCGAGCGGCTCCCACGTCCGCAGCGTCTCGCCGGTCGTCGGGTCGATCGTCGCGATGGCCATGCGAGAAATCTAGCGGCCCCGCGCCGCCTCGACCAGGGGTACCCCTGACGCCGACCGGGCGATGCTCAGCGATAGAGATCGAGGAACAGCGCCGCCCAGATCATGCCCTCGTCGCAGTGATAGAGGTGGGCGCGGCCGACGTAGGGGCTTGCCGTCGCGGGTGTAGAGCTCGAGGTAGTTGCGATCGCGCTCGATGAACGCCGCCATGCGCCGCGCGGTGCTGGCTCCATCTTGGCGCGATCGATCTTGCGCGAGCTCGCCGAGGTAGATGGCGCCGAGCTGGGTCCAGCTCGGGTCGCCCTGATAGTTCGGGCGTGAACATCTTGGGCACGGGCAGCTCGCTCTCGGGCAGCCGGCGCTCGAAGTAGCGCAGCGGAACCGGGTCGGTGTAGCCCGCGCGCCTCGAGCGTCGCGAACGCGCGCCGCTTCATCTCCGGCTCGTCGAACACGCCGAAGAAGAACGGCCAGACGTTGCCGTCGCCGGACGGCAGATCGCGGCAGAGCGCATCCCGGAAGTAGTCGCCGGTCCAGTGGTGTTGCAAGCATGCGGTCGCGAACGTCATGGCCCGCGAACGGATTCGGTACGCGCTTGTCGCCGTCGAGCAGCTGCGCCGAGAGCGCGATCATGGTGTTGGCGAACACGGTCGAGCGTCCGGTCATGCAGTCGCGCGGTCCCGAGAAGTAGCCGCTCGTGCGCGCCATGCCCAGCTCGGGATCGAAGACGATCTCGTGAAAGCGCGCGACTTCACGGCCGGAACAGCTCGCGGTGGCGGTCGATCAGATAGTCGCAGTCCGCCGCGCGCAGCGCGAACAACGTCAGCGGCAGCGAATCGCATGCGTAGGCGTAGACGTCGCGCGGCGAAGCGCCCGTAGAAGATCGTCGTGCGTCATGCGCCCCGCGCGCTCGAACCGCTCGAGCGCCCATTCCCACGACGAGACCACGCGCTCGCGGTAGCCGAGGCTGCACAGCGCCGGCGTGCACATCGCGAGATCGCGCGTCCAGAACTGCCGGAAGTGCCCCGCCGACCCGGCGAAGTACTTGCCCGGTCCAGCAGTCCTCGAGCACCGCGCGGCAGATCGCCTCGACGCTGCCGTCGTAGCGTTTCCAGCCGAACAGGCCGCGCCAGATCGAGCGCGCGGCGACGTTCACGCCCGCCGCGAGCAGCACGCCGTCGAAGGGCAGCGGCGCGGCTTCGCGCGGATCCGCCGGCGGCAGGCTGCAGGCGTTCGCGGGCGGGCGGCGCGACGAGGCGCGCCTCATTTGAAGACAACTTGGGTGGCGCTCACGTCTTAACCATCGGGGTCTCTCTAAAACTTCTGTATCGATCGCCGGAGCGCAAGTGACGACGGACGGAGTGCCAAGTGACGAAAATCGGGCTTCTAGACAGCGCGGCAATTTGTGGGTAGAGTGCTCGGTCTTTCCACGCCACGGGGTGCCATGACCGAGACTCGATGCGACCTGCACCTACACTCCAGCGCTTCCATCGGAAACGACGAATGGTACACGCGGTTCTTTGGATGCCCGGAGAGCTACGCGGATCCAGCTCGACAGTACGAGCTGTGCAAGCAGCGCGGCATGACGCTCGTCACGCTCACGGATCACGACACGATCAGCGGCGGGCTCGAGCTCATCGATCGTCCCGACTTCTTTCTGTCCGAGGAGATCACGGCGCTGTTCCCCGAGAACGGCTGCGTCATGCACGTGCTGGCGTGGAACATCACGCCGTCGCAGCACGAGCACATCCAGGAGCGCCGGCGTGACATCTATCGCCTGTCCGAGTACCTGTCGCGCGAGGGCATCGCGCACGGTCTCGCTCATCCGTTGCTGAGCCCGAGCTGGCAGCTCGACGCCGAAACGCTCGAGAAGCTGCTGCTGTTGTTCCCGACGTTCGAGGGGTTCAACGGTCTCACCGACGCGCGCATCGAGCCGGATCTGACCGCGCTGCTCGAGCGGATCACGCCCGATGTGATCGCGCGCCTGTCGCGCAAGCACGGCATCGCCGCGCACGGCGCGCACGCCCCACCGCAAGGCGCTGACCGCCGGCTCCGACGACCACGTGCACCGTCGCTGCGGGACGGTCTACACCGCGATCGACGGGCGCGACCGTGACGCCGGCCGCGTTCCTCGAGGGCTGCATGGCGGGCGAGGGGCGGCTGGTCGGGCAGCAAGCCGACCTCAACGCGATGGCGCTGTGCGTGCAGCACACGACCTACCATCACCTCAAGCAGCGGCAGATCGACCGCAAGGACTATCGCGATCCGTTCGTCGAGATGATCGACGTCATCGCCGGCCGCGCGACACCGCCGGTCAAGAGCGGCTCGAACGGCACGCCGTCGCGTGATCCCGGTGGCTTTCTGGCCAGCTTGCTCGCCGGCGCGCAGCGCGCGTCGCTCCCGGTCGGGCGGGAGCTCGACATCCTGCACACCGACCAGACGCCGTCCGACGAGTGTGACGCGCGTATCATCTCGGGCATCGCGCGCCTGAGCGACGCCGTGCTCGAAGCGGCTCTTCAGGATCTGCTCGCGGGCGCCCAGGACTTCGACCTCTACCGGATCTTCGGCGCGTTCCGCGATCTCGCCGGCGGGCTGGTGACCGCGGCGCCGGTCTTCTTTGCCGCCGATCACTTCGGCAAGCAGGAGCAGCAGGTCCGCCGCGTCCAGTCGCAGTGGAGCGCGTTCCCGCTCGAGAAGCGCCACGAGCGGCTCGCGGTGTTCAGCGATTCGCTCGAGCAGGTCGACGGCGTGTCGGTCTGGTGCAAGCGCTTCGTCAATCAGGCGCGCGCCGCCGGGCGCGAGGTGTTGATCCCGTACTGCGGCGATCTGCCGGGTCACTTCGACGATGGCGCCAGCCTGCATCACCTGCCGGCGGCGACCAGCTTCACGCTGCCGCTCTACACGCGCATCCAGCTGCACGTCCCGTCGCTCATCGACACGCTGTCGTGGGTTTGGCGCGAGCGGATCTCGCACATCGAGCTGTCGACGCCGGGCCCGATGGGCCTGGTCGGCCTGCTCATCGCCAAGGTGCTGCGCCTGCCGGTCACCGCGAGCTATCACACCGAGGTGCCGGCGCTGATCCAGCCGCTCGGCGGCAACGCGTTCATGGAGCGCGCGGCCCGCACCTACCTCGCCTGGTTCTACGCGCACGTCGATCGCGTCTTCGCGTTCTCGAGCGGGTCGCGCGACGCCCTGATCGAGATGGGCGTCAGCGCGTCCAAGCTTTCGGTGATGCCGGTCGCGATCGATCCCGAGGACTTCTCGCCGGTGCACTGCGGGGCCGCGGTGTTCGACGACCTGAACCTGGACGTCGGCGATCGACCGGTGATCCTGAGCGTGGGCCGCATCTCCGAGGAGAAGAACATCCCGATCATCGTCGAGGCGGTGGAGCGCCTGTAGCGCGCGTTCGCCGCGGCCGCTGCTGGTGATCGCCGGCGACGGGCCAGAGCGCCCCGAGCTCGAGCACACGTATCGCGACAAGGAGTTCGTGCGCTTCGTCGGCCTGCAGCGCGGCGATACGTTGAAGAAGCTGTACGCGTCGGCGCGCATGTTCGTGTTCGCCAGCCGGGTCGACACGCTGGGTCTGGTCAACATGGAAGCGATGTCGAGCGGCGTTCCGGTGCTGGTGCCGTCGGACGCGTGCATCGCCGAGTTCGTCACCGACGGCCTGTCGGCCGAGTGTTACGAGTTCGGGGCCGCGGGGCTGTCGAAGGCGATCGCGCGCATCCTGGACGATCCGTGCCATGCGCAGTTGCTGAGCACCAACGGCCGGCGCGCGATGGTCGAGCGCTGGAACGAGGTGCCGTTCAGCCGCATATGGAAGTCGTTCACGCAGACCGTCTGACGCCGCCGGCGCTCGTCTCGCCGCGGGCGCTGATCTCGCTGCACGACGTTTCGCCGCTCACGCTTCCCGACTGCCGGAGCGCGGTGCAGCTGTTCCGCGAGCTCGGGCTCGCGACGTCGGATCTCACCTGCTTCGTGATCCCGCTACCACGAAGGTCAGCGCGCGATCGACGAGGACGCCGGCACACTGGCGTTCCTGCGCGAGCTCGCCGACGGCGGCGCAACGCTGGTGATGCACGGGCTCACGCACCGGATGCTCGGCCGCGCCTGGACGCCCATGGGCTGGTTTCGCGGACACGTCTTCGCACGGGGGCAGGGCGAGTTCTTTCGCTGCGACGCCGCTGACGCCGAGCGCCGCCTGGATCAAGGACGCGAGATCTTCCGGCGCGCTGGGCTCGAGTCCGCGCTGCGCGGCTTCATCCCGCCCGCTTGGTTGCTGTCGCGCGCGGCGCGCGAGGTGGTCGACCGCGCCGGCTTCGAGTTCTACGAGCTCTTCGACGGCATCGTCTATCGCGGGCGTCGCCTCGCGCCGCGCGTGATCGGATGGGGCTCGCTCAGCGAGCTCGAGGCGCGCGCGACCGCGCTCTATGCGTCGGTGCAGTCGTTCCTGCCGGTGGCCGACACGCGCCTCGCGGTCCATCCGGCCGACATGGCGCGCGCGAGCCAGCGGCGCGCCGTGCGCCGCGTGGTCGAGCGCCTGCTGCGCCGCCTGCGTCCGGTGAGCTACCGCGAGTTTTTGGCCGCCGCTTAGGGAATCGGATCTTCAGCGAGTCACCCTCGCCCGCGGTCCGCCCCGGGAGAGGGCAGGCCTTGCGAGCGGCAACGCTCGGCGGGAGCTTCGGGGAGAGGGTAGGCTTGCGAGCGGCAACCTCACTGTCCGCGGATGCCGGACAGCACGATCGCGCGCTCTTTGAGGCCGTGCGAGAGCACGCGCATCGCCTTGTCGTCGACATCGAGCAGGCCGCGTCCCTGCGCGCACGCTTCTTCCGCGTGCGTCGGGTTCGACGGGCCGATGGTCAGACCCAGCCGCTGCGCGAGCGCGACCGCGAAGCGTACGATGTTGCGCAGCGCGCGCGGGCGCGTGCTCTCGAACTCCCCCGAGGCCTCGATCGCCTCGGCGATCGGGTGCGCGACGTGCCACTTGCGCACGATCGCCGCGCCGAACTGACGGTGGCTCGCCTCGATGGTCGCGATCCAGACCGCCTCGGAGATCGGCTGGCGCTCTCCGGCGCGCATCATCTGCTGTTCGATCTCGATCAGCAGCGCGCCGACCGCCGGCTTGCCGATGTTGTGAAGGAGCCCGGCGAGATACGCGTAGGTGCCCTCGGACTCGAGCGCGAGCATCTCGCACAGGTTGCCGGCGATGAGCCCGGCACCGATCGACTGCGGCCAGATCCGGCGCAACGACTCTTTCACGCGGGTGTGTTGCCGCCCTTCGAGCACGTCGCGCGCCGCGAACTCGATCAGGGCGTCGTGCAGTCCTTCGGTGCCGAGGCGCGCGATCGCCATGTCGAGCGTCGTCGCCGGCATCAGGCTGGGGAAGGCGGCGCTGTTCGCGAGGCGCATCACGCGCGAGCGCAGGTGCGGCACCTGCGTGATGGTCTTCGCGACCTCGGTGAAGCCGAGGTTCGATCGCCGGAGGAGCTCGAGGCAGCGCTCGGCGACCTCGGGGAGCGCCGGCAGCTCGACGCGGCCGGTGGAGAAGCGCTCGAGCACCAGGTTGACCAGCTTGACCGCTTGCGTGTGGGCTGAATCGACGGCATCGAGGTCGACGGTGGCGTTGTCCTCCGAGGCGCGCCCGACCGGCGCCGGGGCCGGCCCCACGGCTCGGGTCGCCGCCGCGGGCGGGGGCGGGCTCGCAGGCGCCGCGCGCGAATCCGTCGGAACCGGGCGCGTGATCGAGCGGTGGCGGCCGTTGACCACGTTGACCGCCGGCCCGCGCACCGGCGCGATCTCCAGTGCCTCGCGAAACTCCTTCATGGTCGCGAAGCGGTCCTTGGACTGCTTGGCGAGCGCGCGCATCACCACCGCGCTCATTCCGCCGGACACGTGCGGGTTCACGCTCGACGGCGGCACCGGCGTCTCGCTGACGTGGCAGACGATCAAGCGCCCGAGCGTGTCGCCCGTGAAGGGCTGCCGACCGGTGAGCGCTTCGTAGAGCACCACGCCCAGCGAGTAGATGTCGCTGCGTAGATCGAGCGACGCCTCGCCCAGGCATTGCTCGGGCGACATGTACGCGGGCGTTCCGATCACGGTGCCGGTCTTGGTGTGATGCCCCACCAGCGAGTTGCCGCCCATCAGCTTGGCGATGCCGAAGTCGAGCACCTTCACGAAGTCGGGATAGTCCGGGTGATTGCGCAGGAAGATGTTCTCGGGCTTGACGTCGCGGTGGACCATCCCCTGCTCGTGCGCGGCGCCCAGCGCGGACGTCACCTGGCGGAAGATGCGGACGGCGGTGGCCTCGTCGAGCGTGCGCGTGCGCTGCAAGCGAGCGGCGAGCGTCTCGCCCTCGAGCAGCTCCATCACGATGCAGTAGTAGTTCGAGAACTGCCCGAAGTCCGTGATCTCGACGATGTTGGGATGGCGGATGTCGTTCACGAGCCGCGCCTCGGTGAAGAAGCGCGAGACCGACTCCTCGTCCTGGGAGATGTCCGGGTTCAGGATCTTGACCGCCGCCTTGCGCCCGATGAGCGAATGGCGCGCCAGGTAAACCTTCCCCATCCCACCTTCCCCGAGCAGGGCGGTGATCACGTAGGAGCCGACCGACTGACCGATCAGCTCACTCCTCGACCCCTCGGCATTCGCCAACGCCACATTCGCTATTTCGTCAAACTTCGCGCGCAACTAAAGGTCTCGGCGCGGTCCGCCGAACCGGTGGGGTGCTTGTGCTGCGAGGGGAAATGCTAGCCGCCGAGGAGGCCGCTGGCAGCGGCGATCCACTCCGAACAGCCGTGGCCCACCGTCTGGCGACCGGTGAGCTCAGCCTTGCCGATGCTCCCGCGGGTGGCCAGCCAGGTGGTCGCGCTGGTCGGCAGCCCGACCACGGACGCGAATCGGCTGTCGGAGCTGATCCACCGCGACCCGGCGCTGGCCGGTCAGGTTCTGCGCATCGCGAACTCACCGGCCTACATGCCCCGCATGCCGATCGTGTCGCTGCAGCAGGCGGTGTCGCGCCTCGGCCTCAACATCGTCAGCGAGATCGCCTTCGCGGCGTCGTTGCAGAGCGGCATCTTCAAGGTGCCCGGCTACGAGATGATGCTGAACCAGCTGTGGCGCCACGCGCTGGCGTCGGGCGCCTTCGCGAAGGAGATCGCGCGCGTGCGCCGCCTCAACGTCGAGAGCGCGTTCCTGTGCGGCCTCTTGCACTCGGTCGGCAAGCCGGCGTTGCTCCAGCTGGTCAACGACATCGCCAAGAAGGCCGCCCTGCGCGTCGGGCCCATTGCCCTCGTTGCGGTGCTCGACGACTTGCACGCCATCGTCGGCATTCGCATCGCCGAGCAGTGGGGATTGCCAAAGCCGGTCGCCGCCTCGATCGAGCACCACACGACCTACGCTCAGGCCGGCGGCTTCCGGCAGGAAGCGATGATCACGTTCCTGGCCGACCGGCTGGCGACGCACGCGCTGGAGCCGGGGCGCTTCGGCGGCGACGACGGTTTCCGCGACACGCCGGTGATCGCCGACCTGAACCTGTATCCCGACGACGTGGCGGGTCTCCTCGCGCGCCGCGAGCGCGTGCTGGAGATGGTCGCGGCGATGGTCGCATGAGCGACGCCGGCGGCCCGGTCGTGTTCGACGTGCTGGTGCTGGGCAGCGGTCCGGCAGGACAGAAGGCCGCGGTGCAGGCGGTCAAGGCGGGCAGGCGGGTGGCGCTGGTCGAGCAGGAGGCGGGCGTGGGCGGCATGTGCGTCCACCGCGGCACGATCCCCAGCAAGACGTTGCGCGAGACGGCGCTGCAACTGTCGCGGCTGCGCCGCAGCGCCGCGCTGCGTCGACTTCACGATCAAGCCCGACCTCGAGGTCGCGGCGCTGACCACGCGGCTCGACGAGGTGGTCAAGGCCCACGTCGCCTACATGGGCCGACAGATGGAGCGCAACGGTATTCGCGTATTTCACGGACGCGCGCGCTTCGTCTCCGACCGCGTCGTCGAGGTGCAGTCGGTCGACGGATCGCTGCGTCGGATCGAGGCGGCGACGATCTTCATCGCCACCGGTTCGCGGCCGCGCACGCCGCCAGAGATCGGGATCGACCACGAGAACATCCTCGACAGCGATTCGATCCTGTCGATGCTCTACCTGCCGGCGTCGCTGACCGTGCTGGGCGGCGGCGTGATCGCGTGCGAGTACGCGTCGATCTTCGCGCACCTCGGCGTCAGCGTCACGATGATCGACCGCGCCGATCGGCCGCTCAAGTTCATCGACGCCGAGCTGGTCGGCAAGTTCGTCGGCGACTTCGAGCGCAGCGGTGGGCGCTTCCTGGGCGAGCGCAACATCGCGTCGGTGGAGTGGGACGGCGTCTCGAAGGTGGTGACGCGGCTCGCGACCGGCGAGGTGATCGAGAGCGACAAGATGCTGGTCGCGCTCGGTCGTGCCGCCGCCATCGAAGGTCTGGCGCTCGGCGCGGCGGGGCTGAAGGCCAACGCGCGCGGGCTGCTCGAGGTCGACGAGCACTGCCGCACGGCCGTGCCGCACATCTACGCGATCGGCGACGTCATCGGCCCACCGTCGCTGGCGGCGACGGCGATGGAGCAGGGGCGGCGCGCCGCTTGCCACGCGCTCGGCCTGGCGTCGGGCAGCGCGGCCGAGATGATCCCGATCGGCATCTACACCATCCCCGAGATGGCGTGCGTCGGGCTCAGCGAGGACGAAGCGGCCAAGCGTTACCCGGGCGAGCGCATCCTCGTCGGGCGCGGCCGCTTCGAGGAGGTCGCGCGCGGCCAGATCTCCGGCGTGCAGGACGGCTTGCTCAAGATCGTGGCGGATTCCACCGGTCGCAAGCTGCTCGGCGTGCAGATCGTCGGCGAGGGCGCGACCGAGCTCATCCACCTCGGTCAGATGGCGCTGCTCGCCGGCACCGGCGTCGAGAGCTTCGTCGAGAACATCTTCAACTTCCCGACGCTCGCCGAAGCCTACCGAGTGGCGGCCCTCGACGTCCTCGAGCGCAGCCGCTGACGTTGACGTGATCGCCGGGCGTCACAGGTCGGCGCGCGAGAATAGGAAGAGCACGCCGAGCAGGATGAAGACGCCGCCGGCGATTCGTTTCATCCAGATCGGCGAGATCACCCGACTCAACCCCTCGCCGACCAGCACCGCGATTGCCGAGGTCGCGCACAGCGCGAGCGCCGAGCCGGCGAAGACCGCCAGCTTGGATTTTCCGCCCGCTGCGAGCGACAGCGTCGCCAGTTGAGTTTTGTCGCCGATCTCGGCGACGAAGATCGAGATGAACGTCGAGACCAGCAGTTTCCAATCCATGGCGTGAATCATATCGCGTGGAGCGGAGGCCGGCTTGCCCGGCCGCAGCTCATCGCGGGAGGTTCGGAACCCGTCGCGGGTTCCGAGGAAGATGCCCACTAGTCGTCCGTAGCGATCGACAAAACCCCGGCGCCGCGGATGGCGTCGCTCTTCAGCGCGAGCAGCGCGCGATTCGCATCGTCAAGCGGAAAGATCTCGGTGTGCGTGCGCACCGGGAGGCGTGCGGCCTCGCGCAGGAAGGCGTGGCCGTCCTCACGCGTGTTGTTGGCGACGCTGCGGACGACGCGCTCTTCGTAAAGCAGCTCGTACGGCATCTCGGGGATCGGGCTCATGTGGATGCCGCCGAGCACGACGCTGCCGCCGCGATCGGCCGCCTTCAGCGCCGCGGGCACCAGCTCGCCCGCGGGTGCGAAGATGATCGCCGCGTCGAGCGGAACCGGCGGCGGGTCGACGGTTCCCCCGACCCAGGTCGCGCCCAGCTCGGTCGCCAGCGCCTGGTGTCGCGTGCGATCGCGCGTGCAGACGTAGACCTCGGCGCCGCGGCCGCGCGCCAGCTGCAGCGCCACGTGGCCGGCCGCGCCGAAGCCGTAGATGCCGAGTCGCGCGCCGGCCCAGTTGTCGATACCGGCGAGCCGCAGCGCCCGGTAGCCGATGATCCCCGCGCAGAGCAGTGGCGCGGCGGCGCGATCGCCGAAGCCGTCGGGCAGCGGGTAGACGAAGTCGGCGCGCGCCGTGCACAGCTCGGCGTAGCCGCCGTCGACGGTCCATCCGGTGAAGTCGGGCTCGATGCACAGGTTCTCGCGCCCCGACAGGCAGAATCGGCAGCGGCCGCAGGTGCGGTGCAGCCAGGCGACGCCGACACGCTGGCCGAGCGTCAGGCCGTGGCTCGCGCCGGGCGCGCCGCGCCCCGAGCCGAAGCCGGCGACCTCGCCGACGATCTGGTGGCCGGGGATGATCGGCGAGCGGCGCGAGGGGAGCTCGCCCTCGACGACGTGCAGGTCGGTGCGGCAGATGCCGCAGGCGCGCACGCGCAGCAGCACTTCGTCCTGGCCGGGTACCGGCGCGGGCACATCTTCCAGCGTCAATGGCGCGGACGCGATCGGCGCGCTCTTGTGTAGCACCGCCGCGCGCATCAGTGATACCCGTGATAGGCGCGGACCACGACGAACGCCGCGACGGCGACCGCGGTCGACGCGCCGACGAGCGCGGCGTCGAGCCAGCGCGGCAAGCGCCGTGGCCAGCGCGCGCACGCGAGGCCGATGAGCCCGCCGGCGACGAGGGCGCCGACGTGCGCGAGGTTGTCGAGGTCGAGGACGTAGCCGAGCACGAGCACGATTGCGACGGTTGATGGCCACGGTGCGCGTGATGCGCCTCTCGCCGGTGCGCCAGGCGAACGCCGCCGCGATGCCGATGAGCCCCATGAGGGCGGCCGACGCGCCGGCCGACTGGACGTAGTTGTGTCTCGAAGCGTTGACCGCCGCGGACAGGGCATTGCCGAGCGCGCCCGTCAGCACATACCCGGCGCCGACCACACCCGAGCCGAGCGCGCGTTCGACGGTGGCGCCGATCTGCGCCAGCACCCACAGAGTCATCGCGACGTGGATTGGATGGCGGTGGACGAACTCGGCCGTCACCCATCGCCAATGAGACGCGTCCTGCCCGGTCCCGACGATGTTGGCGCCGAAGTAGGTCAATGTTGCGTAGTCGAACCCCGACTTCATCCCGCTGGCCCGCATCATCCAGACGTAAATCGCAAGGTTGGCGACGATCAACGCCGAGGTGACCGGCACCTCGGGCACGCGGCGCAACCATTTCATCACGGCACAGTCTAAGGGGGAAACGGCCTGGCGCGGCCATAGGGGAATTTTCTTTTTGCAGAGCCCGTTCTCATTGGTGCACGCGCGGTTGGGCCGCGCCGGCAGCGACGAGATCGACTCGCCCCAACCTGCCGCCGCAACTGAACGACGCTTGACAGCAAGTGGCGCCCGGTACAAAGGAACCAGGTACAAAGGAACAAAGATGACGACTGAAAGCAGGCCTCGGACATCGACCCGGATCTGGACCTCGAACTGGGGCCGCTGCGCGGCGCTGGCCCTGGCGGTTGGCGTCGGGGCGGGTGGAGTCGCCACCACGCGCTTCGCCTCGGCGGCCGGCGCGGCGGCGGTGACGCCCAAGACCGAGACGCCCAACGAGGCCAAGGTCCTGTCGCACGCGTTCTCGTCGGTGGCCAAGGCGCTGGCGCCGTCGGTCGTGCGCATCGAGGTCGAGGTCGGCGCGCCCGCCACCGCGGAGCGCATGCACGGCCGCGGATTTCCGGCGCCCGGGCAGGGGGGCGGCGACGACGACGAGAACGTTCCGCCGTTCTTCCGGCGCTTCTTCGAGTTCGGCCCGGGCGAAGGCTTCGGCGGCGGCGGCTCCCCGGGGCCCAGCCACGGCGTGGGTTCGGGATTCATCCTCGACACGAGCGGCAACATCGTCACCAACCGTCACGTGATCCAGGGGGCGACGAAGGTCACCGTCACGTTGAATGATGGTAAGGAGTACCCAGCCAAGGTCATCGGCAAGGATGCGCAGACCGACGTCGCGGTGGTGCGGCTCGAGAAGCCGCCGGCCAACCTGACGGCGGCGCGCGTCGGCGACTCCGACAAGCTGGAAGTCGGCGAGTGGGTGGTCGCGGTGGGCAGCCCCCTCGGTCTGGAGCAGACCGTGACCGCCGGTATCGTGAGCGGCAAGGGCCGGCCCGGGCGTCACGTGCAGATGTCCGGCAAGCGCGTGCGCGGGTACATCCAGACCGACGCGAAGATCAATCCCGGCAACTCGGGTGGACCGCTGGTCAACCTCGACGGCGAGGTCGTGGGGGTGAACACGTTGATCCAGGTCGGCGCCGGCGGCAGCTACGGGTTCGCCATCCCGGTCAACGAAGTGCGGCGCGTGGCGCAGGTGCTGCTCAAGGAAGGACGAGTCCGCTATCCGTACCTCGGTATCATGCTGACCGACGTCAAGGATCTCGACGACGCGCAGAAGACCAAGCTGGGCAAGAACCTGCCCGCGAGCCGGCGCGGTCGTCGCCGAGCTGACCCCGGGCGCGCCCGCGGGCAAGGCGGGCATTCGCCCGGGCGACGTGATCACCGGCATCAACAACCAGAAGGTCAGCACCTCGTCCGATGTCGTCGATTACGTGTCGTCGCAGGGCATCGGGTCGAACGTGACGTTGCGCTACGACCGCGATGGCAAGCCGGGCACGCTCGCCGTGACGTTGGGTGAGCTGCCCGACGAGGACGCGCGGCAGCCCGAGGCGTCGGGCAAGATCGGCATGGCGCTGCAGACCCTGTCGCCCGACGTGGCCGATTCTCTCGGCATGGATCGCGGCACCAAGGGCGCGGTGATCACCGACGTGCTATCGGGCAGCACGGCAGAGCGCGCCGGCCTCAAGCCGGGCGACGTCATCGTCGAGGTCGACCGCCGCAATGTCAGCACCGCTGATGAGGCGATCCAGGCCCTGCGCACGCCCCAGAAGAACGGACACCTCCTGAGGGTGCGCGGCGCCTCGGGGACCCGCTTCGTCACCGTGAAGTAGCGCCGGCCGGCCGGCCGGAGATTCTGGCGCTTCAAATCTCGCATTGCGGCCCGACCCTTCTGCCTCGCGCTCCCGTGGTTAGCTTCGGGACGCGAGGTTATGGATGGGTGGTCGACGGTGCATCCTGGCCGCGACGGCGATAGCGCTTGCGGCGGGGCAGGGTCGGGCGCGCGCCGAGAGCGCGCTGGAGCTCGCCGCCAGGGCGGCCGCGCCCGCGGTGGTCGGGATCGTGATCGTGCGCGATGGGCAGCCAACCTCGACCGCGTCGGGTGTGGCGATCGATACGCTGGGTGACGTGGTCACCGCTGCCGATGCCGTCGCCGACGCGCGCGCGCTGCGGGTGGTGCTGTCGGACGCGCGGGTATTGCCGGCGCGCCTGCGCGGCACCGACCCGCACAGCGGCGTCGCCGTGGTCCAGCTCGAGCGCCCGCCGCGCGATCTGGCGGTGGCGCGCTTCGCCGACTCGGATCTCGTCGAAGTGGGCGATCCGATGCTGGCGATCGCCCGCCGCGCAGACGGCGCCCCATCGATCGGCCGCGGCCGGGTGAACCGCCGCCATCACGAGGCACGCGCGACGCCGATCTCCGCGGCGATGGGCGGGCGGGACTCGTTCTCGACCGACCTGCCGCTCGACGCGGCGAATCCTGGCGGCGCGCTGGTGAACCGGGACGGTGAGGTCGTGGCGCTCGCCGTCGGCGCGCAGGGGCTGCCGATCAATCGCGTCCGGCGCGTGGCCCAGATGATCCTGGTGCGCGGCGAGGCCCGCTATCCGTACCTCGGCGTGTTGTTGATCGACGAATCGGCGAGCGAGGGCGCGTTGGTGAGCCGCGTCGTTGCCGGGGCGCCGGCGGCGCGGGCCGGCCTGCGAGCCGGAGACGTGATCACCGCGATCGACCATCTCGAGACGCACGCCGCTGATGAGATCCTGGAGCGCGTCTCGGATCACGACGTGGGCGAGCACGTGACGATCGGGTTCGTGCGCGGCGGCGAGCCCCGCTCGGTTCAGGTCGGTCTGGATGCGCTACCGCCGCCGGCGTCGGCGCGGGCGTCTGCGACGCCTTCGTTGCCGCACGTGAGGACCAGCTGGGTGATCTCGGCCGGCGCGCCCAGCCGCATCGGCGGGCCCCAGTAACCGGTGCCGCGGCTGACGTAGACCTGCGCGCCTTCGTGCCGGTGCAGCCCGGCGACGAACGGCTGCTGCAGGCGCACGAAGTAGCTGAACGGCCAGATCTGGCCGCCGTGGGTGTGGCCGGAGATCTGGAGCCCGACGCCGAAGCGCGCGGCCGCGAAGACCGACTTCGGCTGATGCGCCAGCAGCACGATCTCGCGCTCCGGATCGAGCGCCGCCAGCGCTTTGTCGAGGTCCTCGCCGTGACCCGCCTCGCCGAAGCGCGCGCCCGAACGATCGTCGACGCCGGCCAGCTCGAAGCTGTCGGCGCCGTCGCCGATCGAGACGCGCTCGTTGCGCAGGCAGCGAATGCCGAGGCGCGTGAGCTCCGCGATCCACGGCGTGGCGCCCGAGAAGTACTCGTGGTTGCCGGTCACGAAGTAGACGCCGTGGCGCGCGCGCAGCTGGGCGAGCGGCATGACCGAATCGCGGAGCTCGTCGACGGTGCCGTCGACCAGATCGCCGGTAATGGCGATCAAGTCGGGTTTGAGGGCGTTTGTGCGCGCGACGATGGTTTCGATGAATGCGCGCCCAATGGTGGGCCCAACGTGGATATCGGTGAGCTGAACCAACGTGAATCCGTTCATCGCGCTCGGCAAACGCGCGAGCATCACCGGGACACGCTTGACGGCCACCGGCCCGAGCGCCGACCGCAGCGCCACCGCCGTCAGCGTCCCCGCCGCGGCGCGTGACCGCGCCGGCGATGGTTCGCGCGACCAGGGTACGCCGCTGGAGATCGATCGGCGCCGGCTGCGCGCGCACCTTGTTTCCGAGCGAGAGCAGGAGACGCACGACGTCGGTGCCCACCAGCAGGAAGAAGAGCAGCATCGACACGCCGAGCCAGGTGTAGAACGGCCAGCCGAGAACCCGCGCGGCGCCGGGCCAGCGCCGGATCACGAGCCGCATCAACGGCAACCCGGCCGCGAGCACGACGAGCGCGGACAGCAGAAACGCGGCCCAGGGTTGAGGGAGACGCGTATCCCGGATCAGGCGCGCCCAAACGTAGTAGTGCAGCCCTCCGAGAACCAGGATGACCACGGCAAAGAACAGAGCGAAGTTCATTGCGCGGCCCGGCATGCTCGCTTCGGGGTCATCGGTACTCTCTGTTTCCATTGGGAGGGTTTTGGAACCCTTTGAGGGTGCCCATTAGGACGCAGCGTAACGCCTGGACTCGGTTGATTCGTCGTTAACAGTCATCGCGGGCGGTCCCACTGGTTAATGGGTGCGGGAGTCCCGCTTAAGGGTGCGGGAGTCCCGCTTTAATATTCGCTCGTTTGACGTTTGCAACACCGAATGTTTGAGAGTAGTCTCCGCGCCGTCAAGAAACACTAGGAGATTCAGTAATGGCGCGAGGTTCTTCGTCTACTTCCGATTCCTCTTCTCAGATCCGACTTGTCGTCGGTGATTTCGTTGGCCAACTCTCGGCGCTGATCGAGCAGGACGCGGTCTCGCGTGCGCGCCTAGCGATCATGTCGGCGTTCTCCGGAGGCGATGCGCCCAACCTGACGCCGAATGGAAAGCGGCGCGGGCGACCGCCGGGCTCCGGTCGCGGGGCCGTCCTGGCGCTGGCCGGGGTCGTGGGGAAGAAGAAGATGCGGCGAAAGGCTCCGATCCAGCTGTGCCCAGTCCCTGGGTGCACGAATCGCGCGGCGCCGGTCTTCGGGATGGTTTGCGCGAAGCACAAGGATCTTCCCAAGGCGGAGATTCGAAAGTTCCGCGAATCGCGCCGCGCGAAGCGAGACCGGGCCAATGGTGCCGCGCCCGCAAAGAAGTCCAAGGCGCGCCGCAAGCCGGGTAGGCGCAAGGCGCGCGTGGTTCGTGCGGCTGCCGCCAAGCCGGCCGCCAGCGCGTAGGGACGCGTCGCGAAACTCGCCGGGCTGAACCGCTTACTAGAATAGGGGCGGGGCGGGGGACGTCGTACTCGGCGAGGACGGGGCGGCCGCGTGGCGCGGGAGGGGACCGAGGGGCAGGGGCCACCTCTGGGGGTGGGATTACCCGGTGGGCGCACTGTGCCAGGGCACTCGACGGGGCTGCCGTTTCACGCCGACTGTGGCGCCTGCGCCACGGGGGTTGGTCCCGAGGGCCTCGATAGCCCCGAAATGCCGTCGAAACAGGCACGTTGGGTTGGCATCAGCGTTGCGTTCGACATCCTCCCGTAAAGGAGGCCCGGAATGTCCATCGCTAACGTGCCGCTTGACTTCAACGGTCTTGGCAAGCCCCGCAAGACCGTCGCCCCGGTCGCCACGGAGCTGTCAGCGCTCTCGAGTTGCGCCGCCTTCGCCGGCGCCGACCAGGTCACCCTCCAGGCTCTGGGCCAGGCGTGCTCGGTGCGCCAGGTCGCGCGTGGTGCGACGCTCGTTGCGGAAGGCAGCGTCATCGACCAGGCGTTCTTGGTTCTTCGGGGTCGCGTCCGTGCCGTCCGCCGGGGCGAGAGCGGCCGCGAGATCACCCTCGAGGTCTTCCGCCCCGGCGATCTGATCGGCGACGCGCTGCTCGCGCCGGATCAGCCGCTGACCAACGAGTGGGAGGCGGTCGAGCCGACCGCGGTGCTGGTGATTCCGCGCGAGGCCATCTTCACCCACCTGCGCGCGCTGCCCGAGCTGCCGATGACGCTGGGCCGCATGCTGGTCGCTCGCCTCAACCGGTCGAAGGACATGGCGGTCGCGCTGGCGCTGTCCGACGTCGAGGATCGCGTCATCGGGGCGCTGCGGCTGCTCGGCCGTCAGGAAGGCGAGGGACAGGAGGTGCCGGAAGGCCTGCTCATCCGCCACCGCCCGACGCAGCAGGAGCTGGCCAATCGCATCGGCGCCTGCCGCGAGACGGTGTCGCGCATCGTGTCCGATCTGACCCGCCGCGGGCTGGTGACGCCGCAGGGGCGTTCGCTGCTGCTGAGCAAGCGCCTGGTCACCGGCGAGGGCTGAGCTGGACGTCGACCTGGGAACCCTCGAAGGGTTCCCAGACCCTCCCGCCGGTGGGCTCGATCGCCGGCCGACAATTCGCTGCCTCCGATTTCGGGCCGGTTGCGATCGACGGTGTCGACCGCGAGCCGGCGCGCGGGCATCGTGCAGCGGATCCAGAGGAACCGGCCGCCCGCGCACCGGGAGAAATTGACGATCCGCGCGACGCGGATGAAACTAGAGCAGTTTTGGCCAGCAGTCCCAGACGTAGCGGCGGAGCGACCGCGCACGCTCCCATGGCCGAAGTCGACATCCGTACATCGATCCGCCCCACGGTGGCCGAGATCGATCTGACGGCGATCACCGACAACCTCGCGCGCCTGCGCCAGACCGTCGGCGAGCGAGGTCGCGATCTGGGGCGTGGTCAAGGCCGATGCCTACGGGCACGGCGCGGTCGCGGTGGCGCGCGCGCTCGAACCGTCGAGCAACGCGCTGGCCGTCTCGCTGGTCGAAGAAGGTCTCGAGCTACGCGCGGCCGGGATCCGGTCTCCGATCGTCGTGCTCGGCGCGTTCTACAACCAGCATCAGGACGACGTCCTCCACGAAGGGCTCACCCCCGTCATCTATGACACCGGCGACCTCGACCGATTCGCGACCTCCGCCGCTCGCCTGGGCCGGCGGGTCGCCGTTCACCTCAAGGTCGACACCGGGATGAGCCGCCTCGGCTTCTCGGTCGGCGAGCTCGCGTCGGCGATCGATCACGCGCGCGCGCTGCCGTCGATCGAGATCGCGGGCCTGGCGACCCACTTCGCCTCGGCCGACGGCGCCGACCCGCAGGTCACGCATCGAATCGCTCGAGCGCTTCCTCGCCTGTGTCGACCTCGCGCGCGGGCGCGGTCTCGCAGAGCTCATGCTTCACGCAGCGAACAGCGCCGCCGCCGTACGCTTTCCCCAGGCGCGGCTCGATGCCGTGCGCCCCGGGCTGGCGCTCTACGGCGCGCTGCCGTCGGCCGACGTCGGCGCTGCCGGGGATCCGCCCGGCGCTCAGCCTCGGCACCCGGGTCATGGCCCTGCACGACATCACGCCGTCGACGCCGGTCAGCTACGGGGGACTGTGGCGCGCGTCGCGCCCGTCGCGCATCGCGACTCTCCCCATCGGGTACGCTGACGGTTATCCTCGACACGTGCGGGGAGCGATGACTCTGATCCGTGGCCGGCGCGCGCCGGTGGTCGGCGCCGTTTGCATGGATATGTTGATGGTCGACGTGACTGATGTTCCGAATGTGGCGCTCGGCGACCGGGTGACCCTGATCGGCCGCGACGGCGCCGACGAGATCACCGTGGACGAGGTGGCCGCCTGGGCCGGCACCATCAGCTACGAGATCCTGTGCGGCATCTCGAAGCGCGTCCCACGCATCTACACCGGCGGGCGGCGCGATCCGGGCGGCGCTGGCACGGCGGCTCCATGAGCGAGCTTTCGGCTGAGGCTCCGGCGCAGGGGACGGCACCCGCCGACGACCGCATCACGCTCAAGGGGGCGCTCGACACAGCGCTGGCGCCGCGCGCGCGTCTTCTTCGGCTATTTCGGCGAGCACTCGTTGCTGCTGTTCCAGTCGTTCCTGTGGCTCTTCCGCCGGCCGTTCCGGCTGAAGCTGTTCCTGGAGCAGATGCACTTCGTCGGCGTCGGGTCGCTGCCGATCATCATGCTGGTCGGCCTGTTCTCGGGCGCGGTCGCGGCGCAGCAGGCGATCAACGCGCTGGCGATCTTCAACCAGGAGCGGTTCGTCGGCGCCACGGTGGGCCTGTCGCTGGCGCAGGAGCTGGCGCCGGTGTTCACCGCGCTCATGATCACGGCGCGCGCCGGGTCGGGCATGGCGACCGAGCTCGGCTCGATGCGCATCACCGAGCAGATCGACGCGCTCAACACCTTCGCGGTGAATCCGATTCAGTACCTGATCACGCCGCGGATCCTGGCGACGATCATCATGATGCCGGTCATGACCATGGTGTTCAACATCGTGGGCCTCGGCGGCGCGTACTTCTATTCGATCGTCATCAAGCAGATCGATCTCGGCGAGTTCATCGAGTACTTCACCTTCTGGACCGACCCGAAGGACTACATCATCGGCGGCACCAAGGCGGCGGTGTTCGGGGTCTCGCTGTCGCTGGCGTCGTGCTTCCAGGGCTACAACGCGCGCGGCGGCGCCAAGGAGGTCGGCCTCGCGACCACGCGCGCCGTGGTCTCGGGCTCGGTGTCGGTGCTGGTGCTCGACTTCTTCCTGATCGACATCTTCCACATCCTCTGGCCGTACAAGTCATGAGCCGCCGCCAAGCCGGCCGCCGCGCCCGAGCCCGACCGACCCGTCGGCCAAGCACCCGCGCTGGCAGATCCGCGTGCGCAATCTGAACAAGACCTTCGGGCCGCAGCACGTGCTCAAGGGCGTCGACCTCGACATCGAGCGCGGAAAGACCAACATCATCATCGGCGGCTCGGGGCAGGGGAAGTCGGTGCTGATGAAGCACCTCATGGGCCTGCTCAAGCCCGACGAGGGCGCACATCTACGTCGACGGCGTCGATCTCGTGCCGATGAACGACGTCGAGCTAGGACGCATCCGGCGCAAGTTCGGCATGGTGTTTCAGTACGCGGCGCTGTTCGACTCCATGAACGTCGTCGAGAACATCGCGTTCCCTCTGCTGGAGAGGTACAGTCTCTCTCGCGAAGAGGTGATGGAACGGGTGAGAGACTTGCTGAGACGGCTCGACCTCGCCGACGTGCCGGGGATCGAACAGAAGTTTCCCGCCGAGCTGTCGGGCGGCCAGCGCAAGCGCGTGGGGCTGGCGCGCGCGCTCATCGACCGGCCGGAGATCCTGCTCTACGACGAGCCGACCACCGGTCTCGACCCGATCGCGACCAAGAACGTCGACGAGATGATCCGCCGCACCGCCGACCAGTTCAACGTCACCTCGGTCGTCATCTCGCACGACATGGCGTCGACGTTCCGGATCGGCGACCGCATCTCGATGCTCTACGCGGGCAAGATCCTGGTCACCGGCACGCGTGACGAGGTGCTGGCGTCGCACGAGCCGGCGCTGCGCGAGTTCGTCGAGACGTCGGGCGCGGTCGCCATGAGCCCCGCGACCCTGCCGAGGCCCTCTCCGTGAGGCGCAGCTGGGCGGCGGTCACCGTCGGCGTGCTGGTCCTGGTCGTCTCGGGTATCAGCTACTTCCTGATTCGTTCGACCAGCGAGGGCGTCAAGGGTAAGCAGGGACTCATCGGTCTGGGCGCTGTTCAAGGACGCCTCGGGGCTGTTCGAGAAGTCGCGCGTGCAGACCGCCGGCATCTCGATCGGTCAGATCGACAAGCGCGAGCTCGATCCGACCACCGCGCAGGCGAAGGTCACCATCCACATGCAGCCGGGGATCAAGCTCTGGTCGAACGCCGTGGTGACCAAGAAGTCGGCGTCGCTGCTCGGCGAGTACTACCTGGAGATCGATCCGGGCACGCCCGTCGATGCTGCGAGAACGGCGAGAAGCAGCAGCAGACCGAGCTCAAGGACGGCGACCAGATCAAGAACGTGCGCGAGCCGACCGGCATGGGCGAGCTCATGGCCGACGTCGGGACGATCCTGCCGATCTTGAAGGACATCCTGCAGGACGTTCACCGGCTGACGTCGGGCACGCTCACCGACATCGCGACCAACGTCGACAAGCTGATCGAGACCAACTCGATCACGCTCGAGCGCCTGCTCAACCGCGTCGATCACATCGCGGCCAACGTCGAGAACGTGACCTCGTCCGAGGCGGGCGACGCCAAGGTGGCGATCAAGAACGTCCGCGAGATCACCGAGTCGATCAAGACGCTGGTCGGGTCGAGCGACAGCGAGGTCAAGTCGACCGGCACCGCCGTGCGCGGCTCGCTGGCCAAGCTGCAGGCGACGGTCGACAACCTCGACAAGACGCTGCGCAACATGGAGACCATCACCTCGCGCCTCGAGAAGGGGCAGGGGACGGCGGGGCGCCTGCTGACCGACGACACCATCGCCAACAACGTCGAGGAGATCACCGAGGACGCCGGCACCTTCGTCCGCGGCATCACCAAGCTGCAGACCATCGTCGGGCTGCGCGCCGAGTACAACTTCCTCTCGCACACGACCAAGGAGTACCTCTCGGTCCAGCTGGTGCCGCGGCCCGACAAGTTCTATCTCATCGAGCTCGTCGAGGACCCGCGCGGTTTCCGCGAGGAGACCAGCCAGGTCACGAGCAGCTCGCTCAACCCGGGCCCGGTCAAGTCGACCACGGTCACGACCTCGCAGAAGCTGCGCTTCTCGCTGATGCTGGGCAAGCGCGTCGGTCCGATCGCCGGTCGCTTCGGCATCAAGGAATCGACCGGCGGCTTCGGCGTCGACCTCTTCCTGCTCGACGACCGGCTGACCCTGTCGGTCGACGTCTTCGATACGCTCACCAACCAGTACCCGCGCGTCAAACCGACGCTGCTGGCGGCGATCTGGAAGCGCAACCTCTTCCTGGTCGGCGGCGCCGACGACGTCGTCAACACCAACGCGCGCGACCGCGGGCGCGGGCGGCGGTATCGACTGGTTCCTCGGCGGCCAGCTGGTCTTCAACGACGAGGATCTGAAGTCGCTGCTGCTCTTCGGCGGCAGCGCCGCGTCGGGCGCCGCCAAGTAGCCGTCGTCACCCGGCGAGCCAGAGTCGCTCGCCGTTGGGTCTTCCGATCGGGACTGGGCCCGAAATCTCGTAACTACGCGGAGTGCTTGACTCCGCAAGCCTCCCCCCTATAGTTTCACCCTCCCAAGCCCGCCCCCGGCGGGCGTTTTTAGGCAAATGCTCTTTAGAATCAAGGACATCGGCGACGACGGCCTGGAGGTCGATCTGCCCGTGACGACCGCTTGGTTGGCAGGAGCAGTGTCCGGATCTCGGGGCGAAGCCCGGCCCGGGCGGCGTGCTGATGCACGGCGTCCTGGAGAAGAGCGGCGACGACGTGCTGTTGCGCGGCGACCTGCGCGGCGTGCTCGAGACGATCGTGCTCCCGCTGCCTCGAGCCGGCGCGCGTCGACCTCGACATTCCGCTCACCATCAGCTTCGTCGAGAAGGGCGCCGACGGCGACGCCGACGAAGATGACGACGACGACGGAGACGTGGTCTACTTTGAAGGAGGCGAGATCGATCTCGGCGCCGAGCTGCGCGACGAGATCCTTCTCGCCATGCCGATCAACCCGCTCTGCCAGGAGGGTTGCCAGGGTTTGTGCTCCGTTTGCGGCGGAAACCGCAATCAGTCTCCTTGCGATTGCGAGGACCGCCAGCGCGAGGTGACCTCGAAGCTGAGCGCGCTCGGCAAGATCAAGCTTTAGCGTCCGAAACCAGACCAGCAGCGAAACGAAACGAGGGATCAATGGCCGTTCCGAAGAGAAGACAGTCCAAATCGCGCTCCGCCATCCGCCGCGCGCAGGTGATGAAGCAACCGGTGCCGCACTTCGTGCCTTGTCCGCGTTGCGGCGAGCCCAAGCTCACTCACCGGATGTGCGCCGGCTGCGGCTACTATCGGGACCGCCTGGTCATCGAGCGGAAGGAAGAGGAGCAGCCCTAACTTTGGCGCCAATCGCCATTGACGCGATGGGAGCGGACGGCGCGCCTCGCGTCGAGGTCGAGGGAATCGTCTCGGCCGTCCGCGAAAAAGGGATCGACGTGATCGTCGTCGGCGACGAGCCGCGCGTGCGCGCGGAGCTCGAGCGCATCGGTGCGTCCGGCGAGAAGATCCCGATCCGGCACGCGCCCGAGGTCATCACGATGCACGACGCGCCGTCGATGGCGGTGAAGCAGAAGAAGAAGTCGTCGATGCGCATGTGCTTCGACCTGTGCAAGTCGGGCGAGGCCGATGCCGTGGTGTCGGCCGGCAACTCGGGCGCGATGATGGCGTGCGGCTTGTTCGTGCTCGGGCGTTTGCCCGGCGTCGAGCGTCCGGCGATCGTCACCACCTTTCCGACCAAGGCCGGCGAATGCGCGTTGCTCGACATGGGCGCGAACGTCGATCCCAAGCCGACCGTGCTGGCTCAGTTCGCGGTGCTCGGCTCGGTCTACGCGCGCCTCCTGCACGGCAAGGTGCGGCCCAAGGTCGGGCTGCTCTCGAACGGCTCGGAAGAGCACAAGGGGACGCCGCTCACGCGCGATGCGCACCAGTTGCTGGCGCGCACGGCGCGCGGCACCGCCGCGTTCGAATACCTCGGCTATGTCGAGGGACGCGACATCTTCCGCGGCGAGGTCGACGTGGTGGTCACCGATGGTTTCACCGGCAACGTGGTCTTGAAGTGCGTCGAGGGCGCGGCCGAGGTCATGCTCGACATGGTCAAGGACGAGGTCCAGCGTAGCGGCCTGCTCGCCAAGATCGGCGCGGCGCTGATGACCACGGCGCTGCGACGGCTCAAGCGGCGCATCGACTACGCCGAGCACGGCGGCGCGCCGCTGCTGGGCGTCGACGGCGTGGCGCTGATCTGCCACGGCGGCTCGAACGCCAAGGCGATCAAGAACGCGATCTTCGTCGCGCACCGGTTCGCGCAGATCGGCCTCGGCAAGGAGCTGACCTCGGCCATCGCGCAGCACGGCTTTCTCTGGGAGCCGGTGCTGGGCGCACCGCCGGCGCCCGCCACCGCGGGAGGCGCATCGTGATCGGCTGTCGCATCATCGGCACCGGGCGCGGCGTCCCGGCGCGCGTGGTCACCAACGACGATCTCAGCAAGACCGTCGACACGTCCGATTCCTGGATCGTCGAGCGCACCGGCATCCGCGAGCGCCACATCCTGGAGCCGGCGCTGGCGTCGAGCGATCTCGCGACCGAGGCCGGTGCGCAACGCCTGCCGCGCGGCCGGCGTCGATCCCGCGACCGTCGACTGCATCATCGTCGGCACGGTCACGCCCGACTGCCCCTTCCCGTCGACGGCGACGTTCGTGCAGCGCAAGCTGGGCGCGGCCGCCGGCGGCTGCGCGTTCGATCTCTCGGCGGCGTGCGCCGGCTTCATCTACGGCCTGTCGATCGGCGACGCCTTCATCCGCCGCGGCCAGTTCAAGCGCGTGCTGGTGATCGGCGTCGAGGTGCTCTCGCGCATCATCGACTGGACCGACCGCAGCACCTGCGTGCTGTTCGGCGACGGCGCCGGCGCGGTGCTGCTGGCGCCCGACGACGCGCCCGGGCGCGGGATCCTGTCGACGCACCTTTACGCCGACGGCAACTACACCGACGTGCTCTACCAGCCGGCCGGCGGCAGCCGCGAGCCGCCGTCGCCGGCGACTGTGGCGGAAAAGCGACACTTCGTGAAGATGAACGGGCGCGAGGTCTACAAGCAGGCCGTGCGCAACATGGCGGCGGCGTCGAAGGCGGCGCTGGACGCCAACGGGCTCACCGCCGCGGACGTCAACTGGGTGATCGCGCACCAGGCCAACATCCGCATCATCGAGGGCGTGTCCGAGCGCGTCGGCATCGGCATGGACCGCTTCTATATCAACGTCGATCGCTACGGGAACACGTCGTCGGCGTCGGTGCCGACCGCTCTGGATGAAGCCATCGAGATGAAGAAGATCAAAGAGGGCGATCTGCTGGTCTTTTCGGCGCTGGGCGGCGGGCTCGCCTGGGCGTCGGCGGTGGTGCGCTGGTGAGCCGGATCGGCAAAGACGCAAGGCGCCGGCGCCCGCGCGTTTCTCTTCCCCGGCCAGGGCTCGCAGCAGGTCGGCATGGGCAAGGCGCTCTGCGAGGCGTTCCCGGTGGCGCGCGCGGTCTTCGACGAGGCCGACGCGGCGCTCGGGTTCTCGCTGTCACGCCTCTGCTTCGAGGGGCCCGAGGCGAGCTCACGCTGACCGCCAACGCGCAGCCGGCGATCCTGACCACCAGCATCGCGGCGCTGCGGGTGCTCGAGAGCGAGAGCGATCTTCGCGCGCGACGTGGTGGCCGGCCACTCGCTGGGCGAGTACTCGGCGCTGGTCGCGGCCGGATCGCTGCGCCTCGCCGACGCGGTCCGCATCGTCAACCTGCGCGGCAAGTTCATGCAGGAGGCCGTCGCGCCGGGCGTGGGCGCGATGGCGGCGATCCTCGGGCTCTCGCGCGCCGACGTCGAGGCGGCGTGCGCCGAGGCTGTCGCTACCTCGGGCAGCGACGGCGAGATCGTCAGCCCCGCCAACTTCAACGGCGCGGGCCAGATCGTGATCGCCGGGCACAAGGCGGCGGTCGATCGCGCGTGCGCGGCCGCGAAGTCGCGCGGCGCCAAGCGGGCGATGCCGCTCGCGGTGAGCGCGCCGTTCCATTGCGCGCTCATGCAGCCGGCCGCCGATCGGCTGGCGATCGCGCTGGCCGGCGTGTCGTTCGCGCCGCTCGCGCTGCCGGTCGTCACCAACGTCGAGGCGGCGAAGAACCAGGACGCGTCGCGCGTGCGCGAGCTGCTGACGCGGCAGGTGACCGCGCCGGTGCGCTGGGAAGAGTCGGTCGAGGCGATCGCGGCGATGGGCGTCACCGAGGCGATCGAGGTCGGCGCCGGCCGCGTGCTCGCCGGCCTGGTCAAGCGCATCGCGCCGTCGATCCAGATGTACGGCGCGTCGGATCCGACGTCGATCGCCGAGTTGGTCGGCGCGCCGGCGGCGGCGCCGCCGGCCATGGAGGTGCGTCATGGGTGAGCTCGACGGACGGGTCGCGGTGGTCACCGGCGCGTCGCGCGGCATCGGGCGCGCGATCGCGGTCGCGCTCGGGCGCAACGGCGCGCGCGTGGTCGTGAACTACACCGCCAACGAAGCCGCCGCCGGCGAGGCGGTCGAGGCGGTGCGCGCCGCGGGCGGCAACGCGACCGCGAAGCGCTTCGACGTCGCCGACGCCGCCGCGGTCGACGCCGCGTTCAAGGAGATCGTCGCCGCCGAGGGCGGCCTGCACATCCTGGTCAACAACGCCGGGATCGCGGTGAACGGGCTGATGCTGGGCGCCAAGGACGCCGACTGGAAACGGTCGATCGACGTCAACCTCAACGGGACGTTTCATTGCGTGCGCGCGGCGCTGCGCTCGTTGATGAAGGCCAAGGACGCCGGGCGCATCATCAACATCACGTCGATCACCGGCGAGGTCGGCTCGGCGGGACAGGGCGCCTACGTCGGCCGCCAAGGCCGGCGTCATCGGCCTGACCAAGACGCTGGCGCGCGAGTACGCGTCGCGCGGCATCACGGTCAACGCCGTGTCGCCGGGCTACATCGATACCGACATGACCGCGACCGAGCTTCCCGAGGAGCGGCGCGGCGAATTGCTGAAGTCGATTCCCCTCGGTCGCGTCGGAAAACCCGAGGACGTGGCCGCCGCGGTCGCGTTCCTCGCGGGCCCTTCGGCCGCTTACGTGACAGGACAAGTCTTGCGCGTAAACGGGGGACTTTTCATGTAAGGTACGCCGCCTAGCGGCGGCCCCAGCCGCTGAATTGCAGCACCCGCTGCGTGTGAGAGAGGACCAAAGAAATGGCCGATAACGTCGAAGAACGGGTACGTAAGATCATCATCGAGCAACTCGAGGTCGCGCCGGACAAGGTGAAGCCCGAGGCGTCCTTCGCGGACGACCTCAAGGCCGACTCGCTGGCCGTCGTCGAGCTGGTGCTGGCGCTCGAGGAGGCGTTCAAGCTCGAGATCCCGGACGAGGACACCGAGAAGATCAAGACCGTGGGCGACGCGATCAACTACATCAAGTCGCACGCCAAGTGATTCGGCGTCAGATTGCGACGAAGCACGGCGCTCGCCGCGCGCGGTTCGACCCATCAGATGAGCAAACGATGAGCAGAAGAGTCGTCGTCACCGGAATCGGTCTCGTCACGCCCCTGGCGATCGGCACCGAAGAGACCTGGCAAGCGGTCCTCGCCGGCAAATCGGGCATCGCGCCGATCACCCACTTCGACCACACGGCTTTCGCGACCCACTTCGCCGGTGAGGTGAAGGGGTTCGATCCGACGCGCTGGGTCTCCTCGCGTGATGCGAAGACGATCGATCCCTTCATCCTGTACGCGCTCGCCGGCGCGGCGCTGGCGGTGCAGGATTCCGGCCTCGAGATCAAGGGCGACGTTCGCCGAGCGCGTCGGCTGCTTCGTCGGCGCCGGCCTGGGCGGCGTGACCACGATCGAGAACGCGTGCCGCACGCTGGCCGAGAAGGGGCCGCGCTACGGCATCTCGCCGTTCTTCGTTCCGATGATCATCGTCAACCTGGCGCCGGGACAGATCTCGATCCGCCACGGCGCCAAGGGCCCGAACCTGAGCCAGGTCTCGGCCTGCTCGACCGGCGCGCACGCGATCGGCGACGCGTTCCGCGTCATCCAGCGCGGCGACGCCGACGCGATGATCTGCGGCGGCACCGAGGCGACGGTGACGCCGCTCGGCGTCGGCGGCTTCAACAGCATGCGCGCGCTGTCGACGCGCAACGACGATCCGCAGAGGGCGTCGCGACCGTTCGACAACGATCGCGACGGCTTCGTGATCGCCGAGGGCTCCGGCATCGTGGTGATCGAGGAGCTGGAGCACGCCAAGGCGCGCGGCGCGAAGATCTACGCCGAGATCAAGGGCTACGCCGCCAACGCCGACGCGCACCACATCACCGCGCCGGCGCCGGAAGGCGAAGGCGCGCAGCGCTGCATGAAGCTGGCGCTCAAGGACGCGGGGCTGACGCCGGCGCAGATCGGCTACATCAACGCGCACGGCACGTCGACGAAGATGAACGACGCCAACGAGACGCTGGCGATCAAGAAGGTCTTCGGCGACGCGGCCCGCAAGGTGATGGTCAGCTCGACGAAGTCGATGACCGGGCACATGCTGGGCGCCGCCGGCGGCGTCGAGACGGCGTTCTGCGCGCTGGCGCTCGCGCGCGGGGTGATCCCGCCGACGATCAACTACACGACGCCCGACCCGGAGTGCGATCTCGACTACGTGCCGAACACGGCGCGCGAGGTGCGCGTCGACCACGTGATCACCAACAGCTTCGGCTTCGGCGGCACCAACGCCTGCCTGGTGCTGAGCCGCCACAGCTGATCCGATAGGAGACGCCGCATGAAGTACCGGCCGTTGGGGAAGTCGGGCGCGCGCGTCTCCGAGATCTGCCTCGGGGCGATGACCTTCGGCGAGGCCGACGAGAAGTCGTTCATGCACAACGTCGGCGCCACCGAGGAGGTGTCGCACGCGCTCATGAGCCGCGCGCTCGACGCGGGCGTGAACTTCTGGGACACCGCCAACGTCTACGGTCAGGACGGGCTCAGCGAGCGCGTGATCGGCGCGTGGTTCGCCAAGAACGGCCACCGCGACGACGTCGTGCTCGCGACCAAGGTCCGTTTCGGCATGGGCCCCGGGCCCAACGATCGCGGCGCGAGCCGGCTGCACATCAAGCGCGCCGTCGAAGGCTCGCTGAAGCGGCTCGGCACCGATCGCATCGACCTCTACCAGATCCACATGCAGGACGCGAAGACGCCCGAGGAAGAGGTCGTCCGCGCGCTCGACGAGCTGGTGCGCGAGGGGAAGATCAACTACTTCGGCGCGTCGAACTACGCCGCCTACCGGCTGGTCGAGAGCCTGTGGGCTGCGGATCGCGCTGGCACCAGCGGATTCGTCACTCTGCAGGCGCAGTACAGCCTGATCGAACGTAGCCTCGAGCTGGAACACATCCCGGCGCTGCGTCGCTTCGGCCTCGGCCTGCTGCCGTTCTCTCCGCTCGGCAGCGGATTCCTGTCGGGGAAGTATCGCCGCGGTCAGAAGCCGCCCGAGGGGTCGCGCTTCGCGAAGTGGACCGAGCGTTTCGACAAGCGCGCGAGCGAACGCAACTGGAACATCGTCGAAGCCCTGGTGGCTGCGGCCACGGAGCTCGGCGCCTCGCCGTCGCAAGTCGCGCTCGCCTGGCTGTTGCGCCCGACGGCCACGATCCGTGGTCACTTCTGTGATCTTGGGCGTGCGAACGGTGGCTCAGCTCGAGGACGGACTGAAAGCGGTCGAGCTAGCGCTGCCCAGCGAGCTCGCGTCTCGTCTCGACGACGTCTCGTCGCCGAGCCTCACCTACCCCTACGATTTTCTTCGCGACGTCGACGGCCGCTGGTAGTCGCGAACCGCGCGAACGTAGCGGCTCGGCTCAGTGTAGCTTCGCGGTCAGCTCCGCCTCGGCGGCGAGCCAGTCCTCGACCTCGTGTCCCGGCTGCGCGCCGCGCGCGAGGTAGATTTCAAAGGACCGCTTGGCGATGGTCTCGAAGCTCGGGCGGTGCGACATCTCCCACCGCGCCCGCTTTGACCGATTTCGCCGCCGTCGTCTTCGCCTTGACCGTCTTGCGTCCAGTTGTGTTCATGGCAATTTTTATACGCGCTCACGCGCGCGTCGCCAAAAAATTTTCGCCGGTCAAGCGCGAAACCGTTCAACGCGAAACATTCGATCGCGTGTACGCGTGTAAACGCTCGGTCAATGGCGAGGATCAGTCGAATCGCGACGGGCGGATCAGTCGATCGCGAAGCGAGGATTAGTCAGCGCCGGGCGTCGCGAGTTGCTGCTCTTCGCGCAACTCTTCCAGGATCGCCATCAACAAGCGGTGCGCGAGATCTGCCGGTTTTGCGCAAACCTCGCCCATGACTTCCGCGAGTGTGAACGACCAGTGTCGATCGCGTTTCGCCCATTCGAGGAATTCGTACGGGGATTCCAATTTGCCCCTAACGATCTCGTGCGCGCGCTGCCAGCGCTCGCCGTCTTGGTTGAGCTCACTGTGGAGCTCCTGAATGAGTGTTGGGAAGTCGTTCGCCCCGACCATATCGTAGATACCTCCATTCAACCTGAGGCCGCCTTGCGACGACCGCAAGGCCTACGCGTGACCTGGGTTCACTCCTAGCTTACTGAATGTCATTGGTTCGGGCTCAACCTCGTGGGCTCATACGAAAGAAACAATTGAACGACTCTCGCATGCGGAGACTCGGACTGGTTGGCGCGCTGGTCGCCGGGACTGTCGCGGGACCAAGTTTCGGGCTCGGAAGCCATTCACGGGCATTCGCTGAGCCGCCGCCATTCCCCACCACGAGAGAGATTTCATCATTCGACCTCGTTCCGAGTCCAGGTGAATCGTCTTCGATTCCGGAGGAATCGTCTTCGATCCTCGACCATGTAAGAACGCCAACAGAGCCTCCTCCTTTTGATCCGAACTCGAAACCGATGAAGCTACCGCCGCTGCCGCCGCCTCCGGTGGTGGCCCCAGTGGTGACTCCTCGGTCGTTCCCGGAGGCATCGGCAGACGACCCGACACCGGCGCCGGAGCCGACACCACCGCCGGCACCGTTACAGTCGCCGTCACCATCGCCGGAAGCGGCTTCGTCACCGACGCGCACGGAGCCGGCTGCGTCACCGTCGCCGGAAGGACCGCCGTCACCGTCGACGGAGCCGGCCTCGTCACGTTTCGATCTCGACAGCGATGGTGATGCGCCGCCGGCAATGTCCGCGCCACCCGCGCCGCCGTCGCAGCCCACCGCGGCGCCCGGGCCTGACGACACGTTGCCGCTCGAATAGGCGTCGTGCGTCACGACCCCTGCATGGCTGCTTCGACGTCGGCCACGCTCCTGGGGACCGCAGCGGTCAGGACCTCGTGGCCGTCGGGCGTGACCAACAGGTCGTCCTCGATGCGAATGCCACGCGCGCCCGCCGCGACGAACGCCGCCGCGCGCGTGCGATCGACGCGCCCGCCCGTGCGCGCGTCCAGCGCCGGATCGTCGAGAATCGCGGGGATGAAATAGATCCCTGGCTCGATCGTGAGCGCCATTCCGGGCGCGAGATCGCGATCGAGGCGCAGGTAGCGCATGCCCGGCGCCGGATCGCGCGTGCGTCCGGGCGCGTAGCCAGCGCGATCGCCCAGGTCCTCCATGTCGTGCACGTCGAGGCCCAGCAGGTGACCGACGCCGTGGGGAAAGAACGATGCGACCACGCCGTCGGCGTGCAACTCCGCGGGGTCGCCGCGCAGCAGGCCCAGATCGACGAGGCCGACGGCGAGCGCGCGGCCCGCGAGCATATGTACGTCGCGGTAGCGTACGCCGGGCCGTACCGCTTCGATCGCGCGTCGCTGGGCCGCGAGCACCACCTCGTAGAGCTCGCGCTGCGCCGTCGAGAAGCGCCCCGCGACCGGCCAGGCGCGCGTGACGTCGCCGGCCCAGCCGCCGGGGCTCTCGGCGCCGACGTCGGCGAGGATCATGTCGCCGGCACCGAGCGGGCGATGGTGTTGCTCGTTGTGCAACACCTCACCGTGGGTGGTGACGATCGAGCCGTAGGCGACGGTGAGATCGCGGGCGAGGATCTCGGCCTCCATCGCCGCCCGCACCGACGATTCGCGCAACCCGGGCCGGGTGGCGCGCATGCCGGCGCGGTGAGCGGCGTCGGTCGCGGCGGCGGCCAGGCGCAGCTCGGCCACCGCGGCGTCATCGTGGTGGAGGCGCAGGGCGATCATCGCGTCGGCCAGCGCCTCGTCGGTGGCGCTGAAGTGGCGGGGCCGGACGTCTCGACCGAGCCAGCGGCCCTGCGCCTCGCAGGTCTCGAGATCGGGGGCCGGCAGCGTGGCGACGTCGCGTCCGCGCAGCGCGCGATCGAGCTCGGGCAGCCCGTGCACCGCGCACCCGGTCGATTCGGCGATCGCGGCGAACGACGGACGCGGCCCCTCCCAGAGCGCGTCGTCGGGATCGCGCGGTGTCAGGTACAGCGCCCAGGTCGCGCCGTCGTAGAAGCGCAAACGCGTCGCGTTCGGCAGCGAGCCCGAACAGATACAGAAAGTGGCTGCTCGCGCGAAACGGATAGGTGTTCGCGGTGTAGTTGCGCGGCCGCGCGGCACCCGAGGCGATCAGCGCCGCCTGCGTGCCGAGGCGCGCCGCGAGCGCGGAGCGCCGGCTAGCGTGAGGGTTGGCGTTGAGTGTGGGCGGTCGTCACAAGCGAAGTATATCGCCGCGCCTCCGCGGATTGCGGACCCCTCTCCCTAACCCTCCCCCCGCAGACGGGGGGAGGGGATCGGAACAGGGACGAGACGAGGCCTAGCCTTGCGAGAGGCGCCTCCAATTCCCCCGTCTGCGGGGGGAGGGTTAGGGAGAGGACAGGCCTTGCGGTCGCAGAGCTCGCTGGTGAGCGCTTACCGCGCTCGCGGCGGTTTCGGCGGCGGGGGCTGCGCCGTCCGTCCGTCCTCGGGCCAGGAATGCTTCGGGTAGCGCCGGCCCAGCTCGCGGCGCAGGGGCGGGTAGTGCTTTTGCCAGAAGCTCCCGAGGTCACTGGTCACCTGCACCGGACGGCCGTTCGGCGCCAGCAAGTGGATCGTGAGCGGAACTTGCCCGCCGCCGATGGTCGGTCCCGCCGCCATACCGAAGAAGTCCTGGAGCCGCGACTCGATCCAGGGCGGCCGATCGCTCTCGTAGTGAACGGTGACGCGCCGGCCGCCCGGCAACGTCAGCGACGAGGGCGCTAGCGTCTGCATCAGGCGCTCGGCTCCGGGCGGAAGCGCTTGCAAGAGTCGCGTCGCCATTCCGACGGCGCGCAGCTCCTGGAAGCCCACCATTCCTTCGCACGCGGCGCTCACCAGCGCGCGCAGCGCATCGTCGTCGAGCGCCGGCAGCCCGGAGTCGGGGCGGAGTCCGCGCACGAACGCGATGCGCGCCGTCTGGTCGGCCAGCGCTCCCGGCTCGTCGAAAGCGTCCAGACCCCGGGCGATCGCCGCCTCGGCGAGCACGCGCGAGGCCTCTTCCGACGGCAGTGCGGCGGAGACGCTCTCTTCGAGCGCGATCGCGCCGTACGAGATGCGGCTCGAGCGCTCGACCCGCTCCGTCGTCGGGTTCCAGGCCAGCGCGTCCGATTCGCGAAGCGCGTCGGCGAAGAGATCGAGCAACCACTCGGCCTGGATTGCGCACGCGAGGCGGATCGACGTGCTCGCTGCGCCGCGGGCGGCGCCTGGCGCGGCGTGGTTCCGCTCCTCGACGTCGATCGCCACCAACAGATCCATCTCCGCGCCGCCGGACATGGTCCCGAGATCGGCGGCGCCCCCGCCGCTCAGCACCACCGTGTGCTTCTTGTCGGCGCGGCGGCGCGCGACTCGATCGGGGAACCCGGCCAGCGCCGCGATCTGCAGCGCGCGCTCGATGCCGGCAGCGTCCGCCATGGTGTTTGCTCCGCCGCGCGCCGGTCCACGCGCGATCGACGCCAGCTGTCGCCGCGCCTGATCCACGACCTCGACCGCGCGCGCGTCGAGACCCAGCCCGCGCACGCGGTCGCGCGCGAATCGGGCCGCGGCCGCCTGCTTGAAGAGGTCGACCAGCTCCAGGAGATCAGCCGCGCCCTCGGAGCCAGCGCCGCGATTGTCGCCGAACGTCGCGCGCGACCGCTCACGGACGTCGCGCTCGCCGATCAGGGCCGCCGCGATGCACGCGTCGGAGCCCGCGCCGCGGTCTTCGCCCTCGCAGATGAGGCGCGCCAGCCGCGGGTGCGCGGGAAAGCGCAGCATGCGCCGCCCGAGCGCGGTGAGGTGGCTGCCGCCACCGCCCGCGCGCGGTCGAGCGCGCCGAGCCGCGCCAGCAGCTCCTCGGCCGCCTGCAGCGCCGCCGCCGGCGGCGCCTCGAACCAGCCGAAGGCCGCTCGGTCCTCGACGCCCGACGCCGCCAGCGCGAGCAGCGTCTCGCGAGATCGGCGCGCGCGATCTCGGCCAGGTCGTGCGCCGGCCGCGTCTCGAAGTCGTGCCGCGTGTAGAGGCGTAGGCGCGGCCCGCGCGCGTGCGCCCGGCGCGGCCCGCGCGCTGCGTCGCCGATGCCTGGCTGATCTTGGCCAGCGCCAGCGTCGGCAGCCCCGACCACGGCGAGCTCGAGGCGACGCGCGCCAGGCCGCTGTCGATCACCGCCACCACGCCGTCGATGGTGACCGAGGTCTCGGCGACGTTGGTCGAGAGGATCACCTTGCGCCGCCCGCCGGGATCCGGCCGCACCGCGCGGTCCTGCTCGGGCAGCGACAGCTCGCCGTGGAGCGCGACGATCGCGACCCGATCGCCGGGCAGCGCCTCGCCCAGCGCCTCGCCGGCGCGGCGGATCTCGCCGGCGCCCGGGCAGGAAGACCAGCACGTCGCCGTCGGGCTCCTCGCGCAGCGCGCGCCGCACCGCCGCGGCCACCTGCTGTCCGAGCGGCCGCGTCGTCGGGCTCGGCGCAGGTGCTCGATGGCGACGTCGAAGCGCCGCCCCTCGGAGCGCACGCGCGCGCACGCGCCGCGCTCCGTCGCCGAGGAACGCGCGCACCGGCTCGGCGTCGAGCGTCGCCGACATGACGCAGATGCCGAGATCCGGCCGCGTGCCGGCGCTGCAGCGCGCGCAGCAGCGCGAGCGCCAGGTCGCCGGCGAGGTGCCGCTCGTGGAACTCGTCGAGCACCACCGCGGCGACGCCGCGCAGCGCCGGCTCCGACAGCAGGCGGCGCAGCAGGATCCCCTCGGTGACGAAGCGAATGCGCGTGTCCGGCCGCCGACCGTCCTCGAAGCGCACCGGGTAGCCGACGGTCTCGCCGGCGCTCTCGCCGAGCTCCTCGGCGACGCGCTCGGCGGCCAGGCGCGCCGCCAGCCGGCGCGGCTCGAGGACGACGATCTCGCCGCGGCGCGGATCGGCGAACCCCGCGTCGAGCAGCGCGCGCGGCACGCGCGTGGTCTTGCCGGCGCCGGGCGGCGCCTCGACGACCACCGCGCCCGACGCGCGCAGCGCGGCGACGATCTCGGGCAGCTGGCTGTCGATCGGAAGGGGATTCATCGGGCGGTACAGGCGCGCGCGGACGAGGAGGGTAGCAGGTATGACCGTGGTCGACGTTGCTCGCGGAGCACTGCGAGAATGAGCTGAATGCGCGCGGCCGAGACGCGCCGATTGACAACCACCCACAGCACTCACATGATTCCGCACCCCGGAGGCTGAGTTGAACAAGACTGAACGCATCAAAGAGATCCTCGGGCTGCGTCGCACCCCGATCAAAGTTGGCTTCTTCGATCAGCCGCCGCCGGGGATCGACCGCTGGAGCGGCGGACCCGCGCCGGCCGGATGTTTCTTCTGGACCAAGGCGATGGAGGGCAAGGCGTTCTTCACCGTGCCCGCCGATCACTACAACTGCGCGATCGGCAGCTACACGCACAAGATCGGATTGCCCGCCGACCGCGCGCAGGAGCTCGACGCCACGCTCGGGTTCATGATCGAGACGCGCTACCTCGACCGCGCCGAGATCCCCGGCATCCCCACGCTCGAGCAAACGCCGGCGGCGATCGCCTACGCACCGGCCGACCACCCCGGTTTCCAGGGCGACGTGGTCGTGCTCGCAGTGACGCCGGCGCAGTCGACGCTGGTCTACGAGGCAGCGCTCAAGGCCGGAATCGCGCAGATGGCGAACGCGGCGTTCAGCCGTCCGAGTTGCGCGATCCTGCCGTATTCGAAGAAAGAGGGGGCGCTCGCGCTCTCGTTCGGTTGCAAGGGGAACCGTACCTTCACCGGCCTGCCTGACGAGGAGATGTACGTCTCCCTTCCGGGCGCGCGCTGGGAAGAGGTCACTGACCGCTTGCTCGAGGTCCAGCGATCGAACCTGACCATGGGCAACTACTACCAGGCCCACCAAGCCAAGTTCGGCCAAGGATAGTGACCGTGGCGGTCCGCGCGACCGCCGGCCGATTTACGATTGAACGAATGAAGCGCGAGCTGGTAATACCGGCCGCTCTGGTGCGCGAGGCGGCGCTTGCCTCCCGGTTCACGGTCGTCGGCTTCGCGCGCGCGGAGGCGCTGGATCCGACGCCGCTCGAGCGCTGGCTCGCGGCGGGGTACGCCGGCGAGATGGAGTGGATGAGCCGCCGGTTGCCGGAGCGGCTCGATCCGACGCAAGTGCTGCCGGGCGCAGCGACGGTGATCGCGCTCGGCATCGCCTACCGCGGGTCGGTCGACGAGCGTTCGCGGTCGCCGGTCGCGGCCTACGCGCGCGGCCGCGACTACCACTACGCCCACCGCGACGGCATGAAGGCGTTGCGCAAGCGCCTGCTCCAGATCGACGCCACGCTCGAGACCTACGCCTGCGTCGATACCGGCCTCGCCATGGAAAAGGCCTGGGCCGAGCGGGCTGGTCTCGGGTGGATCGGCAAGAATGGGTGCCTCATCCATTCGCGACTCGGGTCGTCGCTGACGCTGTCGGTGATGTTCGTTGACCGTGAGCGTCGACACCTATGATCGACCGCACGCCAACCGGTGTGGCGACTGCGCGCTCTGCTTGCGCGCGTGTCCGACCAAGGCGTTCCCCGAGCCCGGCGTGGTCGACGCGCGCCGCTGCATCTCCTACCAGAGCATCGAGAATCACGCCGACGTGCCGGTGCCGCTCCGGCGCGGATTCCGCGGGCGGGTGTTCGGCTGCGACGTCTGTCAGGACGTCTGTCCATACAATCATGGCGCCGAGGTTCCGCCCGCCGACGCGCGCTTCGCGGCCCGCCCGATCGGCGAGCTCACCCCGTCGAGCTGGCGGCGCTGTCGCGCGACGAGTTCGAGCGGCTGGCCGCCGGTACGGCGCTGGCCCGCGCGCAGTACGACGGCCTCCGTCGGAGCGCCCTGCTGGCGCTGGGCGCCGGGCGGACCGCCGCCGCGCGCCCGGTGGTCGAACGCCTGACCGCCGACCCCAGCCCGGTCGTGCGCGAGGCGGCGGTGTGGGCCCTTGACCGCATCGCAGGCCGGTGACTTCCCGGCCTTGTGACCGCGTCGGAGTGCGCTAGGATTCGGTCAGGTGCATGGCGAAGCGTCCGGACGATAAGAACGGGGATCTCGACACGCGGACCAAGCCGAAAGGCGAGCTGGGCACGCTGGAGAAAGCCAAGACCGAGCGGCCGCCGCTGTACGAGGTGCTGCTGCACAACGACGACTACACCACGCAAGAGTTCGTCGTCTACGTGCTGATGAAGTTCTTTCAGCACGACGCGACGACGGCGCGCAAGATCATGCTGCACGTGCACACGAAAGGCGTCGGCGTCGCCGGGGTGTTCCCGTTCGACATCGCCGAGACCAAGGTTCATCAAGTGGTCGAGTTCTCGCGCGAGCACGAGATGCCGCTGCAGAGCTCGCTGCGGAGGACGGAATAGTGCTGAGCGCGGAACTGGAGCAGGCAATTCGCCAGGCGCTGGATGATGCGACCGAGCGCGGCCACGAGTTCTCGGGCCTCGAGCACTTGCTGCTGGCGCTGATGGGCGACGACAAGACCGCCGAGGTCATCAAGCACTGCGGCGGCTCGGTGAAGCGGCTGCAGGACAAGCTGGAAGAGTTCCTGGAGAAGGAGATCAAGCCGCTGCCCGAGGACGAGCGCGATCGCGCGCAGCCGACGCTGGGCTTCGCGCGCGTGGTGCAGCGCGCGGTCAACCACGTGATCGGCGCCGGAAAGAGCGAGGCCAACGGGCCGAACGCGCTGGTCGCGCTCTACTCGGAGCCCGATTCGCACGCGGTCGCCTTCCTGAAGGAGGAGGGGATCACCCGCCTCGACGTGGTCAGCTACATCTCGCACGGCATCTCCAAGCTGCTGCCCGCGAAGACGCCGAACACCGGCGGGCAGGGCTCGCGCCGCCAGCAGCGCGCAGGAGGACGAGGCCGAGGAGGCGCCCGCCGATCCGCTGGCCGCCTACGCGGTGAACCTGAACGAACGCGCGCGCGCCGGCGAGATCGACCCGCTGATCGGCCGCGCGCGCGAGGTCGAGCGCGCGCTGCACGTGCTGGCGCGGCGGCGCAAGAACAACCCGCTGTTCGTCGGCGACGCCGGCGTCGGCAAGACCGCGATCGTCGAGGGGCTCGCGCGGCGCATCGAGCTCGGCGAGGCGCCCGAGGCGATCCGCGGGCGCGGAGATCTACGCGCTCGACATGGGCGCGATGGTGGCCGGCACGCGCTACCGCGGCGACTTCGAGGAGCGGTTCAAGGCGGTGATCAAGGCGCTGCAGGAGAAGGACAACGCGATCGTCTTCATCGACGAGCTGCACACGATCGTCGGCGCGGGCGCGGCGTCGGGCGGCGCCATGGACGCGTCGAACCTGATCAAGCCGGCGCTGGCGGCGGGCAAGCTCCGCTGCATCGGCACCACCACGCACAAGGAGTACCGCAGCTACATCGAGAAGGACCGCGCGCTCGCGCGTCGCTTCCAGGCGATCGAGGTCGAGGAGCCGAGCATCGAGGAGACGGTCAAGGTGCTGCAGGGGCTGCGCTCGCGCTACGAGGAGTTCCACGGCGTCACCTACACCGGCAAGGCGCTGCACGCGGCGGCCGAGCTCTCGTCGCGCTACCTGCACGACCGCAAGCTGCCCGACAAGGCGATCGATCTGATCGACGAGGCGGGCGCGGCGCTCAAGCTCAAGGGGCGGCGCAAGAACCGGCGCCCGCGCCGCGTGACCAGCAAGGAGATCGAGACCGTCGATCGCGACCATGGCGCGCATCCCGCCCAAGCGGGTCGCCGCCGACGATCGCGAGCGGCTCGCCAACCTCGAAGGCGAGCTCAAGGGCAAGATCTTCGGCCAGGACCGCGCGGTCGAGCGCGTCGCCCAGGCGATCAAGATGAGCCGCGCGGGGCTCGGGCATGCCCGAGAAGCCGATCGGCAGCTTCCTGTTCGCGGGGCCGACCGGCGTCGGCAAGACCGAGCTCGCCAAGCAGCTGGCGGAGATCATGGGCGTCGGCTTCGTCCGCTTCGACATGTCGGAGTACATGGAGCGCCACACGGTGTCGCGCCTGATCGGCGCGCCGCCCGGCTACGTCGGCTTCGACCAGGGCGGCCTGCTCACCGACGCGATCCACCAGACGCCGCACGCGGTGTTGCTGCTCGACGAGATCGAGAAGGCGCACCCGGATCTCTTCAACCTGCTGTTGCAGGTGATGGATCACGGCTCGCTCACCGACAACAACGGGCGCAAGTCGGACTTCCGCCACGTCATCCTGATCATGACCAGCAACGTCGGCGCGCGCGATCTGTCCAAGCGCATGCCCGGCTTCGGCGGGCAAGGCAACGCCGACCGGTTCGGCAGCACCGACGAGGCGTTCAAGCTGGCGTTCTCGCCGGAGTTCCGCAACCGGCTCGACGCCAAGGTCGACTTCGCGCCGCTCGACCAGCGCGTGATGGTGCAGATCGTCGACAAGTTCATCGCCGAGCTCAGCACGCAGCTCGCCGACCGCAAGGTCAAGCTGACGCTCGACGAGAGCGGCGCGCGACTACCTGGCGCGCAAGGGCTACGACCCGATGAACGGCGCGCGGCCGCTCGGCCGGCGTGATCCAGGACGAGGTCAAGCGCCCGCTCACCGACGAGCTGCTTGTTCGGCAAGCTCGCGCAGGGCGGCAACGTCCGCGTCGGCTGCACCGACGACAAGCTGACGTTCACGTTCGACGGGCCGGCGGCGGCGGGCTGACAGTAGTCCCCGCGGGCGCCGGGGCTCGCAAGGCCTGGCCTCTCCCTGGGCCTCTCCCTAACCCTCCCCCGCGGACGGGGGAGGGGATTCGGAAAGCGCCCGAGCGCGAATACACGAGCCGCTAGCCGAGCCACGAACACGCGCCCGCTAGCCGAGCACGGACACGAGCACGGACACGGGCTCGCTCGCCGCTCGTCGCTGGCCCTCCGTCACTTCTCCCCGCGTAGCCCCTCTGCCATCTGCAACATCGCCTCGTCGAGGATCTCCTCGAGCGCGTCCTTTTCCTTGGCCGCGTCCCCCGTCGACTGGATCTGCTGCGACTGATCCGATTTGACCGTCTTTCCCGCCGGCGTTCCGTCGACGCGGATCAACTTGGCGGCGACCAGGCGCTGGGTCATCTCTCCGGGCGCGCCCAGGGTCTCCTCGATACGGAGCTCGACCCGGTACTGCGCGAGGCCGCTCTTCTGCGCTCGCGCCGTCGACCGAGCCGTCTCCTCGCCCGGCGGCACCAGCAGCACGTCGCCGAGCGCGTACAGCCGCCGGCGCGCGGCGGTGCGCACCGCCGTCTCGATCTCGCGTGCGGGGCGCGCGGTCTGGTTGTCGATCGCCAGCGCCACCTGCCGGCGTGTCTGCGGCGTGGGCGCTGATACTTGCTGATCGGTCAGAAACGCCGGTGACTCCACGACATCGCCTGGCGCGAGGCAGAGCCGCACGGCCGCGTCGCTCTCGCTGGCCTCGGTCGCGAGCGGCCAGTCGAAGCAGGGGTGCTTGCGATCGAGGTGGGCTTCGTCGGGGATCGGGAGCTCGGCGGTGACGTGCCCTGCGGCGCCGCCGTCGGGCCAGCGCAGCGCCGCGCCGGCGCGCGCGTGAAAGCGGTTGCGCCCGCGGTGGCCGAGCAGCCACTGATTCTCGGTCGGCGCCTGGGCGTCGCCGAGCGCCTTGGCCTCGACCGTTCCTCGGTAGCTCGCGCACCCGGTCTGCACGTTGACGCCGAGACGGTGGTCGCGGCCGGGCACCGACGCTCTGCACGTAAGCGGCGAGCGCGCCGTCGCGGCCGGCGCTCCACTCGCCCTGGGTCTCGCTACGACGCGCGTCGGCGGTCAGCTTGAGGCTTCCGACGGCGAGCCGCGCCGGGGGAACCAGCACATGCGCGGCCTCCGGGATCGCGCGAACCAGCGCTGGCGCGTAGACCGTTCCCACTGCGTCGCCGGGCAGCGCCGGCAGATCGACGGTCAGGACGTTCGCGTCCGCGAAGACCTGCCAGTGATCGCCGGCCTGCTTGACCGGGACCCCAGGCTCGAGATCGACCGCACCGCCGCCCTCGAACGCCAGGTGAATCCGCCGCGAGGTCACCGACTGCAGATCCGCCGCCGAGACATAGAAGCGCAGCGCCAGCCCCGCGAACGCAGCGGGCGGCGCGTGGCAGTGAGGTTGGACGGGATCGACCGCCGAGGTCTCGAGCTCGATCCAGTCACCCGCGCTACGCACCACGCGAAACCGCGCCGTCGCTTGCGGCGAGTCACTCTCGATCGCGAGCGCCGGCAGGCGTAGACGGCGCCCCCCGGGCGGCAACGTCGTGTGTAGCATCGCCCCCGCGCGCACCAGCACGAAGCGCGCGGGCTCCTCGGAGGCGGGCGGCCCCGGCGCGCGCAGGATCGCCGCGGGTGGAGCCGCCTTCCCACCGGCGACATCCGCGCTCGCGCCCGCGTCGCCGGCCCGGGCAGTCTCCGCAAGCCCGAAACACGCCAGCGCCGCGAACGCCGCCGCCGAAGTCCACCGGTTCGTCAAGATGGGAACCCTCGGAGGGTTAGCTCTGCACTCGGCACCCCCACCCCACCCACCTGCCCCCGCGCTTCGCGCGGCCTCGCCAAACCCTCCCGCGACGAGGACGCCGCTTCGGCGGGGTGGGCAGGGTGGGGTGTCCGTGCCGAAGTTCCCGAAGGGGATGGGCTCCGGCGGGGGACCCGCCTCCGCCCCACGCGTCTTCACGCCACCGCTCCCAGCTGGCGCCGGCGCCGCGCGGTGAGCGCGATCGCCAGCGGTATCAGCTCGGCGAAGCCGGCGGCGAGAAACGCGTAGCCAGCGCCTCCGCCGAGGTCGTAGATCGCCCCGGTCGCCGTGTTGCCGAGGATGTTGCCGACGCCCACGACCGACAGTACGAAGAAGGCTTGCCCCGTGGCGCGCAGCTGCGGCGGCGCCGCCTCGCCGACGACCGCGACCCCCGCCGCCCAGAAGAGCCCGTAGGTCAGACAGTGCGCGAGCTGCAGCGCCATGATCGCCGCGGTCGAGGTGGCCTGCGAGATCAGCAGCCAGCGGACCGCGCTGCCGGCGAAGGCGATCGCCAGCATGGTGTCGAGCTCGAAGTAGGCGCGCAGCCGCGCGAAGCGCACGAAGATCAGCATCTCGCCCGCCACGCCCAGGCAGAACGCGACACCCAGCGCGGCCGCCGGCAGGTGGCGGTCGTGGATCAGGATGCCGAAGAAGGAATTGTACGGCGCGCAGCAAGCCCAGTGCAGCGGCGCCGCCATCAGCAGCAGCCGGTAGCGATCGCTGGCGAAGAGCTGCTTCAAATCTCGTAGGTGGGGTCGCGCGCCCGATTCGCCCATACCGGTGAGCCGTCGCGACGCGATCACCGCCGAGGTCAGCGCCACCATCATCAGGAACGGCACCAGCGGGTCTGCGCCGCCGCTGTCGTGCAGCGTGAGCAGCACGCCGGTCACCAGCGCCGCGGCCATGCAGCCCGCCGAGCCCCACACCCGCATGCGCCCGTAGTCGCCGCCGGCCTGCATGCGCGCGATCGCCAGCGAATCGGTCATCCCCCCCATGCCGATATAGAACGACGCATAGAGGAAATACGCCGGTAGAATCGTGGAAAATCGACGCACGACCAGCAGCGGCAGGCACGCGAGCGCCGCGCCCGCGCAGATGATACGCAGGACGCGTGCATGCTGCTTGGTCCGGTCGGCGATCCACGCCCAGGTCAGCGGAACGCCCAGCGCCAGCAGCGGCGGCACCGACAGCACGACCGAGATCTGCCGCCCGGAGAAGCCGAGCCCCTGCAGGTACGGTGGGAAGTACGGCGCATTGACGCCGATCACCATCATCGAGAAGAAATAGAAGACTTCGATCACGGTTCCGAACCGCCCGAACCGTCGCGCTCGCCGCCCCCGGCGCCCTCGTCGTCTCCGTTGGCGTCGCGGAACGGCGAGTGGCTCGCGTACTCGGCGGCGCGCTCCGCGACACTGGCCGCCTCGCCGACCAAGAAGTTGCCGATCGCCGCGGCCAGCTTGGGGTGGCGGATCCAGTGCGCGCTGTGGGTGAACGACGGCAAGAGCCCGCGCTTGAGCTTGTGCTCGCCCTGCGCGCCGGCCTCGAAGCGCGTACAGCGGCGCGCGATCGCCCGCTCGATGAGCTGGTAGTAGCAGAGCTCGAAGTGCAGCATCTCGAAATCGCCGAGACAGCCCCAGTAGCGGCCGTAGATGTGGCGACCCTTCTCGAAGTTGATCGTGCCGGCGACCGGCGTGCGCCCGCGGTAGGCCAGCGTGGCCACCAGATGGTGCGCGAAGGTCTCGCGAACGATGTCGAAGAAGGTGGGTTGCAGGTACTCGATGCCGTGGTGGCGCGCGACGTTCGCCGAATAGAACTGCTGCAGCGCCGCCCAGTCGGTGTCGTCGAGCTCTGCGCCGGTCGCGACCCGGAACGTCAGCCCGTGCGCGGCGGCGGCGGCGCGCTCCTTGCGCACCTGCTTGCGGTTGCGCGACCGGAACGTCGACAGGTAGTCGTCGAAATCGTCGAAGGGCCGCCCGGGCCGGTTCTCCCAGTGGAACTGCATGCTCAGGCGCGGCGCATAGTGGGCGGTCCCGAGGCGCTCCTTCTCCTCGGGCGTGCAGAACAGGAAGTGCACCGACGAGGCGCGCTCCTTGGTGGCGACGTCGCCGACCGCGTCGAGCAGCGCGCGGGTCACCGCCTCGACGTCGGCGCCAGGCGCGAGCAGCAGCCGGTGACCGGTCGCCGGCGTGAACGGGATCGCCGCCACCAGCTTGGGGTAGTACCGGATGCCGTTGCGGTGGGCGGCGTCGGCCCAGGCCCAGTCGAAGATGAACTCACCGTAGCTGTTGGTCTTGAGGTAAAGCGGGACCGCGCCCTGCAGCGTGCCCCGGTCGCGCGCCAGCACCAGGCGCGGCGACGCAGCCGGCGTCCTCGCCCACGCTCCCCGACAGCTCCAGTGCGTTCAGGAAAGCGTGCTCCAGGAACGGATCGTCGTCGCCGATCAGGGTATTCCATTCGTCCGCTCGGACGTCGGCGATTCGGGAGATGATTTCGATCTGGATGGCGGTCTACCTGGTGACGGGCACGCAACCGCGCGTGCCTGGTCGGAGTCTACCAAGTTGGCAACCGCGGTGAAGGCGTGGAAGATTTGATACACATGGAGGATGTGCTTCCCCCGCCGGGGGCCGTCATCATTGTTTCCAGACGATGATCGATGCCCTTCGAAAACTGGCGGAGACGCTGACCGGCGGCCACTGGTGGTGGGGCGTCCTGGTATCGCTGGCGCTCTTCGCGGGCAGTATGGCGCTGGTCACGGTCATCGTGATTGGCTGGCCCGTCGACCACTTTCGCCTCGCGGGGCGGCGGGTGTTCTGGGCGCACCGGCACCCGGTGGTGCGGGTCGCCGGGCTGATCCTCAAGAACCTGGCCGGCATCATCCTGTTCGCGCTGGGCGTGATCATGGCGCTGCCGGGGGTGCCCGGGCAGGGGCTGCTGACCGCGCTCATCGGCCTCACGCTGATCAACTTTCCGGGCAAGACCGGCCTCGAGCGCCGCTTGATCGCGCGTCCGACGGTCTTTCGCGCCGTGAACCGCCTGCGCGCGCGCTTCCACAGGCAGCCGCTGGAGCTCGACGCGTGAGCGCAGCGCCGCCGCCGGTGGCTCGTTGAGGGGGCTCCTCGGCGTCGTCGTCCTGCTGGCGATCGCCTTCGCGGCGTCGACCGACCGGCGGCGCGCGGTCAATCCGCGCATTCTCCTCTGGGGCTTCGGCTTGCAGATCGCGATCGCGGTCTTCGCGATGCGCACCGCGATCGGCGTGCGCCTGTTCATGGCGGCCAACGACCTGGCCAACGACTTCCTCGGGTTCGCCGACGCCGGCATCCGCTTCGTCTTCGGCGACTGGCCGGCGATGACCATGGTGCAGACTCCGTCGACCGAGGGCGGGGTCCACACCGTCGCGGTCGGCTTCCTGCTCGCGGTCAAGGTGCTGCCGATCATCGTCTTCGTCGCCAGCCTGATGGCGGTCATGTACCACCTGGGGATCATGCAGCGGATCGTGTCGCTGCTGGCGCGCGGGCTCACGCGCACCATGCACATCTCGGGCGCCGAGGCGCTGTCGACGGTGGGCGACATCTTCCTGGGCATGACCGAGGCGCCGCTGCTCATTCGTCCCTACGTCGCGCGCATGACCGAGAGCGAGCTCTTCGCTGTGATGTGCGCAGGCATGGCGACGATCGCGGGCAGCGTCTTCCTGGCCTACGTCGCCATGGGCGTGAGCGCCGGATATCTCGTGACCGCGTCGTTCATGAGCGCGCCGGCGGCGGTGATGTTCGCGAAGATCATGGTGCCCGAGACCGGCGCGCCCGAGACGTCCTGGTCGGGGGAGGGCGCCAAGGTCAGCGTGCCCAGGCTCGACGTCAACGTCATCGACGCGGCCGCGCGCGGCGCCAGCGAGGGGTTGCAGCTGGCGCTCAACGTCGGCGGCATGCTGATCGCGTTCGTCGCGCTGGTGAGCATGATCGACCACGGCGCATCGTGGATCGGCGCGCGTTTCGGACACCCCGAGCTCAACCTCGGGCGCATCCTCGGCGCGCCGCTCACGCCGCTCGCCTACCTGATGGGCGTGCCGTGGAAGGATGCTCCGTTGGTCGGCTCGCTGCTCGGCACCAAGACCGTGCTCAACGAGTTCCTCGCTTATCAGGCGATGACCAGCCACGCGAGCGAGCTCGATCCGCAGAGCATCCGCATCGCCAGCTTCGCGCTGTGCGGCTTCGCCAACTTCGGCTCGCTGGCGATCGTGCTCGGCGGCCTGGGCGGCATGGTGCCCGAGCGCCGCAAGGATCTGGCGCGCCTCGGCTTGAAGTCGATCCTCGCCGGCTCGCTGGCGACGTTCTTGACGGCAACGATCGCGGGGCTGATCGCAGGGTAGCAGAGCGGCTGGCGGCGTCGGCCTTCGCTCGGGGTCCGGGCGCTACGGCGATTGCGGCGCTCTTCCGGCGGCGCGCTCGGCGATGCAGGGCTCGCACGGGCAGTTCGCGCGCAGGTCGCGGAAGTTGTAGATGCCGGTGGAGTGTCCATCGCTCCACTCGATCAAGATGGCGTACTGCCCGACGAGCTCGATCCGCTTCGCGCGCACCGTGTCGGCGATCTTCGCCGGGTCGAGCAGCGGCCGCCCCGAGGTCTCCTCGACGCACCCGGCGCAGCGACAGGCGAGGCGCAGGTCACGCGCGCGGTAGGCGGTCTCGTGGCCGTCGGACCACTTGAGCGTGATCTTCGAGCGCAGCAAACCGACGATCTCGTTGGGCATGGGCATCCGGCGCAGCTTAGCACCGCCCGTGGTAGCGTTTGGGCATGGCCAAGGTCTGCGGTGCTCTCGCCTTCGCCCTCTTCGTGCACCTCTGGTGGCGCTCCGCTGGCCTCCCCGCATCGGGTCCGTTCTGGTTCTCCCTCTCCCTCGGCCCCGCCGTCGTCTGGGACCTCGCGCTCATGGCGCCTGTTCTTCGGCGCGCACTCCGGCTTCGCCAGCGCGCGGTTCAAGCGCTGGGCCGGCCGCGACCGCGAGTCGACGCGCCGCCTGTACCTGATCCTCACGCTGCCGGTGATGGTGATCGTCTGGGGGCTCTGGGTGCCGCTGGCGGCGCCGGTGGTCTGGGATCTGCGCCCCGCGCTCGACGTTCCCTTCCTGGTGATTCGCGTCGTCGCGCTCGCCGGGCTGTTCTGGACCGTGCGCAGCTTCAGCTTGCCCGACTTCTTCGGCGACCACCCGCCGGGCACGCCCGAAGCTGGCAGCGTGCGCCTCTCGACCGGCGGCGCGTTCGCGCTCTGCCGGCATCCGCTCTACCTCTTCATGACGTTGCTGGCTGCCGCCGAGACGTACCTGCCGCTCGGGCGCGCGCTCATGGCGGCGACGCTGCTGATCTACGTCCCGATCGGCAGCCGGCTGGAAGAGATCAAGCTCGAGAAGGAGTTCGGCCCCGACTACACGCGCTACCGCGCCCGCACGCCGTGGCTGGTTCCGACACCGGCGTCGATCGCGCGCGCCTGGCCGCGTCGGATCACCCGCGACGCTTGAGCAGGAACTTGAGCAGCGGCGCGACGTGCAGCGACTGGATCAGCTCGCCGCCGTCGATCATCGCCTCGATCTCGCGCGCCGGCACCAGGTGCAGGCGCAGATCTTCGCTCGCGCCGGGATCGGCCGTGGCCATCGGCACCACGCCCTCGGCGAGAAACGTGTAGGTCAGGTTGTTCTGCAGCGCCGGGTTCGCCGACAACGTCATCAGCGGCGACCAGCGCCCGCCGCCGTAGCCGGTCTCCTCGAGCAGCTCGCGCCGGCCCGCGGTCTCGATGTCGGTGTCCTCGGCGTCGGTGGTGCCGGCGGGGATCTCGAAATGGACGGAGCCGCTGCCGTGGCGGTATTGCCGCACCATCAGCACGTCGTCGTTCTCGGTGACCGCGACGACGTTGACCCACGGGCGGTACTCGTTGATCCAGTACTCGGGGATGATCGTGCCGTTGGGCAGCTCGACCTCGTCGCGGCGGACGGTGTACCAGAACTTGCGCGACACGTACTCGGACGAGAGCACCTTCCACGGCGCGGGATCGTTGGCGAAGCTACGAGGCATCGCGCGATTCTATGACTCTTCGCGCGTCGCGGAAGACCGACTCGAGCATGATCGGCGTCAGCTTGCCGGTGTTGGTGTTCTGCCGGCTCGGGTGGTACGAGCCGAGCAGCACCGGCAGCCCGCGGCCGAGCTCGGCGCGCGCGCCGTGGCCGAACGCCGGCTTCGGGCGGATCGCGTGCCCCTCCCCGGCGAGGTAGGCGAGATACGCGTCCCACCCGATCTTTCCGAGCGCGACGATGACCCGCACGTTGGTCAGCGCCGCGATCTCCGCCACCATGTGGCGCCGGCAGCGGACGATCTCCTCGGGCAGGGGCTTGTTGTCGGGCGGCGCGCAGCGCACGGCGGCCAGGATGTACGCGTCGTCGAGCCGCAGGCCGTCGTTCCAGCTTCGCGACGTCGGGATGTTGGCAAATCCCACACGGTGGAGCGCGCTCATCAGGAAATCGCCCGAGCCGTCACCGGTGAAGGTACGTCCGGTGCGGTTGCCACCGTGCGCCGCCGGCGCCAGGCCGACGATCAGCACGCGGGCGCCCGGATCGCCGAAGCCGGGGACCGGCTTGCCCCAGTACACGTCGTCGCGGTGGGCGGCTTTTTTCTCGCGCGCGATGCGCGCGCAATAGTCGCGCAGCCGCGGGCAGAGCGTGCAGGCGACGATCTCGGCCCGCACCGCCTCGAGTCGCCGGAGCTGATCAGGTGCGCTTGATCGGATAGCCGGCCTCGCGCCAGGCACGGATGCCGCCGTCCATCGAGCAGACATTGCGGTAGCCCATCTTGCGCAGGTTGTCGGCCGCCAGCGCCGACCGGAACCCGCCGCCGCAGTAGAGGACGATCGACGTGTCCTTGTCGGGCAGCAGCGTCTCGATGTCGCGTTCGAGCACACCACGCCCGATGTGCCGGGCGCCGGTGACGTGGTCCTGGGCAAACTCGTGGTCTTCGCGCACGTCGACCAGCTGGAACTTCTCACCGTGGTCGAAGCGCTCCTTGACCTCGCGCACGCGTGCATTCGCGGATGTTTTTCTTGGCCTCTTCCACCAGGGCCAGAAAACCGGGACTGTGTTTCATACCGGCTAGCGTAGCGTAGAAATCGCGCGCCGCGGAATCGACCGCGAGCGGCCCGCGCCATTTGACTTAGGGGCGGGAGCTTCTTACGGTGAGAGTCCACCGTGTCGGACAAGAAGGATTACTACGACGTTCTCGGCGTGCCGCGCAACGCGGACCCGAGCGACCTCAAGCGCGCCTATCGCCGCATGGCGATGGAGCTGCACCCGGATCGCAATCCCAACAACCCTGAGGCAGAGGGCAGGTTCAAAGAGGCGTCGGAGGCCTACCAGGTCCTTTCCGACCCGGAGCGGCGCGCCAGCTATGATCGCTTCGGTCACGCCGGGCCGAGCAGCGGCTTCGGCGGCGCCGGCTTCAGCGACATCGGCGACATCTTCTCCGCCTTCTCCGACATCTTCGGCGACGTCTTTCGCGGCGGCGGCGGTCCCGCGCGGGCCGGGCCGTGGCGCTGACATCGAGACGCGCCTCGCGATCTCGTTCGCCGAGGCGGCGGTCGGCGTCACCAAAGAGGTCAAGATCCGGCGCCGCGCCCCCTGCGGGTCCTGCCGCGGCAGCGGCGCCCAGCCTGGGTCGACGCCCCGAGGTCTGCCAGCAGTGCGGCGGGCGAGGGCAGGTGATGCACTCGCAGGGCTTCCTGATGATCTCGACGACCTGCCCGATCTGCCGCGGCGAGGGGCGGATCGTGCGCACGCCGTGCTCGGAGTGCCAGGGCACCGGCATCGACCACCAGGAAGACACGCTGCAGATCGCGATCCCGGCCGGCGTCGACGATGGGTCGACGCTGCGCCTCATGGGCCGCGGCGAGGCCGCGGCGCGCGGCGGGCGGCCCGGGAACCTGTACGTGATCCTGCGCGTCGAGGCGGATGCGCGCTTCGAGCGCGACGGCGCCGACCTGCACACCGAGGTCGTGGTCAGCTTTCCGCAGCTCGCGCTCGGCGACAAGGTGACGGTCCCGACGATCGAGGGCGAGACCGAGGTCGACCTGCCGGCGGGAACGCAGCCCGGCGACACGCTGACCCTGCGCGGGAAGGGGATGCCCAGGCTGGAAGAGCGCGGCAACGGCGACATCGTCGCCCACGTGAAGCTGCAGGTCCCGACGTCGCTGACGCCGGAAGAGGAAGAGCACCTGCGGGCCTACGCGGCGGCGGGCGGCCAGCGGGTGAGCGCGCCGCGGAGCACGGGGTTTTTTCGGCGCAAGAAGAAGAAGTAACGGAGGCGGCCCCCTCTCCCTAACCCTCTCCCCGCGGACGGGGGAGGGATGGATCCGACTCGTCCGCTCGCCCGTCTGCGGGGAGAGGGCTGGGGGCGAGGGCCGACCGCCGCCGCTATCCGGGATCGGATCCGACTCTGGTCCCCTCCCCCGTCTGCGGGGAGAGGGTTAGGGAGAGGGCGTCCGCGGTCTACCCGCGCTTGTCCACCGCGCTCACCGGCGCCCTTCCGGGCGGCCCAGGCAGCTTGAACGAGATCTCCGGGATCGGCTTCTTGGCGTAGAGCCAGCAGTACGCGAAGTACGACGCGAGCACCCGCTTGGTGTAATTGCGGGTTTCATCGTAGGGGATCGACTCCATGAACTCGTCGACCGCGATGCCGGCGTTGTTCTTGTCGGCGAGCCAGCGGTCGACCGCGCCTTCGCCGGCGTTGTAGCCCGCGATGGCCAGCGGCGGCGCGCCGTTGAAGTGCTTCCAGAGGAAACCCAGGAAACGCGATCCAATTTCCAGGTTCTTGGCGGGATCCATGAGGATGTCGCGGGTGACCGGTCCGTTGTTGGCGAATCGCTTCGCGGTCTTGATCAGCATCTGGGTGAGGCCGATGGCGTTGGCGAACGACTCGATGCGCGGGCTGAACGCGCTCTCCTCGCGCATGATCGCCAGCTGCAGCGCCTCGGGGATCTGGTTGGCGCGCGCGTTCTTCTCGACCAGCGCCGGGAAAGCGCGCGGATAGGCGATCTTCCACTTCGACGCGCCGAGGTCGTGCGGATAGGTCAGCCGGTAGCGGTTGGCGATGTAGCGCGGGATGGAGTGCGACGCGCTCCAGACGCCGCCGCGGTCGAGCAGGATCGCGGTGATCCACAGCAGATCCTCATCCTCTTCTTTCGATTTCGACGAAGCGTGCTTCTCGCCGACCGTCGACAGGCCCAGGCGCGCGAGCTCGCGGCGCGCGTCGCCGCCCTGGCCCATCCGCGCGAGCTCGACCGCGCGCAGGAACCCGGAATCGGCGAAGATCGCGCGCGGCGCGAACGACCACTTCACCGGGTGGTCCAGGTCGTGCCGCAGCTCCGAGACCAGCGGCGCCAGCGCCTTGGGCGCGCTCTCGCGCAGGCGCGCGAACGACAGCAGCGCATAGACCGACAGCGGGTACTCGCGGATCGCGCGTATGTACGACTCGCGCGCCAGCTTGGGCTTGTCCTGCTTGGCGAGGATCCGCCCCTTCCAGTAGTGGGCCCGCCCCTCGGCGTACCAGATCTCCTCGTGCGGGATGAGGCGCAGGTTCTCGTCGAGCCAGCTGAGCGCCTCGTCGTAGTGGCCGGCACGCCATGCGCCGTAGGCCAGGCGCCACAGCGCCTCGTTGAGGATGTCGCCCTGCGGATACTTGGTCGGGATCTCCGCGAGCAGCTTCGCGGCCTGGGCGTCGTCGCCGGCGTCGGTCGCCAGCTCGGCGGTACGGAGCCGAGCGTCGTCGGCGTAGCTGTGGTCGGGGTGCTCGGCCTCGATGCGCGCGTAGTGGGCGGCCGCCTTGTCGCGCTCGGCCATCGATGCGTAGCAGCGCGCCGGCCTGGTAGAGCGCCTTGGCATGCAGGTCGCGGTTGTCGGCCTTGGCGCAGACCGGCTCGGCTTCGTCGAACAGCGGCGCGGCGCGCGGGCGCTGCCGCTGCTTCCAGACCGACTGCGCGCGGTGAAAGCGCGCCTTGCACTCGAGGTCGGTGTCGAGCCCGGGCGCCGCCAGCGCCGCGACGAACGCCGCCTCGGACTCGGTGTTGCGGTTCGCGTCGAAGAGCGCCATGCCGCGCGACACCCACTCGCCGGCGGTGTGGGTGCGCCCGGCCGCTGCCGGCTGGCCGCGCGTCAGCGCCGTGATGCGATCCGCGGCGCGCTCCGACCAGGACTCGAGCGGCGCTTCCGCCCAGACCTTACGGTACGAGAGCAGTGCCTCGGCCAGCGCCTCCGGGGGTGTTCCCGCGTCGACCGCAGCGGTCACGGCCGCGCCGGCGGCCGCTGACGAGTCAGGGCTGCCGCTCATCGCAGGCACCGCCGCCACCGCCGGGGCGGGCGGCGCGCCCTGGCCCGCGGCTGCCAGCTTCTCCAGCGCCTCGCCCTTCTTGAACTGCGCCTCGGCGCGCCGTGGTCCCGACGGGAAGCGCTCGAGATAGTTGCGCAGCGTCTCGAGCGACATCCGCCCAGCGGCCGAGCGCGCGCTGGGCGTCGATCGCGACCAGGATCGTCTCCGCCTCGGGGATCGAGCCCTTGGCGACCCGGCCGCTCCATTCGAGCGCACCGGCCGCGTCACCTCTCCGCAGCCGGCAGCGCGCGGCGTTGTAGGCGTGATACGGGGCGAGCTTGGGATAGCTGGCGTAGAGCTCTTCGAACAGCGCGCCCGCGTCGGCCCACTTGGATTGATTGGCCTCGCGCCAGCGCCTGGAGGTAGCGCGCCGCGCGGCGCTCGGGCGACGCCTTGGGCAGCGCCTTCACTGCCTTGGCGAAGCCGCTCTCCGCTGCGGACCAGTCCTCGGCGCGGAAGCGCTCGGCCGCTTGCCGGGCAGGGCCGCTCTTGAAGAACGGCTCGATCCACTCGGGGTCGAACTTGGCCGGCTTGGGCGCCTTCTCGCTGTCGGCCTCCTGCGCTTTGGCGCGCCGGCTCGCGGCCACCGCGGACGTCGTCGCCAAACTGATCGCCAGGACCGCGGTCGCAGAGATGCGCACGAAGTGAGAGTACGAACCTCGATCCGGTGCTGCAAATAACTTCGGCGCTGGCCGGCGCAACTACGCCTTGGGCTTGTGCAGCGTGACCCGGTTGCGGCCAGACTTCTTCGACACGTACAGCGCCTCGTCGGCAGCGCGGATGAGCTCGCTGGCGTCGGCGATCGCCGGGTCGGGCAGGGTGGCGATGCCCAGGCTGATGGTCACCGGGATGCGCTTGCCCTCGTAGGCGAACTGGTTCGCCTCGACCGCCTTGCGCAGGCGCTCGGCGACGATCTGCCCCTGCACGGCGTCGGAGCCGCGGCAGACGACCGCGAACTCCTCGCCGCCGTAGCGCGCGAAGATGTCCTCGGCGCGCAGCTGCGCGCCCATCATGTTCGACAGCTCCATCAGCACGTGGTCGCCGGCCGGATGACCAAAGGTGTCGTTGACGCTCTTGAAGTGGTCGATGTCGAACAGCACCAGCGTCAGCGGCGTCATGTGCCGGGTGGAGAACGTGAACTCGCTCTCGAGGCGATCGGTGAAGTAGCGCTTGTTGAACGCCTTGGTCAGCCCGTCGCGCAGGGCCGACTCGTACATCTGCTTCTGGAAGATCTCGTCGAGGTTGTCGTGGTAGGTGAACTTGAGGATCGTGGTCGAGCCGACCAGGATCTTGTCGCCGTCGGCCAGCTCCTTGCGGTCGACCTTCAGGCCGTTGCAGTAGGTGCCGTTGGTCGAGCCCATGTCTTCCAGGACGACGCGGTCGCTCTGGATCACCAGCTGTGCGTGCTCGCGCGAGATCCCGTCGTCCAGCAACCGGATCTGCGCGTTCTGCCCGCGTCCGATGACGGTCTTCTCGCCTTCGATTTTATACATCTCGCCGACGCTGGCGCCTGCGAGCACGACCAGATAGGCCCGATCCCGCTTGCCCCCCTCGGGCGCGACGACGGGAGGGATCCCCATACGGGTGTTCTCGTCGAGCGGCATGGAACCACCATCGTAACACAAGCGCTCAGGCGGCGGCGCCAGCGCTGCGTATCGAGAGCTCGCGGGCGAAGGATTCGAGGAGCTCGGCCCGCGGGCCGAGTCGCTCGCGCGCGGCGCTCACGCCCTCGGCAATCAGCGCCGTGACCCGCTGCCGCGCCTCGGCCGCGTGACCCGGGTGGTCGGCGTCGTCCTGGTCGTCGGCGTGCTGGAAGGCGATGCCGTAGCACTCGCCGAAGCGGGCCAGCGCCAGCGTCGTCGGTTCGTCAGCGCCCGCGGCGGCGGCGCCGATCTCCAGCGCCGCGCGGAACAGCGCCGCGGTCTTCTCCCCGTGTAGCTGTTCGAGCTCGGCCAGGGAGGCGGGTGGGGGCTCGCCCAGGTCGCGCGCCTGCCCTCGTACCATGCCCTTCATCCCGCTACCTCGACCGAGGGCCACCGCAGCGCGCAGGAAGTCGCCCGGACGGCCGGCGTGCAGGCCGGCTTCGGCGATCCACTGGAACGCCAGCGTCACCAGCGCGTCGCCGGCGAGGATCGCGATCGCTTCGCCAAACACTTTGTGATTGCTCGGCTGCCCGCGCCGGAAGTCGTCGTCGTCCATCGCCGGCAGGTCGTCGTGGATGAGCGAGTAGCAGTGCACGAGCTCGATCGACGCGCAGGCCAGGCGCACGTCGTCGCTCGCGACGGCCGCGCTGCCGCCCACCGCTTCGGCGGCGGCGAGCGCCAGCAGCGGGCGCACCCGTTTGCCCGGCGCGAGCAGCGAGTAGCGCACCGCCTCGGTCAGTCGTCCCGGATCGTCGGCGCGCGCGGGCGCGGGCAAGCGCGCCGCGAACAGCGATTCGAGCTCCGCGCGCCGCAGGGCGATCCAGTGGCCGAGGTCATGCGGCGGGCTCAATCGCCCTGTCTTTCGTCAGGCGTGCCTGGCTTGGGCGTGCCCGGCAACGGCGCGGTGCGGTTCGCGCCCGGCGGGCCGGCGAGCAGCACCTCGACCTTTTTCTCGGCGGCGTCGAGGATGGCGGCGCCGCGCCGGCAAAGCTCCATGCCTTGCTCGAACGACTGCAGGCTGTCCTCGAGCGATAGGTTGCCCCCCTCGAGCCGTTCGACGAGGGTGCGCAGCCGGGTCAGAATGTCGTCGAAGCGCTCGCCGTCCTCGGCGGGCTTGGGGGCGCGGTCCATCGCGTTTTTGTACGACTCTCCCGCGGGCCATTTCAATCTCCCCAGAACTCTGCAATATGATTCACCCGTCACCAACATGGCCGTAGATTCGCCACCTGCCCGCCTCGGAGCGCCTTGTCCCGACTTCCGGCTCCCGGCCGTCGACGGAAATAGCTACCGTTTGGCCGACTTCGAGCGCGCGCCCGTGCTGGTGGTGATGTTCATCTGCAATCACTGCCCGTACGCGCAGGCGGTCGAGGATCGGCTGATCCGCCTCGCGCGCGACTTCGGCGCGCGCGGCGCCGCCTTCGTCGGCGTCTGCTCCAACGACGCGGTGACCTATCCCGACGACGCCTTCGACAAGCTCGCCGAGCGGTGGCGGCGCAAGCAGTACGGCTTCCCCTACCTGCACGACGAGGCGCAGGACGTGGCGCGCGCATTCGGCGCCGTCTGCACGCCCGACCTCTTCGTTTACGATCGCGAGCGCCGTCTGGCTTATCGCGGACGCATCGACGACTCGTGGAAAGACGAATCCAAGGTGACCAGGCACGAGCTCGCTGACGCGGTGGAGGCTCTGCTCGACGGCCGCCGTCCCTCGGCAGAGCAGCGCCCATCCATGGGATGCTCGATCAAGTGGAAGTCATGAAGCGAGCCGCGGCGAAGACCGAGGATCCGAAGTCACCCTGGCAGGCCTATTTACGCCGCAAGGGGCTCAAGACCACGCACCAGCGCGAGGCGATCGTCGACGCGTTCCTGCGGCGGTCGGGGCATGTGGCGCTCGAGGACCTGCTCGCCGACGCGCGCAAGAAGCACCCGCGCGTCGGGCTGGCGACGGTCTATCGCACGGCGAAGCTGATGGAGGAGGCGGGGCTCGCGGCGTCGCGCCAGTTCGGGTCGGGCCAGACGCTGTACGAGGTCGCGAGCGGCCGCGCCCACCACGACCACCTGATCTGCGAGCGCTGCGGCTACATCGTCGAGTTCGAGAGCGACGAGATCGAGCAGCTGCAGGACAAGGCCGCGCGTACGCTGGGCTTCAACGTGCTGCGCCATCGCCACGAGCTGTTCGGCCTGTGCGAGAAGGCACAGGGAATCGCCGGTGGCCGCTGCCCGGGCGAGGGTCTGGTCAAGGCGGGATTGCCCGGAAGGCGCTGATTTCATTGGGTTTCGGGCGGCGCTCCGCTCGTAGATGAAATTGCCGATGAAAATCATTTTCGCGGCAACCCAAGGCAGCAACCCGGGCAGAACGATAGCTAGACCGTAGTTGACAGTCGTTCGAGCCGATAGGCTACTTAAAGAGAGTTGAAATTGATAACGGTTCTCAAAATCATGTTTGGACCGGGCCGCCGTCAATCTCGAATCTTTCGCTTGGCTGCATCGCGGGTCGCTTGTCTGACGCTGGTCGTCGGCTGCTGTCTGCTGCCGGCCGCGCGCGCGCACGCGGAGACGACTTACTACACGCCGCGCGCGCTGCTGGTCGACTTCTTCCCGAAGAGTGAGAAGGTGACCTTCCGTACCTTCACGCTCGACCCGTCGCTGAAGACGCGGCTGGCCCAGCGCCTCGGATACGCGCCGGCCAAGGACCGCTACAACATCTTCGTCGCCACCACCAACAACCACGTCGACGGCTACGCGATCATCGACGAGGAGCAGGGGCTGCACCAGCCGATCACGTTCGCGACGCGCCTGTCGCCGCGCGGGGTGATCGAGCGGCTGGAGATCATGGTTTACCGCGAGCCGCGCGGCGACGAGGTGCGCGACCCGCGCTTCCGCCACCAGTTCGAGGGCAAGACCGCTCAGGATCCGCTGCGCGTGAGCCGCGATATCGACGCCGTGAGTGGCGCGACCGTGTCCTCGGCATCGATGGCGGTCGGCGCGCGCCGCGCCGCGGTCCTGGTCGAGGAGCTGGCGCTGGGGCTGTCGACGGTCGCGGCCGAACACTCGCCGGCGCGCACGACCGCCGCGCGCTGATGCGGCAGTTCGCCTCGGGGGGCTTCCGCCTCTGGAACCTCGCAGTCGAGGCGAAGGTGCTCTACTCCGCGTTCTGCGTGCTGATCCTGTGCGGGATCGTCTCGTCGGCGCTGTACTACGGCGACCTGGTAGGCAGCGGTCTCGGCGGCGTGCGCCGCTACTACGGCGGTGAATCGGATGACGCCGCCTCCGCCCCGAGCGGCGCGGAGGGGTCTCGGGCGGGACCGGCCATCGAGATGCCGCCCGAGGTCGAGGCGCGGCCGCAGAAGATCGTCGTCGCGGTGACCTACCGCAAGCTGCTCGAGGTCACCCACTTCCACCTCTTCACCATGCCGGTGGTGCTGCTGATCGTCGGGCACCTCTTCTTCGCGACGGCGCTGTCGCCGCGCGCGAAGCTCGGCTGGGTGGGCGCGGCGTCGGCAACGGTGTTCCTGCACATCGCCACGCCTTGGCTGGTGCGATACGTGTCGACCGGCCTCGCGTTCCTGCACGCGTTCTCGGGCGCGGCGATGACGCTGACCATGGGGGTGCTCACCATCTACCCGGTCTTCGCGATGTGGCGAAAGGCCCCCGCGCGCGGCAGCTCGACGGCGGGTTCTGCGGCGGACTGAGCGCGCACCGGGGCGGGTAACCAGGAACGGGGACGGTGGGGGACGTGAGGACGGCTCCGATCTCTCCGTTGAGGGGCGCGAGAGGCGTGGGGTTGGGGTGTTCCTCTTGCGGGGGACGCGGCCCTCACGCCGCCGGTCGCGCCGGCAACCCCGACCCGGCCGGAGAGCCGGGGACACGAGCGAGGGCCCGAGCGAAGAGGGGTCCGTCCGGCGGCACGGGGGCCGCTCCCTCGGCGCTGGCGACCTGGCCGCGGACGGCAGGAGCGCGCCTCGGAGCCCCCGCAAGAGGAACACCCCAACCCCACGCCTCTCGCGCTTGGTGACAACTACGTTTCACTGCGCCTGAGGGCGTTCGTAATTTTTAATTGAAGGTACCCGGACGCGCACCCCAGCGTCGTCTACGCGACTTCTTCGCCAAGTGCGCCGCATTCAGGTAGCGAAGGCTCGCGATCGCGCCCGACGCGACAGTCACCTAGCGAAGGCTCTCCGTTCACGATCGCGCCCGACGCGACAGTCACCTAGCGAAGGCTCTCCGTTCACGATCGCGCCCGACGCGACAGTCACCTAGCGAAGGCTCTCCGTTCACGATCGCTCGTCGCTCGTCCGATAGCTCAATTTAAAAATGCGAACGCCCTCAGGCGCAGTAAACGGAGCTTGTCACCGGCGCGAGAGGCGTGGGGGCCCTTGGGGTGGGGTGTTCCTCTTGCGGGGGCTCCGAGGCGCGCTCCTGCCGTCCGCGGCCAGGTCGCCAGCGCCGAGGGAGCGGCCCCCGTGCCGCCGGCCGGACCTCACTTCGCTCGGGCCCTCGGTCGAGTCCCCGGCTCTCCGGCCGGGTGGAGGTTGCCGGCGCGACCGGCGGCGTGAGGGCCGCGTCCCCCGCAAGAGGAACACCCCACCCCAAGGGCCCCCACGCCTCTCGCGCCCCACAACGGAGAGATCGAAGCCGTCCTCACGTCCCCCACCGTCGCCGTTCCTGGTTACCCGCCCCGGTGCGGGCACCCCCGACTAACTACCGCCGGCCAGACACTGCAACGCAAGCACCGTGACGTTGTCGGTGCCGCCGGCGTGGTTGGCGGCGTCGACCAGGCCGGACGACCGCGACCTCGAGGCTCGGCGCCTTCGTCACGATCTCCAGCACCTGCGGATCCTCGACCATGCCCGACAGTCCGTCGGAGCAGAGCAGGAACAGATCCTGGTCGGCGATGTCGTGCGCCAGCACGTCGACCTGCACGGTCTCGCGCATGCCGAGCGCGCGCGTGATCACGTTCTTGTGGGGGAACTTGCGCTGCTCCTCGTCGGACATGTCGGGCTTGGCGTCCTTGTAGTCCTCGAGCAGCGAGTGGTCGCGCGTCATCTGCTGAATGGCGCCGCCGCGCACGCGGTAGCAGCGCGAGTCGCCGACGTGGGCGATGTACGACGTCTCGCCGACCACCTGGCAGCTGACGATGGTCGTGCCCATGCCCTTGAACTTCGCGTCGCGCCCGGCCGCTTCGAAGATGCGCTGGTTCGCCATCTTGATGCCGATGACCAGGCGGTTCTCGACGTACGACAGGTGCCGGTCCATCTTGTACGGCCAGGTCGCGTCGTCGTCCTTGGTGCGCGTGTAGAACTCGCGCATCACCTCGGCCGCCATCTTCGACGCCACCTCGCCCGAGGCGTGACCGCCCATACCGTCGGCGACGAGAAAGAGCTGCTCGTCCTCGATGAGCGAGAAGTAGTCCTCGTTGTGCGTCCGCTTCATCCCGACGTCGGTTTTGGCTGCATAGCGGATGCGCATGTTGGTCAGCGAGAGACGAGAAACCGGTCCAGGGTAGCGGCGAGATCCGATCGCGTCAAATCCGGTCTGCCGGTGCGCGTCGTGTGTTCTCGACGGGGCGCGGCGGCTCAGCGCAGCCACCCGAAAAGATCCGCGGAGCAATCGACTCAAAGCATTGACACGAGGTATCGGCGCCGGTAGGGTACTGCTCAAATGTCTAGTTCCGAGGCTCGGGCACAAACGGCGGCGCTGCTGGCGATCGGGGACGAGGTGTTGCGGGGCGAAGTGGCGAATAGCAATGCCGCTTTCCTCTCCGGCCGGCTGTTCGAGGCGGGGCTCGAGCTACGCGAGCACGTGGTGGTCTCCGACGACCCGACCGCGATCCGCACCGCGTTGATCCGGCTGCGCGCAGAGGTCGACGTGATCCTGGCGACCGGAGGGCTGGGCCCGACCGAGGACGACCGGACGGTCGACACGGTGGCCGACCTGCTGAGCGTGGGGACGGTGGCCGACCAGCCGTCGCTCGAGGCGATGAAGAAGCGCTTCGCGACCCACGGCTTCGAGCTGACGCCCAATAACCTGCGTCAGGTGCGCGTGCCTGTCGGCGCACAAGCGTTCGCCAACGCGGCGGGGATTGCGCCCGGGTTCCAGATCTCGCTCGGCGGCGCGCAGGCGTTCTTCATGCCCGGCGTCCCGCGTGAGATGGAAAAGATGTTCATCGACCACGTCGCGCCGCGGCTGACCGCGCGCATGATCGAGCTGGGGGTCCCGCCGCCAGCGGTGCGTGCCTGGCACGTCTACGGAATGGGCGAGTCGCACATCGACCACCGTCTGGCTGGGCTCTTGACCGGCATCGAGGGGGCGACGCTGCATTTCCGGACATCGAACCCGGAGAACCACGTCAAGGTCGTGGTGCGCGATCGGGATGTCGAGCGGGCGAAGGCGACGCTGGAGAAGATCGATACCGAGCTGCGCAAGCGGATTGGCCCGGGCATCTACGCCGTCGACGGCGATACCTTTCCATCGGCGGTTGCCAAGGCGCTGAAGGCGCAGAGCGCGACGCTGGCCATCGCAGAGTCGTGCACCGGCGGGCTCGCGGGCCAGCTCATCACCTCGGAGGCGGGGGCGACCACGTTCTTCCGTGGCAGCGTGGTTTGCTACGCCGACGAAATCAAGACCGGTGTGCTCGGCGTCAAGCCCGAGACGCTGGCCGACTTCGGCGCGGTGAGTGAGCCGTGCGCGCGCGAGATGGCCGAGGGAGTGAAGAAGCTGTGCGGATCGACGCTGGCGGTCTCGATCACCGGCATCGCCGGTCCCGAAGGGGGCGCGCCCGACAAACCGGTCGGCACGGTCTGTTTCGCGGTCTGCGGGCCCGGGACGACCCGCACGGCGACCAAGCTGTTCGCCGGCGACCGCGATCGGGTGCGCATGGCGGCGGCCTACTTCGCGCTGGATCTGGCGCGGCGCTACTTCGACACGCGCAAGCGATGAGCGGCGGCCAGGCTCACGGCCAAGGCCGGGATGACGACCAGAAGATTCGCAGCGGCGTTCGAAGCTTCGTCGCCGTTCCACTGTCGTCGCCAGTCCGGAGTGCGATCCTGGACGCGACCGGAAAGCTCTCAGCGCGGCTGCCCGACGTGAAGTGGACGCGCAAGGCCGAGAACCTGCACGTCACCCTGATGTTCCTGGGGCAGGTCGAGGCGGAGCGCCTGGCGCGGTTCGGTGAGGCGCTCGGCGGCGCGTTGGGCGGGCACCCGACCTTCTCGGTTTCGCTGCGCGGGGTGGGCGCATTTCCCTCGCCGAAGAGCGCCCAGGTGGTCTGGGTCGGCGTCGACGATCCGTCGCGCCGCCTCGCCGAGGTCGCGCGCGCCGTGGTCGACGTCGCCGAGCAGTTGGCGGTCGGCGACATCGAGGAGCAGCGGCGCCGCCCGTTCCGCGCGCACGTCACGATCGGGCGCACGCCGCGCCGATTTTCGTCAAACGGTGCGGGTGATGTGACCGCGGCGCTGGCGCCGTGGACCGAGCGCGCGTTCGGCGAGGTTCGAGTCAGCGAAGTTCATCTCTACGAGAGCATCACCGGTGGTGAGGCCTCCACTTACGTCTTGCGCGGCACCGCCGCGCTGGAAGGAGCGACCCATGGCGACCGAAAAGAGCGAGACCAAGGAATCAACTAGCGCGGCGTCTTCGTCGTCGTCCTCTTCAGCTTCATCGTCGGCTGCCGCGAAGGCGGCGGGCGAGGGGGCCCGCGCGGCGTCTTCGGCGAAGCCGGTCGCGATGGTGGCGGGTGGGGCATCCTCGGCGAAGCCGGTCGTCGTATCGGCTGGCGCGGCGTCCGGGCCGGTCGCGGCGGTGGCACCCGCGCCGGTGGTGCGCGAGCGCGACGCCAACCGCGACAAGGCGATCGAGCTGACGGTATCGACCATCGAGAAGCAGTTCGGCAAGGGCAGCATCATGCGCCTCGGCGAGGGGCTGGCCCCGCCCGAGGTCACCGTGGTGCCGACCGGGTCGCTGGGCCTGGACATCGCGCTCGGCGTCGGCGGGCTGCCGCGCGGCCGCATCGTCGAGATTTACGGTCCGGAATCATCCGGCAAGACGACGCTGGCGCTTCACGTGGTGGCGCAGGCGCAGAAGGGCGGCGGGATCTGCGCCTTCGTCGACGCCGAGCACGCGCTCGACGTCGGCTACGCGCGCAAGCTGGGGGTGCGCACCGACGACCTCCTGGTCTCGCAGCCGGACTGCGGCGAGCAGGCGCTGGAGATCACCGAGATGCTGGTGCGCTCGGGCGCGGTCGACATCGTGGTTGTCGACTCGGTGGCGGCGCTGACCCCGCGCGCCGAGCTCGAGGGGGAGATGGGCGACTCGCATGTCGGCCTGCAGGCGCGCCTCATGAGCCAGGCGCTGCGCAAGCTGACCGGGACCATCTCCAAATCGAACACGCTGGTGATTTTCATCAACCAGATCCGCATGAAGATCGGCGTGATGTTCGGCAACCCCGAGACGACGACCGGTGGTAACGCGCTGAAGTTCTATGCCAGCTGCCGCCTGGACATCCGCCGCGTCGGCGCGCTCAAGGACGGCGAGCAGGTGGTCGGAAACCGCACGCGTGTCAAGGTCGTGAAGAACAAGATGGCGCCGCCGTTCCGCGAGGTGGAGTTCGACATCCTCTACGGCGAGGGCATCAGCCACGAGGGCGACTTAGTCGACCTGGGTGCCGAGTGCGGCGTCGTGGAGAAGTCGGGCGCCTGGTTCGGGTTCGAGGGCGATCGCATCGGGCAGGGTCGGGAGAACGCCAAGCAATACCTCCGGGATCACCCCGAGGTCGCGCGCAAGATCGAGGCGAAGGTCCTGACCCATCACGGGATCGCCCGCGACCGCGGCTTGCCGTCGGCGGCCGGCGAGGCGGGCGCGACCGGCAGCAACGGCGGCGGTGCGACCGTCCACGCTTTTAGCCCCCAGCCGAAGCCGGCGTCGGAAAAGCGCGGCCGGTGAGATGAACGGGATGAATCCCGTACGACTGACGCTCGTCTAAAACCTTTAGCCGACCCACCCAGAGCGGCTAGCGCGGAGGTTCGGAGCCTTTCTAGGGTTCCGAGCGCGGAGGTTCGGAACCCTTTGAGGGTTCCGAGCTAGACGCTGAGCGGGTGTGTGCCTACACGCCGCGCTTGCGACGTTCTCGTCGAGGTTGTGAGCGTTTCATATTTGTTTCGGAACGTTTCACCGTATACGATCACGGGAAATGGCCTCCAAGAAAACCGCCCCCGAAGGGCCTATCGAAGTTCCCGAGATCATCTCGATCCTCCCGCTGCGCAACTCCGTGCTCTTTCCGGGGTCGATCATCCCGATCGACGTCGGCCGCAAGAAGTCGGTCAAGCTGGTCGAGGAGGCGATCTCCAAGGAGCGCCCGGTCATCGGGATCGTCACCCAGCGCGACGCGCGCACGGAAGAGCCCGGCCCGACCGATCTGTTCTCGGTCGGCTGTGCGGCGCGGATCCTCAAGGTGATCAAGCTGGCCAAGGACAACTTCTCCGTGATCCTGCAGGGCGTCTCGCGCATCCGGTTGCTCGAGGTCGGCGGACAGGATCCGTTCATGACCGCCAAGGTGCAGCCGCTGCCCGACGCGCCCAGCACCGACGTCGAGCTCGACGCGCTGGTGATGAACCTGAAGGACGTCGCCAAGCGGGTGATCAAGCTGATGCCCGAGCTCCCCAAGGAGGCGAGCGCGCTCGTCGACAGCGTCACCGAGCCCGGCCAGCTCGCCGACCTCATCACCTCGAACCTGGACGTGCAGGTCGACGAGAAGCAGGACGTGCTCGAGACGTTCGATCTCAAGAACCGCCTGCGCAAGGTGCTGCAGTTCCTCTCGCGCCAGCACGAGGTGCTGAAGGTGCGCGAGAAGATCAACAGCCAGGTGCAGGAGGAGATGGGGCGCAACCAGCGCGAGTACGTGCTGCGCCAGCAGCTGAAGGCGATCAAAGAGGAGCTCGGCGAGATCGACGACTCCGGCGGCGACCTCGACGACTTCCGCGAGAAGGTCGTCAACGCGAAGATGCCGCCCGAGACCGAGAAGGTCGCGATGAAGCAGCTCGAGCGGCTCAAGGTGATGCAGCCGTCGTCGGCCGAGTACACGGTGACGCGCACCTACCTCGAGTGGCTCGTCGAGCTGCCGTGGGCGATCTCGACCGAGGACAAGCTCGACATCCAGGGCGCGCGCGACATCCTCAACGCCGATCACTACGACCTCGAGAAGGTCAAGAAGCGCATCCTCGAGTACCTGGCGGTGCGCAAGCTCAAGGCCGACAAGCGCGGGCCCATCCTGTGCCTGGTCGGGCCGCCCGGCGTCGGCAAGACGTCGCTGGGGCGCTCGATCGCGCGCTCGCTCGGGCGCAAGTTCATTCGCATCTCGCTGGGCGGCGTGCGCGACGAGGCGGAGATCCGCGGCCACCGGCGCACCTACGTCGGCTCGCTGCCGGGCCGCATGATCCAGGGCATGAAGAAGGCGGGGTCGAACAACCCGGTCTTCATGCTCGACGAGATCGACAAGCTCGGGCACGACTTCCGCGGCGACCCCGCAGCGGCGTTGCTCGAGGTGCTCGACCCGGAGCAGAACCACACCTTCTCGGATCACTACCTGGAGGTGCCGTTCGATCTCTCCAAGGTCATGTTCGTCGCGACCGCGAACATCATGGACCCGATCCCGCCCGCGCTGCGCGATCGCCTCGAGGTGCTGGAGCTGCCCGGCTACACCCGCGAAGAGAAGCTCAACATCTCGAAGCAGTTCCTGATCCCCAAGCAGCTCAGCGAGCACGGCCTCGACGCCAAACCCGATGGCGATGGCGACGGCGGGGGGCAGCGCGTGGTCTTCGAGGACACCGCGGTGGCCGAGGTCATCGACAGCTACACGCGCGAGGCCGGCGTGCGCAACCTCGAGCGCGAGCTCGCCAACGTCATCCGCGCGGTCGCCGTGCTGGTGGCCGAGGGCAAGGCGCAGCCAAAAGAGGTCGTCACCGTCGATCGCATCCCGGAGTTCCTCGGGCCGCAGAAGCACATCTCCGAGGTGGCCGAGCGGACCGCGGAGCCGGGCGTGGCGACCGGTCTCGCCTGGACGCCGGTCGGCGGCGACATCCTGTTCATCGAGGCGACCAAGATGAACGGCAAGGGCCAGCTGGTGCTGACCGGCCAGCTCGGCGACGTGATGAAGGAGTCGGCGCAGGCGGCGCTGTCGTTCATCCGCGCGCGCGCGAGGTGGCTGGGTCTCGAGGAGAACTTCCTCGAGAAGACCGACATCCACGTGCACATCCCGGCGGGCGCGATCCCCAAGGACGGACCGTCGGCGGGCGTGACCATGTTCGTGGCGATGGCGTCGCTGCTGACCGGCAAGCCGATCCGCAACGACGTGGCGATGACCGGCGAGATCACGCTGCGCGGGCTGGTGCTGCCGGTGGGCGGCATCAAGGAGAAGTTCCTCGCCGCGCACCGCGCCGGCATCAAGCGGGTCATCATGCCGGAGCGCAACCGCAAGGACGTGATCGACATCCCCGAGCAGCCGCGCAAGGAGATCGAGATCCTCTTCGTCAAGCGGATGGACGAGCTCCTGCCGCTGGTGCTCACCGAGATGCCGAAGCTCGGCTTGCTCTCGGCGCCGTCACCGACCCCGGCACCGCCGCCCGCCGCCCCCGCGGCGTAGACCGGCGGATAGGAAAGCGCCAGAACGCCAGGAACGCCAGGAACGCGAGGATCCGGACTGTGCGGGTCCGGACCCTGGCGTTCCTGGCGTCCTGGCGTTTCGATCTTCAGAAGATCGGGATCGCCGTGACGAAGTAGTACTGCGACGTGCCGCCGGTCCGCAGACCCTTGGCGTACCCGATCTGGATCTGGGTAGGCAGGTAGTACGCGAGCACCATCTCGAAGCGCAGCTCGCCGCCGACGCCGACCTTCAGGTCCGACGGGTGGAAGGTGCCCTGGTAAGCGTTGCCGACGTCGGTGAAGGCAGCGCCGCTCACGCGCCGCAGGTACAAGGGAAAGGTCTGGTACCCCTTCTCGAGCCAGAGCAGCGGCAGGCGGTATTCCGTCGACAGCAAGTGGTACTGGTCGCCGAAGATGCTCGCCGCTGGGTAGCCGCGCAGGAAGAAGCAGCACTGCGACCGGCTGAGGAAGAGCGATCGCACGACGTCCTGGTCGACGAACCCGCCGAGCGCGAAGAACGAGTGCTTGTCTCCGATGCCGGCGCCGCCGCTGTAGAGCAGCGCCAGCGCGTGCAGCTTGGCCCAGGGCGGGGTGAAGTACTCGGTCCACAGGGCGCTGACCTGCCCGGTGTGGAACTTCCCGCCCAGGCTCGGGTCGGAGACCTGTAGCGAGAGCTGCAGGCGCCGCCCAGCCTGGCCGCTGATCGAGTAGGGCCAGGCCTTCACGTTGGAGTAGTTCAGCGTGAGGAAGATGCTGGCGTTGGGGCCGGTCTCGGGGGCGACCACGATACCCTGGGTCGGGTCGGCGACCGGGAGTCGGTTGGCTGGCGCGTACTGCTCGTAAAGGTACGACAGCGCGACGCTCGCCGACGCGTCGGGCTTGACCAGGACAGGCAGCGAGATCGCGCCGCTCGCACTCAGGCGGTCCTGCGTGTAGCCGCGCCCGGCTCCGTCGACGACCAGATCATTGGCCAGCAGCGCCGTGCGCGTGAGCGACAGCGACAGCGACGGCCAGAGCGCGTTGTAGGTGTACCCGACCTGGACCGAGGCATCGCCGCTGGTCGGGACCAGCAAGTTCACGCCGACCGAATGGTTGAACACGGGATCGCCGAACGCCGTCTGCACGCCAAAGCTGGCGCCCAGGCCCAGCGGATCGGAGGGCAGGGTGAGGAGCCAGTTGCGGGGGTAGAAGTAGCGCCAGGGATGGTACTCGGTGATCTTCTCGACGAGCGGCTCGTCGGGACGCTCGCCGGGCGCGCGGGCGCTCTCCAGCGTCACCGGGAGCGCGTCGGGGCGCGTGGTGGCGAACGGTTGCGCCAGCGCCCAGGTCGCGGGCTCGAACGGCGCCGAGAACACATCGAAGCCCAGCGACGTGAAGCCGGTGAAGACCACGAGCTTGCCGTCGGGCGACACCGTCGGCTGGAACGCGCCCGACGTCAGATTCGTCACCTGATAGAGGCGCTCGGTCGCGACCTCGTAAGCGAACAGGTTGTAGATGCCGGTGCGGTCCGACGAAAAGACGATAAATCGACCGTCGGGCGAGCAGCTCGGGTCCATGTCCATGGCGCGGTCGACCCAGAGCGCGCGGTCGCGCCCCGCGACGAGGTCGTAGACGTGGATGTCGCGGAATCCGCCCGGCTTGTAGCGCGAGTAGGCGATTTGCCGCCCGTCGGGCGACCAGGACGGCCCGTACGCCAGGCCGGGCTCGTTCGCGGCCAGCACCTTGGGCGCGCCGCCGGTGATCGGCACGATCGCCAGGTCGCGCCGTCCGGTCGTGCCGACGGTGCACGCGATCTGCTTGCCGTCGGGCGAGACGTCGGGCTCGTGCACGCGGTGCGCGCGGGTCAGCTCTCGCACCTCGCCTGACTTCAAGTCGACGCGGAACAGATCGTCCCAGCTCACGTCGGACGCGCCCGAGACTCGGTGCCGCAGCGGCTGGAAGTTGGTGCGCTGGAAGACCAGCGCGCGCCCGTCGGGAGTCGGTGCCGCGACGCCGCCGCTGTAGACCTCCATCAGCTCGCGCGACTTCCCGCTCAGCGGATCCAGCAGCACGTACGCCGGGTGGTCGGTGGTGGTCGCCTTCTGGTAGACGAAGCCGCGCCCGTCGTGGAAGTAGTGCGGGTTCAGCCCCCCGCGCGGACCCTGGCCGTCGAACGTCAGGCGCGTCGCCGGCGTGAGCCCGCGGCGTGTCGCCTCCTCGACCTCCAGCGACCAGCGGCGTCCCTGAGACTCCTTCCAGTCCTGCCACAGCTGATCGTAGCCGCGGCCAGTCGCCTCGCGCGAGACGCGCGAGAGCCCGCCCGGGATCAGGCGGCTGGCGTAGCGGTGGGAGATCTCGCGGATCTTGTCGGGGCCGTAGCGGTCCTCGATGTACTTGAGCAGGCTCGATCCGTAGAGGTAGATCGCGCTGCCTTGCGGGAAGGCGAGCGGTCCGTTCGACACCGCGGCGAGGTCGAGCATCTTGCCCTCGAGGAACGGCACGCGCAGCTCCATGTCGAAGAAGCTGCTGCGCACGCGGCCGCCGGTCGTCTGGCGCGACTCCATCAGCACCGCCAGCCCCTCGACGAACCAGGTCGGCTGCGACAGGTTGGGTGCGTAGATCTTGCCGCGCAGAAAGTTCACGTAGCGCGCCGGGCCCAGGATCGTGTCCAGGTGCACGACGTGCGTGAGCTCGTGGGTGATGAGCAGGTTGAAGAAGTCGTCGAAGTCGTTGAGCTCGTCCAGCGACGCCTGGCGGCGCGCCGTACGCAAAGAGGTAGTTCTGCGGCACCGAGCTCGCGAAGCCGTTGGCGTCGTCGGTGTGATCGTTGATGGTGATGTCGATGCGCCCGCTCGGCAGCCAGTTCAGGTAGTGGGTCAGCCGCAGGTGTGCGCGCTCCGCGATCATCGCGGCGCGGTCGGCGAGTGACCGGTCCTCGTCGTAGAAGTGGATGCGGAAGTGGCGCGTGTACATCGTGCGCCAGTGCACCAGGGGCAGCGTGCCGGGGTTCTCGGCCGCGGGGTTGACGCCGTTCTCGCTCTCGGTGAGCCAGACCTCGGCGCCCTGCTCGTCGTCGTTGCCGGCAGCCGCGCGCGCCGGGGCCGCCAAGAAGAACGACGACGACAACGACAATGTGACCGCGGCGACGAGCCGGCCGGCTCTCCCCATCGCCCGTCATACTATCGCGCCCCAAGTCCTTTGGACGAGGAGGTTCGGAACCCTTTCGGGGTTCTGAGGTAGCTAGTTGAGAAAGACCGGCCGGCAGTACCGGTCGGCAATCTCGAGCAGATTGTCGATCTCGACCGGCTTGCGCAGGTAGTCGGCGGCGCCCAGCGCAAGCGCTGCCTCACGGATGTCCTGGCGCGCCGACAGGATCACGACCGGGATGGTCGCGATCGCCGGCGTCTTCTGCTGCTCCAGCCGGAAGCGCCACCCATCCATGTCGGGCATCGTCATGTCGAGCAGGATCAGGCTAGGCGGCTTCTGCGCCCGCAGGAAGGAGAGAGCGTCGCGCCCGTTCTGCGCGCCGCTCACCCGGTAGCCTTCGTCGGTGAGGATCTCCGCGATGCTGTCGCGGATGTCAGGATCGTCGTCGACGACCAGGATCGAATGACAGGTGAGCTCGGGGAGGTTCATTGCCGCTCGTGAAACCTAAGTCTGCCGGTGCGGGTCGTCACTCGGGCGTAGAAGGGTTCCGCACCGTCGCGATCGCGTCGCTGCGAGTCTAGCGGACGAGCTCGCGGTACGCTCGCAGATGGCGAATTGCAGCGGTGTACTTGCCGATCTTCTCGTACAGCCGAGCCGCGTTGTAGTGGGCGTCGGCGTTTCTGCCGTCGATGGTGATCGCGCGCTCGTACTGTTCGAGCGCCTCGTCGTCGCGGCCCTGGTCCTCGATTGCGACTGCCAGATTGAACGCCGCGGTCGCGTCGTCGGGGCGCAGCCCGAGCGTGGCCCGATAGTGGCGCTCGGCCTCACCGAGCTCGCCGGCCTCGTGCAGCAGGCGCCCGAGGTTGACGTGCGCGTCGGCGTGACCGGGATCGAGCGCCAGCGCCTGACGGTAAGTGTGCACGGCGTGGACCGGGTCAGTCTCCTCGAGCGTTCCCGCGATGCGGTAGAGATCGTCGGCCGAAACCTCGCTCCGCCGTCGCCCGCATCGGCCGCGATGTCCGGCCCCGGTCGCCGGGTACCGATCGGGATCGGCCCGTCGGCGTCGGCGTGGGCGCCTGGGCCGCCGTCCCGCGCGTCGGGGAAGGCCAGCAACACCTGTCCCGACTCCGGCTGCCAGCGCGCCTGCCCTTCGTGCGCGACGATGCGATCCCCGTCGGTGGAGAGCGGCACGCCGGTCAGCGGCCGCACGGGGTCGTCAGTCGTTCCTTCCGCGGTCGGGGCGTCGGCGCGCTCGCGGTCGAGGTGCGCGCGCAGCTTCTTGAGCGCGAGCACCACCCGCCGCGGGGGGATGCGTTCGGCGACCAGCCCCTCGGCGGTGCGTAGCAGGAGCAGGTCCTGAAACGAAAAGCGGCGTCGGCCGTGCTCGCCCTGTTCCTCCGATAGCAGGCCCGAGCGCACGTAGGCACGCAGGCGCGCCGGGGGCAGCCCCAACATCGCCGTGACCTCTTGCGCGCTAAAGCCCGCCATTACCGCGCCATCATAGGGTGGATCAGCGCTTGGCTGCCTTCTTTTTCGGCTCGGCCTTGGCCTCGTCAGACCGGCGAGCGGGCTTGCGCTCGGCGGCCGCGGCCGGAGCCGCCGCAGCGGGGGCCGCGCTCGCGCTCTCGGCCGGCGTCGCGCTCTTGCCCTTGCCCAGGCTGGCCTTCAGCGCCTCCATCAGGTCGATGATGCGCGCCGGCTCGGGCTCGGGGGCGGTGATCGCGATCTCCTGACCCTCCCGTTTGCGCTCGATGTCCGCCAGGATGCGGTCCTTCACGTCGTCGTGATACTTGGTCGGTTCGAAGGTCTCGACGGCGATCTGATCGATGAGCTGCTTGGCCAGGCGCAGCTCCGGCTCCTTCACCTCGGTCTCGTCGGGCATCGGGACATCAGAAAAGGGGCGGACCTCGTCGGAGTAGAGGAGCTGCTGCATGACCATCCCGCCGTCGATGCTCGGCCGCAGCAGCACCAGGTACTGCTTGCCGCGCGCCGCATAGCGCGCCAGGCCCGCGCGTCCCGTCTCGCGCATCGCCTCGCATAGCAGCCGGTACGCTTTCTCGCCGCCCTTCTCGGGGCCGAGGTAGTAAGCCTTGTCGAAGTAGACCGGATCGATTCGATCCAGCGGAACGAACTCCGCGATGTCGATCGTCTGCGTCGCCTTCTCCTCGAGCGACTTCAGCTCTTCGGTGGTGAAGGTGACGTATTGGTCCTTGGCGAACTCATAGCCCTTGGTCATCTGGTCGCGCCCGACGATCTCGTTGTCGTGGGTGCAGACGTACTGCTGCTTGAGCCGCGACTTGCATTTGGCGTGCAGCATGTTGAATGAAACTCCGGACGACGCCTGCGTCGCCGAATAGAGCTTCACCGGGATGGAGACCAATCCAAACGAGATCGTTCCGCCTGCGATTGCGCGCGCCATGTAGGTGATTGTACCCGCGGGTGGGCGGCGCCACAAAAAATCGACGTCTGACCCGATTGTGGCCTCAGGACCCTCCCGGGGTTCCCAGATCAGACGCCAGCCAGCGCGGCAATCAACTGGGCGGCGAGCTTGGGGCCCTTGCCCTCGTCTTCGTGCTTGAAGAAGACATAGGCCTGGTTCCAGCCCTGCGCGCGGATCCGCTGCGCCCAGGAGGCCACCGCGGCGTCGTCGTAGTCCTGCCGCCGCAGGCGCAGATAGCCCCAGGGGGCGGTCGCCTCGAGTGGCGTCGCCAGGTCCTCATCCTCGGCGATGCACAGCGCGGCCCCGCGCTTGCGGAGCACGTCGTAGACGTCGGGCGAGAACCAGGACTCGTGGCGGAACTCGAGCGCCGGCCGCGCGCCCGCCGGCAGCTCGCCGAGGAAGGCATCCAGGATGTCTACGTTCTTCTTCGAGTTGGGCGGCAGCTGAAACAGCACCGGCCCCAGCTTGTCGCCGAGCTCGGCGGCCGCCTTGAATAGCCAGCCGATGGACTCGCCCGCGCCGACGAGCCGCTTCTCGTGTGTGATCCGGCGTGGGCTCTTGAGCGCAAAGCGGAACGTTGTGGGCGTCTCCTCGGCCCATTTGCGCACCATCTCGGGCGCCGGCAATCGATAGAACGTGTTGTTGATCTCGACCGTCGGCAGCTTCTCCGCGTAGTACGACAACATGCGAGCCGCCGGCAGCTTCTCCGGGTAAAAGCTCCCCTTCCAAGGTGCGTAGCTGTAGCCGCTGGTTCCGACAAGAGTTTGCAAGGGATCGCCGCCGGCAGCTAAGATATCGCAATGGGCGCGCGTGACCACAACCCATTCGAGGACACCACGCGCACGCTGGACCCGGCCCGTCCCACCGAGGAGGACCAGCAGCCTCGGCCCTACCTGCTGGTGCTCGCCGGCACGAGCGTGGGCGAGATGCACCGGATCGCCAAGGAGAAGACGGTCATGGGCCGGGGGGACAAGGTCGACGTCCGCCTGGTCGACGAGGGGATCTCGCGCGAGCACGCCCAGCTCATTCAGCAGGGCGACAAGGTGATCCTCGAGGACCTGGGCTCCACCAACGGGACATTCTGTAATGGCACTCGGGTTTCGACGGCAGGCGTTGTCCCACGGCGACAAGATCCTGCTCGGCTCGACGACGATCTTGAAGTTCAGCTATCACGACAAGCTCGACGAGATGTTTCAGCGCCAGATGTCGGAGTCGGCGCTGCGCGACGGTCTGACCAAGACGTTCAACAAGCGCTATCTCAGCGAGCGGCTCGAGAGCGAGTACACGTACGCCTCCCGCCACGGGGCGCCGCTCGCGCTGCTGTTCCTCGACATCGATCACTTCAAGAAGATCAACGACGCCTACGGCCACCCGGGCGGCGACTTCGTGCTCACCGAGCTGTCGAAGCTGATCACCGACACGCTCCGCCCCGAGGACATCCTCGCGCGCTACGGCGGCGAGGAGTTCGCGATCATCTCGCGCGGCACCTCGGTCGCGGAGGGCGAGACCATGGCCGAAAGACTGCGCCGCCTCGTCGAGACGCACGCGTTCTCTTACGAGGACAAGCCGATCCGCGTGACCATCAGCGTCGGCGTGGCCGGCACTCCTCACCCGGGCGTGCAGTCGCCCGCCGATCTGATCGCCGTCGCCGACGAGATGATGTACGAGGCCAAGCGGTCGGGTCGAAATCGGGTGTGCGTGCGCAAGAGCCCGCAGAGCGAGAAGACCCCGACGCGATCACACAGCGCAGAATGAAGCCTTCACGTAGAATGAGGCCTTCACTTCCAGCGCCGCTCGCAGGCGCGCGAGGTACTCGCCGCGCGGGATGTTGACCGCGCCCAGCCGCGCCAGGTGCGGTGTCGGCATCTGCGCGTCGAGCAGCGTGAAGCCGCACGCGCGCAACCGGTCGATCAGGTACCCGACGGCGGCCTTCGACGCGTCGGTGCGCGTGTGGAACATCGACTCGCCGCCGAAGAAGCCGCCGATCGTCACGCCGTAGAGGCCGCCGACCATCTCGTCGCCCTCGTAGACCTCGACGCTGTGAGCGTGGCCGCGCCGGTGCAGCTCGCAGTACGACGCCACGAACTCGTCGGTGATCCAGGTCGCGGGGCGATCGGGCGTCGCCGCCGCGCACCGGCGCATCACCCCGGTGAAGTCCCGATCGACGGCGAAGGTCCACCCGCGCCGGCGAACCGTGCGCTCGACACTCCGGTGCGATCGGTAATTGTCGATCTCGAAGACGGCGCGCGGGTCGGGCGACCACCAGGTGATCGCTGGATCCGACGACCAGGGAAAGATGCCCGAGCGATAGGCGCCGAGCACGACGTCGGGATCCAGGGAGCCGCCAACCGCGACCAACCCCTGCGGGATCTCGAGATCTTCGTCATCGGACACGAGGCCATTTTACCGTAACGCGCGCGGTTCGCCCGCCCCGGGGCGGCAGGGCGCGTTGCGATCGCGTCCTTCTCCTAGCGTCTGGCCCTCATTGGCAACGAAAGGCGAGGTGATTAATGACAAGGCACGTGAGCGCGCGACGGAATCACGAGATCGCGGGCTGGCGCGGCGGGGCCCCCTTTTCACTGGCGACCCGGCCGCGGTTGAGCGCGGGGGGCGACTCGCGGATAGCGGCGCCCGTTGACGTCGCCGAGATCCTCAGCGCGAGCGCTGTCGGCGCGGCCCCGCCGCACGTGGCCGACGACGACGCGCCGAAGTCGATGCGCGAGCGGCGGCGGGATCTGGCGCTGCTGGCGGCCGGCCTCGCGCGCTCGCAGTCGATCGGCGTGGCGTTGCTGGTGCGCGATCGGATCGTGGTGCGCAACCAGCGCTTCGGCGAGATCGTGCGCTCGAGCTTGGGGCCCGCACGATGGATCGTGACGTCGCCCGGAGCGTCGCGCGGCGAGCGCATCCGCGGCGCCGGCCTGGCCGGGCTGGTGATTCGCCTGGGGGCGCGCCTCTCAGGTGTGACGGGCCGCGCCTGCGCCGACGTACGCGTGGCGCGCGCCGGCGACGATCGGGTGTGGCGCCTACGGCTCGAAGGGGGAGGCGCGACCAAGTCCCGCAACGGGACCGTGCTGGTGGTCGTCGACGACGTCACCGCGATCGCCCGCACCGAGGCAGAGCTTGCGCAGGCGCGGCACGGCCTGCGGCGGCGCGAAACGTTGCTGGCGATGGGCGAGATCGCGGCCGGGGTCGCGCACGATCTCGGCAACACGCTGTGCGCCTTGCAAGTTCGCGTGGCGCTGGCGACGCGCGAGCCGGATCTGAGCGGCGGCCAGCGCGAGCACCTGACGTGGGTCCGCAGCGGCCTGCGCGACAGCCTGGCGATGCTGACGCGTGTCCAGGAGTCGCTGCGCGGGGCCACGCACGAGCGGCCCGCGCGTCCGGTCGACCTGGCGGACGTCGTCCGGCACGCGGTCGAGCTGGCGGAGACCAGCTTCGTCGAGCGGCCGAGCAGGCGCGTCGAGATCCTGGTCCACCTTCCGCCGGTGCCGCCGGTCTTGGGCATCAGCGCCGACCTGCGCCAGATGTTCGTGAACCTGTTACTCAACGCGCGCGATGCGATGCCCCGCGGCGGCGTGATCCGGATCAGCGGGCAGGTGAGCAACAGTGCGGGCCGCCGTCGCGTCGTGGTCAAGGTCGAGGACGAGGGGACCGGCGTGCCGCCCGCGATCCGTCACCGCATCTTCGATCCGTTCTTCACGACCAAGGGCGAGGACGGGACCGGCATCGGGCTGTCGATGGCGCGCGATCTGATGATTCGAATCGGCGGGCGGATCTCGGTGTCGAACCGGCCGCGCGGCGGCGCGGTGTTCACGCTGCGGTTCCTCCCGGCGGATGCGGTGGCGCGCGCGAGCTACGACGGAAGGAGAGCGGCGCGCGCGATGGCGGCATCGTATGCAAGCGGGGCGGGCGGGCACGTAGCGGCGGATCTGCTCTCCTAGCGACAAGATCGCGGTCGGGTGATCGCCGATTCCGCGGGGGTCAGGGAGGGCAAGGCCCGCGCCCACGCCAGGTCTGCCTCTCCCTAACCCCAATGCCGTTCGGTTAAGCGCCAGGACGCCAGGACGCCAGGTCCGGACCATTGAAATCCGGACCCTGGCGTCCTTCCTGTCCTGGCGTTTCCCCTAACCCCCGCCCGCGGACGGGAGAGGGGACCGAACCTCGAGCCCCTTTGAAGGCCTGCGGCGCTAGCTGGAGATCAGCCCCTGCAGCGCCGCGAGGCGAATCAGCTGGCCGGTCGAGTGCACGCCCAGCTTCTGGTTGATGCGCGCGCGGTGGGTCTCGACGGTCTTGATGCTGATGCACAGCGCTTCAGCGATGCCTTGGTTGGAGAGGCCGCGCAGCACCAGATCGCACACTTCGCGCTCGCGCCGGGAAAGCGGCTCGAGCGGATCGTGGCTGGTCTGATCGCGGACGACGGGCTTGCCGTTGGTCTCGGCGATCTTGCCCACGAACTGCGGCGACAGGTACCGCTCGCCGGCGGCGACGGCGCGGATCGCCTGCAGGATCTCCTCGGGGCCCTGGCTCTTGATGGCGAACCCGCTCGCGCCCGCGGCGAACGCGCGCGAGACGAAGAACTCGTTGGTTTGCATGGTCAGCACCAGGACCCGCACGCGCGGCTCGCGTCGCAGGAGCTCGCGCGTGGCCGCAATGCCGTCGCCGTCCGGCAGCGTCAGGTCGAGCAGCACCAGGTCGGGCTGGGCGCTGTCGAGCAGCGAGTAAGCTTGGCGCGCTTCCGATGCCTCGCCAACGACCGCGACGTCCGGTTCGGAGGCGAGAATGGCGCGCAGGCCGGTTCGAAAGACATGGTGATCATCAACGAGTATCACTTTGGTCGTCATCGATTTACCGACAGGGAAGCTAATACACCTGCGCTCCCTTTGTAGACCGAAGGCGACACGCACACAGAAATACAGCGCAGCACCGAGGGACGGTGCCGGCGCTGATTTCTGCGACGACACCGTTACGATTTGTTCGCGCTGTCGTCCTTGCGCGACTTGGTCGCGCCGGACTTTTCCTTGCTCTTGCCGGCGGCCTTGCCGCCGCTCTCGTTCTTCGCCTGGGTGTCGCCGCCCGCGCGGGCGTGATCCTTCATCCCGTCACACGCCGAAGCGGCGGCGGCCGAGAGCGAGAACATCGCAGCGATCGCGAGCGCGATCAAATTCCTTGTCGGCGTCAGCTTGGTCATGAGCAACCTCCTCGAATGGGCCAGAGCGAATGGGAGCGCCGGCGGCGCTAACCCGGAACCGCAGCTAGTCTAGTCGAGAAGCGCGGTGCATTCCACGAGCACGCTAGACTGACGGTCGTGACCGAGGATCGATTCACACAGGACGCCGAGGCATTTCGCTCGGCGCGCATCGCGCGCCTCACCGCCGCCGGAGGCTGGCTCACACTGGTGGCGCGCTACCCGCTCGAGCCGGGGCCGAACGCGCTGCCGATCGGAAACGCTACGCTCGACGATCGGGGACGCGTGACCCTGTCGGTCGCTCCCGGCGAGATCGTGACCAGTGACGGTGTGCCGATCCGCGAGAAGGTGCTGCGCTCCGACGCCGACGCCGGAGGTCCGGATCGCATCCTGCACGGCCGGATGTCTTACGAGCTGGTTCGCCGCGGCGAGATCTTCGCCGTGCGCGTGCGCGATCCGGAGAGCCCGGCTCGCCACGCCTTCCCGGGCACCGAATGGTTTCCGGCGCGCCGCGAATGGGTGGTGACCGGCCGCTTCGAACCGTTCCCGGAGGAGCGGCTGATCAGCATCCCGTACGACCTCGGGCCGGTGCTGTCGCGCTCGCCCGGCCAGGTCGTGCTCGACATCGCGGGTCGGACGTTTTCGCCTCGACAGCCTGATGGACGACGATCGCAAGCGGCTCTTCATCCTGTTCGGCGACGAGACCAATCGCGATCTCACCTATCCCGCGGGCCGTTTCGTCTATTCGCCGCTGCCGGATCCGGCGTCGGGGCGCGTGCGTCGTCGACTTCAACTGCGCGCTCAACCCGGCCTGCGCCTTCACCGAGTTCGCGTCGTGCCCGTTCCCGCCCCCGCAGAACCGCCTGCCGCTGCGCGTGGAGGCCGGCGAGAAGCGCTACCAGGCGCACTGAGCCAACCTCAGCGCCGAGGTTGCGCCAAGGCCGATCATGAGGCAGTCAATAGGTACGAGATGCTAGCCAAGCCCAGCCAGGGAGACCCGAAGGGTTATCCGACCATCGAGAAAAAGGGCTACGCCGAGCCCAAGGCGCGGAGCATCCTGCTCGATGCGCTGCGCGGTCGGGGTGGCAAGCTCACCAAGTCGGACGCCATGGCGGTGTCGGGCCTGCCCGAGGCCGAGACCCAGCAAGCGCTCACGGTGCTGCTCAAGGAGTATCGCAGCCACCTCAGCGCGACCGAGAGCGGCGAGCTGGTCTACGAGTTCGATCCCGCGTTCGAGCGGCGCGGCGCGATCACCTGGCGCGAGCGGCTGGCCGCCGTGGGCACGGCGCTGTGGACCGGCTTCACCTTCCTCTTCAAGATCTCGATCGTCGTCACGCTGGTCGTCTACTTCGTGCTGTTCGTCGCGATGATGCTGGCGTTGATCTTCGCCCGCAAAGGCGACGATCGCGACGATGACCGGGGCTTCGGATTCGGCATCGCCGATCTGTTCTGGATCTGGGGCTTCAACCCGGGCTTCGCCGGCGTGCCCGCTCGACAGCGATTCCGGGCGAAGCCGAAGAAGCCCTTCTACAAGAGCGTCTTCGACTTCGTGTTCGGGCCGCCGCGCGCTGCGGTCGATCCGCTCGCCGACGAAAAAGAGATCCTGGCGGCGATCCGGCAGCGCAACGGCCGCATCGGCGCGGTCGATCTGGTGCAGCTCATGGGCTGGGACTTCGAGCGCGCCGAGGAGGAGGCGACGCGCCTGCTCGCCGACTACGGCGGCGAGCCGGAGGTGACCGACGACGGCGTCGTGATCTACGTCTTCAAGGAGCTGCGCAAGACCGCGAGCGAGAGCGGCGGGTGGGTCGGCACCGCGCGGCCGCGGCCGGCCTGGGAGCGCCTCGAGCGCGCGGCGCCGCTGACCGGCAACACGTCGAACACCAACGCGGCGATCGGATTCTTCAACGCGTTCAATCTGGCGGCGCCGTTCTGGATCGTGCCGATGTTCGAGATGAAGACGCGCATCTCGCTGGCGGGCGCGTCGGTGTGGCTGCAGACGTTCCCGGCGATCTTCTCGGCGGTCTTCTTCGCGGTGCCGGGCGCCCGCCTGCTCCGCGAGAAGCTGGCGGCGCGTTCGCGCGCCAAGCGGAACGCGCGCCGCAGCCTGCTGTCGCGGATCTTCGCGGCGCCCGCCGAGGCGCGTGCTCTGGAGGCGATCGCGCCCGACCGCGCGCAGGCCGAGGCGCTGGAGCGCGATCTCGTGCGGCTGGGCGGCGACGTCGCGGCCGAGCCCGACGAGCGCGGGCGCGTCCGCTACCTGTTCCCGCGCATCGAGCGCGAGCTGGCGGCGCTTGCGCGTGCGCGGGCAGCGGCCGCGCGCGACGAGGCGAACCCCGGGCAGGTCGTCTTCTCGTCGGAGGAGTGATTGGAGGGCCGCGGGCCTCGCATCCCGACGCCCGATCACGGCTTCGGGATGCGCAGCGTCTTGCTGATCATCGCGCTGCCGTGAAGCACGTAGAGTAGCGACAGCGGGTGCAGGTCCGCCGGACCGAGGCGGAACACCGAGAAGGGGAGGGCGTCGCCCCATCTCCCCGCCGCGGCGAGCGCCGCCAGGATCATCGCGACCAGCAGGCTCGACGGGATCGGCATGCCCTCGAAGTGCGTCACCTTGCCGCGCGCGTCCGAGAGCTGCGCCGCGGTCGCGTTGTAGCGCGCGAGCCGGCTGATCCCGCAGCCGACGAAGTAGACCAGGCAGAGCGCGTCCCACCCGCCCTGCAGCCCGACGGCGAAGCCCATGGTCGCGGGCGCCACGCCGAACGAGACGACGTCGGCCAGCGAGTCGAGCTCCTGGCCGAGCGGCGAGGCCTCGTGCCGCCAGCGCGCGATCCGCCCGTCGAGGACGTCCATCACCAGCGCGACCGGCAGCAGGCCGACGCCCAGCCAGAAGCGCGCGCTGTGCCGGGTGACCAGATAGCCCATGAACGAGAGCACCGCGCCGGTGCCTGCGAATCCATTGAGCAGCGTGAAGAAGTCGGCGAGCTGGAAGTCGCGAATCATCGAGAAACGACGAGCCGGCTGCCGATCCATGATCTCCTTGATTGCGCGCATCGGGCCGCCCGTCAAGCCGGTGCCGATCACATCTGTTCAATAGCAGACCGCCGCCCCCGCCCCTCGACGATGCGAGCGACGGGTGCGGCGGCGAAGCCCGTTTCACGGGCCCTGTCTCAGTGGTGGGTCGGGCCAGCCGATGATTCGGCGGCCGACTCGGAACTCGGAGCCCTCCGAGCTCTCGGAGCTCTCGTTGGCTTCGGTCCCTTCGGCTGCGGCATTGCCGGCGGCTACGCGCCTCCGTCGGCTGCCACCGCTGGCCTGTCCGCCTTTGCGGCCAGCCTCGCGGGCCTCCTCGGAGTCGAATTCGTGCGCGGTCCCCTTCCGGTGAGCGGCACGGCCCCCCTCTGCGGAGATCTGGCGCTGGCGTTCAGCGTCCATCCCCGCGAACCCCCTACCGCGTCGTGGTTGGGCCTGGCCCGGCTCTTGATGATGCTCCTGACCGTGCTCGCTTTTGCCCGCCATGACTTTCTTCCTTCCTGGGGGCGATCGAGGCGTTTCCCGACGGCAACGTCCCCCAAGTCGACCGCCGTATGTTTCAAAAGATGGGCATCAGGCCAGGCGGCGACAGGCAGTGGCGGAGGATTACAGGCTGATTATGGGCCGCTAGGCGTCCGAGATTTCGTCGAGCTCCAGCTCGACGACCCCGGCCGGCAGCGGTGGCGCTCCGGCTGGGAATCGTGGATCCGTGACTGACAGAACCTTGACCTTGAAGTCGATGTCGCGGCCCACCAGCGGATGGAGCAGGCGAACCGTGACCTCGTCCGCAGTCGTCGCGATGACCTTGAAATTGACCGCCTCCCCGTGTGGCCCCTTGGCCTGAAAGATCAAACCGGTGCGCGGCGAGATTCCTTCCGGGAACTCTTTTCGCGGCATCGTCTTCTTTGGCAGCGCGTCCTCGGTACCGAAGGCCTCGACGGCCGGGATGGTGCCGGAGCGCTCGTCGCCCGGGGACAGCCCCTCGAGGCGCTTCTCGAGGCCGGCGAGCATCTTCCCCGCTCCCTGTACGTACTGCAGGGGGCCGCTCTTCGCGGACGACTCGATGACGTCGCCACCCTTGATCTTCAGCTCGTACTCGATCCTGACGCTGACACCACGCCCGATTTTCATACGAAAGATCGTACCCGTCCTCTCCGTTGATGCCCACACTTTCTGGGCACCGCGTCTACGGCCCCAAACCACGGGCGTTAGCCGGCTAATATGTGCGCGGCCGCGGTCACGCTCTCGCGTGGCCGCCGCCTTCCAGGTTCAACCTGGCTACCCGATCGGGAAAGGCAACCACCCGAAGCGCATCCATTCCTGGCCGGACGAACGCGTAAGGTGGTATGCCTTCGTGTCGCGACACGTAAGTCGCAGCGCCGGTCCCCCCCACCTTTGACCAGCTCTGATATGATGCCGGCAATGCGGCGCGGCGGCGGGAGATCCGCCACCCGCAATTTTCTTAGTCTCATGGAGGTTCATGTGATGCACTCGGGGAGCAGGTTTTCCTTAACCGGGGTTGCGACCTGGGTTGGCGCGCTCTTCTTGGTGGTGGCTGGGCTCGGTTGCGCGGGGGTCAAGGCCCCTGGCGCCGAGCGGCGGCGGCGGCGGTGGCGGCGTGAACACGGGCTCGGGCGGCCGCATAACCGTCCAGCCATGCAACGGCCCCGGGGGCAAATGCACCGACTTCCCGACGGATCCGATCGTCGACCCTGGCGTGTCGACGAATTTCTGCACGGCTCCCTCGGGAACCGGTCCCTGCATCATCGAGCCCGAGGATGGTTCGCTGTTCCCGCAGAACTGGTTGCGGCCGCGCGTGAACGCGTCGGGGATCAACGGCCCGATGAAGGTCACCGTCCATGCCGACATGGAAGCGAATGACCTGGTGGTCTACACCTCGAGCAACGTCTGGGCGATGCCCAAGGACATCTGGACGAACCTCGCGATGCACGTCCAGGACAAGGAGATCACCATCAGCGTCTGCGGGACGTCCGGCGGGGTCAGCACCAGCAAGATCACCATCGCTCCCGCGCAGGCGACCGGCAGCATGGTGTTCTGGGCGGCGAACCCGACGTTCGCCGACATCGACGAGCACGCCTGTCAGTCGAATCTCGACCGCCGACTGCCAGAGCGCGGCGCAGTTGCTCGGCTTCTCCGTCGGTGACGAGAAGACCGAGTCGGTGCTCAACATTGGACAGGTGCTGCAGCCGTCGCGCTCCGACAGCGGCAACCCCGCGCCGGTGACCTGCATCGGCTGCCACAGCGCGACGCCGGACAAGGGCTTCGTCACCTTCGCCGACAGCTATCCGTGGCATACGGCGACGGCCTCGGTCCAGGGGCCGATGGGCATGCCGCCGAGCGGTACGCGCCTTCCCGACGGTGACTGCCCCCGGGCTCGCGGCGTTGCAGCAGCCGGGGTGGGGGCCGTTCTCGTTCAGCCTCAACAAGTCGGGCACCAATCCGTTCTGGCAGCCGGGGATGCGGATCGGCATCGGCTCGCTCGGTTTGAGGAGCCCGCTCATTCCTCAGTACGACAACGCTCCCGACCAGAACGACAGCCCGAACCTGGCCTGGTTCAACCTGGAAGCCCCGAACGCGTCTCCGATGGCGAGCCAGGGCGGCAACTGGGCCTGGGCCAGCTTCGCGCCGGACACGCGCCATCACGTCGGGCAACGCGATCGGGTTCATCCAGCACACCGGTGACATGTGCGGCAACGTGCCGTGCGGCGCCGGCATGCCGACCTGGAGCCACGACGGCCAGAACATCGTCTACGTGTCGACCAACGCCGCGCTCAGCGGACGCTTCAATCAGGAGATCCCGCAGCCGGGCCCGATCGGCGGCGGGACGGCGGCGATCGAACTCGTTGCGCGATGCCCGGCATGACGAACCTCTACACGGTGCCGTTCAACAACGGGCTCGGGGGCGCCGCCACGCCGGTCATGGGCGCGGCATCGACGACCGCCGAGGAGATCTACCCGGCGTACTCGCCCGACGATTCGATGATCGCGTACACCAGCATTCCGGCGGGCGAGCCGATGTACGCGAACGCCCACGCCGAGATCTACGTCGTTCCCTCGAAGGGCGGAACGCCGACGCGGCTGGCGGCGAACAATCCGCCGGCTTGCTCGGGCAAGACCAGCCCGGGTGTGAACAACCACTGGGCCAAGTGGTCGCCCGAGGTCGCGAGCGGCCCCAAGGGCAAGTACTACTGGATGATCTTCTCGTCGAACCGCGCCAACCTGCCCACGGGGCTGTCGAGCAAGGGTCGCACGATCCAGATCAGCCAGCTCTACCTGGCGCCGATCCTGATCGGCGGCGAGCAGTTCACCGTGACCACCTACCCGGCGATCTATCTCTGGAACCAGCCCACGAGCAGCGTGAACACCACGCCGGCGTGGGAGACGTTCGACATCCAGGTCATCGGCTATCAGCCTTAGCGGCGGGGTCCGCCTGTTGCTTAGCTCGGTCGCTGGCGGCGGTGAACCACGCCGCCTCGGCGGGCGGTAGGTTACGGCGCGCGAACTCCTGAATGACCCGACGGGCGCGCAGCCCGTCGGGGTCGGTCGCCGAGGTGTCCTGCCACAGCAGGTAGACGATGTGGCTGCGCTCGGCGGGGCTGAAGCGGGCGTCGCTCCAGATGGCCTCCAGCTCGCGCGAGAGGCCGTCCAGCGCGGCGCTCATGCTCTCCCGGTGATGCTGCGCGGCCATCTTCATGCGCACGTCGAAGGTGCCGGCGAGGAACGCCGCCTTCTGCGGTCCGTACGGGTCGCCGCCCATGAGGCGCGTGTACTGGTCCGTCAGGTCGGCGTGCAGGCCCACGTCGACGAAGATCGGCTCGGCGACCGGGATCTCCGGCCGCATCGGATCCAGGTTCGGGTACTGGTCGCGCAGATCATACAGGGTGGGCCGCGTCTCCGCGGGCAGCGGCACCGGCCAGACCTCGGGCTTTCGCCCCTCGCCCTTGCCGGTGATGATCTCGTAGGTGTGTGAGTGCGGGACCCAGCTCGGCTCGTGGAAGGTGACGGTGCCGTCGGCCGCCACCTGCGCCGTGAACCCCGGCTCCTTGTAGACGTAGGTTCCGGCGGCGGCGGAGCGCAGCACGTAGTGGCCGCTGTCGGACACGGTGCGGCTGCCCCCGCGTGTCGGCCTGGGCTCCTGCGCCCGCGCCGGTAACTGGACGACGCCGGAGAGCAGGAGCCCGGCTGTACACACGACACCCGCGCGACCACGCCAACTCATGGTTGTAACGTAGGGATCACGCCGCAAGCCACAAGCTCGAGCGGCGGACTGACGACGCTCCAGCCGCGCCAAGCTCTGCGGTCAGGACCCAGGTTGATAGATCTGGTCGAAGATCGCGCCGTCGGCGAAGTGCGTGGCGTGCGCCTTTTGCCAGCCGCCGAATCCGTCGTCGACGGAGATCAGCTTGATCTTGGGGAACTGCGCCGCGTGGCGCGCGAACGCGGCGGTGTCGCGCGGACGGTAGTGGTGGCGTGCGCCGATCTCCTGTCCCTCGTCGCTGTAGAGGAACTTGAGGTACGCCTCCGCCACGGCGCGGGTGCCGTGCTTGTCGACGTTCTTGTCGACGACCGCGACCGGCGGCTCGGCCAGGATGCTGATGCTGGGGAAGACGACCTCGAACTTGTCGCGTCCCATCTCGTTGACCAGCAGCTGCGCTTCGTTCTCCCACGCCAGCAGCACCTGTCCGATGCCGCGCTGGGCGAAGGTGATCGTCGACCCGCGCGCGCCCGAGTCGAGCACCGGGACGTTCTTGTAGAGCGCGCGGACGTACTCGCGTGCCTTGCCGTCGTCGCCGAACTTCTGGCGCGCCCAGGCCCAGGCGGCGAGGTAGCTCCAGCGCCCGCCGCCCGAGGTCTTGGGATTCGGCGTGACGACGACCGTGCCCGGTTTGACGAGATCGTTCCAGTCGTGGATCTGGCGGGGATTCCCCTTGCGCACGACGAAGACGACCGTCGACGTGTAGGGGACGCCGTGATTGGGCAGCTTGCTCGGCCCAGTCGGTCTTGATGCGCCCCGATTTCTCGGCGATCGCGTCGACGTCGTAGGCCAGGGCCAGCGTCACGACGTCGGCCTCGAGCCCGTCGATCACGCTGCGCGCCTGCTTGCCGGATCCGCCGTGCGACTGGCTGACGTCGAGGGTCTGGCCGGTCTGCTGCTTCCACTTGGCGCCGAACGCCTTGTTGACGTCCTGATAGAGCTCGCGCGTGGGATCGTACGAGACGTTGAGGAGCTTGACCTGTGCCCGAGCGGCGCCGCCCGTTGCGAGCAGCGCGCCGAACGCGAGCGTTCCGATGACGATGTTTTTCATGGGTTCCTCTAGAAGTTGATCTGAACGCGTCCGATGACGACCGACTCGGTGTTGCGATCCTTGATCGCCATGGTGGTGCCGGCGCCGCCGGTGAACCTGGTGCGCTCGTAGTTCACCGCGAGACGGAGAGGGCGGCTCGGGACGTAGTTGGCACCGAATGCCCATCCCTGCGCTTTCGAGGCGCTCTTGCTGAGGTCGGCGTAGTTGGGGAAGGTGGCGTCGTCGACCTTGAGCCAGTTCCAGCGCACGGCGAGCTCGAGGGCGCCGAGCGTCCCGCGAGCGAAATCGAGCGGCTGATACGGCGTCGCTCCGTCGTATCCGTTCTTTCCGCCGATCACCACCGACGCTGTCGCGTGCACCGCCTTGTTGGTCAGCGTCGCGGTCGTGTTGACCTTGCGCACCTCTTGCTGCGACCAGACCGCTTCACCGAGAACGCCGAACGGTCCGTAATAGTAGAAGATGCCCGGGTTGATCCGCTTCTGGGTCAGGTAGGCGAACGCGGTCTTCGTTCCGTCGGCGTCGGGCATCGGCGCGAGGTACTGAAAGAACGTGTTCTGCCCCGCGGTCTTGTACGAGCCCAGCAGCGGCGCCGTCGGCAGACCGCGCCGATCGCCCTGGCTCACGGCGATGTGCAGGCCCAGCGCGCCCAGAGCCTTGAGCGGCTCGGCCTTGAAGGGCTGGATGAGCAGGCGCGCGACGACGTCCTTGGCGTGGTTGCGTGTCGAGGTCGGCGTTGGAGTTGTCGAAGCCGCCGTTGTAGACGCCGACGTTGTAGTTGACGACGCCGCCAGCGATGTCGCCCCACAGCGCGAGGCCGATGTCGCGATTGGGGGTCAGATACTGGGTCAGCGCGCGCTCGATGATCGGCAGGTCGGCGTCGGTTTGCAGGCGCTCGAGGCCGAGCGGCGCCTTGAACTTGCCGGCGCGCAGGCGCAGGTACGACGTCGGATGGATGTCGGCGTAGCCGTCGAAGATCACCGCCGTGCCGCCCGCGAAGTCGGGGACGAAACGGAAGTCCGCGATACCGAACAGCGTGCCGTCGATCGCCGGCCGGAACCGGCGCAGCAGGAACGTGTCCAGACGATCCGAGAGGGCCGTGTCACCGAGAAACCAGCGCGAGTCGGCCTGCAGCAGTCCATGGATGCGCAGCTGATAGGCGGCATCGGCGCTGCGAACGCCGAATCCGCGCTCGTCGGCGATCACGCCGGGGCTCTCCTTGGCCTTGGTCGCGAGCTGCTCCTCGAGGAGCTCGAGCTTGCGCCCGGCGATACGCGCGGTTTGATCCGCCTCGTCCACTTTCGCGGACAGGGCCGCGAAGGCGGCCGGGTCGATGGCGGGTGGGGGAGGCGGCGGAGGCTGGGGAGGCGGCGGCGGTATCTCGGGGGCCGGCGTTGGCACCGGGGCGCCGGGCGGCGGCGCCGCCGCGCCGGGGGCAGCGGGCGCGTCGGCTGGAACGGGAGCGGGGGCCGGTTGCGCTCGCACCCCGCTGGCGCTTGCGAGGACGGCGAACGCGAGCACCGTCAATATATGAACCCGATGGAATTTGTAGGGTAATGAAGAAAAAAAGAGGCTCATTGACCATTTCCCCCATCGTCGACAACTGCGGTATCGACCGCGGCGTCGACAGTGGTCGAGGTTCCGGCGTCGGTCTTCGGCGGCGCGTCGAGCTTGGCATCGACGGCCTGGGTGGGGGCCTGGGCATCAAAAGAGATGTAGTTAGGGGTGCTGTCCTTGCAACTGACGCTGACCATGGCGGCCAGCGCCAGTGCAACGATCCAAACGGTACGTTCCATTGCCGTCCTTTCGTGGTTCGACCTCGTCGAACCTAGACGGCCGGGGGGCGCTCGGTCAACAAAAAAGACACTCGTCTGTTAAAACGTCGACCGCGTGCGCGAGATCATGGGACGGGAGGCGCGACTCACTCAGAGGTCTTCGAAGCTCTTGAAGATCTCGGGCTCGAAGTCTCGCCGCAGCTCGATCAGCGAAGGTTGCTGGGGTCGTACCACGGCCTCGATCTCTACGCCGTCGGGACGTTGCAGCTCGCCCGGGACCTCGTCATCTTCGAAGGTGAGGCGCTGCACCGCTGGTGCGATTGCCGCCGGCGCCGTCGCTGCCGCGCGAGCGGGCGCCTCGGCAGCGCGCTTGGGCGGTGCCGGGATCGGCTTGGCCTCGTCGGCGGCGATTGCGCGCCGGTGCCCCGAGAGCGTCGTCGCCGATGCTATCGCGTGGGCCGTTGCCGCGCGCGGCTCCGCTGCCGGAGTCGGCGGCACCGTCCGCCGCGCGACCAGCGGACTACCGCCCGCCGCGAAGACGATCAGCACTGCGAGCGCCGGCTTCAGCGACAGGGCGCCCGGCATCAGCCACACGCGCAGCGCCGCGACGTGCGTGCGCAGCGCCGCCAGCGCGCGATGGACCCGCGTGCGCATCGTCGCCGCCCGCATCCCCAGTCGTTGCGCGATGCGATCGAACGACCAGCCTCCATAGAAGCGGAGGATCAGCGCCCGTCGCTGCGCCCGGGGCAGAGCCAGCAGGGCCCGCCGGACGACGCGCCGCTGCTCGCGCGCGAGCACCTCTTCCTCGCCGTCGCGTGCCACCGGCGCCGCCGGGCGATCGATTTCGATCCGCCGCGCGCGGTCCGCGGCTCGCCAGGCATCGACATGAAGGTTGCGGCAGATGCGCTGGATCCACGCTCCGGCGTTCTCGCGTTCCGGCGGGTGCTCGAGCACGCGCAGCAACGCCTCGTGCGTCAGGTCCTCACGCGTGTCGTGCCGCGCCGACAGACGCCGCGCAACGGCGGTCGCTTCGGCGAGCCAGCCGTCGAACAGAGCTCCACGAAACCGATCCGAGCTGAAAGAGTCGCGCATCGAAGAACCTCCTAGGGAGATCCACGTACCCGCGGGTCATTCGTTCCCGGCCGGATGTCGAACGTCCGATCCTCGACGACGATACCAGATCTGGTTCGTCCGGTGGCCGGATGGTCGGCGCATGGTTTCGACTCGGTCAAGGACTCGGTAAGAGTTGGTCAGGACGCCAAACTGTTGCGAAATCAGGGAGCGGTACGGCCGAAGAAGTGTGTATAAGGGCGGAACCGTACAAGGCGCCTAGCAGTTCGATCTCGTGATGTGTCGACGTTGCAGACAATCTCAGCAACAGGAAGTCGGCGATAGCCGACAAGCTCAGGAAGTCGGCGATAGCCGACAAGCTCAGGAAGTCGGCGATAGCCGACAAGCTCAGGAAGTCGGCGACAGCAGTTACCGCGGTGGGAGAAGCACCGCGCGATTTTTTCGCAGCGAGTCGAAGGTATCTCGTCGTCGAGTCAACGTGTTAAAGTGCAGACCCGACCGGGTCTGTGCAGCGGGACCGGGATGAGTCGCTGGGAAGGGGCTGCACCTCGAGAGTTGAAGAAGGGGGCGGGCATGTCTGCTTTCGACAGCTATCGCGGGGAGGAGCATCCTCTCGCCGAGGTCGGATCGGAGACCGGACCGCAAGACGCGCACGAGCGCGACGCTCGGTCCGCGAGACGAATCGCGCGCAGCCTCGGACGCACCTTGACTCCCGTCGTGATCGATCTCGGGGCGTCGCAGCCTCGCTTCGGTTCGTACCTGGAGTGGGACGAGCGGCAGGGGACCGCGCTGCTGGTTCCGGTAGCCGGCGAAGCGCTGGCACTGGCGCTCGCAGGCGCATCGGGAAACGATCCGGATCCGCTCGGCAGATCCGGCGCAGCCCTGGATGTTGATCGCGCGCGCGATCCGCGTCGTCAGCGATCGCATGGCGATCGTCGACCTCGCGCGCACCGACGCCGTCCGCATGCCGGAGCGGGTCCCCGGACGCACGCAGGCGCGCGGTCGAGAGCCGCTGGTGCTGGCGGTGCATCCGGGTGCGGGTGCGATCGAGGGCCATGTCTTCCCGATCACCAGCCTCGGCGCCGAGCACTGCCTGGTCGACGCGACACTGCCGCTCGAGCGCGGGCAGACGCTGGGGCCCGTCGAGGTGATCGGCGAGCGGCGGATCCTGAGGCGGGCTACCGCGCGCGTGGTCGAGGTCATTCCGTGGGTCACTGCGCACGCCGACCGTCGGTTTCGCTGCCGGCTGGCCTTCGAGGATGTAGTGGCACCGTCGGTGCTCGACGCGGGCCACGATCTGCAATCCGACCCGGAGCGGATCGAGCGCCTGTTCGAGCTCGCCAGCATGATCGGTCTGACCGGCTGGTATGACGCCCCGGGTTGGCCGCGCGCGCACATGCGCGTCAGCGAGTGCGGCGGCGGACTGGTCACGATCGCCGCGGCCGAGGTTCCCCCGCCCGCGGCCATCCCGCTGCCGGCCGAGGTCCGCATTGGCTTCGAGTTGTTCGCGGTCAGCTACGAGGGCTGGGTGAGGCTGCACCGCCGGCGCGGCAGCCGGTTCGAGGTCGCGCTGCCGTTCGTGATGCGCCGTCGCCGCCGGCGTCGCGAGCAGCGCGCGGTCGTCGACCGGAGCCTGGGCGTTACACTCGAGTTTCGCAGCAGCGCCACCGGCGAGCGGCTCGCGCGTCCGATCCTGGACGTGTCGTTCGGCGGAGTCTGCATGGAGGCCGAGCCGGCCGATCTCTTGTGGCAGCGGAGCCTGCCTCGAGGAGGCGCGCATCGTCTGGTCCGAGGGCGACGTCGCGCTCGGCGACCTCGAAGTCCGCGCCGTGGTGCGCACGCCCGGCAGAGGTGTGCGCTGCCACCTGGCGAACCGCGGCGTCTCGCCGTCGGACAGCCCGGCGTTGATCAGCCTGCTCGCGTCGTCATACCACCCGGAGGCCGAGAGGCACGATGGCGGCGATTTCGCCGGGATGCTCTCGTTTTACGAGAAGGCTGGGCTGCTGGGGGAGTTCATGCTGCGGAACTTGCGCCCGGTGCTACCTGAGGCTACGGTCGTGTGGCGAAACCTGCATGATCGCGAGTCGAGCGTGGCCTGCACGTTGGTGTTTCGGGGTGGCCCGACCAAGGAGCCGCAAGCGGCTCTGTCCGGCGTGCGCGTTTGGGAGAGAACCTGGCTCTCGCAACATTTCGGCGCGCTCGGCAGCGCCGATCGCCGCGCGACCGGCACGCTTCAGCTCGCGTACTTCGACTTCGTCCTGCCCCAGCGGGACACTCATTACATGGCGTTCTTCGTGCGCGCGGAGAACGCGCGCATGAATTCGTTCTACGAGAAGTTCCTCGAGCTGACCGGAACTCCCGAAGCGGTGTCGCGGGTCACGCTGTCGCTCTGGATGTTGCGGGCGGGAGCGCGCCCGATCCGCGAACCAGTCGGGGCCGATCGGGTTCAGCCACTGTCCGAAAGCGACGAGATCGTGGTCTCTCGCGCCGCCGAGCGTGTGCTCGGGTCGATGACAGCCTCAGCGCTCTCGTTCCTGCCGCACGAGTTCCGGTTGCCGGACACAGCGAGTCGATTCGCGCGCCTGCGTCTCGAGCGCACGCGCGAGGCGTTCGTGGTCACCGACGGATCCAGCATCAAGGCTTCATTGTTCAAGGAACGCACCTCGCCGGGCGTGAACCTGACCTGGATGCTCGACGCCTGGTGGTTCCTTCCGGTCGAGTCGTACTGGACGATGGACGAAGAGCCGGTCGCCGTCGCGGCCGACGAGATCGCGCGGCGCCCGCCCGATCACCCTGACGCCGACAAGTTCCTGATCCTCCCCGTCTCGACGCCGGCGGATCCTTTGCGGAACGCGGGCTTCGAGAAGCTGCTCGACGCCCACCTCTACGTGATGAATCGCTCGGGGCTGCGCAGATACTACGAGTACATCTCGGATCGGTACGGGGAGGTCGGCGCCAGGGTCACCAGCCGTGAGGCTCGGCTCGCGCGGAGCGTTTCGTGACGAGCGAGAGCGCTCAACCTGCATACGCCGTCAATCAGTTCCGGGACCCCGCGGCCGAGATCGCCCGCCTGGCGCAACAGGCCGCGATCCTCGCAACGACAGAGGAGGACGTGCTGAGCGCGCTCGGTTTGCCGGCGCGCGGTCGAGCTCTGGACGTCGGCTGTGGACCGGGCTTCGTGGCTGCGCGCATCTCCAAAGCACGACCGGGCCTCAAGATTGTCGGGCTCGATCGCGACATCGACGTGTTGCGAAAAGCGCGCGCGCTCGTCGCGGGCGCAGGCGGCAAGGCGGATCGCCTGCCGTTCCCGGATGCGTGCTTCGATGCGGTCTTCGCGCGGCTGGTGCTGCGCCACCTTCCGCGCCCCGAGGCCGCGCTCGCGGAGATGTACCGGGTCCTGCGCCCGGGCGGGCGCGCCATCGTCATCGACTCCGACGACGGTGCGCTGGTGATGCACCCGCCGGTCCCGGCTTTCGCCCGCGCGCTGGCGGCGCGCGAAGCCACGTTTCGCCGCGTCGGAGCCGATCCGTTCATCGGCCGGCGCCTGCCCGAGCTCTTCGCTGCGGCCGGCTTCGTCGAGCCGGCGTTCCGGCCGCTGGTCGTCGACAGCGCTTCGATCGGTGTCGCGGCGTTCGTGCGCGTGGTGCTGTCCCCGATCGCCGACGCGATCGACGCTGACCTGCTCGACGGCGCCGGGGTCGCGAGCGCGGTCGCTGCTCTCGACGCATGGGCCTGCTCGCCTTCGTCGTTCGGCATGACCACTGTCGTCGCGTATGGAGGCACCCGGCGTTGAGCGAGGAGGGGATCTTCCGGAGCGAGGTCCATTCCATGTTCCTCCGGCCCTTCCTAGACGATGCGCAGATCCGGCTCGGGCCCGAGGTGGTGCGGTCGCTCCTGGCCCGCTTCTCGCTGACGGAGTCCCAGCTCCGCGACGAGACGGCCTGGGTCTCGCTTCATTTTTGTGAGGACTTCTTCGCCGCGCTCATGGCCGCTGGCGAGGACTCCGCGATGTTCGACCGCTGCGGGCGCCTCGCGGTCTCCGCCCGATACATGGGCATTCTGCGTCCTCTCTTCCGAGCGGTCGGCGATCCGCTCTTTGCCTATCGGAAAGTGGCACAGGCGACGGGACGCTTCAACAAGGTCGGCAAACATGGACGCTGGGGGTGGCTCGGCGCGGCTTCGTGACGCTGATCTACGAGCCGCACGCCAATGCGCCTCGCGAGCGCGACGACCTCGTTTGCCGGGCGCGCGCCGCCCAGCTGGCGGCCATCCCACTGATGTTCGACTTCGCGCCCGCGACCGTGAACCACCCGATCTGCCTCCACGAGGGCGGGGATGTCTGCCAGTACGAATTCTCATGGGAAGAGCTGGGCGGGCGTTGGCCGGCCTGGGCATTTCCGCTGACCTCGTTCGCGGCCGGCGTGGGCAGCTCGATCGCCATACCCAACCACGCGCTGGCACTGACCGGGTTCTCTATCGTGCTGGGCGCGGCGATCTGGGCGTTCCGTCGCAACCAGCTGCTGCGCGACGTGCTGAACGCGCAGACCGGAAACCTGACCGAGACCCAGGAAGCGCTGGCGCACAGCGCGCGCTTCCATGAGGAGCGGTTCGCCGAGCTCACCGAAGCCAAGGCCGAGGTCGAGCGCAAGGTCGAGGAGCGGACCGCCGAGATCCGCGAGGTCAACGAGAAGCTCGCCTCGACCCTGGAGGAGGTCCGCTCGCTCGAGCAGGCGGAGCGGAACTTCTACGCGAACATCTCTCACGACCTGCGTACGCCGCTCACGCTGATCCTCGCGCCGCTCGATACGCTGCTGGGCGCGGCAGTTCTCGACGCTCGCGAGCGGCGGTCGCTGGAGACGATCCAGCGCAACGCCCTTCAGCTGCGGCGTCTCATCGACCAGCTGCTCGACGTCGAGAAGATCCAGGCCGGACGCGTCGAGATCGTCCGCGTCCCCACCGATCTGCGCAACCTGGTCGACAACCTGGTCGCCAAGTTCTCGGGCGAAGCAGCCAAGCGCCAGCTGCGCATCGACGCCGGCACGATCGACGTGCGGCCGATCGCGATCGACGCCGGCTGGATCGATTCGGCGCTGATGAACCTGGTGGCCAATGCCACTCGCTTCGCGCGCACGACCATCCGGATCGTCGCGCGCGACGACCGCCGACGGCGCGGTGATCGACGTCGAGGACGACGGTCCCGGGATCGCCGAGGAAGAGCTGCCCACGCATCTTCGAGCGCTTCGTGCAGGCCGGCACCGCCCGCGAGCGCCGGGGCGGCAGCGGTCTGGGACTGGCGATTGCGCGCGAGGCGCTTCGCCTGCACGGCGGCACGCTGACCGTCGCCAGCGAGGTCGGCAAGGGGACGGTCTTCACGCTGACGCTGCCACGCCCGCCCGTCGAGGACGCGACGCCGGCGGTGATGCTCTCGCGCGCCCCCAGCGCGGAGATCCCGGCGCTGGGGACGCCGCCGCCTCAGCGGACCCAGCGGGTCTGGAACGGCCCGACGCCGGACAGCCCGCTGGTGATGGTCATCGAGGACGACGACGAGCTGCGGATCTTCATCGCCGAGACGCTGTCGACCGCGCTACCGGGTCGAGGTCGCCTCCGACGGGGAGGAGGGGCTGGCGCTGGTGCGCGCGCGCCGGCCCGATGCCGTGGTCAGCGACATCGCCATGCCCCGGCTCGACGGGATCGAGCTCTGCCGGCGCCTGCGGGCGCTACCCGACACCGGCCTTCTGCCCATCATCCTGGTGACGGCACGCCGCCACCTCGACCGGATGGTCGAGGGGTTCGACGCCGGCGCCAGCGACTACATCGCCAAGCCGTTCCACCCGCGCGAGCTGCTGGCGCGCCTGGACGCGCACCTGGTCGCCCGGCGCATGCTGCACGAGATGGCCCACCGCGAGCGGCTGGTGTCGCTGGGCGTGCTGGCCGCCTCGGTCGCGCACCAGGTGCGCAACCCCTTGTCGGCACTCAAGAACACGGCGGTCGCCCTGCAGCGAAAGCTCCCGCCCACGGCGACCCCCGATGCCATCCGATCAACGTCGCCGATGTTCGCCCTCATCGCCGAGTGTGTCGAGCGCATCGAGAAGTACACCCAGGACTTGCTGGATCTTTCGCGCATCGAACGTCCCGACGGGGGCGACTTCCAGCCCGCGAAAGGTTTAGAATCCGCCGTCCGCTTGCTGTCCACCAAGCTACCGCCCGACGTGAAGATCGCGGTCGACGTCGATCCTGCGGTCGAGCTTTCCGGAAGACCTGGAGAAATGAATTACGTCTTCATGAATCTCATCGATAATGCGCTGCGTGCGGTGGGTTCATCTGGACGCGTCGAGGTTCGCGCAGGGCGCGAGTCGGACGATTTCGTCTTCGAGGTGGCGGACTCGGGGCCTGGGGTGCCCGAGGATCGGCGGCGGTGGATCTTCGAACCTTTCGCAACGACGCGTTCCACGGACGGCACAGGGCTGGGCCTCTACATCGCCCGGAAGGTGGTCATCGATCACGGAGGTGACATCTCGGTTTCGACGTCGAGCCTGGGCGGCGCGCTCTTTCGCGTCCGCATCCCGACGGCGGCGGCCAAGCGCCGCGGCGGGACCAGGCGCGACTCGGCCGCTGTCAACTGAACCATGAGCGGAATGGACTATCAGGCATACCCAATCCTCTACGTCGACGACGAGGTGACGAACCTGCAGGGCATGCGGTACCTGCTCGACGATCGATTCACCTTGCTCACGACGTCGGATCCCAACGAGGCGCTTGAAGATGCTCGGCGCCGAGCAGATCGCGGTTCTGCTGACCGACCAGCGGATGCCGGCGATGACCGGCACCGAGCTGTGCGCCAAGGCACGCGAGCTCAAGCCGGACACGGTGCGGATCCTCATCACCGCGTACGCCGACCTGCACGCCGCGATCGACGCCGTGAACCGCGGGCAGATCCGGCGCTATCTCTCGAAGCCGCACTCCGAGGAGGAGCTGGTCGAGGCGCTGCGCACGGCGATCGACTTCTTTCACCTGCAGCGCACGGTCAAGGACATGGAGATCCGGGTCATTCGCTCGGGCAACCAGGCGACCGCGCAGGTGGTGCGCGCCGAGCTGGCCGACGAGCTGACCGCGCTGCACGAGAAGCTGGCCGCCAGCCTGGAGCACGTCGGCGATCTCATCCAGGCCGGACTCGCGGACCGCTCCGGCCCGTCGCGCTTCGGCGAGCTGCTCATCGCCGCCAAGCGCACCCACGGCGCGGCGCTCGCCGACCTCGAGCGGCTCGCCGGGTTGAGCCGCCGCCTGCGCGACGGTTCGGCGATCAAGTCATCGCTCGCCGCCCGTTGCGACGTCGTGCGCGCGGTCGACGCAATGGTGCGAATCCTGCGCTCGGAGATCGAGCGCGACGGAACGCTCGAGGTCCAGGTCCGCGGCACGCCGTCGGTGCGCATGGAGGCGCCGGCGCTGGGCACGGTGATCATGCAGTTGCTCATCAACGCGGCGCAGGCGCGCGGCGATCGTCCGCGCGAGAAGCACCGGATCAGCGTCTCCGTCGAGGCGACCGACGACGAAGCGGTGATCAGCGTCAGCGACAACGGCGTCGGCATCCCGCCCGAGGTGCGTGACCGCCTGTTCGATCCGCGCTTCTCGACCAAACCCGACAACGAGGGGCTGGGGTTGGCCATCGTGCGCGACATCGTCGGGTCGGCGAAGGGCACGGTCGAGGTCTTCTCCGAGGTGGGCATCGGCACGACCCTGACAGTCAAGCTACCCGTGGTGCGGTCCTAGATGTCGTTCTAATGGTCTCCCGTCGAGCGAGCGCATGGACTACAAAGCCTTCCCGATTCTTTATGTCGATGACGATGTCGCCAACCTGATCTCGTTTCGCTATCTGCTCGAGGATCGCTTCCTGATCCTCACGGCGTCGAACAGCGACGAGGCGCTGCAGATCCTCGAGACCGGGCGCGTGGCGGTGCTGCTCGCCGACCAGCGTATGGATCGCGGGCTCTCGGGCGTGCAGCTGTGCGCGCTGGCGCAGGGGCGCTTTCCCGAAGTCATCCGCATGATCGTGACCGCGTATACCGACGTGACCACGCTGACCAGCGGGATCAACGAAGGGCGGATCAGCCGCTACATCACCAAACCCTGGACCGAGCAGGAGATGGTGAAGACGCTGAAGATGGCGATCGACGCCTTTCATCTCGGATCGTTCACCAAGGAGCTGCAGGCGCGGCTCCTGACCTGGGAGCAGCTGTCGACGTCGTCGTTCGTGGTCGGGCACGTCCTGCACGATCTGACCAACCCGGCGATGGCGGTGCGCGACAACCTGACCTTCGGCGTCGGTGTGCTGCCGTCGCTGCGCGCGGCGCTGGCCGGCGCGCCCGACGCGGTGAAGGCGCAGCTGCGCGACCTGGAAGAGGCGCTGGACGATGCGGCGCTGGCCGCCGACACCATGCTCGATCGCATCACCCATTTTCGCCACGGCGACGTCTCGGCGATGCCGACCACGGCGGTCACCAGCCTGGAGCGCGTCGTCGAGGCGGCGGCGGCGATCGTGCGCGCTCAGGCGCGCAAGCGCGCGACGCTGGAGCTGAACCTGGGCGTCAAGGCGCGCGTCGCCGCCGACCCGACGCGGGTGAGCCAGATCGTCGTCAATCTCCTCATCAACGCGATGGAGGAGATCCCGCCGGGCGCGCCGCTGGAGAACCGGATCAAGGTGACCACCTTTTCGAATGAGCGGTCGGGTGGCGTCGCGATCGAGGAGGGGGGCCCCGGCTTCGCGCGCGCGGACGGCGGCGCAGCGCGCCTGGCCGCCGAGGCGCGGGTCGCGAGCGGTCGCGGCCTGAGCCTGGACGTGGTGCGCGAGCTCGCGCGCACCGCGCGCGGCGACATCAAGATCGAGCGCACCGGCGACGGCACGCTCTTCGTCGTCGAGCTCCCGCTGGCGGCGTGAGGCGGGGCGGGCGGGCGGCCCCGCGGCAACGAAGTTCAACGAGTCACCCTGTCCCGCGGTCCGCCGCGGCACAGGGTCGGAGGGAAGGCAGGCCTTGCGAGGGGCAAGGCACACAGCGCCGCACCTTTGGTGACCCTTGGTTCAAGGGGCCCGTCGTTCTGGCCGATGATCCGCCTCGGTGAACCCCGGGGGGCCACGGTGTCTCGGTTGCGGTCGGCGCTGGGCTGGCGCCCATTCCGGCTGCGCCGTCGCGACCTCCGCTGGGCTGGCCCTGGGCGATCCGCCTCAAGCGCAGCCGCTGCATGATCCGGTCCCGGAGCTTCCGGGATATCGGGTCGAGCGGCTGCTCGGCCGCGGCGGATTCGGCGCGGTCTACCTCACGCGCACCGACGATGGCGCCGCCCTCGCGCTCAAGGTCGCCGCGGTCGACAGCTTCGGAAGCCAGCGCTTGCACCGCGAGGCGGTTGCGCTGCGCATGGTCGGCCCGCCCCACGTGCCCGAGTTCATCGCGTCGGGGCTGCTGCCCGACGGGCGATCGTACCTGGCGATGGAGCTGGTGTCGCTGCCGATCCTGTCCGATCGGCTTTCAGCCTTGCAGGACGGCATGCCGCTCGACGAGCTCGCCGCGCGCGGGACCGCGCTGCTGGCGGCGATCCGCGCCGTGCACGCGCGCGGCCTGGTGCACCGCGATCTCAAACCCGAGAACGTGTTCATGAGCGCGATCAGAGAGGGGCGCTGCGTGGCGCGCGTCTTCGACTTCGGCCTGGTCGAGAGCGTCGCAGGCCTGCGCGATCGCGCGCGCGGCGGCAGCGAATCGACGAATACCGGCGAGATCGTCGGCACGCCGGAGTACATGGCGCCCGAGCAGTGCGAGCCGGGCATTGAGATCGATGCGCGCATCGACGTCTACGCGCTGGGCGTGATGCTCTACGAGATGATCACCGGGCGCACGCCGTTCTGGGGCAACGCCGCCGAGGTCCAGCAGAGCCACCTCTACCGCCGCCCACCGCGGCCGTCGGAGCTGGTGCCGACGCCGGCGCCGATCGAAGAGGTCGTCCTGCGCTGCCTGGCCAAGGATCCGGAGCGGCGCTTCGAATCGGTCGAGGCGCTGGCCGACAAGTTCGCGAGCGCCTTGGCGCGCTCGACGGGTCCCGAGCCGGTCGCCGCGGCGGCGGCCACGCGCGCGCCGGCGAAGAAGAAGAGCGCGAACCAGCGCCGGCCGATGGCGGTGCTGGTGCTGCAAGGGGTGTCGGATGCCGGCCGGCTCAAGGGGGCGCTGGCGGCGATCGGCGGCGATCTCGCGCAGATCGGCAAGTCGAGCGCGGTCGCCGTCTTCGGACAGAAGACCGCGGAGAACCCGGTGCGACGCGCGCTGCGCGCCGCCGAGTCGCTGCTGGGGCGCGGCCTCGCCGCCCGCGCGCTGCTCGAGATCGCGACCGTGACCGTGCAGCGGCGCGCCGACGGCAGCGAGCGCTTCGTCAGCAATGCGTTCAACAAGATCGAGCAGCTGATCAACGACCTCGATCCCAACGGCGTCTACGTCACCAAGGCGGTCGCGGCGTCGGCCGACGACGTTCGTCAAGAACCGCTGCCCGACCGCGACGTGATCCGCGTGCTGGCGCCGCGCGACGACATCACCGACTCGGCGACGATCATGCGCGAGGCGGCGGTGCCGCTGGTCGGCCGCGGCGAAGTGATCGATCAACTGGTCGCCAGCGCCGACGCCTCGCTCCGCGGCGGCAAGCCCACGCCGACCATCGCCACGCTGATCGCCGACGCTGGCCACGGCAAGACGCACTTCTGCGCGACGATGGTTCGAGCGCTACGCGAGCGCATCGGCGAGGTCACGATCGTCGAGCTCCGCGCGCGCGAACCGATGGACGGCGACCCGGATCGCAGCCTGCGCTCGCTGCTTGCGCCGCTGCCTGGACCTGCCGTCGACCATGCCCGACGACAACGGCCAGGCGATCCTGAGCGAGAAGCTCGGCAAGGCGTTGTGGCCGCCGGCGGCGATGGCGCTCGGCTGGCTCCCGCCCGACGCGGCGCCCCTGCGCGCGCTCGGCGCCGCGCCCGGCGTGTTGCGCGCGATGGTCGTGCGCAGCGCCGGCGAGGCGTTGCGCCGGCTGGCGGCGCTGCGCCCGCTGATCCTGATCGTCGACGACGGCCAGTACGCCGACCAGGCGACCACCGACGCGATCGAGTACGCGACGCTGGCCGAGGCGGAGGCGCCGCTGTGGGTCTGCGTTCTGGCGCGCCCGGTGTTCGAGAACGGGCGTCCGTCGTGGGCGGAGCGCTCGGCGGCACGGCTGCGCGTCGCGCTCGGCCCGCTGGATCCGCAGGCGGCGATCGAGCTCTGCCGCCGGCTGCTGCACCCGGCGGAGAACATCCCGGCCCACACGCTGGAGAAGCTGGTCGCTGGCACGCAGGGCAGCCCGCTGTTGCTGACCGAGCTCGTGCGCGGCCTCAAGCGCGACGGCTTCGTGCGCCGCAACCCGAAGGGCGGGGCCTGGTTCCTTGCCTCCGACGAGCTCGAGCGCCTGCCCGATCTGCCGCTGGTCGAGTGGCTCGCAGAGCGCGAGCTCGGCCGGCTGCCGCCGGACCTGGTCGCGCACGCGCAGCTCGCGTCGCTGCTCGGCTCCGAGTTCTCCGAGATGGAGATCGAGGCGGTGCTCACCGAGCTGGATCGCGACGGCCTGGGTGCCGACTTCCCGATGGATCCGCGCGTGGCCACGCGCAAGTTGATCGGGATGGGGCTCCTGATCCTGCACCGCCGCGACATCATCGGCTTCCGCCACGCGATGGTGCGCGAGGCGGTGCGCGGCGCGACGTCCGAGGCGCTGCGTGGCCAGGTGCACAACGCCGCGTTCCGCTTCTATCGCGGCGCCGGCGAAGTGATGTCCGACAGCGAGCGCCTGCCGCGCCTGGCGTTCCACGCCGCCAAGGCCGGCCTCGCGCGACGAGGCCTCGGCGCTGTACCTGCAACTCGCGGAGCGCGCGCGCAGTCGCCACGCCTACCTCGAGGCCGAGTCGCTCTACAGCCAGGCGCTGCAGCTTCTGCCCGAGGCCGACGACCGGCGCCGCATGACCGCCTGGCGCGGACGCGGCCTGATGCGCTACCGCGTGAGCCGCTACGACGCCATCGACGATCTCGCGCTGGCGCGCGAGGCGGCGCGCCGGCTCGGCGACTACCAGTCCGAGGTCGAGATCGTGCTCGACGAGTCGACCGCGTTCGACTGGACCGACGAGTACCGCAAGTCGCGCGCGCTGGTCACCGACGCCGAGACGCTGGCGGCGGCGCTCGCGAACGCGCCGGGCGCCGAGCACGACGCGCGTCTGATCGCGGCGCGCGTGTTGCTAGGGCAGGGGCGCGCCATGTGGCGCTTCTCTGAACGCAAGGAGGCGCTGGAGAAGCTGACCCAGGCGGTGGAGCTGGCCGAGCAGCTCGGCGACGACGGCTACGAGACGCTGGTGGTTTCGCTGCTGTTGCTCGGCGATCTCTTGCCCTGGTACGGCGAGACCAAGCGCGCCGAGCTGGCCTTCGAGCGGGTGATCGCGCTGTGCGAGGACCACGGCGACCGCGTGCACGTCGCGGTCGCGCTGCTGAACCGGCGTCAGATCTGGATCGCGCACCGGGATCTGGCGCGCGCGATCGAGGACACGCGCGAGTGCATCCAGATCGCGCGCGAGCTGGGCCTGGCGACGACGACCTTCATGGGGTCGTACAACCTGGGCGAGATGTACTACCAGGCCGGCGACCCGGCGGCGGCCTGGCCGCACGTCAACCTGGCCGTCGAGCTCGAGAACCGGCGCTTCAGCGGGGTGGGGCGGCCGGTCGCGCGCCTGCTGCAGACGCGGTTGCTGGCGTTCGAGGGCAACCACGACCTCGCGCGCTCGTGGGTCCAGGAGATCCGCAGCCACCAGGAGCGCCTGGCGGCGAGCGGAACCACCGACGGCCTGCTGATGCCGTCCGAGGACGTGCTTTTGACCATGGTCGATCTATTCACGCGCGAGGCCAGCGACCAGGAGTGGGCCGACCTGCGCGCGCGCGCCGAGAAGTTCTCCGTCGAGCAGGAGCCGATCGAGGTGGCGGACATCGAGGCGCGCTGGCTGGCGCGCCACGGCCGCTTCGTCGAGGCGAGCCAGAAGTTCGAGGAGGCGCACCGCCTGGCGCAACGCATCCCCAACGTGATGGAGGCCCGCCTGCACAAGGGCGCGGCCGACCTGCCCGAATCCGCCCTGGCCGCGCCCCGTCGCGCCGCCCTCAGCGGTTAGCTCCGGCCAGCTGCACAATTCTGCGCCGTGATAGGGTCGGAGAGACTCTATGGGGCAGAGGCACGATCATGGACCCATCGCGCAGCCGCCGATATGAGGATGGCGGCGGCGCGCCCCGAGGCGGAGGCGGTCGACGATGTCGCGCTGTCGGCGGCGCTGCGGTCCCGCGAGCCGCGCGCCGCGAGCGAGGTCTCGCGCGTCTATGGGCCGCTCGTGCGCCGCATCGTGAGCCGCTTCCTCGGGCCGGTCGGCGATCCCCAGGACCTGTGCCAGGAGGTCTTCCTCCGCTTCTTCAAGCGCATCGACGAGCTGCGCGACCCGGCGGCGCTGCGCGGGTTCCTGATCTCGATCGCGCTCGGTGTCGGCCGCAACGAGGCGCGCCGCGCGCGGGTGCGGCGCTGGATCGGGCTCACCTCCTCGGGCGACCTGCCGGAGGTCGCCGGTCCGATCTCCTGGGATCCGGAGGCGCGCGAAGCCACCGCGCACCTCTATGCGATCCTCGAGCGGCTCTCCGCGGAGGACCGCTCGCTGTTCACCGCGCGCTTCGCCGAGCAGATGGAGGTCGCGGAAGTCGCGGCCGCGCACGGGATGACGCTGGCGACGGCGAAGCGGCGGCTCGCCCGCCTGGTGAGGCGGCTGGGCGCCAAGATGAGCCGCGACCCATTGCTCGAGCCCTACGTGAATTTGATCGCGAACAAGAAAGACCCGACCGGATGAACGAGAAGAAGAGTGGAGACGCCGTGACCGGGCTGGCGACGATAGAGGTCACGGATGACGATCGCTGCCGCGTCGCGGGGACGCTGGTCGAGCGCGCTTTTCCCGAGGTGGATCTGGCGCTGACGGCCGACGCGCGCGCGCTGCTGCAACGAGCGTGGATGGGGCAGGGGCAGACCCCGGCGCGCGGGCGCCGCAGGCTCGTCGCCTCGGCGGTGGGAGCGCTGGCGGTCGCCGCCGCGCTGGCGCTCGCGATTCACGAGCGGCCGCTGCGCTTCGACGTCCAGGGCGGGCGGCTCGAGCCGGGTGGTGCGGTCGCGACGGCCGCGGAGGAGGCGGCGACGCTGGCGTTCTCCGACGGCACGCGGGTCGTCCTCGCCGGCGCGAGCGCGGCGCGCGTCGCGGCGCGCGATGCGCGCGGGGCGCAGGTGGTGGTCGAGCGCGGGCACGCCCGGTTCGACGTCGTCCATCGCGCGCACACGCGCTGGCGGGTCGCAGCCGGCCCGTTCGAGATCGCGGTGACTGGTACCTCGTTCGATGTCGACTGGCCGGCGGCGGCGCATCGCACGCTGGTGATCGATCTGCATGTCGGCTCGGTGATCGTGAGCGGGTCGCTCGCGGGCGAAGGTGTCTCCCTGCGCGCGGGGCAGCGGCTGGTCGCCGATCTGGATCGCGGCGCGCTCTCGGTCGACGAGCCGGGCACGATCCCGGACCGGGCGGCGCCGGCCCCGGGGACGCCGCCGGATGAGCGGTGCGCAGGAGGCGCCCGCAGCCGCGGCCGACTCGACCGAGGTCCCCTCCGCCGCGCCAGTCCCCCCGCGCGCGAGCGACGAGCACGAGCCACCGGCTGCACGTTCGCGCGCCACCCGCGCGCCCGTGGCCGCCGTTGAACGCGCGCTCGACGGCGCTGGTGAGCCCCCAGCGACGCAATCGCCCACATTCAACGAGCCGAGGTCGGCGTTTCTCACACCGCCGCCCGAGCTCGAGCCGCCGTCGATCGATAGTTCGCCGTACGAGCGCTCGCTGCGCGCGCCATCGCCGCCCGAATCGAAGCTGGCCGCCGGCGGGGCTGCCTGCCTCGACAGCGCGCCGCAGCTCCGGTTCGACCGCGCGGTCGAGGGAGTTGCGCTCGAGTCGCCGTACGCGCTCGCGTTCACCCACCCGGCGCTGGATCACGGCCGCTCCTGGTGCGGCACCGGCTCGCTGCGCGTCGAGGCGCGCTTCGATCTCGCCGGCGCGCCCAATCGCTTCGGTGATCGCCCGCGCCACGCCGGCGAGGTGCTGGTCGATCTGCCGTCGTCGATCGATCTCACCGGCCGGACGGTGACCGTGCACGTCTTCGTCGAGGGCCCATCGGACCTGCGCTTCGGCGCCCAGATCTTCGCGGTGAATTTGCCGCCGTCGGGCGGCCGGACCCGCGAGGCGACCTGGGTCGGCGGCGGCTACACGCCCGACCTCGCGACCGGACGCTGGTGGACCCTTTCACACCGCTTCGAGCGCGAGAACCGCCTGTTCGAGGGCGGCACCTCAGTCGTCGACCGCGTGGAGCGCCTCGCCGTTCAGGTCTACGCGATCGGGAAGGATCGCGTGTGGACTGGCCGCGTGTTCGTGGACGACATCGGCTGGCAGTGAGTCGGAGCTAGCGCGCGAGTGAGTGGTCGCCAGCCGCGCGTTCTACCCGCGACGCGGGGATGATTCGCACGCTGCGCACCGCGTGCGCGCCGACGTCGATCACCTCCAGCACTGTGCCGTCGTGGGCGGCCAGGCGCGCGCGGCGGTTGGGCAGGCCGCCCGCCAGGTTCATGGCCAGGCCAGCGACGGTGCCGGCGCCGTCGGCCTCGGGCAGTGACAACCCCAGGGTTCGGTTCACCTCGCGCAAGGGGACGTCGCCGCGCACGATCGCCGAGCCGTCGGACGCGGTGACGATCGGCGGCAACGGTTCCTCGTGCTCGCTGAAGACATCGCCGACCAGCTCCTCGACCAGATCCTCGAACGTCACCAGGCCGGAGACGCCGCCGTGCTCGTCGACCGCGGCGGCGATGCGATGCCGCTCGCGGCGCATCGAGCGCAACACGTCGATCGCCGGCGTGGTCTCGGCGAACATCTTGAGCGGGCGCAGCAGGTCCTCGAGCACGACCAGCTTGCCCTCCCAGGCTATCGAGATGATGTCCTTGGCGCTGACGTAACCGACGAGATTGTCGGGTAGCCCGTCGTAGACGGGGATGCGCGAGCGCCGCTCCTCGAGCATGAAGCGGCGAATCTCCTCCTCGGTGGCCTTGCGGGGCAGGGCATCGATGTGATCGCGCGGGATCACGACCTCGGCGAGCGTGAGCTGGTCGAACGCGATCGCGCGCGATGCGATCTCGCCGGCGTGCTGGTCGACCGTGCCGGTCTTGGCCGCCTCGTCGACCAGAAACTGCAGCTCCTCACGCGACAGGCGCGCCTCCATGAAGTTCGTGCGGTCGCGGAACGGCTTCAGGATCAGGTTCGAGGTCGCGGTCAGCAGCACCACCAGCGGGTTGGTGGCGGCCGACAGCCAGCGCAGCGGGCGCGCCATCAGGAGTGCGTAGGTCTCGCCCACGCGCAGCGCGAGCGACTTCGGCACCAGCTCGCCCAGCACCAGCGACAGGTACGAGATGACCGCGACCACCACGGCGAACGCGATCGGCTCGGCGTGGGGCGCCATCCAGTCGATGCGCGCGATCAGCGGCTGGATGTGGCGCGAGAGCGTGGAGCCGCCGAACGCCGCCGCCGTGGTGCCGATGACCGTGATCCCGATCTGCACGGTGGCCAGGAAGCGCTCCGGCTGCGCGCGGAGCGCTGCCAGAGCTTCGGCGCCGATGCGCTTCTCGTCGAGCAGTTGCTCCACGCGCGTGCGTCGGAGCGACACGACGGCGATCTCGGCGCCCGAGAGGACGCCGTTCGCCAGGATCAGGGCCAGGATCACGATCAGCTCAGCGGCCATCTTCTCTCCCGCGGCTATTTTGACGCGACGGCGAGCAGGGCGCTCCGGGCGTCGTGGCAGGTCGTTTGCGGCGCGGCGGCGTAGTTATTTAGACCAATATAATCATTTATTTATGGGACATTATTAAATTATCAGTTTATGTCTGATGTGGACGCCTGGCCGGCGCGGGCCGGCGCAGCGCAGTAGGATGCGCCGGCATCATGGCCGAGGTCGCCGTCACCGACGTGAAGCGCTCCTTCGACGAGGGCGGGAGCCGCCGCGAGGTGTTGCGCGGAATCTCGTTCGACGTCGCCGGCGGTGAGCTGGTGGCGCTGCTCGGTCGCAGCGGCTCGGGCAAGTCGACGCTGCTCAACCTGATCGCCGGCATCGACCGGCCCGACGGCGGCCGGATCGTCATCGATGGCTGCGAAGTCTCGGCGCTGGACGAGCGCGCGCGCACGCTGTTCCGCCGCGCCCGGATCGGCTTCGTTTTCCAGTTCTTCAACCTGATCTCCACACTGACGGTCGAAGAAAATGTCCGCCTGCCGCTCGAGCTCGGCGGCGCGCGTGCCGCGAGCGCGCGGGTCGAGGCCCGTCGCCTGCTCCAGGCGGTCGAGCTCGGCGACCGCGGCGCGGAGTACCCCGACCACCTGTCGGGCGGCGAGCAGCAGCGGGTGGCGATCGCGCGCGCGCTGGTCAACGCGCCGGCGATCGTGCTGGCCGACGAACCGACCGGCGCGCTCGACGCCGAGACCGGGCGCTTGGTGCTGGGCGTGTTCGTCGACCAGTCGCGACGCCGGGGGACGACGGTGATCCTGGTGACCCACAGCGACGAGGTCGCCCGCGCCGCCGACCGGGTGCTGGTCATCAACGACGGCCGGGTCGCTTCGCCGTCGGGGGCGGTCTCCGGTGGCGCGCCGGTGGGCCGTTCGGGCGCCGCGCCGCGCGAATGAGCTTCGTCAGGTTCGACCTGGTCGCGCGCGCCGGCGCGCGGCACTTCTTCCGCCACCCGCTGCAGCTCGGGCTGGCGATCCTGGGCATCGGGCTCGGCGTCGCGCTCGCGGTCGGCATCGACGTCGCGAGCGCCAGCGTGCGCCGCGCATTCGCGCTCTCCAGCGAGGCGGTGACCGGGCGCGCGACCCACCAGATTACCGGGGGACCCTCGGGGATCGACGAGGTGGTCTATCGCCGGTTGCGGCAGGCGCCCGCTCGGCCGCCGGGGATCGCGCTGGCGCCGTTTGCGGGGGGCGCCGCCGTCCCCGAGGTGGGCGGTGGCTTGCTGCAGATCGTGGGCGTCGACCCGTTCGTGGAAGCGCCGTTTCGGCCGATGGGATTCGCGCCCACCGACCCCGGAGCCGCAGGCGGTTCGCCGCGGGGTGACAGCCTCGCGCGAGCGGGTGTGGCGGCGCTTCTGCTCGAGCCCGGTGCAGCGATCCTGTCGGAGGCGACCGCGACGCGCCTGGGCGCGGCTGTGGGCGCTCGCGTTCCGCTGCGCCTGGGCGCGCGCCGCGAGCACCTGGCGCTGGTCGCGCTCGCTGCGCCGGCGGGCGAGGCGGCGCGCCGTGCGCTCGACGGCGTGGCGATCGTCGACATCGCCACCGCGCAGGAGCTGTCCGGCACGATCGGCCGCCTCGGGCGCATCGACGCAATTCTGCCGGTCGAGACCAGCCGCGAAGCGGCGGCGCTGCGCTGGATCGAGCAGCAACTGCCGGCAGGCGTGCACGTCGAGCCGGTCGCCGCGCGCGCCGGCACCTTGTCGCAGCTCACGCGCGCGTTCGATCTGAACCTGACCGCGCTCTCCTTGCTCGGCCTGCTCGTGGGCGGCTTCCTCATCTACAACACCATGAGCTTCTCGGTGATCCAGCGCCGGCGGCTGCTGGCGATTCTGCGCACGCTCGGCGTGACCCGCGGGCAGCTCGGCCGCAATCTGCTGATCGAGGCGCTGGCGCTGGGCATCGTCGGCAGCGCGTTCGGGCTGCTGGTCGGTGTGCTGCTCTCGCGCAGCCTGGTACGGCTGACCGCGCGCGCGGTGAGCGATCTCTACTTCGCGGTCTCGGTCACCGAGGTGCCGATCGCGGTGATGCCGCTCGTGCGCGGTTTCGGACTCGGCGTGCTGGCGTCAGTGGCCTCGGCCTGGCCCTCGGCGCGCGACGCGGCCCGCACCGACCCGCACGCGGCGATGCGCCGGTCGACGGTCGAGGCGCGCGCCCGCGTGCGGACGCCGCGGCTGGCGATCGCCGGCGCGTTGCTGGCCGCGGTCTCGGTTGCAACGCTGATCGCGTCGGGGCGCAGCGTGCCCATCGCGCTGGCGGCGCTGCTCGCGCTGCTGACCGGCTGCGCGGGGCTGGCGCCGGCCGCGGTGCTCGCGGGCGCGCGCGCGGCAAGCGCGTTGCTGGGCGCCGTGCGCGGCGCGACCGGACGGCTCGCCGCGCGCAGCATCGCCGCGGGGCTCAGCCGTACCGGCGTGGCGACGGCGGCGCTGGCGCTGGCGCTGGCGGTCACGACAGGTGTGAGCTTGATGGTGGTCAGCTTCCGGCGCAGCGTCGAGCTCTGGCTGGAGGCGACCCTGCGCGCCGATGTCTACGTGTCGGCGCCGTCGCTGGTGAGCGCGCGCCCCGACGCGACGCTGCCACCGTCGCTGGTGGCGCGGCTGCGCGCGCTGCCGGGGCTGGCCGGGATGGGCTCGAATCGCGTAGTGACCATCGATACGCCCGCGGGGCCGACGCTGCTGTCCGCGCCGGAGGGACCCTTGGACAAGGCTCTCGAATCGCGTCGGGCGAAGGCGGGTCCCCCGCCGGAGCCCATCGCGGGAGGTTCGGAACCCTTCGAGGGTTCTGAATTGAACGATCAAATCATTGCCGGCGAACCGGCCGAGGTCTGGCGGCGCTTTCACTTCGACGAAGGGCTGCTGGTGTCGGAGCCGTACGCGTACAAACGGCGCACGCACATCGGCGACAGCGTGGTGTTGCCCACTGATCGCGGGCCGCACGCGTTTCGAGTCGCCGGGATCTATCGCGACTACGGCAGCGACGCCGGTGCCCTGATGCTCAGCCGACCCACCTACGATCGCTACTTCGACGACCGGGCGGTCACGGCGATGGCATTCTTCTGCGCGCCCGGGGTCTCGCCGGATCGACTGATCGCCGAGGTGCGCGCGCGGATCGACGCCGACGACGTCGTGCTGGTGCGGTCCAACCAGACGCTGCGCGAGATGAGCTTGCGGGTCTTCGATCGCACGTTCGAGATCACGCGGGTGCTGCGGGTCTTCGCGCTCATCGTCGCCTGTTTCGGCGTGGCCGGCGCGTTGATGGCGGTCGCGCTCGAGCGCGGGCGCGAGCTGGCGACGCTGCGCGCGCTCGGCGCCACACCGGCGCAGGTGGGGGAGATCGCGCTGCTCGAGACCGGCGTGCTCGGCGCTCTCGCGGGCGCGCTGGCGGTGCCGCTCGGCGCGCTGCTCGCGGCAGTGCTGGTGTTCGTGATCAACCAGCGCTCGTTCGGGTGGACCATGCCGATCCTGTTCGACGTGCGTACGCTGGCGACCGCGCCGTTGCTGGGCGCGGGGGCGGGCATCGTCTCGGGGCTCTTTCCGGCGTGGCGCGCGGCGCGCACCTCACCCGCGGAGGCGTTGCGCGACGAATGAGCCAGATCGGAAAAGCGACAGGACGCCCGGAACGCCGATCCAGAGCCGCAATAGTCCGGATCCTGGCGTGCTGGCGTCCTGGCGCCTTCCATTCTCCCCTCGTCGCGGCGCTGATCGTCACCGCGTGCTCGGATGGCTCCGCGCCGCATCTGGGCGCGCCCGTGCCGTCTTCCACAAGTCGGCTATCCCTGCCCGGGCTGCTGGCGGACGAGCCGGGCAGCAGCAAGGGGTTCGAGCGCGCGCTCGCGCCGCGTCCCTTCGTCTTTCCCGACGACGACGGGCCGCACCCTGGTTTTCGCAGCGAGTGGTGGTACTTCACCGGCGTGCTGCGTGCGTCCGACGCCGGCGGGGGCGCGCGCCGATTCGGCTACGAGATGACGATCTTTCGCCAGGCGCTGGCGCCGCGGGTGCCCGCACGCGCATCGGCCTGGGCGACCCGCGACGTGTACATGGCGCACTTCGCGATCACCGATGTCGACGGCGCGCGGCGCTTCCACGCCTACGAGCGCTTCGCCCGCGACGGGCTCGCGCTGGCGGGGGCGCGCGCGCAGCCCTTCGCGGTCTGGGTCGACGACTGGCGCATGCAGGGTCCAGACCGCGCCGACGAGCGCGCCGGCTCCATGTCCGTGCACCTGTCAGCGCGAGACGACGACGGCGCGGCGCTCGATCTGGATGTCGGCGTCTTGGACGAGCGAGCCGGGGGCGGCCGCGCCGGGCAGCCGATCGCGCAGGGCGACCGCGGCCTGTCCACCAAGGGCGCAGCCCCGGGAAATGCGTCCTACTATTTCTCGCGCACGTCGCTGCCGACGCGCGGTCGCCTGACGCTTCCGCCGGCGGCGTCCGGCGCCCCCAACACCTTCGTCGTGTCCGGGCTGAGCTGGATGGACCGCGAGTGGTCGACCGGCGCTCTCGGCGCCGGCGTCCGTGGCTGGGACTGGTTGGGCGTGCACCTCGCCGATGGGCGCGACCTGATGATGTACCGGCTGCGCGACCAGGCCGACCGGACGACCTCCGCGAGCCGGGTCACACTGATTGGCGCGCCGGCCGCGGACGGCCGCCGTGTGGTCCATACCTACGCCGCGGATCGGTTCGCGATCACGCCGCTCGAGCTCTGGACGAGCGCCGAGACCGGCGCGCGCTACCCGGTGTCGTTTCAGCTCGACGTCCCCGATGAAGAAATCCGCCTCGTCATCCGCCCGCTGCTCGTCGACCAGGAGCTGCGCTTCGCCGTCCTGTACTGGGAGGGCGCGGTGTCGCTCGCCGGCACCGCTGGCGGTGGCGCGATCACCGGCGAGGGCTACCTCGAGCTGACCGGTTACGGCGGCGGCCAGCGTCAGCCCTGACGCTGGTGCGGAGCAAAATGGGCCTCAAACCGTCAATGGATCGGGCTGCATACAGAAAGTGGCTCACGTTTTTCGCGATTTCCCAGGCGTTTTTTCCACCGAACGGGCGAAGAGGCGGCGGAGAGACGGCGGAGAGGGCGCCAGATTTTTTTGTTGTCAGCGAAAGGGCCCTGACTATGCTGTCGAACGCGGTGCCGGAAGGTGTCTGGAAAGACACGATTCGCGCGAATACCGACGAGCTTCGCTCGGCGGTGGTCGTCGCGGCCTTTGCTCCCGAAAACAAGAAGCAGGCAACCTTGACGCGGCAAACTCTCGCGAATCGAAACCCGGCGGCGGCCCGCGGGGTTACCGTGATGGCTCAGGCCGCTTCACTGGCGATGCTCGGGTCTCTGGTGATGCTCAGCGCCTGCGCGGGCAGCACCAGCGCGACCACCAACGTCATTTCCGACGGCGGCGGCACCGGTGGTAGCGGTGGCGCGGGCAATCACCCGGACGGCGGCGACGCCGGGGCGGTGCCGCTCGGCTGTGACAATGCGATGCTGGTGCTGGAGAACAACTGCACCGGTTGTCACACGATGAGCAGCGCCCCGTTCTCGGGCGGCCTGGATCTGATGACCCCCAACGTCGCGCAGCGCCTGGTCGGCAAGCCGACCGCGACAATGAATTCGATGAACCAGGCCATGTGTGGCGGCAAGGGCAACCTGCTCAACCGCGGCACGTTGCCGGCGACCGGCATCTTCATCGACAAGATCAACGCCGACCCGGCCGTCCCGGGGAGCGTGTGCGGCAGCCCGATGCCGCTCGGAGGCTCAATGCTCGCTCAGGAAGATCTCGACTGTCTCAAGGCTTGGGCCAACGGGCTCGTCAACAGCGTCGGACCCCAACCATGATGATGATGACCAAAACGCGTACAGCGATCGTTCGTGTGTCGTTGGCGGTAGCGATCGCCGGTCTCTTTGCAGTGGATGCGTCGGCTGCCGGCAAGGCGCACGTCGGCGTGCTCTTGCTGCGCGGCGCCGGTGAGGGCGTCGTGCGCGCCAAGATCTCGGCGGCGCTGAAGGCGAACGGATTTCAGGTCGTCGGCGCCGAGCAGCTCGAGAGCTCGGCGAGCGGCCTCGGCGTCTCGCTCGACAGCGACAAAGGGTTGGTCGCCGTCGCCAAGGAGCTCAACGTCTCGGCGTTCGTCGGCGGCGAGCTCAACAAGAAGAAAGCAGCGCTGACCGTGCACAACGGCGCCGATGGTTCGGTGCTGGGCGACGATTCGTTCGCGGGCGCCAATCCCAAGAAGATCGCCGCCGCGGTCGGCAGCACCTTCTGGCGCCAGCTGGGTCCGGCAGTGCGCCAGGGCAAGCCGCCCTCGGGCGCGAAGACCAAGGCGGTGATCGCCGAGGAGGCGCCGCCTCCCGAGGAGGCCGCGGACGAGGCCCCGGCGGGCGCGCCGCCGCCGGCCGCCGAGGAGAAGCCGCGAAAGAAGTCGCGGCGGGTGGCCGAGGCGGAACCGGAGCCGGCTGCCGCGCCAGAGCGTGAGGCGGATGTCTCGCGGTCGCGTGCGAAGCCAGCTGAGCCGGAGGAGGAGAGCGGCCCGGAGGGCGCGCTGCCCGCGCTCACGCTGGGAATCGGGGCCAGCGGGATGAACCGTTCGCTGAGCTGGCACCAGGACGTCAACAACGTCCTCGCGCCGTACTCACTGCCGGCGGGACCGCAGGCGGCGGTCTGGCTCGAGGCTTATCCCGCGGCGTTCAGCAGCTCCGGCTTCGCGTCGCGCATCGGCGTCTTCGGCGAGTTCAACCAGGGCTTCGGCGTGAACTCGACCGCCAACGGCGGGTCGACCAAGCTGACGACAGCGTTCCAGGACTTCCTCGCCGGCGCTAAGCTGCGCTGGCCGGTGAGCGTCTTTGCGCCGTATCTGTCGGCCGCTTACGGCGCGCAATCGTTCAAGCTCACGGCCCAGGGCGGCACGCCGCCGATGATCCCGTCGGTCGCGTACAAGTTCATCCGTTTCGGTATCGGCAGTCGCGTCGACTTCAACGCCGCAGTTCTCGGCGGACCTTGGGTTCGCGTTCATGTTGCTGACCGACGCCGGGAAGAACCCCGGCGAGATCAAGTCGTCTGCTTACTTCCCCGGGACGACCGGCAACGCCATCGACATCGGCGCTTCGATTGCGTATCGCTTCACCAAGATCATCGGCGCACGGGTCGGTGTCGACTTCCGGCAGTACGGCTTGTCGGCGAACCCGGCGTCCTCGGCGCACGCTGATTGCGGGCGGCGCCACCGATCGCTACATCTTCTTCGGGGGCGGCGTCGAGCTGGTGCTCGACGGAGTCAGTGGCGCGGTCGCCGATGACGAGAAGGAGCCGGGCGGTTCGCCGCCGGGCGGCGGCAAGACGGCGGCGCCCGCCGAGGACGAGGGCGGCGGCGACAAAGAGAACTGAGGCGCGCGCCTCAGTTCCTCAGAGCCACACGCGCAAGCAGTGAGGCGGTGATGCCGGCGCCGGTGAGCCGATTGCGGCCCCAGCCGGAGAACGGCAGGTCACCCGACAGCGTGCCCTGCGCGCGCCAGTAGTCTCCGAGCGGAACCGCGACCGCCGCGCCGCTGGTGACCAGCTTCTCGTCGCTGCGGCGCATGGCGGTGACGAAGGCGCCCACCGTGACCTCGTTGGCGAAGGCGTAGCCGCCGGCGAGCAGCCCGGTGATGCGCGGGCCGAAGGATACGTCCTGGCCGCCGACGGTGCGCCCGGTCTGCTTCGACACGAAGCCGGTCAGCGACAGGAACGTCCGGCCCCGCACCTGCTCGAGGGCGACGCCGAGGTTGGGCTCGTACGAGCCGAGCCCGGTCGCGCTGGTGGGATCGCCCGACTCCTCGACGGTGCGTCCTGTCGGCACCGAGACGCCGGTCAGGATCGCGACGCCCGGTATCCAGGGATCGTCGCCCGAGAACGTGATGTCGTAGCGCAGGTTGGCGGCCACGTCGCCGAGACCGCCGCCGAACGCGGACACGCCGGTTTCGTTGCGGCCGGTCTCGACGAAGGGGAGCTTCAGCGCCACCTGGACGTGTCGCCCGAAGCGGGTCGCCGCCAGCAGGTCCTGCTCGAGATCGACTTCGTTGTCGCCGGAGGGTGACGCCACGTAGTTGCCGCTGGACGCGAACGAGCCCATCACGTTGCGGAAGCTGGTCTGCATGCCGACCGCGTAGTCCTCGAACATGCGCAGGCGCGCCGGCGTCACCAATCCGGTGCCCACGCAGCAGGCCTGCGCGTGCGCGGCGCTGGGCGCGAGCGCCACGGCGGCGGCGATCACCACCGCCGCCAGCAGCTCAGGGAATTTCGACGATCGCGGTCGCCGTGTCATCGAGCGTCCCCTGGAACTTCATCTGGATCAGCCATTCACCGGCCATGAACAAGTAGAGAGGATTGGTGATGAACACGCCGCCGCCCTGGTCAGTCACCTCCACTGCTTGTGAGGTGCCGTGCCCGTGCGAGGGCATCCAGGGAAGAACCTCGACGGTGATCCCGTCGATCGGCTGACCGCTGCTGTCGGTGACGGTCAGCTGCCCGACGTTCTGCCCGCGCACCGGCGGATCGGGCACCGAGCGCAGCGCGACCTGCAACGCGCCCGATGTCGAAGCGACGGTCGTGAGCGCCTGGAGCGGAAACGACGATGGTACGGGCGGGATTGGCGGCGGCGAGCCACCGCAGCCGGACGCGATTGCAAGAAATCCGATCGCGGCGACGCCGTTCGCCAACACGCTGCTCCGCGAGGCGCGCCTTGCTTGCATGGCCAGAGTCTAACCAGCGCGCGATGAGCTCGGCGTGCATAAAAAATTCGCAGCCTCGAACAGGCCTGTGTGTGCGGGGCTCACCTTTTTACTGCGAAAATTTGATGCACCACGAACGCGAAGCGCGAGCGGTAGATTGTGCCGCACCGGAGGTTCCCATGTCGCCAAGGCCCGTTTTTGTCGTGCGCGCGTCAGTGCTGTTTCCGCTGTCTGTTGTCGTCCTGTCCGTTCTGGGCCTTGCGTGTAGCTCGTCGACCTCCACCGAGGTCGTCGACGGGGGGCCCGGTATCGTCAGCGGTGAAGCCGACAATCACTGCGTGGGCATGGAGCCCATCGTGGTCAACCAGGCGTCGTGTCACGCCACGGCGGTCGACGCGGGGGCAGGCTCCGCCGACGGCGGCGCCTCTGACGACGGCGGGGGCATGGAGGAGTTGCCCGTGCACTTCGGCTCATCGGCCGACGACGACGACTGCAAGTACCACGCGTCCTTCACGACGACGCCGGTGCTGGTGAATGCCCAGGTGACCTTCAACATCACCGTGACCAAGCTCGCCGACAACACGCCGGCGACCAACGCGGACGTCGTTCTCGAATCCTACATGGCCGACGACCTGTTCCACGTCATCCCCAACAACGGCACCAAGACCACAGAGACCCCGGCCGGGAGCGGCAAGTACGTGATGAAGCCGATCAAGTTCGACAAATCGGGCCGCTGGGTCGTGCGTTTCCACTTCTCCGAAACTTGCGACGATATCCTCGAGGATTCGCCGCACGGCCACGTCGCGTTCTATTACGACGTGCCCTAGTCGAGGCGCTTCCTGGTTGTGGCGTCTAGTCGTGGCGTCTAGTCGTTCTTGGCGCCGCAAACCAGCCACCCGAGGATGATCTGGCGCTCGTCCGCCGTGAGCGGCGGGCGGGGAGCCGGCGGCATGCGGCACTGGAACACCTGCATCGAGATCATCTGGCCCGCCCGCATGATGTTGTCGTAGGTGTCGAGCGTGGGCACCTGCTGGCCGGGGCCGTGGCAGGGCGTGCAGCTGCCGTGGATCAGCGGTGACACGTCGTTGGCGAACAACGGCGGCTGTGGTGGGCAAGTGCTGGGAAAATCGTTGGGACAGGCCGTCGGTGCCGAGCCCGAGCAGCCCAACCCAGCCAACGCAGCCAACGCAACGACGATTCCCAGGACCGTTGCGGCGATCATCACCCGGCGGGCGGTGGCTGCGAGCACGCCGCTAATGTGACACAAAAGCCCCGGCCTGGTTCATACTCTGACGCGTTGATGCCGGTAACGCCGTTCGGAAACACGACGCGGCCACAAAGCGCCGTTTCCGCTTTTCGCTTCATCTGGCTGGTGGTGCCGCTGCTCGCGGGGTTCGGGCTCGGCGCGTGCGGCGACGACGGCAAGAAGCTGACCGCCGACGAGTTGCGCGATCCCAACACGTGCGTGAGCTGTCACCCGGCGCAGGTCGCCGACTGGTCGCGCAGCATGCACGCGTACGCCTCGGACGATCCGGTCTTCATCGCAATGAACCAGCGGGGCCAGCGCGAGACCAACGGCGCAGCTCGGCGATTTCTGCGTCAAGTGCCACGCGCCGGTCGCGGTGCACGACGGCGCGACCAAGGACGGGCTCAACCTCGCGAGGCTGCCGGCGTCGCAGCACGGCGTGACCTGCTTCTACTGTCACTCGGAGGCGTCGGTCGACGGTACCCACAACAACCCGCTGACCCTGGCCACCGACGGGAAGATGGTCGGGCCGATCTCGAATCCCGCGTCGGGAGCGCCTCATCCGTCGGGTTATTCGGCGCTGCTCGATGGCGCGCAGCAGGAATCGGCCGGGGCGTGCGGCAGCTGCCACGACATCGTCAACACCCACGACGTCCCCCTCGAGCGCACGTATCAAGAGTGGTTAACGAGCGTATTCGCCGTTCCGCCCCACGGCCAGAGCTGCGCGCAGTGCCACATGGCGACGAGCCAGGGGCCCGCATCGACCGTCTCGACGACGGTGCGCACGCTTCACGCCCACGATTTCCCCGGCGTCGATATCCAGCTCAGCGACTTCCCCGGCGCGGATCCGGCCGCGCTACGCACGGCCTCGCAAGCGATGCTCGACAATACCGTGCAGACCACGATCTGCGTCGACGATACGGCGCGGAAGATCCTGGTCGCGCTCGACAACGTCGCCGCCGGGCACTCGTGGCCGAGCGGCGCCTCGCAGGATCGGCGCGCCTGGGTCAACGTCACGGCCTATTCGGGGACGAACGTCGTCTTTCAAAGCGGGGTCGCCGCCGGTGAGACGCCCGAGACGGCGGCGGATCCCAATGCGTGGGTGATCCGCGACTGCATCTTCGACGACAGCCAGCACGAGGCGCAGATGTTCTGGCAGGCGGCGAGCCAGACCAGCAATCTGCTCTTCCCGTCGGTCCCCACCATGCTCTCCGACCCGACGTCATTCGCAAAGTCACACCAGAAGACGGTCTATCCGCCAGGGACGGATGTACTCGCCATGTCGCCGGACCGCATCGAGGTGCAGGTCTACCTCAAGGCGATCGGCGACGACGTGCTGGCGTCGCTGGTGCAATCGAATGATCTGGATCCAGCCGTGGCGGCGGCGGTGCCGACCTACCAGTTGCAGGGGGCGGCGACCGTCGAGTGGACGCGCGCCAAATCGACGACCTACTTCGACGTCATCTCCCATGATCCGCTCGCCTGTGCCGTGCCCTCGCGCTACACCGCCATGAGCTCGATCGCGGACGCGACCAGCCACGCGCGCTGTACGCCCCCGTAGCGGCTCTGACGCCGGCTCAGTCCGGGACGCAGATCTTCAGGACCGCCGTATCGCTGATCGGCGCGGGCGGCGCCGCGTCGGCGCCGCCGTCCGGGTCCGTCGCGTTGGCTGGCGGCGCCTGGACGATGGTGAACGTGACCTCCCAGTAGCCGGCCATGTACAGGTTCACCGGCTGCATCGTGTAGACGCCGGGGCTGCCGGCCGCCATCACACCGACAGGGGTCGTGCCGTGATTGTGATCCGGCATGAAGGGCGACACGCTGATCGCGAGGCCGTCCAGCGGCGTCATGGTGGTCGCCTTGTCGGTCTCGACGCTCCAGACGTCGTTCCCCTTGGCGAAGGCCTCGTCCTTGGCCTTGCCCGACGAATCGGTGAACGTGTTGCTGAGTAGCTTGACGATGAAACTGCCGTTCGCGGACGTGACCTGCATGCCGGGCTGATACGGCGTCGCGCGCGGCTCCGCCGTGCACGTGACGAAGTCGGCGTCGATGGGAGCCGCCGTCGTCGAATGACACGCGGGCAGCGCGGCGCCGGCAGCCACCCAGAACAGCAGTGGCGAAAAATCGAGAAGGCGTCGGGTCATGATTTCTCCCGCATTCGTGCGAGCGAAAGTCTAACACGCGTCCCACCGTCGGGGTCGCGCGCGGCCGAGAACACGAACGCCGCGCTACGGCTCACATTTCGTCATTTCGCGGCTTGGATCACGAATCAGATCGCGGTCTCGTTGCCCCAAGGATTGAAGTCGTTGAGCCGTTCGGGGGCCGGGCGCTGCTTCTTCTCGAACGCCTCGATCAGCAGATCTTGAAAGGGCTCGTCCTCGACGCGGACGACTTTTTGATTGGCCTCCATCCAGGCAATCTGCCGGCGAAATGTCTCGCTGAGCGGCACCGTGGTGCGGAAGCCGAGATCGCGCGCGGCCTTGGAATTGTCGAATGTCGAGCCGTGCTGGTAGATGAAATTGATGCCCACGGTGCGGCGTGGGGCCACGTCGGCGAGCCACTTCGTCGGAATGTGCACGAACGGCGATTGCCCGCCGGCCGCCTCGGCCATCGCGCGATAGACGCCGTCCCAGGTCGTGTGCTGGTCGCTGGTCAGGTGATACGACTGGCCGTACGCCCGCTGGTTGAGCAACGCGCCCGCGAAGCCGCGCGCGACGTCGGAGACGTGCGCGATCGCCCACGGCGTGTTCCCGTCGTCGTGCACCACGATCGGGCGGCCCTTGCGGAAGCGCTCGAGCGTCGAGTCGTCGAACATCACCGCGCCGCCGAGCGTGTGCCCCTCGCCGGTGGTGAACGACGGACGCAGCACTGTGGTGTGCAGCCCGTCGCGGCCGTTCGCGGCCAGCAGCGTCTTTTCGATCGCCGACTTGTTACGGCCGTACTGGGTGACCGGGCGGTGCGGCTCGTCGTCGTCGGCCGGCACGCGCGTCATCGGCCCGCCGTATACGCACACCGTGGAGCAGACCACGAGCTGCTTCACGCGTCCGCTGAACGCGCGCAGCAGCGACTCTGCCTCGGCGGGCTGGAACGCGACCATGTCGATGACGGCATCGAAGCGGTGGCGTGCGGTCGCATCGTGCATCTGGGTCTCGAAGGCGGCGAAGTCGTGTCGGTCGCCGCGCAGCACGCGGACGCGATCGGCGCCCGCGAAACGAACACCGGTGACGCCGCGGTTGAAGATCGTGACGTCGTCACCGCGCGCGACCAGATGGTCCACGATCGCAGTCGAGATGAGCCCCGTTCCTCCAATGATGAGCACGCGCATGCGAGGCAATCTACCACCATCCGATTCCGTCCCCGTGGGCGTGAGCGTGGGCGGAATCGGCGGACGAGTCGGCGATCAGGTCGCGCTCGCCTCCCGGATCACATCCTCTGCAATCTCCTCCAGCATCGCGTCCGCGAGCGGCGCGCGCCGCAGCTCCAGGAAGGCGATCTCGGGCCGCGCCCCCAACCGCACCGGCGGCCCGGTCGTGCCCAGGCCACGGCTCACGTGCAGTGTAGACCGCCCCTCGTGGAAGAACCCCGCCGTATAGGGCGTGATGATCCGCGCCAGGTTCAGCCGCCGCGTCGCGCCCGGCACGGCCACCTGGCCGCCGTGGGTGTGCCCCGAGAGCGTCAGATCGACCCCGTGAGCGGCGGCCTCGACGAACAACGATGGGTCGTGCGCCAGCAGCACGACCGGCGCGTCCGCCGGCCGCGCGCGCAGCGCCGCCGGCACGTCCTGCCGCTTGGTCCAGGTGTCGTCGACGCCGGCGACGTAGAGCCGCGCCGCGCCGCGCGCCACGGTGACGCCGCGGTTGCGGAGCACGTTCATGCCGTGCCGCTCCAGCGCCGCCGCCAGCTGGTCGCCGTCGGTGAAGTAGTCGTGGTTGCCCATGCAGCCGAGCACGCCGTCGGGCGCGCGCAGCGCCCCCAGCTCGGCCGCGACCGCATCGACGTACTCCTCGCCCGAGGTGATGAGATCGCCGGTGACCGCGATCAGGTCGGCGCCGAGGGCGTTGGCGCGTGCCACCCAGCGGCGCACGCGCTCGGGCGGGGTGAACGGCCCGCAGTGCAGGTCGGAGAGCTGGGCGATGCGATAGCCCTCGAGCTCGGGCGGCAGATCGACGATGGCGATCCGCCGCGCCACGATGCGCGGCGTGCGCCGCAGCGCCGCCAGCCCCGCGACCACCGACAGCACGCCCGCGCCGGCGAGCGCCTGCGACCGCGATAGCGGTGAGAGCGCGGCGACCACGAGAGCCAGCGGCGCGAACAGGAAGTGCGAGAGGCAGATCGTCCACCACACGTAGAAAGGCCACTGGGTCAGCAGCAGGCGCGCCCGCGACTTCACCTGGTGCTGGAACGGGTTGGTGAGCGTGCTGTAAATAAAGGGGAGGGTGATCAGCGCTGCGCCGGCGATGATCGCGGCGTAGCTGCCGGCCAGGCGCCCCAGCGTGAGGATGCCGGGAATCTGAGCTCCCAGGGCCACCAGCGCGACGATGGCGAGGAACCTCGCCCGGCGGCGCACAGGACGTTTCATCGCCGTGAGTCTGCGAGATGGTGCGGGCCGAGGCAAATCTGCCGGGGAGGCGAGCGTCCTGGGCAGGATTTGCCGAGGCGCTTGCGCCCACCCCGGTCATTTTTTGCCCGGCATCGACGGGGCGTCGGCCCGAGAAGCCTGGCCCACGGACGCTCGCCGGGCTGGCCCGGGCCTTGCTGAAGAGGTGACGAAGAGCAGTCACCAGCCGCCAAGATCCGCGCTCGAAAAACTGACCTGGCCCGCAACCCGGGAGAACGGACCCCTCCGCCATGATGTCGATCAAGACCAACATCAGCTCGCTCGACGCTCAGAAGAACCTGATGGGCACGGAGCTCGACCTCAACAACTCGTTGGCCAAGCTGTCGTCGGGCTTCCGGATCACCAAGGCGCAGGACGATGCAGCGGGCATGGCGATCGCGGTCAACCTGGCGGCGCAGATCAGGAGCTACAACCAGTCGGTGCGCAACGCGAACGACGCGCTGAACGTCGTGCAAACCGCCGACAGCGCGCTCAACGAATCGCAGAACATCTTGACCCGCCTGCGCGAGCTGGCGTCGCAGTCGGCGTCGTCGGGCGTGAGCAACACCGAGCGCGGGTACATCCAGAACGAGGTCGACGGGCTCATCAGTGAAATCGATCGCATCGCCAACGCCACCGAGTTCAACGGCGTCGCGCTGCTGAACACCAACGCAGCGCTGACGTTCCAGATCGGCATCCGCAACGTCGCCGCCAACGACCAGATCGTCGTGACCACCAGCAGCTCGACCGTCACCAACCTCGGCCTGTCGACGTTGACCCTGGCGACGATCACCGGCGCGCAAGGGGCGCTCGGCCTCATCGACACCGCGATGCAGTCGATCTCGTCGACGCGCGCGACCCTGGGCGCGCAGGGCAACCGCATGGAGAAGGCGATCAACGCAGCGACGCAAGCCGCCGTCAGCCTGTCGGCCGCCGAGAGCCGCATCCGCGACGTCGACGTCGCGGAGGAGACATCGAACTTGAGCCGCAGCCAGGTGCTGCTGCAGGCCGGGGTGTCGGTGCTCGCGCAGGCGAACCAGCTGCCGCAGGTCGCGCTCAAGCTCCTGGCCGGTTAACCGCCGACCTCGAACGTCGTACATCGCAGATGTGATTTCGCGTCGCGTGCACGCGCGCAGCGACGGAAATTCATCGCTGCCCCCGCGCCGTCTCTCGCGCCCCTTCGTGTCGACGTTCGTCCCGTGGAAAGCCGCCCGACCTCGTGACGCGCCGTTCGCGCCGACGATGATTGGTTGACCTGCCCCGATCGCTGGCAGTAATAATAAGGACGAGGTCGGTGGGTTTCCCCCGCCGTTTCGGCGTCCTCCGGCCTCGATTCGGGAGGATTGACCTGCCCAGCACCTGCCCAGGTTCTGTTTTGGGTCCCGCCAACCGCGCGTCGGGTCGACGAGCTCGTCGACTATATCCTGGCGCGCGCGGGGCGAGCGTGATGGGAACGACGCGAGTCGGGTCACTAACTGATTAAGAGGTCAGCTTATGCGGGATTTCCCACGTTCGTCGCGATTGCTTGGGAGCGCTCGGATCGCGCTCGTCGTCGCGTGCGGGTTGGTGGGCGCGCTATCGTGCGCCAATAGCTCACATCCGATTTCGAAGACCGACGGCGGCGCCGGCAGCGGCAGCGCGGGCACCAGCGGTGGCAGCGGCGGCAGCGGCACCAGCACTGACGCGAGCGCCGATGTCCCGATGACCTCGCCCGACTCCGGACCGTCCTCGGACGCGAGCGCCGCCGGCACGCTGACGACCGGCAAGCCCTGCGCGGCCGACAACCAGTGTCAAAGCGGCTTCTGCACCGACGGGGTCTGCTGTCAGAGCGCGTGCCACGAGTCCTGCTGGACCTGCTCCGCGCAGAACACCGTCGGCACCTGCGTACCTGCCGACGTCGGCACCGACCCGCGCGACGATTGCGCCGACCAGGGGCTCGCGTCGTGCGGCAACGACGGCACGTGCGACGGCTCGGGCGCGTGCCGCCGCTACCCGACCGGCACCATCTGCCGCCAGGCGATGTGCTCCGGGTCGACGCTCACGCTGGCGTCACGCTGTCAGGCCGGCGTCTGCCTGCCGACCTCGGGCCTGCCTTGCGATCCCTACGTGTGCGACAGCAAGGCCGGCAACGCATGCCTGCGAACGTGCGTGACCAGCGCCGATTGCGACAGCGGCAATGTCTGCAACAACAACGGCAGCTGCGGCAAGCGGCCCATCGGCGTCTCCTGCACCACCAACGACGACTGCAATTCCAACATCTGCCAGCAAGGCTTCTGCTGCCAGAGCCTCTGCTCGGGCGCCTGCATGTCGTGCGGGGTTCCGCAGAGCGAGGGCCTCTGCACCGCCGTGCCCGCCGGCACCGATCCGCTGGGCCAGTGCGCCGACAGCGGGCGCACGTCGTGCGGCACCGACGGTTTCTGCGACGGCAAGGGCGGCTGCGAGATCTACTCGAAGGCGGCCGTCTGCCAGGATTCGACCTGCGCCGTAGGTGGCTCGATCGGCACGGCACCGGCGCATTGTGACGGCGCTGGAACCTGTGCCGCGGCCGGCTCGGTCTCGTGCAACGAATACATGTGCGGCACCGCGGGGACCTGTCTGGTCAGTTGCAGGACCAACGCGGATTGCTCGCCCGGTAACGTCTGTAATGGGACGATATGCGGCAAGAAGGTGCTGGGTGCCGTGTGCACGCTCAACAACGAGTGCGCGAGCGGGTCGTGCCAGCAGGGGGTCTGCTGCGACAAGGTTTGCAGCGGCACCTGCGTGGCGTGCAACCAGGCCAGCTCGCCGGGGCATTGCTTGCCGCTGCCGTCGGGTGGTGCGGCGCCCGCAGGCCAGTGCGCGACCGCCGCTGCCAGCCCCTGCGGCAACGACGGCAAATGCGACGGCGCCGGCCATTGCCGTCTGCAAATGTCGGGGACGATCTGCAAGGACCAGACATGCTCGACGGCGGTGGAGACGCTGGCCGGCCGTTGCGACGGGATGGGAACCTGCGGAAACGGGACGACGTTGCCCTGCGATCCGTTCCAGTGCGGCACGAACACCACCTGCCTCGGGACCTGCAACCCCGCCAACGGCAACGCCGAGTGCACGACGGGCAACGTCTGCACGCCCAACGCATCGATGCCGGCGACGGGCAGCTGCGGCAAGAAGCCACTCGGCACGCCGTGCACCCTGGGCAGCGAGTGTGGCTCGAACGTGTGCGACAGCGTCGGCGGCGTCTGCTGTGACATGCTCTGTTCGGGCACGTGCAAGTCGTGCTCGCTCACCGGAAGCATCGGCAAGTGCACCAACGTTCCCGATGGCCAGGACCCGCTCGATCAGTGTGCCGCCGATCCGGTCTTGACGTGCAAGCAGGACGGGTTCTGCAACGGCAACGGCGCTTGCCGCAACTACGCGGCGGCCACGATTTGCGTCGGCAGCGTGTGCAGCGGTTCAACCTTCACGACGACGCGCACCTGCGACGGCGCTGGTAGCTGCCAGCCCGCGATGACCGGCACCTGCCCGGGCTCGTTCGCGTGCGATACCACCAACCAGGTCTGCAAGACGACTTGCTCGCCGGGGACGAGCTCCACCGACTGCATCGCGCCCGCGACCTGCAGCGGCACCGCCTGCGTGCTCAAGGGCAACGGCGTCGCCTGCGGCGCCGCCAACGAGTGCGCGACCGGGTTCTGCGAGCAGGGCGTCTGCTGCGCCAGCGCCTGCCAGGGGACCTGCAAGGCGTGCAACCTGCCCGGCGCCACCACCCTGGGCGTCTGCTCGAGCGTGCCGCTGACCACGGTCGACAGCCGGTGCATGGTGACCGCACCTTCGACGTGCGGCAACGATGGGACCTGCGACGGTAGCGGCAACTGCCACCTCTACTCGACCGCCACACAGTGCGCGCCCGGCATCTGCCCCAGCGGCACCGCCAACCTGACGCCGCCGCGCAGCTGCGACGGCGCCGGACACTGCGGCCCGCCGACCGCCGCAACCTGCGCCCCCTTCCTGTGCGACGGCGTCTCGGCCTGCAAGGGCTCCTGCACCGTCGCGACGTCGAACGCCGACTGCCTCGCTCCCGAACTCGTGCCAGGGCACGAGACTGCGGCAAGAAGCCGACTGGCGTGAGCTGCGCGATCGGCGGCGAGTGCAACTCCACCTTCTGCTTTCAGGGGGTCTGCTGCGACAAGGATTGCAGCGGAACCTGCCAGTCGTGCGCGCTCACGGGCAAGGTCGGAACCTGCTCGCTGGTGCCCGCGGGCAGCGCGCCGGCGGTGCAGAGCCAGTGCACGATCGGGCCGGTTGCCCAGTGCGGCCTGGATGGAACTTGCGACGGCTCGGGCAACTGCCGCAACTACGCGAGCGGCACGCAGTGTGTCGCGCCCATCTGCAGCACCGGCAACACGCTGGTTCAGCCGCGCCTGTGCAACGGCGCCGGCACCTGCCAGACCTCGACCAGCGGCGCCTGCCCGGGCAACTTCAACTGCAACGGCACGGCCGCCTGCCGCACCACCTGCACGATCCCGACCCAGACGACCGACTGCACGTCGCCCGCGGTCTGCACCGGCACCATCTGCGGCACGGTCCGCGTGCAGTACATGTGCGCCGACACCAACGCCAAGTCCCAGAGCCCGCACCCGCAGTTCAAGCTGATCAACCTGTCGCCGACCGCGGTCAACCTGTCGACCCTGACCATCCGCTACTGGTTCACCGGTGACGGCGCGGTGACCTTCGGCGGCGCGATCGACTTCGCCACCAACAGCGCGGGCGCCCAGGTCCAGTCGCAGATGAGCTTGACGTTCGTGACCGTCAGCCGGACCGGCGCCGATCACTACATGCAGATCAATTACGGTGCGGGCGCCGGCACACTGACCAGCGCGTCCCCCATCTTCGCGCAGACCCGGTTCAACAGCACCAACCCGGACTTCGGTATCTCCTTCACCCAGACCGGCGACTACTCGTTCGATCCGACCAAGACCACGCTGACCGACTGGACGCAGGTCACCATGTACCAGAACGGCGTCCTGATCTGGGGCATCGAACCACCTTGATCCAGAACCCTCGGAGGGTTCCGGACCTCTTCAGTACTGCCTCGCCGAGGCTTGATAGATCTGCAGGAGCCCCCCGCGGTCGGACGTGAAGAAGAACGTCTGGCCGTCGGCGCTCAGCCAGGGGTCGCGCTCGGCGTGCGTCGGCGTGTTGAGGTCGTCGAGCGGCGCCGACAGCGTGAACGGATCCGACGTCGTGCGCCGCCAGGCGACGAAGAGATCGCCGGCGCCTTCCGGCGGCGACGAGCTGTAGAACAGCGTGAGCCCGTCGTCGGTGAGAAAGGCGTCGACGGTGCTCTGGTCGGTGAAGGACAGCTCGTCGGATCGGCGACCAGGGCGCCGAACGCACCCGCCTCCGTCGCGCGCGCCGAGAAGTAGGTCCAGTAGACCAGCGCGCTATCGCGCTCGGACGACAGCGGCATCACCAGGTTGTGCAGTCCCAGCGGGCGCGGCAGATCGAACGCCGGCGAGTTGAGCTCCGTCGAGATCGACGGGCACCGACCAGGCGGCGTCGCGGCGTCGACCGCTGCGTCACCCAGATGTCGAGACCGCCGAGACCTCCCAGGCGATCCGAGCCGAACCACAACGTGAGCCCGTCGCTGGAGATCGCCGAGCTGGTCTCGAAGGAGGGCGAGCTGGCCTCCGATACCAGCGTGACCGTGCCGAACGGGTCGGCCGGCGAGGCGCGGCGCGCCGTCCAGACGTCGGTGCTGGCGTTGTCGCGGTTCGAGGTGAAGAAGATCTCCAGCAGATCGCTGGTCAGCGTCGGGTTGTCGTTGGCCGGCGTTCCGAGCTCGCTGACCGGGCGAACGTCGCTGAAGTGATAAGGGTGCGGCGTCGCTTCGCCCAGGTTCACGGTCGAGCCCGTGCAGCCGGCGCTGAACAGCGCGGCGGCGGCGAGCGCCGCGAGGGTGGCGGGCGTGTTCAAGGACGGGGGCATCGCGCCGGCATCGGTCACTTGCGCCGATCTCGGATCGGTCACTGGCGCCGATGCTAGCATCGCCTCTGGTCGCGATGTTAGCGTCGCCGCGATTGAAATCCGTGAGGGGCAGCGGCGTGTGCGCGGTGATTGCGCTGGTCGTCGTCGTGGGGTCGTCGCGGGTCGCGGCTGCCGCCGACGCGTCCGAGCCGCCGACGGCTCGGCTCGAGGTGGTCGCGCCGCCGGGCTGTGCGACCTCCCAGGCTCTCGAGGCGCGCGTGATCCAGCGCTCGGCGCGGATCCGCTTTTCTCCCGATTCGGCCGCGGGCTTCACGCTGCGGGTCGAGATCGTCGCCGAGCCGAGCCGGGCGGTCGCGGCCACGCTCGAGGTGTCGGGCCCGGACCGGTCGAGCGCCGAGCGCCATCTCGGCGCGTCGACCTGCAGCGAGGCGCTCGACGCGCTCGCCCTGATGATTGTGGTGCTGCTCGATCCGCGGGCGCTGGTCGGGCCGCCTCAGAGCCCGGCGCCCGCCGAGCCTGCTGCCGTGATCACCGAGCCCGAGCCCCCGCCGCCGCCGCGCCGCTGGGGCATCGCGCTGGGCGCCGCCGCGCACACCATCTCCGGCCCGATGCCGGAGGCGGCGCCGGGCTTCGTGGCCGGCGTCTCCGTGGCGCCCGAGCCCGGGACCGGCCATCGGTTCTGGTCGCCGGCGGCTCGCCTGCGCTGGGCGCACGACTGGCTCGCCGATTGGCGGGCGCCGGGCGGCACCGCCGACTTCACGCTCGATAGTCTGGAGCTGGACGTCTGTCCAGTGGCGCTGGGCACGTCCGGCTTCGCGGCGCGTGCCTGCGTCGCGGCGGTTGGTAGCCGGATCAGCGCGCGCGGGTCGCGGACCTTCCTGCCCGAATCCCACGTCCAGTACCTGATGGCGGCCGGAGCATCGCTCTGGGTAACTCTGGGCGTGGCGCCCCACGTGGCCCTCGAAGCCAGCGTGGCGGCGGCCCCCAGCCTGCGCAGGGACTCGTTTGCCTTCGACCCGAACGTTTTCTACCGCGTCGCCCCAATGACGTTCACCGGAAGTCTGGGTCTGGGCGTGACGTTTCCGTGATCGATCCGGGAGGGCCGCCGCATAGAGTGAGTACAGGAATCATGTTTCGCAGGGCAGTGCTCCCGGCCGAACGCGTCGAACCGGCGGGCCCTTATCTGCCGGCTCGCTTGCGACTCGAACGGCTTTTCAAGGATCACCATCAGACGGTGTGGCGGACGCTACGCCGTCGCGGGCTCACGCCCGAAGTGGCCGCCGACGTCACGCAGCAGGCCTTCCTGATTGCAGCGGAGCGTCTCGATGACATCGCACTGGGTAGTGAGCGGGCATTCCTGATGGCGACGGCGCTTCGTCTGGCGATCTCTTCGTCGCGGCTCGAGCGGCGGATGGAGCTCGCCGACGACATGGACGTGCATCCGTCACGCGGGCGCGACCCGACCGACGCGCGCACGAACATCGATTTGCTCGACAGCATTCTGGCGCGCATCGACCCGACGCTGGTCGAGGTGTTCGTGCTCTTCGAGCTCGAGGAGATGTCGTCGCCGGAGATCGCGAAGCTCCTGCAGATCCCGGTCGGCACGATCGCGTCGCGCTTGCGGCGCGCGCGCGAAGCCTTCCGGAGCGTCGCGGAAAGAATGGAGCGGGTGATGCGGCGGGAGAACCAGGGGTCATGAGAGATCCAGAGCGCCTGACGTCGAGCAAGGGTCTCAGCGACCTCGAGCGTGAGCTGCTCGACGCCGGGAAGAACGAGACCATGCCCGCGGCGTTGCGTGAGCAGATGGAGCGCGCGCTGGGCCTCTCCGGCGCGGCCGCGGCCGGGGGACAGGTGCGCGCGCGCGTCGAGGCCGCGACCGGCGTCAAGGCGTCGGCGATCGTCTGGATCTCGGCGGGCGTGGTCGTGCTGGGCGTGGTGGGTGGTCTGGTGGGCGTGCGCCTCGGATCTCGGTTCTTCTCGCCGGGCTCGGCGGTGCCCGTGGCGGCGCCGGCGGCGCCTGAGCAACCCGTGCGTGTCGCGGCGCCGTCGGTAGCGGGCGGCGAGGCGGCACGGGTCGTTGCGGTTGCAGCGCCGGCTGGCTCGGACGGCGCGCCTGGGCTCGGCGCACCGGCTCCTGTGGCCACACCGCCCGCGCGACGGGCGGCGGCGCTCGCGGCGGCGCCCGTGCGATTGCACTCGCGTGCGCACGCCGTTGCGTCGCACGCCGGGCCCGCGCGTGCGGTGGGCACGCGGCGCAATCACGCATTGCCGTCGTCGTCGAGCGCTTCCAAACCGGTTGCGCCGGTCGAGAGCGCAGCGGCGACGGCCGACGCGCCGGTCGCGGAGGCGCCTGCGCGCGCCGTCGCTCCCAGCGAACCGAAGCCCTCGGCCAAGAAGGTCCCTCCCACGCGTACCGCGGTCGCTCCGTCCGGCGATCTGCGCGCCGAGATCGATCTCATCGACGGCGCGCGTGCCGCGTTGCGGGCGGGTGACACCGCCGAGGCGATGGGTCTTCTGGGCCAGCACGCGATGCATTTTTCGCACGGCGCGCTCGCGCCCGAGGAGACCGCGCTGCGGGTTGAGGCACTGATGCGCATGGGGCGGACCGCCGAGGCAAAGGCCTACGCCCGTCGCTTCGTGGCCGCCAACCCGGCGAGCCCCCTCGCCGAGCGCATGCGGCACCTGGTCAACGGCGACACCGCGCCCTGAGTCAGGTCGCGATGGCGCGCCCCGTCCGCGCGGCGCAGAATGCCGTCACAGCCATGGCGCGCTTCCAGCCTCCCGCCCCCGGATCGGTCGCGATTGTCACCGGCGCCTCGTCGGGGCTCGGTCGCGCGCTCGCGCGCGAGCTGGCGCGCCGTGGACACGTTGTCCTCGCCGTCGCGCGGCGGGGCGAGCGCCTCACCGAGCTGGCGCGCGCGCACGACGCGGACGCACGCGCCGGCGGCGGGCGGATCGAGCCGCTGGCGCTCGACGTGACCGCGCCCGACGCGGCTGAGCGAGTTCACGACGAAGCGCGCCGGCTGGGCGAGATCGGCTGGCTGGTCAACAACGCCGGCTCGTCGACGTTCGGGCGCCTGGAAGCATCGCGCGTCGAGGAACAGCGGGCGCTGGTGCGCCTCAACTGCGAGGCGCTGGTGACGCTGACCACGCGCGTGCTGCCGGATCTCGTGCGCGCCGGGCGCGGCATCGTGCTGCAGGTCGCGTCGGCGGCCGGGTTGCAGCCGACGCCGGGCTGGGCGGTTTACGGCGCGACCAAGGCGTTCGTGATCTCGCTGGCCGAGGCGATGTCCGAGGAGCTGCGCGGGTCGGGTGTCTCGGTGACCGCGCTCTGTCCTGGCCCGATGGCGACCGAGTTCTTCAAATCGGGAACCCTGGAAGGGTTCCCGAACCCTCCCGCGACGAGGCCGCCGTCCCGGCGGGGTGGGCAGGGTGGGGTGTCCGTGCCGAAGTCCCCGAAGGGGATGGGCTCCGGCGGGGGACCCGCCTCCGCCCCACGCGACAACGTGGGCGAGGCCCCGGCGGTGGCGGCGTCGCGGCGGCGCCCGTTCTGGGAGCTCACGCCGGAGGTCTGCGCGGAGGCGGGCCTGCGCGCTGCGCTCGCTGGCCGCACGGTAGCGGTGATCGGTCGCACGAATCGAGCGGTGGCGCTCAGCGGGCGGTTCGCGCCGCGCGCGCTGCTGCGCTTCGTCGCCGCGAAGATCAGCTTGCGCTACGTCGGGCTGCCGCCGATGCCGCCGCGGCGGCCGGCGCCGTGATGCCATGAGCCGCCCGGGCGACACGGCGAATCTCGTTCGCAAGCGGCTCGGGTTGCTCGTCATGCTGATCTCGCTCGGCGTCGGCGCCGGCGGCGGTCACGCTTCGGGATCCTCCGGATCCCAAAGCGAGGGCGGCGACCTCATCGGGTCGACGCCGCCTGTCTGGGACGTGCACGAATGGATCGGCTCGCCACCGCTGACGCTGGCCAGCCTGCGCGGCAAGGTCGTGCTGGTGCGCTGGTTCACATCGCCCGACTGTCCGTACTGCCACGCGACCGCCCCCGCGCTGAACCGCTTCCACCACGACTACGCGCGCCGCGGTCTGGTCGTGGTGGGGATGTACCATCACAAGAGCGACGAGCCGCTGTCCTTGGACGCGGTCCGCGGCTGGGTCCGCGACTACGGCTTCGGGTTCCCCGTCGGCGTCGACCGCGACTGGCGCACGTTGCGTCGCTGGTGGCTCACCGGGCCGAAACGCGACTTCACCAGCGTCAGCTTCCTCATCGATCGGCGGGGCGTCATTCGCCAGATTCATCCCGGCGGCACGCTCGGGCTCGACACGCCGGACTTTCGGTCGATGCAGGCGAAGATCGAGGAGCTGCTGGCGGAGTGAGTCGGGCCGTCACCCCTCGCATATGAGCGGACGAACGACCGGCTTGCTCACTGTCTCACACGCCGGGTGATCGGACGGCGACGGGGGCGGCGGCTCGACGACCTCGATCCCGAATGGGCTCGCCGGCTGTGGCTGCGCTTCGATCGCTTCGAAGTGCCGCTGCTGCGCTTCGGCCTCGGCCACCCGTCTCCACTTGTAGGCAGGGCCACCGCCCATCGCGCGGTAGTGCTGCGCGACCTCGGCATAGTGATCGGCCATCGGCGCGGGCGCCGTCCAGACCAGAGGCGCCGCGATCTGCTCGGCCATCGCCTCGTACTTCGCTTGCTGGGCCTCGGCGCGCTGCACCTCTCCGTTCTTGTACGCCACGCTGCCGAGCGCGCGCGCCTGCTCGGCCCGAGCCTGGTAGTGCTGCGCCCGCGCCTGCGCTTCGTCCACGGTTGCGGGCCGGTCCGCGCGCGCGGCCACTGGCAGGCCGATGAGCAGAGCGACCAGGCCCGGGATCGCGCCGCGCGCGATCGATTTCGTGCGATTGGTCATGAGAAGTCCTCCTGATGTCGAAGCTGGCCCCGATGGCTCGGTCGACAAGGGTCGCGGCGCGCCACCGTAACCGGACGCGCCCGGTCGGCGTAGCAGAGGCGGAGGTGTCCGCCATGATCCGGTCCGTGCTCGGCCGAGGGGCTGGTTGTGTCCGTCGGGAGGGCGATCTAGAAGGGGTCGCGTCACTCGACCTGGCATGGACGACGAAGCCCGCGAAGCCGCCGAAGTCATGACCCGATACTGCTCGGGCGAGCCGGCTGCTTTTCATCGCCTGTACGCGTTGCTGGCGCCGCGGATCCTCGCCTATCTGCGGGGGCTCATCGGTGAGAAGGCGACCGCCGAGGACCTGCTGCAGCAGACGTTTCTCAAGGTGCACGAGGCGCGCTCGGTCTACGTGCGCGGGGCCAACCCGATTCCGTGGATCTACACCATCGCCCACCGGACCTGTCTCGACGAGATCCGGCGCCGCAAGCGCAGCCGGGTGCGTCTGACCCACGACGGTACGATCGACGGCACGCACGCGGCCGAGCCGGCCTCCGATCTGACCGGAAGCTCCGCCGAGGGCGGCAGCGAGCCCGGCCGATCGCGACGCCGCGAGCGCGGCCATGGCCGCGCTCGAGCACCTGCCGGACAACCAGCGCGAGGCGCTGATCCTGACCAAGGTCCACGGGCGCTCGCACGCCGAGGCGGCGATGATCACCGGCACCACGCCGGGCGCGATCAAGCTACGCGCGCACCGGGCCTACGTGTCGCTGCGCCAGATGCTCGCCAGCGGCCGGGAGAAGAAGCTCGCATGACGCGCAAGGATTCGGAAGGGGACGAGCTTGGCGCCGAGCATCGGCGGCAGACTCGACGCGGCGGCGCCGCCGCCTGCCGCCGCCCTGCTGGCGAAGATCGGCGGGATGAAAGCGGTGCGCACGCGCGGGCGGTTCGCGGCGCTGGCCGCGGTCGGCACCGTGGGGATCGTCGGCCCGATCGCCTTGCTGGTCTTGATGCCCTGGCGGCGCGACCTGTCGGCGCTGCCGCCGGTGTGGGTAGTCGTCGCCGGCGCGATCTGGTTCGGGGCGTTCGCCGCGTCGCTGGTGGCGGCGCTGGTTCCCGCGCGCGGCGACGTGCTGCCGTCGGCGGGGCGCGCTTCGCGCGTGGCGCTCGCGGCGGTCGCCGCGCTCGCGGCGTTCACGCTGTTCGGCTCGATCGAAGCGCCGGGCGTCAGCCCGCGCGTGCCGCCGGGCGCGTGGCCGCTGGCGCTGTCGTGCTTGCGCTGTATTTCGGTGCTGCTGCCGGTCGCCATCGTGTTCTTGATCGCGGGCGTCGTCGTGCTGCGCAGGGTTCTGCCGATGGGCGCGCGGCGCGTCGGTGTCGCCCTGGGCGCCGCGGGCGGCGCCCTGGGCGGGTTCGTGTTGCACTGGCACTGCCCGCTGGCCCAGACCGCGCACGTCGTGCTCGGCCACGTCGGTGGCGTGCTCCTCGCGGCGGCCGCTGGCGCGCTGTTGCTGCCCGCGCTGCTCGAGCGCGACGGATTCAAATAAGCGCCAGGACGCCAGGGGGCCGGATCCGGATTGTTTGACTCTGGATCCGGACTGTCCGGATCCGGATAGTCAGTCAAAAGTCCGGCCCCCTGGCGTCCTGGCGCTTTTCCCGATCACCGCACGGGCTAGATCGCGACCAGCAGCTCGTCGGCGGTCCACGTCGAGAGCCAGGCGAACGCTTGCGCTGCGGCCTCTTCTTCGGACGAACCGCGAGACAGCGCTTCGCAGACGGCGCCGAACGTCGTGCCGGCGGCGAGAGTGTCGAGCGCGGCCGACTCCGCGGCGTCGATGGCGCGGTGGAAGACGGCGATGCCCTGGCGCCAGACCAGCAGCGATTCGTGACCGGCGGCATCGGCGGCATTGTCGAGCAGGCTCGCCTCGGCGCTGTGGCCCGCTGGCCCGATCGCATCCCACAGCGCTGCGACCGGCCGCGCCAGGTGGACGCGCCGATGAGCCGTGACGAGGCGCAAGGGGAGCTCGGCGAAACTGTCGGGGGCAGAGGCGCGGATCGCGTCGAGCGTCAGGGTCGCCTCGTCGATGGCGTCGAAGACGTCCTCGCGCGCCCACTCGAGTCGGGCGAGGTCGGCCAGGGTGCCGTGTTGCGCGCGGGCTGGCGCGCGCGCCGCGAGCCAGTCGGGGAAGTGCCGGCCCAGGAATCGCAGCGACGGGTGGTGCGACGGCTCGTCGGCGACGTACGCCGTGGCGAGCTCGCTGAACGCCTCGGCGCCAAGCCAGCGCGCGATGCGCGGGAACTGTCCGTCGAGCGCCTCGACGATCCGGGCCTGGTACATGTGCTGGTAGACGTGGATGCGTTCGGCGGCGCTCGCGCGCGTGTCGCCGAGCACGAGCGCTGCCGCGTCGGGCAACGATGTGCGGGCGCCGCCGTCGTGGCCGGTGGTGATGTGCGCCATCAGCGCGTCGTAGACGGCGCGCAGCGCCTCGGGTGGCGCGAGGGTTTCAGGCGGCATCGCGCTGGCCTTTCTTGATGGCTCCGCGTCGCTCGGCTCCGCGCGCGGCCCATTCGCGCGCGCGGGAGAGCTCGCCCTCGAGCACGTCGAACGCAGGCACCTGCGCGTCCCATTCGATCATCGTCGCGCGCGCGCCCAGGATGCGCGATCGCGTCGGCGTAGAGCTGCCAGACCTCGTCGCGCACGAGGTCGTCGTGGGTATCGATCAAGAGCTCGCCCTCCGCGCTGTGGCCCGCGAGGTGGATCTGGCCGATGCGCTCGGCCGGCATCGCGCGCAGGTAGGCGCGCGGATCGAAGCCGTGGTTGTGCGCGCTCACGAACACGTTGTTGACGTCGAGCAGGATCCCGCAGTCGGCGCGGCGCGCGAGCTCGGCCAGGAACTCCCACTCGGTCATCTCGGCGCCGGCGAGCTGCATGTACGTCGACGGGTTCTCGAGCAGGATGCGGCGCCCGAGGCGTTCCTGCACCGCCTGCACGCGGCGCGCGACGTGCGCCAGCGAGGCTTCGGTGTACGCCACCGGCAGCAGATCGTGCGCGTACACGCCGTGCGCCGAGCCCCAGCAAAGGTGATCGGAGATCCACGCCGGCTCGACCGCGCGCGCGAGCGCGGCGAGCTCGTCGAGGTAGTCGTCGCGCAGCGGATCGAGCGATCCGATCGACAGCGACACACCGTGCAGCACCACCGGGTAGTCGCGGCGCACCGCTTCGAGCACGCGGCGCGGGTTGCCGCCCGGCACCATGAAGTTCTCGCTGATCACCTCGAACCAGTCGACCGCCGGGCGGTTCTGGAGCACGTGCTGGAAGTGCTCGCGGCGCAGGCCCAGGCCGGATCCCAGCTGCGGGAACAGCGTTGCGGGCGGCGTGATCGTCGTCTCCATGGGCGTTCGTGCTCTTCGACGGTGCGGCGCCGGTCACCCTTTTCGGGCGGCGGCGCCGCGTGTACGCTCGGTGGCTTACTTCTTCTCGTTCTTCTTTTCGCCGCCGGCGACCTTGCCGCCCTTGGCCAGGCACTCTTCCTTGGTAGTCTTCATGTTGCCCTGGCCCTTGCAGCTGTTCATGCCGGCGCAGGAGTGGCCGTTGCCGTGACACGAACCCTTGCCCTTGCAGGAGTTGATGCCCCCGCACATCACCTCGTCGCCGCCGGCCTTGGCCGGGCGGATCCCCGTGGCTCCGGCCGCGAACAGGCCGGCAACCGATGCCGCGATCATTGCTCCTTTGATGCTCATGTCTCTCTCCTTAGTTTGGTTTCGCGAACGGTCCGGGACTCCCCGAGCCGGGTGACGTTTTGCGAGGATGCTACGCTCGCGCCGGTACGCGGTTACGCTGGAGTCCCAGATTTTTTGACGCCAGCGTCGCGCGCGGCACTCTAACTCCAAAATAGGAGAACTTCCGCATGGATGCCCGTAGCGAACGCGTCTCGCTCGCACGCTTGGTCGGTCGCGGTTTTCGTGTTTGCTCTGGTCTGGGTCGGTTGCGGCAGCAGTACGAGTCAGGTTGGTCCTCAGCAGCCGGTTTGTGGCGGCGCGGGTCAGGCCTGCTGCGCAGCCAACTCCTGCAACGGCGGCGGTTGTTGCGTCGGCGGTGTCTGCCGCGGCAACGGAACGATGTGCATGGGCGGCGCGGGCACGGCCGGCACCTGTATGAACGGCGCCTGTCAAAACGCCGCCGGACAGACCTGTGGTGCGCTGGCCCAGGCGTGTTGCACCGGCAACGGAGGCGCGACGACCTGTACCGCGTCGGGCGCGACGTGCTCCGCGGGGACGTGCAGCGCGTGCGGAGCCAGCGGCCAGTCCTGTTGCGGCGGCAACGGCGCCAACAGCTGCAGCGCCGGCTTCGCGTGCCAGGGCGGCGGCGGCGGCGGTGACGGGGGCGCGGCGCTGACCTGCCAGGCCTGCGGCGCGCTCGACGAGGCGTGCTGCGCGCGCAACACCTGCAACAATGGGCTCGGTTGCGCCAACCCGCCGGGCAACGCCGTGCGCACTTGCCAGAACTGCGGCGCCGTCGGCGGAACCTGCTGTGTGGGCGCGGTCTGCCAGCCGGGCGGCACGTGCATGGGCGCGATGAACGGCGTCGGTGGGACGTGCCAGGCGTGCGGCGGCGGTGGCCAGATGTGCTGCGGTGGTACCAACGGAACCTGCGACAACGGCTTCGTCTGCGCCAACGGCGCCGACGGAGGCGCAGCGACGTGCGTCGCGTGCGGCGGCTCGGGGCAGCGCTGCTGCGGCGGCGCGACCTGCGACAGCGGATTGGTGTGCGGGGGCGGCGGCAACGGCGTGGCGCGCACCTGTCAGGCGTGCGGTGGCTCGGGTCAGGCTTGCTGCCCGGCGATGAACGGCGCGGCCGGGCCTACGTGCAGCGTCGGATTGGATTGCGTCGGGGAGGGGGAGGGGGCGGCGCGCAGATGTGCCAGCCGTGCGGAAGCGCGGGCGTGCGGTGCTGCGGGAACGGGGCGATCGCGACGAGGACGTGCAATGCGGGGCTGACGTGCAATGTGGGGACGGCGATCTGCCAGTAGGCGGTCTGCCAGTAGCCGCGGTCACGCTCACGTCAACGAGTCCGGGAGCTGACGTCAATGTCCCGCGCTCGTCAGCGGACAGCGTTAGGGCTGCAAAATCCCCCGAGATTGGTCAGGAACGATCCACGCTCGCCGCTACTTCGGCCCAGGTGTGGTGCGCGCGGTAGCGGGCGAGCGCGGCGAAGGGACATCTCGCGGCAGTCGGGCGCGGTTCGTCGCGAGCTCGGTGAGGCGCGAGGCCCAGGCGTCGGTGTCGCGGGATCGATGCAGGAAGCCCTGGACATTGTCGGTGATCATCTCGGCCGAGGCCGCCGTGGGAGGTCGCGAGCACGGGCAGGCCGTAGCCGAGCGCTTCGAGACAGGCGAGCGAGTACGCCTCGCGATCCGATGGCAGCGCGAAGATCTGGCTGCGGCGGAAGAGCGCGTGGAGCGCGGGCGCCGCGCACGAGGCCGTGAAAGTGGACGCGCGCGCCGAGGTCCAGCGCCGCGATTTGCCGGCGGATCCGGCGCGCGTAGCTGCCGGTCGCGCTCGCGCCGACGACGTCGAGCGTGAAATCGAACGCTGGCGGAGAGCGCGCGGGCGCGGGCGAGCGCGGCCAGCAAGCGGTCGAGACCCTTGTGCGGCTGCACGGCCGCGACGTGGAGCACGCGTAGCGGACCGGGATCGACGCGCGCGCGCGGCGGCGTCCGTGTCGGCGACGTCGGGCGCGACGTGGTCGCGCCCGGGGCGCGCGACCAGGCAGGGGCAGGGGACGGCCGAGCAGCGCGCTCACGTCGTCGCGCGTGCGCGCGCAGACCGCGATCGCGCCGGCGACGCCGTCGAAGTAGCGGCGCTCGACGCGAGTCTTGATCGCACGCAGCGCTTCGCCGGGCTGGTCGCTGCGCAGGTTGTGCACCAGCGCGACGCGCACGCGGCCGCGCGCGGCCGAGGCCGCGCGACGCGCGCGCCGTGAACACCGACGGGTGAATCAGCTCGTCCTCGATGACCACGTCGTAGGCGCGCGTCGCCTTCGGGTCGCGCGCGCCCGCGCGCCGCCGAGCACGCTGCCCGCCACCGCGCGCCCGTAGCCGTGCCAGGGCAGCGAGACCACGTCGACCTGGTGCCCGCGCGCCGCCAGCGCCGCCATCAACGCGCGGTCGTAGATGAAGCCGCCCGAGATCTGATCGGGGCGGCCGTAGATCACCAGCGCGATGCGCATCGGGATCGGCGACGGCGCCGCCGCGCGCGCCGCCTCAGCGCCCCGCGCCGGCGATCGGGCGCCTGTAGCTGGCGAACGCCGTTTCGCTCTCCCACAGCTTGAGCGTGATGGCGTCCACGCTGCCGGCCGGGAGGTCGGTGACGATGCGGTCGGCGATGATGCGCGCGAACCGCTCCAGCGACGGGTTCTCGCCGGCGAACTCGGGCAGGTCGTTGAGCATGCGATCGCGGTAGCGCTCGACGATGCCGTCCAGGCGCGGCTCGACCTCGGCGATGTCGAGCAGGTAGCCGTGCCGGTCGAGCCGCGACCCCTCGAAGATCGCTTCGAAGCGATAGTGGTGCGAGTGCGGCTGGTTTTCGCGCCCCCAGTCGCCGCCGATCAGGAAGTGCTGCGCGACGAAGTCGCGCAGGATGCCGACGGTGAAGACGGCTGTCCGGGTTCGACATGCTCCGCCCTTTTACGTCACGCGCGCGCCGGTCAGCAAGATCTGCAGCGCGGCCGGATCGCCGGCGTCGGCCAGCGCATAGGCGCGCGGCGCGTCGGCGAACGGGAAGCGATGGCTCACCAGCGGCGTGGTGTCGATCGCGGCGAGCGCGCGCCAGGTCGCCTCGCGCCGGCGCGCGCGGTCCCAGCGCGCCGACAGCGCGGCGCCGATGTGGCTGACCTGGCTGCTGACGATGCGCAGGCGCCGCCGGTGGAACCGCCCGCCGAGATCGATCGGCGCGCGCTTCGCGCCGTACCACGACCCGACGACCACGCGCGCCTCGTGCCCGGCGACCGCGAGCGCCAGATCGAGCGCGCTCGGATCTCCCGACAGCTCGTAGACCAGATCGGCGCCGCGTTCGCCGGCGATCCCGGTCCAGTCCTCGGCGCCGCCGACGATCGCGCGCGCGCCCATCCGCCGCGCCATCTCGGCGCGCGCCGGCGCCCGCTCGGCCGCGGCCAGCGCCGACAGCGGAAAGCGCGCGAGCAGCGCGGTCGCCAGCAACCCGATCACGCCCTGTCCGATGACCAGCACCGCGTCGTCGTACCCCGGCTCGCCGTCGAGGATCAGGTTGACCGCCGTCTCCATGTGCGGGTACAGCACCGCGCGCTCCGACGGCAGTCCGTCGGGAACCTCGGCGAGATCGGCGACCGGCGCCACGAACGCGCTCGCGTGCGGCTCGAAGGCGAACACGCGCCGCCCGATCCACGCCGGCGCGACGCCGTCGCCGATCGCGGCCACCGTGCCGACCGACGCGTAGCCGTAGCGAAACGGATAGCGAAAGGTGGCGTCGCCGTGCGCGCCCAGCGTCTCGTCGACCGGCAGATCCGGCGGCAGATCGCCGCGAAACGCCAGCAGCTCGGTGCCCGCGCTCAGCGCCGACACCTCGGTGACCACCAGCGCCTGTCCGGGCGGCGGCGGCGCGAGCGGTTCGTCGCGGATCTCGATGCGGCGGGGGGCGGTGAAGAGCAGGACGCGGCGGCTGGAGGTTCGGAACCCTTCGCAGGGTTCCGAAGTCGAGTCATCGGCCAAGCGATCTCTCCCGACATCACCAGGTCGTCGCCGAGGCGCGCGCTGATCCAGCGGCTGAGCGCGGGCCCGCGCGGCGCCAGCGCCGTCGCCGGCGCGCCCGGTTGCGCCGGCGCGCGACAGAGCTCACCGACCGCCGACAGACCGCCCATGAACGTCGGCGCGATCGTGACCGCCACGTAGTCGACCAGGCGCGCGTCGAGGAAGCTGGTGATGATGCGCGCGCCGCCCTCGACCATCAGGTGCTCGATGCCGGCGGCGTGCAGCTGCCGCAGCAGCGCCGCGAGATCGACCCACCCGTTGGCCTGCGGCTCGGAGACGAACAGGCGCGCCCCGCGCGCTTCGATCGGCGCGCGCCGGTCTCGATCGGAGGACGACGCGGCGCCGTCGTTGTGAGGCGCGTCGCCGATCGCCGTCTGGTCGTGAACGCGGCCGTTGCCGCTGGTGGTTCCGATCCAGGGACGGCGCCCCGACTGCGACAGCAGCTTGGCCTCGACCGGCGTGCTCAGGTGGCTGTCGACGATCACCGGCTGCGGATCGCGTCCGTCGACCAGGCGCACGCGCAGCTCGGGGTCGTCGGCCAGCACGGTGCCGACGCCGACCAGGATGCCGTCGTGGCGCGCGCGCAGGGCGTGGGTGAAGCGCAGCGACTCCGGGCCGCTCAGCGCGGAGCGCAGGCCGCGCGCGATCGCGATGCTGCCATCGACGCTCTGCGCGTAGGCCAGTGTCACGAACGGTCGCCCCCGCAGGCGCTTGCGGGCCCGCGCCTGCGCCAGGTCCTGCGAGCAGCGTGTCCATGGCGTGCGACGACGGAACCGCGTCGTCGAGGAGGGCCTGTTGCGTGCGGTGGATCATGCCGCTCGCCAGTTCTAGCATGAGGCAATCCACTTATCTCGCATGTCGGAGTCGCATCCCGGTCGTATCCCGGTGTCGGCTTCAAGACGGCCGCGCCACCCGCCGATGTTCAGGGGAGCGTCCGATGTCGGGTCAAGACCGCCGAGTATTCGTCCGCGCCCGGGTGGTCGCCACCGCAACGGCCTGGGTGCGCGGGTTGTGCAAGGGCTCGTACATCGTCGAGAACTTGTCTCTGGGTGGCGTTCAGCTGTCGGGGGGACCGGCGATCCGCCTCGGTGAGGAGATCAAGCTGATCCTCGAGCTGCCGCGCGGGCCGATCGAGGTGCGCGGGCCGGTGCTGCGCAGCCAGGCGCGCGCGCGTGACGCGTCGATCGCCGTGCGCTTCAACATGTTGTCGCGCCGCGCGCGCGAGGCGCTGGGCGCGGCGGTCGCCGAGGCCCTCGAGGAGGCGGCGCGCGATTCGTCGACGCGCCCCGAGCCGACGGTGCTGGTGGTCGACGCCTCGCTGCTCGAGCGCGAGAGCCTGACGCGCGACATCCGGCGCGCCGGCTGGGAGGTCGCCTGCTTTTCGACGTCGCTCGACGCGCTCGATTTTCTCGATCGCCCGACGGCGTGCATCCGCGTGGCGCTGATCGATCTCGTCGGTGTCAACGGAGGTCACGACCTCTTCAACTTCCTCGCCGAGGAGAAGCCGGCGATCCGGCGCGTGCTGCTGTCCGAGGAAGGACGGCTGGGCGCGCAGGCGCTGGCCAGCGTCGCCGAGCGCGCCGACGGCGTGCTCGCGAAGCCCTGGGACCTCGACAGCCTCACGCGCACGCTGATGCCCCCGAGAGCGGTCCGATCGCCGTGTCCGGGACCGGCTAGCCCGTCGGGAACCGGCCAGTAGAAGATCGCTGCCGCATTTCGCGCGCGCCGTGGCTATGCTGCGCGCCGTGACGCGCAAGCAGCCGCAACGCTGTGCGTGGGCCGGCGATGATCCGGCGATGATCGCCTACCACGACGAGGAGTGGGGCGTGCCGGTCCACGACGATCGCACGCTGTTCGAGTTCCTGGTGCTCGAGGGCGCGCAGGCCGGCCTCAGCTGGTCGACGATCCTGCACAAGCGCGCGGGTTATCGCGCCGCGTTCGCCGACTTCGACGCGGCTCGCGTGGCGCGCTTCGGCGCGCGCGACGTCGCACGACTGATGAACGACGCCGGCATCGTCCGCAATCGCCTGAAGATCGAATCGACGATCGACAACGCGCGCGCGATCCTCGCCGTGTCGCGCGAGCACGGTTCTTTCAATCACTACATCTGGAAATTTGCGCCGGGCAGCACGAACGGGTCTCGATCACGGCGCGCGCGGCCGAAGGATCTACGCGACATCCCGTCGACGAGCCCGGAATCCGACGCGCTCTCCAAGGATCTCAAGCGTCGAGGCTTCCGCTTCGTCGGAAGCACGATTATGTATGCGTTCATGCAGGCCACGGGACTGGTCGACGACCACATCGCGGGCTGCTTCCGTTCTCGATCGCCTCGAAAAGTCGTGCGATAGTTTGACCTCGCTTTTTTGACCCGCCGCTCCGCGTGAGTGTCACCAAGAACATCAGGGCGGGGGTCGACGCGCGAAGTTCGAGGCCGTCCCTTCGTGGTCGTCCTTTTCAGCAAGAGGGGTTCTCAAATGCGAAACCTGATCCGCACGCTTCCATTCGTGACGTTCGCCGGTCTGGCGATCTCCTGCGGCAACGTCACCCCCGGTACGTCGGGCGAATCCGGCGGCTCGAACGGAGGCGGGGGAAACGGCGCGGCCGGTACGAACGGCGGCGCCGGGACCAACGGCGGCGCGGGAACGACCGGTGGCGGCGGAACCACGACCGGCGCGGGCGGTAGCACGACCGGCGGCGGCGGCGTGACCGGTGGCGCCGGCACCAACGGCGGAACCGGCGGACGCGCGACCGGCGCCGGCGGCACCACGACCGGCGCGGGCGGCGCGATGACTGGCGCGGGCGGCGGTGGCGGCGCGGCCCCGCACGTTTCGGTTTTGCAGTACCACAACACCGCGGCGCGCGACGGTGTCTACGTCGACACGCGCATCACCGCGGCGGCGGCCGGCACGATGCACGCCGACACGACGTTCGGCAACGAGACGCTCACCGGACCGACCTACGCGCAGCCTCTCTATCTCGCGGGCGCGACCGGCGGCGCGGATCTGGTCCTCGTCGGGACCTCGCACAACGACGTCTACGCGCTCGACGCGACCACCGGCCTCGCCAGCGGCAACGGCTGGCATGTCACGCTCGGAACCCCGATGGGGCCGGGAGCGCCGGGAACGTGCGGCAGCCCGCTCAACCCGCTGGGCATCACCGGCACGCCGGTCATCGATGCGACGTCGCGGACGATCTTCCTCGACGCGATGACCAGCACCACCGGGAACGTTCCGCGCCACATGCTGCACGCGCTGGGGATCGACACCAAGGGCGTCGAACGCACGGGTTGGCCGCTCGACGTGACCACCGCCGCGCCGCAGTCGGGCGGCATCGCGTTCACGGCGCCGATCCAGAACCAGCGCGCCGCGCTCGCGCTTGCTGGGCGGCAAGGTGTTCGTTCCCTTCGGCGGCCACATCGGTGACTGCCTCGGCTACCACGGCTGGATCGTCGGCGTGACCACCACCGGCACGCCGCAGGTCAGCTCCTGGGCGACGCCGGCCTTCGCGGGCGGCATCTGGGGGACGAGCGGCATCGCCTCCGACGGGACGTCGCTGTACGTGACCACCGGCAACACCAAGGCGACCGCGGCGAGCGGCGCGTTCAATAGCAGCCCCGGGGTGCTCGCAACGCGCCCGATATCGCGGACTGGGGAGGCGGCGAAGCCGTCATCAAGTTCCCGACCACGCTTGGTCCAGCCGCCCATCGCCACGGCCACCGACTACTTCTTCCCGGCGATCGTGGATCACCATGGATCAGACCGATGCGGATCTCGGCGGCGTGGGGCCGGTCCTGTTTCACGTGCCGGGCGCGACGCCCGCCGATCTGGTCATGGCGCTCGGAAAAGATGGCAACGCCTATCTGCTGAACCGCGCGAATCTGGGCGGCGCCGGACGCCACTGCCGCTCGCGATCCTGAAGGTCGGCGGCACGATCATCACCTCGGCGGTCGCGTACACCACGCCGACCGGGTCCTACGTCGTCTTCAAAGGCGCGGGCATGGGCTGCCCCAACATGACGACCGGTGCCTTCACCGCGATCAAGGTCTCGGCCGCCTCGCCGCCCCGGCTGTCGATCGCCTGGTGCGCGGGCGCAGGCGCGACCACCGCGCCGGCGGTCAGCATGACCGACGCGGCGGGAACCAACTCGATCCTCTGGTACGGCGGCAGCGATGGCCGCCTGCACGGCATCAACGGCGACACCGGCGCCAGCGTGCGCGCCGACACCACCGCTCTGGGCGCGATGCGCGCGCACCAGTCGCCGATCGTCGCCAACGGGCGAATCTTCATCGCCGCCGACAACCGGGTCTTCGCGTTCACGCCGTGAGCGCGCCGCGCTCGACGGGTGTTAGAACCGCCCGCTGACGGCCAGGCTCACGCGCCCGTCGGGCGCCGCGCTCGGCGCCGCGACGATCATCGTGATTCCGGCGACGCCCACCACGCCGGCGCCGATGTAGAGAATCTTGGAGAGCAAGTTGGCGCTGTCGACGGCGCTGGCCCGGCCGTCGCAATAGGTCTTCGAGTTGAAGGTGGGGCAGCCGTTCTTGGTCGCCTCGTCGAAGGTCGACCGCGCGCTCATCAATGCGAGGGTTCCGCCGGCCGCGGCGGCGCCGGCCGCGATCAGCGAGACGATGCCGACGACGCGCAGCGGGCTGGTGTGCGCCGGCTGCCCGCCGGCCTCCGGCCTGTGCGCGACGAGATCGGGTGGGGTCGCGGCGGGCGCCGGCGCTGCCAGCGACGGCGACGCGGGTCCGCTGTAAGCGACCGCCGGATTCGGCGCCGGCGCCGGTTGCGGTCCGGACGCCGACGGCGTTGATGGCTGCGCGGGCGCCGGCCAGGGCTGGCTCGGCGCGGGCTGGCGGCGGGTGATACGCCTGCGCCGGGGGGAAGGGCGCAGGCGCCGGAGCAGGCGCGGGAGTGCGCCGCGGGGGCCGCGGCCGTCGCGGGCGGAGTCGCCGGCGGTGCAGGCTTGCTCGCCGCTGGCTGCGTGGCCGCGGGCGCAGGCGTGGCGCCGCCCGTCGCTGTTCCACTGGCCTTCATCTCAGTCTCCATTTCCGAGATGAAGCCCTGAACCTCTTTCCGTTCGTCGGCGCTGAGGTGGCGCGCACGTCTCAAGTAATCCTTGAAGCTCTCGATCGCGCGCGGGTACTGCTTGAGCTTCTGCTGGCAGCGGCCAATGTTGCGCAGGTACTCCGGCCGGCCGTCGCTCTGGATGTAGAGGTCGAGGTAGGTCGCCAGCGCTTCCTCGTAGCGGCCCTGCATGAAGTTGCGCGCCGCTTCCTCGCCGCGCGCCTGCCGCTCGGCGGGCGTCGACGCATGGCGCGTCGGATCCGCCGCGCGCGCGCTGCCCGGCACCGCCATCATCGTCGCGAGCGGCGCGGCCATCCAGCAGCAGAGCCAGAACGCGAGTGGTCTCGGGGCACGCGGCATGGGTCTCCTCAGTCAATCAAAGCTTGATGATGTGCTCGCCGCCGCTCGGCTCCGCCTCGGCGGCGCGCTCGAGTCGGATCGAGCCATGGTAGTCCTGGTCCTGCGGGATGGTGAGGCTCTTCGACGAATAGCCGCTCTTCTCGACCCGCACCTCGAGTGCGCCCGTCTGCCGCGGCAACCGGTGGTGCAGCGGGGTCACGCCGATGAGCCGTCCGCTCGCCGAATCGACGACGCGCGCCTCGGACGGCGAGCTCTTGAGGTCGATCATGATTCGATCGGCGGGCGCTGCTGGGCCAGGCGCTTTTGCCTCGGGCGCGGGATGGGCCGGCCTCGGCGCTTCGCGCGGCGCGGGTGCGGCGGCTTCCTTCGCCGGCCCGGACGGCGTTCCCGCCGTCGCCGCGTGCGCCGTGACCGGCACCGCGGTCTTTTCGTCGGCGTCGTGTCCTTTCAGCCCCGGCAGGCTGCGCACCACGAAGACCACGCCGGTGGCGACCAGCAGCGCGGCCACCACGCCGAGGGGGCGCGCCAGGCGGTTGCGCGGCACGGTCGTGGTGTCCACGTCCACCTCCGACGCGCCCGCCGACAACGTCGTGTTCGCCGACGCCGGCAGGGTGCGCGAAGGGTTGGTTGCGCTCCGCTCCGCCGCGGGCCGCACCGCCGCGAGCGGCGTCGCGACCCGGGGCCGCGTCGGTGCGCTCGCCGCTGCCGACGCCGACGCGAGCAACGCGCGCTGGACTTCGCCCATGGTCTGGACGCGCTCGGCCGGATCCTTGCGCAGCATCTTCTCGATCGTCGCCGCCAGCGCCGGGTTGACGCCCGGAACCTTCTTTTCCAGCGGCGTCGGCGGCCGATTCATCTGCATGTCGAAGAGCTCGCCCATCCCCTCCGACACGAACGGCAGCTCGCCGGAGAGCATCTGGTAGAGGATCAGGCCGAAGGAATAGATATCGCTGCGCGCGTCGACCTGTGCCGGTTCCGCGGCACTGCTCCGGTGACATGTAGAGCGGCGTCCCCATCAGCATGCCGGTCTGGGTGTGCATCGACTTGGCGGACCCGCTGCTGGTCAGCTTGGCGATGCCGAAGTCGAGCACCTTCACGCGCTCGCCCGATTCGGTCTCCTGGTTGTTGACGATGAACAGGTTGTCGGGCTTGAGGTCGCGGTGAATGATGCCGGCCCGGTGCGCGGCTTCGAGCACCGACGCTGCTTGCGCCCCCAGCCGTGATCACGTCGGCGGCCGGCATCGCGCCCACGCGCCCGATCCGCCGCGACAGCGTCTCGCCCTCGAGCAGCTCCATGATCAGCCAGGGCGACCCGTCCTCGTGTGTGCCGCAGTCGTAGATCTGGACGATGCCGGGGTGGCGCACCTCGTTGGTGGCGCGCGCCTCGTTGAAGAAGCGGCGGATCGCCTGGGGGTCACGGACCAGCTCCGAGCGCAGCACCTTGATCGCGGCGCGCCGGTGCATGGTCATGTGCTCGGCTTCGTACACCACCCCCATGCCCCCCTCGCCGAGCGTGCGCAGGAGCTGGAAGTTGCCGATGGTGGTGGGAGCGTTCGCCATGTCGAGCGCCGGGTGCCAGGCGCCGGCTGTCGGCCGCGCCGCCGGGCCAGGCCGTCGCGGGTGCCAGCGCAGGCAGCAGAATAGACGATCAGTAGGGTTTTTGGCCCTGGATGTTACCGCCCGGAGCGTAGTCGCAGAGCACGGTGCCGTGGAACGTGACGTTGGGGCAGTCGACGATGGCACAGCCGATCCGCACGCTGGCGCGCCAGACGACCTGGGTGTAGTGCCCCGCGGTGCCGATCGGGCTGGTGTTGTAGTTGTACTGGGACGCCTCGGCCATCCAGTTGGAGACGGCGCCGGCCGGTGTCGCGGTGCCGGAGCTCCCGAAGATGTTCTCGCCGACGTAGCCCGAGCCGCCGAGCGCCTGGTAGTCGGTGCTGCGATTGGCGTTGTGATCGACCAGCGCCGGCGGCGACGCCGTCGAGACGCACTTGACCAGGTAGCCGTACGCCGAATCGGCGAGCACCGGATCCCAGGTGACCGGCGGCAGCGCCGGCATCGGCGTCGGGTTGAGCGGGCCGCTGCGCGCCTGGTTGTGCGCGGTGACGAGCTGATCGATCTGGGTCTGGCTGAGCGGGTTGTGCATGCCCGTGCCGCCGCCGTCGGACGGGCTCCCGCCGGCCGCGCCACCGGAGCCGGTCGCAGTCCCGCCGGTTCCGCCGGTTGCGGCGCCCGACCCTCCGGACGAGCAGGCGAGCCCAATTGTCGAAACCAAACCGAAACAAAGGAAACCAATTCGATGCATATGTCTCCGGCGCCGCAACAATTGTGGGTGTAACAATGGCGCTTTCATTTTCCGACCGAATTGCGACCCCGTAAAGCATGAGGTAGCGCGAGAATCATGAAAGCTGCCGCCGAAGGATCCGGCTCCGTTTCCTCTCCCGCGGCCCGCGATCTCGACGGGCGTCGATATATCGTCACGGGTCCATATTCGGGGATCGGGCGGGTCACCGCCCGAAACCTCGCGTCGCGCGGGGCGGCCCTGGTGCTGGCCGGCCGCTCGATCGAGCAGTGCCGGTTGCTCGCCGCCGAGCTCAGCCGGCCGGGCGAGCCGGATCGCATCGAGGTGCTGGCGCTGGACCTGGCCGATTTCGGGTCGGTGCGGGCAGCGGCGGAGCAGGTGCTGGCGCGCGGCGGGCGCATCGATGGTCTCATCAACAACGCCGGCGTCGCCGGCGCGCGCGGGGTCACACGCGACGGCTTCGAGCTGGCGTTCGGGGTCAATCACCTGGGGCATTTTCTGTTCACGCGGTTACTCGAGGCGCGGCTGCGCGAGAGCGCGCCCAGTCGCGTGGTCAACGTCGCCAGCGAAGCCCACCGGCGCATCGATGGCATCGACTTCGCGGCGGTGCGCCGACTGACCCGGACCCGCACCGGCCTGCACGAATACGGCGTGTCGAAGTTGTGCAACATCTTGTTCGCGCGCGAGATTGCGCGGCGCTGGGCGGGCAGCGGAATCACCGCCTACGCGCTCCATCCCGGCGTCATCGCCACCGACATCTGGCGAAGCGTGCCGCGGCCGTTGCGGGGATTGCTGACCTTCTGGATGAAGACGCCCGAGGAGGGCGCCGCCACGAGCATTTCTTGTACAACAGACCCCGCGCTGGCCAACGTTAATGGCCGTTACTTTATCAACCAGCGTGAAGTGAACCCCAATCGAGCGGCGCGGGACGACGGATTGGCGGCGCGCCTCTGGGACGAGAGCGAACAGATGGTCGGCCTCTCGGTCTCAAAAATCTGAGCCGCTGAAAAATTTGAGCCGTTGTGAGCCGTCGAAGTCTCGTCGATCAACGAGCGCGCAAGGCGTTGGTATTTCTTGCCGCAGCTCGCCCTCTTGCGATATGAAAGGCTCCAATTTTGCTCGGTGGAGCGGTGAGGTTGGGAAAAGGGTGGAGCTATCAATCATGAGGCTCTCGCAGTTCGTCCCAAAAAATTCGGAGAATCACATGAAGACACGAGCTCTCGGCTATTTGTTGATGGTGGCTGCGGCCGGCGTTTACGCTGTCGGTTGCGGTAGCAGTAATAACAACAACGGCACCGGCGGCGCGGCCGGCGCTGGCACCGGCGGCCGAGGCGGCGCGGCTGGCGCAGGTCAGGGCGGGGCGGGCACGGGCGGCGTGGGCACGGGCGGCCGGGTGGATTCGGGCACCGACACCGCCAAGGCGGACACCGGCACCGACACCGCCAAGGCGGACACCGGCACCGACACGCCGGTTGGCGACGCGCCGGCCGACACGCAGACTGCGCCGACGTTCTCGGATGTGTATGCGATCATCTCCAACGCGACCGTGGCCGGCTGCACCACCTGCCACGACGGGATCAATCCCGCCGATGGTGGGGCCGGGACGGGATTGCCGCACGGTATGAATTTCGCCACCAAGGCGGCCGCATACGCCGCACTGGTCGGTGTCGACTCGATCCGCTGCGGCGGTAGCGACGCGGGCGTCGACGCCAGCGCCGCCCTCAAGCGCGTGCTCGCGAGCAACGCCACGCAGAGCGTGCTCGTTCAGAAGTTGCTCCAGGGTATGGGCACGACCGCTGGTGTTTGCGACACGGCCGCGCCTGGAATGCCGATCAACCTTTCCAAACCCAACGACGGTGGTGCGACGGACGGTGGCGACGCGGGATTCACGACCACTACGTACGCGGTCAGTGCTTCGCAGCTGACAACGATCGAGGCCTGGATCAACGCGGGCGCGCAGAACAACTAAGCGCTCTCGGTCGAGCTTCTAGCTCGAATGAAGAGGCCGGCGGGGCGACCCGCTGGCCTCTTTTTTTTGCGCGCGGTTTTCAACTTTGGCCGCCGGCGTCGTTTCCCCAAATCGCCGTCCGTCACCGACGGAAGGCCTCAGTTTTCTGAGCCAATCGCCGCTCTGCAGCGCGACAACAAACCGTCCTTGTGTCCTGCTTGCCCAAGTGCTTGGATAGCCGGCCTTACCTCTCCTCATGAGACTCGCGGTCGAAATTACAACGTGCACGCCCCAGCGTGCGGGTATTGGGTACTACACCGAACACCTGGTCGACGGGCTGCTCGCCACCTGTGCCCCCGACGACGAGGTGGTCCTGATCGGCAACCGCAAGCTCGGGCCGGACATCACCCGCAAGTGGGGTGATCGCCTGCGCATCGGCGGCGCGCCGGTGCGGTACCTCTGGATGCAGACCGACGCGCCGCGCATGCTGCGCGACGTCGGCGCCGACTTCGCGGTCTTTCCGAACTACCTGGCGCCGCTGGGCGCGCCCTGTCCCTATCTGAACATCGTCCATGACCTGGCGTTGATCCGCACGCCGGAGTTCTTCAACACGCGCAAGCGCCTGCTGGTGCGCGCGCTGCTGCCGATCGTCTCCCAGTCGGCGGCGGCAGTCGGCACCGTGTCGGAGGCCTCGCGCCGCGACGTGGTCTCGATGCTCTCGGTGCCCGAGCACCGCGTGGTCATGCTGCCGGGCGCGCCGCACCCGAGCTGCCGTCCGTCGAGCGCAGCGGAGATCACGCGCGTGCGCCAGCAGTACAACCTGCATCGGCCGTACGTGCTCTCGGTCGGAACGCTCGAGCCGCGCAAGAACCTGCCGATGCTGCTGCAGGCCTTCGATCGCCTGCTCGAACGCAAGGGCACCGCCAGCGCGGAGCTCGACCTGGTGACCATCGGCGGGCGCGGCTGGCGCGACCGACACCTGCGCGCGGAGCTGGAGCGCCGCCTGCCCAACGGGCGCGTTCACGCGATCGGTTATGTCCCCGAGGCCGATCTGGTGGCCCTCTACGGCGGCGCCGAGGTGCTGGCCTATCCGTCACACTTCGAGGGCTTCGGCCTGCCGGCGCTCGAGGCGATGGCGTGCGGCACGCCGGTCGTCGCGTCGGACATCTCGGCGCTGCGCGAAGTCAGCGCGGGCGCCGCCACGCTGGTTCCGCCCGGCGACGAGGAAGCGCTGGCGAGCAGCATCGCCGCGCTGGTCGAGGATCGCCAGCTGCACGCGGCAGCACGCGAGCGCGGCCTCCAGCGCGCGGCGGCGTTCGGGTGGCCCAAGACCGCCTCGGCGCTCTGGGAGTACGCGCGCGCGCGCACGATGCGCCGGAGCCCGTCGATCAGTTACTTGCCGTCGGCGCGCGGCGCGGGCGGCACGCCGGCCGGCATCGCGCCCGCGGGCGGCGACGCGAAGGACTGGGCGATCCTGGCGACGGTGGTCTACGCGGATCTCTTCGACGCCGCGGTCGGCGTCGAAGATCTCGCGCGGACCTGCCTGGGCCAGCAGGTCGATGCCGCCGAGGTACGGCGGCGCGCCCGCACGGCGCCGCTGTCGCAGCTGATCGCGCTCGATGTCGCCGAGTCGGTGGTGACCCTGCGCGGGCGCGAACAGCTGGTCGCTCGCCGCGAAGAGGGCGTGCGCCGCACCGCCGAGCTCATGCAGAAGCACGAGCGCGTGATCTCGGCGCTGGCGACGCTACCGTTCATCCGGATGCTCGCGCTGTCCGGCGGCACCGCGCACAAGAACGCGCGCGGCGGCGACGATATCGATCTGTTCGTGATCGCGGCGGGCGGGCGCGCGTACACCGCGTACACGATGCTGTTCCTGGTCAGCCGCCTGACCAAGACGCGCGGTGTGGTGTGCCCGAACTACCTGGTCGACGAAGACCACCTGGAAATCGCCTACCACCACGATCTCTTCACCGCGCACCAGGCGATCTCGATGGTGCCGATCGCGGGCATGGACGTCTTTGCGCGCTTCGTGAACGCCAACGACGAATGGATCCGCAAGCTCTATCCCGGCTACTCGCCGCGACCGCCGGCCGCGGCGCTGGGGCGCCCCGGCCTGCAGAACGCGTTCGAGCGCGGCGTCGGCCTAGCCGGCGATCGGCTCGAGCAGCTGCTGCGGGTGATCTGGCGCCTCCACCTGGGGCGGCGGGTCGCACGCGCGACGGGATCGGATCTGGTGCTGGGTGGCGGCATCCTCAAGCTGCACCTGTCCGACCATCGCCGTCGGGTGCTCGATCGGTTCGAGCACCGGCTGCAGGCGCTGCGCGATGAATGGGAGGGCCGTTCGGTGGCGCCCGGGCCCGCGCGCCGTTCGGCGCCGGGGTAGCCGGGACGCTCGTGGCGCAACCGAGCGCTTCGCCGCGCGACGGGGAGATCGCGCCGCAGCTCGCGGCGGCGCTCGGCCCGGCGAGCGTCTGCGCGGCCGCGGTCGCTGTCCCGCTGTTCTATCTGCCCAATCTGCATTCGGTCTTTGCGGAGCCGAAGTTGGCGCTGCTCTATCTCGCCGGCGCGGTCGGACTCGGCGCGTACTTTCTGGTGCGCGCAGATCCGTTTGCGTCAGAGGTGCGGGCGTCACGGGCGATGATTGGTGCGATGGCAGCGTGGCTCGTGACCACGATCTTCGCCGAGCTCGTCACCAAGGTGCGCGGCGGGTTCGAGGCGCCGTACGGCCGCCTCGAAGTCGTGCGATTCCTGGCGGTCGTCGGGGTAGCGGCATCAGCGGCGCGCGCGGCCGCGTCCCCGCCGTGGCGCCGGCGCCTGCTGGTGTCGATCCACATCGCCGGCGGTTTGGTGTCGCTGATCGGGCTTTTGCAGCACCTGCAGATCCTGCCGCTGTCGATCCCGACGATCAGCGTGCCCGGATCGACCTTCGGCAACCGCAACGTCGCCGCCGAGGCGGTCGCGATGTCGATTCCGTTCGGGTTGGCCTGGCTGGCGCTGGCGTGGCCGCGCGGCGGTGCATCCGCGGGCACGATGTCTGCTCGCGATGACAAGTTGCCCGTGACCGAGACGCAGCCCGACTCGCCCGGCCTGATCCTGCTGGTGCTGGCGCTCGAGCTCGTCTACCTGGGCGCGACCCGCACGCGCGGTGCCTGGCTGGGCGCGACGCTGGGGGTCGCCGTTTTCTACGCGCTGGCCCGGCGCGCGCTGCCCGGGGCGGCCCTGGCGCTGGTGCTGGCGCTCGGGGTTGCGGCGCTGGCGGCGGCGGTCATCCCGGGGCGTCTGACCCCGCGCGACATCGGCGACGCCAAGCGCTTCGAGCCCGGCGAGCACGTGGTGAGCGAGGCGCTCGACCCGCATTCCCCGGTGCTACGCGAGCGCCTCGGGCTGTGGCAGCGCACGATGGCGATGTGGCGCGCGCATCCGCTGCTGGGGCGTGGGGCCGGGGAACTTCCAGGTCTACTTCCCTGCGTTCGCCGAGCCGGGGGCCCGTGAAGACGGTGTGATCTCGGCAAAGGTGGTCCCGCGACGCGCGCACGAAGATCTGCTCGAGCGCCTCGCCGAGACCGGGCCGCTCGGCCTGGCCGCGCTGCTCGCGCTCTACGCCGTCGGGTTCACGATTGCGGTGCGGCGGTCGCGCCTCGCCCCGGCGGGCCTGGGGCGGGCGGGCGGCGCGGGCGACGAGGCGACGATCGCGGCGGCAGCGGCCGGTTGTCTGGCGGCGCTGTTCGCGTGCGGCCTCTCCGGCTTTCCGCTGGCGATGCCGGGGACCTCGCTGCTCTTCGGGATCGCGCTCGGTTTTCTGGCGTATGAAGGCACGGGTCCCCGCGCGATCCGACGTGGCCCGCGCGCCCCGGCGCCGGCTACCGCGGCTGGCGGCGATGCTGGTGTTCCTGGTGCTCGTCGCTGGTACCGCGTGGTTTTCGGCGAGCGGGCTGGTCCGTTCCTACTGGCTGGCGCGAGAGCGCGCGGCATTGCGACCGGCGGCGCTGGATCTGAGCGCCGCGCTGCGGGCGCTGCGCGCCGCCGAGCGCGCGAGCCCGGGCAGCTTCGAGGTCGCACTGGAGACGGCGTACGTGCTGGAGCGCTTGAATCGCTTCAGTGACGCGCGAGCCGCGGCCGATCGCGCGCTGGCCATCGAGCCGTACGCGATCCAGGCCTGGCTCGATGCGGGCGGAAGCGGCGCTGGGAAGCGGCGACTCCCAGACCGCGCTCGACGACGCCGACCGCGCGCTCGCGCTCTTCACCGACTATCCCGACGCACTGGCGGTGCGCTCGCTGGCCGAGACCCGGCTCGGTCACGCCGACGCCGCGCGCGCGGCGCATGATCATTTGCTCTCGCTCGCGCTGGCGGGCGACCCGCACGCGAAGACGCTGGTGATGGACCTTCGCAACGAGAAGGGGCCGCGTTGACCTGTCGGCGCAGGCGGGTCCCCCGCCGGAGCCCATCCCCTTCGGGGATTTCGGCACGGACAGCCCACCCTGCCCGGACGGCGGCCCCGTCGTGGGAGGGTTTGGCGAGGGCGCGCGAAGCGCGGGGGCAGGTGCGTGGGGTGAGGATGCCGAGCGCAGAGCTAACCCTCCGAGGGTTCCCATTATGAAGAAGGTTGCGCTGGTTCACGACTGGCTGGTCTCGATTCGCGGCGCCGAGAAGGTGCTCGAGTCATTCTGCCGGATGTACCCCGGCGCCGATATTTTCACGCTTCGCCAGGAGGCGGCGGGCGTCCGCGCGTCGCGCGAGATCGCGTCGCACGCGGTGTACACATCGTTCATCGATCGCGTCCCGCGCGCGGTCTCGGCGGGGCGCATCGGCTTTCGCCTGCTGCTGCCGCTGTTTCCGGCGGCGATCGAATCGTTTCGCCTCGACGGCTACGACCTGGTGATCTCCAGCCACCACGCGGTCGCCAAGGGCGTGCTCGCGCCGGCGGGCGCGCTGCACGTGTCGTACGTCCATTCGCCGATGCGCTACATCTGGGAGGCGGGCGGCGCGTACTCGCCCAGCGTGCCTGGCGGCGCCCTGGGGCGCGCGGCGTTCGGCGCGCTCGCTCACTACCTGCGCCTGTGGGACACGGCGAGCACGTCGCGTGTCGACGCGCTGGTCGCCAACAGCCGCTACACGCGCGACCGGATTCATCGCTGCTACGGGCGCGCGTCGGAGGTCATCGAGCCGCCGGTCGACGTCGCGCGTTTCGAGCGCATCCCCGATCCTCAGCCGCCGGCGGCAGGGGCGGCGCCAATGTACCTGTGCGTGTCGGCGCTCGTGCCCTACAAACGCGTCGAGCTCGCGGTGCGTGCGTTTCTCGGCCGCCCCGAACGGCTGGTGGTCGTCGGCGAGGGGCCCGACGGCGCGCGGCTGGCCGGCATCGCCGCCGGTGCGCCCAACATCGAGCTACGCGGGCGCGTAGACGACGCCGCGGTCGACCAGCTGTTCGCCGAGTGCCAGGCGGTGATTCATCCGGCGATCGACGACTTCGGCATCGTGCCGGTCGAAGCGCTCGCGACCGGGCGTCCGGTGGTCGCCTTCGCGGGCGGCGGCGCGACCGATTCGGTCCGCGACGGCGAGACCGGCGTGCTGTTCGCCGACGCGACCCCCGAGTCGCTCGCCACCGCGCTGACACGCCTGCGCGGTCTGCGCTTCGATCCGGCGCGCCTGCGCGCCGAGTCGCGCCGCTTCGACCGCGTGGTGTTCGAGCGCCGCTTCGCCGCCTTCGTCGACGCTCGCTGGCGAGAGCGCGAGGCGCGCATGGCGGTTCCGACATGAGCAGCGGCGCGTCCCCGGCTGCCGCCGCGCCCGATGGCGGCGACGCGAACCGCGAGCGCGGCGGCGTCAGCGCCGATCTGCGCCGAGCGTTCGTCAACATGGCCGCCAAGGCCGGCTCGATCGTCATCGAGCGCGTCGCCCAGTTGGTGCTGATGCTGGGCGCGGCGCCCATCCTGGGCGTTGTCTCGTTCGGGCGCTTCTCCTTCGCGAACAGTGTCACCGCGCTGCTGGCCTTCGGTACCGACCTCGGACTGACGCTGTGGATGACGCGCGCGCTCGCGCGTGATCCGGGGCAATCCGGGTCCGTCCTGGGAACGGCCTATCACCTGCGCCTTTGGGCGACGGTGCCGTACTTCATCGCGCTCGGCGGCGTGGCGCTGGGCCTGGGCCCCGGCGAGGCGCGCGATCGCGATGCTGGCGATCGGCATCGTGTCGCTGGCGCGCGCGCTGCTCGACCACGCGCGGGCCGTCTTCCGCGCGCGCGAGCGCATCGGCGACGAGGGCAAGGTCAACGCGATCGGTGCGTCGCTGGCTACGATCGGCGGCCTCGCGGCGGTGGCGCTGACCCGGCGCGGCCTGCCGGCGCTCGCGCTGGGGATGATGGCGGGCACGCTGCTGAGCATGGTCTACGGCTTTGCGCTGCTCGGGCGCCGCTACGGACCGTGGACCGGCCCGTTCGACCGTACGCTCGCACGCCGCATGCTGCGCGAGGCGCTGCCTTTCTGGCTCGCGGGGATCTTCTCGCTCGCCTACTCGCGCGGCGACGTGGTCGTGCTGCGCGTGCTGACCGGCGACGCCGAGGTCGGCGCGTATCGCGCGGCCGGCCAGCTCTACGACGTCGCGAAGACCCTGCCCGTGCTGGTGATGACCGCCATGTTCCCGCAGCTCGCGCGCCACTTCCGCTTCGCGCGCGAGCGGCTGCGGCGGGCGGAGTGGGGCGTCTCGGCGAGCCTGACCGTCGCCGGCGTCCTGACCGCGGCCGTGCTGGCGATCGCCGCCGGGTTCGTGCCACGGCGGATCTTCGGGCCGGGCTTTGCGCAAACCGTGCCGGCGCTGCACATCCTGTCGGCCGCGCTGCCGCTGGTGTTCCTCAACTGCGGGCTCACGCACTTCCTGGTCGCCCGCGATCTCGGCGTGCTCAACATGGTCTTCGCGGGCCTGATGGTGCCGGTGAACGTCGTCGCCAACGTGGTGCTGTCGCGCCGGCTGGGCGCACCGGGGGCCGCCTGGTCGATGCTGATCACCGAGGCGGCGTTGTCGCTGTGCTGCCTGGTGGCGCTACACGTTGCACGGCGCCAGGACGCGGAGGCCGATCTCGGCGAGCGTGGCGGCTCGCAAGGCGTGTCCTCTCCGTGATGGGGGGCCCGCACCGGGGAGGGTAACCAGGAACGGCGACGGTGCGGGACGTGAGGACGGCTTCGATCTCTTCGTTGAGGGGCGCGAGAGGCGTGGGGTTGGGGTGTTCCTCTTGCGGGGGACGCGGCCCTCACGCCGCCGGTCGCACCGGCAACCCCCACCCGGCCGGAGAGCCGGGGACTCGACCGAGGGCCCGAGCGAAGCGAGGTCCGGCCGGCGGCACGGGGGCCGCTCCCTCGGCGCTGGCGACCTGGCCGCGGACGGCAGGAGCGCGCCTCGGAGCCCCCGCAAGAGGAACACCCCAACCCCACGCCTCTCGCGCTGGTGACAACTACGTTTTACTGCGCCTGAGGGCGTTCGTATTTTTTAATTGAACGTACCCGGACGCGCATTCCAGCGTCGCCCACGCGACTTCTTCGCTAAGTACACGCATCGTCGCGAAGTGAGGTCAGGTCAGCGCACTTCGCGAAGTGAGTCTCTGATGTCGGTTCAACTCGACGCTGCCGTCACTTAGCGAAGGTTCTCCCTTCACGACCGCTCGCCGCTCGTCCGATAGCTCAATTTAAAACCGCGAACGCCCTCAGGCGCAGTGAACGGAGCTTGTCACCAGCGCGAGCGGCGTGGGGGGACCTTGGGTGGGGTGTTCCTCTTGCGGGGGCTCCGAGGCGCGCTCCTGCCGTCCGCGGCCAGGTCGCCAGCGCCGAGGGAGCGGCCCCCGTGCCGCCGGCCGGACCTCGCTTCGCTCGGGCCCTCGCTCGTGTCCCCGGCTCTCCGGCCGGGTGAGGGTTGCCGGCGCGACCGGCGGCGTAAGGGCCGCGTCCCCCGCAAGAGGAACACCCCACCCAAGGTCCCCCCACGCCGCTCGCGCCCCACAACGGAGAGATCGAAGCCGTCCTCACGTCCGCCTCCCTCGCCGTTTCTGGTTACCCTCCCCGGTGCGGGCCCAGCCACCCCGTCAGCGCGCGCCGCGCCCCGAGATGATCGCCGGCACCGTGCGCACCAGGATCGCGAAGTCGAGCGCGAGGCTCCACGTGTCGACGTACTCGAGGTCGAGCGTCATCCACTCGGCGAACGTCAGGTCGTTGCGCCCGCTGACCTGCCAGAGACAGGTGAGGCCGGGCCGCATCGCCAGCCGCCGCCGGTGCCCGCCGTGCAGCGCCGCGGTCTCGGGCAGCACCAGCGGGCGCGGTCCGACCAGGCTCATGTCGCCGACCAGCACGTTGAACAGCTGCGGCAGCTCGTCGAGGCTGGTGCGGCGCAGGATGCGGCCGAGGCGGGTGACGCGCGGGTCGTCGGCCATCTTGAACACCGGGCCGTCCATCTCGTTCTTCGCGGCCAGCTCGGCCTGCTCGCTCTCGGCGCCGAGCCGCATGGTGCGGAACTTGAGCATCGAGAACGGCCGCCCGTAGAGTCCGCCGCGCCGTCGGACGTGCAGGATCTGGGGGCCGATGAAGACGCGCACCAGCAGCGCCACCAGCAGCATGAGCGGCGCGAGCAGCACGATCAGCACCGCCGCGAGCACGCGGTCGAGGACCGACTTCAAGAGCAGCGTCGACGCGTTTCCCAGGCGCCGGTGATAGACCACGAAGTGAGAGTGGCCGGCGCTCTCGACGGTCGGTGGCGGCAGCTCGAGATCGGGGTTATTGCCGTGGTCGAGCGGCACGAACGCCGGCAGGCCGGCCTCGGCGCACAGCTCGACGAGCGCGCCGATCCGGTCGGCCGACAGCGCGGGTGACAGCACCACCTCGTCGATCGTCGCCGCGCGGAAGCGCGCCATGAGCTCGATCGGGTCGGAGCTGTGGCAGCGCTCGACGCGCCGGCCGCGCAGGCGCTGCATCTCCGACGCCATCTCGTCCGATGCGTCGCCGACCAGCAGCACGCGCGAGGCGCCGCGGTGCCGGATCACCCAGCGCCGCTGCACCGCCTTGGCGGCAAGCAACATGACCGTGGACAGCACGACAAAGATGCCGATCAGCGACCGGTTGAGCGGCGTCTGCGCCGCGACGAGAATCACGGCGATCGCCGACACGCCCCACATCTGGGTGCGCAGCACCAGGCTCACGACCTGCGTGCGCGGGCCGGTGAGCGTCGCGTGCAGGTGAATGCCGAGGCGCGCCGCCGCGAAGACCCACGTCGGCAGGTAGAGCAGGAGCAGATAGGCGTACTCGCGTGTGTTGACCGGCGGCTTCAGGCTCGGCACCGCGCCGACGAGGCGCTCGTGACAGAGGTGCGCCAGCAGCAGCGCGACGATCATGAGCAGCACGTCCTCGATCAGGATCACTTGCTCGATCGCTCGATCGCGGGTCACGGCGGGGTTTCCCCCGCGACCGGGTGCGCACCGGCGTGCCGACGCTCGAGCGCCACGCGTTCGAGCGCAACCAGCGACCCCGCCAGCAACCAGAGCAACCCGTAGGTCGGCGTGAACTCGAGGAAGTAGTCGCAGCGTGCCGTGCACCAGGTAGGCGGCGAGCGCCGCGCCGAGACCGAAGAGCAGCACGCGATTGCCGGGCAGGGTGCCCGCGCGCCGCGCGGTGCGCGCGAGCGCCACGATGAGCCACGCGAACGCGGCGAGGCCGGCGATACCCAGCGTCGCCAGCACCTCGATGTAGAAGTTGTTGGCGTGCAGGCGATCGTCGGCGTCCTCGCGCCCGAGGTAGTGGCCGTAGGCGCGGCGGAAGTTGTCGGGGCCGACCCCCAGCAGCGGGTGATCGCGGAACGCGAGGAGGCCGGCGTACCAGAGCTTCTTGCGCGAGAACTCGTCGTACGCGTTTATGTTGAGCGAGGTGCGCTTCTTCCTCGCCTTTTGGGGGGAGGGGGTGGTTCCGACGGCGACGCCGTGGCGGTAACCGTACGCGCCGGCGTCGCTGAACCAAGTCACGCCGTCGTGAACCAGATCCCACCAGATCACGTAGCGGCCCGGTTTCTCGGGCGCCTTCACCGACGCCACCACGTCGATCTTGGTGTCGGACGGCACGTCCTGGGCCAGCGCGGTGCGCCGCCCTTCGAGCACGAGCAAAGTGATCCCGTCGTCGGCCATCCAGTGATAACCGATCTGTACCGGCTTCTTCCCCGTAGCAGGCCAGGTCAGCGCACCGGTGTTGGTAATTGTGAGCGGCACTGTCACTTCGGCGCCGGGATCCAGAACCTCAGGCATACGCGGTACGTCCGGGGTCGGCTCGACGATCGAGCCGTACCAGGAGCGCTGCTCCCAGAACCTCAGGCGCAGCGCAAGGAGCGGGCTGACCGCCTGTGCCACGACGGTCAGCACCAGCAGCCCTCCCGCGAGGCCGAACGCGAGGCGGCGTAGCGTGCGCAGGTCGCGGGCGAGGGCGCCGATCCCGACCAGCACGCAGAGCTCCGTGATGAGGCCGGCGCGGCTCGCAGCCAGCACCAGCGCATAGAGCATGATCACGGACACGAGCGCGGTCGCGATGAGGATCTTCTTGCCCTCGTGGACGTCGACCCAGTCGAGCGCGAGGACGCCGACCGCCATCACGATCGGCACCGCGGCCTCGAGATACATCGCCGCGATGTTCGGGTACTGGAACGGACCGCTCGCGCGCGCCAGGCCCAACACACCGAAGGTCTGCTCCGTGGAACGGGCGGAGCAGGGCGGCAAAGGGGCCGCCGCCGATCTCCAGCGCCATGAGCAGGCCGGCGACCCCCGCGCCGAGCGCCAGCCCGGTCAGCGTGCGCCAAACCGCGCGGCGCGAATCGAGCAGGTCCGACGCCGCGAGGAACAGGGTGACGCCGCCGATGCTGCGCAGCGCGAACTTGATCGCCGCGCCGCGCTCCAGTGGCGCGAACAGCCCCGAGAGCAAGAGGACCAGCGACCAGCCAGCGACGGCGCGATACGATTCCGGCAGCGCCCGCCACCACGCGCGCACGCCGCCGGGGCCGCTCCACGGCAAGGTGCCCCGCGCGGCGAGCACCAGCCCGCGCGACGCCATCCAGAGACCAACGGTGGCGTAGAGAAAGACCTCGACGCTGGATAGCTGCAGCGGGCCCAGTGGCGCCACAGGCTGCACCAGCTCGAACGGCAACGCGGCCGCGAGCACGACCAGCGACGACTGGGCGAACCACCGAAGCGAAAAAACCGATCGACTCTCGCTATTCACCGGCGGCGGCAGTCTAGCGCCAATGTTGTTCGGTTAAGCGAAAATCGGCCGACAAGTCGGATCGTCGGTCGGCGTCACGACCAGACAGCAAACTCAACGCCATCGCGTCTAGCTCAGTGGTAAAAGCGACCGGACGCGAAAGGCACTTCGGGAGTAGAGTTTCCTGCTTTTCCAGACTTCCCCATGAGTCGCATTCTCTTTGCCCACGGCCATCTCCTCCGCTTCGACAGCAAGCAGTTCGCCATTGGCAAGCCGTATCCTCCGCTGGCGACAATCACGGCGGCCGCCTATCTGCGGTCTTTGGGGCATGACGTCGCGCTCTACGACCCGACGCTCGACGAGGACACCAGCGGGTTTGCCGCGGCGCTCGAGCGTGCGCGCCCGGAAATTCTGGTTGTCTACGACGACGTCTTCAACTGGTTCACCAAGATGTGCCTCTCGCGCATGCGCGAGGCGGCGCTGGGGATGATCCAGAAGGCGCGCGCCGCGGGCGCGCGCGTCGTGGTGTCGGGACACGACGCCGCCGACGCACCGCAGGTGTATTTGAAGGCCGGCGCGGACTTCGTCGTCGTCGGCGAGGGGGAGATCACGCTGGGCGAGCTGCTGGCGCGCATGGGTACGAACGGGGTTTCCCGAAATGGCAATGGCCATGCTGCGCCCGCGGTCCCCGACGCGACCGCGCCGCGCCCGCGTTACGACGACATCCCCGGGCTGGTCTACAGCGAGATGGGGATGCAGCGCCGCACCGGGCCGCGCGCGCTGCTCAAGGAGCTGGACACGCTGCCGCTCGCGGCCTGGGACCTCATCGACGTCGAGCGCTACCGCACGTTCTGGCGCCAGCGCCACGGCTACTTCTCGCTCAACGTCGTGACCACGCGGGGCTGTCCGTATCTGTGCAACTGGTGCGCGAAGCCGGTCTACGGCAACACCTATCACATCCGGACGCCGGAGCGGGTCGTCGACGAGATCCGCCTGCTGCGCGAGCGCTACGCGCCCGATCACCTGTGGTTCTGCGACGACATCTTCGGTCTCAAAAAGCGCTGGCTGATGCCGTTCGCCGAGCAAATTGCGCGCGAAGGATTGGTCACGCCGTTCCTTTGCCAGACGCGCGCTGATCTGATGACCGCACGAGAACGTCGATGCGCTACGGCGCGCAGGCTGCGCCGAGGCGTGGATGGGCGTCGAGTCGGGGGCGCAGAGCGTCCTCGACGCCATGGACAAGGGGATCACCCTGGATCAGGTGCGCGGCGCAGTCTCGCGGCTGCGCGCCGGCCGGCATCCGCATCGGGTTCTTCCTGCAGCTCGGGTATCCGGGCGAACGCTGGCCCGAGATCGAGATGACGCGGCGGCTGGTGCGCGAGCTGGCCCCCGACGAGATCGGCATCTCGGTCAGCTATCCGCTGCCGGGCACGAAGTTTCACGAACGCGTGAGCACCCAGCTGGGCGAAAAGCGTAACTGGAACGAGAGCAACGACCTGGATCCGCTGTTTCCCGGCGCTTTTTCGAAGCGAGTTCTATCAGGCGCTGTCGCGAACGCTGCACGCCGAGTTCCGGACGCGGCGCGCCCTGCGGGTCGCCCGTTCGCTCGCCCGCGACCCGCTGTCGACGGATGCGGGTCGGTTACGGGCGCTCAGGGGGCTTGCCGAGCTGCCGCTGTGGGTCGCCGGGCGAGCCCGATTGAGACTGCACCGGATGCGCGCGCAACCGCGCAGCGGAGGGCAGGGGTAGGCCGGCGCGCAGATAGTGCGCAGGTGTCGCAGGAAACGCTAGACAGCAAAACGCCGATCGCTATACTGCTTCCAACTTCTTCCCGGACCCGAAAAGGAGCTGACTAAAATGATTCGAAAGTTCTCGACCCTGGCGATCTGGGTGGTTCTCGGTCTGGCCGTTGCGCTGGCACCGCTGGCCTGCAGCAGCGACTCGTCGACCAACGACTCTGGCGTGACGCCGGACTCGTCGACCAAGTCCTAAATCGCCGGAAGGTCCGGGCCGCTCACCGCAAGTGGTGACTGCGGCCCGGGTTTTTAATCGATCGTTTCGCTACGCGTGCGCAGCAACTGCGCCGTGCTCAGGAATCGCGCGGTTCGTCCCCGGTTGGAGCACTGCTCGCCGATGTGACGGATCGTGTTCGGGTGCGTTGCCAGTCGATCTGCCACCGCGTGCCGCGCTTGACCCAGTGCAACGGCCGTCGCGCGTGCTCCGGCGTCGCCAGTGTGAAGTGATAGAGCTGGTCGACGCGCGTGAAGAAGCCACGCGTGTGCGCACTGTCCGGGCAGCCGAGGTGGGTCGCGTCCAGGTGGTGGCAAAGCTCGTGGAGCAGAGTGTTCAGCAGCGCTTTGGGGCTCGAGACCTTGCCCCGAATTGCGGTGCGCATCCAGACGCGGATTCTCTGCAGCGCGGGCGTGTAGTCGCCGAATAGTTGATAGGTGCAGACGCCGTCGGTGACGACGTGTGGCCGCACGCCCAGCACCTTGACCTCGGGTTCGGGCACACCGTAGAAACGCGAGAGCTCGCCGGTGACCTGGGCCGCCGCTTTCGAGACCCCCGCCTTCTCACCGACGGCCATCGCAGCGAAGAGCGTCTGCGCCGCCGCGCGCACGGCTTCAGGTGGCGGAAGCGGCAGCTTCGGGATGGCATCGCTACGGGTGAAGTCGGCGCGTTTTCGCGCGGCCCGCGGAGGAGGATCGGTGATCACGCGGCGAGTTTAGCCGCAAAATAGCAGAGGTTTAGTCGGCGTCTTGATCACTCGGCTGGAAGGTCAGCGGTCGCAGCGGCAGGTCGCGGCCCTCGAGCTCGATCACGTGGTCGGTGGTCACCGCCAGGTTGCTCGTGCAGCTGGCGCCGCCGTCGTAGCTGAAGTGGGCGTGAAACTCGTGTGACGAGCGTGGGCGCAAGGAGATGTCCCTGTTGAACGCGTCGGGCGGATAGGCTCGGCCGTGGATGATCAGTGAAACCCGGCCGGGATGGATCGTGACCCGAGAGGGCGCACCATTCTTCACGTAGAAGATCAGGTCCAGGTCCAGCGTCGGCTCGTCGCCCGAGTCGGAATTGTCCTGGAACTCGCAAACGTGATCGTCGAGCGCCAGCGACACGCCCTCCGCCTTGACCGGATCATCGACGCGCGCAAACACGCGTACCGAGCACCCGGCGCTCAGGAAGAGGCCACAGCCGACGAGGCAAAAACTCAGCGCCGCCTTCCAGGTGAGGGACCTCAGCGCCATCGCCCAGCCCTCGCAGATTAGGTCGGACATTCGCGGTCTATAGGGTGTCCTGAACGCGCCCACACAGCTCACCTATCATTTCTCGCAGTTTCTTGCTGCGAGGGCGCGCTTTCACGAGCTTCGCGCTCGACGGCGGAACCATGAGCGGTCGGAAACGGAGGCGTCGTCCAGCGTCGTCGGCGGTGTGCCGCCGGTCACTGCGCGGCTCAGCCGGCGCCCGTCGCCGCGAGCAGCATCGGCAGCGCCGCGGTGACGTGATGGACGAGCGTGTTCGCTTGCTCGGCCGTGATGCCGAGCTCGACGATCGGAGGCGCCTCTCCGACCTCGATGTTCTGCCCGCCGGGCATCACGCGCAGGGCGATCACGTCGGCGGCGGCGCACAGGTGCGCCGCGAAGCGCGTCTTCCCGTCGGGGGTCCTGTAGTCGTGGTGATACTCGGCGGCTTCGATCACGCCGGGTGGCAACTTCCAGGCGCGGCAGAGCGCGCCGCCGACGCGGGCGTGGTGGTAGTCGAGGCGGTCGCGCAGGATCGGTCCGTCGTTCGGATCCTCGAGCATGCCGGGGAGCAGCATGCCTTCCTGTACGCAGCGCTCGAGCAGCACCAGCTCGCCGACGTCGTGGAGCAAGCCGGCGAGAAAGCCATATTCGGACTCCACGCGCAGCACCTTTGCGAGCAGGCGCGCCGCCGCCGCCGCCGCGAGCGTGCGCCGGCGAATGGCGTCGACGCGCCCCTCGAAGCCCCGCACGCGGTACATCGTCGAGTTCGTCACGACCATCAGCACGACGTCGCGGACGGCGTCGAGGCCGATGCGCACGACGGCGTCGCGGACGCCGAGGATCGGCATGCGTGGCGCGAACATCGCAGAGTTTGCGATCGAGATGACTTGCGCGCTGATGAACGGATCGCGCGACAGCGTCCGCTCCATGGCGTTGGCGTCGGTCGTCGAGCTCGTGCACAGCGCCAGCGCTTCGGCGGCGACGTCGGGCAGCGAGCGCCGCAGCGCCTTGGTGTCGGTGACGATCGTGTCGGCGTAGTGATCGATGCGAATGAGCGCAGTGTCGGCGACGGCGACGGTCTTCGTCGAGCGCGCCGCGGACGTGGCGACGCTGGTGCCGCTGCGGGTCGTCGTCGCCGACGACGTCAGCGCGGGCACGACGCCGGTGGCGCGTCCGGCCGCGTTCGCAGACGATGGCAACGCCGGCATCACGCCGGTCGCGCGCGCCGGCGGTAGGTTGTTCGACGACGGCGTGGTCGTCTCACCGGTACGAACGGCGGGGATCGTGACCGTGGAGCGGCCGTTTGCGCTGGCAGGCATTCGCTTCGAGAGGAAACTCGGTAGAAGATCCGAAATACCTTAGGCGCGCGTCGAGGGCGACAGCGGCGCCGCGCGCATTCCTGGCGAGCGCCGTCACCAAACTGACGCGACAGCGGTCCGTGTCACCCTCCTGACGGTCGCCGCGCGAAAACACCGCTGATTTCTCGGAGCCGGCGAGGGTACGCGCCTTGCTACGCAAGGGCCGCGGAGGAGTCCGAATGAGCGATGAGGAAGAGGCTGCCGCACCCGCAGCTGCGGCACCAGGGAAGAGCAAGGCGCTGCCGATCTTGCTCGTGATCAACACGTTGCTGCTGACCGGCGTGCTGATCTTCGTGATGAAGCGTCCCGCGGCGCACGCCGCGCCCGAGGGCGGCAAGCCCGCGGCGCGAAGGGCGGCGGCGAGCACGGCGGCGGCGAGCACGGCGGCGGCGAGGACAAGGAGAAGGCGCCCGGCGGCGGCCACGGCGAGGAAGGCGCCATGGGCCCGACGGTGCGCTTCGAGAACTTCACCGTGCAGCTCAAGTCGCTCGACGTCGATCGGTACGCCCACATGGCGATCGAGATCGAGGTCGCCGACGAGGTGGCCAAGGGCATGGTCGAGAAGAAGGTCCCGCCGATCCGCGACGCGATCCTGAGCTACCTCAGCGACCGCACGCCCGACGAGATACGCGGCAGCGACGGTCTCAAGGAGATCAAGGACTCGATGATCAAGAAGCTCGACGAGCTGATCCCGGGCCATCGCATCCGCAACGTCTACATCACCGATTTCATCATCCAGTAACCCGCAACCCCAGACCCAACCCTTCGAGCAGCAGCCCACATGACGTCACCCCTCGATCAGAGTGAAGTCGATGCATTGATGGCGGCCATCCAGGATGGCCGCGTCGGCACCGAGACCGGCGCCGAGGAGTCGGTCCCGGTCCTGCCCTACGACCTGACCAGCCAGGATCGAATCATCCGGGGGCAGATGCCGACCCTGGATTCGATCAACGAAAAGATCGCGTCCGTGTTCGGCACCAATCTCGCGGGTCGCACGCGCCTCGACCTGCGCGCGGCGCCGGCGGCGTCGTCGCTGATGCAGTTCGGCGACGTCAGCGGCCTGTTCGGGCCGCAGAACTCGGTCTGGATCATGTCGCTCGGTCCCGGCCACGGGCAGGCGGTGCTGATGGTCGAGGTGCCGCTGGCGCGCACGCTGCTGGCGGGCGCGCTCGGCGATCGCAGCGCGCGCACCGATCCCTCCGCCGACGACAACCGCCACGAGCTGACCAACGTCGAGCGGCGCGTGCTGAGGAGCCTGCTCGGCATCTTCTGCGAGGCGCTCGCGGCCGGATGGTCCGAGGTGCTGCGCTTTCGTCCCGAGGTGCTGCGCAGCGAGTCCGACCCGCGCATGGCGATGATCTCGTCGCCCAACGATCTGACGATCCTGTGCGGCTACGAGGTCACCGGCGTGGCCACCGGCCGCGTACAGCTCGCGATCCCTTACTCGACCGTCGAGCCGATCAAGAAGTCGCTGACGGCGCCGCCGCGCCAGAGCCGGCAGATCGACTCGCGCTTCGCGACGGCGTGGGCGCGCGACCTGCGCAACGTCAAGGTCGACGTGCGCGTCGAGATGGGGCGCGCGAAGATGAGCTTCTCGAAGCTGCTGGAGCTGAAGGCGGGCGATCTGCTGATGCTCGACGGCAGCGAATCGGCGCCGCTGCCGATCTACGTGCAGGGCCGCCGCAAGATGACCGGAACCCCGCTCGTCGTCGGCGGCAGCATGGCCGTCACGGTCGAACAGGGCCTGCGCCCGCTGCAGGGGCTGGAGAACACCGGCGGCGCGATGACGCCGGTTCCTGACAACCAGAGACGAGGTGATGTGATGGATTCGAACGAAAACAACAACGACCAGACGCGCCGGCTCGACCTGCTGCTCGACGTGCCGCTCGACATCGCCGTCGAGCTCGGGCGCGCGCGCATGTCGATCCAGGATCTGCTGGCGCTCGGGCCGGGCTCGGTGATCGAGCTCGACAAGATCGCCGGCGAGGCGCTGGACATCCTGGTCAACGATCGGCTGGTCGCGCGCGGCGAGGCCGTGGTCGTGAACGACAAGTTCGGTATCCGCATCACCGACATCGTCAGCCAGTCGGAGCGCATCGCGCGCCTGCGCTGAAAAGGATCATGATCATGATTGGATCTCTGCTCTTCTTGCCGGCCAGCCTGCTCGCCGCGCAGATCACCATCTCCGAGGTCACCGCCGAGCGCGAGGGCGACCGCGTCGCCATCACCGTCAAGGGCGACGCGATGATCGACCCCGAGGCGACCAGCGCGAAGCTGGGCGAGGGGCGTCTTTACCTGTTCGTTTACGACGCGCACGTGCGCGAGAACAACCGCGCCTGGCAGAACGACGTCGCCGAGGGCGCCGACGAGATCCGCGCGCACCGGCACAAGCAGAAGGTCGAGCTGGCGATTCCGCTCGGCGACAACGGTTGCCAGGGGCCGGTCGAGCTGGAAAAGTCGCCGGGCGGGTTGCGCGCGCTCGTCGCGTGCGACGGCGGTCCGCGGCCCAGCGCCACGCGTGCGCGCGCGGCGGCGGCAACCACGACCGCGACCGCGCGCGCCGAGGCGGCGAAGCCCGAGTCGCGCGTGACCGCGCTGCCGGCGGCGTCGTCCCCGACGGCGGTGAAGCCGGAGACCCTGAGCTCGGCGTTGAAGGCGAAGCTGTCGCTCGAGCCCGAGCCGGCGGCGAAACCGGCCGCGAAAGCCGCGGACGCGGTCCCGGCCGCGGCGCTCGCAAGCAAGCCGGCGGTGGCGGCGACGAAGCCTGCGTCCGCTCCGTCGGCGTCGGCGTCGGCGTCCGGCGCTTCGCCCACGCCTATGCCCACGCCTCGTGCACCGGAGGCGCACGATGCTCTGGTAGCGCCGAACCAGCAGCCCCAACAGCGGCGTCGTCCTCGGCGGCGGTGCGCTGCTGGCGCTCGCCGCCGCCGCCTTCTACTTCTCGCGCCGCCGCGCCACCGGCAGCCGCCGCCACATCCAGATCCTCGAGACCGCGAGCCTGGGCCCCAAGCGGGCGCTGGTGGTCGCGCGCGTCGGCGACGCCACGATGATCCTCGGCTCCAGCGAGGCCGGCATCACCCTGTTGCAGTCGATTCCCGATGCCGCCGACGCTTCCAAGCAGACGGGCGGCGGTATCGCCGTTCCCGAGCTCTCGTTCGCGCCGATCGTTGCCGCGCCCGTGGCCGCCGGCACGACGACCGACGCCCAAGATCGTCGTCGAGGAGGCGCGCTCGGGCGCGCCGATCGCGGTGGTTCCGATCGCCGGCACCAACAATACCTGGTCGCTCGACGCCAACGGCCTGCCCGCCGTCGACGACGAGATCACCGGCCCGCCGCTCGACACGCGCGTCGAGCCCCAGGACGGCCTTGCTGTCGCGTCTGTTCAAGCGCGGCACGCCCGCCAATGACTCGCCCCGCTTCGAGGACATCCTCGAGGACAGCTTCGAAGACCAGGAGCTGCGCCGCAAGCTGGCGCTCGGATTGCCGGGGAGGGTCCGTTGAGCACACCGGCTCACGCGGGCGCAGCCGACGCGCTGACCCAGGCCGCGCGCAGCGGCGCCGAGATGGCGCTGACCGCGGGCGGCGGGTCGGCGGCGGTGAAGATCTTCCTGCTGGTGACCGCGCTGTCGTTCGCGTCGGCGCTGGTGATGTCGCTGACCTGCTTCACGCGCATCATCATCGTGATGTCGTTCCTGCGCCAGGCGCTGGGGACGCCGCAGCTGCCGCCGAGCCAGGTGATCGCAGGGCTGTCGCTCTTCCTCACGATCTTCATCATGGCGCCGACCGCGGAGCGGGTGCATCGCGACGCGCTCGGCCCCTACCTCGACGACAAGATCGATGCGCACACCGCGCTGGAGCGCGGCGAAGGTCCGCTGCGCGAGTGGATGCTGAAACAGACGCGCGACGACGATCTGCGCTTGTTCTTCGAGGTCTCGGGCCAGGCGCGGCCCGCGCGCGGCGACGCGATGCCGATGACGGTCGTCATCCCGGCGTTCATGATCTCCGAGCTCGGCACGGCGTTTCGCATGGGCCTCTACCTGTTCGTTCCCATGCTGCTGGTCGACATCCTGATCGCGTCGGTGCTGATGTCGCTCGGCATGATGATGGTGCCACCGCAGATGATCGCGCTGCCGCTCAAGATCGGGATCTTCCTGCTCGCGGGGGGCTGGCATCTGGTGGTGTCGTCGCTGGTGCGGAGCTTCGCCTGATGGATGCAGTGCCGTCGTCGCTGATGCGCGAAGGCTTCACGCTGCTCGCGTCGACGGCCGGGCCGTTCATCGGCGGGCTGCTGCTCGTCGGCCTGATCGTCGGCATCTTGCAGGCGGCGACGCAGATCAACGATCCCGCCGTCGGCTTCTTGCCGCGGTTGACCGTCGCGCTGCTGGGCGCGTGGGGCCTGGGACACTGGGTGCTCGAGCGGTACGCGCACTTTCTGGCCGACGCGATGATGCGCATGGGCGCGCGCTGACGCAGGTCCGACAGGGCTGAGCGCGCGATTGAGAGACCTCGGCGGCTGGAACGCTTATCGCATTAGCCAGCGTCCGTGCCTTTCGACGCCGGCTTTCTGACACCGACTCTGTTCGGGTTCTTGCTGGTGCTGTTCCGGTGTACGGCGCTCTGCTCGGTCGCGCCGCTGTTCGCGATGCGCACCGTGCCGATGCGCGCGCGCATGGCGATCGCGCTCGTGCTCGCGTTCACCGCGTTCGCCGGCGCCGGCTTTCCGGCGTTCGCGCCGCCCGGCGGCGGCACCGGCGCGCTGGTGGGCGCGGCGATCGTCGAGACCCTGATCGGCCTGACGGCCGGCCTCTCGGCGATGTTCGCGATCGACGCCGCCGGCGCGGCCGGGCAGATGGCCTCGGCCTCGATGGGGCTCTCGTACGGTTCGGTCATCGACCCGGTGCACGGCGCCGACTCGACGGCGATCTCCGAGCTCATCACCATGTTCTCGGTCGCGGCGCTGGTGATGTCGGGCATGCACCGCGAGGCGATCGCCTGGCTCTGCCGCTCGGTGATCCAGATGCCGCCGGGCGCGACGGTCGGCATCGACGTCGCGTCGCTGGCGAGCGCCGTCGTCACCCAGGCCATCGCTTCGGCGGCGCTCGCCGTGCGCATGGCGTTTCCGATCCTGGTCGCGGTCTTCTTCGGTCACGTCTCGCTGGGCGTGGTCGGCCGCACCGCGCCGCAGCTGAACGTCAACAGCATCGGCTTCTCGATCACGATCCTGGCCGGCGGCGGCGCGCTCTACCTGCTGGCGCCGCCGATCGCCGAGCTCGCCGCCCGCACCGCGGCCGCGGCCTTCACCGGAGGTCGGTGATGGCCGAGGATTCCGACGATGACAAGACAGAAGCCGCCAGTGCCAAACGCATCGGCGAGGCGCTGGAAGAAGGGCAGCTTCCGCTCGGCCGCGAGATCAACGCGGTCGCCGGGTTCGCGGTCGGTACCGCGGCGCTGATGTCGGTCGGCACGCCGCTGCGCGACGCGCTGATTCGCCTGGTCGCCGCCAGCGCGGGTGGCCTGTCGTCGCCCGACGTGGCGCGCCTGCTGCCGCTGCTCGCGCGCCCGCTGATGCTGGCGCTGACAGCGTGCGCGGCGGCGGGCGCGGCCGGCGCGACGGCGTACCTGATCCAGACGCGCGCGCAGGTCTGGCCGCACCTGGTGCTGCCCGACCTCTCGAAGGTCTTCAGCGGCGGCAAGCTCGGGCACCTCTTCAGTAAGCAAGTGTGGGCCGATCTGGGCCTCTCGCTCGTCAAGCTCGTGACAGTCGGCTGGACGATCTACTCGGTGCATGCGTGACGAGTTCATGACGCTTCCCGGGCTGCTGTTCGCGCGCACGGACGCGCAATTCGGGATGCTCTTCGGACCGCTCACGAAGGGCGCGGTCAAGGTCCTGACAGTGATGGCTCTCTGGGCCGGCGTGGACATTGCACTGACGCGCTGGCGGTTCAACCAGAAGATGAAGATGACGAAGGCGGACGCGCGGCGCGAGGCGAAGGAGGACGAGGGCAACCCGCAGATCAAAGCCCGTCGTCGCCGCCGCCACCGCGAGCTGTCGCGCGGCCGCGCGCGCATCGAGGTGCCGCGCGCCGACGCCGTGATCGTGAACCCGACCCACATCGCGATCGCCATCCGCTATCGCGCCGACGAGGACGCGGCGCCGCGCGTGACCGCCAAGGGCAAGGGCGTGCTCGCCGAGATGATGCGCGAGCTCGCGCGCGAGAACGGCATCCCGATCGTCGAGAACATCCCGCTGGCGCGCTTGCTCTACAAGCGGGTCAAGGTCGGCAAGTCGGTGCCGGCCGACACCTTCAAGGCGGTCGCCGCCGTGCTCGCCTACGTGTACCGCCTGACCGGACAGCGCGCTCGAGCTCGATGGGGGGCCGCTAGCCGATGGATCCGAAGCAGCAGAACACCGGCCAGGGCCTGCTCGCGGTCGCCGTCCTCGGCGTGCTGGCGATCCTGATCCTGCCGCTGCCGGCGTTCGCGCTCGACATCCTGCTGGCGTTCAACATCGGCGTGTCGGTGCTGATCCTGCTCGTGTCGCTGAGCCTGGAGAAGCCGCTCGACTTCTCGGTCTTTCCGTCGCTGCTGCTCATCACCACGCTGTTCCGCCTGGGCCTGAACGTCGCGACCACGCGCCTCATCCTGCTCAAGGGCGGCGAGGGCGCGCGCGCCGCCGGCGACGTCATCGAGACCTTCGGCCGCTTCGCGGTCGGCGGCAGCCTGATCGTCGGCGCGGTCGTCTTCCTGATCCTGCTGGCGGTGAACTTCTCGGTCATCACGCGCGGCTCGGGCCGCGTCGCCGAGGTCGCGGCGCGCTTCACGTTGGACGCGTTGCCCGGCAAGCAGATGTCGATCGACGCCGATCTCGCGGCCGGCCTGATCGACGAGCGCGGCGCCAAGGCGCGCCGCTCGGCGCTGGAGCGCGAGATCGAGTTCTTCGGCGCCATGGACGGCGCCAGCAAGTTCGTGCGCGGCGACGCGGTCGCCGGCCTGATCATCACCGCGCATCAACATCGTGGGCGGCCTGGTCGCCGGCCTCATCCGCGACCACATGTCGCTGGCGACGGCGGCCGAGTCGTTCACGATCCTCACCATCGGCGACGGCCTGGTGTCGCAGATGCCGGCGCTGCTGATCTCGACCGCGGCCGGCATCGTGGTGACGCGCGCCGGTTCGGGCGCGCACCTGGGCCTGGAGATCGGCGGCCAGATGTTCGGGCGCTCGCGCACGCTGACCTACGCGGCCGGCGTGCTGTGCGCGCTGGCGATCGTGCCCGGGCTGCCGACGATCCCGTTCGGCCTGCTCGGCGTCGGGGCGTACTTGCTGTCGCGCCGCCGGGACCAGCCCGAGAAGGCGCGCAAGGCCGCCGAGGCCGCGGCCGAAGCGGCGCGGCCCGCGCCCGAGCGCATGCAGGACCTGATCGTCGTCGACGCCATCGAGCTCGAGGTCGGGCACGGTCTGCTGCGCCTCATCGATCTCGACAAGGGCGGCGAGCTGCCGGGCCGCGTGACCAGCCTGCGCAAGCAGATCGCGACCGACCTCGGCGTGGTGCTGCCGCCGGTGCACCTGCGCGACAACCTGCGCCTCGACCCCAACGAGTACCGGATCCGCCTGCGCGGCATCGAGGTCGGGAAGGGCACCGCCTACGTCGATCGCCTCATGGTGCTGGATCCGTCGGGCGGCACGCCGCACGTCGCGGGGCTCGACGGCATCTCGGCCAAGGAGCCGGCGTTCGGCCTGAACGCGCTGTGGGTCGTGCCGACCGATCGCGCGCGCGCCGAGTCGGCCGGGCTGACCGTGGTCGACCCGCCGTCGGTGATGACCACGCACCTGTCGGAGATCATCCGCCGCAACGTGCACGAGCTGGTCGGCCGGCAGGAGGTGCAGGAGCTGCTGGGCGCGATCGGCAAGGAGGCGCCCAAGCTGGTCGAGGACGCGATCCCCGGCACGATCAGCCTGGGCGACCTGGTGCGCGTGGTGCGCGGCATCCTGCGCGAGGGGCTGTCGGTCCGCGACCTGCGCACGATCCTGGAGGCGGTCGCCGACGCCGCCCCGCGCAGCAAGGACACCGCGTTCCTGGTCGAGCAGGTGCGGCGCCGCCTGTTCCGCCAGATCACCTCGCGCGTCGCCGACGCCGGCGGCGTGGTCCGCGCGGTCACGCTCGACCGCGTCGCCGAGGACACGCTGCGCCGCAGCCTGGGCCAGAGCGACGGCGAGGCGACGCTGGCGCCCGACATCGACACCGCGCGCCGCCTGGTGAACGCGCTCGAGGAGCGCGCCGCGCGCTTCGCCGCCGAGGGGCAGCCGACGGTGATCATCGCGCCGCCCGACCTGCGCCGCCCGCTGTTCGACTTCGCCTCGCGCTTCGTGCCCGACCTGTCGGTCATCACGGCGCGCGAGCTGGTGCCCGGCACCACGGTCGAGCCGGTGGCGACCATCGATCTTTCCGCGAGCGCCATGGGGCGAGCGGCCTAGCAGCCTTCGCTGATCACTGGCAAGGAGATAGACTCGAATGAACCCGAACAGCAGCAACGTGAGGACCTTCCGCGCGGCCGACGCGCGCTCCGCGCTCTCCGCCGTGCGTGCCGCGCTGGGCGGCGAGGCGGTGATCCTGGAGACGCGCGAGGTCGCCGGCGGCCTCTTCGGCAAGGCGCAGATCGAGGTCACGGCGGCGGGCCCGGTCCCGAGCGCGCCCGAGAGCCGGCGCGCCGCCTTCGAGAGCGCGCCCGCGGCCGCGGCGCGCGGCGGCCGGCGCGTGCCGGTCACCGACCTGGAGGGCGAGGTCGGCGCGCTCCGGCGATTGGTGGAGGAGATGCGCCATCGCCTACCCGGCGGCGGCCGCTCGAACGGCCTGCTTCGGTGGCGCGCACGAGCAGCGGCCGGGGGAACGGTCACGCTCTCGAGGACGCCGGCACGGCGTTCACGCCCGAGGAATCGCAGGCGTACAAGCACCTCATCCGCCGCGGCATGGAGGAGTTCCTGGCGCGCGGCTTGATCGAGCAGGCGCGCCGGCTGGGAGCGGGCGGGGCCGGGGACGAGATCAACGACGCCGTGAAGATGGCGATGCGCAAGCAGCTGGCGCCCGGCGCCCGCGCCCTGGCTGGCCGAGGGGCGGCGCACGCTGGCGCTGATCGGCCCGACCGGCGTCGGAAAGACCACGGCCATCGCCAAGATCGCCGCCCGCGCGCTGCTCGAGACGCGATTCAAGGTGGCGTTGATTACGGTCGATACGTACCGGGTGGGAGCGAGTGAACAACTGGCCCGCTACGGGAAGATCATGGGGATTCCCACACACGTCGCCCGCGATCGTGCGGCGCTGGCCGAAGGCGTCGAGCGCTTTGCCGGGGCCGATCTGGTCCTGATCGACACCGCGGGCCGCTCCGACAACGAGTCGCTGGCGGCGCAGACGTCGCTGCTGCGCTCGGTGCCGCAGGTCGAGCTGCAGCTGGTGCTGTCGGCGGCGACCGGCGGGCGCGAGCTGGGCGCCCTCGCGCGCCGCTATCGCGCCATCGCGCCGGAGCGGCTGATCTTCACCAAGCTCGACGAGGTCGACGGCCCGGCGGGCATCTACTCGGCGGTCGCGGCGCTGCCGCGGCCGGTCTCGTGCATCAGCGACGGCCAGCGCGTGCCCGAGGACATTCATGCCGTGACCGGCCCGGATCTGGTGGAGATGGTCTTCGGACCCTGAGTCGCGAGAGGGAGCTCGAGAAGTGGACCAAGCAGACAGCCTTCGCAATCTCGCCGCCGAGGGGCGGCTCGACCAAGCCGGCGCTCAAGGTCTTTGCCGTCACCAGCGGCAAGGGCGGCGTCGGCAAGTCGAACATCGCCGCCAATCTGGCGATCCACGTCGCCAAGACCGGCAAGCGCGTGCTGGTGATCGACGCCGACCTCGGCCTCGCCAACATCGAGATCCTCTTCGGCCTCAAGCCCCGCTACCACCTGGGCGACGTGCTGGGCGGCGGGCGGCCGATCGAGGAGGTGCTGATCCAGGGGCCGCACGGCATCGCGCTCCTGCCGGCGGGCTCGGGCGTGCAGAGCCTGACCCAGCTCAGCGACGCCGAGAAGATGCAGTTCATCACCGCGCTCGATCCGCTCGAGGAGCTGTTCGACGTGGTGTTCATCGACTCGGGCGCGGGCATCGGCGACAACGTGCTGTTCTTCGTCGGCGCGGCGCAGGAGGCGATCCTGGTCGTCAACCCCGAGCCGACCTCGCTCATCGACGCCTACGCGGTGGTCAAGGTGCTGTCGCAGCAGGCCGGCGTGAGCGCGTTCAGCGTGATCGTGAACCCGGTGGTCGACGAGATGGTGGCGCGCGGGATCTTCCACAAGCTCACCACGGTCACCAACCGCTTCCTCAACGCGCGCGTGCGCCACCTGGGCTACATCCCGCGCGACGAGAACTTCCACCGCGCGATCATGGCGCAGCGGCCGCTGGTCGACATGTTCCCGACGCTCGCCGGCCAGCCGGGCGCTCGGCGACATCGCGAAGCGCCTGTTCGAGGGGCTGCCGCCGACCAAGCTCGACAGCGGCCTCAAGGTCATGTGGCAGCGCCTGCTGCGGGAGTCGACGGCGACCGCGGGCTGATTCCCGGGTTGGTTGATGGCATGATTCGTCGCGCGCTGGCCACATACGCGTCGTCGACCACCGACGCGGACGACTTGATCCAGCGCTACGCGCCGCTCATCGATCGCGTGGCGCGCCGGATCGCGGCGCGCACCGGGCTGCGCAGCGCCTTCGACGATCTCTGGTCGGCGGGCGCGCTCGGATTGCTCGAGGCGGCGCCGCGCTTCGACGCCGCGCGCGGGGTCAGCTTCGAGACCTTCGTCGAGCACCGCATCCGCGGCGCCATGCTCGACGAGCTGCGCAAGATGGACCACCTGCCGCGCCGGCTGCGCTCGCGCACCGACGACGTGCAGAAGGTGAAGCAGAAGCTGGCCGGCGCAGCTGGGGCGCGAGGCGACCACCGAGGAGGTGGCGCAGGCGATGAACGTCGATCTCGAGGAGCTGAGCGGCCTCGAGGCGTTGCTCGAGCCGCACGTGCCGCTCGACAAGGCGACGCACGTCCTGGCGAGCGGCGACGGCCATTCCGGCGAGCCGGGCATCGAGGAGAAGATCGAGCGCGCGCAGCTGGCCAAGGCGCTGGCCGAAGGGTTCAAGAAGCTGCCCGAGCGGCTGCAGGTGGTGATGGGCCTGCACTACGTCGAGGGGCTGACCTACCGCGAGATCGCGAAGATGCTCGACGTCAGCGAGCCACGCGTGTGCCAGTTGCATGCCGATGGGCTGAAGCGGCTGCGGGCGATGGTGCCCGAGTTTCAGACCGCGGCGGTCGGGGCGTGAGAGGCCGATGAACGTGCAGAAGCAGTGGGTCGCGGACCGGAGGCACTGCATCTTGTTCGTCGACGACGAGCCGGGGATGCTCAAGGCGTTCGAACGGCTGCTGCACCCCGAGCGCCACCGCTGGGAGATGATCTTCGCCGGCACCACCGGGGCGGCGCTCGAGAAGCTCGAGGAGCGCGCGGTCGACGTGATCGTCACCGAGGTGCGCCTCTCCGGGCAGAAGGCGGGAGAGGGCGTGAAGCTGCTCGATCGCGTCAAGCGCGATCACCCGAGCGTGACCCGCATCGTCTTCACCGCGCCCGGCGATCGCGACACCGCGGTGCGGCTGGCCGGCGTCGCCCACCAGTTTCTCGCCAAGCCGTTCGACGTGCTCGGCCTGCGCGACACGCTGGCGCGCGCGTGCACCGTGCGCGAGCTGCTGGAACGGCCGGCGATCCGCGACGCGGTCGGCGGCATCGGCGCGCTGCCGGTGGTGCCCGCGCTCTATCTCGAGCTGCAGACCGCCCTGCGCGATCCGCGCACCGATCTCAAGGCGGTCGCCTCGGTGGTCGAGCGCGACATCGGGATGTCGGCCAAGCTGCTGCAGCTGGTGAACTCGGCGTTCTTCGGCGTGCGCAACGCCAACGGGTCGCCGATCGCCAGCGTCGAACAGGCGGTGATGCTGCTGGGCATGAACACCGTGCAGCACCTGTCGCTGGCGTCGGCGGTGTTCTCGGCCTACGACGTGCGCGACGACTTCTTCGGTTTCTCGCTGTCGCTGATGCAGCGGCACGCTCTGTTGACAGCGCGGATCGCGTCGCGAATGATGAGCACCAAGCAGGAGCGCGACGAGGCGTTCGTCTCGGGGCTGCTCCACGACGCGGGCAAGCTGGTGCTGGCCAACCGCTTCCCGGACGCGTATCGACGCATCGCCGCTCAGGCGGCGCGCGAGAGCCTGCCGCTGACCCTGCTCGAGAGCGCGGAGTTCGGCACGTCTCACCCCGAGGTCGGCGCCTACCTGTTCGGCATCTGGGGTTTGCCGACGGTGGTCGTCGAAGCGGTGGCGTTCCACCACGACCCGTCGGCGGCCGGCCGCAGCAAGTTCGACGTCAGCGGCGCGGTTCACATCGCCGACGTATTGGCGCACGAGATGACCACCCCCGCCAACGACACGACCGGGAAGCGCGCCGTGCTCGACGGCGCCTACCTGGACACGACCGGCCTGGTGGCGAAGCTGCCGGCCTGGCGGGTCATGGCCGCGGGGCTGGTCGGGGAGAAGTAGTGGGGACGGCGGGAAGGATGCCGGCACGCGCGCGGACAGCGTCGGGCGCGTCGGTGATCCCGCCGCCGGCCGGCGAGGGCGCCGCGCAGCTCCTGCGCGCGGGCGTGATGGCGCAGCAGCAGGGGGACCACCTGCGCGCGATGGACCTCTTGGGGCGCGCGATAGAGGCCGATCCGCAGAGCTGGATCGCGCACACCTGCCTCGGCGGTACGCTCAAGGCGCTCGGCAAGATGGAAGCGGCGATCGCGGCGCACCGGCACGCGGTGGAGCTGGGCGGGGACCATCGCGCGATGTCCAACCTGGCGCTCACCTACCGCGCGGCGGGCCGTCCCGACGAGGCGATCGTGAGCCTGGAGGCGGCCATCGCGCGCGCGCCGGGCGAGGCGGAGCTGCACGGCAACCTCTCGGGCCTGCTGCTCGCAGTGGGCCGTGCGCCGGAGGCCGAGGCGGCCGCGCGGCGCGCGCTGGGGATCGCGCCCGGCGAGGCGCGCTTCGAAACCAACCTGGCCTACGCGCGCAAGGAGCAGGGGGACTTCGCAGGCGCGCTGGTGCACCTGCGGCGCGCGCTCGCGCTCGATCCGCAGGACGCGGACGCGCACTGGAACCTGGGCCTGACGCTGCTCGCGGATCCGGTGACGCCTGCCGACGAGGCCGAAGGGTGGCGCGAGCTGGAGTGGCGCCATCGCATTCCCGGACTCGCGGCCACGCCGCCGGCGGCGCTGGCTTCGACGCCGGTGTGGGCGGGCGAGGCGCTCGCGGGGCGCACGTTGCTGCTGCAGGCGGAGCAGGGGCTGGGCGATACGCTGCAATTCGCACGCTACGCTCGCGCGGCCAAGTCGCTCGCCGGCGCGGGCGCGGTCGTGCTCGAGTGCCAGGCGCCGCTCGAGCGCCTGCTTCGTCGCTGCGCGGGCGTCGATGCCGTCGTCGCCCGCGGGACCACGGCGGCGGCAGCGCCGCGCGCCGATCTGCGCGGCGGACTGTTCAGCGCGCCGGGGTACCTCGGCGGCGCGAGGCCCGGCGGCTCGCCATCCGCGGCGTACCTCACCGCGGAGCCGGAGCGTATCGCGCGCTGGCGCGGCTGGCTCGCCGAGCGTACGGCAGGCGCGCGGTTCCGCATCGGCATCGGCTGGCAGGGCAACCCGCGCTATCGCGCCGACGGCCGGCGATCGATTCCGCTCGCGTTCTTCGCGCCGTTGCTGCGGATGATCGAGGCTGCGGGCGGCGCGGTGGTGAGCCTGCAGAAGGGCGACGGACGCCAGCAGGTGGCGGCGCTGCCGTTCGGGATCGCGGTGGTCGACGTCGGTCCGGAGCTCGACGCCGACGGCGCGTTCGTCGACACGGCGGCGCTGATGACCGCGCTCGATCTGGTGATCACCTCGGACACGTCGATCCCGCACCTGGCGGGCGCTCTGGGCATGCCGGTCTGGATGGCGCTCGCGGCGCTGCCCGATTGGCGCTGGGGACTGCGCGGCGAGGAGTGCCCATGGTACCCGAGCATGCGCCTCTTTCGCCAGGCAGCGCCCGGCGACTGGGCTGGCGTGTTCCGGCGGATCGCGCGCGCTTTCGGCGAACGCTTTTCCATCGCGGGTGCGCCATGAACCTCAGCGTCCCCATCGGCCCCGGCGAGCTGGTGGACAAGATCACCATCCTCGAGATCAAGTCCGAGCGCTTGGCCTCGATGGAAAAGCTGGCCAATGTGCGCGTCGAGCTCGAGGCGCTGGTCGCGGCGCGCGACGCCGCCATCGCGGCCTCAGAGGTGCTTGGCCAGTTGACCGCGGCGTTGAAGAAAGTGAACGAGGCGCTCTGGCAAATCGAGGACGAGATTCGCGAGTGCGAGCGGGGCGGCGACTTCGGCGCGCGCTTCATCGAGCTGGCGCGCGCCGTCTATCACAGCAACGATGAGCGAGCGGCGATCAAGCGGCAGATCAATGATCTGCTCGGCTCGAGCATCGTCGAAGAGAAGTCGTACGCGGCCTACTGATCCGCTAGCGGGACGGCAGGATCTTCAGGTTGTCCTCGACGCGGTACACGCCACCCATCGACCGCGCCAGATCGATCGCGCGATCTCGCGCGGCCGCGGTCGGTACGGTGCCGGTCAGGCTGACCACCGCGTTGTTGGTCTCGACGTGGACGGAACGCAGCGGCTCCTCGGCCACCATCTCGGTCTTGAGCCGGGCCGTGATGGTCGAGTCGGTCACGGTGGCCTTGGCGCCCTCGCTGCCGACCTTGAGCTGGTTGTCGACATGGGTGACGCCCTTGACCATCGCCAGCCGCGCGGCCTTGGCCTTCTCGGCGTCGGTGTCGACGACGCCCTTCAGCGTGACGACGCCGTTGTCGATGACGGCCACGATTTGGTTGTTGCGCAGATCGGAGTCGCTCTGGAAGCGCGTCTGGATCTGCTCCTCGGCCTTCGCGGTCGCGCGGCCGGGCATCTCGTCACCGAGGGCCATCCGCGTCGTCCCGAACCCGAACAACGTCGCGCCCAGCATGAGCATGGAGATTCGTCGCATGAGTTTGTCCCTCCTTTGTGACCCGAATATGGAATCGGGACCGGGCCTGGCAAGAGGGTTGACTTGACGAGAGTCGGCCGTAGCGCGACCAGGCTCGTGCGTGCTTTACTGGCCAGGTGCGCCGCGTCGGAGCTGATCAAGGTTCTGGTCTTCTGCCCGCATTTCCAGCGGTCGGTCACCGCCGCGCGCAATCTGACCATCGACCGGCTGGTCTCGTGCGACGACGCCGGAGCCTGCCGCGACGCCACGCCCGAGAGCGCACCCGGGCACGAGCACGCGCGCGTCTTCCCGCACGGCTGTCCGGTCTATCCCAGCCTGGCGAAATAGCGGCGCGCGTTCAGCGCGATGCGAGCGGCTGCACGTTCTTGGCGATGCCCGCCTCGTCGCCGATCGCGCCCACGCCGGAGAATCGATTCCAGGTCTCGACGTGCTCGGTCTTTTCGCCGGGCGAGAGCATGGTGAGCGGTCCCAGCGTCTCGACCTCGAGGATGTTCGGGTCGGTGTAGAGCTCGAAGTTGCAGCCGCGATCCGGATAGAGCTGGCCGCGCTCGAAGCCGACGGTCTTCACGAAGAGCTCGCCGTCGCGCCAGTAGCCGAGCCAGCCCGACTCGTGCGCGAGCCCGAACTTGAGCAGCGTGGTCGCCTTCGGATCCTGGCGCGCGGTGATGAAGTGCGTGCCCAGCATCAGGCGCGGATCCTTGAGATCGGTGTAGCCCCAGATCGCCAGGCTCTGGTTGGGCCAGTAGTCGGCGTCGACGGAGTTGGGCAGCGATCCCGGGTGCGGGCGCTTGCGCCGGCAGCGGGATGATCGCCGTCCCGCCGGGCGGCATCACCGTGAGCGCCCAGGGCGCCAGACGCACCGGCATCTCGCCGACGTTGGTGATGCGATGGACGAGCACGGCGCGGCTGCCCGTCGGCATCCAGCGTGATGTCGAGCTCCTTCTGCACGCCGTACGGCTCGTCGGGCAGCTGCGTGAAGCGCACGCTGACGCCCTTGGCGTCCGACGACAGCACGCGGTGCTCGACCGCGCGGTTGTCGGGCGCGTAGGTGCGGGTCTTGTCCTCGGGCGCGGTCCACAGGCGGTGGCCGCCGCGCGGCATCCAGTGCGGCTCGCCGGACTTCCCCAGTTGATCGGCGGTCTCGCCGAACAGGTTGGGCCCACCGGGCGCCGCGTAGCGGATCACGCGCGGCCCCACGTCGAGCGTCACGATCATCTCGACGTCGGCGTTGGCGATGCGCAGGTTCCGGGCCCACCCGGCGTAGGGGACGATGGAGGTCGTAGCAGGCGTGGTCGACATGCCTCCGCGATACCACATCTTCGCGGCGCGCGTCGAGCGGTTCAAATTCCCCCGGGGCGTGGGCGGCTGGGCGATCCGACGTCGCGACCCACTGGGATCGCCCACGCCGACGCCCACTCCCACGCCCGCCTACGAGGGGATCCGGCGCCACGCCGCGAGGAGCTGGTCACGCGCGGGTCGGCGCCGAGCGGCGCGAGCGCGGACTCGGCCTGCGGGCGCCGTCCCAGCGCCAGCAGCGCGCGCGCCCAGTGCAGCCGTGCGTCGAAGTCCTGCGGCCGCTGCGCCACCACGGCGGCCAGCAGCGGCTCGGCTTCGGCGGCGGCGCCGCGGCTGATGAGCAGGATGCCGAGCAGGAAGCGCGGCAGATGGTACGCGGCGGGCGCGTTCTCGACCGCGTGCCGCAGCGTGCGCACCGCACGGTCGAGCTGGCCCAGCTTCAGGCAGCAGATCGCGAGCTGGGTCTCGGCGGCGTAGCTGACCGCGCCCGGGTCCTGGCGCAGGAAGAAGCGCGCCGCCGCCGGGGTCAGGCACTCTTCCAGCTCGCGGCACGCAGCGGCGACGTGGCCGGCGTCGAGCAGCAGCTTGCCGCGCAGGAAATGCAGATCGGGCGAGCCGGCGAAGTCGCACAGCGCGCGCCGGGAGACGTCGAGCGCTTCGCGCGCCCGCCCGGCGCGCACCAGCGCGCGCACCAGGTTGATCCAGAGCGCGGCCAGATAGCTCTCGTCGCGGTGGTCGTGCCCGAGGAGCTCGATCTTCTCGAGCGCGCGCTCGAATGACGAGATCACCTCGCCGCTCTGTCGGATCGGCGGCCTGGATCGCCTGGCCCAGGCAGAACCAGCTGAATGGATCGTCGGGGCGCGACGCGACCATCAATCGCGCCAGGCGCAGGTTGCGCTCGACCGTGCGGTGCTCGGCGACGACCGCGCCGGTGTGGCCGTCGTGCTCGAAGTGGATGAAGCGCGCGTGCGCGGTCTCGCAGCGTCGCTCGGCGACGGCGACGATCTGTTCGTGGATCTCGCCGCGGTAGACCATGTCGGGGACCGCGCGGCGAAACAGCCGCAGCACCGGCCCGACGGCGACGCCGCCGTCGTCGATGCGATCGTGGCAGTCGATTGAGTAGGCCGCTGGCGCGTGGCGAGTACGGCGCGCGGGCGTGTCGAGCCGCCGCGAGCGCGCGCGCCCAGGCCGCGGCGTCGTCGACGCGCAAGACCTCGTCGGCGTCGAGCACCAGCACCCACTCGCGGGTCGCCGCCGCCAGCGCGTGGTTGCGGGCGGCCGCGAAGTCGTCGCACCAGGCGAAGTGCAGCACGCGCGCGCCGGCCCTCTCGGCGAGCGCGATCGTGCCGTCGGTCGAGCCGGTGTCGACGACGATCGTCTCGCCGGCCCACGGCATCGCCGACGCGAGGCAGCGCGCCGAGGCGCTTCTCCTCGTTGCGCACGATCATGCACAAGCTCAGCCGCTGGCGAATCGACGCGGCGGCCGCTTCGTCGTGTGAGCTCGGGTGCGACGTGACCGCCCCGCCGGGCACCGTCTCGTTGCTGCCCGTCAGGTTGCTGACCATCGCTCGCGCCCGGATCCTGACGTCAGGAGGGCCGCTGGCCGCCGTTGCCGTTGAACGTGATGAGGCCGATCTCGTCGAGCTCCTTGGACTCGGCCTTCTCGCGAGCGGCCACGGATCTCGTCGACGCGCGCCTGCGCCACCCGGCGCAGCGCTTCGGCCTTGGAGTGCGCGATGGTGTAGGCGCCGCGCGCTTTCCCTTCCTCGTCGGTGGCGACCTTGACCTCGCGCTCGGCCTTGCGGACCTCGGACAGCGCGCGCGTGTGCGCGTTCTCCGCGAGCATCCAGTCGGTCGCGGACGCCGCGCGCCGGTGATCGGTGCGGGCGGCATCGCGCGCGCCCACCAGCGCCTCCTCGGCCGACTTCACCTTGCGGTTCGCGGCCGCCATCTCGCGCAGCTTGCGCTCTTCGTTCTTCTCCTCGATCTTGATGACCGGATCGAGGCGAGTCCTCGGACGCATATCTTTCGTTTCGGCACCGTCGGGGAACCACTTGAGGCCGCGCCTCAAGATCTTCACGCCGGTTGCCTCCCGGCAAATCGTGCCGGGTCGAATCTTCCGGGCGCACCTGTCGGCATTTCGAGTTTCGCGTCACGGTCCCTCGATCTTCTCCGGTCAGAAACGCGACGCGAGCGTTGGCCCCGTCCTTGCTGATTCTCGGCTCGGGAGAATCGAACGTGGCAGACGGAATGTACGTAGGCATGGCAGCGGCGGCGGCGCGATCCGACCAGCTCGACTCCATCGCCGACAACCTGGCCAACGCCGAGACGCCCGGCTACAAGGCGTCGCGCCCCGCGTTTCAATCGTTCCTGCCCCCGCGCGGTGTCGCACCCGGCGCCGCGAGCGGCCCTGCAGGACAAGATCTTCGCCGGCGTCGTCGCCACCGGCACCGATCTGTCGCAAGGACCGATCCGGACCACCGACAACCCGCTCGACATCGTGCCCGAGGGCCAGCTCTTCCTCTCGGTGACGTCGATGACCGGCCAGCCGGCCTACACGCGCAACGGCAAGCTCAACATCACGCCCGAAGGCGCGCTGGTCGCCGACGGCCGTCAGGTCATGGGCACGTCGAATCGCCCGATCATGGTTCCGCCCGGCGCCAACGTCATCATCAGCCAGACCGGCGTGGTCAGCGCCGACGGCGTGCCGATCGATCGCATCGCGCTCTTCGAGCTCCAGGGGAACGTCGTGCGCGTCGGGCCGCAGCTCTACGCTGCCGGCCCCGGCGGCACGGTGACGCCGACCGAGGGCGGCGTCTCGACCGGCCAGCTCGAGATGGGGAACGTCACGCCGCTCGAATCGACGGTCCAGATGATCAACGCCCAGCGACAGTACGAGACCGCTACCCAGGCCATTCAAACGTACCGACGGCTCGACGACAAGGCGATCGAGGTCGGAAGGGTCCGCTGAGGAGGAAACATCGATGTTGCGTTCGCTCTACACCGCCGCCACCGGTATGCAGGCGGAACAGCTCAAGATGGACACGATCGCGAACAACCTCGCGAACGTGAACACCACCGGCTTCAAGCGCACGCGCGCCGAGTTCCAGGATCTGCTCTCCGAGACGATCGTCCAGGCGCAGCCGGCCGGGCCGCAGGGCGGCGGCCAGCCGGCGCCGCTGCAGGTCGGCCTCGGCGTGCGCACCGGCAGCACCACGCGCTCGATGGCCCAGGGCGACATGGTCTCGACCCAGAACCAGTACGACGTCGCGATCGAAGGCAACGGCTACTTCCGCATCCAGCGCAGCAACGGCGACATCGCGTTCACGCGCGCCGGCAACTTCCGCGTCGACGACACCGGCCGCCTGGTCACCCAGCGCGGCGAGCTCGTCGAGCCGGGCATCACCGTGCCGCCCGACACCATCGCGATCACGATCCAGACCGACGGCACCGTGCTGGCCAAGGTGCCGAACCGCCCCGACCAGACCGACGCTGGGGCGCATCGAGCTGACGACGTTCACCAACCCGGGCGCGCTGGAGGCGATCGGCGGCAATCTGTTTCAGCCGACCGCGGCCAGCGGCCAGGAGCTGCAGGCGAAGCCGGGCGAGCAGGGGGTCGGCATGCTGTCGCAGGGCTTCCTCGAGACCGCCAACGTGCAGGCGGTCGTCGAGATGGTCGACATGATCAGCACCCAGCGTTCGTACGAGATGAACTCCAAGGTCATCCAGACCGCCGACCAGATGCTGCAGAGGCTGACGTCGCTGCGCTAGTCATGAGCAAGGCCGGTCACATAGCGCTGCCGATCGTCGCCTGGGTGTCGGTGCTGCTGGCGGTGCCGCTCGCGGCGCGCGCGGTCGCCGGCACACGGGGCGGCGACGCGCCTTCGACCGCGGAGGTCGCGCCGGTGGTGCGCCACGCGCTCGAACGCGCGCTGGCTGCTCCGGGCGCGCGCCTCGACAGCGCGGTCGAGGAGCGGGGCTCGGCGCGCCCGCTCGATTGCCGCGTGACCGAGGTCGAGGTCGCGCAGCCGATCGAGGCTTCGGGCCGCCTGGCGGTGAAGGTCAGCGGCCGCGCGTCGCACGGCGGTCACTGCGACAGCTGGCTCTGGGTGCGCGTGCGCGTGGTCGCGCCGGTCGCGGTGGCGACGCGGCGCTCTGCGCGCGGGCGATTCGCTCGAGGGCGCCTACGACACCGAAGAACGGGAGCTGCGTCCCGGCCACACGCCCGCGGTGATTGGCCGCTCGTCGGTGGCCGCGCGCGCGGTGGCCGCCGGCCAGATCCTCGACGGGGCCGTCGTCGGCGAGCCGACGCTGCGCCTGGGCGAGGTGGTCAAGGTGGTGGTCGTCAGCGGCGCGCTGATGATCGAGCAGACCGGCCGCGGCACGCCCTGCGCGCGCGGGCGCAGCTGCGCGGTGCTCGCGTCGGGCAAGCAGGTCGAGGGCGAGCTCGTCGACGGCCGTCTGGTGGTGGAGACGCCATGACGGCGCGCGCGTCTCTCCTTCGCTGTGCTCGCATTGGCCGTGGCCGGCAGCGGCTGCGCCGCCAGCCACATCGCCAGCTACAAGCCGAAGCGGCGCGACTACTCGCTCGATGCGGCGAACACCAAGGAAGACGAGCCGCAGTCGGAGGGGAGCCTCTGGCACCCGGGCCGGCCGGCGTCGATGCTGTTCACCGACGCGCGCGCGCTGCGCGCCAACGATCTGGTCGTCATCAAGATCGAGGAAGTCGCCGACGCGCATCGCTCGGCCGACACCGATCTCACGCGCGAGTCGAGCTCGTCCGCGCAGGTGACCGCGTTTCTGGGTTTGCTTAACAAGCTCAAGGGGATGGACCCGAACCTGAACATCGGGGGCATCTCCAAGAGCGATTTCAAAGGCGAGGGGACGACCGCGCGCACCGAGTACCTGACGGCGACCGTGCCGGCGGTGGTACGCAAGGTGCTGCCGAACGGCAACCTCTTCGTCGAAGGGCACCGGGTCGTGCTGGTCAACAACGAAGAGCAGCACTTCTACATCTCGGGCGTGGTGCGCCCGATCGACATCGACCAGGAGAACAGCGTGAAGAGCTCGATGGTCGCCGACGCCGAGATCGAGTTCGTCGGTCGCGGCGTCCTCACCGACAACCAGCACCAGGGGTTCCTCTCTCGCTACCTCGGGTGGCTGTGGCCGTTCTGATGCTTGAACTAGCTTCGATTTCGACAGGGAGAAGTAGGGGAAAGGAGATGGAGGCTACTCTAATGAGCCAGCTTAAGATCCTCCGTCATTTCTTCTGCTTCTCTGCTTCTCCCTGTTTCCTATTCCTCCATTGCAGCGCGAGGGAGATCTCGATGAAGAGGATCTGCCTCGCGCTGCTGATCTCGTTCCTGATGCTCATGGGCATCCGCGCGGCGTTCGGCGCGCCGGTGCGGGTCAAGGAGCTGGTCGACGTCCAGGGCGTGCGTGAGAACGTGCTCTACGGCTACGGCCTGGTCGTCGGCCTGTGCCGGCACCGGCGACACCGAGCGCGTGTTCTTCACCGCGCAGTCGATCAGCGGCATGCTCGGCCGCATGGGCATTCGCATCAATCCGACCGACGTGCAGGTGCGCAACGTCGCCGCGGTGATGGTGACCGCGCGGCTGCCCTCGTTCTCGCGAGCCGGCACGCGCATCGACGTCAGCGTCGGCTCGATGGGCAACGCGCGCTCGCTGTCGGGCGGCGTCCTGCTGATCACGCCGCTGACCGGGCCCGACGGCCAGGTCTACGCGCTGGCGCAGGGACCGGTGCAGGCGGGCGGCTTCGACGTCGGCCTGCACGGCTCGTCGATGCAGAAGAACCAGCCGACGTCGGGGCGCGTGCCCGCGGGCGCCACCATCGAGCGCGCCGTGATGGCGAACCTCGAGAAGAGCCCGATGGTCCTGGGCCTGAAGACGCCCGACTTCACCACGTCGAACCGCATCGCCGAGGCGATCAACGCCGCGCTCAAGGACAACACGCTGGCGCGCGCCGCCGATCCGGCGGCGGTCGAGGTGAAGATCCCGGCCGCGTACAAGGGCAAGGCCGTGGCGCTGATGACCGCGATCGAGGCGATCGAGGTCGAGTCGGACCAGCGCGCGCGCATCGTGGTCAGCGAGCGCACCGGCACCGTGGTCGCCGGCGATCGCGTGCGCATCCACGCCGTCGCGGTGGCGCACGGCGGCCTGTCGATCTCGATCCAGACGATCCCGCTGGTGTCGCAGCCGAACGCGCTCTCGCGCGGCGGCAAGACGGTGCAGACGAATCAGTCGAACGTCGACGCCAAGGAGAAGAAGCAGCCGGTGGTGGCGCTGCCGGCGACGACGACCGTCGAGGAGCTGGTGAAGGCGCTGAATCTGATCGGCGCGTCGCCGCGCGATCTGATCGCGATCCTGCAGGCGATGAAGGCCGCCGGCGCGATCGACGCCGACCTGGACGTGATCTGATGGCGATGCCGATCTCCCATGCGACGGCGGCAGGCGCGCCCGACAGCACCGAGGCGGCCGCTCAGCAGATGGAGGCGGCGATCCTGCGCCAGCTGCTGACCGCGAGCGGCGCCTTCAAGCCGGCCGACGTCGCCGGCGGGCAGCTGCGCGCCGACATGTTCATCGAGACGCTCGCCGACGCGGTCGCGAAAGGCGGCGGCATCGGCATCGCGCGCATGCTCGAGGACGAGATCGAGAAGACCGGAAAGCCCGGAGTGAAGTCCTTCGCGAAAGCTGCCGAAGCAGCTCCTTCAACCGATGTCATCGACGATGGTCCAGACGACGATCCGGCTTCATTCGCGGCGCGTAAATCCCCGATTGGTGGGACGGCTACCCACATGGAAAGCGACACGACGTTGTGCGCACATGCCTCACAGGTGCCGGTAAAGTCTGGGGAAAACGGCACCTACAGCGCAGTTGTGCATCGGGCACTTAATGCCTACCAGAAACGTGCCGAAGATACGGTTGTGGGGAAGCTTCAGGGACCCCACACCGGAGATGCACCATGAAAATCAACGAGACCAAACCGGTCGCAGACGTCGGGAGAGTTGTACCGCCTGATCCACCTGCGACGACTCCTCGAGATCGCGTCACCGTCGACAACTCACGCGATGTGGACCTCGCGATGGCGACCAGCAAAGCGTCGCTCGCCGGCGGTCGCGCCGCGCGACTGCAGGATCTGGAAGCGCAAGTTCGCGCCGGGAGCTACCATCCCGATCCGTCGCGTGTTGCCGATGAGATCCTTCAGGACGCCGAGATCGACGCTCGCCTGCAGGCACTCATCAAGCACTGACGATGGATAACAACAACCTCGAAAATGCCATAGCCGTCACTCATCAGATCCGCGATGCCTTGCGCGCGGAGGTCGAGCGGGCGCGCGCCGAGCGCGTGCTGATCCGGGCGATGGATGTCGAGGGGTTGATGAAGCGCGCCTCCGCGCGCGCCGAATGGAACGCGCTGGTCAATCAGAAGCAAGCGCAGCTCTCGTCGGAGCTGGCGCTGGTTGCGCGCGCCTATGGTCTCACCGAAGTTACGATCGACGGGCTGCGCGGCATCGCGCCGGCGCCGACCGAGCGGCTGGCACAGGCGTTCGCCGAGGTGCGCGCGCTCGCGGCCGCGCTCGCCGAGCTCGACGATCTCAACCGCGCGCTCGGACAGCGCGCGCTTTCTTTCGTTCGTTCGTACCTGACCGCGCTCAGCCCGCGGCCCGCCGCCTACGACCGGCGCGGCATGGCGCCGGCGGCGGGCGCGCGTTCGTCCACCACCGTGAGCCGCGTGGTGTAGTCGATGCCCGATCTGCTCACAATCCTCAACCAGTCGAGCACCAGCCTGGCCGCGCACCGCGAGGCCGCGGCTGTTGCGGGCCAGAACATCGCCAACGTCAACACGCCCGGCTACTCGCGCCAGACCGCCAACCTGGAGGCGCTGACGCCGGACCAGCTGGTTCCCAACGGATGGATCGGCCGCGGCGTCGACGTCCAGTCGATCACCCAGGCGCGCGATGCGTTCCTCGAGCGGCAGATCCCCAACGCCATCGCCTCGCAGAGCTCGAGCTCGACCGAGAGCGACGCGCTGGCCGCGGTGTCGGCGCTCGATCCCAACGCGCCGGGCGGCCTCTCCTCGGCGCTGAGCGCGTTCTACTGGGTCGCTGCGCGCGGTGGCGCAGAACCCGTCCGATCCGGCGTCGCGCCGCGCGGCGGTCTCGTCGGCCACGTCGCTGGCGCAGTCGTTCAACCGCACGTCGCAGGCGATCGAAGACGCGCGCAGCGGCCTGGACGACAAGATCAATGGCATCGTCAACGACGTCAACACCGCCGCGGCCAACATGGCGTCATTGAACGCGCAGATTCGCTCGGCCCGTGCCGGGGGCGCCGAGCCCAACGATCTGCTCGACGCGCGCCGCCAGCTTCAGGACAAGCTGACCCAGCTTACCGGCGCCACGCCGGTCATGGATTCGCAGGGCGACGTCTCGATGGCGCTGCCGGGCGGAACCGCGCTGGTGAGCCAGGATCGGGCGGCGCAGCTGTCGACGATCCCCGACTCCAGTAACCGGGGCCACCTGTCGTTGAGGATTACACGCGCTGACGGTAGCGGGCCGGTTTCGCTGCCGACCAGCGCGGCCGGGGGGGCGATCGGCGGAGCCGTCTCGGCGCGCGACGCAACGCTCGGCGCGGCGTCGACGTCGCTCGACTCGCTGGCGTTCGATTTTGCCAATGCGGTGAACGGCGTCTCGGCCGCGGGCTTCGCGCTGGACGGCACGACCGGTCACAACGTGTTCACGGTCGGCGCGACGTCGGCGGGCGCGGCCGGGCAGATCACGATCGATGTCGACGCTGGCCGCGAATCCGTCGTTGCTGGCGGCGGCGTCGTCGGCCGCGGGCCTGCCCGGCGACAACACCAACCTGAACGCGATGATCGGCACCGAGCAGACGGCGCTGGCCGGCGGCTCGGATCCCGAGACCACGTTCAGCACCATCGTGGCGACGTTCGGCGGGGCCTCGCAGCGCGCGAAGGCAATGTCCGATCAGAACGGCGCGCTGCTCGACAATCTCACCAACCTGCGCGAGTCGACGTCGGGCGTCTCGCTCGACGAGGAGATGGTCAACCTGACCAGCGCGCAGCGGGCGTTCGAGGCGGTCAGCAAGGTGATCACCACCGCCGACAGCATGCTCGACACGTTGATGAGCTTGAAGTGAGCACGGAGCAGCAACCATGCGCGTGACCGACAAGATGATCTTCCAGAACGCCGCCGCGAACGCCGCGAAGAGCCGCGATCGCGCGCAGACGGCGATGGAGGAGGTCTCGACCGGCATGCGCGTGGTTCACCCGGGCGACGACCCGATGGTGGCGGCGGCGATGGTGCGCGGGCAGCAGACCGTCGACCGCATGAACGCGATCAACCAGAACGCCGGGCGCGCGGCGAGCGAGGTCGACTCGGCCGACAGCGCGCTGCAGAGCCTGGGCGACGTGCTCGCGCGTGCGCGCGAGCTGACCGTGCAGATGGGCAACGACAGCTACTCGGCGACCGATCGCCAGGGCGCGGCCACCGAGGTCGACGGCCTGGTCCAGCAGGCGGTGACGTTGATGAACACCAACGTCAACGGCCGCTACATCTTCGGTGGCAACCAGGATCAGACCGCGCCGTTCGACACCGCCGGCAACTACAGTGGTGATACCGCCGTGCGCCAGGTCGAGGTCGCGCCCGGCGTTCTCGAGGATTCGTCGGTGCGCGCCGACGTCGCGGTGAAGGGCGTGGGCGGCGGCGTCGATCTCTTCGCGACGCTTGCAGTCTCTGTCGACGGCGCTCAAGACCAACAACGGCGACGCGATCCGCGGATCGCTCACCAACCTCGAGACCGCGACGCATCAGGTGACGACGACGCTGTCGCAGGTCGGCGCGATGGGCGATGCGTTCGCCACCGCGCAGACGCTGGCGAAGTCGACCGCCGACGCGACGACGAAGAACGTGGCGAATCAGTCCGAGGCCGACATGATCGAGTCGTCGAGCAAGCTCGCGCTCGCGAACAGCGCGCTGAACGCGACGCTGACGGCGGCCGCGCAGTCGTTCAGCCTCTCGCTCGTGAACAAGCTCGGCGGCTGAGCGCACGGCGCGCGACGAGTTCGGGCCTCGGGTCCCGCCGGCGTGGGCGTGGGCGTGGGCGTCGGCGTGGGCGACAGCAAGAGCTGCGAACGCCTGATCGCCCACGCTGACGCCCACGCCTACGCCCACGGGGAGTCCGATCGTTCGAGCGCGTCTCGTCGAGATCGTCATCCCCGATACAAACATCGGGTCTTATCGCTTCGCAGTTGCGTGTCGAAAAACTCTGTGAACGTGGACGCGGCGTCCGCGGGGCCGGAAGAGAAAAGCCGGCAATCACTTAATAGCCCTGCGGGGCCGCCACGTAAGGAGAACTTCTCATGGGACTGTCAATTCGCACCAACGTCAGCGCTCTCGACGCTCAGAAGAACCTGATGGGGACTGAGAACGACCTCAACAGCTCGCTCGCGAAGCTGTCGTCGGGGTTTCGCATCACGAAGGCGTCGGATGACGCCGCTGGCCTCGCGATCAGCGTGAACCTCGGTGCGCAGATTCGCAGCTACAACCAGTCGGTGCGCAACGCGAACGACGCCATCAACGTCGTGCAGACCGCCGACAGCTCGCTCAACGAGACCCAGAACATCCTGACCCGCCTCCGCGAGCTCGCCTCGCAGTCGGCTTCCTCGGGTGTGAGCAACACCGAGCGCGGCTACATCCAGAACGAGGTCGACGGTCTCATCAGCGAAGTCGATCGTATCGCCAACGCGACCGAGTACAACGGCGTCGCGCTGCTGAACACCTCCGCGGCGCTGACCTTCCAGGTCGGTATCCGCAACGTGGCCGCGAACGACCAGATCGTCGTCACCACTCAGAGCGCCACCGCCAGCACGTTGGGCATCAACGCGCTGTCGCTCTCGACGCTGACCGGCGCTCAGGGGGCGCTCGGCTCCATCGACACCGCGCTGCAGTCGGTGTCGTCCACCCGCGCCACTCTGGGCGCCCAGCAGAACCGATTCAACACGGTGATCAATGTCGCGACCGAGGCGTCCGTGTCGCTGTCGGCCGCCAAGAGCCGCATCATGGACGTCGACGTCGCGGAAGAGACCTCGAACATGAGCCGCACCCAGATCCTGATGCAGGCCGGTGTGTCGGTCCTCTCGCAGGCCAACCAGTTGCCGCAGGTCGCGCTCAAGCTCCTCGGCTAATACCTCGCTTGAACTGACTGCCGCCGGGGGTGGCCCCGGCGGCGGATAGATTGAAGTAGGTGTTACCGGCCCGATGTGGGGCTCAAGACCCAGACCGGCCGGCCGATAGAAAGACTTACCGGCGAACCGCCCCGCGGCCCAACAGTCGCGGGGCGGTCTTCTAAGTAGCAACAGAAAGCCGCAGCAGGAAAAAAACGATGGCTGATACTCCGCTCTTTCAGGTTGGTGGTCTCGCCTCGGGCCTGGATACGCAGTCGATCATCGACGGCCTCACCAAGATCGAGCAGCAGCCGCTGGACACGCTGCGCACGCAGCAGACGGATTTCAAGACCCAGATCTCGGTCATCGGCCAGCTGGTCGGCAAGATCCAGGCGCTGCAGTCGGCGGCGAAGACGCTGTCGACGAACGGCGTGGTCGGTACGAAAGCGACGACCGTGAACACCGACTTCACGGCGACGCCGAGCCCGCAGACGCAGGCGGGCAGTTACCAGGTCTCGGTCCAGTCGCTGGCCACCGCCGCGCAGTCGCGCTCCGCGGGCTTCACGCCCGACGTCAACGGCAACGTCGCGGTCAAGGGCGGCACGCTCACGCTGACCGTCCAGGGCAAGACCTACGACCCGATCACGATCACCGACGGCGAGAGCCTGGCCGACGTCGCCGGCGCCATCCGCGGGGTGGGCGCGCCGCTGAGCGCGGTGGTGCTCAACAACGGCAGCCAGCAGTTCCTCTCGGTCACCAACCTCGACACCGGATTCACCGGCGCCGACAACTCGACCGCGCTGCAGATCGCGGAGAGCTCGACGGGCACGCAAGGGCAGTCGCTGGGCCTCGCGCAGGTGGGCACCGGCGCGACCAACGCCCTGGTCACCGTCGACGGGCTGCAGTTCACCCGCCAGACGAACACCATCACCGACGCGATCCCCGGCACGACCCTGACCCTCAAGGGCAAGACCAACACCACGGAGACGCTCTCCGTCGCCAACGACAGCGCGACGACTGGGCTGAACCTGCAGAACTTCGTCAACGCTTACAACGACATCGTCAATTTCATGGCGTCGCAGCAGACACAGGTCTCGAGCGGCACCGACCGCGCCGCGACCCTCGCGGGCAACTCCGCGCTGCGCAGCCTGACGCACGACATGCAGAGCATGATGACGTCGATCGTCGGCAGCGGCACGATCCGCACGCTCGCGGACATCGGGCTCAAGACCAACTTCCAGGACGGTACGCTGACCATCGACAGCGGCCGCCTGGGTACGGCGCTGGCGGCGAACCCGCAGGCGATCAACCAGGTCTTCTCCGATCCGGTCAACGGCATCGGCCAGGCGATGCAGACCCTATCGGATCGCTACACCAACGTTGTCGACGGTCTGTTCACCAACAGCACCAAGACCCTGAGCACGCGCATCAAGCAGATGGACACGCAGGCCGACAGCATGCAGGCCCGCATCGACGCGTTCAAGGCGAACCTGACGGCGCAGTTCACGGCGATGGAGCAGATCGTCAGCCGGCTCAAGAGCACCGGCAACTTCCTGACCCAGCAGTCGACGTCCGCGTCGTCGTCGAGTCGCTAAACCGACCAAGACCAAAAAGGACCTCATGCTCGCCATTCGCAAGTACGCCCAGACTCAAAACGAGACAGCGTCCAAGGAGCGGCTGATGGTGCTGCTGTTCGAGGCGGCGTTGCGCCACATGCGGCGCGCGGCCACGTCGCTCGAGGGTGGGCGCGCCGCCGAGGCCAGCCCGGCGCTGAACCGCGCCGGCGACATCGTGGCCGAGTTGCTGGGTACGCTGGATCACTCGCGTGCGCCCGAGCTCTGCCGCCAGCTCTCCGACATCTACATTTTCGTCGCCGATCGCTTGATCGCCGCCGGCGGAACCAAGAATCCGGTCGCGGTGCGCGAGGCAGAGCGGGTCTTCGCCCCGGTCGCCGACGCGTTCTCGAAAGCCGTGGCCCAGCTGCAGGGCCAGCAGCCGCAGGCGAAATAGTGTCTGGAAAATCTGCGCGCGGTCCCGCACCCGCTCCCGGCGACGCGATCGAAGCGGCGCTGCGCGAGCTGGCCGTGCGCCTGGAAGCGCACGAGGTCATCGAGGCGGGCGCCGCCGCCGAGCGCCTGGGTGCCGCGATCACTGTCGCCGCCGCCGCGTCCGCGCGGATCGACGACGTGACCAACGCGCGCCTCGCGCCGCTGGTCGAGCGCTGCACGGCGCTCGCGGCCAAGTCCAACGCCAAGCTGGCGGCGACGCTGGCGGCCTTCGGCATCGGCAAGCGCGCGCACCGCGCGTACAACGCCGAATAGCGCGCGATCATGCCCACCTCGGCCACGCTCTCGCTCTGCATGATTGTGCGGGACGAGGCCGAAATGTTGCCTCGCTGTCTGACCGCGGTGCGCGGGCTCTGGACCGAGCTGCGCGCGGTCGACACCGGCTCGCGCGACGGAACCGTCGGGATCCTCGAGGCCGAGGGCGCGCGTGTGCTTCATCGCGCCTGGGACGACGACTTCGCGGCGGCGCGCAACGCGGGCCTCGACGGGGCGACCGGCGACTGGATTCTCTTCCTGGACGCCGACGAGATCGTGAGCCGCGGTCTCAGCGATCAGATTCGCAGGCTGGTCAACGATCCGGGTGCCGGCGCCGCGACCGTGGTGATTCGCAATCACCTGCCGCACGGTCACCGCCGCGACGCTTCGGTGCTGCGCCTCTTCCGCAATCACCCCTCGGTGCGGTTCCAGTTCCCGATCCACGAAGAAGTGACCGATTCGGTGCGCGCATGCCTGGCGGCCGACGGCCGGCGGCTGCGCCATCTCCCGGGCGTGGTCGAGCATCTCGGCTACGTGCGCGCGCACGCGGCCTCGCGCAACAAGAAGGCGCGCGACACCCAGCTCCTGCTGCGCTGCCTCGAGCACGACCGCACCGATCTCTACAGCTGGTTCAAGCTGCTCGAGCTCGCGCGCTTCTGGGGCGATCGCGCGCTCTGGTCAGAGGCAGCTACTTCGGTCGCGGGCCTGCTCGAAGCCGCGGGGCCGATCGCGCTCGTCGGCAAGCCGTTCGGCGGCGAGCTCATCGCACTGTGCGCCGACGGCCTCTTCCCCGCGCACGATGTCGCGGGCGCCCTGCGCTTCGTCGACAGGTGGGCGGGGCTCGTCGATCCGTCGGCGGCGCTGTTCCTGCGCCGGGGCGAGCTGCGCGAGCTCGCGGGAGAGATCGCCGCTGCGGCGGCCGACTTCGCCCGCTGCCGCGAGCTGGCCGAGGTGACGTCCGATCTGCAACTGGCGACGGTGCGCCCGCTCATGGGGCTCGCGCGCCTCGCGCTCGCCACCGGCGACAACAACGGCGCCTGGCGCCGCGTCGACATGGCGCTGTCGTGTGGGCCGCGCGATCCGGAAGCGCTGCTGCTGGCATTGCTGCTGTGCCGCGCGCGCGGCGGCGACGCGGCCGTGCAGGACTTCGTCACGTCGCACGCGGCAGCCCAGGGCGACAGCGCGGAGCTGCACGAGGCGCTCGGCGAGGCGGCGCTGGTCGGTGGCCGGGCGCGCGTCGCAGTCAGCGAGCTGCGGCGCGCCGCTGGCGATCCCCCGCTCGGCCGCGCGGCGCTGCGCCTGGCGCAGGCGCACCTGGCGGCCGGTGAGATCGACGTCGCGCGCCGCCTGTCTGCCGAGCTCGCGTCGACGCTGCCCGAGGCGGCGCTCGGCGTGCTGGTCTGCGATCTGGTGTCCGGCCGCGATAGCGACCTGACCCTCGACATCGACGAGGAGACCGCGCACCGCGAGCTCCGCTCGTGGGTCGACCTGCTGCGAGGGGCGGCGCCGCCGGCGATGCTCGACTCCTTCCGCCTGGCCGCGCCCGCGGTGGCGGAGTTCTTTCCGTGGTTGCCGCGGTACCTGGGGCCGGCCGGTCGGGCCGCCCGCGCCCGCTGAGAACGTCCACGTTTCTGATAGGGGCTACCCGGGCGTACAATGCTCCCGCGCGGCCCATGGAGACCTTCGCCACTCTCGCTCTCCCCGGCACCTACGTCGCCCCCTCCGGCCCGCTCGTGGGCCGCCTGGTCGCCAACACCGAGCTCCTGAAGGCGCTGTTCCGTCACGCGAGCTTCTCGCGCTACTGCTTCTTCGTCGGCGAGGCCGCCGACCGCGAGGCCCTACAGCAGCTGTTCGTCGAGCCAGGCCACCTGGCGCCCGAGCGCATGGTCACGCCAAACCTGCTCGAGCTGCCGGCCGCTCTCGAGTCCGGCGCGCTCTCGGTCCTGCATCACGCGACCCACGCCGACCAGCTGTTCGACCTGGTCTGGCTGCGCGATCGTTACGCGCGCACCACGGTGCCGGTCACCGCGCAGATCCACTCGCTCAGCTACCCGCGCCTCATGACCAGCTACGCGCGCGGCGTGCTGCATCCGCCGGGACCGGGCGACGCGATCTTCTGCACCAGCACCGCCGGCCGCCTGGTGGTCGAAAAGTCGTTCGCCGCCGCCGAACGCGCCGTGGCCGGGGCGGGTGGGGCGGCGCGGCCGCTCGCCTGCGAGCTGCCGGTGATCCCGCTTGGCGTCGACGTCGATCACCTGCGGGTCGGCGATCGCGCGGCGACCCGCGCGCGCCTGGGCATCCCCGAAGACGCGATCGTGCTCCTGGCGCTCGGGCGATTCACGGAATACGACAAGATGGACCTGTTCCCGCTGGTGCAGGTCTTCGCGCGGGCGCGCGCGCGCCAGCCCGCCGGGGCGCGTCCGCTGCGCTTGCTGCTCGCGGGGGCGCGGCAGGGGACCAAGACCCCGGAGATGCTGCAGATCTGGGCGCAGGCCTTCGGCGTGGCCGACGCGCTCACCCTGTGTGTCGACTTCGCCGAGGCCGACAAGCGCCATCTCCTGGCCGCCGCCGACATCTTCGTCTCGCCCTGCGACAATCTGCAAGAGACGTTCGGCATCTCGGTGGTCGAGGCGATGGCGGCCGGCGTGCCCCCGATCGTCTCGGATTTCGACGGATACAAGGACACGGTGGTCGCCGACGTCGGCATTCGCGTGAAGACCCGCTGGCACCCCGATCAGTCATTCCTCTCCGAGCTGGGTCCGCTGCTCTACGAGCGCCCCTTGCACCTGCTCCTCGGCCAGAGCGTCGAGGTCGATCTCGGCGAGCTCGAGGACGCGATCGTCGCGTTGGCCGCGGACGACCGCCGCCGCGCCGACATGTCGCGCACGGGCGCTGGCGCACGCCCGCGCGCGCTTCGACTGGCGTGTGGTCGTCGCCGCCTATGAATCGGTCTGGCGCCGGCTCCTGGCGATGCCCCGGCCGGCGGCTGCTGCCCCGCGGGTCGCGCTGGATGGCAAGCCGCCCCTGGCGATGAACTTCGGCGACATCTTCTCGCATTATCCCACCGAGCCGATCGCGGCCGATCGGCCGATCGCCCGCACGGAAGTCGCGCGCGCTCTCTGTTCGGTCCAGAACGGCTACGTCATCTATCCCGAGCTGAAGAACGTCTTCTCGGGTGAGGACGTCATGGCGGCGCTCGCGCTGGTCGGCGATCGGGAGGGCACGGATCGCATCACCATCGCCGATCTGACCGAGCGTCTGGGCCCGCGGTTTCCCTGGGCGCCTCTCTGGCGCGCGCGCATGCTGTCGACCTGGCTCCTCAAACACGGGCTGGTTCGGTGAATGGAAACTTCAGTTTGGCTAAAAATTTTCCGATGTGCGGTGGCGCGCGAAACATCGGTTTTGAAACGACTGCAAACCAGGATGTACGGGCGAGTGGGAATTCTCGGAATGGCAAACAGTGCACTTGACGGCAATGCAAACCTGCGCCTATATGCTGCGCCAGCCACGGCATGAGCTTACTGTTTAGACCCAGGCACAACACGCTCGCGCAGGTCACGCTGTTCGTCGTGGCGGCGGGCGCTCTGGGATCGATCGGCGGCCTGCTGATCTACGTGCGCACGCCGTACGCGCGCATGATGGAAGATCCCATCGAGCAGCCGTTGCAGTTCGATCACCGCCACCACACGCGCGACGAGGGGATCGACTGTCGCTACTGCCACAACACCGTCGATCGATCGCCGAACGCCAGCATCCCACCGACGTCGCTCTGTCTCAACTGCCACTCGCAAGTGTGGAACAAGAGCCCGCTTCTCGAGCCGGTGCGGAGAAGCTTCTTCGAGAACAAGCCGCTCCAGTGGGCGCGCGTCTATCGCGTGCCGGATTTCGTCTACTTCAATCACGCAATCCACGTTAACAAAGGCGTTGGTTGCGTGAGTTGCCACGGCCGCGTCGATCAGATGGCGGCTGTCGAGAAGGCAACGCCGCTTACGATGAGCTGGTGTCTGGACTGTCACCGACATCCGGAGAAGAACCTCCGGCCCATCGAGGAGATCACCAATATGACCTGGAAGCCGGAAGGTGATCCGGTGGAGACGGGGCGGGCGCTCGCCGAGCGCAATGACGTCCACACCCGAATCAGCTGCACCACGTGCCACCGATGAGCTGCGACGAGAGCAAAGAAGCGGCGAAGCAAGCGCGCGACAGCGAGAAGCGCTCGCGATCGCTCCCGATCGTTCAAAACGCGGGCACGCCGGTGGCGTCGCGCTCCTGGCGCAGCATCGAGGAGCGCGCGGGATCGCAGGAGCTGGCGGAGGCGGCGAAGCGCGAGTTCCCGGCTGGTGCATCCGAGATGACCGATGCCGTGAGTCGGCGCGGCTTCATCCAGTTGATGGGCGCGTCGACCGCGCTGGCGGGGATCGGCACCGCGTGCCGGAAGCCGCCCGACAGGATCGTCCCGTTCGTGCGGCGGCCGGAGGAGGTCACGCCGGGGAACCCGCTGCACTTCGCGACCAACGTCGCCTTCGAAGGGTACGGGATCGGCCTGCTGGTCGAGAGCCACGAGGGCCGTCCGACCAAGATCGAGGGTAACCCCACGCACCCCGGCAGCCTCGGCGCCGCGACCGGGTTCGACCAGGGACTGATCCTGGGCTTATATGATGATGACCGCGCTCGCCAGCTGACCCGCAAGGGACTGCCGGTCGCGTGGAGGAGCCTCCTCGCCGACATCGAGGCGCTGGCGCCGCGACTGGCGGCCACCGGAGGAGCGTCGCTGCGTTTCCTGGGTGAGCCGACGGCCTCGCCGGTCGTCGCAGATCTGCGCAACCGCATTCGGGCCAAGTTCCCCAAGGCCGAGTTCGTGACCTATTCCTCTGTCGCCGGCGACGGAGCAGAGCAGGGCGCACGTCTCGCGTTCGGCCGACCGCTCGAGGCGCGTCACGATCTCGCGGCGGCGGCGGTGATCCTGTCGCTCGACTCCGACTTCATCTCCGAGGGGCCCGAGCAGCTGCGGCTTGCACGAGCGTTCTCCGCGCGGCGCGAGCCGGGCGCGAACATGAACCGCCTCTACGTCGTCGAGCCGGCGATGACCGTCACCGGCGCGTCGGCGGACCACCGCCTGCGCCTGCGCGGCTCCGAGGTCGCTGGCTTCGCTGCCGGGCTTGCGCGCGAGCTGTCGGCGCGTCCCGGGTTCGAGCTGCTCGGCCCGCTGGCCGCCGCCGTCCGTCAGCCGCCTGCGGCGACCTGGGACGCGCACTGGCTCTCGGCCGTGGCGCGCGATCTCGAGAAGAACCGCGGCAAGTGCCTGGTGATCGCCGGACCCCGCCAGCCCGCTGCCGTGCATGCGCTGGTGAACGCGCTCAACAGCGCGCTCGGCAACGTCGGCACCACGGTCACGTGGAACCCGCCGGTGCTGCTGGAAGGACCGAGCGGCCCCACCGGGCTGTGGGCGCTGCGCAACGACATCGCCGCCGGCAAGGTCGATACGCTGGTGATCACCGCGCGCAACCCGGTCTACACCGCACCTGCCGACTTCAAGCTCGCCGAGCTCCTGCCCAAGGTTCCGACGACCATCTATCACTCGCTCTACGAGGACGAGACCTCGGCGGTGTGCAACACCCTGGTGCCCGCGGCGCACGCGCTCGAGTCGTGGGGTGACAGCCGCGCAATGGACGGAACGGTGGCGATCTGCCAGCCGCTGATCGCTCCGATCTGGGGCGGTTTCACCGAGGTCGAGGTGCTGGCTGCGTTCCTGGGAGAGGCGGAGAAGGGCGCGCACCAGATCGTGCGCAGCTACTGGCAGTCGCAGTCGCCGCGCTTCGGCTCGGGGCTCGATTTCTTCGACAACATCTGGGAAAAGTGGCTCGCCGACGGCGTGATCCCTGACACCGGCGTCAAGCCCGAGACCGACGTCGCCATCGACGGCGCGGCGCTCGCGCGCGCGGTGGCGCCTCTCCTGGCGCGCAAGGCCGACAGCGGCAGCGGGATGGAGATCGCGTTCGCCGCCGACCCCAAGGTTTACGACGGCCGTTTCGGCAACAACGCCTGGCTGCAGGAGTTGCCGCACCCGATCACCAAGCTGACCTGGGACAACGCGGTGCTGCTGTCGCAGAAGACGGCCGAGAAGCTGGGCGTTGCGACGGGCGATTTGGTCGAGATCACCTACCGGCAGCAGATGCTCGAAGGACCGGTGATGATCCAGCCCGGCCACGCCGACGACGCGCTCACGCTGCCGCTCGGCTACGGCCGCTCCGGCGCCGAGCGCATCGCCAAGGGCGTCGGCTTCAACGCCGGCGCGATTCGCGCCGGCGACGCCTTCTGGTTCGACGGTGGCGCCACGGTGGTGAAGACCGGCGGCGGCTACAAGTTCGGGATCACCCAGGACCACTGGAGCATGGCGCCGGACGGACGCAAGACGCCTGAGCCGGCGGTCGCGACCACGCTGGCGAACGTGCTCAACGAGCACTCCGAGTTCAACCAGGAGATCGAAGAGCGGCGCGGGATGGTGCCCACGGTCCACACGCCCCACGACTACAGCAAGGAAACGTACAAGTGGGGCATGGCGATCGACCTCAACAAGTGCACGGGCTGCAGCGCCTGCGTCGTCGCCTGCCAGTCGGAGAACAACATCCCCGTCGTCGGCAAGGCGCAAGTCATCCGCGGGCGTGAGATGCACTGGATCCGCATCGATCGCTACTTCACGGGCACCGTCGAGGAGCCCGAGGTGGTCACCCAGCCGCTCGGCTGCGTGCACTGCGAGACCGCGCCCTGCGAGTACGTCTGCCCGGTCAACGCCACCGTGCACAGCGACGAGGGGCTGAACGAGATGGTCTACAACCGCTGCATCGGCACGCGCTACTGCAGCAACAACTGCCCCTACAAAGTGCGGCGCTTCAACTTCCTCGAGTACAACGGCGAGGTCAGCGGCGCGCGGATGATGGGCATGAACCCCGACGTCACCGTGCGCAGCCGCGGCCTGATGGAGAAGTGCACGTACTGCGTGCAGCGCATCGAGCGTAAGCGCATCGACACGCGCATCGAGAAGCGCGTGATGAAGGACGGCGAGCTGCAGACCGCGTGCGAGCAGGGCTGCCCGTCGCAGGCGATCACCTTCGGCTCGCTCAATGACCCGAATTCGCGCGTGTCGAAGCTGCACGCGGACTCGCGCCGCTACGACCTGTTGCACGAGATCGGCACGCGGCCTCGAACCGCTTACCTGGCGCGCGTGCGGAACCCCAACCCCGAGCTCGCGAGGCTCGAGTAGCATGGCCGCGCCTCATCCTGTGATCTCGTCCGATCCGTTGGATCCGCGACCCCTCATCGAGGGCAAGCAGACCGACCAGACCATCAACGACAGCCTGCTCGAGCACGTCTGGCGCGGCGCGGGCAAGGGCTGGTGGGCCCTGTTCGGCGTCGCGCTGTCGGCACTGGGCCTGCTGGTCATCGCGATCAGCTACACCCTCTACAAGGGCATCGGGTCGTGGGGCAACAACATCCCCGTCGGCTGGGCCTTCGGCATCATCAACTTCGTCTGGTGGATCGGTATCGGCCACGCCGGCACGCTGATCTCGGCGATCTTGCTGCTGCTGCAGCAAAAGTGGCGCACGTCGATCAACCGTTTCGCCGAGGCGATGACGCTGTTCGCGGTCATCTGCGCGCTGCTGTTCCCGTTGCTGCACACCGGCCGTCCCTGGTTCGCGGCGTACTGGCTCATGCCGTACCCGAGCGTCCAGGGCATCTGGCCGCAGTTCAAGAGCCCGCTGACCTGGGACGTGTTCGCGGTCTCGACCTACTTCACGATCTCGCTGCTGTTCTGGTTCCTGGGCCTGGTGCCGGATCTCGCGGCGCTGCGCGACTCGTCGAAGAGCCCCAGCAAGCGCTTCATCTACGGCATCTTCGCGCTGGGCTGGCGCGGGTCGGGGCGCCACTGGGCCGAGTACAAGTGGGCGTACGTGCTGCTCGCCGGCTTGTCGACGCCGCTGGTGCTCTCGGTGCACACCATCGTGTCCTTCGACTTCGCGACGTCGGTGCTACCCGGTTGGCACACGACGATCTTCCCGCCGTACTTCGTCGCCGGCGCCGTCTTCTCGGGCTTCGCGATGGTCGTGACCTGGATAATCCCGGCGCGCGAGTTCCTGGGTCTCAAGCACGTGGTCACCCCCAAGCACATCGAGATGATGTGCAAGGTCATGCTCGCGACCGGCATGATCGTCACCTACGGCTACGTGATGGAGCACTTCATCGCGTGGTACAGCGGCGATCCCTACGAGTTCGCGCAGTTCTTCCTCGTGCGCCAGCGGGGCCCGATGTCGGGCGTTTACTGGCTGATGGTCTTCTGCAACTGCGTCGTTCCGCAGATCTTCTGGACCAAGCGCGGCCGCACCAACCTGCCCGTGGTCTGGATCGCCGCGATCCTCATCAACGTCGGTATGTGGTGCGAGCGGTTCAACATCATCGTGACCTCGCTCCACCGCGACTTCCTGCCGTCGAAGTGGGAAAACTACGCACCCACCTGGGTCGACATCAGCCTGTTCATCGGCACGATCGGCCTGTTCTCGACGCTGTTCCTGCTGTTCCTCAAGTTCGTGCCCGCGGTGGCGGTCACCGAGGTCAAGGAGCTGCGCCACGAGCTCGAGCACGCCAGTCACGGCGAGGAGAAGCACGCGTGAGCGGCGGCGGCGAACACGGCGGCAGCGGCTTCGTTCCGCGGCGCTTCGTCATTGGCCAGTTCGCGACGGCGGATGCGCTGCTCGCGGGGACGCGCAAGGTGCGCGAGGCCGGGAACAAGAGCGTCGACACGCATACGCCGTATCCAGTGCATGGGCTGGAAGAAGCGCTGGGTCTCGGCCGGCCGAAGATTCCCACGCTGGTGTTGCTGGGCGCGATCGCGGGCGCCTGCATCGCGTACGGGATGATCTACTACATGAACGTCTTCGACTTCCCGATCAACGTCGCGAACCGGCCGGCGCACAGCCCGCCGACCAACCTCCCGATCACCTTCGAGCTCGCGGTGTTGCTGGGCGGCTCCTCGTCGTTCTTCGGTTTCTTCGCGCTCGCGGGTCTGCCCAAGCCGTACCACCCAGTGTTCGAGGCGGACTTCTTCTCGCGCGCGTCGATCGACGGGTTCTTCCTGTCGGTCGAGGTGCCCGAGGGCGGCAGCGTCGACAAGGTCGCCGCCGACGTGAAGGGCGCGGGCGCCGTCGAGGTCCAGACCGTCGCGGAGTCGGAGCGATGACCGCGACGTCTCGTAACCGGCTCGTTGTGCTCGCCTTCGCCGGTGTGCTGCCGCTCGTGTCGGCGGTCGCGTGCGACGAAAATATCCTCGACCCGATCGCGGACCGCCAGCCGCGCGTGCACGCCTACAAGCAGAGCGTCTTCTTCGACGACGGACTTTCGATGCGCGCGCCGCCCGAGGGCACGGTCCCGCGCGAGCGCATCGTGATGAACACCGTGCTCACCACGGGCCGCGAGGGCGAGACCGGCCAGATCGCGCCCAACGGCGAGCGCGTGCCGTCGTACGCCAAGGCTATCCCGCTGCCGGTGACCCGCCAGCTGGTCGACCTCGGGCGCAAGCGGTTCGACATCACCTGCGCGACCTGCCACGGGCCGGTCGGCGACGGCAACAGCATCGTCGCCACGCAGATGTCGCTGCGCCCGCCGCCGTCGCTGCACAAGTACAGCGATCGCCCGCCGGGCTACATCTTCGAGGTGATCACCAAGGGCTTTGGCCTGATGGCTTCGTACGCCGCCGAGATGACGATCGAGGAGCGATGGGCGGTGGTCGCCTACGTGCGCGCGCTGCAGCTGAGCCAGTCGGTGACGCTGGATCACATTCCGCCCGCCGATCGCGCGCGCCTGGAGTCGATGCCGGCCGTTGCGCCGATGCCGGCGCCCGCGCACGGCGGCGCGACCGAACACCACAAGGAGGCTCCGTGAGCGCGCGTGAGGTAACCCTGCCGGACCGCTACCAGGGCGGGCGCGGTCTGGTCATGGGAGGCGCGGTCGGTGGGTTGGTCCTGTTGGCCGCGACGTTCGCCGGGCTGGCGATCGATCCGCGTTCGACGATGTTCTCGTACCTGGTCGCTTGGCTGTACTGGGGCGGCATCAGCATGTCGGCCGCTGATCCTGCTGATGATCTTCCACGCCTTCGGCGCCAAGTGGGTGGTGGTGATTCGCCGCCCGATCGAGGCGATGGGGACCAGCGTGCTGCTCTTCGCGGTGCTGTTCGTGCCGATCCTCCTCGGGCTCAAGCACCTCTATTCGTGGGTCGACCCGCCGTCGACGCTGCCGCGCGACGTGCTCAAGCTGCTCGAGCACAAGAAGCCGTACCTGAACCAGCCCTTCTTCATCGCTCGCACGGTCTTCTACTTCCTGATGTTCGCTCTGGTCGCGGGCCGGCTCTTCCGCCTGTCGACCAAGCAGGACGAGGTGGGTGGCATCGACCTCACCCGCAGCCAGCGCGCGTTCGGGACCGGCATGCTGCCGCTGATGTCGCTGGTCTTCACGTTCGCGGCGTTCGACTGGTTGATGACCCTGAACCCGCTCTGGTACTCGACGATCTTCGGCGTCTACTTCTTCGCCGGTAGCTTCGTGAGCGTGTTCGCCATCCTCGCCATCGCGTCCCACCGCGCGCGCGGGACGAACGAGTTCGGCGCCTACGTCAGCATCGAGCACGTCCACAACATCGGCAAGCTGATGCTGTCTTTCGTCGCCTTCTGGGCCTACGTCGCGTTCTCCCAGTTCATGCTGATCTGGATCGCGAGCCTGCCGGAAGAGATCCAGTTCTTCCTCCCGCGCCTCAAGGGCGAGTGGGCGGTCGTCGGCTGGATCCTGATCCTCGGTCACTTCCTGATCCCGTTCGGCGCGCTGTTGTCGCGGTCGCTCAAGCGGAACCGCGCCAAGCTGGCGGTCGTCGCGGTCTGGATCCTCGTGGTTCACTTCATCGACGTGTACTGGTTGGTCCTGCCGACGCTCTCGCCGGAGAGGCTGGGCTTTCACTGGACGACGATCACCGCATTCCTGGGCGTTGGGCTGCTGTCGGTGGCGTTCACCGTCTGGCGGATGCGCGGGCGCTTTGCGATTCCGGTCAAGGATCCTTACCTGGCCGATTCGTTGGGGTACAGGCAGCCATGAGCAGCCACGACGAGCACTCTGCAGGCGGCGAAGCCCAAGAGGACAAGATCGACTTCAAGAAGGTCATCGCCGTCGGCGTGGTCTCCTTGATCATCTTCGCGCTCGCGTCCTGGTGGGCGGCGAGCATCCTGCACAGCGAGCGCTCCGCGCTCGGCCCGAGCGTGGAGTGGAAGGCGCCGACCGAGCTCGGCAGCGTCGAGATCGGCATCGTCGACCAGGTCCCGTTCGAGGGCGACCAGCGCCTGCAGAAGTGGAAGACCGAGCGCGCCGAGTGGTTGACTCAGTACGGTTGGGTCAATCGCGCCCGCGGCATCACCCACATCCCGATCGAGCGCGCGATGGACGAGATCGTGGCCGGCGCGGTACCGCCGCCGCCCGCGCCCGATACGATGTCGCCGGAGCACACACGATGACGAACGCGATGCAGCGGCTCGGCTTCGCTCTGGCGCGTGGCGATGATCGCGTTTGGCGTGCGCTCGGCCTCGGCCGCCGACAAGAGCGACAAGGTCGTCTTCCCGCAGGGCACCGAACAGCCACTGGCGGCGTTGGTGGACATCGACGTCGTCGAGCACGTGGGCGACCGCGTGCCCGCCGGGCTGGCGTTCCGCGACACGGCGGGGCACCAGGTGTCCTTCGACGATCTCCTCCACCAAGGGCGCCCGCTGGTGGTCACGCTCGGCTACCACCGCTGCCCGATGCTGTGCGGCCTCGTGCTCGATGGGCTGGCCAAGGCGCTGAACGCGGGCGGGCTGACGCTGGGCCGCGACTACACCGCGGTGTCGATCAGCATCGACCCCGACGAGGACGCGAAGCTGGCCGCCGATCAGCAAAAGCGAATCCTCGCGGCAATCGGCGCAGCCGGCGCCCCGGCGCACGCCGAGGACTGGCCGTTCCTGATCACCTCGAGCAGCCTGGGCGGCGATCCCGAGGCGGCCCGCGCGATGGCCCGCGCCGTCGGCTTTCGCTATAAGTACGACGAGCAGAGCCGGCAGTTCGCGCACTCGGCGGTGGCGTTCGTGCTGACGCCCGACGGGGTGATCTCGCGTTACCTGTACGGCGTCGACTTCCTCGCGCGCGACGTGAAGCTGTCGCTGGTCGAGGCGAGCGGCGGTCGCGTCGGGACCTCGTTCGACAAGGTGCTGCTGTCCTGCTACCGGTACGACCCGGTCAACCGGAAGTACGCGCCCTACGTCTTCGCCTTCGTCCGGGGCGGCGCGCTGATGGTGTTCTTCGCGCTCGCCGGTCTGCTGACGATTCTGTGGCGGAAAGAGTTGGCCATGAAACGGCAAAGGGCGCGACTCGCGCGGGGTGGTGACTTGAACCCGCAGAGGATCCGATGAACGAGCTCATGAGAACATTGCTCTGGTTGCCAGAGCAGGCGTCGACGTTCGCGCCCACCGTCGATCACCTTCACTACTTCGTCATCATCGTGACGATGTTGATCTCGGTCGCCGTCGGCCTGCTGGCGTTCGCGTTCTTCTTCAAGTACCGCGAGCGTCGGCCGAACCAATCGACGCCGATGGTCATCCCGAGCATCCGCTTCGAGATCGTCGTCATCGGCGTGCCGCTGTTCTTCTTCCTGCTCTGGTTCGTGCAGGGCTACAAGGACTACATCTGGTACACGTCGCCGCCCTCCAACGCGATGGACGTGTACGTGATGGGCAAGAAGTGGATGTGGAAGTTCTCCTATCCCGACGGCCCGAACGCGATCGGAACGATCCACGTCCCGGCGAACCGGCCGGTGCGGCTGCTGATGACCAGCCGCGACGTGATCCACTCGTTCTACGTGCCCGACTTCCGCATCAAGCAGGACGTGCTGCCGGGCCGCTACACCGAGACCTGGTTCGAGGCGACCAAGCCCGGCCGCTACCAGATCCTGTGCGCCGAGTACTGCGGCACCTGGCACTCGCAGATGTGGGGCGAGGTCGTGGTCATGGCGGCGCCGGAGTTCGACAGCTGGCTCGCCGAGCAGAAGGCGGGGCTCGCGAAGCGCGTCGACACTGGCGGCGACGACGGCGGCGACTTTCGCGGCAGCATCGTCGAATACGGCAAGCGGGTCGCGATGGCCCAGGGTTGCGTCAAGTGCCACTCGCTCGACGGCGAGCCGCACATCGGCCCGACCTGGCTCGACCTCTATCACCGGCGCGAGACGCTGGACAACGGCCAGCAGATCGTCGCCGACGAGGCCTACCTGACCGATTCGATGATCGATCCGCGCGGCAAGATTGTGCGCGGGTACAAGCCGGTCATGCCGACATACAAGGGGCGGCTGTCTGCGCCCGAGGCCGCTGCGCTGGTGGAGTTCATCAAGTCGTTGCGCAGCGAGAACGTGCAGAACGTCCCGTCGAAGGAAGCGGTCTATGAGCCAGTCCGACGATAAGCAGCCGACCTTTCCCGCGGTGCACTACCTGAACGCCGATCGGGGCGTCTGGTCGTGGCTCACCACGATCGATCACAAGCGGATCGGCATCATGTACTTCGTGTCGGTGCTGGTCGCGTTCCTGCTGGGCGGCATCTTCGCGATGTTGCTGCGCATCGAGCACCTGACGCCCGAGCCGACGATCATGGGCGCCAACACCTACAACCGCATGTTCACGCTGCACGGCGTGGTCATGATCTTCATGTTCATGATCCCGGCGATCCCGGGCGTGTTCGGCAACTTCCTGCTGCCGCTCATGCTCGGCGCCAAGGACGTCGCGTTCCCCAAGCTGAACCTGCTGTCGCTCTACCTCTACTGGGGCGGCGCCACGCTGGCGGCCGGCGGGCATGATCATGGGCGGCACCGACACCGGCTGGACGTTCTACGCGCCCTACAGCACGTCGACGCCGACCGACGCTGTTCCCGGTGCTGCTCGGCGTCTTCATCATGGGGTTCTCGTCGATCGTCACCGGCCTGAACTTCATCGTCACCATCCACACGCTGCGCGCGCCCGGCATGGGCTGGATGCGCATCCCGCTGTTCGTCTGGGCGATCTACGCCACCAGCATCATCCAGGTGCTGGCGACGCCGGTCATCGGCCTCACCGTCATGCTGGTCGGCATCGAGAAGGTCGGGCACTTCGGCCTGTTCGACCCCGGCCGCGGCGGCGATCCGGTGCTGTTCCAGCACATGTTCTGGTTCTACTCGCACCCGGCGGTCTACATCATGGTGCTGCCGGCGATGGGCGTGATCAGCGAGGTGATCGGCGCGTTCTCGCGCAAGAACATCTTCGGCTACAAGATGATCGCGTACTCGTCGCTGGGCATCGCGTTCGTCGGCTTCTTCACCTGGGGCCACCACATGTTCGTGTCGGGGCAGTCGGTGCTCGACAACGGCGCCTTCGCGGCGATCTCGATGCTGGTCGGCGTGTTCACCGCCATCAAGGTCTTCAACTGGGTCGCCACGCTGTACAAGGGCTCGATCGCGGTCAAGACGCCGATGCTCTACGCCTGCGGCTTCCTGTTCTTCATCGTGTTCGGCGGCATGACCGGCATCGCGGTCGCGACGGTGTCGCTCGACGTGCACTGGCACGACACGTACTTCGTGGTGGCGCACTTCCACTTCATCATGGTCGGCGCGGTCATCATGGCGTTCCTCGCCGCCATGCACTACTGGTTCCCCAAGATGTTCGGCCGCATGCTACCACGAAGGGTGGGGGATGGTCGCCGCGTCGTTCATCATCCTCGGCTTCAACGCCACCTTCATCCCGCAGTTCCTCGTCGGCAACGCCGGCATGCCGCGCCGGTACTTCATCTACCCGGAGCGTTTCACCAGCCTGAACGTCGCCTCGACGGCGGGTTCGTCGCTGCTGGCCTTCGGCTTCGTGATCATCGTGGTCTACATGATCTACGCGCTGGTGCGCGGCCCGATCGCCGGTGACAACCCGTGGGGGTCGCGCGGTTACGAATGGGACACGCCGTCACCGCCGCCGAAGGAGAACTTCGACCACGACGTGGTGATCGACCGCGACGCGCACTCCTATCAGGAGCCGGGGGAGGAGGTGGAGCATGTCGTCATCTGAAGCTCACGCCGCACATCCGGCCGACGACGCTCATCCCCACAACCCGCACCTCGCGCACCACTTCGACACGATCGAGAAGCAGGACCACGCGGTCCGCCTCGGGATGTGGCTTTTCCTCGGCACCGAGGTGCTGCTCTTCGCCGGCCTCTTCCTCGGCTACGCGGTCTACCGCCACTTCTATCACCACACCTGGCACGAGGCGTCGCGCACGCTCGACCTCGGGCTCGGCGCGCTCAACACCGTCGTGCTCATCACCAGCAGCTTCACGGTGGCGATGGCGTTCTACTTCATCAAGAAGGGGAAGAGCGGGCCATGCGCGGCCATGCTGGTCGTGACGATCCTGTTCGCGCTCTGTTTCCTGGTGGTGAAGAGCATCGAGTACCGCCACAAGTTCCAGGAGGGCGCGTTACCCGGGCAGTTCTATCACTTCCACGAGGTGTCGGGCCCGGGCGCCAACCTGTTCTACACCGTGTACTTCCTGGCGACCGGCCTGCACGCGTTCCACGTCATCGTCGGCATGAGCATCCTCATCTGGGTGCTGGCGCGCGTGCTCAAGGGTCACTTCTCACCGACCTACTACGTGCCCGGTCGAGCTGGGCGGCCTCTACTGGCACCTCGTCGACCTGGTCTGGATCTTCCTGTTTCCGCTGCTCTATCTCATCTGAGGCCACCGCTTGGAGAACAAAGTCGCAAAGTCAGCTGCCCCGTCCCACGGTGAAGAGCACGGGCATGGCCCGGGCCGCTACTTCGTGATCTGGTTCATCCTGCTCGCATTCACCGGGCTCACCGTGTGGACCGGGCGCATGGACCTGGGCGCGGGGAACCTACCCATCGCGATCACGATCGCGACCGTCAAGGCGACGCTGGTCGTTCTGTTCTTCATGCACCTGTCGGAGTCGCACGGCTCCAACCGTCTGGTCTTCGTCGTCTCGATTCTCTTCGCCCTGGTGATGATGCTGGGCGTGTTCGGCGATCTGCTCACGCGCAACCCGATGTCGCTGCCCAGCGGCGCGCCGAAGTTCCAGATCAGCCCCGAGAGCCACATGGCTCCGCACGAGTAGAGCCTAGTCGCCGCTGACGCCGTGCATGCGCAGCTTCTCCCACAGGTTCTTGCGGGAGATGCCCAGGATCTCGGCAGCCAGCGTGCGCTTGCCCGACGCCTGCGCCAGCGCGCGCTGCAGGTAGTCGCGTTCGAACTCCTTGAGCGCCGTCCCGAGCGGCCGCGCGCAGGTCTCGATCGGGCGCGGCGTCGCTCGGGAGTCCCGATGATGTCGCGCGGCAGGTGGCGCAGGTCGATGTCGTCCTCGCCTGCCAGCACCACGGCGTGCTCGATGGCGTGGCTCAGCTGCCGGACGTTGCCGGGGAAGGGGAACGCCGCCAGGGCCGCCCACGCCGCCGGTGACAGCGTCGGTCGCCTTGCCGGGCCGCGCGAACGCCTTGAGGAAGTACTGCACCAGCAGCGGCAGGTCGCCCTTGCGCTCGCGCAGCGGCGGGATGTCGATGTTGAGCACGTTGATGCGGTAGTAGAGGTCCTCGCGGAACATGGCCCGCGGCGATGCGCTCCTTCAGGTCGCGGTGGGTGGCCGAGATCACCCGCACGTCGACGCGCACCGACTCGTTGGTGCCGAGCGGCTCGATCGTCCCCTCCTGCAGCACGCGCAGCAGCTTGGCCTGCGCCGGCAGCGACATCTCGGCGATCTCGTCGAGCATCAGCGTGCCGGTGTGCGCGGCGCGGAAGCGGCCGTCGCGTCGCTTGACCGCGCCGGTGAAGGCGCCGCGCTCGTGCCCGAACAGCTCGGCCTCGAGCAGGGTGTCGGGGAAGGCGGCGCAGTTCACGACCACCAGCGGGCGGTCGCGGCGGGTCCCGCGCTCGTGCAGGGCGCGCGCGACCAGCTCCTTGCCGGTGCCGCTCTCGCCGGTCAGCAGCACCGGCGCGTGGCTGGTCGCGATGGTGTTGACCCGGTCGAGCAGCCGCAGCATCTGCACGGAGCGGCCGATGATCGCCTCCTCGACGTCCGCCGCCGCCAGCTGGGCGCGCGCGGTCTCCAGCTCGCGCAGCAGCGCCCGGTGCTCGGCGATGCGCTTCATGCGCAGCGTGAGCTCGTCGATGTCGAAGGGCTTGGTCAGGTAGTCGTAGGCGCCTTCCTTGACGGCGCCGACCGCGTCCTGGATAGCCGCGTAGGCGGTCATCAGGATCACGGTGGTGTCGGGCGACTCCTGCCGCGTGCGGCGGAACAGGCTCAGCCCGTCGAGCTTGGGCAAGCGGATGTCGCAGACCATGACGTCGAAGAGCTCGCTGGTGACCAGGGCCAGCGCCTCTTCGCCGTTGGCCGCCGTGGTGACCCGATGCCCCGCGTCGGTGAGCGCCTCGGCGACCAGCAGGTTGAAGTCGGGCTCGTCGTCGACGAGCAGGATGCTCAACCCATCCGAGCGATCGGGGGCGAGTGTGTTTCGGTTTTGCTGGTAGCGCACCGCGCGCGCCGCCCCGATGCTCGTCTCTGTTGCTTCCATGTCAGCCGTCGGCGTCCTCTCCAAGATGGGAACCTCGGAGGGTTCCCAAACCCTCCCGCGACGGGCTCCGGCGGGGGACCCGCCTGCGCCCAACACGTCCTCAAGACCAGATAAGCCCGCGTTGCCGCTCCCGCAAGAGACCGTAGGGCTAAACCCTCACCTACACAGGAGTACGGAGCCGGCAGAAACGGTAACCGGTAACATTCCACTGTTACCGATCGGAACCCTTCTCTTTTGCGAAATCGCGCTTAGTCATCGAGATCCTTCTGCTTTGGCGATCCGGGCGATGGCACGAGCCGTGAATATCAGGACCCCGTCCACCACCACACCACCCGCGACGAAGGGATCCTCAATGCTGAAGACCAAGATTGGCGACGTGATGACCCGCGACGTGTTCACGCTGGATGCGTCCACGCCGGCAGAGACCGCGGCCTGGGAGCTGAGCGTGCGGGGTTTCACTGGCGCACCGGTGCGCGACGCGCGCGGGCGCCTGGTGGGCGTGCTGTCGCGGAGCGATCTCACCGACCCCGAGCGCGTGCAGGGCGATCTCGGTGGCAAGGAAGTGCAGGATCTCATGACGCCGGCGCTGTTCTCGCTCGAGCCGTCGGAGTCGGTGAACCGCGCCATCCGCCTGATGGTGCGCGAAGGGATCCGTCGCGTGCTGGTGATGGAGAAGAACGGGGCGCTGGTCGGGATCCTCACCGCCAGCGATGTCTTGCGGCAGCTGGCGTGGGGCGGTGTCGACGCCGACGTGCCGTACGGAACCGTCGAGGTGCCGGCCGCGGGCTCGCGGTTCGCGCCGATGTGAATGGCCAACGTCGCTCGACATATGGGGGACTGGGCGATGCGATCTCTTCTGTGGCGCTGGGGGCTGGCGTTGTTGCTCGGATCGGGGTGGGGTTGGGCGATGTCGGCGCCAGGGTTTCTCGCACGTCGGCGTGCCGGTGATCGGCGCGCGGCGTGCTGGCGCACTGAGCTCGCCGCCACGCTCGGATCCCGATCCGGCTCGCAGGCGTACTGGCGTAGGCGCGGACGGCCGAGACGCCGCGGACTACGGCCCGAGCCACGCGCCGCTCGCCGCCGGCCGAATGACCGTCGGTGGCGGCGGTCGTCTTCGTCGTCGCTCTCGCCGGCCGCCGCGATCGCGCGCAGCTCGGCGCCGCTGATCGTCTCGCGCGCGATCAGCGTGCGCGCCGCGCGCATCAGGATCGGCTTCCGTTCCTCGAGGAGCTGGCCCACGCGCTCGATCTGCTCGTCGATGATGCGGCGGACCTCGATGTCGATCTCTCGCGCGGTCTCTTCGCTGTAGTCGTGGCGGCCGACCGGTTCGGGGGACTGCATCAGCATCGTGCGGCGGTCGCGCTCGAAGCTGATCTGCCCCAGCTTGGGGCTCATCCCGAACGTCTTGATCATGCTGCGCGCGATGTCGGTCGCCTTGGTCAGGTCGTCGTGCGCGCCGGTCGACGCCTCCTCGTAGATCAGCTCCTCGGCGGCGCGCCCGCCCAGCAGCACCGCGATCTTGTTCTTGAGCTCGCTCTCGGTCATCAGGAAGCGATCCTCGGTCGGCACCTGCATCGTGTAGCCGAGCGCGGCGATGCCGCGCGGGATGATCGAGATCTTGTGGACGTCGTCGATGCCCGGGATCGCCATCGCCACCAGCGCGTGCCCGAGCTCGTGGTGCGCGACGCGCTGCTTTTCGTGCGGCGTCAGCACGCGGTTCTTCTTCTCGAGGCCCGCGATCACGCGCTCGACCGCCTCCTGCAGCTCGGCGGCGCCGACGCGCTCGCGCTCGCGGCGCACGCCCAGCAGCGCCGCCTCGTTGACGATGTTGGCCAGGTCGGCGCCGACGAAGCCGGCGGTCATCGCCGCGATCACCTCGAGATCCGCGTCGCGCTCCATCGCGACCTGGCGCGCGTGCACCTGCAGGATCTCCAGGCGCGCGATCTTGTCGGGGCGGTCGACCAGGACCTGGCGGTCGAAGCGCCCGGCGCGCAGCAGCGCCGGGTCGAGGATCTCCGGCCGGTTGGTGGCGGCCATCAGGATCACGCCGACGCGCGTATCGAAGCCGTCCAGCTCGACGAGCAGCTGGTTCAGCGTCTGCTCGCGCTCCTCGTGGGTCACCGGGCCCAGGCCGCGCGCCTTGCCGAGCGCGTCGAGCTCGTCGATGAAGATGATGCAGGGCGCCTTCTGCTTGGCCTGGTCGAAGAGGTCGCGCACGCGCGCGGCGCCGACGCCCACGAACATCTCGACGAAGTCCGAGCCGCTGATCGAGAAGAAGGGGACGCCCGCCTCGCCGGCGACGGCGCGCGCCAGCAGCGTCTTGCCGGTGCCGGGCGGTCCGACCAGCAGGATGCCCTTGGGCAGCTTCGCGCCCAGGCGGCCGAACTTCGCGGGCGTCTTCAGGAAGTCGATCACCTCGCGCAGCTCCTCCTTGGCCTCGTCGACGCCGGCGACGTCGGCGAAGGTGACTGGCACGTCCTTCTCCATGTAGACCTTGGCCTTGCTGCGCCCGACGGCCATGAAACCGTTCTGGCCGCCCTGGCCCATGCGTCGCGCCATCAGCATCCAGAACACCGCCAGCAGCGCGATCGGCAGCAGCCACGACATGGCGTCGCGCCAGAACGTCGACTCGACCACGCCGGTGACGCGCACGCCGTGCTGGCCGAGCTCACGCAGCAGATCGGGATCCTCGACGCGCACGGTGTCGACGGAGCGGCTCGATGCGCCGGGCGCAACGCGCGTCGTGCGCGCGGGCGGCGTCGGGGTCGCCGCCGGAGGCGTCGGCGTTCCTTCGACCGGCACCGTCTTGTAGTGGGCGCGGAGGTTGGTCGCGCCGATCGCGACCTCGTCTATCTGTCCGGCCGCCACCGCCTTCTTGAAATCGCTGTAGGCGATCTTGTCGGGATGAAGATAGGCCGTCAGCACCTGCTGGAGGATCAGGGCGACCCAGAAGGCCATGATCACGTAACCGACGGAGAACTTGAATTTCTTGGGCTGGCTTTCCATGTTGTCGCCCTCAAGGTAAGGCTCGGATCGCGATTCAGCGGGTGGCTCATGCATGAACTACGGCCCGGTCCGGGGCCGTTACCCGATGGTAAGCCTCGGTCCCTGGCCGTTACCGGCCGGATCGCGACTCACTCCGCCGGCGTGGCGCGGAAATGGCGTTTCCGCGGCCTCGCAAAGCGATCGCCGATTGGCACGCCTCTTGGACTTCACGAGGCCGATGCGCCTCGGGTGGAGAACCGGTGGGCCGTTCCGCCGTGCGTTCGACGCGGAAGCGCGCGGGCGCGGGCGCCGGCGAACCGGCATGCGGGTGGGCTGCGACCTTGGCCGGTACCGCTTGCTCGAGCCGCTCGGGCGCGGCGGGATGGCCGAGGTCTGGAAGGCCAGAACCCGCGGTCCGGCCGGCTTCGAGCACGATGTCGTGATCAAACGCATCCAGCCGGCGCACGGCAGCGATCCCGAATTCATCCAGCTCTTCTTGGAAGAGGCGCGCATCTCAGGGATGCTTCACCACGCGAACATCGTACAAGTGCATGACTTCGTCGACGACGGCGGCGATCTCTTCCTGGTGCTGGAGTACGTCGACGGGCCGTCGCTGTCGCGCGCGCTTGCGCGCGCTGCGTTCGGTGGGGCGCGCGATGCCGCCTGCGATCGCGGCCTTCATCGCGCGCGAGATCTGCCGCGCGCTCGACTACGTGCACGCGCTCGCCGACAGCGAGGGCCGGCCCCTCGAGATCCTTCACCGCGACGTGACGCCCTCGAACATTCTGCTGACTGCGAATGGAGGCATCAAGCTGCTCGACTTCGGCGTCGCGAAGTATCGCGGGTCGGTGTCGCTGACGCGCGCGGGGACGATGCGCGGCAAGCCGGCGTATCTCGCGCCCGAGCAGATCGAGGGCGCGGCCGGAGGCGCGCCGATCGATCGCCGCGTCGACATCTTCGCGCTCGGCGTGGTGCTGCACGAGATGCTCTCGCTCGAGCACCTGTTCGCGGGCGACAGCGATCTCATCACCGTGAAGAAGGTGCTGGAGATGAAGATCCCGCTGCCGTCCGCGCGCCGCTCCGACGTTCCGCCGGAGCTCGACGCGATCGTGATGAAGGCGCTCGAGCGCGATCGCGATCGCCGCTACGCCAGCGCGGGCGCGATGGCGCGCGAGCTCGACGAGCTGGTCGTGTCGTCGCGCGTGCACGTCGACGAGGTCGTCGCGTTCGTCGCGTCGATCGAGGAGGAGTGTCGCTCCTGGGCGCGCTCGACGCGCTCGGCGGTCGCGGGCCGGCGCTGGAACGACGCGATCGCGGAGGCGATAACAGTGAAGGATCTGGCGCAGCCGCAGCGCCTGGCGGGGATGCGCCGCGCGCGAAGAATGTCGCTACCGCATGGCCGGGTCGCCGCGCTGGCGGGCGTCGCGCTCGTCGCCGTGGCGCTGGCGACGGCGGTTGGACTGCGCATCAGCGTGACGACCAGAAACGTCGCGCAGGCGGCGGAGCCGTCGGGTGCCGCGATCACGTCACCGCGCTGCGAGCCCCCGTCGGGGGAAGGTGTGCCGACCCCGATGCCGATGGTGAAGTAGAGCGTCGGAAAACACGAAGGGCGCGCCAGAAGGCGCGCCCCGACGAAAGTGACGGGCGAACGCGGGATCAGTTCGCGTAGGCGAGCGGGGAACAGGAGCTGCTCGAGAGGATCTCGTTGTACAGCTTCTTGAAGCGCGCCTCGATCGGACGATCGACGGTGCGCTCGCGCTTGCCCGGATCGTGGATCGTGATCCGCTGCTTCAGCTCGGGCGCGTCCAGGTTCAACACCGTCGCGAGCGCGTGATCGAGCACCGCGATCCGGTGCGGATAGTGCCGGGGATAGCCCTTGTCGATGTAGCGCGGGCCGTGATTGTAGTGCGCCCACCACGCGTGCGTCTGGTGATGGCAGGGGCCGTTCTTAGTGATTTGCTGGACGTGGCCCTGGCTGTCGCGCCGGTTGATCGTGCGGCTCGCGATGCCGCCGCCATCGCGCCAGTACGCGAGCTCGCGCGCACCGACCTCGATGTTGGTGACCGGGTCCATGAGGTCTTTCCAGGCCATGCCGCGCACATTGCCATTGACACAATGATCTTTGCGGTTGACCACGCAGCGGATCGCCATCAGCCCGCCGTCCTTCGCGTAGACCTTGCCTCCGCGCAACGACAGGCGGAACGCCTTCTCGTTCATGTCGCTCTCGTTGATCATGATCGCGAGCAGCAACGTGGGGCTGAGATCGTGCTCGCTTCGACGACGACTCGACGGCGTTCGCGATGCGCTGGCACTCCTGCGGTGTCCACGCCGGGGTCATCCAGCGAATCTTTTGCTTCACCGCGCAGATGGTCTTGACCATGCAACTATCCGCCTGACCGTCGTCGTCCGGGTCGGCACTGGCCTCTTGATTGCTACCGGCATTCTCGGTGGCCTCTTGATTGCTAGTGTCGTCGTCACCCTCCGCCGGAGCGGGCGAGACCGGGACCGGGTCCGCCGCCGTCGCCGCGGTCGACGAAGAAGGCGACTCCACGACGTTTTCGGGGGCTGCGGCCTCGGCGGCCTGCGAGGGGAGCGGAAATGCCATCACTCCGGTGAGCGCGGCGACGAATCCGTAAGGTAGCTTCTGCAACGAAAAAAGCACGTCTTCACCTCAATGAGTGTGTGGTGAGCGTTGGTTGCGGCGGGAAGCGTCCCGGGCCACACCAGAGCGGGCTAGATTGTATCCGTTTGCCAGGATATGCAAGAGGGTAAGGTCGTTTTTGCTGTTGGCCAGATTGCGCAAGTTCGAATACAAGGTTTCGTTTATGCGGGTACTACGGTGGATTTTCTGCAGGATTTACAAGGGTTGTCCCTATGAACTGCGGGCCTTGGTGCGGGCCCTGCAACCCGCGATTGGATCGCTCGAGTGCTGATCCGAATACGACAAAGGGCTCGGATATTCCGGCTGATCGCGGAAATCTCCGACGTGCGGCTCGCTCGCGGGCCGCGCGTGACACCCCCACGGACGGATGACGCGACGGGAGTTCCGTCGCCGGTCGGGCCGTGCGGGTGATTGCTGGCAGGGCAATATATCGGTGATGCGGAAGTTTTCTTTAAGCCCGCTGGCGCGCCCAAACGTTGAGCGTATTTGGATTGCGGCGGCCCAGGAAATCGGGCTCCGCGTCGAGCGCACGGGCGACGCATACGCGGCGAGTGACGGCGCGGGCCGCCTGCTGATCGCGACCGACGAGCATCTGGATGTCGACGACGCCGTCGCGCAATTGATCTTCCACGAGCTTTGCCACGCGCTCTGTGAAGGCCCCGAGAATGCGACGCGGCCCGATTGGGGGCTCGACAACACCGGCGCGCAGCCCGCGGACGTCACGCTGGCGCACGAGCACGCGTGCCTGCGGCTGCAGGCTCATCTCGCGGCGCCGTACGGGTTGCGCGAGCTCATGGCGCCCACGACCGAGTACCGCGCGTACCACGATCGCATGCCCACCGATCCACTCGCCGACGATGGTGATCCAGCCGTGCCGATCGCGCGCGCGGCGGCTGCGCGCGCGGCCGGATCGCCGTGGCGCGACGCGATCATGCGCGCGATGAGTCTCACCGCCGTCGCGCTCGAGCATCCGCTGGGATTTCTCGCCGGGCCCTCGGATCAAAGCTGCGCGAGCTGCGCGTGGCGCTATTCGGGCGGGCGCGGCAAGCCCGTGCTGCGCTGCCGGCAGTCGGCGGATCGCGACGGCGTCGGCCGGCGAATCGAGGACGACACGCCGGCGTGCGATCGCTGGGAAGCGCCCGTCGATTGCCACGACTGCGGCGCGTGCTGCCGCGAGGCCTATCACTCGGTGACGGTGTCGGTGCGCGATCCGGTGGTCTGGAAGCAGCCGGATCTGATCGATGCGGCACGGGCATCGCTTCGAGATTCGGCGCGACGCCGAGCGGTGCGCGGCGCTCACCGTCGCGGCGGCGCCCGCGGCGGTTCTCGTGCTCGATCTACGCCGATCGCCCGCAGGCGTGCCGCGACTTCGAGGCCAACGGGCGGCATTGTCTGGACGCGCGCCGGCGCGTTGGCCTGAGCGCGCGCTGACGGAGCTCCGATGGAGGTCGTCGAAATCTTCGTGCCGCTCGACGAGAGCGGCGAACGCGACGCGAGCAGCGCCGAGTCGGCGCCGGCGCTCGCGGCGCGCGCCGAGCAGGCGCTGGGGTGGCCGCGCGGCGCCGCCGGCGAGCTGCGCGTGGTGCGGCGCTCGCTCGACGCGCGCAAGAAGCATGCGATCGGCTACCGCCTGCGCGTCGAGGTCGCGCGCAAGGGCGAGACGCTGGCGCGCGCGGCGGCGCGACGAAGTCGTCGCGGCGCCGCGCTGGCCGGCGGGCCGCCCGCCACCGCGCGTGGTCGTCGTCGGCGCCGGGCCGGCCGGGACCTGGGCGGCGTTGCGGCTCGTCGAGGCGGGCGTGCGCGCCGACGATCGTCGAGCTCGGCAAGCCGGTGCAGCCGCGCCGCCGCGATCTGGCGTTGCTCACGCGGGGAGCGCTGAATCCGCGCTCGAACTATTGCTTCGGCGAGGGCGGGGCGGGCACGTACTCCGACGGCAAGCTCTACACGCGCTCCAAGGACCGCGCGGGCATCGCCCAGGTGCTCGCCGATCTCGTGCGTTTCGGCGCGCCGCCCGAGATCGAGATCGACTCGCGTCCCCACGTCGGATCCAATCGCCTGCCCAAGGTGCTGGATGCGCTGCGCGCGTACTTGCAGAGCCAGGGCGCGACGTATTGCTTCGAGACCGAGGTCGCGGGCCTGCGCGCCGAGAGGCGGGCGCTTGCGCGCGGTGCGGCTCGCGGGCGGCGGCGAGATCGAGGCCGACGCCGCCGTGCTCGCCGTGGGGCACTCCGCGCGTCCGGTCTACGCGTGGGCGGCGGCGGCCGGCGTCGCCGTCGAACGCAAGGGGATCGCGGTCGGCGTGCGCCTCGAGCATCCGCAGCCGGCGATCGACGCGATCCAGTACGGGCGCGCCGCGGGCAATCCGCGCTTGCCGGCCGCTTTCTACGAGCTGCGCGGCGAGGGGCGGGGCCGCGGCGTCTACAGCTTCTGCATGTGCCCCGGCGGCTGGATCGTGCCCGCCGCCACCGAGCCCGACGGCGTGGTGGTGAACGGCATGAGCCTGTCGCGGCGGGATTCGCCGTTCGCCAACTCCGGGTTCGTGGTCAGCGTCGAGCCGCCCGATTTCGGTCCCGACGGCGACGGCCCGCTCGCCGGTGTCGAGTTCCAGCGCGCGATCGAGCGCGCTGCCTTTCGCGCGGGCGGCGGCGCTTTTCGCGCGCCCGCGCAACGTCTGGTCGATTTCCTCGCCGGCAAGACCAGCACCTCGCTGCCCGAGGCGAGCTATCGCCCGGGCATCGTCGCAGCCGACCTGCGCGAGGTCTTTCCGCCCTTCGTGCTCGAAGCGTTGCGCGAAGGGCTTCGCGGCGTCGCCGCGCGCGTCCCCGGCTTTCTCGACGAGCGCGCGCAGCTGATCGGCACCGAGACGCGCACCAGCGCGCCGGTGCGCATCGTACGCGACCCGGAGACGCTGGAGTCGCCGTCGCTGCGCGGGCTCTATCCGGCGGGCGAGGGCGCCGGCTACGCGGGCGGGATCGTGAGCGCCGCGCTCGATGGCGCGCGCATCGCGAACCGGATCCTCACGTCGTTCGCGTGAGTGCTACGGCGCGGCGTTTGCCGGCTGCACGTGCGCGAGCACCCCGCGCAGCCACGCCCGCTGCTCGTTGGTGATCACCGCGAAGCGGACGCCCGCGGTGTGGTGGCCGTCGTCATTCTCTCCGGTCCAGGCGACCTTGGCCTTGACCCAGAGGGGCGGGGTCTCGGTCTCGACACCGTCGACGACCAGGAACAGCCCGAGCGCGATCTCCTCGCCCTCGGTCGAGCGCGCGGTCGGTCTCGAGACCGGCGCCCGCCTCGGAGAGGTCGCGCGTGGTGGCGGTGAAGACCGCGCGCGAGGTGCGGATCTCGGCCGACATGCGGATGTCGAGACGCGCGTGCGCCCGGCGCCCCTGCGCCGCCACCGGCGGTTGCGCCGCCGCGGGTTGCGCGGGTCGCTTGAGTGGAGGCTGCGGTCTCGCCATGGTCTTCCTCTCTTCCCTCGGCTACGGCCGGAACGGATCGTCGGGATCGACGTGGTGGCGGTCGGTGTCCTCGTCGTCCGATGGATCGGACGGCGCCCCTTCGAGGATCGCCACCAGGATCTGCAGCTGCCGCGCGCGCTCGCGGTCCAGGTCGGAGAACATCACGCCGACCTGGTACGAGCCGAAGAGCGCCGTGCACCAGACCACGCGCCCGGGCAGCACCAGCGGCTCGGAGTGCCCGCCCGCCGCGAACGTCAGCACCATGCGGATCTCGATGCGCGCCTGCAGCGGAATCGGGTGAGGCGCCACCAGGCAGACTCCCGAGCGCGAGATGTCGCGCGTGCGCGCCGCCAGCTGGCGCTCCTTCGACGACACCGTGACCTTGAGGTCGACGGGATATCGCGGAAACTGGCGGGCTTCGCGTGCTACGGCCATGGCGACGCCGAGGAGAGAGGGCCGCGACCCGCGGCCGTCGCGCGCAAGAACGCTCCCCCCGTCAGGGCGTCGAGCTCGGCCTCGAGCTCTTCGATGCGCGCTTCGCGCCGCAAGTTCGAAGCCACATCGTTGCCATCGGTGGTAACCGCCTCCACCTTGAGGCGCCGTCGCTCGAAGTAGAGTCGGATGACCGTCGACTCCACCTCCCTGCGGACGTCGGCCATTCGCAGGGCCTCGGCGTGGGCGGCCAGCTCGTCGGGGTTGAAGACCAGCCGCGACAGGTCCCAGGTGGCGCGGGCCTCGTAACGTACCTCGTCGACGGTATCCAGCGAGACGGGGGGCGCGTCGGCCAGCGGCGCGGGCGAGACGTCCAGCGATTCGCTGCGGCCGAAGCGCCGATCGACGCGGACGCGCACCTCCGGCAGCCAGGCCGCCAGGCGCGCGCGTTGCACCAGCGACCGCGCCCGGTCCGGCTCGGCCAGCGCCAGCGCGGTGGCCGCGGCACGCAGGACGTCGATGGGCGGCGCATCGTTCAAGGCCCGTTGCAGGGCAGCGGGGTCGGGAGGGTGCCGGGGGTGCGGCCGAGGCGACTCGCTGGAGCGGCCCGCGGGCGGCGGCAAGGGAGGCGGCGGAAGCGGTAATGGTGATACGCGCGGGTCGGGGCCCGCATCGAGCCAGACCAGCAGCACGACGATGTGGGAGAGGGTCATCGGTTGGCGTCCAAGCTCGCCTGCGCCACGCGAAGCAGGGCGGCCGCCTCCTCGTCTTCCAGCGCGTCGCGCGAGAGGCGCAGCATCTCCACGCTCAGCGCAGCGCGGCGGCGCAGCCGGTCCGCGGCCATCTGCTGTGCCTGGGCGGCGCGCGTGCGCGCGCGTCCGAGCGGAAACGTGACCAGCAACCAGACCTCTTGCCGGTCGCCGCCCGGACGCGTCGCGCTCGCCGCGGCGACCAGCGTCACGCGCGGCAACAGTCCCTGCCACCGGCTGGCGCGCGGCAGGTCCGACGGCAGCGTCCGGCGGGCATCGGCGACAGCGGCAGCGTCGCTCGCGGTCCGGTCTCGTTGGCGATCGGGCGCCCCCGTCCGGCGCCGGTGCCGGAGCCAGCGGCACGACGAAGAGACCGCTCGCGGTGCCCGACCCAGAGTCGATCGGAAGCGATCGCGACGCACTGGATCGCCGCCGCCGGCAAGTCGTCGCGCGCGCGCCAGGTTCGCCCGCCGTCGAACGACGCCAGCAGGTCCGAGCCGAGCGCGAGGACGACTTCGGGAGCCGTCGTCGGCGCAGGCGAGGCGGCGCGCGGGGATGCGCGGGCTGCGCAGCTCGAGGCCGCGGTCCGATCGCCACGCGTGAGACGCCGTCCTCGTCGAGGATCAGCAGATCGTGCCCGCAGCGGACCAAGTGATAGGCGCGGCCGTCGAAGATCGGCGTGCGCTGCCGGTGCGCGACGATCGCGACGCCGTCGTCGTCCAGCACGAAGACGTCGCGTCCGTCGGCCGAGATCTCGACCGCGCGCGGGCGCGTCGCGAGCACCGCGAGCAACGACCACGACGCGCCACCGTCGCTGGAGTGCAGCAGATGATCGCCGGCCAGCGCTGCCAGGTCGGCGCCGCCAGGCGCGATCGCGAGCGCCGACAGCGGTAGGCGCCGCGGACCGACCGCGACCGCGCGCAGCGGCAGCGCGGGCGCATCGCCGTCGGCGGCGAGCGCGGAGAGCCCGCCGGCGCCGCCGATCCAGATCCGGCGATCGCTCGCGGCGAGCAGGCGCGGTGCGCCGCCCACTGCAGCGCCACCGCGCGTCCCATCGCCGGCCGCGATCCGCTGCCGGCCCGCGCCGTCGCGCACCGTTCGCAGTTGCGCCTTCGTCGTCGAGCAGATCCTCGGCCGCGTCGCTCTCGAGGTCGTCGTCGGGGATTCCGGCGAGATCCAGGACCTCGTCGGCGTTCGGGCGGTGCTTTCTTCCCACTTCCGGCGCCGGGCCGTGCTCGCGATCGAGGCGGCCCAGCACCTGGCCCGACGCGCGCAGCACGACCACCTGGTCGCCGCGGAGCGCAGCGACGCGATCGCCGGCGATCGCGAGCGCGCGGATGTCACCGTCGAGAACGGGAACCGCGGCTGCGCACGGGCGCGCCCGCGTCAGCGCGGCGGCGAGCGCGGCGAGCACGAAGACGATCGGCGAGCGAACGGCAATCTGAGACATGAATGACCACCGGCGGGCGAGGTCGAGTCCTCGCCCGCGTGGCGATCTCTTCAGCAACCTGCGTGCCGCGAGGATCGGCGCGCCGCGCGCGCGTCGCAGCGGCGCGCGTCCCGCGGGCGTCCGCCGCGATCCCAATTTCGGACACCGCGTCGGCGAGCCTGCTATAAGGGGCCGGCAAATGGCCGCAAGGATCTTGGATGGCAAGGCGCTGGCGGCGCGGATCCGCGCTGGGCTCGCGGAGGAGGCGAGCGCGCTCACCGCGCGTGGCGTGCAGCCCGGCCTGGCGGTGGTGCTGGTCGGAGACGATCCCGCGTCGCACATCTACGTCCGCAACAAGACCAAGGCCTGCGACGAGGCGGGCTTCCGCACGTTCGATCACCGCCTGCCGGCGACCACCGCCGAAGCCGATCTGCTGGCGCTGATCGCGAAGCTCAACGCCGATCCCGCGGTCGACGGCATCCTGGTGCAGGTGCCGCTTCCGCGCGGCATCGACGAGCGCCGCGTGTTGCTGGCGGTCGATCCGGCCAAGGACGTCGACGGCTTCCATCCCGACAACCTCGGGCGCCTGCTGATGGGAAGCCCGCGCTTCATCGCGTGCACGCCGTTCGGCATCATGAAGTTGATCGAGGAGGCGGGCGTTCCGCTGTCCGGCGCCGAGGCGGTCGTGGTCGGGCGATCGAACATCGTCGGCAAGCCGATCGCGGCGCTGCTCATCGCCGCCGACGCGACCGTCACGGTCTGTCACTCGCGCACGCGCGATCTCGCCGCTGCGGTCGGCCGCGCCGACGTGCTGGTCGCCGCCGTCGGCCGCCCGGAGATGGTCCGCGGCAGCTGGATCAAGCCCGGCGCCGTCGTGATCGACGTCGGCATCAACCGGCTGCCGACCGGCAAGCTGGTCGGCGACGTCGAGTTCGCCGCCGCGGCCGAGCGCGCGTCGGCGATCACGCCCGGTCCCCGGCGGCGTCGGCCCGATGACGATCGCGATGCTGCTCTCGAACACGCTCGCGTCGGCGCGCCGCCGCGCCGGCGGCTAGAGTTCTCTCGCTACCGCACCGCGCTCGGCTTCGCGATGCAGCGGATCACCGCGCTCTGCAGCTCGACGAACAGCGGCGGGTTGGTCAGCGCCTCGTCGGCGCCGCGCTGGTGCGCGCGCATGCGATCGCGCTCGAGCTGGCCGAGCGCGATGATCGGCGTCGTCGACGTGCGCGCGTCGAACCTCAGCGTCTGGATCAGCTGCGCGCCCTCGGGCCCCGACGAGTCGAGGTCGATGACCGCGAGGTCGACGTTCTCGGGCAGCCCCTCGGGCCGCGTGCTGAAGTCGTAGTCGATGATGCGGCAGGCGAGCACCGAGCGCAGGTAGCGGCTCAAGATCGCGCGCGGCGCCGCCTCGCCGGTGCCGAGCAGCACCTGGATGCCGGTGAAGCTGAACGCGATCTCGTCGACGACCGCGCCGTACTGCTCGGCCGCCGTGTCGATCACGATGCCCATGCCGGCCGGTTGCCCCGGGCCCGTCGACTCGGGACGCAGCCAGGCCACCGTCCCGTGCAGCTCGCACACCGGCGTGTTCGGCGCGCGCAGCCGCATCGACACCACGGTGCCGATCGGAAAGGGCGCGGTGGTATCGACGAAGATGCCGCCCTTGGACAGGTTGGTCGTGTACGCGACCAGGAACGCGCCCGCGGATCGGTACTCGAGCTCCAATGCGACCGGGACCCGCGCGTTGCGCCGGTGATCGATGGAGCCGGGGTTCGTCATGAGGGCAAAAGGCGCCCGATCAGCGTGTCGAGCTCGTCGAGGGAGTTGTAGTGCAGCTCCAGATGTCCCCGCCCCGGGCCGGTCTCGACCACCTTGACCCTCACGCCAATCCCGCGTGACAGGCGCTCGGCGAGATCGCGCGCCGACGCCGACGGGCGCGCCGGCGGCGCGTTGCCCGCGCCGTTGCCGCCATCTTCGCGCTCGCGCCGCACCAGGCCCTCGACCTGGCGCACCGACATCTCGCGCGCGGCGACCCGGCGCGCCAGCCGCACCATCGAGTCCACCGACTCGAGCCCCAGCAGCGCGCGCGCGTGGCCCATCGAGACGCGGCCCTCGACGACCAGGTCGCGCACCTCGTCGGGCAGGCGCAGCAACCGGAGCGCATTGGTGATCGTCGTGCGGTCCTTGCCCACGCGCGTCGCCAGCGACTCCTGCGTGTAGCCGAGCTCGGCGATCAGCCGCTGGTAGCCGGCCGCCTCCTCGATCGGGTTCAGGTCCTCGCGCTGGAGGTTCTCGACCATCGCCATCTCGAAGGCGCGCGTCGGGACCACGTCGCGGATCACCGCGGGCACCTCGTGCAGGCCCGCGCGCTGGGCGGCGCGCCAGCGGCGCTCGCCGGCGATCAGCTCGTAGCCGCCGGCCTCGCGCTTGCGCACGACCAGCGGCTGGATCACGCCCTGCGCGCGGATCGACGCCGCCAGCTCCTCGATGCGCGCCTCGTCGAACATCTTGCGCGGCTGATCGCGCGAGGGGTGGATCTCCTCGATCGCGACGTTCTGCAGGCCGCCGCCACCGCTCGCCCCGGACGGCGCTGCCGCCGGCGCGGGCGCCATCTGCCAGCGCAGGCGCACCCGGGATCAACGCCGCCAGCCCGCGGCCGAGGGCCTTGCGCTTCATCGTGCTCATTTGATTGTTCTCACCTCGGGCCGCTCGCCGCTTCGGATGACGTCGTGTCGGTCTGGCGCGCGAGGAACTCGCGGGCCAGCTCCAGGTAGCTCTTCGCCCCCTTGGAAGCGATGTCGTAAAGGATGATCGGCTTGCCGAACGACGGCGCCTCCGACAGGCGCACGTTGCGCGGCACCGTGGTCTGGTAGACGCGCGCGTCGAAGTGCCCGCGCACTTCGTTGGCGACCTGCTCGGTCAGGTTCTGTCGGTTGTCGACCATGCACAGCACGATACCCTCGATGGTCAGCCCGGGGTTCAGCGACCGGCCGACGAGATCGATGGTGGTCTGCAGATCGCTCAGCCCCTCGAGCGCGTAGTACTCGCACTGCAGGGGCACGAGCACGCCGTTGGACGCGGAGAGCGCGTTCAGCGTCAGCAGGCCCAGCGACGGTGGGGTGTCGATGAACACGAAGTCGTAGTCGGCGGCGGCGGCGCGCAGGCTGCGGCGCAGGCGGGTCTCGCGGTCGGGCAGGGCGACCAGCTCGATCTCGGCGCCCGCCAGATCGGCGCGCGCCGGGATCAGGTCGAGCAGCGGCAGCTCGGTCTTGCGCACGATCTCCCCGACGGGACGGTCATCGACCAGCAGGTCGTAGACCGTCGGGGTGCCCTCCTCGGTGCGCGCGTACCCCAGGCCGGAGCTGGCGTTGCCCTGCGGATCGATGTCGACCAGCAGCACCCGTCGCTCCGCCGCCGCCAGCGAAGCCGCCAGGTTGACGGCGGTCGTGGTCTTTCCCACGCCCCCCTTTTGGTTGGCCACCGCAATGATGCGTCCCATGGTGCGCGGGAATCCTATCAAACCCCCTCCGGACTCCGAATACCGACCTCTGGCCTCCCCCCGAATGGATGAGCGAAAAATTTGACCGCCTGTGGGTCTGGGTATTATCTGAACCTACATGTGAGAGTTTAGAGTCTAGCCCTCAGCCAAGGAGAGCGAGCATGGGACACAATGACGACGAGCAGAAGATCTACCGGACCTTCGAAGAGTTCGAGCGCGAGGAGCTGCGGCGCGACTACCACGCCGGCTCGGTCGACGAGATCCTCGACGAGATGTTCGCCGGCGAGCTCGACTTCGAGCCGGGCGCCTCGCGTCGCTCGGCCCGCGGCGACGACGACGAGTGAACGGTGGAGCTCGGGCGCTCGCGCCGGGTTCCTCGGCCGCGGGCGCGAGCACGCGCACGTGAGCAATCCGCGACGTTGATGTATAAGGTCACGCCATGGCGCGTGAAAACGAATCGTCGCGAAACTGGGGTGCAACTGTTTGGCCGCTGGTGACGGGCCTGGCCGTCGGTTTCCTCGTCGGCCGTGAGACCGGCACTGGGCGCGGGCGCGAGAGCGCAACCGCCGAGCCGAAGGGCGGTGATACCGCTGCCGCCGCCGCGGTCGCGGCCAAGATGCCCGCCAAGGTCTACAAGACGCAGGCGGAGTTCCCGAGCGGGTGGTTGAAGGACACCGACCTGGCGTCGGTCGCCGGCGTCAGCTTCGCCGGGCTCAACGACGCGCAGAAGACCACCGCGCTGCAGGCGATGAACGAGCGCAACTGCGAGTGCGGTTGCGGCATGGGCTCGATCGCGACCTGCGTGAAGAAGGATCCGAACTGCCCGCGCAGCCCCGGTCTCGCCAAGCTGGCGATCGACCAGGCGAAGCAGGGCAAGGGGATCGGCGAGATCCTCGCGGCGATCGACGACAAGCAGAAGCCGGCTCCGGGAGCAGCGGCGCCCGCGGCGGCGGCGCCGGCGGCCTCGTCGCACAAGGTGCCGCTCACGGCGACGATGCCGCGCACCGGACCCAAGGTGGCCAAGGTGACGATCGCGGAGTTCAGCGATTTCCAGTGCCCGTTCTGCAAGCGCGTCGAGCCGACGGTGAAGGAGATCCTGCAGAAGTATCCCAACGACGTCGCGATCGTGTTCATCAACCAGCCGCTGCCGTTCCACGAGCACGCCATGGAGGCGGCGCAGGCGTTCCAGGCCGCGCACCGCCAGGGCAAGGCGTGGCCGATGCACGACAAGATGTACGACAACAACACGGCGCTCGAGCGCGCGAACCTCGAGAAGTACGCGCAGGACATCGGGCTCAACCTGAGCAAGTTCAAGAAGGACATGGACGATCCCAAGATCAAGGAGGAGATCGCCGAGCACCAGAAGCTGGCGAATTCCGTGGGCGCCAACGGGACGCCGACGTTCTTCATCAACGGCCGCCAGATCGTCGGCGCGCAGCCGTTCCCCGAGTTCCAGAAGATCATCGACGAGGAGATCAAGAAGGCCGACGACCTGGTCAAGAAGGGGACGCCGCTCAAGGACGTCTACCAGAAGCTGATGGAGCAGGCCGCGGCGACGCCGCCGCCTGCCCCGGCGGGAGCACCGGAAGCGCCGGCGGCCAAGGTCGACATCAAGGTCGGCGACGCGCCGGTCAAGGGGTCGGCCTCGGCCAAGGTCACCGTGATCGAGTTCAGCGACTTTCAGTGCCCGTTCTGCGGCCGCGTGAACCCGACGCTCAAAGAGATCGAGGACCAGTACAAGGGCAAGGTCAAGATCGCGTTCCGCAACCTGCCGCTGCCGTTCCACGACAAGGCGCACCTGGCCGCCGAGGCGGCGCTGGCCGCCAACGAGCAGGGCAAGTTCTGGGCGATGCACGACAAGCTGTTCGCCAACCAGCAGGCGCTGGACCGCCCGGCGCTCGAGAAGTACGCGCAGGAGCTGGGCCTGAACATGAACAAGTTCACGGCCGCGCTCGACAGCGGCAAGTTCAAGGACAAGGTCGACAGCGACGCGAAGGAGGGCGCCGCCGTCGGCGCCACCGGGACGCCGACCTTCTTCATCAACGGCACGCGCCTGGTCGGCGCTCAGCCCGTCGACAAGTTCAAAGAGGTGATCGACGCGGAGCTGAAGAAGTAGCGACGTTCGACCAAGGACCTTCCTTCCGGTCCCCTCGCCCCGTCCGCGGGGAGGGTTAGAGAGAGGGGCCGCCGGGCGCCGCGTCTGGCAATGCCTGCCCCCCTCTCCTGGGGGAGGGGATTGGAGCTGGCCGCGGCCTAGAACCGCTGCGTCGGGACGTCCGGGTGCGGGCGGTGCAGGACCTGGCCGCCCACGCCCCAGACCAACCGCAGCTCCTCGGCGTTCACCTGGCCCTCGTAGGCGTCGAGCCGGCGCTTGCCGTTGTCGCACGCGTTGGGCTCGAGGACCTCGAACGAGTTCTCGTAGATGATGACCTGGTTGCCGCGCACCTCGCCGTTGATGCGATAGCGGGTCGCGATCTCGAACTCCAGCGACATGCTGCAGCGGTAGGCGTGTCCGTCGACGGAGATCTGCCGGACGACGCGGTCGTAGTAGCCGGTGAGCTTCGCCCCCTCCTGGGTGACGTGCCACTCCTCGCGCTCCTGCTTCTCGTCGCCGCCGGGGGCGGTGCCCTGGTGCTCCCAGATCCAGAGACCGCTCACGTCGGTGGGCGACGCGCCGGTCAGCGGAGGCTTGGGACCGTCACCCAGGCTCGGGAACGGCGACTCGGTCGACGCCGTCGTCGTGGTCGCGTTCGCCGCCGAGAGCTCGGCGCCGCCGGTGCGGTCGTCGCTGGCCCGGCTGCGGTACAGCGTCTGCTTTTGCTGCCCGTTCACGACCAGCGTCAGCACGTCGCCCTGCACCTTGCCTTCGTAGCGCAGCAGGCGGCGGTTGCCGGGATCACATCGACCCTCGGCCGACTTCTGCGCGATCTCCTGGATCTCGACGACGCCGTCGAGGCCGGTGCGCACCGTGCCCGAGATGTCGTAGCGCTGCACCGCCGAGAACTGCGGCTGGCGGCTGCACACGTACGGCCGGCCGTCGCCCGACACGAACGTCAGCGCCGCGATGTAGTAGCCGGTGATCGCGCCGCCCGACTGTGCCAGGTGCCACTCCTGCTTCTCGATGCGCGTGTCGCCGGTCCCCATCCCCTCGCTGATGGTCGCCCGTACCACGCCGTCCCAGATTCCGGTGACCTCCGCCGAGGAAACGCTCGCCGTGCTCGCCACCGTGGTCTTTCGCCCGGCGCAACCTGCTGTCGCGACCGCCAGGGCGAAAACAGAAACTCCGGCCAAACGCATCCGGGTGACCTCCGGCCAAAAAAAGAAGCTCTTTCGAGATCCGGTTACATGCGAAACCTAGACTCGCATTCTACCGAAGCAATCGGGCAGAATCGAGGTGCTGCATGAGGATCAATCGGTAGGCGATGCGCCGGTCTTGAGGCTCGCGCGCTCGTGGTCACATCTTTTCGCGCAGCGTAGCTTCGCGCCGCGTGGCGAGCGTTGATGTTGGCCGCGGCGGCTAGCCGGCCCGGGCGGTCGCCAGCGCCGTGCTCGCCGTCTCCCACTCCGCCATACGGCGCGCGAGCAATGCGTCGAGCTCGCGCTCGCGATCGGCAAGCGTGTGCAGCTTCTGCCAATCCCCGGCGTGATCGGCGGTCAGCTCCTGCCGCACGGCCTGGAGCTCCGCTTCCAGCTTGCCCACATCCGCCTCCAGCGTTTCCACGCGGCGTTCGAGGCGGCGCAGCTCGCGCTCGCGGTCCTTGTTGGCGGCGCGCGTCGCCTCCGATACGGCGGCCGGTCGCGGCGCGGGAGCCGGCGCCGCCGCTCCTGGTTTGCCGCGCGTGTCCGAGGCAGCCTTCTCCGCTGCCGCCGTCTTCTCCGCGGCGCGTGACGCCTCCTCCCGTCTTGCGCCGCCGCCAGTCCGAGTAGTTGCCGAGGTGCGCCTCCAGCCCGTTCCCTTCGATCACCAGCAGGCGCGTGCAGATGCGGTCGAGGAAGTAACGATCGTGGCTGACCACCAGCAACGTCCCCTCGTACGTCGTCAGCGCGCCTTCCAGCGTTTCGCGCGCGGGAATGTCGAGGTGGTTGGTCGGCTCGTCGAGCACCAGCACGTTGCGCGGGAACAGCATGATCTTCGCCATCGCCAGCCGGCTGCGCTCGCCGCCCGACAGGCCACGCACGGTGCGGAACGGGTCGTCGCCGAAGAAGCGGAACTTGGCCAGGTAGCTGCGCACCACCTCGGGCGACAGGTCGGCGCGCACGGTGCGGATCTCGTCGATCAGCGACAGCTCCTCGCTGAGCGTGCCCAGCTTCTGGTCGAAGTAGCCGATGCGCACGCCGGTGCCGGTCTCCACCTTGCCCTCGAGCGGCGGCAGCACACCGATCAGGGTCTTCAGCAACGTCGACTTGCCGGCGCCGTTGGGGCCGACGATGCCGACCTTGTCGCCGCGGTAGATGTTGACGGTGACGTCCTTCAGGATCGCCCCGGTCGCCGCGTCCGGATAGCCGACCGTGATGTGCGGCGCGCGGATCGTCTCCTTGCTGCCGAGGTCGTCGCCGGCCGAGAACTGGAGGCCGATCTTCCCGGCGTACTCCCAGTGGTCCTCGGGCCGTTCGAGGCGCTCGAGCTTCTCCAGCATCTTGCGCCGGCTCTGCGCCTGCTTGGTCTTCTGGCCGGCGAGGTTGCGGCGGATGAAGTCCTCGGTCTTGTCGACGTGCTCCTTCTGCCGCTCGTACTCGACGCGCGCGCGTTCCAGGCGCGCGTCGCGCTCGACGACGTACTTGTCGTAGCCGAACGGGTAGCGCACGAACTTGCCGTTCTCGAGCTCGACGATCTCGCGGCAGACGGCGCGGATGAACGCGCGATCGTGCGACACCAGCACGAACGCGCCCGGGTAGTCGGCGAGGAAGCTCTCGAGCCGCTCGATCGCCGCCAGGTCCAGGTGGTTGGTCGGCTCGTCGAGCAGCAGCAGATCCGGCTGGCGCACCAGCACCTTGGCCAGCTCCAGGCGGCCGCGCTCGCCGCCCGACAGCGTCGACACCGATCGCCCGAGATCGGACTCGCTGAAGCCGACGTCGGCGGTGAGGCGGCGCACGCGCGATTCGAGGTCGTAGCCGCCGTCGCGCATGTAGCGCTCCTGCAGCTCGCCGTAGCGCTGCACCTCGGCGGGGCTCGCCTCGGCCAGGCGGTGCTCGATCGCGGTCATCTCGTCGTGCAGCGCTCTGCAGGGCGGCGAACGGTTCGAGCAGCGCGTCCATCAGCGTGCCGGCGCCGGCGAACTCCTGCGACTGGCGCAGGTAGGCGACGCTGGAGCGACCGAGCACGCGCACGTCGCCGCCGTCCGGCTTGAGGTCGCCGGCCAGCAGCCGGAGCGCGGTCGACTTGCCGGTGCCGTTGGGTCCGAGCAGCGCCATGCGCTCGCCGGGACGGATGAGCATCGATGCGCCGGTCAGGATCTCGGTGCCGGGGTAACCGAAGGTGACGTCGGAGAATTGGGCGAGGGACATCGGGCGCGGCGAAGATACTCCGGGCGTCGTCCCGACGCCCACTCCGCCGACACGACGATCAACCTCGGAACCCCGCGATGAGCTGCGGCGGGGGACCCGCCTCCGCTGCACGCGAACGATCTCATTGGTTTGACGCGGAACTTGTAATAGAACCACGGGCGGCGACTCATCAGCCGCCGCGCGCAATGAAACAGTACCTCCTCACCGCCGGTCCCACGCCCGTCCCGGAGCGTGTGCTGCTCGCCATGGCGCGGCCGGTGCTGTACCACCGCGCGCCCGCCTTCAACGAGTGCTTGAAGGAGAACCAGGAGGGGCTGAAGTGGCTCTTCCAGACCAGGCAGCCGGTGTTGCAGCTCACGGGCTCGGGGACCGCGGCCATGGAAGCCGCGGTCACCAACTTTCTGCGCCACGGCGACAAGGTGCTGGTGATCCGCGGCGGCAAGTTCGGCGAGCGCTGGGCCCGCATCGCCCACGCCTACGGGCTCGGCGTTCACATGGTCGAAGTCGAGTGGGGCAAGAGCGTCGACCCGGCGGTGGTCGCCGCGGCGCTCGACCAGGATCCGTCGATCCGCGCGGTGTACGCGACCGCGTCGGAGACCTCGACCGGCGTGAAGCACGACATCGAGGGACTGTCCAAGGTCGTGCGCGACCGCCCCGACGTGCTCCTGTGCGTCGACGCCATCACCGCGATCGGCGTCTTCGACGTGCCGATGGATCGCTGGGGCCTGGACGTCGTCTGCCTCGGCTCGCAGAAGGCGCTGATGCTGCCGCCGGGGCTCGCGATGGTCGGCGTGTCGGAGAAGGCCTGGAAGGCCAACGAGCGCTCGAACCTGCCGCGCTTTTACCTGGATCTCGCGCGCGAGCGAAAGAGCCAGGACAAGGGCGAGACCTACTTCACGCCGGCGGTGACGTTGTTCGTCGGCCTGCAGGAATCGCTGCGCATGCTCAAGGAAGAGACGCTCGAGGGCGTCTTCAGCCGCCACGAGCGGCTCGCGCGCGCCACGCGCACGGCGGCGGGGGGCCTCGGCCTCGAGCTCTTCGCGTCGACGCCGACCAACGCGGTGACCGCGATCCGCGTGCCGAGCGGCATCGACGGCTCGGCGGTCGTGCGCCAGATGCGCGTGCGCTACGGCATCACCATCGCGGGCGGACAGGATCACCTGAAAGGGAAGATCGTCCGCATCGCGCACATCGGTTACTTCAGCGAGTTCGACATCATCACCGCGATCTCGGGGCTGGAGATGACGCTCTCCGATCTCGGTTACCGCATCAAGCCGGGGTCGGGGGTGGCCGCCGCGCAGGCGACGTTCTCCGAGTCTCGCAAGATTTGATCGCACCTGCAGCCGTTCATTGGGAGGAGAAGAGAACATGGCCGATTCGATCCGAGTTCTGATTGCCGACGACATGTCCAAGCGCGCGGTCGAGATCCTGCAAAAGGCGGGGTTCACCGTCGACGTCAAGGTTGGGCTGAAACCCGAAGAGCTGGCGGCGATCATCGGCCAGTACCACGGCCTGGGCATTCGCTCGGCGACCAAGGTCACCGCCGCGATCCTCGAGAACCCCGGCTCGCTGAAGATCATCGGCCGCGCCGGCGTCGGCGTCGACAACATCGACGTCAAGGCTGCCGCCGCCAAGAACGTGCTGGTCATCAACACGCCGCAGGGCAACGCCGCCGCCGCCGCCGAGATGGCGATCGCTCTGATGTTCTCGCTCGCGCGCAAGGTCCCGCAGGCCGCCGAGAGCATGCGCCAGGGGATCTGGGAGAAGAAGAAGTTCATGGGCGTCGAGATCGCCGGCAAGACGCTGGGCGTGGTCGGCCTCGGCAACATCGGTCGCCAGGCCGCCGAGCGCGGCGTGGGTCTCAAGATGTCGGTCCTCGGCTACGACCCGCTGGTGAAGTCCGAGACCGGGCTGCCGGCCGGCGTGAAGCTGGCGTCGCTCGACGACATCATCACCAAGTCGGACTTCATCACGCTGCACGTGCCGCTGACGCCTGAAACGAAGGATTTGTTCAACACGGCGACGTTCGCGCGCATGAAGAAGGGCTCGTACCTGATCAACTGCGCGCGCGGCGGCATCGTCAACGAGACCGACGTGCTCGAGGCGCTGAAGTCGGGGCAGCTCGCGGGCGCCGCGCTCGACGTGTTCGGCAAGGAGCCGCCGGAGCCGTCGCCGCTGTTCGCGCACGAGAACCTGATCGCGAGCCCGCACCTGGGCGCGTCGACGCGCGAGGCGCAGGAGAAGGTCGCGATCGAGCTGGCCGAGGTGTTCGTCGGCTATCTGAAGGACGGCATCGTCAAGAACGCGGTAAAGCCGTAGCGATCGTGCCCAGCGACTCACCGACCTTGCGGCTGCCGACCGGGATGCGCGACTTCGCGCCCCGGGCGGCGGCGGAGCGGCGCCGTATCGCCGAGACCCTGCTCGGCGTGTTCGAGCGCTGGGGGTTCTCGCGCGTCATCACGCCGGCGTTCGAGTACGAGGACGTGCTGGCGCTGGGCCTCGGGACGTCGGGGCGCGCGGCGGCGATTCGCTTCGTCGAGCCGAGCTCGGGGCAGGTGGTGGCGCTGCGGCCCGACATCACGCCGCAGATCGCGCGTCTCATCGCCACGCGCTATCAAGAAGAGCCGGGCCCGGTGCGCCTCTGCTACGAGGGAACGGTGGTTCGCCTCGAGCGGGGCGCGCGCGGGCAGCGCGAGCTGATCCAGGCCGGCGTCGAGCTGGCGCGCGTCGCCGGGCCGCACGGCGACGCGGAGGTGATCGCGCTCGCCGCGGCCGCGCTGGCGGCGACCGGGCTGGCGTCGCCGACGATCGATCTCGGGCACCTCGGCCTCGCGCGCGAGGTGCTGGGCGCGCTCGAGCTGCCGCCGGAGGCGACGGAAGAGGTGCGCGGGCGGATCGCCAAGCGCGATGGCGCCGGGCTCGAGTCGCTGCTGCGCGGCGCGCGCGGCTCCAAGGCGGCGGCGCGGTTCGCGGCGCTGCTGCCCGAGCTGTCGGGACCGCCGTCGATTCTGCAAAAGGCGATGAAGCAGGCGCCGTCGGAGGGTGTGCGGCGCGCGCTCGCCGATCTCGCGCGCATCGTCGCGGCGGTCGAGCAGCGCGAGATCCCGGCGCGGCTGCACATCGATCTCGGTGAGGTGCGCGGCTTCGACTACTACACCGGACTCCGCTTCCAGGGCTACGCCGAGGGGGCGGGGCAGGCGGTCCTCGGCGGCGGGCGCTACGACGATCTGCTCGGTCGCTACGGGCAGCCGAGCCCGGCGGTCGGATTCGCCGTGGATGTCGAGGTCGCGGCCGCGGCGCTCGAAGCGGCGCACGCCGCCCGCGCGCCGGCCACCGGCACGACCAACGGAAACGGCCCGGCGGCGACCAACGGCGCGGGCGCGGTTGCCGGCAGCGTGCTGGTGGCGGGGCCCGCGGGTGCCGCGCTCCGCCACGCCGATGAGCTGCGGTCGGGCGGCAAGCGGGTCGCGGTCGATCTGGTCGGCCTGTCACCGGGCGCGCTGGATGCGTACGCCCGGCGGTGGGGTTTCTCGGAAGTCGTCCGCGTGAAAAACGGCAAGGCAGGATCCGAAGCCTGGCGGGCCTCGCGCACGCAAGACCAGGGGCGCGTAGGCTGCTCGGCGCGCCGCAAGGCCGCAATCGACCGTCGGTAAAGCTCTCGGCGATTGCAGCCGAGGTGTTCGATTGTGCGCAAGAATTGGTATGACGGTGCCGCGCCGATGAGCGTCAGCGAAATTCAACGATGAGCGTCAGCGAAGATTCGATGAGCGTAGGCGAAGGTTCGACGATGAGCGTGAGCGAGGGTTCGACGATAAGCGTCAGCAGCGTAAATCGGCGAAACGCCAAGCAAACCGTCGTGCCAGCGCTTGCGCCCGCAAGTCGAGACAAATATAATCGGAAGCCGTTTCGAGCCCGAGGCCTGGGGCCGTGGAGCAGCGACCGGATTTCCGCGACCCAGCTAGGGTAAACGAGGGGTAAATGAAGATCGTTTGTGATTCCTGCGCGACGAAGTACTCCATCTCCGACGACAAGGTTCGGGGCAAGGTCTTCAAGATCCGCTGCAAGAAGTGCAGCCACATCATCGTGGTCCGCGGTACCAACGACGCGGCGGCTGCTCCAGCCGCCGCGGCCACGAGCGAGGGCGGTGGCTGGCACCTGGTCGTCGAGGGCGAGCAGGTCGGACCGCTCCCCGAGGCCGAGATTCGCGCGCGTCTCGGTCGCGGCGAGATCAACGGCGAGACGTACATCTGGAAAGAGGGGCTCGCCGACTGGTTGAAGCTGTCGACCGTCCCCGAGTTTGCCGACGCAGCCTCGCCGGGCGCTCAGCCGACCGACATCGCGGGCGGCGCCGGAGATCTGTTCACGGACAGCGCGCCGCTCAGCCGCGGCGACTCGGCGCAGGTTCAGGTCGACGAGGCCATGGTCGCGTCGTCGGCGCCCGCGCCCGCGCGCAGCAGCGGCGGTGGCGGCGGGCTCTTCAGCGCGATCGACGCCGCGGCGGCCAGCCCGGCGGTCAGCCCCGCGCGCGTGGGGCGGGCCAACGCCGATCACGACGACGGCTTCGGCGCGCCGATGGCGGCACGCGGTGGCGGCGGCGACCTGTTCGCGTCGCACGCGGCGGCGTCGAGCGCATCGGTCGATGACGGCCGTCGCTCGCCGGCCGCGAATCACGACGGTGGCCGCGTCGAGAACCTGACCGCTCAGCGGCACGAGAACTCGGTGCTCTTCTCGCTGGCGAACTTGCAGCAGCTGGCGATGCCGTCGGCCGCGCCCAAGGCGTCGGCGCCGATCACCAACGGCAACGGCTCGTCGGAAGGCTCGGGCCTGATCGACATTCGCGCCATGGCGGCGACCACGCTGGGCGCGCCCAGCGTCTCGAGCGGCGGTGGCAGCAGCGCGCTCAGTGACGATCTGCCCACGTTCGGTTCGTTCTCGGCGGCGGCACCGGTGCTGTTGCCGATCCCGACGCAGAGCGGGCCGCCCAAGTGGATGTACGCCGTCATCGGCGGCATGCTCCTGCTGGTCATCGGCATCGGCGTGATGGCCTACAAGATCCTCACGACCAAGCCGGTGACGGTGGTCGAGCAGGTGACGGTTCCCGCGCCTGCGCCGGCGCCCGTCGCGGCGGCGGTTGCGCCCAAGGCGCCCGCGGCGGCCGCGACTCCGGCCACGCCGCCGATCCCCGACGAGAACCTGCCGCCGCGTGAAGGCGCGCCGGGAACCGAAGGGGCGAAAGCCGCGGGCGACGACGCCAAGCACGAGAAGGGCGGCGCGCAAGCACGAGAAGGTCGGCAAGGGTGGCGGCAAGGCCGCGAAGGGTGCCGCGACGGCGGAGGGCGGCACCAAGGCGGCGGCTCCGGCCGCTGCGGCGCCTGCGGCCGAGCCGGAGAAGAAGGGCCCGGCCAAGGGCTCGCTCGACGACCTGCTCGAGAACGCGCTGTCGGGCAAGAAGACGCGCCGGCCGGCGGCGGCGTCGTCGGACGACGACGCGCCTGCGCCGCGCAAGGCGGCCGCCGCGCCGCCTGCCGAGGCGGCGGGCCCGCTCTCGTCGCGCGCGATCGTGGCGGGCATGAACTCGGTCAAGCCCAAGGTCAACGAGTGCTACAACCAGTTCAAGGTTCCGGGCGTGGCGATGGTCAACGTGGTGATCGGCAAGAGCGGCAAGGTCACCTCGGCCACGGTCACCGGCAAGTTCGCGGGGACGCCGACCGGTCAGTGCGTCGAGAAGGCGGTCAAGACCGCGAGCTTCCCGCCGTCGGACGGCTTGACCACGCCGTACCCGTTCCAGCTGCGCTAGCGGCGGCGGCCGCGCGGCCCGTGTGATGTCGTCGAGCGAGACCGTGAGCGGCCGCTCGGCGCTGGCTGCCGACGCTTCGCTCGGCGCTGGCGGCGCGCGGGCTCGACGTGTGGTTGCCCCTGTCGGAGGAGGCGTTCGATCGCGCGTGCGCACCGGTGGCGCCGTCGCTGAGCCTGCGCGGCTTGCTCGGCGAGGCCGCGCCTGCCGCCGGCGACGCCGTCAGCGCGATCGTCGTCGGCAAGCGGCGGCCGCGCGCTCTTCGAACGTTTTCGCGCGGCGCCCGAAGCGTCCGACGGCGCGCGCAACCCTCTGGACCGGTTCACGCGAGCGACGGTCGTCGCCGCGGCGGACGAGACACTGGGCGCGGCGGGGGTCGCGCACCGGATCTACTTCCCCTTCACCGACAGCGTCCCCGCGCTGCCGTTCCAGCGCCTGGGGCGCGCCGCGGGGATAGGTCCGCCCGGGCCGCTCGGCCTGCAGATTCATCCCACTCTCGGTCCGTGGTGGGCCTATCGCGCGCTGATCGCGCTCGCCGGCGAGTGGAGCGACCTCGTGCCAGCCGAACCGCTCGGCGACGCCTGCGCCGGCTGTCCTGCACCGTGCGTGGCCGCCTGTCCGGCGGGCGCGGTCCGCCTCGGCGGCTTCTCCGTCGCCGACTGCCACGCGCGCCGGCGCACGGCGCCCGCCTGCCACCTGTCGTGCGAGGCGCGCCTGCGCTGCGTGCGCGGGGTCGAGCACCGCTACAGCGACGAGCAGCTCGCGTTTCACATGGCGGCGTCGATGCCCGCGACTCGACCGTGATACTCGTCGGCGTCCCATGGCCACGAGCGTGAACGCGCACATCACCGGCACGGTGTGGAAGATCGAAGTCAAGGTCGGCGACACCGTCACTGAAGGACAGACTGTCGTGATCCTCGAGTCGATGAAGATGGAGATGCCGGTCGAGTCGCCGGCCGACGGCAAGGTCACGGCGATCCTGATCAAGGAGGGGCAGCCGGTGGAAGAGGGCGCCCCGCTCGTCGAGCTGGGTAGAGCGGAGCCTCGCAGGCCGACGGCCGTCAGCTACCGCGGCGCTGGGCCCCAGGTCGGCGGCTTCGGCAGCTGGTTGAGATCGCCGTCGTCGGGCTTGGGCTCGGGCTTCGAGTCGGGCTTGCTGTCTTTGGGCGGCGGATCGCCGGCGACCGGCGGCCGGTGCGCCGGCGGCGGGCCGCGCTCCTCGCCGACCTTGACCGCCAGCTGATCGAGCAACGTCGTCTCGTAGCGGCGGGGCAGGTCGGTGATCGTGCAGGTGAGCTGCGTCGCGACGCGGCCCTCCTCGTCGGTGGTCTTCACCATCTCGAGCGCCGCCCGATAGGTGCGCTTGTTCTCGGGCAGATCGAAGAGCACGTAGCCCGCCGGCTCGTCCTTCTCGCGCACGCGGTAGTTGCGGTCGACGCGCAGGAAGCGGATCGCCGCTGGCCAGACCTCGGCCATGGCGTACGGGACGACCACCGAGCTGCGCGCGTGCGCCGGCGCCGCGGACAGCGACATCAGCGTCAGCGCGGCGGCTGCCAGCGGCGCGATCGCGCCCGCGCCGCCGCGCCGGTTCATACCGCCTCGACTCCGGGTCGAGGCTCGGCGCGCGTCTCGGCGCTGCTGGCGGCGCGGCTCGATTCGCGCACCGCCTCGGCGAGCGAGGCGTGCCGGCCCGCCGTGCCCGAGATCGCCAGCAGCGACAGGAGGCCGGTCGCGACGTACCACAGCGTCTGGATGCCGTGCAGGACGATCGCGTAGGCCATCCCCTTGGAGTTGACCACCGCGAGCGGCAGATACGCGGCGAGCCCGAGCTTGATCGCCGCGTGGAACTGGCCGACCAACCCGGGCGAGTTGGGCAGCGTGAGCACGACGCCGGTGAACGCCATGGTCGTGAACGCGCGCCGAGACGAGATCGGCAGGTCCATCTGGCGCGCGAGGATCCACATGCCGAAGCCGTTCGCGCCCCAGTAGAGGATCGACTGCACCAGGAAGATGGTGAAGTTCCGCCGGTCGCGCATCACGGTGAAGCCGGAGATCAACGACCGCAGCCGATCGCCCAGCCGCTCGGCGCGCGCCGGCGCGAAGCGGCGCAAGCAGCGAGAACCGCAGCACGAGATCGATCGTCGGCTCGGTCCACGACCTGCGCCACCGCCAGGAACGTCGTCAGCCCGACGAAGCCGATCAGCGACAGCCAGGCGCCGAAGCGCAGCTCGGGCGAGAACACGTCGGGCGACGACAGCAGATACGAGACGAAGAACAGGATCGAGATCAGCAGCCCGTCGACGATGCGCTCGACGGCGACGGTGCCGACGGCGGCGCTCATGCGGATGCGCCCCTCGCGGGTCACGAAGTAGGGGCGCACGAACTCGCCGAGGCGGATCGGCAGCGCCAGGATGGCCATGAAGCCGACCGACGAGACCGGCAGCAGGCGTCGCAGCGGGAGCTCCGCGCCCAGCGGGCGCAGCAGGTAGTTCCAGCGCCAGCTGCGGAAGAAGTGCGTGATCGCCAGCGTGCCGAGATAGAGCAGCACGCCGGACAGCGGCAGCGCCTGGATGTCGGCGAGCACCTCGTGGCGGTTCATGCCGTGGAGCGCGTAGAAGACGCAGACGACCCCGACGATCAGCGAAGCGAGAAGCTTGAAGAGCAGATTCGGTTTCACAGTCTTTTCCTTGCCCGCGCGTGCCGCCCACCCGGCTACTACGACAACAACGTATCACTCATGCCGGCGGTGGCTCCGGCAACTCACCCGACAAAATTCGGCGGGGATTCTCGTCGAGCAGCTGGTCGAGCACCGCGGCACCGCGCTGCTTGCGAATCCAGGCCATCCCGCTCGCGACCGCGCCCTGGTCTTCCGGGCTGTGCGCGTCCGAGGCGGCGGCGTGCACCAGCCCATCGAGCACCAGGCGGCGGGCGGTCTTCATCTCGACGCGTCCGTGCGCGCCATCGAGCGCGCCGAGATCGATCAGCAGCGCCGCCGATCGACCGATCCGCTCGGCGGTGGCGATCTCGCTCTGGACGGCGACGTAGCGCTCGGGGTGCGCCATGACCGGCAGCTGGCCGCGCACGCGCATCTGGAAGAGCTCGTTTTCGATCCCGGGCGGCATCAGCTGCGGGTTCACCTCGAACAGGAACGCCGGGCCGCCGTCGTAGCTCGGCTGCTGGCCCTGGCGCAGGCGATCGTGAAAAACGTCGTCCCAGAAGTTCTCGGCCGCGAGGCCCAGCTTGAGCTCGATGCCTCGCGGCGCGCGCGAGCTCATGCGCTCGCTCCCTGACCTGACGAAAGGCGGCGTCGATGTCGGTGCGCGTCGGCAAGAACATGCCGGCTCGCTGGTGCGGCGTCGCGTACAGGTCGGAGAACCCGAGCGCGCTCAGCGCCTGCACCATGCGAAGCGCCGTTTCGAGATCGCCTGCGCCGTCATCGAGGCCGGGTAGGAAGTGGCTGTGGAGATCGACGTAGTGGCCCATCGGTTCGCGAACGAAGCGCGCAGCACCATAGCCTGTTCGGCCAGATGGCGCCAGCAGGGGGGACCGGGCCCCAAAATGGGGAAACTGAGGGGGGGAGACCCCAGGGGGTCGGGTGTGGGACCTACGCCCGAAATCCAATACTTCCACTGTCTTACCGTCCTGCATTCATGTAATAGTTCTCTGGAACACACTTTGCCTCTTCGCCGGCTGGCTTGGTCCGATCGCTCTGTGAGATTTCCAAAAACGAGGAGTTGTTCGATCCATGGGTGAGAAAGTGGTCCTTCCGAACTTCGATCTTCCCCGCGACGGCACGCGCGTCGCCATGCGCGTGCTCTGGGGCATGGGCGGTGTCGTCGTCCTGGCGACATTGATCCTTGGCCTGGCCATGTGGCATCACCGCTCGCTCGAGATCGCAAGTCAGCAGGAAGCGGCCGCCAAGGCCGAGGCGGCTCGCCGCGCGGCGATGGCACCTCCTCCTGCGCCCAAGGTCGTCGAGAAGGCCGCCCCGATGGGTGGAAGCGCGACCACGCTCGCGAACGTTGCTGGGACCTCGGCAGCGAGCTCGGCCACTGGTCGCGCGCTCCCGCGGCAACGGACGCCGAGCGGCCCGCAGCTCGTGCACACCGGCGCAGCGCGAAGTCGGGCCGCGCGCACGGCAAGAGCGGCGCCGCGCTGCTCGAGCGGATCGAGCGGCAAGGGCGCGAAGCCGGCCAGCAAGCCAGCAAAGGCGTCCGGCGGCCGTTCGAAGTCCGACGACGACTTTCTCGACAGCCTGCTCAAGAAGTAGCGCGCTGGTCGCACGGCGGGCCGCAGCGGGTGGGAGACGCCAGGCCCACTGTCGCACGCGCAAGACGCAGGATTCGCGCACGAGATCGGTGCACGGATCCGCGCGCGGCCTTCGGCGGTGCGTTGAACTGTTTCCTCCGTCGTGCTACTTAAAAAGACTCGGATCGGAGTCGGTCGCCAGGGATCATTCCGATGCGCAGAGGAGAACGATTCGATGTCGGAGCGTCGTGAGAATTCCGTTCTGTTTTCGCTGAAGGAGCTTCGGCGGATCGAAGACGATCGCGTCAAGCGCGAGGAAGACGAGGCCAAGGCCAAGGCCGAGGCCGAGCGCGCCGCCAAAGAGGCCGCGGTTCGCCGCGCGCGCGAAGAGGAAGAGCAGCGCCGCCGCGCCGAGGAAGATCGGCTGCGCCGCATCGAGGAAGACAAGGAAAACAAGCTGCGCGAGGAGCAGCTGCGCTTGCAGGAGGCCGAGCGCCGCCAGCGCGTCGAGGGCGAGCTGCGCTTGCAGGAAGAGCGCATGCGCCTCGAGATGCAGTCGCGCAAGACCAACTCGCCGGTCAAGGCGGTCGTCAGCGTCGCCGCCGTGCTGGTGCTGATCGCCGGCGTGCTCGGCTATCGGATGTATTCGCAGCACCAGACCGAGGTGGCCGCGCTCAACGCGGCGAACGCGCGCGCGGAAGCCGAGAACAAGGCGTTGCTGCGCGAGTCCGAGCTGAAGCTGGCCGCGATTCAAAAGGACATGGAGCAAAAGCTGGCCGCGGAGAAGGACGAGGGCCAGCGGGCTCGCATCCGGGCCGAGGCGGAGCGGGCCCGGCTCGAGGCTAGTCAAGAGGTCGCCAAGCGCGCGCACAAGGTCGCCAGCACCCAGTCCGATACCCCGCCAAGCCGACGCCGTACAAGAAGGTCGAGAAGAAGGCCGTCGTCGACGATCCGCTCGCCGGCATCAAGTTCTAGGCCGTCGCAGCTCCAACGCAGAACGCGCGGACTCGTCGGCTTCGCGCTTGGCGCGCGGTCGACCCGGGCTCGCTAGAGCCGCAACGTCGACAACGACGTCAGCAGGTCGGCGAGCGCGGGCTGCAGGCGCGCGAAGCCTTCGGGGCGGGGCGCGTAGGTCGCCTCGTCCATGTACAGATCGCGCGACAGCTCGATCTGGATGGCGTGGATGCCCGACGCGGGCTGGCCGTGGTGGGTGGTGATGAAGCCACCCTTGTAGGGATCGTTGAATGCGACGCTGAAGCCGCGCGCGCGGAAGAAGTCGCCGACGTGGCGCGAGAGCACCGGCGAGCAGCTGGTCCCGTCGCGGTCGCCGGGCACCACGTCGGCGCGCCGGCGGCCCGGGTCCTTGTGCCCCTGCTTGCCCATCGACGGCATCGAATGGCCGTCGACCAGGATCGCGAACCCGAACTGCGCTCGCGCGCGCTCGAGCGCCGACGCGATCGCGCCGTGATAGGCGGCGTGGATCGCGGCGCGGGCCTGCCACTCGTCGTGCGCCAGCGGCCGGCGCAGCGCGGGCGCGCCGGTGGTCGTGACCGCCCAGATGAAGCCGCGCCCGTCGGTGTTGCGCGGGGCAGGGTGGCTCGGCACGGCGCCGGAGGAGACGTCGTCGGGGTGGCGGTTCAGGTCGCAGACGAAGCGCGACAGGCGCGCCGCCACGCACGCGGGCGGGCCTTCGGGCTCTCCGATGCGGTACAGCCGATCGACGTGAAGGTCGGCGTCGCAACGCACGTCCAGCTCGGGCGACAGCGCGCCGTCGAAGCCGGCGACGCCCACGCCGGCGTGCGGGACGCTGACGACCACCGGGCCGGGGGCGGGCGCGGGCAAGCGTTCGAAGAAGAAGGAACCCCCGGACGGACCGACGTCGGCGGCGTTGCTCATGATCGCTCCCGTCATTTTTACCACGCCATCCGATAGCCGACGTCGCCGACGAACCCGACGCTGTTGCCCCGGATGTCGTCGCCCTGCGACGTGCGGCCGAGATCGATCCAGATGTAGTGGGCGCCCACGATCAGCTCGCCCGGGCCCGAACGGGAACGCGACGTTCGCGCGCGCCTCGGCCGCCAGCGCGTGGGCCCTCGAGTGGCTCTCGTCCCAGCTGCCGTCGGTCGGCCGCAGGGTCACGCTCGCGAGCGAGAAGCCGACGCCACCGCCGGCGGTCAGGTCGACGCCCAGCGGGACCGGCAGCCGGTATTGAACGATGGCCAGGACACGGGACCTGACTCGATCTCGATCATGGTGTCGGACAGCGTCCGGTTGCTGTTGGCCGGGCTGGTCGTCAGATCGTTGTGCAGGACGGCGACCATGAGCCCGACCGACCACGCGTCCGCGCGCCCGGGCAGCGCGCGCAGCGCCTCGAAGATGCCGATCGGTCCTCCCATGCCGCCGAAGTTGGTGAACAGGCCGACGCGCGCCGTCAGCGTCAGCCGCGCGCGCGGCGGCTCGACCTGCACGAGCGTCGTCGCGCTCAGCGAGGGGTCGCTGAGCACGACCAGCACCTCGGCGCGCGGCGCTTGCGTTCGGTTGGGGGTGAACTCGGTCATGTAGCTGCCGAGCTGGCGCACGTGTTGCGGGCCGACGCGCCCGCCGGCGGCCTGCCAGGTCAGCGGGGGCACGATCGCCGGCCGCCCGGTCTTGTCGAAGGCGTCGACGCGCACCTCGACCGATTGCCTGCCGTCGCCGACGATCGCGCGGCGACGACACCGACGCCGCCAGGCGCACCGCCGGGCCGGGCGTCACGCGGATGAACGTGCGCGCGCGGAGGTCGCCGAGCCGCGCCTCGATCTCGATGCTGCCGCTCCTCGGCTTCGCCGGCGCGGCGATCGTCAGCTGGCCGCAGCTCGCGCCGTCGGGCTCGAGCTCGACCGCTCGCCCGTCGACGGTCACCAGCGCGCCGGCGCACGAGGCCGGGTTGTCGTGGCGGTCGGTGGCGTCGGACGGTGATGGTCGCCGCCGCGTCGTCGCCGATGATCAGGTGGTCGGTCGACGGCGCGAGCGTCAGGCGCTCGGCGGGCGCCGCCACCAGCCGGATCACCGCCTCGGCGCGCTTCTCCAGCACCAGCAACGGCTCGGGGGCGACGTCGACCGCGGTGGCGGTCAGGTGCATCGCGCCGCCGCCGACCTTCTGCGGCGCTTCGATCAGGAAGCGCTCCTCGCCGGGCGCGCCGCTGCCCAGCGGGTGCACCATGCCCTCCGCGGCCCGCAACGTCGTCGCGCCCTGGGCGATCGGCTCGCCCGCGCGTGGTCACGCCGAACGTCGACACCTCGCTGAAGCTGCCGACCTCGAGCTGGGGCGCGCCGACGATCAGCATCTGCGTGAACGGCGCCGGCTGCAGATCGACGGCGGTCTCGCGCGTGCTCCCGTAGGCGTCGGTGGCGCGCGCGATGCCGTCGCGCACGCCGGGCGGCACGACGATCGGGATGGTCACGTTGCCCTGAGCGTCGGCGCGCACCGGCCCGAAGGTCTCGGTCCTCGATGCGCACCGCGACCGAGGCGTTGGCGCTGGTGTGGAACGGCATCTGCGTCGCCGCGTAGAGCGGCAGGCAGGTCGTCGCGCGCAGGTGCTGGCCGCCGCCCACGAGGTCGATCACGATGATCGCCGACCTGGGGGAAGCGCGCCGTCGGCGCGACGTAGCGCGCCGTGAAGCGATCGTGCGCCGGCCGCCGTCAGCGACTCGATGGTCCCGATGCTGGCCAGCGCGCGTTCGGGCGCGAACGCCACCGCCGCCGTCGTTGTCGCGCACCTCGATCGTCAGCGCCATCTCGGTCTCGTCACCCAGGATCAGGTGCGGCCGCGCCGGCGTGATGATCGCGTGGACGTGCGCTGCCGGCGCGGGCGCGGCGCCATCGAGCGGGCCCACGCCCAGCAAAGCCACGGCGAGCAGGCCGAGGGCCGTCATGGTCACAGCTCTTGCGACACCGGCACGGTGAGGCGGAAGACCGTCACCGCTGGCTCCGGCCACTCGCCGGGCTGCTCGAGCAGCGTCAGGTCGCCGCCCACGCTGCGCGCGATCTCGCGGCTGACCGCCAGCCCCAGCCCGGTCCCCTGTTCCTCGCCCTTGGTCGTGAAGAAGCGTCTCGAACAGCTTCGCGCGCACCGTCTTGGCCACGCCCGAGCCGTTGTCGGCGACCTCGATCTCGCGCCAGGCGCGGGTCGTGGGTGACGCGCTGGGCGCGCACCTGGATCACCGGCGCCGGCCGCGCCGGCGACGGCGTCGAGCGCGTTGCCGATGAGGTTGATCAGGATCTGCTCCAGCCCGTGCGGCGTCGCGACCAGCGGCGGGAGATCCGGCGCCACGTGGGTGCGCAGGGTCGCGCCGCTCTTGCGCAGGCGGTACTCCAGCAGCGCGGTCACGCGCACCAGGATCGGGCCGAGCTCGGTGCGCCGCTTGGTCGGGCTCGGCGCCGGCACCGAGAGCTGGCGCAGGTCCGAGACCAGCACGGTCAGGCGCTCCGCCTGGTCGGAGATGTGGCGCGCGAAGTCGAGCACCTCGTCGAGCTCGACGCGCTCCTTCTCCAGCAGCAGCTGCGACAGCCCCTTGATGGCGAACAGCGGCTGGCGCAGCTCGTGGATCTGCTGCGCGGCGAAGCGCCCGAACTCGGCCAGGCGGCCGGCGGCGGCCAGCAGCTCGCGCAGCCGCTCGTTGTCGGCGGTCAGCTCGGCGATCTTCGTTTCGTCGCTCATGGCTTCCACAACTGGCCCGGAACGGCCGTCAGCTCGGGCTTCTGTGGGGGCCAATCGTACCAGCGTCGACGTATGAGCGGTGCGCGCGGCCGGTCAGGTCCTCGGCCTCGACGCGGACCTCGTTGGCGCCGGGCTGCAGCGTGACGCTGGCGCTGAACCGGCCGTCGGCGCCGACCGAGATCGGCGCGCCGTTGACGGTCATCGCCGAGCTCGGGCTCGCCGTGCCCTGTGATCGGGGCGCGCGCGGTGTGCCACTCGCCCTCGGGCCAGACCACGGTCAGCAGGATCGCCTCGGGGATGCGCTCGGGATCGCCCGGGGTGCCGCCGCGCTCCGCGTGGCTCTCCGAGCCCTGGCGCACCAGCACCTCCTTGCCGGCCGACAGGAACCGCACCGAGCCCTCGGTGGCGGCGACCGACACGCGGCCGCTCTCGTCGGCCTTGACGATGAAGTGCGTCGGGCCGTCGTTCGACGTGCGCGTGTCGCTGGCGGTCACGGTCAGGTGGTCGCCGGCGCGCGGCACGCGCGCGAAGACCTTGCCGCGGAGCAGGTCGACGCTGACCTCGCTCTTCGACAGGCGGTCGAGGCGGATCTCGACGTTCTCCTTGAGCTCGATCTCCGTCGACGGTCCCAGGCTCAGCACGGCGCGCGCGCCCGGGCTGGTGCGCACGACGTCGGGCGAGCGCAGCAGATCGCCGCGCGGGATCGGGCTCCACTGCCCGTCGCGATAGGCCTCGACGTGTCCCTGCGACGTCACCAGGCGGAAGAGGTTGGCGACCTCGGCCGCGCCGCCGCCGATCTCGGAGATCGGCGCGCCGCCGAACGGCGCGGCAGCGCCGGTCGAGATCGGCGCCGCCGCCGGCAGCGGCATCGGCCGCTCGAACAGCATGCGTCGAGAGCTGGCTCGCGCCGAACAGCGCCCCACCGACCACCAGCGCCAGCCAGGCCAGACCGGCGTAGGGCCGTGAACGGCGTCGCGTGCGCGCGGCGGTCATGACAACCGGATCGCTCCCGTGCCGGTGTAGGCGGGAAACGTCAGCACGAACGTCGTCCCCTTGTCGACGTCGCTCTGCGACCTCGATCGACCCGCCGTGGTCCTCGATGGTCTTGTGCACCACCGACAGGCCCATGCCGATCCCCGCCCAGTCGCTCTTGGTGGTGAAGAACGGATCGAAGATGCGCGGCAGGTGCTCGGCGCTGATGCCGTGGCCGGTGTCGGCCACCGTGACGCGCACCAGCCCGTCGTCGGGCGCGCTGGTGGCGATGGTGAGCCTGCCGCCGCCGGGCATGGCGGCGCGCGCGTTCCGGATCAGCTGGATGAACGCCTCCTGCAGCTGGACCGTGTTGCCGCGCACCTGCGGCGTCGGCGTCGCGTAGTCGCGGACGATGGTGATGCCGGCGGCGGCCAGATCGGTCGGCCCGCACAGCTCGATCGCGTCGTCGAGCACGCGCGGCAGATCCAGCGCCTTCGCGTCCTCGCCCGCCTGCCGCTGCGCGAACCGCAGCAAGTTGGCCACGATCTTCCGGATGCGCAGCGCCTGCGCCTCGATGTCCTGGGCCATCGGCCGCGCCGGGTGGTTCGCCGGCAGGTCGGCGAGCATCAGCTGCGCGATGCCCAGCACGCCGGCGAGCGGGTTGTTGATCTCGTGCGCGACGCCCGCGCCCAGCTCGCCCAGCGCCGCCAGCGCGCGCGAGCGCAGCAGCATGTCCTGGGCCTGGCGCAGCTCGCGCGTGCCGTCCTCGACGCGCTTCTCCAGCGTCTGGTTCCAGACCATGATCTCGTTGGTCTGCGCCAGGATCTGCCGCCGGGCCGCCGTCGAGCGAGACCGCCATCGAGTTGAAGGCGTGCGCGAGATCGCCGAGCTCGTCGGACGCGTCCTCATCGATGCGCGCTTCGAGGTTGCCGGCGGCGATCTGGCGCGCGCCGCCGGTGAGCAGGTCGACGCGATCGGAGAGCCGGCGCGCGAACGCGCGCGCGACGATCGAGCCGATCACGCCCGAGACGCCGATCCAGAACAGCGTCGCGAAGCGGATGCGGTTCACCGGCAGCAGCGCCGCGTCGATGGTCTTGTCGACGACGACGCCGAAGCCGAACGGCGGGACGGTCGTGAACGCGCCGATGACGCGGCGGTTGCCGTCGTTGTACTCCGCGACCGAGTCGGTCGCCGGCAGCTCGCCCTCGCGCGCGGCCGCGAAGCGCTGCACTTCGAGGTGCGAGACGCCGAGGTGCGAGCCGGCGGCGATGAGGCGCGCGCTGGCGTCGACCAGCTTGACGTCGGTGTCGGTCGTCGAGCGCGAGGCGACGTAGGCGCCGAGGCGCTTGAGCGTGATCTCCGCCGCCAGGATGCGCTTGCCGCCGCCCAGCGTGGGATCGAACGCGACCGCGATCACCGCGTGCGGCACGCGCCGCGGTCCGCCCAGGAAGACCGGCCCGATGCCCTGGCCGCGGTTCATCGCCTCGCCGAGCGGCGCCATGAGCCCGACCGACTCGACGTCGAAGGGACGCATCGGCTCGTGGTTGCGGAAGCTGTCGTAGGTCGCCGGGTTCTCCATGTACGCCGGCGTCCCCACCGGCGAGCCGTGCTCGTCGAACATCGCGACCGCGCAGAAGTCGTCGCTCTGGTGATAGACCAGCTGCAGGAACTTCAGCAGGCCCTGCGGCGTCGGCGCCTCCTCGCCCGAGCGCGTGAGGTCGAAGATGCGCGCGTCGACGCGCAGGATCGACGACAGGTGCTGCAGCTCGGCGCCGACGTGGTCGGCGACCTGGCGCGCGACGGTGAGCTCGTTGTCCTCGATCGCGCCGCGCAGCGCGCCCTGGCCGATGCGCAGCGACGAGTAGCCCGCGATTGCGAGCGGAATCGCCGACACGCCGAGGGACAGGAGCGTGAGCTTGGAGAGCAGCTTCATGGAGCGGGAGCGGGATCGAGCGTGAACGCGTCGACGAGCACGGAATCCAGGGACACCGGGTCATGCGCGCTGATGCTGAAGGTTCCCGTGCGATCGGTCGCCAGCGTGAGCTCCACCAGCGTCGGGCTCAGCAGGCGTTCGTAGGGCGGGAGCGGGCGCGAGGTTGTCGGGTGTCACATGCGAGATCAGGGTGGTCGTGCCGGCCTGGAGCCAGAAGAACTGGGTCTCGGCGCGGAAGTTGTTCCCGGAGATGCGGATGGTCACCGTCGGCCCATCGACGACGGCGTGAGGTGGATCGATGAGCTTGAGGATCGGCGGCGGGATGAAGGTGAACCCCCAGCGGTCGCTCTGGCTGTCACCACTGGTCACCCAGATCGGCGCGAGGCCGGGAACGTGGGCGTGGGTCGTCGCGGTGATCGAACCGCCGTCCAGGGCGAGCTTGCCTCCGATGGACACGCCGTCGACGATGATCTGCGACAGGTTGGGGACGAAGTACTGTCCGGAGACCGTGATCTGGCCACCGCCTGTGGGGCCTTCAGGAGGATCGATCTTCGTGATGGTCGGTGTCTTGGCGACCTGCACGCGCCGGTACGCGGTCGTCTGGTTGTGCAGGGTATCGGTGGCGTCGATGCGGATATCGATCGGATCCACCACGTCGGGCCCCGCTTCGATCGTGATCGTGAACTGGCACAGTCCGGACGGGTCGAGCAAACAGGGCGTGGATGCGGATCCCGCCGGCGGGTCCTTCGACCACGCGACCAGACCCAGCTGTCCGGCGCCGTCGTCGACGTGGACCTGGACGGGGACACGTTCGCCTGCAGCGAACGCGGCGCCGGCGGCTGGATCGAGAAAGACGATGTGCGGCGGGTCGATGTCCGGCCCCAGCGAAGTGAACGTCGCCGACGAAGCGATGGGGTTCCCGGCGGCGTCGCGCAGAGAGACCGAGTAGGTGCCGGCGGGCACGCCGGCGGGCAGGGTGGCGTCGATCTCCCCGTGGTTCTTCCACATCGGGCTGACCGCCGCGACCGATCGCCGCCCCGCGGTGGGCCGCAGCGGGTCGAGCGAGATCTGAAACGGCGACGGCGCGAGGTCCGCCGAGGCCGAGTAGGTATCGATCTGGACCGGCGGGTGGAATGATTGGCCGATCAGCTGCACCGGGATCGGCTTGTCGCTGTAGGCCCGGTCGGGCGAGATCTGCTGCAAGCTGGCCGTCGTGTTTCCGCTCGCACCGCACCCCACCGCGATCAGTGTCAGGGGCACGGTGAGCGGCAAGAACGACGTCGCCTTGCGCATGGGCCGAATCTTAGCCCGTAATCGCGACCCGCCGATAGCCCCAGGCTCGCGGAACCCCGCGCTTTCAAACGTCGCAACAGCCCTCGAAAGTCAGTCCAGAATCAGTCAGGAGGGTTTGGAACCCTCCCCGGGCTCTCAATCAAAAAAGGCCTCGGTACGGATCTGCTTCTTCCGATTGACCCCTTTTTCGACCAGCTCGCGTTTGAGCTCGGTGATCATCGCGCCGTTGCCGACCAGGTAGAAGGTCGGCGCCGTCAGGAACGGCAGCTGCTCGAGGATTGCCGGCGTGATGCGGCCGTGGCCGCCGTCCCACCCCTCGTCCTTGCTCGGCGCGCTCAGGTAGATGCGTAGCTCCGTGTTCGAGCGCTCGCACAGGCGGGAGATCTCCTCGTGCGCGAACAGGTCGCTCTCGTGGCGAAGCCCCCAGTAGAGGTAGCGGCGGCCGCGGTCCACGGTGCGGCTGAGCTCACCCAGCATCGGCATCACCGCTGCCACGCCGGTGCCGGTCGCGCCGAAGACCACGTCGCCTGCGTGCTCGTCGTCGAGCACGAAGAAGCCGTGTGGTCCAGTCATGCGCATGGGGGCACCGATCGGAGCCGCCATCAGCAGCTCCGACGCCGCGCCCGACGGGATCACCCGGATGATGAAGCGCAACGTGTTGCCGGCGTCGCTCTGCGAGGCGATCGAGTAGCTTCTCCTCGACGGGCTAGAGGCGTCGGCGCCTTCGACCGGGATCGAAACGAACTGGCCGGCGCGAAAGCTGAGCTCCGATGGGGTGACCATCTTGAACGAAAGATCGGCGATTCCCGGCGCGATCAAGGTTCGCGTCGCGAGCTTGGTGACGAGGGGGCCTGGCGTCGACATTCAACGGCCATGATAGCCGAGTGTGCTAGCTTCGGCCGATGGCAAACCACCCGCTGCGTTGTGCTGCTACCTTGGTCGCGCTCGGCGCTCTGGCGCTGGCGTCGTGCGAGAAGAAGGATGACGCCAACAAGCCTTCGGGCATTCCGCCCATGGCCGCAAATTCGGCGGCCGCGGCGCCGCTGCCGACGCCACCGCCTGCTCCGCAACCTCTGCCGCCGGCCGCCCCCGAGGCGCCGCCAGCTCCCGAGGCGCCCGTCGATCCCAAGGCCGCGATCAGCGGTTCGATCGTTCTCGCGCCGGCGCGCAAGAGTGACGTCTCGCCGTCCGACACGATCTTCCTGGTGGCGCGGCGGATCGCCGACAACCCCAACGCGCGCGGGACGCTGGTCGCGGTCAAGCGGCTCTCGGCGTCGTCGTTTCCGATCCCCTTCACGCTCAGCGCGCGCGACATGATGATCCCGACCGGGGCGTTCGACGGCGAGGTCTCGCTCTCGGTACGCGTCGACAAGGACGGCGACCCGCTCACGCACCTCAAGGGCGACGTCATCGGCGGCGTGCCCAAGGTCAAGGTCGGCGCACGGGGCGTCAAGCTGGCGCTGGACCAGCTCCAGAAAGAGGACGAATCGCTGGCCGGCAACGCGCCGATGATGGGCGGCGGCGCACCGATGGGGAGCGCGCCGATGAACCCCCACGAGATGAACCCCCACGGAGGGCTGCCGCCCGGGCACCCGTCGATGTAGATGGGAACCCTCAGAGGGTTCCCAAACCCTCCCCCCTGCGCGTAATGGGGGCTCCCAGAGGGTTCCCAAACCCTCCCCCTCCGCGTAATTGGGGGCCCTCAGAGGGTTCCCAAACCCTCCGGTTCTGTTAGATTCCCCGCCAACAACCATGCCCGACTACAACAAGCTGCGAGAGATGGTCAGCCACCGCACTACCTTCGAGTTCGACACCGGCGCCAAGGTCGTCGGGTACATCGGTTCCTGCGCCCCCGCGCACGGCCCGGTGCAGCTGGTCGTTCTCTCCAAGGTGCAGTTGCTCGATTCGTCGAACAACATCGTCGCGCAATACGCGGAGCTGCCGCTGATCCCGAACAACCTGATCGGCTTCCGGGTCACCGAGGGGCCGAGCTAGCGCTCTCGGGCGCCTCGGCGGCGTTCCAGCAAGGTCGATCCGAGAGATTCGAGCGGGCGTCGTGAAACGCTTTCGCGCGATCGTCAGCGGGCGGGTGCAGGGCGTCGGGTATCGCGCGTCCGCCGCGCACGAGGCGCGCCGGCTGCGGTGTTGTCGGCTGGGTCCGCAATCGCCCCGATGGGACGGTCGAGGTCGACGCCCAGGGCGACGAGGCCGTTCTTCAAACCTTCCTCGTATACTTGCGCCAGGGCCCTCCGGGCGCACGCGTCAAACTGGTCGACGTCGATTGGCTTCCGGTGGCCTCGGACCTCGGCTCCTTCGAAATAAGGTAGGTGTGCGATGAGCAAAGACCCTCGATCCGAGCAGTCCGCAGCATCCACCTCGTCCGACGCCTCGGGCGTCATCCAGTCGGTCTCGCGCGAGTCGCGCAAGTTCCCGCCGTCGGCCGCGTTCAAGTCGCACGCGCTGCTGTCCGACGCCGCCGAGTACGAACGGCTCTACAAGCGCTCGATCCAGGAGCCCGAGGCGTTCTGGGGCGAGATGGCGCGCAAGGAGCTGGCCTGGATCAAGCCGTTCACCAAGGTGCTCGACTGGCAGATCCCCTGGGCCAAGTGGTTCGAGGACGGCGAGCTCAATCTGTCGGCGAACTGTCTCGACCGGCACCTCGCGACGCGCGGCAACAAGGTCGCGCTGCTCTGGGAGGGCGAGCCGGGCGAGGAACGGCGCATCACCTACGCCGAGCTGCACGCCGAGGTCTGCCGCTTCGCCAACGTGCTCAAGGGGCTGGGCCTGGCCGCCGGCGATCGCGTCGCGATCTACATGCCGATGATCCCCGAGGCGGCGGTGGCGATGCTGGCCTGCACGCGCATCGGCGCGCCGCACACCGTGGTCTTCGGCGGCTTCTCCGCCGAGGCGCTGCGCGACCGCATCAACGACTGCGGCGCCAAGGTGTGCATCACCGCCGACGGCGGCTACCGGCGCGGCAAGGTCATCCCGCTCAAGGACAACGTCGACCTGGCGCTGCGCGAGACGCCGACCATCGAGGCGTGCGTGGTCGTGCGCCGCACCGGCAACGCCGTGCAGATGCAGGCCGGCCGCGACGTCTGGTGGCACGACCGCATGACCGGCGCGTCCGCCGAATGCGCGCCCGCGGCACTGCCGTCCGAGCATCCGCTGTTCATCCTCTACACGTCGGGCACGACCGGAAAGCCCAAGGGCGTGGTGCACACCACCGGCGGCTACTTGCTGGGCGCGCACCTCACGACCAAGTACATCTTCGACCTGCACGAGGACGACGTCTTCTGGTGCACCGCCGACATCGGCTGGGTCACCGGTCACAGCTACGTCGTCTACGGCCCGCTGTCGAACGGCGCGACCAGCGTGATGTACGAAGGCGCGCCCGACTTCCCCGACAAGGATCGCTTCTGGTCGCTGATCGAGCGGCGCAAGGTGAACATCTTCTACACCGCGCCGACGGCGATCCGCGCGTTCGTGCGCTGGGGCAACGAGTTCCCGCAGAAGCACGACCTGTCGTCGCTGCGCCTGCTCGGCACCGTGGGCGAGCCGATCAATCCCGAAGCGTGGATGTGGTACCACGAGATCATCGGCGGCGGGCGCTGCCCGATCGTCGACACCTGGTGGCAGACCGAGACCGGCGGCATCATGATCTCGCCGCTGCCGGGCATCACCGCGACCAAGCCGGGCAGCTGCACGCGGCCGTTCTTCGGGGTCGAGCCCCAGGTGGTGAAGCGCGACGGCACGCCGTGCGCGCCCAACGAGGGCGGCTTCCTGATCATCAAGAAGCCGTGGCCGTCGATGCTGCGCGGGATCCACGGCGATCCCGAGCGCTACGTGAAGGGATACTGGTCCGAGATCACCGGCGCGTACTTCACCGGCGACGGCGCGCGCCAGGACGAGGACGGCTACTTCTGGGTCATGGGCCGCGTCGACGACGTGCTCAACGTCGCCGGCCACCGCCTGGGGACGGCCGAGATCGAGAGCGCGCTGGTCTCGCACCCGTCGGTCGCCGAGGCCGCGGTGGTCGGGCCGCCGCACGAGCTCAAGGGGCAGGCGATCTTCGCCTTCGTGACGCTGAAGTCCGGCCAGACGCCGTCAGCCGACGTCAAGAAGGCGCTGTCCAACCACGTGGTCCAGGAGATCGGCGCGCTGGCGCGCCCCGACGAGATCCGGTTCACCGACGCGCTGCCCAAGACCCGCTCGGGCAAGATCATGCGGCGGTTGCTCAAGGAGATCGCGGCGACCGGGACGGCCAAGGGCGATACGACGACACTGGAGGACATGGGGGTGCTGTCACGGTTGGCTGACTCCAGAGGCGACGAGGAATAACCTAAAGGAATAGGCAATTTCTGCCGATAGGGTTCATGTACACCATGAACCTACGCATCGGTGATCCAGAGACTGACGCGCAAGCGTCCTCGGTCCGCCCCGGCGGCACCGTGGGACGTACGCCGTCGGCGGTCTCGGAGACCGGGGACACCGGCGGCGATCTCGCGTCGCCCTCGAGCCTGGGCGTGGTGGTGCGGCTGTCGCCCGACGCGCGCAAGATCCTCGCGCGGCACGACGACGAGCGCGCGGGGCGGGCGGCGCCGGACGGTGGTGCGCCCGACACCAAGAACGCGCCCGCGTCAGCCGATGCCGGCGCGACGCTGGGCACGGCGTCGTCTCCCGACGCGCCGGCCGCGACCGGAGGCGGCAGCCAGGCCGGCGATGACAGGACCGCCGGGGAAAAGACCGCGGCGGGACAGACCGCCGGCAAGGCGGGCGCCGCCGGCAAGGGCCGGCAGGGCGGCCTCCAGACGCTCACGCCCGAGCAGAAGGACGTCGTGAGCCAGCTCGCTGCGCGCGACACCGCCGTGCGCGCCCACGAGGCGGCGCACCAGGCGGCGGCCGGCGGGCTGGGCGGAGCCGCGTCGTTCACCTACGAGACGGGGCCCGACGGCAAGCGCTACGCGGTGGGTGGCGAGGTGCCGGTCTCGCTGCGGGGCGGGCGCACGCCCCAGGAGACCATCGCCAACGCGCAGACCGTGCGTTCGGCCGCGCTGGCACCCGCCGACCCCTCGCCCCAGGACCTGGCGGTGGCGGCGCAGGCCAGCCAGATGGAGGCGCAGGCGCGGCAGGAGATTGCGCAGAACAAGGGCGCCGGCAAGGGCGACGCCGCGGCCCCGCAGCCCCGCGTGCGGCGCAGCACCGGCAGCGAACGGAGCGTCGGCGCGGCACGCCAGGGAGAGACGCGCGCCGTGGCGGCGAACGACAACCTCGAGAGCGTCGGCGCCGGCAGTGACGCGCCCGCCGTCGGCCAGGCGTCCTCGAATCCGGTGCTGGCCGTCGACGACGGCGGCGACCGCGATCCCCTGATGGTCTTCTCGACGCTCAAGTCCGAGCGGAGCAGCCCCTCCGGGTCATTCTACGGGCACTTGCACAGCTCGGGTGACGGCTGTGCCATCTGCGCGCGCGCAGTCGCTCGCTACGCGTGAGCCTGGTTTGTGATCAGGCCGGCGATCGAGCGTAGGGCTCGGCCGCTCCGGTGCTGTTCGCCGGCACGAATGTCTCGACGAATCGAAGGATGTTGGTCACCCGTTCGTCGTCGGAGGCCGCGCCCTCGTCCCGGTAGACGACGACGCCGCTGCGCTGGACCCAGAGCACGACGACCGTGCGGCTGCTGCCCGTGTCGCGCCACCGGGTCCCGATGGCCAGGCCGTAGAGGCTCCCCTCCGGTGTGATCTTCTCCGCCATGCTATCGATCCTAGCGACCGACAGTTTCGGGGGTGTTGCGAACACGCGAAGTTGTGTGTAGCGGCGTGCGATCGGTTGTCTTTTTTTCAGCCTGGCGTCGTCTTCAGACCTTCGGGTCCGCGGCCTCGATCTCGCGGCGGCGCTTCATCGACTTAGCCACCAGCTCCGAGACGTTGAGCACGGTGACCTTGTCGCCCGCGTTGCGGTCCTGAACGCCGTCGTGAAGCATGATCGTGCAGAAGGGGCAGGCGGTGGCGACGGTGCTGGCGCCCGACGCGAGCACCTCGTCGACGCGGTTGTGATTGACCCGCGTGCCGATCTTCTCCTCCATCCACATGCGCCCACCGCCGGCGCCGCAGCAGAAACCGTGCTCGCGGTTGCGCGGCAATTCTTGCCGGCCCTCCGGGCCGGCCGGCAGCGCATCGAGCACGGCGCGCGGGGCGTCGTACTCGCCGTTCCAGCGCCCGAGGTAGCAGGGATCGTGCAGCACGACGCCGCCCGCGGCGTGACCGTTGCCTCCTGCGCTGCCGCCGTCTGACTTCAACGCCGCCGCCGCCGGCTTGTCGATCACGATCTTTCCTTCAGCGACCAGCTCGCGGATCAGCTGCGTGTGGTGGCGCACCTCGAAGTTGCCGCCCAGCTGCGGGTACTCGTTCTTGATGGTGTGCAGGCAGTGCGGGCAGGCGGTGACGACCTTCTTCACCTTCTTGGCGTTCATGGTCTCGACGTTCTGCTGCGCCTGCATCTGGTACAGCATCTCGTTGCCGGAGCGGCGCGCCGGATCGCCGGTGCAGCCTTCTTCCAGGCCCAGCACCGCGAAGTCGACACCGCCCTCGCGCAGGATGTCGACCAGCGCCAGCGTCTGCTTCTTGATGCGATCGTCGTAGGCGCCGGCGCAGCCGACCCAGAGCAGGTACTCGGCGTCGGGCTTGTCGTCGAGCGTCGGCACGTTCTTGCCCTCGGCCCAGTCCATGCGCTTGTCGGCGCCGATGCCCCACGGGTTGCCGTTGCGTTCGAGGTTGGTGAAGGTGCGCGCGAGATCGGACGGCACCTTCTCCTGCACCAGGACCAGGTTCTGGCGCATCTGGATGATCTTGGTCGGGTGCTCGATGAAGACCGGGCAGACCTCCTGGCAAGCGCCGCAGGTCGTGCAGGCCCAGAGCACGTCCTCGGTGGTGCGGCCGCCGATGAGCGGCATCACCGTGTCGGTGAGGTTGTCGCCCGCGGGCGAGCCGTGCTGGAAGCGGTCGATCATCACGTCGAGCGGCCCGCGCGTCGGCATGCGCGTACGCATGTCGTCGCGCACGTCGTGAATCACCTGCATCGGCGACAGCGGCTTGCCGGTGTTGTACGCCGGACAGAAGTTCGTGCAGCGCGCGCACTCGGTGCAGGCGTAGCCGTCGAGCAAGGACTTCCAGGTGAAGTCTTTCCACTCCTGCACCACGCCGGTGGCCGCGATGTCGTCCGCCTCCATGTTGAGCTTGGGCAGGACGCCGCGCTGGCCGAGCTGGCGGAAGTAGATGTTGGGCAGCGCGGCCAGGATGTGGCTGTGCTTGGAGTAGAGCAGGTAGTTCAGGAAGGCGAGCACAACGACCACGTGGAGCCACCACGACGCCTCGGAGAGCGCGGCCGCCGTCGAGTGGGGGAGGCCACTCAGCGCCGCGGTGAGCGCGCCGGAGATCGGGTAGCCCTCCTCGGGCGCGCCCCCGGCGACTCCGCGCAGGCCGTGGATCCCGAAGTGGGTGACCATGAGCGCGGCGATCGCGCCCAGGATCGCCGCCGCGTCGCGGCTCATCGGGATGAGGCGCGGGTGCAGCACTGTGCGGCGGAAGACCGCGAAGCCGATCACCAGCAGCACCAGCAGCGTGCAGACGTCGATCGCGGTGTAGATGCCTTCGCCGATCGATGTGCCGAACATGCCGGCCAGCGAGAACGCCGGCACGAGCCCCTGCACCAGCGTCTCGCCGGTGCCGACGGTGATGATGATGAAGCCCCAGAAGATGACGAAGTGGTACTTGCTGCCCATCGCGCTCACGAAGCGCGGCCAGCGGCGGGCGGGCAGGGTGGTCTTCTCGACGACCTTCTTCTGGCCGAAGAAGTAGGCCCAGACCGATTGCAGGCGATCGCCGGCGCGATCGGTGCGGCTCTCGGGGCGGCCGGCGGCGAGCAGGCGGCCGAAACGGCGCAGCGTCCAGGCAAAGGCCGCCAGCGCGGCCGCCAACACCAGGGCGAATATGATTCGTTTCATGGGGGAGCTTCGAGAATCGTAACGCAGCGGGCAGCGCCGGCGCGAATTGGGCGCCGCCCGGGGCGCCGACGGGGGAAGCGGCCGGAGGTTGCCGTCGCTGGTAGGCTTGTTGTAAGAGACAGCCATGGCTTTGAACAAGGAGCTCATCGAGATCCTCGCTTGCCCCAAGTGCAAGGGGGGGCTCAACCTTCGACCCGACGAGAGCGCCTTCGAGTGCCCGCGCTGCAAGCTCGCCTACACGGTCACCGACGACATCCCGAATTTCATCATCGAAGAGGCTCAGCCGCTCGCGACCTAGGCTCGCGGCCTCGGGCCAGACCCCGGTCGAGTGGAGCACGGTTTTTTTTGCGTCGGCCCGAGGGTGCCGTACCATCAGGCATGAGCATCGATCGGCGGAAGACGTCGCGCGAGCGGCGCCAGGGCCAGCGGATCGCGGCCACGTTCGCGGTGAAGCAGTCCTCGGACGGTCAGGTCGAGCTGTGCCAGGCCGAGGACATCGGCCCCGGCGGCATGGCGATCCGCAGGCTCCGCGAGCGATCGCAGTCGCCGCGCACCGAGGTCGCGCTGCGCTTCGAGCTGCCCGGCACGCGCGAGGAGATCGTCGCCGAGGCGGTGGTCACCCACGACGCCACGGCCGGCTCGTTCCGCCGCACCGGTGTCGGCTTCATCGCGCTGCGCCCCGAGCACCAGCAGGCGATCGCCGCCTTCTGCCGCCGCGTCGCCAAGACCGCGCGGCGCGCGCGCCGGCCGGCGAGCGAGCTACCCCTCGCTGAGCAGCACGTCGCGCCCGCGCAGGTCGCGCTTCGCAGTCGTCCCGCCGGTCACCAGGCGCGCCACGCTCCAGGCCGATACCAGCTCGCCCTCGAGGCTCAGCCCGGGCAGGTTCTCGCGTCCCACGTGCCAGAGGTTCTTGATGCCCGGGCGCGTGCGGTAGGCCGCCGAGGTCGAGCGGCCGCGGCCGCTCCGCCGCGTAGACCGCCGGCATCGGGATCGGCGGCGTCGCCACCGGCGTCTTGGCCGAGCCGGGGATCTCGGGCGGCAGCCCGTCGAACGGCGAGCTGAGCACGATGAGGTGCTGATTCAGGAACGGCAGCAAGCGCGCCGAGTTGCTTGCGCACGCGCGCGCGCATGGTGCGCAGGTAACCCGGTCCGGCGTCGACCGCGGGCGCGGGCACCAGGCACTCGGCCCAGATCGGGACGCGCCCCGGATCGCGCGGCGCCGGCAGGCCGACGGTGACGGCGATGGCGTTGTCCTCGAGCATCGGCCGCGCCGGATCGGCGATGAGAAGACACGCGGCTGCCCATGCCTTCCGGGATCGCCTCCGGCGTCACCAGCATCGACACTGCGTACCGATAGCCGGTCACGCGCAGGCCGTCGCCGGCCTCGCGCCCCTTGCGCGCCGGCTTCTCGGGGCAGATCGCCAGCATCGCCGGCGCCGGCCCGGCCCAGATCAGGTGCTGGCAGCCGATGGTCTCGTCGCGCGGGCGGACGCGAATGCCGGCGGCGCGCCCGCGCTTCATCACGACCTCGACCGGCACCACCTTCTCGCGCCGCTCGCCGGAGAACGTCTCCAGCCGTTCGAGCAGCAGCGCGCACAGGCCGGCGTACCCGCCCTCGAAGCGGTGCAGCCCGCGCCGCGTTTGATCGAAGGCGCGCGCCTCGCCGACCGTGCCGACGTCGCCGGGCGCCAGCGCCGTCGACATCGCGCCCGGGACCGCGAGCGCGGCGCGCATCGGGTGGCCTGCCGGGCAGCGGCGCCAGCAGATCCGTGCCGGGCGGTGGCAGCAGCGATTCCAGGCGCGCCACTTCGCGCCGCTCCCAGAATCCGTCGGGCGGCAGCGTCAGCTCCGAGCCGAGCGGCGCGTCCAGCAGGCCACTGGTCGCGACCAGGCGGTCGATCGCCGCCTCGATGGCGTCGATCTCGGCCGGAAATTCGCGCGCGAGCTCGCGCCGCGCCGGCTCGCGCTCCGCCAGCAGGTCGAAGCGGCGGCGCGGCAGCGCGACCTGGTAACCCGGGGCTGATGATCGGCGCGCGCCGGCGGATGACCTGGACGGAGTTGAGCTCGGTGAGCACGCGCGCGATCGGCTGCGACTCCAGCGCCGGCAGCAGCGCGGGCGCGCGCGAGAGCGCGATGCCGCCCGCGTCGAAGCTCGGTCGATCGTTGTCGTGACCGAGCAGCAGCACGCGCAACCCGCGCCGCGCGAGCAGCGCGGCCGACACCAGCCCCGCCAGCTCGGCCCCGCAAACGATGACGTCGTAGAAGTTCGTATCCATTCAGTGCGCAATGCCCACGCTACCGGCCCCGCTCCATCCCGTCCGGCTACATACTGCGCAGCGATTCGCCCGACGGCCAGCTCCCGTTGACGCGAACGCGACGTCCGTCGGCGGTGACCCGGCCCTCGGCCAGCGCGCGCACCACCGACGGCAGCAGTCGATGCTCCTCGACCAGAATCCGCGCCGCCAGCGTCGCGTCGTCGTCGTCGTCGCGGACCGGCACCGCAGCCTGAGCGATCACCGGCCCGCTGTCGACACCGGCTTCCACGAAGTGGACGGTGCAGCCCGACAGCTTCACGCCGTAGGCCGCCGCCTGGCGCTGAGCATGGACGCCCGGAAATGCGGGCAGCAGCGCCGGGTGAATGTTGATCACGCGGCCACCATAGCGACCGAGAAATGTCGGGCCGAGCAGGCGCATGAAGCCGGCGAGCACCACGAGCTCGACCTGGTGCGGGTCGAGCGCCGCCACCAGCGCGCGGTCGAAGTCGTCGCGCAGCGGTGTACTGGCGGTGGTCGACCACGAACGTCGTCAGATTTGCCGCCTGTGCGCGGGCCAGCGCGCGGCAGTCGGGGACGTTGACGCCGACCACGGCCAGCCGCGCCGGTCCCAGCTCGCCGCGCGCGGCGCTGTCGATCAGGGCCTGTAGGTTGGTCCCGCTGCCCGACGCCAGGACGGCGACGTTCATCGCCGCAGCTCGACCGGCGCGTCGACGCGGTCGGAGGCGGCGACCTCGCCGACATCGAAGACTGTCTCGCCCTCTTCTTCGAGCAAAGCGCGCGCTTCGCGCGCCTTCGCCGCCGGCACGCAGACCAGCATGCCGAGCCCCATGTTGAACGTGCGCAGCATCTCGTCGGGCGCGACGCCGCCGCCGCGCGCGAGCAGGTCGAACACCGGCGGCACCGTCCAGCTGCCGACGTCGATCTGCAGCTTGAGCTTGGCGTCGCCCGGGATCATGCGCGGCGGGTTGTCGATGAGCCCGCCGCCGGTGATGTGGGCCGCGCCGTTCAACAGATCTGCGGCGGCCAAGCGGCGCAGCGACCGCACGTAGATGCGCGTCGGCCGCAGCAGCACCTCGGCGAGCGGAGCGTCGAGCCCGGCCGGCGTCTCGTCGAGCCGCAGCGCCATCTTCTCGAGCAGCACGCGCCGTACCAGCGAGTAGCCGTTCGAGTGGAACCCCGACGACGCCAGACCGAGCAGCCGATCGCCGGGCTGGATCGCGCGCCCGTCGACGCGCCGGCTGCGCTCGACGACGCCGACGCAGAAGCCGGCGAGATCGTACTCACCGTCGGCGTAGAACCCGGGCAGCTCCGCGGTCTCGCCGCCGACCAGCGCGCATCCCGCCTGCTGGCAGCCGTCGGCGATGCCGGCGATCACGCGCTCGGCGACCGCGACCTCGAGCCGCCCCGACGCGAAGTAGTCGAGGAAGAACAGCGGCTCGGCGCCGCACACGACCAGGTCGTTCACGTTCATGGCGACCAGGTCGACGCCGACGGTGTCGTGCTTTCCGGTCAGGAAGGCCAGCTTCAGCTTGGTGCCGACGCCGTCGGTGCAAGAGACCAGCAGCGGCTCGCGGTAACCGGCGGGGATCGCGCACAGGCCCGCGAAGCCGCCCAGGTCGGTCATCACCTCGCGGCGCATCGTGCGCTTCACGTGCGGCTTGATGCGTTCGACCAGGCTGTCACCGGCGTCGATGTCGACGCCGGCGTCGCGGTACGTCAGTCCTGCCATGTCACTCCTCGTCGGGGCGGTGGCGGCTGCTGAGGCCGGGCCCGGCGTTGTTGATGGGGGGCGAACCGAAGCGCTCGACGAAGCCCTTCAGCAGGCGGTCGAGCTCGTCACCCGGCTCGGGGACCTCGGCGAAGCGGATCCAGCGCGCGCCCGCCGCCACGGCGCGGCGCAGCTGACGCGCCCCGCGGCCACCCACGTAGCCCCGCAGCGTCTCGCCCGGGCGCGAACAGGCGTAAAAAACCATGGCGCTACGGCCGGTCTCGTAGTCCATCACCCCCTCCGCGCGTGCCTGAAGCACGCCGCCTCCCTCGGGCGCGGCGATTCCCGCGTCCCCAATTGGATGCCATACGCCAAAATGCACGCGCGGAGCATAACAAATACCGTCGGCGTGACCGCGAACAATCGTGGGTGGTATTCTCCCCGCCGCTTCCCAATCCACACTGTCACACTGCCATGGCCTGGTATCGAAGAGACGACAACGAAGACGAGCTCGGCGCTGAGAAACGCAGCGTTCCGGTCGGGGTGTTCACCAAGTGCCCCGGCTGCCGTGCAGCGCTGCTGACCGCCGACCTGGAGAAGACCGCTCAGGTGTGCCCGCATTGCGAGCATCACTTCGCGATGACCGCTGTCGCGCGGCTGCAGCTCTTGCTGGACCCTGACGGCATCGAGGACCAGGACACGACCATCGAGAGCATCGACCCGCTCGGCTTCAAGGACTCGAAGCGCTACGCCGAGCGACTGCGCAGCCGCGCGTCGCGGCGGCGGGCAGTCCGACGCCATCCGTTGCGCGTCGGGCCGGATCGAAGGACAGCCGGTCGAGATCGGCGTCTTCGTCTTCGAGTTCATGGGCGGCTCGATGGGCTCGGTGGTCGGCGAGAAGATCACGCGGGTGTTCGAGCGCGCGCTCGCACGACGGCGCACGGCGATCATCTGCTCGGCGTCGGGTGGCGCGCGCATGCAGGAGGGCGTCCTGTCGCTGATGCAGATGGCGAAGACCTCGGCGGCGCTGGGCCGGCTGCGCGAGGCCGGGCTGCCGTACCTCTCGGTGCTGCTGCAACCCGACGACCGGCGGCGTCGCGGCCAGCTTCGCCATGCTCGGCGACGTGATCGTGGCCGAGCCCAAGGCGCTGATCGGCTTCGCCGGCGCGCGCGTCATCCAGAACACCATCCGGCAGCGCCTGCCGCCGGGCTTCCAGCGCGCCGAGTTCCTGCTCGAGCACGGCTTCCTCGACAAGATCGTCAAGCGCAGCGAGATGCGCGCGACGCTGGCGAACCTGATTCGCCTCCTGGGGCCGCGCGGCGGCGCGTGAGCGCGATGGCCGCGGTCGGCTACCCGGCGCTGCTGGCGCGGCTCGACGATCTGCGCAGCCTGGGCGTCGACTTCGGGCTCGACCGCGTGCGGCGGGCGCTGGCGGCGCTGGGCTCGCCCGAGCAGCGGCTGCCCGCGGTGCAGATCGCCGGCACCAACGGCAAGGGGTCGACGGCGGCGATGACCGAGTCGATCCTGCGCGCCGCCGGCTGGCGCACCGGGCTCTACACCTCGCCGCACCTCTGCCGGTTCACCGAGCGCATCCGCGTCGCCGGCGTCGAGGTCGACGGCGATCGGCTCGCGCGGCTCGACGCCGCGATCGCCGCGACCGGCGTGCCGCTGACCTACTTCGAGGTGGCGACGGTGCTGGCGTTCCAGGTCATGGCCGAGGAGCGGGTCGAGCTCGCGGTGCTGGAGACCGGGCTCGGCGGGCGGCTCGACGCGGTGACCGTGTGCGCGCCGCTGGCCACGGCGATCACCAGCATCGGCTGGGACCACATGGAATTCCTGGGCACGACGCTGGCGGCGATCGCGCGCGAGAAGGCCGGCATCCTGAAGGCGGGCGTGCCGTGCTTCGTGGCGCGCTTGCCGCCCGAGGCCGGCGCCGAGATCGACGCCGTCGCGCGTGCGGTCGGCGCGCCGTTGCGACATCTCGGGCGCGACTTCGACCTCGACGCCGAGCTGCCGGAGCCGGCGCTCGCGGGCGCGCACCAGCGAGCGCAACGCGGCGATCGCGGTCGCGCTCGCGCGCGAGGTCGCGCGGCGACAGGGGAGGGCGCTGCCGGCGGAGGCGGTCGCAGCGGGGCTCGCCGGCGTGCGCTGGCCGGCGCGGCTCGAGCGAGTGGCGACGCCGGCCGGCGAGGTGCTGCTCGACTGCGCGCACAACCCCGAGGGCGCCGAGGTGCTCGCCGACGCGCTGCCGGCGATCTTCGAGTCGCCGGCCGGCGTGCGCCGCGCGGTGCTGGTGCTCTCGGTCGTCGCCGGGAAGGACCTGGGCGGTGTGCTTCGGCCGCTCTTGCCGCTGTTTCCCGAGGTGATCGCCACTCGCTCGCGCAATCCGCGCGCGTTGCCGCCCGGCGAGCTCGCCGCCGCGGTCGAGGCGTTTTCGCACGCCGCCGGCGCATTGGCTCCGCGCACGCACGTCGTCGATGATTCGCGCGACGCGCATCGCCGAAGCGCGGCGGCTCGCGGGCAGCACCGGTCTGGTCGTCGTCGCTGGCTCGATCTTCCTGGCAGCCGAGGTGCGCGCGGCGCTGCTCGGCGAGCGCGTGGATCCGCAGCCGGTGTCGGATCCGCTTTAAGCGCCAGGACGCCAGGACGCGCGCGTCGCGTCTCGCAAGGTCTACCCCCTCCCTAGCCCTCCCCCGCGGCGGACCGCAGGAGAGGGGATCGGATTCCGGTCCCCTCTCCCGTCTGCGTCGTCTGCGGGAGAGGGCTAGGGCTAGGGAGAGGGCAGACCTTGCGAGACGCGACGCCCGATGTGGGAGGCCTGCGCAGAAGCACCCCGCGATCTCTGGAGCGCGTGCGTTTGACGCTGACGGCGCCGGATCGCGACGCATAGAATGATCGGGTGACCACCCTGGGAATGACGTTCGCCGCGATTGCGGCGTGGCTCGCCGCCGCGCAGGGGCCCGTCGCGCGCCCGGCTCCGGGCGCGGCGGAGAAGGCCGCGCCACCAGTCTTCTCGGTCGTGCCCGGCGGGAACGGCTCCCCGCTGGGAAGCGCGCCCCGGCGCGGCACGCCGCAGCTGGTCTGGACCGGGTTCCAGGTCACGGACAACGGCTCGCGCGTGTTCGTGCAGACCACGGCAGAGGTCGAGCTCAAGGTCGAGGCCGCCAAGGGCGGGGTCACCGTGACCCTGCACAACTGCCGCGTTCACATGCGCAACAACAGCCGCATGCTCGACACGCGTTTCTTCGCGAGCCCGGTCGAGCGGATCGCCGTGCATCAGCGCCGCCGTGACATCCAGCTCGACATCGCCCTGCGCGCACCCGCGCAGTCGACGCCACGGCAGGAGGCCGGCCCCGGCGGCACGCACTTCTGGGTGATCGATTTCGCAGCGCCGGACAAGGTCGCCGCCCAGGGAGACTAGGCCTCGCTCAGGCGTCGGTTCGGTCGCGGTCCAGATCCTCGTTCCCTCAAGTAAATCGGCCCTTTTGACGATCGACGAGGGAAATGTCCCCTCGCGCCTGGTCTATCTATCGCTCGCTTTCCGCGCTCGTCGTCATCGCTGCCGGGTGCGGTGGCAAGGGGGTCGAGGGCACGCCATTCCAGCAGACCGATTCCGGCTTCCCTGACATCACCGCGCACGACACCGGCAGCCGCAGCGACACGGCGTCTGACCTCGGCGCCGGCAGCTCGGGCGGCTCCGACGGCGGTACGAGCGACGGCAAGATCGACGGCACGATCCCCGGCGTCACCGTCGCGGTCTCGGTCGACTCGCCGGCCGACAACGACATCGTGCCCGCCGCGCAGCGCTTCGTCCCCCAGGTCACCGTCGTCGTGACCGTTCCCGCCGGCGCGGTCTCCGACAACCTCGACACCGTGGTCGCCGAGCTCTGGTCGACGGGCGGAATGGCGAAGAAGATCTCGTCGACGCCGCTGACGCTGACCAGCAAGCTCGGCATGGTCGGCGCCGGAACCAGCTACGTCTACGCCGAGACACCGGTCGACGTGAGCGGCCTCGCCAGCGGCGCCTACGAGCTGCACCTGACCGCGACCACGCTGAGCGGCGCGAGCGGGACGGCGGTGCGCATGTTCCGCGCCGACTCGGGTCCGACGATCACCATCTCCAAGCCGGCCCAGGGCAACGCGTACAAAGGCTCGATCGCCGCGCAGGTGACGATCACCGACGCGATCTTCGCCCCGATCTCCGGCGTGACCATGTCGGTCGGCAGCCACGTGCTGACGCCCAGCGGACCGACGGGGACGCCGGCCAACCAGTGGACGACGCTGATCGACTTCAACGCTTACATGCCGCCGCTCGACGGCGACCAGCTGTTCGCGGTGTCCGCCACCAACTCGAACGGCACCAAGACCAGCGCGTCGGTGCGCTTCGTGATCGACAACCAGGGGCCGTCGATCACCATGACCGTGCCGGCGGTCGGAACGATCATCGGCTCGATCACGACCATCGCCGCGGTGGTGACCGATCCGGCCAGCGTGCTCGATTCGTCGGTCGTTGCGGTGGTCGCGCACGGCGGCGAGAGCTTCACCGTCGCGCTCGACCCCGATCCGATGACCGCGGGCCGCTACAGCCACCAGTTCGACACGCGCCTCCTCGATGTCCACGACCTCTACCCGACGGTGTCGTTCCGCGCGTCCGACCTGCTCGGCAACCAGTCGTCGATCGGCTACACCGTCGCGCTCGACAACACGCCGCCGCTGGCCGATCTCGATCCGTCGACGCACTTCCGGGTGCGCGTGAAGAGCGCGGGCATCTGGACCTGCAGCTGGGAGTTCGATCCGCTGGGCAGCGACGCGGTCGACGACGGCGCGAAGACGGCGCAGCTGTTCGACGTGCGCGCGCGCGTCGAGGACCGCGGCAACACGCCGCTCTCCGGCGGCGCCGACATCATCCCGATCTCGCTCGTCGACCCGGGGCGCGTCGAGTTGCTGGTCCTCGACGACACGACCCAGCCGCTGGTCGTCGACAGCGACGGCGACGGCGTGTGCGACAAGATCAACCCGCTGCTGGTACCGACGACCACGCCGATGTCGTCGAAGGACGCGCTGCTGGTGAACCTGATCCCGATCCCGTCCGCCGGGCACTCCGATATGACGTCCGATCCGTCGATCCTCGGCGATCCGACGTTGCCCTGCCAGCCGGGCACCGACGCCGCGCATCCGGATCCGCTCTGCTACACGACGGATCTCACCATGTCGATCCCGTACACGACCGGCGCCGAGCCGGCGATCTGGACGCTGGCGCCGGTGGTACCGAGCGGGCTGCAGTGCGTGGGCAACCAGTTCGACGCCTTCGCCAACAACCTGCACGACGGCTGGGCGTGCATGGCGGTGCGCGCCGCCGACAAGCTCGGCAACGTGCAGGTCTCGCGCGTGCTGCGCGTCTGCGTCGACCACGACGGCGTCGGCAACGAGTGCCCGCACCAGTCGATCATCGGCATCACCAACGCGACGCCGGTCGGCATCACCACATCGGCGCCGCACGGGCTCACCACCGGCGACGACATCGTGATCAGCCGCGCCGACGCGATCGTCGCCAACGGCCGCTGGATCGTGACCGTCACCGGGCCGAACACCTTCACGCTCAACGGCTCGCAGCAGGACGACCTGCACACCGGCGACGGGTTCAGCGCGGTCTGGGTGCGCTCGAGCGTGCTGCCCGACTGCACCGGCACGCAGACGTCGATTCAGCCGGTGACGGTGACGTCGGCGACGCGGTGTACGCCGTGGAGCCTGTATCCGTCGAAGGAAGTGCTGACGATCTTCTAGGAGCGCGGGGGGCGGGCGTTGCCTCTCGCAAGGTTTGCCCTCTCTAACCCTCCCCCGCAGACGGGGGAGGGGACCGGAAAGGAACTACCAGACGTGGGCGTTCAGCCCGCGGGTCGCTTCCTTGCGCGGCGCGCGCATCGGCGTGCTGTACCAGGACGTCTGCGCGTGGGTCGGCGTCTCCGACTCGAGCTTGAAGAAGAAGATCTTCGAGTACTGCTTGCGCCCGATGTTTTCGTGGCCAAACATGCCGCCCAGGATCTCCCAGCGGTAGTCGCCACGCCGCTTGACCTCGGTCTCGAAGAACGGAATCAACATCCGGCGGTAGGTGCCGTCGGGCCCCTTGGGACCGACGCCTTCGCGGTAGTAGTAGGTCGGGAAGATGTACGTCGACTGGTAGTCCGTGCCGCCGCCAGTGCACGTAGAACGGGAAGACCACGGTGGTGCTCTCGTTGGGGTGGCGGAAGTCCCACACCAGCGGGAACGCGACCGTGGTCGAGTCGCTGGGGCTCGAGCGCCGGTAGAACAGCGGCGCGACCGTGTAGGTCGTGTCGTCGGCGGCGCGGTGGTGGCGCACGAAGAACGGCACGAGCACGGTCGTGCGGCTCTCGTGGAAGTCGTCGAAGTCGTAGTAGAGCGGCAGCCCCAGCGTCATCGACGACGCGATGCCGCGGTGGTGCCAGAAGAGCGCCACGGCCGTGGTCAGCGAGGTCTGCGGCGTCGTGCGCGAGACGTAGAGCAAAGGCGGAATCACCCGCGTCTGGGTCTCGGTCCCCTTGTTGTCGTTGGCGAACCAGAACGGCGCGAACATGCGGAAGCGCCGCTCGACCCCGTCGCTGGCCGCGAACAGCAGCGCATACCAGGTGCGCGACGTCTCGCTCCGGGCGTAGCCGCCGACCAGCGTGAAGAAGCGGAACTCCTTCGGCCCGCTGCTCTCGTAGAAGAACGGCAGGAGGGCGTTCGAGCTGGCGCCGGTCTTCGAATCGTCCGACCGCCAGGCGATGGGCAGCGAGCCCGCGCGTGCGCGTCGTGCCGTTCGAGGTCCAGAAGACCGGGCCCAGGAAGTTGATCGCGGTGTGCGCGTCCTGGTCCTCGAAGTGCCAGTAGATCGGGAACAGCACGCGGTGCTCGCGCTGCTTGTCGTGTCCCGACCACCAGAGCGGGAAGACCACCGTCGAGTGCGAGGTCGGATCGCTGGTGTGGTAGACGATGACCGCCGCGAGCATCCGCACCGAGTCGTTGGTGAAGTCGTGGCGCCGGTAGAGCAGCAGGGGCGGCACGGCCAGGATGCTGCGCTTGTCGTTCTTGGCGTAGAAGTAGAACGGCGCCACGCCGGTGTCGTGCACGCCGACGTCGCGGTGCGAGTACCAGAGGCCCGCCATGGTGGTCGATGCCGTGCCCGAGCGCGAATGCCAGTAGAGCGGAAAGAGGGTGTCGATCCCGTCGCCGTTGGTCTTGCTCTGGTGGAAGAACGTCGGGAACACGTAGGTGTCGTGCTCCTGCGCGTCGTCGTAGCGGCCGTAGAACGGGAACAACACGCGGCTGCGGCTCTTCGGTGCGTCGATCGCGAACCAGGGGCCGTACTGCCGCGTGCGCTCGCCGGTCGCGTGGTTGGTGACGTCGGCGTAGATGAAGGGGACGCCCTTGGCGTCGAAGAGCGCGCCCTTCCACCAGAGATACGGGCCGACGAACCCGAAGGCGCGGTCACCGTCCTTTGACTTCTTCTTCCACGACGCGCCCACCAGCGTCGCCAGCAGGCTGGAGTCGGCGTCGCGACGGTAGTGCACGATCGGGAACAGCGTGAAGCTGGTCTCGTCGCTGCCACCGGGGCGCGCGCCGCGGCGGTAGTAGATCAGCGGGAACAAGCAGTCGGTGGTCTCGTTGCCGTGGCTGCGGTGGAAGTAGTTGAGCACCACCGTCGTCGCCTTCTGCTCGGCGTCGTTGGTGAACCGCCAGAACAGCGGCACGATCGCGATGTGCGACTTGCCGGCGCCGCCGCCCACGAAGACCAGCGGCGCCAGCCCGGCGCTCCAGCTGTCGCGCGTCGAGTGGTGGTAGCCGAGCAGCGACACCGTGGTCGACCAGCCCTCGCGGTCGTCGGCAAAGTGCCAGTAGAACGGGAACCAGACGAAGTGGTGCGTACCGCGATCGCTGTGCCCGAAGAACAGCAGCGGCAGGATGCCGGTCGACGTCTCGTGCTTGTCGTGGTGGCTGTAGAAGAGCGGGAAGAGGACCGTGGTCGCCTTGTCCGCCCTCGAGAAGTGCCAGAACACCGGGAAGACCACGGCGTGGCTGCTGTCGCCGCGGTGGCCGAAGAACGCCAGCGGGAACAGGCCGGCGCTCCACCCGGGCTGGCCCCCGCCCTGGCCGGTGAATGTGCGGTAGTAGGCCCAGTACGGGAGGACACCTGCGAACCAGGAGCTCTCGGCTGGCCCGGAACGGTGGGCGAAGAACGGCAGCAGCGCGGTCGTGGTCGTGCCGCTCGCGGCGTCGTGGAACCGCCAGAACAGCGGGAAGAACGTGGTCGTCGAGCCGGTCGGATCCTTGCGCCGGTAGAACAGCAGCGCCAGGTTGGTGGTCGAGCCCGCCTCGCTGTCGCGGTAGCGGATGAACGCCGGCGTGATGATGTGCAGCGCGCTGGTGCGATCGCGCCGCGCGAAGATCAGCGGCACCACCAAGGCCAGGGTGCGCGAGCCCTGCACGTCGTCGCGGCTGTAGCCGCCAATTGGCGTCACCCACAGGGACCGCTTGTCGTGGTCGGCGCGCTCCCAGTAAAAGAACGGCAGCAGCGTGCGGAAGGCTTCGCCCTTGGCGGTGTCGCCGCCGCTCCACCAGAGCGGGAAGCCCATGTTGAAGTACCAGGTCTTGCGCCGCACGTGGACCACCGGTCCGGCGACGGTGGTGTTCGCCGCCGGCGAGTGAAAGCTCCACACCAGCGGGAAGAAGATGTCGTAGCCGCTCTGGTTGGCGCGGTTGGACCCGTACCAGTAGAGCCACAGCAGCGAGCCATCGCTCTGATCGCCGTCGCGCGTGTGGTACCCGATGAGCGAGTAGAGCGACCCGCCCTTCTTGGTCTTGTTCGCGTAGAGCAGCGGCAGAACCAGCCAGTTCTGGTCGTCCTTCTCGCGCCAGTAGAACGTCGGGGGGACGAGGGCGAAGGTGAACGCGCTCTCCGGCGAACGCGTCGAGAAGAAGAGCGGAGAGACATCGCGGTTGCGCGTCGGCGAGCGCTTCCACCAGTAGAGGAACGCCCAGGCGCCGAAAGAGCTCTGGTGATCGGGGTCGTGGATCGCGAACGACCCGAAAAGTGGCGCCGCCCAGCCGAACTTGGTCGATTTGTAGAAGATCGGCCAGACGGCGAACGAGCTCGCGCCGGGCTGCGAGCTCCACGATACCGGCAAGCCCGGGACGATGACGGTCGCGCGATAGCCGGTCGCGTAGTCCTCGTAGCGCCAGAACAGCGGCGCGACGGCGCGAAAGCGGGACTTCGGCGACCAGTAGTGCCAGTAGATCGGCGCGACGACCTTGTACCCGGACGGTCCCTTCTTCGACCAGTAGAGCCCCAGGACCTCCTGGAACGAGCCCTCACGGTAGTAGAGGTAGAGGATGTTGGTGCGGGTCTGGATCGCCTCGCACACGCCGCGCTCGGCGCAGAAGTTCTCGCCGGGACAGTCGTCGTCGCTCTGACAGGCCTTCGGGCCCGCGGGAGCAGGCGAGGGCGCCGGCGTGGGTGCGGCGGCCGGCGCCGCCGGCTGCGCGTCGGCGACGCGGAACGGCGACAGCAGCCGAGTCGCGTCACCGGTGGCCGCGGCCGGCCGATCGGGACGAAACGGATCCAGAGATAGACGGCCCGCTGCGTGCGCGCTGCCCGCGGAGACCCACGCGATCAGGAGCGCCGCGCCCAGGCGCGCAGCTAGCCGGCGCATCGAGCTCGCGCGTCCGACCTCATTGCGGGGGGAGCATCTTCCACTCGCCGTTCTCCTTCACGAAAGCGACCTCGCCGGTCTCGGTCTCGTCGCCCTTCTTGCGCTCCACCTTGAGCATCGCGGTCTCGCCCTTGGTCGACGTGCCCTTGATCTCGAACTTGGTCCCCTCGACTTCTTTCTGCATCTTCTTGAAGCCGTCAGCCTCTTTCCCGAGGCCCATCTGCGTCGCGAGCACGCCCTTGGTACATGAGCGCGTAGCAGTCGACCAACCGATCCGCGGCGCCGTCAGTCATCGCCTTGCGCCAGCGATCGAACGTCTTCTCGGGCGTCGAGAACTCGGGGCGTGCCGCCGGCAGCTGAAAGCTGATCGAACGGATCTTCTCGCGCGGCAGCTTGATCGTCTGGTTGTTGGATCTCGACGGTATAGACACCGTCGTAGTAGTGGATGATCTTCCCGGACATCTTGGTCTTGTCGAGCAGCTCGATGACCTCGCCGCGCGCAGGCGCGGCCAGCGCCAGGAGGGCCGCGACGACGGGAAGAGAAAGGAGGCGATGGGACATGGTTCCTCGGGCCCTTCGACCGGGACGGCTCAGGCCGAGATGCCCGGCGCGGGGAATTTCCGGGTCAGCTCCAGGACCTCGCTCCGCACCTTGGTGGCGTTCTCGTCAGTGGGGTTGGTGATGATCCGATCCATCCACGCCGCGATCTGACGCATCTCCGGCTCGCCCATGCCCCGGCTGGTCACCGACGGCGAACCGAGGCGGATCCCCGACGGGTCGAACGGCTTGCGCGTGTCGTAGGGGACTGAGTTGTAATTCAGCTCGATGGCGGCCTTGTCCAGCGCACGCGCCGCCACCTTGCCGGGGACGTTCTTGTTGGTGAGATCCACGAGGATCAGATGGTTGTCGGTCCCTCCGGAGACGACCTGGTAGCCGCGCGAGACCAGCTCCTCGGCGATGACCTTCGCGTTCGCCACCACGCGCTGCGCGTAGTCGCGGAACGCCGGCTGCGCCGCTTCGTTCAGCGCCACCGCGAGCGCCGCCGTGTTGTGCACGTGCGGGCCGCCCTGCAACCCTGGGAACACCGCGCGGTCGATGACCTGCGCGCACTCGGTGCGCGACAGGATCATGCCGCCGCGCGGCCCGCGCAGGGTCTTGTGCGTCGTCGTGGTGACCACGTCGGCGTGCGGAACCGGCGACGGGTGCACGCCGCCCACGATCAATCCGGCGATGTGAGCGATGTCGGCCGCGAAGCGCGCGCCGACCTCTTTGGCGATCGACGCCATGGTCTGGAAATCCCAGATGCGCGAATAGGCGGTCCCGCCGGCCCAGAGCAGCTGGGGCTTCTCCTTCTTCGCCAGATCGCGGACCTCGTCGTAGTCGATGCGGCCGGTGTCCTTGCGGACGCCGTAGCCCACCGAGGTGAAGTAGCGGCCGGTGATCGAGACGTTCCAGCCGTGCGTGAGGTGGCCGCCCATGGGAAGCGCGAGCCCCATGACCTTGTCGCCCGGTTTGAGGAAAGCGAGGTAGACGGCCAGGTTGGCCGGCGAGCCCGAGTAAGGCTGCACGTTGGCGTGCTCGGCCCCGAACAGCGCCTTGGCGCGGTTGATGGCCAGTTGCTCGAGCGGATCGACGACCTGCTGCCCTTCGTAGTAACGCTTGCCGGGGTAACCCTCGCTGTATTTGTTGGTGAAAACCGACGCCGAGGCTTCGAGAACGGCCTTCGAGACGTAGTTTTCAGAGGGAATGAGACGGATGCTCTCGGCCTGGCGGCGCTCTTCGGCGCGACAGAGCTCGTAGGTTTCCGGGTCGCCGACTTTCAGCGCTTCGCCAATCATGGGAGCGCAAGCTAGTCTCATGGACCCTCGTGAGTCAACGCCGAAGCGAGCCGTTCTCCCCTCGGGGGCACTTGGCAAACGTATCGCCGTGACTACGTTTTCCGCCGCGGCCGCCACCCGGCCGTCGCCCTCGCCGCCGCTCCGGGACCCCGGGACGGCACGTCGTCGCGCAGGTTGCTTGACCTTCCCACCTGAAACGGGATTTAAATGGCGACATCGTATCGTCACTCAATGGCATTCCGGTCACAAACACGACAAAAGTTGAAATGAAACCACCCCTCCGAGGCGCCATCATCGGTTACGGCTTCATCATGGAGAAGGGGCACGCCGCGGGCTATGCCCAGAGGGCGCGGGAAGGACGCGACGTCGAGATCGTCGCGGTCGCCGACGTTTCCGAGAAACGTCGCGCCGTCGCGAAGGCCCATATTCCCGGCGTTCGGGTCTACGAGGATCACGCCGCGCTGCTGGCGGCGGAGCAGGGGAAGCTGGACTTCGTCGACATCGCGGTTCCGCCCGCGGATCACGCGCCGGTGGCGCACGCCGCGCTCGATCGCGGGCTGCACGTGCTGTGTGAAAAGCCGCTGGCGACCTCGATCGACGAGGCGCGGTCGATGCTGAGACACGCCGTCGAGGCTGGCCGCGTGCTGTATCCGTGCCACAATTACAAGCACGCCCCGGTGATCAAGACCGTTCGCAGCGCGCTCGAAGCCGGGAAGATCGGCAAGGTTCATCTGGTGACGTTGCAAACGTTCCGAAATACGCACGCGAGGGGCGTCAGCGAATGGCGGCCCAACTGGCGCCGCGAGCGCAAGTATTCGGGCGGCGGCATCGCCATGGACCACGGCAGCCACACGTTCTATCTGGCGTTCGAGTGGCTGAAGAGCTACCCGACGTCGATCTCGGCGCGCGCCACGGCGATGGCGCCGTTCGACACCGAGGACGACTTCAGCTGCAGCCTCAAGTTCCCGACCGGCGTCGCGTCGGCGCACCTCAGCTGGACGGCCGGCGTGCGCAAGGTCATCTACACCATCCACGGCGACCGCGGCGCGATCCGCGTCGAGGACGACGCCATCGAGATCGCGTCGCTGTTGCCGTCCGACAACAAGCGCGGACATCGAGAGCGGCAGCGCCAAGTGGACCTTCGATCGCAAGGAGATCTCCTCCGACTGGATGGATTCCAGCCACGTCACCTGGTTCAACTCGCTGTTCGACGACTTCAAGGGCGCGATCGACCGCGGTGACTTCGTCGGCAAGGAGGCGCGCGAGGCGTTCCTGTGCGTGCAGCTCATCGCGACCGCCTACGCGTCGGCGCGCGAAGGGTGCCGCGAGCTGCCGCTCGGCGGCCCCAGCTCGATCGCGGGGCATGACCTCAGCGACATGATCGAGCGGCGCATCGTCGGTCCTTGATCATGCGGTACCTCGATCTGTACTTCGCTCTCGTGATGTGGGGGATCGCCCTCGTCACCGTCGCGGCCTACCTGGTGCGCGCGCTGCTGCGCGGCCGCGCCCGCTTCGCCCGCACCGACGCCGACGGCGGCAGCGTGTTCCTGGACAAGCGCGCCATGGAGTACGCCTACTGGATGCTCGATCCGCTGGTCAACGGGCTCATCGCGTTGCGGGTCACACCCAACATGGTGACCGCCTTCTCGCTGCTGCCGGCGCTGGGCGCGGGCGTCGCGATCGCCTACGGGTGGTTCGGGCTCGCCTGCATGCTGGGCACGATCGCCACGTTGTCGGACATCGTCGACGGCGTGATCGCGCGACGCACCGGCGTGTCGTCGGATGCGGGCGAGGTCTTCGACGCCGCCGTCGATCGCTTCGGTGAGTTTTTCCTCATGGGCGGCCTGATCTTCTACTACCGCGACACCTGGAGCGTGCTGCTCCTGGCGCTCGCGGCGACCGTCGGCGCGTTCATGATCAGCTACAGCACGGCCAAGGCCGAGGCGGTGCACGTGCCGCCTCCGCGCGGCGCCATGCGCCGCAGCGAGCGCGCGGTCTATCTCATCACCGCCGCTGGAATGACCGCGATCACCAAGGTGATCCTCGCGGACACACCGGTGCTGTCGCTGCGCGAGGCGCCGATGATTCTGTCGATCGCGATCGTGGCCGGCGTCGCCAACGTGTCCGCGGTCCAGCGGCTGGGCGCGATCATCCAGACCCTTGCGCGCGCGGCAGCCGCCTCCGCCGGCGGGCGACGCGGAGGAGACCGACGGTATCGTCACCAAGCGCGAGACGCCCATCCCCGGCGGCGGCTGACCGCGTGCAGCCGAAGAACCAGAAGGCTGCGCTGCGGACGGCGGTGCCCGGTCCGCAGAGCGCGGCGCTCCGCGCTCGCGAGGACGCCCACGCCGCGCCCGGCCTGCAGAGCTATGCGGTCATGGCCGGCATCGTCGTCGACAAGGCGCAGGGCAGCGCGGTCACCGACGTCGACGGCAACACCTTCCTCGACTTCATCGGCGGCATCAACGTCAACGCGCTCGGGCACTCGCACCCGACGTACGTCAAGGCGGTGCAGGACCAGGTCGCAGCAGGTCTCGGTCGGATCCTTCACGTCGCGCGCGCGCGTCGAGCTCGGCGAGCGGCTCGCCGCGCAGCCCCCCGCGCCCGGCGTGCACCGGCTGCAGCTCTACTCGGGCGGCGCCGAGGCGGTCGAGAGCGCGCTGCGGCTGGCGAAGTGCCATACCGGCAAGTACGAGATGGTCAGCTTCTGGGGCGGGTTCCACGGCAAGACGCTGGGCGCGCTGTCGCTGATGGGCTCGACCTTCAAGCACGGCCTCGGGCCCATGGCCACCGGCTCGCATCTGCTTCCGTACGCCGATTGCTACCGCTGTCCCGGTGGGTCTCAGCTACCCCAGCTGCGGCATCGCCTGCGCCGACGTCGGACGCGAAGACGCTGAAGAAAGTCTCAGCGGGCTCGATCGCAGCGGTCATCGTCGAGCCGATGCAGGGGACGGCGGGCAACGTGGTTCCGCCCAAGGAGTTCCTGCCCGCGATCAAGTCGATCGCCGAGGAGAACGACGCGCTGCTGATCGCCGACGAGATGATCACCGGGCTCGGGCGCACCGGAAAGCGCTGGGGCGTCGACCACACCGGCGTGAAGCCCGACATCGTCACCATCGGCAAGGCGTTCGGCGGCGGGTTCCCCCTGTCGGGTGTCCTCACCACCGACGCGATCTCGCGCGCGCTGCCGTGGGGCGCACCGTCGGGATCGTCGTCGAGCTACGGCGGCAACCCGCTGGCGGCCGCGGCCGGCGCCGCCGCGCTGCGGATCATCGACGAGGAGAAGCTGGTCGACAACGCGCGCGACGTTGGTCAGGTGATGCTGCGCGAGCTCGAGGCGTTCCCCGACCGATATCCCTTCGTCGGGTTCGTGCAGGGCTCGGGTCTGTTCCTGCGCATCGAGCTCGTGAAGAACCGCGCCACGAAAGAGCCGCTGCCGCGCAAGGTGACCGAGCGTATCTTCATGGAGTGCGTCCGGCGCGGCCTTCTGACCATGTCCTATTCGGCGAGCTTCCGCATCCAGCCGGCGCTCACCATCGACGAGGCCACGGCGCGAAACGGGATCGAGATCCTGCGCGAGGTCTTCGACTACGTCGCCCGCGAACGGCTCTGGGAGTAGCGGCGTGAAGATGCGTGAGCGCAGACGGCTCGGCCGTCGGAGCTCAGGGTTCCCATGTTGACGTGTGAGCGGAGGCGGGTCCCCCGCCGGAGCTCATCCCCTTCGGGGACTTCGGCACGGACATCCCACCCTGCCCACCCCGCCGAAACGGCGGCCTCGTCGCGGGAGGGTTTGGGAACCCTCCCAGGGTTCCCATGTTGACGTGTGAGCGGAGGCGGGTCCCCCGCCGGAGCTCATCGCGGGAGGGTTTGGGAACCCTCCCAGGGTTCCCATGTTGACGAAAGCGCGCGTCGCCCACGTGCTGGCCGTCTGGTTCGGCTGCGGTCACGTGCCGCGCGCGCCCGGGCTCGCGGGCACGCTGGGCGCGATCCCGCTTTATCTCATCGTGCGGCCGTTCGGGCTCGGCGCCGTGGCCGCGACGGCGTTCGTGGTGACGATCGTCGGGATCTGGGCGTCGGGCGTGATGGAGAAAGAGCTCGGGCGCAAGGACCCGCAGATCGTCTGCATCGACGAGGTCGCCGGCGTCTTCGTGACCTGGCTCGCGGCGCCGCCGACCTGGGTCGGATTGCTGGCCGGCGTCGCGTTCTTTCGGGTTTTCGACCAGTTCAAGCCCTGGCCGGCGCGGCTCTGCGAACGCCGGCTCGGCGGCGGCCTCGGCATCATGGGCGACGATGTCGCCGCCGGGTTGTGGGGCTGCGTCGTGCTGCTTGATCGGGCGGCGGTTGGGGCTGCTCTGATTACAGCGCGTCGACGATACATGTAAGCCGCAGTGGTCGCCGGTGACCGCCGTCGCGGTGTGGCGCCAGTGCTTCCCCGAACCTCAACATGCGCGGCGTGGGTGCCGATGGTGGGAGCACGAGCACCATGGCCTCGGGTCTCCCGTCACGGGACCGGTCGGACGCACCGCTGCTCGCGCGCGGTGCACCCATCGGGCGCTATCTGGTCCTCGGTCTGGTCGGCCGAGGCGCGATGGGAGACGTGTACGCGGCCTACGATCCCGAGCTCGACCGCAAGGTCGCGGTCAAGCTGCTGCACGTGACCGGCAGCGTCGGCGCCCGAGCTGGTCGAGCAGAAGGCGCGCCTGCTGCGCGAGGCGCAGGCGATCGCGCGCCTTTCGCACCCCAACGTCGTCGTGGTCCACGACGTCGGCAGCTTCGAGGACCAGGTCTTCGTCGCGATGGAGTTCGTCGACGGCCACACCGTGGCCTACTGGCAGAACGCCGCGCGGCGCTCGTGGCGCGAGATCCTCGACGTCTTCATCGCCGCCGGGCGTGGGCTGTCCGCCGCGCACGCCGCCCAGCTGGTTCACCGCGATTTCAAGGGCGAGAACGTGATGATCACCAGCACCGGCCAGGTGCGCGTCATGGACTTCGGGCTCGCGCGCCACGCCGCCGATCGCTCGCCCGCCGACCCGATCCTGATCTCGTCGGAGATCACCATCAGCGCCGACGTGGGCGCGACCATGGCGCTGCCCAAGCAGCAGGCGGTCGCCTGTCGGCCAGGCGCTGACCGGCAGCGCGCCCGACGCGCCCGCGGACAGCAAGATCCGCGCGGCGGCGCTCGACGCGAACCTCACGCAGACCGGGCTGCTGGTCGGCACGCCGGCCTACATGGCGCCCGAGCAGTTCCGCGGCCAGACCGCCGACGGGCGCAGCGATCAGTTCAGCTTCTGCGTGGCGCTCTACGAGGCGCTGTACGGCGAACGGCCGTTCAGCGGCAAGACGCTGGCCGAGCTGGCCGACAACGTGCTGCGCGGCCGCCTGCGCCCGGTGCCGGTCACCAAGCGCGTGCCCGGCTGGCTCAAGCGCGCGCTGCTGCGCGGGCTGGCCAACGACCCGGACGAGCGGTGGCCGTCGATGGACGCCCTGCTGGCGGTGCTGGCGCGGCACCCGCGCGCGCGCGGGTGGTGGTATGTCGGCGCGACCGTCGCGGTCGCGTCATCGGTCATCGCGACGATGGCGCTGGCGCCGGTCGCCCGGTCGCGGCCGACCTGCCAGGTCAGCGAGGATCGCTTCGCCGGCGTCTGGGAACGCCCGAGCGCGCGCGGCGGGCGGCGCGAGGCGATCTCGCAATCGATCCAGGCCAGCGGCCGGCCGCGCGCGCGGGAGACCTTCGACACCCTGGCTCGTTTGCTCGACGGGTACGTCGCGCGCTGGTCGGGCATGTACCGCGACGCTTGCGAGGCCACCAACGTGCGCGGAGAGCAGTCCAACGAGGTGCTCGATCTGCGCATGGGCTGCTTGCGCGACCGCTGGAACGAGCTGCACGCGCTCTCGGACGTGCTCGTGGAAGGGCACGCGGTCGTCGTGTCCAACGCGGTCGCGGCGGCCACGGCGCTGACGCCCATCGAGCGATGCGCCGACGTGACGTCGAGCTCCAGCATCGCGCCGCCCGCCGACACCGCGACCCGCGAGAAGGTCGACGCCCTGCGCGACCGCCTGGTGGCGATCAAGGCGCTGCAGGACGCCGGCCGGTACAACCGCGCGCTGGACGCGGCTCGGCAGGTGGTGGCCGAGGCGCGCCAGGTCGGGTACCGGCCGCTGGTCGCCGAGGCGCTGAACCGGCTGGTGTTGCTGCAGGTCGACATGCACCACCCCCAGGACGCCGACGAGAGCGCCGAGGAGGCGCTGTGGATCGCCGAGGCGTCGCGCCACGACGAGCTGGTCGTCGAGCTGGCCGCCGTCGAGATCTACGTCGCCGGCTACATCGAGCACGACATGACGCGCGCGCGGCGCTGGATCAATCAGGCCCAGGTGTTCCTGGAGCGCATCGGCGGCCACGACCTGCTGCGCGCGTGGGTCTTGAACAACATCGGCGTCGTGCTCGACGCCAACGAGGACCACGAGGGCGCGGCGAACGCAGTTCTTCCAGGCGCTGCGCATCAAGGAGCGCGTGCTCGGCAAGGATCACCCGGATGTCGCGCTGACGCTGGCCAACCTCGCCGACACCCTGCGCGCGCTCGGGCCGCCTCGACGAGGCGCTCGACGACATCAACCGGGGCATCGAGATCCTCGAGCGGACGCTGGGTACGAGCTACCCGCAGCTGGTGCTGCAGCTGGTGAATCGCGCCGAGATCCTCGAACCAGCTCGGTCGCTTCGACGAGGGGCGGCGCGACGCGGAGCGAGCCATCGCGATCCAGGAGCTCGAGGCCGGCCCGCACACCGAGAGCATCTACGCCCTCGGGTTGCTCGGCGAGGCGCAGATCGGCCTCGGCCAGCCGGCCGGCGCGATCGACACGCTGGAGCGCGCGATCAAGATGGCGGAGAAGGGCGACGCTGGACGACGAGCTGCCGCGCCTGCGTTTCGCGCTGGCGCGCGCGCTGTGGGACAGTGGGCGAGACCGCCGCGGCGCGCGTGCGCTGGCCGCTCGCGTGGCCGCGCAGGCCGGTGCACGGCACGAAGGGTGACGAGGCCGACGAGACGTTGCGCCAGCAGGCGAGCGCGTGGCTGGCGAACCACCGGGGGTAGGGGGCGGGGGGAAGGGCCTCGGGCTTCGGGCTTCGGGCCTCGGGCCTCGGTCCGGCTCTTTCGGGTCCCCTCGCCCCGTCTGCGGAGAGGGTTAGGGAGAGGGGCCGTCGGGCGGCGCGTCTCGCAAGGTCTGCCCTCTCCCTAGCCCTCTCCCGCAGACGCCGCAGACGGGAGAGGGGACCGGACCTCGAGCCCGTCGTTCAACACGGCCACGAACACGCTGACCGAGCACGGACACGAGTACGCGAGCCCTCCGCCCAAAAAAAACGGCGGCTCCTGGGAGCCGCCGTTCGGGAAAGGACTGACTTCGTCTGGCTTACTGATGCCAGACGTTGATGACTTCGTTCCACCCCGAGCAGGCCTTCACGCCCTCGCCCTGGTGCGGGTAATCGGCCGGCGTGCAGGTCGGGAGGCACAGGCCCTTGGTGCCGTAGGCGTTGACGTAGGGAGGCGAGACCTGGGCGCTGCCGATGCGGCCGGGGATCGGGCTCACGCCGAAGTCCTTGCCGCCGCAGTAGTAGGCGTACGGAGGCGAGGTGAAGATGTCGCCGAAGAACGCGCCCTCCTGGAACGGATAGCTCGGGTCGAGGCCCCAGCTGATCGCCGAGTTCTGCGCGACCAGCCACAGCGGGTAGTGGTCGCCGGTGGTGTTGACCAGCGCGAGCATACAGGCGGAGAGCCAGCGCTCGTCGGAGGCGCTGATGCCGCCCGTCTCCCACGCCGGGGCGACGCCGATGCTGCCAGCGAAGGTGTAGGAGCGACCGTACTGGTCGTTCTTGGTGATCGAGTGCCCGCGGGCCAGCGCGCACTTGACCAGGTAGCTCACGGTGATGCGACCGTCGCTCGTGGTCATGAGGCCGGTCGTCGAGCTCAGACCAGCGGCGCTCTTGAGGCTGGCGCCGACGCTGAGGCCGTTGTCGAGAGTCGCCAACCCGTTGTGCGCCTTGAGGCCGTTGATGGTCTTGAGCCCGTTGTCGGCCTGCAGGTCTTCGGAGTCGGTGGCCATGTCAGAGGGCTGCTCGGCGCAGCCGGCCAGCGCAGACAGAACCACGGCGAGGCCGACCGACGAGGATCGGGAATCGGCGAGATGAGAGGGAGGTGATCAGTCGCATGAAGAGTCCTTTCCTGGGCTCTCTCCCTCTGCAGTTTGTATGCTAGAAAACGATTTCTATCTAAACTTAAGCAAAACCGCCATCTAGCGATGCCTACATCGCAGAACAGGCCCCCCGATTCCGTTGCGACGGACGCAACATGTTGTCTGCATCTCGTTAGCTGTGAGGCAACCAGCGCCGGTCAGGTCGGTCGCCACACGAGCGAGGCCAGAAGGCGATGGCGACGCGGGAGCGCCCTCAGGGCTGCGCGCGCGAGGCGGTCTCTGACGTCGTCGCGCCGTCGGGCTCGCGCGGCGCCTGCGCCGCCGCGTCCGTCCCGCGGTCCCATTCGAAGCCGGGCAGCGTCGAGGTCGGGCGACTTTCGAATCAGCTGCAGCACCGCCGGCATGACGACGACCGCCGTCGTCAGACAGGCGATCTCGCCGAGCACGGCGAGCAGCCCGAAGAGAAAGAGGCCGACGTTCTGCGCGACCAGCAGCGACGAGTAGCCGACGATCGTCGTCAGCGAGCACAGGCCGACCGCGCCGCCCGTGCCGCGGATCGCGCCGCCGATGTCGCGCTCGCCGTCGCGCAGATAGCGCGCCATCACGTTGACCGCGTAGTCGACGCCGATACCGAAGGTGATCGGGAACGCGATGAAGTTGACGAAGTTGATCTTGATCCCCATCGCCATCGCCGCGCCCAGCAGCCAGGCGACGCCGACCACCAGCGAGCCGATCACGAGCGGCGTGGCCAGGCCGCGACGGAAGATCACGATCACCGTGGCGACGACGCCGGCGAACGCCAGCCCGGAGGCGAGCGGTCCGTCGCGCTGCATCGAGCCGATGATGTCCGACGTCAGCGGCGGCCCGCCGGCGACGCGCGCCGGGCGCCCACCCAGCGCCACCGGCGCCTCTGCCACCTCGCGCAAGCGCGTCACGAAGCGCCGAGATGTTCTTGCCGCGCCACAGGGCGTTGGTCGGGTTCGGGATAGACCAGCACCGCGCGCCCGAGCGAGCCGTCGCGCTCGCGCAATCCGGTGGTGAGCACGTCGGGCACCTGCTCGACGCGGATCGGTTCCAGCGGGCCCTTGCCGATCAGATCGTCGAGGCGCTTGGTGTCGGCGGGGCTCAGCTTCGCGCGCAGCTTGGGCGTCATCTTGCGGCGGATCGCCTCGACCTCGGCGCGCTTCGCGTCGAGATCCGGCGGCAGCACGTCGTCGATGGTCCGCACCGACGCGACCATCGCGTCGAGCGGCGGGTGCTTCACCGCCTCGCGCAGCTTGTCGGCGATCGCTCGTGCCTCGGCCTCGCTGTCGGTCAGCAGAACCGTCGGCGTCAGGTAGCGCCCGAGCAGCGCGTCCATCTTCGCGCCCCAGTAGCCCTCGCCCGCGCTCCAGGTGTCGCGGCGCCGCAGGCGCGAGAAGTCGTACTCGAGCTGGTCGTGCCCGAAGTGACGGATCTTCAGGCCCGCGAGCACGGTCAGCAGCGCCGCGGCGACGGCGAACTTGCGCGGATGGCCGGTCACCAGGCGCGCCAGCACGACCATGGGGCGGCGCGGCCCGGTCGGCCGGCTCCGCGCGCAGCTTGCCGTGGTCGAGCCAGGCGATCAGCGACGGCGCCAGCACGAACGTCGCGCCCCAGCACAGCAGCATGCCCAGGCCGCCGATCACGCCGAACTGGCGGAAGCCGCGGAACTGCATCGCGACCAGCGACGCGTAGGCGGCGCCGGCCGCGACCGCCGCCGACAGCGTCCCCTTGCGCGTGCCCCACAGCGTGATCGCCAGCGAGTCTTCGATCGCGTGCCCCGCGCGCCGCGCTTCGACGTAGCGGGCCAGCTGGACGATGCCGAAGTTGATGCCGTTGCCGACGATGATCGATCCCAGGAACGCGGTGTTCGAGTTGAGCTCGGTGATGTCGAACGGCGGCAGGCTGGCGAGCGCGAACGCCAGCACGGTCGCGATCGACAGCGGCAGGAACAGCACGGCGACGCTGCGCCGCCACCGGTAGAAGATGATCAGCGCGATCACGACGACGACCACGACCAGCAGCGACGACACGGTGAGGTCCTGGACCAGCGCCGCCATCTCCTCCGACGAGATCGCGACGTCGCCGGTGAACCCCAGGCGCAGCCCGGGCGCGTAGTGGTCGAGCCCGCCCAGCGCTTTCAGGTCGGCGCGCACGCGCCCGATGAGCTCGTTCGCCTTGCGCGCGCTGGTCGAGAAGCCGCCGACCTCGACCAGCAGCAGGGTCACGCCCTGTTTCAGGCTCGAGAACCGGTTGCCGACCAGGTCGGGGCCGGCGACCTGGCGCTCGTACTTCTTCTGGATGTCGCTGAAGTCCAGCGGCGGCGCCGGCTCTTTCTCGTCGAGCAGCGTGCCGGTCGCGGTCGCGTACTCCCAGTGGATCCGGTCCTCGATGCGCTCGCGGATCATCTGCAGATCGGGCAGCGCCAGCAGCGCGGCCGCGTGATCCTCGACGAACGAGCGCTCGGCCTGCCAGCCGGTGCGCACCGCGCTGACCAGATCGCGCGGATAGAGCCGGATGCGCGCGGCGAGATCGTCGACCAGGCGTTCGGCGGCGGCCAGCTTCTCGGCGTGACCGGGCCCGCCCGTGTCGATGACCACGCCCAGGTACTGCAGGCCCGACATGCGGCGGCGCAGCTCGCCGATCGCGACGACGCTGGGCGCGTCGCGCGGCAAGAGCTCCTCGATCTCGCTGCGCAGGTTTCGTAGAGTTGCGCCGTCCGCCACGAGGCCGGGATCGCGAGCAGCACCGCCAGCAGCCACAAAGTCTTTCCGTGACGGAGGGTCCACGCGACGAAACGGCGGGTGGCGGGACCGGGACGGGTTGATCGAGCGACACGAGGGGCGATGAATATAGCCTGCGGATTGCCGCGCGTCGCCGCGGACACGTGGGATGTCGCGATGATGTCGTGATAGGCTCGCCAGCCTCGATATGCCGCGGTTCGTTCCCGATCGTTCTGGATTCTTCGACCTGGCCCGCCGGGGCCGGCTCTGCTTCGTCTATCGCGAGGTGCTGGCCGACTCCGACACGCCGGTCTCGGCCTACGCCAAGCTGGGGCGAGGGCCGTACTCGTTCCTGCTCGAGAGCGTGGTCGGCGGCGAGAAGTGGGCGGCCTACAGCTTCGTGGGCGTGAAGCCGCGCGCGGTGATCCGCGCGCGCGGCGAGCGGGTCGAGGTCCTGCGCCCCGACGGCGCCGGCTTCCGCGTCGCCGAGGAGGTGCGCACGGCGGCGCCACTCGCCTACGTCGACGACTTCCTGGCCGCGCTCGCGCCGGCGGTGCCACCCGGGCTGCCGCGCTTCTTCGGCGGCGCGGTCGGCTGGCTGGGGTACGACATCGTGCGCAGCTTCGAGAAGCTGCCCAACCTGCGCCCCGACGACCTGGGCCTGCCCGAGATGTGCTTCGCCATCACCGACACGGTGGTGATCTTCGACAACCTGCGCGGCACGCTCAAGGTCGTGGCGGCGGTCGACGTGGGCGATGCCGGCGCCAAGGTCGACGATGCGCTGGGCGCCGCCTACGACGACGCCTGCGCGCGCATCGACGCGGTGCTCGAGCGGCTGGCGCGACCGGTGCCGCCGCTGCGGCCGCTCGATCCGACGCCGGCGGCCTCGCTGCCGGCGCCGCGCGCCGTGACCGCGCGCGAGAGCTATCAGGACGGGCGTCAGCGCGCATTCAGGAGTACATCCGCGCCGGGCGACGCCTTCCAGGTCGTCTACTCGCAGCGCTTCGAGGTGCCGCGCGGCGAGGTCGATCCCTTCGACGTCTACCGCGCGCTGCGCGTCACCAACCCGTCGCCGTACATGTTCCACCTCGAGTTCCCCGAGGCGGTGGTGACCGGCGCGTCGCCCGAGTGCCTGGTGCGCGCGGAGAGGCGGGCGAGGTCGAGGTGCGGCCGCTCGCGGGCACGCGCAAGCGCGGCGCGACGCCCGAAGAGGACGCCGCGCTGGCGGCCGAGCTGTCGGCCGACCCGAAGGAGCGCGCCGAGCACGTCATGCTCATCGACCTCGGCCGCAACGACGTCGGGCGCGTGTCGGCGCCGGGCACGGTGCGCGTCGACGAGATCATGAAGATCGAGCGCTACTCGCACGTCATGCACATCAGCTCGCACGTGCGCGGCAAGCTGCGCGCGGGCGTGCGGTCGAACGACATCATCCGCGCGGCGTTCCCGGCCGGCACGCTCAGCGGCGCGCCCAAGATCCGCGCCATGGAGATCATCGAGGAGCTCGAGCCGTCGCGCCGCGGGATCTACGGCGGCGCGGTCGGATACATCTCGTACACCGGCAACGTCGATCTCGCGATCGCGATCCGCACGCTGGTCACCAAGGACGACACCATCCACGTGCAGGCGGGCGCGGGGATCGTCGCCGACAGCCGGCCCGAGGCCGAGCACCAGGAGTGCGTCAACAAGGCGCGCGCGGTGCTTTCCGCGGTCGAGATGGCGGGCCGCGGAAAGGCGGCGAGCTAGTCCATGCTGCTGGTCATCGACAACTACGATTCGTTCACCTACAACCTGGTCCAGTATCTGGGCGAGCTGGGGCAGGAGATCCGCGTCGTGCGCAACGACGAGATCGCCGCGACCGACATCGCCGGCACTCGCGCCCAGCCACATCGTGATCTCGCCCGGGCCGTGCACGCCCAACGAGGCCGGCATCAGCCTGGACACCATCCGCCAGTACGCCGGCAAGATCCCGATCCTCGGCGTCTGCCTCGGCCACCAGTCGATCGGCCAGGCGTTCGGCGGCAAGGTCGTGCGCGCCGCGCGGGTCATGCACGGCAAGACGTCGCCGATCCTGCACGACGGGCAGGGGGTCTTCGCGGGGCTGCCGAGCCCGTTCGAGGCGACGCGCTACCACTCGCTGCTGGTCGAGCGCGCGAGCCTGCCCGACTGCCTCGAGGTCACGGCGCGGACCGCGGAGGACGAGATCATGGGGCTGCGCCACAAGACGCTGCCGGTCGAGGGCGTGCAGTTCCACCCCGAGTCGTTCCTGACCACGCGTCGGCAAGGATCTTGCTGCGCAATTTCCTCGCATCGAGGAGGCGATCATGACCGTCGCGACGACCAGCGCGGCATCCGGGTTCGACATGAAGCAGGCGCTGTCCAAGGCGTCCGACGGACAGCACCTGACCGCCGACGAGATGACCGAGATCGTCGGGCTGATCATGGACGGCGTCGCGACGCAGGCGCAGATGGGCGGCCTCCTGGTGGCGCTGCGCATGAAGGGCGAGACCGTCGACGAGATGGTCGGCGCGGCGCGCGCGATGCGGGCGCGCATGGTGCGCGTGCCGTTCGAGGGCGACGTGCTCGACACCTGCGGCACCGGCGGCGACGGCTCGCAGTCGGTCAACATCTCGACGATCGCGTCGTTCATCGTTGCCGGCGCCGGCGTGGTCGTCGCCAAGCACGGCAACCGCGCGCAGTCGTCGCGCTCGGGCTCGCACGACGTCATCGAGGCGCTGGGTCTCGATCCGGCGCCGTCGCCCGAGCTGGCGGCGCGCTGCCTGCGCGAGGCCAAGCTCGCCTTCCTGTTCGCGCCGGCGTACCACGCGGCCACCCGGCACGTGGTCGGTCCGCGCCGCGAGCTCGGCCTGCGCACGCTGTTCAACATGCTCGGGCCGCTCACCAACCCGTGCGGGGCGCGCTTTCACATGAACGGCATCTTCAGCCGCCAGCGCTGCGAGCCGCTGGCGCGCGCGCACGCGCTGCTCGGGTCGGAGCGCGCGTTCATCGTGCACGGCGCGGGCAACCTCGACGAGATCGCGCCGGCCGGCAAGACCCACGTCGCCGAGCTGCGCGACGGCGCGGTGCGGACCTACGAGGTGGCGCCCAGCGACTTCGGGCTCGGCGAGGCCGACCCTGCCGGCTTGCTCGGCGGCGAGTCCGCCTTCAACGCCAAGATCGTGCTCGAGACGCTGGGTGGCGGGCCGCACAAGGCCGTCCGCAACGCGTCGCTGATGGCGGCCGGCGCGGCGCTGTACGTGTCGGGGAACGCCCCCGACCTGCGCGCCGGCACCGAGCGCGCCGCCGCCGCTCTCGACGGCGGCGCGGCGCGTGACGTACTGGAGCGCCTGCGCGCAGTCGCGCCGCTGCCGGCCAAGAAGAGCTAACAAGAAAAGCCAAGAAGTCCGCCGAGCTTTCACCGATCCGGTCCCCTCTCCCGTCTGCGGGCGAGGGTTAGGGAGAGGGCAGACCTTGCGAGAGCCCACGCCTGCCGGACTTCGCGTCTGATATTCTTCCGAGCTCATCGTGATTCTCGACGACATCCTTGCCAAGACGCGCGCCGAGCTGGTGGTGCGCCGCGAGCGCGTTTCACTGGCGGCGCTCGAGGCGGCGTGCGCTGGCCTGGCCCCGGCGCGTAGCCTGGCGGGGGCGCTGCGGCAGCCGGGCGTCGTCACCTGCATCGCCGAGCACAAGCGCCGCTCGCCCTCGGCGGGGTGGATCCGTGAAGGCAGCGACGTCGTCGAGATCGCGCGCGCTTACGCCGGCGCGGGAGCGGCCGCGCTGTCGGTGCTGACCGACGAGCCGTTCTTCGGCGGCAGCCTCGACGATCTGCGCCGCGCGCGCGGAGCGGCGCCGATCCCGATCCTGCGCAAGGACTTCATGGTCGACCGGTACCAGGTGCTCGAGGCGCGCGCGGCTGGCGCCGACGCGATCCTGATCATCGTGAGCGCGCTCGTCGACGCCGAGATCAGCGCGTTGCTCGCCGCCGCCCGCGAGGCGGGCCTCGACGCGCTGGTCGAGGTGCACGATCGCGCCGAGCTCGACCGCGCGCTCGCTCTCGGCGCCAAGATCGTCGGCATCAACAACCGCGACCTGCGCACGTTCACGCTCGACCGAGAGCTGGCGATTCGCCTGCGCGCCCTGGTTCCGTCCGATCGTGTGGTAGTCGCCGAATCGGGCATTCGCGACGCCGCTGACGTCGAGCGCCTGCGCGCGGCCGGCGTCGACGCGATGCTGGTCGGCGAGACGCTGATGCGCGCGCCCGATCCCGGCGCGGCGCTCGCGGTATTGCTGGGCGCGCGAGGTTAGCGGTGTCCGGCGCGCGCCCGTTCCTGATCAAGATCTGCGGCGTGACCAGCGCCGAGGACGCCGCGATGGTGGCGGCTGCCGGCGCCGGCGCGATCGGCGTCAACTTCTGGCCCGGCTCGAAGCGCTTCGTGGGCGGCGAGCCGGTGGCGCGCCGTGTGCTCGCGGCAATCCCGCCCGGCGTGCTGCGCGTTGGCGTCTTCGTCAACGCCGCACCCGCCGAGGTCGAGCGCGCCCGCATCGATCTCGGTCTGGACCGCGTGCAGTTGCACGGCGACGAGACCCCAGCGGCTTACGGCGCGATCCCCCGCGCGTCGCTGATCCGCGCCGTGCGCGTGCGCGACGAGGCGTCCTTCGCCGACGACGAGGCGTGGCGCGCCGGTCTCTTTCTCTACGACGCGTTCGTCGAGGGCTTCGGCGGCGGCGGCGTCGCGGCGCCCTGGCCGCTGATCGCCCGCCGAGCCGCACGCCCGTTCCTGCTCGCCGGCGGCCTGACCCCCGACAACGTCGCGGCGGCGATTGCCCACGCCCGCCCGGATGGCGTCGACGTCGCGAGCGGCGTGGAGAAGGCGCCGGGGGTGAAGGATCCGGCCAAGGTCGCGGCGTTCGTCGAGGCGGCAAGGGCAGCGTCGCTTCGGTAGCCGCCGTCCTCGTGATCGCCCTCGTCCTCGCGATCAGTCGCTCGGATACGAGGACGAGGACGAGGACGGGTAAGACGGGGGCGTCCGGAGGCGCTGAAAGTGCGGGCGCGGGATGCCTCCTCGGATATAGTTCCCGCCGCCATGTCCTCGTCGCAGTCTCCCTCCCAATCCCCGCCGGGGCGTTTCGGCATCTTCGGCGGCCGATACGTCTCGGAGACCCTGCTCCCCTCGCTCGATCAGCTGACCGAGGCGTGGGCCGCGGCGCAGGCGGATCCGGCGTTCGGCAAGGAGCTGGATCGGCTGCTGCGCGACTACGTCGGGCGCCCGACGCCGCTCGGCTTCGCGGCGCGCCTGTCCGCGGAGGTTGGCCGCAAGATCCGCGTCTACCTCAAGCGCGAGGACCTTTGCCACACCGGCGCGCACAAGATCAACAACTGCGTCGGCCAGCTCTTGCTCGCCAGGCGCATGGGCAAGACGCGCATCATCGCCGAGACCGGCGCCGGCCAGCACGGCGTCGCGACCGCCACGGTGTGCGCGCTCTTCGGCCTGCCGTGTGAGATCTACATGGGCGCGGTCGATGTCGAGCGCCAGTCACTGAACGTCTTCCGCATGCGGCTGCTCGGCGCCACCGTGCACGCCGTGCACACCGGGACCGCGACGCTGAAAGACGCGATGAACGAAGCGCTGCGCGATTGGGTCACCAACGTGCGCACCACGCACTACGTGATCGGCTCCGTCGCCGGCCCGCACCCCTATCCGACGCTGGTGCGCGACCTGCAGGCGGTGATCGGCCGCGAAGCGCGCGAACAGATCCAGAAGGTCGAGGGACGCTTGCCCGACGCCTTGGTTGCCTGCGTCGGTGGCGGCTCGAACTCGATGGGCCTGTTCCATGCGTTCGTCCCCGATGGCGCCGTCGAGCTGTACGGCGTCGAGGCGGCGGGCGAGGGCCTCGACACCGGCCGGCACGCCGCGACGCTGACGCTCGGACGCGTCGGGGTGCTGCACGGGGCGCGCTCGTACGTGCTCTGCGACGACGAGGGACAGATCGCCGAGGCGCACTCGATCTCTGCCGGCCTCGATTACCCCGGCGTCGGGCCCGAGCACTCGTATCTCAAGGAGACCGGCCGCGCGCACTACCTATCGGTCACTGACGAGGAGGCGCTCGAGGGCTTCAAGCTGCTGGCGCGCACCGAAGGCATCCTCGCGGCGCTCGAGAGCTCGCACGCCATCGCGGCGCTGCCGAAGATCGCGCCGCGCCTGCCCGAGGGGGCGGTGGTCGTTCTCAACGTCTCTGGCCGCGGCGACAAGGACATGGGGACCATCGCCAAGCGCCTGGGGGTGTCGCTGTGAACCGCATCGCCGACTGCTTCGCGCGCGCCCGCGCCGAGCGGCGCAAGGTGCTGGTGGTTTACCTGACCGCGTCGGATCCGGACCTCGAGACCAGCCGCCGCGCGATCCAGGCCGCGATCGACGCCGGCGCCGACATCATCGAGCTCGGCGTTCCCTGGAGCGACCCCTCTGCCGACGGGCCGGTGATCCAGGCGGCGATGCTGCGCGCGCTCAAGGCCGGCGGCGGCATGCGTAGCGCGCTCGAGGTCTGCCGCGGGCTGCGCGCGGCGAACGCCGACACGCCTCTGATCCTGTTCGGCTACGCCAATCCGATCGTCGTGCTTGGCGCCGAGCTGTTCGCCCATCAGGCGCGTGACGCCGGCGCCGACGGCGTGCTGTGCGTCGACTACCCCCCCGACGAGGACGCGGACCTGACCTCGGCGCTCGCGAAGCAGCGGCTCGACTTCATTCCACTGCTGGCGCCGACGTCGACGCCGGCGCGCATCGGCGCCGCCGCGAAGGTCGCGAGCGGATTCATCTATTACGTCTCGCTGACCGGCATCACCGGCGTGAAGCTGGCCGACATGGCCGATCCTCAGCGGCGCGTCGAGGAGATCCGCGCCGCGACCGGCGGAAAGATTCCGGTGGTCGTCGGCTTCGGCATCAAGACGCCGGCTGATGCGCGCGCGGTCGCCGCGTTCGCCGACGGCGTGGCCGTCGGCAGCGCCGCGGTCGGCATCGTCGAGCGCGCGGCCGCCGCCGGCAAGGATCCTGGCCCCGAGCTCGGTGCTTATGTGCGCTCGCTGCGCGATGCGATGGCCTGACAAGGAGAATGCGATGACGACCGTTCGAGCATTGATGACCGGGGCTGCGGTGTCTCTCTTTCTGGTGGCGTTGTGCGCGGGCGGCGTGTCGCACGCGGAAATGCCCACTGCGGCGCCGCCGACCAACGCGCCGCCACCCGGCCCGCCCCGGCCGCCCGCCGAGCTCGACGGCATCAAGTGGCTCGAGGGCAACTGGCACTGCGACGGTAAGGCGCCCGCCGGCCCGATGGGCCCCGAGCACGCCTACAAGTCGACGATGAAGATCAAGCGCGACCTCGACGGCTTCTGGTACGTGAGCGAGTACGAGCAGAGGAAGGCCAAGGACAACCCGATTGCGATCAAGGCGCGCACCTTCATGGGCTTCGATGCGGTGGCAAAGAAGGTGATCACGTTCGGCGTCGACAACGTCGGCGGCGCGCTGCAGCTGGCCGGCGCGATCGAGGGCGACAAGATCGCGTCGGTGGGCGAGGGGAGCATGGGCGGTCAGAAGATCGGCTTCAAGGAGACCTTCTCCAAGACCGGCGACCGCGCGCTGACCTGGCACGGAGAGGTGCGCGTCGGCAAGGAATGGGTAGTCGTCGGCGACGACACCTGCAAGCGCTAACCCTCAACGTCAAGGTCAACGTCGACGATCACGTCGACGTTCCCGATCACGTCAACGATCACGGGTACGGTCCCGTTCACGTGCACGTCAACGATCACGGGGGCGATCACGTTCACGGGTACGGGTACGGCAGCGCTACGACCAACGCGGGCGCCGCCGCTTGCAAGCCTTGCCCTCTAACACCCTCCCCGGTGGACGGAGCTCACCACAGATATTCTTGAGAGCTCAGGCACGCGTTCCCGTGAACGTGATCGCCCCCCGTGATCGTTGACGTGCACGTGAACGGGACCGCACCCGTGGTCGTTGTCGTGATCGTGATCGTGATCGTGATCGTCGACGTGATCGTTGACGTTGACGGCGGTTAGCTGACGCGGGTGCGGAGGTCGGTCACTAGGTCGGCGCCGATCGCCAGCGCGATGCGGCCGAGCACCTCGCGCTTGAGCATGGTCAGCTCGTGCGCCAGCGCCGAGCTGGCCACTTTGACCTGGAGTGTTTTGCCGTTCAGGCGCTCGGGTTCGGTGCGCAGGCGCAACATCTCGCCGACGGCGCCGTTGTAGGCCTCGAACACGCGGAACTCCAGCGCGCGGCCACTGCCCCCGAGGCGCGCCAGCACCTGCTCCATCAGGTCGGCGCTGCTCTCGGGCGTTTCCATCTCGCGGCGCTTGCGCCGGATGCGCGTACTTAAGACCTCGCCTTTCCGTGCCGATGCAGCTGCAGGCGGAGAGGTCGGGGAGGGGCGCTTCGGAAATCGCGCTGCAGCCTTGCTCACGCGCTTAACTTTAGTCGTCTAGGACCCTCGGCCGCAACCGCGCGGGTGACCCCGAGGCCGGAATTGGTCCCGCATTCCGGAGACTCTCGCGGCATGGAGTACTATTCTTCAGCCATGCCGCGAGAGATTGTTTCTTCCGATCAGGCTCCCAAGGCGATCGGCCCCTATTCTCAGGCCGTCGCGGTCGATCTGTTGCCGGCCGCCGGGGGGCGCCTGATTTTCTGCTCCGGGCAGATCCCGCTCGACCCGACATCGGGTGAGATGGTCGGCGCGGGCGACGTACGCGTGCAGACCGAGCGCGTGCTGCAGAACCTGGACGCGGTTCTCCGTGCGGGTGGCGCCTCGCTGGCCGCGGTGGTGAAGACGACGATCTACCTCGCCGATCTGCAGGACTTCGGCGCGGTCAACGAGGTCTACGGGCGCTACTTTCCCGAGCGCCCACCGGCGCGCGCTGACGGTCCAGGTCGCCGGTCTACCCCGCGGCGCCATGGTCGAGATCGACGCGATCGCGGCGATCTAGCCTAGCGGCTCGCGGCTTGTCGGCCGATTTCTGATCGGCTCGGACGCAGTCGGCGCCCGAACCCCATCCGTTGACGCCTAGCCGGCTTTGCTGACCGCGCCCGAGCGCAGGCAGCGCGTGCAAACCCGGATGTGCGTGTTCGTCCCGCCAACCTTGGCGTGAACGCGGCGCAGGTTGGGGCGCTGAATGCTCTTGGTCTTGATGTTCGAGTGGCTGACGTTGTTAGCGACCCGGCGCTGCTTGCCGCAAATGGCACACTGGGCTGGCATAAATTTCCTCCGAAAGGCGGGTACCTTTAGCATCCAGTGATGGTTTTCGCAAGCCGGGGGAGTCCGATCGTCAAGACGGCCCTCCTTCTGGCCGTCTGGTTGGCGGTCTTCGTCTTCTTGGGGGTCTGGGGGCGCGTGCACCAGGCGCCGGCCCGGGGCGCCCGAGCCGTCCCCCGCCGCAAGCCCCCTTGCCGTCGTCCAGGGGCGGGTGCTGACCGCGGCGGGCGACGCCATCGGCCAGGCGACCGTGCGCCTGGACTGGGACGACCCGGTCGGCGAACGCAGCGCGGAGCGGGTCCCTCTCGCTACGGTGCGCGCCGCGGTTGACGGTACCTTCCACATCGCCAACGTCCCGCCCGGGCGCTACCGCCTGCGCGCGCACGCGCCCGAGCACGCCGACGGGCGCGTGCGCGTCGACGTGCACGCGGGCGAGAACCTGACCACGACGGTCCGCCTCGCGCAGGCCGAGACACTGAAGGGGCAAGTCGTCGACCGCAGCGGCCAGCCAATTCCGGGCGCGCGGGTGCTGGTCTGGTCGCTGGCGGATCCGGCCGAGCGGCCGCGCGAGACCACCAGCGACGAGGCCGGCCACTTCGTGATGGGCGGGCTCACGCGCGGGCTGTACCGGTTGATCGCCGAGGCGCCCGGCTTCGGTTCGATCGAGAAGGGACCGATCGAGATTCCGGCCGTCGCGCCGGTGCTGCGCATGGAGACCGACGGCCACAGCATCACCGGTATCGTGACCGCGGGTGGCCGGCCCGCGGGCGGCGCGCGCGTGGTGATCGGCGGCGAGAACCTGACGCCCAGCCGCGAGACGACGGCCAAGGGCGACGGCTCGTTCCTGATCGGCGGGCTCGGCGCCGGCGCCTACGTGCTGCGGGCCTCGCGCGGCGGCGAGGTGTCGCGCCTCAGCCCCGAGGTGGTGCTCGATCGCTCCGGCGATCGCCCGCCGGAGATCAAGCTGGAGCTGGGCCCGGGATGGATGGTGGGCGGCCGCGTGGTCGACGACGCGGGTCACCCGCTCGCCGACGCCGAGGTGCGCGTCGATGCGCTGCCCGGCGAGGATCCGCTGCCCGAGGTGGTGCGCACCGACGGCAAGGGCGAGTGGCGCGCCGGCCCGCTCGCGGCCGGCGAATACCGGCTGACACCGCGCCAGCCCGGCTTCGTCGCGCGCCGCCCAGCGCAGCTGATGATGGGCGCGAGCCGCGTCGGCGGCGAGCGGCCGCAGATCCTCGAGCTGGTGCGCGGCGCCGAGATCGCAGGCCGCGTCGTCGACGCCAAGGGAGGCGGGGTGGCGGGTGCGACCGTGCGCTGCCTGGTGCCGGGGCGCGAGGACCTGGCGGTGATCGCGGATCGGCTGCCGCTCGCGGCCGAGGCGGCGGGTCTGCCGTCGGGATCGGGGCACGCGCTCGGCCGCACGCGCACCACCGGCACCGATTCCGGCGGGCGCTTCCAGCTGAACGACATGCTGCCGGGCCGCGTCTTCGTCGAGATCAGCCGCGCCGGCAGCGTGCCCTATCGATCGGGCGCGCTCGCTCTGCAGCCCGGGCAGCGGCTGGAGCTGGCGCCGGTGAGCTTGCGCGGCGGCGTGTCGTCACCGGGCGCGTCCTCGACGACGCCGAATCGCCGATCGAAGGCGCGCGCGTCGTCATCACCGCCGCGCCCGGTGGGGGAAAGGCCGGCGGGCTGGCGGACGGCGCGCTCCCCGAGGTCGTCGCGATGACCGATCGCGGTGGCCAGTTCGTCGCGGCGGCCGTCCCCGGGACGCGGCAGGTGCGCGTGTCGGCCGCTGGCATGCAGGATCAGACGGTGACGGTGACGGTATCGGCGTCAGCGCTTCCCGCGCCGGTGGTGGTCCACCTCGGTCGCGCCGACGCCGCGGTCGAAGGCAGCGCGCACGACGACCTCGGGCGGCCGGTGGCGCGCGCGCGCGTGCTGGCGTGGCCGGTGCCGTCCGGCTCGGCTCCGTTCATCTCGGACGCCGGCGACGGGACGCCGCCGCTCGCGAGCGCCACGACCGACGCTGGCGGACATTTCCAGCTCGCGCGCCTGCCGCGCGGCCAGGTGGTCGTCGAGGTCAAGCACCCGCAGTATCCGTCCACGACCGAGACGACCGAGGCCACGCCGCCGCCGCGCACGCCCGTGGCGATCAAGGTGCCGATGCCGGGGCGGATCGAGGGCGAGGTGCGCGAGAAGGTGACCGGCGCGGTGGTCTCTACCTATCGCCTCGAGGCGCGCGGGCCCGATGGCCGCGTCGCGGGCGCGACGCGAAAGAACGGCTCGAGCTTCGTGCTGTCGCGCCTTTTGCCCGGACGGTGGACGCTCGACGTGCGCGCGCCCGGTTACGACGCCGTCGAGCGCGTCGTCGACGTGCCGAGCGCGAGCGGCCTCGGCGAGACGTCGGTGCGCGACCTGCGCGTGGAGATCGCGCCAGTGCCCCGGAACTGATCTACCCCGCGCGCGACCGCCGCCGCCCGCGCATCGCCGCCGCCAGCAGCAAGCGCCAGCACCGGCAGCGCGCCCGCGGCGCCCGGCGCCCCATCGACCGCGCAGTGGCATCCGTTGCTCGTGGTCGCGAGCGTGACGTTGGTACCGATCGGCGGGCAGACGTGCGGGTCCTTGGTCGGCGGATAGATGTCGAGCACCGCCTGGATGTCGTCGGGCTTCAGCGTCCGCTTCGATATGTCGCCGGGCTCGGCCTTGGTGTACATCACGTCGTTCATGACGTCGTCGGGCGCGCCCGCGCAGTCCGGCACCAGCGCCCCGGTGTTGTCGACCATGTGCACCGGATCCGAGCCCGGCGTGTAGCAGTTGTGGTCGAGGCCGATGAGGTGCCCCATCTCGTGCGTCAGCGCGTTCTGGAGATCCTGCTTGCCCACCGCCGGGTGGGTCACGAGGTCGGTCCAGAAGTCGTACTGCGCGTTGACCTCGATGTCGGCGTCGACGATGGTGCCGCTGGTCTGGCCCGCCCACACCGAGGTGATCGCCAGCGCCTCGACCTGGCAGGTGGTGTCGCCCAGGTCGCACCAGGGGTTCTTGAAGACGATGTCGTGGTAGGCGTCCTGCCCGGTGGTCGGCGTGACGTCGAGCGACGTGCTGAGCTGGATGTCGAGGAACGTGCCGGAGATGTCGGCCTTGCTCCAGGCGTCGGTCGCGGCGCTGGCCGCGCCGATGACCTCGTCGGCGGACATCTCGCTGGCCAGGTCGGTCGGGTAGACCACCAGTGGAATGCAGGTCTGTTTCCACTGCTCGAATATGCCGGTGAGCTTTTTGTCCTTCACCAGCTGGTAGCGGACGTAGGCGTGCGCCGGCGTCGCCAGCGCCCAGCCGCCGACCGTGGCAAGCAGCGCCGGCAGCGCGAGCCGCCCGAGCAGACCTTTGCCTCCGCGACCGGGCACCTGCCCGGTCGTGCCCCCGAATCGGGCGCGGCTCACGGCTGCGCCTTGAGGATCTGCTGCACCTGACCGCGCATGTCGTCGAGCGAGCGCGGGACCTCGATCGTAGTGCTCGTGCCGATCTTGCCCTTGGGCGGAACCCGTTCCAGTCCGGCGCTGCTGGCGACGCCGACCGTCCATTTTCCGCTGCCCGCGTCCAGCGTCATCGGCCGCTTGCCCTGGGCCATGCCGACCACGCCCGCTGCGCCGGTCGTGCCGCGCAGAAAGACCAGCGTGCGCTCACCAGGGGTGAAGTACGACATCCCGAACACGGTCATCGAGATGTCGCCGACGGTTCCGCCCGGCTGCACGACGGTGATGTGCGAAGCCGGTTGGGTGCCGCCCTTCCAGCTCTCGACCACCGACAGCTCGATGGTGGTGAAGATCTTCTTGTGCGACTGGTCCCACGCCGACTGAACGCTGAGCACGTCGGCGACCGCGATGTGGTCGGCGCGCTTGGTGAGCTCGGTGGTGTCGAGAGCCAGCACCAGAGACGCGCTGCCCGCGCGCGAGAGCAGCCCCGCGCAGACGAAAGCTAGAAGAACGAAAGTCGACCGCAGTTTCCCCATGAGCGAGACCCCTCGCCCTTACTATACGAGGAAGTCCTCCCGCGCGCAGCCGGGCCCCGCCCGGGTCGAATCAGTGTGCTTCCGGCAGGAAGCCAGCGCGCCGCTCCGGGCCGCCAAAGTCGACCTGCACCGCCCGCCGGTCGCGCCGGTGACCATGAGCACGTAGGCGCGCGCCGTTGAGAATCTCGTCGACGAGGTTCTCGAACGACATCCCCGCACCGTGCGCGATCTTGGGCAACAAGCTGGTCGGGGTCAGGCCGGGGAGGGTGTTGACCTCGAGCAACACCTCGTTCCCGCGCTCGCTGGCGATCAGATCGACGCGCGTGGCCCCGTCGCACCCCAGCGCGTCGTGCGCCAGCGACGCCAGCCGCAGCACCGATCGATAGCGCTCGGGCGAGAGGCGCGCCGGGAAGTGGTAGTCGGACCGGCCCGACGAGTGCTTGTTGTGAAAGTCGTAGAAGCCGCGCCGCGGAACGATCTCGATCGCGCCCAGCGGTTTACCGTCCAGCACTGCGACCGATATCTCCTTACCCTCGATGAAGCGCTCGACGAGCACGTCGTCGTCGAACCGCAGCGCCTCCTCGACCGCCGCCTCCAGCTCCAGCTCGTCGCGCGCCACGCGCACGCCCAGCGACGATCCCTCGCCGACCGGTTTCACCACGACCGGGAAGCCGAACGACCCGTGGTTGTCGATGATGTCCTCGCCCGAGTCGGCCTCGCACAGGTAGCTGGGGGCCGTGGGCAGGTTGTGCAGGCGGAAGATCTCCTTCGCCTTGGCCTTGTTCATCGCCAGCGCCGACGCGAGCACGCTCGACCCGGTATAGGGGATCCCCAGGACTTCGAGGAGCCCCTGGACGCAGCCGTCCTCGCCGTAGCGCCCGTGCAGGGCCAGAAACGCGATATCGATGTGCGTCTGGCGCAGCACGAGGTCGATGTCGCGATCGACGAAGATGCCGCTGGCGTCGTAGCCCTTGCTGCGCAGAGCGCTCAGGATCGCCTCGCCCGTACGCACCGAGACATCTCGCTCGCCGGAGAGTCCGCCGAAGAGCACGCCGATCTTTCGATTGCCGACCATCCTTCACGGGTAAACCCGCCTCGACGCCTCGTCAAAAAACTGAACGAGAAGGTTCCGAGCCAGAACGAACACGCGATCGGGATTTTGTGGTAAAGACGGGCGCCATGACGTTTCTTGAGGCCGCTCTCGAAGTCCTTAAGCGCGAGGGAAAGCCCCTGCACTACAAGGAGCTCACCGAGCGTGCGATGGGGAAGAAGCTGCTCACCTTCGTCGGGCGCACGCCCGAGGTGACCATGCAGACGCAGCTGACCGGGGCGGTGAAGAAGGCGCCCGGTAGCCCCTTCGTGCGGGTGAAGCCCGGTGTGTTTGGTCTTCTGCGCTATCCCGAGCTGCCTCCCGAGGTCGAGGAGCCGAAGGCGCGCACCGTCGTCGTGGACGAGGGTGGGGCGGACGCCAAGGCGCGCGCCGAAGACGGGCGCCGCCGCCGTCGCCGCCGCGGTGGTCGCGGCCGCACGCGGGGCGAGGGCACGACGGCGTTGGCTCCCAACGGGAGTCACAAATCTGACGACGCCGACGACGAGGCAGTCGAGGGGGCGGGCGCCGAGGCCGACGCCGCCGACAGAGAGGCGCCTGCAGGCGCCGGCCAGCGGGCAGATCACGAGGGTGCCGACGACGGGGACGAGCACGAGCCCCACGCGAGCAAGCTCTCGGCTGAGGCTCGCGCCGCCGCGCTTGCCGAGACCGGCGTGCTCGAGGGCGACGACGACGACGAGGGCGAGGACGACGCCGGCGAGCTCGACGAGCCGTCGAGCGGCGCGAGCGCTGAAGGCGCCGCTACCGACCTGGGCGACGATGCCGGTGAGGACGACGAGGAAGAGGACGACGAGGAAGCGGCCGGGCTCGCGGCCGAGGCAGGCGGCGCGCCGGCAGGACGTCCCGGTGAGGCGGGCGACGCCGGTGAGGAGGCGCGAGCCGGGCGACGCCGCCGACGCCGCCGGCGCCGCGGCGGCCGTTATGGAGAAGAGGGTGGCGCGCCCGGTGCGCAGCCGGCAGGCGGCAGCCGCTGGTGGTGGCCTCGACAACAACGGTCCGGAAGGCAGTAGCGCTGGTGGTGCCGGCCTGAGCGAGAGCGACGAAGGGTCGCGCGGCGACGCACCGGCCGAGGCACGCGCGGGCTCACCCGGTGCCCAAGGCCAGGGCCAAGGCGATGAAGGGCGCGAGCGTCCGGCGGGCGAAGGCGCGGAGTCGTCGGACGGCGGGCAGGGCAGCCGCCGCATCATGACGCCCGTCGATGCCGCCATCGAGATCCTGCGCGGGCAGGCGCCGGGGCGCGGCGTCCACGTCCGTCAGATTGCCGACGCGGCCGCGCGCCGCCGGCTGGTCCACGGCGAGCCCAACGAAGCCTGGCGCGTGATGCGCACGGCGCTGGCGGCCGAGCCACGCGAGCGGTTGCGCGCTGGACAACGCCCGCGCGTGCGCGCGGCCGGCAGCGGGCTCTTCGCGCTGGCGCGTCGTCCGCCCGACGGCGAGCTCGAACGTGCCGAGCAGGTGTTCGGCGAGGCGCGGCGAGCGCTGCGCGAGCGGACGGTCGCCGCGCTCGAGCGGCGCATCGCCGAGCTGCCGGGGCCTGCCTTCGAGGCGCTGGCGCGCGTGCTGCTGCAGCGCGAGGGATTCGGTCCTGCGACGTTCGTGAAGCGGGTCGAGGGAACGATCTACGTCGAGGCCCTGCGTGGCCGCGGTTCCCGCCCGTCGCGTTCGCTGGTCGGGTTGCGTCCCGGTGGCACATCGGCGGGACGGCGCGCGATCGGCGAGCTGCGGGCCGGTATCCGGGCCCGCAGTCAGGACGAGGGCGTGCTGCTGCTCGCGGGGCGTCTGGCCGAGGACGCGATCGCCGAGTGGAAGCAGGCCGGGCCTCCGGTCGAGATCGCTGACGGCCAGGCCATGGCCGAGACCTGCATCCGGCACGGTGTGGGCGTGATCAACGCGATGGTCAGCGTCGATTTCGTCGACGCCGACTTCTTCGCCGAGCTCGCCGAGGGGTGAGCCTGCCGGGGCCGGTCGCTGCGCCCGTCCGGCCCCCGAGTACGACGACCGTGACGACTGCGAAGGCCGCGGCCCCGCGGTGGGCCTGGCTCGGGCGCGTGCCCTTCGCGCCTACCACCGCGCTGCAGGAGACACCTGCGACAGCGGATCCTCGCGGGCGCGGGTGGCGAGACCCTGTTGCTTCTCGAGCATCATCCGGTGATCACCCTCGGGCGATCGGCGGCCGATCGGCACGTGCTGGTCGCCGGCGGTGAGCTCGAGCGGCGCGGCGTGGAGCTGCACCGCGCGTCGCGTGGCGGCGACGTCACCTTTCACGGTCCGGGACAGCTTGTCGGATATCCGGTGGTCCGCCTCGACCGCGGCGTCGTCGGCCACCTGCGCGCGATGGCCGACGGCTTGATCGACGTGCTCGGCGCGCTCGGGATCACGGCTTTCTGGCGCCGCGAGGCGCCGGGCCTGTGGATAAAAGAGGATCGCGACGGGGTCGAGGTGGTTTCCAAGATCTGTTCCTTCGGCGTGAACGTCCACCACCGGGTCGCGATTCATGGATTCGCGCTCAACGTCACCGTCGATCTGGACGCATTCCGCCTCATCGTCCCGTGCGGGCTCGATGGGGTGCAGATGACGTCGATCGATCGCGTCCTCGATCGATCGGGTGCTGCGGTTCCTTCGCTCGAATCGCTCGCGGGCGACGTCGCGTCGGCATTCTGTCACTCGTTCGGACGCGCGTTCACGCGCGCGAGCGCCGCCGAGGTGATCGCCGAGACGATCGGCGCTCGAATTTAACTTTCGATCGCTTCGATCCGATTGCATTGTTGGGTGGGACCATTAGAATGAATTGCAAGTGATGTTCGACACCAAGCCTCGCGTGGTCGTCATCTACAACCGGGACTTCGAGGGCGCAGAAGCGGATCCCGAGAACAAGGCGCGCGAGGACATCAAAGGCATCGCCGAGCACGTCATCTCCCTGCTCGAAAGCCGAGGTTGCAGCGCGGTCGGGCTCGGGATCACCGACGACGTCGTCGCGGCTGTGTCGGAGCTTCGGGAGGTCCGCCCGGACGCCGTGTTCAACCTCTGCGAGTCGATCGGCGGCGACAATCGCTTCGAGCCGCTGTTGCCGCTGCTCATGGATCGCGAGGGGATCGCGTACACCGGCTCCAACTCGCTGTCGCTATCGCTCGCGCTGCACAAGCACAAGGCGAAGGAGATCCTGCGCGCGCGCGGCGTGTCGACTCCCGAGGCGGTCTTCCTGACCACACCCGATGTCTCGTCCGTGGCGCTGCCGTTTCCGCTGATCGTGAAGCCGTCGCGTGAGGACGCGTCGGTCGGCATTACGCGCGAGTCGGTGGTGTGGACGCGCGAGGCGCTCGAGCAGCGCGTCGCCTACGTCCTGTCGCACTACCGGCAGCCGGTGCTGGCGGAGCGGTACATCGACGGTCGCGAGATCTACGTCTCGATGCTCGGCCGCAGCGAGGGCGCACCCGATGTGTTTCCCTTCTACGAGATCGACTTCTCGGAGATGCCGGCCGACCGGCCGCGCATCGTCTCGTTCGAGGGCAAGTGGGTCGAGGATTCGGCCGAGTACAACGGCACGAAGCCGGTGCGTTGCACCAACCTCTCGCCCGAGACTGGCGGCGCGAATCACGACCACGGCGCTGACGGCGTTCGAGGCGCTCGAGCTGCGCGACTACGCGCGGGTCGACATCCGGCTCGCCGCTGACGGCATCCCTTACGTCATCGACGTGAACCCCAACTGCGATCTGTCGGACGTCGCGGGCGGGTTCTCCAAGGCGGCCAAGGCGGCCGGGCTCAGCTACGAGCAGGTGATCCTGCGGATCGTCGAGCTGGCGCTCGCGCGCAAGCCGAACGCCGACACCATCCCGCTCAGCGCCCGCTCGCGCACCGCACGGCGGGGCCATCGGCCGGCGCGGGCCATCGCGGCCGGCGGGGCGGTCGAGGCACCGCCCGTAGCCGTGCCCGGTCTGGTTGAAGGACGCGTTGGGCGACGGCGGATCCCCGCCAGAGCCCTGGCGGTAACGCTCGCGCTCGTACTGACGGGGTGCCACCGCAACCAGGCGGCGGCGCCGGCTGCGGTCGCGACGCCGCCGCGGCCCGCGCTCGGCGAGGTGATCCTGCGCGACAGCACGCCGCCCAGCGCGACGCCACCGTCGTCGATCGACTTCGATCGGTTGCAGGACGAGCTGCGCGCGCGGCTCGCGGCGAGCGGTCTGTTCACGCCGGCCGATGCCGGAGCGCCGAGCGCGGTCGTGCGCGTGCGCGCCGATGTGGCGCTCGACGGCGCTGAGGTCGAGGACAAGGGCGTCGCGCGCGCCGCGGTCCGGTTGCGGTTCGACACCCGACCGTCCGATGCGCCCGGCGCGATCGAAGAAGACCTCGCGGGCGAGGGCGAGCAGGTCTATCCGATTCAGGGCAAGGTGGCGGCGAAGGCGCGCGGGGCGAAAGCGCATCCCGGGGTCGGGAGCGCGCCGGCGGAGCCGGGCCCGGAAGAGAAGCGAGCGTTGTTCGCGCGTCTCGCGCTGCGGGTCGCGGGCGATCTCATCGACGGCTTCGCGGCGCGCCAGAAGCTGGCGACCGCGCCGGAGTCGGCGATCCGGGCAGCGCTGCGCGCCGACGGCGGCGAGCTCCAGGAGCAGGCGATCCGCGTCGCTGGCGAGCGCAAGCTGCGCGACGAGGTGCCGGCGCTGCTCGATCTCCTCGACAACCCCAGCGAATCGGTGCGCGACGCGGCGCTGGGCGCGTTGATCCAGATCGGCGATCGCCGCGCGGTCACCGCGCTCACCAAGAGCCGCTCGCTGCACGACCGCCGCGAGATGCGCAAGATCATCGAGGCGATCGCCACACTGGGCGGCGACGAGGCGCTCGACTACCTCAGCTTCGTGGCGGCATCGCACGACGACGAGGAGATCCGGGCGCTCGCCGCCGCCGCCAAGCAGCGCCTGGAACGCCACCAGCAGGCGCGGCGGACAAGCGCTAGAGGTCAGGGCCCGCGCCTCAGTCATAGCGGGCACGCGGTGATCGTCGGGCCCTGTGCGCAAAGGAGGGTCGAGCTGTCGCACAGCAGTCCCGGCGTGCAACCGCTCGTGGGCGTGCAGGCCTGGCCTGCCTTTGGACGTGGATTGCAGACCTGGCCGTTGCACCATGTGTCGGCCGTGCAGGTTGCTCCGGGGAGGGTTGCCGGAGCTGGAGCGGTGCATCGCTCTCCGTCACCGGACAGTGCCAGGCAGACTCGTGTGGCCGGATCGCAATAGTCGTCGACGCGATCGCAAACGAGCAGACCCGCCTCTGGATCGCACGGGGCCCCGCGCGCCGGCAGCTTCTTACAGACGCCGGCATCGCAGACCAGAAGGGGTTGGCAAGGTGCGCCCGTGCAGGCTGCACCCTCGGGCTGTGGAGGCCCGGTCCTTGGAGTTGCGAGTGCGCACGTCCCCGGGCAGCAGAGCTGACCGCAGCTGCTGAAGTTACAGACGCCGCTGGCACACTCGCGTGAGTCGATGCACGACAGCCCTGTCGCGATGACGCCTTGAAAGGCTTCGGCGCAGGATTCCAAGATCTCGAGCTCGCCCGCGCTGCTGCAATCGGAGCCCCCGATGGCACCGATGCAATCAGCCATCCGCTGCGGATCATAGATCGCTCGGCCGTGACGTAGCGAACGGATCAGCGTCGTCAGTCGAACGGGTGGGGGGATCGCGGCGAGACAGGTCTCGACGTCAGGCTGCATTCGACAACGAACGTAGAAATCGCATTGTGCACCGAGGAACGTAACAGGAACGGAATCTAGACTGTCGGATGGGAACGAGCTCGAGGCGCCATTGCACGACTGGATGAGGAGAAGCATCCCCATCAGTGAGTAGCAGCGACGAGCGACGCCCACTTCTCTTCTTTGCTTCATGCTCGAAAGATCGTCGCCATTGGTTTGGTGTACTGTGCGCGGCGAAGATGTGGAGCGGAAGTCAGGTTGGTCGCGCGGTCCTACTCTACACCGTTGTGGGCGCTTCGCTTTTTACGGCGGCGCGCTCCGTGGCCGCCGAAGGCGCGCCCCAAGGCCCTGTCGACGATGGGCGTGATCACTACACGCTCTTCTACCGGCACCCCGTCAATCGCGAGCTTGCCGCTCAGCTTCAGGCTCCCGACGAATCCTATCGTTTGGGGCGCGCCGCGGGGCGCTGGGCCTTCGCGGCCGATCTGTCGCTGGGAAGCGAGCAGGCGGCCACGCCCGCGACGACGCAAGCCAGATTCCATGGGTTCTATCTGGTCGATACCTACCTGAGCGCTCATCTCCTGGATGGTCTCGAGGCGAATCTCAACATGCTGTTGTTCAACCCGTCGTCGAGTGATGGGTACCGCCTGTCTGCACAGATTGCGACCGGCTTTGCGCTGCACGGATGGCTTGACCTAGCGACGCTCGGGAGCCGGCGGTTGCGATTGGATGTGTTCGGCACGGATCTCGGATGGGTCACGGTGGGCGTTGGCTTGCTCGTCGAGCAAGTCCCGCTGGAGGGAGCGACCGCACGGCTCTCGTGGGAGCCCGTCGATCTCACGTACACGTTCGCGGGACGCGTGTTCTGGGACGACGACGATCTATCGCGTCTCGAATTGTCGGTGCTCCATCGGCGCCTGGGCCTCACCTGGGTGGACTGGAGGGTCACGGATCAGAGTCTGGCGGGAGCCCTGCCCCGGAGGAATGCCCAGTTCTTGGGCGCCTATGCCGACGTTCCGCTGCCAAGAGGTTTCCGCGTGGCCGCGGAGGTGGCTTTGCGTCCGCGGGAAGGGCATGAATCGGGCGCGTTGCTTCGGACGGACTATCTGGGGCGACCCTCTCCGCTATTGCTCCTGCACGCCGGCTACCAGTTCCGCTGGTACCAGCGCGCTTTTGGTCCGCGAAGCCAGGTGGTGCAGCCCACCGTTCCGTTCAATACCCCTCAACAAGAGGACGTCTATGCGACCAACAGCTTCGAGTATCTAAGCCTCACCCCGCTCGACGATCAGTGGTCTCACACCGTCATGGTAGAGGGTCGTGCTCGGCCCGAGGCTCGCCTCCAGCTCTTCGCGCAGAGCGAGCTCTGGCTCCGGTACGCATCGAGCTCCAACGGAGTCGTTGCCTTCACACCGCAAGGTTGCAGCACGCCCGGCCACTGCTCCCAGCTGCTTTACAGCGCCGGGGTCACGGCGCGACCGTGGGAGCGCTTTCCCCACCGGCTCAATGCCTTCATCACCAACAAGCAGGTCTTGGCTCCCCTGCGCGCGGACCAGACCGTACCCTTTCGATTCAAATCCGGGACGTATGTCGTCGTCGAGTTTCAGGCGTTCTTGTAAACGACGGCGGCAGCGGTTGAGGGCGTTGTTGTGGCGCAGTTGCAAACGAAAGATTAAACAATCGCAAACTTGCGGCGCCCACCGTAACCATCCTTCGAGCCGCCTCTTTTTGGCCTGGCGCCGAGGAAACCCGAGAGCTACGCTCGAAAAATGCCTCCGCTTCCGGACTTGATGTCTGGCCGCCCATTCGTTGCCGTACTGTTTCCATTGCTCGTCGCGGTTCTCTCTGCAGGATGTGGGGCATCGTCAATTGATCCAGCCGCCAGAGCCGACGTTGATCGCCGGATAGCGTCCCTGAGGCCTCCAACTCGTACGATCTCGGCACCTGCGTCGGCAGCTGCCTTGCCGCTTTCGCCAGGACAGTGGGCCGAATACAAGATAACCCGGGGCAAGGCACCGCCGAGCTTCGTTACATATAGGGTCCTCGCGCGGGACGCGGGCGCCCTCTGGATGGAGACCGATTCGGTCGGCTACACCGGCCACGGCGGAATGAAGTTCCTGGTTGCGAACGGAGCTCCGAATCGCCCGGATCAGGTCGAAGTACTTTCCGTGAAGATTCGGATCAACAGCGGGCCAGTGAGGGAACAGCCGAGATCAGCGATGCCGGCGCTCAATCCGTTCTTCAGAAAGCTCTTCTCGATATTACCCCAGGGCTGGCATGGCTCTCCCCAGGGATCAGTTTCGGTTCCGGCAGGACGCTTCGAAGGGTGCTTTCGAACGCGCGGCATCGCCTACTGGGCCAGTACCCGCAGCGCGGCGGATTCGTGGTCACACCCAGCTGTGCCAATTTTTGGAATTGTGCGCAGTCAGGTCGTCGGCAGGGATTTCACCATGGAGCTGGTCGCATACGGTTTCGAGGGGGCGGTCGGTGATTTGTAGATTTGACCGAACCAGGGTCGCAGTTTGGGGAATGACGATCTTGATCGGAGCGCTGGCTTTGGTAGCCGCCCAATCAAAGACCCTGCGAAGATTCAGAGCCTTTAGCTCGATCAAGATCCTTGCTCTTCGGCCGGACCCGTCCTCGATCCCGACTCAGAATCAAGCGGTCAGTGCTCGGCCTGCAGCAGGGGGAGTGATCGAAGCGCTTCGCCCCTTCGACGAAGTCGGGTCGGTGTCAAAGGTCGAGCACGTAGTGACCATTTCAGCCAGCCAGCATGCACAGCTGCAAGAGGTGTTCACGCTTGCATCCAGGGTGCAAACGACGATAGACGCGACCGATGATCCGAACGCAAGATCTGATTTTCAGGATGCGCTTGCCGGTCAGATCACCGTTCGCCTGCGCATGATTCTCGGTGAGGCGGGAATGGCGCGCGTGCGAGCGATATCTCGCGAGAAATTGCAAACGGACACGCAAGCTAGCGCGCGCTCTCCCTAGCCTGGCCCCGTGGGTGATGCGTGTCACTCGCGCGAGTCGTGTCGAGTCTCTGGCAGCCGCAAATGGCCGGAAGAGCCCCGTCGGTTACGCGCCGGCGACAGCTTCGCGATTATTTGCGCGCTCGCAAAGCTGCATCGTTGATTTGGCGCGCGAACAATGACGGCTGATCTGTTAGTTGGCCGGCACGTATAAATGACTCGCAAAATCATTGCAAAGCTGTTCGCCGCGAGTTGACGCGCGCACACAATCCACGCTAACCAGGGGCCCTGCGGCGTAGCGGGAAAGGAGGTGGCACGCGAGAGGGCGAATAGTCTGGGCGCGGAGACGGTAGTTTCGTGTGCTCTTGTGACGTTGCACGGACGTGTCCTGCGCCGGAGGCAAGCCAGATCGCGTGGGCCTGTATGTCGGACGACCAACGGGTGCCGCCGCTGTGCGCTTGGACCTCGGTACGTTACACAAAACTGAACAAACCGATCGGAGTGTTATCGATGACAAGAACAACCCCAATACGCGTAGCTCTAGGAGGACTCTGCGGCGCTGCATGGCTGTGGACTTGCGGAGATGCCAAGGCGGCCCACCTGCCCGCGGACATATCAGCTCACCTTCAGACCAATGGAGTCGCAAGTCTCTCGGTTCCGGGAGCGTCGACGCCCCTCCAGTTGATTAAAGGCACGATTCAGTTGCAGGACGCGACACCGAACTGCGTCGTCGCGCCACCGGCTCAGGTAGCATGCGACGCCGTCCTTACGCTCTTTCGAGCCTCGTTTCAAACATTCACCATGCAGACAACGGCAGGCACGTTTACGGTTACCAACCCGACCGTCTGGGCTCGCGGCCCGATTCCGATACGGGATTCCGGGAGTGGGTTCGTGGTGCCGGCAGGAACCACGATCAGCGTCGCCGGGTCCATAAACGGGACCCAGGCGGATGGAACCGTGGTCCCCCCGACCAAGTTCTTTCAGGCCGTGCCGCTCAGCAATCCCGCGATCATTGCCATGTCTGTGCCGTCGCAGACGATCACGATCAGTGGAACGTTCACATTCACCGTTGTTGCTATGGGCCAGACGATACCGGGGTCGGCGACGATGATGCTATCCGCGGTGTCGCCGTTCGACAACGTCCCGCCTGTAGCGCGCGCGGGCAGCGATCAGACGGTGCCGTGCGGCCAGTCCGTGACCCTGAGTGCGTCGCAGAGCACCGACGCCAATAACAACATTACTGGATATGTGTGGTCGCGCAATGGAACGGTACTTGCGCAGACGGCAACTGCCACCGTAACGTTGCCGCTAGGTCCATCGAACATTCTTCTCCGGGTCACGGATTCCTTCGGCGGAACATCGACCGACACGGTGGAGGTGACCGTAGATCTGGGAGACAACGTGATGTGTTGTCCAGCCGGCACTCACATCATTGTTGGAACTCAAGGCAACGACACGATCAATGGAACCAGTGGGTCCGATTGCATTATCGGTCTCGGGGGGAACGATACGATCAACGGCAACGGCGGCAATGACTACATCAGCGGCGGAAGCGGAAACGATGTGATTCATGGCGGCGCTGGTGATGACCTGATTTCCGGTGGCGCCGGGAACGACACGATCTTCGGTGATGATGGTAACGATCTGCTGTCCGGAGGGGCAGGGATCGATGCGCTTGATGGCGGAAACGGCAACGACGTTCTCTCGGGTGGCATCGGCGACGATCATCTTACATGCGGCCCGGGGACCAATCAGGCATTCGGAAACCAGGGCAACGATACGATCGTCGGAGGCGCAAGCAATGACCTCATCGATGGTGGCGACGGTACGAACACTTGTACCGGCGGTGGTGGTGTAGATCAGTTCATTTCGTGCACGACGATAAACTGAGAAAGCGTGGAGACAATGAAAAAGTTCAAACGGGCAATCAGGCGTATCGGTATCGTCGCGGCAGGGGTGGCAATGCTGACCTTATCGGGGACCTCGGGGTGCGGTAAGGATGCCCCATGTACATGCGCGTGCACATGTACCAATGGCTTAGACCTGACGGATACCTTCGGGGCGTGTGCGTCCACCGATCCAAATGACGCAGCGATTTGCCCCGCACTGTGCAATTCTGCAAGCGACTTTCCTTACGTGTGTGGTCAGTCGACCTAGCGCTATCGGCTAGAGCGTAGGCGCTGTCCTCGGCGGCCTTCGACGGCTGTCTCCGGACGTGAGGTGTCATTCATTCTCACGTCCGGGGAGGGCGGCCCTGCGAGGCATCAAGGACCGGTTAAGGGATTGCGGAATGGCGCGCTAATCAGTGACGCCTGTTCGGTGTTGACGGTAGCAGAGGATTGATCACGGAATGGCCGTGGTCGCTCTCTTGATCACGTACGGAGGATAGGGATGAGACCAATATCAGTGCTAGCGGGTCAGGCGTTCAGGGATCGTATGTGGAGCGCGGCGGGGCGTCCCGTTCTGGTCGCAGCGTGCGTTGTGTCTTTTGCATGTGCCGCCGCGACGCCAAAGAATGACGACACGTTCGAGTGCGTATGCAAATGCGACGACGCATGCTCCGACGCAAACGTCCTGTGGTCGGTCGATCCAGATCTGAGCGCGCACGCGACATGCTTTACAGTCGACTCTGACTATCCAAATCTGAGTGCGGCCAACATTCCGCTCGTGACGCGTACCTGCGTTATCGCGAACGCGCCCGCGACCACCCAGCAGGCAGCGTGCAACGACCGCTGCAATCTCACGGGGCACAATGCGACCATCAAAGACTTCAATCTTCCTCAGTCCGCGGGCCAGGACGCGGGTGAAAGAGTGCCGGTCGTGGGCGCTGTGGGCAATCCGCTGCTCCTGACTCGCTCGTGCCAGGGGGTTATCACCATAGCGCTGGAATCGCACAAGACCTGCAACGTCACGCCGGGCCTGACGTTCAGCCAGTCGGCGCTGACCGCGAGCACGGGGCCGTCCAACACCACCGTTCAAGCAACGTCGCAGAGCACGGCAACCGCGATGCTACCAAACAGTGACGAGGGGTTCGATACTGTCATCATCCCGCCACCCACTGGTACGGTCCAATTTTCCGGTGGCAATTGCTCGGGTCAGCAGTGCCCCATCACGATCGACTCGATCACGCTGAACGTCCCAGCTTTTGTGTCGCAGGGCAACTCGATCGGCCCCGGCGTCGTGGTCAATACGCGTCCGCTGGTCGGCTTCAAGGACTTCATCGATCGAGTGTCGTTTACACCCAACGCTGATGACTTCTTCGCGACGGCGACAGTAAACGGCGTTCAGAATGCCGGTACGCTTCAGTCGCCACCGTTCATCGGCGGAACCTACTCGCCTGTTTCGGGCGCGTTCGAGCTGACGGGGTCGTTCACCGATCCCAATACGAATGCGTCGCTGTCGATCCAACTCGAAGGGAGCGCGACGGCGCGTCCCCCCATTGCTCGAGCCAACGGAAACCAGACGGTCGCGTGCAGCGCCAGCGGGCGCGCGGCCGTGTCGGTCACGGGCGCCGGGTCCTTCGAGCCTGACGGGAATTCCATGACGTTTGCTTGGTCGGAGAAGGGAGCCGTGCTGTCCACCAACTCTGTGGCGACCCTGCAGCTCACGAGCGGCACGCACAACCTGATCCTGACGGCGACGGATTCCACCGGTCGCTCGAATCAGGATACGTCGGTCATCACGGTCACGGACAGCGTAGCGCCGGTCTTTACTTCCGTTCCGCTGACCGTGGCGGTCGAGACGCCGGGACCGGTCGCCATTGGTCAGGCGACGGCTACTGACGGCTGCGGGAGCGCCGTGACTGTCACCAACAACGCCCCGGTCAGTTTTCCCGCGGGCAAAACGACGGTCATCTGGACAGCGACGGACGCGAGCGGAAACCGGGCGACCGCCACCCAACTGGTCTACGTTCTCCCGCCGACCGCGGCATCGTGCCCCCCCGGCATGCATGTGATCCTTGGCACGGCGAACAACGACGTCATCACGGGAACGAGCGGAGCCGATTGCATCATCGGCTTTGGTGGGCAGGATCACATCGATGGCGGCGGCGGCGACGACATCATCATCGGCGGCGACGGTGACGACGTTCTGATCGGAGGCGCGGGGAATGACATCATCGCAGGCGGTTCCGGTCAGGACAACATCAGCGGTGGCGACGGCGACGATATTCTCATCGGTAACGACGGCGACGACACGATCTCGGGCGGCAACAACAACGACACGCTGATCGGAGGCGCGGGATCCGATCATCTGAACGGCGACGCCGGCAACGACCTGCTCATCGGGAATGCCGGCAACGACACTCTTCAGGGCGGCGCCGGAACTGATCGCTGCATCAGCGATCCGCCGCCGAATCAGGATGTCGTGATGACGTGCGAGTCGTCGTGACTCGCAAGTAGCGACGCGGTTCGCGCGGACTGAGACGCCCACGGTCGCCATGGCGGCCGTGGGCCCGTGTTCGGTACGGGAGTGCGGCGAGGAAATAGCGCTCGCGGTTCCCCAAAACAAAAGCCCGCTGCCGACGAAACATGCGCACTCTTTCTTTGGAATCTCAGGCTTGGCGTGCGTTGTTCTCTCGGAGTGGTGGGTCGCAATGGCGTTGCGTTTTTCGTACAAGAAGTCGCGGATCGACAGTATCGACGGAAACATTGAGCTCGGCCCCGGTTCAAGGGCATTCAACCTGTTGGTCGTCGAGCAGGGACCAATGTTGCCGGTAAAGCTCCGGCGCGCTCTCGCTGGATGGGATACGGTGACGATTGGCAGGCGTTGTGTAGCGGGGGTGGCACTGGCCGTGGATCAGTTCGATGTGGCGCTGCTCTATGCAGCCGACCTGCGCCGCGCACTGGCCGACGAGTGTATTCGCGGGTACCTCACCGACGTGACGCTGCCGTGGCTGGTTCTCGTGGATTCATTTCGGCCTCGGCTCGCTCCCAGGGCCTTCGAAGCGGGCGCGCGCGACATTCTCACATCTTCGATATCGGGGGCCGAGCTGCGGGCGCGCCTGGCGGCGGCGGGAAGAAGCCGCGTCGGATGGCACGCACGTAAGGTTGCAAGCGGTTCGTCGGACCTTCATCCCGCAAGCACGAACGCGCTCATCGACGCCAGTTCTATCGAGGGACTTCCGTCGAACGTGGATGACCTCGCAGCGCCCGACCGACGCTTCCTCAGACGCGCTGAATTCAACCTACTCACTTATCTGATCGAGCGAGCGGGGCAGGTGGTTACTCACGACGATCTCAGCACCGCCGTATTCGGTCGGAAAAACGCTTCGGACATGTCCCTCGTTCGGGTCCATGTCGCAAACCTCAGAAGGAAGTTAGGGCCCTACCGCGCCGTCATCCGGACTGCGTTCGCACGCGGCTACGTTTTCGACTGGCCGAGCGTCCCGGCCGGGATGGCGTCCATGCCCAGTTCGTCGGCCGCGGACTCGGCGAAATCCCTCCTACTGGCGGCTCTCGGGATGCGTTAAATGCGTTGGGTCATCGCTGGCAGGTGCCAACTTCGTATTGCACTTGCAAAATACCAAGTGATGACGGTAGTCTATGCTTTGTGTCGGTGGCCAATTTGGTTGGCAGTCGCGTTGCGGCCGCGGAGGGTCCTGCGGGAGGTTTGCCCGGCGGGAGCGTGATTGGGGGCCGCTACCGAATCGACCAGATGCTGGGCGCGGGGCGATCGGCGATGGCGTACTCCGCCACCGACAGCGTGACCGGCCAGCGCCGCGTGCTGAAGGTGTTCCGCCCCGGAAGCTCGGCGGCAGGCCAGCGCGCGAGCGACGAGTTCCGGCGCCTTCACGAGCTCGCTCACCGAAACATCGTGCGCGTCTGGGACCTGGCCCACAGCGCCGAGGGCGGGCTCTACCTGGTGACCGACGAGGTGCAGGGCCCTCCGATCACCAGCCTCGCGCAGGTGGTCTCGACGGCGGCGCGGCGCGAGGCGTTCCAGCGGTGCGCGCGCGATCTCGCCGACGCGCTCGCGTATCTACACGGGCGTGGGGTCGTGCACGGCGATCTGTCGCCCGCGAACGTGCGGCTCGACGGAGAAGGGCGGCCGGTGCTCTTCGACTTCGACCTCGCGGGCCCGGGGCAGGGTGGCGCGGGCGGCGGCGCCACCGGCACGCTCGGATACGCCAGCCCCGAGGCGCTGGTCGGCGTGCGCGGTCCGGCCGGCGATCTGTTCTCGCTGGGCGCGATGCTCTACGAAGCCTGGACCGGCGCACCGCCGTTCGGCGTCGGGATCGAGGCGGTGCAGCGGATGCTCTCCGGGCGCGCGCCGGAGCTCCGGGCCGTGCGTGACGGGCTGCCGCCCGCGTGGGACGCGATCCTCGCCCGGCTGCTCGAGCCGCGCCCCGAGGATCGCCATCCGAGCGCGCGCGAGTTGCTGCGCGAGATCGCGCGCGCCGACGGCGGCGACGCGGCGTCGTTCGATCTCGATCTGCGCGCGCCCCACCCCGAGGGCGATCCGCTGGCCGGGATCTTCGTGGGACGGCGGATCGAGCGCGAGGCGCTTCACACGGCGCTCGAGCGCCTGGCCGAGGGATCGGTCGCGCGCTCGGTGATCGCGATCGTCGGCTCGCTCGGCTCGGGCCGGCGCGCGCTCGTCGGGCTCGCGCTGCGCGACGCGCGCATCGAAGCGGCGGCGCGAATGCGCCCGGGCTTCGACGTGATAGAGGGCGATCTCCGGGCGGTGGCTGCTCACGTACGCGCGCCCGACTCCGAGGCAGCTGCCGCATCCGGCGGCGACGCGATCGCCGTCGATCCGGCGCACCAGCGCGAGCGGCGCTTTGCGGCGATTGCCGATGGGCTCGACGTGCTCGCGCGCCGCAATCCGGTGTGCGTCGTGCTGGGCGAGGATCCCGACGCCGAGGCGTTCGCGTCGTTCGTGGCCGGCGCCGAGCCGTCGGGGCGGTTGCTGGTGCTGGTCCCGGCGCGCGCCGCGCTCGCGCGTCCCTTCGCCGAGGTGATCGCACTGGCGCCGCTCGCCGCGGACGCCGTCGCGGAGCTGGTGCGCCGCGCGGTCGGATCGGAAGCTCCGCCGGTGGCGATCGACGCGATCGCGCGCGCCGCCGCGGGACACGCGGGGACGGCCGCGCTCCTGACCCGGCGCCTGGTCGAGGCGGTCCGTATCGGGGACGCCGAGCGGTTTCGCATCGACGCCGCCGCGGATCTGCCCGCGCTGCTGGCCGCAAGCTTCGCCTCGCTGCCGGCCGACGCGCGCTACCTGGTCGCTGCGGTCGCGCTGGGGCTGTCGGCCGGCGAGCAGTCGGTGTGGGAGATGCAAGGCGCCGCGGCGGCGCGCGGCGCGGGCTGGATCGCCGGCGACCCTGCGCACCGGGATCTTCGCGGCTGGCGGCTGCCCAGCGAGACGCACCGGCGCACCGTGCTGGGCCGCCTGCGCGAGCCCGACCTGCATCTCGCCGCCGAGCGCGCGGCGCGCGAGTTGCCCGCGGACGACCTCGGCCGCGCCGAGGCGCTGGTCGCCCTCGATCGCGGGGCCGAGGCGGCGGGGATCTTCCTGCGCGCCGCCGCGCTCGCCACGCGCGAGGGCGATCTCGGTCGCGCCGCGGAGCAGCTCTCGTGCGCCGAGGCGGCCTCGCCGAGCGCGCTGTCGTGCGAAGCGACGCTGGCGCTGGCCACTGGTCTTGCAGTCCTCGGTCGATACGACGAGGCGGCCGGCGCGCTCGAGCGCGCGGGGACGCGGGCCGGCAACGCCGACGACCGGGTTCGCCTGGCCGAGCGTCGGGCCTGGCTGCTGTCGCGGCGCGGGGACCTGGTGGCCGCGCAGCGCACGCTCGCAGAAGCCCTGGCCGAGCATCGGGGCGACGAGACGCCGGCAACCGGTGAGCTGCGCGCGCGTCTGGCGCGGCTCGAGGTCAGCGCGGGACGCTTCGCCGCGGCGCTGGAGGTGGTCGCGCCCGCGCTGGCGGCGGGCGGTTCCGAGCTGGCGGTGGAGGCGGCGTTGCTCGCGCGCGCCTACTCCGGTGATCGCGGCGGCGCGCGTGCCTTGCTCGCGTCGCTGGGGCGCGGGACGCAGGACGCGGGCCGCGTGAGCTACCTCGCGGGGCTGGTCGATCAGCTCGACGGCAAGCCCTCGGCGGCAGTGACGAGCTATCGCCGCGCCTTCGACCGCTCCGCCGAGATCGGCGACGTGCACACGCTGGCCGCGGTCGCGCTGAACCTGGGCGCGCTGCAGGCCGACGCCGGCGCCTACGGTGAGGCGCTGGCGGCCACCGAGCGCGCGATCCGCGAGCTCGGGCGCATGGGGACCACCGCGGAGCTCGGCACGGCGCTGTTCAACGCCGCCAACCTGTTCGTGCAGGTCGGGCAGCTGGGAGCGGCGCGCCGGGCGCTGGCGCGCGCGCGCGACGAGGGGGCGCGCCGCGGCGCCGCCGCGGTCGTCGAAGCGTTCGCGGCCTTCATCGAGGGAGATCTCGAGCGGCGCGAGGGGCAGCTCGGGCGCGCGACCGAGGTCTACCGGCGCGCGGCGGCGGCGCTGCGCGAGAACGGGCGTGCCCACGAGGCGACGGCGGCCCTGCTCGCGGCCGCGGAGACGCTGGCGGAGTCGGGGATGCCGGCCGAGGCGCGGCAGACCCTGAGCGGAGGCGGCGGCGCAGCGTCGATCGGGCGGCGCCGCGGTCGACGGCGGTGCCGACGACGACGAGCTCTCGCTCGCGCGCGGGCGCGTCTGGCTCGCGGCTGGCGCGGTCGATGCGGCTGACCTCACCGCCGGCGACGCTGGCGGCGCAGCTCCGCCGGCTCGCCGATCGCGCCGCGGCGCAGGGGCGCTTGCCCACGGCCTGGCGCGCGGCGCTGGTCGCGTCGCGCCTGTGGGGCAAGGACGGCGACCGCGCGCGCGTGGCCGAAGCATTCACGTTCGCGACCCGTATCTTCGAGGAGGTTCGCATGGCGACGCCGGAGGCGTTTCGTTCCGGGTTGGAGAGCGATCCAGAGGTCCGCTGGCTCGCGAGCGGCGGGGCCGGCGGCTCTGCCGAGGGCGTGGCGCAGGAGGCGGCGCTGGCGGCGCGCGCGGCGCACACCGAGGGGCGTTTGCGGCGCCTCCTGCGCATCAACAAGCGGCTCAACAGCGAGCTGCGGCTGCCGCGCCTGCTGGAGATGATCGTCGACACGGTGATCGAGCTGACCGACGCCGAGCGCGGCTTCCTGCTGCTCGAGGACGAGAGCGGCCAGCTCGTGGTCAAGGTCGCGCGCAACATCGACCAGCGCACGCTCGACGGCGCGGAGCTGGAGCTGTCGCGCTCGATCGCGCGCCAGGCGGCCGCGGGCGGCGAACCGATCGTCACCATCGACGCCGCGGGCGACGATCGCTTCAAGCAAGCGATGTCGGTGAGCGATCTGCACCTGCGCTCGATCCTCGCGGTGCCGCTGCACGTGAAGGGGCGGCCGGTCGGCACGATCTACGTCGACCACCGGCTGCGCAAGGGGGCGTTCGGCGCCGAGGCGGTGAGCCTGGTGCTCGACTTCGCCGAGCAGGCGGCGATCGCGGTCGAGAACGCGCGCTTGCTCGGCGAGCTGCGCCGGCGCGAGCGCCAGGTCGACGCGCTCAACCGCCGCATGCAGGTCGAGCTGTCGGCACGGCGCGAGGAGCTGACCGGCATCAAGAAGGAGCTGCGCGAGAACCGCGAGGCGCTGGCGGTGCGCTACGACTACCGCAACATCGTCGGGCGGACGCCGCGCATGCTGGAGCTGTTCCGGCTGCTCGACCGCGTGACCGACACGACGTTGCCGGTGGTGATCCACGGCGAGAGCGGCACCGGCAAGGAGCTGGTGGCGCGCGCGATCCACTTCAACGGCCCGCGCCGCGAGCGGCCGTTCGTGTCGGAGAACTGCGCCGCGATCCCGGAGACGCTGCTCGAGTCGACGCTCTTCGGCTACGTGCGCGGCGCGTTCACCGGCGCCGAGCACGACACGCGCGGCCTGTTCGAGGTCGCCGACGGCGGCACGCTGTTCCTCGACGAGGTCGCCGAGATGTCGGCGGGCATGCAGGGCAAGCTGCTGCGCGTGCTGCAGGCCGGCGAGTTCCGGCGCCTGGGCAGCGAGCGGACGCGCAAGGTCGACGTGCGCATCGTCGCCGCGAGCAACAAGGATCTCGCGCGCATGGTCGAGGAGGGGAAGTTCCGCCAGGATCTCTACTTCCGTCTCAACGTCGCGCGCATCTTCCTGCCGCCGCTGCGCGACCGCCGCGACGACATCCCGCTCATCGTCGCGCACCTCGGGATCAAGCACGCCGGTGCAGGCGGCCGGGGTGCCACCGCCGCGCCCAAGCCGATCGACGCCGAGGTGATGGCGCGCCTGATCGACTACCGCTGGCCCGGCAACGTGCGCGAGCTCGAGAACGAGATCATGCGCGCGACGGCGCTGTCCGGCGAGCGAATCACGGTTGCCGATCTGTCACCCCAGGTCGCCGCGCGCGGCGATGGCGCGGCGGGCGGCGCCGAGGATCCCGACAGCTTGTACTTGCGCCCGCGCGTCGAGCGTCTCGAGCGATCGCTGATCCGCGAGGCGCTGGCCCGGTGCGCCAACAACCAGACCAAGGCCGCGGAGGCATTGGGTTTATCGCGCTTCGGTTTGCAGAAAAAGCTGCGGCGGTACAACTTTGCCTGACCAGCACGACGCCACAACCAAGTTGGTCGGCCCGCCAACCAGGTTGTCGGCCAATGGCTCGGAAGGCCCGGAAAACCGGTGGCCGGGATCCGGCTCGAAGATTGCTCAGCTTGACCGTGAAGGGATCCCCGAAAGAGCGCGATGACGACCAGATCAACTTCGGTACTGCTTCGGCCCTGCGGCGGTTGCGCTGGGCGCTGGCGGCGGCGGTCTGCCTGCTGGCCTGCAACGCGCCGTTCATCCCGGTTCCGCCCCCGGACAACACGTTCATGTCCGAGCTGGTCTCCGACGGCACCGGCAATACCAAGACCGTCTGGATCACCCAGGGCAAGCCCGACGCGCGCGCGAGCCTGGCGACGTTTTACATCACCAACGACATCCTCCACACCGGCGTCATCGTCGAGGCGAAAGCCGACGGCAGCTACACCGCGCCGCGCAATGGACGGAACCAGAGGCGACCGGGTCTTCCTCTACTACGTGACCCAGTCCGGCTCCACGAGCGAGACGGTCTGTCGCCAGCTCGTCGAGGGCGATCCCGCGCCCATCTGCTCGCCGTAGCGAGAGCGAGCGGCCCGCGCGTTACTCGCGGGCGGGGCGGCCGTTGGGTCGCGGCGCACCGTCGGGCGCGCGCACGGCCTCGACCGCGGGGGCCGGCGGTACCGGCGCGCCGGCCGGGATGGGCTGCGAGCCGACGCCGGGGAGACGGCGAACCTCGTCGCGCGCGATCTTCCAGGCCGCCTGGATGATCCACGAGACCGAGCGATCCTGCCGGATGGCCTCTTTCTGCGTTTCGGCCAACATCCCCGAATTGAAGTAGAGGGTCACCTTGCGTTTGGGCGACGACATTCCTGCTGGGCCTCCAAAATGCGTACGACGATACCGTTGACGGTGTGGACGATGACGGTCGCGCGAAAGCTAGTTCGAGATGTCGGCGGTCGTCGGGAAGTAGAGGACGAGATTGAGCGACGCGATGAACGTGTTGCCGTAGGTGAGGTCGTTGTTGTCGACGCGCCGATCACCGTTCACGTCGCGACCCGCGGCGTTGTTGGGGGCGATGATGTCGCGCAGCTCGAAGTTGAGCGCCAGGAACTGGTTGATGAAGCTGTGCGCGCCCACGCCGGCGTTCAGACCGAGCTTGAGCCCGGTGACCGCGCACGGCGTCGGCTGCGCCGGCGGAGCGGCCAGCTGGCCGGTGTCGGTGCACGCATTCGCGTTCCCCGCCGCGGCGTAGTTCAGCGCGCCCACGCCGAGCAGCGCGTAGAAGTCGTAGTGCGCGAAGAGCTTGCCGAACAGCGAGTACTTGCCGGTGAACGGCGTGACCTCGAGCTGCGCGCCGAACATGTTCGAGATCTTGTTCATCGTCGCCGTCGCCTCGCCCTGGCTCGGCGCGCGCGTGGACGAGTCGTTGGTCGGCAGGCTGCCGACCACGTTGGTCTTGAAGCCGGTGTCGATGTTGGCGACCGCGAATCCGCCGAAGCCGGCGATCGACAGCCAGTCGGTGATGTGGAAGCCGAGCTTCACGTCGATGAAGACGCTGTGAAAGAAGTCCTGGCCGATCGTCGTCGCGCCGCCGGCACCCAGCTCCACGCGGGTCGAGCGCAGCTCGAGGCGCTTGCGGATCGCGGGCGCATCGGCGAGCGGGCTCTTGTGCTGGGCCTGGGCGACCAGCGGCAAGGCGAAGACCGAGACCGCGACGATCAGGAAGGCGAGACGTTTCTGCATGGCCATATCCTTTTCCGAACGAGCTGCCGAAGGGGGAGGGAGGGCGCTAGCGAACCAAGACCGATGGACGACGGGACGCGAACCGGCGAGCGGTTACCTGGGCGACTTGTACTGGAACCGTGCCGGCAGGTACATCCCGACGCCTGCATAGAACATCACGTTCTGAACCAGCTTCGAGTCGGCGCTCGACTTGACCTGAGCGAGGGTCATGTCCGACGTCCGGCTCGTGGGCTCGAACTTGTCGGCCATGATGTAGTCGCGGAAGGCGAAGTTGACCGTCAGCCAGTCGAAGAGGAAGAAGCGCGAACCGACCGCGACGTTCGCGGTCAAAAGGTCGTTGGTCCAACCCGAGGTCGCCCGGGTTGCGCGGGATGATCTCGGAGCGCGTCCAGCCGATGCCGCCCGACGCGTAGATCTCCCACGGGATGATCGCCTTGTTCACCAGCGCGAACTTGCCGTACACCGGCACGTAGCCGAGGTTGAAGGCCGCGCCGTAGAGGTACCGGTTCAGGGTCGGGATCCGGTTGTACTGCAGGCCGATCAGGTCTTCACGGTCGGTGAAAGCCTTGATGAAGTACTGGCCCTGCACGCCGATCCAGAAGACGTCGGAGAGGAAGAAGTTGATGTCGGCGCCGAACGCATAGTGCCGAATGAGGTTGTCGTTGATCGACAGCCCACTGAACGGCGCGAATTCGAAGCGCGAGCCCTTGAGGAAGGGCTTGCGAGGAACTACCACGATGTCCGACCAGGACGCCGTCGTGACCTTGACCGGCTTCGCCGTTTCGCTACCTTCGTCGACCTTGGTCCCCTTGGTGGGATCGTCGTCGAGGCTCTCGGTCGGCGCTGCGGCCTGATCGTCTCCCGCAGGCGCGTCCGCCTTCTCCGCCGCAGGCGCGGCCGCGGGCTTGTCATCGGCTGCCTCGGCCGGTGCCTCCGCCGCTGGTTGCTTGGCTCCCCCGCCTCCCTTTTTGGCGTGCCCCGCAGCTGCCCACGCGCAGATGGCACACCACACGAATAGGCTGACGGCCGTTCGCTTCATGATCCCTCGCTGGTCCGGAGAAGTTGAAAGGGTGCGGGACTCCCCGCCTGAAAGAGTACGGGAGTCCCCGCTTGCGAAATCCCGAAAGTTTTCAATGACTTATGCTGCCTGAGCGGAGTTGGCGCACTATAACATGATGATTTTTTGGCAAGCAATTAAAATCTCGAAACGTGGTCCACACTTGGGCCACGCTGGATTCCGGACACCAGGTTGGCGGCGTCGGCGGAACCTGCAGTGACTTCGAGACGTTAGGTCTGATAGAGCGCTTCGACGAAGGACTCTGGATCGAATTCCCGGAGATCCTCGACCCGCTCGCCGATGCCGATGTAACGCACCGGAATCTGTAACTGGTCGGCGATTCCCAGAATCACGCCGCCCTTGGCAGTGCCATCGAGCTTCGTCAGTACGATCCCTGATACCGCCATCGCCTGGGTGAAGATCTGCGCCTGCGCGATCGCGTTCTGGCCGCTGGTCGAATCGATCACTAGGAACGTCTCGTGCGGGGCGCCCGGACCCGCCTTTCCCACGACGCGGCGGACTTTTTGTAGCTCCTCCATCAGATCGGTCTTGGTGTGGAGGCGGCCGGCGGTGTCGGCGATGAACGACGTCGAAGCCTTCGTTCGTTGCGCGTTTGACGCCTTCGAAGATCACCGACGATGGATCGGCACCTTCTTTGCCGCGCACCAGCGTCGCGCCGACGCGATTGGCCCAGATCTCCAGCTGCTCGGTGGCCGCGGCGCGGAAGGTGTCGCCCGCGACGAGCAGGACCTTTTTCCCGTCGGCGACCAGCTGCGCGGCGAGCTTGCCGATGGTCGTGGTCTTGCCGCTGCCGTTGACGCCGATGACCAGCAACACGAACGGCTTGGCGCCGTCGAACGTCAGCGGCGGCGCATCGAGCGTGAGGATCTGAGCGCTGCGCTCGCGCAGGAAAGCCCAGACCGCGTCGGGGTCTTTCAGGTCCTTGCGCGTGAGCGAGGTGCGGATCTCCTCGAGCAAGCGCTGGCTGGTGCGCACGCCGATGTCGGCGGTCAGCAGGACCTTTTCGATCTCGTCGACGACGCTCGGATCGAGCTCCTTGCGGCCGGCGAAGACCTCACCGAGGCGCGAGATCCACCCCGACCGGGTGCGCGCCAGGCCTGGCGCCAGCGCGGCGGCGTCTGCCTTCCCTCTTTGGCCTTCCTTCTTCGCCGGCGCGTGCTCCTCGCCGCGCGGCTTCTCGATCGGCGCGGCCGGCGTCGGGAAGGGGATGACCTGGGCCGGGGGGCGCGGCTCGGGGGCCGCTTCTCCTCGGGACGCGCCGGGCGCTCGGCCGGCGTGGCAGCTGGCGCCGGTCGCGCGGCGCGAGACGTCGCTGCCTGGGCGCCATGCGCCGGCGCGCGGGTTGCCGACTTGGCAGGCGCCTCGGGCAGCGATCGCGGGGCGGCAGCGGGCGGCGCGATCGGCTCGGCCTCGCCGGCCTCATCTTCTTCTAGCTCGGGCTCGGCCGCCTCCGCCGCTTCGACTTCGCGGCGCGGGGCTTCGCCCGACTCCTCGATCTGAGCTCGGCGGCGTGCCCGCGCGCGCGACACGACCAGGTAACCGACCAGGCCGGTGACGCCCATGCCGCCCACGGCGGCGACGAGCTCGATGAGCTCGTTGGTGTTGATTGGAAAACTGGGGTCCATTGGCGGCGGCACACTATCATTACCATCCGCGTTGGAAGCGACGAGTTGGCCCCACCGATTTCGGCGCTAAAAAATTTGCGTTCCGGTTGGATTACTATCCCGTCACCTTTACAGGGCAGGGGGGAAGGTGCTATCAAACAGGACCAGTTCTGACGATACATCTCACGTATTGTCACATCACATCTGGCATAGCCCTTGGGCTCGGAGGATGGATTGAAGATCAAGCGGATCGATATCTGCGGGTTCAAGTCGTTCGTCGATCGGACATCGATCAGCTTCCCCGAACCGATCACCGCCATCGTTGGCCCCAATGGTTGCGGGAAATCCAATATCGTGGACGCCATTCGCTGGGTCATGGGCGAGCAGTCGGCCAAGCACTTGCGCGGCCGGGCGATGGACGACGTGATCTTCGCGGGCTCGGAGTCGCGCGGGCCGACCGGTCTCGCCGAGGTTTCGCTGACCTTCGATTCGCAGGCGCTGGCGCACGATGTCGCGCCCGGCGGCGTCCCCTGGGGCGCGGTCGGCCCGGAAGAGGTCGTGGTCACGCGCCGCCTCTATCGCGGTGGTGAGAGTGAGTATCTGCTCAACGGCGTGCCCTCGCGCCTGCGCGACGTCGTCGAGTTCTTCCTGGGCACCGGCGTCGGGTCCAAGGCGTATGCGATCATCGAGCAGGGGCGCATCGGGTTCATCGTGTCGTCTCGCCCCGACGATCGGCGCGGGTTGTTCGACGAGGCCGCCGGCATCACCAAGTACAAGGCGAAGAAGAAGGCGGCCGAGCGGCGCATGGACTCGACACGGCAGCACCTGCTGCGCGTGTCCGACATCATCGGCGAGATCGAGACCCGCTTGCGATCGCTGCGCCTGCAGGCGCAAAAGGCCGAGCGGTACAAGCGCTACAAGGCCGAGTTGCGCGACATCGAGCTGTGGTCGGCGGCGCAGCGCTACCTGGGGTTCCTCGCCGAGGCGAAGTCGCTCGCGGGCGAGCAGACCGAGATCTCGGCGCGCAACGAGGTGGTTTCCAGCGCGCTCGCGGTCGAGGAGGTTTCGCTCGAGGTAGAGCGCCTTGCGGTCACCGAGGAGCTGACCGAGCTCAACGCCGCCAAGGACGATCTGTTCGCGCTCACCAACAAGGCGCAGCTCGGGTCGCAGCGCGCGCAGCACCACGAAGACGAGGCGGCCAAGCTGACCGCGCGTGCGACGGCGGCGCGCCAGGAGATCGACGAGCTGACCGCGCGCGTCGCATCCAATACCGTCGCCATAGATGATCTCGATGGCCAGGTCGTGGCGTTCGACGACGAGGCGACGGTCAGCCGCGCCGAGTTCGAGGCCAAGGAGCGGGAGCACGAGACGCTGCGCACGTCGCTGGCGCAGGCGCGGCGCGAGCTCGACGCCTGCCTGTCCGAGATCGCGCAGGGGCAGGCGCGCATCGCGCGCAACGAGGCCGAGCGGTCGGCGGCGGCGGCGCGGCGCGAAGATCTCAGCGGGCGGATCGCGGCCATCGCGACCGAGGACGTCGCGTCCGCGGAGCGCATCGCGGTGCTGTCGGCCGAGGACGAGGAGCTGCGCACCAACCTGGCGGCGCTGCAGGCGCGGCGCGATGATGCGGGGGAGCACCGCCGCATCGACGAGGCCCGCCTCGCGGAGCTGCGCGCCGCCGCGGGCCGCAGCGAGATGGAGCTCGAGACGTTGCGCGAGGAGGCACACCGCCGGCGCTCGCGCCTGGGCTCGCTGGTCGAGATCCAGGATCGCTACGAGAGCTTCCAGAAGGGCGTTCGCGCGATCATGCAGCAGCGGCGCGAGCGCGAAGGCGCGGGCGCTCAGTCGGGCATTCGCGGCGTGGTGGCCGACATCGTCCAGCCGCCGCCCGAGCTAGAGACCGCGGTCGAGGCGGTGCTGGGCGAGCGCCTCGGCAACATCATCGTCGAGTCTCACGACGTCGGCGTCGAGGCGATCGAGTTCCTCAAGTCGCGCAGCGAAGGGCGTTCCAGCTTCATCCCGGTCGGACTGCGGGGCGCGGCGCGGACGTCCCCCGCGGTGCAAGCGGCGGGGACGGTGATCTACGACGCGACCGCAGGCGGCGACGGCGGCGGCGGCTTCGGGTACGGCGCGGCGTCGGTGGTCGACGACGGCAGCGGGCGCCCGGTGTTCATGGGCGCGCTGCCCGAGCGGTTGCCCTGGCCGACCGGCGAAGGTGTACGCGGGCCGATGCTGGAGCTCATCGGCTACGACCGCCAGTACGACGCGGTGGCGAGCTATCTGCTCGGCGACGTGCTGGTCGTCGAGGATCTGAAGAAGGCCATCACCTTGTGGCGCGAGACCCGCACCGACAAGACCATCGTCACGCTCGAGGGCGAGGTCGTCGATCCGCACGGCGTGGTCAGCGGCGGTTCGCGCGAGTCGTCGGTGGGCGTGCTGGAGCAGAAGCGCGAGATCCGCGAGCTCGAAGAGGTCGTCGCGCGGCTCGACACCGACTACCAGGCGGCGCTGGCCCGCCACGTCGCGACCAAGCAGCAAATCGTCGAGGTCACCCGCTCGCTCGAGGAGCTGGGCGCGTCCATGCGGGCCGACGAGATGAGCATCGTGACGCAGAAGAAGGATCTCGACCGCGCCAGCGACGAGCTGCGCCGTTTGGCGGCGCGGCGCAGCCAGCTGGGAGCGCAGTCGGCGGACCTGGAGCGCGCGCGCGGCGAGAGCGAGCATCGCTACCAGGACGCGTCGGAGGCGCTCGAAGCCGACCGGTTTCGGGTCGACGAGGCGGAGCGCCGGGGCGGCGAGCTGCGCGCGAGCACGCTGGCGCTGGCCGACCAGGTTGACGGCCTGATCGCCGAGCTCACCGCGCGCAAGGTCGCCGCGGCGCAGGCCGAGGATCGCCTGCGCAACGCGCGCTCGACTCTGCAGCGCCTGGGCGTCGAGCGCCAGCAGCAGGGCGAGCGCGCGCAGCGCCTGGAGCAAACCATCACCGAAGAGCTGGAGCGGGTGACGCAGCTTCGCATCGATGCCGCGCAGCTGCGCGACGAGGCGGCGCTGTGCCAGGCCGAGGCCGAGGCGCGCGCGCGGGCGCACGGCGAACGCCAGTCGGCGATGGAAGAGCGCCAGGGCCGGTTGTCGGTGCGCGACGCCGAGCTGCGCAGCACGCGGTCCGAGGCCGCGCGCCTGGCGCAGGCGTTGAGCAAGCTGGAGCTGCGCTGCCAGGAGGCGACGCTGCGCCGCACGTCACTCGAAGAGCACGTGCGCGGCCGCTACCGCGACGTCGAGCTGGCCGCGATCGTGATTGACTATCACCTGCGGCCGCTGGTCGGCGAGGCGGAGGAGTCGCGCATGACCGAGCTGCGCGGGCTCATCGACCGCATGGGCGAGATCAACCTGACCGCGATCGAGGAGTCCGAGGAGCTCCAGAAGCGCTTCGATTTCCTCACCGCGCAGCGCGCGGACCTCGATTCGGCGATCTCTCAGCTCGAGTCGGCGATCGAGAAGATCAACCGGGCCTCGCGCAAGCGCTTCCGCGAGACGTTCGACGCGGTCAACGCGAAGTTCTGCGAGGTCTTCCCGCGGCTGTTCGGCGGCGGTCGGGCGCACCTGCAGCTCACCGACGAGTCGGATCTGCTGGAGACCGGCGTCGAGATCATCGCCAACCCGCCCGGCAAGAAGGTGATGCAGAACATCGAGCTGCTGTCGGGCGGTGAGAAGGCACTGACCGCGGTGTCGCTGCTGTTCGCGATCTTCCTGGTCAAGCCGTCGCCGTTCTGTCTGCTCGACGAGGTCGATGCGCCGCTGGACGAGGCCAACGTCGGCCGCTTCAACGATGTGGTGCGCGAGATGACCGATCGCTCGCAGTTCATCATGATCACGCACAACCGGCGCACGATGGAGATCGCCGATCGGCTGTGCGGCATCACGATGGAAGAGCCCGGCGTGTCGAAGCTGGTCGAGGTCAACCTGCGCGGCGGTCGCGTGGGTAAGGCCACCGTCGCCACGGCGACCAACGACGCGCCTGCGCCGCAGTCGTAAGTGGACTAGACACTTGACCAATCCACGCCATCGTTCTAAGACCTTTTGAGCGATGGCGACCTACATTACGGAAGAGTGCATCAACTGCGGCGCGTGCGAGCCCGAGTGCCCGAACGAGGCGATCAGTGAGGGTGAGGACATCTACGTCATCGACCCCAAGCTCTGCACCGAGTGCGTCGGTTTTCACGACCACGAGGCCTGCCAGGCGGTTTGCCCGGTCGAGTGCTGCCTTCCGGATCCGAAGAACGTCGAGACCGAAGAGAACCTGATCTCTCGCGCGCGGACCCTGCACCCGGACAAGCAGTTCGGCGACGTCTATCCGTCGCGCTTCCGCAAGACTGGCTAAGACGCCTGGTTCGGTTCGCGATGACCAACGGTCACGGCGCCGCTTCGGGCGCGAACCGTTCCGGGTAGGCTTCGATGCGGTGGGGGTTGGCGGCGGCCTGCGCGAACTCCAGGAACTGAGCCTTCTTCCAGCGCTCGGTAGACCTGGTCGCGTAGCTGGTCGCGCGCCTGCTCGAACGTCACGTTCTCGGGCGGTCGCTCCGAGACGTAGCAGGCGAGGAAGCAGCCCATCTCGTTGATGATGAGGGGCGTGGTGTCGCCGGGATGCTGGAGAGTTGGCGACGGCACGGCCGACCTCGACGGGGAACGGCTCGTCGAGCGCCTGCCAGGTCCGGGTGAACTGTACCTTGCGGTCGTGCCAGGCGGGCAGGGCGGCGATCGCCTTCCAGCTCTCGGGGGTCGCGGGCTGACCGTGCACGGAGGTTTCGAGCGCGCGCGCGGTGGCCACCGCCTCGGCGCGCGGCAGATCCTTCATGCGCGCGCCGGTGTAGACGATGAGGAGCCCGATCTCGACCAGCCGGGGATGAACGAAGACGCTGTGGGCCTTTTGGTAGAGGTCGCGGAGGACGTCGTCCGGGATCGAGTCCTTGCCGAGGCGCGGCTCGAGCTCTCGTTCGAGCAGCACCTGGACCGCGGCCTGGTCGCGCGCTTCCGCGACGTCGTCGTCGGTGGCCGGCGAGATGGTCGGCGCCGCGGCCTCGGCGAGCAGCTCGAAGTCGATCAGGCGGTCGAGCGCGGCGCGCGCCGAGCCGCCCCCGCGCCGGAGCTCGGCGGCGACGTCGCTGGCGTGGATCGGGGTTCCGTCGACGCTGGCCAGAATGTCGCCGGCGTTCTCGCCGGTCGCGGCCGACGGCGCGATATCGGCGTGGGACGTCGTCCGACCGCCGCAGGCGACGGTGCAGGCGAGCAGTGGGACGAGCAGGCCGATACGCATGGTTGGATGGACGCCGGGCCGCGCCATTTTACTCCGATTCGCGGATTCATCCGAGGCTGCGTCGATGCGTGCCCGTGTCTCGCCCGCGCATGGTAGGTTCCCGCGCGAATGAGTGAGAACCCGACCCGCCTGGTGGTCGCAATCGATGGTCCCGCCGGCGCCGGCAAGTCGACCGCGGCCAAGCTCCTGGCCCAGCGCCTCGGGTACGCGCTGCTCGACACCGGCGCGATCTACCGGACGCTCGCGCTGCTGGCCCGCCGCGAGGGCATCGACTGGGGTGACGGCCCCGGGGTGGCGCGCCTGGCCCAGACGCTCGAGATCTCGTTCGCCTTCGAGGACGGCACCAACCACGTCTTCCTGCGCGGCGCCGACATCTCCAAGGAGATCCGCGTCCCCGAGATCTCCGACGGCGCGTCGCGCGTCTCGGCGCTGCCCGAGGTGCGGGCGGCGCTGCTCGACCTGCAGCGCCGGCTGGCCGAGGCGGGCGGGGTCGTGGTCGAGGGGCGCGACATCGGTACCGTGGTGTTCCCGCACGCCGCGGCGAAGTTCTTCCTGACCGCGACCGCCGACGAGCGGGCGCGCCGGCGCGTCATCGAGCTGCGGGCCGCCGGGCGGACCGTCGACCCGGCCGAGACCCTGGCCGAGCTCCGCGAGCGCGACCACCGGGACAGCACGCGGGCGGTCGCCCCGCTGCGCAAGGCCGACGACGCCGTCGAGATCGATTCGAGCGCGATGGGGCCGGAGGTCGTCGTCGACCGGATGGCCGAGGTGGTGCGATCCCGGGGCGGCTGATCCACCGGTCCGACGGGCGTCCGCGCCGGTCCGGGACCCGCCGCGGGGGCGACTTCTGGAATCCCGCGTCGATCATTGACATTCCCAAACGTTGACGCTAGCTTTCGCGCCTTCGCCGCCCCGAATGGTCGGGGTGCGCGAAAAATCACCCCAAACCCTGAATTGGTGGGCGCTGCGCCGCTGCGCTCGCCCGATCCGAGCAGAGGACTGAATGGTTTCAATGACCAGCGACACCAACAACTCGCACGAGGAGAACTTCGCCGCTCTATTCGAAGAATCTCTCAAGCACGAAGACGTCAAAGAAGGGGACATCGTCAAGGGCACGGTGATCCAGGTCGGCAAGGACCACGTCGTCGTCGATATTGGTTACAAGTCGGAAGGCACGATCCCGCTCTACGAGTTCGTCCAGGCGGACGGCACCGTCGGCGTCAAGGAGGGCGACACCATCGACGTCTTCCTCGAGAGCCGCGAGGACGAGAACGGCCTGTGCGTGCTTTCGAAGGAGAAGGCGGATCGCCTCAAGGTGTGGGACGAGATCTCGGGCGCGTGTGAGCGCGACGAGCTCATCGAAGGCGTCATCAGCGCGCGCGTGAAGGGCGGCCTGTCGGTCACCATCCGCGGCGGCGTGAAGGCGTTCCTCCCGGGATCGCAGGTCGACCTGCGGCCGGTCCGCAACCTCGACGCGTTCATCGGCAAGAGCCACCGGTTCAAGGTCATCAAGTTCAACAAGAAGCGCGGCAACATCGTCCTCTCGCGGCGCGTGCTGCTCGAGAAGGAGCGCGCCGAGCTCAAGGGCCAGACGCTGGAGAAGCTGAAGGAAGGCCAGATCGTCGAGGGTATCGTCAAGAACCTCACCGAGTACGGCGCCTTCATCGACCTCGGCGGCATCGACGGCCTGCTGCACATCACCGACATGTCCTGGGGCCGGGTCACGCACCCGTCGGAGCTGTTCCAGGTCGGCGACCACGTGCGCGTCAAGGTGTTGAAGTTCAACGCCGACACCGAGCGCGTCTCGCTGGGCCTGAAGCAGATCAGCGAGGATCCCTGGACCCACGCGCAGGAGAAGTACCCGCCCGGCACCGTCGTGCGCGGCAAGGTCGTCTCGCTCAAGGACTACGGCGCGTTCATCGAGCTCGAGCAGGGCATCGAGGGCCTGGTCCACATCTCCGAGATGTCGTGGACCCGCCGGGTCAAGCATCCGTCGAAGGTCGTCGCCGTCGGCGACACCGTCGAGGCGGTCGTGCTCGACATCGACCCGCGCCAGAACCGGATCAGCCTGGGCATGAAGCAGCTCGAGCCGAACCCGTTCGCGTCGCTGAAGGAGAAGTACCCGCCCGGCACCGTCGTGAAGGGCATCGTCCGCAACATCGCCGACTTCGGCATCTTCGTCGAGATCGAGGAGGGCATCGACGGCCTGGTGCACGTCTCGGATCTGTCGTGGACCCAGCGCGTGAAGCACCCGTCGGAGCTCTACCAGAAGGGCGACGAGGTCGAGTCGGTCGTTCTCAACATCGACTTCGACGGCGAGAAGCCCAAGGTCTCGCTGGGCATCAAGCAGCTGGTGCCGGATCCGTGGGATCGCATCCCCTACGACTACCCGGTCGGCAAGATCGTCGAGTGCAAGGTCCTCAAGGTCCTGGACTTCGGCGCCTTCGTCGAGATCGAGCGCGGCGTCGAGGGCCTGATCCACGTCTCGGAGTTCTCCGAGGAGCGGGTCGAGGATCCCAAGCAGTTCGTCAAGGTCGGGCAGACCCTGAAGGCGGAGATCATCGGCGTCGACACCGCCGAGCGGAAGATCGGCCTGTCGTTCCGCGGCGCCACCCGCGCCGAGGAGCTGGCCGATGCGCAGGGCTTCTCGGGCGGCGTCCCCACGGCGACCCTCGGCGACGTCATGCGCGACAAGCTCGCGGCGCTCACGCCCAAGAAGGCCGACAAGGGCGACAAGGCCAGCAAGTCCGACGCGTCGGAGTAGCGTCGTCGGGGGCGTCCCATGCGGAACCTGTGGGCGCCCTGGCGCGCGACCTACGTTCTGGGGCAGACGGAGTCCGCGGGTGGCTGTATCTTTTGTATCAAGCCGGCCCGCGGACCCGAGCACTTTCCCGAGGAGCTGATCCTCGCCGCGACGCCGGATGCGACGGTGATGCTCAACGCCTTCCCCTACAACAACGGTCACGTCCTGGTCGCCCCGCGCGCGCACGTCGCGCGCGTGGGCGCGCTGGACGCCCGCGCGCACGACGCGTTCTTTCGCACGGTGACCGAGACGTCGAACCTGATCGAGCGGGTGCTCGCCCCCGAGGGGATGAACGTCGGCATCAACGTCGGCCGCGTCGCGGGCGCCGGCATCGCCGACCACGCGCACGTCCACATCGTGCCGCGCTGGAACGGCGACACCAACTTCATGGCGGTGCTGGCCGAGACCAGGGTGATCTCGCAGCACCTTCGAAGAGACCTACGCGATCCTGCGCCCCCACTTCGCCGCGTCAGCCCGGTTCTCGGCGAGTCGGGGCGACGCCAACGGGACTCCTTCGCCCGCATGACTCCGGAACAACCGGGGGAGGGCAAGTCGTCGTCCTCTTCGTCGTCGAGCTGGCCCGAGGAGGCCGCGGGCGTGTCGCCGCCGGCACCGTCGCCGCTGCGCGCGGCGCGCACGATCGGCTGGCTGCGGCGCTTCGCCAAGCTCTGGGGCTTCGCGCTCTTCTGCGTCCTCATCGTCTACCTGTTCCGCGCGGTCGCGCTGCCGTTCCTGTTCGCGATCCTGGTCGCGTACATCCTGGCGCCGGTCGTGAACCGCTTCTCGCGCATCCAGGTGCGCGGGCGGCCGTTCCCGCGCGCGCTCGCGGTGATCGTCCTTTACGTCAACATCATCGCCGTGCTGAGCCTGTTCATCGGCTACTTCATCCCCAAGCTGTCGGGCGATCTCGCGCGCCTCTTCCGTGAAGCGCCGCAGCTGTTCTCGCGCCTGAACCGCGAGTGGGTGCCGCGCATCGGTGCCTGGGTCGACTCGAACCTGGGCGCGGGCGAGGCGGGCGATCTCGACACCGCGACGCCGCGCGCGCCCAGCGTCGCCGACGCTCCCGCGCGAGATCGTCGTCGAGCCGATGCCCAACGGCAAGTTCCGCATCGACCTCGACAACGTCGCGTTCGAGGTGCACCCGCTGCGCGGCGGGCGCTACGTCATCGCGCCGCCGCACTCGGAAGAGGCGGAGAACCTGACCGGCGGCAAGTGGGAGCGCTCGATCAAGCAGTGGCTCACCGAGCGGCTCAAATCGACGGAGGGGGAGAGCCGCCGCGCGCTCGAGTATGGGCAGAAGTTCGTCACGGCGATCGTCGCCGGCATCGGGCGGATGTTCCTGGTGCTGATGGTGGCGGCGTTCATCCTGGTCGATCTGCAGCGCATCCAGGCGTTCCTGCGCTCGCTGGTTCCCGAGACGTACCAGATCGACTACGAGCGCATCGTCGCCGGCATCGACCGCGGGCTGTCGGGCGTGATCCGCGGGCAGCTGGTGATCTGCTTCATCAACGGCGTGTTCACGTACATCGGCCTGCTGATCTTCCACGTGAAGTATCCGCTGCTGCTGGCCGGCATCGCGGCGACGATGAGCCTGGTGCCGATCTTCGGGTCGATCTTGTCGTCGGTGCCAATCGTGGCGATCGCGCTGATCTCGTCGGGTACGTTCGATCTCAAGCAGGGGCTGTTCGTGCTGGGTTGGATCATCGGCATCCACCTGGTCGAGGCGAACTTCCTCAACCCGAAGATCATGGGCGACGCGGCGAAGATCCACCCGGTGCTGGTGGTGTTCGCGCTCATCGCCGGCGAGCACAGCTACGGGCTGGTCGGCGCGCTCTTCGCGGTACCGGTGGCGTCGATGATCCAGACCATCTTCGTCTACTACCGCCGCCGCGGCTTCAGCGCCCGCATCGACGGCTCCCGCCCGAGCGTCGGAGATCCTCGGTCGACGGTCGGCTAGTCGTCCGAGGTTCTGCGGCGATCGACTGAGAGCTATTCGCCGGAGAGGGCGACGACTCGCGGGACGCGGTCGGCGCCGACGATCAGCGCTGAACGATCGGGGATCGGCTTCCAGCCGGCGCGGCCGCCGGTGGTGGGGTTCGCCTCGATCACGATTGCGCGCAGCGCCTCGTGCGGGATGCGGCGACCGTCGCGGTTGGCGTCGGGGCGGCCGTGGCAGACCGGGCAGTCGGAGATTCCCTCGACCTCGAGGTACTGCATCGGAAACGCCGTCGACGTCGCCACCAGGCAGCGACCGTTGGTCGCGACCAGCGCCAGGCTCGTCGGATCGACGCTCGGGTGTCCGTCGCTGCCGCCGCTCAGCAGCCGATCGAGGAACGCCAGGCTGTGGCGCAGGGCGCGCTGCACGGCCGCCGGCGCCGGCGAGGGCGCGTCGAGGATGCCCGCGTCGTGCAGGAACGCGAGGAACAAATGGAAGATGTGCTCGCTCGGCGACTTGCCGCGGATGTTGCGGCGGAGAAAGTCGGGCACGCTCTCGAGCAGGCGCTCGCGCACGGCGCTGAAGCCGGGCTCGTTCACGCGGCCGACCGATCCGAAGAGCCACGAACGGAAGCGGAACGGATCGGAGTCCTCGGCAGTGATGTTTCCGTCGCGGCTGAGGCCGACGCAGCCGACGAGCGCGTCGGCGCGCAGATCCTTGGCGAGGCCGTAGAGATCGACCTCTTTCGTGTCCGCGCGCGGGCGCTTCTGCAACAGCACGTCGCCCGCCTGTACGAAGCCGAGACCCCATCCTTGCGGGCGGTCGTTGCTGCGCGAATAAAGCGCGGCGCGCGCCGAGAACAAAGCACAGGCCATGTTCTCTGGCTCGTTTCCGAAGTACGCGACCAAGAGGCTCATTGGCGCTGGTTCAATTATACGGATCCACCACTGGGGCGCCACGGTTTCCAGGTGTCGGAGACCGTGCCGGAGGTCGGCGGCAGGCGCCGGAGGCCGGCTGAAACGCGAGAGCCGCTCAGATGTCGAGCTTGTCGGTGGTCCAGCGGATCAGCTCGGCGATGACCGCGTCGCGTTCAGGCTCGAGAAACATCTCGTGGAAGAGATTGTCATACACCCTGAGCTCGACGATCGGACCGGCGCCACTCGCAAACTGCTGAGCGGCGTCGTTCGAAACCAGGCGATCGTCGCCCGCAAGTTGCATGAGCGTGGGCGTCTTCAGCCGCGGCGCCGCCTCCATCACGCGCGCCTGCGCGGCCAGCGTCTCGTTGAACCAGCGCGACGTTGCAACGTGGTGCACCAGCGGATCGGCGTCGAACCCGGCCTGGGCTTCGGGTGTGCGCGAGACGTCGGCTCGCTTTCACGCCGTTGCCGAGCGCCAGCGTGGGCCAGAGCCAGCCGAGCGGCCCGCCGAGCGCGCGCTTGATGGCCGGCACCTTGAGCCGCAGGCTGAGGAACGGCGCAGCGACCACCAGCGCGCCCACATCAGCGGGGCGGGTCAGCAGACGCTCGGCTCCGCTGACCTCCAGCAGGTACCCGAGGCTGATCAACGCACCGTTGCTGTGGCCGGCCAGCACCAGTGGCAGCGCGGGGTTCGCCGCGCGCGTCCCCGCGATCACCAGGTCGAGATCCGCGACGAAGTCGCCGAAACGCCGGACGTGCCCGCGCCGCCCTTCCGATTGGCCGTGGCCGCGGCAATCGAACAGCGTGGTGGCGAACCCCGCATCTCCCAGGGCGCGGCCGACGTGTCGGAAATTACCGATATGAGCGCTGAACCCATGCACGAAGACCAGCGTGCCGACCGCGGCGCCGCGCGCGGCGAAGTGCTCGATGTGCAGCTTGACGCCATCCGGCGTGGTGATGCTCTGCTCGGAGCTCGGGGCGGGCATGGTGATCATGGGCGGGGGATCTATACTGTGCGGCCCGTCTATCGGACCGTCCCATGAGAATCACCGAAATCTACGCCAGTATCCAGGGCGAGACGCAGTATGCCGGCTTGCCGTGCACGTTGGTTCGCACCACCGGGTGCGACCTGCGGTGCACCTACTGCGACAGCGCCTTCGCGTTTCACGGCGGCACGGAGATGACGCTGCCGGAGATCGTGACGGCGGTGCGCGAGCTCGGCGCGCCCCTGGTGCTGCTCACCGGTGGTGAGCCGATGTTGCAACGAGAGATCGGCCGCCTGGCCGAGCTGCTGCTCCAGGCGGGTTACCGCGTGATGATCGAGACCTCGGGCGCCCACGCGGTCGACTCGCTGCCCGAAGGGGTGGTGCGCATCATCGACGTGAAGACGCCGGCCTCGGGTGAGAGCGGTCGCATGCGCTGGGACGTGTTGGACGGGTTACGCGAGCAGGACGCGGTGAAGTTCGTGATTCGCGACGAGGCCGACTATCGCTGGGCGGCCGACTTGATCCGGTCGCGCGGCCTGGCCGGCCGGACAGAGGTGCTGCTGTCGCCGGTTCACGGCGTGCTCGATCCCCAGCAGCTGGTGGGATGGATACTCCGCGATCGGCTGCCCGCGCGCCTCAACCTGCAGCTCCATAAATACGTCTGGTCGCCTGACGCACGGGGCGTGTGATTCGCGACCGCCCGTGACCGATCTCGGAGCGCCAAGCGGCGTAGAAGAAGCGTCGAAGCGGGGCGCGGATCTGGGCCCGTTCGGCCACTTTGGTCATTGACAACGTCACGCGCCACCTGCTAGCGTCCGGGCGTCCTCAGAACCTTGCTAAATACCTAAGAACGTTGGGGAAAATGCAAGGTCCAAAGAAACGCACCGAGGCTTGAGACTACTCTTGGCGACCGTGGGAACTTGCTCGTTGCTGCTCGCGACGTCGGGCTGCGCGCCGCATGTGAAAAAGAATGCGGACGAGGCACAGATCCACTATCAGCTCGCCGGAGACTACTTCCGACACCGTCGGGTCGAGGCTGCACTCGACGAGCTCCAAAAGGCGCTGGCGAACGATCCGAACAACGCCGACGCGTACAACCTGCTCGGGCTCATCGGCCTGCAGCAAGGCGCGGAGTACCTGGCGCAGGTCGAGATAGATGCGTGTTTGAAGGCTGCGGACGCACAGGCAGTCCGGCGCGACGAGCACGCTAAGTTCCACGATGCCGAGCAGGCGTTGGTGCGGGCGACGGAGCTGCGCGCAAACTTCTCGGAGGCCTGGAACAATCTCTCTGTCGCCGCGCTCAATCTTCAGGAGTACGATCTAGCCATCACCGCTGCAAGCAACGCGCTCAAGGATGTGACTTACCCCGATCCGGAGGTGGCGCGGGCGAACTTGGGCTGGGCGTACTTTCAGAAGAACGATCTGCAGGCGGCGTGGAAAGAGCTGCACGACGCGGTCGCACGATCACCGGGTTTCTGCGTAGGACGGTACCGATTGGCCAAGGTCTACATGGCACGCAACGACATCGATCGCGCGGCCGAAGAGCTGGAAGCGGTGACCACATCGTCACAGTGTCCGATTCAGGAGGCTTTCTTGCTGGGGGGAATGGTGCAGGAGCGACGGAAGGAGTCGACCAAGGCGCGGGAGCTTTTCGCTCGCTGCGTCCGGCTCGCGCCGAGGAGCTGCCTCGCCGCCGAGTGCAAAGGCTATTCGCAGCTGATCCAGTGAGGTAACGAGGACCCCACCAATGGATACAGAGTCCTTCGGAAGCTGCTTGCGGCGGGCGCGCGAAAAGCGCCAGCTGACGCTGAAAGAGGTTGCCGGCGCGACCAAGATTCCGCGCGCGACCCTCGAGTTGCTCGAGGCCAGTAATCTCGACGAGCTTCCCGCCGACGTCTTCGTGCGCGGCTTCATCCGTTCGTACGCTCGCCTGGTCGGCACCGACGCGGCCGAGCCGCTGCACGGGTTCGAGCGCGCGATCAACGCGCGCCGCGACGCCGAGCGCGCAATCTCGAGCACACCGGTGGCGCCGGCAGCGGCGCCGGTGCCCGCCAGCGTGCCCAACTTTCCGTCGGGTCCGATCGAGGATGACGGGGCGATGCCTCGCCGCGGCGGCCTCGGGCTCGCGGTGTTCGTGATCATCCTGCTGCTGATCGCGACCATCACGCTATCCTTACTCCTCCGCCGCCCGCCGCCATCGGGTGAGGGGTTGAGCGACGCCACTTCTCGGTCGAAAACCATCGAGACGGCGCAGCCCTTCGACCGCGCCGCGATCTGACCGACGTCAACGTCGTCAGCGGGGGTGCTGCTTGGCCCAGCCGGCGTAGGCCGCCAGCACCGCGGCCGGCTCGCGGCAGTACCAGGTGTAGCCGAAGCGGCGATCGGTCAGCTCGTTCCAGTCGTAGCGTTTCACGCCGTCGCGGTTGCTGAAGATGGGGCGCGCGGTGCCGAGCTCGGTGAGGCGCGCCCAGATCGGCGCGCTGCTCGGGTTCGCGCGCAGCCCGTGCTTGGCGTCGTAGTCGTAGCCGGCGATGGCGTGCTTGCCGAACCAGTCGGCGGCTGCGTGTACCGCCTCGATCACCGCGGGCGGGGGCGAGGGGAGCGCCATCAAGTAAGAGACCAGGTTCGCGCTCTCGCGGCTCGCGAGCCCGGCCAGCTCGTAGCGGCGCGCGGGCACGGGCGCGAGCGCCAGCGGATCGCTCTGCTGGCCCCAGATCGTGCGCACGCCGCCTTCCTCCACCTGGGTCGCGACGATGCACCCGAGTCCGCGGGCGGCCGCGGCGCCGGCGCGCTTTTGCTGCGCGGGCGTGGCGGCCTTCATGCGGCCGGCGGCGACGTCGTCGAGCAACCGCATCACGTTCAGGATCGCGTCGTCGTTGAAGGTGATCGCGTCGTGGTAGCCGCCCTGTAGGGGATAGACCTGCGGCCAGCAGCCGTTCGGGAACTGCGCGGCGAGAAGGTAGTCGAGGCCCTTGGCGAACGACGCGCGCGCGGCCGCGTCGCCGGTCTCGGCAGCCGACGCCGCGACCAGGCGGATCTGCTCGGTCGTGGAGTCGTTGTCGAGCGTCGCGATGTAGTTCCAGCCGTCGTTCTCGGAGTAGAAGCTCTCGCCCGGCTTGCGCGGCCGGCCCTGCAGATCGACGTGCTTCGACCAGCCGCCGGCCGGCGTCTGGAACGAGATCGCCGTCGCGGTTACGTGGCGCCCCTCGTCGCTCGCCAGCCACGCCGGCGTCATCGACGGCGCGAAGACGAACTCCTTGCGATAGGGGGCGGGCACGATGCGTGGTTTCCCCGCCGCGCGCAGCTCGCCGGTGATCAGCGCCTGGTCTGTCGCGCGCTGCCGGCTCGAGGCCGCGAGGTAGCGCGTCCAGGCGGCGCGGCTGCGTGGCGCAAGGTGCGCCACGCGGTAGCTGTCGAAGAACGGGGTGGCGCTGCCGTCGATCTCCGCGACCGGCGCTCCGTCGCTGGGCGCAGGCGCTGGATCCAGCCACATCGAATCGGGGTGATCGCCGGTCGGGATCTCGCGGATGACCTTCCAGTCGGTGAGCGAGAACTCCACGACCTTGTCGTCTTCCTGCGCGGCCACGAAGCCGCGCTGGCGCGCGCCGTCGATCAAGACCGCCTCGGGGCGGCGGCCGACCGGCAGGCGCGCGATCTCGCGCGACGTCGCGGTGTCGATGCCGACCACCGCGTTGCCGGCGATCAGGCTCGCGACCAGCAGGCGTCCGCCGTTGGTGAGCACCAGCCGCGACGGCTCTCCCGCGACCGCGATCCGGCCCTCGACGCGCAGGGTGCGGGTATCGATGCGCAGGACCTGGTTGCCGTCGCGGTTGCTCGCGTACAGCCACTTGTCGTCGTCGGTCAGCGCCAGCCCCATCGGCGTGCCCCCGATGGCGATCTGGAGAATCCGGGCCTTCTCGTCGGGCAGGTGGCCGATCGGAACCACGCTCACCGTGCCCGAGCCGGCGTTGGCGACGTACGCGCGCCGCTCGTCGGCGGAGACGGCGACCATGTGCGGGAGCTTCTGATCGAGCGGCAGGCGTTCGATGACGGCGCGCTTGTCCGCGTCGATCACCAGCAGCGCCGCCGGCATGTCGGTGGTGACGTAGAAGCGGCCGGACCGCCCGCGGGCGATGCCGTGCGGGCGGTGATTCTCGCCGAGATCGATCGTGCCGGCGTGGGCGACGCGATGGGGGTCGACGATCGTGATCAGGTTCGCTCCCGCGTCGGTGTCACGGAACGACTTCACGCCGTAGTTGGTGATCAGCAGGCGGTTGCCGTCGGCGGTGGCCGCGATCTCGTGCGGGATGGCGAAGATCCGGATCGCCGGCCCCCAGCGATCGCCGCTGTCGGGATCGAAGCCAGAGAGCAGCTCGGCATGCTTCTGCAGCACGAGCAGGCGCGGCGCCGGCGGGCTCTCGGCCTTCGCGATCGCGCAGGCGAAGGTAACGACCAGGCCGATCGTGCAGGCGAGAACGCCGCGGAGCAGGGCGCCGGCGGTATGGTCACGCCCTGCACTCCGTGAGATAAGCAGCGGACGGCCAACATGAGAGCGATGCGGCGCCATCGATTCATGGGTGTCATCGCGGCGCTGGCGTGGCTCACATCAGTTGCCTGCCGGCGCAACCCGCCGGCGGCGCCGTTCTCGCGCGCTTCGGTGATCGGCCAGCTGGCCTCGTCGTATGCGGGCGTGAGCCTGCCGTCCGACGATCCGCCGGCCAACGTCCTCGCCTATGAAGAGCTGGTCTATGCGCTGACGCCCGCCGGCGACCTGGCCCTGGATCTGTATCTGCCCGCCGACTTTCCCGGAGCGCCGGTCGCGATCGTCGTGCACGGCGGTGGCTGGGAACGCGGAGACCGGCGCATGGAGCGCCCCTTCGCCCGGCAGCTGGCCGCGCGTGGGATCGCGGCCGCGACCGTCAGTTATCGCCTGGGCGAGTCCGGCGGCTTCCCCAAAGCGTTGTTCGATCTCGAGAGCGCGGTGCGCTGGCTGCGCGCGAACGCGGGGCGCTTCCAGATCGACGCCGCGAAGGTGGGCGCGGTCGGCGCCTCGGCCGGTGGGCAGCTGGTGGCGCTGCTGGGCGGCAGCGCCGGCGTGGGCGCGCTGACCGGCGGGAGCGGGCAGGGGGACGGCACTGTTCAAGCGGTGGTCGCCATCGACGGGCTAGCCGACTTCACCGGCGCGGAGCTGGTCGACAAGGAGGCGAAGAGTGCCGGCGCGCCGACGCGGTTCCTCGGCGGGTCGTTCGCCGACAAACCGGGCGTCTGGCGGCTGGCATCGCCGATCACCCACGCCGGCTCGCGCAGCGCGCCCACGCTGTTCATCGATAGCTCGGCGACCAGCGGCGCGCCCCGCCAGGGCACGCCGATCCTGCCCGGCCGCGCGGAGATGCGCGATCGCCTGCGAGCGGCCGGGGTCGCGTCGGAGCTGGTCGTCATTCCCGACACGCCACACACCTTCTGGCTGGTGAACCCCTGGTTCGACGTCGTCGTCGGCAAGACCGCGGCGTTCTTCAAGCAACACTTGAAAGGAGCGAAATGAGCGGATTGGCGAACGGCGACGGTACGATCGGCATCGCGGTCATCGGCTGCGGCGGCATCGGTCACACTCACGCGCGCGCTGCGCGCGAGATCCCGGGCGCGCGCCTCGTCGGCGTTTCGTCGCGCGACGAGGCCAAGGCGCGCAAGGTCGCCGAGGTCGAGGGGTGTCGCTTCACGACCGATCCCGCCACGCTGTTCGCGGATCCGGAGGTCGGCCTGGTATCCATCGCGACCTCGAGCGGCAGCCACGCGCCGCTGGCGCTGGCGGCGATCGCCGCCGGCAAGCACGTGCTGGTGGAGAAGCCGCTGGCGATGACCAGCGACGAGGGGCGGCAGGTGATCGCCGCGGCGGCCGAACGCGGGCGCACGCTCTCGGTGGTGTCGCAGCGGCGCTACGAGGAGACTTTTCGGGTCGTGGCCGCCGCGGTCGCCGCGGGCGCGCTCGGCCGGCTGCTGCTGGTCGAGGCGACCTGCCCGTACTTTCGCGCGCAGTCGTACTACGACTCGGCGGCGTGGCGCGGCACGGTCGCGGACGACGGCGGCGCGCTCATGAACCAGGGCATTCACCTGGTCGACCTGATGCTGTGGGTCGGTGGACGCGCGCGGCGCGTGATCGCTCAGACGGCGACGCAGATGCATCGAATGGAGGCCGAGGACATCGCCGCCGCGGTGATCAACTTCGAGAACGGGGCGCTGGCGACGTTACTGGCGTCGACCAACCTGGCGCCGGGCTTTCCCCACGCGCTCAACGTGTACGGCGATCGGGGCTGCGTGCGGACCGAAGGCGGCCTGGTCACCCACTGGGGCGTCGCCGACGTCGCGCCGCCGCAGGCTGCGCCCGCCGCAGCGGGGACGGCGTCGCCGGGTGGCTCCTTCTGGAGCCTGGCGCAGCACCGCGCCCAGATGGCCGACGTGGTGGCTGCGATCCACGAGCACCGCGCGCCCGCGATCACCGCCGAGGACGGCCTGCGCGCGGTGGCGCTCGTCGAGGCGGTCTACCGTTCGGCACAGCGGCAGCTGCCGGTCGACCTGATCGAGCCCGACGAAGCGGCGCCGGTGCCGTGAAGCGCCCTCGCACCGCATGCGCTAGTCTCTCGGCGTGACGTCGCTTTCGACGCCGGCCATTGTCCTGCGCGCCATCAACTATGGCGAGTCCGATCGCGTGGTGACGCTGATCGGGCGCACCACCGGACGGCTCTCGGCGCTGGCGCGCGGCGCGCGCAAGAGCCAGAAGCGCTTCGGCGGCGGCCTCGGCCTGTGCTCGGTCGGCGAAGCCGGCCTGCGCGAGCGCAGCGGCGCCGAGCTCCTCACGCTCGAGCGGTTCGACATCCAGGAGAGCTACGGCTTCGCTCGCCACCGATGTCGCGCGCATGGCCCACGCCGCCTACGTCGCCGAGCTGGTGACCAAGTTGTGCGCGCCCCGCCAGGTCGAGGTCGAGGTCTACGACTGGCTGCTCGCGTTCCTGGGCGCGCTCGACCGCCACGGCGCCACCGCCGAGCGGCTGCGCGTCTTCGAGCTGGGCCTGCTCGGGCGGCTCGGCTTCGGACCGATGCTCGAGACCTGCGCGGTCTGCGGCGGCGCGCGATTTCCGGCCGCCGCGGGCGAAGACGAGGTGGCCTATCGCTGGGACCCCGATCGCGGCGGCGCGGTCTGCGGCGCGTGCGGCAAGCGCGGCCGGCCGATCCGAGCGATCGTGCGCCGGGCGCTGATCGCGGCTGGCGGCGACGCCGGTCGATGTGCCGGCGCTCGAGCGGCTGCCCGCCGACGTCAACCGCGGCGGACGCGACGCGATCCTCGAGGTCATCAAGCTTCACATCAATGGTCCGCTGCTATCGTTGGATTTCATTGCGAAAATGGGAGGTCATGTGTAATGGCGTACCCGGCGTTGCTCGGCATCCGTCACGTTGCGCTCGTGGTCGCCGATCTCGCGGCCGCCGAGCTCTTCTGGACCGGCGCCATGGGCTACGAGGTCGAGTGGCGGCCCGACGCCGACAACGTCTACCTGCATGGCCCGAGCGGCGCGCACGACAACCTGGCGCTGCACCGGGGACCGGCGCGCCGCCCGAGCGACGGGAGCGGCCAGCTGGATCACATCGGCGTCGCGGTGGCGGCTCCGGGCGACGTCGACGCCTGGGCGGCTCACCTGCGCGCGCACGGCGTGACGCTGAAGACCGAGCCGAAGACCCACCGGGACGGCTCGCGGTCGATCTACGTCGAGGGGCCGGAGGGGTTGGTCATTCAAATCATCCACCACGCGCCCATGGTCGGGTAGGTAGCGCTCCGGATCCGGTCGTGGTCGTGGTCGTGGGCGTAGGCGTGGGCGATCTTCTCGGTGGTTTCGCGGATCGCCCACGCCGACGCCGACGCCCACGCCCACGCCCACGCCGACGCCCACGCCCGGATTAGAGGCCCCTTCCGTAACTTGTGTTTTCTCGCGATCCATCGAATAAAGTTCCAACGCAAATGCCCGCTACCAGCCTCGAATCGATCGTCAGCCTCGCCAAGCGCCGTGGTTTCGTTTTTCCGTCGTCCGCCATCTACGGCGGGCTCGGCAGCACCTGGGATTACGGTCCCCTCGGCGTCGAGCTCAAGAACAACGTGAAGCGCGCCTGGTGGCGCTCGGTGGTCTACGAGCGCGACGACATGGAAGGCCTCGACGCCGCGATTCTCATGAACCGGCTGGTCTGGAAGTACTCCGGCCACGAGGCGACGTTCTCCGATCCGATGGCCGACTGCCGCAACTGCAAGGCGCGGCCGCGCGCCGACCACCTGTTCAGCAAGCAGAAGGGGCGCGATCCCAAGAACCTCGACGAGATCAACGTCGCGATCGCCGCCAAGGAGCTGAAGTGCGAGAAGTGCGGGTCGACCGACCTCACCGAGGCGCGCCCCTTCAACCTGATGTTCAAGACCACCGTCGGCGCCGTCTCCACCGGCGACGACTCGGGGCTGGCCTATCTGCGGCCCGAGACCGCGCAGGGGATCTTCGTGAACTTCGGCAACGTGCTGGACACCATGCGCCGCAAGCTGCCGTTCGGCATCGCGCAGATCGGCAAGGCGTTCCGCAACGAGATCACGCCCGGCAACTTCACCTTCCGCACGCGCGAGTTCGAGCAGATGGAGATCGAGTACTTCGTGCGCCCCGGCGAGGACGAGGCTGCGCACCAGATGTGGATCGACACCCGCAGCCAGTGGTACCGCGACCTCGGCATGCGCGCGGAGAACCTCAAGCAGCGCGAGCAGACCAAGGACGAGCTGGCCCACTACGCCAAGCGTTGCGTCGACCTCGAGTACAAGTTCCCGATGGGCTGGAGCGAGCTCGAGGGTATCGCCAACCGGACCGACTACGATCTGTCGGCGCACAGCCGCGGGCCCAAGAACCCGGACGCGGTCGGTGAGCTGCGCTACTTCGACCAGGAGCAAAAGAAGCACATCGTTCCGTACGTGATCGAGCCGTCGGCAGGCGCCGATCGCGCCACGCTGGCTTTTCTCTGCGACGCCTACGACGAGTCGTTGGTCAAGGAGCCGCCCGAGGCCGACGTCGCCAAGCTGCGCGAGCAGGTTGAGAGCTTCGTGCGCTCGGTCGAGAAGCGCGACCCGACCCAGATGGACGCCGGACACCAAGCGCCGGCTGGTCGAGGCGGGGCAATCGATCGCCGCCGGCCTTCCCGGAACGCTGCCGCGGCTGCTCGGCCTCAGCGACGACGCCGACGCCAACCGCATCGAGGTGTTCAAGAAGGTACGGGGGCTTTCCGAGAAGCTGGGCGACGAGTTCACGCGCACGGTGCTGCACCTGCACCCGCGCCTGGCCCCGATCAAGGTCGCGGTCTTCCCGCTCAAGAAGAACGAGCCGCGCCTGGTCGAGACCGCGCGCTCCATCCAGCGCGAGCTCCAGGCCGAAGGGGTGCGCGCCGTCTACGACGACACCGGCGCCATCGGCAAGCTCTATCGCCGGCAGGACGAGATCGGCACGCCGTTCTGCATCACCGTCGATTTCCAGAGCCTGGACGACGGTACGGTGACCGTCCGTGATCGCGACACCATGGGGCAGGAGAGGGCGGCCCGCGCCGACTTGCCGGGCAGTCTCCGCAAAAAGGTGTCGTAGCGGCCGAACTCACCGCTTTTCCTCGGCTACAAACTGCTGTAAAAGACCGGGCCATGCCAACGCTCGACAACAAGAAATCGGCCGCTTCCCCCATGAAAGCCAAGCTCAAAAAAGCTCTCGGTAACGTCGCCAAGAAGATCACCGCCAAGGATGGCGTGAAGATCAAGGGCGCCAAGAACGGCGTCGCCAATGGTGTCAAGGCCGCGGGCAAGGCGGTGGCCAAGGCTGCCAGCAGGGCCGCGACCGCGGTCAAGGCGGCCGCCGGCAAGCGGGTCTATTTCTTCGGCGACGGCAAGGCGGACGGCAACAAGGAGATGAAGAATCTCCTCGGCGGCAAGGGCGCCAACCTGGCCGAGATGGCCAACATCGGCCTGCCGGTTCCCCCCGGCTTCACCATCACCACCGAGGTCTGCACCGAGTTCTACGCCAACGGCAAGAAGCTGCCCAAGCAGCTGGACGCCGACGTGCGCGCGATGATCGCGCGCATGGAGAAGGCGGTGGGCGCGAAGTTCGGCGACCCGTCGAACCCGCTGCTCGTCTCGGTCCGCTCGGGCGCGCGCGCCTCGATGCCGGGCATGATGGACACGATCCTCAACCTCGGCCTCAACGACAGGACGGCGGCCGGCCTGGCCGAGAAGTCGGGCAACGAGCGGTTCGCATTCGACAGCTACCGCCGCTTCATCGCGATGTACGGCGACGTGGTGCTTGGCATGAAGCCCGAGAAGAAGGAAGACCACGACCCGTTCGACGAGATCCTCGCCCGCAAGAAAGAAGAGCGCGGCGTGAAGCTCGACTCGGATCTGCCGGCCGACGCGCTCAAGGAGCTGGTCCAGGAGTTCAAGGACGAGATCAAGGAGCGCATCGGCATCTCCTTCCCCGACGATCCCTACGCGCAGCTCGGGGGCGCCATCAAGGCGGTCTTCCAGTCGTGGCAGAACGACCGCGCGAACCTGTACCGCCGCCTGAACAACATCCCGGTGGAGTGGGGCACGGCCGTCAACGTGCAGGCGATGGTGTTCGGCAACAAGGGCGACGACTCGGCCACCGGCGTCTGCTTCACGCGCGACCCGGCCACCGGCGAGAACAAGTTCTACGGCGAGTTCCTCGTGAACGCCCAGGGCGAGGACGTCGTCGCCGGCATCCGCACGCCGCAGAAGATCGTGGAGCTCGGCAAGGTGCTGCCGGTCGCCTACAAGCAGCTGCTCGAGATCCGCACGAAGCTCGAGAAGCACTACAAGGACATGCAGGACATCGAGTTCACCATCGAGAACGGCAAGCTCTACATGCTCCAGTGCCGCAACGGCAAGCGCACCGGCTTCGCCGGCGTGCGCATCGCCGTCGAGATGGTCGACGAGAAGCTGATCCCGAAGGAGGAGGCGCTGCGCCGCGTGGAGCCCGAGGCTCTGAACCAGCTGCTGCGTCCGGTCTTCCTGCCGTCGGCCAAGAAGGCCGCCGTCGAGGAGGGGCGCCTGCTGGCCAAGGGTCTGCCGGCCGGCCCCGGCGCCGCCACTGGCAAGGTCGTCTTCTTCGCCGACGAGGCGGAGGCGCTGGCCGCCAAGGGCGAGACCAACCTGATCCTGTGCCGCCACGAGACCAGCCCCGAGGACATCCGCGGCATGAACGCGTCGCTCGGCTTCATGACCGCGTTCGGCGGCATGACCAGCCACGCCGCGCTCGTCGCGCGCCAGATGGGCAAGGTCTGCATCGTCGGCTGCGACGCGCTCTCGTTCGACTACCACGCGCGCAAGATGACGGTGACCACCGCCAAGGGCGAGGTGACGATCAAAGAGGGCGACTGGATCTCGATCGACGGCTTCGCCGGCGAGGTCATCCAGGGCCGCGTCGACACCACGCCGTCCGAGGTCATCCGGGTGCTCATCGAGAAGAACCTCGACCCGAAAGAGGCGCCGATCTACCAGACCTACACCAAGCTGATGACCTGGGCCGACGGCGCGCGCAAGCTGCGCGTGCGCGCCAACGCCGACCAGCCGGATCAGGCGCTGGCGTCGGTGGCCTTCGGCGCCGAGGGCATCGGCCTGTGCCGCACCGAGCACATGTTCTTCGGCGAAGACAAGATCGGCCCGATGCGGGAGATGATCGTCGCGGAGAACGAGGCGGACCGGCGCTCGGCGCTGGCCAAGCTGCTGCCGCTGCAGCGCGAGGACTTCTACGGCATCTTCAAGGCGATGGCCGGCCGACCGGTCACCATCCGGACGCTCGATCCGCCGCTGCACGAGTTCCTGCCCCACGACGAGGCGGGCGTGAAGGAGCTGGCGCGCGCGACCGGCAAGACCGTCGAGGAGATCCACGGCCGCATCGAGGAGCTCAAGGAGTCGAACCCGATGCTCGGCCACCGTGGCTGCCGCCTCGGGATCACCTACCCGGAGATCACCGAGATGCAGGCGCGCGCCATCTTCGAGGCGGCCTGTGATCTCGCCGCCGAGGGCGAGAAGGTCTACCCGGAGATCATGATCCCGCTGGTCGGCACCAAGAAGGAGCTCGACCTGCAGGCCGACGTGGTCCGCAAGACCGCGGAGGCGGTGTTCACGGAGAAGGGCAAGAAGGTCGGCTACACCGTCGGCACGATGATCGAGGTGCCGCGCGCCGCGCTGACCGCGGGCGAGATCGCCCAGACCGCCGAGTTCTTCTCGTTCGGCACCAACGATCTCACCCAGACCACCTACGGCCTGTCGCGCGACGACGTGCCGCGCGTCCTGGCGTCCTATCTGCAGCACGACATCTACACGGTCGACCCGTTCGTCAGCGTCGACCGCAAGGGCGTCGGCGGCCTGATGAAGATGGCGGTGGCCGCGGGCCGCGCCGCGAAGCCGAAGCTGAAGATCGGCATCTGCGGCGAGCACGGCGGCGACCCGTCGTCGGTCGAGTTCTGCCACGAGATCGGGCTCGACTACGTGTCCTGCTCCCCGTACCGGTTGCCGATCGCCCGCCTGGCGGCGGCTCAGGCTGCGCTCAAGGCAACCTAGACCGGCGTCCGCCGGTCGAAGGTGCAAAATGCGGTTGGTGTCGGCGCTGATCGCGGCTGCGGTTCTGTGCAGCCGCGATCGGTTGCGGTCTGAGCCAGGAGGGCATTGCTCCGCCCAACAACACGATCTTCTATCCGGGGGCCATCCGCGTCGACCCGGTGAGCGGGCGTTGGCTCTACGTGGTCAACTCGAACTCCGACCTCCGGTACAACGACGGCACGCTGGTGGCGGTCGATCTGGACGCGGTGAAGACCGCTCGCGACCTGCCGGGTGCGTGGGGCAACTGCCCCGGCCCCAACTATGTCTATCCGTCCTCGTCGCCGCCCGGGTATTGCTGCTGGGACACGCTCGATCGCAACGTCCTCAACTGCGATGAGCGCAACTACATCAAGTCGGCGGTGAAGATCGGCAGCTTCGGGAGCGCGATCGACATCCAGCAGGTTTCCCCGATCCCGGGCAAATCGCGCCTCTTCATGGGAGTGCGCGGGAACGCCTCGGTGACCTGGGCCGATGTCGAGCAGTCGAGCGGCGTTCCGGCCTTCGACTGTACCGGGAACACCGATTCGGATGGCTTCGTCGAATGCGACACCGGTCACCGTGTGATCGACGAGCCGAATCCCAACAACGCCAACCCCCCGCCGGTGCTGCCCGACGAGCCCTACGCTCTGGCGATCGACGCGCCCCGGCCCACCGACCCGCCACCCGCACTCGGAAACGACAAACAGCCGCTGCTGTTCGTCGGCCACCTGCGAGGCGGTTTCCTGTCGGCAATCGACCTGACCGCGACGCCGACGCTGGTCGGTTCGTTCGGTACCATTTTTCCGGGCGACGTGAACGGCTCGTTGGGGGTGACATCCCTCACCGTGACCGCGAGCGGGGTCAACACCGGCCACATCTTCGCGACCTCGCGCTTTCTACCGCGCGCGGGCGCGTTCATCCCGATCTCCGACGGCGACCCCAGCGTCAACCCGGACCCCGGGCCAGTGTTCCTCGCCAACGCCGGCGACGCATTCGTCTCTCCGCTCCTGGGGGCCGAGGTTCGCGGCATCCAGGTGATCCCCGGCGTCAATCGCACCTACCTTTTGCAACGGTCGCCGCCCGCGCTGGTCGGTTTCGACACGCTCGGCGGACAGAACGTGGCCTCTGACGTCGTCGAGATGTGCCAGGGCCCGACGTTCCTGCACATGAGCCCGCCATACCGCCCCACCAGCGTCCTGACCGGCGCCACCGACACCGACACCGACAAGATGCTCTTCGTGAGCTGCTTCGAGGCCGGTGAGGTCTATGTCGTCGATCCGTACACGCCGCAGATCGTCTCGATCATCGAGGTAGGCCGCGGCCCCGCGGGGCTGACCTTCTCATGCGAGGATCCCCCGGACTGCGTCGCGGCTCCGAAGCGGGCCTACGTCGTCGGTTTCGGTGCCAACAACGTTTCGGTGATCGATCTCGACGAGCACAGTCCGACCCTGTACCACGTGATCGAGCGAATCGGCTTCCCCAGCCCGGTGCCGCGATGAAGCTCGCCCTCCGCCTCTCGATTGTATTCGGAGCTGCGCTCGCGTGCGCGGCGTGCAGCACGACACCGCCGCCGGTCTCGGCCCACAACCTGGAACGCCCCAGCGACCTCGCGTTCGCCTGCGTCGGCCTGTTCACGCCTCCCGACGGCGGTGCGATCACCGACGCCGGCGCCCCAGTCGTGAACGTGGTGTCGGGCCGGCCGATGTACGAGTGCAACAACCCGGGCTCCTTCGATCCTCCGTTCGACATCACGCGCCGGACGTTCGGCTTCGTGGCCAACAGCGCGCGCGGCGAGCTGTCGGTGATCGATCTCAACAACTCGAAGCTGGTCGATCTCGATCTCGTCAACCCGGAGACCAACGTCGCACCGCTCGGGGTGCTGCCCGAGCAGCTCTCGGCGAGCAGCGACGGCTGCCGCATCGTCAGCGCGAACCGCGGCTCGTGCGACCTGACAATGGTCGACATCGGCACGTTGATGACCCCGGAGCTGGGTGCCGAGGCGAAGCTTCCCACCTCCACGATCGGCTCCTCGACCCAGCCCGCCACCGGGCCTTCGACGGTCGCGCAGCAGATCGTCGTGCGCCGCGTGCGCAACAACGTTCCTGCCGAGCCGCTGCGCCTGAACCCGCAGGAGGTGATGTTCCTGCCGCAGGACACATCGGCGATCTCGGGCACGTCGAACCTGTGCACGCGCGACGGGCCGCACGCCGACCCGATCGGCTGGAATGCGACGCCCTCCATGCCGGTCGAGACGCAGTGGAAGGCGCTGGTGACCTATCCGACTTGCAACCTGGTGGCGCTCGTCGATCTGCCGTCGGGCAACATCGTCGACTCGGTCAAGGTCAACGCCGGCAGCGACGGCGTCAGCATCGCGTTCCAGTCGATCGGGCTCCGATCCCGACTGCCCGGTCGAAGATTTCTGCGACGGTCGCGCCGCGCCCGCCGTCGCAGGTCCCGACGGTGGCACCGACGCCAGCGCGGGCGACGGGTCGGCCAGCGGCGGAGCTCCGCCGCTACCGCGGTGTCGACCGATCCGTTCGTCAACCCGACCGGCACGCGCCCAAGCTCACTCGCGATCGTGCCGACGGGCGAGCGGGCCTACGTCGGGCTCACGCAGGCTTCATTCGTGGCCGCGCTCGACGTCCAGCGCAACCACCTGGCGATCCCGTCGACCGGCGGCAGCATCAAGCTGCACGAGAGCGCGCTCGGTGTGAACGCCGTCCGGCTCTCGGTCGATCCCTTTCAGCCGCGACCGCAGCTCGCCGCCGGGCCAGCTCGGGGCCTTCGTGGGCAACGATACCCAAGACATCCACCAGTACCTGTACGTCATCGCGCGCGACGGGACGGTCCGCGTCGTCGACGTCAGCCCGCGCAACCAGCTGTTGCCGGAGACCGAGTGCGACGTCAACGTCGATCCGCGGTTCGTGCCGGTGCGCTCGGGCGACCCGCTGGTGCCGGATCGCACCAACACCTGCTGGCCGACGGAGCCACCCGACCTGGCGCACCGGCGGCCGCTGGCGCGGGGGCCGGGCATCACGCTGCCGTCGATCCCGCGCGACGTCGCCTTCGCCCAGATCGAGACCGGCAATGCCGACGAGGCGGTGCTCGATGGAGCCTACGCCTTCATCCTGACGATCAGTGGAGCGGTCTACGAGGTCAACATCGCTCCGACGCTGCGCACGCAGCAGGTGGCGAGCGCTGGCACGATCCCATCGCCGCTGCCGGAGGTTCAGCCGCTGGTCAACACGCTCCGTGACCTGAACATGATCACCTTCACGTCGAGCCTGGATCCGTCGGCCGGTCCGGCGCGCCTCGATCTCCCGCCGACGGTGCCGGCGCTGGGGCCGCAGATCTCGGCGAATCAACACGAGCTCGTCCGACGACAACGCCACGATCCTCCAGAACGGAGTGACCGCCGTGACGACGTACGTCTTTTTTCCGCAGCAAGTCTGCTCGCGCAGCACGCCGAACCCGGACCCCGGATGCGATTCGGCGCTGGCCATGATTCAACCGCAGCGGCAGACCTGGAACATCACCTGGGAGGGCGATCTCTTCGGACCGAGCTTCTCGGGTCAGCTCACGTTCGGAACGGCTCCGACTCCCACCAGTCCGTTGATCTTGAAAGACCAGGGCGTCGACTTCTGCCAGGCGGGCGCGCTGCCCGGCGACATCGTGACCCTGTTCGGCTGCACGGTCGACTCGCAGTGCGGTCCGGCGCAGGTTTGCCGTCGCAGCACCACCGCGCCCGAGACGGCAGACGCGCTGCCCATCAACGGCCTGTGCGTCCCCAACAACAACGACCCGACCGGCCAGAACAACGAATTGAACGCCTGCGCGGGGCTGCTGAACTCGCTGCGCCGCTACGAGATCGTCGACGCCAAGTCACAGTCCGGGATCAGCACGCTGACGTTGCGCCCAGAGATCGACGAGATCACGGCGCAGTCGCTGACGACGTGTGCCGGCGCCCCGCGACCGAAGCCCCCCTCGTCACCGATGGCGAACGACGGCGTGGCTGCGACGCCGTGCCCGCCGCCGGGGGACGACACGCGCTCCGCTTACGCCTGTCTGGCCGTCGACGAGACCGGGCCCCTGCGCTGCGCCAAATCCTGCACCACAGATTCGGACTGCCGATCGGGACGGAGCTGCGTTCTTCTCCCCAAGGCGCCGCAGAAGGTCTGTGTCGACGCGCCGGAGATTCCACCGGCAGCGCCGGGGACAGGGCTTCTCCACGATTGCGGCCTCGACCAGCTGACGGCGTACAAGGTCGGCGCCGGCAGCAGCTTTCTGGTTCAGGGAACCGCGCCCACGCCGTACGTGCCTGGCACCGTCGATCCCAGCACCTTCAGTTGCGTCCCCAATCCGTCGCGGCTCGACCGTATCCCTTATTTTCAGGTTGTGAATGGCGTGCGGACGCCGATCCCGGACTGCGCCCCGGATCTGGGCGGCCCCATCGAGACAAATCAGTCGCCGGACCAAATTAGCGCGGATCTGCTGCGGGCGATCCACCTCACGCCCAATCCCAACCCATGCCTGATCCGCTCGAAGACCACCATGCAGGGGGACGGTGGGATGCCGACGGACGGTGGTGACGGTGGGATGCCGGGGGATGGGACGACGACCAAGATCGGGCCGCCCTTCCGCGTGCTGTTCCAGAACCGAGAGATCCGTTTCATCCTGGGCAAGTTCGAAGATTTCGCCGGCAACTCCGACCTCATCACCTTCGACGTGCACGGCGGCTTCTTGCCCGACCAGGTCGTCCTGCCGACGACGATCGACATCAACACGCCGAACCGGATCGTGGTCGGGCCGATCGACTCGCAGACTCAGGTTGCGGATCTCGGCCCGACGAGCGAGCTGCCGTACCTGTTCGTCATCGACCAGCGGCGGCTGGGCAGCGCCGCGGCTGGGGTCGGCGCGACCCGCGGCCAGGTCCTGCGCATCAACCCGCGGCGCGCGACGACCACCAACACCAGCAGCCTGGTGCCGATCTACGACGACCCAGTCTCGACCAGCAACCTCTGGCCGATCCAGTAGCCGCCCGTCGAGCTGCGGCACCGGGCGCTCCGACCGCGCTCGGACGCACTGCAGAAAAGTGCAGAAAGAAGACAGGGAACAGGCGCGAGCTACACTGGCGAGACGACCATGAACGAGGCGGCGTTTCGCGATGTCGAGAAGAGCTCGGGAGGCCGACCGGAAGCCAGCTCGGAGCGCGACTTCGGCCTCGGCATCGGGCAGAACCAGTGGCGTGACAAGATCGAGGTGCGCCTCGACAATCGGCAGGTCTTCTTCCTGTTTTTCGGCAGCGCGCTCTGCGCCTGCATGCTGTTCGTTCTCGGCGTGATCGTCGGCAAGCGGCTGGAGTCGCGCGGGCGGGCCGCGATTCCCGAGGTGCAGGACCCCCTCGCGGTGCTCGATCGCATGAGCGGCGGGGCTGTGCCAGGGAGCGCGCCCTCCGGCGGCAAGACCGAGCCTTCTCTGACCTTTCCCAAGGCGCTTATCAGCCCACCTGCGCGGCCGCACGGCCCGGCGGTCGCGGCGAGCCGGGCAGCGGTCGCCGCACCGGCGCCGGCGGTCCCCACGGCGGCGGCCAAGGTACCAGTTGCTCCCAAGGTGGCGCCTCCGGTCGCGCCCAGGCCCGCGCCGGCCCCCGCCAAGGTGACGGCGACCGCGAACGCCAAGCTGGCGGTCACGGCCGCGGCCAGACCGGCGTTGCCGGCGGCAGCGACGGTCGCGGTCGCGCCGCCCCCTCCCGCCGCGCCTTCGCCGCCGGCAGCCTCGGCCAAGGGCAGGTACTCGCTGGTTCTGAGCTCGTTCCCCGAGCGCGCCGAGGCCGAGGCGCTAGCGAAGCGTTTCGCAGCCCAGGGCGCGTACGTGGCCCTCGCCGAGTCGCCGGGCAAGGCAAACGTCTACCGCGTGCGCGTCGGCAACTACGCTTCGGCTCAAGAAGCCGCTGCTGCCAAGACCGCGTTCGAGAAGGAAACCAAGACCATCGCGTACGTCGCGGGCCGCTGATCGTCCTCGGCCCGATGCTGTCGGATAATCGTTTTCCTCAGGTGTCGAGCCCCGCCGTGCGCAGGACCTCGGCCAGCGACGGGATGCCCGCGAGGCCGCCGAGGTGGCGGCAATTGAGCCCGGCGGCGGCGTTGGCGAACGGTAGGCTGCGCTCGAGCGGCCAGCCCTGCACCAGCGCGTAGGCGAATGCCCCGCGGAAGACGTCGCTGGCGCCCGAGGTGTCCTGGATGTCGACCTCGATCGCGCCCTGGCGGACCATCTTCTCGCCCTCGAGCCCGACCGCGCCTTCCTCGCCCAGCGTGACCACGGCGATGCGCGGGCCCATCTTCGTGAGCTCGATCAGCGAGCGCCCGATGTCGGAGCTGTGCGCGATCTCGGCCGCGAAACGCTCGGAGCCGATCACCACGTCGGCGAGGTCGAGGAGCTCGCCCATGCCCGGCCCCAGGTGACGCGCGTCGAGCAGGATCGGGATCGAGAGCGAGCGCGCGCGCTCGGCGGCCGCCGCCTGCGCGGCCGGGCTGCGCCCGTCGATGAGCAGCAGGCCCGCGCCGTCGAGCAGCCCGCGCGGCAGCTCGCCCGGCTCGAGGTCCGAGAGGTTGCCGCGCGTGAAGCGCACCACGCGGCGGGCGTTGACCTCGTCGACCAGCGTGAACGAGACCGGCGAGGTCCTGTCGGGCTCGGTGAGCACGAAGCTGGTCTCGACGCCGAAGTCGCGCAGTCCCTTGAGGATCAGCGCCGCGAACTCGTCGTCGGACAGCCGGCCGAAGTAACGCGCCTGCGCGCCGAACGCGCACACCGTCGCCAGCGCCGTGCCGATGGCCCCACCGGTCTGCGCGCTGAAGCGGGTCAGCTCGATCACGCTCTCGCGCGAGCGGGGCGCGACGCCGATCTGGTGCAAGCAGACCTCACCGATCCCAACGACGCGATCGGACAGGCTAGCCATGAGCTGGACGTTACCATGTCTCGCGCCGCCTCGCGCGGGGCGGGCAGGGCACTCGGACCTCGAGCGCCGCAGCTCGCAAGGTCTGCCCTCTCCCTAACCGTCTTCCTAATCCTCCTTCCGCAGACGGGAGAGGGGACCGGACCCCCAACCCCGAGCGTCAGTTGCTCGCGCGCGTGGGCGTGGGCGTGGGCGTGGGCGATCCGTTCCGCGGCTCGGCCGCTTCCGCCAGATCGCCGGCCGAGGCTGGCAGTAGCGGTCGATCGAGGATGGTTTGCGATCGGACGTAGCGCTCGAGCGCGTCGATCGCCTTCACATAGCTTGCGTTCGCGTAGTACGCGCGGCCAAGGTAGTAGAGCACCTCGGGCCGGCGCGCGACGAAGGCGGCGTCCTCGGACAGCGACTTCAGATCATCGACGGCGTCGTTGTAGAACTCGGCCTTGTATTCGAGGAAGCCGCTCAGCAGCGCGAAGTCCTTGCCGAGGCCGGCCCAGATCGGCTCGGGCCACTTGTTGAGGACGTCGTAGGCGGTGGCGTACTTGTGCGCCGCAGCCAGCGCGATGATCTGCGGATACTCGGCCGCCACGCGCGCGACCAACGCCGGCTGCGCCGCCGCCACCTTCTCGGGCACCACCGGCGGCGTGAGACCATCGGTGGGCGCGAGCGGGATCTCCGGATCGCGGTCGAGCCGCGTCGACACCAGGTCGAGAAGCAGACGCGCGTGCTTCGCCTCGGCGCCATCGCCCGCGGCCTCGGCGCGCCGGGTCCAGAGCTCGGCCTCGCGCGACTTGCCGTGCGCGAGCAAGCTGCGCGCGAGCTGTCCGCATTTGGCCTCGCGGCCCGGCTCGTCGTAGCCGGAGACGACCTCGCTGAGCCGGCCGTAGGGCCAGAGCGGCCCGTAGACCTTCGCCAGATACGGATCGAACTTGGCGTAGCCGAGCAGGTCGCGCGGCGCGCTGAACTCGATGCGCGCGTTGTCGTCGGTGTTGTCGGGCGAGCCCGCGGTGAACGACTGCAGCTCCTCGGGGCCGAGCAGCAGATAGGCGAACACGTCGTGCGGCGACGACAACCCGGCGCGCCGCGCCTCGGCGCGCGTCGCCGGATCGCGAAAGGCGCGCTCGACCACGTTCAGATCCAGCTTCAGCGGCTCGAGGCTGGCGATGAGGATCGTGTCCGACGATAGATCCTCGGCGGCGAAGACGTAGACGTAGGGGAACTCCTCGCGCACGGTGCGGTAGATCGCCTTGATGTTCCACGGCGACATCTCGTAGAGCTGCGCCCACTGGCAGAAGATCCCGTGCGGGGCGAGGCGGGTCTTGATGTCGCGGAAGTACTCGCGCGTGAACAGGTTGGACACGCCGGTCAGCCAAGGGTTCGACGGCTGACTCACGATGACGTCGAACGGATCGGAGCGCTGGCCGAGGAAGTTGCGCCCGTCGCCCACGCGCGCCGTGACCTTGGGGTTGGACAGCGGGCGGTGGTTGTCGTTGTCGAAGAAGCGCGACGCGCGGTAGATCGCCGGCTCGAGCTCGACGACCTCGAGCGACTTGATCGGGTACTGAGTGATCGCGCCCGCGGTGACGCCCGAACCGTAGCCGACCAGCGCGACCTTGGGAGCGTCCTGTCCCTGGTACAGCAGCAGCGGCAACATGCCGACGATGATCTGCGTGGCCATGTCGCCGTCGTTGGAGGCGTCGACCTTGCCGTTGTTCTTGAGCGAGTACGTCTTGCCCCACTGGTCGACCGACACGGTGGTGGCCACGCCGTCCTCGTAGAAGACCAGCTTGGGGTGCTGCCAGCTCTTCTTGTGGATCTTGCGGTAGATGTACTCGCGCGCGATCGACACGCGGAAGAACCCGGCCGAGAAGCTGACCAGGTCCCAGCGCGGCAGGCGCAGGCCGCAGAGCGCCATCGCGATCGCGACGCCGACACCGATCGCGCGCCGCGCGCGCGGCAGGCCCGGCGCGTACGCGAACAGCAGCGCGCTCAGCGACAGGCTCGCGAGCACCGCGACGTAGATGCCCTTCTGCAGCCCGAGCAGCGGCAGCGTCACGAAGCCCGAGAGAAACGATCCGATGATCGCGCCGACGGTGTTGATCGCGTAGGCGGAGCCGATGTCGCGCCCGACCGAGTCGAGGCGCGCGGCCGCGATGCGCACGGTCAGCGGAAAGACGCCGCCCATGAGCACGGTGGCCGGCAGCACGGCGATGCAGGTCAGGATGAACTGGCAGACCAGGATCGAGTCGACGCCGAAGCTCGACGATTCGAGCAGCCAGGTGAAGACGTAAGGCAGCTTGTCGGTGACCAGGTACGACGCCCCGACGGCGGCGGCGATGCCCAGATGCAGCACCGCCAGCCAGCGGATCGGGTGCGCCGTGCGCTGCGAGATCCGGCCGAAGATCGCCGAGCCGAGGCCGAGGCCGATCAGGAAGGCGAGCAGGATCAGCGTGAACGAAAAGATCGACGACCCGATCAGCACCGCGAGCGCGCGCGTCCAGAGCACCTGCAGCGTCATCGCCGCCGCGCCCGAGACCGCGAAGCCGGCCAGCGCGACCCGGCGCGCCGCCGGTGTCATCACCACGTCGGGTGGGAGCGCTGCCACGCTCGCCCTCGCGTCGAGGTTGCCCTCGGCGGCGGCCTTCTCCAGGAGCTCGTCCATGCTGTGCTGGATTTCGCCCCGGGGCAGATAGCGGCGCGCGAGCAGGATCGCCGCCGCCAGGGTCAGGTTGAAGCTGGCCGCCGTGACGTTGGTCCAGCGCAGGCCGATGCTGGGCAGGAAGACGAACCCGGCGAAGAACGAGCCAGCGACCGCACCGAACAGGTTCACCGCGTAGAGCGAGCCGATGCGCAGGCCGACGCGCCGCAGCTCCCAGGGATGGCGTACGAAGTGCCGGGCGAGGATGGGAAGCGTGGCGCCCATCAACGTCGTCGGAATGATCAGCAGCCCAGCCGATGCCACGAACCGCAGGATCGAGAGCAGCGCGTAACGGTCGCCGAAGGCCGCCCATAGCCAGCGGTTGAGCCCGGGATAGAACGAGATCACCCAGGGGACGAGCAGGGCGTAAAGGCCGACCGAGGCCTCGACGAATGCATAGGAGCGGGCAGGATTTTCCAGCCGGTCCGCCCATTTGCCCGCCAGGTACGACCCGAGGCCCAGGCCGCCCATGAACGCGGTCAGGACCGTGGACACCGCCAGCGTGGTCGAGCCGAAGACCAGCGTCAGCATGCGCGTCCACAGCATCTCCAGCACCAACCCCGACGCGCCGGACAGGAAGAAACAGCCGAGAATCACGGCCCGCATGGCGCCGGACTCTACACCACCCGCGCGTCCGGAACGCCGCGCGGATGGGACATTTGTCGACAATCTGCGGCTGAGCGACTACCACTAGCCGGTCGAGGAAACATCTAACGCCCCTCGTGTCCGGGGCAACCTCCGCCAGACGATGACCGTCAAACCACCCCGACCTCCCATGCTCAACGTCAGCGTCATCGATCGACCGTTGGGGTTTGCCCAGAGTGGTGTTTCGGCGGACGACACGGAGCTGATCGCGGCGATCCGCCGCGGCGACCCCGGTAGCCGCGAAGCGCTCTACCACCGCTACAAGCGGCGGGTCTTCGCGCTCGCCGTGCGCATCGTCGGCGCCAGCGACGCCGAGGAGGTCTCGCAGGAAGCCTTCATCCGGATCTTCCGCGGCCTGCCCAAGTTCCGGGGGGACTCGGCGCTGGGCACCTGGATCTATCGCCTGTCGGTCAACGCGGCCCTGTCGCACCGATCGCGGCGCGGCGCGGTCCCCGGCGCGACCAGCAGCGATCTCGAGATCCCCGTCGCGGCGGCGTTGAGCGAGGGTCCGCCCAGCGGCGACGCGGTCCTGCGCGCGCGGCTCGAACGGGCTCTGTGGCAGCTGCCGGTGGGCTACCGCACGGTGATCGTCCTCCACGACGTCGAAGGGCTCGAGCACGAGGAGGTGGCGCAGATCCTGGGCTGCCACGTCGGGACGTCGAAGTCGCAGCTGCACAAGGCGCGCGGCAAGCTGCGTGAGATCCTCCAACAGGACGGCATCACATCGTCCGAGCTGGAGGAGTGCTGACGTGGTGACCGGAGGAGGCGACTCGTCTTCGAATCCTGTCCGCCACGTCGTCGACCAGCTCTCTGCCTATCTCGACGGCGACATGAAGCCGCAGGCGGCGGACCTGGTGCGCGCGCACCTGGACGGCTGCGCGGCGTGCACGCGCGCCGCCGACGAGCTGCGCGCGATCGTCGCGGGCGCGCGCTCGCTGGAGCGTCCCGAGCCGCCGCCGACGCTGTGGCCGGCGATCGAGGGCGCGCTGGCCGAGCGCGAGGCGCCGCTGCTCGATTGGCGCCGCATCTTCGTGCGCGGCTTCGCCTTCGGCGGTCTCGCCGGCGCGGCGGTGATGATCCTGCTGGTTGTCGGCCTGGGGCCGCTCGGCCATCGCCTCTGGTCATCGAAGTCCGACGTGGCGTCGCCGTCGCCGTCGATCGCCGCGGGCGAGCCTCTTGCAGCAATCGACCCGATGCTGCAGGAGGCGGAGAACGAGCTCCAGACCGCCGCGGCCTCGTACGAGCGATCGATCGCCAAGCTGCGCGCGTTGCTGGCGCGCATGGAGGAGCCGCGGTGGAGCCCCGACGCGCGCGGCCGCTTCCGCGAGCGCCTGGCGCGCCTCGACGACGCGATCGAGCGCTCGCGCGCGGCGGCGCGCAGCACGCCGGGCGACAGCGCCGGCAACGAGATCTTGTTCGCCGCCTACCGCAGCAAGATCGATTTCCTCGCCGAGGCGGTCCACCGCGGCGGCCCGGAGGAGATGATTCGAGAGGGGGTGACGCCGTGAGGTCGGGCGTCGCCTTGACGCTGGCTTCGACGCTGGCGCTGGCCTCTCGCTTCGCCGCCGCCAACGGTGAAAACGCGGCGCCGCGCCACGAACGCGCCCGCCACGCCGGCGCCAGCAGGGGTCGTCGATCGGCGCGAGCTCATCGTGCCCACGCCCGGCGCCGAGTTGCTGCGGATCGACAATCCGCTGGGCCGCATCGAGGTGCGCACCTGGGATCGCGACGACCAGATCCACATCATCGCCGAGAAGCACGCGGCGACGCAGGAGGCGCTCGACCGGCTGCGCGTCCACTACACCGCCTGGCAGAGCGGCGAGATCTCCGTCGACACACGCGTCGAGCTCGGCGGGCGCGAGCGCTCGTTGCCGCTGTCGGGCAGCCGCATCGACATGGTGGTCGAGGTGCCGGCGGCGCTGGGGATCGAGGCCAAGACCTTCGGCGGCGATCTGGTGGCGTCGGGGCTGCGCGCCGGCGCGCGGCTCGAGACCACGGGCGGGCGCATCGGCGTCTCCGACGTGCGCGGCGGCGTGATCACGCGCCAGCTCAAGGGCGGCCAGACGGTGACCTCGGTCGACGGCGACGTCGACCTCGATGGGGTCGAGGGCAACCTCGACGTGCGTGGTGTAGGTGGCGGTCGCCTCGACGCCCGCATGGTCGACGGCAGCATTCGCGCCGAGGACATCCGCTCGGCGCTGGTGCGTCTGACCACGACCACCGGCGAGATCGTGTTCGTGGGGTTGCTGCGTCCGGCGGCGCACTACGACCTGCGCAGCTATACCGGCGACGTGCGCATGATTCCGGTGATTGATCGAGGGGGATTCGAGCTACGCGCACGCTCGGCGTTCCCCGTCGAATCGGGGCTGGCCATGCGGACCCTCTGGCAGCGGGGCGATCGGTTGCACGCCGAGGTGCTGCCCAAGGGGCGGGCCAGCTCTGCCGCGCAGGCGGCGCCGCTCGTCGAGCTCACCTCGGTCTTCGCGCGGGTGATCATCCAGCCCCGCACCAGTGACGAGGCCCTGCGCTAGGGTCGAAAACCGACCCGATGGGCGTCGTCGGGGCGATTCCGGCCCATGCCGAACCGCGACAGAGAGCCGTCGAGGTGTTAGTCTTGGAGACTGCCCGGACCGGGAGAATCAATGCGTTTCGGAATCTTCTCCGATACTCACGCCAATATCGAGGCGCTCGACGCGGTGTTGAACGCGTTCGAGGGGGAGCGCATTGATCAATACATCTGTCTCGGCGACACGGTCGGCTACGGCGCCAGCCCCAACGAGTGCTGCGCGCTGATCCGCGCCAAGGCCAAGCACACGATCCTCGGCAACCACGACGCCGCGGTCGCGGGCCGCATGGATTACTCGTACTACTACCACGCGGCTCGGCACGCGCTGGACATGCACTCGCGGCTGCTCGCACCCGACAACAAGGAGTGGCTCAAAGGCCTGCCGTACGAGGTGCGCGAGGGCGAGGTCCACTTCTGCCACGGCTCGCCGCTGAACATCGAGGAGTTCGACTACATCTTCGCGCGCGAGCAGGCGGCGCAGTGCATGGAGATCTGGGACTCACTGTCGCGCCTCACGGTGATCGGCCACTCGCACCTGTGCAAGGCGTTCGCGCTGTCGCCCGACCAGGGCGTGCACGAGGTGGTGTCGGAGAAGTTCGAGCTGCGGCCGGGCTGGAAGTACATCGTCAGCGTCGGATCGGTGGGCCAGCCGCGCGACTACGATCCGCGCGCCAGCTACACGATTTACGACACGGAAGCGCGCGTGTTCGAGTTCAAGCGAATCGACTACGACGTCAAGAGCTCGGCGGAGAAGATCTTCAACTCGGAGCTCGAGCCCAACTTCGGGCACCGCTTATTCATCGGGGTCTAGCCGGTTGCGCGCTCGGAGAGGTGGCCTCGGGCGCGGCCGCGCCATCCTGCTGGTCGCTGCGGCCTCGGTAGGTTTCGGTGCGTCCAGCACGCACGCCGCGCCGCCGGTGCGCGAGAGCAGCACCTGCATCGCCGACGATCCGGTGCCCACGCCCAAGGACTACGCCGACTGGGAGCGATCGAGCAAGATCGCCTGGGAGGCGATCGAGCAGTACGGCGGCATCGTTCCAGAGATCGAGGAGGACCGGAACCACGCGCCGCCCGCCTGGTGGCGGTACCCGAGCCCGATGCGCTCGGCGGAGATCCTGGCCACCGAGGCCAAGGCGCAGAACGGTCTCTACCGCGCGGTCCCGCCCGCCGACATCAAGCAGGGCGACATCCTGGTGCGCACCACCGGCGCCGGCTCGTGCGGCAAGATGGCGATCCTCGGCGGTCGCGTCGGCGGGGAGTGGATGACGCTGGAGGCGGGCGACCTCGAGGGATCGGCGATGCGCACCGGCAACCCGTTGTTCTTCGACGGTGGCGGCAAGGTGCTGCGCCCCGACGTCTCGGTCTATCGCATCGACATCCACAAGGACGCGACGCTGGCGCACGTGCGCGAGCTGCGCCGCGACCTCGAGCACCTGGAGCGGACGATCGCCGAGCGGCCGCCCCTCGTCGTGCGCACCGGCCGCGCGGTCGTCGACGAGAAAGTGCACGACCTGGTCGACGAGGCCTGGTCGCTGATGGCCGACAACCGGTTCGACCTGGATCGGCGCGAGCTGACCGGGCGCGCGCTGGCGCTGGGCGCGGCGCTCGACTGGCCGGGCGCGTCCGAGGTGGCGGCCGCCGTGCTCGACGACGTGCTGCGCCGGTCGTCGACCCGCGCCGACGCGATGATCGCTCGCGCGTCGGTGCACCTGCTGGCCGGCGAGATCGACAAGGCGGCGGCGCTCGCCGAGTCCGCGACGCTGGTGTCGGGCGCCGCGCCGCGCGCCCACTACGTGCTGGGACGCAGCCTGATCGCCGCCGGCAAGACCCAGGCGGGCCTGTCGGCGCTCAAGATCTACGCCGACAGCGACCCCATTGATCCTCGCGCGCGGCGTCTACTGGCGTCGAACGGCGCCGAGCCCCAACTTGCGCCGGCGCCGACGGAGGCGCGGGATCCGTCGGTGCGCCTGGGCGGCAGCTTCGAGAAGGCGGGCGCCGAGAGCACGGCGTTCGGCTTCCATGTCGACTGGCCGATCACCTGGCGCGTGGTCGGCGTGTCGGCGGCGGCGGGGACGGGCATGATGCTCAACCTGTCGACGGGGCGGGTGATCCTCGACGACGGCGACACCGAGCGCGGCGCCGCCACGCTGCTGGTCCAGCACCCGGACAGCCCGGCCGAGCGCAGCGCGCTGTTGCGCAAGGGGGGCCGCAACCTCTTCCCGGATGCCAAGCTGCGCACGCTGCCGTCGATCTTGCCTGGCAGCAAGCGCGAGCAGTTCCGCGAGACCCAGGACGGAGCGGTCCATCAGGGCGAGGTCACGACGGTGGAGAAGGGCGGCACCGTCTACTTCCTGGTTCTCAACGCTTCGCGCGAGGCCTACGGAAAGCTCAAAGAGGAGTACGCCGGCGTGGTGAAGAGCCTGGCGCTGTCGCCGGCCCCCGCCGCCGCGGCCGCTCCTCCCGCCACCGCCCCTAAATGACTCGAGGCCGGACGGCCAAAAGCCGTTCGACCTCGAGGGTGACGTGTGCGACCGACGATTTCAGCGCCGTACTGTTTCCGAGCACCCGAAGGTGTCAGAGTTTCTCGCGCTCACTCTCTCTTCCCCTGACCGCACGACCACGCGCGAGAAAGACGACCCGCACCGGCAGTCGATGTCCTCGTCACATCTGAAACCTGGGGGACGAAATCGCGCTGGTCAAGGTCGCGGGCGACCAACTCGGTCGGATTCTCCGTCGGGGCTCGCCGCTCAGGGCTCGGACGCGCCGGTCACGCGGGCCAGGGTCGAGGCGGCGATGTTGAGGTCGAACACCGCCTGTAAGTAGCGCGCCCTCATCTGGAAGAAGGCGTTCAGGGCATCGGAGAAGTCCCGCGACTCGGCCAGGCCGACCGCGAAGCTCTGGGACACGGCCGAGATCCAGGACCTGCCGGCGCGCTCGCCCTTGTGCACCGCCTCGGTGCGGTTGCGTGCCTCGGTCAGCTCGTCGTAGGCCTTGCGCACCTCGAACAGGATGCCGCCCAGCGCCTCGCTGCGCCGGTACTCGCTCTCGACGGCCTCGGCGCGCACGCGCGACGCGCGCGCGATCTTGGGACCGATGTCGAGCTGCATGCGCAGCCCCGCGGCCACGCCGACGCTCGACGAGTGGAAGAAGTGGTTCATGAAGGCGTTCTGCGGATCTTCCGCGGCGCCCGCGTACGCCAGCGCGCCGTTGGCGATCAGCACCAGGTCGGGGTACGCCTTGCGCCGCTCGAGATCAGCGAGCGCGTGCTTGGCGCGCACGGCGTGCTCCAGGAGGCGCGCCTCGGGTCGGCCGAACCGAGCCTGGTCCTCGTAGTAGGTCACCGGCCGGTCCTTGATCTCGACCGCCGCGAGCTCCTCGTCGTCGACGTCGAGATCCGCCGGCGCGTCCGGGCCCATCAGTGCGCGCAGCCCGTCGTGCGCGATGGCTTCCAGGCGCTTGGCTTCCTGGATGCGCGCGTCGACCTCGGCGCGCGTCACACGCAGGCGCAGCCGGTCGGGTACGGTGGTGTTCCCGGTCCCCTTCGGCCAGGTCGGACTCGATGCGCTTCTGCGCCTCGTCGATGTAGCTGCCGCCCTCGTCGAGCGTCGCCTCCAGCTCACGCGCGAGCTTGATCCCGTAATACGCCTTGCGAACGTTGAGCTCGAGGTCGGCCTTGGCGCTGGCCTCGCGCTCGCGCGAGACGTCGACGCCGGCGCGGGCGGCCCGCAGCGCCCGCCGAGATCTTGCCGAAGTCGAACAGCGGTTGCACCAGGTGGACCTCGGTGCGCGTGAACACCGAGGTCCACTGGACGCTGCTCAGGCTGAATTCGGTGGCGTTGGTTTGAATGCAGTTCTGCGTTGGCGAATGCCCGGCCCCGTTGGGGTCGGTCATGGGGTCCGGCCTGCCCGGGAGGGTCGCAGGAGCTGCACTGCACGTTGGGCGACGGCGCGAGCAGCGACAGCAGATCTCCACTCGGCAGCCAGTAGGTCCAGGCTTCGGTCACCTGCGCGCGAGAGGCGTCGGTGACCGCGGCGCTCGCGCGCAGGCCGGGGTTCATCGACCGTGCGAGGTCGAGGAGCTCGGGCAGCGTCATTTTCTTGGCGTTGACGGCTGCGCCCGTGAGAGAGGCGGTGAGCAGGGCTATCAACGTGACCAGACGTCGGGCCATCGGCGAAGCACTATACACAGCCGGGAATTGACCGTCGACGGTTGAGCATGGTACCGGCATCACCGGGATGGCTGCTCAGAAGAGGAACACGCCACGGGCAACTCGGGTCGAGACCGCACAGGTGGTGCTGCCCGGGCTCACCAACGTGCACGGAACGATCTTCGGCGGGATCCTGATGCAGTGGATCGACGGCGCCGCCGGCATCTCGGCCGCGCGTCACTCCGGCGGCCTGGTGGTGACGGCGTCGATGGATCGCCTGCACTTCCTGCGGCCCGCGCGCCTCGGCGACGTCGTGATCGTGCAGGCGCAGGTGAACTTCGCCGCGCACACCTCGATGGAGGTCGGCGTGCGGGTGTTCGCGGAGAACCAGCTCACGCGCACGCGCGTCCAGGCCACGCGCGCCTACCTGACCTTCGTCGCCGTCGACGATCAGGGGCGCCCGCGCGAGGTGCCGAAGCTGACGCCCGAGACCGATCAGGACCGGCGCCGCTTCCGCCAGGCGCAGGCGCGACGGGCCGTGCGCCTGCGCGAGCGCCGCGCTATGAACAAGCGTCATGGTACCTGACCTCCCCGGCGGTCCCTCGGGCGCGACGCTGGACGCGCTCGCGACCGGCGCCGTGCGCGCGTCGCTGGGCGCGCGCGAGCTGATCGTCGCGACCGGCGCCGACCGCGTGCGCTTTCTCCACGGCATCGTGACCGGCAACGTCGCCGGCACGCCGGTGGGCGGTGGCGGCCCGTCGGTGCTGCTCACCCCCAAGGGGCACATCGTGGCCGCCATGCGGATCTTCCTGCGGGAGGACGAGATCTGGATCGTCGTCGCCCCCGGCGTGGCGGCGACGCTGGCGCCCGCGCTGTCGCGTTACGCGATCATGGACGACTTCGCGGCCGCGCCGCGCGCCGCGTTCGCGTCGTTCGGGCTCTTCGGTCCGGCGGCCGGCGAGCGCCTGCGCGCCGCCGGCATCGACGCGGGCGACCTCGGGACGCGCCCCGAGCTCTCGCACGCCGACGTCGAGGTGCCGGGCGTCGGGCGGCTCTGGATCGTGCGCGCCCGCGAGCTGGGCGCCGACGGTTTCTGGATCGCCGGCGATCCCGCGGCGGTCGCCGCCGCCGATGGCAAGCTCGCCGCCGCGGGGGTCGGGCGCCTCGACGACGCGCTCGCCGAGGCGGCGCGCATCGACGCGCGCGAGCCCAAGGAGGGGGCGGAGATCACGTCGGACTACTTCCCGATGGAGGTCGGCCTCGACGGGGCGATCGACTACCAGAAGGGCTGCTATCTCGGCCAGGAGCCGATCGTGCGCATCCGCGACCGCGGCCACATCAACTGGCGGCTGGTCGGGCTGGAGATCGACGACCCGCGCGACCCGGCCGCACAGGACGCGATCGAGAGCGACGTGAAGCCCAAGGCCGGCCGGGTGACCAGCGTGGCGCGCCTGCCGGGTGGCCGCGGCGTGGCGCTGGCGCTGCTGCACGTGAGCGTGCCGGACGGCAGCCGCCGTGCGGGTCAAGCACGGCGACGACCTGATCCCTGCGCGCGTGCGGCCCGGTTGAGAGGTTGCCTCGCGCAAGGTCTGCCCTCACCCCGGCCCTCTCCCCGGCGGACCGCGGGAGAGGGTGACTCGCTGAATCGGGGAACGTGCGATGCATGCGCGTCTTGACAGTGCGCGGGCGAACTAGTATTCGCGACGCATGGGAAGACGTGACAACCGCCGTTCGATGAAGATGCGCCGCAAGACCCGCCAGCGGAAGCTCAAGGCCCGCACGCAGCGCAAGCGCGCCGAGAAGCGCGCCGCCAAGCCCGCGACCGCCAAGGTCGCGCGCAAGAAGCCGGCCGCCAAGGAGTAGGGCGGCGCCGGCGCCCCCGCGCATCTTGCAAGCCGCGGCCCCCACCGCCCTGATGCGGCAGTACCTCGACGTCAAGGCGAGGTACCCGGACGCGATCGTCTTCTTCCGTCTCGGTGACTTCTACGAGATGTTCTACGACGACGCGGTCTACGTGGCCCGCGCGTTGAACCTGACGCTCACGACGCGCGACAAGGGCAAGGAAAAGGACGAGGCGGTCCCGATGTGCGGCGTGCCTCATCACGCCGTGCGCGGCTACCTGGCCAAGCTCAACGAGCTCGGCCACCGCGTGGCCCTGTGCGAGCAGCTCGAGGACCCCAAGGTCGCGCGCGGCATCGTGCGCCGCGACGTCGTGCGGGTGGTGACGCCCGGCGTGGTGCTCGACGAGGAGTTGCTCGACCCGCGCGCGCCCAGCTACGTCGGCGCGGTCGCCGGTGACGGGCGGCGCGGCTACGGTCTCGCGTTCCTCGACGTCACCACCGGGCACTTCCGCGCCACCGAGGCGTCGACGCCCGAGGCGCTGCTCGACGAGCTGGCGCGCGCCGAGCCGCGCGAGCTGGTGGTCGCGCGCGACGACGGCGACCTGGCGGCCCTGGTCCGCCGCGGCTACCCGCGCCTGGTGCAGACGCCGGTCAGCGAGGACAGCGGCCTCGACGACGTGAAGACGCTGGGCGCCGCGCTCGATGACGGCGGAGCGACCAGCGCTGGCGATCGCGCGGCGCGCGCGCCGATGGCGATCGCGGCCGCCGCGCGCGTGCTGCGCTACGCGCGCGCGACCCAGCCGGGGGCGACGCTGCCGCTCGGCCGGCTCGAGATCTTTCAGCGCGCCGACTACCTGGTCATCGACGAGCAGGCGCGCAGTCACCTCGAGCTCACCGAGACCATCCTCGAGCGCAAGCGCCAGGGCTCGCTGCTCGACGTGATCGACGAGACCCGCTCGGCGATGGGAGGGCGGCTCCTGCGCCGCTGGCTGCTGTTCCCGCTGGTCGACGTCGCGCGCATCCGCCGACGCCAGGACGCGGTCGAGCGGCTGGTCGCGAGCCACGCCGCGCGCGACGGCGCGCGCAAGCTGCTCGGCGAGATCGCCGACCTCGAGCGCCTGGTCGGGCGCGCGCAGCTCGGCGTGGCGACGCCGCGCGACCTGGCGGTGCTCGGGCGCTCGCTGGCACAGCTGCCGGCGCTGGCCGACGCGCTCCGTGCCGCGCTGTCGTCGGAGATCGGCGCGGCTCCGGTTTCGCCGGCGCCGGCGGAGTCGGAAGTCGGCGACGCCGATCTCGGGCAGCTCGGCGGCGACCTCGGGCGCGAGCTCGCCGAACGCCTGATCTCCACGCTGCGCGCCGATGCGCCGGCGGCGGTCAAGGACGGCGGCTTCGTGAACCCCGGCGTCTCCGCCGAGCTCGACGAGCTGTGCGCGATCGCCAGCGGCGGGCGAGACGTGGTGGCGTCGATCGAGACGCGCGAGCGCGAGCGCACCGGCATCGGCTCGCTCAAGGTCAAGTACAACAACGTCTTCGGCTACTACATCGAGGTCACGCGCGCGCAGCTCGCCCACGCGAAGATCCCCGCCGAGTACCAGCGCAAGCAGACCGTCGCCAACGGCGAGCGCTTCGTCACGCCGGAGCTGGCCGAGTACGAGGCCAAGATCCTGTCGGCCGACGAGCGGCGCATCGCGATCGAGACCGAGATCTTCGAGAAGCTGCGCGCCGAGGTCGCGGCGCAGTCGGCGCGCCTCCTCGCGCTGGCGTCGCGGGTCGCGGCCGCCGATGCGCTCGCGTCGCTGGCCGAGCTCGCGCACCGCAGCGGTTACTGCCGGCCGATCGTCGACGACTCCGGGGTGATCGACATCGCCGACGGGCGGCACCCGGTGGTCGAGCGCCTCGCGGCCGCGGGCGGCTTCGTCCCCAATGACGTGCGCCTCGACACCGACGGCGAGCAGATCCTGATCGTGACCGGCCCCAACATGGCGGGGAAGTCGACGCTGATTCGCCAGGTCGCGCAGTCGGTGATCCTGGCGCAGATGGGCGGCTTCCTGCCGGCGCGCCGCGCACGCATCGGCGTGTGCGATCGCGTGTTCACGCGCGTGGGCGCCGGCGACAACCTGGCGCGCGGCGAATCGACGTTCCTGGTCGAGATGCGCGAGACCGCGCACATCCTGCGTTATGCGACGGCGCGCAGCCTGGTGATCCTCGACGAGATCGGGCGCGGCACCTCGACGTACGACGGTGTGTCGATCGCCTGGGCGGTCGCCGAGCACCTGCACGACCGCGTGCGCGCGAAGACGCTGTTCGCGACGCACTACCACGAGCTGTGCGCGCTGGCCGAGCTGCACCCGCGCGTGCGCAACGTCAGCGTGGCCGCGCGCGAGTGGAAGGGCGAGGTGGTGTTTCTCCGCAAGCTGTCGCCGGGCGGGGCGAGCCGGTCGTTCGGCATCGAGGTCGGCAAGCTGGCCGGCCTGCCGCCGGCGGTGGTCGAGCGGGCGCGCGCCATCCTCAAGTCGCTCGAGTCCGACGCGGCCGGCCAGCGTGGCACGTTGCCGCGCCCGGCCACGCCCGCGGCAGGAGAGATCCCGCAGCTGGGTCTCTTCGGAACCTCGAGCACGCCGAGCGCGGGCACCGCGGCGCTGATCGCGGTCACGGTCGAGTCGCACGATCCCCCACTTTCGGTCGCGGATGAGGTCGCCGCCACGCTGCGAGCGGTCGATCCCGATGAGCTTTCACCGCGCGCCGCCCTCGATCTCGTGGCCGAGCTCAGAAAGAAGTTGACGCCGCCGCCGAACGCCTGACCATGGAGTGAGAGGATCTGGTCGGTGTTTCGAACGACTTTTCTCGTAGCTCTTCTGGTGGCCGGGACAGCCCAGGCACAACCGGTGGCGCGCCGCGCTGCGGTTTCCGACTCCGCCTCGAGCGCCGCCCGCCCGCGCGGCGCGGCGAAGAGCGCGTCGCGCACCGCGCGCAAGAACCCGCCCGTCGATCTGTTCGCGGTCAATCTGCACGAGTCGATGCAGATTCGCCTGCGCGACGCCAACGGCCGCCCGGTGCGCGGGCAGCAGCGGCACTTCGACCGCTTCCTGCGCTGCCACTATACCAACGTGGTTCACCCGATGAACCCGCGGCTCATCTCGTTGATTTACAAGACCGGGCGGCACTGGCCCGGGCACCGGGTCGAAGTCGTCTCGGGCTACCGGCACCCGAAATACGCGAAGAACCCGCGCAGCCCGCACATGAAGGGCCTGGCGTGCGACTTCCGCGTCGTCGGCGTGGCCAACACCGACCTGCGCGACTATCTGCGCCGGACATTCGAAAAGGTGGGCGTCGGCTACTACCCGAACTCTTCGTTTGTCCACCTCGACGTCCGCAAGGACCATGCGGCGTTCTGGATCGACTACTCGGGGCCGGGCGAGCGCGCGATGTATTCGTCGAACCCGTCGGATGATCTGAAGTCGGGGCGCGCCGATCGCTTTCACCCGAGCAAGATCGACGAGTCGTGGGTCGACTCCAGCGCGTCACAAGCTGAGCCGCAGGCGAAGTCAGAGGCGCCGCCCTCCGAAGCGCCGGTCGGCGCGGTCGCCCCCGATCCGACGGCCCCCGGCGCCGTCCGAGCAGCCGTAACGACGCCCTGATTCACAGCGGCGCAACGACGCTCCCCAGCACGAATAAAAGACCTTTCGTGCTAGTGTTCAGCGCGCCGAGAAAAGCGGCGCACGGCCCACGCCGACGACCCATCCCAGGAGGATTTTATGCGGACATTCGGACGACTTTTGCTCGCGCTCGGTCTCAGCGCGGGATTGAGCCTGACTGGCGGCGCGCCGGCTCTTGCCAAGGGCAAGGGCAAGGGAGGGAAGGGGGGCGGCGAGAACGCCAACGCAGCCGAGATCGACAAGCTGAAGGCGGTGCGCCTCGGGGATCCCAAGGCCGGCGTCTTCAAGTGGAACATGAGCCCCGAGGAAGTGATGGGGATGGTGCGTGATGCGATCCAGAAGAAGTATCAGCCGCGCATCGAAGGCGCGGCGCAGGATCCGGGCAAGCAGCAGCGCATCCACGACGAGATGGAGCGAGAGCTGACGGCGGTCAAGAAGAGCTACGCCAAGTTCGAGGGCCAGAAGACCGGCCTCGACGTCTCGATCGTCGGCCCCGAGTTCCAGCAGAACACCGGCGAGGCCGTGCTGGTCGCGAAGGAAGACATCTGGACGCGCTACTTCTTCTTCTTCGAGAACGGCCTCTACAAGATGTTCCTGGCGTTCAACAAGGACGCGATCGAGGGCAAGCCGTTCCGCGAGTTCGCGAAGGGCATGGAGGGCAAGTACGGCCACGCCAAGGAGGTCTATCGCGACGAGAAGGCGATGGGCGGCGTCAAGCGCATCCTCGACCACTTCGACTGGAGCGCGGGCGGCGACAAGCTGCGCCTCATCGACCGCTCCGAGTTCTACGGCGTCTATTGCCTGGTGCTCTCCGACGCGGGTACGCAGGAGCGCGCCATCGAGCGGCGCAAGGTCGTGAACCCGGATCAGCCGAGCCGGGGACGCGCTGGTCGAGGCCGTGATCACCAAGGACGGCAACGACCGCGACTCCAACGACAACATCATCGACCGCATCACCGGCAAGGAGATCCGCAAGCCGGGCGATGAGCAGAAGCATGACGATATCGTGGTGCCGTCGGTCGGCGGCGGCGGCAAGAAGACGGCGTCGTCACCGGCCCCCGAGGCCAAGTCCAAGAAGAAGAGCGGCCCGAACGACGGACTGGAGCTGTAAGACCGGATCGGGGAGGGGCACGCGATCTCGGGTCCGTGCTCCTGTCCGCGTCCGTGCTCCGTCCGAGTCCGTGCTCCTGTCCGCGTCCGTGCTCGGCTTGCCACTAGCGTGCTCGTGATCCGCCGGATCCGGATTCACGCTGTTCGCGCACCGGACACGGACACGGACTCGAGCACGCTTCCCGGCGACGCGTCCCCCAAAAGAAAAGCCCCGCTCAATGAGCGGGGCTTTTCGTCGTTCAGGAGCTAACGGTGGTCGCTAGAACGGCGCGAACACGTCCGGGCGGCTCGCGGCCTTGTCGATGCCCTCGAACAGCTCCTTCTGCGAGCTGCTGAGGCGGCCGGCGATGCCGCGTAGGTTGGCGACGCGCTGCTTGTAGGCCTCGTTACGGACCTGGTCGGGCGAGCCCGACATCACGGCGTCCATCAGCGGCGTCGGCTTGATCGGGATGACCTTGTCGGTGTCGAGCTTGCCACCGGACTTGCGGTCGACCCAGGGCGCGCCGGTGTTCGAGCGCACCTTGAAGCCGACGAGGTCGGCCGCGCTACAGTCCTTGCCGCCGTTCTTGCAGACCTGCTCGCCGACCTCGACGAGGTTGCCGACGATGATCTTCGACGAGGTGTCGAACACCAGGCCGTAGTTCTTGTCGCCGCCCGCCGCCGCCTGCTTGGTGGCGAACGCCGCCAGCGACTCCTGGTCGGCCTTGGTCTTCTTGATGTGGCGCTCGGTCTCGCCGTAGAGCGCGATGCTGTCGTAGTAGTAGTTGAACAGCCGATCGACGACCACGTCCTCGAGGCGGAAGTAGTCGACGCGGAAGATCTTGCTGGTGTCGGGGCGGGGGTCGAGCTTGATCTTCTCGAGCTCGGCGATGAGGACGGGGTCGTAGGACAGCGGCTCTTTCTTGTCCTTCGCCATCCGCTGAGAGCTCATCGCCAGCGCCGTCCCGATCTGGGTCAGCGTCTTCTGCATCGAGTCGAGCTCGCCCTTGACGCTCTTCGCCGCGTGGTTCGCGGTGTTCATGTTGGCGCGGCCAACGCTGGCCATGCCCATGCCGGCGCCGAGCGCGAAGCCCACCAGGCCGACGATCAACGAGGCGATCAGGGTCGCCTTGCCGCGGCCCGACCGCACGTTCGCCGTGGGCTGGCCGTCGTCGATGGTGCGCAGGTCGAACTGACCGGCCTGCGGCTTCATGCGCGCAAACGGGTCCAGCGCCGCGGGCGGGCCCGCCGGGACCGGCGCCGCCTGGGGCTGGGGAGCCGCCGCCGGGGCTGCCGCCGCGGCAGGGCCGCCGAACTGGGGCGGGAAGCCCGGGGCCGGCCCAATGGGGCGGCCGGGAGCGGGGGCTGCGCCCGGAGGAGGTGCCGCCTCGGGCCTCTTGAGACCGAGCCGCGCTTTCAGATCCGAGATGTCTTTGTTGGGCGGAGCGCCAGGCTTCCTGTTTTGTTCCACAATACTCCTCCGGCGTGGTTCGCTACACGCGCTCAGGTCGGGGTCGGTCGTCTCGTTTGGTCGATGTCAAGCAAGGACCGCAGAAGTCGCGCGACGATACTGAGGCGCTCCGGGGCTGTCAAGCAAACCCGCCAGAACACAGAAAAATTTTGACAAATGTCGATTGACGATGGACCGCTGCTAACCGCCCGTCCTAGTCGCTTACTAGGGCGTCGATCGCCGACGCGGCGCTTGCCGGCAAACGCGTGAAGCGGATGCCGACCGTACGGCCACCGTCGGTGGTCACCGTTTCGCCGAACGCTGTCACGATTTCAGGACGCCCGGGTAACTGGAACTGCAGTCCCATGTACGCCGGCGCCGGTGTCAGCCGTGGTTCGATGATGGGTACCAGCCGCGCGCCCGACCGGCTGATGTTGGTCATGCGACACAGGTAGGGGTGCCCGTTCAGGAAGCGGTTCACGAAGAGGTCGGTCTTCGCCCGGCGCTGCCGCCGTCGCTCGCCATCGGTGCCAGCTTCTTCGATGTGGTGATCGTCGCGGTGTTCCATATCGATCTCGCCTTCCCCCAGGTGCCGTCGATGCGCCAGTCGATTGTTCGAATTCGGTTGTCCTACATGTAGTCCCCAGTGAGAAGGACGGTCAACTTTTCGCGCGGTTTTCGTGTCTTCGGCAGGCAGAACGTTGACTTGCCTTCCATCGCTACCGATAATCCGGGCGCGCCTTTTCGTCTCAAGGCCAGCCCCTTTCACCCCCTTACCCACCTGCCGAAGCAGAGGAGCTAGGACATGCACCGCATGAAGATCGGGCTTGTCGCTGCCGCCGTCCTGTTGGTCTTTACCCTGGGCGTGCATGCGGTTGTGACCCAGAACCTCAAGGAATCGGTGATTCACGAGGTCGAATCCGACGTTTCCCGGGCGCAGCGGATGCACCAGTCGATCGCCCGCCTCGAATCGCTAGATTTCGCCAACCTGGTGGCTGGCTTGGCCCACAAGCCGGCCCTGGTCGGGGTCTTCGACAAGACCGACGAGACCGCCAAGCGCCAGGCTGCCTTCGAGCAGTGCGAGGGGCTGAACGCCTACCTGGCGACCGGCTCCCGCAAGGCCGACATCGTCGCTGTCATCGACTCGGCGGGCAAGGTGGTCGCCCGCGACCTGAACGTCAACGCGATGTACGGCGAGGACCTGCGCGCCAAGTACCCCGCCGTGGGGACCGCGCTCAAGGGCGAGGCGACCAAGGACGTCTGGACATTCTCCAACCGTATGACCCGCGTCGCCGTAGCCCCCATCGCCACGCCCGAGGGGGTCATCCGCGGGGCGCTGCTGGTCGGCTACGTGCTCAACGCGCGCGACGCGCAGCTGAAACACGACCTGCTGGGGACAGAGGTCGCCTACTTCCACGATGGCAAGGTCCACACCTCGAGCTTCATCGCCGAGGGGATCGGCGACAGCGCCAAGGAGGACGGCAACCGCACGCAGGCTCTGAACGCGGTGCTCTTCACGCTGGGCGACAAGCCCGGGCAGCAGGCGGTGCAGAAGCAGGCGGCGACCGAGCTCTTTCACTTCCTGCTCGACGGACACGAGTACGCGGCGGTCGCCGCGCCGCTGTTCGGCAACGCGTTCGACAAGACCAGCGGCGTCGTGTTGATGAACTCGATCTCGTCGGAGATGGACAAGGTCTCCGGCGTCGGCTTCAAGATCATCGGCTTCGGCATCCTCGCGATCCTCGTCGCGCTGGGCGCCACGGTGATGACCGCGCTGCGCTTCATCAAGCCGCTCGACCAGATCGAGCTCGGGGTCGCCGAGATCATCAACGGCAACATCGACTACACGTTCAAGCCGGTCGGCCCCGACTTCGAGGGCCTCTCGAACAGCCTCAACGTCATGATGGCGCGCTTGCTGGGCCGCGACGAGCCCAACGAGGATCAGGTCGAGGAGGAGGCCGACGAGGCCCAGCGCTGGCGGTCGGAGCAGATGTTGGTCGAGGAGGTTGCGACGCCGCCGACCGGCCCGAGCAACGATCCTCAGGTCCAGGCGCTGGCGCAGGAGAACGAGGCGATGTACTTCGCGCGGCTCTACGCCGAGTATGTCGCGGCGCTCAAGAGCCAGAACAAGCCGACGACGGGCATCACCGTGCAGGCCTTCACGACCAAGCTGCGCCTGGTCGAGGGCGGCCTCAAGCAGAAGTGGGAATGCCGCTCCGTGCGCTTCCGCGTCGTGGTCCAGGGAGACCTGGTGACGCTGAAGCCAGTTCCGATATACTGACCGTCCTGCGGTGGTAAAAACCGGGCTCGAAGTTCTTTGTAGCGAGCGCCTCGACCTTTTGCGCGGTCGCCGCGTCGGGGTGCTCTGCCACCCGGCGAGCGTGACCTCGGACCTGGTGCACGCGGTCGACCGCCTGCTTCAAACCGGCGTGCGCATCACGCGCCTGTTCGGTCCCGAGCACGGCGTGCGCGGCGAGGCGCAGGACATGATCGGCGTCGACGCCGACAAGGATCGCCGCACCGGCATCCCGGTGAACAGCCTCTACGGCGGCAGCTTCGAGTCGCTGTCCCCGGCGGCGTCCGACCTGGCCGACGTCGACGTGCTGGTCATCGACCTGCAGGACGTCGGCAGCCGCTACTACACGTACGTCTGGACGATGGCGCTGGCGATGCAGGCCGCGGCGCGCGCGCACGTGACCGTCGTCGTCCTCGACCGCCCCAATCCGCTCGGCGGCGTCGAGGTCGAGTCGGGGCCGCTCCTGCCCGGCTTCCACTCGTTCGTGGGCCTGGGGGCCGTCGCGGTCCGCCACGGCATGACCATCGGCGAGATCGCGCGCATGGTCAAAAGCGGCATCCCCGGCGATCGCACCGGGCGGTTCGGCAAGCCAATCGACTGCGAGCTCGAGGTGGTCGGAATGAAGGGCTGGAAGCGGTCGATGGACTACGACGCGACCGGGCTGCCCTGGGTCATGCCGTCGCCGAACATGCCGACGCTCGACACCGCGTTCGTCTACCCGGGCCTGTGCCTGGTCGAGGGGACCAATCTGTCCGAGGGGCGGGGCACGACGCGTCCGTTCGAGATCGTCGGCGCGCCGTTCCTCGACGGCTATCGGTGGGCGGAGCGGCTCGGACGGCTGCACCTGCCGGGCGTGCGGTTCCGGCCGCTGTCGTTCCTGCCGATGTTTCACAAGTTCGCGCGGCAGTCGTGCGGCGGCGTGCAGCTGCACGTCACCAATCGCGCCGCGTTCCGGCCCTACCGCACCGGCGTCGCGCTCCTGCACGTGGCGCGCGAGCTGGCGCCGGCCGACTTCGCCTGGCGCACGGAGGTCTACGAGTTCGTCAAGGACCCGCCCGCGATCGATCTGCTGACCGGGAGCGCCGCGGTACGGACTGGCATCGACGAGGGGCGGCCGTTCGACGAGATCTGCGCGCCGTTCGCCGCCTACGAGAGCCAGTTTTCGGCGGAGCGCGCGCCGTTTCTGCTGTACGACTAGGCGATGCGCATCGCTCTGTTCGGCGGCAGCTTCAACCCGCCGCACCTCGGTCACGAGCTGGCGGCGCTGTACGTGCTCGAGACCGCCGGCGTCGACGAGCTGTGGCTGATGCCCACGTTCCAGCATCCGTTCGACAAGGCGCTCGAGCCGTTCGAGGACCGCCTGGCGATGTGCGGGCTCGCGGCCGCCGCGCTGGGCCCGCGCGCGCGCGTGACCGACATCGAGCGCGAGCTCGGCGACGAGAGCCGCACGCTGCGCACGGTGCGCGCGCTGCAGTCCCGGCACCCCGAGCACGACTTCGCGCTGGTGATCGGCGCGGATCTCGTGGCCGAGATCGCGACCTGGTACGGCGCCCAGGAGCTGCGCGCCACCGTGCCGTTCATCGTCGTCGGCCGCGCCGGGCTCGCCGCCGGAGCGGGCCCGCGCGCGGCGATCGAGATGCCGGCGGTCAGCTCGACGGAGATCCGGCGCGCGCTCGCGCGAGGGAAGGCCGGTGACCGGTCTCGTGTCGCGCGCGGTCCTCGACTACATCCGCGCGCGCGGGCTGCTTCGGCAGGACCCGCGTGAGCGCGGCCGAGCCGCAACCGCCGGTGGTTTTCATCTTCGGTGCCGGCGCGGTCGGCACGGCGCTGGCGGCGGGCCTGGCGCGGTCCGGCGTGCCGGTCGCGGGTCTGCACGGCCGCCAGAGCGATCGCGCGGGCGCGGCGGCAGGGCTCTCGGCTGTGCGCGCGAGCACAGGCGAGATCCCGCCCGCGTTGTCGGGCGCGGACGCGGTGATCATCGCGGTGCGCGACGACCGCATCGCCGAGGTCGCCGGGCGGCTGGTGCGCGAGGATCGCCTGCGGAGCGAGCAGGTCGTGCTGCACACCTCGGGCGTCAACGCGTCGGCGCAGGCGCTGGCGATCGCCCGCCCGCACGTGCGCGGCGTGGGCACGCTGCACCCGCTGGTCTCGTTCGCCGACGCCCGCGTCGCCGTCGAGCAGCTGCACAGCATCGCGTTCGCCATCGAGGGCGACGAGCCGGCGCGCGCCGTGGCGGGCCGCCTGGTGCGCGCGCTGGGCGCGCAGGTTCTGTTGCTGACCGCGGAGACGCTGCCGCTCTATCACGCGGGCGCGGTCATGGCCTCGAACTACGTCGTCGCGCTGGCCGACCTGGCGCGGGCGCTGCTGGTCAAGGCCGGCGTGCCCGAGCCGCAAGCGCTGCCGGCGCTGATCCCGCTGATGTCGAGCGTGGTGCAGAATCTGTCGCAGATCGGATTACCGGGTGCGCTGACCGGGCCGGTCGAGCGCGGCGACGTGTCATCTGTCGAGCAACACCTGCGCGCCCTCGAGGCGCGCGCGCCGGAGATGCTGGAGCTCTACCGGTCGCTGGGGCGCGATGTGCTGCGGCTCGCACGGGAAAAGTCACCGATGGACGCAGCGGCGGTTGCGCGGCTCGAGGCTCTCTTCCGCGTTCCCCGCGCATCCGTCAAGCCGGTCAAGGAGTCGGGCAAAGATCCGATGAGACGGACGGCTCCCATCTCGAAGACCGGCGCGAAGAAAAAGCGCTGACGGCCCGGCGACGGGATGGCATAGACTCGATTGTCAGGCAGCGTCCAGGCATTCGTTCAATCACCGCCATTTCTCTTCCACCGTTTTTGGAGTCTTCATGAGCAAGAGCAGGTTCGTCAGCATTTTGGCTTTGTTCTCTCTGCTGGTAGTGGGCTTGGTCGGAGCGCGGGCGGCGGTGGCGGCCAAGCCGGAAGATGTCTTCAAGGGCAAGATCATCATCACGAAGAATCGATTGCCGATGCGGTTCTCGTCGCCGGGAGCGTTCGTCGCTGCGCTTCAGAAAAGCAAGACCGACAAGATCTGGCCGACCGAGGAGAAGGGCGCCGATCAAGGAACCTGGGACCTCGAGTACGTCGCGTTCTTCGCGCAGCCGCTGAACGACAGCGAGATCCAGGTGAAGTTCTACGACATCACCGGCGGTGAAAAGCGGTACGTCGCCGGCGATCCGCAGTACACGCGCGAGCGCGGGTCGCGGGTCTTCGGTTCGAACATCCAGCTCGCGAAGCCGGAGTTCGACGTGCGCAAGCACTACCTGATGACGCTGGAGTCGCGGCAGCACGTGATCGCCTCGACGCAGTTCTGGCTGCTCGGCAAGGGCGCGAACTACAGCGGCAAGGTCGAGTTCTCCGACGCCGAAGCCAAGGGCAAGCAGTAGTCCGGGGACCGCGGCGTGACGACTCGGCTGGCGCTGGCGATCGGGCTCTGCGCCGCGCTTGCGCCCGCCGGGGCGCGCGCGGCAGCCCGGCCCGCGCGCGGAACGCCAGCGCCGGCGCAAGATCCCACGGTCGTCGATCTGCTCGTCGAGCTCCTGGCCGCGGGGACCTCGCCCGAGCGGGCGACCGCGGCGCTGGGCGCGCTGGCCAAGATCGCCGATGCGCGCGGCTTCGAGGCGCTGGAGCTCTACGCCGTCCACCGGCGCCCCGAGGTGCGGCGGGAAGCGGTGAAGGCGCTGGCGGCGCTCGCCGATCCGCGCGTGGTCCCGCCGCTGCTCGATCGGCTGGGCGACGAATCGCCCGAGGTGCGCGCCGCCGCGGCGAGCGGCGCTGGCCGAACGCCACGAAGCCAGCGCGGTGCCGCGCCTCATGCGGCTGTGCCGGCGCGGCGACATCGGCGCGGCGGCGCCGCTCGGCCTCCTGGCGACGCCCGACACGCTGGCCGAGCTGCGCGAGCAGCAGGGCGCGATCAAGGACGACGTGCTGGCGACCGCGCTCGGCAGCAGCCTGCGCCGCAGCGACATCGGCGACGGCGTGCGCATCGATACCTTGCGTGCGATCGGCAAGCTCCACGGCGTCGAGGCCACGGCGGCGATCGCCGACTACCTGGCGTCGATTCCGGCGCACGACAACCGCGCGTCCCGGAAAGAGGCGCAGCGCTTGCTCGACGAACGGGGAGGGGAGCGATGACGCGGGCCGAGCTCCGCGCGGGCGTCGTGCTCGCGATGCTTTCAGGGGCAGTCGCCGGCTGCGCGACCGAGATCGCGCGCGGCGCGGGCGACGCCGGCGAGGTCGGCGCCGCGCTCGCGCGCCTGCATGCGGGCGCGAGCGCTCCGGTCAACGCCGCGGGCGCGCCGATGGTTTACCTGGTCTACCGCGGGTCATCCGGGCCGTCGATCGGCGCGTTCGACATGGCGCGCGGCGCGCTCGTCTGGCACCAGCCGGCCGAGCCGACCGGCCGGATCGAGGTGGGCCGGTCGGCGATCGTGCACGCGATGCGCACGCCCGCGGGCGGCACGGTGCTGGTCGGGCGCAACGCCGCCAGCGGCGATGTGATCTGGCGCCAGGAGCTGCCCGGCGACCAGCGCCTGCACGGCTACGCGCTCGACGGCGATACTTGCTTCTACGTGGTGCGCGCGTTCTCCGACACCGGCACGCACGGCGCCGGCCGCCTGGTCGCGCTCGACGCGCGCACCGGCACCACGCGCTGGACGCACACGCTGCCGCCCGGCGACGTCGCGGCGCCCGCGGCGCGCGGCGGGGTGGTCGCGGTGCCGGTCGCGACCCAGTACGTGATCCTGCACGACGCCGACAGCGGCGCCGAGCTGGCGCGCATCCTGTCGACCGAGCAGGCGGCGACGTTCGTGCGCACGCTGCCCGAAGGCATCTTCTTCGGATCCAAGGGCGTCTTCCGCGCGTCGGTCGACACCGCCAAGGCGTCGCACAAATCGGACGGCTACGCGCAGGCGTCGCTGCCCGCGTTCGCGCATGCGATCTACGCGCCCGACATGTACCGGGCGGAGCAGGGCGACTACTCGGCGCTCGATCGCAAGCACGTGGTGTGGCGTCCGGTCGCGGATCCGGCGGGGCGGCGCATGGCGTTCCGCGACGGCCTGGTGTTCGTGCACGACTTCCGCTTCTTCTTCGCGATCGACGCGGCGAGCGGCGCGCTGCGCTGGGCGCACGCCGAGAAGGAGGCCGACGCGGTCGCCGCCGCGCACACCGGCGCGGCGCTGGTCTTCGTCACCGCGGACGGCGACGTGGGCGGCCTCGAGCCCGCGACCGGGCGCGTGGTCTATCGCGCGCAGATCCCCGACGCGACGATGGTGCGCGGCGCGACGTTCGACGCCGACGGGTTCGCCGGCTCGCCCGGCGAGGGCGCGGCGCCCGACCTGGCGGCGACGCTGTCGTCGATCCTGTGGGACACCGATCGCCGCTTCTCCGACGAGCTGGCGGCGTACACCGTCGCCGAGCTCGGCAAGCTGCCGGGCCGCGCGGTCACCGCCGACCTGCTCAAGGCGGTGCAGGCGCCGCCGGCGCTGCTGCCGGTGGCGGCGCGCCGCAATGCCGACGACGCGCTGGCCACGCGGCGCGACGACGCTTCGGCCGAGCTGTTCGTCGAGGCGCTCAAGGTCCACGCCGACTACGCGGACGATACGCGTCCGACCAGCGTGGCCGCGATCGCGCGCGCGACGCTGGCGACGAAGTCCAGGCCGGTCGCGCTCGCGCTCGCCGAGCACCTGCGCCGTCCGGAGACCGACATCGACACGCTCTCGCTGATCAGCCAGGCGATCGCCGCCGCCGGCGCGGTCGAAGCGCTGCCGTTGCTGCGCGACTTCGTGTGCATGTATCGCGGCGAGCCCGCGTACGACGGCGAGCCGAACGCGCTCACGGCGGCGGCGACCGCGCTGCTCCAGCTCGGCGGACCGGCGGAGCGCGAGCTCTTGCTGTTCATCGCCGAGGAGCCGCGCACAGTGGAGCCGTTGCGCCGACACCTGAAGCGCGCGCTGGCGACCGCGCCGGGCGCGACCGCGCTCGAGGCGCCGGGGCCGTGAGCGAGGCGCGCCGGCGATTCACCGTGATGGTCTGCCGGGGGCCGACCTGCGGCGACGCGCGAAACTCGGCCGCGCTCACGGCCCAGCTGCGCGAGACGGTCGCGAACGCGCGGCCTGGAGGAGCAGATCACCGTCGCCGAGGAGACCTGCTTCGGGCATTGCCTGCGCGGCCCCAACATCCTCGTGTACGACACCGACGAGATGAAGGGGACGCGCGTCTACGGGCCGGGGGCGGGCGCGTCGTCGGCGGTGCTCTACAACCGCATGACCGGCGCGGACCTCGCGCGGATCATCGACCGTCACCTGGTGGGCGGGATGGTGGTGCGGCCGCTGCTCAATCGCCTGCCCGCCAAGGATCCGTGAATGGAGTCGCCGGGTCCTACCCCTACCGACCGCCCCGGAAGTTCGTACTTGCGTGCCGAGGAGAAATCGCCACAATCAAAGGCCATTATGCTGACCGATACCCGTTTTTTCGCGTTGGCCCTGGTGGTGTTGGCCGGCATCGGCGCCTGTACCAAAGAGGATGACGGGCTCGCCGCCAAGCTCAACGAGACGAGCAACAAGGTGATCGCCTGCCAGAAGGATCTGGGCGAGGCGAGGGATCAGATCGCGTCGCTCAAGCGACAGCTCGCGCAGGCGATCGCTGAGCCGTCGAAGGTGCAGCTCACCGATCCGGACATCATCGAGCTCGTGGCCTCGCGCAAGAAGGCGGCCGCGGCGCCGCAGGCCGAGGGCGACGTGACCCCGACGCTGAACCCGAAAGAGGCGAGCCGCATCGTCATGCAGGGCGCGTCGGCGATGCAGCAGTGCTACGAGCGCGCGCTGAAGAAGAACGCCTCGCTGCAGTACAAGTCGGGGCTGGGCGTGACGCTGGGTATCACGGTCAAGCCGACCGGACAGGTCGAGACCGTCGACGTCAACCCCAGCGTCGACAAGGACATGACCCAGTGCTTTAAGACCACGGTCTGCGCTGGAAGTTCCCCAGCTTCACCGGCACCGCGGTCACCATCGAGCAGCGCCTGACGCTGACGCCGAAGACCTGAGCGGCCGCTGCGCTCGAACAACGGCGTTGCAATCGCCCTCGGGGCGCGTAGTCTCTCGACCGATTCATTCCGGTCCCCTGCCCCCGCGGACGGGGCGAGAGGGACAGGAATGAGAGCAGCGACACCGTGGCCTCTGACGCAGCCGTCAAACTCCCTGATTTATCTCGACCACGCGGCCACGGCGCCGATCCGCCCGGAGGTCGCTGCGGCCATGCAGGCGGCGCTCGCGGAGCTCGGCCGGGAATCCGTCGAGCGTGCACGCGGCGGGGCGCCGCGCGCGCACCGCGGTCGAGAACGCGCGCGCCGAGGTCGCGCGCCTGGTCGGCGCGCTGCCCGAGGAGATCGTCTTCACCTCGGGCGGCACCGAAGGGCGACAACCTCGCGGTGCGCGGGCTGGCGCTGGCGGCGCGTGCGGCGCGCGCCTCCGCCGGCGCCGGCCACGTCATCTCGTCGCCGCTCGAGCACCCCGCGGTGCTGGGCGCGCTCGCCGCGCTCGAGCGCGACGGATTCGCGGTCACCCGCCTGGCCGTCGATGCGCGCGGGCGCATCGATCCGCAGGACCTGCGCGCGGCGCTGCGCCCCGACACCGTGCTGGTCTCGCTGGCCACCGCGAATCACGAGCTCGGCAATCTCTATCCGATCGCCGAGCTCGCGGCGATCGCGCGCGCCGCGGGCGCGCTCTTTCACACCGACGCGGTCGCCGCGGCCGGGCGCATTCCCTTCGACGTGCGCGCGCTGGGCGTCGACGCCGCGACCCTCTCGGCGCACAAGATCGAAGGCCCGGCCGGCGCCGGCGCGCTCTACCTGCGGCGCGGCGTCGCGCTCGATTCATGGCTCGAGGGCGGCCACCAGGAGCGCGAGCGCCGCCCGGGCACCGAGAACGTCGCCGGCATCGTCGGGTTCGGCGTGGCGGCGCGGCTCGCCGCCGAGGAGCTCGGCGCGACCGCCGCGCGCGTGTCTCGCGCTGCGCGCGCGTCTCGAGCGCGGGCTCGCGTCGATCGCGGGCGCGTCGATCCACGGCGACACCGACCCGCAAGGGCGGCTGCCCGGAACGACCAACGTCGGGTTCGACGGCGCGACCGGCCAGCTGGTCGCGATCGGGCTCGACCTCGAAGGGATCTGCGTCTCGACCGGCGCCGCGTGCAGCTCGGGCTCGCTCGAGCCGTCGCCGGTGCTGCGCGCGCTCGGTCTGGCCGCCGACCGCGCCGCCCAGGCGGTGCGCATCACGCTCGGTCGCACGACGACCGAGGAGCACATCGATCGCCTGCTCGACGTGCTGCCCGGCATCGTCGCGCGCGTGCGCGCCGCGAACCAGGACGCCGCTCCGCCGACCGCGCTCGCGCACGCCGCGGCGCGCCGGCCCCGGATCGCGGTGGCGATGTCGGGCGGCGTCGATTCGTCGACGGCGGCGGCGATGCTGCTCGAAGCCGGCGCCGAGGTCGTGGGCGTGACGCTCAAGCTCTACGACGCCTCGGGGACGTCGGCCAGCATCGGCGGGCGCTGCTGCGGTCCGCGCGACATCGAGGACGCGCGCGCGACCGCCGCGCAGCTCGGCTTCCCGCACTACGTGATCAACGAGACCGAGACCTTTCGCCGCGCGGTGATCGACGACTTCATCGACGAGCATCGGGTCGGGCGCACGCCCAACCCGTGCGTGCGCTGCAACGAGCGGCTCAAGTTCGCGCCGCTGGTGCGCTTCGCCCACGCCATCGGCGCCGACGCGCTCGCCACCGGCCACTACGCGCGCCTCGTCCCCGCGGCCGAGGAGGGCGGCGCGGCGCCGCGGCTCTTGCGCGCGCTCGACCGCGACAAGGACCAGTCGTACTTCCTGTTCGGCGTGCGGCCCGAGGTCTTCGACCGCGTGATCTTTCCGCTCGGCGACAAGACCAAGGACGAGGTGCGCGCCATCGCGCGCCGCGCCGGCCTGCCCAACGCCGACAAGCCCGACTCGCAGCAGATCTGCTTCATCCCCGACGGCGATCATCGCGCCTACGTCGAAGCGCACGGCGGCGCCGGCGCGCCGGGCGCGATCGTCGACGAGGCGGGCGCCGAGCTCGCGGCCCACGACGGCACCCACCACTTCACCGTCGGCCAGCGGCGCGGCGTGCCGGCGGCGGGCGGCGGCGAGCGGCGCTTCGTGGTCCGCATCGATGCCGCCACCGGGCGGGTCGTCGTCGGCCCGCGGTCGAGCCTGGCGCGCCGCGCGCTCCGCGTCTCCGACGTGCGCTGGATGCGCGAGCGGCCGCCCGCGACCTGGCCGCTGCGCTGCGCGGTCCAGATCCGCCACCACGCCGCCGCGCTGCCCGGCTGGATCACCGAGCCGGCCGACGGCGCGGCCGTCACCGTCGAGCTCGACGGTCCCGCCGACGGTGTCGCGCCCGGCCAGGCCGCCGTGTTCTACGACGGCGAGGCCGTGCTCGGCGGCGGCTGGATCGACTGAAGAGGCCCTAGGCCCTTTCTCCTGTCAGGCTTCGCTCCTGTCAGGCTTCGCCGCTCTGCATGTTCGCGGCTGAAATCGCCGCCGCGATGACCTCGCTGGGCGAGGTGTTCCGCTCGCGCGCGCGGACCGCGGTGATCGCGTCCTCGAGCTCGCCGCGGTCGAGGAAGATGCCGTGGCAGGTGCCGCAGTAGTCGACGTGGACCTTGCCGAGCAGAACCTCGGACAGCTGGCCCTCGCACGCGGGACAGGGCGCCTTGTTCTCGGTCGGGACCGGCGGCGGCCCGGACGAGCCGCGGAGCAGATTCCGCAGCCGCGCGAGATCTCTTTCGGGCAGCTGGGCGGCGCGGGTGATCTCTCCGCGATCGAGCCAGAGGCCCCCACACTTCGGACAGAGGTCGACCTCCAGTCCCTGGAACGTCGCTCGGTCGAGGATGGAGTTGCACTTCACACAACAGAGATTCGCCTGACCCATGGGCGCCCATTTTAACCGCGTGGGCCAGCTTCGGTCCAGAGGGGCGACGACACCGTCGTGTCTCCGTTCCGTCGGGGGTGGTCGGTGGTAAGTTAGAGCCGATGAGCGCATCGGAACTCGGCCGGCTACGGCGTCCTCGAGAGCCGGATCGGGTATACCTTCCGCGACCGCACCCTGTGCGAGTCCGCACTGACGCACAAGTCCTGGCTGAACGAGCGCCACGGCTCGACGCGAACCGACAACGAACGGCTCGAGTTCCTGGGCGACGCCGTGCTCGCGCTCGCGGTGAGCGACATGCTCATGAAGCGGTTCCCCGACCGTTCCGAGGGCGAGCTTTCCAAGACGCGCGCCGCGCTGGTCAGCGAGGTCGGGCTCGCCAAGGCGGCTGAAGGGATGGGCCTCGGCGAGTGGATCTTCCTCGGGCGCGGCGAGGACCAGGCCGGCGGGCGGCGCAAGCCGTCGATCCTCTCGGATGCGCTCGAGGCCCTGGTGGGCGCGGTCTACCTCGACGGCGGCTTCACCGCCGCGCACGAGGTCACGGAGCGACTGTTCGCCGAGGCGCTGCGCGACGCGGACAGCTCGGTGCGCTTCGACTTCAAGTCGCGGCTGCAGGAGCGCTCGCAGGCGCTGCTCCAGGCCACGCCGCAGTACACCGTCGTCGGCCAGGAAGGGCCCGACCACGACCGCCGCTTCCTGGTGGCGATCCTGCTCGACGGCCGTGAGTACGGGCGCGCGCAGGGGCGTTCGAAGAAGGAGGCCGAGCAGAGCGCGGCCGCCCAGGCGCTGGAGTTGCTCGACCGCGGTACGCCTCCCACTGGAGACGCATGACCAGCGGGCTCGCGACCGCGACCACCGTCGACCGAAGCCGCATCCCCGCCGAGGTCGTCGCTCTCTGCCGGCGCCTGCGCGACGCCGGCCACGAGGCGCACCTGGTGGGCGGCGGCATTCGCGACCTGCTGCTCGGGCGCAAGCCGGCCGACTTCGACGTCGCGACCAGCGCGCGGCCCGACGAGGTCCTGTCGCTGTTCGGGTCGACGTTCGCGATCCCGACTGGCCTCCAGCACGGCACGGTGACCGTGCTGGTCGGGCAGGGCGAGTCGCGCCACGCCGTCGAGGTGACGACCTTTCGCGGCGAGGGCGAGTACCTCGACGGTCGGCGGCCGTCGTCGGTCAGCTACGTCTCGTCGCTGGCCGAGGATCTCTCGCGCCGCGACTTCACGATGAACGCCGTCGGGTACGATCCGCTCGACGATCGCTTGACCGATCCGTTCGACGGCCGCGGCGATCTTCAGCGCCGGTTGATTCGCGCGGTCGGCGATCCGCTGCAGCGTTTCCGCGAGGACGGCCTGCGGCCCATGCGCGCGGTGCGCCAGGCGACCCAGCTCGAGTTCACCATCGATCCGCCGACGCTGGCGGCGATCGGCGAGACGCTCGAGGTCTTCCGCAAGGTCTCCGTCGAGCGCATCCGCGACGAGCTCTTCAAGCTGCTGGCGGGACCGAAGCCGTCGTACGGCCTCGAGCTGATGCGCACGACCGGGCTCCTGGGCGAGGTGCTGCCCGAGCTGCTGGAAGGCGTCGGCGTCACCCAGAACCGCTTCCACAAGTTCGACGTCTATCACCACACGCTCGCGGTGGTCGACAACACGCACGGCGAGCGCGATCGGCTGTCGGTTCTGCGGCTCGGCGCGCTCCTGCACGACGTGGGCAAGCCGCGCGCGCGGGTGCCGCGCGAGGGTGCGCCCGGCGAGTTCAGCTTCTTCAAGCACGAATACGTGGGCGCCGACATGGCGGACGCGATCGGGCGCCGGCTGAAGCTGTCGGTCGACGACCGCGAGCGCATCGTCGCGATGGTGGCGAATCACATGTTCTTCTATTCGCCCGACTGGACCGACGGCACCGTGCGCCGGTTCGTGCGCCGGGTCGGCGGCGACGTGCTCCCGGCGCTGTTCGCGCTGCGCGAGGGGGACATCGCGGGGCGCGGCTTCGGTGAGGACCCCGACGTCGAGCTCGGCGAGCTGCGCCGCCGCATCGCCGAGGTGGCGGCCAGCGACGCGGCGTTGCACATCACCGACCTCGCGATCGACGGCAAGGAGGTGATGCGGATCCTCGGCATCGCTCCGGGCCGTATCGTCGGCGTGGTGCTGGAGCGATTGCTCGAGCGTGTGATCGACGACCCCGCGCTGAACGACGCCGGCCGCCTGGCTGCGCTGGTCCCCGAAGTGGCGCGCGAACCTCCGCCGGGTTAGGAGCTCGCGTTGCCGATCACGGCAACGTGAGCGTAACGTCAACGTATCGTCGACGTTGACGTCTAGGGCCGCGGCTGGAGCGCGGCGATCAGCTCGGCCGCCGAGGTGACGGCTCGGGTCTCGCGCTCGGCCTTCGCCGAGCTGCCCAGCATCTCGGTGCGACGCCGGATCACGGTCACCTCGGGATCGAACACCGCCAGCGTCTCGATTGACGGCGTGCCGGCACGCGCCGGGATCGCCGGCTCCGAGCGCGCCGACCGCGCGACCGACATGACGAAGGGCAGGCGCACGCCGATGCGCCGCTTTCGCCCGCTCCCGCGCAGGGTGACCGCCACCGCGAGCGGCGGATGGTCGTAGCGCTCGAGCGACTCGATGTTCGCGAGGTGCGGCAGGCTCATGTGGCGCGCGACCGATGCGGTCAGCGCGCCCAGCCCCTCGGTGTCGCTGCGTGCGCCGCCCAGGATCAGGTCGGCGCCCAGTGTGCGCGCCGCGCTGCCCAGGACCTGGCCCAGCGTGTGGAAGTCGGCGGCGGCGAAGCTCTCGCCGCTCACGCGCGCCGCGCGATCGACGCCGCAGGCCCAGGCCGCCTCGAGCGCCGCGGTTTTCGTCCTTGGTGCCGGCCATCAGCGCCACGACCTCGGTGTCCTCGCCCAGGCTACGCGCCAGGCGCAGTGCCTCGCGATCGTTCGCCGTGAGCGGCGACCCGCCCGGCGGCGCGGCGTGGATGCAGACGATGACCTTCAACGGACGACCTGTCCGGCGCCGCTCTCGCGCCCTGCGCGCCGCCGCCCCGTGCCCGTCATCGGGAAGTGCTCCACGCTGCCACCAGCTCGGACCACGCCTCGGTCTCCGCTCCTGCCTTCCAGACGACGTCGGGTCCCACCCGTCCAGGCGCGCCGTCGTTCGCTGCTCCGGCGCCGTCGAGCTCGACGACCCCGATCGCCGTCCGGGGTGACACGCCGATCTCGGTGACGGCAGCGACGTCGCCCGCGTTCAACACCCGCTCCGGCGACGCCGCGGCCAGCGCTCGCGGCGCCGTGCTGTCGTCGACGACCGCGACCCCAGCCGGAGCGCTCGCACGCAGCCGCGCCGCGACCTCGGGCGGTACCCGCGGCCCCAGCACGACCAGCCCGCGCGCCTGCGCGACCGCGTCCAGGTCGTCGGGCTCGGACGCCAGCTCCGACAGCGGCGGGTCGGCTGGCGGGGTGCAGGTAATCACTTCGACGTCGATGTCGGACGTACCGTCCTCGCGCGGCGTCCCGTGGGCGCCGAGGATCGCCACCACCGGCCGTTCGATCTCGACGGGATCCAGCTGGCGGTAGCCGGATCGATCGGCGCGCCAGCGGCGTAGATTGATGCGCCCCACGCCGTCGGCCAGCGGGCCGGCCTCTTCGGACAGCACGATGTCGACCGCGGGCGCGTAGGCGGCGCCCAGGCGCATCGCCAGCGACGGGCCGAGCTCGTCGCCTGGACCACCGGTCGGGAACAGCACGACGATGGGCGGAACCCGCTCGACGGCGGTGTAGAGCGCCGGGCCATGGGTCGCGTCGAGGGGCGGGGCCCCCAGCCCGGCCGCCTCGCATACCAGGACCCGGTCGGCGCCGGCGCGGCCGAGCGCATCGGCGAGCGACTCGAGCCCCGCACTGGCCTGCGGCTCGTCGAGCACCAGCGCGAAGACCGTCAGACCAGCCGCGTGCGCGATCCGTCGCGCTTCGGAGAGCGCGAACAACGAGGTGGGCGTGGCGGCACCGTCGCGGCGGTCGATGTAGACGATGAGGTTGGGCAGGGGCGCACCCTTTGGAAAAGGCCTTCCCTATCATGCACACGACCGACGCGGGCTGTCCATTGACCTCGGACGATTGCCCTCCGAGAATTGACCGCCGATCCGGCGGTGACCATAATAGTTCACTCCTCGCGTCGCTTTCGCATCAGCTTTTTGTCTTTGTCCCTTCCTTCGCTTCTATTCTTGTCCCTCGCTTCGCTTCTATCTTTGTCCCTCGCTTCGCTTCGCTTCGCGCAGGCTGCAAATCGGCGGTAGGTACGTCGAACCTGGAACGCCCGACCAATCACGCATGTCACCAGGACCCTCTGACGACGACGACCTTCCAATCGAGATCACCACCGATTTGGAAGAGGCCGCGGACGGATCATTCGGCTCAGGGCCGGTGACCGTCACGGCCCCGACGGTGCCGCCGCCGTTCGAGGCCGCCGCGCTGGAAGCCGCGGCTGAGATCGACCTCTACCTCGCCGAGGCCAAGGTGGCGGAGCCGGCGCGCGCGGCGCCCCTGCTCTTCGAGGCGGGGCATCTGCGCGAGTCCGCGCTTCGCGACGCCGAGGGCGCGCTGCCGTGGTATCGGGACGCGCTCGCGCTCGACGCCACGTTCGTCGCGGCGCTCGCGCCGGTGCGCCGCTTGCTCGCCGCGCGGGGATCCTGGAGCGAGCTGGCGACGGCGTACGAGACGGCGATCCGCGCCGGCGTATTCGGTACCGACGCCGGCCGCTCGCGGCGCGTGGCCGACCTGTGGATCGAGCGCGGGCGCCTGCTCGCGGATCGCCTGTCGCGAACGGCCGACGCCGCCACCAGCTTCCGCGAGGCCGCCACGGCGGCGCCCGAGTACGCGGCCGCGCAGCTCGCGCGGCTCATCGGAGCGGCGCGCGCCGCCGATGAGAGCGGGATCGAGGCTGCGCTCGCCGGGCTGATCGAGTGCGCCGACTCGCCGTCGCGGAGCGCGGCCCTCGCCGCCGAGCTGGCGCGCGTGCAGCGCCTGTCGGCGGCCACCGCCGCGGCATCGCCGGAGTCCAGCGGAGATTCGGAGTTCCGCGCGGGCGGGGCGGAGCGGGCGCTCGAGACGCTGCGCGAGGCGCTGGCCGGCGCCGGCGACGAGACGCCGCGCGCCGGGCTCGTCGACGAGCTCGAGAGCCTGGCGCGCGATCGGGCCTGGCCGCGCATCCAGGTCGGGGCGCTCGAGGAGCTGGCGCGCGTGCTCCCCCACCCGTCCACGGATGACGGGCGCGGCGCCGTGGTTGCGCTTCATCGCGAGCGCGCGCGCCTGCTGCGCGACGTGGTCCGCGACCTCGAGGCGGCGCACGCCGCGCTCACCGAGGCGCGGCGGCTGCTGCCCGACCATCCGTTGCTCACCACCGACATGCTCGACATCGCCGACCAGCTCGGCCGCGTCGAGCTCCTGCAGCAGACGCTGGAAGGCTCGGCGATCCCGCAGGACGAGCTCCTGTCGGCGGCGCGCCTCTGCGATGCGCTCGGGCGCGCGGGCCGCGCTGGTGAGGCGATCGAGCTCTCGCGCAAGTACGCCGCGACCTGGTCGGCGGCGATGGTCCCCCCGGAGTCGGCGGACGCGGGCGCGGGCGCGGCGTCGGTGGCGCTCTCGGCGGTCGCGCTGCTCGCGCTGGCCGGCCGCATCGCGCTCCACGCCGAGGCGGGGGACGCCATCGGGCTCTGCCGACGTGTTCGAAGCGGAGGGCGAGCAAGGGCAGGGAGAGGCGGCCGCCCACGCGTTCGTGCGCGCGGCCACCGTGCGCGATCTGGTGTTGCACGACCCGCGGCACGCCGAGAGCCTGTACCGCAAGGCGCTCGAACGCTGTCCCGGCTATCCGCCCGCCGTCGACGCGCTCGAAGAGATGCTGCGCGCCGATGCGCGCTGGGCCGACCTGGCCGAGGTGCTGGAGCGGGATCTCGCGGCGCTCGGGCCGCCGCCCGACGACGCCAGCCTCGAGGCGTCGGCCGCGGCGGGCACGGAATCGACCACCGTCGCCGCGGCGCCGTCGCCGCTCGCGCGCCGGCGCTATCTGCTGCAAGCGCTGGTCGGCCTTTACCGCGATCGGCTGGGTCGGCCCGGGCGCGCGCTGGTGTTCCAGCGCCAGCGCGTGTCGCTCGACCCTGATGACCTCGATGGGTGGATGCTCAAGCGCGACCTCGAGCTCGCGGCATCGGTCACCAACCCGGCCGACGCCAGTGAGAAGGCCGAAGGCGATCCCGCGCTGGCGCTGCGCCGAGAGGGCGTCACGACGCTCATCTCGCTGGCGGCGCGCGCCGGCCAGCCGGCGGTCATGGCGGCGCTCGAGAACGAAGCGGCCGCGCTGGTGGTCGACGACCCGTCGCTGGCCGAGCAGTTCTACCGTGACGCCGCCGTCGACGACCGCACTGGTATCGCCGCGGGCAACATCGCCGCGAAGCTGCCCGAGCCGGCCGCGCGCGTTCGCGCGCTGGCCACCGAGCTCGCTGCCGCGGATGCCAGCGGGCGGACCGACGTCGCCCGTGGCCTGCGGCACCGTCTGGCGGTCGAGCGGGCGCGCTCCGGGGAGTGGCGGGACGCGGTCTCGGTCCTGGCGCCGGTCTGGTCCGCTGGCGACGAGGGCGCACGCGCTTTCAGCTTCGATCGCGCGCGGCTGTCGGGCGATCCCACGCTCGAGGTGATGGTCCTGGGAGAGAACGCGGCCACCGCCGCCACCGCGGGGCTGGTCGCCGGCGCCGACCTCGGCGAGGCGCTGGAGCGCAACGGCAACGGCGAGGCTGCGCGCAACGCGTTTCGCGAGGTGTTGCGAAGCGGGCGATCACCGGACGCCGCGCTCGGCTTGTTGCGGACGGCCTCGGTCGCGGGCGACTTCGCCGCCGTGACCGATGCCCTGCGCACGATCGGTGACATGTCATTCGACGACAACGGCGGCAGCGTCAGCGCCGCGGCCACGCGCGAGATGGAGCTGCTCGACGCCGCCCGGGGCGAGGGGGTGGCGCGCGTCACCGAACGCGCCGCTGCCGATCCCGACGACGCGTTCGGCGATTGGATCGAGGGCGTGCGTCGAGCCGACCAACGGCAGGTCGCGACCGCGCTCATCGATCTGGCGCGGCTCGCGGGCGCTCCCGCTGCGCTCGGCCCCGGCGCACCGGCGCCGGAGGAGGGGCGCCTGCTCGCGCGAGCCGCCGCGCGGTCGCGTCTGGCGGGGCGCGAGACCGCCGAGGCGATCCACCGCCGCGCCTGGGCGGCCGCTCCCGGGAACGCCGCGGTCGCCCAGAGCATCAGCGACGTGCGCCTGGCGCCGGGGGGCGCCGGCGAAGACGTGTCGGGCGCAGGCGGGTCTCCCGCGGGAGCCCATCGTTCCCGGTCAGACGCCAACGCGCTGCCCGACACGCGCGCCGATCGCGCGGCGCACCTGCCGGCGGCGTCCGTGGGCCTGGCGATCGATCTCGACATCGAACGTGCACTGGAGCAGGAAGCGGCCGGCAACCTGGGCGAGGCCCTCGACGTCTACGCGCGGATCCTGGCGCGCGACCCGGAGGCTCTCGAGGCGATGCTGGGGGTGCGCCGCCTCGCGCGCGCCGGCGGCGATGCGCTGGGTGAGGCGCGCGCGCTGGCGCGCCTGGGCGCGCTGGTGAAGACCCCGGCGCACGCCGCGCAGTTCTTCGGCGAGGCGGGGCCGCTCTACGAGCGCGCGAACCACAAGGAGCAGGCGATCGCCGCCTACCTCAAGGTGCTGGAGCACGCGCCCGACGACGAGGCCGCGTTCGCGCGGCTGGCGGCGCTGCTGCGCGCGGCCCCCGACGTGCCCGGCAACGCCAAGACGCTGGATCGCGTGCTCGGCCACCGCCTGCAGCGGCGCGCGGAAACGGCGAGCACCGACGAGATGATCGCCCTTTACGCCGAGCGCGCCGCCAATCGGCTCGAGCGGCTCGAGGATCGCGAGAACGCCGCCGAAGACTGGAAGCGGATCTTGAAGGTCGACCCCCGGCATGAGCGCGCGCTGCGGGACATCGCGTCGCTCGCGATCGCGATGGATCACGCCGCCGATGCGGCGCACTTCCTGACCCGTTACCTCGAGGTCACGCGCGACGAAGCGGGCGCGGCGTCGGCGCGCCTCGAGCTGGCGCGGGCGCACGAGCAGGCGGGCGATCGCGGGCGCGCCATCGAGGCGCTGCGCAGCGCGGTGGCGGCGCAGCCGCGCGATACCGTGCCCTGGCAGCGTCTGACCGATCTCTATCTGCGCGCGGGCGACTGGCGGAACGCCGCCGCGTCCCTGCGCTCGTGGGAAGGCATCGTCGACGAGCCGACCGCCAAGGCGGGGTTGCACCTGCGCCTCGGGGCGTTGCTGCGCGACCAGGCCTACGACCTGCCCGAGGCGGCGCTGGCGTTTCGGCGGGCGGCCGAGCTGGATCCGCTCGGCAACGGCATCCGCGAGCTCGCGCTCCTGCACGAGAGCGCGGGCGACGAAGCCGGGCGCGCCGCGGTCATGGAGCACGCGATCTCCGAGGCACGTCAGGCGCTCGACCGCGATCCGTTCGACGTGCCGCGCTTGCGCGGGCTCAAGCAACTGCTCGACACCGCCTGGCGCGATCGGCGCGGGCGCGAGGCCAGCCAGGTGGTCGCGCAGGCGCTGGCGCTGGTCGGTGCGCCGCCCGATGATCTGGCCGAGGTGCCGCCGGCGCTGCGTCCGGTGGCCGCGTCGTTGTCGGCCAAGTTCTGGGCGGCGCTCATCGATCCGCCCGCGCTCGGGTTCATGACCGAGGTCTGGTTGCTGCTCGCCGACGCGATCATCGAGCTCAATCAGCCCGACGTCGCGGCGCTCGGGGCCGTGCGACAGAACCGCGTGGCACCGGAGAGCGATCCGGCGCTCGGGTGGCTGGTTCAGGCCGGCGCGGCGCTCGGCGTGCAGGGGCTGGTCCTGCACCGGGCGCCGCCGGGCAGCTCGGCGGTCGGTGCCGACGACGCGCTGGCGCTGGAGCTGCCGGCGCCGGCGCTGGTGCTGGGCGCGCCCACCGGGATGGACGGGGGGACGTCACCGTTCGCGGTGGGTCGCGCGTTCGGCCTGCTGCGCCTCCGCGCGACGACGGCGGCGCGCCTGAGCGCCAGCGCGCTGCAGGCGATCTTCGACGCTGCGGCGGTGATCGCCGGCGCGCCCGCGAACGTGCCCGGCGTCTCGCGCGCGCCCGAGGCGCAGGTCAAAGCGTTGTCGCGCGCGCTGGCGCGCAAGGAACGCAAGACCCTGGCGCTGCAGGCTTCGCGGTTCGGGTTCGAGACCATCGACGCGGCCGCCTGGCAGGGCGCGCTCCTGCGCGGCGCGGATCGGCTGGGGCTGGTGCTCGCCGGCGACGTGCGCGCGGCGGCAATCGCCGCCGGCCGGTTCACCACGCCGCCGGCGCCGGCCGAGCTCCGGCGCAACGCTGCCGCGACGGCGCGTGGTCCGGTTCGCGCTCGGCGAGGCTTATCTGGCCGCGCGCCGCGAGGCCGGACAGGGCGGGACCTGACGATGGCGGAGCGCGAGAAACCCAAGGCGCCGGTCCTGCCGTTCACCAACGAGAACGAGAACGAGTGGGAGACCGAGCTCGCCGACTGGGATGCGCACCTGCCGATCGAGGAGGCGCCGGTCGCGTCCGGTGAGCCGCCGCCGCCGCTGCCGCAGCCGGAGCCGCTCGGCGCGCTGCCCGACGAGGAGAACCCGTTCGCCGACACGCCGACCACCGTGACGTCGGGGCCGCCGCTCGACGACGCCGCCGCCTTCGAGGCGTCGGCCGAGGAGTTCTCGTCGCGCCAGACGCCGCACTCCGAAGTCTACGCCGCGATCATCTCGTCGAGCACGCCCGAAGAGACGCTGTTCCGGCGCGAGCCGGCGACCGACACGCCGGCGCCGCTGTTCGCCGATCCGCTGATCGAGATGTCCGCCGATCCCTGGCGCGAAAAGCTGGAGGTCATGATCCGTCTCCCGGGGCGTGCGGTACCCGCCGCGCCGAGCGACGACGAGCGGCGCGGGCTGCTTGTCGCTGCTGGCCGCCGAGATGGAGGTCGCCGACACCGCGACCCAGCAGGCGGCGCTCACGCTGGCGGCGGCGCGGCTCACCGACGCGCTCGGCGACACCGACGCGGCAGTCGCGCTGTGCGACGACGCGCTCACGCTGCAGCCGGGCTCGGCGCCGGCGTTGCGCGCGCGCCTGCGCCTCGCGGAACGCCAGGGCGACGCGGCGGTCGCGCTCGAGACGGTCGGCCTCCTGGCCGCCGCAGTCGACGGCGATGAGCGCGCCGGCTACCGAGCGCTCCAGGCGGAGTGGACGCTGGCGATGTCGGGCTCGCTCGACGAGGACGCGCGCGCGGCGCTGGGCGACGGTCTGTCGCGCGCGCTCGCCGAGGCCGAGATCGCGCTGCGCGCGGCGGATACCGCGAGGGGCGGCGGTCGTGCTCGAGACGGCGGCGATGGCGCTCGAGGGGCGCGCGGGCGCGGCGCTGGCAGGCCTGGCGGCGCGGCTCGCGGAGATCGGCGGCGACGGCGCGGCCGCGACGCGGCAGCGCGCGCTCGCGGCGCGGTTCGCGTCCTCGCCGCGCGAGCGGCTGCTGGTCGCGGTCGGCCAGCTCCGGGACGCGGCGCGCGCCGGAGCCGACGCGGTCGCGCCGATGCTCGACGAGCTGCTGGCGACGCTGCCGCCGGGTGACTTCAAGGTCAGCTGCGCGCGCTGGGCGGCGGTGGTGGCTCGCCGCGCCGGTGCCGTCGAGCGCGCCGACCGGCTGCTCAGCGATCCGGCGAACGGAGGCACGTCGCCGGCGGCGCTGCGCGATCGGCTGGATCTCGAGCGCTGGGCGGTGCGCGGCGACGGCGGCAACGGCGAGCGCGTGGCGCGCGTGCGGCGCCTCATCAACGAGGCGCGCGAGACCTGGACCACCGCGCACCGCGCGCGCGTGCCTGGACGTCATGGCCGCCGAGCTGGCGCTGGCCGAGGCCGATGCCGGCGGGGCCGCCAGCGACGGCGCTCGGCGCGCGCTGGAGATCGCCGCGGCGGGGCTGGAAGCGGCGCCTGGCAACGGTTCCGCTCGCGATCGTCGCGCAGGAGATCGCTGGTCGCGCCGGCGATCCCGCGCTGCGCCTGGACGCCCTGCGCCTGTGGGCCCGCTTCGATCCCGCGCGCGCGGCGTACGCGCAGTCGCTGGTGGTCGACACGCTGGCGCAGGGCACGGCCGCGGGCGTCGGCGACGAGCCGGTGCGCCAGGCGCTGGGCGAGCTGGTGGCGGCGGCGCCGATGGCGACCGCGTTCTGGGCGCTCGCGGCGCGCGAAACGGCGGCGGGGCGCAAGCGCGAAGCGGCCGACGCGCTCGAGCGGGGCGCCTCGGCCTGGAGCGCGAGCGAGCTCGGACCGGCGCTGCAGAAGCTGGCGGACGCCCTTCGCTCCGACGCGCCAGCGTCCTGGCCGGCGGCGGTGCCGGGCCGGAGACGGCCCAAGAGCGCGCCAGCGTCCGAGACGACGCTCTCCGACGCGCCCGAGGTTACGCTCGCGCATGCGCCCGCCGATCCGGCGGCGCTGGCGCTGGTCACGTTGAACGCGGGGTCGGATCCAGCGCGGCTGGCGACGATCTATACCGGCGCCGCGGCGGCGCATGGCCCCGGCGAGAAGCTCTGGCGCCTGCAGGCGATCCACTGGCTCGGACGCGCGGGACGGGCCACCGAAGCGCTGGAGGCGGCGCGGGCTCTTCACCAATCCGAGCCGGCGTGGGCTCCTGGACGCGAGCTCTGCGAGCGGCTCGTGCGCGTCATGCCCGATCCGCTCGAGCGGGCGCGGGCGCTGGTGCAGCTGGGGTTCTCCGGTGATCCCGGCGCGGTGCTGCGCGCCGCCGAGGCACACGAGACCGCCGGCGACGACGCGGCCGCGGGGCGGCTCTATCGCGATCTCGGCGGCCGGGCCGCTCGCGAGCGAGAGCGCACGCGGCCTCTGGCGCATCGACGGGCGCGCGCAGGAGCCCGGAGGCGGCGCTGCGGCGCTCGACGAGCCGCGCGCGCGGGTGCGGGCTTTCCTGGCGGCCGTCCAGTCCGGGCAGACGGGCGAGGTGGTGCAGCGGCTCGAACGTGAACCGCCCCATCAGGACGTCGCCACGGCGCCCGGCCTCTACCTGGCGGCGTTGCTGCGCGAGCCGTCGCTCGACACCGGCGCGGCGGCCGACAGCGCGCGGTTGCTGGCGCTGGCGGCAGCGGGGCGCGAGGCGGCGCGCGCCGAGGATCGCCCGGGCCTGCTGTGCGCCTGGCGCGCAGCCGAAGCGAAGGCGGCGGCGCCCGACGCGGGCGATGCGCTCGGCGGAGATCGCGGAGCGCTTGATGCTCGGCGACGACGCCGAGCCCGAGAGCGCGCCGCTGTCCGGCATCGCGGCATCGCGGCCGGCGGGCGATCCGCGATCGAGCGCCGCCCTGCTGGTGCGGGCCGCGGAGCGCGACGCCGCTGCCGGCGACGGGCCGCGCGCCGAAGCCCGGCTGCGCCTGGCGCTGGAGCGCGATCCGGCGAGCGCGCCCGCGCTGCGCGCGTTGCGCCGGGCTTTGATCAAGCGCGGCGCGCTCGCCGACGCCGCCGCGGTCTGCTCGCGCGAGGCCGAGGTGCTCAAGAGCCGCGAGGAGCGCATTCGCGTGCTGTTGCTCGCCGCCGAGCTCGGGCGGGGCGCGCGACCGGATGCGAGCGCCGCGGATTCGTTCGACGGATGCGATGCCGATCTCCGCGGTGGTCTCGGCCACCATCTCGGCCGGGACTTCGGAGCCGATCGCAGCACCGCCCCCCGGGCCGCCGGGCGCCAGAACCCCGGGTGCGGCCGCTCGACCGGCCGATCCGGCGGTCATCGAGCCGCTGCGGCGAATCCTCGCGGTCGATCCGGCGCACGTCGGCGCGTTCGAGCAGTTGCGTGCGGCGTTGAGCGCCGCGGGGGAGCAGTCGGCGCTGGGCGAGCTGCTCGCGGCCCGGATCGCGGTCGCCACCAACCCGTTCGAGGTCGCGGCGCTGCGCTTGTCGCGCGCGGAGTTGCTCGCCGGGCCGCTCGCCGACGCCGACGGCGCGAAGGCCGAGCTGCGCGCGATCCTCGCCAAGGAGCCGCAGCACGGCAAGGCGCTGGCGCGGCTGGCCGATCTGCAATACGAGAGCGGCGCTTACGGCGATGCCGCCGAGCTCTACCTCAAGCGCGCGCTCGCGGAGCGCTCGCCCGAGCGGCTGCGCGAGATCTTCCTGCGCATCGGGCGCATCTACACCCGCCACGAGCACGACGCGAAGCGCGCGGCCGACGCCTACAAGCGGGTCTTGCAGCTCGAAGGCGACAACCGCGAGGCGCTGGTCGCGCTCTCGGATCTCCTGATCGAGATCGGCGAGACCAAGAACGCGATCGCGGTCACCGAGCGGCTCGTCGATCTCACGCCCGAGGCGGACAAGCGCGTGCCGTATCTGATCCGCCTCGGACAGCTGTGGGAGCAGGCGGGCGATCTGCGTCAGGCGGGCGCGCGCTTCCGGCGCGCCGCCGACGACGCGCCCCGGAATCTGCAGGCGGTCGGCGAGATGGTGCGCCACTACGATCGCACGCGCGATCTGCCCGGGCGGCGCTCGCTGCTCGACCACGCGCTCCTGCTGCTGCGGGCCGATCTGCACGCCGGCAAGCTCGACGTCGAGGTGCTGCGCGCGCTCGTGCACGTCATGCAGTGGCGTGGCCGCGCGTCGGCCGCCGCCGCGGGCGCGCAGCTGCTGGGCGTGCTGTCGTCGGACGCCGCCGATCGCGCGGCGGCCGCCGGCGTGGGCCGCTCCGCCGGCGCGCGGGCGGCGGCTGGCGGCGCTGTCGCGGCCCGACGTCGATGAGCGCCTGTTCCCCGCCGGGCTGCCCTCGGGCGTCCGCAACATCTTCCGCATCCTGGGCGAGCCGCTCGCCAAGGCGGTGAGCGACCTCAAGCGCTACGAGCTGTCGCGCGGGGACAAGGTGGCGCGCGGGCAGGGGCCGCGCGAGATCATCGACACCATCGCCGCCGAGATGGGTCTCAAGGACGTCGACGTCTACGTCAAGCCGGCGCGCGCGGCCAGCGCGCCGTCCTGGATGGCGGTCGAGCCGGGCGAGCCGCCCGACGCTGATCCTGGGCGCATCGATCCTGACGCTGGGGCCGCACGCGATCCGGTTCGCAGCCGCGCGCTGCCTCCGCCTCGCGGCCACCCACCTCGACCTGGTGCTGCGCGATACGCCGCCGCAGACCGGCGCCCTGGTTGGCGGCATCGTGCGCCAGTTCGTCACCGACTACCGCCACCCCGACGTGCCGGCCGACATGATGAATGCCGGCGCGACGACGGTCGCGAAGGCGCTGTCCCGCCGCGCGCGCCAGGAGGTCATGCCGTTCGCCATGGAGAGCGCGGGCGCGCTGGATCTCGGCGCGCTACACGAGGCCGTCCGCGATGGCGCCGATCAGGTCGGGCTACTGGCTTCGGGGCACTTGCCCTCGGCGCTGTCGGTGGTGCTCGCGGTCGGGGGACGCCCGCTCACGCTGGCCAACGTCGCGGCCAACCCCGAGGCGCTGGCGCTGCTCGACTTCGCGCTCTCCGACGGTTACGACGAGATCTGCCGCGAGCTGGAAGGGACCGGCCCCGCCTAACCGCGGGCGGCCGCAAGGGCGAGCATGCGCGGACATCCGGTCGAGGTGAGCGCCGAGGTCGCCGAGCTCCATCGCGACGCGTTCGTGCTCGATCTGCACAACGACGCGCTCACCAAGCTGACTCACACCGGCTACGACTTCACACGCGAGCACGCGCCGGCGACGTTCTGGAATCCGCTGCGCCTGGATCTCGACGTGCCGCGCATCCGGCGCGGTGGCATCGACGCGCTCGGCTGCCTGATGTTCGCGGGCTTCCACGTGAACCGCGATCGCCGCTTCTGGCGCCAGCTCGACTGCGCGCGCCGGCTGGCGACCGACCACCCCGACCAGATCACGCTCGCGCGCAGCGCCGCCGAGATGCGCGCCGCGCGGGCCGCCGGGCGTATCGCGCTCTTCCTGGGCGTCGAGGGCAGCTACGCCGTCGACGGCGACGTCGAAGCCGGGGTCGCCCGGCTCGCCGAAGCGGGCGTGCGATTTCTGGGCCCGCTGTGGGAGCGCGACAGCGCCGCCGGTACGTCGTGCCGGACCGCCGTGGCGCAGGACCGCGGGCTCAGCGACGTCGGGCGCGCGCTGGTCGCCGCCTGCAACGCGCGCGGCATCCTGCTCGACGTTGCGCACGCCAGCCGTAAGACGTTCTGGGACATGGTCGCTTGCTCGTCGACGCCGGTCTTCTCGTCGCACTCGGGCGCGGCCGGCGTACACGCGCACCCGCGCAACCTCGACGACGAGCAGATCCGCGCGATAGCGCAAAAGGGCGGCATCGTCGGGGTGATCTTCGTGGCGCCGTACCTGGGTGGCATGTTCTGCACGCTGGACCGCATCGCCGATCACATCGAGCACGTCGTGGCCACGGGTGGCGAGGATTGCGTCGCGCTCGGGTCGGACTTCGACGGGTTCCTGCCGCTGCCGCGCGGCATCCGCGACGCCGCCGATCTGCCGCGGCTCACCGAGGTGCTGTGGCGCCGCGGTTGGCGAGAGGCGGCGCTGCGCAAGCTGCTGGGCGAAAATGCGCTCCGCTATTTCGCGGCTTTCGCCTAGAACAGTGCTAAAGCGGGCCTCGCGATGATCAACCTGCGCAACCTCGACCGCGCCGAGATGGCGGCGGCGCTGCAGCCGCTGGGCGTCGGGGGCGACGTGGCCGCCCGGGTCTTTGCAGCGGTGCACCGCGATCCCGCGGCGGCGCCGCCGGTGATCTCGGACCGCACCGTGCGCGGATTGTCGAAGGCGGCGGCCGCCGCGCTGGCGGAGGCTTCGAGCTGGCCCGACCTGGAAATTCTCGAACGTCGCCGCTCCGCCGACGGATTCTTGAAGTACCTCTTCAAGCTGCCTGACGGCCGCGAGATCGAGGCCGTGCGCATCCCGCTTCCCGATCCCGACGAGGCCCGCGCGCTGAAGGAACGCCGCCGCAACGGCGGCGCCGCGCCGCTGGAGGCGTTGCCGACGGCGAAGTACACGCTGTGCGTGAGCTCGCAGGTCGGTTGCGCGCTGGCCTGCGACTTCTGCGCGACCGGCCGTCTGGGCGGCATCCGCAGCCTGCAGACGTGGGAGATCCTCGCGCAGCACCGCCTGGTCGCCGCCGAGGCCGACCACCCGGTGCGCGGCGTCGTGTTCATGGGGATGGGCGAGCCGTTCCTGAACTACGAGAACGTGATCCGCTCGGGCCGCATCCTGTCGGACCCGGCCGGTCCGGCGATCTCGGCCAAGGCGATCTCGATCTCGACCGCGGGCATCGTGCCGGCGATCCGGCGCTACACGCGCGAGGGGCATCGCTTCCGGTTGATCTGCTCCCTGGGCGCGCCGACGAGCGAGGAGCGCCGCTCACTGATGCCGATCGAGAACCGCTGGCCGCTGCCCGAGCTGATGGAAGCGCTGCGCGAGTATGCCGCGTCCACGCGCCAGCGGCTCACGATCGCCTACGTGGCCATCGGCGGCGTCAACACCACGCCGGCGCACGCGCGTGCCCTGGCGGCGCTGCTCGACGGGCTCAAGGTCAAGCTCAACATCATCGACGTCAGCGATGCCACCGGCCGCTACCGGGCGCCCACGCCCGCCGAGCTGGCGGCGTTCCGCGACGCGCTCGGCGCCCTGGGCGCGCCGGTGGTGCGACGCTACTCCGGCGGCAACGAGATCGGCGCCGGCTGCGGCACGCTGGCCGCGAGCCGCAGCGGCGGCGTCGTCGCAGGGTAGGGCGTCGTTTAGGGCGTGCCAGCTCTCCCCCCTCTCTCTCAGATCGTCGGGCGCTCTAGCGCCGCCGCGGCTTTGCTCGCTCGCAGACGATATCGCGGCCGGCGACCTGCTTGCCGGTCAGCGCGGTGCAGATACGCTCGGCGTCGTCGGGCGGGACGTTGAGGTAGGTGTGGGTGTTCATGATGTCGAGGCCCTCGATCGCGACCGTTCCGAGGTGGGTCGCGATGAGATCCCGGATCTGCGGCTCGCTTGCGCCGTCCTTGCGCCCGAGGTTCAGGTAGAGGCGGGCGACGTTGCCGGCGGCCGCAGGATCCGCAGGGGTCGTCTCACCGAAGCGGATCGGCTCCGCCGTCGCGTCACCGAAACGGATCGGCTCCGCGGTCGCGTCACCGAAGCGGATCGGCTCCGCGGTCGCTTCACCGAAGCGGATCGGCTCCGCGGTCGCTTCACCGAAGCGGACCGCGTCGCGAGGCTCGGGCACGGGGGCCATCTCCCCGGGGCCGTCGGCGGCCACTTCGGCGCCGGCCCTCGAGGACGTTCGCTCCTCGCTCCAGACCTCCCAGAACTCTTTCTCGGGCGGCGCCGTTGGCGCTGATGACTCTCGCGGCGTGGCGCCCTCGGGACGCGCGGCCCGTTCGGGGCGACGCTGCTCCGGGCGCGCGGCCCGCTCGGGACGGTCGCCGCGTTCGGTCCGCTCGCCGCGCTCGGGGCGCGGGCCGCGATCGAATCCGGGGCGCGAGCGGCCGGCCGCACGCGGCGACGAACCGCCGAAGCCACCGCGCTCGCGGTCTCGATCCCGCTCGCGGTCTCGATCCCGCTCGCGCTCCGGTGGACGCCCGCTGCTCTCGCGCGGCGCCGGAGTCGCGGCGATCGGCGCAGGCGCCGGCTTGGGCGCCACCGGCATTCCCTCGACGTCGGCGAAACCGCGCGCCAGCAGCGCGGCGATCACCCGCTCGCCGTCGACCGCGCTCATGAGCCGCCGCGCCAGCCCCTTCCATTCGCTGCCGGGGTCGGCGGACAGCGCCGCCCGCAGCGCCAGCACGCGCTCGCCTTCGCGTCGCGAGCGGATCTCGACTTCCGACGGCAGCGCGCGCTCTTCCGGCCGGATCTTGTAGAGCAGCTTGAGGTAGTAGAACGACCCGACCTCGGTCGGTCCGATCAGCGACACCGCGGTGCCTTGTTTGCCCGCGCGGCCGGTGCGGCCGGTGCGGTGAATGTAGATCTCGGGCGACTCGGGGAAGGTGTAGTTGAACACGTACGACAGGTTCTCGATGTCGATCCCGCGCGCCGCCACGTCGGTGGCGACCAGGAACTTCACACCGCCCTCGCGCATGCGCTTCATGACGCGCTCGCGGTCGCTCTGCGACAGGTCGGACGAGATCGCCTCCGCGTCGTGCCCCACCTTGCGCAGGAACGCGGCGATGCGCCCGGTCTCCTCGCGCGTGTTGCAGAAGATGATCGCCGACTTCGGATCCTCGAAGGTCAGGATGCGCAGCAGCTCGTTCTCGCGGTCGATGCCCGGGATCGCGTAGTAGAGGTGCTTGATCTCGTGCACGCCCACGAAGTCGGCCGACAGCTTCAGGAACTCCGGGTTGCGCATGAACCGGCGCGACAGGCGCTGGATCCCCTCGGGTACCGTCGCCGAGAACAGCAGCGTCTGCCGCGTCTCCGGCGTGCGCTCGAGGATGGCCTCGATGTCCTCCTGGAAGCCCATCGACAGCATCTCGTCGCACTCGTCGAGCACCGCGCACTTGACGCGGTCGAGTTTGAGCGTGCCCCGGCGCAGGTGGTCGAGCACGCGCCCCGGCGTGCCGCACACGATCTGTCCGCCCGCGCTCAGCATCTCGACCTGGCGGCCCATCGGCGCGCCGCCGTAGACCGGCACGACCACCAGGCCCGAGTGCGCGGCGATGCGCGCCAGCTCGGCCGCCACCTGCAGCGCCAGCTCGCGCGTCGGCAGCAGCACCAGCGCCTGCACGAACTTGTCGCCGGCGTTGGCGATGCCGTTCGCGAACGGGATGCCGAAGGCGGCGGTTTTGCCCGATCCGGTGCGCGACTGAACCATCAGGTCGCGCCCCTCCATGATCGGCGGCAGCGTCTTGGCCTGCACCAGCATCGGCTCGGTGAAGCCCATCTCTTCGATCGCGCGCAGCACCTCGGGGCGCAGCCCGAGCTCGGCGAACGACGGTCCTTTCGGCTTCGCGACGGTGCCAGGACTGGCAGCGTGACCGCCCGGGTCGGCCGACGGCAGCAGCGTATCAGCGGCGCCCGCGGGCGCGGCCAGGTTGGCGCCGCCGAGCGGCGTACTCGAATCACTCACGTCAGTCACCTTCTCGATCATGGGGATGCGTCTCCTCGATCTTGCGAATCCAGTGTTTTCGGCTGCTCCCCCGAGAGGCGCGCGCCGATCTCGTCCAGGCTCTTGCGAATGCGGTCCAGCTGGGGGGCCTGGTCGTGCCCGAAACGAAGCAGCTCCTTGGTGTAGCTGGCTTCGGTCTCACGGAGCTCTTCGTGGACCACCGCCAGGTGGTCCCATTCCTTGGCCAGTCGGCCCGCTCGGTGCTCCTGGAAGCGACAGCGGCTGCCGGCCGCGCGCCACTGCCCGAGCCAGAACGACTGGTCCTCGGCCCAGCGTTGCGCCTCGGCCACGTCGTAATGCGCCACCAGGTGGTGGAAGTTCTCGAGGTGTTTCTCGAGCCCGTCGGCGACGTCGGTCAGCTCTTCGTAACAGCTCTCGATCTCCGCGGTCGACGCTTCCATGCCGACCGGCGTCCCCGTCGAGACAGAGTGCTGCCGCCGATAGATCGTCACGCCGACGGAGATCAACAGGTAGATGCTGCCCAGCGACACGAACGTGAGGATGACCACCGAGACGAATCGTCGATAGGGACGAAACTCTCCCGGCGTCTGGACAGACTCAGCGGACACGGGGGGGAGGAGTCACAGAAGTGGATGGGGCATGAGCATGATGGCGGCAGCCAGCGCGAGCGAGGCGGCCTCAGTGGTGAGCGGAGCGCCGCTCGCCGAATCCGCCGGAGCGCCGGGGGAACGCGCAAAAGCTACGGGCCGCCCGGGGTACTGTCAACAAAAGTCTAGGAATTTCGCGAGGCGATGAGGGCCGGCGATCAGGGACGCAGGGCGGGGCAGGGGATGCCGGCCGGGAAACAGGCGCCCACGTTTGCTTGCTGAAGCAGGATGCAACAGCGGGGGGTCATCTTGGGACACAGGATGTCGCTGCTGCAGATGACAGCCCCGCTGCAACCCTGAGGGTCGGAGTTGTCGATGCAGTACGGTGGCGCGGTCATGCGCCCGCCGAGGTCAATCGGGGTGCAGCAGGCCTGGGCACCGACCAGGCAGGTGCTGCCCCCGCAGGCGATGAGCGAGCCAGCGCCGATTCCGCCCTGGCCGCTGACGCCGCTCCCGCCGGCTCCGATGCCACCCATGCCGCCAACGCCGCTCCCACCGACTCCGGTTGCCGCGCCATCCACGGGTCCGAAGCCGTCGTCCAGGCTGGTCCGGCCGCAGCCGTACGCGAACCCGCCCAGCACCAGGCCCACAACCACAAACGCGCGCCAGAACCGGCAACTCATCTGAATCGATCGCATGATCTCGGCTTTGCCTTCAAAAAGCAAAGCCGGAGCGACCGAGTGGCTTCTGCTACGGCTGGACCGGTACCACGGCCTGGAACGAACCGTCGGCGTTGCTGCGGGTCTCGGCGCGCAGAATTGGCGGGACCCGCATCGGGCCGAAGCACTGGTCGGATCCGGCGCAGACGACTTCGTAGAACCTGACGTCGATCGATGACAGCGGGGTGCCGTCGGGCCCCTGGACCTTGCCGTTGACCAGCTCGCCCGAAAGCAGATCCACCGAGCCCATCGTGGTCGAGCCCGCGGCCACGACCACGCCGGTCTTGGTGAGCCGCGGCACCGCCGCGCCGGCCGGCGGATCGAAGTCCAGCCGGTAGGTGCCAGGGTCGATCATCAGCTGGAAGGTGCCGTCGGCCTTGCTGATGCCATTGGCCGACGACGCGACGATCGAGCTCGAGCAGTTGCTGGCCGGGTCGACCGCGGTGCGCGTGGCCGCGATGGCGACGCCGGGGACCACGCTGCCTTCAGGGCTGGTGATGGTGCCAGACAGGGTCGCCTTGGTCGCCAGCGAAAGCTGCGCGGCGACGGGCGTGGTGCCCGCGCCGCCGGGGTTCTGTCCGCCGTTGATCGCGATTCCGCTGACGCAGCTGATGCCGAGCGAGGAGCCGGACAGCGGGATCACCGCGACGTCGTAGCTCTGCGTGCCGCCATTGCTGCTGGAGAGCAGGGGCAGATCGACGTTTCCATTCACGTCGGTGGTCCCGTCGCGCACCATGTCCGACGAGCCGCTCTCGTCGCTGGCGAGTACGGTGTGCGCACGGACGAGCGCGCCCGAGACCGGCTTCTGATCCGGTCCCGCGACCTTGAACCGGAAGAGCGTGGCGAAGCCGATCGCCGGCAGATTCAGGTTACCGAGCTCCATGTTGGCAGTGACCGTGATCGGCAGCGTCGTGAATCGCGGCGTGCTGTACTGGCTGCCGGACGGCACGATCTCGATGGTGATCGGTTGCCCCGACGGCGCGGCGGCGGCATGCGCGACCTGCTTCGGGATCTCGACGCGGAATCCGCCGTCGCCGACGCCGACGCTGGCGTTGTTACTGACGATCTGGCCGCCCGACAGCGCGTGGGCCACGAAGCCTCCCGCCAGCTTGAGATCCGGCGTCACCAGCGTCCCGGTCACAAAGAACGAGTTGTGGTCGACCATCAGGTGGTTGACCGCTGCGAGCTTGGTCTGGATGTTCGCCGGGGGTTGGGCCAGATCGCGCGGGGGCAGCGGCGTGATCAGGAAGGTCACGTCGCTCCCGAGCATGCTCGCAGGAAGGGCGATCGAGAACGGCGACGGCGTGAGCCAGTCGGTCTGGAACTGGAGATCGGCATGACCGGGGATCGGCGTCTGGAAGGTCGCGATCACGTGCGAGTCGCCGATCGCAGCCTCGCCCTCGGGCAGATCGCCGGTGATGGTCACCTTCGCGTCCGCGGTCAGCTGGTTCGGTTTCTCGCTGGAGAAGTTGACCGCCGCGAGCAGGGTTTGCGCGGCCGACGAGTCGCCCGGCGGTAGCATCTCGATGGCCCAGGTGCCGCGGGCTGCTCGCTGAATGCAGGTCCCGTTGGAGCAGGCCGCGCCGCCGCTGCAGTCGATGTCTTTCACACAGCTGGGGGTCGGGACCGCGTTGATCTTGCACCCGACCAGCAGCGGCAGCGCCAGCGCCAGAAAAATCGGCGCGAGAGCGCGCGCGAACCCGAAGACGCCGGTCAGGGACATTGGACGTTCAGCACCCAGGAGGCCTGGGCCATGACCGAGTTGGCTTTGTTCTGGGTCAGCTGCTGCAAGGGATCGGTCGGCGCACCCGGATCGGCCAGATTCCAGAACGGCTGGTCGGAGACGAAGACGGTGATGCTGTGCTGGTTCGTGTTGAGTGCGAGCGCATTGATGCAGCTCACCGACTCCATCTGTCCGGATTCGGGCGGGGCCGGAATCGGGGCGGGGATATCCATGAGCAAGTGGCTGCTCGAGGTGAACGGCGGGTAGTCGGCCACCCAGCGCGCGATGAGAGCATCGCCGCTATTGAGGTCAGTGAAGGTCACGCGGAACGTCCCCGTCTTGTTGACGGCGGCGACGATCGACCCCTGCGGCGGGTCCGTCGAGTTGATGAACGGAGGGACGTTCTCGGTCGTCGGCGGATCCTCGAAACGAGGCCCGACGGGGAGAACGCAACCGGTAGACGAAGTCATGAAAAAGCCTAGGCTGAGGACAGAGATAGTCAGCTGGAGGATAAGCACGACTCGTGCCAGGGTGCAACGGCGCGGGATCACGTTGGCCGCTCCCATCGGGGGTCCGGCAACCGAGACATTGCTGTCAGCGCCGGTGCAGCGATTGCGGTCGCCAGAATCATGACACCTCGGGCTTGCCTTCCTCGTCGGGGCGCAGCTCGCTGCCGTCCTCTTTCTCGAGGTGTCGGAAGATCGTGCGCGGATCCACGCCCAGGTCGCGCGCGGTCTTGGTGCGGTTGCCGTTGTTGAGCAGCAGGATCTCGTTGATGTAGTCGCGCTGGAACTGCTCCTTGGCCTCGGCGAGCGGCAGGATCGGCGGCAGATCGTCGGGCGTGAGATCCAGATCCTCGGGGCCGAGCAGCGCCTTGTCCGACAGGACGACCGCCTTCTTGATGCGGTTCTCGAGCTCGCGGATGTTGCCCGACCAGCGGTGGCGCTTGATCGCGGCGATCGCGTTCGGAGTCAGCCCGCGCACCTTGCCGCCGTACTCGGGAGCATAGCGCCCGACCATGTAGCGCGCGAGCACGACGATGTCGTCGCCGCGGTCGCGCAGCGGCGGCAGGTGCAGGTGCACGACGTTCAGGCGGTAGTAGAGGTCTTCGCGGAAGCGGCCGGCCTTGATCTCCGCCTCGAGATCGCGATTCGTGGCCGCGAGCACGCGGATGTCGATCGCCTCCGCGTTGGTGTCGCCGACGCGCACGACCACGCGCTCCTGCAGCGCGCGCAGGATCTTCACCTGCAACGCCAGCGGCATCTCGCCGATCTCGTCGAGGAACAGCGTGCCGCGGTCGGCGGCCTGGAAGCGTCCGGCCTTGCTGGTCGACCGCGCCGGTGAACGCGCCGCGCACGTGGCCGAACAGCTCGGACTCGAGCAGGTTCTCGGGGATCGCGCCGCAGTTGATGGTGACGAACGGCCCCTTGGCGCGCGGCGAGCGGTTGTGCAGCTCGCGCGCGATCAGCTCCTTGCCGGTGCCGGTCTCGCCGGTGATCAGCACCGAGATGTCGGTGGCCGCCACCTTCTGCACCTTGCGAAAGACCTCCTGCATCGGCGGCGACGAGCCCAGGATCTCGCCGAAGCGGATGCGCTCGATGCGTTCCTGCAGCGAGCGGTTGTCGAGCTGCAGCTCGTTGACCAGCAGCGCGTTGCGGATCAGCAGCGACGCCTGCGACGCGAAGATCGTCAGCACCTCGAGGTGCGACTCTTCGAACAGCTGGGCGACGTTGTCGTTGCCGACGTAGATGACGCCCAGCATGTTGCCGCGCTCGAGCAGCGGGACGCACATCACCGACGTCAGCTTCAGGTTCACGACCGACAGCGAGTTCTTGAACTCGGCGTCGCTGAGCGCGTCGGAGATGATGAGCGGCTTGCGCGACTTGACCACGCGCGCGAGGATCGAGTCCGAGAGCTGGCTGACGGCGTCGGTGATCGTCTCGCGGCGCAGGTTGCGCGCCACCTTGACCACCGGCTCGCCCGACTCCATCAGCACCAGGAAGCCCTTGTCGGCGTTGCTGACCTGGATCATCACGTCGAGCAGCTGGTCGAGCAGCGTCGGCAGCTCGTAGCTGGCCATCAGCTTCTGCGAGAACTCGAGCAGCTTCTTGTACGAGTTGAGCTCGGCCATCGTGCGCGCCGCCGACTCGTCGGTGACCGGCTCGTCGTACAGCGAGAACTCGAGCTCGATCATGCCCAGGCGGATGCGGTCCTCGTGGGTCAGGCGGTGCTTGTTGCGCTTGCGGCCGTTGACGAACAGCTCGGCGTCGCGCTCGGTCGTCGCGATGTTGAAGTCGCGGCCGTCGAAGTGGATGTGCGCGTGGCTCTCGGCCAGCAGCGGATCGGGCAGCACGATGTCCGACTCGTCGCTGCGGCCCAGCGACGTGATCTTCTTGTAGATGTGATAGACCTTCACGCCCTTCCCGGGCAGCTGCATTCTCAGCGTCGCCATTCGTCGTCGCTCCCCGTGGTCGTTCAAAATGTCCATGCGACGCCCAGCCCGGAACCGCGTGGGATCGCCAGCGGGCCGACCCGCAGCCGCGCGGCCGCCCCGGCGGTCCCGGGTGAAGTGGCGGCACCGTTGTGGGCCGGCTCAGTCTCGGTCGAAACCGCCGGCTTGAAGTTCTGGAGCGCGTCGATGATGCCCCACGCCGCCGTCACGAAGAAGAGCCCGCCCGAGACCAGCTGCAGGCGCAGCAGGTTCCGGGACAGATCCTCCTCGGAGTGATCGATGTTCATGCAGTTGCGCGCCATGCCCGTGGTGTCGCCGCTGGTCGCGGGATCGAGGCAGCGGCGCTGGTGGCTGGCGCCGAAGAGGGCGAAGTTGGTCACGAACGCGCCGAGCGAGACCGCGCCCAGCGCTGCCTCGACGCCGAAGAAGGCCCACCCCTTGCCACGCTCGCCGTTCTGGAACTGCCCGGCGCCGAACGGGACGTAAGTTCACCGCGTAGGAGTTGTTCTTCTGGATGATGAGGCGCGCCTGTGCCGCGCAGCGCGCGTCGGCCTCCTGCTGCCGGCGCGCCGCCACGTCGGCGTCGCGCTTCTTGCGCGCGACTTCGAGCGCGGCGATCTCGTCCTCTTCTTCCCTGCGCACACCATTGAAGAATTCGACGACGCGCGGCGGGTCGAGCAGCGGATCGAAGTGGTAGTCGGGCCGCAGCTCCAGGAGCTTGCGGAACTCGCGCTTGGCCTCGTCGGGCTGGTTCTCGAACAGGTGCGCGACGCCCAGCATGCGGTGCGCCTGGACGACGTCGACCTCGCTGTCGAGGCGGATCTCGGGGTAGAGCAGGGGCCGCAGGATGTCGATCGCGCGCGTGTACTCGGCGCGCCCGAAGGCGGTCTTGCCGCGGTCGAATTCGTCGGCCGCCGGACTGGCCAGCGCCAGCGTCGTCGCGACCATCGCGCAGAGCCAGGCCATGCTCAGTTGGGCGTCTTCACGTTGAGCTTGATGACGTGTGACGACTGTTCGCCGGCGCGGACGGTGATGCGCTCGGAGGTGAACGAGTCGCCGGTGTCGACGTCGATCTCGACCTCCTTGCTGTGCTCGTCGGTGGGCTGGAAGGGGATCGAGACCTCCTCGCCGGCGCGCACCGGAACGCCCGGGCCGCGCGCGTTCGCGTCCTTGACCACGACTCGCGCGCGTGCCGAGGCCGGCTCGAGCGTGACGAAGAGGCGCGCCGGCCTTCCACTTCAGCTTGCGCGCGATGATGTTGTCGGGCGGCAATGGGCGGTCCGGCCCCACGTCGATCCGCTCGCTGAAACAGCAACCGGCGGGGCTGCGCAATTCGATGGTGTGATTCCCGGACCAGGGCACGCTGATCGTCTTGTGATCGGTGTCGTAGGCGAATTTCTTTTCGCCGTCCAGATAGACGTCGACGTTTTGTGGCGTCGGGCCAAGGGTGAAGATTTGCTCGACGGGGAGCGCGCGGCAGGGCGGCGGCGGGGCCGCGGGGGCGAGGGCGACGCCGGTCTCGGCCTTGCGGGCGGCGCGCGCCGGGCGCGCCGCGTGGCTCGAGGTCGGACGCCCCACGCCGTCGCGCGCTATCTCGGGGCTTGCGTTCTCGGTCGGCGCGAGGCCCGTGGGCGCTGGGCCGCGTGTGGGTGGCGAATCCGCGGGCGCGGGCGTGGGCGTGGGCGTCTGGGCGGCTCTTGGCGGCGGAGCGCTCGCGATCATCGGCTTCGCCTCGGGGCGGGCCGGAACCGGTGGCAAGCGCGCTGGCCGCACGCAGAACCAACCCGCGACCACCGCGGCGGATGCACCGGCCGCGAACAACGCCAGCCGCTTGACCCGGCCGCGGCTCTGGAAGGCGCCGCAGCGCTGCCAGCACTTCCTGGTTCTGTGGGTCGAGCGCCAGCACCCGGTTCCAGAGCTCGAGCGCGCGCGCGGTCTTGCCCGCGGCGAGGTGCTCCTTCGCCGACGCGATCAGCGCGCTCGACAGCCGCGCTGGCAGAGTCGCCTCGTACGCGTCCGGATCGGCGAAGAACGCCCGCAGCTCGATGCGCGGCGTCGGTCAGGCCGGCCTCGGCCAGGTTCTCGCGCAGCTCGACGACGAAGCGGCTCACGTCGGCGTAGCGATCGTCGGGGTTGCGCGCCAGCGCCCGCGCGGATGATGCGCCCGAGGTCGTCGCCGATCAGCCGGTTGACCGTGCGCGGATCGGGGAAGCGCCCCTCGCCGATCCGGCGCAGCACCTCGTGCGGGTTCTTGCCCGACGAAGGGCAGCGTCCCCGTCGCCATCTGGTAGAGGATGATGCCCACCGAGAAGACGTCGGTGCGGAAGTCGAGCGGCTTGCCCTCGATCAGCTCGGGCGCCATGTACGCCGGCGATCCCAGCAGCTGGCCGGTCACGGTCATGCGCTGCAGGTCGACGACCTGCGCGATGCCGAAGTCCATCAGCTTGAGCACGCCGTCCTTGCGGATCATCACGTTCTCGGGCTTGACGTCGCGGTGGATGATCCCGACGGAGTGCGCGTGCGCCAGCGCGCCGCCGATCTCGGCGGCGATCATCGCCGCGACCTCCGGGTGGCGGATGCGCCGGTGCTCGAACAGCTGCTTCAGCGTCTTGCCGTCGATGAACTCGGTGACGATGTAGGCGCTCTCCGACGCGATCCCCGAGTAGTCGAAGATCTCGAGGATGTTCTCGTGGCGCAGCTTGGCCACCGCCTGCGCCTCGCGTTCCAGGCGGGCCTTCGACTCGGTGTCGGCAGCGAGGTGCTGGTGCAGCAGCTTGACCGCGACCTCGCGCTTCAACGTCTCGTCCTGCGCGCGAAAGACGACGGCCATGCCCCCTTGCCCCACCTCCTCGATGAGCCGATACCGTCCAGGGATCTTGGTTTTCTCCATAGTCACCACGACGGCGCTGTCATAGGACTAGGCTAAGAGCTGCATATTACGGATACTTAGTCCGGGCAGCAAGCGCGGCTTCGTAGGAACGGAATGTCACACCGGTTGGGCGCGGGCGTCAATCGGATGGGCGAGGAAATAGGGGAGCGCCTCCGCCATCAGATCGAGCGTGGGATCGAGCTGCTTGCCGATGCCCTCGGTGACCGCGATCGCGATGTTCACGATGGTGAACGTCGGGTTCACCCGCACGCGGTGGCGGCGCAGGATCGCCAGCATGTCGAACAGCACCTTGCCGACCTGCACCTCGCCGAGCCGCTGGCCCCAGTAGCGGCCCACGAACTCGATGATCGCGGCGCGATAGCGCTCGAACGCGTCATCGTCGTGCCGCCCCGCGCGTGCGTCCTCGGCGGCGCGCGCGTTCGCGGACATGTCGTACATGATGCGTGCCATGGTGTCGCCGTCGCGCTGCGCCCAGGCGGCGAAGAACCGGGCGAAGCCGCGCCGGTGCGGATCGTCGAGCTCGCCGACCAGCCCGAGATCGAGCATCGCGATCTGGTCCTGCGGCGTGATCAGGATGTTGCCGGGGTGGAGATCGGCGTGCACGAAGCCGTCCTCGAAGATCATCTTGAGCAGCGCCTGCAGCCCGAGGCGCGCGACCCGCTTCGGGTCGGAGCGCGTGCGCGTGGCGAGGATCTTCGTCCCCTCGACGAAGCTCATGGCCAGCACGCGCTCCGACGACAGCTCCTCGATCAGCTCCGGGAACACGACGTTCGGGTGGCCGCGAAAGTTTTCGCGGAAGCGGCGGTTGTTGCGCGCCTCGATGCGAAAATCGAGCTGCGAGAAGATCGCGCGGCCGAACTCCTCGATGGTGGCGACCGGCGACAGCGTCGCGATCGACGGGATGGCGTTCAGGAAGCGCGCGCCGATGCGCATGACCGCGAGATCGAAGGTGCAAAGCTCGATCACGTTGGGCCGCCGCACCTTGACCGCGATGATGCGGCCGCTCGGCAGGCGCGCTTTGTGGACCTGCGACACCGATGCCGACGCGAGGGGAACCGGCGCGAACTCGGCGAAGAGCTCGCTCATCGGGCGGCCGAAGTCGGTTTCGAGAGTGCGCACCACGGCCTCGAACGGGAACGGTCCGACGTCGTCCTGCAGGTGCTCGAGCGCGCGCGACACGTGGTCGGGGATGAGATCCGGCCGCGTGCTCATGATCTGTCCGACCTTGATGAAAGTCGCGCCCAGCTCGCGGAACAGATCGAGGACCACCTCGCCGAAGAACGCCTTTCGACGCGCTTTTCCGGCAAAAGTCACCAGTAGCACCGTCCAGCCAATCCACCACCGCACCCAGTGCTTGGCCACGCACAGCGCAATTGCCATCGCCCGCAAAAACAGGCGGCTCCGTGGCAAAGACTTCGCGGCCATGGCCGGAATTTTATACTATTAAGGGCATGACCGCCCTCTCGGCGTCCGCCGATCTTCGTACCGGCTCCAGCGCGGGTTCCACCGGCAGCCAGGGTCCCAACGCGGCCGACATCGCCGCTCTCAGGAAGGACGAACCCAAGACCGCGATCGCCATGTGGAAGGAGCGGGTGCGCGACACCCCGCAGCGCATCGCCTTCCGGTACAAGAAAGACGCGGCCTGGGCCGCTATGACGTGGGCGGAAGCCGACACCTTCGCGCGCGAGGTCGCCGCGGGCCTGGTTTCGCTGGGCGTTGCGCCCGGCGACCGCATCGCGCTGCTCTCGCAGACCCGCCTCGAGTGGGTGCTGTGCGACGTCGCGATCCTGCTGGCCGGGGCGGTCACCGTACCGATCTATCCGCAGAGCACGGCCGAGCAGTGTGAGTTCATCATCCGCGACGCCGGCGCCAAGCTGGTGATCGTCGAGGATGCGTCACAGATCGGCAAGCTGCTGCCGGTGCGCCACCGCCTGTTCACGGTCGCCCGGCTCGTCCACGTGAGCGGCGATGCGACGCTCGAGAAGCCCGACGCGCAGGGGCGGACCCACGTCACGCTGGCCGAGGTCACGCACGGTGCCGGCGACTTCGTGACCTCGCTCGACGATCTGCGGGCCGCGGGCCGGGTCTGGCTCGGCAAGCATCCCGGAGAGCTCGACAGCCATTCGGCGGCGATCACGCCCGAGTCGATGTTCACCATCATCTACACCTCGGGCACGACCGGCACTCCCAAGGGCGTGGTGCTGACGCACGAGAACATCTCGGCCGGCGTGTGCAGCGCGGTCCGTGCGATCGACATCCTCGCGGCCGATCAGCAGTATCTGTTCGTGCCGCTGGCCCACGTGCTGGGACGCGAGATCGCGTGGGCGCCGATCCAGAGCCGGCTGTACCACCTGGTTCTCCGAGGGGATCGCGAAGATCAAGGACAACCTGGTCGAGGTGCGGCCGTCGTTCATGGCCAGCGTGCCGCGCATCTACGAGAAGTTCTACAGCGGGTTGCAGGCCGCGTTCGAGCAGGGCTCGCCGGGCAAGCGAAGGCTGGTGAAGTGGGCCTTGGGCGTTGGCAAGGCCGCGTCGTCGCGCAAGCGGGCGGGGAAGTCGCTGGGCCCCTGGCTAGGGCTGAAGCACTCCATCGCCGACAAGCTGGTGTTCAGCAAGGTGCGCGAGCGCCTGGGGCTGGACAAGTGCCGCTTCCTGGTCTCGGGAGGCGCGCCGCTCTCGCCGGAGATCGCCGAGTTCTTCCACGCGGTCGGCCTGCTGATCCTCGAGGGCTACGGCCTGACCGAGACCGTCGCCGCCGCGTTCTTCAACCGCCTGGACAACCACCGCTTCGGCACGGTCGGTCCCGGCGCTGGACGTGGTCCAGATGAAGATCGCCGAGGACGGCGAGATCCTGATGCGCGGGCCGTCGGTGTTTCACCAGTACTACAACAACCCGCAGGCGACGACCGAGGCGGTCGAGCCCGACGGCTGGTTCCACTCGGGCGACATCGGCGTGCTCGAGGACGGGTTCCTGCGCATCACCGACCGCAAGAAGGACCTGATCGTCACCGCGGGCGGGAAAAAGGTCGCGCCGCAGCCGATCGAGAATGCGATCAAGGTGCAGTCGTCGATGGTGAGCCAGGCGCTGGTCTACGGCGACAAGCGGCCCTACTGCGTGGCGCTGCTGACGCTGTCCGAGGACGCGATTGAAGCGGTTCGGCAGCGGCACGCCCCCCGGCGATTCGCCCGAGCTGCAGGCGCTGCTGAAAAAGAACCTCGAGCAGATCAACTCCAAGCTGGCGTCGTGGGAGACGGTCAAGAAGTTCGCGGTGCTGCCCAACGACTTCACCGAGGCGAGCGGAGAGCTGACGCCCAGCCTGAAGGTGAAGCGCAAGGTCGTCATCGAGCGGTATCAGTCGGTGATCGACGGGCTCTACGCCTCGGGTCGGGTCGAGGAGTAACGAGCCGGACCCCTCACCCTAGCCCTCCCCCCGCAGACGGGGGGAGGGGACCGGACAGAGCGCTGGGCGAAGATCCGATCCGATCCGATCCCCTCCCCCCGTCTGCGGGGGGAGGGTTAGGGGTGAGGGGCCGGACGCGAGGCGACGATCCGGATCAGATCTTCGCGACGCTCGTCCCCGCCGTTACGCCCGCCTCGTTGAACGCATCGATCGTGAAGAACACGGCCACGCCGGCGTCGAGGTCGTGCAGCGCGACCTCCCGCTGCCCGCGCACCTCGCGGGTGCGGTACAGCTTGCCGGGGGCGGCGCCGTAGCGGATGAGGTAGCCCTCAGCGTGGGGCACGAGATCCCAGCGCACGACCGCGCTGCGCGCGTCGCTGGGGTCGCGGTGGACTTCGAACCGCGGCGGCGCCGCGGGCGCCGTCGCTCCCGCGCACGCTCCGAACAGTCGCAGGTCCCGCACCGCGAAGGTGCCGCCGCCCGGCGTGTGAACGTTGACCACGCGCACCCAGCGCGCCTCCACCGGCGTTCCGAGCTCGAGGTAGTCGTGAGGTAGGTCGCGCGTGACTCCACTGCGGTCGGCGAGCGGTTGCCAGAGCGCTCCGTCGGGCGAGCCGTCGAGGTGGTACTGGCGCCAGGCGCCCGCGTCGCGTCCTCGCTGCGTCGCCTCGTGCTCGCCGAAGTTGACCTGCACGGCATCGATGCGGCAGCTCTTGCCGAGGTCGATCGCCAGCCACTCACCGGTGCCGGCGGTCCGGGCGCTCCAGTAGGTCTTCACGTCCTCGTCGACCGCGCGCTCGGGGCCGAGGCCCTCCAGGCTCGACGAGGCGCCCGTCTTCTTGCCGAAAGAAAGCAGCATCGTGCCGGCGCGGTTGCTCGCACCCACGCTCGCGCGCAGCGCGGGCGCGATCTGCGGATAGTCACCGAGCGCGGTGTCGGCATGCATGGAGCCATCGTCGTCGAACGTCACCGGGAACAGACCCAGCCGCCGTTCGAACATGTGCTTCACCGAGATCGTCATCGTGGCTACGTGCCAGTACCGCCCCTGCTTGTCGGCGAAGGTGGCGCTGTGTCCAGCGCCGCCGATGAAGCCGGTGGGCTTCGCCGAGAAGGGATTCGATGGCGCGTAGGTGAACGGACCGCGCGGCGACGTCGAGGTGTAGACGCCGTCGGCGTAGACCTTGAACTCGGTGCCGGGGGCCGCGTACTGGAGGTAGTAGGTCCCGCCGTGCTTGGTCATCCAGGAGCCTTCGATCCAGGGCCCCTCGGAGAACTGGCCGTCCGCGACCGCGCCCAGGTTGTCCTCGCCCCGGCGCTCCCACCCGTGGTGCGCGTAGTCGGCGCGGAAGCAGACGAACGGCGCGCCCTTTTTCTTGAAGCCCGCGGCCGGATCCAGCTCCTGGCCCGAGATCGCGCCGTTGTAGGAGAGCCCGGAGTAGAGATAGACGCGGCCGTCGTCGTCCGCGAAGAGATCGGGGTCGCCGGCCTTGAAGGGATCGCCGATGTGCTCCCACTTACCGCCGCCCGGATCGCGCGAGCGGTAGAGGCCGATGTCGCACGCGCTGTAGTAGAGCGCGCCACCGTAGGCCATCACCGCCGGCGCGTAGGCCTCGATGGGCAGCCCCTCGGGCACGACGAACGTCCAGTCGACGAGATCGCGCGACCTCCAGTAGCCGCCGGACTTCGACGCGAACAGGTAGTAGTCGTCACCGAAGAGCACGATCACCGGATCGGCGGCCTCGCGGCGTCCGGGGGCGTCGAGCGCGAACCGGTAGTCGAGGTTCAGCGGGTTCGCGAAGGTGCGCGGCCCGGCCGCCTTGGTCGGCGCCGCCGCCGCCCTTCCCGGCGCGGGAGGCGCGCCGCCGACCTTGGTTGCGACCAGCAAGAGAGCGATGGCGATCGACGCGCGCCCGAACGACATCCGGTACTCTTACCGCGAATCGGTGCGGCGCAGAAATCGCAAGCGGCCCAGGCGGGCGCTACTGAGGCACACCGTTCGGCGAGACGGTGAACGAGCCGCAGGTGCCGCCGGCGTGGCTGTCGACGACCAGGTAGTGCACACCCGGGCCCAGCGTCGCGACGGTGCGGCTCTGGACCGGGGGCCCCGCCGGACACATCGACCCCAGCGCGGGCCCGCAGAAGTTGTCGTTGCACGACTTCTGGTTCGGGGCCGTCGCCATGGTGCAGACGTCGCGCACGTAGAGCACGGTGTCGATGCAGGTGTTGGTGCAGGTGCTGAACGTGACCATGGTCGAGTTCGCGTCGAGCACGAAGTAGTAGACGCCGTCGCCCGACGTGGTCGCCGGCGCGACCAGGCACCCCATGACCGGAGTGAAGTCGTCGTTCATTCCGCAGGTGGTGCCCGTGACCGGGAGGTTGGCGATGCGCGTCGGGCTGCCGCAGTTGTCGGTCGCATTGATCGTCGCCGGCGTCGCGTAGATGTCGACGGTGAAGTCGCCGCTCGCGCCGCCGTTGGCGCCGTCGACGAAGATGTAGAACGTGCCGGGGCCCAGTCCGCGCGAGGTGAGCACGCTGGTCTTGCGGTTGTCCGAATCGTCGTTGCACGCGATCTCGGCGCCACAGCAGGTGTTGCTGCGCAGGTAGATCACCGTATCGAACGCGGTACCGTGGGTGGTGACGAACAGATCGCTCTTCTGCGTGAGGACCAGCTTGAACACCGCCTCTGCCGCCTTGTCGCCGCCGCAGGATCCGTGGTCGTTCGAGGCTGCCCGAGGTGGTGCCGGTGAATCGGCCGCCGGGCAGGGTGACCGTGACGGCGTTGGTGTCACAGAAGGTGTTCGAGCTGCACACCGGGGTATCGGTGGGTACGTCCATCGCGGGCCGATCGACTGCGCCGGTGTCAGGGCCACCGCCGCCGAGGTCCATCGGCGCATCCAACGGTGCGATCGCGTCGGCTGCGTCCTGCGGCGACATCACGTCGGTGCCGCCGTCGTTACCGCCGGCGCCACCCGCCGCCGCGCCGCCACCGCCGATGCTATCGCCACCCGCGCCACTGCCGCCGAGCGCGCCCATGCCGCCCAGGCCGCTTTGCCCACCCGGTCGAACCGAGGGCATCCCCCGCGGGCGCATCGCCGCTACCGGCGTCGAGCTGTCCCACGCGCCCCCCCGAGCCGCTGCCACCGGCCAGCCCGTCGTGGTCCACGGTGCAACCCAAGCCAGCGGCCACCAGCAACAGCAGCGCGGCGATTGCCCGTGAGTGGCGTGCGTGCTTCTCGCTCACGTTATCTGCCAGAGTATCATTTGTCGTCCTCCACAAATCATCGGCGGGTCGGCCCCGGACCTGATTGGGTGGCGCGTCGAGAGCGTGGTCAGCGTTCCGGTAACCGCAGGAGATCGCGCAAGGTCTTGGGCGCGTTGGGGTTCTCGGGACGAGGCGCGGGCTTTTTCGCGCCTGTTTGTTTGGGGTCCACGAATTTAGGCGTCTCTTCCGGCTTGGAAGGGACGCGACCGGCCATGCGGGGAGTCGTCTTGGTCGAGCTGGTCTTCGCGCCGGTCTTCGATTCGTCCTTCCCATTTCTGGGGTCGTCCCCCGCGCCCGTCTGGGGACCGGGCAGAAACGGCGTCTTCACGTTGGCGCCCGGGCCACTGCTGGGGCGCGGGTCCTCGGGGGTGGCGGGGCCGGCGTCCTCGCCCGGCGATGGCGCCGCCGATTCGTGCCCTGCCTTGCGAGCGCGCACGCGCTGCCGGCGCTCCTGGCGCTTCTGGTCCTCGATGTTGACGCCCTCGATGTGGAAGATCACGCGGCGGTTCTGCGCGCGCCCCTCCTCGGTGTCGTTGGGCGCCCAGGGCAGCTTCTCGCCGCGCCCGATCGCGGTCAGCCGCGACCGCTCGACCCCCTTGTCGACCAGGAACTCGACCACCGCCTCGGCGCGCAGCAGCGACAGCTTCTGGTTCCACTCGGGCGGCCCGGTGTCGTCGGTGTGCCCTTCGACCGCGCAGCGCCCGATCTCGGGGTGCGCCTTCAACGTGAGCGCGATCTGCCCGAGGATGTTGTAGTAGGCGTGGCGCACGCGCGAATGGTCGGTCTCGAAGAAGATCGGCTTCAGCGTCTCCAGCTCTTCCTTGCCGATGTGCACGGCGGTCTCGCCCTTGTCGGGGCAGCCGTCGTCGTCCTCGATGCCGTTGATGGTCTCGGGTTCGTTGGGGCACTTGTCGGCGCGTGTCGGGGATGCCGTCCTTGTCGTTGTCGGGATCGGGGCAGCCGTCGTCGTCTTCGAAGCCGTCCTTGTCCTCGGGCTCGTCGGGGCACTCGTCGTCGTCGTCGGGGATGCCGTCCTTGTCGCGGTCGGCGACCGGCGGCGGGGGGGGCGGCGGCTTGGGCGGCTCGGGAGGCGGCGGTGGTGGCGCCCAGGGCTCGGGCGGGCGGGGCACGGGGCGGTTCGACCAGTCGAGCGACACCACCACGCGCGCCTCGGGCGAGCCGTACCCCGGCGTCAGGCCCGGTCCGGCGGCCGCGGTCAGCCAGAAGCGGTTGTCGCCCCCGAGCCACGCCATCTGCCGCCGGACCCCGAGCAGCACCTCGACCGGTGTTTGCTTCGCCGCGCTCAGCGGGTGGGCGGCGCTGGTCGAACCGGCGAGCTCTGCAAGGAGGGCGAGCCGATCGTGGAGCCAGAATTCGCTGCCGGCACCGAAGGTCAGCTCGTCGTCGAGCGTGATGTCGAAGAGCTGGGCGGCCGAACGCGCGCGGTAGCCGCCGCTCAGGCGCGCGCTCCATCGCTCCTGCGCGAGCTCGCCGAAGAGGTGCCCCTCGACGGCGGGCGTGGTGTCGTGGGTGTATGCGCCGCCGTAGCCCCAGGGCAGCGCGACCAGCAACGATGCGCCCAGGCCCGGCCCCGACGACGACCCGGTGCCCAGGATCCGCGCCTTGGCACCGACGCGGGCGTTGCCGAGACCGGCGATCCCGCGGCCGTCGCCGGTCGGGACGCCGTCGCCGGTCTGGAAGGCGGTGACCGGGATCAGCGCGCCGACCTCGAAGCGCCCGCCCAGGCCCATCGCCAGCTTCAGATGGGCGCCCACGGAGTGGCCGACGAAGTCGTAGGTGGTCTTGCGCGAGCGCTGGATGGCCGGCGCGACGTCGACCAGCACCAGCGACTTCCAGGCGTAGTCGAGATCGAGCCCCGCGTGCAGCTTCCAGCGGGGCAGGATCGCGGTTCCGTCCACGCGCAGGTAGCCGTCCGAGAACGGCGTCGGCTGGAACTGCTGGATGTCGACCGCCGTCTGGGCCTGCGCGCTAGCCGGGAAAATAGTAGCCGAGACGACGAACGCCGGGGTAAGCCCGATGAACATCGCGAGCCAAGCTCGGACCTGACAGGGGCGCTGACGATGCGGGCGCACTTTCTCGACACAGCACGGTAACAGTTTTCGGGACACCTCGACAGAAAGCGGGATCCCGCTTGAGGGTCCGGAAGGGCCCGAGGGCCAAGGCCCGAGACCCGAGGGCCCCCTGATGACCGACGGCAACTATCTCCGCGGAGCCGCCGAGGTTTATTTGAACCCGGCACTCCATTGCTCTTGACACTGCGTTCGCTAGCCGTAACGTACGCGCATTCAATTGCGCGGCTCAGGCACGTAGCTCAGTGGAAGAGCACTACCTTGACACGGTAGGGGTCGGCGGTTCAATCCCGCCCGTGCCTACCACTACCCTCCGACCCGTGAGGGCGACTCGATTCGCTCTCTCCGCTGGTGGGACGGGTCGTGGCCGGCGCGCAAATGTTGCCGAGATGAGGCTCGTGGCGCGGATCCGGTCTGCGAACATGCCGGTCTCTACCGAGGGTGGGAGCGTGGGGTCTGTGCGGGTGTCCGTCGTTACATGAGCGAAGGGAAGATGATTCGGCCACGGGACAAGGGTGATGTGCCCGACGATCCGTTGTCGCGCATGAGGCATTCGGCGTCGCACGTCATGGCGGACGCCGTGAAGCGGCTGCGACCGGATGCCAAGGTCGCGATCGGTCCGTCGATCGAGACCGGGTTCTACTACGACTTCGACACCGAGCCGTTCGCCCCGGAGGACGCGGAGCGCATCGAAGCGGAGATGCGCAAGATCATCGCCGAGAACCTGCGCTTCGAGCAAAAGGTCGTGAGCCGCGCCGAGGCGCTGGAGCTGTTCCGCTCGCGCGGCGAGATCTACAAGGTCGAGATCATCGAGTCGATCCCCGAGAGCGAGACGATCTCGTTCTTCCAGCACGGCAACTTCATCGACCTGTGCCGCGGGCCGCACGTCGACCGCACCGGCGACATCAAGGCGTTCAAGGTGCTGTCGTTCGCGGGCGCCTACTGGCGCGGCGACGAGCGCAACCGCCAGCTGCAGCGCGTGTACGGCACCGCGTTCCCCAGCACCGACGAGCTCAAGGCGTACCTGGCGGCGATCGAAGAAGCCAAGCGCCGCGACCACCGCGTGCTCGGCAAGACGCTGGATCTGTTCTCGATGGACGATCTGGTCGGCCCGGGCTTCGTGCTCTGGCACCCCAAGGGCGCCTTCGTCCGTTACCAGATCGAGGACACAATCCGGCGCGAGAACGTTCGCCGCGGCTACGACCTGGTCTACACGCCGCACCTGGCGCGCGAGCAGCTGCTCGAGACGTCGGGGCACCTGGCGCACTACAAGGAGAACCTGTTCGGCGGCATGGAGCTCGACGGCCAGCGCTATCTGGTCAAGCCCATGAACTGTCCGTTCCACGCGGCGATCTACCGCTCGCAGATGCGGTCGTACCGCGAGCTGCCGCTGCGTTACTCGGAGCTGGGAACGGTCTACCGTTACGAGCGCTCGGGCGTGCTCCACGGCCTGCTGCGCGTGCGCGGTCTGACCATGGACGACGGCCACCTCTTCGTGCGCGAGGATCAGATCGGCGAAGAGATGACCAACTGTCTGAAGTTCTCGCTGGAGATGCTCAAGCTCTTCGGCTTCGAGACCTTCGACCTGTTCCTCGCGACGCGGCCCGAGAGCTTCATGGGCGAGCCGGCGGCCTGGGACCGCGCCGAGGCGACCCTGCGGGGCGTGCTCGAGGCGACCGGCCGGCCGTTCGAGGTCGACGTCGGCGGCGGCGCGTTCTACGGCCCCAAGATCGATCTCAAGATCCGCGACGCGCTCGGGCGGCACTGGCAGTGCTCGACGTTCCAGCTCGACTACCAGATTCCGGAGCGCTTCGCGCTCGAGTACGTCGCGCAGGACGGCACGCGCCAGCGGCCGATCATGATCCACCGCGCGCTGCTCGGCTCGATGGAGCGCTTCATCGCCGTGCTCATCGAGCATCACGCCGGCGCGTTCCCGCTCTGGCTGGCGCCGGTGCAGGCGCGCGTGGTCTCGGTCAGCGAAAAGGCCGAAGGTTACGCGAACGAGGTCTCGGCGCGCCTGCGCGCCGAGGGACTGCGCGTCGAGGCCGACGTGTCGGCCGAGAAGCTCGGCGCCAAGATTCGCAAGGCTCAGATGGAAAAGATCCCCTACATGGTCGTCGTGGGGGAGAAGGACATGGCCGCTCGCGTGGTTTCGCCGCGTACGCGAGAGGGCCAGCAGCAACCGGCAACCGCGCTCGAGGAGTTCGCGCAGCGGCTTGCCAAGGAAGCAGCGCCTCCGCCCATTGGAGCGGTCGGCGCGTAGCTTGCGGCGGGAACCGGAACCAGGAGAAAGATCATCGCAAGGCCATCCTTTCAAGCACCATCGAGCTCAGCAGACAGCTACCGCGTCGGGCGGCGCATCCGCGTGCCCGAGGTGCGGGTCATCGGCGCCGACGGCGGCCAGGTAGGAATCATTCCCACGCACGAAGCTCTCCGCATGGCGGAAGAGCTGGGCCTCGAGCTCGTCGAGGTCAATCCGCGCGCGGCGCCACCGGTCTGCAAGATCATGGACTTCGGCAAGTTCAAGTACGAGACCTCGAAGAAGGAAAAGGCCTCGCGCAAGCACCAGTCCACGATCGTGCTCAAGGAGATCAAGCTTCGCCCCAAGACCGACGATCACGACTTCGACTTCAAGGTGAAGCACATCCGCCGATTCCTGTCGGAGGGTAACAAGTGCAAGCTCGTGGTCGTGTTCCGCGGCCGTGAGATCGTGCACCCCGAGATGGGGCAGCAGATGCTGGACCAGGTGTTGAAGGCGGTGAACGACATCGCCATGGTCGAGCAGCGCGCGATGATGGAAGGACGCCGCATGGTCATGACCATCGGCCCGCGCGGTGGCGTGATTCGCGCTGGCGTGCCAGTGCCGGCCGCGCCGACTCCGGGGTCGGGGCCCGCTCCGGCCTCGGGTGCGCGACTCGGTCCGCCAGTCGCGGGTGGGGCCGCTGCAGCCCCGGCCGCTGCTACCTCGGCGGCGCCTGACCCGGCCGCTCCTGCTGCCCCGGCGGCTCCCGCTGCCTCGGCGGCTCCCGCTGCCTCGGCCGCTCCTGCTGCCCCGGCGGCTCCCGCTGCCCCGGCCGCTCCTGCTGCCGCGGCCGCTCCTGCAGCCCCGGCCGCGAAGCCACCGGTCACGGCGCCCACCCTGACCGCCAAGCCGGCGCCAGAACCCGCCAAACCGCTCGGGAAGTCGTAGCCGGGGGCGTCGGGAGGCTCGAAGGTTCGTTTCGCGTCGAAATGCTTGCCTAGAAAACGCGAATCGCTATACTCCGCGGCCTCCCATGCCCAAGATCAAGATGAAGTCCAACAGCAGCGCGAAGAAGCGCTTCAAGCTGACCGCCAAGGGGCGCGTCAAGCGGAAGTCGGCCTATCTCCGCCACTGCCTGACCCACAAGACGTCGTCCACCAAGCGCAAGCTGCGCCGCGGAGCCTACGTCAGCAAGACGCAGGAGCATCAGATCAAAGCGATGCTCCCGTACGCCTAGGTCTTTGATTCAGCGTTAAACGAAGGAACAGTCCATGCCTCGCGCCAAAGGTGGTTACAAGTCAACTCGACGCCGTAAACGGATTCGCGCGCACGCGAAGGGTTTCCGCGGCGGTCGGTCAAAGCTCTGGAAAGCAGCCGTAGAAGCGGTCCACCGCAAGTGGCGCTACGCGCTCTTCCACCGGCGCAAGAGGAAGCCGGACTTCCGCGGTCTCTGGATCACGCGCATCAACGCCGCCGCCCGCGACAACGGGATCTCGTACTCGCGGCTGATCGCGTCCCTCGACAAGGCGAACATCGCTCTCGATCGCAAGATCCTCTCGGACCTGGCGATCAGCGATCCCGCTGCGTTCAAGAAGGTCATCGAGACGGCGCGCGCCGCCGCTTGACGCCCGCCGCCGCCTGACGGTTCAGCCGTCGGCGGCAGGCCGCCGTCGGCGGCAGGCCGCCCCCGGCTGTCATGCCCAGCGAGGACGCCTCCCGCATCATCGCCGACCTGGATCGGCTGTCCGCCGAATTTGGCGGCGAGATCGCCGGGCTCGCGGCCGAGCAGGAGATCCGCGTCGCGCAGGCGCGTTACGTCGGCAAGAAGGGCAAGGTCTCCGAGTTGATGAAGGCGCTCGGCCGCCTTCCGGCCGAGGATCGCCCTGCCGTCGGCGAGGCCGCCAACCGCGCCAAGGGCAGCATCGAGGGTGCGGTCGCGACCCGCCTGGCCGGCCTCGACGACGCCGCGCTCGCCGACGATCTCGCGCGCTCGGTCGACGTCACGCTGCCCGCCCGCGGCCGGCGCCTGGGCACGCTGCACCCGCTGACGCTGGTGCGCCGCGAGATCGAGCAGATCTTCCACGGCATCGGCTTCGAGGTGCGTACCGGCCCGTGGATCGAGACCGAGTGGCACAACTTCGACGCGCTCAACACGCCGCCGGACCACCCCGCGCGCGACATGCAGGACACCTTCTTCGTCGAGGGCGGACGCATTCTGCGCTCGCACACCTCGCCGGTGCAGATCCGCACCATGATGGCGGGGCCGCCGCCGGTGCGGATCATCGCGCCCGGGAACGTCTTCCGCCGCGACGACGACGCGACCCACACGCCGATGTTCCCGCAGGTCGAGGGGCTGCTGGTCGATCGCGACGTCTCGTTCGCCGACCTCAAGGGCACGCTGCTGCACTTCGTGCAGAAGTTCTTCGGACGCGGCTCGACGCGCGAGCTGGGCGTGCGCCTGCGCCCGAGCTACTTCCCGTTCACCGAGCCCTCGGCCGAGGTCGACGCCGCGTGCTACCTGTGCGAGGGGACCGGCCAGCGCACCGACGGGCCCGGCGGCGCTGCGCGCGCTTGCCGCCTGTGCAAGGGCAGCGGCTGGATCGAGATCGGTGGCTCCGGCATGGTGCACCCCAACGTCTTCCGCGCCGTCGGATACGACCCGGCGGACGGTGTCGGGCTTCGCGTTCGGCATGGGTGTCTCGCGCATGGCCATGCTCAAGTACGGCGTCGACGATCTACGCGCGTTCTACGAGAACGACGAGCGCTTCCTGGCGCAGTTCCGATGAAGATCTCCTTCAACTGGCTACGCGAGCTCTGCGAGCTGCCCCCTGGCGTGACCGCGGCGTCGGTCGGCGAGCGCCTGACGCTGGCCGGGCTCGAGGTCGAGTCGATCGAGCGCCGCGGGCGCGACGTGCGCGGCGTGCAGATCGCCGAGGTGCGCGGCGTGCGCCCGCACCCGGGTGCGGAGAAGCTGCAGATCGTGCGCGTGCGCGTGCGTGCCGGCGACGGCGCCGTCGAGGAGGAGGTCGTGTGCGGCGCGCCCAACGTCCCGGCGGCCGGTGGTCTTGTCGCCTGGGCGCCGCCGGGCGCGACGCTGCCCGGTGGGCGCACGCTCGACCGGCGCGAGATCCGCGGCGTGATGTCGCCGGGAATGCTGTGCAGCGAGGCAGAGCTCGGCATCAGCGAGTCCAGCGACGGCATCATCGTGTTGCCGCGCGGGGCGATGGCGCTCGGCGCGGACTTCGCGGGCGACCGTCGGCCTGCTCGACGAGGTGCTCGAGGTCAACGTCACGCCCAACCGGCCGGACGCGCTCTCGCACGCCGGCATCGCGCGCGAGGCGGCGGCGCTGTTCAAGACGCGCTGGAAGCTGCCGCGTCCCGACGAGGTGCCGCTGGCGCCGTGCCGGCCGGCCGCGGAATCGACGTCGAGATCCGCGATCCCGCCGCCTGTCCGCGCTACACGGCGCGCATCATCACCGGCCTCCACGCGGGGGCGAGCCCGATCGAGCTTCGCATCCGGCTCGCGGCGTGCGGCGTGCGTGCGATCTCCAACCTGGTCGACGTCACCAACTACGTGATGCTCGAGACCGGCCACCCTCTGCACGCGTTCGATCTGGACAAGCTCCAGGGCGCGATCGTCGTGCGGCGCGCGAACCGCGCCGAGCGGATGACCACGCTCGACGCGGTCGAGCGGCCCCTGCAAGAGGGCGACATCGTGATCGCCGACGGGCGCGGCGCGGTCGCGCTCGCGGGAGTGATGGGCGGCGTGACCAGCGAGGTCTCGGACGGGACCACCGCGGTGCTGCTCGAGGCCGCGACCTTCGATCCGCGCAGCGTGCGCCGCACCGCCAAGCGCCTGGGACTGCACTCGGAGGCGTCGCACCGCTTCGAGCGCTCGGTCGACGCCAACGGCATTCCGCACGCGGCGCTGCGCGCAGCGGCGATGATCGCGCGGCTCGGCGGCGGCGTGGTCAACGGCGAGCCGGTCGACCGCTATCCGATGCAGCAGCATCCGCGCAAGGCGACGCTGTCGCTGGCCGGGCTCACGCGCACGGCAGGGTTCGACATCCCGCTCGCGCAGGCGGCGGAGAAGCTGACGTCGATCGACATCAGCTCCGACGTTGCCGGCGATATCCTGACCGCGATCGTGCCGACGTTCCGCCCCGACATCTCGATCGAGCCCGATCTGATCGAGGAGGTCATGCGCCTCACCGGCTACGACCGCGTGCCGGCGCGCCTGCCGCCGGGGACGCGCGCGCCGTTGACCAGTCCAGAGGCGCTCGCCGATCGCGCGCGCGACGTGCTGGCGGCGCAGGGGATGCACGAGGCGGTGACCTGGGGCTTCGTGCCGCGGCCCTGGCTGGAAGCGCTGGGCAAGGCGCGGCGCAACGGCGCGCCGCTCGCCGACGGGGTCGCGGTCAAGAACCCGATCTCGTCGGACTACGAGGTCATGCGCACGTCGCTGTTCCCCGGCCTCTGCGAGGCGGCGCGGCGCAACCTGATGCGCGGCGTGCCCGACGTGGCGCTGTTCGAGGTCGGTCCGGTGGTGTTGCGCGGCGCCGACGTCAAGGAGCACCCCTCGGAGCCGACGATCGCCGCCGGCATCCTCGTCGGGCGGCGCCCGAGTGGCTCAAGCCGGGCGCGTCACTCGACTTCTACGACGCCAAGCGGATCGTCGACGAGCTGCTGCGCGCGCTCGGGATCGAGGAGCCGAGCTATCGCGCCTCGGCCGGCGGAGACAACCCGATCGTGCACCCCGGGATCTCCGCGCGGATCTTCTCGGGCCCGCAGGGGACCGGTCGCGAGGTTGGCTTGGTCGGCGAGGTCCACCCGGCGCAGCGCAAGCGCTTCGGTCTCGGCGACGGCGCGCTCTATTTCGAGGTCGAGCTCGACGCGGTCGCGGGCGAGCGGCGCGCGCCGGCCAGCGTCTCGCCGCCGCGTTTTCCCGCGGCGACGCGCGACGTCTCGTTCTGGATCGCCGACACGGTCACCGCCGACGAGCAGCGCGCGGCGATGGCGGCCGCGGCCGAGCCGCTGCTGCGCGAGCTCGCGGTGCTCGAGGACTTCCGCGATCCCCGCTATGTCGCGCGGGCAAGAAGGGGATGCTCTGGACCATGACCTATCGCGCCGCCGATCGCACGCTCACCGACGCCGAGGTCGACGCGGCGCACGCGCGCGTGGTGTCGGCGCTGGGCGCGGCGCATACGATCTCGATTCGCTGATTTTCGGAGGTTCGGAACCCTCTGAGGGTTCTGAGCCCAATAACCGCGAAGGGTTTTACTAACTCTTTGACCCGAAAGGCTTATTCGGGTTATAGCTCGTGGGCCATGACGAAGGCCGACATTGTTGAGAACGTGTACGAGAAGGTCGGCGGGTTTTCGAAGAAAGAGGCGGCGGAGATCGTGGAGACGGTGTTCGACACGATCAAGGAAACGCTCGAGCGCGGCGAGAAGATCAAGATTTCCGGCTTCGGTAACTTCGTGGTGCGCGACAAGAACGCGCGTGCCGGGAGAAATCCGCAGACCGGACAGGAGATCACGATCAGCGCGCGTCGTGTGCTGACGTTCAAGCCGAGCCAGGTGCTGAAGAACGCACTCAACGGGTGATCCGGGGACGAGGGACTTTTGGCGCGACGAGCTCCCAAGCCGACCGACGCATCCGGGATACCAGACAAGCCGTTTTTCAAGATCGGCGAAGCCGCGCGGCTGTGCGCGGTCAAGCCCTACGTGTTGCGCTACTGGGAGACCGAGTTCAGCTCGATCCGTCCGAAGAAGACGCGGTCGCAGCAGCGGCTCTATCAGCGCAAGGACGTGGAGCTGTTGCTGCGCATCCGACACCTCCTGTACGACGAGCGCTTCACGATCGAGGGCGCGCGCACCCGCCTGCGCGAGCTGGGCGAGGAGGAGAAGGCGGCGCCGCCGCCGCTGCCCGAGCCCCCGATCGATCGTGAGCTGGCGCGGAAGATCAAGCAGGGGCTGGTCGACCTGATCCGCTTGGTCGACGGACCGGCCAACTAAGGTCACGTGATCCGCGTCGTCGGGCGTGGGCGAGGGCGATCCGATCGTTGGCTCCGCCGGATCGCCCACGCCGACGCCTACGCCCACGACCACGACCGGATCCGGACCTCCGTGGCGGAGGCCGGGAGATGGCGAAAATCCCTTCGCAACGGCCCCGTTTCAGAGTAGGTAAGGCATTCACAAAAATCGTCGGGGCGTGGCGCAGCCTGGTTAGCGCACCTGTCTGGGGGACAGGGGGTCGCTGGTTCAAATCCAGTCGCCCCGACCAATTGCAGCCGGGAGGGTTCCGAACCTCCGCAATCCGCTACGCGCGCAGCGACGCCGTGGCCTTCTCGGCGCGCTCGAGGCGGCGGTTGACCTCGTCCCAGTTGATGTTCTGGAAGAAGGCGTCGATGTACTTGCCGGCCGCGGCGCCGTAGTCGATCGCGTAGGCGTGCTCGTACATGTCCATCACGAGCAGCGGCGCGCCGAACGCGACCGACTGCGTGTGGTTGCCGGCCCAGTAGGTGCGCAGCTCGCCGGTGTGGAAGTTGAGGTCGAGGATCGCCCAGCCGCTGCCGCCGCCCAGGCTGTTGCCGACGGCGCGGAAGTGCTCCTCCCAGCGCGCGAGCGATCCGTAGGTCGCCGCGAGCCGCTTCTCGATCGGCCCGCTGCACTTGCCGTTGCCGCCGAGGTTGCCGAAGTAGTGCTCGTGGTAGATGAGCGAGTTCGTGAACAGCAGCTCGCGCTCCTTGAGGCCGCTGACGACGAAGCCCGGCGTGTCCTTGCCGGTGGTGGCGAGCTGCTCCTCGACCTTGTTGAGGTTCTTCACCGCGCCCGCGTAGTTGTTGTCGTGGTGCGAGGTGATCATCCGCTCGGAGATCCCGGTCAGCTTCTTGGGGTCGAACGGCAGCGGCACCACGGCGTGCTTGCCGGCGAATGCGCCGGCGCCACCGGCGGCGGGGGCCGCGGGCGCGGCGGACGGCCGGCTGGGCCTTGCTCGCGAGCCAGAGGGCGGGCGCGCTCGCGCCCAGGATGCGGAACGTCTCTCGTCGGCTGATCGACATGGTCGTCTCCTCGGTCGAAATGGGGGCCCCACCATCGATCCTTGCGGCCGCGCGCGCAAGTGCGCGCGGCACGAGTCGCATCCGCTCCTTGCGCGCGACGTTCCCCGCAAAGTAGAACCCCGGCACGATGTCCGAACGTCCTCTGATTTTGGTGACCAACGACGATGGCGTGATGGCGCCGGGGATTCGCGCCGCGGCCGAGGTGTTGCGCGAGATCGGCGACGTGGTGATCGCCGCGCCCGATCGCGAGCGCAGCGCCACCTCGCACTCGATCAGCCTGGACCGTCCGCTGCGCGTCGACGAGATCGAGCCCGGCGTGTTCTCGATCGACGGCACGCCGGTCGACTGCGTCTACCTGGCGCTCCTGCACCTGGTGCCGCGGCGGCCGGCCTTGTGCGTCTCGGGGATCAACAACGGCTACAACCTCGGCTCCGACGTCTTCTATTCGGGGACGGTCGCGGGCGCGGTCGAAGCGGCGCTGCGCGGCGTGCCCGCGATGGCGATCTCGCTCGAGCGGCGGAGGGAGCAGGATTTCTCGCAGGCCGCCGGTTTCCTGCAGGCGATCGCGGCCGAGGCGATTGCGCGCGGGCCGGGCGCGATCCCGGAGGCATCGTTCCTGAGCGTGAACATCCCAGGAGGTGCGCTGCGCGGCTACCAGGTCACCTTCCTGGGCCAGCGGGTGTACCGCGATCAGGTCGAGGTCCGGCAAGATTTGCGCGGCCGTTCGTACTACTGGATCGGCGGGCCCGAAGAGAACGCCACCGACCTGCCGGGCTCGGACTGCAGCGCGGTCCGCGAGGGGCTGGCATCGGTGACCCCGCTCGGGCTCGACCTCACCCACACGCGACTCATGGGCGAGCTGGTGGCCTGGCGGCTGGGTAATTTCGTGCACGACGCGGTCAGCCGCGCTAACACTTAGCCGCGATGGCTGGCGGCGGCTCGCAAGGCGAAAAAACGGCGGAAGCGTCGTTCGAGCGGGCGCGGCGGGCGATGGTGCTGGAGCAGATCGCCGCGCGCGGGATCACCGATCCGCGCGTGCTGGGCGCGATGGCGGCGGTGCCGCGGCACGCGTTCGTCGACCCGTCGCTGCACGGCGTGGCGTACGACGACCGGCCGCTGCCCATCGGCTTCGAGCAGACGATCTCGCAGCCGTACATGGTGGCGCGCGCGACCGAGCTGTGCGCGCCCCGGGCGCACGATCGCGCGCTCGAGGTCGGCGCCGGGTGCGGCTACCAGGCGGCGGTGCTGGCCGAGCTCTGCCGCCAGGTGTTCGCGGTGGAGATCATCCCCGAGCTCGCCGAGCGCGCGCGGCGCACGCTGGCCGAGCTCGGCTTCCGGAACGTCGCCGTCGATTCGTTCGACGGCGCGGCGGGGTGGGCGGAGCACGCGCCGTTCAACGTCATCGTGGTTTCGGCGGGCGCGCCGCGCGTGCCGCCGCTGCTGGTCGACCAGCTCGCCGACGGCGGCCGCATGGTGATCCCCATCGGCCCGCCCCACGAGCAGGAGCTGGCGCTGATCCGCCGCCACGGCGACACCTACGAGACCTCGTACGACACGCGCTGCCGCTACGTGGACCTGCAGGGAAAGTTCGGCGTCGGCGGCACGCCGCCGCAAGCGTAGCGGTTGCCGATCCGCGGGCGCTGCGCTCGCAAGGCTTACCCGGACCGGAGCTATACTGCCGCCGTTTGAGACGCAGCCTGCTCATTGTCGCCTTGTTCGGCCTTGCCGCGTGCCATCCGGACCGGCGGCTGCCGATGCATCCGGAGAATCCACCAGGGGCCTGGTACACGGTCTCGCCGGGGGAGACGCTCGAGCAGATCGCGGCGCGCGCCGGGGTTCCTCCGGAGGACATCCTGGAGATCAACGGCCTTTCGCGCGCCAGTGACGTGCGGCCGGGGAAGATCATCTACGTGCTCGCGGGGCACGGGCCGGTCGAACCGCCCGCGGTCGGCTCGCCGTCCGCCGGGCCGGCCACCGCGGGCCTCACGCCGCCGCCGTCGGCGAATCTCCCGCCGCCGTCGCTCGCCAGCGTGGCAGTCGCCCCGGGGGGCGTGGGGCGCTTCCGGTGGCCCCTCGAGCGCGCCGCCGCGGTCGGCTCGCCGTTCGGCACGCGCGCCGGCCGCCAGCACGAGGGCATCGATCTGCCGACGCCGATCGGGACGCCAGTCTTCGCCGCAGGCGACGGTCAGGTCGTCTATGCCGGCAACGCCATCCGCGGCTACGGCAACCTGATCGTCGTTCAACACGAGGGAGATCTCCTGACCGTGTATGCCCACAACTCGGAGCTGCTGGTCGCACAGGGGGACAAGGTAAGGGCGGGGCAGCGGATCGCGCTGTCCGGCCGGAGCGGCCACGCGAGCGGCCCCCATCTTCACTTCGAGGTGCGTTCGGGGCAGATTCCTGTCGATCCCGTGTCATACCTTCCATCGTTCCCTTCTTCGTCCGGAGGCTCGCCGTGACCGATCGATTCGCCGACCCGCGCGCCGCGCTGCTGCGCGCCCGCATCCGCGACATCCCCGACTTCCCCAAGCCGGGGATCCTGTTTCGCGACCTGACGCCGCTGATGGGCGACGGCGTGACGATGCGGACCACCGTGGAAATGCTGGTCGAGAAGATCGCGCCCCACCGGGCCGACACCATCGTCGCGATCGAATCGCGCGGCTTCATCTTCGGCGCGCCGGTGGCGGTGGCGCTGGGAATCGGCTTCGCTCCGGTGCGCAAGCCCGGCAAGCTGCCGTGGCGCACGACCAAGCGGACGTACGACCTCGAGTACGGCACCGACTCGCTGGAGATGCACGCCGACGCGGTGGTGCAGGGGACGCGCGTGGTGATCGTCGACGACCTGCTCGCGACCGGTGGCACCGCGGCGGCGACCGCCGAGCTGGTGCGCGCGCAGGGCGGCCAGGTGGTCGGGATCACCGTCGTCGTCGAGCTGGAGCTGCTGCGCGGGCGCGATCGGCTCCCCTCGGTGCCCGTCGACTCGCTGATTCGCTACTGAGCCGATGCGCGGCCGCTACGCGCCGAGCCCCACCGGCGCCATGCACCTCGGCAACGCGCGCACGGCGCTGCTGGCCTGGCTCGACGCGCGCGCGGTGGCCGGCACGTTCGTGATGCGCGTCGAGGATCTCGATCGCGCGCGCATCGTCGCCGGCGCCGAGGAGAGGCTGCTCGCCGACCTGCGCTGGCTCGGGCTCGACTGGGACGAAGGGCCCGACGTTGCCGCGGGCGGCGGCGGCCCGTTCGCCCCCTACCGGCAGAGCGAGCGGACGCGTCTCTACGACGACACCGTCGATCGTTTGGTCGCCGCGGGCGCCGCGTTTCCCTGCGCCTGCTCGCGCGCCGACGTCGCGCGCGCCGCGACCGCCCCGCACGCGGCCGACGACGATGAGCCGCGCTATCCCGGCACCTGCCGCCGGCTCGCGGTGGGCGAGGTCGAGGCGCGCGCGGCTGCGCTCGGGCGCAAGCCGAGCGTGCGCTTCGCGAGCGACGCCGCGGCCGCCGAGCCTGCGGTCGACGACTTCGTGCTCCGCCGCGCCGACGGTGTCGCCGCCTATCAGCTGGCGGTGGTCGTCGACGACATCGCGATGGGTATCACGCGCGTCGTGCGCGGCGACGATCTCCTGCGCTCGACGCCGCGGCAGCTCGCGCTCTACCGCGCGCTGGGGGCGCCGGCGCCCGCGTTCGTGCACGTGCCGCTGGTGCTGGCTCCCGGGGGCGAGCGCCTGGCGAAGCGCACGCGCCCGCCCTCGGTCGAGTCGCTGCGCGAGCGCGGTGTGCCCGCGGCGTCGGTTGTCGGCGCGCTAGCCGCTTCGGCGGGCCTGGCGTCGACTGGTTCGCGCGTGATGCCAGCCGATCTGGTGGCGACCTTTGACTGGGCGCTGGTTCCCTCGACGCCGATTGTGCTCGACGATGAGGCGTTGGTCTCGCTGCCGGGCGGACTGAGCGCGCACCGGGGAGGGTAACCAGGAACGGCGACGGTGGGGGACGTGAGGAGGGCTCCGAGCTCTTCGTTGTGGGGCGCGAGAGGCGTGGGGTTGGGGTGTTCCTCTTGCGGGGGACGCGGCCCTCACGCCGCCGGTCGCGCCGGCAACCCTCACCCGGCCGGAGAGCCGGGGACTCGACCGAGGGCCCGAGCGAAGCGAGGTCCGGCCGGCGGCACGGGGGCCGCTCCCTCGGCGCTGGCGACCTGGCCGCGGACGGCAGGAGCGCGCCTCGGAGCCCCCGCAAGAGGAACACCCCAACCCCACGCCTCTCGCGCTGGTAGACAACTACGTTAACTGCGCCTGAGGGCGTTCGTATTTTTTAATTGAAGGTACACGGACGCGCATTCCAGCGTCGCACCACGCGACTTCTTCGCTAAGTACACGGCATCTTCGCCAAGTACGTAGGGGTCACTCAGCGAGGGGTGTCAGATCGTTCGACTCGACGCCGCCGTCACTCAGCGAAGGGTCTCCGTTCACGATCGGTTGACGCTCGTCCGATAGCTCAATTCAAAAATACGAACGCCCCCAGGCGCAGTGAACGGAGCTTGTCACCGGCGCGAGAGGCGTGGGGGGAGCTTGGGTGGGGTGTTCCTCTTGCGGGGGCTCCGAGGCGCGCTCCTGCCGTCCGCGGCCAGGTCGCCAGCGCCGAGGGAGCGGCCCCCGTGCCGCCGGCCGGACGTCAGTTCGCTCGGGCCCTCGCTCGTGTCCCCGGCTCTCCGGCCGGGTGGGGGTTACCGGCACGACCGGCGGCGTGAGGGCCGCGTCCCCCGCAAGAGGAACACCCCACCCAAGCTCCCCCCACGCCTCTCGCGCCCCACAACGGAGAGATTGAAGCCGTCCTCACGTCCCCCACCGTCGCCGTTCCTGGTTATCCTCCCCGGTGCGCGCTCACTTCACCAGTACGCCGCCCGCCGTGAACACCAGGAACGTGACCGGCCCGTCGTTGACCAGGTCGACCTGCATGTCGGCGCCGAACTCGCCCGGTCTCGACTGGCAGGCCCGCCGCGCGCAGCTGGTCGGCCACGCGCAGGTAGAGCTCCTCGGCGCGTGCCGGCGCCTCGGCCGGCTCGAAGCTGGGGCGGTTGCCCTTGGCGAGCGTCGCCGCCAGCGTGAACTGACTCACGACCAGGCAGGCGCCGCCGACCTCGGCCAACGTCTGATCCATTGGCGTGCGCGCCGGGAAGATGCGCAGCGCCGCGATCTTGCGCGCGGTCACGTCGGCGTCGGTCTCGCTGTCGCCGCGCTCGACGCCCACGAGCAGGACCACCCCGCGGCCAATGCGTCCGACTGCCGTGCCCGCGATGCGTACCTCGGCGCGCTCGACGCGCTGGAGGACGGTCTTCATCGGCCGCCACCTTCGCGGCCGCGCCCGTGCGGAAACACGCGCGGATAGAGCTCCCGCGTTCGCGCCTCGATCTCGGCCATCAGCTCGCGCGGGTCGGCGAGGATCGCTCGCTTCGCCTCGGCGAGGTGAGCGCGCGTGATCTGGTCGAGCATCGGCGGGAAGCTCGTCCTCGTCGAGCACGTCGACGCGGCCAGCCGGCGTCGCCAGCACGTCGACCGTCAGGTCGCGCCATTCGAGGCGTGCGGCCTCGATCACCGTCTGGTCGGCGAGGTTGAAGTAAAAGGCGATCGTGCCGCTCCGCGCGTCGAGCCAGTGGTAGACGTTGTACAGGCGTTCGGTCCAGAAGTGGCCGAAGGTGACGGTCCCGGCCGGCAGATCGATGCCGTGGACGTGCATGGCGGCCGGCGCGACGAAGAGCACGACCGCCTGACGCTGGGCGCCCTCGATGAGCCGGCACTGGAAGTGCTTTTCCCGCCCGTCGAGGGTGCGCTTCACCTCGAGGATCTCGGGCAGTGCGTCGGCAGGCTCGGCCATGGTGCCCGGGAAGTCTACACGCGCGCCGGGTCGCGTCGGAATACCAACCAGCGTAACCTCATTGTCGGAGCGGCGTAGGAAAAGCAAAGCCGATGCTCATCAAGAAACCGTCCGACATCCGCTCGTCCGACATCACCGCGCACGGTCTCTACCTGCGCCGGCGCGACTTCCTCGCGGGCGGCGCGGCCGCCGCGGCGGGGCTGGCGGTCGCGCTCGGCGGTTGCAAGTCGCAGGCGAGCTCGTCACCGCCGGCCGGCGCGCCGTCGAACGCGCCGCCGCTGCCCGCGGTCAAGAAGGGCCCTTACGGCACCACCGAGCCGGCGACCTCCTTCGGCGACATCACCAGCTACAACAACTTCTACGAGCTCGGCACCGACAAGTCCGATCCGAGCAAGAACGCCGGCTCGCTGCGCACGCGCCCCTGGACGGTGGCGTTCGAGGGCGAGATCGCCAAGCCGCAGGTCATCGACATCGACACGCTGCTCGAGCTCTTCCCGCTCGAGGAGCGCATCTACCGCCTCCGCTGCGTCGAGGGCTGGTCGATGGTGATCCCCTGGGTCGGCTTTCCGCTCGGCCCGCTGATCCAGCGCCTGCAGCCGACGAGCCGCGCGAAGTACGTCGCCTTCACCACGCTGCTCGCGCCCGAGCAGCTGCCGGGGCAGAAGACGTCGGCGCTCGACTGGCCCTACGTCGAGGGGCTGCGCATCGACGAGGCGATGCACCCGCTGGCGATCCTGGCCGTCGGCCTGTACGGCAAGACCATGCCCAACCAGGACGGCGCGCCGGTGCGCCTGGTCGTGCCCTGGAAGTACGGATTCAAGAGCATCAAGTCGATCGTCAAGGTGCGTTTCGTCGAGACCCAGCCGCCGACGTCCTGGAACCGGTACGCGCCCAACGAGTACGGCTTCTACTCGAACGTGAACCCGGCGGTCGACCACCCGCGCTGGAGCCAGAAGAAGGAGCGGCGCATCGGCGAGTTTCGCCGCCGCGACACGCTGCCGTTCAACGGCTACGCGAACGAGGTCGCCAGCCTCTACACCGGCCTCGACCTGGTGAAGAACTTCTAGCGCCGGCGCTCGCCTCTCGGATCCTCGCCATGTCTCGCATTCCCCTCCGGCTCCGCCTGCTCAAGCTCGCCATCGGCGTCGCCGCGCTGGTCCCCGCGGCGCTCGCCGGCTGGCGCTTCTACGCCGGCGCGCTCGGCCCGAACCCGATCGCCGAGGCGGAGAACCGCCTCGGTTTCTGGACGCTGACGCTGCTGCTGGCGACGCTGGCCTGCACGCCGATCAAGGTGGTCACCGGATGGGCGTTCCCGCTGCGCCTGCGGCGCATGCTGGGCCTCGAGGCGTTCCTCTACGCGTGCCTGCACTTCCTGGTCTACTTTGCGGTGGATCAATTCTTCGATTTCGGTGAGATCTGGAAGGACATCCTCAAGCGCAAGTTCATCACCGTCGGTTTCGTCGCCTTCGTCATGCTGATCCCGTTGGCGGTGACCTCGACCAATGGGATGGTTAAGAGGCTCGGATTCCCCCGATGGAAGCGTTTGCATCGACTGGTCTATCTCTCCGCGGCGTGCGGCGTGATTCACTTCGCCTGGCGGGTGAAATCGGATCTGCGGCAGCCGCTGCTGTTCGCGTTCGTGCTCGCGGTGCTGCTGATCGTGCGCGTCGTCGATCAGGCGCGCCGCGCCCGCCCGCGCGCGGGCTGACGCTGGCGGCGATCTTTACCGCCGGATTGGCCGCCGGATTGCTGGGCGCGTGCAAGACCGGCGGCACGAGCGCGCCGCCGGCGGCACCCGCCGCGGTCGGGGGCGTCGTGACGGTGAACGCGCTCGCCGCCGAATACTGGGAGCGCCGGATGGAGGCCGACCCCATCGAGGCGACGGAGATCGGCGACCGGCGCTTCGACGACCGCATGCCCGATCTCACGCCGGCCGCCCACGAGCGCGAGCTGGTGCGCCTGCGCGAGCTGCGCACGCGCGTGGCCGCGGTCGACGCGCCGCGGGCTCGCGCGCGCGGACCAGGTCACGCTCGGGCTCTTGCTCGGCGAGATCGACGCCGATCTGGCGCGCGGGGACTGCCACCTCGACGAGTGGTCGGTCGATCCGCGCGACGGGCCGCAGGTCGCGTTCCTCCAGCTCGCCGAGCTGCAGGCGGTGACCACGCCTGCCGACGCGCACGCGATGGCGGCGCGCTGGCGACGGATGGGGCCGACCATCGACGAGGAGATCGCCAACCTGCGCCGCGGGCTCGCCGCCGGCAAGGTCGCCACGCGCGATGCAGTCATCCACGTGATCGCTCAGGTCGATCAGCTGCTGGCCAGGCCCGACGCCGAGTGGCCGCTGCGCGCGCCCGCATCGGCGCCGCACACCGCCCCCGGCTGGACCGACGAGGAGCGGCGCTCGTTCACGTCGGCGCTCGACGCCGCGATCGCGCAGTCGATCCGGCCCGCGTTCCAGCGCTTTCGCCAGGTGCTGGCCACGGAGATCCAGCCGCGCGCCCGCGACGATCAGCACGTCGGGCTGCTCAACGTTCCCGGCGGTGCCGCCTGTTACCCGCGCCTGATCCAGGTGCACACCTCGCTGTCGCTGACCGCCGACGAGATCCACCAGCTCGGCCTCGCCGAGATCGAGCGCCTGCATGGCGAGGTGAGCCGCCTCGGCGACCAGATCTTCCACACCAAAGACTTCGCCGAGATCCGCCGCCGCTTGCAGAGCGACCCGGCGCTATTCTTCAAGACGCGCGACGAGGTCGAGGCCAAGGCGGTGGCGGCGCTCGCGCGCTCGACGGCGGCGATGCCGCAGTTCCTGGGCAAGCTGCCGCGCACCCCGTGCATCGTGAAGCGCATCGCCCCCTACGAGGAAGCCGACAGCCCGATCGCCTACTACCGGCCGCCCGCGATCGACGGCACGCGCCCCGGCGCCTACTACGTCAACACGTCGGAGCCGACGACGCGCCCGCGCTACGAGGCCGAGACGCTGGCGTTCCACGAGTCGATCCCCGGTCACCACGTGCAGATCGCGATCGCGCAGGAGCTGACCGGCTTGCCCGAGTTCCGCAAGCACATCGGCGTCACCGCCTTCGTCGAGGGGTGGGGTTTTTACGCCGAGCACGTCGCCGACGAGCTCGGGCTCTACTCGGGGCCGCTCGATCGTCTGGGCATGCTCAGCTTCGCGCTCTGGCGCGCCGGCCGCCTGGTCGTCGACACCGGCATGCACGCCTACGGCTGGAGCCGCCAGAAGGCGATCGACTACCTGGAGGCCAACACCATGATCGCGCACAACAACGTGGTCACCGAGGTCGACCGCTACATCGGCTGGCCGGCGCAGGCGCTGGCCTACAAGATCGGCCAGCGCGAGATCCTGGCTCTGCGCGCGGAGGCCGAGCGGCGGCTGGGCCCGCGCTTCGATCGCCGCGCGTTTCACGACGTGGTCCTGGGCAGCGGCGCGGTGAGCCTGCCGGTTCTGCGCGCGCAGATCGCGAGCTGGCTCGATTCATCAAATGTGGTTCGATAGGTTCTTCGCGCGCGCCGAGCTGCCCGCCGGCCTCGAGGACGAGTTGCGCGCGTACGCGCACGAGGGGACGCTGGTCTTCGTCATGCGCTCGGCGGGCTGGCTCAACCTGTCGTTCATCCGCTGGCTGGTGCGGCGGCTCGGGCTCGCGACGCTGGGCGCGGCGCTGGGCCTCGGCCATTTCTTTCACGCGCTGGTCGGCCGCCGCGGCACGCTGGCGGCGCTGCGGGCAGCGGTGGGGGCGCACGCGCCGTCGCTGATCTTCCTGCGACGGCCCAGCGTCTTTCACGCCAAGGGTGTCGCGAGCGCCAGCGGCGGCGGCGACCCGTTTCGCGCGCTGTGCGAGATGCAGCAGACGGGCGGGCGGCCGATCTACCTGGTGCCGATCCTCTACGTCTGGTCGCGCCGGCCGCAGCGGTTCAAGGCGTCGCTGCTCGACCTGGTGCTCGGTTCGCCCGAGGCGCCCGGGACGCTGGCGACCAGCATCGCGTTCCTGCGCAACTACCAGCGCGCGTTCGTGCGCATGGGCGCGCCGATCGCGCTCGGCGATTTCCTGGCCGCCGAATCGAAGCGCGCCGGCGCCCCCGAGCGCAGCGCCGATCTGCAGCTGGCGGCGCGCAAGGTGCGGGGCGCGCTTTACTACCACCTGTCGCGCGAGACGCGCGCGATCGTCGGGCCGCCGCTCAAGTCGCCCCACCGCGTGCGCGACGAGGTGATGCGCGATCGGGCGCTGCAGGAGACGATCACCGTCGAGGCCGAGCGCCGCGCGCGCCCCGCGAGCGAGGTCGCGCGCCAGGCCGAGCGCAACGTCAAGGAGGTCGCGGCGCGCATGTCGCCGCTGTTCTTCGAGTTCATTCGCCCGCTCGTGATCTGGATCTGCACGCGGCTCTACCAGGGCATCCACCTCGACGAGGAGGGGATCTCCGAGGTCCGCCAGGCCGCCAACCGCGGCGGCCTGGTCCTGTGCCCGAGCCACAAGTCTCACATGGACTACGTGATCCTCACGCTGCTCTTCTACGAGAAGGGACTCCTGCCGCCGCACGTGGCTGCCGGCATCAACCTGGCGTTCTGGCCGTTCGGCGCGATCGCGCGCTGGTGCGGCGGCTTCTTCATCCGCCGGTCATTCAAGGGCGACCACCTTTACAGCGCCGTGGTCCGCGCCTACGTGAAGCGCCTGATGCGCGATGGCTTCCCGCAGGAGTTCTTCATCGAGGGCGGCCGCTCGCGCACCGGCAAGCTGTCGTTCCCCAAGACCGGTCTCCTTGCGATGGAGGTCGACGCCTGGCGCGAGGGGGCGGGCGAGGACCTGTTCTTCGTCCCGGTCGCGATCGACTACGAGAAGCTGCCCGAGGGTGGCAGCTACGCGCGCGAGCTCGGCGGCGGCGAGAAGAAGAAGGAGAACGTCTGGTCGCTGCTCGAGGCACGCAAGATCCTGCGCACGCGCCACGGGCGCATCTACGTGCAGTTCGATCGGCCGATCTCGCTCGCCGAGCTCACCGGGGGCCGCGATCGCCCACTGGTCGTGGGTGACCGGCAGGGCGACGCCGGCCGCCGCGCGTTCGTGCAGAGCCTGGCCAACCGCATCGCCTACGGCATCAACCGCGCCAGCACCATCACGCCGGTCGGACTGTGCGCGGCGGCGCTGCTCTCGGGGACCGAGGCGATCACCGGCGCCGAGCTCGCCTGGCGCCTCGGGCTCTTGCGCCGGATCGCGCTCGAGGGCGGCGGCCGCCTGCCCGCGACGCTGGCCGAGGGCGCGCTCGACCCTGCAGCCGGCGGGCCGATCGGCGAGGCGCTCGCGTTTCTACAGCGCGACGGCGTGGTCGAGGTGCGCGGCGCGGGCGAGGCCGCCACCTACGGCGTGCCGCGGCCGCGACGCGCCGAGCTCGACTTTTTCCGCAACAACGTGCTCCACCACTTCGTGGCGATCGCGATCATCGCGGCGGCGCGCGGCGCGGGACCTCCCGCGGATCCATCCGGGGCGCGCACGCTCGAGGCCGACACGCGCTGGCTTTCGCGGCTTCTCAAGCTCGAGTTCATGTACCGGGTCGGCGCGCGCTTCGAGACGATCTTCGCGGAGACGCGCCAGGTCATGGCCAAGCTCGAGATCGACGGCGCGACGCCCGCCCCGAGCCGCGCCGAAGCTTTCCTCGCACAGATGGTGGTGCCGTACGCCGACGCCTACCGCATCGCCGCGCTGACGCTGACCACCTGGCCGGGCGGCGACCGGCGCGGGTTCGTGCGCAGCGCGCTCCAGAAAGCGGGGGAGGAGGTGGCCGCCGGTCGCATCGAGCCCGAGTCCGCCTCCAAGACCACGCTCGAGAACGCCGCCGCCTGGCTGACCGCCGAGGGCGCCTTCGAGTCGCCGGCGGGCGCTTTCGAGTTGCCGGAGGGCTCGGGCGACGGGGCCGGCCCCCTGCGGGTCAGCGGCGCCTGGCGCGAATCGCGCGCCCGCGCGCTCGTGGCGGAGATCGCTCGCTTCCGTCCGCCGCCGCTCACGGCGCAGGTGGCGGCAGTCAGTACCTGATAGACGCCGGCGAAAAAAAGTGAGCACTCGCCTGGCCCAGGCGGGACTAGACCCTGGTGGAGCACGGTGAGAATCGTGTCTAGCGCGCCGGTCTCGTCGCTCGAGGAGGTGGCGAGGGAAAGGTCTACCCGCTCGTTCGCGGACGAGCGGTCGCTGGCCTGTGCGCTGATCGCGCGTCGCGAGGAGGCGGTGGACCCGGCGTGCCGACTCCTGCGCCCATTCGTCGATCGGACCGTGCTCCGCCTGCTGGGGCCCGATCGCGACCGCGAGGATCTGATACAGGAGGTCTTCTTGCGCTTCTTCCGGCGGGTGTCGACCCTGCGCGACCCGGACGCGCTCCGGCCCTTTCTCTTCGGGATCACCGCCCGGGTGGTGAAGCGCGAGCTGCGGCGGCGCTGGTTTGCACCCTGGGCCCCGATGCGGCCCGCGGGGGCCGCTGCGCCCGAGGAGACTTCGGTCTCTGACCCGCTGGCCCGGGCGGCGGTGGCGCGCCTGTTCGGCGTGCTGGCCACGGTCAGCGCCGAGGATCGCTCGCTCTTCGTCGCGCGCTACGTCGAGGAGATGGATCTCGCGGCAGTCGCCACCGCGCATGGGATGTCATTCTCGACCGCGCGCCGCCGCCTGGATCGCGCGTGGAAGCGCGTGAGCACGCGCGCCCTGCGCGACCCGATCCTGGGCGGTTATCTCGACGAGCGTTGCGCGACCCAGACCGAGGCGAGGGCTTCGATGATCCGTGACGATTCCGGTGTTCCCACCGGCGCGGTGCGCCTGGGCCGGCTCTTGCGGCGCGCTACGCCGGGCGCGTCGCGCGGAGCTCCGCCGGCCGAGCTGCGTCGCGCCTTCGCGGCAGCGCTGGCAAAGGGAAACCCCGGGGCTGCGCGCGAGAGAAGCGCCGGGCGCGCGCATGCGTCGTGGTGGTGGGCGGCTGCCGGCGTGACGGTCGTCGCTGCGGTCGTGGCGGTCTCGGCGGCCCGGCCGGCACGTCCACTGACGTTCCAGCTCGACGGCCTGGCCGGTGCGGCCAGCGGGAGCTCCGCGCTCGAAGCGCAGGCGCCCGGCGGTACGATGCATTTCTCCGACGGGAGCGTGCTCGCTCTCGAACGCGGGGCGCGTACCCGCATCCTGGGGGTCGACGCGCGCGGCGCTCACCTCGCGGTCGAGCGCGGCAATGTCAGCTTCGCGATCCGGCATCGCCGCGACACGAGCTGGTCGGTCGCGGCCGGGCCATTCGAAATTTTGGTGACTGGCACCGCGTTCGACGTCCGTTGGACGGACGAAGGACGGCTTCGCGTGCGCCTCCGCGAAGGCGCAGTGGTGGTTCGAGGCTCGCTCGTCGGGGCGGGCATGGTGGTGAAGGCGGGACAGACACTGCTGGCGCGGCTCGACACCGGTGAGGTGAAGCTCGGCACGGAGGAGGCGCCGCAACTCGAAGCGCGCGCGGTGGGCGCCCTCGATATGCCGAGCGCGAGCCCGAGCGCGCCTGCGCCGGCGTCACCGGCGCCGCCCGCCAGGGTCAGCAGCATCAGCCACCGTCCGAAGCCCGGCGCGGCGCTCGCCAGAGCCGCACCGCCTGGGCCTTCGGGGCCCGGCAACGAGGAGGAGTGCGTGGCTCGCTGTAACGATGAGGGCCTGGATGCCCTCGCGCGCGCTGCGAGGAGGAGGGGAGAGCTCGATGTCGCGCGACGAGCGTTGCTGGCGCTGCGCGAGCGCCACGCAGATTCGCCGCTCTCACATGACGCGGCCTTCGTGCTGGGAAGGCTGGACGAGGATCAGGGCCGGACCGCGGACGCCCTCCGGTCTTACGATGCCTACCTCGACGAGCCCGACGAGGCGTCAGGCGGGCACTACCGGTCCTATGCCCTGGGACGCAAGATGGCGCTCGTGGAACGGCTGTCGGGTGCTGCAGCGGCGCGCCCGCTCGCGGAGCTCTATCTGCGGCTCTACCCGAACGGAGCACACGGCGCATACGCGCGCCATCTGCTCTCGAACCCGTGAGCAAGAGGAGCGCGGGTGACGGGGGTGGCGGTGATTCTTGCGCTCGGCGCCGCGGTGTTTGCGCAGGAGGCGCCCGAGGCGCGGACCGTCCGCGTCGAGGGCGAAGATGACACCCGCCTCGCGGCGCTGACCGATGCCGTGCGCGCAGAGCTGACCGCGGCTGGGTTCGCGGTCATGTTGCCGCTCGACGCGGCAGAGCCCGCCGGCGTGATCAGACTGCGGATGGAGGACGACAACTGCGCAGTCGTCACCGCGACCGCGACTGATGCAGGCAAGGTCTTTCAATCATTGGTCGGGTGCGAGGGCACACCCGGACCCGACCGGCGCGCCGGCGACCGGGTCGCTCTCCAGCTCGCCGAGTGGATGGAGGCGGCGATCTGGCTTCCCCCGCCGCCGGCCGATCCGGCGCCGCCGCCGGCGGTGCGCCAGGTGGTCGATCTGTCCGAGCCACGGGCTGCGAGACCCGCCCGCGTCTCTTCCTTCTCCCTGGACACTTTCGAGATCGGCACGGCGGCGATGCGAACGCCGGTCTTCGGCACACGTTTCGGTGCCGAGCTCGCGGTCTCGACGCACGGGCGGTCGCCGATCGTGGCGGGTGCGACTCCCTTCCTTCGTCTCTCTCTGGCGTACGACTGGCTCGGAACCGGGGTGTCCGACGCCGCCGGCGAACCCATCGACGTTCGCTACGGAACGCTCGCCATTGCCGGCGGCCTTTCGCGGCGGCTCACCCGCCACTGGTCCGCCGAGGCCAATGTCCATCTCGGTCGCACGCTGCTGTGGATCACCACCGACGTGCTGGCCACGGATCGTGCGGGCGCCTTCCATGCCGTCAGCCGTAGCGCGTGGCAGATCACTCCGGGTGCTGCCTTCGCGATCGTCCGTGATCTGTCCGCTCGCTCGTCGCTGGCGCTGGAAGCACGCGCGACCTGGCTCTCTCCCGGATTGATCGTCCAGACTCCTTCCGCGACCGTCGGCGGCTCGTTCTGGCCAGCGATCACCGGCGCGCTCGCGCTGCGAGTGAAACCCTGACGCTTCCTTGGCCGTGCGTGGGCCCGTGTGCGTGGGTGACCCCGGCCTGATTCGAACAGGCGACCTACGGTTTAGGAAACCGTTGCTCTATCCACCTGAGCTACGGGGCCTCTTGATCCGCCGCGAGATCTATCACGCCGCAGCTATTTGGGCGTCAACTTCATCGCGGCGCCCAGGGTCGTGTCCACCCAGTAGACGCTGGTCGCGTCGACGGCGATGCCTTCGGGCGTCGACTGGCCATCTACCAGCTGCGTCGTCGGCCCGCCTGCGAGCGGAATACTGGTCACCGTCCCATCGTTGGGCGAGCCCGGGTCGGGGGTGGTGAAGTAGACGCTGGTCGTGTCGACGGCGATCCGGTTCATGCCTGTCGACGATGCGAGGATCGTGGGCGTGCCTCCTGTGAGCGGCATCTTCACGATGGCGCCGGTGCCTCGAGCGCTCGACCAGTAAACGTTGGTCGAGTCCACGGCGAGCGAGAAGGGAAAGTTCTGTCCCGTCGCGATGACGACCGCGTTGCCTCCCGCGGCCGGGGCCATCATGACGTTGTCACCGTCGGTGAAGTAGACGTTCCCGTCGGACACGGCGATGGCCCAGGGATTGGTCGCCGATGCGAACACCGCGGGCGTGCCACCTTCGATGCCGACCTTCATCACGGCGTGGTTGCCGGTGATGTTGGTCCAGTAGACGCTGGTGCCGTCGACGGCGATTCCGAACGACGCTCCTTGACCGGCGGCGAGCGTGGTCGGCGTGCCGCCGCTGGTCGGAACCTTCATCACGCTGCCGGAGCCGCCCTCGTTGGTCCAATAGACGTTGGTTCCATCCACGGCGATGTCGATCGGCTGATTCTGGCCGTCGGCGAGGATCACCGGAGAGCCCCCGGCCTTCGACACCTTGACGATGCGGCCGTCGCCTGTCGACGGGAAGTAGACGCTGGTCGCGTCGATGGCGATAGTCTCCGGCACCGCGTTCGCCGACCTCGCGAGCGTCGTGAGCGTCGCCCCGGGGGCCACGGTGGGAGCAGGGCCGCACGGGCCGGGCAACCCCAGTGTAGCGGCGTAGGCGTAGTTGGGACCGCACAGCCCGCCGACGGTGGTTCCGTCGCACGCGCAATACGAGACGACGTGGTCGCACTGCGCTCCGAGCGCCGACATGTCGAGGCACTGCCCCTGCGCAGAGCACGAGCCGACGGAGTAGAGGCAGGTCTCGCTGACGCCACAATCGGAGTTGGCGGTGCAGCTCTTGGGCGAAGGCGAAGATGAAGGAGAACAGCCTGTCGCGCCAACCACCCACGACAGCGCGGCCAGCACCACCCCCGGTGCGCTCGGAAGCCTCTCGCACACTCGTCTCATCGATGACCTCGCGGCAGGTGAAGCAGCAGTCGTGCCGACGCTCGGGCGAGGCTCACGGACCCCGCGATCTGCAGACAGTCTATCTGCGGCGCTGGCTAGGGCGCGACGCGATCACGACACGCGCGTCCTGCCTCGAGCTCGCGCGCGATTTTCGCGCTCCCACATCCGCTGCTTTGTCCACCGTGGTGCCAGGCGTGTTCAGCATCACCGACACGATTTTCGCTAACTGGGCCTTTTCGTTCGACGCCGGCGGGCCGAAGACCTAGCGCCATGGCGACCGACCGGAAGGCAGAAGTGGGAGGAAGGCGACGCGCGGACGACACCTAGGTACCCGATTTACTAGGCAAAAAAGTCCACGTTTCGCAAAAATTACGTCTTAACGAGTGTAATTGCCGTGACGAAACGATTCATGAGGCGGATAGGGTATCCGCCAAAAACGGGTCCGGTTCAGGAGAACTCGTCATGGGAATGTCCATTAGAACAAACGTAAGCGCCCTCGACGCGCAGAAGAACCTGATGGGGACGGAAAACGACCTCAACAGTTCTCTCGCGAAGCTGTCATCGGGCTTTCGAATCACGAAAGCTTCCGACGATGCAGCGGGCCTCGCGATCAGCGTGAACCTCGGCGCGCAGATCAAGAGCTACAACCAGGCCGTACGGAACGGCAACGACGCGCTCAACGTCGTTCAAACCGCGGACGCCTCGCTCAACGAGACGCAGAACATTCTGACGCGTCTCCGCGAGCTGGCTTCACAGTCGGCCTCGTCCGGTGTGAGCAACACCGAGCGCGGCTACATCCAGAACGAGGTCAGCGGCCTCATCAGCGAAGTTGATCGTATCTCCAACGCGACCGAGTACAACGGCGTGGCGCTGTTGAACTCGGCGGCGGCGCTGACCTTCCAGGTCGGTATCCGCAACGTCGCGGCGAACGATCAGATCGTCGTCACCACGGCCAGCGCGACCTCGTCGTCGCTGGGCGTGAACGCGCTGTCGCTGTCGACCCTCACGGGCGCGCAGGCGGCGCTTGGTACGATCGACAGCGCTCTGCAGTCGGTCTCGTCCACGCGCGCTACGCTCGGCGCCCAGGCGAACCGGTTCAACACGGTGATCAGCGTCGCGACCCAGTCGTCGGTGTCGCTGTCGTCCGCCCAGAGCCGTATCCGTGACGTCGACGTGGCCGAGGAGACGTCGAACATGAGCCGTACCCAGATCCTCATGCAGGCCGGCGTGTCGGTGTTGGCGCAAGCCAACCAGATGCCGCAGGTCGCGCTGAAGCTGCTCGGCTAAGTCCGCAACAAGTCAAAGGGTCCATAGGGGCGCCTGGCTCCGCGCAAGCGGGGCCAGGCGTTTTCTTTTTTGGCACCGTCGCTTGCGAATCGTCGCGAAGAATCGTCGACGGCGGTCTTGCGTTGGTCCCGGACTCTCCCTATTGATAACATCCAGGACCAAGGTAGAAATTGAGCACAATCTGATGGTGTTGGAACGTTCATCGTCCCCACAAGGCCGTTCTCTGTCCGAGGCGCCGCCGTCGCGCCATTCCGTGCTGGTCCTCGAGGACGACCGGGATGTCGCGCAGACCGTCGGCGAGCTCATCGAAGACCAGGGGTTCCGCGCGATCTGCGTCGGCAATGGGCGCGAGGCGCTGGCAGTGCTCGAGCATGAGCGCCCGTGCCTGATGCTCGTCGATGTCTTCATGCCGGTCATGAACGGGATCGAGTTCCTGCGCGCGGTCAAGGCTCGGGCTACCCTGGCCGACATCCCGCGGGTGATCATGACGGCGGCGAACGACCACATGATCGGCGTCAAGGAGGACGTGTCGGTCCTTTACAAGCCGGTCGACTTCGAGGCGCTTAAGATGATGCTCGAGAAGTATTGCCAGCCCGCGCCGAAGCCCCCCCAGCAGCGCAATCGATGAGACGCGCCGCCGTCCTGTCGGCGTCGCTCTGTGTGCTCGCGGTCATGGCGGTTGGCCTGGCGAGCTGCCACAAGGGCGCGGACCCGATCGGGCTGCCGGACTCGTACCTACTGTTCGTGCCCGCGACCAAGGATGGGCAGATGCGCCGCGGGCCGACGGGGCTGCCGGTGCTGGAGCCGCTCGCTCTCGACGACAGCCGTGCCGTGCCGTACCACAAGCTGTTCTCGGTCGGGTTCGCGGCCGAGTTGCTGCGCACCGACTACCTGCGCAAGCAGTTCGTACGCGAGGCGCAGATCGACGGCAAGGCCTTCTCAGCCGACGCGCGTGCGGCGGCTGCCGAGCCGACGGTGTTCGTGCTCGCGGGAGCGCCGCCGTTCGTGCCGCCGGGCGCTGGTCATGGGCTGGCGACATTGGGCTTCTTCGGCGGCGCCGCCGAGCACGCGGACGCGAGCTGGATCGCGGTGCCGCCGGCGCCGGACAGCGACACCGCGCTGGCCCAGACGCTGAGCGGACGGCTGGGCCGCGCGGTTGCCACCGCGATCGCGGCCGCGGGCGCGACCTCGGCGCCGGTCCCGCCGGCGTCGGTGCTGATCGACGGCTACGCGCAGGCGATGGAGGTGATTGCGCGCGAGTGGCGGACGGGCGAGGGGCCGCTCGGCACGCTCGCGCCGGACGCCGGCACCCAGGCGCAGCGCGACCTGTTCGCCGCGGTTCGACAGAACAGCTTCGTGACCACCTCCGGCGCCGGTCGGCCGCAGCTGCGCAGCGCCGCCGAGCTGCTCGCCGATCCCGGGGTGGCGGCGACGGTGATCTACCGGATGGCGCAGTCGAAGACCATCGGCCGGCGGGTCGCGCCCCCCGAGGTCTACGCACCGTTCGTGTCGGAGCGCGTCCCGGCCGGGGTCAGTCCGGCCGCCGTGCTCGGGCCGTTCCGGAACTTCCAGGCCAAGCTGATCGCGGCCTGGGTGCACGCCGCGGTGCGCGGCCACCCCCCGCGCGACATCGTCGATCTCGTCGAGGCGTACGCCGCCAGCCTGCCCGCGGAGCGCAGCGAGGTGATTCGCCTGTTCGTGGCCACGACCTACGGCGCCACGGTCAAGCCGGGCGGCGTCAGCGTCGACGGCGACAGCACGGCGTCGCTGGCGGAGCTCACGGCGCTGGCCGCCGAGGTCGCCGCCGGCCGCCGGCCGCTGCGTGCGCCGGCGAATGTGGACAAATAGCCCGATCCCGTATAATCCGCCCCATTCGATGCAGACTTTCTGGCAGGGCAGACGAGTCGTCGTCACCGGCGGCGCCGGGTTCTTGGGCAGCTTCGTCGTCGAGCGGCTGCAGGCCGCGGGCGCGTCGGTGTTCGTTCCCCGGTCGCGCGACTACGACCTCGTCGATCGCGCGGCGTGCGCGCGCCTGCTCGCCGACGCGCGGCCCGACATGGTGATTCACCTGGCGGCGCGCGTGGGCGGCATCGGCGCCAACCGCGACAACCCGGGCCGCTTCCTGTTCGAGAACCTGATGATGGGCACGCAGCTCATCGAGGAGAGCCGCCTCGCGCAGCGTGCCCAAGCTGGTGGCGGCCGGCACGATCTGCGCGTATCCGAAGTTCGCGCCGATCCCGTTCCGCGAGGACGACCTCTGGAACGGCTATCCCGAGGAGACCAACGCGCCCTACGGCCTGGCCAAGAAGATGATGCTGGCGCAGTCGCAGGCCTATCGCGAGCAGTACGGAATGAACAGCGTCGTGCTGTTCCCGGTGAACCTCTACGGGCCGCGCGACAACTTCGATCTGCACACGTCGCACGTGATCCCGGCGATGATCCGCAAGTTCGTGTCGGCGCGGCAGCGCGGTGACCGCGAGGTCGTGCTGTGGGGCGACGGCTCGCCCACGCGCGAGTTCCTGTACGTCGAGGACGCCGCCGACGGGATCCTGCTGGCCGCCGAGAAGTACGACTCGAGCGAGCCGGTCAACCTGGGCAGCGGGCCAGGAGATCTCGATCGCGCGACCTGGCGAAGTTCATCGCCGACGCCACCGGGTTCGGCGGCCGCTTCGTCTGGGACACCAGCAAGCCCAACGGCCAGCCGCGGCGTAGCCTGGACGTGTCGCGCGCGAAGGAGCGGTTCGGGTTCACGGCGCGAACGCCGCTTTCCCAAGGGATCGCGGAGACGGTAAAGTACTACGAAGCGAACCAACAACAGATCGACGCAAAAAAGGACGCAGGGACACACGGATGAAGAGAGCGCTCATCACGGGCATCACCGGACAGGACGGCTCGTATCTGGCCGAGCTGCTGCTCGGCAAGGGGTACGAGGTCCACGGCGTGCTTCGCCGCTCCAGCTCGTTCAACACCGAGCGGCTCGAGCCGATCTACCAGGACCCGCACGCCGTCGAACTACCGGCTGCGCCTGCACTACGGCGATCTCGACGACGGCAGCTCGCTCGCAGCGCATCCTGCAGCGCGGTCCGCCCCGACGAGGTCTACAACCTGGGCGCGCAGAGCCACGTGCGCGTGAGCTTCGACGTGCCCGAGTACACCGCCTCGGCGGTCGGCATGGGGACGCTGCGCCTGCTCGAGGCGATCCGCGAGCTCGGGCCTCGAGCCGATGCCGCGCTTCTACCAGGCGTCGTCGAGCGAGATGTTCGGCGCGGCGGCGCCGCCGCAGGACGAGACCACGCCGTTCATCCCGCGCAGCCCGTACGCGTGCGCCAAGGTGTTCGCCCACCAGCTGTGCCAGAACTACCGCGACGCCTACGGGATGTTCATCTCGTGCGGCATCCTGTTCAACCACGAGTCGCCGCGGCGCGGGATCCCGTTCGTCACGCGCAAGGTCACGCGCGCCGCGGCGCGCATCCGCCACAACCTGGACAGCAAGCTCTACCTCGGCAACCTCGAGGCGCGGCGCGACTGGGGCTTCGCCGGCGACTACGTCGAGGCGATGTGGACCATGCTCCAGCAGGAAAAGCCCGACGACTACGTGATCGCGACCGGCGAATCGCACTCGGTGCGCGAGCTGTGCGAGGTCGCGTTCGGCGAGCTCGACCTCGACTGGAAGAAGTACGTCGAGATCGACCCGCGCTACTTCCGGCCGACCGAGGTCGACCACCTGCGCGGCGACCCGGCGAAGGCGCGCAAGGCGTTCGGCTGGACGCCCAAGGTCACGTTCCGGCAGCTGGTGCAGATGATGGTGCGCGCCGACGAGGAAGACGTGCGCTCGTCGCTGGCGGGGCGGGCGCCGACGTCGTGAGGAGAGGCGTGAGCGGGAGCGAAGCGGAGACGATGACGTGAAGGCTCTGGTGCTGGGCGCTCAGGGGACCCTGGGGCAGGCGCTGGCCACGGTGCTGCCGCAGGCCGGCTACGATCTGCGCGCGGCGCTCGATCGCGCCGGCTGCGACATCGCCGACGCCGACGCCGTGCGCGCGGCGATCGCGAAGCACGCGCCCGACGTGATCTTCAACGCCGCGGCCTACACCGACGTCGACCGCGCCGAGACCGAGCCCGACGTCGCCTACCGCGCCAACGCCCTGGCGCCCGAGACGCTGGCGCGCGCCGCCGACGCGGCCGGCGCGGTGCTGGTGCACTACTCGACCGACTTCGTCTACGACGGCGAGCGCGAGCGCGCCTACGACGAGTTCGATCCGCCGTCGCCGCAGGGGCTGTACGCGCGGTCCAAGGTCGCGGGCGAGCAGCTGGCGGCGGCGGCGACGCGGCGGCTGTTCACGCTGCGGGTCGGCTGCCTCTACGGGCGCGGCGGGCGCAACTTCCCGTCGACGATCCTGCGCCGGCTGCGCGCCGGCGAGACCGTGCGCGCCGACCGCGATCGGCTCGGGTCGCCGACCTGGGTCGTCGAGGTCGCGCGCGCGTCGGCCGCGCTCGCGCGCACGTCGCACTTCGGTCTTTACCACTGCACCTCGCAGGGCGAGACCAGCTGGGCGGCGTTCGCCAGCTTCATGGCAGCCGAGCTCGGCCTGCCGGAGAGCCGCGTCGAGCCGCTGCCGACGTCGGCGCTGCCGATGAAGGCGCCGCGCCCGCGCCGCTCGATCCTCGACAACCGCATGCTGCGCCTTCGCGGACTCGACACCTTGTCATCGTGGCAGGATGCCGCCCGCGGGCTTCATCAAATCCGAGAGCTGACCAAACATGAGCGCACCCAATAGTTCCAGCGCACCCGCCCCGAAGATCGAGGGCGTCCTCATCATCCCGTACAAGGCCTTCGGCGACGACCGCGGCTATTTCTTCGAGAGCTTCCGGCGCACCTGGCTTCCGCCCGGGACGCGCGAGATGGTGCAGGGCAACTGCTCGTTCTCGAAGAAGGGCGTGCTGCGCGGCCTGCACTACCACCGCAAGCAGGCCGACCTGTGGGCGGTGCCGTCGGGGCACGTGCGCGCCGCGCTCTACGACTTCCGCGCGAATTCGCCGACGTACGGCGTGTCGCAGGTGATCGAGATGGGGCAGAACCACCCCGTGGGGCTCTATATCCCCAAGGGCGTCGCGCACGGCTTTTACGCGCTGGCCGAGTCGTTCATGACCTACCTCGTCGACGAGTACTACGACAACACCGACGAGCTCGGCATCCTGTGGAACGATCCGGCGCTGGGCGTCGACTGGGGCGCGGTCGACCCGATCCTGTCGGGGCGCGACCAGGCTAACCCGCCGGTCGCGTCGATACCGGCGGATCTTCGGCCGCGGTGAGGGTTACGAGCGCGCACCGGCCGGAGAGCCGGGGACACGAGCGAGGGCCCGAGCGAAGCGAGGTCCGGCCGGCGGCGTGAGGGCCGCTCCCTCGGCGCTGGCGACCTGGCCGCGGACGGCAGGAGCGCGCCTCGGAGCCCCCGCAAGAGGAACACCCCACCCCAAGGGCCCCCACGCCTCTCGCGCCGGTGACAAGCTCCGTTCACTGCGCCTGAGGGAGTTCGTATTTTTAAATTGAGCTTATCGGACGAGCGTCGAGCGGTCGTGAAGGGAGAGCCTTCGCTAAGTGGCTGCCGCGTCGGCGTCGAGATCTTCGCTAGGTGGCTGCGGCGTCGAAACGTCGAGTGTACGCGGTGTACTTAGCGAAGAAGTCGCGTGGGCGACGCCGGAATGCGTGTCCGTGTACCTTCAATTAAAAAATACGAACGCCCTCAGGCGCAGTGAAACGTAGTTGTCACCAAGCGCGAGAGGCGTGGGGTTGGGGTGTTCCTCTTGCGGGGGCTCCGAGGCGCGCTCCTGCCGTCCGCGGCCAGGTCGCCAGCGCCGAGGGAGCGGCCCCCGTGCCGCCGGCCGGACTTCGCTTCGCTCGGGCCCTCGGTCGAGTCCCCGGCTCTCCGGCCGGGTGGGGGTTGCCGGCACGACCGGCGGCGTGAGGGCCGCGTCCCCCGCAAGAGGAACACCCCAACCCCACGCCTCTCGCGCCCCACAACGAAGAGATCGGAGCCGTCCTCACGTCCGCCGCCGTCACTGTTCCTGGTTACCCTCCCCGGTGCGCGCTCCCTAGACCGTCTTCGACGCCAGCTCGTTCGCGAGCTTCAGCGACTCGAATGTGCCCGCGTCGGTCCACCAGCCGGGTAGGGTGTCGAACGTCAGATCGCCGCGCGCGATGTACGCGTTGTTGACGTCGGTGATCTCCATCTCGCCGCGCGCCGACGGCTTCAGGCCCGCGATCACCTCGAACACCGTCTCGTCGTAGAAGTAGATGCCGGTCACCGCGAGGTTGCTCGGCGGATCTTTCGGCTTCTCGATGAATCCGCACCACGCGGCCGGCCTCGGTGACCGCGACGCCGTAGCGGCCGGGGTCGGGCACCTCCTTGACCAGGATCTTCGCGCCGCTCTTCTGCTGGCGGAACGAATCGGCGAACCCCGCGATCGAGCCGCTGAAGATGTTGTCGCCCAGGATCACCGCGAGCCGCCCGCCGCGCCCGAACCGCTGCGCCAGGCCCAGCGCCTGCGCGATGCCGCCCGCCTGGTCCTGCACGCGATAGGTGAACTCGCAGCCGAAATCGGTGCCGCTGCCGAGCAGGCCGACGACGTCGCCCATGTGCTCGGTGCCGGTGACGATCAGGATCTCGCGGATGTTCGCCTCGACCAGCTTGCGCACCGGGTGGAAGATCATCGGCTCGTGCCCGACCGGCAGCAGGTGCTTGTTGGTCACCTTGGTCAGGGGAAAGAGACGGGATCCGGTCCCCCCGGCCAGGATCACCCCGCGTAGCTCCGCTCCTCCAGTGGTCGTCATTCGTGCTTTGCTCCCTGGCGCAGGCGCGCGCCGTATTGTCGTTCGTAGTAGTCCCGGTACGCGCCGCTGCGCACGCGCTCGCACCAGGTCTGGTTCTGCAGGTACCAGGCGACAGTGTCGGCCAGTCCCTGCTCGAAGTCGTGGCGCGGCGTCCAGCCCAGCTCCTCGCGGATCTTGCGCGAGTTCATGGCGTAGCGCCGGTCGTGGCCGGGGCGGTCAGGCACGTAGCGGATCAGCGATTCGTCGCGGCCGGTGTGGCGCAGGATCGCGCGCACGACGTCCAGGTTGGGACGCTCGTTCTCGGCGCCGACGTTGTAGACCTCGCCGGCGCGCCCGCGCAGCATCGCGGCGTCGATCGCCTCGCAGTGATCCTCGACGTGGATCCAGTCGCGCACGTACAGGCCGTCGCCGTAGACCGGCAGCGGCTTGCTCTCGGCGGCGTTGAGGATCATGAGCGGGATCAGCTTCTCCGGGAACTGGAACGGCCCGTAGTTGTTCGAGCAGCGCGTGATCACCGTGTCCATGCCGTGCGTGTGATGGAACGCCATCACGAAGTTGTCGGCGGACGTCTTGCTGGCGGAGTAGGGGCTGCGCGGCGAGAGCGGCGTGGTCTCTTCGAAGGCGCCGGTCGGGCCCAGCGAGCCGTAGACCTCGTCGGTCGAGATCTGCACGAACCGCTTCACGCCGGTGGCGCGCGCCGCTTCGAGCAGCCGCAGCGTGCCGGTGACGTTGGTGTCGAGGAAGGGCTCGGCCGAGATGATGCTGCGGTCGACGTGGCTCTCGGCGGCGAAGTTCACCAGCGTGTCGATGCGATGCTCGCGCAGCAGCGCCGTGATCACGTCGCGGTCGCGGATGTCGGCGCGCACGAAGACGTGGCCGCGATCGCTTTCGAGGTCGCGCAGGTTCTCGAGGTTTCCGGCGTAGGTGAGCGCGTCGACGTTGACCAGGAGATCGTCGGGCCGCCGACGGCGCACGAGACGCGCGTAACACGATCCGATGAAACCGGCACCGCCGGTGATAAGCAGGTTCACGGTCCAGAGTGTCGTGTATAACCGCTGAAAAACCAAATGCCGCGAACGCTGATCGTCATCCCGACCTACAACGAAAAAGAGTGCCTTCCGGCGATCGTCCCGGCGGTGCGCGCCGCGGTTCCCGAGGCGACCCTGCTGATCGTGGACGACGGCTCCCCCGACGGGACCGGCGCGCTCGCGGATGAGATGGCGGCCGCCGATCCCCATGTGCGGGTCATGCACCGCGCCGGGAAGCAGGGCCTGGGCGCGGCCTATCTGGCGGCGTTCCAGCGCGCGCTGGGTGAGCCCGACGGCTGGGAACGGGTGGTCCAGATGGACGCCGACTTCTCGCACGAGCCGAGCGACGTCCCGCGGCTGCTGGCGGCGCTCGATGCGGGGGCCGACCTGGCGGTCGGATCGCGGTACATCGACGGGGGCGGCACCGAGAACTGGGGGCTCGGCCGGCGCATCATCAGCCGCGGCGGGGGCCTGTACGCGCGCTCCGTGCTCGGGGTCGGAATCCAGGATCTGACGGCGGGATTCAAGGCCTGGCGGGCCGATACGCTTCGCGGGATCAAGCTCGGCGACGTGTCGGCCAAGGGGTACGGGTTCCAGATCGAGATGAGCTTTCGCGCGTTGCGCAACGACTTCCGCGTGGTCGAGGTTCCGATCCGCTTCGTCGATCGCCGCGTCGGTCAGTCGAAGATGTCGGGGTCGATCTTCTTCGAGGCGCTGACCCTGGTGTGGCTCCTGCGGTCCCGGATCCGGCGCGGCGCCGGCTGATTGTCGTGTAGCGGGCGTCGGTCAGCGTGCCCAGAAACGCGACGATCGCGTCGATCTCCTGGTCGTCGAGCGCGGGCGCATCGCCGGCGCGGCGATTCCCGTAGGGCGCGGCGTTCTGATTGACCTGGCCACGGTAGCGCTTGGGCACGTCGTCGAACTTGACGCCCGAGGGGTACCAGCGCCGCGGTGAGGTGTCGCGCGTGGCGTAGAACGCGACCACGTCGCGCAGGTTGGTGAAGGTGCCGTTGTGCATGAAGGACTCGCGCACGGCGACGTTGCGCAGTGAAGGCGTGCGGAAGTTGATGCAGTACCCGGCGTCGCGAGTGGGCGTGGTCGAATCCGTGCGCTCGCAGAGCCCGAGATCCGGTTTGGTGTCACGGGCGGGCGCGCGCGGGTTGTGGGGCGCGCCCACGGCGTCGTAGCCGTAGTCGGTGAACAGCGAACGCGCCGGATCTCCCGGCGAGTCGGCGAGCTGGTGGCAGCTCGCGCAGGCTCCCTTGCGCGGGTCCTTGAACAGGCGCATCCCGATCTGCTCCTGCGCCGTCAGCTGCGCGCGACCGCGCGCGACCTCGTCGAACTTCGAGGTGAAGGGCGCCATCTCGGCGCTGGTGAGGAACGCCTCGACGGCGCGGCCGATCGCGGCCAGCGTCGCGTCGGCGTCGTCGAAGATCCCGCCGAACGCGCGCCGGAAGTCATTGGCGTAGGGCGCGCTCGAGATCTTCATGGCGACGGCGTGCCCGTCGCGGTTGTTCATCTCGTCGGGGTTGAGCAGCGGCTGTCGCGTGAGCGCGCGGATCGAGTCGGCGCGGCCGTCCCAGAAGAACCCGCCAAAGGGCGCCGCCTGGTGATCGTCGCCGTCGCCCTCGGCGGAGAAGCGGAACGTCGGGACGTAGCGCAGGTAGAGCAGGGAAGGGGAGGCGCGCCGCGCGAAGTGTCCCGGGCGGCTTCCGCGCGGCAGGCCGTTGCCCGAATGGTTGCTGCCGGTGAAGGCGCGCTCGGGATCGTGGCAGCTCGCGCAGCTCGTGCCGCGCGGCTCCGACAGGTTGGTGTCGAAGAAGATGGCGCGGCCAACCTCCGCCAGAACCGCCGGCGTCGGCACGCGAGGCGACTCGGGGCGAGCGCGCGAGTCGGTGCGCGCGCCGGCAGGGCCCGCGCTCGCGGCGGCGACGGTGACGCCGAGCGCGGCGGCGATCGCGAGCGTGGAGAGCGAAGGTTTGCTCGGCAACCGCGCCACTTTCACCCCATCATGCGCGGGCGATTCAAACAGTTCTGCAAACAGCTTCGTCGAAGGTTCAGTCCCGGGACGTGCGGCGGAACACGCGCGCGTCGCTACGGGAATCGGCGACCCGCTCCGGAAATCGGTCAGGCGCGCGGCCGGTGATGCGCGCGCGCGGCGCGGTCCAGCGAGGGAAATCGCGCGCTTTCGCCGGCGCCCGCACCGGGAATCCTCCTTGCAGAGCACACCGGGCGGGGCGGCGCCCGTGTCGGGTGCAATCAACCAAAGAGGATGGCAATGCAACATCATCGGTCACCGTTCGTTTTCGTCGCTGTCACATTCGCGGGATTGGCCGCCTTCGCCGGTGCGTGCACGCCGGGCTCGGCGCCCCGCACCGAGAGCACCAGCACGAGCGGGTCGCTGGCGCTGACGCTCGATGCGGCGTCCGGCACTACGCTGAGCGACGGTCGCCTACGCCATCTCCGGGCCGAACGCCTTCTCGCTGAACGGGACGATCGACGTCAGCCACAGCACGACGATCTCGTCGGTGATCGGGCCGCTTCCCGCGGGGAGCGGCTTCAGCATCACGCTCACGTCGACGTCGACCAACGGCAGCACCAGCTGCGGCGGCTCGGCGTCGTTCGCGGTGGTCGCACACGCCGTCACGCCGGTCACCGTGCACCTGACCTGTCACGAGGCGCCGCGCACCGGAAGTGTCAGCGTCAACGGCACGCTCAACGTCTGCCCGCAGATCGACGCCATCGGCACCAGCCCGACCGAGGTGCTGGTCGGCGGCTCGCTCGGTCTCTCCGCCAGCGCGCACGACACCGACGCTGGCCCGTCGCCGCTCGACGTACCACTGGACCGCGACCAGCGGCGTGGTGATCGATCCCGGCGCCGCGACGACGCGCTTCACCTGCACCAGCGCCGGCAGCGCGACGATCTCGCTCAGCGTCTCCGACGGCGATCCCGCGGCGTCCTGCGCCGACGGAAGCTCGGTCACGGTGAATTGCACCGCGCTCTCGGCCAGCACCAGCTGCCCTCTCGGCAACGGCGCCGGCCCGATCAAGCACGTCATCCACTTGCAGTTCGACAACACGCACCTCACTCGCGATCGCGCCGCCGTGCCGTCGGATCTCGAGCAGATGCCGCATCTGCTGAACTTCATCCGCGGCAACGGCACGATGATGGCGAACGATCACACGATCCTGATCTCGCACACGGCGGGCGGCATCCTCTCGACCATGACCGGCACCTATCCGGATCGGACCGGTCAGACGGTGAGCAACAGCTACGTGCGCATCAGCGCCGACCGGCACGTTCGCGTTCCCGAGCTCGTTCGGGTACTGGACCGATCCGACCGCTTCCGGCAGCACCATCCCGAACATGGTCGGCCCCGACGGTTCGAACATCCCGGCGCCCTTTGCCGCGTACACCCGCGCCGGTTGCGACGTCGGCGCCGTCGCGGCGGCCAATATCGTTCTCGAGAACACGGGTACGGCCAGCAACGGCGACGTGTTCAAGGTCTTCGGCTCGGGCTCGCCCCAGTTCACCGAGGCTCAGATGTCGGCGGCCGCCGCCGCGGGCTCGGCCGCGCGCGCGAAGGCGCAGACCGACTTCGTCGGCTTCGCAATCCACTGCGCGCAGGGCTCGACCCGCTGCGCTGCCGGTCACGACGACCTCTTGCCCGGCGAGCCCGGCGGCTACACGGGATTCAAGGGCCTGTTCGGCGCGCAGGAGATCGATCCGCTGCTGACCGGCCAGCCGGCGACGGTGCCGCTCACCGACCTGCTCGGCAATCCGATCGTCGATCCGTTCGGCCAGCCCGGCTTCCCCGGCTTCGACGGCATGGAGGCGGCGGTGACGTTGTCGTACGTCGCGGCGATGCAGGAGCAGGGCGTCCCGGTGACCTACGCGTACATCTCCGACGCGCACGACTTCCACGGCGTCGCCGGCAATCAGCACCTGGCGTACGGCCCAGGTCAGGCCGGCTACGTGCAGCAGCTGCGCGACTACGACACCGCGTTCGCGAATTTCTTCGCGCGCCTGGCTGCCCACGGCATCGACAAGAGCAACACGCTGTTCATCATCACCGTCGACGAGGGCGATCACTTCTCTGGAGGGACGCCGACCCCGTCGGCCTGTGACGGCGTCAACGTGCCTTGCGACTGGACCAACCAGGTCGGCGAGATCAACGCCAACATCGACACGCTGGTGCAGCACCAGTTCCCGTCGCTGTTCTCGAGCTTCCTGGCGTCGACCGGGGCCAACTCATTTACCGTGCACGGCGACTCGGCGCCGACGTTCTACCTGGCGAAGAAGGGCGTGGGCGCGCTCGCGCAGACCGACCCCGACACGCGCACCTTCGAGCGCACGCTCGCCGGACTGACCGCGGTCAACCCGTTCACCGGCGCCACTGACCAGGTCCTCGCGCAGTACGTCGACCAGACCGGCATGAAGGCGCTGCACATGTTCACGACCGGCGATCCGGCGCGCAACCCGACGTTCGCGTTCTTTGCCGACGCCAACTACTTCATCACCGACTTCCCGACGTCGACCTGCGAGACGTGTATCGGCGCGGCCTTCGCCTGGAACCACGGTGACATCCAGAAGGAGATCGGCCAGACCTGGGTTGGCCTGGTTGGCCCGGGCGTGGCGTCGCAGCCCGACCAGATGATCTTCACCGACCACACCGACGTCCGTCCGACGATCAATGCGCTCGTCGGCCTGCGCGACGTCTACCAGTCGGACGGCCGCGTGATCACGCAGGCGCTGGTGCCGGCGGCGGTACCGGCGGCGCTGGCGGGAGACCAGGCAACCGCGGAGATGCTCGGCGACGCGTACAAGCGCATCAACGCGCCGTTCGGTGCGTTCTCGCAGGACGTGCTGCTGACGTCGACCAAGGCGCTGAAGGGCGCCGACCCAGGCGACGCGACCTACGCGTCGAAGGAAGCGTCGATCGCGAGCCTGACCGTCCAGCGCGAGGCGCTGGCGGTGCAGATCCGCGCCGCGCTCGACGGTGCGGAGTTCGCCAACCAGCCGATCGATTCGATGCAGGCTGCGTCCTGGATCGCGCAGGCGCAGGCGCTGATGACCAGCGCCGACGCGCTGGCGGCCACGCCGTAGGCGTTCGGACAAGTGAAGCGCCAGGCGGACGCCAGCACGCCTGGGTCTGGACTTTGAATGGTCCGGACCTGGCCCATGCTCGGGGCGCGGCGCGCCAGACCTGAGAGTTACGGAGTGTGGTTGTAGGTTGGTCGCTGACTGCCGCTGCTCGTATTCGGCTGGCGCATTCCTTCCGAGGACGAGGGCACTCGCGTTGATGCGAGGACGGCGGCAGTCTGATAGTTCTTCTCCAAGACCGGTAGCCGCTTGTCGAGCAGGGCGGTGAGATTCCGATCGGAGATGCTCGGCAGGGTGTTCTGGACGAGAGCCATCGTTCGGGCATACCCGTCCCGCATCGTCACGGCGAACTCTTGATCGAACTGATGCCCGGTCAGGGTTCGCAGCCGATCCACGCTTTGCATATAGGTCGTCATGTCCCCGGGCGGCGGTTCGTGTTTCATTCGATTCGGGTCGATGCCGGCCTTCTTCGCGTACGCCAGTAATTCCTGATCGCCGGCGGTGTGGTCACTGACCAGCGTGGCGCCAAAATCCCGGACCGCTTTCGTGTCGCCATTCTTCTGGGCGATCTGCCCGGCAGAGACGGCCAGCGTGCTCAGGGCATGCAAGTACTTCACGATGGTGTAGTCGGCAGGAGCCAGCGTCGAACGGGGCACGTCACCGGGCCCCGCAGGCAAATCGGCCTTCGCGGCCCTGGCGCCGGCCAGGACCGTCGCCAGCCCAAGCGTCATCGACAGGAAACCTCGGCTGAGATGAATGACTTTCATCGGCTACCCCCGCTTTTCAATTTGCGATGCTGGGTAAGGCAGTCAATGGAGCCGTGGACGCCGGGGGCATATGCTCGCGTCATGGGAGACGATCTTCGCGTTCGACATCCGGTAGCGATCTCCGCGGCTTCCGCGCCACCGCGCAAGAAGCGGACGAACTATCCCGAGCCGTTCGCCTCGCGGATGAGCGGTCGGGAAAAGCGGCCGCTCGGCGACCTGTTCGGGCTCAAGAGCTTCGGCGTGAACCTGACGCGGCTCTCCCCGGGGGGAGAGTCGGCTCTGTTTCACCGGCACAGCCGCCAGGACGAATTCATCTACATCCTCGAAGGGCAGCCGACGCTGATCACCGACGACGCGGAGACGCTGCTCGGCCCGGGTAGCTGCGCGGGCTTTCCCGCGGCCGGCACCGCGCACCAGCTGCTGAACCGCACCGGCGCCGACGTCGTCTACCTCGAGGTCGGCGACCGCACGCCCGGCGACGAGGGCTCGTACCCGCGCGACGACATCCAGGCCGCGCTGGGCCCGGATGGCCGCTGGCAGTTCACGCACAAGGACGGAACGCCGTACTGAGCGTGGTTGACCGAGCGGTCCCTTTCAGGGACCGACGTCCGAGATCTGACCCGCGAGCAGATCGGCGAGCCAGCTCTTCAGCGAGACCCCGCCGACCGTGACGCCGTACTGGTCCGCGGCGAGCAACCAGGCGTGGCGGGCATCGTTGCCGATGAAGTAGGTGCCGAACGCGGAATGCTGCGCGTGCACCTGGTCGCGAAACGCGAGCAGCCCCGACTGGTACGTGCCCGGGTCGATGGTTCCGCCGCCCGCGCAATCGTTGGTGCCGAAGGAAAGGAAGTAGCTGATGACACTGTCGTGCGTCGACGAAATGAGGCCGGCCCGGTAGGTGGGGAAGCGCCGGCTGAGGTGCATGACCTGGTCGAACATGTAGTCGCTGGAGCTCGGGCAGTCGACGCCGCAGTCGGCGAGCACGCCGTCCGCGAAGCCCCACTCGTCGGTCCAGAGTTGCTCGAGACACGGCGCCGCCACGGCGTTCGGCATCGGCGGGCCCGAGTCGCTGACCACGGTGACGGGGATGGGCGCGAACCAGCGCGCGACGTGATCGGCGTTGAGCAGCGCGCCGAAGCCACCCGCGCTCGAGCCCACCAGCAGCACCTGCTGTGCGCTCGCGAACGTCGGCACCACGCGAGCCAGGATGGCGTCGAGGTTTCGGTAGCCCACGAACTGCTGGGTTCCCGGGACGTTGGCGATGGCGACGTCGGAGCGAGAGCCGGAGTGAACGTCACCCGTGCAGTAGGGCACGAAGATGAAGCTCCAGTCGCGCACGGGGTTGTCGGGATCGGCGCGGTTGAAAATAGCCGCGTCCACGCCGAGTCCGCCCGCTAGCGAGCCGGCGTCGTAGGCCGCGGGGTTGAACATGCAGGTGAACTCCTGGAAGCAGGCGCCTCCCTGGTCGAGGAACACCACGACGTTGGGGGACGTGTGACTCGCGTTGACGGCGATGCCGGTGCCGCTGCCGTCGCGGCAGAGCGCCCCGGCGATGGGCGTCCAGACCCACCGGTGCTCGAGGCCGAGAAAGATCGGTGTGCCCAGCGCGTCCGGTGGCCCGGCCTCGGGATAGTCGTGCTCCGGCGCGGGTTCGTGGAGAACCAGGTCGAACGGAGCGTCGATGGTCGCGCCGGTTCCGCCGGTGCCCGCGTCGGGTGCCGACGAATGGGAGCCACCACACGCCGCCAGCGCCGCGCTTGCAAAACACACCAACCCCGCCCGTGCAGGCACCTTCGCGTCCCGACCGCCGACTCGCATGGCGCGGCATCGTAACGCGGTGAGTGAACGCGTTCCAGAAGGTGCGCGGCACCTGGGAGCGACCGCGGTCACGTTCGTTCGCCCTCGTTGGGCACATGAAAGATCCCCGGGTTCGGCCGTTCAAGGGACATAGCGGACTGGCTCGGAGCTTTCGTCTCGACGCTGCGACCGAAGACGGGCGGTGAAAAACGCTCTTCGCGGTCTCTTTTGCCCGCGACATTTCCGCTGAGCCCCCTCCTTCAAGCTGGCCAACGACAACAGCTGGGCGGTGAGCCCGAAGGAGCGGAGGAGATGAATACCAACCGAGATCGAGAGGGGGCGCTGTTCGCGTCCACGATTCCCTTGAAAACGCATCTGCAGAACCGCGCGCGCTACCTGGTGAGAACCGGCGCAGACGCGGATGACCTGGTGCAGGACACGTTCGAGCGCGCGCTGCGAGCTTCGACGAAACCCACGGAGCCCGCGGACTTGCAGCGCTGGCTCGTGCGGGTGTTGACGAACCTCTGGATCGACCAATCCCGGTCACGCAAGGTCTGGCGGACCTGCCACCGCAAGCTGGTGGCCTCCGAGGAGCCGACCCAGGAAGAGGCCGCGGAGCCGGCGCGCTGGGGGAGATTCTCGATCGCGGAGGTGCGAGCCGCGCTCGCCTACGTTCCGGAGCCGTACCGTTCCACCTACCGCCAACACGTGCTGGAGCGACGTTCGTACCTGGCCGTCGCCAGCCTCTCGGGAATCAGGCCCAACACCGTGGGTACGCGTGTGCTGCGTGCGCGCCAGTACCTTCGGCAAATCCTGGAAGAACGCTTTTGTCAGAAAGACGAAACCCATCAACCAATCGAGGAGACATCAGAATGACGAACTATCGCTCGCAGTTGACCGGCATCTGGATCGTATGCGCCGTGTTGTTCCTGGCCTTCGTCGGCTGGAAGGCCAAAAGCTGGATCACGACCTGGCGCACGAACTACGTGGTCGGAACGTTCCAAGGCACGTTCAGTCTCGACGAGACCCGCGTTCGGATTGCGCCCGACAAGACCGGACTGGTCGTCGCAAAGGTCGAAGGTCACGACGGGCCGACGTGGATGAGATCCTTCAGCGGCTTGTCGCCTGGACACGCGGTGCCGCACGTGATCTTGCCCGACTTGAGCGTCGTGGTGGCGGGCGTGTTCGAGCGCGAGCTCCGTTCCAATGAGGCGCCCACCCATCCGCTCTTGCGCACCGACGACAAGCAGGCGGTCTTCACGATGCAGATCGGTCCCGACGGAAGCGTGATTGCTCAGACCTTGCTGGCCTCGGGCGACGAATTCAGGACCCCGGTCATCAGATTCCACGATGACCGCTTGATCGTGGACGTGCGCTACCGCGGCAAGCTGAGCGTGGGAGGCAAGGCGGCCAATGAAGGGATCAAGTCGCCGGCCCTGCACCTCGAGCTGTCTCCCAACGGCGAACTGATGCGGTGGGATGCCGGCGGAGGCGAGTCCACCGGGGCCGCCGAGCAGGGCGCGCCGCATGTGCAAGAGTTGGCGATGAGCGCGTCGGCGACGTGCGAGGTCTGTCACTTGCATACGGCGACGAACGACCCGAATTGCGTCGGCGTCCGCACCAACGTGTGTAACGCACAAGGGGACAATTGGTGTTGCAGCACGGATTGGGATCGGATCTGCGAAAATGAGGGGTTTGACGCTGGTACCTCCTTTGGTGTCCCCAACGTCATTTGCACCTGCGCGCATTCCATGCGCACGACAGGGGAGCTGCTTCCTCCCCAGTGTGACCCGACGGGCTGCGTCGGGAACGTGGAGAACAATGTCTCGGCCGTGAGCTGCGGTTGGAACTATTGGGCCAACCAATGCGTGAGTTGGGCCAAAGGTTGTTAGCCCCATGCACACGCGTGCTCCCGCTGCCGCCATCAGGGCGGCGGGGGCGCGTTGGGCACCATCGTGGTGAGGACGAAGTTTTCGATACTGGAGACTTGGTCGTCATCGAGCGAGGCTTTGATCACGATGACGGCGCCGAGCGTTCCCCTGAAGCCGGTTGACCTTGCTACCGTTGCGCACGACCCCACGAAAAGAGGCGCATTTTGATCGAAGCTCGACCCCACCATCGTTCTTCCTTGTACTTGGCCATCCATGCGCAGCTGCAGGAGATTGCCGATTCTCCGCGCGACGTAGAGATGAAGCGTGTCAGGTGTGTCCTCGCGCATCGACACGATCGTGGACTGTGCCACTAGTAACGATGGATCGGTCAATTGAAGCTTGGCTCGGTCCAGCGGTCCGGCTATGCCATCTGGCGCGCCGGCGTCAGGAATGTAAGAGACATCGGCGACGTTGCAATAGAGCCTGAGATCAAGCCCCGACATTGTCGCGTCGTCGAACACACACGCCACAGAGGCATCGCGGTTGCAACGGGCCAGCACCATGATGGTGAAGTCGGACCGGCCAAAGTTGAGCGCGGTGCCGTCCTGGACGGCTAGCACGCTTTCCGGGCTTTCAATGTCAGCGAACCCGCCCACGACCAATGGTGCAAACCCGGGATTGAACGCCGTCACGGGATGGTTGTTGCCCGAGCGGTCGAACCAGGTCGTGATGGGCTCGCTTTCAGCCGGCAGCGACGTCCGGTCGGCCCACACGACGAGACCGGGAGGTTGGCTGATGCACTTTGCCCCGACACAGATCGAGGTCTCTCCGGCGTGATCGACGGGCCCGTCGCTTCCATCTGGCGCCGACGTGCAGAGCCCACCGGAGGTGGTGCAGAATCCCGCGTTGCACGTGAGACCGGACGGACACCTCTCGCTCGGGCCGCAACGGGCGCATTCGAGCGTGGGACGAAAGCAAGCGGTGTTCGCAGATCCCAGCAACAGCAGGACGAGCGCTGAGCGTTTCATCACATTCTCCTCGAGTCCCCGTTCTTACAAGCGTCTAACGGAGCTGCGAGCACCATCTTCCTGAACTAGAACGAGCCGATTGATCGCAGGACGGCCGAGCGGGAGGCTGTCTGGCGGTTCGACGTCCCGCCTGCACCCGAGAGCGCGCGGTAAAGGAGCGCTGTCGCTCCCATGACGACGCCGGTGGTCGTCAACACGACGGCGCCGAGTTGATAGCGCTGGCCATCCTGGTAGAGCTGCGATCCGCGCGAGTCCCAGAGACGACTCTGCTGTCCGTAGAGGTCGAGCTCGTTCTGGGTGCGGTACATGAGCGCGCCGCTGACACCGCCAGCGACGATCAGGGCCGCCGCGCCGCCCATTGCCCACGTCGGCCAGCGCGCTCGGGCCGGCGCGCTCCTATCGGAAAGGTCGGCAGCCGGCGTGACCGGAGGCGATTCCCTCCTGTCGCGGATCGTCACCGACACCGGCACGCAGTGCTCGTCGGTTTTGAGTCGCTGCAGCTCGTTCAACGTGTCGCGCGCCGTGCCCACGTCGGAATTTGGCAGCGCCGCGTCCGCCAGTGTTTCGATCGGACCGACAGCGTCGATTCCCGCGGCCAGGCTCGTCGCCGCACGATCGCAGGCTCCCATCCGCCGTTGCAATCGCACGAGCGGCGGCAGGATCGCCGGGTCCCGGGTCTGCTGCCATTCGTTCTCCAGGATCGCCAGCGCGGCGGCAGGATCGCTTTTCGTCAGTCCGCCGGCACTTTCGCGCACGAGGCCGCTGCGTGACCGATTCGCGCAGACGCGCATCTCTATGACGCGCGCTCGCGCGAGATCGACGTCGGTGGTCGCTTGCTGATCGTCGGACGGGAGTGGAGCCCGCTTGGTGCGGGGATGCGCGCTGTCGGCCACCGACACGAAGGCGTCGTATGCAGACAGGGCGTCCTGACATTTGCCGGCGAGACGAAAGCTCTGGCCCGCAGCGTAGAGCACGCTCACCTCGCCGGTGTCGGAGTGAAGGCGGACGAAGATCTCCGCGGCTTCCAGGTAGCGCCCATGGTCGTAGAGTGCGCGTCCCTGGGCGAATCGCTCGGCCGGCGTCACCGGCGGCGTCGCGTTCGGGTCGACCAGCCACAGTGCCACGAGGGCGGGAAGTGCGTGGATCATCGGGGCAACGCCGGATGCGCGAAGGGGTCGGGGAGCCCATCCAGGCGCGTCCCTGACAACGGGGGAGCGGGGTCGCCTGAGTCGTCGGGAGCGGTGGGCGAGTCATTTTGAGTCGCCGATCCGCCGGGCTTGTCGACCGGCTGTCGCAAGCCTGGTCGATTGCCAGGCGACGGGGGACGTTTGCTTCGTCCCGCCCGCGGGGCCCGCGGCGCATTCTCCGGCGGGCCCGGCGGCACCGGGACGACGACCGTGGTGAGCTCGTGCGGCGGAGGATCCGCGGACGGGCGGGGCAGGGGAGGTGCCGGCCGATCGACCGCCGCTGGGACTACGGTGACGGAGGGCCGACCGATCGACGTCGGGTTCCACGGACGCAGCTCGCGAAGCACCACGAACGACGAAGCCGCGAGCATTGCCGCTCCCGTCGCGAGCCACAACGCGCGCTTCGCAAGCGGCCGTCTCTGTAGGAAGGGGACCAACACCGGCTCGGTTGGCACGCGGTCCTCTGCGATGCGGTCGAGTAGGGCGCGGATCGCGTCCATCGACGGGAAACGTTCCGCTGGCGCGCGCCGGAGGCAGCGGAGAATCAGCGCTTCGATCCGCGGATCGAGACTCGGTGTGAAGCTTCGAGGATTCGGAGGATCCTCGAAGAGCCGCTTGACCGCCGTTGCGACTACGCTGTCGTGAACCAGGAACGGCAGCCGGCCGGTGGCGGCTTCGAAGAGAACCACACCGAATGCGTAGATATCGGCAGACTCCTTCACGTCGTGTCCCTGAACCTGTTCCGGAGCCATGTAGGCGGCGCTGCCGACCATCGCGCCGCGGAAGCTGCTGGCCCGGCTGCTGACCTTCGGGCCGTGGCGCGCCAGGCCGAAGTCCATGATCTTCGCCGTCGGAGGCCCGTGCGGAGCTGGCACCAGCATGACGTTGTCGCTCTTGAAGTCGCGGTGGATGACTCCCGCCGCATGCGCCGCCGCCAGTCCGTCCGCCAGTTGCCTCGCGACCGCCAGCAACCAGGGTGGCTCGAGCGCTCCCTGGGTTCGAATGTGCTTGCCCAGGGTCTGACCTTCGAGAAATTCCATGGTCAGAAAGAAGCGCCGCCCCGCGGGATCTACGGTGCCGGGCGGTGGGTGCTCGCCGAGATCGAAAACCCGGCACACCGCCGGGTGATTGATGGCGCGCGCGGCTTTCACTTCGCCGCGCATCAGCGCCAGCGAGCGCGGGTCGTCCTCGGCCTCCAGCAGAACCGTCTTCAGTGCGACTCGACCGCCCAGCAATCGATCCTCCGCGTCATAGACCTCGCCCATCCCGCCGCGGGCGATGAAGCGCTGAATCTCATAACGAGCGGCGATCACATCCTTCGCGCGAAATCCGACGCCCGACGGAGTCTGGGTCTCGCCGGGGTCGGAGTCGGACCGCCCGTCGTCGGACGCTCCCACCGCGGTCAGGCAGACGTCGCAGTGACTCAGGTGCTCGACGAGTTGAGCTCGCTCCCCGGCTCCTGCCGTCCCCTCGACGAATGCGAGCAAAGAATCCTCACTCGGACATGCCATCGCCACGACCGCCCGATGATACTCCGCGAGAAATCAACGGCAATTGCTCCCGATTACCGTCTACCGATCGCCGGAAGTCCGGCCGATCAGGCGCGACAGGCTCAGATGGACCTGACTGCGAAGGGCCCGCCACAAACTCTTTGCCTCCTCGGCGCTGAGGTTGGGTAGGTGGGCGCCGATCTGGGCGCGCACATCGGTCGCGATCCGACGCCGGATCTGTTGCAGGCGCCGCGCCATGGTCGCGCGGTGTGCACGAAAGAGAGCGGCCAGCCGATCGATGCCTTGCCGCTCCAGATACTGGAGTCGCAACAAAGCTTTGTCGTCGGCGGGGAGCGCCTCGATGGCCCGCGTCAGCGCCTGACGAATGGTTCCTGCGTAGCGCTTTTGCACCAAAAGGGTTTCTCGCGGCACCTCCTCTTGCAGGATCTTCTCAACCACGTCGCTCGACGCGATCGGCGCCAGGCCCCGGGCGTGCCGCATCTCCTGAGCGATTCTGACGGACATGATCCGCAGCCACTTCCAGAGCGGCCCACGACCGGCGTACCCACAAATCTTGGGCTGCGGTCCGCAGAACAGGCGCTGGAGCAGCTCCTGGACGGTATCGTCCACGGCGTCCGGCGACCTGACGAAACGAGAAACGGCTGCTCGTACGCCGGGCAGGAGCTTGATCTCGAACCACCGCAATCCGGCGCTGTCACCTTCCTGACAAGCGCAAGCGAGGTAGATGTCCGCGGCTCTCTCAGGCGTGGTTTCCGAGTTCTGCGCTTCGAGGGACCGCCACCGATCGCGAAAGGCCTCGTACGAAGCGTTGACGCCGACATGACGCCCGCGCGCCTCGTCGTAGGCGGCTCGAACGCGGAGATCTTCGCCGTTCTCGGTTTGCTCAGTCACACAGGTCGACCAGCGTTTTGCGCGGGTGATCTTTGGCAACGCGGTTTTCGATGACGATCGAAGGCCCGCGGTCGCCAATTGTTCGGCGCGTTTGGGATCGTCACGGCGGATGTAAGAGGTCAACGGACGTGAACGAGATTCTTACGGTGCGAATTCAGGATGACGTGTTGAAAGATCCGGCGAGCTCCCCGTTCTTGACGTGAGTCGCCGTAAGTCCGATAAGATATATTATGTTAACTACGTCGGCGGGACGCTGCCGGCAGCCGTTTCTTGTCTTCGGTCGTCGCGGTGGATGATACCGCTCGCCGCGCCTACCCGTCAGTACGCGACCTCGAGGGCCAGCCCCGGACGCAGGCGGTGCGGAGCGAACGCCACGTGGTTGCCGGTGGCGTCGCTGAAACCGTACTCGGTCGTCGACGGCGCCATATCGAGAAACAGCGCGAGCGAGAACGCGAGCAGCGGCCCGAACGCGCGCTCGAGCGGCAAGCGCATCGCGAGCGCGCCGGTGGCGACGAAGCTGGTCGACCAGTGCGGCGTCGCTAGCGTGGTGCCGGTGCTGGTCGCTCCGGGCAGCGGCGTGACGTGCGTGAAGTCGACCCCGGCGCCGAGCCGCGCGTGCAATCGCCACCAGCGCGCTTCGACGCCGACGCGCGCCGCGAGCGCGGACAGGCGCACGCCGACGGTCGTCTGCCGGGCCTCGATCGGGATCCGGTACCCCGTCGTGAGCCACCCGCCGGCGCCGGGCTCCGCCGGGGCGCCAGCCGGCGCGTCGTCGAGGCGTCCGAGCGCGAGGATCAACCCCGGCCCCTGCGCGAGCGACAGCGAGGCGCCCAGGTCTTCGAGCGCGTAGAAGATGCCCGCCGCCAGGCGCCAGCGCGTGCTGTCGGCCGGCGGCGCGGTTGCGACCACTGGCACTGGAGGTTGCGCACGCGTCAGGATCTCGCGCGCCTGCGCACGCGAAAAACCGATCTCGGCGTTCTCGATCAGCGCCGAGACCGACAGCTCCATCACCTGCGCCACCGACTGCTGGTCGACCTCGTCGAACCGTCCCGACAGCGGCAGCTCGCGCACCAGGAAGCGCTCGCCGCGCTGGTCGGCGAAGTACAGGGTGGCGTGGCGCAGGTCCGCGAGATCGATCCAGCAGCGCAGCGTGCTGGTGGGATGCGGGGGCGGCGCGCCGCGCAGGAGCTCGGTCAGCGGGTTGAAGCGATCGATCCGGTTCCAGAGCAGCGGCACGCCCAGCGGCAAGCGATCGCCGACGCGCGCGCGCAGGCCCGCGAATGCGTCGCCGCTGCCCACCACCGTGATGTCGACGGCCTCGGGACGGCGGGTCACGCGGCTGTCGGGCGCGGTCGTCGCTGCCGGCGGTGGCGTGGCCGCGGGAGCGATACCCTCGTTGCTGGGGACGGCGGCCCCACCGTCGGGCGACGCGCTCTGCGCGCGCGCCTCGGCCCCAGCGAGCGTCGCGAGCAGCGCGGCCGCCGCGATCGCGCGCGCGATCACTTCAGCTCGTCGAGGCGGCGTCGGGCGTGCGGCTCATACGCGCTTCCCGGCGTTTCGGACAGCAGGCGCCGCCAGGTCTGCTGCTCGTCGGCGGAACGACCGAGCGCGGCCAGCGCCCGCCCCCGTCCATACAGCGCCTCCGGCAGCAGGTTCCCGTGCGGCTCGGTCTTCAAGTAACGGTCGAACTGTTCCAGCGCGCGCTCCGCGTGGCCCTGGCGCAGGAGGATTCCGCCCCACGGCACCGACGACAGCGCGGCCTCGCGCGTGTCGCCGTATTCGCGCTGCAGGCGCCGATAGAGCGTGGAGGCGGCCTCGACGTCTCCGCGCCCGCGCGCCTCGCTCGCCAGCCGCAGCAGCGACGCCGGCGTCTCGGGCGGCGTGCGCACCGCGACCGTGTGGCTATGCGGCCGCGGGCGGCGGTAGGCCTCGGCGGCGGGCACGGGTGCCGGCGCTGGTTCCTCGGCGTTCGCTGGCTCGACCACTGGCTCGACGGCGACCGGCTCGGGCGCCCGCACGCGCGCACGCGGCAACGGCCGCGGACGCGACGAGGTCACCGCCGGGCGCGCCTCCGGCAAGGGCTCGGACAGCCGCGGCGTCGCCCGCCACCACCACATGGTCGCGCTGGCGGTGCCCGCGATCAGCAGCGCGCCCATCGAGAACATGAGCGTGCGCGTCTTGAAGAAGCTCGGGCGCCGCGGCCAGCGGGCCGGCGGGCGCGCGCGTCGCTGGCTCCAGCGGCGCGCGGCGGCCGACATGCGCGCGATGCGCTCGGCGTCGTCGACCTGCACGGAGCTGTCGGCGGCGAAGTCGGACTGGATGTCGCGGCTCATGCGGCAGGAGGCGCACGCCGCGAGGTGCGCGTCGAGCGCGATGCGATCGGCGTCCGACAGCTCGCCACGCCGCTCGCGCGCGACCAGATCACCACGGCATTCGTGGTCGCGCTCCCCTCGCCCGTCGATCACGGCACCTCCTCGCGCTCGTGTGGCGAGATCTCGAACAGCTCTGCGAGCTGCGCGTCGCGCCCCAGCTTGCGGCGCAGGGCGCGCTTGCCCAGGCGCAGGCGGCTCCACACGGTGTTGGCGGAGATGGCCGCGGTGGCGGCGATCTCCTCGACGGTGTAGCCGAACGCGAAGTGCAGCGCGAGCGCCTCGGCCAGCACGTCGGGCAGCTCGTCGAGCAGTTGCTGCACCAGCTCGCGCCGGCGCTGCGACACCGCCGCCGACCACGGCGACCCATTGCCGTCGGGCACGTTCTCGATCCCCTGTGCGTCGGGATCCGAGCAGCGATTCTCGATGCGGATGCGCCGGCGCGCGGTCAGCGCGGTGAGCACGGCAATGCGCTGGGCGAAGTGCACGACGCTGCACTCGCCGCGAAACGTCTCGAGCGCGCCGAGCAGCGCGATCACGGCGTCCTGGGCGATATCGTCGATGTCCCGGTGCTTGGACCCCATCACGCGGCGAACCGCCGCCAGCATCGGCGCGCCGACGTGCACGACCAGCGTCGCGGCGGCGTCGGGGTTGCCCATGGCCGCCGCCTGGGCCATGCGGCGCAGATCGTCGGCGTGGGGCCGCGAGTGCGACGATCGGAGCGGGCCCTGCAACTTCCCCGAGATTGCGCGGCAGGGGCTTGTTGAGCTGGGCCATACCAGGACTACGATGGCCAAGGAGAATCTTTAGGTCAAGATGGTGAACACCCACACGTATCGATTCCGGGCCGGTGATTGGTTCTGGGCGGCTCGATCGACGATCCAATAGGCCTAGTTTTGCTCAACGCACGGCGTTCGTCCGAGTGCTTCAATCGGGTTCCCTGATGCTGGCTGCGCTGACCGCGCTCGGCTGCGCGCCCTCGCTCGATCTGCTGGGCAAGGTCCCCTCGTCCGGGCCCGGCCGGCGATGCGGGCGGCGACGCATGGTGGCTGGGCGCCTCATTTCTCCCCGCCGACGCTGGTCCAGGCGATTTCGGATCCCGATCGCCGACGACGAGGATCCATCGTTCACCGGCGATCTGCGCGAGCTCTATTTCTCCTCGGATCGCGCGGGCGACAGCGACATCTGGGTCTCGCGCCGCGCCAACCCCGCCGATTCCTGGGGCGCGCCGACGATGGTGGTCGAGCTCAGCTCGAGCGGCATCGATCGCTCGCCGTCGGTCTCGCTCGATGGGCTGTCGATCTGGTTCACCACCGATCGCGAGCTGTTCCGCGGCCGGATCTGGCGCTCGTCGCGCCCCAATACGCAGTCGCCCTGGGCGCCGCCCGCGCCCGTGTCCGAGCTCGCGAGCCCGAACTTCGATTCGGCGCCCTCGATCGACGCCGCCGAGACCACGATGTTCTTTTCGTCGCTGCACCAGAACGGCAGCATCACCGGCACCGATATCTACGCGTCGACGCGCTCCAGCGTGGCGCAACCCTGGGGCACACCGGTGCGCGTGCCCGGGCTCGACACCACGGCCGACGAGGCCGATCCCTTCGTCGCGCAAGGCGGACTGGTGGTGTTCTTCACGCTGACGCGCAACGGTCAGAGCGACCTCTATTCGTCGGTCCGGCGCTCGACCGACGCAACCTTCCCGCTGCCCTGGCCCCTGACCGACGTCAACTCGTCCGCGGTCGATTCGGACCCCACTTTATCGGTAGATCTCCTGTACTTGATGTTCGCGTCTTCGCGCTCCGGCAACATCGAGATCTACGAAAGCCACGCCCTTCAGCCCCCGCCGTGATTGGTTCGGCGTGACGCCAACGACAAATAGGGGGTGAGCGGGTGCCCCCACCGATCCTCCTGTCTGCCCCTACCCGCTCGGCGAGGATGCAGATGAAGCAGCCACCAATCTCCTGGGCGCGTTTCGTAGTGGCGGCTGGAGTGACGGCCGCGGTCCTTCTTTCGGCCTGCGCGGGCAATGTGGGCAATACCGGCGGGCGCGCGGGAGGCGGCGCGGCAACGGCTCCGGCAACGGCACCGGCTGCCACCGGCACCGGCAACTCGACCGGCGGCCCGGGCGGCGCCGGCGATCCCGGCCTGGGCGGCGCCGGCGGCGACACGCCCCCTCCCCCTCCCCCGTTCCAGCCCCTGGGCGCCGCGGCCGCGGTGCGCAAGGTCAAGGGCCTGCTCACCGGCATGGCCCCGACCGACGCCGAGATGATGTCGGGCGCGACCGCAGCCGGCCTGCGCACGTTGATCACGACCTGGACCACCGGCACCGACTTCCAGCCGCTGTTCCGGGACAAGATGATCTTCTTCTTCCGCAACGCCTTCCAGCAGACCGGCTTCACGCCGGGCGAAGACTTCAAGATGCAGTTGCTGGAGAACGGCGGCTTCGACTTCGGCCCGCTGGGCACGGGCGCGGTCGGCGACGACGCGTTCTTCAAGCTGGTGCAGAACCTTCAGGACAGCTTCGCGCGCACGGCGTGGCAGCTGATCGCCGAGGGCCATCCGTTCACCGACGTGCTCACCACGCAGCGGTTCATGATGACCACCGCGCTCAAGAGCCTGTACGTCCAGATCGAGATGCCCAACGACCAGCCGTTCGCGTTCGGCAACACCGGAACCAAGCTGGCGTGGAAGGTCGACATGAGCGGCACCGCGATCCCGCTCGAGCAGACGCTGGATCCGACCAGCGCGAACTACATGGTGTTCGACGATCAGACGCCGGTGAACGCGGCGCGCTTCCAGCTGCAGCCGACCTGCCAGGGGACGGCCGGCATGGTGAACGCCTTCACCGGCTACGCGCAGCTCTTCCAGCGGCTGCTCGGCTACACGCCGCGCTTCCCGTTCGCGGCCACGCCGACCTGCTGGGAGCACGCGTCGAAGCCCTACTTCACCGCGAACGATCTCTCCGACTGGACCTGGGTCACCGTGCGCGCGCTGATGAGCGGTGAGAGCCGGCTGCAGCCGTACGACCTGCCGACGCTGCGCACGACGACGACGCTGGCTCTGCAGCTGCCGCGCGTCGGCTTCTACTCGACGCCGGCGTATCTCGCGCTCTGGAACACCAACGACAGCAACCAGCACCGCGTGACCGCCAACCAGACGCTGCTGGCGGCGCTGGGCGAGTCGGTGACCAGCTCGAACACGCATCACGCCGCTCAGCGCGGCCGGCCTCGATCCCAGCCACGCGGTGACCGGCACCGAGTGCTACGGCTGCCACAAGCTGCTCGATCCCCTGCGCCAGTTCTGGGCCACGCAGTTCGACTTCAACGACCGCAACGACTTCCCGTCGCGCGGCACGTTCACCGGCGGCGCGGCCAATCCGCGGCCGGCGACGACCGGCGGCGCGCTGGCGTTCGCCAACGTCAACGCCAGCGGCGCCAACTTCGCCGGCGCTCGGCCCGCTGCTGATGCAGGTCACCGACGGCGCCGACGGCAAGGCGCCGATCTCGCGCTTCGCCATCGCCGTCACGCAGAAGCTCTGCTTCTTCGCGAACTCGTCGGCCTGTGTCGAGACCGACCCCGAGTTCCGGCGCGTCGCCGGCGCCTTCGAGACCGGCGGGTTCAACTTCGTGAACCTGGTCAACGACTTCTTCTCGTCGCCGCTGGTCACCGGCGCCAGCGACACGCTGACCTTCGATCAGCTGGGCATGACGGTGAGCGTGTCGCGGCGCGATCAGCTGTGCGCGTCGCTGTCGAACCGCCTTGAACGGCCCCGACATCTGCGCGCTGCTGGCGACGATCCCGACCACCGCGCAGGCGGCGACCGCGAAGATCGCGACCAGCGTCGCGGCCGACGCCTTCAGCCGCGGCTCGGAGTCGCCGGTCACGCCGTTCGTGCCGACGGTGTTCTACCGCGCCGCCACCGAGATGCTGTGCGAGAACGTGGCCGCGCTGGTGGTCGACTCGACGGTCGGGCAAGGTCTACAGCAGCACCGACGTCGCCGGCGCGGTCGAGGACATGACCACGCGCCTGCTCGGCTATCCACCGTCGGACGCGCACCACGCCGATGCGGCCAAGGCGCTGCAGGATCACTACACCGCGGTGCTGGCCGCCAACCGCAACACCGCGACGACGGCGCTGCGCTCGACGTTCGCGCTGGCGTGCCAATCCCCCACTTCGCTGTCGTTCGGACTCTGAAATGAGCGAGAGGAAGCCGATCATGATGCTCAGGCGACGCGACGCTCTCATGACCACCCTCTTCGGCGCCGGCCACATCGGCCTGCGCGCGCTGGCGACCGGCCTGCCGGCGTGGTTCCTGACGAACCCGCGGCGCGCGACCGCGCAGTCGCTCCAGTGCGCGATCGATGCGCGCGCCAACTTGCAGTACCTGATCTTGAGCGCGTCGAGCAACGGCGACCCGCTGAACTGCAACTGCCCGGGCACCTACGAGAAGACCGACATCATCCACCCGCAGCAGGCCGAGGTCGCGGCGACGCCGGTGCAGCTCGGCAGCAAGACCTACAACGCCGCCCTGCCCTGGGCCAGCACGGCGGCCGGCGGCGCGCTCGCGCCGGCCACGCTGGCGCGCACGAGCTTCTTCCACCACATGACCCACTCGACGGTGCACGGCGACCAGCCCAAGGTCATGAAGCTGCTCGGCGCCACCAGCGGCGGCGAGATGCTGGTCTCGGCCTACGCCAAGCACCTGGCGGGCTGTTTCATGACCGTGCAGAACGAGCCGATCGCCGTCGGCGCGCGCGGCAACTCGAGCGAGCTGGTCAGCTTCGCCGGCCGCATGCTGCCGTCGGTCTCGCCGACGCAGCTCAAGCAGCTGCTCACCGGCTCGAAGAACGATCCGCTGGTCAAGGTGCGCAGCCTGCGCGACACATCGCTCGATCAGCTGAACGCCATCGCCAAGCGCGACGGCAACAACGTGCAGAAGGCGTTCCTGGATTCGCTGGCGACGTCGCAGACCCAGGTGCGCGAGCTCGCCGACCAGCTGGCGACGACGCTGAACGCGATCACCGCCGACGACGCCAAGGGCCAGGCGCTGGCGGCGGCGGCGCTGATCGCCGCCAACGTCACGTCGGTCGTGACCGTGCACCTGGCGTTCGGCGGCGACAACCACAGCGACCAGAATCTGCAGGCCGAGGCCGACCAGCACGTGAGCGGCGTGCAGGGGATCCAGGCCATCATGGATGCGCTGGCGTCGCTGCAGCTCACCGACAAGGTCACCTTCGCGACCCTGAACGTCTTCGGGCGCAACCTGAACGGCATCGCCAAGGTCACGTCGCGCACCGGGCGCGACCACTACGGCAATCACGCGGTGACCGTGATGATCGGCAAGAACGTCGCCCCCAGCGTCATCGGCGGCGTGACCGCGTCGTCGAGCGGCGCCTACGTCGCGTCGGACATCGACTCGGCGACCGGCAACTCGCTCGCCAGCGGCGGCGACATTCCGGCGGCGCAGACGCACGTGGCGGCGGCGCGCACGCTGGGCGTGGCGCTCGGCATCCCCGAGGGCCAGCTCGCCAGCGACTTCACCGCCAGCGCGGGCGGAAAGGTAGTCAAGGCCGCGCTGAACGGCGTCTGAGCGCGCGTTTCGCGCGGGTTTCTTTCCCGTCGAGATCGCCGGCTTTTCAAGGGGTCTTTCCCGCCGGCGCGCGAAGCACGCGCGAAGAACGATCGACGCGGTTGCCTCGCCATCAGTTGTGCTACTCTTGATTCGTAGCTCATGGACTTCGATGAGTTCGAACAGCTGGTTCTGAGGGTGCTGTTCGAAACCGATGTGCCGATCACCGCCGCCCACGTCGCGTATCTGGGGCGGATCTCGGTGCGGACCGCCGAGCGTCATCTGGCGCGCATGGTCGAGCACGGCACGCTGATCGTCCGCACGTCGGCGGCCGGGATCATCGAGTACGTCTACCCCGGCCGGAAGCCCATCCAGGCCAGCGGCCATTTGCCCACGACCACCGCCATCGGCCCACCGCCGATCAGCATCGGCGAATCGTTCTTCCTGACCGCGCGGCCCAAGCACAGCCCGGTGACCGCGGTCATGCTCTCGATGCTGATCCCCGGCGCCGGGCACATCTACTCGGGCCGCCCCGGCGCCGGCGTCGCCTGGATGGCGACCACGCTGATGGGCTACGCCTGCTGCTTCCTGCCCGGCCTGTTCCTCCACGGCCTGTGCCTGGTCAGCGCCGCGCAAACCCGCCAGAGCTAGTCATCGGCGCGAGGTCCGGCGGGCCAGCGCGCCCGTCCGCGTCGTCCTCGTCCTCGTCCTCGTTTCCGCGCGCTCTAGCGCCCCCGCTCTTGAGGAGCTCGCTCTCGCCGTTGCCGCCCTCGAGGCTCTCTTCCTTGCGCTTGCGCAGCTGGCGCAGCTCCTCGAGCGTGCGCTGCATCGGTGACGCGCGATCGCGCGAGGCGTCGGGCGCTGCCTCCAGCACCGACACCGCGTTGGTGAGCACGCGCAGGTCTTCTTCGACGCGCGAGCGCAACGCCTGGTGCATCTCGCGAAACGCCGAATAGAACTCTTGCAGCTCGTCGCCCTTGCGCAGGCTCGCCGGCGCGGGGCCCATGCGGTTCTCGCGCACGCGCGCGAACAGCGCCGCGATCTTGTGCAGCGGGCCGGCGACCTTGTGGGTGATCAGGATTCCGACGGTGCCGATCGAGAACACCAGCACCACGCCGAAGCCCACGATGCCCCACAGCACGACGCGGTCGCTGTTCGAGAACTGCGCCTGCAGCTCCTCGGCGCTCGAGGGGTCGACCAGGCTGGTCCACAGGATCACCTTCGAGACGTCCCGCGTCGCCTGGTACATCTTGAACCCCAGCCCCGCCGTCAGGAACACCGCCACGATGACGATTGTCGCCGTGTAGCGGAGCTGCAGCCCGACGTCGAGCAGGTAGTTGCGGACCTTGCGCTTGTACGGCGGACGCGCGGAGGGGCCGTTTTCGGTGTTGTTCATGGGGTCCTCCAGAGGCTCGGGCTCATGATCCGCGGGCTTGTCATCGTATGCGCTTTGCTACCCACGTTGCTACCCACCTTGCGATTTGAAAAATTTTGTGAGGTCTTCGGCCAGCTGCCCGGCCGACGCCTCCAGGCAGTCGTGGCGGGCGTTGTCCTTGTCGCGCGGGCGCGAGCCGGACTGCACGCTGGCGCCGGCGTTGGTCCACGAGATGATGCTCTTCGACGGCCAGCGGGCGACCAGCACCTTGACGTCGCACGACGTCTCGGAGCCGCCGCCCGACGTCGTGTCGTCGAGGCGGGTCACGTTGCCGTCGATGAAGAAGCCGACGAGCCCGCTCTTGGCGAAGTTCTTCTGGTCGACGGGGCTGATGTTGGTGGTCACGACCTGCAGCTTGCCGAGCTCGCGTTGCAGCACGTCGCGCACGATCTTCGCGGCGTCGGCGCTGATGGTCTTCGACGTGCCGGTGAAGGGGCCGAAGCTCAAGTAGATCTTTGCCTTCTTCGACGCGGCCAGGCCGGCGTTCGCGGTCGCGCCGCCGCTCGGGTGCAGCATCGCCAGCGCCTTCTCGGCCTGCCCCTTCACGAACGGATCGGGGTCCCGGCCCAGCAGCGCGCGCAGCGGATCGGCGGCCGCGGCGTCGCCGATCTGGCCGAGGGCCTGCGCCGCGATGCCGCGCACCGTCTTGTTGGCGTCGTCGAGCGCCTTCACCAGCGAGTCGACCGCGCTGACGTCGCCGAGCTTGCCGAGCACGATCGCGGCCTGGACCCGCACCTTGTAGTTCGAGTCTTCAAGTAGAGCTTTACAGAGCTCCTCGACCTTGGCCCTGGGCGCCGCGGCCCAGGACGCGCGCCGGCCGCACCGCCGCGACGGCCAGCAGCATCGCGAGCGCCAGCGCCAGCCGCTGCGCCGCCTGGCGCACTACTCCTGCCCCCGCGTCGCGTGGTCGGGGGCGGCGGCGGGCGCGCGCTTGCGGCTGGCCGCGCCTTGCGGTTGAAACGCAGCTCGAACACGAACACCGCGCCGCCGCGCGAGTTGTCCTCGACCCAGATCTTGCCCTCGTGCATCTCGACGATCGCGCGCGCCAGCGCCAGGCCCAGGCCGTAGCCGACGGTGTGCGTGCCGAGCTGGCCGTAGGGCTCGAAGATCTCGGCCCGCTCGGCGGCCGCGATGGTCTCGCCCGGGCTGGTCACGGAGAATCGCGCTCCGATGTCGGTTTCGATCACGCGCAGCTCGATCTCGCTTTGGGCGGGCCCGCGCCGGATGGCGTTGATGACCAGATTGCGCAGCCCGCGCTTGATGAGATCCTTATCGCCAGTCAGCGGCCTTTCTTGACCGATGGGTGGGCGGGCCAGCGACAGCCCGACACCGGCGCTCTGGGCGTGGCGGCGGGCCTCCTCCAGCGCCTCGGCCGCCAGGTCGCCCAGCGTGAACTGGGTCTCCGTGAGCTGCATCTGGCCGCTCTCGAAGCGGTCGAAGTCGATGACCGTGCGGACGCTCTGCATCAGCTGGTCGAACACCGTGCGGGCGTCGTCGACGCTGCCCTCGAAGTCGGGGCGGTGCCGGTCGTCCTTGGGCGGGCCGAAGCGCGCCATGAAGTTGACGTTGGCTTGCAGCGCCGCGACCGACCCCTGCAGGTCGTGCAGCAGGTGGCTGACCCAGCGGCGCCGCTCGACGATCTCGCTGCCCTGCGAGCGCTGCTTCTTCTCGAAGCGCGTGAACAGCGCGCGCGTGCGCAGCAGCGCCCAGAGGCGCGTGCGCCGCTCCTGCGCGTCGGTCGACGGCGAGAACACCGCGTCGGCGCCGGCGGCGGTGGCGCGCAGGCGAAATTGCCGCAGGTCGTTGAGCGCGAAGATGATCGTCGGGACGAAGTGCGTGCGGATGTTGCCTTTGAGCCGCTGGCAAAGCTCGATGCCGCCCGCGGGGAGGATCCGGTCGTCGATGAGGACGACGTCGGGCGGGTGAAGCAGCGCCTCTTCGAACGCGCTGTCGGCGTCGCCCGCGGTCTGAACGCTGATGCCCTGCGAGCGCAGGAAGGTGACCAGGGGCCGCGCCACGCCTCGCCCAGGAGCCGCCACCAGCGCCTCGACGTCGCCTGGCAGCCCTAGCGTGTTGCTCAGCGTGGTTCTCTCGTCGGGGAGCATCTTCGGTTTTTGCTCCTGGACCATCATAAAGCAGCCGCGAAATTTCATCCATCGCATCGCGACAAGGGTCAGCGCCCCAGCGTGGCGGACACCGCTCCCAGCGTTCCGCCGAGCGTGTCGGCGGCGACGTCGCGCCAGTCCGCGCTGCGATGGGGGGTCCACAATTGGTGGATCTCGTCGCTGATCCCGTAGGCGGTCGCGAGCAGGATCGCGAGCAGCACGTTCCCGGCAGCGGCCTCGCGCCCGCGGGTCCGGTCGAGTGCGCGCCGCAGCAGCGCGCCCAGGACGCCGTAGAGCAGCGCGTGCACCAGCTTGTCCGATTGGGGCAGGTCGATGGCCGGGAACCGGGTGCCGGGGATCGACGACAGCGCGAAGATCACGCCGGCCCAGAGGCCCACGGGAAGCCACGCCCCCCAGCCGTCTTCGTCGCACGCCTGGTAATGCCGGCTGCTCGTCGGGCCGATCAGGCGGCACGCGACTGTCGCCAGGAAGCTCTTTGGGATGGTTGTCGCATGTCCTACATGTAGGATTTTTGACTTCACTGCAGCACATCGTAGTATCGCCTCAATGCGAACCACCGACTTCTCCTCCTCTCCCGCGGCGGCCGTTCCCGAGCAGCGCCAGCACCTGCGCTTCGACAAGATGTTCGCCGTCCGGATCGAGTCCCTGCTCTTCGGCGAGAGCGTCTGCGTCGCCCGCAACGTCTCGGCGGGCGGGATCTTCGTCGAGCTGGCCGACCCCCTGCCTCTGGGCGCCACCGTCCGGGTATGCTTCCCCGTGCCGGACGGCTCGGGCGAGGTCGTGGCGACTGGCGAGGTCAAGAACCACTACTTCATGAACTTCACTCAGAACGGCGTGAACCGCGCCGTCGCCGGCATGGCGATTCGCTTCCTCTCCTTCGAGAACGAGAGCCATCACGTGCTGCGCGACTGCCTCGGGCGGCTGCGCGTCCTGCACTGACCGCGAGGCCTACGCCCGCACGTCATTCCTCGGCCTGGGGCCTGACGACGATCGGCTCCGGGAGATCGACCGTGGTGCCAGCCTCGATCGGGACCTCGACCTCGCGCGGTCCTGTCGTGATCGGCAGGACGCGCGCGCCGATGCGGATGCTGACCTCGTACCGCCCGGGGAAGAGTCCGCTCACGACGAAGGCGCCCGAGCGGTCGATCTCGCCCAGCACCTTGCGCGGCAGCGCCAGCGGTGACCGGGGGAACAGCACCGCGCGCGCCTCACTCTCGGGCGGCGCGCCTCCGACGGTGGTCACGTGTCCGCGCACGCGCGCCCCGCGGTGCGAGATCCGGAGCTCGATGTCGGCGTCCAGGTCCTGGTCGTCGAGCTCGATCTTCTCCGGCGGGTACGCCAGCATCTCGCCGTGGCGGGCCCAGACGTAGTACGTGCCCAGCGGAAAGCGGTCCTGCGCGAACGCGCCGTCGCTGTCGACGGTCCAGATGATCGGTGAGTTGTTGTCGTTGCCGGCGCCCAGGCTCCCGCCGCCCGACAGCAGCGCGACGACGGTGGCGTTCGCCTGCCCCTCGCCGTCGTTGTCGAGCACCACGCCCTTTATCACCGTCGTGCGCTGCATCTTGATCGCCGCGCGCGTCACCGGCTGGGTCAGCGTCCACTTCACCGTCGCGGGGAGCCAGCCGAGCTTCGACGCGCGCAGGTAATAGCGGCGCGTGTCGAGCCCGTTGATGACGAATGAGCCGTCCTCGCCGCTCTTCGCCTCGGAGGTCTCGATCTGCTCGTCGGGGCCGCGGAGCGCGTTGATCGTCACGCCGCCGATCGGGCTGCCCTTGCTGTCAGTGACCTTGCCGCGCGCGATCACTTCGGGACCCAGGTGAAAGGACCGGTTGACCGTGATCTGCTTCTCGGTCGGCTTGAACTCGGCGATCTCGGCGGCGAGGCCGGGGTGGCTGAGGCGGATGGCGTAGATCCAGGGCCCTGCACGCAGCTTCAGCCGGTAGCTGCCGTCCTTGCCGGACGTCTCGTCGAGGATCGGCGTGCCCTGGAACCAGACGCGGATCTTCGCGCCCTCGACGCGCTTGCCGGCGTCGTCGGCGATCTTCCCCTGCAGCACCGCTTCGGGGCGGTCAGCAGTGTCGCGCCGGAAGAGCTCGCGGCGGAAGTCCTCCTCGGTGGCGAGCAGGCAGGTTGGCCCCGTGCGCCACGGCAGCGCGCAGTCGGGGGCCAGGCGCGAGCAGAAGTCGACGCAGTTGCCCGGGTCTTTGGGGTCGCAGATCGACGGCGGCAGCGCATCGGGCTCGACGAAGGGCGCGGCGGTGCCTCGGCCGACGCACCACACGCACCCCTCGGGGCGCTCGACGCAGCGGACGTCGCGCGAGTCGGTCTGGGCCACGGCGGCGTTGGACGCGCGCGCCTGCTCGTCGCGCGAGCGGCGGCAGGCCCCGGTCATCGCGAGCATGAGCAGCACCGCGGCGGCGGCGACGGGTGCGGGCGGCGAGGGTCTTCGACAGACGGGGCTGGTGGTCAAGGACGAGTCCGTGTAGATCGCGGGGGGGGAGGTCGACCCGCCGCCGAGGGCGCGGCGGGCGGATCCTGAAACGCAGCGCCCCAAGGTGCCACTTGCCAGAGAAAAATGAAATCGGCGGTTCTGCGAAAGCCTCGGGCAGCCCGTGCTTCATCGTGCTCGAGGGGATCGACGGCTCGGGGACCACGACCCAGCTCGCACGGCTGGCCGCGTACCTCGGCGGCCTCGGGCGGCGCGTGCACGCGACCCGCGAGCCCAGCGACGGACCGGTAGGGCGCCTGCTTCGCGAGATCCTGCTCGGCGGTCATCGTAGCGCCGACGGTACCGAGGTCGACGGGCGCGCCATGGCGCTGCTCTTCGCAGCCGATCGCCGGGACCACCTGCGGCGGGAGATCGAGCCCGCGCTAGCCGCCGGGATCGACGTGGTGAGCGACCGTTATCTGCTGTCCTCGCTCGCGTACCAGGCCGAGGAAGCGGAGCGCGACTGGGTCGCGGGCCTGGCGCGCGCGGTGCGGCCGCCCGACCTCACTCTGCTCCTGGATGTGCCAGTGTCGGTCGCCGCCGCACGTCGCCGCGCCGCCGGGCGCTCTACGGAGCGCTACGACGAGGACGGCTTCCAGGCGCGCGTCGCGGCGAACTACCGGCGGCTCGCGAGCTCCGATCCCGGGGTCGTGGTGCTCGACGGCAGCGGCTCGGTCGATGCGGTCGCTGACGCGATTGCTCGCGAGGTCGCCACGCGGATCGCGACCTGAGAGCCCCTTGCCCGTGCTAGGGTTTCGGCGTGCGGCTTGATGTCTTCGCTGCGGTGAGTCTGGGCGCGTGGCTCGCGGTCGGGTGCGCGACCACGACGGCCCCGGCGAGCTCGTCGCCGGCGGCGGTCGCGCCTTCGTCAGATGCGCAGGGCGAGCATCTCATCGAGGCGTCCGCGCCGAGCGATCCCGCCGTCGAAGCGATCACCGAGGTCTCTTCCCAAAACGGCACGACCCCCACCCCGTCTGCGCCGCCCGCGGGATGCGCCGCGCGCGCCGGCGCCAGCAGCCTGCGCCGGTCGGCGCTCAAGCGGACCGTCGACGCGGGCCTCGGTCGCTGGCTGCAGACGGTGTCGGTCGATCCGCTGCTCGCGCGCGGGCACTTCCGCGGTTGGATCATCCGTTCGTTAAACGCGGACGACGCCTGCTACGCGGGCGTCGATCTGCGCGCGGGCGATGTCGTCACGCGGGTCAACGGACACGGCGTCGAGCACCCCGAAGAGGCGCTCGACGTCTGGACCAAGCTTCCCGGGTCGTCGGAGCTGGTGATTGATTTTCTGCGCGACGGCCAGGCGCGCAAGGTGCGGTTCGGGATCGTCGATCCCTAGGCGAGCGTGATGCGATCCGAACCGGGAAGCGCGGCGATCCTGCGCGTGGCAGTGACCCACCAGATCGTGCCTGGCGTGGACGCGCGCGGGGGCGATTCCTTGGCCGTCGTCGAGCAAGGGCCCTTGCCGGCAGGGACCTGCGTCTTCGTTCCCGGGCGCATCCCTTGTGGCGAGTGCGCGGCCTGCCGCCGCGCCCTGTGCGACGCCTGCGCCGCTTCGCGCCCCCTCGTGATCGGCGACGACGGGCGGGTCGCCATTCCGGATCGCTTCATCACGGCGGTCGACGGTGCGCTGCCGCCCCTGCGCGCGATCGCGGCCGGCCTCTATGCCGACCTCATCGGCGCCGCGGGCCGCGCTGGTCTGGGCGCGGGCGACACCGCGATCTGGATTGGCGAGCCGGCCTGGACGCGCGCAGGCGTCTCGTGGTCGGGGAGCCGCGGCGCGCGCACGTTCGTGCTGGCGGCCGTCCGCGCCGCCGTCTTCACCGACGGCGTCTGGCCCGGTGCCCCTGGCGCTGTCGGCCGGGCCCGCGGCATGGCGGGCGACGATCGCCGACGCCGAGGCGGCGGGCGGTCCCGCTGGCGGGCGCCCCGAGCGGCGCATCTTCGTCTGCGGCGCCGGCGCCGAGCTTGCGCGCGTCGCGCTCGAGCTCGTGACCCCGGGCTCGACGCTGTCGTTCCTGCGGGGCGCGCCGCCCGTGCTCGCGGGACTGGACGCCGCCCCTCCCCTGCGACTCTTCACCGGCGGTGCGGGCCATCCGGATCTGATCCCCGAAGCGCTGGCGGCGGTGAGCCGCGGCGAGGTCGCGACCGACGGGTTGTTCGTCGAGGTGACCGCCGGGGAGCAAGAGACGGCGCTCGCCGATTTCCGGCGCGGGCTCGATCGCCCGATTCCGGTCGTCGCCTACGTGGTCGCGACCTAGCCGCCTCGGGCTAGTGCTTCTTCTTGCCGGCGGTGTGCTTGGGCGGCTTGCGCTTGGCCGAGCGCGCCTTGGCGGTCGCCGGCGCCGACTCGTGCGCGGGCGTCTGGCGTGCGCGGGCTCGGGCTCCTCGGCCGGCGCGGCCGCGGGTGCCTCGGCGGTCTTTGTGGGTGCCGGCGGAGGCCCGGTCGGTGGCTCTCCTGTCGCCTTGGCGGCGGCAGCGGCCGGCTCAGCGGGAGCCGGTGCCGGCTTCTCGCTCTTGCCCTTGCCGTGCATGGTAAAGACCAGGACCGCGATGACCGCCGCCACGGCGACGGCCGCAAATCCGATGACCTTGGTCCGCTTGCCGCCGCCGATCTCGTTGATCATCTCGGCGTCGGACATCCGTTCGCCAGGTATCGAGCCCGCGACCACGGGCACGCCCGCGGCGGTGGCGCCGGCGCGCAGCGAGAACTTCTTGCGATCCTCGACGGTGACCGAGCCATCGTCGACGTAGCGATCCTCGAGCGGCTTGGCGTCCTCGACCGGAACCTCATGGCTGCCGCTGGGGGTCTCGGTGCGTCCGGCCGACGCCTTGGCCTTGGCCTCGGCGACCATCTGCTCGACGTCACCCTTCTTGAACCAGAGTGTCTCGCGGAAGTTCGCACCCTGCTGTCCACCGGCCTGAGCCGCCGCCGCAGCGCCAGGCGCTGCCGCAGCGGGAGCTGGAGCAGCCGCAGCGGGAGCAGATCGCGGAGCTGGCGCCGGTTCGGGACGAGCCTGCGCGACCGGAGGCGGTGTCGCCTGCAGGTGGGCATTGTTGCCCGCCGGGGCTGCGGCCGGCGCGCGGTTCTGCAGCGGCACGCCGAGAGGGACCGCCGCGGGCGACGCCGGGAGAGCCATCATCGTCGCCGCGACCGCGGCGCCGTGCGCATGTCCACGCTGGGTCATCGCCAGGGGCGGAGGCGTGGCTTGTGTCGACGGATCGACCGCCGCCGGTCTGGGCGGGGGCGTGACCTGTGGCTCGACTCGAGCGACCGCGGCGGCGGGAGCAGCCGAGATCGCCGGCGCCACGGCGGGCGCGGGCGCAGCTGCCACCGGGCTATAGCCGACGACCGGCCCGGAGCCGTTGGCTTCGGCGCGCGCGGCGGTCGCTTCGGCGACGAGACGGCGCACGTCAGGGGCCCCACCAGCGTACGCGATGGTGCGGTTCAGCCCCGCCGCGGGACGAGGCGCCGGCGCGGGCGCGCCCGCCAGGTGCATCGACGCCACCTCGTTGAGGAACTGGCGCAGCGTCAGCGGACGGCGGCTGGAGTTCTTGTCCATCGCTCGCAGGATCACGCGGTCGATCTCCGGCGTCAGCTCGGCGCGCCGCTGGCTGGGCGGCTGCACGTCGCCGCGTTGAACCTGCTCTAGGACCGCCTGTGGGCTCGCGCCCGAGAACGGCGGCGCTCCGGTGAGCATGAACACCGCGAGCGCACCGAGCCCGTAGGTGTTCGAGCGCTGATCCGCGGGCTTGCCGTCCGCCTGCTCCGGCGACAGGAATTCGGGGACCCCGAAGACGCGGTCGGTGACCGGCACGGGCACAGTGAAGTTGATCACCTTCACGTCGTCGTCGCCCTCGATGAGGATGTTCTTCGGCGACAGATCGTGGTGGACCACGCCGACTTTCTGTCCTTCGAGCAGGGCTTCGCCGATTTGCGCGATGATCTTTTTCGTACGTTCCAGCGACAGCGAGCCGCTGCGCTCGATGACGTGATTCAGCGGTTCGCCGCCGCACAGCTCGGTCGCGATGAAGATCCGGCCGTCGGCCGCCTTCCCGCAATCGAGCACGCGCGCGATACGCGCGCTCTGTGAGCGCATGAGCTGCTTCAGCTCACGCTGCGCGCGTTCGACCGCGGTCGGGGTCGGCAGCGACGCGAGCGACACCAGCTTATAGGCAACCGTCTCGCCGGTTTGCCCATCCTGCGCTTGCCAGACCTCGCCGCTACGCGATCCGCCGATCACGTTCGCGGGCGCGAAGCGCGCGGGCGGCTCGTCGGCGATCGGCATCAGCCGAGATGGGCCTTCGGCGCTGGCACATCCCTCGCGGGGGCAGAAATTGGCGTCGTCGGGATACTTACTCTGACAGTTCGGGCAGACTTTCATCCGGCTCCTGGCAGTCATGATGACTCGGTGAGGCCACCGCCGAGTCGGCTCGTCTCGCCATGTTAGCCGATGTTAACGCAAAATTCCTACTTCCGGTCCGTGAAAGATCTTCGCCCACGACAGTGGGCCCGTGTCGCCGACACTAGCCGATCGGTCACAGGTAACGGTCCTGGGCACCGACCCCCACGTCGGGGCCCTCTGTGCGCGCAGAAAGTAACGGTCGAGGTCGGCCGACCCCGGCGCGAGCTTACTTGCTGGGCTCGCCGAGTCCGGCGAACAGCTTGGCGGCCGACGGGGTCGAGCGCTTGCTCTCGATCGCCTTGCGCTTCTTCCCCATGTTTACGTGCTTCCGCACCCGCCGCTTCCAGGTCCTTCGCGTGTTCGAAGCCATTGCGGGGCGGTTTCTACCAGGCTGGGCGCCTGAGGTCAAACCCGTTAGAGCCGGGTCGCGGCCACGACCCCCTCAATTTCCTGGAGGCTGCGCAGCACGGTCTTGAGCTGGTCGAGGTGTCCCACCGTCACCTGGAAGGTGTTCACGGCGCGCCCGTCCTCGGTGGTGCGGCACTTGGCCTGCGAGATGTTGACCCCGTGCTCGGTGAACGACTTCGAGATGGACGCCAGCAGTCCCGGGCGGTCCTCGCAGCTGACCTGGATCGCCACCGGCCGCAGGGTCTTGGATTCGTCGTCCCAGGCGACGTCGACGCGGCGGATCGGATCCAGATCCAGCGCCTTGGAGCAGTCGCGGGTGTGGATCACCACGCTGTGGCCGCTGCTGATGAACCCGACGATGTTGTCGCCGGGGACGGGGCTGCAGCACTTCGCGAACTTGACCACGATGTCCGCCTCGCCTTGCACCCGAATGCCGCCGATCGAGCGCTTGGGACGCTTGATCGGCTGGGGCACGGCGTCGAGCTCGACCGCGGCGGGCGCGCCCTCCTGCTCGGCGTGCTCGGGTAGCGCGGCGTTCGTCGCCTGCTCGGGGCTGATTCGCCCGTAGCCGACCGCGACCAGCAGGTCGTCGGCGGTTCCGATGCGCAGGCGCGTGGCAGCCGCTTCGAGCAACCCCTCGCGCTCGGCGGTGGCGAGCGCCATGTCCTTGCGCTTGCGCAGCTCGCGCGCCAGCAGATCGCGCCCCTTCTGGCGGCTGCGCTCGCGCTGTTCCATCCGGATGTGGTGGCGGATCTTGGTCTTGGCCCGGCTGGTGATGACGAACTTGAGCCAGTCCTTGGACGGCTTCTGGTTGGCCGACGTGAGGATCTCGACGGTGTCGCCGTTGCGGAGCGCGTAGCGCAGCGGAACGATGAGGCCGTTGACCCGCGCGCCCGAGCAGTGCTCGCCGACCTTGGAGTGCACCGCGAACGCGAGGTCGATCGGCGTCGACCCCTTGGGCAGCGCCTTGACGTCGCCCTTCGGGGTGAAGACGAAGACCTCGTCCTGGAAGAGATCGATCTTCACCGTCTCGATGAACTCGGTCGGGTCCTTGAGGTCGCGCTGCCACTCCATGAGCTGGCGCAACCAGGCGAACGCCTTTCCGTCGGCGCTGCCTGAGCCGGTTCCGTTCTGCTCCTTGTACTTCCAGTGTGCGGCGATGCCCTGCTCCGCCGTGCGGTGCATCTCCTGCGTGCGGATCTGCACCTCCATGCGATCGGCACGCGGGCCGATCACCGTGGTGTGCAGCGACTGGTAGAGGTTGGGCTTGGGCAGCGCGATGAAGTCCTTGAAGCGGCCCGGCACGGGCGTCCAGTTCGAGTGGACGACGCCGAGCACGGCGTAACAGTCGCGCACCGAATCGGTGAGCACGCGAAACGCGATGAGATCGAAGATCTGGTCGAGGTCGCGCCCGGTCTTCTTGATCTTCTGGAAGATCGACCAGAGGTGCTTCGCGCGGCCCGAGATCTGCGCGTTGATCTCCGCCTCGGCCAGCACCGTGCGCAGCTTGCCGCAGACCTCGTCGATGTACGCCTGGCGCGACTCGGCGGTCTCGGCCATGCGGCCAGAGAGCGCGCGGAACTCGTCGGGCTCGAGATAGCGGAAGCCCAGGTCTTCGAGCTCGACCTTCATCCACTGGATGCCGAGGCGGTTGGCGAGCGGCGCGTAGATCTCGCGCGTCTCGCGGCTGATGCGCTCCTGCTTCTCGCGCGGCATGAACTGCAGCGTGCGCATGTTGTCGACGCGGTCGCTGAGCTTGATCAGGATGACGCGGATGTCGCGCGCCATCGCCAGCAGCATCTTGCGGAAGTTCTCGGCCTGGCGCTCCTCGCGCGTGTTCCAGGGTATTTGTCCGAGCTTGGTCACGCCCTCGACCAGGAACTGGATCTCGGTGCCGAAGAGCCGGCCGATGTCCTCGGCGGTGGCGCTGGTGTCCTCGACGCAGTCGTGCAGCAGGCCGGCGCAGATCGAAGGCACGTCGAGCCGCAGCTGCGAGATGATCCGGGCGACGCCCACCGGGTGGACCACGTAGGGGTCACCGGAGCGCCGCCGCTGGCCGGCATGGCGCTCGGCGGCGAACTCGTAGCTGCGCTGGATCAGTCCTAAGTCAGCGGAGGGGTCGTAGGTCGAGACCGAGCTGCATATTTCCTGGACGTCAATCATTTCGGACGGGGTGCTTTCCTTCCGGCCCGACGCGCGCCTCGGCGCACAGCGCAATCGCCAGGTGGGCGCTGCGCGGCCGCGCGCAACGGGCCGCTATATAGATAGATGTCAGCTCCTTGAGCGCGGTTTCGAAGTTGTCGTTCACGATCAGGTAATCGTACTCGCCGAAGTGCTCGAGCTCGCCGCGCGCCATGGCCAGCCGGCGCTCGATGGCCTCGTGGGAGTCGGTGGCGCGGCGGCGCAGCCGGCGCTCGAGCTCGGCCATCGACGGCGGCAGGATGAAGCAGAGCACACTCTCGGATGGCCACTGGCGCCGGAGCTGCGCGCCACCCTGGTAGTCGATGTCGAAGAGGTAGTCCTTGCCGTCCTCGAGCGCGCGGTTGACCGTGTGGACCGCGGTGCCGTAGCGGCGGCCGTGCACCACCGCCCACTCGGCGAACTCCTCACGGTCGATCATCTGCGTGAACTCTTCATCGGTCACGAACTTGTAGTCGACGCCGTCACGCTCGCCGGTGCGCGGCGCCCGCGTGGTGTACGACACCGAGAATTCGAGCTTCTCATTCTGCGCCAGCGCGCGTGCCAGGGTGGTCTTGCCTGCGCCCGAAGGCGACGAGATGACCATGAGGATGCCGCGGCGGTGACCGGAGTCGGGTGCTGTCATTATTCGATATTTTGCGCCTGCTCGCGGATCTTTTCGAGTTCCACCTTGCCCTCGATGACCAGGGCCGCGATACCAGCGTCCTGCGCTTTTGACCCGACGGTGTTGAGCTCTCGCCCGACCTCCTGGATCACGAAATCGAGCCTGCGTCCCACCGCCTGAGTGGGCCCGGACGCCCCGGCGGCGCGCCCGGCGAGGATCTCCAGCAGGTGGCTGAGGTGGGTTTCGAGGCGCGTGATCTCCTCGCTGACGTCCAGGCGTTCCGCCATCAGCGCCGCCTCCTGCGCGAGCCGCCCCGGCTCGAACCCCGGCTGCTCGCGCACCGACGCGAGGCGTTCCTCGAGGCGGCGCACGAACTTGTCGGGCAGGCCGGCCGCGCCGACGGCGATCGCGCCCGCCAGCTCCTGCAGCTTCGCCACACGAGCACGCAGGTCCACGGTCAGCGCAGCGCCTTCGCGCGCCCGGGTCGCTCGCAGCTCGCCGAGGGCGTGCTCGACGCCGGGCCGCAGGACCTCCCAGAGCGCTTCGCCCGAGATCTCGGGCCCGCCCGCGTTCGCGCCCAGGAACGCCGCGATCGCGGTAAGCCCGATCGGCTCGCTCAGCCCCAGCTCGCGCTGCAGGCGCTGCAGCGCCGCGTACACCGACTTCACCCGCGTCTCGTCGATGGTCACGTCGGCCGGCGCTGCCTCCTCGCGGATCGAGACCGTGATCGCGCCTCGCTCGACGGCGGCGCGCACGAGGCGCGAGATCTCGGCGTCGCAGTAGGTGTCGGGGGCGTGCGAGCGGATCTTCAGATCGAGCCCGCGGTGGTTGACCGAGCGGATCTCGAGCCGGAAACGCCGGCTGCCCAGATCGACCGACGCGCGGCCGAAGCCCGTCATGCTCAGCAAGGTCGGGGGCTCACGACGCGGTCATTCACCACCGATCTCTACCACGGGACGGGCGGCGGGTCCCAGCCCGCTGGCGGTCAGCCGCGGGAGTCGCGGTACCAGGCCAGCGTTCGGCGCAGCCCGTCGGCGAACGAGACAGCGGCCGTATACCCGAGGCGGCGACGCGCCTTGTCGATGTCGGCGTACGAGTGCTTGATGTCGCCCGCGCGCTCCGGCTCGTGGCGCGCTTCGACCGTGCGCCCGAGGATGTCGCCGATGACCGCGACCACCTGATTGAGATCGGTGGCCGCGCCGCAGGCGATGTTGAACATCTGCCCCGAGACCTGCGCCGCCGGTGCCGACGCTGCCTTGAAGTTGGCCTCGATGATGTTGTCGATGTGGCAAAAGTCGCGCGACTGGGTGCCGTCGCCGAAGATGCGCGGGGTCTGCCCCGCCAGCGCCGCGGTGATGAACTTGGGGATCACCGCCGCGTACTCCGACTTGGGATCCTGGCGTGGGCCGAAGACGTTGAAGTAGCGCAGGCAGACTGTCTCGAGCCCGTACGCGCCCGCGAAGACCTGGCAGTAGTACTCGCCGGCCAGCTTCGACACGCCGTAGGGCGAGATCGGCGCCGGCGCCATGGTCTCGATCTTGGGGAGCTCGGGCGCGTCGCCGTAGGCCGCCGACGACGCCGCGTAGACCACGCGGCGCACCCCGGCCTGCTTCGCGGCGTGCAGCACGCGCAGCGTGCCGGTCGCGTTGGCCTCGTGGTTCTCGAGCGGCTCCGCCATCGACTTCGGCACCGACGGGATCGCCGCGTGGTGGAAGATCACCTCGACTCCCTCGACGGCGCGGCGGACCGCCGCCGGGTCGAGGATGTCTGCCTCGATGAGGTCCACCTCGCGCGCGTAGTCGGCGAAGTTCTCGCGCCGGCCCGAAGAGAAGTTGTCGATGATCCGGACGCGGTCGCCGCGCGCGATGAGCGCACGTCCGATCGACGATCCGATGAAGCCGGCTCCGCCGGTGACGAGATAGAGCGCCATGGTCGTTTCCTGACCTGGATTGTAATGCACGCTCAGGGAATGGAAAGCCCGTCGAGGCCGGCTCCGAATCGCGTGCGCAGCGTCCTTGGCGCGGCAAGCGCGCTGGGCGCGGCCGGCGCGCGCTTGCCGGCAGGCACGATCTCGATCGTCGCGATCCCCTGCCCGCTCTTGTCCGTGCTCCTAGAGGGTCGCGCCGTCAGGTGACACCCTTCACCGGCGGCGAGCGCGCGCGACGCGCCGGCGGCGACGCCCGCGGCGGTGAGGACGACGCGCTCCTTGCGGTGGCGCTCGTCGGGCGGGTGCGCCGGCACCATCGGCCCGCCGTCGCTCGCCTGCGCGAAGGTGCCGTTGATCTTGTCGCCCGCGATCTCGACGGAGAACCCGGCGGGCGCCGGCCCGATCGCCAGCCGGCTGACGTCGCCAGCGATCGGAATCGGTTTGGCCACGGTCATGAGCGGCAGCATCAGCACGTGCAACACCACCCCCCGCAAGGTGGCCGTCCCCTTCGGAGCCCGCACCAGCTTCTCCGCGGTCACGTACATCAGGTGGCGCCGATCGGCCGACGCGACCTTGGCCACCACGTGCCCGTCTTCGGCAGTGAGCTGGCGATAGCGGTCGGTCGCCGGCGACCAGGCGAAGACCTCCTGGTGCAGGCCCAGCACCAGCACCACTGGCCCTTCGGCGTCTGTGGTCGGCGGCAGCTTGAGGGGCTCTCGAAGCCGCGCGATGAACAGCAGATCCTTCTCGAGCCCTGCGCCCCAGCGGCGCGCGTCCTCGGCCATCGCGCGCTTCACGTCGGCCATCTGCGGCTGCACCTTGAGCGCGCCCAGGTCGGCGGCGGTCAGCACCTCGCGCGACCAGGGGACGATACGCGCGATCGAGGAGCCGGAGCACCTCGGCAGTCGCTTCGCCGAATCGCTCCTGGCGTACGAAGGAGCAGGCCACGTTGAGCGCCGGCGCCAGGAAGTCGCGGTCAGCCTGCTCGGCGGCGCGGTACTTGACCCGCGCCTCGTCCCAGTGGCCCTGGCGATAGAGCGTCAGCGCGGCGGCGTTCAGCGCGGTCGCCTCGGGCGCCGGCGCGCGAAACGGATCGACCGATCCCGGGCCGTCCGCCGGTGTCGCCGGCGGACAGGCGGTATCGTCGCTGCGCGCCGGCGCCGCAACCGACACCGTCGCGATCAGACAGACCGTGGCGCACCCGACTCCCCGCTGCACGCGCGCCGGGAGCATCGTCAGGGCGTGATCCAGACGTGGCGCAGATCGAGGCGATCCCCGATCGCCGTCAGCCCCTGGACCCGATTCGAGACCAGCGCAGGCACGTCGTGGCGGTACAGGAAGATGATCGGCTGGTCGTCGGCGATCAGGCCCGCGAGCTTGGCCAGGAGCGGGCGCCGCTCGGCCGGCCCCGCTGCCGCGTGCAGCTCGTCGAGCGCCTCCTGGACCGCCGTCGAGCGGTAGCCGCCGAAGTTGTAGATACCGTCAGCGTCGTAGAGCGGCGACGGATCTTCGTCGGGCCGCCCCTCCCACACCATCGGCGCGAGATCGAAGTCGCCCTTGCGCAGCCGCGCCAGGATCGTGGGCGCGTCGGCAGGCACGATGTCGAGCAGGATGCCGGCCTTGCGCAGCTCCAGCGTGAACGCGTGCGCCTCGAGCGCCAGCGAGCGGCTGCCCGCGGTCTGAAGCAGCGACAGCCGGATCGGCCGGCCGGCGCGATCGCGCACGCCGTCGGCGTCGTTGTCGCGATAGCCGGCGTCCTCGAGCAGCGCCATCGCGCGCGGCCGATCGAACGGCGTCGGTGTGCTGGCGCCAAAGGTCGGGCCGCCGATGGGATGCGCCAGGTCCTTGTGCAGCTCGTGGGCGAAGCGCGCGCGGTCCCACAGCAGCGCCAGTGCGCGGCGGAACTGCGGGTCGCCGAGCGGGAAGCGGCGGTGGTTCACGACCAGGAACGACGTGCGCTCGGGCGCGAGCCGGTACAGCGTCACCGCGCCGTGCAGTGTGGCCGGTTCGACCTGCTCCGGGTAGTGCGCGTCGAGCACGCGCGGGAGCACGTCGAGGTCTCCGCGGCGCGTGCGGTTGAGCGCGCGTACGGCGTCGGGCTCGAGGTCGAAGACGATCTCGTCGAGCGACGGGGCCGGCCGCCAACCTTCGTGGAAACGCCCGAGGCGGATTCGCTTGCCGCGATCCCAGACCAAGAACTTGAAGGGGCCGGTGCCGATCGGGGTCTTCGCCAGCACCGGCGACTCCGGCGAGCCGACCTTCATCAGGTGGTCGGGCAGGATCGGGATGTCGCAGAGCGCGCGCAGCGCGAGGTCGGAGCGGCGGCGCAGGTTCAGCCGCACGACGTGGTCGGCGGCGATCTCGACGCTGGTGACGTCGTCCAGGTCGGAGCGCGCGAGCGGCAGGTTCGATGTGCTACGCATCAGGCGTTCGAGCGTGCCCTGGACGTCGACGCCGCTGAACACGTGGTGGTCGTGCCAGCGGATGCCCTGGCGCACGTGCAGGACGACCCGGAGCCCGTCGTTCGATACCACCCAGCGATCGGCGAGCCCGGGCTGGTACCCGTCGGGCGTGCACTCGAGCAGGGTCTCGTAGACCAGACCGTTCACGACCGCCGCGATCGAGGCATCGGCGTCCGCCAGCGGATTCAGGTGCGGGGGCTCGCTGTCGAGGTGCACGCGGAGCGTCCCGCCGGTGCGCGAGATGTGCGGCGCGGCGGCGCCGGGGGTTGGGGGGGCGCCCGGCGAGGGGAGGGTCGCCATCTCGAGCGGGGGAGGCGCCGGGACCGACCGCAGCATGTTCTTGGGATCGAACTTCGAGGACGCGGTTCCGTCGCTGGGCCCGTCTTTTTTTCTGGAGCCCCGGCAGCCGACGCCCCCGGTCAAGAGCGCGATCGACGCGCCCAGCGCCAGAACGGTCGAGGTTAGCCGCCTCCTCGCGCGTCGCCCGGCTTTGTCTTGCTCCTCAAAAACCCACGTGTTATTCAGGGTCAACCCGGTCACCCCAACCGCTGGCGAGGAGAAGTCTGTCATGAAGCGACTCCGGTCCGTATATCACCTGATGGTGCCGTTGGCATTGGCGCTTCTGGTGCCCCTCCACTCTTCACCGGCTCTCGGACAGGGTCAGGCGTTGCCGCCGATCAAGGTGGACCTGCCGCCGCCCCCGAATTTCAACGTCCAGAACGCTCCCGAGCAATACCCCTCCGGCGAGATGTCGGTTTACGGATTGCGAAAGCACATGAGCAAGTACCTGGACAAGGACGTCCAGGTCAAAGCGTATCTGCTGCAGATTTACGAGTGCCCCGCGGAGCTGCGCAAGTGCAACGACGAGCTCGCGGCGAAGTCGAAGAAGGAAAAGATGAAGGAGGCGAAGGCTGCCAAGAAGGGCGCGCCGCCCAAGGCGGCCGCAGCGCCGCCGGCCGCCGAGATGAAGGGTGGCTGTCACCCTTGCGACCAGCCCCACTTCTTCGTCGCTGATTCGCCGACCACCAAGCTCGATCACGCGCTGCTGGTCGCCGACTACCCGATCAAGGACTGGACCACGGGCAAGCCGAAGGCGCTGGTCGCCAAGGCGGGCGCCGAGGCCGGCCAGTACACCATCACCGGGACCTTCGCGATCAACTCGATCGGTGGGTTCGCGGCATCGGACGGCCTCATCATTCACAAGAAGTTCCAGGACTCGGCCGGCAAGGTGATCACCGAAGGAAACGCGGTGCTCCCGCCCGACGCGCAGGAGATCAAGCTCGAGGGCAAGGCGGCCGAGAAGGTCGGCGGCGCCCGCATCGACGCCAAGATCCCCGAGAACACCACCGGTAACGCCCCCGGCAAGAAGCCTTCTTCTCCGAAGAAGAAGGGCGGCGGCGGCAGCGACAGCGAGTTCTAGGACGCGCGTCGCGCGTTTCGCAGGTCCACTGCCCTCTTCTCCCTAACCCTCTCCCGCAGACGTCGCAGACGGGAGAGGGGATCGGAGTCAGTGGATTTCGGCGATCGCGTGCTGGATGTCCTCGCACGCTTTGGTGGCGAGGGTGAACGTCGCCGCGTCGTCTGCCCGCGCGCGGCACTTCGCGCCCAGCTCCAGCCGGTGGTGCTGCGCCGGCGCTTCGCCGGAGCGCACCTCGACCTCGACGGTCGTCTCGGCCTTGAACGACGACGGCTGCGGCGTCACGAACGCCTCGGCGCGCACGTCCGATAGCAGCGACAGCAGGTGATCGACGGCGCTCGCCTTGGGCGCCTCACCCGCGCCGTCGCGAACCCAGTCGGCGCCGGCTTTGCGGCCCAGTCGCACCACGGCGTGCGGTCGATGAACTTCGAGCAAGCGCACGTCGAATTGCGGTAGCGCAAGCACCTCCCGCGCCCGAAAGCGCAGCGGGTCCGGCTCCAGCGCGGCAAACGCCGCGGCCCCGACCAGCGCCGGCACCGCTTCACCGGCGCGGTCGACGTGCGATTGCCCGCGGTGCGGCGGTGCGACCCGGATCTCGAACGCGCCGTCGACGATCAGACGTCGCGTCGCGCGCGCATCGTCCTCGCGTTCGGTCGGCGCTCCGTCAAGCAACGTCATGTTCGCGAGCTCTCCGAGCCAATCCGCGACGACCTTTTCGTCGGCGTTGTAGCCGGTGTTCGGTACCAGGAAACGCCAGCCGCGGTCGCCGTCGCGATGCAGGTGCACCCGGCGTTCACCGTCGATCAGCACGACATCGACGACTCCTGTCGGGTCGACGACCAGCAAGTGCGGATCGCGCCGGTTGGCGGCCTCGAGCTGCCGCCAGAGCCGATCCACGTCCCCGCGATCGAGGCAGATCCATTCGCGTGCGCTCGATTGTCCCCGGGCATCGACCGCGAACGCTGCCGCCCTGCCGTCCACACCGCAATCGCCACCGAAGACATCGAGGTGCGCGGGCGGCGCCGAGCCCGCGCCGCTGATCTCGACGGTTCCCCGTAGCCCTGCCGGGGGGCCGGCGTCTCCACGTGGACCCGGGAGAAATTCGTTCGCCCGCAGCGCCGCCAGCATCCGAAGGGCCTCGCCGACCGCTGCTCGGCTGGCTAGCCTGCCCCCCTCGTTGAGCCAGAAGCCCGCCCGCTTCCGCAGTGTTTGCGGCGCTCCTCCCTCCGACCGGAACACCAGCGCGGTGGCCCCGTCGACGCTCGCCGTCGCGAAGAGCTGTGGATTGCGGAAGGCGCTCGCGTCGCGATCGACCAGGTCCCGCAGTCGCCCCCCAACGACGAAGATGCGCGCATCGCCGTCGCGGCGCACGAAGACGCCGCGTCCGCTGGCGTCGGCTCCCCCGATGTCCAGCGCGAGGCGCCGCGCCGGGGTCGTGATCATCAGGCGCGCGGCCGGTGGGTTGAGCCGCGCGTCCTGGACCGTGGCGGTCGCATTCCGATCGATTTCGAGCCCGTCGATCGCGTCGAGTAGATCGCCCACCGCCCCGCTTGCGGCCGGCGCGTCGCCGGGGTCGACCCGCCAGGCATCGCTGGCGGCAGCCGAAGAGCCGCGCGTCAGCGTCACTCTCCCCTTCGCGCCACGATCGATCTCGATGGCGCTGATGTCCCCGCGATTCAACCCCGGCAACAGGAGCTCGCGCGTCGCGCGCGCCTCGTCGGTGGTCTCGTGCTTGCGCTCGAAGACCGCGATGTAGAGCCCGAGCAGCGCGGCCAACACCGCCAGCACCCAGGGCGTTTTCGCGCCGGCTCTCACACCCGACGCCGATACCAGACGACGCCCGCCAGCGCCAGGCACGCGAGCGGCAACGCGATCACGAACAGCTCGAACGCGTGCGCGACCGTGCCCTCCTCCAGCGACAGGCGCACCTCCGATGGGATCTTGGGCGCCACGCCCGAGCGCTCCTCGCGGTCGGCGAGCCAGGCCAGCACCGAGAGCATGAAGTCGCGGTCGTAGTCGCGCACCAGCGAGCCCGCGAGGCGGTAGTTCATGATGAGGCGGCCGGTGCCGAGCACGACGAGGCGGGTCTCGGGCGTACTTCGCGCCGCATCCGCCGCCGGCGCCACGACGGCAGCTGCGACCGACACCGGCCCTTTCACGTCGCGCCCGGCGTCGAAGACCAGATCCGCGTCGCCGCGGATCGTCGCCATGTCGGTCTCGCCCCAGCCTCCGTCACTGGAGCGGACCAGGTCGCGCCCGCGCACCGCCGCCGCGCTCGCGGGAGCCGCGTCGGGCGGCAGCACGTGCACCTGGCGCGCGCGCGGCCAGATCGTGGCGTGGCCCGCGAGGCGCGTCAGCACCGCCGCCACCGTCGGGCTACCTGCGGGACCACCGGCGCCGCCGTATTCGTTGGTCATCCAGACCGACGGCCCCTCGATGTCGCTCGCGTGCGCCGGATCGACAACCAGGTTGTCGTCGATCCCGACGCCCCATCGGCGCGCGAGCTCTTCGAGCCCAACATGCGCGAACCCGGAAGCGTCGTGATTGAAGACCGGTCCCAGCAGGATCAGCATCCGCCCGCCGCGCGCGAGGTAGCGATCCAGCGCCGCGACCTCGGTGTCGTTGAACGCCTGCTGCGGCTCCGCGACGACCAGCACGGTGCAGTCGCGCGGCGGCCCATCGGCCGGGAGCTTGGCGATCGCGCGGGTCTGGTAGGCGTCGCGCCGGATCTCCTCGGCGAACGTGCCGTAGCCGCCGTCGGCGAGCGACTCGATGTCGGGCTCGCCGTGGCCCTGCGTGAAGCAGACCGTCGGCTGCTCGTCGCTCGTCACCGTGAGGATCGCCGACACGAACGCCGGCTCGCCCTTCCAGGCGCGCAGGTGTCCGCCGGGCGCGCCGTTCATCTCGGCTTCGAGGTCGTAGTCGACGAGATCCTCGCGCGTGAGGAACTTCGACCGCGCGCCCGACACGAAGATCACCACGCCCTGGCCCATCTCGTAGCTGCCGACGCCGTACTTCTTCTGCATCGCCTCGGCGCGCGCCGGGTTGCGGTCCGGGTCGATGATCTCGGCGTGGAATTTCTCGGGCGCGTAGCGCGCGAACCGATCGGCGAGCTCGCGCACCATGCCGCCCAGCGCGCGCGCCCGCTCGCTGTCACGGCCCGGGTACATGAACACGTAGGCGTCGACGGGCCGCTTCAGGTGCTCGAGCACGTTGACGGTCTTGTCCGACAGCGCGTAGAGCTGCGCCCGCGTCCAGTCGCCGCGCACGTAGTGCCGCCCGGCGAGGTAGTTGACCATGAGCGCGATGACCAGCGTCAGCAGCGGCGTCGCCACGCGGATGCGGTTGCGCAGCGCCACCACAGCGCGCCCCGTGCCGACCAGGGCGACGGCCGCGATGGTCGCCAGCAGCACCAGGTGGCGCGAGTCGACGATGCCGTGGCCGAAGTCCTCCATGATGCGGAACAGGCTCAGGCGCCGCAGCAGCGCCGCGAGGTGCGGGTTGCCGACCTGCGCCTCGAGCGCCCCCAGCAACAGCAGCACGAAGAACGAGACGAACGACAGCGTCGCGGCGACGATCTGGTTGCGCGTCAGCGCCGACGCCAGCAGACCGATCGCCAGCGCCGCCGCGCCGATCAGCATCGTCCCCAGATACCCCGATGCGATCGGTCCGGCGTCGGTGGGCGCCCCGACGGCGCGCAGATAGATGAGGTACGTCAGCGTCGGCGCCCAGAGCGCGGCGTAGAAGCCGAAGGCCGCGAGCCACTTGCCCAGCACGACGTCGGTCGCGGTCACCGGCGCGGTCAGCAAGGTCTCGATGGTGCCGGTGCGGCGCTCCTCGGCGATGAGGCGCATCGGGATCACCGTGGCCAGGAGCGCGATCGCGATCCAGTACAGGATCGTGCCGCCGAAGAAGAACTCCATCACGCCGCCCGGAGGCGCGTCGGGCCGGCCCAGGAACTGGATGAACATCCAGATCACCAGCCCCTGCAACATCAGGAACAGCGCCGCGATCGCCAGGCCGGCCGGCGAATGAAAATACGCGGCGAGATCGCGGCGCGCGATTGCGGGGACGTTACGCATCGGGTCCGTCGGCGCGGCCGGTGGTGATGCGCGCGAAGAGCTCCTCGAGCGACGAGGACTCGCGGCCGAGCTCGCGCAACGGCAGGTCCGCAGCGGCGGCGGCGCGGAAGACCTCCTCGGCGAGATCGCTTGCCCCTGGGGCGTTCGCGCGCGGCGTGATCGCCAGGCGCCCGTCGGCGAGCTCGGCGACCGCGGCGACGCGCGCCAGCCCGGCGAACAGCCCCAGCGCGCGCTCGCGGTCCTCGCGGCGCACACCTACGAGGACGCGCGCGGTGCCCCCTCCCCTCTCCTCTCCGCTGGCCGGCGCGGCGACCATGCGTCCGCGGTGCAGGATGATCACGCGCGCGGCGAGCGCCTCGACCTCGGACAGGATGTGGGTCGACAGCAGCACGGTGGCCTCGCGCGCCAGCGCCCGCACCAGCTCGCGGACCTCGCGGATCTGGTTCGGGTCGAGGCCCACGGTCGGTTCGTCGAGGATCAGGATCGGCGGTCGCGCCAGGATCGCGTCGGCCAGGCCCACGCGCTGCCGGTAGCCGCGCGAGAGCGTGCCGATGATCTGCCGCCGCCGATCGCCGAGCCCGCAGTCGCCGATCGCGCTGTCGATGCGCTGGCTCCGCTCACCGCGGGCGACGCCGCGCAGCTGCGCCCGGTGTTGAAGGTACTCGTCGACGCGCATGTCGGGGTAGAGAGGGACGCCCTCGGGCAAGTACCCGATGTGCTGCCGCGCGGCGACGCTGTCCTCGCGGATCGAATGACCGGCGAGCTCGGCGTCGCCGGTGCTGGCGGCCAGGAACCCGGTGAGGATGCGCATCAGCGTGGTCTTGCCGGCGCCGTTCGGGCCCAGCAGCGCGACGATCTCGCCGCGCTTCACCTCGAAGGAGACGTCGTCGAGCGCCAGGGGTGGCGCGCCGCGCCCGGGACGGGCGCCGTAGCTCTTCGAGAGGTGGGAAACCCTGATCACGCGATCCGGAACCGCGCCGGGCTCTGCGCCGGGGGAACCGTGACCGCTAGTCTGCGGCTCGCCGCGGCATCATTCAAGTCCGCGATCGCGCAGCGATCCGTCGTCCTCACCGCGCAGGTGGCCGACTTCGTGGAGCAGCGTCCGCGAGATCGCGCGGTCGAGCTCCGCCTCGTCCCCGACGGTCCGTAGCAGGTTGCGGCGGTAGAGAACGATCGCGCGGTCCGGGACGGCGCAACGCGCGCCGTCGCTGTGCGCGCCGTTGCCGTCCGCGTCGTCGCCCGGGTTGCCGTCGCCGCTGGCGACGGCGCGGCGTGCCTTTTTCCCGCGCCCCGCTTGCCCGGTGCGTCCGGCCGGCGTCGGCGTGGTCGCGTCGGCCTTCCAGTCGAGCGGCAGGCCGCGGAACAGGCCCAGGATCGTCGGCGACAGCGGCGGCTTCTCCGCGGTCAGGTCGTCGATCGCGGGCAGCTCCGCCGCCTGGACCTGGATGCCGGCCAGATCGGCGGCGACCTCGGGCGGCAGGCTGGCGACCGCGCGCCGCACGTGCTCCTCGAACTGCTCGGCCGAGATCGCGGGCGGCGGCGGGAAGGCCTTCGGATCGCGCGCGGTCGCCTCGGCGAGACGGTGCACCGCCACCGACTCGTCGCCGATGCGCTCCTCGATCAGACCGAGGTGGTAGAGCGCGTGCCCGTGGTCCGGCGTCGACGCCAGGACGCGCTCGAACATGTGGCGGGCGTCGGCGAAGCGGCACAGCTCGAACAGCGCGACGCCGCGCTCGTACTGCGCGGCCACCAGCTTGGGAGACACCGCGAGCGCGGCGTCGATGCGATGCAGCCCCTCGAGCGAGCGCCCGAGATCGACGAGCGCCTGACCCTCGAGCAGCGCGAGACGGGCCACGCGCTCCGCGTCGTGGCGCGAGACGTGGCGGCTTCCGCGGCGCGCGTACTCGAGACCGATCTGCGATCGATCCGCCGACGGCGCGAGCTGGTTGATGTTGAGATCGGCGGCTGCCTCGAGCGTCTCCGGATCGTCGGGCGCGAGCGCGAGCGCGAGCGTCAGCGCGTCGCGCGCGTCGTCGAGCCGATCGAGGTGCAGCAGCGCGACCGCGCGATTGTGGTGCGCCTCGACGGAGCGTGGCGCCTGGCGCGCGGCTTCCTCGGCACAGGCGAGCGCGCCTTCGTAGTCGGCGCCGTCGAACATCTCGGCGGCGCGATCGAGCAGCGCGGCGACGGGCGCGTCGACCCAGCTCGGCGCATCGGGGAAACAGCGACGCAGCGGGCGCGGCGGCGGCTCGACGGTGGCGGTGCTCTTCGTCGCAGCGCGCGGCGCGGTCGGTGCCGGTTCGCTCGCCGCCGGCGCGTGCTCATGCTGCGCGGGCGGCGCCACCTCGACGACGGTAGCGTTGCTCGGCCGGTGACATGCGGACAACGACAGGGAGGTAGCGGCCAAGCTCCCCCCGAAAATCGCCGCCAGTTGGAACACGGACAGCCGACGCATTGAGCGACTTCATCATACTTCACCTGCGCGATGAACGGATCGGCAGGCGCGCATTTTTCTCGTCGGTGACGCTCGGTGTGAGGCCGTCAGTGTGCGTCGCCCCACGTCGGTCCCGCTCCCACATCGACGACGAGTGGGACTTTCAGTGCGTACACCGACTCCATCTCGCTCTTCACCCACTGCTTGAAGGTATCGACGGCAGCCTCGGGGACCTCGAAAACCAGCTCGTCATGGACAGTCAGCAGCAACTCCGCGCCGGGCGCCGAGCTGCGTCGTTCACCTTCGAGCGCGGCGTCGACGCGGATCATCGCCAGCTTCAGCAGATCGGCCGCCGAGCCCTGGATCGGCGTGTTGCGCGCCATGCGCTCGCCGTAGCTGCGGTCCTGCGCGCGCGCCGCGCGGATCTCGGGCAGCGGGCGGCGCCGGCCGAGCAACGTCGTGACCTCACCGGAGTCGCGCGCGTCGGCGATCGCGCGCTCCATGTAGCGGCGCACGCCGACGTAGCGCGCGAAGTAGCTGTCGATGTACTGGCGCGCTTGCGCGCGCGGGATCCGCAGCACCTGTGACAGTCCGAAGTCGGACTGGCCGAACACCAGGCCGAAGTTGATCGCCTTGGCGACGCGGCGGTGCTCGGGGGTCACCGACTCGGGCGGCACGCCGAAGACCTCGGCGGCCGTGCGCAGGTGGATGTCCTGTCCGGTGCGAAAGGCGTCGAGGAACGCGGGATCCTCCGAGAAATGCGCGAGGATCCGCAGCTCGATCTGCGAGTAGTCCGCAGAGACGATCACGTAGCCGGGCTTGGCGAGGAACGCGCCGCGGATGCGCCGCCCGACTTCGCTGCGGATGGGGATGTTCTGCAAATTGGGATCGCTCGACGACAGCCGGCCGGTCGCGGCCACCGCCTGGTTGAACGAGGTGTGCAGCCGCGACGTCGCCGGATCGACCAGCGCCGGCAGCGCGTCGATGTACGTGCCCTTGAGCTTGGCCAGCGCGCGGAACTCGACGATCTTCGCCGGCACCGGGTGCAGCGCCGCCAGCTCCTCGAGCGTGTCGGCGTCGGTCGACGCGCCGGTCTTGGTCTTGCGAATCACCGGCAGCGAGAGCTTGCCGAACAGGACGTCGGCGAGCTGCTTGTTCGAGTTGATGTTGAAGGTCTGCCCCGCGAGGCTGTGGATCTCGGCCTCCAGCGCGACGAGAGACGTGCTGACCTCGTTGCCGAGCGCGCGCAGGTAGTCGACGTCGAGGCGGATGCCGCGGATCTCGATGCGCGCGAGCACGTGGCTGAGCGGCAGCTCGAGATCCTGGTACAGGCGGTCGAGGTGCGCGGCCGCGAGCTTGCGCCCCTGCGGCTCGGCGAGCGCCAGCGCCGCGTAGGCCTCGGCGGCGAGGCGCGTGCCGACCTCCTCGACCGGCAGGTCGCTGGCCGGGTGCGCATTGCGGCCCGTGCCCATCCAGACGGTGCGGGCGACCGCCTCGCCGCGGTCCTCGCCCGCGGCGACGACGTCGAGGTCGTAGCGCGTGCGCGAGGCGTCGAGCAGGTAGGCGGCGATCATCGAATCCGACGCCAGGTTGTCGAGCGCGATGCCGCGGCGAAGCAGCAGCACCTCGGCGAGCTTGGCGTCGTGCGCGTGCTTGCGCACCGACGGCGACGACAGCAGCGGGCCCAGGACCTCGAGCACGTCGGGCTCGCGCAGGCAGACCGGCGCACCCAGGTAGCGGTGGCGCAGGGGGATGTAGGCGCGGGTTCCCGGCGCGTTTCCGTCCCGGTCGCCGGCAGCGCGAACGCGATGCCGACGAGATCGGCGCGGACGTTGACCGGCCCTTCGGCGATCACCGCGAGGCCCGACCTCGCCGGCAGCGGTGATCTCGGCGGCCAGCGCTTGCAGGGCCGCGAGGTCGACGATCACGCGCGCGGGAGGCGGTGGCGGGCGCACGACGACCGGCGCCGGGGCAGCGGGCCGCGCGTCGTCGACCCCGGCGCTGGCATCCAGGGGATCGGCAAGCGCTCGGGACGGCGCGCGAGGGGACGCGTCGCCGAGTCCCATGCTCGCCATCGCGGCAGCGTGGGCGCCGGTGGCGCCCGGGGTCAGCGCCTCGATCAGGCGTGAAAACTCGAGATCTCGAAACACCGCCAGCAGCTTGTCGCGGTCCGGTTCGACACGGTGAAGCTCGACCAGCGTCTTTGGTAAGGGGAGGTCGTCGCGTAGCGCCACCAGCTCGCGCGAGATCCTCACCGCTTCGCGCGCCGTCGCCAGCGTCTCGCGCCGCTTCCCTTTGACCTCGTCGAGGTGGGCGTAGAGCCCGTCCAGTGAGCCGAACTTACCGATGAGCTCCGCCGCGGTCTTGGGGCCGATGCCATCCACGCCGGGCACGTTGTCGACGCTGTCGCCCATGAGCGCCAGGACGTCGCCGACCTGGGACGGGGACACACCGAACTTCTCTTTGACCTCCGCCGGACCCATGCGGCGGTTTCTCATGGTGTCGAGCACGGTGACGTTCTCGTCGCACAGCTGCATCAAGTCCTTGTCCGACGAGCAGATCACCACCTCCATGTCGGCGCGCGACGGCGAGGCGCGTGAGGGTCGCGATGACGTCGTCGGCCTCGAACCCGGGAACGGCGAGCGTCTGGATTCCGAAGGCGTCGACCACGCGGTCCACGAGCGGCAACTGACTCGCGAGCTCCTCCGGCATCGGCGGGCGATGGGCCTTGTACTCGGCAAAGACCTGGGTGCGGAAGCTCCTTCCGGGCGAGTCATACACCACGCAGATGTGCGAAGGCGACTGCTCGCGCGCTATCCGGAGCAGCATCTGACTGAGCCCGTAGACCGCCTTCGTCTCCACACCCTTGGTCGTGGTCAGCGGCGGCAACGCGTGGAACGCCCGGAACAGGAAGTTCAGGGCATCGACGATGTAGAGGCTGGGCCGTCGTTTGGCCTGCCCGTGCTGGTCACCGAGGCTGGCCGGCGGCTGGGTGGCCCCGGTAGCGCGGGCACCGGCATGTCGCTCATTTGGATCCGCGTACCCTACCCCAATTTTCACGCCGCGCCGGGAACCCTGTGGCAGATTGATAAGCTGCCGTGCCCGGGCCGCGAATTTCGTTTTTCAAACGCCTCTTCCGTGTGGCCGGCATCGGCGTGGTGGTGCTGGTCGTCCTGGTCACGGCCGGCGTCCTCGCGGCGTCGGTGATCCTGCAGGGCCCGCGGCTCGGCCATCTCATCGAATCCGCGCTGCCCGCCAACCGGGGCAAGATGGAGATCGGCGGCGTGACCTGGAGCCTGCGCGCCCTGGTCGACATCTTGACCGACGCGCCGAGCCCGATCACGGTCGATGGGCTGCGCATCCTCGACCCCGAGGGCACGGTGGTCCTCGACGTGCCGCACCTGGAAGCGCGCGTGAAGTTGAAGACGCTGATCGCCGGCAGCTTCTCGATCCACGACCTGCGCGTCGCTCAGGCGTCGTGGCGGTTCGCGCAGATGAGCAAGGAGCCGAGCATCGGCTTCCTCGCGGCGCTCGCGCCCAAGGTGCCGCCGCCGCCCCAGCCGGCCGCCGCCGCGACGATCAAGAACGGACCGGGCAGCTTCTTCCACATCGTCAACGCCGAGCTCGGCGACCTGAACGCGGTCTTCGATTTCCCTGGCGTCTGGGGGCTGGAGCTCCGGCATGCGCACGCGACTGCGTCGTTGATCCAGTCGGCAGTCGATCCCGCGCACCCGATCTTCGGCTTCGACGCCGGCCCGGTGGTCGCCGAGGGCGGCGGCTGGCTGCGCATCATGGACGACAACCTGCTGCCGTTCGATCGCGTGGCGATCACGCGCGTCGCGACCACGCAGGACCGCCCCGACGACATCGTCCTCGACCTGGAGGGGGCGGACACCGGCCACTCGCGTCTGGTGGGAAAGGGCGCATTCACCGGGATCTACGGCGCGACGTCGGAGCCAGGCATCGATTTTCACGCGCGCATCGATGACGCGGGCGACGCGCTGGGCGCGGTGGCCGCGGGAAAGAAGATCGACGGTCTCACGGTGGGTGGCCACGGCGCCAGCGTGCGGCTGGATCTCACCCAGCCGTTCGCCAAGCTCAAGGTCGCGGGTGCGTTCCGCGGGCTCGAGGTTGGCTTCAACGAATATCGCGCGCAGCAGATCGGCTTCGACTTTGGCTTCGACGCCGGCGCCGGGCTGGTCGACCTGAAGCGGTTCCAGCTCGAGGCACCGGGTGGCGGGCGGTTCAACCTCGACGCCCAGCTCCACACCGACACGCTCAAGCTGCAGCTCGACGCGCGCCTCCACGACCTGCGCACCGACAGCTACTTGCCGCCTGCGCTGCGGGCCATGGGCGCGGGCCGCCTCGGCGGGCGAATCGTCGCGCGCGGCGATCTGGCGGCCAAATCGGTCGACGTGAGCGATCTCGATCTCGAGCTGCACCGCACGCGCACCGCGCCGCTGCCGCCGACCGTGCGCATCCACGGCAACGCGCGTCTGTCGCCGTCGCACGTCGACACCTCGGGATTGACGGTCGAGATCCCCGGCGCCACCGCCACCGCGAAAGGCGAGATGGACCTGGATCGCCAGGCGGTCCGGGCGGCGCTCGCGGTGCTCGCCTTCGACCTCGGACGCGTGCTCGGCGATCTCGGGCTGCCGCCGCTGGCGAAGGACGCGCACATCGAGGTCGGCCTGACCGGCAGCCCGGCGGCGCCCACCGCGGTCGGCGACGCCGTGATTCACGGCCTGGGCGCCGAGGGTCGGATCCTGCCCGAGCTCAAGGCGCGCTTCTCGTTGCGCGACGGCGTCGCGCGCATCGACGAGCTCGCGGGCGCGGTCTTCGACGGCACGCTCCACGCAAGCGGCGAGCTGCGCCTGTACGAGAAGACGACGCGCCACATGCTGCGCACGCCGCTGGTGGCGCTGCAGATCCGCGGGCGCAACCTGGACCTGACGACGATCACCGGACGCAAGGACGTGAGCGGGCGCCTGTCGTTCGACGGGCACGCCAGCGGGCCGATCGACGCGGTCACCGCCGACCTGCACGTCCCTGCCGGCACGCGCGTGAGCGTCCTGGGCGACGATTTCGACATCGGGCCGATCGACGTCGCGCTCGCTGGCCCGCGCGTCGAGATCAAGCGCTTGCACCTGGCGCGCGTCGGCGGCGGCGCGCTCGACGTGTCCGGCAACATGTCGCTGAAGCAGCGCGAGATGGCGGTCGACGTGGTGCTCGACAAGTTGCCGCTCGAGGCGGTGGCGGCGCTGGCCGGCGTCAGCCCCGACATCGCCCTCCAGGGCACCGCCAGCGCCAAGCTGCACGTCACCGGGACGCCGGAGCGTCCAGTGCTCGCCGGCGACGTGTCGCTGGGCGGGGTCAGCGCGCGCGGCATCCAGCTGGGCGACGCACACCTGACGCTCACACCGATCGTCGCGAGCGCCGATGCCCATGACAAAGACAAGGACGTCTCGGGCGTCTCGATTGTCGGCGATCTCTTCGGCCGCTTCCACGTCGACACGACGGTGTCGCTCGCGGCGGCGGGGCCGTCGGTGCACGGCGCGATCACCTTCCAGCGCATCGCGCTCGAGACGCTGGCGCCCGACCTGGCAGCCCTCGGCGACGGCCGCGGCATCGCGACCGGACGGGTCGCGATCGACATCGCTCCCGGGCAGCCCCTGGCGGTGGATCTCCTGCTCGAAGAGCTGGCGATGTCGATCGCGCGCTCGGTCGAGGATGCCGACGGCGCGACCACCGTCCAGCGCGTGCGCGTCGCTGCCGCGAGACCGATCGCACGTGGCCGTGCGCGGACAGAGCGTCGATCTGGATGATGTCCTGCTCGCCACCGACGGCGGGAACCTGAGCGCGCGCGGGCGCCTCGACGGCGACACGCGCCAGATCGCCGGCGAGATCAGCGGGCACCTCGACCTCGAATTGCTGCAGCCTTTGCTGGGCGCCTCGGTCGACAAGTTGTCGGGCGACCTCAAGGTTGAGCTGGGCGCGGCCGGCACGCTCGACAAGCCGCTCCTCCACGGCGCGGTCGACGTCATCAACGCGGTCACGTTGCGCCCGCACGGCATCGACGCCGACTTCGTGATCGGCGCGGGCTCCTTCAAGCTCGACAACGATGGCGTGCGCGTCGAAAGGCTCGCGCTGACCGCCCAGGGATCGACGATGAACGTCTCCGGGCGCGCCTCGTTCGGGCCCGGTTTCCAGCCCGAGGACGTGCGCGTCGACCTCGACGGCGACATCAGCGCCCGCCTGCTGGCCTACGTCGCGCCCGACGCGGTCTCCGATGCGCAGGGCACGGCGCGCATCCGCGCGATGGTGCGCGGGACGCTGGCCAAGCCCGATGTGCGCGGCCGCATCGACCTGCGGACCATCGACTTCCGCGTGCGCGATCTCGGCACCGAGGTGCAGGTGCAAAGCGGGCTCATCGAGATCAGCAACGGCGGCGTGGTGCTGCACAACGTGCGCGTTCGCCTCGACGACGGCGGCACGCTGGTCATCGGCGCGTCGGGCGTGCGCGCCGGCGAGATCGCCTTCACCAGCCTGGTTCCGTTCGTGCCCGGCGACGTCGACCTGCCCCTTCACGGCGAGCGCCTGACGTTCCGCAGCCCGGGAACGATGGAGATCGACGACCTCACCTTCGATCTCGACCTGCGCGGCAACATGGACGACGGCTTCGGCCTCGGCGGCGAGGTGCGCCTGGTGTCGGGCCGCTACCTGCAGGACTTCAAGATGCAGCAGCTGGTGTTGAGCCCGCGCGTGAACGAGTCGTCGGTGCGGCCGTTCTACGAGGGCAAGCCCTTGCTCGAGGGGCTCGCGCTCGACCTGGGCGTGCGCACCGTCGGCGAGGGCTTCCTGGTGCAGAACAACATCGCGCCCGAGATCCACGTCGACGTCGCGCTCAACGTCGGGGGCACGCTGTCGCAGCCGGTGCTGGCGGGCGACGTACGCCCCACCGACGGGCGCTTCCATTTGCCGGGCATGCGCGGCGACTTCGATCTCGTGCCCAACGTCAACCACGTCAGCTTCATCGGCACCAAGTCGGTCGCCGACGGCGACACGCCCGAGCTGGAGATCGAGGCGCAGAGCACGGTCACCGACGCCAGCGGCAACGACCACAACGTCCACCTGCGCCTGCACGGTCCGATCCGCGAGGCGCAGATCGATCTGTCGACCGACGACGGCCTCGATCGCTCACAGACCGCGATGCTGATGCTGACCGGCCGCACCTCTATGGATACGTCGCAACGTTTTGGAACCGCGAACCCGACGGTGGGCGCCAACATCAACACCGGCGCCGACGTCGCCGGCCAGATCACGCGCGACGCGGTCGCCAACCTCATGGAGCCGTACATCGACGACACCTTTCAGCGGGTCACTGGCCTCAACCTACGCCTCACGGTCGGCCCCGACGGGTTCGAGGGGAGGCTCATGAAGCGCATCAGCCGGTACCTGAACTTCCAGGCCGATACGTTGCTCGGCTTTCAGAACCAGAGCCGGCAGACCTTGCAGCTGGATGCTCGGATCGTCGACTATTTCAGTCTCGGCGGGGGGCTCCAGCGCATCACTCTGTCGTCCCAACAGGGCGTTCCCGAGACGCTGCCGATGAGCGGGAACGTCGAGCTGCGCTGGGATTTCGCGATCAGAAGGTAGCCCGGGTATCGTCCACTGTTCCGTGAGCTTATCGTGAGCCTGCGCGTGAACCCCTTGTCGGCCCCACCTCCGTGATCCGAGCCGCGACGGCCGTTTGCCTGGTGTTGTGCTTCGCTGGCGCCGTCGCGCGCGCGCAGCCCACGGCTGCGCCCACCGCCGCGCCCGCGCCGGCCGCCGCACCCTTGGTCGGGCCCGGGCCTCCTCCCGGCGCCCCGCCAGCACCGGCGCCTCCCCCTCTTGTCCGGCCTGGGCCGGCTCCCACGCCCCCGGCGGCTCCCACGCCCCCGGCGGCTCCCGCGGCTCCCGCGGCTCCCGCGGCGGCGGCGGCTCCCGTGCCGGGTGCTCCCACGATTGCGGGCTACACCGTGACCGGACAGCTGGTCGACCCCGCGGACCGGGTCCAGGCGCTGCTGGAGTCGGTCTCGCCAACCGGTTCCCCGTTCATCGAGTCGGGGCCCGCCGACCGGATCGGGACGCCGATCGGCACGATCCCGCGCCTGACTCGGGCGCTGGACGCCATCGGATACGGCGCGGTGGTGCGGATGGTGGCGGTGCCCGGCGCGCCCGCGCCGGGCAAGATCCAGATCGCCGTCGAGCTGCGGGCCTACGATCGTTTGCGATACGTGTTCGTCGAGGGCAACCGGCGGATCCCCCAGGACGAGATCCAGCGGCAGATCTCGTTGAGACCCGGGAGCCCGCTACCGCTCCCGGGACCTGCGCGCGACGCGGCCATAGAACGCGAGCGCGGGCGGATCGTGGAGTACCTGCGCGGTCAGGGTTACTTCGAATCGACCGTGCGGATCGATCTGGCCGTCGGCACTGGGGCGCCGGCGCCGGCCGATTTCACGGTCACGGTGAACAAAGGGCCGGCCTTTCCGGTGGGTCCCGTCAAGGTGACCGGCAACACTGCGATCCCGACCGAGGACATCGTCGAGATGTTTCACCACTCCGATCCCTGGAAGCTCTGGTCGGGGCCGGAAGCGTTCACCGCGAAGCGGCTGCGCGACGACCTGGCGCTGCTCACCAAGCGTTACCGCCAGCTTGGCTACGTGGGCGCGCGCGTGACCAGCGATTTCAACGTCGCCAAGAGCGTCGATCGCAACGCGAAGAACGTTGCCCTGGGCATCACCATCAACGAGCGCAAGAAGATCGGCGTCGCGTTCGAGGGCAACCAGCGCAAGTCGTCGTCGACGCTCAAGGACGAGCTCACGATCTTCGACCGCGGCTCGTACGACGACTACGAAGCCGGCGCCAGCGCGGATGCCTTGCAGCGCTACTACCAGCAGCAGGGGTTCTTCTTCGCGCGCGTCGAGTGGCGGCGCGAGCCCCTGTCTGCCACGGAAGAGCGGATCGTCTTCATCATCGACGAGGGCCCGGAGCTCAAGGTGCGCGGCATCGACTTCGTCGGCAATCAGTCGTTGAGCGCCGACGAGCTCGCGGGCGTGGTCACCGTGCGGCGCTATCCCACGCTGGGCGCGATCGGGCTCGGCGCGGGCGGCTACGTCACCGGCCGCCAGATGGAGCAGGACGCCGAGCGCATCGTCGACCACTACCACGCCAAGGGGTTTCCCGAGGCCAAGGCGCACGCCGACGCTGCGACCTCGCCGGACCTGCTGGGCATGCTGGGCGCGACCGCCGCGGCGGCCGAGACCATGTCGCGCGACGCGAAGGCGATCTTCGTGCGCTACACGATCGAAGAAGGGCCGCGGGTCATCATCGACCGCGTCGACTTCAAGCTGGTCGGGCCGTCTGGTGGGCCAGCGCCCTCGCTCCCGTACGAGCGCCAGTTCCTGCTAGAGAGCCTGACCGTGGAGCCGGGACACCCCTACAACCCGGCCGAGATCCGCGATGACGGCCGGCGCCTGGAGCGGCTGTTCGGCGACGCCGGCTTCCCGTCGGTCAGCGTGGAGCCGGATCCGGCGCGCACCGGCGATCGCATTGCGCTCACCTGGGTGATCAAACCCGGGCCGTTGACCCGCCTCGGGCCGGTGTTCGTGCGCGGCAACTTCGTGACCACGCGCGAGACGGTCCTCGAACAGATTCCGCTCGAGGCGGGCGGGCTGCTCACTACGACCAACCTCGAACGCGGGCAGCGCAACCTGGGCTTCCTGCAGCTGTTCAACAATGCGCAGCCGATCTCCTTCCCCGGGAAGGAAGAGAAGCGCGGCGTGCTGCCGATGGTGGTGCAGGTCGAGGAGCGGTACGAGCAGTACAGCGTGGTCCACGTCGGTGCGGGCTTGTCGACCGATCAGAAGCCACCGGACTCGTCCCTGCCGTTCGGCCTGTACGTGCGCGGCGGCTACGAGAACCGCGACCTGATCGGACACGGCTGGAACATCAACGGCAACGTCGCCTACGGCACGTCACTCCTGCGCGGCAACGTGACGTTTCTCGACCGGCGCTTCTTCGGGACGCTGTTTCGCTTCGATACCTCGCTCTCCTACCTGCAGCAGGCGACGGCGCGGCTCGGCGACATTCACTCGGGCGGCGGCTCGATCGGCTTCTCGCGCGAGATGTACCCGGGCGTCGACGCCGGCGTCCACTACAACCTGCGCAACACCACGCACACCGAATCACTGCTGCGGTCGGAGGGGCCCGACGCGCTGCTGAGCACGATCCAGCTCGGAACCACCGTCGGCAGCCTCTCGTTCAACATCGAGTGGCTGCGGCTCGACAACCGGCTGGTGCCGACGCGCGGCTTCCGCATCGACGCAATCGCCGAGGTCGCGCTGCCGGTGCTGTCGGTGCCGCTGCGTCCCCTGCCCTTTGCGGTCGGTGATGACACCTTCGTGAAGGTCGGTGTGCACTCGATGACGGTCATCCCGCTGACGCCGTGGCTGTCACTACGCCACGGGTTGCGCTTCGACAACGGCATCCCGCTCGGCGGCGCGTCGTTGCTGCCCAAGGTCGAGCGCTTCTTCGCCGGCGGCGACACCACGTTGCGCGGGTTCAAGCTGGATCGCGCGCGCGTCGAGGAGGTGCGCTTCCAGGTCTATCCCGGCCTCGACGGCGTCGAGTACCGGCCGCTCGGCGGCAACTTGCGCATCCTGCAGAACATCGACCTGCAGTTCCCGATCAGCCCGCCGTTCTACGGGGCCGTCTTCATGGACAACGGTGTGGTCGCCGACTCGCTCGACGGCCTCGGCGCCAGCCAGTTCCGCCACGGCGTCGGTGTCTCGCCGCTGCTGATCAAGCTGCCGGTCGGCGACCTGAGCTTCTCCTGGGCCTGGCCGCTCGACCCCGGCCCCGGCGACACCAAGATCGGCGTCCTGCACGTGAACATCGGCCTGCTGTTCTAGGCCGTCTCGCCGCGATAGATCTTCGCCGCCCCTATATGCCCGAAGCGGTGCCAGCGCACGTGCCGGCGCGCGAGATCGAACAAGATCTCCTCGCGCGCGACCCCGCGCTCGAGCGCCGAGTCGACCGCCGCCAGCGCGACGTCGCGCGCGTCGGCCGGGTGGAAGATGAAGGTCTTGCCGAAGATCACCGACGTGCCGTCGGAGATCACGCGCGCCTCGAAGAGATCGCCGCGGTTGAACCCGATGGTGTGCCGGCGCTCGGTGACCAGGAAGCGCGCGCCGCCCAGCACGTCCTCGAGATCCATGGTGCGCTCGTCGACCAGGTGAAGCTCGAAGAGGCTGCGGTGGCTCGCCGCCAGGAGCGCGATCGTGCGCCGCTCCTCGACCGGCAGCGTGTCGTCGTCGAGCACGTGCACCACGGGCGCCAGGCCCCCGCGGAATGGGCGCTCCAGCACGTACCACTCGAGAAAGGCCGCCATGCGCCCCTCGAACAGCTCGGCGTCGTCGTCGAACACCTTGCCGGCGCGCTCGAAGTACTCCTCGCGCGCGCGCATCGCTTCGATCTTGTTCTCGCCCGCGCTATAGCGCTCGGCGAGGCGCTCGAGCTGGCGGTGCACCGCCGTCGACGTCCGCGTCGGTGCGCTGTCGGCGGCGCTCGCCGGCGCGCCGACCTCGGGACCGCTCCGGTCGACCTCGGCGTCGCTCACTTCCGCCGGCGTTCGGTCATGAGCGCTTCGAACCGGTCGAACAGGTAAGCGGCGTCGTTGGGACCGGGCGAGGCCTCGGGGTGGTACTGCACGCTGAAGACCGGGAGCTCGGCGTGGCGCATGCCCTCGACGGTGTTGTCGTTGAGGCTGACGTGCGAGAGCACGGCCTTGCCCTTGAGCGACTCGACGTCGACGGCGAAGCCGTGGTTCTGCGAGGTGATCTCCACCTTGCGCGTGCCGAGATCCATCACCGGGTGATTGGCGCCGTGGTGGCCGAACTTGAGCTTGTAGGTCTTGCCGCCCAGCGCCAGGCCGAGGATCTGGTGGCCGAGGCAGATGCCGAACACCGGCAGCTGCGACCGGCAGAGCTCGCGCGCCGCCTCGACCGCGTAGCCGACCGCCGCCGGGTCGCCCGGGCCGTTCGAGAGGAAGACGCCGTCGGGCTTCATCGCCAGCACGTCCTTGGCGCTGGTCTCGGCCGGCACGACGGTGACGCGCGCGCCGCCCGAGCGCAGGCGGCGCAGGATGCCGCGCTTGATGCCGAAGTCGTAGGCGACCACGTGGTGGCGCGGCGCCGGCTTGGGGCCGGCCCCGCCGACGCGCCAGACCACCTCGTCCCAGTCGTAAGGCGACGACGCCGTGACCTCGCGGACGAGATCGCGCCCCTCGAGCGAGGGGTGCTTGCGCGCGCGTTCGACCGCGGCGGCCGGGTTGTCGACCTTGCGGGTGATCACCGCGCGCTGCGCGCCCGACAGGCGGATCCGCCGCGTGATCGCGCGCGTGTCGATGCCGGTGATCCCGGCGATGCCGTTGTCCGACAGCAGCTTGTCGAGCGATCCCGACGCGCGCCAGTTGGAGACCACCGGCGACAGCGCGCGCACCACGAAGCCCGCGCACCAGGGCCGCGCCGACTCGAAGTCGACCGGGTTCACGCCGACGTTGCCGATCTCGGGCGCGGTCATGGTGACGATCTGGCCGCGGTACGACGGATCGGTGATCACCTCTTGGTAGCCGGTGATCGCGGTGTTGAACACGATTTCGCCCGCCGAGTCGGCGTCGGCGCCGAAGCCGAAGCCGCGGTAGATCGTGCCGTCCTCCATCGCCAGCAGCGCCGGCGGCGGTGACGATGACGTCGAGTTGCTCGAGTTAGCGACAGGCTGGCTACTCACGATCCCTGGTACCTCTCATGGCTGAAGGCGAGCTTACCGCCAACGATGGTCAGTGTGGCGCGTCCGCGCAAGGCACGTCCAACGAATGGACTGTTACGGGAGCGCGACAGAAAGCTCCGGGCGTCGCAGGTCCAGGCTGCCTCGGGGTCGAGCACGGTGACGTCGGCCGGCTGGCCTTCCTCGAGCCGCCCGCCCGGCAGGCGGAAGATCGCCGGCCGGCGCGGTCGAGAGCCGGGTGACCAGCATCGCGGGCGTGAGCACGCCGGCGCGGACGAAGTCGAGCACCAGCGGCAGCGCGGTCTCGAGCCCGATGATGCCGAACGCGGCCTGCTCGAACTCGACGTCCTTCTCGACCGACGAGTGCGGCGCGTGGTCGGTCGCGATGGCGTCGATGGTGCCGTCGCGCAGCCCCTCGAGCAGCGCCTCCACGTCGGCGGCGGCGCGCAGCGGCGGGTTGCACTTGGCGGCGGTGTCGTAGTGCGCGCAGGCCTCGTCGGTCAGCGCCAGGTGGTGCGGCGTGACCTCGCAGGTCACCGGCAGGCCGCGCCGCTTGGCCTCGCGGACCAGGCGCACCGACTCGGCGCTGCTGACGTGCGCGACGTGGTAGCGCGCGCCGGTCAGCTCGACGAGCTCGAGGTCGCGCGCGACCATCGACGACTCGGCCGCGGCCGGCTGCGCCTTGATGCCGGTGCGCGTCGCGACCGGCCCCTCGTTCATCGAGCCGCCCTCGGAGAGCGTGAGGTCCTCGCAGTGCTGGACCAGCGGCAGGTCGAAGGTGCGCGCGTACTCGAGCGCGCGGCGCATGAGCTCGGCGTTCATCACCGGGCGGCCGTCGTCGGAGATCGCGACGCAGCCGGCCTCGCTCAGCTCGCCGATCTCGGCGAGCGACTCGCCCTTGAGCCCCTGGGAGATCGCGCCGATCGGGTAGACGCGCACGACGCCCACGGCGGCGGCGCGCTTGAGGATCAGCTCGGTGACCGCGCGCGTGTCGTTGGGCGGCACGGTGTTGGGCATCGAGCAGACGGCGGTGAACCCACCCGCCGCCGCGGCGCGCGTGCCGGTGGCGATGTCTTCCTTGTATTCCTGGCCGGGCTCGCGCAGGTGGGTGTGCAGGTCGATGAGCCCGGGCACGACCCACGAGCCGCGCACGTCGAGCACGCGCGTCGACTTGGAAACCCCGGCGGCGAGCCCGGCGCCGAAGCGCCCGATCACGCCGTTCTCGATCAGCAGATCCCCCTCGGCATCGAGGTTGCGCGCGGGATCGATTACCCGGCCGCCTCTGAGACACAGATCCATATCGCCGGGACCACTGAATAGGTGGTCGGGGCGGCGCAGTCAACCGGATTCGGAGGGGCCTAAGGCCTCGGGCCGCGGGCCTCGGGATCCGGACCGGAAGAGGTACGGACTCTGAGGCCTGACGCCTGTTAGTTCTCGCCGGTTTCGCCGCCCGCCAGCAGGTACAGCACCGCCATCCGGATCGCCACGCCGCGCGAGACCTGGTCGAGGATCACCGCCTGCTTGCCGTCGGCGACCGAGGGCTCGATCTCGACGCCGCGGTTGATCGGGCCGGGGTGCATCACGATGGCGTCGGGCTTGGCCAGCGCCAGCCGGCGGTCGTTGAGGCCGAAGTAGCGCGAGTACTCGCGGGTGTTGGGGAAGAGGCCCGTGCCCATGCGCTCCTTCTGGATCCGCAGCATCATGATCACGTCGGCGCCTTCGATGGCCGGCTCGATGCGGTCATGCACGCCGAGCGGCGCGCCCAGCCCCTCGACCATCTGGGGCAGCCCGGGCGGCAGCAGCGTGCGCGGGCCGGCGACGCGCACCTGCGCGCCCAGCGCCGTCAGCGCGAAGATGTTCGACCGCGCGACCCGGCTGTGCGTGATGTCGCCGCAGATCGCGACCGTGAGCCCCGCCAGCTTGCCCTTGTGCGCGCGGATGGTGGAGCAGTCGAGCAGCGCCTGCGTCGGGTGCTCGTGCGCGCCGTCGCCAGCGTTGACCACGCGCGCGGCGATGCGGCCGGCCAGCATCTCGGCCGCGCCGGCCTGCGCGTGCCGCAGCACCACCACGTCGGGCGCCATCGCGTCCAGGTTGCGGGCGGTGTCGAGCAGCGTCTCGCCTTTCACCGTCGACGAAGCCGCGCCCGAGATGTTGATCGCGTCGGCCGACAGCCGCTTGGCGGCGATCTCGAACGACGTGCGCGTGCGCGTCGACGGCTCGAGGAAGAGATTGATCACCGTCTTGCCCCGCAGCGTGGGCACCTTCTTGATCGGGCGCTGGGCGATCTCCAGGAAGCGCTCGCCGAGGTCGAGCAACATCGTCAGGTCCTCGGCGGTCAGGCTCTCTGTCCCCAGGAGGTGGCGGTGGCGGAACAGGCTCATGAACGACGCTCTCGTAGCACTACCCGGTCCGGCTCGCCACGCTCTTTCAACATGACCCGCACCGACTCCGACGCGGTCGTCTGCACCTGGATGCCGACATAGTCGGGCTGGATCGGCAGCTCGCGCCGGCCGCGGTCGACCAGCGCCGCCAGCTGCACCGAGCGCGGTCGCCCGTAGTCGGCCAGCACGTCCATCGCCGCGCGGATGGTGCGGCCGGTGTAGAGCACGTCGTCGACGAGGATGATGGTCTGGCCTTCGATCGCCGACGGCAGGTCGGTCGGGCCAATCTCGGGCTTGGGCAGCCCGTGGAACACGTCGTCACGGTAAAGCGTGATGTCGACCGCGCCGAGCAGCGGCGGCGGCCCCGCGTGCGAGGCCTCGGGGTCGGACATCAGCGCGACCAGGCGTTGCGCCAGGAAGGCACCGCCGGTGCGCACGCCGACGAGGTAAAGAGGACGTTGGTTTTCGGCGGCGTTGCGCTCGATCATCTCGTAGGCCATGCGGCGCAGAGCGCGCGCGATACCGGCCGGGTCGAGGATCTCGCGCCGCTCGACGAGGTTCGAGTCGGGAGGAGGAATGCGGACCATGGTTGGGCTCGGTCAGAGATAATAGCGGATGAACAGGTTCGTGAGCGTGCCCCAAACGCTGCGGGGGTCGGTGACCGACACCGACCAGGTCGATACGCCGGGCGCGCTCTCGTACTGGAACAGCAGGCCGGCCGAAAGGCCGATCGACAGCGCCGGCACGTCGATGAAGCCGAAATGCAGCTCGCCCTCGAGCTCGGCGCGGAAGGTGATGAGCTGGGTGCTGGGTCCGGAGCCGCCGGTCGGCTTGAAGTAGACGTAGCTGGCCTCGGGGCTGGCGCCGATCGCCAGGTGCCGCCAGTTGCCGAGCAGCATGGTCAGGCCGACGATCGGCCCCACGCCGTAGTACGTGTCCAGCCCCTGCGACCCGAGCTTGCCGCCGCCGAGCGCGAACGCCAGGCCGGCGTTCCAGGCCAGGTTGCGGGTCTTCCAGTAGCGCACCGCGAGGGCGCCCATGTCGACCGTGCAGGGGCCCGCGGTCGTCGCGATGGGCATGGGGCAGGCGCCATTCGGCGTGAGGGTCAGGGGGAACGGCGCTCCCGCGAGCCGCCGCGCCTGGATGCCCCAGTGACCGACGACCTGGTCGTGATCCGTGAGCGCGGGCGTGGGCGTCGCCGTCGGCGTCCCCCCCGTCAGCGCCCCCGTGGTCGGCGCAGGGGCGATCTCGTCGGCGACGGCCCGCGTCTCGAGCGCGGCCGTCATCGACATGGCCGCCAGGACGACGACAGAAGCAAAGCGAACGTGAGCGTGAATCACCAGGTCACCTCGACAGGCAGATGCTGATCGGCTGGCCGTCCTGAGCCGGCGCGCAAAAGTAGTTGTCGTTCTGACGCGAGCACCCGCCAGCGGTGGCGCATCCCTCGTAGCAGCGGTAGAGCGGCTCGTCGGATGCGCGCTGCCTGCAGGTCGACTGCGCGCCCGGACAGACATCGGTGCCCGTGGCCCCGCTGGGCGCGCATCCCTGCAGCACGCAGGCGCCGCCCGCGAAGGTCGGCCCGAGCGCGCAGGTTTGACCGAGCCCACAGGCATCGTCGCTGGCGCAGGGCCCGCCGATGACCGCGCTCGCCTTGTAGCAGATGCCATAGGTCGGGTCGCAGGTGTCGGCCCCCTTGCCCTGGGTCACGCATTCGCCGCTGTTCTGGCAGGCGCCGCCGATGGTCGGCGCGAACAGGCTGCGGCAGTAGCCGACGACCACGTCGTCGAACGGGTCGTCGATGGTGCCGTTGTTGCCCAGCACCTCGACGACGCAGCGCTGGCTGGCGCCGCAATCGCTGTTCTTGGCGCACACGCCCGAGCAGAGCGCGCGGGTGTTGGCGCTGCCCACGCTGAAGTTGCGGTCGAAGCACTCGCCGCTGCGGCACTGGGTGGGGCCGGTGCAGGCCTCGCCGATCGATTTCGTGCCGCCCGGCTTGCACGTCCGCACGACGGTCCGCGCGCCGAAGATCACGCACCCCTGCCCCGCGGGACAGGCGCTCTCGGAGGTGCAGACCGTGCCCGGGATCAGCGTCACCGGCGTGCACTCGCCCACCAGCGCGTACGAGTTGTTGGGCAGCACTTGCTGGTATTCGAGGCAGGCCGACCCGCCGGGACAGTCGCCGTCGTTGCGGCACAGCGTCGTGCAGAACGTCGCGCCGGTGCCGCCTGGGCCGGCGATGCACAGCGAGTCGTCCTTGCAGCGCTGGGTGCTGGCGGCGTCCTTCGAGCAGGCGGCGCCGTAGGCCAGGCCCCCGGGCTGGGGTGGCTGGCACGAGAGCTGGATCGCATCGCCCGCGGCGACCACCTGGGTCGACAGGCAGATGCGCCCCTGGTTGCACAGCGAATCGGCCCCCGCCTGCGCCGTGTCGACTGGTCCCAGCGTCGCGACCGACTTGATGAAGCCGCAAAAATTGAGCGGGCAGACGCCCCCGCCGGGGCCGTCGGCCGGGCAGTACGACCTCGGCCGCGGTGTCGCGTGGGGCAGTGTCGGCCGTGTCGCGAGGGCCGGCGTCGGTGACGCGCACGCCGGCGGAGCTGTCGCGGCAACCGGCCGCGGCGCCGGTGGAGAGCGCCATCACCCAGAGCGGCAAGGCGCTCGACAGCACGAATGTCCGGAGGAGCGACCTCCGGGGCAGAGCGCACTTCGGCATCGGGCCTCAGTGTCTCACGAATCGCGGCGATTCGCGCGGCGCGGCCGACCCCGGCTGGTCTATGATGACTCCGTCATGACGTCCGGGGGGATGCGATGAACGGCTCCGGCGGGGCAGGTACGGCACTGTCACCGACGGCCGCGCCGCGGACGGCTCCGCCAAATGCGGCGATCTTGCTCATCGGCAACGAGCTCCTGTCGGGCAAGGTCGAGGAGCAAAACGCCCGCTATCTGGTGCGCGAGCTGCGCGAGCTGGGCGTGGTCGTCGCGCGCATCGAAGTGATCCCCGACGACGCGGCCGACATCGCCGCGACCGCCCGCCAGCTGTCCGAGCGGTTCGACCTGGTCTTCTCGTCCGGCGGCGTGGGACCGACCCACGACGACGTCACGCTGCCGGCCATGGCGGCGGCCTTCGGGATGAGCATGGTGCGCAGCACGGAGCTCGAGGGGCTGCTGCGCGCCAGCTTCGGCGCGCGGCTGCACGAGCGGGACCTGCGCATGGCCGACATCCCCGACGGGGCGCGCCTCGAATACGGCCCGCGCGGCCCGGGCTCGACCTGGCCGGTCGTGGTCGTGCGTAACATCTGGGTCCTGCCCGGCGTGCCCGAGATCTTCCGCCGCAAGTTCGAGACCGTGCGCGAGCTGTTCCGCACCGCGCCGATCTTCGCCCGCGCCCTCTACTCGCGCGAGGGCGAGGGCCCGATCGCCGCGGCACTCGACGCCGTGGTCGCGGAGTTCCCGACGGTCGAGATCGGCTCGTACCCGCACCTGGGCGCGATCGACTACAAGGTCAAGATCACCCTGGACGGCCGCGAGAGCGCGGTCGTCGACGCGGCGCTCGGCAGCCTGGTCGTCCGGTTGGGCGCGGCGGTCGTCAGGACGGAGTGAGATGGTATAAACCCCGGCGCAATGGCTGAAGTCCCCGCGTCGGTAAAGGGCATGAACGACATCCTCGCGCCCGAGGTGTCCAAGTGGCAGTTCGTCGAGGAGAAGGCGCGCCAGGTGCTGGATGCGTTTGCGTACCGCGAGGTGCGGACGCCGATCCTCGAGTACACCGAGCTTTTCGTGCGGGGCGTCGGCGAGGTCACCGACGTGGTCGAGAAGCAGATGTACACGTTCCCGGACCGCGACGGCCGCTCGGTGAGCATGCGCCCCGAGGGGACCGCGCCGGCGGTGCGCGCGTTCATCGGGCGCGCGCAGTGGACGCGCGAGCCGGTCACGCGCTGGTACTACATCGGGCCGATGTTCCGGCACGAGCGCGCGCAACGCGGGCGCCTGCGCCAGTTCCACCAGGTGGGTGCCGAGCTCTACGGCCTCGCCGAGCCGACCGCCGACGCCGAGATGATCGCGATGCTGGCGACGATGCTGACCGACTTCGGGCTGCGGCCGTCGGATCTCGGAGATCACGCTCAACTGCCTAGGCGAGCCCGAGGAGCGGCCTGCGTATCGCGCGGCGCTGGTGTCTTTTCTCTCAGCGCACGTCGACAAGCTCGACGAGGATTCGCGACGACGGCTCGAGACCAACCCCCTTCGGGTGCTCGACTCGAAGAGCCCCGACGTGCAGGCGCTGGTCGTCAACGCGCCGGCGCTGCTCGACCACCTGGGCGACGACTCCAAGCGCCGCTTCGAGCGCGTGCGCGCGTCGCTGACCGCGCTGGGCGTCGCCAACGAGATCGACCCGCGCCTCGTCCGCGGCCTCGACTACTACACGGGCACGATCTTCGAGATCAAGGTGAAGTCCGGCGACCTGGGCGCGCAGAACACCGTCGTCGGCGGCGGCCGCTACGACCGCCTGGTCGAGTCGCTGGGCGGCCCGCGGACGCCGGCGCTCGGCTTCGGCATGGGCATCGAGCGCGTGCTGCTGTCGCTACCCGAGACCGCCGAGAGCTTCGAGTCGCCGATCAACGTCTTCTTCGCGCCGCTCGACGCGGCGGCGCTCGACTACGCCCTCCCCCTCGCCCACCGCCTGCGCGCCGCCGGCGTGCGCGTCGAGATCGAGCACCGCACGGCCAGCCTCAAGTCGCAGCTCAAGCGCGCCGACAAGCTGCGCGCGCGCCTCGCCGTGATCATCGGCGAGAACGAGGTGAAGTCCGGGCGCCTCACGGTCAAGGATCTCGCGCAGGGCACGCAGCAGGAAGTCGCTGCCGAGGAGCTCGAGGCGAAGGTGCGGCAAGCGCTCGACTGAGGCGCGGCGCGCTTGCCCGCCGCCGGCGGTCCTGCCAACATGCGCGGTCCTTCGATGCACAACCTCACGGTCCGACGATGATCATCGGTCGCAGCCCGCTTCGCATCTCCCTCGGCGGCGGCGGAACCGACCTGCCCTCGTACTACCGCGCGCACGGCGGGTTCCTGGTCGCGGCCGCCATCGACCAGTACGTCTACGTGACGCTGGTGCAGACGCCGCTGGAAGAGATCATCCTGCGTTATTCGAAGATCGAGCGGGTGAAGAAGGTCGACGACATCCAGCACCCGATCATTCGCGAAGCACTGCGACTGACCGGCGTTAGCGGCCCGCACATCGAGATCACCAGCATGGCCGACATCCCCGCCGGCACGGGGCTCGGCTCGTCGGGCAGCTTCGGGACCTGCCTGCTGCGGGTGCTCCACAAGTTCAAGCGGCACTTCGTCCATCCGCGCGAGCTGGCCGAGATGGCCTGTCACATCGAGATCGATCTGCTGAAGGAGCCGGTCGGCAAGCAGGACCAGTACATCTCGGCGTTCGGCGGCGTGACCGTGTTCGAGTTCAACAAGGACGACACCGTGAGCGCGCGGCCAGTGAAGGCGACCGACGAGACGCTGGAGCTGCTCGAGGACAGCCTGGTGATGGTGTCGACCGGGTTCTACCGGGCGGCATCGCAGGTGTTGAAGGAGCAGGACGACAAGAGCAAGCAGAACGACCGCGCGATGATCGACAACCTGCACTACATCAAAGAGCTCGGCTACAAGAGCCTGGAGGCGATCGAGACCGGCGAGCTCAACACCTTCGGCCGGCTGATGCACGAGCACTGGCAGTTCAAGAAGCAGCGCTCGAGCCTGATGACCAACCCCGAGATCGACGGCTGGTACCAGCTGGCGCTAGACAACGGCGCCGTCGGTGGCAAGCTGATCGGCGCCGGCGGCGGCGGCTTCCTGCTCTTCTACACCGAGCAGAAGGGACGCCTGCGGAACGCTCTGCGCCGCGCGGGCCTGATGGAAGTGCCGATCTCGTTCGACTTCGAGGGCACGAAGATCGTTTCGAGCTAGCGAGCGACCGGCGGCGTCCTGGCGGGCGGCAATGGTGGCGTCGCCGGTTTGATCGGTGGTGCGGGCCGGGGCATGCCGGTCGCGGACGGTGGCAGCACAATGGGCCTGACCACCGGCGTCGGCGGCGGAACGGGCCCGAATATCGGCGGCGCCGGGGGCGCTTTCGGCGGCGCGGGCGGCGCCTTGGGCGGCGTGGTCACCGGGACGCGACGGAACACCGTGCCGCCGCCGTTGATGCCGTTGAGCGGGCCGACCTCTTGCCAGCCCGCTCCCGGCACGCGCGCCTGGGCCATGATCCAGGGTTCGAGCACGAAGATCCAGGTCGCGCCGGCGCGCGCTGCGCGCGCCAGGAAATCCGGTCCCATGCGCAGGTAGAGAATGCGATTGCTGTACGAGCGGTTCCAGAAGATCGACGGGTACCCGCTGTAGCGATCGCTGAAGACCAGCAGCGTTCCGGGGCCGAGCTCGCGCTCCCGCGCCAGGCCGACGCTGCGCACGGTGGGCGCGCCCAGGTCTCGATCGACCTCGCGGTCGACCGGCGACGCCTCGGCCAGCTTCAGCAGCTGCTCGGGCGTGAACCACCAGCGCGGCGCGGGGGTCCACCAGAACATCATCAGAGAGGTCACCAGCACCACGGCCACCGCCGACTCACCGAGGCGAGCGCGCGGTGGACGCCCGGTGAGCCAGGCCGCGAGCGCCATCAGAACGCCCATTCCGGCTATGTGGTAGCGCGGCGCCCACAACGCGGGCGAGCCGGCGACGATCCCGGCCATGATCAATGCCAGCAGCGCCGGCGGTTGCACCGTCGCTGCCCCTCCCGGGCCCGCGCGCCGCGACCGGACGACCTGTACCCAGCAGGCGACGAAAGCCGCAACGCCCAGGGGGATCACGATCCAGATGAAGCCGATGCCGTATTCGATGGCCTGATCGAAGAACATGCCCTTGATCGACCAGGGCAGCGCGTACAGGTGTTCGATCAAGCTGGGAAGAGGCTCGTTCAGATTCACCTTCATCCCGCCCTGCTGAGGAGACTCTCCCGACCAGGGGCCCATTCCAGGCCAATGGATGCCGAGCGACGGGATGTCGAGGCGCATGTCGGGCCAGAGCGGGTTGTGGAACGCCCAGTAGTTCCGCAAGTAGGTCGTCGCGGCGACGATGAGGACCGCGATGGCGCCGCCAGCCACGGTGGCGATCGCGGCGCCGCGCCGGTCGTGCCAGTGTGCGCGCAGCAGCGCCCACGCCCCGACCGCGCCGATCACGGGCACGGGGATCAGCGCGAGCCCCTTGGATCCGATGGTCAGCGCCAGCGCCAGGCCCGCCAGGAGCCCGTCTGCGCAGCGAGGCTGGTCTTGGGTCGCGAAAAGAATCGCGCCCAGCATCAGCGCGCCGTACTGCGGGTCGACGTAGGTGCTGTGCAGGAGCCCGGCACAGGTCGGCGAGATCACCACCGCGACGCCCCACCCGATCGCGATCAGTGGGTCAGCGTATCGGCGCGCGAGCGCGTAGGTCGCGGTAGCGATCGCCGGCGCAAAGAGGATGTTGGTGATGTCGGCGAGGCGCCGGTCGGCGAAGATCACCATCCAGAGCTGGGTCATCTCGCCGAGGCGCACGTAGCCGTTCACCTTCTGCAAGGTGTCGGGCAGCGGCACCATCGCGAAACCGTGGTTCTGGATGGTGAAGCCGACCATCGTGTCGTGGTACCAAAGCGGGTCCCAGTGGGGCAGCGGCTGCGCCAGATAGGCCGACAGCGCCATGTAGGGCAGCAGGACAGCCGCGAAGAGCACGCCGACGAAGATCAAGCTGCGGGCGCGCCAGCTCATGACCAGGGCATCCACCGGAAGGCGCAGCTGGCCGCGCGCGAGGCGCAAGACAACCGCGAGCGTCGCACGTACCCCAACGCCGTAACAGGCGGCGGCGCCAGCGGCCAATGACACCACCGCCGAGGCGACCGCGAGGCGCGCCGCGGTCAGCACGTCGAGAAGCCCGAGCACGTAGATCGGCAGCAGGACCAGCGCGTTCCACAACAACGTGGCCGCCACCGTGACCTGCGCGCGTCCCCGAAGCCGAGCGCGCGACGCAATCCCCAGCGCCGCGACGGCGGCCAGGACCGACAAGATGAGAAGGAGCAGAAAGCCCACGGGACCTCAGCTGCCGGGCGAGACCGCGACCGCGACCAGCTGCCATCCGCGCTGGCCGGTGTGTCGGTTGAGGCGGAAGAGCCAGGAGAAGAGCTGGATGGTGGCACGCGCGGTCAGCGGCAACGAGCGCCCGCCCTCGGTGGCGGCGTCCTGGATCAGCTTCTCGCCTCGCGCAATGACCGCCAGCCGGTAGAGGTTGAAGAAAGGAAAGCCGGCGCCGCGGAGATCCGCGATCTCGAACCCTGCGCCCTGCAGCGTGGCCGCGAGGCGACTCGGCGAGAAGTGTGCGCGGTGGCCAATGTGCCGATCGAACGCCGACATCGGGCCAGCCGGCACGGTGATCACCAGCCGACAGCCCGGCGCCAGCAGCGTGGCCAGGTTGCGCAGCGCCGCCGTCGGATCGTCGAGGTGTTCAAGAACCTCGGAGCAGACCGCGTGCGTCGCCCAGCCGCGATATTGCTCGGGGATGGTGATCGCGCGAGTGAAGTCCTGCTGGAAAAACGAGGCCTGTGGGACCTTGCGGCGCGCGATCTCGACGCCAGTCATCGCCAGATCCAGCCCGCAGAGCTCGATGTCAGGGTGCTGCACGAGCAAATCGCGCGCGAAGTCGCCCTGCCCGCTTCCCAACTCGAGCAGACGTACTGGCCGCGGCGCTCGATCCAGCGCCAACGCGCCCAGCACCAGCTGGCGCCGGTAGGCCTGCGCCGGGTTGACGGCGTTGCTGTCGGCGTACGAAGACCAGTGCGCCTCCCAGTCGTCGGTCGGGGCGGCCGCGCGGCTGCCCGGGACAGGACCGGTCGTCATGGCGTCTCACCGTCCCGGCTGCAGGCGGCAAATGTGTTCAACCCGAGCTTGTGCGTGAAGCATTGGATGCGGCTGGGTAGAAACCCGGCCTGCACCAGCAGCGGCCAGAGGTCGCGTACGTCGTAGTACATCTTGTGATCCTCCATCTCGCTCTTGGGGCTGAAGCCGAGCTTGAACGCGGACAGCTCCAGGTAGCGCTTGCCCCGCCAGGACGGCACGTTGATCAAACAAACGCCGTCTGGGGCCAGCAGCCGGTGAATCTCCTTGAGGGTTCCCACCGGATCCCAGACGTGCTCGATCACCGAGATCGCCATGGCCACGTCCAGACTTCCGCCCGGCAGTGGGGCCAGAGTCTGAGGCAACGCTCCCTCGAGAGCGCGGACCTTGGGGTGGCGCTTGAGATCGTCGGCGAGCGAGACGTCGACCAGGGTCACTGACGCCGCCTGGTCGAGGATACTGCGCGCGAACGACGCCTGAAAACCGCACCCGATGTCCGCGACGCGCTTACCTGCGAAGGACGGGACCCAACGGCGAATCTGCCGCGCCGACAGCCAGACGCCCAAGCGGTCGGTCAGCGACGGGTCGTAACCCTGCGCGAACGACTGCGTGCGCTCGGTGCCGGGCGTATCTGACTCTGCCATGGTCCGGTTTTACCGCGCCGCCGTCAGCGCCGCCGTACCGCGACCGCGGTCGAATGCAGCAGCAGCGTGAAGGTGAAGGTCATGAAGCCGAGGATCATCAGGAGAAGGCCGGTGACGCCGAGGTGATTGGCCGCCGAAACGTCCGGCAACCGATAGTGATGGCGAATGTAGCTGGCGGCGAGCAGAGCGGTCAGCGTGACGCCGCCAACGAACAGCCCGGCGGCGATCCCGACGGTGCGTGTATACGGGAACCGTGAAAACCAGCGTTTAGTAGCCTCGCCCGAATAGTCGAAGAAGACCTGGGTGAGGATCCCCATGAAGACACACTGCAAGCCGAGGATCGAGAGCGACACGCCGAGCCACATCCAGTGCAGCGAGAAGGTGATCGGCCCGAGGGTCACCGTCCCGAACGACAGCGGCAGCGTGAGCAGCAGCCCGAGCACGAGCACGAGCAGTCCCGGCTTGTAGAGGAAGAAGTCGGCCCCGTAGACGAACATCGCGCGCAGATTGATCCAGGCTGCCTGCCAGGGGGAAAACCATCCCGAACGCTTGTGATGGCTGAGCCGCCCCTCGCGATCTTTGAGGAAGCGGATCGGTACCTCGTCGGTGCGTAGGCCCATGTGCACCGACTTCAGCACCATCTCGGACGCGTACTCCCAGCTCTGCGAGCGCAGGTCCATGCGGCTGAGCGCGTCGCGCGTGATACCGCGCATCCCGCAGTGAATGTCCGAGAAGCGGCTGGAGAAGATGACGTTGAGGATGAAGGTGGTGACCGGCGTACCCAGGTAACGGTGCAACGGCGGCATCGACCCAGGCTCGATGTAGCCGCGAAAGCGCGAGCCCATGATGAACTCGGCGCCGCCGCGGAACTTCTCCACGAACGGCCCGATCTCGCGGAAGTCGTACGTGCAGTCGCAGTCGCCCATCAGAACGTACTTGCCGCGGATGAACGGCAGCGCGTCGAGATAGGCGCGCCCGAGGCCGCGCTTGGGCGTCTTCAGCACGCGTGCGCCACCCGCGAGCGCCAACTCCGACGTGCGGTCCTTCGAGCTGTCGACGATTAGGATCTCGCCGCGAACGTTGGCCTTGCGCATCCCCTCGTGGCACCAGGCGATGAAGGCAGAGATCGTCAGCTCCTCGTTCAGAGCCGGTATCACGATCGAGAACTCCGGGTCGGCGACGTCATCGGCCGGAATCAAGAGCTCGATGTCGGAATCGCCAGCACGCGCCGCGGCGGGGGTCGCGGGCGATATCGTGTGGGTCGCGGGGGTTGTGGCTGCGCTCATCTCGGTCAGGCCGACCATCCTCGTTGCGCGGAACTATAGCGATTCTCGCGACCCGCGCGCGGAAATACGCGCAGCGACGAGCTCGAGGCCGCCCCCCCGCCTCAGAGGAGCTCGTAGATCGTGAAGTGGTGGTTCACGGAATTGTATACGGTCCGAAGCTTCTTCCCGTCGACGGGTATCTGCTGGCCGTCGACCAGCACGACGTAACGCACCCCGAGTAGCTTGAGGCGAGGATTATCGGGCGAGAGCTTCAGGTGCAGAATTCCCTGAGAGGGGTTGCGGAAGGTGATGGTGTTCGCGTCGCCCTCGAGGAAGGTCACCTCGGCGTAGCGATTGTAGGTCGCGAATTGCGCTCCTCCCGAATCCAGCAGCGACCAGGCATGGAGCTGAGGCGGCCACTGGGGCCCGGTCACCGCGCGATCGCCGAGGATCTGGATCAGCGAGCCGACGTGGGTGCCGCCGAAGACCGCCCACGTCGACCGCGAGCCCGTGCTCTTCTTCACGTTGCGGATCGCGTTGGCGAGCTCGGAGTCGTAGACGTGATCGAGGTCGGTGACGAGCGGATTGAACCAGAAGCTCGTCGCCACCTGGAGGAGCGCGAGCGGCACCGTGAACAACAGCGTACGCCCGGCGGCGAGCGCCCAGGACAGGCCCGCCATGACCAGGGACGCCACGATCGCGGCCGTGAGGGTTGGCACCTTGCCGACCAGCTTCTGGTGCTTGTAGGCGTGAAAGAGGAAGATCGCGAGGACGATCAGGGCGACCGCCGGAGCCACGAACCACCGGCGGCGGTCGATGATCGGGTCTCTGTTCGCCCTCACTTGCCGAACCACCACGAGCGCATGGATCGTCAGGATGATTGACGCCACGCCGAGCGCGACGTCCGCGCTGCGTGGCGATGTGTAGGAGAGAAACAGCGCCTTAGCGACCGTCGCCGGCAACCCCTTGAGGAGGAACACCAGCAGGAGCGCGATGTAGCCGACCAGGAACCAGCCCACCGCTCCGAAGCGGCGCCGCACCTCGCCCGACAGGCAAAGCAGCGCGAAGACCGCGGGAAAGAAGTAATAGAACGAGCTGGCCTCGCACTCGTTGGCGAGCGGCTTGAACCACTCATAGATGGTGAAGATGTTGTACGTCCCGCGAAACAGCGCGGCGAACGTCAGGTCGCCGCCCGTCGAGACGCGGCGGCCCGGGTAACTCGTCTGCGCCATCACATGGAGGTCCGCTGCGCAGGCGTGCCACCAGGCAAAGATGATCCCGCCAGCGAGGAGGATCGCGCCCGCCGACAGCGCCATGCGTGTCCGCCGCGGCTCGGCAAAACCGCCGAGCAAGCGGTCGCGCGCGACCAGCGCGACGAACAAGCCGCCGAACACCTCGCCAATCGGGACTTGCCAGGGCGGATAGAGATCGGTCACGAAGCCGGCGATCGACACGCCGAGCAGGATCGCGCTCGACACGATGACGGCGCGGCGCGGGCTGGCGAGCAGATGATAGCCGCTGACGCAGGCGACCGCCGCGAACATCGTGGTGTACGCCGGCCACTGCGACCAGCAGATCACATACGCGGAGCTACAGAAGAGGAACGCGCCCGTGGCCGCGAGCCTCCAGTGGCCGCGCAGCACGACCTCGAGCAACAGCATCAGGGCGGTGAAGCAAGCAAAGGGCTGGAACCACCACGACCAGGCGAGCCCGCGCTGCGCGCCGAGAAAAAAGTAACCCCAGGTCGCGGGTCGACCGAGTGTGGCCAGGTGCAACACCGGCGCGTGCTGCGTGACCAGCATGTTCTGGCCGTCGGCGCCGATGTTCGTGTTCACGACCGGGAAGCGCGGCGAGTGCGCGAGCTGGCTCAGCGCGAAGGGCGTGCCTCCGTAGATTTCGTCCGAGCGGAGCTTGCGTGGCACCTCTAGCAGAGCTTTGCGGATCTGGTCCTTGCTGTACTTCTTCTTCACGAACGCCGGAATCGGCAGCGTCCGGAGCAGCGCCCCGGTGTACGGCCGCTCAGGCACCCACACGGGGGCTGTTGCGCCAATCGACGAGCCGGAGACCCCCGTCAGTACCAGGATCGCGAACAAGAGCCAGACCGCGCCCAGCAGCCGACCGCGCGGCGAGAGCGCGCGGATGCCGCTGGCGAGACCAGCTGCACGAGCGCGGACCTGAAAGAGACGGAGCCCCTGTCCCTGAGTCCCAGCACCAACCACGGGCCGAAGAATGCCGTGCGGCGGAGGAAAATTGGAGCAAAAAAGCGACGTCTCGCGCTGATTTGCGAGGAATCGTTTCCGACAGATTTCCGACGGTCCGGTGGTCCGAGATTGACGCTCGATGCCTTTTCGGACAGCCTCGACGCCCTCGAAAGTGAACGGGTCTCGATTGGGGTTCTGGTCCAGTGCGCAGGCGGGGGTGCGTAGGCACCTATCGGTTGATCGACGGCCGATCGCCGCGGTCCTGATGCTGGCGGGCTGCGCGGGCCTGTTGTTCCGGGTCCTGGTGGCTCGCTGGTCTCACGGCTCGAACGACATCAACATCTGGACCCACTTTTGCGCAGAGATCGAGGCCCATCACGGTGTCGGCTGGCTCTATGACAACCAGGTCGACTTCAACCACCCTCCCCTGATCGCGCTCGGCGCGACGGCCCTGCACAAGGCATCCCTGGCGTGGGGCTGGCGCTTCGACTTCCTGTTCAAGCTGCCGCAGATCGGCGCGGATGCTCTGGCCGCTGCGCTGGTCTACCGCGCCTGGCGCGCGCGTGACGGCCTGGCGGCCCCCATCGCCTTTGTTCTCTTCTGCTGGAACCCGGCTTCGTTCCTGGTCAGCGCCCATCACGGCAATACCGACCCGACCTGCGCTGTGCTCTCGTTGCTGGCGGCTTTTCTCCTGGATCGAAAGCGCGCCTTCTGGGGCGGCCTGGCGCTGGCGGCGGCGATCAACGTCAAGCTGATCCCGACGCTGCTGATTCCGGTGTTCTTCGCGAGCCTGACGTCGCGACGGCAGGTCGGGCAGTTCTTGCTGGCCCTGTCGCTTGGCGCGATTCCCTTTGCGCCATACGTCGTCAGGCACTGGCACGGCTTCTCGACGCACGTGCTCAGCTACCGTTCTTACGTGGGACCGTGGGGCGTCACGTCGTTCCTCGAATTCTTGGGCATGCACCGCAACCTGGCCGAGCTCGCGCAGCGCCTCTCCAAGCTCTGGACCAAGGTCGCTCCGCCGGTGATGCTGGTGGCGCCGCTGGTGCTGGCGCTGATCGCGTGGCGGCGCAAGCGGCCCTGGAGCGCGATCGAGCTCGGCGCGATCGTCTGCTCACTATTCCTGGTGCTCACGCCGGGCTTCGGCGTCCAGTACGTCGTCTACCCGCTCCCTCTCCTGTTCGCCGCCGACGTGGCGTGGGCGACGGCGTACGGGGCGACTGCCGGGCTGTTTATCCTCATCGCCTACTACGCGACCTGGACCGGCACCCAGCCCTACTTCTCGAACTTCTACCCGGGCTTTCCAATCGCGGCCAAGGTCTTCGGGCACATCCCGTGGTTGATTCTGACTGTGGCGACGTACAAGTTGCTGGCGCGGCGGGTTCGGTCGGGGGTCGTGGGCCCGCACCGGGGAGGGTAACCAGGAACGGTGACGGTGGGGGACGTGAGGACGGCTTCGATCTCTCCGTTGTGGGCGCGAGAGGCGTGGGGCTCCCTGGGGTGGGGTGTTCCTCTTGCGGGGGACGCGGCCCTCACGCCGCCGGTCGCGCCGGCAACCCTCACCCGGCCGGAGAGCCGGGGACACGAGCGAGGGCCCGAGCGAAGCGAGGTCCGGCCGGCGGCACGGGGGCCGCTCCCTCGGCGCTGGCGACCTGGCCGCGGACGGCAGGAGCGCGCCTCGGAGCCCCCGCAAGAGGAACACCCCACCCCAGGGAGCCCCACGCCTCTCGCTCTCTTTCACTCCTACGTTCACTGCGCCTGAGGGCGTTCGTATTTTTAGAATTGAGCTATCGGACGAGCGGCGAGCGGTCGTGAACGGAGAGCCTTCGCTACGTGGGTGTCGCGTCGAGCGCGATCGTGAGCCCTCGCTACGTGGGTGTCGCGTCGAGCGCGATCGTGAGCCTTCGCTACGTGGGTGTCGCGTCGAGCGCGATTGTGAGCCTTCGCCGCGTGAACGCGGCGCACTTAGCGAAGAAGTCGCGTGGACGACCCTGAAATGCGCGTCCGGGTACGTTCAATCAAAAAAATACGAACGCCCCCAGGCGCAGTGAAACGTAGTTGTCACCAGCGCGAGAGGCGTGGGGTTGGGGTGTTCCTCTTGCGGGGGCTCCGAGGCGCGCTCCTGCCGTCCGCGGCCAGGTCGCCAGCGCCGAGGGAGCGGCCCCCGTGCCGCCGGCCGGACCTCGCTTCGCTCGGGCCCTCGCTCGTGTCCCCGGCTCTCCGGCCGGGTGGGGGTTGCCGGCGCGACCGGCGGCGTAAGGGCCGCGTCCCCCGCAAGAGGAACACCCCAACCCCACGCCTCTCGCGCCCCTCAACGAAGAGATCGAAGCCGTCCTCACGTCCCCCACCGTCCCCGTTCCTGGTTACCCTCCCCGGTGCGGGCTCCTACGATCTCTACATCCGGCCCTGGCGGAGGTCAGGGATCATCGCCAGCATCGACTGGCGCAGCGCCTCGCGCGTCGACAGGCGGCAGCGCCAGCCGATGCCCTGGATGCGGCGGGTGTCGAGGCGCACGATCGGCACGTCGCCCTTCCAGCCGCGGTCGCCGCCGGTGAATTCGAAGCGCACGCTCGCCGGGCGCAGGCCGACGCACTCGACCGCCAGCGCGGCGATCTCGGTGACGGTGATGTAGTCGCCGGTCGCGACGTTGTAGGCGCGGAACGGCGGCGGCGTCGCCGCGTGCGCCGCGAGCACCGCGCGTACGACGTCGGTCACGTGGATGTACGACTTGCTCTGGGTGCCGTCGCCCAGGATGCGCAGCGCGCGTCGGGTCGGCGAGCAGGCGGCGCGCGAAGTCGAAGCCGACGCCGTGGGTCTGGCGCGGGCCGACGACGTTGCCGAAGCGAAAGGCGCAGCCGGAGAGCCCGAACATGAACGAGTAGCTCGAGATCAGCGCCTCGCCCGCGAGCTTGCTCGCGCCGTAGGTCGACACCGGCAAGAGCGGGCCGTGGTCCTCGGTCGCCTCGACGGTGCCGAGGTCGCCGTACACGCCGCTCCCCGACGCGTAGAGGATGCGCTTGGCGCTGGTGGTGCGCATCGCCTCGACCACGTTGTGGGTGAGCGCGGTCCCCTGCCAGAAGTCGACGTCGGGCTCGGTGGCGGCGCGCGCGATGTCGGGGTTCGACGCCAGGTGAATCACCACGTCGTGGCCGTCCATGGCGGCGCGCAGCGCCTCCAGCTTCTCGACGTCGCCGCGCACGACGCGCAGCCGCCGGTCTTCGGCGTGGTGCGCGTAGTGCCACTCGCGCCCCGACGAGAAGTTGTCGTACAGGGTCACGCCGGCGACCGCCGGATCGGCGAGCAGGTAGTCGGTGAAGTGGCTGCCGATGAAGCCCGCGCCGCCGACGATGAAGAACCGCTGGCCCGCGACGCCGCCGCCGCCTGCCGCCGCTACTTGGTCGATTCCCATTTGGTCGCGGCGCGCTTGAGCGCGGGGTGGCTGACCAGCAGGTGCCAGACCACGGCGCACAGTCCCTCGGTGTGCGGCGTGATCCGGTCCGGCGAGACCGTCGGGATCACCACGCACGCGTCGGCGTGCTGCTTGGTGGCGCCGCCGTCCTTGCCGACGACGCCGAAGACCCGCGCGCCCACGCCCTTGGCGAGCTCGATCGCGCGCACCAGGTTCATCGACACGTTCTTCTCGCGGCTGCCGCCGCCGACGGAGAAGATCAGCAGCGCCGTCGCGCGCGCCCAGGCGCGATACCTTGAGCCACTCGGAGAAGCTGGTGTCCCAGCCCTCGTCGTTGACGCGCGCGGTGAGCTCGGAGACGTTGTCGGTGGGCGTGTAGGCCTCGATGCCGCAGATCTTGCGGAAGTCGTTGACCGCGTGGCTGGCGTGACCGGCCGACCCACCGACGCCGAGGATGAAGAGCCGGCCGCCGCCGCCGGCGAGCGCCGCCAGCCCCTGAGCCACCGCCTCGACCGAAGCTGCGTCGATCGCCTGGACGGCGCGCACGGTCTCGTCGAGGAACTGGCGCACGAAGCCCGAGATCGGCTGGAGGACTTCGCTCACAGCTCGTACCCCGCATCGGCGGCGTCGCGGTGGAACATCTTCACGGTGTCGAGGCTGAACTCGCCGAGGTCCTTGCCGATGAGCTCGACCTTCTTGAGCAGATCGGGCGTCACCGTGATGATGTGACAGCCGACCTCGGCCGCCTGGATCAAGTTCAAGAGCTCGCGCGGGCTGGCCCAGAGCAGCTCGATGTCGCGGTCGGCGGCGCCGCAGATCTCCAGCGCCGCGCGCATCAAGGGCACCGGGTCGCGCCCCGTGTCGGCGATGCGACCCGCGAACACCGAGATCACCGACGGCGCCCCACCCTTCAGCGCCTGCGCGGTCTCGTGCACCTGGCCGAGCGTGCACAGCGCGGTGACGTTCAGCTTCACGCCGGCCGCGGTCAGCTCGCGAACCAGCGGCACCGCCGATTCTCCCTTGGTGTTGGTGATCGGGATCTTCACGTAGACGTTGTCGCCCCAGCCGGCGATCGCGCGCGCCTGGCGGTTCATCTCGGCGAAGTCGTCGGCGAAGACCTCGAACGAGATCGGCTTCTTCACGATATGGGTCAGCACCTCGCGGGCGAACGCGCGGTAGTCCTTGACCCCCGCCTTGCGCATCAGGGTCGGGTTGGTGGTGAAGCCGGCGATCGCTGGATTTTGCGCCAGCTCCAGCAGCGCTGGCAGCGACGCGCCGTCGGCGAAGACCTTGATCCGACCAAGAGCTGTGGGTGTTTGCATCAGATTTCCAACTAAATTCTCAAGATAAATTCGGCGAAGTCTCGCAAATCACGTCCGCAAAAGGAAGGTTGAACTGAGCGCGCTTGCAGTGCCAGCAGCTCGTCCGCAGCAGGATCCGCCGAGGCGTCGTTCCCGACGGCGCCGCCGGGCAAGAGCGCGGTCTTGAGGCCGAAGCTCGCGCCCGCGAGCACGTCGACCGCGCGGTCGCCGACCATCCACGACTCGCCGACCGCGTACGAGGGGTGCTGCAGGAACGCCTCGCGCAAGAGCCCCGTGTTCGGTTTCCGGCAATCGCACCCGTCCTCGGCGCGGTGGAAGCAGAGGTGCGAGCTCAGGATGCGCGCGCCGTCGCGCTCTGCTTCGTGGAGCACGCGGGCGTGCGCCTCCTCGAGCGCTGCGCGCGTGGTCTTGCCCTTGGCAGCGGCTGGCTGGTTGCTGGCGACGCAGAGGCCGAACCCCGCGTCGGTGAGCGCGCGCAGCACCGGCGGCACCCAGGGGAAGACCGAGACCTCGCCGGCGTGCATCGGACTGTCGGGGCGCGGCTCCCCCGGGTTGGGGACCGTCCGGTTCAGGACCCCGTCGCGGTCGAGCACGATCAGGACCGATCGCGCATCCATCGCTCGAGGTCCTGGAGGCCGGCGGGCGAGCCGATCTCGAAGAAGCGCTGCGTGATCTCCAGCCCAGCCAGGTCGCCACGCCGGCTGAGCTCGTGAAACAGCGGAGCCAGATCGGAGCGTTCGCCCTCGGCGAGCGGCGGCGGCACCAGCTCGGCGATCACCTCGCGCTTCATCGCGGAGAGCCCGTAGTCGATGTAGTCGAAGTCGGCGGCGGGGCGCGTCGCGCGGTGTTTGTCATAGAGCACGATGCGGTCATCGCGGAAGATCACGTTGCTGTCGTCCCAGCGCCCGCCGTTGTGGAACACGGTCATGAGCGCGGGCGCGCCCGACGCCTGGAAGCGGCGCCAGACGTCGCCGTAATCGATGGGCAGGAACGAGTCACCATAGGTCATCAGGAACGCCGGCTCGAGCGCGCCGCGATCCAGCGCCAGCCGCAGCGCGCCCGCCGTGCCGCGCAGCTGGGTCCCCTCGTCGACGACGCGCACGCCGAGCCCGAAGCGCGCGCCGTCGCCGACGTGGTCACGCAGCATCTCGCCGCGGTATCCGACCGACAGCACGACGTCGGTCACGCCGTGGCCCGCGAGCCAGGTGAGCTGGTGGTCGATGAACGGAACGCCCGCGACCGGGATCAACGCCTTGGGGATGGTTTCGGTGAGCGGCCGCATGCGCGTGGCCAGCCCGCCGGCCAAAATTACGCACTGGATGGGCACGCACTGCATCGGAACACACGCGGCAGTCGAGATGGCGTCAGGATAGCGCGAGGGGGCTCAAAATCTCAGCAACAGGCCCGCCATCAGCTCGGTGCGGCTGATCGGCTGGTAGAAGTGGTTCCCCTTGGGCGAGTAGTCGATCGCGAAGGCGACGAAGCCGGCGACGCCCTGGGTCAGCTGGTACTGCGCGGCGACCGCGGGACGAACCTCGAGCAGGCTCTGCGTGCCGCTGAGCTTCAGGGTCAGCTTGGGGTCGAGCAGCACCGAGTTCGGCTGCATCCCCGAGATGCCCACGATCCCGATGCCCGCCTCGACCGAGATCGCCAGGCGGTTGGTGGCGCGGAACAGGATCGTCGGCACGACCAGCACCGACAGGAACGTGTCCCGATAGGTCGACTCCTTCAGGAACGTGTAACCGAGTGATCCGCCGATCCGGAAATGCAGCGCCGCGGTCGGGTCGTTTCCGAACGTGTATCCGCCCGACACGACCAGGGCGAGCGACGCGTTGGCCTTGCCCTGCACGCCCGAGGACCAGCTGTCGATGCCCACCCCGACGCCCAGGTCGACTGGATGCGCCTCGTCAATCACGCGGGGCGCCGCCGACGCTGCCAGCGTCGGCGGTCCGCCCATGGTGTCTGGCCCGGGGGTGTCGCTGGGGCTGGCCGTGGTCGCCGGCTCCGGTGTCGGAGGCGACGGCGGAGGAGGCGCGGGCGTCGCGGCCACCGGCGGGGGCGCGGCTGGCGGGGGCGCGGCCGCCGGCGCCCGCATGCTGTCGGTGCCGGGCGTGGAGGTCGGCGAAGGCGGGGACGTCGGGTGCGGCGCCGGGGCCCCACCCTGCCCGGATTCGCCCACCTGCTTCTGCAGAGCCTGGATCTTCTGCTCGACGTCGGCGCGGTTGTGCGCCTTGGGCGAATTGCGTAGGTAGCCCTTGTAGAAGAACAGGGCCTTGTTGGCATCTCCCGCCAGCCGATAGGCCTGGGCGATGTTGTAGAGGAAGATCGGGTCGGGCTTTTCCCGGTAGCCCGACTGGAAGGCGTCGATCGCCTTGTCGAACTGGCCGAGGTCGAAGAAGCGCGTCCCTTCCTGGTAGAGCTCCTTGGCGCGCTGGGGATCGTCGGCGCGCGCCGAGCTGGCGAACGGCCCGCCGCCCGCGAGCACCGAGACGGCGAGCACGACCGCGATCAGGGGGCCAACGACCGAAGAACGAATTCGGGACGAAGAGATCCGCATGCGCGTCGCGCGCGATGGTATATCGGTCACTCGCTCGCGCAAAACGGGAATATCGGCCCCCGCACAATCTCTTCGCACGTGTCGCGCGGCCCCGCGCGCGGCTCAGCTGCGGCGTGTGCGCGGGGCCAGCTCGAGCGCCGCCTTGCCGCGCTTGAACACGCGCACCGAGCCCGACGTCTGTGACACCACGATGGCGATGGCCTCGGTGTCGCGCGAGATCCCGGCGGCCGCCATGTGGCGCGCGCCCAGGCCCAGCGGCACGTCGACGTCCTTCTCCTCGTCGAAGTTCAGGTAGCGGCCGGCGGCGACCACCACGCCGTCCTCGCGCACGATGAACGCGCCGTCGAGCACGGCGAACGCGTGCAGCGCGTGGCGCACGTCGGGGTTCATGATGTTCTTCTCGTCCTCGGAGTAGCCCTGGAACGGGTTGAGCGTCAGCTGGCGCGACTTCTCCATCACCGTGTTCGAGTCGCCGATCACGAACAGCGCGCCCACCGGCCGTCCCTCCCAGCCGCTCGACGCCGATGCTGATCGCGAGATCGATGAGCGTGTCCATCACACCCGGCGACATGCCGTCGGCTTGCAGGAAGCCGAATGCGCCCTCGTCATCGTCCTGCCCGACGGTGACCACCAGGATCGAGTCGGGCATGCTCGCCGGCTTGCGCGACAGCAGCGCCACCACGACCTCGCCTTCCTTGTACAGACCGCGCGAGATGCCGGCCACGAGGGCGATCTTGAGCCGCTCGGGCCGATCGAGATCGTACTCGGGCAGCGGCAGGACCGTGATCCCGGCCCCTTCGACGACCTGCCGCTGCGCCGGGCTCACCACCGCCTGCACCAGCTTCTTTCGCGCAGACGGCTTGCCCCGGAAGACCTCGTCGGGGAGCAGTCGATCGCCTACATAGAGCAGGTGATCGACGCTGGGTTTCCGAATGAGCGAGATCGCCGCCCGGATGATGTCGGTCTCGGTGCCCGTCGGGGTCTTCGCCATGGGATGGGCGGTCATGCTACGCTGACACGAGGGTTTCATGAAGCTCCGCGCGATGCAGGGCTGGTTGCCGCTCCTCGGCGCGCTGATCGTCATCGGGTTGGCCTTCGACGTGGTGACGCGGTCGCGTCTCTCGGCCACGCCCGAGACGCAGTGCCTGGGCGAATACGCCGACACGCTGCAGATCCAGACGCCGCACACGCGCGACATCGAGCAGGGACCGCGCGGTCAGTACAGCTACCTGGTTCGTAGCACCGCCAAGTACGAGTGCCCGTTCTTCGGTCCCGACGGAAAGCTGCGGCGGCGGCGCGTGCAGGCGACCGAGCTCGGCAGCGCCTTCGCCTACGAGGTCAACGGCAACGACACGTACTTGCTGACCAACGAGCACGTCGCCAGCTGGCCCGAGGTCACCGACACCTTTCATCGCATCGACGGCGTGCAGGACGGCTGCAAGCGCGTCGAGGACAAGCTGCGCATCGTGCGCGACGAGCGCGACGACTACGAGCCGGGGCAGACGCCGCTCACGCGCGTCGCCGTCGAGCCGCTGCTGGACGCCGCGATCCTGCGGGCCAGCCAGCGCCTGAACGCGCTGCCCTACCGCATCGGCAAGAGCGCGGGGCTGCGCCAGGGCAACGCCGTCGAGGTGCGCGGCTTCCCGCTCGGCGTGATGCAGGCGGTGTCGAGCGGCAAGATCGTCAACCCCTACGACCGCGACCAGGAGCAGGGCTGGGACCACGTCGACTTCGTGATCGACGCGCTCCTCGCCGAGGGAAACTCGGGCAGCCCGGTGCTGGCGCTGTCGTGCAAGTCGCGCGATCTCGAGCTGGTCGGCATGTACCACGCCGGCTACAAGGGCCACGGCGCGCTCAACGTCGTGGTCGGGATCGATCAGCTGCTCGACTTCATGCGGAAGAAGAAGCGCGTCCCGCGCGCGCTCTCGGCGGACAACGCGCCCGGCGTCGTCGGCGCCGGAGATCGGGCCCGGCTGCTCGCGGCGCTCGACACCGGCACGCTGCCGCTGTTCGACTTCGGCGGGTTGATCGTGCGCGTCGAGACGTCGGACGACGTGCTGCTCTATCACGTCTACGGCCGGCAGTTCCCGCTCGACGAGCGGCGCTCCGCGGTCCTCGAGGACCTGCCCAAGGACGGCGCCTACGGCGAGCTGGGGCGCGTCTGGGTGCAGGGCCAGCTGACCGAGGGCAAGGCGCAGGGGACGATGAGCTGGCACCAGTGGCCGCTGGCGGCGCTGGGCGCCGACGAGCGCGACCTGCTCACGCGCGTGACCGAGTCGATCCGCCTGCAGCTGCTGCACACGATCGACTACCGCCACGCGCTGGCCAACCCGGGCCTCGCGGACGAGCGGCGCCGCGGGCGCGACCTCTCGCGCGTGCTGGCGCGCGACGTGCCGCTGGCGAAGGATCTCGCCGCCAACCTGCTCGACATGGTCGACCGCCTGTCGGCGGGCCGCGATGCGAATCCGGTGGCGACGACGTCCAGCGAGACCGCGCCGGTGGTCGGCGCCCTGCCCCCGCGCGGAATCCCGGCGTCGGGAGGCAAGGCCGCGCCCTAGCTAGGAGGCGGATAGGCGGCGAGCACCCGCCGCATCTCCGCGATCTCCGCCTCCCACCGCTGGATCATTGGTCCTTGCGAAACCTCACTTCGTACGGACCGAATTTCGCCGCGGTCGTATAGCGCGAGCGGAGATACTCGTCGAGGATCGTCGCCCCGGGCTTTCCGCTGTCGTTTTGGTTCTCCCTCCAGGTCATGGCACGCGTCAGAACCACCAGATGCGTGCGCCGCTCGTCCAGCGAGTGGATCATCTGATTCTGAACCTCGGCTCGGGTCACCGTGCCTGGGTCGAACTGGATGTAGCGGGTCGCCGCCGGACGGTCGAGGACGAAGTAGAGATCTGCTTCGTCGGTCATGAGCGACGAGTGGTTGAAGTTGCCGACGAAGATCCGTTCACCCTCGGCGGAGTGTGACTGGACGAACGCCCTCAGCTCACGCCGCACGGCGGCCTGGGCATCCGGGATTCCCGCGGTGAACGGCGAGCCGTCGAGCTGCTGGTCGCCCACCTGCGAGAACAGCGGCCCGTGGGGCGGGAGGTTGGAGCGAACTGCCCAGAAGCAAAAGGCAGTCACGAGGAGGCCGGACACGCCGCCGCGCCAGCTGATCCCGCGGCCGAAGCTCATGGCAAAGCTGCTCGCGAGGGCGAGACCGGGCGCCAGCGCGTAGATCGCGTGAACCCAGTCGGCGCGTCCGGTGGCCTGAGGGATCACCGCCAGGGAGAGCGCGGTCAGCAGGCCCGCACACACAGGATCGACGCGCGGGCGCTTGCCTCGCAGGGTCTGCAGCAGTCCTAGCGCGGGCCCTGCGAACACGACTGCGTAGACCATGCACGTCGCGTCGGTCAGGAACGCCGGTAGCCGCGTCTGGGTCAGCGGCGGCCGCACCATCAGCTCGAGGAGCGGCGGTACCGGCAGCTTGCGGGAGGGCATCACGTACCGCACTTGATCCAGCAAGCCGTCGTGAGCGATGGTGCTCCACTTCGCCATCACGAGAGTGGGCACCCAGAAGATCGTGAAGGGTATCGCCGCGCCGACCGCCGTCCAGCCGAGCAGACGAAGCGCCTGTTCACGGGAAAGTGCGCGCTGGCGGACCCACAAAAATGCGCCGGGGGTCAGCGCCGCCACGAAGTACACGAACAAATCGTGGCGAAAGCTCAGGGTCAACCCCAACATCGCTCCCGCGACCATCCACGGCCCGCGCTTCCGCGTCTCGACGGAGTACGAGAGCGCGACGACCGACGCGAGCGCGAACATCAGACCGGCGAGCCACGCGTAGGGCGATGGGGGCAGCCATGCAAGGAACAACAGGAGCAGGCCGGCTGGCAGCACCGTGAACCGACGGCCCACGGTTCGCGCGCAAGCGACTCCCGACAGGAGCGCCACGCCCAGGCGAAAGCCGTGCGACACGTAGCGCGCGATCAGAACCTGCGTGCCGAAGACCTTCCACAGCGCGACCAGGAGATAAAAAATTCCCGGGGGATACTGCGTGAAAAAGTCGCGGTATGGCCAGTAGCCCCACGCCACCATGCGCGCGTGGCTGAGCACGATCCCCTCGTCATAAAACTCCAGGTGTCGATGCGTCCCCTGGAGGATCTGGTATCCGCCGATGAGCAGGGCAAGCACGCCCACGGCGTCGAACACCAGCGGGGTGTACTGTGACAGGCGAGCGCGCGACGATGTGGCCAAGGCTACCGCGTCCCGAAGATCTCTATCTCGGTGAGCGCCACATACTTGTCGGACGATACGCGCACGAAGCGCGCACGCTCACCATGGGCCTCGAAGATCCACGGATCGGAAGCCGTGAACGACGTCGCTCGACGCTCGACCTCTTTCCACTGTTGACCGTCCTGTGACAACGCGAGCCGCATGGGCAGACTCTCGTCGAACCAGGCATCGGACCGGTTGAAGATCGCGATCCTCGACAGTCGATCGATGTCCTGCAGGTCGACCGTGACCCAGCCGCCGCCACGATTGGTGTGGATGCCGTAGTTGGCCTCGATCTGACCGTTGACCAGGCCGCTGTTGTCCTCGGGCGCGACGCTGCCGGGTAACCGAGAGCTGATGGTGACCGGTTTGTGAAGCGCCAAGTTGGTCGGTCGCAAGAGTCCGTAGGCCACGAGCGCGAGGGCTGCAACCCCGATCGTACCAAGCACCGAGAGCCGCAATATCCGCTCGGCGCGGATCCGTGTCAGCGTGCGCGGCTCGACCAGCCCGCGCAGCCAGGTCACCGCTCCCTCCACCACCGTTCGCTGCGCGAGGAGCTTCTCGGGCGCTGACTCGTCGAAGACCAGCGGCTCGTGCTCCGCAGCACCCAGGATCTCACGGGCAGCCTGCACTTCACGGGGTGGCTCGGCGATGACTGCGCGTCGCGAGAGGGTTGCCAGCGCCTCCCATGGGGAATTCTCATCGGCCAGCACCGCCCGGGGATCGGCGCTGCCGTCGTGCGCTGTCACGGCAGCGGCGATGAAGAGGCGAACCGCGTCCCGGTAGAGAATCATCGACGAGGCGCTGCTGCGTGCGCCGAAAAGGTCATCTGCGGCTTCCGCGCGCAGCGCCGCCGCGCGATGGTATCTCGCGACCACGTCCTGTTGCTCGGGGCGCCGGGAGCTGACCTCTCGCTCGACATCTTCGAGGAGAAACCGATCGCGTGCGCGGCGCCAGATACCAGTGCGCGAGGGCTGATTGGCAAGCGAGGTGGCTCTCATGGCGGTGTGGACCTCATCGCGGATTCCGGTTCGGTGGCAGATCGTAGTTCGATGAAAAGACCGTGCGGTAGACGCTGGCCATGTCGCGGATGGTGGCGATGATGTTCGGCAAGGACGTCGACGCCCCCTTGCCGAATTCACGCGGGAACGTTTGGATGCCGACCTCGCCGATCCGGTAGCCCTTCAACATCGACTTGATGGTGATCTCGGCGCCGATGAACGGGCTGTTCGAATGACACGTCAGTTGATCGATCAGGGACTTCCTGATCAGCCGCAGTCCCGTGCTGATGTCGCGATAGGACGTCCGGAACAGGGCGCGCAGCACCACGTTGTAGACCCACGACACAACCTGCCGATCGCCCGCGTACACCTTCACGTACCGAAACGTGATGATGAGGTCGTAGAAATCCTTCAGCGCGATCAGCTTGTAAAGGTCGTAGACGTCGTACTCGTCATCGCCGTCGGTGAAGCACACCCATTCGTAGCGCACGCGCGAGAAGCCCGACTTGATCGCCGCGCCGTAGCCCAGGTTGCGCGGATGGTGGACGACCGAGATGAACGGATGCTCGGCGGCCAGCTGGTCCGCGATCTCGCCCGAGCGATCGGGCGAGCCGTCGTCCACGATGACGATCTCGTACTCCGCGGCCACGTCCTGGAGGACGGTGATCGCCTTCTCGGCGACCCGGCGCACTGTCGCCTCGTCGCGGTAGACCGGGAAGAAGAGGCTGATGTTTGGTTTGTCTGGCATGGCTCTCTCAATGAATCAGAAGGACAGACGACGATAGATGAACCACGGCAGATGGCGCAGGATCAGGGTGATCCACCCCCAGAACCAAGGGTGATGACGCTTCCCGGAGGCGCGCAGGCAACGTTTCACGATGTATGCGGCCACCGCCGTCGGGCTGGCGACGGGAAATTTCAGCGGCATCCCGAAGCTGAGCGCGGTGTCGAGGTACCCGATCGTGAGCACGAGCACGCGCACGCCGCGCGGCTCGAGCGCGGTCCGCAGCGCCTTCGCATACGTCTCCAGCGCCGCCTTTGCCGCCGAATACGCCGCGTTTTTCTGCCGGGGCGCCGCCGCCGCGATGCTCGAGAATAGAATGATCGAACCCCCGCCCGCCTCGGCCATGTGCCTGCCGAAGGCGGCGGCGACGCGCGCCGGACCGAGGTAGTTGGTAGCGGCCATCGGCCACACCGCGGCCGGGTTGGGGCCGTAGTCATCGTCAGAGACCGCTCCGGCCGGGACCAGAACGCAGTCCACGCGCCCCAGCGTAGCCGCGCACGTGTCGACGAAACCCTGCACATCCCAGTCGGCGGCGCCGATGTCCTGCACGACCGCCGCGCAGGTCACGCCGTGGCGTACGCGCACGTCGGACGCCGTGGCCTCGAGATCGCGGGCATCGCGCGCGACGAGCACCAGGTTGTACCCGGCGCGCGCCAGCGCCGGCGCCAGCGAACGGCCCAGGCCCGACGACGCGCCGACGATCACCGCGCTAGACACCGATGCGCTCCCGAACGCGCGAGCGGAACCGGCCACGCGCATCGAATCGGCCCAGCTCGCCCCGAAAGGCCTCGTATTGCGGGAAGACGCGCCGGCATACGTCGGCCGGCACGCGGCTGTCCTTGGACAGGTTGACGCAGCCGCCGTGCTTGACGACCAAGCCGTCCAGCTCCGCGAACAGCGCGAGCGCGTTCGCGGTTGCCGGCACGTCCAGCGCCAGGCAGATTCCCGAGCCGCTGAACGAAAGATACCGGCCCGCGCCCTCGAAGAGCTTCAGCGAGCACAGCGTGATGGGAACGGCGATCCGGCCGAGCAGTTGTTCGAGACTCTCCACGAAAACGAGCCATTCCGCGGACGGCACGATGAGCTGGTACTCCCGGAAGCCGCGAGCCCCGAAGGCAGCATAGTACCCTTCGAGGCCTTCGATCGGGAAAAGCGCGGGGCGCAGCGCCAGGCGGCGCGATCGCCCCGGGTGCTGCAAGCGTTCGTACATGCCGAGCGCGACGCCGGTGGTGAGGCGGTTCCACAGCGGCAACGGAAACCGATCGTCGATCGCGAACCGCCGCGCCTTGGCCCCGTTGCCCGCGCGCGTCCGCGTTGGCGCCCCATCGACGAATCGTTCCAGATACACGACGCCGGCACCGAATCGCCGCCCGCGCCGGTTCACGTTGTGCCACGAATACAGGCAGTCGACATCCTTGGCTTGCGCCCGCATCAGCTCCGCCGCCTCGCGCAGGTCGTCCACCGCCAAGGTCCTGATCTCGACGGCCGAGCCGCCCAGCCGCTTGGTACGCAGCGCGACGCGCGTGATGACGCCGGTCAGGCCCATCCCACCGACGGTCAGCTCGAACAGCGCGCGCTCGGTCGCCGGGCTGCAGGTCAGCTCGCCGTGGTCCGGATGAAACAGGCCGAGCTCGTTGACCCACTGCCCAAAGTTCCCCGAGTGGAACTGGCTCTTCCCGTGCACGTCGAACGCGACGCAGCCACCGACCGTCACGTCCGGGTAGCCGGGGATGACGGGCAGACTGAATCCACGGCTAGCCAGGAAATCGGTCAGCGCGCCGACGGTGATGCCGGGTTCGACCACCACGTCGCCGGTCTGCGCGTCGAACGACAGCAAGCGATCGAACCGTCTCATGTCGATCGCCACCACGCCCGCGCCCATGCTGGCTGACGAGTAAGAGAGGCCCGCGCCGCGGGCGATGAACGTGGCGCCACTCTTGCCCAGAACCTCCGCGAGCTCACGGTACCGTTCGGGCCGCGCCAGTGTCTGCGTCTCTCGTTCGGTCCGATCGAAGCTCGTCAGAACGAGATCCTTGGTGCGCACGCTGTGTGAGCGTCTAGCACGCGCGGCGAATTTCGAAAAGCCGACGCGCCGTCGCTAGCTGGAGCGGGCCACGACGAAGAACTGCTTGCCGAACAGCCGCCAGACCGGGGGCAACTTCATGTAGAGGGCAACGACCCAGGGCCAGCTCGGGAGCTTCCCGCGCATGCTGAAGGGCAGCAGGCGTGGCCAGGAGCGCTCGATCTGGAAACCGGCAAGCACCAGCGCCTCCTCGATCGACTGATCGGTCAGCGGCAGGTGGTGGTCGAAGTAGTCGAAGTAGTTGGCCGCGCAATAGCGGAAGTTGGGGCCGAGGATCAAGAACCGCCCGCCCGGGCGCAGGACCTTGCGGGTGGCGCGCATGATCTCCAGGATCTGATCGCGCGTGTGACAGTGCTCGAAGAAGTTGCTGGTGAAAGCGACGTCGAAGTGTCCGGCGGGCAGCAACTCGCCCAGCTTCTCGGCGCTGGTGTTGTGAATGATGACCCCGGGCGCCGCGAACGAAGCGGCGTCCTTGTTCAAGTCGACGCCCACCCGTTCCTGCTGCGGGTCCAGGGCGTTCAGGAACTCGCAGTAGCCGGGGGCGATCTCCAGCACGCGGTCCTGCGGCCCGACGAACTTCGAGAACCAGGCGCGATGAAGCGTCCGCCACAGCGCGAGGCGGCGCTCGCGCACGGCCTCGGGGAACCGCTCGCGGTAGATGTCCGAGATCTCGCCGACGAGATCCCCGGCTGTCACGCCCGGCTGTGCCATCGTCCGTCCTCGGTCATGGTTGGCGCACTATAGCCTCGGGGAGAATCGCTGGCGAGCCGCCGCGCAACGCGGGCCTGATCGGTCTTGGAGTTAGCCCAGCGCCGGCCAGCGCCGGCGCGCGGTCACTCGAGATTGACCGCGGTCCCCATCGGCAGGTAGTCGCGCCACCAGCGGCGCACGAACTCGGCGGCGCCGAGCGTGCGCTGAGCGCGCTCGGCGTGGCGACGTCGGAAGGTCTCGGGCAGCCCCAGCAGCGCATCGCGGTGAGCCCGCGCGAGCGCGCCGACCAGCGGGCCGGCGCCGGTCTCGTCGGCCAGCCGCGCGCCGGGACCACGCCCGCGCGCCGCCGCGAGCGCCGACCAGAGATAGCGGACCACGCTGGCCCCAAGCGCCAGCGGCACCGCGGGCCAGGGGAAGCACCGGGCGATGACCCAGTAACGGTTGCGCTCGACGTGGTAGGCCTTGAACGGCGAGAACGCGCCGGCCGCCGCTGAAAAATAGTGCGCGACGCGGGCGCCGGGCGCGTACCAGCCGGTATAGCCGTAGAGGCCCAGGCGCAGGCAGAGCTCGACGTCGTCGCAGTAGCAGAAGAACCGCTCGTCGAACCCGCCCGCCTGGCGCACGGCCGGGCCGTTCAGCAGCATCGCGCATCCGCTGGCCACCAGCAGCGGCCGTTCGTCGGCGTACTGGCCCTGGTCGCGCTCGCCGCGCCCGCGCCCGCGCACGGTGCCGTCGAGCGCGATGCGATGGCCGACGTTGTCGAGGATCTCGGGCGCGGCGGCGTTGCGGATGCGCGCGGCGATCACGCCCCAGTCGGCGTGGCGCGCGGCGCAGGCAAGGAGCTGCTCCAGCCAGTCGGGGTCGGCGACTGCGTCGGGGTTCAATAGCGCGTACGCAGAGGCCGAGGGGAAGCGCGCGAAGGCCAGGTTGTTGCCGCCGGCGAAGCCGGTGTTCGTGGGCGAAGCGATCAGCACGATCCGCTCGCCGAAGGCGCGCAGCCGCGCCAGCGAATCGTCGGTAGACAGGTTGTCGACCACCACGACCGGAAAGCGCGCGGGCTCGGCCTGGCGCGCCGTCTGAGCCAGCGCCGACTCGACCGCGGACGCCACCAGGTCGCCGCCGTTGTAGTTGACGATGACGATCGCGCAGCGGACGCCGGCCGCCGTCATCGTCATTTGGGGCTCGAATTGATGTCGAGCAGGATCGCTTGCAGGATGAGCTGGAACCCGATCACGATCGGGAGCACCGACAGCATCACGCGGCCGGTCGAGGAGATCACGCCAGAGCGCCAGGATTCGTACCAACTCCAGGCGCCAAACGAGATGCCGGCGAGCACCATCGGGATGCCGATGAGCATGAACAGCGCCACCGGCGAGAAGTCGCGCAGCACGTAGCGGTGCCAGATGCGCTTCCAGAAGCGCGAGAAGAGCCGCCCGGGAAAGCGACGCACCACCGTCACGATGCGCATCGACGAGCGCTCGCCGGCGTAGCGCGCCGGCATCGGCACGTCGATCACGCGCGTCTCGAGGATGTTGAGGTGCACCAGCATGTCGTTCTCGAAGAAGTAGTCGTCGGCGATCGCGTCCAGGTCGAGCCGCCGCAGCGCCGTCGAGCGACAGGCCACGTACCCGTTCTGGGGATCGAAGACGTGCCAGTAGCCCGACGCGGCCTTGGTCATGAAGGTCAGCGCCAGGTTGCCGAACAGGCGCAGCCGCGGCATCTGCGACAGCGCGCGGCTGTCGAGGAATCGATTGCCCTTGGCGTAGTCGCAGTGGTTGTCGATGAGCGCGTCGAGCAGCGCCGGCAGAAAAGCCGGATCCATCTGGCCGTCGGAGTCGATCTTGACGACCACGTCGCTGCCCAGCTCCAGGGTCTTGCGGTACGCGGTCTTCATCGCGCCGCCGACGCCGCGGTTCTTCTCGTGGGTCACGACCACCAGGCGGGGGTCGCGGATGGCCGACAGCGCGGCGCCGGTTCCGTCGGGCGAGGCGTCGTCGACGACGATCACCCGATCCACCAGATCCGGCAACGTCGACACCACCCGCTCGATCGTGGCCACGGCCCGATAGGCGGGGATTGCGACCGCCACGGTCAGCCCCCGATACATGAGGGCCGCGACACTACAGCAGCACCGTCGGGTTTTCAAAACATGCCGACGGAGGCGGCTCAGCTTGTGCTTGCGGGGGTGCGGGAGTTTCGGTTAAGTGCTCTCGATGTTGGAATGGTTGACGATCCTGGCGTGCACGCTCTATGTCGTGCCGCTGGGTGCGGTGGTGGCCTTCGGGCGGCGCGAGTCGGACGATGCGCTCGACCTGGCATGCGCGATCGGGGCGGTTTTCGCGGCCGATCTCCTGGGCACGTTCGCGCTCTCGTACCTCTTCCGTCTCGAGCGCGCGGCCTTCGTGCGCACCGGCGTCCTGCTGGTCGTCGCGGCCGCGCTGGCCGCCCGGCGCGCGCGTCGTGGCGAACCGATCCTGCCCGCGCGCGGCGCGCTGTCGCGCGGCGATCTGGTGACGTTGGGCCTTGCCGCTGCCGCGGGCTTCCTGGTGAGCCACCTGGTCTCGTCCGAGTACTGGATCTGGGACCGCGAATGGCACGTGGAGTTCACCGCGAGCCTGCGTGCGCAGCACATGCCGTTCCGCAACGTCTTCGAGCCTTGGAAGACCCTGCGCTATCACATGGTGGGCGACGTCGCGGCGTCGGGACTGCAATCGCTGTCGTTCGTGGCGATGAACGCCTCGCGCGCCCTCTCCTACGCGCATGACCTCCAGTCGCTGATCCTGGTTGCGATGACCGCGCTGGCGTTCCGCTCGAGCTGCGGCTGGTCGCCGGCGACGACGACGGTCGCCGCGGTGGTGCCGCCGCTCGCGGGGCCGATGATGTTGCGGGTGCTGAACCAGGTCCCGGGGCTGGGGCCGTTCGAGGGCAACTCGGACTTCGACAACCTGACGTTGAGCTTTCGCCCGCACTGCATGATCGCGCTCGTGGTCCTGGTGGCGCTGCTGTGCCACGTGATGCGCCGGGCGCGCGATCAGGCTCGGCCGCAGGGTGAAGAGATCGGGCGCGCGCGCGACCTCCGGTCCATGGCGGCCATGACCGCGCTGTTGGCGCTGCTCTCGATCTCCGACGAGATCTCCACGCTGCTCGTGGGGACAAGCCTGGGGCTGATGTGGTTGCCTTGGCCGCGGCTGCTCGGCGGCACCCGCTGGCGCTCCGCGCTCGGGCTCTGCGGCTTCGCGGTCGCGGCGATCGTGACCAACCGGCTGCTGGCGGGGACGATCGCGCCGGGCGGGCCGGTGCAGAAGACCCACTGGATGTCGCCGCGGCTGCCGCGCTTCGGTGGGCCGCCGCATCCGATGGTCGACCTCGAGGGATGGAAACAGCTCTTCATCGACGAGGGCTCGCTGCTCTTGCCCATGCTGGTGATGTCGACGCTGTTCTGGCCTCGGCGCGATCGCGAGCGCAACGTGCTGCGCCCGGCTGTGGCGCTCGCGCTGGGCACGACGCTGGTTGGCGTGCTGCTCTTCCTGACCTTCGAGGTCAACGGCCGGACGTTCGAAGGCCACCGCTTCATGACCGCGGCGCGCTCGCTGGTGCCAGTCGTCGCCCTGCTCTATTTGTCGCGCCTGCCGCGCGCGTCGTTCACCGGGCTGCTTGTATTGATACCGGTCCTGGCGGGCGTGTTCGTCACGGTGGGATTCGTTTTCTATCGCCTGCCGGTCAAGCCGGGCGTGCGCGGCGGCGAGGAGCAGTACAACGTGAACTGCCGCACCGACATGGGCGCCCGCCTCGGCGATCCGATCGTGCCCACGTTCGCCGAGCGACCGTCCTGGCATGTCTACGCGGGTTGCCGGCCGATCTTCGCACCCGGGCATGACGGCGATCCGGGCGTGGTGCTCGCCGGGTGGCCCATGTTCGGTCCGCCGGGCTTTGCCAAGATGGATCGCGACTTCTTTCCGCCTGGCAAACCCGCGCGCGTGGTCTGTCCGAGCGACTCAGCCCAGGCTACTCCCCTGTGCAGGAAAGCGCAGATTCTCGGCCATTGTCTGCCTTCGGGCCGACTAGCGCTCGCTTGCGAGATCCCCGTGGCCGCACGCCCACTGATGAGTCAACCATGAACCAAAGCAAGAGCTCGGACACGCGCGACCCGGCCTACACCGCGCGGCTCGAGGGTTACGCGCAGGGCTGGCGCCGACTGTTCGACGTGCAGCGTCCTTATCGCTGGAACATCCGCCGGCTCGGTCTCGGGTGGGTGCTCGATCTCGGCTGCGGGGTTGGCCGCAACCTGATGCACCTCGGCGGAAGCGGCGTCGGCGTCGATCATGCGGCGCAATCGGTCGAGCGGGCGCGCGCGCGCGGCCTGCGAGCGTTCACGCCCGACGAGTTTCGCGCTTCGGCCTTCGCGCAGCCGCACCAGTTCGACAGCCTGCTCGCGGCGCACGTGATCGAGCACATGACGTTCGACGAGGCAACCGCGCTGGTGGCGGAGTACCTGCCCTTCGTGCGGCCCGGCGGGCGTGCGGTCTTCATCGTTCCCCAGCCGGCCGGGTTTCGCTCCGACGCCACCCACGTGTCCTTCTTCGGTGAGCCCGAGCTGCGCCGCCTGGCCGACCGTTTGGGGCTGACCCCGCTGCGCTGCTATTCGTTCCCGTTCCCGCAGCCGGTCGGCCGGGTTTTCCCCCACAACGAGACGGTCATGGTCGCCTCGCTCCCTCGGTAGCGTCTCAATAGGCCGTGTAGTCGATGAAGTTGCCGGTCATCATCAGCAGCGACAGCACCGTCCACGATTCGTCGTAGTAGGTGCCGCCGACCAGCAGCTTTCCGCCGGCGAGCGCCTGGTAGGTCTGGTCGACGAACGACTGATAGGTGGCGGCGCTCATCGCGCCGACGCCCGCCGGGCCGACGAACGCCGCTGACTGACCGCCGTCGGTGGCGAGAGTCGGTTGCGGCGCGCCGTTGAGCGCGTAGCCGTCGACGATCTTCGCGACGCCGATGCCGGCGAAGAAGCTGCTGGTCTTGGCGAGGTAGCTCTTGGCGTCGGGTGTGCCGTTCCAGCAGGCGTCGAGGCCGATGCGGAACGGCGTGCGGCACGAGTCGTACTGGTAGTTCGTGGCGCCGCTCGGGCATGCGCCGTTGGGCGGGCCGCTGCTGTCGCACCAGGCCGGGACCAGACCGTTGCTCTGGTTCCCCTGTCCGCCGTTGACCGCCGGGTTCAGCGCGTTGGTGATGGTGTCGTAGACGGTCTTCACCACCGCGTCCCAGCCGTTCTGCCCGGCGTCGACGTGGTCGAACTTCTCGAACACGCGGTAGTAGGCCGGCGCGAAGTACGAGATGTTGACGCAGTGCCAGTCGAAGCCGTGGTCGCCGCCCGAGAGCAGCTTGCTGTCGACGACCTCGTGCAGCCAGATGTTGTTGAGCTGGTCCTTGGCGTAGTCGAGGTAGTTGCGGTCGAGCGATCCCTTGCCGCCCCACTGCCGGTCGGCCATCAGCAGCGCGAACGCCATGTCCTCGTCGGCGTCGCCGGCGCCGCCCAGGCCCAGGCTATGCGAGCCGTCGGCGCTGATGTACCAGTCCATGAGCCCGAACTCGTCGAGGTGCATCCGCTCGTACTTCCAGAGCTCGTCGAACAGGTGCTGCGCGTCGGCGTCGCCCATGTAGACGGCGATGAGCATGCCGTAGCCGATGCCCTCCGAGACCGTGGTGTTGGGATCGAGGCCGGCGTCGTTGGGGCGCTTGATGCGCAGGTGGCCGCCGGCGCCGTCAGAGGTCACGGTGTCGGCCTTCCATCGCGCGTAGGCCGCCTGCACGTCCTCGTTGCGGTAGCCGGTCGGGTAGATGCAGCTCGCGCTCATGCGGTTCTGCGGGAAGGGAAACCGGATCCCCGGCATCGGGGGTGTCGGACCGCGTGATGGCCCAATGTCGCGCGGCGCATCGGCGCGGTTGACGCCGCCGTCGGTGACGGCGCCGGCGGTGCCGCCTCCGCCCGGCCCGGGCGTCTCGTCGAGCGACGGGTGTTTGCAGCCGGTGGCACCGGCGGCCCACCCAGCGACGACACCGACAACAGCGATGCGAGAAAGCCAACTCATCATAAGACTCCGAATTAAGTCCGAGCCCGCGCGAGTTGCTTAAAGGCGGGGGCGGAAACCCGAGAATACGAAAACTGACGAGGAAGTACAGTCAGTCGTCGTCGGTCATCCTGCGATCCGTGGTGATCTCCCGGTCCCCTCCCCCGTCCGCGGAGGGTTAGGGAGAGGGAAAACCTTGCGAGACGCGAGCTCTCGGAAGGGCTGCGCGGAGGTTGGCTCTCGCAAGGCTGCGCGGGCGTTGGCTCTCGCAAGGCCTGCCCTCTCCCCGGCCCTCCCCCGAGTACAGGGGAGGGTGACTTGGGGTTGGGGGTTGGCTCGGACGACGGGGGCGGCGGGTGCTTGGCGGCGAACCTGGTCTTTGAAGCGACGACGCGGGGAAGAGTCGCCGCCGCCGCGCGCCGTCTCAGCTGTAGCGCTTGCGGATAAGAGCGAGGATCGCGTCGCGCGCGCAGTGGTCGCAGTAGCCGAAGCGGCTCTTCAGCGTGTCGAGCGTCGCCTGCGCCGCCGCCGCCGCGTCGGGCAGCATCTTCTCGGCGCCGTCAGTCATCAGCACCAGCAGGTCTTCGTTGATCTTGCGCACCTGCTTCTTGCGGTCGTTGAAGAACGCCTCGCGCAGCTCGGCGATCGGGCGCGGGAAGATCCGCTCGTAGTCGGGCTTCTGGCGCGGGTGGTCGATCGACCAGGCGCCGATGCGCGCGATGACCTCGCGGCGGAACTCGTCCTTGCGGTTGCTGACGTCGAGCATGCGCTCGACCTCGCTCATGAAGTCCTCGTCGGCGATCCTCGTCGCGCCCGGTGATCGGATTGTGCACCTTCTCGCGCTTGACCCAGTGGGACGCCTGCGAGGCGTAGCGCTCGAACTGCTCGATGTAGCGCCGCTCGTCGACCAGGCCCATCGACGTGCGCACCTCGTCGTCGATGCGATCGATCAGGCGGTCGCGCACCTGGAAGATGAACTTGCGGTTCTCGTGGAAGCCGCCGGGCAGCGGCTCCTGCTTCAGGAACTCGTACACGGTCACGCCGCGCACCAGATCCTCCAGCTCGTCGAACACCGCGAACGGCGACAGGCACTGGTACTTCGTGCTCTGTGCCGCGTTCATCAGCAGGAGCTTGATCTCGCGCGGCGACGCGCCGGTGCGCCCCTCGTAGTTGGGGTAGTTGTCGGACTCGCGCGCGATCTTGTCGATGCCGGCGCCCAGCTCGCGCGACTGCTCGGTGGTGATCCCCTCGGGCATCGCGCCGTCGGCGTAGAGCAGCGCCTTTTCCATGGGGCCGAGCCGCGCGACGACGTCGGCCAGGCTCTTCGAGTACTTCTCGGCCAGCGGCTTCTTCATCCGCGTCAGCACCGACCACAGCGCGCTGACCCAGGCCACGTGCGGCGCGACGTGCTTGCCGAGCTGGCTGTGCGCGATCTTGATCTGGGCCTGGTAGATCCGCTCCTCGATGCGGTAGTCGAGCAGGTACGGCACGCGCACCAGCTCCATGCGCCCCTTGAACGACTGGAACTCGGGCACTTCCTTGAACGCCGCCAGGTAGCCTTCGTTCGAGGATCCGATGAACACCGTGTCGAGCTCGAGGCTGGCCACGTCGAGCGAGATCCGCCCCTGCTCGACGGTGCCCAGCAGGTACTTGTACGCCTCGAGCGGCCGCTTGAGCAGGTCGGCGAAGTCGACGACGCCGCGGTTCCCGTCGACCAGCTCGCCCTGGTACTCGTACAGCGTCAGCGACTGCAGCGCGGGCGGCAGCGACGCCAGCGAGCGGTCCATGGTCAGCTGGCGCGAGCGCGCGTCGACGGCCAGCTGCGGCTCGACGGTGGCCGCCGCCTGGCGGTAGCGGCGCGACACGAAGAAGCGCTCGATCTGCACGTGGCGCAGCACCTTGGCGAGATCGCCGTGGTACGACGACAGCAGCGCCTCGAAGATCTGGCGGTTGCGGTGCGACAGATCCCCGCGCAGCAGGTAGTCGGCCGGCCGGTAGCCGTCGCGGATCGGGCCCTCGAGCCGCTGCTCGATCAGCTCGCGCCGCTTGGCGCGCGGTAGCAGCAACAGCGGGTGGTCGCGCATCTCGTCGACGATCTTGGCCTCGATGAGGTCGTCTTCCAGATAGGCGAAGGTGTCGGCGGACGTGCCCGACTCGAAGTTGCCGCCACCGCCGAAGCCGATGCCACCCTTGGTCAGCTTCTGCGACGGGAAGATCCAGTTGAACCGGTAGAGCGCGCCCTCGGGGAGCATCGAGTAGTGCTCCATCGCGCGCTGCATGCAGGCGACGAACGTCGACTTCGCGCTACCGTTGGGGCCGTGCAGGAGGATCAGGCGGTTGGTGCGCCCCTCGCGCGCAAAGTTGGAGATCAGGCGATAGACGGCGGCCTGCACCTCTTCCTGGCCCATGAGCCCGTCGCGCCCGCCGTCCCAGGGACAATCGAAGAGGCGCCAGCGGATCATCGGCCCGCGCGGCGTGCGCACCGAATCGGTGCCGAAGTGGTCGAACACGTCGCGCAGGTACTGCGCGGCCGAGCGCACCTGTCGCCGCGCCTCGGTCCCGAACAGCGTGAAGTACTCGCCGAACGAGATGACGCGGCGGTTGCGCGCGAAGCTCTCGCGCATCTCGGTGGTCGCCTGCGACAGCCAGTTCTTGGCGTCGAACCCGTCGCCCGAGTTTTGCGCTCCGTCCCCGCTGCTGGGAGCGCGCGCGGAGTCGCTGATTCCCATTACCCCGACGGTAGCATGCGCTACGCGTCGAATCCATTCTCATGGGCACCCGGGACGGGTTCCCAAACCCGCGACGGAACTCCGCCGAGCAAGCTCGGCTACGTCCACGCGATCCGGTCGGGTACGGAACGGCATGCATAACTTCCCCTCGGCGTCCGTCCACAGTACAAAAGGAACACCATGGACCTGACCCGGAGACTGCCCCTGCGGCGCGGAATCGTTTCGGCCGGCGTGTTGCTGGCTTGCCTGACATCCTTGCTGTCATCGCTGGCCAGCGCGGCCGAACCCCCAGCAGCGGCCGCGCCGCCGGCCGGCTCGAGCCCAATGGCCGAGCTCAAGAAGTCCAACCTCGCGCTCGACAAGGCGCTGTCGAAGAACCGACCCAACTGGTCGCCCGAGGCCGAGCTGCAGCGGACCGAGGTGCGCAAGATCGTCGGCGGCTTTCTCGACTACGGCGAGCTCGCGAAGCGAAGCCTCGCCCGCCACTGGGAGCCGCTGACGCCCAAGCAGCGCGAGGAGTTCGTCAACACCCTGCGCGAGCTGGTCGAGCGCAGCTACCTGAAACAGATCCACGGCAACGCCGCGTACAACATCAAGTACGACCAGGAGACGAAAGACAAGAACGGGAGCGAGGCCACGGTCACGGCGACGCTCAACACCACCTCGCGCGGGAAGAAGGTGGTCATCGCGCTCGAGTACCACATGCTCTACAAGGAAGGTCACTGGGTCGTGTACGATGTCGTGACCGATGACCAGAGCATGCTCGAGAACTACCGAGCGGAGTTCAACAAGATCATCAACAAGGAATCCTTCGACGCCCTCTTGAAGAAGATGAAGAACAAGCTCGACGAAAAAGAGGAATGATCGAACGGGCGCGGTCGGGCCCGGTGGCGGGCCCCGCCGCGGGCCTTGCTGCCTTCGGGGGATGGCTGGCGGCCTGCCTGGTGGTCACCGCGGGAGCCGCCAGCTGCTCCGAGGACTGTTGCACCATCGATTCGTTCCCGATCGCGCTCAGCCTCGGCGCCGCTCGGGGTGGGGGCGGCCGGTCAGCCGGGTGGACTGCTGGCGTGGGCGCAGTCGCCGACCCTCAACGGCGGCGCCCCGTTCCGGATGTCGGTCGATACAGCCTCTCCCCTTACGGTTTCCAACGGTTCCGCCGATGGATCGCCGGAAACCGTGTCCCGTTCATTCGACATCCTGGGCGCCGACGACGCCGTAAGGCCGTGCGCGCGCGCTTCGGCGGCATCGACGTGCTGCCGGTGCCGCTCGGGACGGTCGGCGACGCCGCGACCCAGCCGACGATGGTGTTCGGCGGCGATCTGCTGCGCGGTTTCTCCGTCGAGTTTCGCTTCAAGCGAGCCGTCGATGACGTTCTGGCCGAACCAGCGCGCCGACGACGGCTTCCTCGAGGACGTCGGCTACGCCGTGATTCACTTCACGCCGTTCGGCGGCGGCGAGCTGGACGCGACTGGCCCCGCCGACGTGCTCGGGTTGCGTGGTCCGGTCGACGTCGCGCCGAGCCGGATCGTGCTGCGCGCCTGCGGCGCGCCGGACCTGTTCGACCCGGCGACGTCACCGCGGCAGGCGTGCTGCCGGCGCGGCGACGAGATCAGCGACTCGAGCGGCACGCCGCTGTCGCTGCTGCTGGCGACCGGCGCGGGTCCCCTGGTGCTCACCCAGACGGCCTGGGATCGGATGAAGAGCGGCCTCACGCCGGTCCCGACCCCGACACCGGGCAAGCTCTACCTGGCCGGGGCGTCGCCGGCGCTGGACGTCGGCTGGGCCATGCTGCCGCAGGCGGCGCACATCGCTCTCGTCAACCAGGAGGCGAGCGCGGCGACCGACCCCGGTCCGTGCGTCGAGCTGGCGCGGTCGCGGCGAATCGAATGGGTCGCCTACCGCCAGGCGAACTTCGCCGCAACAGGCGGTCTGCGTGCAGCCGTGCGACACCGATCCGAACGATGCCGGCAAGGCGCAGAACAGCGCCGCGTACATCGAGATCGGCGGCGACGCCGACAACCCGATCCCGGTGGCGATCATCGCCGACACCGATCCGTACATCGAGGGGCTGCGCGCCGACATCCGGCCCGAGGGCCCCGAGCTCGACGGCATCATCGGCGCGGGCGTGCTCGGCCGCGCGCGCGTCGAGGTCGACTATCGCAGCAGCAGCATGCGCGCGATCTTCTCCTGCGACGGAGAGATGAACCGGCAGATCTGCTGGACCGGCGCGCGCTGCCCGCGGCTGCCCGATGTGTCGACGCCGCACGCCTGCTTCAACCTGCCGCTCGCGTATCTGCCCGCGATGTGCGCCGACGACATGTGCGGGGGGAACTAGGCCGGCATGCTCGCGGTGATGTCACTGTTCCTCACGCTGGCGGGCGTGACGCCTCCGGTGATGGGACCGCATGCCACTGCTGCCGCCACCGGCGCCCGCGCCGCCGCCACCGGCCGCCCCGGCGCCCGCCAAGGTGCGGGTCGCGATCCCCGACTTCCAGGTCGAGGGGAGCTCGTCGCCGGCGCTGGCGCTGCAGCTTCAGGACGGCTTCGTGCTCGGGCTGGTGCGCGCCGGCGTGCAGGTGGTCGATCCGGTCGATGCCGGCCGCAAGCTCGAGGCGAAGCCGGAGCTGGCGCGCTGCGATTCGTCGCCCTGCTTGAAGAGCATCGGACAGCTGCTCGACGTGCGCTACCTGGTGCGGGTCAAGGTCGAGGTCGCCGGCAACAGCTACAAGGTGGTGGGCCGCGTGTTCTCGACCGAGGGGTCGTCGCCCGCGGCGCTGCCGCTGGCCAACAAGTCGAAGAGCTGCGACGTCTGCACCGTCGCCGAGGCGCGCGATGTGATGCTGCGCCTCGCCGACGCGCTCAAGGCCTACCTGGACGAGGCGCCCGCGTCGCAGCAGCCGTCGGTCCCCGCCGATCCGCCCCCTCCCCCGGCGCACCTGGCCGGGCCGGTGATGGCGGCGATGCTCGGCGGCGTGGCGATGGCGGTTGGCGCGGCCGTGCTGGGCACGCTGGGTAGCTGTGACGCGATGAAGTGCTCCGAGAACCGAACCCGCAGCGCCTTCGGCGGCGCGATGCTCGGCGCCGGCGCGGTCGTCACCTTCATGGGCGCGTACGTCACGATCGAGCGAAGCCGCGGGCCCGCGGCGCCCGCGTCGACCACGTCCGTCAGTGTCGCGCTGCGCTTCTAATCGCAGCGACGGGGGCGATGCGGACCGGATCCGATCCGTCCCGAGGCCCATCGTGGCATCACCTCGAGCCGGGCACCTCAACCTCTCCGCGAGATCCGCCGATGTGAACCGTGATCCCTATGCGCCCGCCTCTCGACTGCCGTCGCTCCTCTGCGCCGGCGCGCGCGCGCCGGGACAGCGGATTCACGCTCACCGAGCTGATGATCGTGGTGGTGATCATCGGCGTCATGTCGGCGATCGCGATGCCGTTGCTCAACCGCGACGACTACACCAACGACGGGCGCGCGTTCACCTTCGACGTCGCGCGCGAGCTGCAGAAGTGCCGCTCCGAGGCGGTGAGCAGCCGCCTGGCCGTCCGCGCCTTCGTCTACTCGAACCGGGTCGACCTGCGGCCGTACAAGGCGGGTGCGACGCCGGGCGCGGCGCCGACCGCGCCCACCGAGGCCGATCCCATGCTGCGCAGCGTGCCGGCCAAGAACAACATCGTCGTGCTCAACGTGGTCGGCTCGGGCGACGCCGCGCCGACCGGCCTGGTGCTCTCGTCCACCAAGTTCGCGCAGATCGACTTCTACAGCACCGGCGGCGCGCAGCTGGTGGGCGCCGCGGTGCCGACCAGCCCGACGATCTACATCCAGAACGGCGACCTGCCGTCGAACAGCAAGGACTTCGCCTTCCGCGTCGACGTCAACGCGCTCACCGCCTTCGTCTCGGCGAGGAACCGATGATCGGCCTGGCCCGATCACGACGCGCCCGCGCGGCGGGCTTCACGCTGATGGAGGTGATGATCGCGCTCCTGCTGGCGACGATCGGGCTCCTCGGCACGGTGGCGGTGCAGCAGACCATGTTCAACGCGACCGCCAACGCCAACGACGCCGCGATCGCGACGCGCCTGGCGACGCAGGCCATGGAGGAGTTCCAGTCGCGCACCGTGCGCGTCGACGTCGACCAGCTCGCGACGGCGGTGACCGCCGACTGGACCAACGCGACCTACCTGAACGCCGCCGGCGTCGCCAACGCGACGCAGACGGCGGACTTCCGCTTCAAGCGCGAGACGCTGGTGATCAACCAGGGCGTCACCAGCCCGTACCAGGTCTCGGTGCGCGTGACCTACAACCTGGACCAGGGCGCGGTGAAGACGATCCGCATCGACCAGCAACGGCGCAAGACATGGTGACCGCGCGCGATCGCCCGCGTGCGACGGAGCCGCGAGGCCGGCCTCACGCTGGTCGAGCTGATGATCACGATCGTGATCTCGTCGATCGTCGCGACGTCGACGTTCTTCTTCTTCGTGGGCCAGCGGCGCGTCTACGACACCCAGGCCAAGGTGCTCAACGTCCAGCAGAACCTGTGGGCGGCGATGGAGACGCTCACGCGCTTCGTGCGCGGCGCGGGCATGGGCATCTACGGCTGCGTCAACTCGACCGACCCGACGCCCACCGGGCACGACCATGCCGCAGACCGGCTGCGCGTGTTCGCGAAGAGCACCGGCACGTCGATGCGCCTGGCGCCGATCTGGATCAACAACGGCGCGGCCGGCGCACCCGACGCGATCACCGTGGTCTTCGGCGCCGGCTCGTTCGGCAACTTCACCGACGCCAATCTCAAGAGCACGGTCACCGCCGCGACCAGCGCGATCACCATGCCGGCCGGGCTGTCGACGGTGTTCCGCACCGGCGAGTTCATCGTGCTGCTCGACAACACCGCGGCGCCCGCGGGGCCGCCCACCGGCGACCGGGGCTGCACTCTGTTCCAGATCACCGGCATCGACTCGACGACCGATACCCTGCAGCACGCGTCGTCGTCGCTCTGGAACTCCGGCTCCGACATCAGCGGGATCGTGCCGATCACCTACACCGGCGGGGCGACGCCGACGGCGGGCGTGCGCGACATCGGCACGCTCAACTGGGTGCAGTTCACGATCGACGCGACCGGCACTTCGCCACGCCTGATGATGAACCGCCTCGACGGAACGGCCGGGCCGCAAGTGCTGGCCGACGGGATCGAGGATCTGCAGATCGCCTACGCCTGCGACATCCAGCCGACCATCGACGGCGACGGCGTGTTCACCGAGGGGACCGACAACACGACCAAGAAGGCCGACGAGTGGACCTACAACACGAGCGGCGACGTGCCGCCCGCTGGGTGCAATCGGCCGCAGGCGGTGCGCATCACCATCGTCGCGCGCTCGACCGAGGTCGACACCACGCTGGCGGGCCTCGCGACCAACCGCAAGCCGGCGGTCGAGGATGGCGTGGTCGGCGCCGTCGACGCCTATCGCCACCGCGTGCTCACCACCACCGTCTACCCGAGGAACCGCTGATGTCGCCGCAACCACGCCTCCGCCGACGCAACCCCGAGAGCGGCGCGATCCTGCTCCTGGTGATGATGCTGATGATCAGCCTGTTCGGGCTGGGCATCACCGCGCTCTGGCTCACCAGCGGCACCATGCAGGTCGGCACCAACGTCAATCAGCGCACGCAGGCGCTCTACTGCGCCGAGGCCGGCATCGAGCGCGCGCGCGTCGGTGCTGAACTCCTTGCCGGCGCCCAACATCACGACCCTGCTCACCGGTTCGGGCGACGCGGCCGACGACGTGCCGTCGACGCTCGACGCCAGCGGCAACCCGGTCGGCGTGGGCGCGATCTTGCTCGATGGCACGATCGTGCTCAAGGCGGTGGCGTTCCCGCCGACATCGTTCAAGCGCGACACTGGGACCGCGACCGCGCCGGTCTCGGCGACCATGGGCACCTACACCGTCTGGATCCGCAACGACACCGCGGAGTGCCGCCAGGGCAACTACCTCAACGACGCCAACGGGTCGGTGCGCATCCGCTCGCGCGGCCTCGCGCCCGACAACCTGACCACGGTCGTCCTCGAGGTCGCGATGGGCGGCGCGCCCGGCAGCGGGGGCACCAGCACCATCGACGTCGTTCGTGCCCGTGCTGTGCAACTCGGGCAAGAACGCCTGCGACGACAACACCTCGACGGTCAGCGGCGTCGTCGTCAACTGACGCTGCCCGCTGGCGCACCGGTCCGCCGATATCGACGGACAAGTGAGCGGGTTCGCGCCCGTTACAGGTGCATAAAGTTTTGTACGGATCTACCGATTGCTCCGGATGGGCGACGGGTTCGCCTTCTTCAGAACGGGCCCCAATGAAACGATCCAGGTTCGTCCGCCGGACTGCTCTCGCCACCGCGACCGCGTACTACGTCGGCATGGTCCTGATGATGGCGACCCTGGGCATGATCGCGCCCGCGCCCGCCGAGGCGCGCATGAACCCGCTGCTGATCATCAGCCGGCAGATCCACAAGCCGAACATGCTCGTCGTGCTCGACACGTCGGGCTCGCTCACCGGCGTGCCCGGCGGATCGTTCACCACCAGCAGCGAGGTCGGCGTCGACTGCGACGACGGCAACAACTGCCGCGGCGGCGACGCGTCCGGCACCTGCGCGGCCAGCGGCAAGAAGTGCTCGTCGGACGGCGACTGCATCAGCTCGACCTGCTCGATCGACACCCAGGCCTGCGTCCTCACCTCGGACTGCGCGCCCCAGGCCGGCAAGTGCACGCAGTCGACCTGCGACGCGTTCGGGAATTGCAGCAACGCTGCTTGCTTCGCCGACGCCGACTGCCCGGCCTCGACGTCGGGCACCTGCGCGACCTCGAAGGCGTCGTGCAGCCCGACCAAGAAGTGCACGGCGTCGCTCAAGTGCACCTACGGCAGCAGCACCTGCTCCAGCACCTCGACGCCGTGTGCCGCCTACTCGCTGTGCCAGATCGCGGGCGGCACGCTTGGCACGCAGCAGTGCAACGTCGACAGCGACTGCCCGCTGCAGACCACCGGTGGCACCTGCGCGGTCGGCTCGATCAAGTCGTGCACCAAGGCCACCGACTGCTCCAAGCTCTGCCCCGACGGCGTCACCACCTGCACCGCCGATTCCGACTGCGGCCTTTGCTCGAAGGGATCGACAAAGAGCGGCGCTACCTACTGCACCAAGGCCAGCGACTGCTCGAAGTCGACCGCATCCTGCATCACCACCACGGGCGCGTGCAGCGCTGCAAACAACAAGTGCAACTTCCCGCCCTACCCGTGCACGGTCTCGCAGGCCAGCAACCCGTGCATCGACACCAACGCCTGCGTCGGCGTCGCCAACACCTGCACGCCGGGGGCGTCGAATACCTGCCTCGCCGGCAAGACCGGCGACACGTGCAAGATCACCACCACCAGCGGCACCGGCATGTGCCGGACCGCGCTCACCAAATGCGCGAAGGACACCGACTGCCCGACCGGCGACACCTGCGGCCCGGCGACGTCGCGCTTCGTGATCGCCAAGCGCGTGCTGTCGAGCATCGTCGCCAACAACTCGTCGCTGGTGAACTTCGGGCTGATGACGTTCTACCAGAGCAACTACTTCCCCTACTTCAGCCTGTCGGGGACGTCGACCAGCACGCAGACCATGTTCATCAAGGGCGATCGCCTGAGTCAGAACAACTGCTACGACGACACCAACGGTCCCAGCAGCAGCTGCGCGATCAACGGCGTCACGTACACGCTGCGCTCGACCGTCAACAGCACCTATCGCATCAGGGCTCGGGCGGAAACAACGTCGACAACCAGTGGTGCGGATCGTTCTGCGCGATCTCGGGCTACGGCACCGGCACCTATCGTGGCAGCTACTACACGTACACGGTACAGAGCGGTACGACGTCGAGCACGGCCAACGTCCAGAGCACTTACCAGGGCAAGAACATAACGATCGGCGGAACGCAACGTACCGCTACTACGATTCGGTGCCCAACTACTACAACCCCATGAGCTCAGCGACCGCGCCGCCGATCAAGACCGTCGACTGCTCGCTGAACGCCTGTACGCCACCTGCGGCGCGCGCTGGGACACGCAGCTGGCGCCGTTCCTGGATACCACCGACGACCCGACCAAGGCAGCGGCCATGGCGGCGGCGATCAGCGACCGCATGCAGCCCGCTTCCTACGGCGGCCTGATTGCGTTCAACGGAACGCCGACCGGATGTTCGTTGGAGAACTCCGGCGCCGCCAACAAGAACTCCAGCGCTTACGACTACATGAAGGCGGTGCAGGCCGCCGACAAGCTGACCTGCCGGCAGGACTACGTCCTGCTGGTCACCGACGGTGAGGCCAACGGCCCTGGCGATCTTGCTCTGTGACTCGGCCGCATGCGCGGCAGCTGACCCGAAGGCGGCGGGTTGCACCTGCCGCGCCGTGCTCGCCGCCCAGGATCTGAAGAAGATCGGCGTGAAGACGTTCGTGGTCGGCTTCTCGGGCGACGTATCGATCGGCACCGGCAAGGCAACTAACGACAACATCGCCAAGGCCGGCGGCACCGACCGCGGTAGCGACAACACGGCCCCCTACGCGTACAACGCGACCAGCGAGTCGGAGCTGGTGACCGCGATCCAGAGCGCGATCTACGACGCGGTGAAAGGCAGCTACTCGACGTCGCCGCCCGCGGTGTCAGCCGGCACGCAGCTGGTCAACTCGGTATCGAGCGGCAGCTACGCGCTCGACTCGCGCGTCGACTTCCCGTCGTGGAAGGGGCACCTGCTCGCGTACGACGCGACGGCGTCGGGCACGACGCTGGTCTGGGACGCGGCGGTGCAGCTCTCCAACATGGACTGGAAGACCCGCCGCGTGTACACGTCGGACACCTCGGGGAGCCTGGTGCAGATCGCGATCGACCCGAGCAGCGGCGCGATCACCAACAAGACGACGCTGACCTCGCTGGGTCTGGGGGCGAACGCCAACGAGGCCGAGCTGGTCGCGCGCTGGGCGCTCGGGGATCCCGCGCAGGGCAACACGGCAGTGCTGGGCTCGATCGTCAACTCGACGCCAATCGACGTCGGACAGCCGGGCGCGGATCCGAACCCGGGCGGCAAGGAGTTCTCGGACAAGTACGCGAACCGGCCGCAGGTCACCTATGTCGGTTCGGACGACGGAATGCTGCACGCGTTTTACACCAAGGACGTGACCATCAACGGCGTCGCGCGCGCGGGCGGCTCGGAGGCGTTCGCGTACATCCCGCCGGAGATGCTGCCGGTGATCACCAAGCTCTACGCCCAGGGCGGCCAGTTGCCCGATCCCAACAAGCACATCTTCGGGCTCGCCAGCTCGGCCAAGGTGAAGAGCATCTGCACGGCGAACTGCACCGACAAGACCAGCGCGGTCTGGAAGACCATGCTGGTGATGACCGACGGTTACGGCGGTAACAACGCGTTCATGCTCGACGTCACCGACCCGACGGCCACAACGCCATTCTCGCTCGTCTGGCACAGCGCGAACACCACGTCGAAGTCGACCTATCAGAGCGTGCTCGGCCAGACGATCTCGGTGCCGGCCTTCGTCTTCAACTACACGCCGAACTACGACGACAACCGCATCATCTTCACGTCGGGGTACCCGGTCGACCCCAAGAGCACGACGCAGGGCCGCTCGATCGTCAACGCGTCGGCGGTGAATGGCGTCCTCCAGGGCAACGGCGTGGTCACCCCGGCCGGCAGCTGCGGCACGACGCCCGAGTTCACCATGCTCACCGACGTGCCGACGGCGCGCGACAACGGCAAGGATGCCAAGCGCACCGTGCTGGCGGCGTACGCCGGCGACACCTGGGGGACGCTGTGGCGCTACACGCTCGGCGGCACGCCGTCCTCGGTGCTGGGGCCCGGCTGCCAGCAGCCGCTGCACTACGCGCCCGCTGTCGTACAGCTCGACCGCGACGATTTCACCGCGCACCCGCACGAGGTCTACCTGGTGCAGGTGACGAACTCCGCGCTCGACGACGCCACCAGCGGTTTTCCGGCGTCGCAGATGATCTTCAAGCGCGACATCGTCACCAACGGCGTGGTCGTCAGCGACAGCACCTTCGGCACGGCCGGCTCGTTGACCGTCACCGCCGGCCTCGACAAGACCATGTGCGCCGTCACCGATTCGTCGGGCGCGTGCAGCACCCTGCTGCCAGCGGCGGCGCGGCCGATGGGCACGCCGATCGTGATCCTCAAGGCCGACGCCTCGGGCTTCGTGGTGATCTCGATGTGGTACGTCCCCGACGCCGCCGGCTGCGGCAAGGGCACGACGTACATGCAAGTTCACCAGCTGACGCCGGTGACCGGCGGCACCGCGACACTGACGCTGAAGCAGGCCATCAACGTCGCCCCCGAGCCGGTGTCGGCGCCGATCGTGGTGGGCGGAAAGATCGTCATCCTGAGCTCGAGCGGGCCGATCACCCTGAACAGCAGCATGAGCCAGAGCTACGTGGTCGGGCAGGCGACGCCGAACAAGGGAGGCGTCGTGGCGGAGCCCTTCAAGATGCTGGGGTGGACAGAGTCGCTGTAAGGGAGGGCGGCGGGCGGGCGGGCCGCGTGTCCGTACTGGTCCGATCCCCTGGCCCCGCTCCCTTTCCGATCCCCTCGCCCCGTCCGCGGGCAGAGGGTTAGGGAGAGGGGTCCGCGGACGCGGTCGTCCGTTCTCGAGCGGATCAGCTGTTCTTGAGGCGTGCCTTCCACATCGGCAGCGTTGGGTCCAACGGCGGTGATGGGGGTGGCGGTGGCGGCTGCGCAGGTCGAACCGCTGGTGTAGTCGGGGGCGCGAGGGTCGGTTGCTCCGCTGGCGAATCGGGCGCGCGGGGCGGCGCCGGCTCTGTGGGCCGTGGCGTCGCGATCCGCGATGCCTCGCTTCCGGGAACTGGCGGTCGTTTCACGCACAGGCCCTCGCGGCAGTCGTACCCCGGGTCGCAGTCGATGTGGGCGGTGCACGCACCGTTTCTGCCCCGACCGCGATGGCAGCCCCCTCCCGCGCCCGCCAGGCAGACAGCCGCGAGGCCGAGGATCAACCAGCCGATCGCAGGGCGGCGCACCATCTCACTACAGCACAACCCCGCTCCGCCGATCCATCTCGTACATGGACCACCGATTGGCTTCGGCGGGGGACCCGCCTCCGCCCCACGCGAAACTTCGAAAAGTCGCCGCTATGGCCGAGTTGGCTCTACGCTTGGTGCGTCCAGCTGTGTCTACCCGTCGAGGAGACCCTATGCCGAATCGTTCCCTTGCCCGCGCCCTGGCCAGTGGCACCGTCGCGTTCACGCTCGCTCTCGCGCTCGCCGGTTGCGGAGACACCACCAACAGTCGTGTGATCGCCCGCGATCAGGCGACCGCCGCGTCCTGCAACTGGTACCAGATGTGCAACCAGATTGGCGCCGGGCTGAAGTACGAGAACCGCGAGTCCTGCGACACCCAGGTTCGGGCCCAGTGGGACCAGGCCTGGCCGACCCCGACGTGCGATTCGAAGATCAAACAGAGCGAGCTCACGATCTGCTTGAACGCTATTTCAGCGACCCAGTGCATGAACGCGCTCGACATCTTCAACACGCTCGCCAACAAGTGCCCCGAGTCGTCCATCTGCAGCGGGCCCTGACGTTGGCTCGGCGTGGCGCGATCTAGGCGTCGCGCTCGCCGCCCGACACCCGCGGCGCCGCCGCGCGCGGCAGATCGAGCACGAAGGTCGAGCCGCGGCCGGGCTCGCTGAGGACCCGCAGCGTGCCGCCGTGCGCCGCCGCGATCTGGCGTCCGATGTAGAGGCCGAGCCCGAGCCCACCGACCCGATGGACGCTCTCGACGCGCTCGAAGGCCTGGAAGATCCGCTCCTGGTCCGCTTTTGCGATGCCGATGCCGCCGTCGCGGACGGCGATCTCGATGCGATCGTTCTCGGTGCGCGCGGTGACCGTGATCTCCCGGCCCGAGCCGTACTTGATCGCATTCGAGAGCAAGTTGGTCACCACCTGCTCGATGCGCCCCCGGTCCCAGATCGCGACCAGCGGACCGGCGGCGGCGTCGATCTCGATCACCACCAGCGATCCGGCCTCGATCGCCGCCTCGCGCAGCCGCGCCGCCACCTCGCCGATCAGGTCGCGCACCGGCATCTCCTCGGGAGAGAGCTCCAGGCGGCGCGCGGTCAGTCGCGAGACGTCGAGCAGATCTTCGATCAGCCGTCCCAGTCGATCGGTGGTCGCGCTCGCGGCCGTGACCGCGCGAATCGCCTTCTCGGGGGCGGCTGTATCGGCCGGTTGCCGCTCGCCGCCCAGAACCTTGAGCGCGGTCGACAGCCGCAGCCGCAGGGCGGTGAGCGGAGTCTTGAGCTCGTGCGACGCGATCGAGATGAATTCGTCGCGCGCGAGGATCGCCTCGCGCCGCTCGGCCAGCGCCGCCGCGATGAACATCATGCTGACCGCCGTGACCGCCATGAAGCACTGGACGCGGAAGAGCCGCTCGTGAGGCGTCGGGGCGTGAACGGCGCTCGTTCCCGCGAACAGGCCGTGCCCGGCCGCGGTACCGGAGATCGCGATCAGCGACACCAGCAACAATGCCAGCACGCCGCCGCGCTGGCGGAAGCGCACGACCGCCCAGATCAGCAGCGGCCAGATCGAGTAGCTGCCGCGCGCGAGTCGCACCACCTTCTGCGGAAACAGATCGTGGAACACGGCGAGCCCGACCACGACGAGCAAGAACGCGAGCAGCGCACCCTCGAGCCACCGTGCGGGCTCGCGCGCCGGACGCCAGGCGCGGCTCCAGACGAAGATCACCGGCGCGATCAGCAGCGCGCCCAGCACATCGCCGACCCACCAGACCATCCAGAACAGGCCATAGCCGTCGCTGATAGGGATGTGCGCGAGCCGGACCGCGATCGTCCCCAGGGTCGCGCTCACCGTGGTCGCCGCGAGCGCCGCCGCCGACAGCGCGAAGACGTCGTGGACGCGCTCCATCTCGCGCCGCCAGCGCAGCCGCACCAGGATCTCGCGCGCTACCAACGCCTCGGCCGTATTGCCCACGGCGATGAGCGCGCTGGTCCAGTGCGGGATGCCGGTGGCCGCGTTGACCGCGAACGCAGCGAGAAAAACGGCGGGCCAGCGACCGCGGCCGCCGAGACAGATCGCTGCGATCGCCACGCCGGTCGGCGGCCAGACCGTGGTGGCCACGCCCGCGAGCGCGTCGAATGTCAGACCGAGCCGAGCCGTGGCGACGTAGACCACGAAGAGCGCGAACATCTCCAGCAAAGCGCGAACCCTTGGCCGGGTCTCTTCGGGCACTGCCACGCGTCCACAATACTAAGATTCGCGGCGGTCCGCTCACCCAGCAGCGGGGAACCGGGCCGGTCCAAGCACGGCGGCGAACGTGCGCAGCGTCTCAACGTTGGGTGGGAGACGGGCGTCCTGGCGCTTGACCGATCGGAGTCGCTTGCTTAGAAGTTCATGGACGTCGGAGGGACCTTCCGGGCCCGACTCACTGACTCGCGGATGGCGGGCGCGCGCGGATCGTCTCGAGAACGAAGGCAATCTTGGTGGCCAGGTCCTCGCGCTGGTCCTCGGGCAGCGTCAGCCGCGCGCGCAGGCTGCGCCCCTGAGGTACCACGGTCACGTCGCGCAGGAACGCCGACAGCCCGAACACCGCCAGCGCCCGCCGCGCGCGCAGATCGCGCACGGTGACTTCCAGGTTGTGGCCCATGTCGGCTGCCTCACGCGGCGTCGCCAGGAGCCCGAACAACATGAGCTGCAGCGATCCGCCCAGGTCCAGGCGCGCGCCCGCGCGCTCGAGACCCACCGGCAGATCGACCTCGCCCGCCACGCGCTTGCGCATGGCCTGAGTGACCAGCGTCGCGGCGACGACCGCCGGCGCATGGTCGCCGTCCGACAGGAGCTCGCGCCGCAATTCGCCCACGCCGCTGCGCCGCACGTCGGGCGCCAGGCCCCAGGCGCAGTCGATCGCGGTGCGCACTGCCGCCGGCTCGCCGCGGATCAGCGTGCGCGCGGTGAGCAGCGCGACCGCTTCGTCGCCCCGTTCCCAGAGGCGGCTGCCGCGCCAGTCTCCCGGCGTCCAGGCGCTCAGGGCCCGCGCGAGGCGGGCCCCGTCGAAGCGCCCGCGCGCGATCGTGAGCGTCGTGGTCTTGCCGGCGGCCTCGTTCACCGCGAACATGGCGCGATCGACGTCGGAGATCTCGTCGAAGCCCTGCGCGTCAGTCTTGGCGGTGCGCTCGGCGTCGCTGACCGCGACCAGCCGCTGCGACCAGTCCGACGTGCGCAGCTGCGCGACGTCGAGCTCGATCACCGTCTCCGCGCCGTCAGGCACGATGCCGGCGAGCTCGCTGTCGTCGGGCGCGCTGCGCGCCGCCGTCGCTGCGGTGGCCGGCGGGGGCGCGGCGAAGTCCTCCGTCGCACAGCCGGCCAGCAGCGCGAGCAGGCAGGCGCCGCCGACGCGAGCGACGGACCTTCTCACCGCCGCGTGCATCGAGTTACCTACGGGCAAGGCTGCCGGTTCGGCGAGACGACGACGTCGTCGTACCACATCTGCCGCGCCGGCCCGTGGAACTGGTAGAAGCCGAACCGGAACTCGGCGAATGGCTTGGTGATCGAAGCCGCCGTCGGATAGTTGGTGACGTTGATCTGCTGCGTGCCGTTCATGTACAGCATCTGTGTGCGGGTCATGCTGTCGAACGAGATCTCCACGCAGTGCCAGGTGTTGGCCGACAGCGTGAACGGCATCACCATTCCGTTGGTCAGGCGGCCGTAGTTCGCGGGCCAGCGATCGTCGTCGTGCGAGTTGAATCCCAGGCCCGCGTCCTCGGCGAACTCCAGCGTGACCGCGTCGTTGGGATCATCGCTGCCGGCCGCCTCGACGAACGCGTTGTGATCGACGCCCCCCAGGTCCATGTCGCTGCGCACGAAGAACCGCACCCAGAACTTCCCCGACGTAGCGGGCACGGCCAGCATCTTGTACGCGCTGCCCGAGGTGCCGGTGTCGGTCATCGACTTCACGCGCAGCGAGGAATTGCCGCTGTTGTGCTGGCTGGTGTCGATCGCGAAGTCGCGCGTCCAGTCGCCGGGCGCGGCGTTGACCTTGTAAGAGCTGCCGGCGGGTTGGCCTGGGTCTTCGAATCCCGAGCAAAACGTTGCGTCGCTCGGGCAGGTCAGCGTGGCGCCTCCGCCGGCCGCGCCGCCGGTGCCGGACGATCCACCGCTCTGCCCGGCGCCCGCCGCACCCGCCACGCCCCCGGCGCCGGTCTTCGCGCCGCCGCTTCCACCCGAGCCGGCGCTGGTGCCGCCCGCGCTCGTGGAGCTGCCGCCCGCACCGGTGGACCCGCCGGTCCCGTCGTGCGAGCTGGCCGTCGTGCAGGCGCCGATCGCGCCGGCGGCCAGCGCGCCGAAGGCGATCGAATATACGGCGAGCGAATAGGTCAGGTTGAGCTTAGGGGTCATGTTCTTCTCCAGATGTTTAGCAGGACGGAAGGCTACCCGGGCACGACTTTTCCGCGTGCGCCGCGCGCCGCCTCGAGGAACGCCTCGAGGCGCGCGCTGTCACCGGCGGCGACCGCGGCGCGCAGCTCGCCGATGGCGGCGGCGAGGCGGTCGATGAGGGGCAGCATCTCGGCGCGGTTGTCGAGGAAGATGTCGCGCCACATCGCGGGGCTCGACGCGGCGATGCGCGTGGTGTCGCGCAGGCTGGTCGTGCCGAGAGCGCGCAGCGCCGCCGACGTCTCGCCGCCCTCGGCGTCGATCGCGCCGACCGCGGCGGCGAGGGCATACGCGGCGACGTGCGGCAGGTGGCTGGCGGCGCCGAGCACGCGGTCGTGCAGCGCAGCGTCCATGCGCAGCGGCCGCGCGCCGATCGCGGTCCAGAGTCGCTCCGCGCGCGCGGTCAGCTCCGGCGGCGTTCGCGCGGTCGGACAGACGATGCACAGGCGCCCGGCGAAGAGCTCGCGGGTCGCGGCCTCGGGGCCCGAGCGCTCGGTGCCGGCCAGCGGATGGCAGCCGACGAAGCGCGCGACGTGAGCTTCGACGGCGGTGACAGCGGCGCGCTTCGTGCTCCCGACGTCGATCACCAGGGCGTCGTCGCGCAGCGCGGGCGCGATCTCCTCGGCGAGCGGCCCGAGGCTCAGCACCGGGGTTGCGAGCACCACGACGGCCGCGCCGCGCGCCGCCTCTCGCGCCGAGGGCGCGGCGCGATCGATGATGCCGACATCGGCGGCCCGGCGCAGCGTGTCCGCGCTGCGGCTCCAGCCGACGACTTCACTGATCGCGCCGGCCGCGCGCGCCGCCAGCGCGACCGAGCCGCCGATCTGGCCGACGCCGATCACCGCGAGCGGGCCCAGGGGTGGCCCATCCCAGCGGGGCCGCTCGGTCCCCGCGCCGCCGAGGCCCGCCGCCGAGGCGTGGATGCCCGCCGCCGAGGCGTGGATGCCCGCCGCGCTCACGCGCGCGTCCCGCCGGCAACGTCGCGCGGGTATGATCCCAGGATCTTCACCAGGGGTACCTCGGTCGCCAGCGTGTCGAGCACGGCGCGACACGCAGGATCGCTGCGGTGTCCGTCGAGATCGACGAAGAAGAGATCGCGCAGGCCGCGGCGATCGGTCGGCCGCGAGGCGATGCGGCGCAGATTCACGCCCGCGGCGGCCAGCCGGTCCAGGACGACGGCGAGCCGCCCCGGGCGGTCGTCCAGGCCGAAGAGCACGCTGGTGGCGTCGGCGCCGGTCGCGGGCGGTGGCTCCTTGCCCAGCACCAGGAAGCGCGCGACGTCGGTCGGCCCGTCGTCGAGCCGCGCCTTGGCCACCGCCAGATCGAACAGCTCCGCCGCGAGCGCCGGTGCCAGGGCCGCCGAGCGCGCGTCGTCGCGCGCCGACGCCGCCGCGGCCGCAGCCGATGCCGCCGGCATCACCGCGACGCCGGGGATCGCCTCGACCAGGCCCGCCGCGCATCGCGCCGCCGCCGCCGGGTGCGCGTAGACCCGCTCGACGCCGGCGGTCTGGCCGCTGCGCGTGAGCAGCGCGTGCGCGATCTCGATGACGATCTCGCCGACGATCAGGAGATCGCTGTCGATGAAGTAGTCGAGCGCGTGGGTGACCAGTCCCTCCGACGCTTCCTCGACGGGGACCACGCCATAGTCGGCGCCGCGGCCGATCTCGCGGAAGACTTCGCCCAGCGTCGCTGCCGCCACGAAGCGCGCCGACAGGCCGAAGCGCGTCTTGCCGGCCAGGTGGCCGAACGTCGCCTCGGGACCTGGGTATGCGACCACCAGCGGGCTCTCGAGCGACAGGCAGGCCGACATGATCTCGCGGAAGACCGGCCGCACCGCCTCGCGCGGAAACGCGCCGTTGGCGGCCGCGGTCAGGCGCTCGAGCACGGCGCGCTCGCGCCCCGGGACGTGAAAGGTCTCGCGCCGGCGGCGCTTGATCTCGCCGACCTCCTTGACCACCTCGGCGCGTCGATCCAGCAGCGCCAGGATCTGGTCGTCCAGGCGGTCGATCTCGGCGCGCAGCTCAGGCAGCCCGGTCGCGCCGGGTGCTTTCGGGGAAGACATGAACGCCGAAATTAGCAGAAGTCGGGCGAAGTCAGCCAAACGTGTGGGCGCAGGCGTGTCCCCCGCCGGAGCCCATCGTCCTCGCCCGCACCGGCTATACTGATCCGATGGCCGCTCCACCCACGGTCCTTTTCGCGCTTACCGCCGGGCTGCTCACCGCGCTCACGCCCTGCGTCTATCCGATGATTCCCATCACCATCAGCATCTTCGGCGCGAAGACCGGGGTCAGCCGTGGCCGGGCGCTGGCGCTGGCCACCTTCTACGTCGCCGGCATCGCCTTCATGTTCGGCGCGCTCGGCACGGTGTTCGCGCTGCTAGGCAAGGCGTTCGGGACCTTCCTCGCCAATCCGTGGGTCATCGTGCCGCTCGCGGTCTTCTTCGTGCTGATGGGCTTGTCGATGTTCGGCGCGTTCGAGCTGGCGCTGCCGAGCGGGCTGCAGAATCGCCTGGCGCGCGTCGGCGGCAGGGGGTTCGGCGGCGCGTTCCTGATGGGCCTGGTCGGAGGCATCATCGCCGCGCCGTGCACGGGGCCGCCGCTGGCGGGAATCCTCGCGTACGTCGCGACCACCCGCGATGCTGTCTACGGCTTCGCGCTGCTCGCGACCTACGCGGTGGGCATCGGCCTGCCCTTCTGGGCGCTGGCCGGGTTCTCGATGTCGCTGCCTCGCTCCGGGCCGTGGATGGAGTCGGTGAAGAGCGTCTTCGGCATCGCGCTGTTCACGGCCGCGCTCTACTACCTGAAGAACGTCGTCCCGCCGCTGGCGACGATCACCGGCCGCACGCCGGTTTTTCTCGCCGGGGCGCTCGCGATGGTCGCGATCGGCGTGGCGGCGGGGGCGGTGCATCTGACCTTCCACGACGAGCTCGCGCGCCGCGTCCGCAAGGGCGCCGGCGTGGCGCTGGCGACGGCCGGGCTGTTCGCGGTGACGAACTACGTGCTCACGCCCAAGGGACCGGTCGAGCTGCGCTGGCTGCACGGCGAAGCCGAAGCGCTGGCCGAGGCGCGCGCCGCCAATCGGCCGCTGCTGGTCGACTTCATGGCCAGCTGGTGCCTGCCGTGCAAGGAGTTCGAGCTCAAGGTCTTCTCCGATCCCGAGGTCGCCGCCGAGATGCAGGCGTTCACGCTGCTCAAGGTCGACCTCACGCGCGAGGACGACGACCCGGCGCTGGGCGTGATCAAGAAGAAGTACGGTGCCGACACCCTGCCCGCGATCCGGCTGGTCGCCCCCGACGGCCGCGTGCGCGCGAAGACCGACGAGCTGATGTCGGCGTCGGCATTCCGGGAGCTGCTGGTTGCGTCGCGAGCGGGCGGCGACAGCATCGGCGCTGGGTTGACCTCTCCGACGCAAGCCGCGCCGTAGGAGGCCCGAGGCCCTATCCTCAGGTCGACTCGCCCAGCAAGGCCTCGATCCGCGCGCGGTCGAAGCCCAGCAACAGGCGCCCCCGCACGTCGATGACCGGTACGCGGTCCGTCGGGATCCCCATCTTGCTCGCCTTGTCGCGGAGCTCTTGCGCCGCCGCGGGATCGCTCTCGATGTCCTTGTCCGCGAACGGGATCTTTCGTTCGGTCAGATACTGGCGCGCTGCGCGGCAGGCGCCGCACCACGAAGTCCCGTAAATCGTGACCACCGGTGTGCCGCTGGGGTGCGCGCCGCCATCCCACGCTGGTGGCGGCTCGTTGGCGGCGTGCGCCGGCCGCGCGGACAGCGGCGAGGTCTCGCCGGCCGGCAGCTGCGCCATGGCCGCAGTCTCGAACGCCTCTCGCGACAGGGGCTTCGCCTGAGCCTTGCCCGACTTCAAGAGCACGTTCACGTCCGCGACGTAGATCTCGGCGCCTGCGTTGCTTTTCTGCGCAGAATTCGACGGGTCGAACACGCGCACCACGGCGCGCGATTGCGCGGGGATGACCTCGGGCTTGTCGGTCGTCGAGAACTCGCCCTTGGGCTCCATGTACGTGAAGAGCCAGCGGCCGTCCTTGAGCACCTCGAGCGTTCCCGGCGCCGTATGCGGAGCGACGGGAGCATCGGGGGCGGAACGGCGGCAGGCGGGGGATAGAGCGACGGAGGCGACGAGGATGACGAAAGCGCGGCGGTGTGAATTCCGGGTCATGGCGGGCGAGGATTCTAGCAGCGTGCAGCGAATTGGCAGGTGGCGTGCGTGGCGAGAGCGTTCGTTCTGACGGAGACGTGGACGTGGTCGCGGACCTAGACCTGACCACGTCCACGACGGACTCGGACTCGCTTCCCCGGCCCCGTCAGTTGATCGAGACCAGCTCGGAGCCGTCTCGGCCGCAGAACGTCGCTTCGCTCTCGTACCGCTTCGAGCAGTGCGGACAGATCTTCCCCAGCACGTGCGCGAGACCGGGCGGGCCACCGGTTCGCGGCACACGGCGCGCTGCCGGCGGTGCGGCGATGGGCGCCAGCTCCTCGGCGTCGTAGGGACAGAACCGCTTGCCACGATCGAACGACCGCTTGCATACCGGGCACGCGAGGCCGACGCCGGCCGCGCCCTGTGCGTTGGTGCTGGGCACCAGCGGGCGCGCGTCGGCGGGACAGAACTTCAGGCCGGAGGGATACTCGCGCCCGCACGTCGGACACACCATCTCCGTCGCCGCGACGGCGCGAGGCGCGGGCTCCGGGACGCGCGGCGCCGGCGGGTGAGTACCCGTCCGCAACCGAGGGATCACCAGATAGGCGACCAACGACAGCGCGAGCGCGGCGACGACGATGAAAAGGACGACCTCAACCGCCTGCATCGGAAAAGAGCAACGCTCGAAAACTAAGTTATCAAACCTGGCCTGGCTGAGGATCGGCTATTTGTTCTCTCACTTCTTCTTTTTTTTGGCTCCGTGAGGCCCCGACTGCGCGACGGATAGCTTCAGCACCGCCTGATCGACCGCCTGCTTGACCGCGTCCTTGATGGCGTCCCTGGTCAACGACATCGACTCCTTTTCGACGCGCTTCTCCGACACCTCTGCCTCGAGCCCCGCCTCGCCGTCGCCGCTGAACGCCAGCTTTTCTTCGGCGACGGTCGTCCCGAACACCGTCAGGCGCACGTTGATCGCCAGCTGATTGAATCGCCCTCCCGGCTTCGGCGGCTTGACCTCCTTCTTCACCTCCTCGAAGCGCACCGTGACGTTGAACCCGCGCAGCTTGCGCTTGTCGAGCTCGGCGAGCAGGGCTTCGGGGCTCGCCGCCTGGATGTCGGAGGCCCACTCTGGCCGCCCCGCCAGGTCGGCCTTCAGCGCCTCGCCGGCGTACTCCTTGAGAGCCGGATCGATGTCGGGTCCTGCCTTGACCTCGCGGAGCTGGAAAAAGTACTTGGGGCCGGCCGCCTCTGCCGGAGCCCCCGGCCCCAGTAGTGCCAGGACGACCACTCCGGCCAGACCGGCCACCAGCACCGCCGCCCGCAGCCATGGTCGTCGGGTGTGGGCGCCTATCGAAAGTCGCATATTGTCTCCTCGTCGGTGGGACTGCCGGTATACTCTCCCGCGGATGGCCCACCATCCCGCGGGCAAACAGACTACCACCGTCGACAGGACCAGCGCGCTGGACGTCGACAGCACCAGCAAGCTGGTTTCGGGCGGTTTGGTGGTACTGGCGGTGCTGGGGGTGGTGACGGTCTTCTCCGACGCGCTCGCGGCGGCCTGGTCGCCGAACGCGCCGGCCAGCTCGCCGACCGTGTCCGCGCCGGCACCCGCAGCGCCGGCGCCCGCTCCCCCCACCGCGCCGTCACCGGCGCCCGCCGCAGGCACCAATCCTTGACCGTGACAGACGCGAAGCATAACGTCCCACCCGCTACCCACCCCGGAACCGACTCCCGGAGACGACCCGAGGCTGCATGATCAAGCTCACCATCACTGAAAAGGGCGGCGAGCCCAAGTCGCTGTCTTTCGACAAGGAAGAGATCTCCATTGGGCGCGTCACCGGGAACGACATCGTCCTGCCCAAGGGCAACGTCTCCAAGCGCCATTCGCGGATCGCGAGGAAGGACGGCGTGCTCGAGGTGAGCGACCTCAAGAGCACCAACGGCACGTACGTCAACGGCCGCAAGATCGCCGACCCGGTGCACGTCACCGGCGCCGACAAGATCTACGTCGGCGACTTCATGATCATCCTCGAGGGCGAGGCCGCGGTTGGCGTCGGCAACGGCCACAATGAATCGGTCAGCGCATCGCGCCGCCTGCCGGTGCCGCCGCCTCCCCCGCCGCCCGCGCGCAGCACCGCGGCCCACGCCGCCGTGGCCAAAGCAGAGGACGAGCAAGAGCCTGAGGGCGATCCGGACGCGGGAGAGAGCAGCGAAGAAGATGACGAGAGCCTGGGTCTGGCGGTGCGTCCGCCGCGCGCGGGCCGCATGCCGCCTCCTCCGCCGCCCCCGCGCCGCACGCCGCTCGGCACCGCCGCGCTCGAGGACCTCGACAATGGCGGCCTCGGCGAGCCGGCCTCGCGCGCCGCCGCCCCGTCAGAGATCGACGCCAGCAGCGAGGAGACCGGCGCGCAAGGCGGACCGGCGCTGTTCGAGCACGGCCCGACGCGCGCGTCGCTCCCCGACGATGACGACGAGGGCGAGGCCTTCAAGGAGTCGCCGGTCACCGGCAGCCGTTCGCCGCGCGCGACGTCGCGCCACGCCACCGCGGAGCCGGCGGTGCGGCCCGGACGCGCGCCGGGCGACAGCGGCCCGACGTCGACGCCCGAGCGGAGTGGCCGCAACCCGAACGCCACGGACCCGGGCGCGGACGGGCGCGTCGCCGAGGCGCTCGACAAGCTGCTCGCCGACTCTTCAGTGTCGGCGATCTTCCTGCGCGGGCCGGAGCCGACGCTGGTCGAGCGTCACGGCAAGATCGAGACGTACAGCGCTTCGTTCGGTGATCTCAACGCGGTCGCCGACGTGGTCTGGCGGCTGGCGACGACGGCGATCCCGCCGCCGGCACCCGACAACCCGGTGGTGGACGTCCGCCTCGTCGACGGCACTCGCATCGCGGCGGCTTTTCCGCCGGTCGCACCCGCGGGCATCTGCGCTGTCATCCGCAAGCCGGTGCTGCCGGACCGGACGCTCGGCGAGCTGAATCCCGGCGCCGTCACGCCCAGCGAAGTTCAAGTGGTCCTCGAAGGCGCAGTCAAGGGCGTGCGCAACGTCCTGGTCACCGGTGACAGCGCCGCCGTCAGCGTCGTGCTGGGCGCACTCGCGTCCGCGATCCCCGCCGAGCGCAGCGTGGTCTCGCTTGGAGCCGGCCTCGGCCGCGCGCGGGCCGGATGGACCGAGCTCGCGGCCAGCGCCGACATGGCTGGCCTGGTTCGCGTGGCGGCGGCCTTCCGTGCCGATCACCTGCTCATCGCGGAAGCGGCGGGTCCAGAGGTGCTGGACATCCTGCTCGCGGCCACGCGCGGGCAAGAGGGCCTGATCTTTGGGCTGCCGGCGCGTTCGACCAATGAGGCGCTGGCGCGCGTCGAGGCGCTGGCGGCCCGCACTGGCGCCTCCGCGGGTCTGGGTCAGCTCGCGGGGACCAGCCTGGATCTGGCCGTGTTCGCGGTCTCGCTGCCCGGCGGCGGCGTGCGCATCGCGGAGATCGCCGAGGTGCGCACCGGCGAAGGCGGTAAAGCGTTGCTCGCGCCCGCCCTGCTCTGGCGCAGCGACGGCGGGCCGCGCAGCAGCTCGGGCGTGCTCGACGTCGTCGGCGTGTCGGCCCGGCTGGCCGAGGCTCTGGCGGCGCGGGGCAGCAGCCTGCCGTCGAATCTCGTGCGCCGGGCCGACGCATAGGCGCGGTGTTCTTCGAGCGGTTTCGTGAGGCGGTCGCCCGCCTCCCCGACGGGTTGCTGCGTCCGGGACCGGCCGCCGACGGCGAGGCCATCGCGTCGGCGGCCCGGGCTCTCGGCCGGGAGCTGCCCGGCGACTACGCCTCGTTTCTGCGCTCGTTCGACGGGGCGGATCTCTTTCACGAGAGCGTCGTGATCGCGGGCGTCGGTGCGTCGGCGCCGCTGCAGCTGCGCGAGCTCAACACCGAGCGCCCAGTGACCGAGCTGGCGTTCGCCGAGACCGCGGCCGGCGATCGCTTCGTGTTCGGCGACGGCGCGGCCACGAAACCGGGCGCGGTCTTTCGCGTGCGCGCCGGCTCGGAGGAGCGCGTGCTCGCGGGCAGCGACTTCGCGCGCTGGCTCGATGCCACCGTCGCGCGCGAGCAGATCCTCTACGGCTCCGACGGCGAGTTCGCGCCCGAGGTGTTCGAGGACGACGGCGAGGAGGTCCAGCCTCGCATCGCGCTCCGGCAGGCCGAGCGCGCGTTGCGTGCCGACGCCGGCTCGGCCGAGGCGCACTGCGATCGCGGCGTCGCCCTGCGCCGGCTCGGCAAGCTCGCCGAGGCCGCGGATGCGTTCGAGCGCGCCGCCCAGCTCGACGCGCGCAATCCGTGGCCCTGGTTCGATCTCGGGCGCGCGACACTGGACGAGGATCCGCGTCGCGCGGGCGCGGCGTTCCGCCGGGCGGCCGAGGCCGACCCCGGCCCGTCCGGGGCGCGCATGCTGGCCTGGGCCGCTCACGCTGCCATGGCCGCGGGCGACGAAGCAGGTGCCGCCGAAGCGCGCGCCGCTGCGCTCGCGCGCCAGCCCGGGCTGCTCGAGGATCTGCGTCGCGCCGTCGCCACCGCCGTCGAGGAGCAGGACCCCGAGGCCGCGCAACAGGCCGGGTTGCTCGTCGAGGCGATCGAGCCACCGTCGCCGGCGCGCCGCCGCTTGCCGATGGCTGCCGCGTCGCCGCCGCCGCCCCCGAAGCCGGCGCGACGCGAGCCTAGTTCCCCGAAACCGCCTGCTCGCCGGCCGCCACCAGAACGCCGGCCTCGTCCTCGCCGCGCAACACCGCCGCCAGCTGGCGCGTCCCCGCGGGGACGGCGACGCTGACCGTCTGGCCGCCGGTCACAGCCGACGCGGGCCACGATCCGATCTCCTTGCGCACACCACCCGCGTCGTCGGCGAAGACCCGGAGCTGGCCGCTGCGTATCGCGCCGCGCGCGCCGCCGATCGTGATCTGGGCGTTGCCGCTCTCGACCTTGATCGCCGCTTCGCCACGCAGCAGCAGATCGATGAGCCCCGCGCAATAGGCGCCGACCTCGGGCAGCAGCACCCGCGCGGTGTCGTGGTAGACGGCGCGATCCATGAAGAAGCGGACGTGGCCGGGCACGCGCTCGTACGCCAGCAGGCGGCGCGCGCGCGGCGCTCCGGTTCCACTTCTGGGCGGGCGCGGCGCCTGCGACGTCAGCGCCAGCCTCCCCTGCCGCTCGTCGCCGACGGCGTAGACGTATTGCCTGCGTCCCATCTGCTGCAGCTCGAGGCGCGGCAGCCCGGGCAAGCCATAGACCAGCGAGTCGCGCGCGGCGAGCACCACCTCTTGCGGCGTGCTGTCGCGATCGACGACGCCGTCCTCGGGCAGTGTGCCGTCGGAGAAGAAGCGCCGCTGCGTACGATCGGCCAGCCCCTGCGAATCGGCCGCGGTGAAGTAGGCGAGCACGTTCGGCCGCTCGACCGGCTTGCCCGCCGCCGGCACCCCGGCGATGCCATAGCCGTCGGCAACGAAGCGCTCGAACGCCGACCCGCGGTTGAACGGTCCCGGCGAGCCCGGCAGGCTGTTGTGCAGGAAGGCGCCGCGGAAGTCGTTGCGCACGCGCGCCGGCTCGCCCGCGTCCTGCAGCACCGCGAGCACGCCGCCCATCGCCAGGAGCGCATGCGCGAGCGCGGTGTTGCGGGTGGCGCGATCGCGTCCTGCGACGCTCTCCTCGAGCCCCGCGTAGAAGATGGTGAGCCCGACGTCGTTCTGAGCCGACTGCACCCACGCCGTCGACGGCGGGCCGTCGAGGTTGAAGTCGGTGCCCGTGGCCCATCCGCGCAGACTGCCTCCGTCGAACATCAGCCGCAGCGACTGTCCGAGCTCGCCGAGGCCGCCCCCCTGTTGCAGGCCGGCGCCGCGGCTCGGATCGTAGAAGCTGTTCTGTCCACGTTCGGCCGGAGTCCAGGCGATCACGCTGCCGGCGACCAGCCACGAGAGCGAGGTCGCGACACCGTCGTCGCCGGGGCGATAGCCGCCGGCCGGGTCGAGCGCATCGAGGCGGGCCTTGAGAAAGCGCCCTTCGTCCTCGGGCAGCGAGGCGGCCGCGAACGGGATCGGCTCGAAGAGCCCGAGCGGGCGGCCGAAACGCTTGGCCAGCGCCGCATGCAGCGTCGACGCCAGCGCCGCTCGCTGCGTGAGGCCCGCATGGGTCGTCGCAGGATCGTAGGCCGAGGCGCGCCCCGGCACCACCGCAACCGCGGCGGCGAGCGCGAGCGGAAGGATCGATGCGCGCGCGTTCATTGCTCCTCCGGGTTGGGCAGATCCGGTTTGGGTAGCGCCGGGCCCAGCTTGTTCGGCTCGTCGGCCGGCGCTTGCAGGTCCGGCAGGCGTGACTCGACCAGCTTCGCGAGGCGCAGCAGCATGCCGGCCTCGGTGCACTGGTTGCTCCCGCAGGTCAGCGACACCACCGCGCCGCGCTCGCGCACCAGGAAGGCGAGACCGCTCACCGAGCCCGAGTGCGCGCGCAACGACGCATCGCCGATCTCGTCGGCGGGCTTGGCGCCGGGCAACTCCGCGAGCAGCTTGCTGTACTGGACCTCGGCGGCGGCGCTGCCGAGGCGCCAGACGCGCAGGCCGACGTCGAAGCTCTCGGGCTTGCCGATCGCTTTGAAGTGCCGGCTATCGTAGAACTCGGTGGTCGGCAGATCGGTGAGCTTGCCGTCCTCGAACTTGCCGACGTAGCCGGTGACGCCGCGGATCTCGTCGTCGGTCAAGAGGTGCGAGACGTCGAGGGCCGCGGCACCGAGCTTCGTGCCGCCCTCGCCCGCCGGCGCGACGTTGAGGGTGCCGGCGCGCGCCGCCGCCTCGCCGGTGCGCTCGCCCTCGAGCTCCATCGAGGCGGCCTGCGCTTCCCAGGCAGCCGCTGTGTGGATGCGGGTCCCACCTCCCAGAAACACCAGGTGTTCCGCGTGCAGGTACGTCGGCAGCCACTTCTCGAGGCGCACCCGGTTGCCGCGCTGGCTGAAGTCGCGGCGGGGCGACCGGCTGGGAAACCGCCAGTCGCTGCGCCAGCCGACGTGCCCGCGATGATAGACGATCACGGTGAAGCGCCGGACCCGCGTCGACAGCCCGCTGGGCAGCGTGTCGATGCGCGGGATCGCGTAACGGCCGTCGGGGCCGGTCTCGATCACCACCTCGCGAGTGGCGAGCGGCGCCTGGAAGCCGACGCCGCGCTCGAACGCCCACGACGCCGCCACCAGCGCGCCCTGGATCGGGTGGTCCGAGTCGGCGTCGACGACGATTCCGTCGTACGGGCCGAGCAGATCGGCGGGGCGCACCGAATCGGGACGGACCGGAAACGGTGCCTTCTCGACCATCGGGCCACAGCCAGCCAACGTGCCGAGCAGAACGGCGACCAGGCCGGCCGCGAGCAGCACCGCAGGTGGGGTGCGGGAGTCCCCGCGATGAATTGACCCGTCCGTCGGAAATTGTTATTGATCGAGGCACGTCAGATGGGTGAGGCAGCGCGCTGGGGAGAGCAATCCGGGGCAGTCCGGGGAAGTGCAATGTACGGCCCGCCTGTTATCAAAGGATGTCGCCGCTTGCAAATCCGTTCTCATGATTAAGTGCGTTCGCTGCGGAAACGGCAATTCCGACGAGGTCGTCTTTTGCCAGTTTTGTGGGACCCGTCTCGTCGCCGAGTCGTTGCCTGAGCCCCTGCGCGAAATCGCGATCGGCGCCTCCGGGCCGGTCCCCTCCTCTCGCCCGGGGGTGCAACCAGAGCGCGGCTTCCGACTGATCGTCGTCCATCGCGACGGCTCCGACGGCATGGCCTACTCGCTGATCGGCCATCAGATCGACATCGGACGGACCGACGGCGATCTCCTGTTCGATGATCCCCACCTGGCGCCGCGGCACGCGCGCATCGTGGTCAGCCCCAACGGCTGGGTGCTGAGCCCCCTCGAGCTGCGCAACGGTGTCTACCTTCGCCTGCGCGGGCCGGTCGATCTCACCGACGGCGACTACTTCCTGATCGGCAAGCAGGTGATGCGCTACGAGATCGTCGCCGAGGCCGAGCGCGGTATACATGCGGCGATCGAGCACGGTGTCGCCCTTTTCGGTACCCCGACGCGCCCCGCGTGGGCGCGCCTGCGTCAGATCACGCCGGGAGGAGTCACGCGCGACATGCACCATCTCAGCCGAAGCGAGGTGGTGCTCGGCCGCGAGCAAGGCGACATCGTGTTTTCCGAAGATGAGTTCATGTCACGACGACACGCACAGTTGTCCCTGCGCGCTGGACGCGGCCGGCTCGAAGATCTGGGGAGCTCGAACGGGAGCTTCGTCCGCTTGCGCGGTCCGCAGCCGTTGAGCTCCGGGGATCTGATTCGCCTCGGCGATGAGCTCTTGCGGTTCGAGCTAGGATGAGGCGAACTATAGGGAAGGTACTCTGAGCCGCGACCTACCCCCCCGATGCCTAGCCCCCCCGACATCTCCATCGAGGTCTTTGGAAAGACCGACGTCGGTCTGATTCGCGAGCACAACGAAGACAATTTCCTGGTAGCCGATGTCACGTCCGCTCTTCGCACGAACGAGATCAAAGAACCGCTGAAGTTTCCGCTCGGGGATCGCGGTGCCCTGTTCCTGGTTTGCGATGGAATGGGCGGCGCCGCGGCTGGCGAGGTCGCGTCACGGATGGCGGTGGAATCGATCGTCGACGCCATGGCCGCCGGCGAGCCGCAGGAGCGCGACGCCTTCGCGCGTTCGGTGCGGCGCGCGATCGAGGTCGCCAACGAGCGGATCTACGTCCAGTCGCGCGACAACCAGAGCGAGCGCGGCATGGGGACGACGTGCACCGCGGCGGCGCTGGTCGATCAGACCCTGATCGTCGGCCAGATCGGCGACTCGCGCTGTTACGTGCTGCGCAACGGCCGGCTCGCGCAGGTGACCAAGGATCAATCGCTGGCCTGGCAGCTGATCGAAGCCGGCGCGATGACCGCCGAGGAGGCCAAGGCCTTCGAGCACGCCAACATCATCCTGCAGGCGCTGGGCGTGCAGGAGCGCGTCGAGGTCGTGCTGTCGCAGGTCGATCTGCGCCAGGGCGACGTGATCATCCTCTGCTCCGACGGATTGCACGGGCCGGTCGGCGACGACGAGATGCTGGAGCTCCTGCAGCGCGAGACCGATCTGCAGAAGGCGGCCGACGGGCTGATCCAGAAGGCGCTGGATCGCGACGGCCCCGACAACATCACCGTCGTGCTCGCGCGTTTCGGCGGCACGGCGCTGCAGGCCGCCCGGCGAGAACGACATCGTGGGTTTCGTCGGCTACGATCCGGGGCCGGGGCCGGCCGGCGAGACGGGTTCGTCGGATCCGTCGTCGTTCGACCACACGGTGGCGAGCACGGCGACGGTGAACGAGCGCATCCCGCAGGAGCTGCTCTCCGACGAGGCGGTCACCGAGGGCGTGGTCGAGCGCTCGGCGCGGAACGGGCGCTCTTCGGGACGGTCGGCGTCGACAGGCTCGGCGATCCGCACCGCGCGGTCGGTGCTCGCGTTCTTCTTCCTCGCGCTGGTGGCGGCGGCCGCGGGCGGGATCTTCGTGGCGAAGTGCGGCCAGGACCGCGGGACGCAGACCAGCGTCCGTGACGGAAAGGGCCCCTAGTCGGGGATCGGCGGATGCAGCACTGTCCACACTGCGGCGTCGAGATGGAGGACGGCGCTCGCTTCTGCGGCGCGTGCGGCCGGCGCATCGATCCGGTTCCGGCTCCCGCGCCGGTGGCGGCGCCCTCTCCTGCTCCCGCGGCTGCCTCTTTGCCGCCTCTGCAGAGCAAGAGCAGCGGCCCGGTCTCCAAGCGCGCGGTCGAGCCACTCGCGGCGACGATGTTGAGCGGCAGCCCGCTGCCCGGCAGCCCGCTCGCGGCGTTCGCCCCCGCGAAGGCGCCGCCGTCCGCGGCGGCCGCGGTACCGCCGATCAACGACGTACCGACGGTCGCGGCTCCCCCCAGCGCGAACCCGGTCGCGGGCCTCGGCGCCACCCGCGGCGGGGGCGAGCCCGGTGCGTCCCGGCCGCTCGTCCCGCGGAGAACTTCGTCGGCCGCACGCTCAACAATCGCTACGTCGTCGAGGACAAGATCGGCGAGGGCGGGTTCGGCGCGGTGTTTCGCGGCAAGCAGATCGCCACCGGGCGCGAGGTCGCGCTCAAGATCCTGCACCCGCACAACTCGGGCGATCCCACGATCGTCGCGCGCTTCCGCCGCGAGGCCGAGGCGTGCAGCAAGCTGCGCGATCCGCACACGGTCACCACCTACGACTTCGACGAGACCGAGGACGGGATCCTGTTCCTGGCCATGGAGCTGCTGCGCGGGCGCAGCCTGCACCAGCTGCAGAAGACCGATGGGCCGTTCCCCTTCGAGCGCGTGCTCAACATCCTCGACCAGGTCTCGGAGTCGCTCGGCGAGGCGCACCAGAACGGCATCGTCCACCGCGACATGAAGCCGGAGAACGTCATCATCGAGACGCGCGCCGGGCACGACTACGTCAAGGTGCTCGACTTCGGCATCGCGAAGATGATCTCGGGCGACCGCGAGGTGCAGGCGCTGACCGCGGTCGGCCAGACGCTGGGCACGCTGGAGTTCATGTCTCCGGAGCAGCTGCGCGGGATCAAGCTCGACGGGCGATCCGACATCTACGCGCTCGGCATGATGGCGTACGAGATGCTGACCGGCGAGCTGCCGTTCAAGAACGCCAAGACGCCGATCGAGATCATCAACTTCCACATGAAGGACACGCCGCCCGCGCCGTCGAAGATGCGGCCCGACCTGAAGATCCCGCCCGCGGTCGACGACGTGCTGCTGAAGATGGTCGCGAAGTCGCGCGACAACCGCTTCGCCGACACCGCGGCCCTGCGCGCCGGCATCGAGGAAGCGCGCCACGATCGCGGCAAGAAGTCGTCCTTCCCGCAGTCGCTGCTGGGCAACTACAAGCTCATGGGCGCGCTCGGGGCGGCCGCGGTGATCCTGGTCGGTGTGCTGTTGTTCCTCCTGCACCGTTAGGTGTCAGTCGAACAGCGCACCGCGCTTGCGCTCGCCGCGGCCGCATGCAGAATCATCGGTGCAGATGCTCGATATTCTGGAGGAGCTCAAGGACGTGCTCGCCAGTCTGCATCAAGATGGCGTCCCCTACGCGCTTTGTGGCGGGCTGGCCATGGCGGTTCACGGCTACCCGCGCGCCACCGTCGACATCGACATTCTGGTCCTGGTCGAGGATCAGGCGCGGGTGGAAAAAGCTGCAGAGGCCCTTGGCTTCACGATTCATGCTCTGCCCATGCATTTCCGAGGGGGCGAGGTAGAGATTCGTCGCGTGTCGAAAGTCGATGACTCCGGAGAGCTCTTGTCCCTGGACCTTCTCCTCGTGACCGGAGCCGTCAGCGCCGCCTGGAACGGCCGGCAGGAGATGGAATGGGACTTTGGTAAGATCTGGGTCGTCTCCCGGGAAGGCCTCATCGCCCTGAAGTCGCTGCGCGGCAGCGGACTGGACCAGGACGACATCAAGCGCCTGCGGGGGGAGGGAGAATGACCGTCGACATGTCGGCCAAAGCAATCACGAACCGGCTCAAGCGCGTCGCACAGCTCAGGGCGCTGTGTCTGGCGCTCGGGAAAGCGCGGCCAATAGCTGCTAAGCCGAATCGTCCGGGGCGGCGATAGGCCACACTCGCAAGGTCTGCCCTCTCCCTAACCCCCCTAACCCTCTTCCGGGGACGGGAGAGGGGATCGGACTTCAAGGTCGCAGACCACGGCGGCGTGATCCGATGCGCGCTGCCCGTCGCTGCCGCGCGGCTCGACGACCGTCGCGGAGAGCGCGCGCGTGGCGCGCCCGGCGAACCAGTCGAGGCGCGCGGGGATGCAATGGTTCCAGCGCCGCGACATCCACCGGATAAGCGCGACCAGCGGCGGTCCGCCCGCGCGCTTCACCTTCTGCAGCGCATAGGGATCGTTGAAGTCGTAGCGGTAGGTGGGGCGCGCGGCGTCGTTGAAGCCGTCCACGGTGAAGTCGCGCGCGGCGAGCAGGTCGAAGACGGGGTGTTCGCCGAAGGCAGCCGGCGACATGTAGCTGTCGACGGAGCGGCGGACGCCGCGCGTGAACAGCTTGTAGACGAAGTCGCGCAGGCTCGCCGCCGCCGACGAGAGATCGTGCGTCGACGAGTTGAAGTCGCCGCCCACGATGGCGGGTACGCCGCCGGGCATGCGATCGAGCAGCGCCGCCAGTTGTTGCGCGCGCTGGCGCGGCGACGCATTCGAATCCAGGTGGCAGGCGCCGACCAGCAGCGGCCCGGTGGGCGCGTCGACCTCGACCAGCAGCGCGCGCTTGTTGCCGAGGCGGCGCTCCGACGACGAGAACTTGTCGCGCAGCGCCGGCATGTCGACGTTCTCGGCGCGCCGAATCGGCAGGCGCGACAGGATCGCGGTGCCAGCGAGCGCGGTGGTGTTGGCGGCGCCGGCTCGGTTCTCGCCCCAGTCGTCCTGCAGGGTCAGGTACGAGGGCGCGAACACGTAACTTCGGCCCAGCGCCTCCGCCAGCTCGCGGGCGACATTGCGATTGCCGGAGCGCCCGAGCCCGCAGTCGATCTCCGACAGCAGCACCAGGTCGGCCTCGCGCAGCACCGGATCGTCGCGCAGCGCGCCCAGGATCGCGCCATATCGGGTTCCGCGCTGGATGTTCCAGGCCGCGGCGCGCACGTGCCTCGTGCGCGGCGCGCCCGGTTCGAGCTCGGCGTCGCCCTGCTCCACCGCCGACGTGACCCGTTCGATCTCGGCGCCGATCTGCTGCCAGAGCGCGCTCCGCTCGAGAGCGCACCGGTTCTTCACCGCGCGCAATTCAGCGTAGTGGCTCGCGAGCTCGTGAGTGATCGCCTGCAGCCGCCGGAAGGCCACGTGCGCGCATCCTATCCGGTCAGTTGGTGAACTCGAAGCGCCAGCCGAGCGAGGCGACCCAGGCGGTCTCGGTGGGACCGCGGCCGAATGCCGTCTCGCGCGCCACTAGCAGCTCGAGCCCCGAGGAGCCGCGCCGCGCGGGCGGTGAGAACCCGGGGACGGAGTCGCCGCTGGGCCCGAACAACGTCAGCGACCCGAATGGCCCGCCGGCGCCGGCGTTCTTGCCGGCGGTGTAGCCAGGGATCGAGCCCAGGTGAAAGTACGCCAGGCGCCCGCCCGCGGTGATCCCGAGCGACCATCGACCGAGCGCTAAGCGGCGCTCGAGCCCGGCCTCGCCCCCGGTGTGAAAGAAGAGCCCCGACGACTCCTGCTCGTCGTCATTGTTCGAGAAGTCCAGCGGCGGGCAGTCGTCGCCGCGGCAGCCGGCGCCCCCGAGCGTGAAGCCGAAGAACCCGCGAACCGGGCCCAGCGGGCGCAGCACCCGGACCTCGATAGTCACGCGCGTGCCGGTCCCCTCCAGCGAGGCGAGTGGGGTCGCGAGCCCGATTCCCAGGCTCACCGTCCAGGGCGAGTGGTCGGCCTGCCAGAGGATCTCGTTGCCGGTCGCGGTCAGCGGTACGCGCAGGCAACCTTGCGCCTGCCCGGTGTCGGCCTTGACGTCGAGGTACACCCCCGGCTGCGCGACCGCGACGCCTTTACCGATGTTGACGAACACGGTGTCGCTGTTCTTGACCTCGATGACGGTGACCAGCTCCGACGGTTCGAGCGTGATCTGGGTGTCGTGACGGATCGCCAGCGCCTGCGTCGAGGTGCAGGATTCGTTGGCGCCGGTCGTCCAGGTGATCGGGCCAATCTGTGCCGGCTGTTCGGCATGGATGGCCAGCTCGACCAGCCCGGCCGGGCCGCGAACCGAGACGATGTCGACGGTGATGCCCGGCCCGAGCGCGGGGCGCGGTTGCGTCGGCTTGTAGACCGTCGCCGCGCAGCCGGCCAGGGCGAGCGCTGCCGCACACGCTACCGCCGGCAGGCGACTCCGCTCTCGGTTGCCGGTCATGGACGACGCGCGAGCGTACGCCTAACGCGTGCCAATACCAAATTGGTCGTGACCTCCGGTCCCCTCCCCCCGTCCGCGGGGGGAGGGTTAGGGAGAGGGGAAACCTTGCCAGCCGGTCGCCCGACGGCCCCTCACCCTAGCCCTCTCCCCCGCAGACGGGGGCGAGGGGATCGGAATGAGAGCAGACGGGGGCGAGGGGATCGGAATGAGGGGCTTACAACCTCCTCATCGCGAATCGTCGCTAGCGGACGATCTTGAAGAAGCGGTTCCAGCGGATCGACTTGAACCAGGTGACGATGTTCCAGCCGTCGGTGGGCGCGCGCGACCACCAGACGATCAGGGCCTTGCCCTTGATCAGATCGTGCTGGACTGTGCCCCAGACGCGCGAGTCCGAGGAGTTGTCGCGGTTGTCGCCCATGACGAACACGTTGCCGGGCGGCACCACGGTACGGCTGAAGTCGTGCCCGCGGCCCGGCTCCTGGATCGTCATGTGCTTCCTTGGTGCCCAGCGTCTCCATCCACTCTTCGCAGTCGTGCTCGTCGGCGCCGCCCGGGTGATACGACTCCGAGTAGTGACAGGGCACGGGCACGCGCTCGCGCGGCATCGGGTGGCCGTTGATGAACACCTCGTGCTGGCGCACCTCGACGACGTCGCCGGGCAGGCCGACGACGCGCTTGATGTAGTCGGTGCCGGGATCGATCGGGTACTTGAACACGATCACGTCGCCGCGCTCGGGTTGCTTGAGCTCGAGGATCTTGATGTTGGTGAACGGGATCCCGAGCCCGTAGGCGAACTTCGACACGAAGATGTGGTCGCCGACCTCCAGCGTCGGGATCATCGACCCGGACGGGATCTGGAACGCCTCGACGACGAACGCGCGGAGCACGAGCGCGATGGCGATGGCGACACCGATCGACTCCGAGTACTCGCGCAGGGTCGACTTGCGCGACGCGGCCAGGTTCTGGTCCATCCGCTCGTCGAGCGCCGAGATCGCCTTGCGCGCCTGCTCGGCGTCGGTACCGACCAGCGCCTCCTCGACGTCGGCGATCGCCGTCGTGATGGGCTCGACGATCTCCGGGGAGCAGCGACCGCCCGCGGCGCTTGAGGATCCGGCGCGCCTCCTTGACCAGGTGCCGTCCCTCGAGCCGGGTCCTTTTCCAGGCGCTGCGTTCGCGCCACGCCTCTAGAAAGCTAGCCATCGATTAAACCGTCGGCCTCAGTCGACCTTCAAGATCGCGAGGAACGCCTCTTGGGGGATCTCCACGTTGCCCACCTGCTTCATCCTCTTCTTACCTTCCTTCTGGCGTTCCAACAACTTGCGCTTGCGGGTGATGTCGCCGCCGTAGCATTTCGCGGTCACGTTCTTGCGCAGGGCCTTGACCGTCACGCGCGAGATGACGCGCGAGCCGATCGCCGCCTGGACCGCGACCTCGAACTGCTGCTGCGGGATGAGCTCCTTCATCTTGCTGCACAGATCGCGCCCTTTGTTGTACGAGCTCTCTCGGTGCACGATGGCCGACAGCGAGTCGACGCGGTCGCCGTTGACCAGCAGGTCGAGGCGCACCAGGTCGGCGGCGCGGTAGCCCTTGGGCTCGTAGTCGAGCGAGGCGTAGCCGCGCGAGCACGACTTCATGCGGTCGTAGAACCCGAAGACCACCTCGGTCAGGGGCAGATCGTAGCGGATGATGACCCGCTTCTCGCCGGCGTAGGTGAGGCCGGTCTGCGTGCCGCGCTTCTCCTCGCACAGCTTGAGCAGCGCGCCCACGAACTCGGGCGGCGTGTGGATCGTGGCGGCGATCATGGGCTCCTCGATCGTCTCGACCTCGCCGTCCGACGGGAACTTGGCCGGGTTGTCGAGCTCGAAGACGCTGCCGTCGCGGCGCACGACCCGGAAGCGCACCGTGGGCGCGGTGGTGATGAGGTCGAGGTTGTACTCGCGCTCGAGCCGCTCCTGGACGATCTCCATGTGGAGCAGGCCCAGGAACCCGCAGCGAAAGCCGAAGCCCAGCGCGGCCGAGCTCTCGGGCTCGCGCGAGAACGACGCATCGTTGAGGCGCAGGCGATCGAGCGCGTCGCGCAGATCTTCGTACTTCGCTGAATCGGTGGGGAAGATGCCGGCGAACACCATCGGCTTGGCCGGCTGGAAGCCGGGCAGCGGCGCCTCGCACGGGCGATTGAGCTCGGTGATGGTGTCACCGACGCGCGCGTCGGCGACCTCGCGGATCGCGGCGGTGAAGAAGCCGACCTCGCCGGGCCCGAGCTCGCCGATCTCTCGCGCGAACGGCCCGTAGACGCCCAGGCTCTGGATCTCGTACTCGCGCGCCGTCGCCATGAAGAGGACCTTCTGCTTCGGCCGCAGCATGCCGTCGACGACGCGCACCAGGATCACCACGCCGCGGTAGCTGTCGTACCAGCTGTCGAGCAGCAGCACGCGCAGCGGCTTGGTGGCGTCACCGACGGGCGGCGGGACCTTGGCGACGATCGCCTCGAGGATCTCGTGGATCCCCTTCCCTTCCTTCGCCGACGCGAGGATCGCCTCGGAGGCGTCGATGCCGACGACCTCCTCGATCTGGCGGCGCACGTTCTCCGGATCGGCGGCCGGCAGATCGATCTTGTTGATCACCGGCAGGATCGTGAGGTTGTTGTTCACCGCCAGGTAGACGTTGGCCAGCGTCTGCGCCTCGACGCCCTGGGAGGCGTCGACGACCAGCACCGCGCCCTCGCACGCGGCGAGCGAGCGCGAGACCTCGTAGTGGAAGTCGACGTGCCCGGGCGTATCGATGAGGTTCAGCTCGTAGGTCTGGCCGTCCGCCGCCGGGATAGGTCAGCCGTACCGTCGCTGCCTTGATCGTGATGCCGCGCTCGCGCTCGAGCTCCATGCTGTCCATGAACTGAGCCTTGCGCTCGCGATCGGTCAGCGCATCGGTGGCGTCGAGCAGGCGATCGGCGAGCGTCGACTTGCCGTGATCGATGTGGGCGATGATGGAGAAGTTGCGAATCAGCTGCGTGGGCGTCGGCATGGTGCTCGAGGCTGGCGAGAAGAAAAAAGACGCGAGGGTTATCCGCTTACTTCGGTGCGGACGTCCAGCAACAGCTGGCCGGGAAGTTGGTGCCCCTGCTTTTCCAGCACCATGTCGATCCCCTGGCGGATGTACTCGGCGACCGGCACCTTGGTCTTCTCGTGAAGCTGCTTCAGGCGCTCGCTCTGCTCGGGCGTGATGTAGATGGTCGTGGAGATCTTCTTCCTGCCCATTCGAAGTGACATTGCATGACGATATGTGGACCGTCAATGCGCATTGGTCTCCCGCACCGATCACATGCGCCCACACGACCGTCCGGTCGTGATCCGTCCTTGAAACCAATACTTGATGCGCGAAGACTTTCCCCTAGTTTATGGGACCATGACTCTTACGGTCGAAAGCTCCGGAACGACTGGGGGAATTCGCGGCGCCCGGCGCGTGCTGATGGTCGTAGGTTTGCTGGCCGCCGGAGGCCTTGCGGCCTGTGCCGATTCGCCGCAGCGACGCGACGAGGCGTCGATGGCGCCGTCCGACGCTGCGTCCAACGTCCCGGCGCCCCCGACGGTCGACCGTTCGAAGTGCAGCGACAAGGGCAAGCAGATCGTCACTGCCGACACCAACCTCGACAAGAAGCCCGACGTCTGGAAGTTCTTCACCAGCGTCCAGCAGGGCGGCCAGTCGGTCTCGGTGCTGTCGTGCAAGCAGGTCGACCTGAATCACGACGGCAAGGTCGACGTCGTCCAGTACTACGACGAGAGCGGCAACCAGATGACGCTCGAGGAAGCGGACCTCGACTTCGACGGCGCAGTTCGACGTGACGATCTACTACGTCAACGGCAAGCGCGTGCGGAAGGAAGAGGACACCAACCTCGACAAGAAGCCCGACGTCTGGACGTACTACGAGGACGACAAGATCGTCCGCGTCGAGCGCGACACCGACTACAACGGCAAGGTCGACGAGTGGCAGTACTACGAGGGCGGCAAGCTCGATCGCATCGGCTACGACACGACCGGCACGGGCCGGCTCGATCGCTGGGACCGCGCGCCCGAGGGTGACACCGGCGGTGGCGCGAGCGAGCCGGCCACGGGCGGCGGCCCCGCGCCCGGGACGACTCCGCCCGCCGCGGGCGCGACGCAGCCGCCGGCCGCGACGGCGCCGCCTTCGGTTTCGCCCCCGCCCGCCACGCAGACCGCGAAGAAGTAGCGGCGACGCGGGTCCGGTCCCCTCTCCCGTCTGCGGGAGAGGGTTAGGGAGAGAGGGGCAGACCTTGCGAGACGCGGCCCGCGCCGCCTCTGAGGCCGTTCGCTATCCGCCGTTGCCGAGATCGAAGCCGTCGTGCAGCGAGCGCACGGCGAGCTCGGCGTACTTCGCGTCGATCACGCAGGAGATCTTGATCTCGCTGGTCGAGATCAGGTGGATGTGGATGTTCTCCTTCGCGAAGATCTCGAACATCTTGAGCGCCACGCCCGCGTGCGAGCGCATGCCGACGCCGACGACCGAGACCTTGGACAGGTTCTCCTCGCTCTTGATCTGATCGGGCGGGCAGATGTCGGCGCAGTGCTTGGCCAGCACCTCGCGCGCGCGCGGCACGTCGCTCGACGGCAGCGTGAACGTGAGGTTGGTGCGGCCGTTCTGTACGTGCGCCTGCACGATGACGTCGACGACGATGCCGGCGTCGGCCAGCGGCTTGAACACCAGCGCCTGGATCCCCGGCTTGTCGGAGAGCCCGGCGAGGGTGATCTTCGCTTCGTCGCGCGTGGCGGTCACACCGGAGACGACGACTGCTTCCATGGCTTTCTCCTCGGGCACGACCCAGGTCCCTTCGTTGTCGTTGAAGCTCGAGCGGACGTGGATCGGCACGTCGTACTTCATTCCGAACTCGACCGAGCGAATCTGCAGCACCTTGGCGCCCAGCGACGCCAGCTCGAGCATCTCCTCGTAGCTGATGCGGTCGACCTTGCGCGCCGTGCGCACGACGTTGGGGTCGGCGGTGTAGACGCCGTCGACGTCGGTGTAGATCTCGCAGGACTCGGCCTTGAGCGCCGCCGCGACCGCCACCGCCGACGTGTCCGAGCCGCCGCGGCCCAGCGTGGTGATGTTGCCGTTCTTGTCGACGCCCTGGAAGCCGGCGATGACCGCGATCTTGCCCGCCTTGAGCGCGTCGTTGATCGCGGTCGCGTCGATGTCGAGGATGCGCGCGCGCGCGAACGCGCTGTCGGTGAGGATGCGCACCTGGTGGCCGAGCATCGAGACGGCCTGCGCCGCCCTCGGCGTGGATCGCCAGCGCGAGGAGGCCGACCGTCACCTGCTCGCCGGTCGAGGCGATCACGTCCAGCTCGCGCTCGTCGGGCAGCGGTGGCGATCTGCTTGGCCAGGCCGAGCAGCCGGTTGGTCTCGCCCGACATCGCCGAGACGATCACGACCACGTCGTGTCCCTTGCGCTGCGTCGCCAGGCAGCGCCTGGCGACGTTGCGGATCCGCTCGACGTTACCGACGGAAGTTCCGCCGTATTTCTGCACAATCAACAAGGCGCGGGCACTCTCCAACACCAGCCCGCCGCCGTCAAGACCGACGAAACGCCAACGCCGCGGTAGAGTGACGGAAATGGCTGAGGCAATCGAGGTCCACATCACCGCCCCCGACGTCGAGCGCGCCGCGGAGATGGCGCGCACCCTGGTCGCCGAGGGCCTGTGCGCCTGCGTCAACATCGTCAAGGAGGTGCGGTCGATCTACCTCTACGAGGGCCGCATCCACGACGAGCCCGAGGTGCTGTGCGTCGCCAAGACGCGGCAAGAGCTGTTTGCCGCGCCTGGAGGCGCGCGTCCGCGAGCTGCACCCGTACGAGGTTCCGGAGATCCTGGCGTTCACGGTCGACGAAGGCAGCGCGGCGTACCTGGACTGGCTGCGCGAATCGACGACGGCCGCGACGTAGCGTCGGTTCGCGCAAGGCCGGCCCCGCGTCGTGGGGCGAAGCGGTAATATCGGGGCTGCCTTCCCTCTCGAGGGTCGCGACATGCACACTCTGCGTACGTCCCCCGCTTCTGTCGCCGTCATCGCGGCCGTCCTGGCGCTGTCCCCGGGCTGCGCCGGCCATCGGTCGTCGGCCGGCGATGCGGGCGCCGCCGCGGCGGATGCGGACGCCGCCGCGGCGGATGCGGACGCCGCCGCGGCGGATGCGGACGCCGCTACCACCCGTTCGAGTTGCTGAAGTCCTTCGTGGTGCTGTGCCGGCACTACAAGGCCGCTTCCTCCATCTGCACTTCACCGACAACGAGTCGTTCACGTTCCCCAGCGGCGCCTATCCCGCCGTGCCCACGCCGGGCGCCAGCTACACGCTGGATCAGATGCGCGAGCTCGAGACCTTCGCGCGCGAGCGCGGCGTCGAGATCATACCCGAGCTGGACATGCCCGGACACTCGGCGGTGCTGGTCCGCGCCGCCCCCGACGTCTTCGACTGCGATCCTCCCCTCGGGATGATCTGCCCCGCCCGCGCTGGCGTGGAGGCCGCGCTGGACACCCTGGTGGGCGAGATGATGGACGCGTTCCCGTCGGCCCGCTTCTTTCACCTGGGCGGCGACGAGGTGAACACCAGCCTCTACGATGCGTCGGCCGCGTGCCAGGCGTACATGGCCGCGCAGGGGATCGCCGACGGGCAGGCCCTCTACCAGCGCTTCGTGGCGCGCGCCGTGGAGCTGGTCAAGGCGCGCGGCCGCCAGCCCATCGTGTGGGAGGGCTTCCCCGCGACCGCCTCCGTGCCCGTGCCGCGCGACACGAAGGTGATGGTGTACGAGAGCCTGTACGCCACCGCGCCCGAGCTCCTGGCGCAGGGGTTCCAGGTGATCAACACCTCGTGGCAGCCGCTGTATGTCGTCAATGATCGCGCGTGGTCGCCCGAGTACATCTACGGCTGGGACGTCCATCGCTGGGAGCACTTCATCACGAACTCCAAGGCATACCCGAACGGCATCACCGTCACGCCCACGCCCGATTTGCTGGGCGCCGAGCTCTGCGCCTGGGAGCAGGTGCCGGAGATCGAGCTGCCCACCACGCGCCTTCGTGTGGCCGCGATGAGCGAGCGCGTCTACAACCCGTCGGCGGGGCGTAGCTACGCGGACTTCGCCGCGCGCCTGGCCGCCACCGACGACGCGCTTTCGCGCCTGCTGAAATAGGCCGTGCCGCCGCCCCCGCTCAGGGCAGGCGGTCGTTGTTGAAGGACTGAACGGCGACCGCCGGGGCGGCTCCGCCCAGGTCCTCGGTGAAGTAGTGGACCGTGAGCGTTCGCGTCTCCGACGGCAGGAGCACGAGGTAGTTGTCGTCCCAGAACGCGGGCAGCACCTCGGGGCCGGTCTCGTCCCCCTGCAGGAGCTTTAGCCGGACCAGCATCGCCACCGCCGACGAAAGGTTCGTGACGGTCACGACCGTGCTCGATTCGCCGCCATCGCTCTCGCTGGCACCGACGGTGGCCGTGAGCTGCACAGGCGGCAGCTGTTGCAACCCCGTCAGATCGGCGGTGTCTCCGCCGTTGTCCGTGGTCGACAGCCAGTACGAGTTGACGTTCACCACCCTGTTCGCCGCGTCGCGCACGACGAGGCGCAGGAAATACGTGGTCGAGGACGACGCGAGCGGCGGCAGCGAAAACACCGGCGTCACCGAGTCGGCCACGACGTCGATGCGCGCGCTCATCGTGTCCTGCATGGTGCCGTCGAGGTTGTAGCGGCTGGCATCGACGGTGAGCCCGATCTGCGCGCCGGCGTACGCGTTGGCGAGCTTGACCGAGCCATCCCCGTAGTCGAAGAGCGCATGCAATGGCGCGCACCCGGTCTTCGTGCCGAAATAGTTGCCGCCCGCGCGCAGATAATAGTCGAAGAGCTGCCAGTCCAGCTGCGGCCACGCGGCGCTGAGCAACCACATGACGGTGCCGTAAGTGCTCGTGTACTTGCGCGCCTGATTCGCCTCGAACATCGCCCGCTGCAGCTCGTAAGCCTGTGCCTCCGCCTTCCAGACAAAATCGGCGACGCCGGTGGCCTCTCCGTAGCGCCGATTCACGGCGTCGGCGAACTTGCCCGTGGTGCTGTGAAACCCGGACTCGTGACGCCTCCACGCCGGCCCGATCGGCCACAGCGGCTCGGCCGCCAGCATCGTCCGCAGGCTCTCGAGCGGCACACCCGACCCGCCGGGGCCCGTTTCAAGGCTGAACCCGTATCCCGCATTCGCGTTCCCGAGCCGAACCTCCTCGTGGTAGCCCGGGTTCGTGAAGTACCAAAGCGGAGGCGTGTAGTCGTACGGCCCGTTCATGCCGAAACCCGACGGCCCCGAGACGGCGGAAGACTCGTGGTCCTCGGCGGAGGCTGCGCTGGGGTTTGGCCAGTGCAGCTCGTCGAGGATGCCCGCCGCCCGCAGCTCGTACTCCGGATGGGAGCCGCCGTGGGCCGCCGCCAGACCGTAGAAGCCAGGCAATAGCGGCGAAGACATGAAGTCGCTCCCATGCACCCATATGATCCAGCTCGGGTGTGCCCGGGCCCGCCGCACTTGCGTGCGCATCGACTCGTCGAAGATCGACCAGTGCGCATCGTCCCAACCCCACCAGTCCTCCCAGGCGGTGACGCCGAACGAATGCGCGCCGCTCTGCCAGCTCTCGATCACCATGAGGCCGGCCTCGTCGCACAGGTCGTAGAGCTCGTCGTCCTCGAACTTCCCCTCGCCGCGAATCGCGTTCAGGTTCATCTCGCGCGCGTAGCGGATGCGGGCCTCCTGCCAGCGCGGATGCTCGGGCAGCCGTCGCCGCTGCAGCAGATCCGGCGCATATCCGGCGCCGTTGATCAGGATGTCCTTGCCGTTGATCGTGAACGCCCGGACGCCGTAGGTCTGAACGCCGTCGACGATGCGCGACGCGACCTTGCGGATGCCGAACCGGGTCGTCGTTACGTCGGAAGTGGCGCCGTCGATCGCCAGCGTCGCCGTCAGCGTGTAGAGCGGCTGCCCGCCGTATTGCCAGGGCCACCACACGTCGGGCGCGGACAGCGTCAGGGCCGGCACATCCGTCGGCGAGACCGTGAGCTCGCCGGTCCCGGGCGGAACGCTGACCTGCTGCGTGCCCGAGGCGACCACCACGCCCACGTTGTTCGCGACGGTGAAGGCGAGCGTCCCCGCGACCGCGACCGACGCGGGATTGACGGCGTCCACGTAGAGGGTCAAGCGCGCGGACGCCAGTGACGGCACGTCGAGGTCGGTGTCCACGAACGGGTGGCGAAGCCGCACCGGCCCGCTGGTCGCGAGGACGACATCCTGCCAGACGCCCATGTTCTGATCGGGAGGCCACGGTGCCCAGTCGGCGAACGTGAGATCGAGATCGTACGTGCCGGCGCGGGTCACGAGCAATGCGAGGACGTTGTCCTCGCCGGCGGGCGCCAGCGCCGAGGTGATCTCGAGCTCGAAGTCGCGGTAGGTGCCCACGACGGTATCCGCGTCGGCCAGACGGCGGCCGTTCAACCACACCTCTGCACGGTAGTTGATGCCCTTCAGGATCAGCCAGGCGCGCTGGCCGTTGACGAGCGGCAGCTTGAAGGCCCGGCGGTACCACCACGGTCGATCGAAACGCGTCTTATCGACCTTTTCGAGGTTGTCCGATTCGAGCAGGTTCGGGTATTCGCCGGTCTGGACCAGGCAGGCGAGCACCGTGCACGGCACCTCGACGTCGTACCAACCGGTGGTGTCGGCGGAGGTGGTCGAGAGCTGCGCCCCGGTCTCACCCGTCGAAGCGGAGGACTGCAGCTGCCAGCCGGTCCGCAACGGGAACACGCCCTCGGCCGTCATCGCGGCCCCATCCCGACCTCCGTCGGGCGGACTTGCCGCCGGGTGAGCCCGACCCGCGCCGCCGCATGCCAGTCCCGCGCACAGCATCGCGCCCGCCAGCGCCCCAACCGACCTGCACCGCATGAGGCGAAAACGCTACCACGCCGTGGACCAGAATGTGCGCCTCGAGGAGCGAGCCCGGCACGGACAGGAGACTCGCAACATCCAACACCCCGCCGGGCAGGCGTTACCGCGTCGGCGACGCGCGTGCGCGCAGCGTATCCAGCGCGTCTCGCGCCGCGGCGATGACCGTGGTCTCCGTCTCCTGCTTCAGCACGCGCTCCAGCGCCGGAATCACCGACGGATCGCCCAGCTTGGCCAGCGCCTTCGCCGCTTGCACGCGCACCGGCACGTAGCTGTCGCCGCGCAGCCGCTCGACCAGCGCGTCGCACGCCGCCGGATCGCCGATCGCGCCCAGCGCGTCGACCATCTCGCGGCGGTTCTGCACCTCGGGCAGGTGCGCCAGCAGCGCCGGCACCGCACGCCGATCGCGCAGCTGGCCGAGCGTGATGATGATCAGGCGGCACAGCAACACGTCGTCGCAGTGGTCGAGCGCCTCGCTCAAGGTCGGCACGCCGCTCGGGTCGCTCACCTTTGCCAGCGCCAGCGCGGCTCGAATGCGCAGGAGTCGCGTCACCGCCGCGCTCCCCCGCGGCGTCTCGGCCGACGGGCTCGCCACTACCGCGCGCACCCGCTCGCGCGGGCCGGCGTCGCCCAGCCGTACCGCGCCGATCGCGGCGCAGGTCGGCGACGACCGGGTCGTCGTCGTGCAGCGCCTGCGCGAAGTACGCCGCCGTCTCCTGCCGCGGCGGCAGCGCCAGCAGCAGCTCGCCCGCCTCGCGCCGGATCGCGAGCGACTCGCGCGACACCAGCAGCGCGCCCAGCTCCGGGGCCGCCAGCAGGTCACCGAGGCGCCCGCGCTCGATCGCGCGCGGCACCGGGCCGCCCTCGGGGTTCGACTCGCCGCGCGCCAGCAGCGGCTCGAAGCGCACGTGGCCGTCGAGCCAGTCGTCGAGCATCCCGCCGCAGCGCCGCCGCCCGCTCCGGCCGCTCGTCGGCCAGGTTGTGCTTCTCGCCGGGATCGGTCGCCAGGTCGTAGTAGGCGCAGAAGCCCCAGTTCAGGTCGCAGATCAGCTTTTCCTTGCGCCAGACGATCATCCGCTTGTCCTCGACCTCGGCGAACGCCGGCGGCAAGCGGTCGGGATCGGCGGGCGGCGTCGCCAGCCACGGGCCGAGGTCGGTCCCGCGCATGCGCGCCGGCACCGGGATGTCGAGCAGGTTCAGCACCGTGGGCGTGACGTCGATGAGCTCGACCGGGCTCGAGCACCACGCGCGGCGACACGCCGGGCACTGCGACGATCATCGGGATGTGCAGCTGCTCGTCGTAGAGCGTCGAGCCGTGGTAGCGCCCGCCGTGCTCGTCGAACTCCTCGCCGTGGTCCGCGGCCAGGATGACGATCGCGCGCGGGCGCACCCGGTGCAGGTAGGCGATGAGCCGCCCGATCGCGCGGTCGACGTACGCGATCTCGCTGTCGTAGCGATCGATGTCGGTCGCGCCGAACGGAAAGTCGACGTGCGCTTCGTAGGGCTCGTGCGGCTCGAAGAAGTGCACCCAGACGAACGCCTTCGGCGGCTTGACCGTGTCGAAGTAAGACTCGATCTGGTCGACCCGCCGCTCGGCGTCCAGGTACTCGAACTTCACGTACTCGAAGTTGAAGTAGGTGTCGGCATAGGCCTTCAGCTTCTGCGCGTCGACGAAGAAGACCGCGGGCGGGAAGAACGCCGCCGTCCGCCACCCGTCGTGGCGCAGCATGGTGGCGATCGGGTCGTGGGCTTCGCCGGGCGCCAGCCGCGCCAGCGTCGGGAAGTACTTGCCGGTCAGCATCGACGCCACCGAGAACGAGGTGTGCGGCGCCTGCGCGTAGGCGCGCTCGAAGCGCGTGCCGGTGCGCGCGAGCGCATCGATGTTGGGCGTGGTCGGCCGCTTGTATCCGTAGGCGCCGACGTGGTCCGCGCGCAGCGCGTCGATGGTGATCACCACGACGTCGGCGTCGGGGCGGCGCGGGCCCTCGGGCAGCGGCGGCAGCGCGGCTTCGGCGGCCTCGCGCTCGCTGGCGGCGACGGTCTGTGGCGCCAGCGACATCGGCACCGCGTGCAGCACCAGGCCGACGATCGCCGTGCGCTCGTACGACGCGAACCGCAGGATCTGGCTGCGGCGCAGCTCCCAGAGTCCGCCCGCACCCACGACCAGCACCAGCGCCGTCAGCACCGCGAGCCGCAGCGCCTGCGGTCGCGCGCGCGGAGCGCCGGCGCGCAGTCCCAGCAGGATGCGCGCCGCCAGCACCGCGAGCGCGATCGTCCAGACCGAGAGCGATGTGTGGAACCAGATGTAGAGCCGGGGCAGCACCTCGCGGTTCGCGATCTGCAGCGCGATCGCCAGCGCGGCCAACCCGAACGCGGTCGCCCGGACGCGCCGCCGCTGCGCTGCCGTCGCCTCGGGCAGGCGCGCCAGCAGATCGGCGAAGCGACCCGCGGCGCGGTAGACCAGCATCGCGCCGACCGCCGCGAAGAGCAGCGAGATGAAGTGCCGGCCCGGCATCTGCGCCGCGCGATGGCCGCGGAACATCGCCATGCCGTCGTAGACCCAGAGCGGCAGCGTCAGCAGCGCCGCGGCGATCTGCGTCGCCTGGCGGCGGCGATCCCGGCTGGAGGCGCGCGCGACGATGAGCTGCCCGAGCTTGATCGCGACGCCGGCGCAGAGCCCGGCCGCGCCCAGCAGGCTCGTGCCCAGGAGCAGCAGCCAGATCGCTTTCAGCGCCCCGAGCCCGCCGACGCCGCGCACGATCGCGGCCAGCGCGTCGCCGAACCCGACCAGGCCGCCGCCGACCAGCCCGCCGAGCGGCCAGAGCCAGCGCGAGACCAGCGCGCCGGGGCGACCGGTCGTGGCGACGCGTGCATCGGAGCTCACGTCCGGATCCATAGCGCCTATCCGGTCTCCGCGCCGTAAACCGCTCCCGCCGCCCAGCGCGCGAGCACCGCGGCGCGCAGGCCACCGTGATCGAGGTTCCCGAGCGCCGGGATCCTCGCGCTCGATGCGGTCGCGCTCGGCGCGCGCCAGGCCGAGCAGACCGACGTATTCGTCGAAGTCGGCGAGTCGCCAGCGCGGCGTCCCGGCCTGCCGCGCGCCGAAGAGATCGCCGTGGCCGCGCTGCGCGAGATCGGCCTCGGCGATCCGAAAGCCGTCGTGGGTGGCGATCAGCTGCTCGAGACGGCGCGCCGCATCGCTGTCCGACGCCAGCGGCACGGTGGTGCACAGCAGACATGCGCCCGCGACAGCGCCGCGCCCGACCCGCCCGCGCAGCTGGTGGAGCTGCGCCAGGCCGAAGCGATCCGCTTCCTCGATCAGCATCACGGTCGCGTTGGGCACGTCGATGCCGAGCTCGATCACCGTGGTCGCCACCAGCACGTCGATGTCACCGGCGGCGAAGGCGCGCAAGCGCGATTCCTTGTCGGCGGCAGTCGAGCTCGCCGTGCAGCAGCCCGACGCGGACGCCCGCCGGCCGCAGCGCGCGGCGGAGCTCGGCCGCGCGCGCCACCGCGGTGATCGCGCCCTCGCGCTCGCTGCTCGCGCGCACCGGACAGACCACGTACGCCTGGCGCCCGGCGCTCACCGCGGCTGTCGAGGCGCGCCTGCGGCCGCGGCTCGGCGCTCATCGCCGGAGAAGATCTCGGTCTCGACCGGCTGGCGCCCCGGCGGCAGCTCGCGCAGGAACGTCACGTCGAGGTCACCGTAGAGCGTGAGCGCCAGCGTGCGCGGGATCGGCGTGGCCGACATCACCAGGAGGTGCGGCAGCACCCCATCGGACCGGCGCGGCGCAGGCGTGCGCGCTGGGCGACGCCGAAGCGATGCTGCTCGTCGACGATCGCCAGCCGCAGATCGGCGAAGTCGGGCGGCGACTCGAGCAGCGCCTGCGTTCCGACCAGCAGCTGGATCTCGCCCGAGCGGCAGCGCGCCAGCGTCTCGGCGCGTTCGGCGCGCGACATCGACGCGGTGAAACGCGCCACGCGCAGCGACAGCCCCCGCGCAGGGGTAGACCATCACCCAGCCGCGCCGCCAGCCCCTCGAGCGTGCGCACGTGCTGCTCGACCAGCACTTCGGTTGGCGCCAGCAGCAAGGTCTGCCCGCCGGACGCCGCCGCGATCGCCGCTGCCGCGAACGCGACCGCCGTCTTGCCGCTGCCGACGTCGCCGACCAGCAGCCGCTGCATCGGGTGGGGCGCGGCCAGATCGCGCGCGATCTCGTCGATCGCCTGCGCCTGCGCGGCGGTCGGCTCGAAGGGAAGCGCCGCGCGAATCGCGCGCTGGATCGCGCGCTATTCAGTGTGCACGCGCGCGACGCGCCGGCACGCGCCTGCCTGCGCACGGCGCCGAGGCCGAGCTGCACCACGAGCAGATCTTCGAACGCCAGCCGGCGCCGAGCGAGCGCGCGCCCGCGCTCGAGCTCGTCGGACGGCGTTCCCTCGGACCAGGTGCCGGGCCGCGCGTGCAGCGTGCGCAGCGCCTCGCCAATCGCCGGAAAACCGAGGCGCGCGCGCAGATCCGCGTCCAGCGCCTCGGGCACGAGCTCACCGTAGCGATCGACGGCGGCGGCGAGAATCTTCTCCAGGATCCGCGCGCTCACTCCCGCGATCGCCGGGTAGCGCGCGCGAATGCCCGCGCCCGGCTGCGGCGCTCCCCTGCCCCTCCGCTGGCTGTCGCTGGACCGACGGCTGCACCAGCTCGAACGCCGGGGCCGCGCCATCCGCGCCGTCGTCGATTCGCCGGAGCGGTCCGGCCAGCGCGACCGGCGCGCCCTTGGTGAAGCTCTTCTGCATGCCGCGCGGTGGTCGAAACCAGCGCGCGCGCACCGTCATTCCGCCCTCGTCGACGAACACGTCGAGCAGGCGCCGCGGGAAGATCCGCACGCGCGCCACGGTCCCGCGCACCAGCACGGTCGTACCCGCCGGCAGCGACGGCAGCGCCGCGATCGGCGTCACGCGGCGCAGATCGTCGTACCCGCGCGGTAGATGAAAAAGCAGGTCGGCGATCGTCGCCAGCCCGCGCGCCCGCAGCCGCTCGGCGGTGCGAGGGCCGACTCCCGGTACGCGATCGATCGCGTCGTCGAGGCGCGAGCCCCGCGCTCACCGGTGCTGCAACTACTTGCACGCCTTATCGCTTGTAGGTGAATTTCAGCTCGTAGTCGCAGAGATGGAAGGTGTCGCCCTCGTCGATGCGCTTGTTGTCGATGCGCATGCCCTTGAAGTCGATACCGTTGGTCGATCCGAGATCCTTGATGAAGTAGGTCCCGTTGCGCCGGATCACGGCGGCGTGCTTGCGCGAGATGTTGCCGTCCTTGATCGGCAGGTCCGACGACTTCGCGCCGCGGCCGATGATGAACTGGTCCTTGTCGATGCGGTACTTCTGGTTGTCGAACACCAGGTAGAGCGGCGGCGGCCCCGGCGTCCCCGCGTCGGGCACCGGCGCCGCGCGCGGCGGTGGCGGCGGTGCCGACGGCGCCACGAAGTTCATGCCCGGCCCCGGCGTCCCGCCCGATCGGCCGAGCCGCGTCGCGGACGGCGGCAGCGGCGTCGACGGCGTCAGGCGTGGCCGCACCGGCGGCGCGGGCGGCGGCGGAGGCGTCGACTCGCCTGCCGCCGGATCGATCTCGTTGACGTCGGTCTGGTAGCCGCAGAGCTGCGCGTAGGCCGTCATCGCGTCGCTGAGCAGGTCGCCGATGTCGCGGTCCTGCTCTTCCGCCATGCGCTGGAACGTCGCCCACAGCACGTCGCTGCACTGGAACTGGCGCAAACTGCGTTTTCCGTTCGCGTAGATCGCCATTGCTCAGGCCCGGTCCTTCACGTCTTCTTCTTCAGCGCTTCGGCCACGCGCGAAGCTTCCTTACCGATGGTTTCGCCGGTCGGGAACCCCTTGAGCGCGGTGCTGTCGCCGGCGATCTTCGCCACCGCCGGCGCGTCGGCGCGCCCACCGACCTGTTCGAGCGCCATCACCGCGGTCATACGCGTGAGCGGCGCGTGCGAATCCAGCCCCTGGATCAGCGCCGGCCGCGCCGACGCGCCCAGCTTCTCGATGAGGCGCACCAGCAGATCGTCGACGTCGACCTTTTTGTAGGCCGCGCCGGCAGGGAACGCGTCGAGCGCGGGCACGATCCCCTCCGCCTTCGACGTCGAGATCACGACCTCGAACGCGCGGTAGCGCACCAGCTCCTCGCGATCCGACGAGATGATCGCCAGCAGCCCCTTGCGCGCCTCCAGGCCGCCGATGCCCTCGATGACGCCGAACATCTCGTCGCGGATCAGCTTGTCGGCCTTGGGATCGCCGGCGACCTTGAGCGCGAACGGCAGCACCTGCGGGTCGCGCCGGGCGCCGAGCGCGCGCACGGCGTTCGCCGCTTCGTCGTGGTTCGGGCCGAGCGCCTTGTCCTCGAGGAACTTCGTCGCCACCGGGCCGCCCACGGCGCCGATCGCCTTCCACATCGACGGCGAGATCTCCTTGTCCTTGGCCTTTTCCTTTTGCGCGCGCGCGATGAGCGCCGTCGCGCCCTTGCCGCGCGTGGTCTCGTCGCCGACCTTGCCCAGCAGCTCGGCGGCCAGCGGATAGGACGGCACCGGATCTCCGAGAACGTCGGCCAGCATCGCGCCGCTGTCGGGCCCGATGGCGGTCAGCACCTTGTCGATCGACTGCCGGCCATTGCGCAGGTGCCCGGTGCGCAGGTCGTTGGCGATCGCCGGCAGGAGCGCGCTGTCGATCTGCTTCTGGTCCTCGGGCGTGGCGTAGCCTCGGATCGCGAACAGCGCGTCGCGCGCCGCCAGCGACTTGTCGGGCGACGGATCCTTCATCGCCACCTCGTCGATGGGGATCAGCGTCTTCAGGATTTCCGAGCGCTCACCGGCGGGGATCTGAGCCATGACCGCCTCGGCGTCGTCGGCGCGGCCGATGTCGACCAGGGCCGCCGCTGCCTCGGCGCGCAGCCGCGGGGCGACCGCCGAATCGGCCAGCGCGTCGTGCAGTCGCTCCGGCCCCTTTTGCGTGGTTTTCCAGAGCTGGATGTTCTCGGAGCTGGGCTTGGCACAGGCGGCGGCCGTCGCCGCGATCCCACCGACCAGCAGAGCAGCGCGAACCCTGGCGCGAGGGTTCCAGGACGAAGCAGCCCACACGACGGTTCTCACCGACGGAGAATGAACGCGCGGCACGGATCTCCCCATACCGGGCGGATGTTAGCCACGCGATGATCGCAGCGTCAAGGCATTGCGCGGACGGGTTTTTATCGCTGTTCGTAATCGCGCTCCGTGGGTGCCACGGACGTTGCTGGGCCGGAATCGTTCGGCTAACGTCGCGGGGCTCATGAGCCTGCGGATCATCCAGCGAGCGACGCTGGTGGCGGTCGTCGCGCTGGGGATGGCCGCTCGGGCCGGCCAGGCGGCGCCGCTCGACGACCCCTTCGTGGGCGGCCTGGGGTTCAACGGCCCCACTGCCGCGAACCTGGGCTCCGTTTACTGGAATCCCGCCGCGCTCGGGCTCGTGCGCGGGCGTGCAGATCATGGTGGCCGGCACCACGCGCGTGTCGCACGACCACGGTCCGGCGCACCGGCGTCGATCCAGCCACCGGCCAGCCCGACCTGTCGCTGCCACCGATGCCGACCGCGACCGCGCACGACGTGACCCACCCCCTGCAGTGGCCGCCGGGGCCGGGCGCGTTCTTCGCGATCAGCACCGACGTCGGCGGCGACCGGTTCACGCTCGGGTTCGCGACCTACGAGCCCTACGTCGAGCAGAACCACTTCTCGATGAATGTCGCCGGCAACGAGCCGACCCGCTACCACCGGATCGACGCCGACCTGCGCAACCTGGCGCTGGTGCCGGCGCTGTCGATCCGGTTCGGCGGCGACTTTCGCATCGGGGTCGCGCCCGGGTTCCTGTTCTCGACCGGCCGGCTGACCTTCGCCGAGCAGACCGTCGTCCACGGGCGGCGAGAATCCGGCCACCGACGCGCGCTACGACCTGGACTCGGGGCAGTCGATCAGCGACGCGCGCTTCTCGGTCACGCTGGGCGGCGGCATCTACTGGCGGCGCAAGACCGTCGAGTTCGGCCTGGCCTACTCGAGCCGCCCCATCGGCACCGACGTCGGCGGCATCGAGGTCGCCGCCGACAAGACCCAGGTCACGCTGCCGAACGGCGACGGCCGGTGACCTGCGCCAGCGGCCAGGCCAATCGCTGCGTCTTCGGCGACATCGTCTACCGACTGCCCGACGTCTGGATCGCGGGCGTGGCCTGGCACCCGCGCCCGGGGCTGGAGATCGCGGCGATGGCACGCTGGATCTGGTTTCACCTTCAGGACCGCATCGACATCCGGCTGACCAGCCCGGCGCTGCAGGCGGCTGGACTGCCCGACCACATCATCTTTCACCGCGGGCTCAAGGACGTCTGGGACACGCGCGTGCGCGTCGCGTACTGGATCCGCGAGCGCCTGCGCCTTGGCGCGGCGATGCGCTTCGAGACCAGCGCGGTCTCGCCCGCCGACGTCAATCCGGCCGCCGTCGACGGGTTCAAGATCGAGCCGATGGTGATGGCCGAGCTGCGCGTGACGCGCGGGCTGTCGTTGACCGCGGGCTACGGATTCACTTACATGCCCGATGTGACCGCGCACCCGTCCAACTTCCACCCGACCGCGGCCGCGGCCTGCCGCGCGAGCGGCGACGATCTCAGTCTGCAGAGCTGCATGCGACCGCCAGCAGGGGCTGGCGCGCCCGACCGCCGACGGTACCTACGGGCGCACCGAGCAGGACTTCAGCCTGGCGATGAACATCCGCTTTTGATGTCATGGCATGATTGGCGCACGTGAAATCCGGATGGCATTTGGCTTGGTCGCTGGCGTCGGCGATCGCCGCTTGCTCGAGCGTGGCCTCGATGAAGGGCGGCAAGACCGGCGCGCAATCGCCGGCGGCGAAGGGCGCCGAGGCGACCGCCGCCGCGGGCCGCCCGCACGAGGTGGCGCGCGCGCCGCTGGGCACGCTGTCGGCGAGCAAGTGGCGCCTCGACAACGGGCTCACCGCGGTGCTGATGCCCGACGCGACCGCGACCAGCGTCGCTTACACCACCTGGTTCCGCGTCGGCTCGCGCGACGAGGACGAGGCGGCGGGACAGACCGGGCTCGCGCACCTGTTCGAGCACCTGATGTTCACGCAGACCAAGGGACAGCCGGTGGGCGAGTTCGACCGCGCGATCGAGGCGGTGGGCGGCAACTCCAACGCCATGACCTACTACGACTTCACCGCGTACATCGACAACGTGCCGCCCGGCGAGCTGGCGCTCGTCGCGGCCATGGAGGCCGACCGCATGGTCAACCTGGCGCTCGACAAGCGGCAGGTCGACACCGAACGCGACGTCGTCGCCGAGGAGCGGCTGGGGTCGGTCGAGGACAGCGTCGACGGCAGCCTCGACGAGCTCATGTACAAGCAGTCCTTCCGCAAGCACCCCTACCGCTGGCCGGTCATGGGCTGGATGAAGGACATCAAGGCGGTCACCGAGGCCAAGGCGATCGCGTTCTACCGGCGCTTTTACAACCCGGCGAACGCGATCGTGGTGATCGCCGGCCGCATCGACGAGGCGGCGACGCTCGACGTGCTGGCGCGCAGCTACGGCGCGCTGCCGGCGCCGGCGGATTCGACGCGCGCGGCAGCGGCGCCGGAGCACGCGCCCGCCGAGGACGTGCGCGCAACGCTGGTGCGGCCGGTGCTCGCCGATCGGCTGGTCGTCGGGTACCCGGCGCCGGGCCTGGCCGACGCCGATCGGGTGGCGTTCGAGCTGGTCAACGAGATCCTGCTCGGCGGGCCGTCGTCGCGGATCTACCGGCGACTGGTCATCGAGCGCGAGATGGCGTCGTCCGCGCGCGGCGACGTCGCGCCGACCCGCGACCCGGGCCTCTACGGCATCTGGGTGCAGCTGACCAAGGGTCACACCGCCGGCGAGGCCGAGGCGATCATCCTCGAGGAGATCGCCGCGCTCGGGCGCGGGCCGGTTCCCGCCGCCGAGCTCGACAAGGCCAAGGCGCGCCTCGAGACCGAGTTCTGGCGCGAGCTCACGTCGAGCCACGGGCGCGCCGAGATGGTGGGCCAGTTCGAGATCGCCTGCGGCGATTATCGCCGCCTGTTCCAGCGCGGCGCCGAGTATGCGCGCGTGACGCCGGCCGACGTGCGCGCGGTGGTGGCGCGCTATCTCGCGGGACCGCGCTCGGTCGTGATCGCCACGCCCCCGTCCGCCACGACCGACAGCTCCGGACAACGCCCGCGCCGGCACCGGTGTCGAAGAAGCGATCGTGAAAGCTGCAGGCGTTGCGTTCCTCATCCCTACGGTACTGGCGATGACCCCGCCGGCGAGAACAGCAGAGGCGGCGAGCTCGCCACCGGCCGTGCGCCAGCCTGGGCCGGCCGGCTCGCTGATGATCGTCGAGACCAACCACGCCGTCCCGCTGGTCAACGTCGTCGTCGCCGCGCGCGGCGGCTCGTCGACCGACCCGCACCACCGCGACGGGCTCACCAACCTGGCGCGCAGAGCTGGCGCGTCGGGGCGCAGGCAGCCGTACGCGCGCCCAGCTCGACGAGGCGCTCGATGCGCTGGGCGCCTCGCTCGAGGTGGAAACCGATCCCGATTCGGTGCGCTTCGTCGGGCAGGTGCTGGCGCGCAACCTCGATCCGTTCCTGGCCATCCTGGGCGACATCGTGGTGCGCCCGACGCTCGCCGCCGCCGAGATGGAGCGCACGCGGCGCGAGATCGAGGCGCAGATCGACGAGTCCCGCAACGACGACCAGACGCTGTGCGCGCGCTTCTTCACCAAGAACCTGTACGGCGACCACCCGTACGGGCACTCGCCCGACGGCTCGCGCGCCGACCTCGACAACCTGACCGCCGACGAGGTCGCGGCGCACTTCCGCAAGCAGTTCGTGGGCCGCAACCTGATCTTCGCGGCCTCGGGCGACGTCGATCCGGCGGCGCTGGCGGTGCAGCTCGCGCGCACGTTCAGCGGGCTGCGCGAGGGGCCGGCCGAGAAGCAGCCGGTGCTGCGCGTACCGGTCAAGGCGAGCGGCTGGCGCATCCAGCTGGTCGACAAGCCCGACCGACAGCAGACCCAGATCATGTTCGGCCACGCGGGGCCGCCCGCGACCGATCCGGATCTGGTCGCGCTCGACGTGGCCTTCGCGGCGTTCGGCGGCCACGGCATGACCTCGACCCTGATGGACGAGGTGCGCACCAAGCGCGGGCTGGCCTACGGCGCCTACCTCAGCATGGGGCAGCGGCGAGGCGCGGGCGCGATCACCGGGTGGGTCTTCTCGTCGAACGACAAGGTCGTCTCCACGCTCAAGCTGGTGCTCAAGCTTTACTTGAGCTTCATGGAGAAAGGCCTCGCCCCGGCACGGGTCGAGACCTTCAAGACGTTCCTGGCCGGCTCCTACGCGTCGGAGATCGACGCGCCCGAGCACCGGCTGGACGCGCGCGTCGCCGCCGAGCTGGCCGGGCTGCCCGCCGACTTCGTCGACACCTACGTCGAGAAGGTTCGCGCGGTCACGCCGGAGCAGGTGAACGCCGCCATCGCCAAGCACGTCCATGCGCGCGACCTGGCGATCACCATGGTGTCGACGGCGTCGGTGACGAGGAAGCTGCTCGTGCAGGCGAAGATCAAGGAGACGGCGATCGACGTGGTCGGGTTCGAGCGGGACTGAACGGCTCCTGGCAGATCCCCATCACGTTCCCCCGGTGGTACTTTAAGAAACCTTGGCAATCGACGTTCTGGCCGAAGGGAAGTACCTGCGGTTCCTCAGCGAGGCCGGCTGGGAGTACGTGATCCGGCCACACTCGAGCGGCGTGGTGGTCATCGTCGCGGTCACGCCCGCGCGCGAGCTGATCCTGGTCGAGCAGCACCGGGTCGCCGTCCACGCGAGCGTGATCGAGCTTCCGGCGGGGCTGGTCGGCGACACCACCGCGTTCAGCGGCGAACCGTTCGAGACCGCCGCGCGGCGCGAGCTCATCGAGGAAACCGGCTACGAGGCCGAGGGCATGGTCGAGCTGGCCGCCGGACCGATCGCCGTCGGGGTCTCGTCCGAGGTGGTGACGTTCTTCCACGCGCAGGGCCTGCGTCGCATCGGCGCGGGCGGCGGCGACGAGACGGAGCAGATCACGGTTCACCTGGTACCGGTCGACGGCCTGCGCGGCTTCCTTGCGGAGAAGCAGCGCGCCGGACGGCTGGTCGATCCCAAGATCTTCGCCGGACTCTACCTCGCGGGCGTCGGGAGCTCCTGATGGCGCTCCTCGACCTCGATCGCGCGCACGGGCCGTTCTCCTTCGTGTTGCGCGAGGTCTCCTCCGGTTCCACCACCTGGGAGTACACCGTCGATCCCGCGCATTTCAACCCCAACGGCGTGCTCCACGGCGGCGTGCTGATGGCGTTGCTCGACACGGCGATGGGTCACGCGGTGTCCGAGATCGTCATGCCCCAGGGGCGGATAAACGCTGCGGCCCAGCTGAACATCAACTTCCTGGAGCCGATTCGCAGCGGGGTCGTCCGGGCGCGAGGGACCGTGATCAAGATCGGCAAGCGGACGGCGGTGGCGGAGGGACGCGCAACGAACGAGGCGGGAGTGGTGGTGGGGGTAGCGACGTCGACGCATTCGATCTTGCCGTGAGGGAGACGAGGAGCTCGGACGCCCACGCCCACGCGGGCGATTCCGGCAAGCCTGATCACGCAGCCTGAGCGAGGATCTGGCGCGTGCGGGCGGGATCGTTCGTGATCACGGCATCGACGCTCATCGCGGCCAGCGCACGGAGCAGATCCGCGTCGTCGACGGTCCAGACGTTCACCAGGTAGCCGGCGCGGTGCCAGCGGGTCACGGTCGCGGGGGTGCACAGGGCCGCTTCGGGGTGGAGCGCGCGGGGGTGCAGGAGGTACTGGGCCCAGGCGGCTCGCAGGGGCAGCGCGGCCTGGGCCTCGAAGAGCAGGCCGGCGGGGACCTCGGGTGACCGGCGCATCCAGGACCAGACGGCGCGCGGATGGAACGACGACACCAGCACCCGCTCGGCCGTGCCGGTTCGTTCGACGATCGCCGCCACGCGCTCGACCAGCGGGCCGATGGGACCGCCGCCGTAGCCGACGGTCTTGAGCTCGATGTTCACCAGCAACGCCGGCCCGCACGCTTCCAGCGCCTCCTCGAGGGTCGGAATGCGCGCGCCCGAAGTCAGCGTCACGGCGCGCAGCTGCGCCAGCGACAGATCGGCGACGCGATCGGGGCGGCCCGCGAGCCGCGCCAGATCGTCGTCGTGAAAGACAATGACTTCTCCGCTCGCACAGCAGAGCACGTCGAGCTCGACCCCATCGGCGCCGTCTTTCGCCGCGCGACTGAAGGCTTGGAGACTATTTTCTGGCTCGAGCGCACTCGCCCCACGATGGGCGATCACCAGCGGCGGGGCCCCGCCGGAACCGACACCGTGTGGTCGATTCGCGGCCCGACGTTGCCACATGACAAAAAGCGTACCACCCGCGGCGTGAAGAACTAAACTCCATGGATGCGTCGTGTGCGCCCCTTGACCGCGTTGGCCTGGCTCCCGACTCGGCTCCCTGTTCTCTTGGCTGCCGCCGCCATGGGAGCCGCCGCCTGTGCGCACAGCGGCCCACCGGCGCCCGTCGGTCCGGCGCAGCACTTCCAGAGCGAGGCGACTCAGATCGGCAGCGTCAAGTTCGAAGACGACTTCGTCGAGGCGCGGCTGATCTTCCAGGCCCTGCCGGTGGGCGTCCCGGAGCGCGCGGCCCTTCGCCAGAGCCTGCTGCACTACCTGCTCGACCCGGTCGTGGCGCTACCGGCCGAGCAGCTGCGGCGCGAGGTACGCGATCTCGAGAACGACGACATCTACGACCGCATCTTCGACTCGTTCCGCGACGCGCTGGCGCTGTTCGATCCATCGGAGCTGTGGGCACCCGACCCGCGCGCGAAGATCACATCGGTCGAGCAGGATCTCCTGGGGCGCACGGCCAAGCTGGTCGTCGCCGTCTACTCGCCGCGCGGGGCCGACAGTCAGGTGGCGCTGGCGCTCGCGGTGCTGGCGACGATCGAGCCCACGTCCAAGGAGTGGCCCGATCGCCTGTCCGAGCTCATTCGCTGGACCGACGAAGCGGGCGCCGCGGGTGACGGCGCGGGATTCCGCCGCCCGACGACGTCGGCCGACGTGCTCGAGAGCGCGTTCTCCGACTGGCCGTCGCCGGCGCTCGCGAGCCCGCTCGACGCCGTCTACGCCGACCGACAGCGTAAGTTCGTGTCGGTGTTGCGCAAGCCGCTCGGCGGCGGTGAGTCGTCGCGCAAAGCGCTGGGCGACCTGCTGCTGGCGCACGGCGACGAGATGCAGCGCGCGGTGGTCAACGTCGCGACGCTCTATTTGCGCTGCGGCTTGATCGCGCGCGCCGCGCAGCGGACTGCCGAGCTCGCCGAGCAGCCGGGTGACGATCCCGAGCTGCGCGCGATGCTCGAGGCGGCCGCCCGCTCCGGCGCCGACGCGGGCGACTACCTCGCGCCTGGCGCGCCGGTTCCTGCCGCGCGTCGAGCTGCTGGGCGGCACCGCGACCGACAACGCCGATCCGCTGGTGGCGTTCCGCGTGCTCGAGGCCGGGCTCGCCCGCTTCCCCGGCGACGCCGAGATGCTGGTGCTGTCGGCGCACGTCGCGCGCGTGCTGTCGTCGCCGTTCCTGGCCATCCGCCGGCTCGAAGAGGCCAAGGCGGTCGTCGAGGCGACGCCGGCCGCGGTCGACGGGGACCAGGCGGCGAAGATCTCGGCCGAGCTGCTCGAGCTCTACTTCGTGCGCCTGCGCCTGCGCCTCGATCCCGAGCGCGTCGCGCCGGCGTTCGGCGAGGCGGATCTGCTGCGCCAGCGCTCGGCGGAGACCCGGCGGCGGTTCCAGAAGGCCGACATCAAGATCCGCGACGCCGACATCGACTTCGAGGTCGCGCGCAGCTACCTGAACGCCGGGCTCATCGATCGCGCCGAGCCGCTCTTTCTGCGTGCGCGCAGCGAGAGCGAGCCGACCGCGGAGATCAACATCGAGCTCGCGAACCTGGCGCTCAAGCGCGGCGACCCGCGGCGCGCCAGCGAGATCTTGCGCGAGGCGATCGACGCCTTGCGGGCGAAGGGCGCGCAGCAGGACACGATCGGGTCGGTCGAGGGGCGGTCGCGGATGGAGCGCCTGCTCGGCGACACCTACGATGTCGCGAGCGATCGCGGTAGCGCCGAGGCCGCCTGGCGCGAGGCGCTGGTCGGCTGGGAGCGCCTGATGATCGAGCACCTGCGTCGCAAGAGCTACTCGGCGTCGGCCGAGGCGACGTTCGAGGTCGGGCGCTTGCTCTACTTGCTCGGGCGCCACTCCGACGGCCTGCAAAAGTTCGACGAGGCGCTGGAGCAGGACGGCGATCGCGACCAGTCGTACATCGACATGATCGCGTTCCTGGTGCAAAACGGCGAGTCCGACGCGGCGATCAGCATCTATCACCGCGCGATCGCGCGGCCGAACCGCGCGGTGTCGGAGTACGTCAAGGTCTACACCTCGCTGTGGGTGCTCGACCTCAGCCGGCGCTCGAGCAAGGTCCCCGACGGCACGGCCGAGACCTATCTGCGCACGCTCGATCAGCGGCACCCGGAGCTGCGCCCGCACCGCGGCGCCACCTGGTACCGCCAGCTCGCGCGCTACGAGGTGGGCAAGATCGGTTACGCCGAGATCCTGGCCGCCGCCGACACGCGGGCCAAGCAGGCGGAGATCTATTTCTACGAGGCGATGCGGCGACTGGCCGACGGCAAGGCCGACGACGCCCACCAGTTCTGGCAGAAGGTGGTCGACACCAAGATGTTTTCGTTTTTCGAATTCGATATGGCGTCACGCTACCTGCGCGTGGGCGCCCCGTCGTCGCCGCCGCCCGAGCGCAGTAGTAGCCATCCGGCTACCGAGACGATTTGAGACCGCGGCAGTTTGTGGTATCACCCTGGAGCTTTTTTCAGGGTGCCGTGGCCAAGTGGTAAGGCAAGGGTCTGCAAAACCCTCATTCCCCGGTTCAAATCCGGGCGGCACCTCAACGCGCTCGCTCGCCGGGGCCGCGGACCCCTCTCCTTAACCCTCCCCCCGCGGACGGGGGGAGGGGATCGGAAAGGGGTCGATTGCCCGGCCGATCGCCGTCGGTTCCCGGCCGCTCGCCGTCGGCGCTCGCTCCCCTGCCCTAGGCCCGCAGTTCCCAGCGGGCGACCAGCTTCGTGGGGTCGCCGCCGGTCGCGTTGAAGTCGTCGAGCAGGTCGTCCGCCGGTGACCGGCCCACCGTCGCGTAGGCGAGAAGTGGCTCGAGCAGGCGCGCGTCGTCGCCGCCCCCTGGCAGGCGCGCCAGCCCCGCCGCGGCGATGCGACAGAGCTCGACCGCCAGGTCCTTGAGCGCGCGACCGCCGAAGCGAGCGCCGAGACCCAGGCGCGGGACCTCGCGGCGCAGCACCTCGCGCTCGGCCATCGACCGGCCGGCGACCGAGCCGCCAGGCCTCGGCGCGCGCGTCGGCGTCGTCGAGCAGGCCGCGCCACAGGGCGCCCAGCGCGGATGCGAACGGCAGCGAGGTCGCGTCGGCGCCCCGGACTTCGATGGTGCGTTTGAGCCGCACCTCGGGAAACACCGTCGACAGGTGCAGCTCCCAGTCGGCCTGCGTCGCGGTCTCGCCCTCGAAGCCCTCCCTCAAGAACCGGCGGAACGTGATGCGGTCGCGCGCCGGTCGATAGACGCCGTCGCGGACCAGGAAGAACATCGGCACGTCCAGCGCCCACTCGGCGTAGTCGCGAAATCCGAAGTCGGGCTTGAACACGAACGGCAGCAGGCCGCACCGATCTTCGTCGGTCTCGAGCCAGATGGCGGCGCGCTAGCTCTTGTACCCGTTGGGCTTGCCGTCGGTGATCGGCGACGCCGCGTAGAGCGCGGTCACGATCGACGTCACGCCCATGGCGGTGCGGATCTTGTCGGCGGCGTTCTGCTCGTCGGCGAAGTCGAAGTTCGCCTGCACGGTCGCCGTGCGCTTCATCATGTCGTGCGCCAGCCGCCCGCGCGTCGGCAGGTAGGTCCGCATGACCGCGTAGCGTCGCTTGGGCAGCCAGGGGATGTCGTCGATCTTCCCGAACGGCCGCGCGCCGCAGCCGATGAAGCGAATGCCGAGCGGGCTCGCCACCGCGCTCACCTCGGCGACGTGGGCCAGCAGCGCGTCCCGACAGGCGCTGGCGGTGCCGAGGGCCGCGCCCGACAGCTCCAGCTGCCCGCCCGGCTCGATGGTGATCCGCTCCTGCGCCGCGCTCGAGCGCGATGATGTGGCCGTCCTCGCGCTTGGCGGTGAAGCCGCGCGCGATCAGCCCCTCGAGGATCCGCGAGATGCTCGGACCGGCGGGGTCATCGTAGGGGACCGGCCGCCCGTCGGCGAGCACGCCGATCTTCTCTTGCTCGATGCCGATCAGCCAGCGGTCGCGCGGCTTGGCCGCTGCGCGGAAATATCCCACCAGGTCGACCGCCGGGCGCGCCACGGAGGGGGGCGTGCCCGGTTCTACATCGCGATGAGATGCCATTCGTTTGTCGACGGTGCGCGGGGGGCCCGGGGGGGATGTCGTGAGCTTCGAACCGAGCGGAGCGCCGCAAGGCTACTATGCCGCCGGTCGAGGTCAAATGAACGTTTCGGTCAGCTCGTCGATCGTCAGGTACGCGCGGCCCGCAGAGGCGTTATACTCGGCCGACCCTTCCGCAAACGTAGTACCTCGCGGGCGGGCTCGCCGGCATGAACCTGTCACCGCTCGTCACGCTCATCGACCCGGATCCCAAGGGTCTCGCAACGCTCGCGCTACTCGTTCGAGAAAGAGCGTTTCACGGTGACCGGGACCTCCGAGCTGAACCGCGACCAAGCAGCTCATCAGCGCGACCGGGAGCCGCGTGGCGCTGATCGCCGTGCGCTCCCCGAGCAGGCAGCGCTGGAGACGATCAGCGAGCTGCGCGGCGCGCTGGCCACACGGACGCTTCCGATCGTCGCCTTCGGCGCCCCTGCTCTGCGCAACGCCGCGCTCGCCGCCGGCGCCTTCGACTACCTCGACACACCGCTGCTGGTGCGTGACGCCAGCGTCGTTTGCCGCCTCTGGTTGTATGCGCGCGGGCCGACGTCGGACCGCGACACGGTGCCCGACATGGTGGGCTCGCTCGACCTCCTGCACGGGTTGTTCTTCCTGATGCGCGCGATGGGCTCGACCGGCCGGTCCGGTGTGCTGCAGTTGTCGCGCGGCAACCGCAAGGCCGAGGTGAAGTTCACCGACGGCGCGGTCACCGCGGCCGAGGTGCGCGGGCTGCAGGCGTTCCCGGCGCTGCACCAGCTCCTGCTGTGGTCCGGCGCGGAGGTCTCGCTCAAGCTCCGGCACGTCCCGCGCCGCGCGCAGTTCTCGGCCAAGGGCAGCGAGATTCTCGAGGAGTGCGAGCGGTTCCTGCGCGACGTCGGCCACGCCGCGCGCCAGATGGGCTCGCTGCAGACGGTGTTCGCGATCGACGCGCGCCAGGGCGGCGCGTTCCAGTTCGGCGTGCCCGAGGAGGTGGCGCCGGTGGCGCGCTTCTTCGACGGCGCGCGCACGCTGGGCGAGGTGATCGAGGAGAGCCCGTTCCGGGTCTTCGACACCCTGCGCGTGATCAAGCGGCTCATCGAGTCGGGCGCGCTGGTCCCGCGCACGGCGACGGCGCCGGCGACCGGTTCTCACCCTGCCGTGCCGTTACAACACAACCAGTCGGCGGTGCCGCGCGCGCGCACGCGCAGCGGCGCCCAAATCCCGGTGGCGCGCACCACGCAGCCGCGCGGCATGGAGACGCTCACCGCCGAGCGCCGCGACGCGCCTCACACTGACCGCCGCAAGAGCGCGCGCCGGACGCCCGTGCCGTTCGAGAAACCGGCCGCCAAGCCGGCGCCCGCGCCGATTCCGCTGGTCACGAAGAAGAGCCCGTCCGGCGGTTTCGCTGCGGGTGAGATCCGCGCAGCGGCCAAGCCCCGGCTCACACCGCAGAGGCCGGTCGCCGCGGTCAGGCGCGAGCCGTCGGTCGAGGTGAAGCTCGACGCCGTGCCGCTGCCGATGTCACTCGACGCATCGTTGCCGGCCTCGGTCCCGACGGCGGTGGCGCCGGTCCGGCCCGCTGCTCCCGCTCCTGCGCCGCTGGCGGCGAAGCCAGCGGCGGCGTCGGGGCCGATCGCGATCGCGGGCGTGATCGAGCCTGCGGCGGCGCGGGGTGCTGCGCCGGCATCGGCAGCGCCGGTCGCAGCGCGCGCCCATGCTCCGGCGGCGAGCCCAGCCGTAGGGCCGGTGAGCGCGCGGCAGTCTTCGCCGCCGGCCAAGGCCCACAAGAAGAACGTCAAGACCAAGACGCCGGTGCCGGGCGCGCCCGCGTTCAGCGATCTCGAGGCCGACTTCTTCGCCCGCGAGGCCGACCTCTACAAGAACGACGGCGGCGACAGCTTCGAGGACCTGGAGGGCGGCGGAAAGCCGAGGCCGGTCCGCGCCGAGGGCTCACGCGGCATCCGAACACGGAAGAAGTAGGCGGGGTCGAAGAGCGCCGGACGCAGAAGGAGCGCCGGACGCGGAAGAAAGCGCCGGACGCGGAAGCAAGCGCCGGACGCAGAAGGAAGCGCCGGACGCGGAAGAAAGCGCCGGACGCGGTTCGGCTTTTCCGATCCCCTCCCCCGTCCGCGGGGGGAGGGTTAGGGAGAGGGGTCCGCGGGCGCCGCCGCTCGCAAGGTCTGCCCCTCACCCTAACCCTCCCCCGCAGACGGGGGGAGGGGACCGGATTCGTTAGATCGACAACCAGATCAGGTCGAGGCGGCCGACGGGGCTGGCGATTCGCAACGTCAGGCTGCCGGTGCGCGGGCCGACGAAGTCCGGCTCCTTGCCGTCGGCGGCCGCGGGCTTCACGAAGCGGATCGCGTAGCTGCGCGTGAACGGGCCCTTCGCGGGGAAGAACTCGATCTCGTAGGGGTCGGGCAGCTTCTCCAGGCGCACCGACTCGGGCGCGAGCTCGTGCCCTGCCCCGTCGACCAGCGTCACGCTGCCACGCCGAGCTGCGCTTCTCGAGATCGTTCCACTTGTAGTTGGTGCTCTGCGCGGTCACGTGGAACTCGTAGGCGTCGCGCGAGCTCTCGAGCTGCGCCGCGCGCAGCGCCGCCTTGTCGGTCTCGGACAGGTTGTAGATCGCCGCGTAGTGCTCGACGTAGGCCTCGCGATAGTCCCAGGACTTCATCGTCGCCCAGGCCTCGAGCGCGTCGTCGGCGATCTCGTGGCGCACGACCTGGTGGCGGGTCCAGCGGCGGTAGACCTCGTGGTAGTCGATCGACCGGTATTCGCGCTGCGCCTCGGAGAAGTCGACGATGATCGGCTTCGGCGCGGCGCAGCCCAGGATCGGCGCGACGATCGCCGAGACGATCGTCGCCCGGCCAAGAACATGAAGCGGAACACGAAGCGCAACCCGACCGATCGCAAGCGCGCGTTCACAGCGTGAGCCCTGGCGAGCGGAGTTTCACAGCGTGAGCCCTGGCGAGCGGAGTTTCACAGCGTGAGCCTCGGCGAGCGGAGTTTCATTTGAAATCCTGACGGCGGAACAACGTGATGAGCGGCGCCTCGCGCTCGAGCGCCTCGCGCCCGCCCTCTTCGCGGTCGACCAGGCCCAGCACCACGCTGACCTTGAGCCCGAACTCGCGCACGCGCGCGATCGCCTTCAGCGCCGAGCCGCCGGTCGTCACCACGTCCTCGAGCACCGCGACCGGCATCCCGGGCCGCAGCGACTTCGTGCCCTCGAGCCACTGGCCGGTGCCGTGCCCCTTGGGCTCCTTGCGCACGTAGAACGCGGCCAGCGGGCGCCCCGCGAGGAAGCTCACCGTCGAGACCGCGGAGGCCAGCGGATCGGCGCCGATGGTCAGGCCCCCGATCGCCTCGACGTCGCGCGCCTCTTCGCTGAGGATCCGGTTGAAGAGCGACCCGACCAGAAAGTGGCCCTCGGCGGTCAGCACCGTCTGCTTGCAGTCGATGTAGAAGTTGCTCTTCATCCCCGAGGCCAGCGTGACCTCGCGCTGCTCGTAAGACAACCGAGCGAGCAAGGCGAGCAGGCGGCTCCGGTATTGTTGATGAAGCTCGTCGCCGATCATCTCTCGGCGACGAATCTAGCAGAAGCGAGCGAGAGACGAAAATAGCTGCGGCGCTGGGCGCGCTGCTCGGTGGTCTGGGACCCGCCTGGGGGTCCCAGATTCAATACAACAGGTCGTCGACGTCGCCGATCACGACCGGCTGTCCCATCGGAGCCGCTGACCCGGCATTGCAGGGGCGTGCCGCGCGGGTTCTCGCGGTGGCCGTACGGGTGCGGTTCGACCGAGACGCGGCCGAGCACCGACACGCGATCGCCCGCGCGCAGGAGCGCCTCGCGGAAGCGGAACTCCTTGTCGCGGCCGAAGTGGCCGGTCAGCGGGATGCGCGCCTCTTCCAGCATCGCGAACAGCGTGGGCGGCAGGTTCGACCAGACGTCGCCGCGATCATCGGGATCGAGCCCGAGGTCGAACGGCCCCTCGACCACCGCCTCGGCATCGCCGTCGACGAGACCGAACGGTAGGCAGTGCGATCGCACCAGCAGCGTGTGCCAGTTCGCGCCCGCGCCGCCCGACGTCTTCTCCTCGACGACGACGTGAAACCCGATGCACGAGCGCTGGCCGATCGGTGACGTGGTGGTCTCGTCGGTGGCGCGCGCGATTCCGGTCACGCGCGCGCGATCACCGTCACGCAGATCCGCGAGCCGCGCCTCTTGCACGCGGGTGAGCGCGCGCCGCGCCCGCCGCCGCGGCTCGAACCACCAGCCGATTGCGTATCCGGTCAACGCCATCGCGCCGGCGCCCAGTTGCAACAAAAGTCCCCACGTCATGGCGCCACTTCCTTCTAGAAATACTAGCGCGGCCGGTGGCGGGTGCGAGAGGGGGAATTCTCACATTCAGCGCTTTTGTCGTTGGCGCGCTGCTTCGTAGAGCGCGATCGCGCCAGCGACCGACGCGTTGAGCGACGCGACCGCGCCGCGCTGAGGGATGTGAAACAGGCGTCGCAGCGACGCGCCACCGCTTCGCGCATCCCCTTCCCTTCCGCGCCGACGACCAGCGCCACCGGGCTCGAGAGATCGACCTCGTCCAGACGCTGCCCGCCATCGGTATCGGCCCCGAGCACGCGCACGCCGCGCTCGCGCAGCGAGTCGATGGTCTTCAATAGATTTCCGACGCGCGCGATCTTGGTGCGTTCGGTCGCGCCCGCCGACGACTTGACCACCACCGGCGTCACCGGCGCCGCGCCGCGATCCGGCACGACGACGCCGTGCGCGCCCAGCACCTCGGCGCTGCGCACCAGCGCGCCGAAGTTGTGCGGGTCGGTGATGCCGTCGAGCAGCAAGAGCAGCAGCGGCTCGGCGGTCGGCGTCGGTCGCGACCGGCGCCGCGGTCGCGAGGATCGCGCCCAGCTCGGCGTACGCGTACTCGCCGGTCAGCGCCACCACGCCCTGATGGACCGCGTCGCCCGCCAGCTCCGCCACCATCTGGCGCGGCCGGAACTCGAGGTTCACCGCGCGATCGCGCGCGACCGTCACCAGGCGATCGATCTCGGTCGAGCGATAGCCGTCGGCCACGTAGACGACCGACACCTCGCGCGGCCGCGCGCGCAGGAGCTCCTCGACCGGGCGGACGCCGAAGACGACGCGCTCGCTCACACCGCGGCTTCGACTTCGGCGACCAGCGCCTCGAACGCCTTGGCCGGATCGGCGGCGTCGCGCACCGGACGGCCGACGACCAGATAGTCGGCGCCGTTCTCGATCGCCTGGCCCGCGGTCGCCACGCGCTTCTGGTCGCCGTGCGCCGCGCCCGCGCCCTCGCTGGGGCGGATGCCGGGCACGACGATGAACAGGCCGGGCGCCGCCGCGCGCGCGTGCTCGATCTCGTGCGGCGAGCAGACCAGGCCGGCGATGCCGGCGCGCGCCGCGACGCGCGCCCGCGCGCGCACCATCTCGGGGATCGTGCTCTCGATCCCCTCGGCGCGCAGATCGTCCTCGAGCAGGCTGGTCAGCACGGTGACGCCGAGGATCTTGAGCCCGCGCACCGGCGGCGGCCGCGGCGCGGCTCAGCATCTCGTAGCCGCCCGACGTGTGCACGGTCAGGAACTGCGCGTCGACGCGCGCCGCCGAGGTCACCGCGCGCGCCACCGTCTCGGGGATGTCGTGCAGCTTGAGATCGAGGAAGATCCGCCCGCCGCGCTTCTGCACCAGCTCGATGGCGCGCTCGCCCTCGGCGATGAACAGCTCGAGGCCGATCTTGAAGAACGACGGCCGCCCGTCGAGCCGGTCGAGCAGATCGGCGAGACGCGCGCGATCCGGCACGTCGAGGGCGACGATGACGCGATCGCGGGCCGGGATGGTGTGCGCGGGCGGGTGCTTCGGCGAATGCGAGCTCGTCATCACAGGCGCTCCTTTCGGACTTCACCGGCCACCAGCGCGGCGACCTCGTCGATCTTGATCTTGCGAACCTCGGGGCCGCGGCGCAGCTTCACCTCGGCGATTCCTTCGACCAGACCCTTCTTGCCGACCGCGATGCGGTAGGGGATGCCGACGAGATCGGCGTCCTTGAACTTCACGCCCGGGCGCTCGTCGCGGTCGTCGTACAGGACCTCGATGCCGGCGCGCGTGAGCTCGTCGTAGATGCGATCGCACGCCTCGACCAGCTTCGGGTCGTCGGCCTGCAGCGCGACCAGCTCGACCTCGTAGGGCGCGATCGGCACCGGCCACACGATGCCGTCCTTGTCGTGATTCTGCTCGATCGCCGCGGCGACGATGCGGGTCACGCCGATGCCGTAGCAGCCCATCTGCATCGGCTTCTCCATGCCGTCGGTGTCGAGGAAGTTGCAGCCCATCGGCTTCGAGTACTTCGTGCCGAGGAAGAAGACCTGCCCGACCTCGACGCCGCGGTAGCCGTGCAGCGTGCCGCTCTCGCAGCGCGCGCAGCGATCGCCAGGCGCCGCCTGCCGGTAGTCGCCGGTCGCCGCGGGCGTGAAGTCGCGGCCGACGTTGACGCCGGTCAGGTGCAGGTCGGCCTGGTTGGCGCCGGTGACGAAGTCGGTCATCGCCGCGATCTCGGCGTCGATGTGGACCGGCGCTTTCAAGCCGACGGGGCCGGCGAAGCCGGTCGGCGCGCCGGTGACCTCGCGGACCGCGGCGTCGGCCGCGAGCAGCACGTCGACGGCCTTGAGCGCCTTCTTGAGCTTGATCTCGTTGACCTGGCGGTCGCCGCGCACCATCACCGCGATCGGCTTGCCGTCGGCGAGGTAGATCAGCGTCTTCGCCAGCGCCGTCGGCGCGACCTTCAGGAACTGCGACACGTCGTCGATGCTGTGCTTGCCGGGCGTCGGCACCTTGGCGAGCGCGGCGCGCGGCCGGCGTCGGCCTTCGGCGCTTCGTGCGGCGACGCCGCGGCTCACCGCCTGCTCGACGTTGGCGGCGTAGTCGCACTTGTCGCAGGCGACCAGCGCGTCCTCGCCGGTCTCGGTCAGCACCTGGAACTCGTGCGACAGCGAGCCGCCGATGTTGCCGGTGTCGGCCTCGACGGCGCGGAACTCGAGCCCGCAGCGCTGGAAGATGCGCGTGTACGCGTCGTACATCACGCGGTACTCGCGCGTGGCGTCCTTCTCGTCGACGTGGAACGAGTAGGCGTCCTTCATGATGAACTCGCGGCCGCGCATGAGGCCGGCGCGCGGGCCGCAGCTCGTCGCGGAACTTGGTCTGGATCTGATAGAGGTTCAGCGGCAGCTGGCGGTAGCTGCGCACGTCGCCGCGGACCAGCGCGGTGATGACCTCTTCGTGCGTCGGGCCGATCACGAAGTCGCCGCCCTTGCGGTCCTTGAGGCGCAGGAGCTGCGCGCCGTACTGATCCCAGCGGCCGGACTCTTGCCAGAGCTCGGCGGGGATCACCGCCGGCAGGAAGACCTCCGACGCGCCCGAGCGGTTCATCTCCTCGCGGATGATGCGGCTGATCTTCTGCACCACGCGCCAGCCGAGCGGCAGGAACGAGTAGATGCCGGCGGCCACCTTGCGCAGGTAGCCGCCTCTCATCATGAGGACGTGCGACGGGACCTCTGCCTCGGCGGGGGCCTCCTTCAGCGTCGGAACCAGGGTCTTGGATAGGCGCATGGAGTGCCCGTCTTAACACCTGGCGGGGCTGGCGCAAAGGGGCAGAGCGGCGCCCAGCGCGTACCCGGCAGCATTACAATCCAGCCATGGCCCTCGACGAGTACAACCGCAAGCGAGACTTCAAGGTCACGAGCGAGCCGCCGGGCAAGCTGGGGGCGAAGCGGCAGGAGGGCGAGCCGCGCACGTACGTGATCCAGAAGCACGCGGCATCGCGGCTGCACTACGACTTCCGGCTGGAGCTGGGCGGCGTGCTCAAGAGCTGGTCGGTGCCCAAGGGGCCGAGCCTCGACCCGAAGGTGAAGCGACTCGCCGTCGAGGTCGAGGATCACCCGATGGAGTACGGCGGATTCGAGGGGATCATCCCCAAGGGACAATACGGCGGCGGCGCGGTGCTGCTCTGGGACCGCGGCGTCTGGGCACCGCAAGGCGATGCGGAGAAGGACCTTCGTAAAGGGGAGCTGAAGTTCGTTCTGCAGGGCGAGAAGCTGTCGGGCGGCTTCGCGCTCATCAAGCTCAAGGGCAAGCCGAACAAGCGTCCCGGCTCGTCGGCGCAGGCGTACCCGGAGGACCGCGGCTGGTTACTCATCAAGGAGAAGGATCCCGGGGCGCGGCCCGAGTCGGAGCTGGACATCACCGCGGCGCGCCCCGAGAGCGTCGCCACACAGCGCACGCTGGAAGAGATCGCGGCCGACCGCAGCCATGTCTGGCACTCCAACCGCGATCGGCTCGACGCGGCGGCGGTCGAGGGCGCGCGCGCGGGCAGCTTGCCGGAGTCGATCCCGCTGGAGTCCTCGCACGTGGCGCGGGCCGTACCCGACGGCGACGAGTGGCTGCACGAGATCGAGATCGAGGGCGAGCGCATCGTCTGCCGCGGCGAGAAGGGTCGCATGCGCTTGCTCGACGGGGCCGGCGAGGACTGGACCAAGCGGGCGCCCGCGATCGCCGGCGCCGCGAACCTGCTTCCCGCGACCAGCCTGATCGTCGACGGCGTGCTCGCGGCGCTGCTGCCCGACGGCACCACCCGGCGCGCGTCGCTCGACGAGGCGCTGCGGGGGCGCGGGCGCGGCAGGCTGGCGTACTTCGCTTTCGATCTGCTCTTCTTCGACGGGCACGATCTGTCGGGGGTTGCGCTCGAGAAGCGGAAGGCGCTGCTGCACGCGCTGCTCGCGCGCGTCGCCGAGCCCGGCCCGCTGCGCTTCGCCGACCACGTCGCCGGCAACGGCGCGGCGTTCTTCGACGGCGCCTGCCGCCTGGGCGCGCCGGGCGTGGTGTCGAAGCGGCGGGATTCGACGGTCGCTGTCGAGGCGAAGAAGAAAGAGGCCAGCGCGCGCGGCAAGGGAAAGAAGGCGCCTGCGAAGGACGCGCCCTGGCGGGTGGTGCGCTGTAAATGAGCAAGAGAGCGCGTCGCCTCGCGCAAGGCCTGCCCTCTCCCCGACCCTCTCCCAGCAGACTGGGAGAGGGAGATGGGAGGGGACCCAGCAGACTGGGAGAGGGAGATGGGAGGGGACCCAGCAGACTGGGAGACGGAGATGGGAAGGGATCCGGTCCCGCGGCCCGGACGCAGATGGGAGGGGATCCGGTCCCGCGGCCCGGACGCAGATGGGAAGGGATCCGGTCCCGCGGCCCGGACGCAGATGGGAGGGGATCCGGTCCCGCGGCCCGGACGCAGATGGGAAGGGATCCGGTCCCGCGGCCCGGACGCAGATGGGAGGGGATCCGGTCCCGCGGCCCGGACGCAGATGGGAGGGGATCCGGTCCCGCGGCCCGGAGGCAGATGGGAAGGGATCCGGTCCCCTCCCCCCGTCTGCGGGGGGAGGGTTAGGGAGAGGGCAAGCCTTGCGAGCCGCGACGCTCGCCTACGGCACCTTCAGCGCGTACACGTTGCTATGTCCGTCGTCGTTGTCGGTCGACGTGTAGTAGACCGCGTCGCGCGCGATCGCCAGCGGGGCGTTCAAGTTGAACTGGTTCAGCCCCACCTGCGTGAGCGACAGCGGCGGGCACAGCGTCTGTCCGGCGCCGCAGCCACCGAGCTTGTAGGCGAAGACGCCGGCGTCGTTGCCGACGACCTGGAACCCAGTCGCGGGGTAGCGCCCAACGAACACCACATCGCCCGCGACGGCGGGCGGTGTTGCCGAGCCGTTGGTGGGCGGCGAGCTGGCGCCGATCCAGATCGGCTCGCACTGGTTGCGCACGCAGCCAGCACCGTTGGCGTTGTATGCGGAGACCACGCCCGTCGTCGTGTCGATGAGCGACGTGTTCTGCGAGCTGACCAGCAGCGTATTGCCCACCGCGACCGGCGCCGAGAGCGCGCCGCCGAAGGTGGCGACGTCGCCGGTGTCGTAGACGCGAACGGCCCTGCAGACGGCTCGCCCGCAGCCCGCCTCTGAATAAGCCTGCAGGTGGAAGTTGGTGCTGGGACCGTCGCCGAACAGCGTGCCCGAGCTGACGAACACCACGTTCCCCGCCACCGTCTGGCCCACGCCCGGGCCACCGATGTCGGCGGTCCATGCCGGCGCACACGGGACGCTCGCCGGCCTACCGCAGCCGCCGATCTTGAACGCGCTCAGGCGCCCGGTGAACACGTTGGGATCGACCAGGAACGAGCTCACGAACACGAAGTGCTGGCCGACGACCGGCGCGGTGACCAGTTCCTCCTCGGCGCCCGCCTGGCCCGTCCACAGCGGCGCGCAATTCAAGTTGTGCCGCGCGCCGCAGGCAGCGACGTCGAACGCGTACATGCGCCCGCCGAAATCACCTATGTATGCGATCCCGCCCGCGACCGCGGGCGACGAATCGACCACGGCGTTGGCGAGCACGCCGCGCCAGACCGGCTGGCAGGTTGCCTTCCCGCAGCCGCCCGCGGCGAACGCGAACAGGAACGGCGAGGCGTCGGCGGTCGCCGCGCGGGACGCGACGATGACGAAGCCGTTGCTGACCGCGGGCGTGGTGGTGATGCCGCCGCCGGTCAGCCCTTGCCACAGCGGCTCGCACGATGCCCCGGCCGCGCCGCCGCAGCCCGCGGCATTGAACGCCGACACCTTGCCCGTGAAGTCGGGATCGGAGCCGGAGTCGGCCGACGTAGAGAATGCCGCCCGCCTCGACGGCCCCGGACTCGTCGCCGCTGCTTCCGTAGTGAGCCTTGAACGCAATCTGCAGCGGCCTGTGCAGCTTCGCCGAGGTGAACGCAGCCTCGATCGCATTGTCGCCGCTGTGGATCGCGTCGTGCTGGAACTGCGCCCAGTCATTGTTCGCTGGCGCCGTCAGCGCGCTCGCTTGTTCGACGGCGAATTCGCCGTCCCCCGTGCCCGCCTCGGAACATCCAGTCGCCATCGCGCCCGCGGCCAGAGCTGCCACCAACTCCGCGACCGGCCAGCGCCTTACACCGCACCTCACCGATTCATGACGTTTCATGATCGCCTCCCCTTGTTTGTTGAACGTCGGTCGAGCCCACACGCTCATTCCCCGATTCAACGAACTGGGAGACGAACACTTCTGTGACGAATGCGCGGCGCCTTGCGAATCCGGTCGAGTCCGTCGGCGCCGCTATCTACCCAGGATTCCCTAGGCGACGCGCGCGCCGTGCTCAGCGCACGGTGCGGATCTGATCGCCGTCGACGACGTAGACCATCGGCGCGTCGACGCGGCCGTGGTCGGGACCGAAGCGCACGTTGCCGGTCAAGCCGGGGAACGCCCCGCCCGCCAGCGCCTTCAGCACCTCGGAGCGCGTGCGCGCGCCGGTCTCGGTCGCGCCGCGCAGCAGGCGCACGCCGTCGTACGCGTACGCCTCGGCGGCGTGCGGGATCCTGGCCGTAGGCGGTGCGGTAGGCCTCGACGAAGGCGTGCGCGCGGTCGTCGTTCTCGTCGGCGAAGAACCCGGGCGACAGCAGCGCGCCCTGCACGTAGCGCCCGGCGTTCTGGATCAGCTTGGGCGACAGGTCGTTGGCCGTCGACAGCAGCAGGATCTTGCGCGGCGTCTTGGCGCCCGCCCCGCCCTTGCCGTGCGCCACCGGGAACGGTTGCGGCCACAGGTCGGCGAACGCCAGCGCGGGCGCGATCAGCTCCAGCCGATCGGCCGCGTCGGGCACGAACACCGCCTGGAACGACGCCTTCTTCAGCGCCGCGACCGCGGTCGAGAAGGTGTTCACGCCCGCGACGTAGGTCGCCTCGACGGTGACCTTGCCGCCGCCCGCCGAGAACTGCTTGCGGAACGCATCGCGCAGGCGCTTTCCCGACGCGCTGTCGGGCGCGAGGATCGCCGCCTCGCGCACGCCCAGCTTCAGCGCCCGGCGCGCGAGCTCGGCGACGCGCGCCTCGGGCGCGTGGATCAGCTGAAAGCCGGTGCTGAGCGCGCCCGGCGGCTGGTCGTCGAGCGTCAGCAGCGGGATCCCGTCCTGCGTCGCCTCGCTGAGCGCCGCGGCCGCCGCGCGCTTCTCGGCGCTGCCGACGATGCCGATCACCGCCTCCTCGCGGGTCAGCTCCATCACGCCGCGCGCGGCGCGCTCGGGATCGGTCGCGGTGTCGCGAATGACGAGCTGCGATGCCGGGCCGCCCGCGGCCTCGCGCGCGGTGGCCGGCGCGTCGGCGACCGACCCGAGCGCCAGCATCGCCGCGCGCAGCGCCGCCTCGCCGATCGGCTGGAACTTGCCCGACAGCGGCAGCGCCAGGCCGACGCGCGTCGGATCGCCGGGACCCACGCGCTGGCCCGACTCGTCGAAGCCCAGCGCGCGGCGCGCCTTGGAGCTCTCGGTCTCGATGAACGCCGCGCCCGAGGAATCGTTCTGGCCGCGCAGGTAGATCGCCGCCTTGGGCCCCAGCACCGCGCGCGCCAGGCCCCCCTGCCCCGCCGCGCTGAACGCGCGCCAGGCCGCCTCGCCCGGCAGCTGCGCCGCCAGCTGCTCGGCGCGCATGCGCGCAAACGCGCGCTCGGGCTCGCGCGCGCCGCGGAAGTAGCCGTCCCAGAGCGAGATCGCACCCGCGGGATCGCCGGTGGCGGCGTCGGCCTCGGCCATCGCGCCGTAGAGCTCGAGCGTCGAGTCGTCGGCCGCGGCCCCTGACGTCGCCGCGGTCTTCGAGAGGAACGGTAGCAGCAGCTCCTTGGCGTGCGCCGCCTTGCCCAGGCGCAGCTCGGCCAGGCCGAGGTAGTAGCGCGCCGTCGTGCCCAGCGTGGCGTCGCCGGTCAGCGGTTCGAGGCGCGTCTTGGCCGCCGCCGCGTCGCCGCGGCCGAGCGCGAGACGCGCCAGCAGGAGATCCGCCGATGGGCGCGCCGGATCGGCCGGGTGCTGGGCGACGAACCCCTCGAGCGCGACGCGCGCGCCCTCGGCGTCGCCCTGATCGAACTTGCTGCGCGCCGCGACGAAGTCGGCGTCGGTGCCGGCGCGATCGGCGCCGGTTCCCGCGATCGGCGGCGGCGGCATCGGCACCGGTGAAGCTGGCGGCGGCGTGCCGGGCGGCGGCTCGCCGAAGGGCGGCGGCTCGGTGGGGCCCGGCGGCGGCGCGGGCGGGAGCTGCGCCGCCGAGCCGGTCGCGCAGGCGGTGATGACGACGAAGAGGAGGCCGGCAAGACGCAGCATCATCTGTTCATAACACCTCAGGTTCAATGACGTCAGTTAACCGCCAAGACGCCAAGAACGCCAAGCTCCGGATTGGAGAAGGTCCGGTCCCCTCCCCCGTCCGCGCCCGTCCGCGGGGGTTAGGGAGAGGGCAAACCTTGCGAGCCGCGGCGCCCGCCGGCCACTCTCCCTAACCCTCTGCCCGCGGACGGGGCGAGGGGATCGGATTGGAGTCCGGACCTTGGCATTCACGCCGCTTTTCTCGTTCTTGACCGATCGCCAGGGTCTTGCGGGTGAAGCTGGAGATCCCCAGTCCCGCGAGCTCGTCGCGCGCGACCCAGCGGCGCTCCGGGCTGGCGGGACGTCGCGCGGCGGGCGGCGACCGCAAAGACGTCGGCCGTGAGATCCCGGTGCGTGAAGACGTGGCGCACGCGCCCGCGGAACACCGGCGGCGTCGTCGCGACCACGCCCTCGGCGGTGGCCGCGGCGCGCGCGGCGTCCTCGGCCGCGGCACCCTCGGCGATGTCGGCCGACGGCAACGCCCAGGTGCCGGCCAGCAGCTCGCCCGGCTGGCGGCGCACCAGCAGCACGCGCCCGCCTCGCTCGACCAGCGCGCAGGCGATCGCCACCGCGCGGCGCGCGGCGCGCGGCTGCTTGACCGGCAGGTCCTCGGGCGTGAGCCCGAGCCGAACCGCCGCGCAGTGCGCGCGAACGGGACAGGCGGAACAGTCGGGCGACCTGGGGGCGCAGACCAGCGCGCCCAGCTCCATCGTCGCCTGGTTGAAGTCGCCCGCGCGCGCCGCCGGCACCAGCGACTGCCCGAGCGCGCGCAGGTGCTCGCGCGTCGCCGGCAGGTTGACCGGCTCGCGCACGGCGAAGAGCCGCGCCAGCACGCGGATGCCGTTCCCATCGAGCGCGAACACCCGCCGATCGAACGCGATCGCCGCGACCGCCGCCGCGGTGTAGGGGCCGATGCCGGGCAGCGTGCGCAGGGTCTCCTCGTCGTCGGGCAGCACGCCGCCGTGCTCGCTGACGACCGCGATCGCCGCTCGTCGCAGGTTGCGCGCCCGCGCGTAGTAGCCGAGCCCCGACCAGAGCGCGGTGACCTCGTCCTCGCGCGCGGCAGCCAGCGCGGCGAAATCGGGGAAGCGCGCGACGAACCGCTCGAAGTACGGCTCGACCGTCGCGACCACCGTCTGCTGCAGCATGAACTCCGACACCAGCGTGCGGTACGGGCTCGGCTGCCGCCGCCAGGGCAGATCGCGCCGATGAGCATCGAACCAGCGCAGCAGCGCGCGCGCGAATCCGGCGGGCGCTTGCGCCGTCATTTGAATGCGACGACCACCGCGAGCATCACCAGCGCGAACGACACGAGGTAACGGACCTGCAGGCCCTCGCCCAGCCACAGCGCCGCGAAGACCATGAACACCACCAGCGAGCAGGCCTCCTGGATGATCTTCAGCTGGTACGCCGACATCACGCGGTAGCCGATGCGGTTGGCCGGCACCTGGAGCATGTACTCGAAGAGCGCGATGCCCCAGCTGATCGCGATGATCACCGGCAGGCGAGGCGCGTGTTCCTTGAACTTGAGGTGGCCGTACCACGCGACGGTCATGAATGTGTTCGACGCGAGCAGCAGAAGCGTAGCCTTGAGTCGATCGTCCATTGTCGTCGTCTATCCTTGCCATCGAGTGTAGTACAACCGAGGCATGTCTCCCGCGCCCGGCCCCGACCGCGACCTCCTCGGCGCGATTGCGTCGGGTCAGATCGATCCGATCTATTGCCTGCACGGCGCCGAGCGTTACCTGGTCGATCGCTGTCTGGCGGCGATCCGGCAGGCGGTGCTCGGCTCGGCCGGGGCCGGCGCCAGCTTCAACCACGACGTCTTCGATCTGAAGGAGACGCCGATCGGACGCGTGGTCAGCACCGCGCGCACCATGCCGATGATGGCGCGCCGGCGGCTGGTGATCGGCAAGGGCATCGACGAGGTCAAGGCGCCCGACCTCGAGCCGCTGCTCTCCTACGTCGAAGATCCGAACCCGACAACCTGCCTCGTGCTCGTCGGCGAGAAGGTCGACACCCGGTTCAAGGTCTTCGCGACCCTGCGCAAGGCCGGCTTTCTGCACGAGTTCCCGCCGCTGCGTGATCGCGAGCTCGTGGGCTGGCTCGCGCGCGAGGCGAAGCAGCGGCAGATCGGCCTCGACGGCGACGCGGCCACCGCGCTGGCCGAGATGGCCGGGCCCGACCTGGGGCGGCTGTCGCAGGCGCTCGAGCAGCTGGCGCTCTACGTCGGCGACGCCAAGCGGATCCGGCTCGCCGACGTCGAGGACCTGGTGGCCGAGACGCGCCAGCGCGGCGTCTTCGAGCTGACCAAGGCGATCGGCGAGGGCAACGTCGAGCGCGCGCTGCGCCTCCTGGCCAACATGCAGCGCAACCGCGAGCCGGCGCTGCGCATCCAGTTCATGCTGGTGCGCCAGCTGCGGCAGATCTGGCGCGCCAAGGAGCTGGCGGCCGCTGGTGTGCCGCGGCCCGAGATCGCGTCGCGGGTCGGGATCGCGCCCTTCTTCCTCGACGACGTGCTGGTGCCGGCGCGGCGCATGTCACACGCGACGCTCGAGCGCAGCTTCGGGCGGCTCTACCGCGCCGATCGCGTGCTCAAGTCGTCGCGCATCGACCCGGACCTGATCCTGTCCAAGCTGGTGCAGCAGCTGGCCGAGGACGCGAGCGCGCGCCGCTGAAGGCGGGCGCTCGTTTTCCGGGTGCTCGCCCTACTTGAGGGCGCCGACGGCGACGGTCAGGCGCGAGATCGAGCGCGAGGCGGTGCCGCGCTTGATCACGCCCTTTGACGCCGCCTGGTCGACGGCGCGGATCGCGGCGGGCAGCGCCGCCTTGGCTGCCTTGGCGTTCTTGGCGCCGATGGCGGCGCGCACGCGCTTCACGGCGGTCCGCATCGCGGTCTTCTGCGCGGTGTTGCGCGCGGTGCGCTTGACGCGCTGTCGGTTCTGTTTTTCGCGCTGACTTGATGTTCGCCACTACCTGGATCTCCTTGTGCTTTCCCGGATCGGGCGGAATCGCCCGAGGGCCGGGATGATGAAGACCCCGGCCGGGCTTGTCAAGCCGCTCACGCCACCAGCTTGCCCGGACCACCCCTTGATCAGGCTCACCGTGCTGTCCTTGTCGTAGACGCTGTACCACCCCTGCTTCTCGTGCGGCGGGTCGCCGATGAAGGGGTCGCCCGGCTTCCAGAAGTCTTCCGGGCGCGGCGGCCGCGCGTCGCCGGCGAACGCCCAGGGCATGATGCCGGCCATCGGCGACGTGGCCTTGAGCGAGCTCACCAGCGCGTAGATCTCGTCGAAGTACTTGTCGCGAATCGTCACCGGCGAGTCGGCCGCGAAGCTGTGCTGGTCGCGCGGGAAGCCGAACTCCTCGAGCAGCAGCGGCTTGTCGAGCTTGGCGGCGCGCGCCGCGTGATCGTTGATGTACGCCTTGGCCTTTTCCAGGGCCTTGGGGTAGCTGCCCTCGATGTTCGTTCCCGGACAGCCAGTTCCAGTTCTCGACCCAGAGGTGGAAAGTGATGAAGTCGATGAACGGGCTCTGGTGGTCCGCCACCGTGTCCATGCCGGCGTAGGTCGCCGAGCCGGTCTGCCCTTCGCTGCCGGTGGTGACCAGCTGCCCCGGCGCCATCGAGCGGATCAGGCGCCCGGTGTCGTCGATCCACTTGTGGAACGCCTTCACGTTCTTCATGCCGCGCGGCTCGTTGGCCAGCTCCCAGATCACGATCGGGTTCGACGCCAGCTGCGGGACGACGTGCTTGAGCAGGTTGTTGTAGAGCTCGACGGCGGTGCCGTTCGAGTAGAACGTCCCGGCGGTGTTCTGGTAGGTGTCCCAGCTGCCACCCGGGAACGGCGGCGGATAGGGCACGCGGCCCTTGCCGGCCCAGGCCAGGTACTGGCAGAAGCCGCCCGACCATTGCCAGAAGTTGTTCATGATCAGGATCGCGAACACGCCGCGGTTCTTGAGCTCGTCGCACAGGCGCAGGAGGCCGGTCACGCTCGCGGGGTCGTACTTCCCGGCATCCGGCTGCAGCGACGGCACGATGCGGAAGGGCTCGGTGTCCGGGCCTTCGGACGCGCCGCTGATGCGCAGCATGTTGATGCCCATGCCTTGCAAGAGATCGAGATCGCGCCGCACCTGATCCCAGCCGGCGGTGTTGCCGTCGCGCGAATTGGGCAACGCCGACCAATAATTGAACCCGTTCACGTAAAACGGTTTGTCGTCTTTGTAGAAACGCGAGCCGCGCACCTGCAATCCACCCGGCAACCATTGGCGGTTCGCGGCCGGCGTTGCCGCGCCGGGCGCGCCCGACGTCGCGCAGGCGGGCACCAGCATGGCGCCGGTCGCGGCTGCCATCCCGCGCAGGATCTCGCGCCGGGTCGGAGCGCCGGCGCCGTTGATGGATGTGTCATTGGCGCTGGAATCGAGGGAAACATCGACTGAAGCTCGAACAGCGACGCTTTTCTTCTCGGGGGTGCGCATGGCGCGGCAGCATAGAGCAAAGGCATCGGTGTTCCAATGCCCATCCGGTTCGGCCGCACGCAAAACAAAACGGCCGGCACCTGGATGGTGCCGGCCGTCGTGTTGTTCAACGATCTCGCTCGCGCGTCGGCCTAGCTAGTCGACGAACGTGTCGAGGTTGAATACGACGGGGACGCCGGCGTTCGGGTAGGGGCATACGCTGCCTGAGTAGATCTGCAGGCCAATTCCGTCGACCATCGAGAAGTCGACGCCCGCAGCCTGACCCGCTGCGGTCAACGTTGCGGCGGAGAACGTTCCGTTTGTAGTCGGGATGCTGACGGGCGCGAAGGCGTACGCGAAGCTGGTACCGGTGGTGGCGTGGAGTTGTGCGCCGCCGCTGAACATCCCCGAGGTGACCTGCAGGCGTCCCGAGATCGCGAGGCCGGTCTCATCCTTCACCGGCGCGAAGTTGATGCCCGGATCGACGTACTGATTGCAGGCGGTGAACGTCACCGCGATCTTGAGCGAACCGAGGCCGGGCTGGCCGACCGAGCTGTCCCAGGTCAACGTCGGGGCGGCAACCCCGGCGCCCGCGTCGGGCGTCGCGGCGTCGCCCGCGCCACCGTCGATCGGGTACAGGCCGGTGAGGTTCGTCGTGTTCGGATCGGCGTACGTGCTGAACGCCCACCCCTGCACGTCGCTGTCGAAGGTGTAGTTGATGTTCTTCGGAAGCGCGGCGCCGGCGCCGGTGCCGCTGCCGCCCGCGCCGGTGCGCCCACCGGAACCGGTGCTTCCACCCAAGCCCGCGTCTGTCCGGCGTCGAGCTGCCGCTGCTGCAGCCGACGTTCATGGCCAGCCCGGCGATCGCCAGACCACCAACGATGACCAACCAATGGGGTTGCGCGGGGTACTCCTCGAATTTGTCATGATCAGCTTTCTCCCTTGAGACTCTTGAAGGCGACCGGATTAGAGGGCAACCGATATGGGCTGTCAACGCACGGAAATCCGCGCAAATGCTCGAAATCAGTTGCGGGGCACACCACCCCGCTAGTAAAGGGACGCGCGACTCGATTTCCTTCTTACTTTCTCACCAGCCGGCCGCGCGGCGGATCGCCGGCTCCAGATCGCGCGCCATCGCGGCGTGTTGCTCGCCGGTCGGATGGGCGTTGCAGGCGTCGCCCGGGTAGTGCGTGGAGGGGAAGACCGTCACCCGCGCGTCGGCCAGGCGGCGCGCGGTCTCGCCGAGATAGTCGCGCAGCGCGGCCTTTTGCGGGCGTTGCGGGTCTTCGTCGTCGCTGACGATCGCCCCCTCGGTCAGGAGGATTGCCGCCGCCGGAAAGCGCGCGCGGATCGCTCGAACGAAGGCGACGTAGGCGGTGACGAATTCCTCGCGGTCGGGAAACGCGGGGAGCGCGAGGTTGAAATCATTGGTGCCGAGCGAGATCACGACCACGTCGGGCCGGTAGCCGGCGTGGTCCCAGCGCGCGCCCGGATGCAGGCGCGGCAGCTCATCCACGACCGCCAGGTCGAAGAACTGGGGCGCGTTGGGCACGTCGCGCCGCCCGCGCCAGTCGCGAATGAGGCCGCGACCGCCGTAACAGACCAGCTGCGCCTGCGCCGACAGCGCGCGCGCGAGCCGCATGCCGTACGAGAGATCGCCGTCGGCGCCGCCGGCCGGGTCGCGCTTGATCGCGCAGTCGCTGCCGCGGTCGATCGCCTCGCCGCAGGTGACCGAGTCGCCGATGAAGAGCAGCCGCCGCTCGGGCCAGGGCGGCGCGGACAGCAGGCGGCCGCCGGGCGTCTCGAACTTGCGCACGCCGAGGATGCCCTGCCAGGCCTCGGTGAGCGCGACGAGCTCCACGGTGTGCGGGCCGTCGGTCGGGGCCGAAAGCAGTGGTTGCCAGCTCTCGCCCTGCGGCAGGCGGAGCTCGCGTGCGCGCGCCGCCGTCGACGGTGACGCCGACGCGGCAGTTGTGGGTGCAGGAGGCGCGCATGCGCAACGAGCGGCCGTCGACCAGCAGCCGCATCGTGACGCCCGGATATCCGATGCGCCAGAGATGCGCGTCCGAGCGGTCGACGCGGCCCATGACCCCGATGCGCGCGTCACCAGGATCGATTTGGTGACCCGCGAGGTGCCCGCAGCCGGCGGCGAGCACGCACAGCGTTGCGCTCGCGAGCGCGGCACGATATGGGGTCTTATGATTCGCAACGAACGGCCTGTTCGTCGATTCGTCGCCCCGGGCCGCCCGGGCTGTCAAGCACTCCTGCTGGTCGCGGCGTTGCTGGTGCCGGCGCGCGCGCGGGCGGGCGCGGCCGAGACCGGACCGCAGCAGCTGCGCTCGCCCGACGGACACATCGAGGTCACCGTCAGCACCGGCGCGCGCCTCACCTACGACATCGCGTTCGACGGCAAGCCGCTGGTCGCGCACGCGACGCTGGCGATGGACGTCGACCACCAGAAGCTGGGCATCGAGCCGCACATCGAGCACGTCGAGCGCGCGAGCGTCGATCGCAAGATCGAGCCGGTGGTGCGCCAGAAGGCGGCGGTGCTCCCCGAGAAGTACAACCAGCTGCGCCTGACGTTCGCGGGCCACTTCGCGGTCATCTTCCGCGCCTACGACCAGGGCGTGGCCTACCGCTTCGAAACCTCGCTGCCGCAGGCCGAGGTCAAGGTCTACGCCGAGGAAGCGACGTTCGCGTTCGCGGCCAGCGGCGACACCGGCGTCTACTTTCCGCAGGAGGACAGCTTCTTCTCGCACAACGAGCGCAAGTTCGCGCGCACGCGCATCGGCACGCTGACCCCGGCGGCGCTGGCGAGCATCCCGGCGGTCGTCGAGACGCCGGCCGGCCCCAAGATCGCGATCGCCGAATCCGACCTCGAGGACTATCCCGGCCTGTGGCTGCACGGCACCGGCGGCCCGGCGCTGGCCGCGACCTTCCCGCCCTACCCGCTCGAGGAGAAGCCGCTCATCGACGAGAAGACCAAAGGCCCCAGCGACCGGAACATCAAGGTCACGCGCGCCGCCGACTACATCGCGGTCACGCGCGGCAAGCGCAGCTACCCCTGGCGCGTGCTCGGCGTCGCGCCCGCCGACAAGGACCTCGCCTCGAGCACGCTGGTCTACCTGCTGGAGAGCCCGTCGCGCGTCGCCGACACGTCGTGGATTCACCCGGGCAAGGTCGCGTGGGACTGGTGGAACGCGCTCAACCTCAAGGGCGTCGACTTCCAGCCCGGCGTCAACAACAAGACCTACGAGCACTACATCGACTTCGCCTCGCGCCACGGCATCGAATACATCATCCTCGACGAAGGGTGGTACCCGACCGGGAATCTCCTGAAGTCGGTGCCGGCGATCGACGTCCCGGCGCTGGTCGCCTACGGCAAGAAGAAGAACGTCGGCATCATCCTCTGGGCGATCTGGAAGACGTTCGACGATCAGTTCCAGGCGGCGCTCGACCTCTATTCGACGCTGGGGCGTGAAGGGGGTCAAGGTCGACTTCATGCAGCGCGACGACCAGCCGGTCATGCGCTTCTACTACCGGGTGTGCGAAGCGCTGGCCAAGCGCAAGATGCTGGTCGACTTTCACGGCGGCATCCGCCCGGCGCTGCTGACGCGCACCTGGCCGAACCTGATCTCGACCGAGGGTGTGCAGGGGCTCGAGCACATGAAGTGGAGCAACGCTTCGGACCCGGAGCACAACCTGTCGCTGCCGTTCACGCGCATGTTCATCGGGCCGATGGATTACACGCCGGGCGCGATGCTCAACGCCACGGCCAAGACGTTCAAGATCGTCTTCAACGAGCCGATGAGCCTGGGCACGCGCGTCCAGCAGCTGGCGATGTACGTGGTGTTCGAGAGCCCGCTGCAGATGCTGGCCGACTCACCCACGCACTACGAGCACGAGCCCGAGGCGATGGAGTTCCTGGGGCCGGTGCCGTCGGTGTGGGACGAGACGCGCGTGCTCGACGGCACGATCGGCCGATTCATCATCGTCGCGCGCCGACACGGCCAGGACTGGTACCTGGGGGCGATGACCGACTGGACGCCGCGCTCGGGTGACATCGAGCTGTCGTTCCTGGGCACCGGCGACTACCAGATGACCGCGTACGAGGACGGGCCCGACGCCGCCACGCGCGCGAGCGACTACCGCAAGACCACGACGGCGGTCACGCGCGCGACGCACGTGAAGATGCAGCTCGCGCCCGGCGGCGGCTGGGTCGCGCGCATCCGGCCGGCGAAGTAGCGGCGGCGGGCGCCGCGTCGCGCAAGGTCTGCCCTCTCCCAGCGGACTGGGAGAGGGGACCGGATCGAGGCTCAGGGTGACAGCCGGTACAGCGACATCGCCGCCGTGGCCCACAGCTGGTTCATCATCTGCAGGCCGGTGTCGTCGGGGTGCAAGCCGTCGGTCGCGCGGTTGCTGCACGGCGGGCAGGTGAAATCGTCGGGGTTCGCCATGAAGAACGCGTAGAAATCGGGGCCGGGGATCAGGTTGTTCGACGCCACCAGGTCGTCGACGATCGTGTTGTACTGATCGATCATCGAATAGAGCGTGTTCGACGCGTAGGGGATGCGCGGGATGATCGGGATCTTCCCCGCCGCCTTCACCATGTCGATCATCGCCTGCATGTTGCTCATGAACGGGGCCATCTGCCCCGCGCCGCGGGAGGCGTCGTTGGTGCCGTAGCCGAGCACGAAGAAGCGGTACGCCGAGTTGAGCGCCAGCGCCTCGGGCAGCCGCGCCAGCCCGCCGGTGCTGAGCTCGCCGCCGATGCCGCCGTTGATCATCGCCGGGAAGTACGACGGCAACGCCGTGTTGATCAGCGACGCGAAGCTCGGCTGGTGCGCCTGCGCGCGGTCGTAGGCGAACGCGGTGATGCTGTCGCCCATGAAGAACCAGGTATCGTCGGGCAGGTCGGGGCTGTACGAGATGTCGTGCACGTCGATCTCGCCGATCTGCACGCCGTTGCCGCTCTCGGTCGGCGGCGCAGCGGTGATCGTCATGCGGAGCCAGCTCATGCCGGTGAAGTCGATCACGTGCCCGCGCGTGCGGACCGCGTTGTCGGTGACGGTGACCACGCTGGTCCAGGTGCCGTCGGAGCCGTTGGTCGTGTCGCCGGAGACGTCGATGGTGTAGCCCATCGGAAAGCCGTAGACCGTGACGCCCGGAAGATCCTTGTAGTCGTAGGTGCCGCCGTCGTCCCACTGGACCAGCAGGCGCGTCGGGCCCGCGCCGATGTTGATCGCCGCCGACGCCGGCAGGCTGGCGCCCTTCGTGGTCCAACCACCGTTGTGGTAGAGGCCGTCGACGACGGCGCTGGCCGAGGCCGGGACGACCGTGGCGCCTCGCGAGATGATCGGGTTCGGGTGGGAGATGAGCGCCGTCGGCGGAAGGTCGGTCGGCATCCCGTCGATGGCGTCGCCAGCGTCGGTGGCGTTGTTCGCGCTTCGAGTTGCTGCACGCCAGCAACCCGCTCGTACCAATCGACATGCCACAAACAAACAACCAAGCAAGTCTCGATCTATTCATGACAGCGCGACGGAGTAGAACAGAACTGCGCCGTCGGAACAACGTGCTGTATGCTGATCTCGATGTCGAAATCGGGTTTGCTTACCGGGTTTGCGTTCACGCTCGCGCTCACCGCGACCGCCTGCAAGACGACGCACGTCGGCTCCGACGCGCTCGGCGGCGCGACGGGCAGCGGCGGCGGCACGGCGGGCGCCGCGGGGAGCGGCAGCGGCGGCGATGTGCGGGCCACGGCACCGGCGGGAGCACTGGAAACGACGGCGCCGCGGGGAGCACCGGCGCCGATCCGTGCACGACCGCGCTCTTCTGCGACGACTTCGAGAAGTACGCCGCGAACGTCGCGCCCACGACGCCGTGGCGCGCGTCGACGAACATGGGCGCGGTCACCGTCGACGGGGCATTCGCCCACTCCGGCAGCAAGTCGATCAAGATGACCACGGCGGCGCGCACCACCGACGGCATCAAGACCGCGTTCATCGAGCTCACCGGCAACGGCGTGTTCCCGGTCGCCGGCAACGTCTTCTACGGGCGCATGATGTTCTATCTCGACGCCGCGCCGGCGACCTCGGTGCACTGGACGATGATCCAGGGCGCGGGCGTGGTGCCGGGCGCGAGCTATCACGCGCTCTATCGCTACGGCGGACAGCTGCCGGTCATGCAGGGCACGACCTTCGTCGGCAGCCAGCTCATGGCGAACTACGACACGCCCGACTCGTACTCGGGCACGCCGCCGGCCAGCGACTGCTGGCAGCACGCGAACAAGGTCGTGGTGCCGGTCGGCCGCTGGGCCTGCGTCGAGTGGAAGTTCGACGGCCCCAACAACCGCATGAACCTGTGGCTCGACGGCACGGCCGTCCCGTCGCTCACGGTCAACGGCAGCGGCCAGGGCTGCGTCAACCAGCCGGCGACGCCGCCGTTCACCTGGACCGCGCCCAACTTCGATCGCCTCGACCTCGGCTGGGAGTCGTATCAGACCGACGGCGTGCGCACCTTCCACGTCGACGACGTGGTCATCTCCACGACGCCGATCGGCTGCCCGGCCCCCTAGCGCGCCTGCGCGGCGGCGATCCAGTCGCCGGTGAAGACCAGCGCGCGCAGCGTGTGGTAGCTGGCCTTCCAGGCGGAGCCCTTGATGTCGCCCTTCTCGCCGAAGCTGCCGTCGGGGCGCACGCTCCAGAACCATTCGCCGTCGACCGGGTCGGCGAGCGCGGTCTCGATGAAGCGCAACGTGCCGTCGAGCCGATCGAGCAGCGTCCGGTCGCCGGTGAGCTCGTAGCCGCGCCAGAGCGCGAGCAACGCTTCGGCCTGCCCCCACCAGCCCTTCTCGAGCTTCGCGGGCGCGCCTCCCGGCGGCCCCTCTTCGAAGTACCCACCCTTGGCGGCGTCGTAGCCGGCGCTCGCGGACAGGAGGATCATCGTCTTCGCGGCGCCGACCAGCTTGGGATCGCCGGGCATCCCCAGCGCGCGCGCCGCCTCGAGCAGCATCCATCCGGTCTCCATGTCGTGACCGTAGTTGACGGCCGGCTCTCCGATCGGCGTCCAGTCGGGCAGGAACGCCTTGTCGAGGAAGCCCTCTTTTTGCAGCATGTGATTCGCGACCGCGGCGCTCATCTCCGACAGCCGCGAGCGCACCAGCGGATCCTGCGTCGCCGCGTAGAGCGCGGTGAACGCTTCCAGCAGGTGCACCTGGGTGTTGGTCTCCTTGCGGACCTCGTTCACCGAGAGCGGCCCCTCGACGATCTGGACGTAGCCGCCGAACTTGGCGTCGTGCAGGGCGGTGTCGATCGCGTGAAAGGTCGCCAGCGCTTGCATGCCCGCCGCCTGGATGTGGAAGACCCGCGCGTATTCGGTGAGCGCGTAGATCGCCAGCGCCTGCCCGGCGAGCATCTTGGTCCGATCGACCGGCTCACCGGCGCGACTGACCGTCAGGTAGAACTGATCGTCGGCCGGGTCGCGGAAGTGCGCCATCAAGAACGTGTACAGGCCGTCGGCCAGCGCCTTCACCTCTGGCTCGGGCTGCCGGCGCTCGTACCACATCGACATCGCCCACAGGTGGCGCACCGTCTGGATCAAGCTCTTGTCGGTCGGATCGATCGAGGTTGCCGTGGCGATCCAGCGTGCCGTGAAAGCCGCCCTGCTCGCGATCGGGGCCGTGCACGCGCCAGAACTGAAATGCCGCGCGCGCCAGCTTGTCGAGCCGCGCCTGGATCTGCGGCAGCCGCTCGTCCTTCTGCATCGCCGGCGACTTTACCGGTCCTGCGCTCGCGGGCGAAGCCGCGGGCGAGCGCGCGGCGCAGCTCGCCGACGCCACCATCCAGATGAGCAGGATCGCCGCCGCGTGCGCGGGCCCAAGACCGATCGTCATGGCGCCATCAGGGCGCAGCGGCGATGACATTGTCAACCGCGCAAGCTAATGTCGCGCGGTCTCGGATGACCAGACCTTCATTGGCTTCTCGGGCCGTCGCGGTTGCCGTCGCCGCGGCGCTGGCACTGCTGGGCGCCGCGGAAACCGGATGCGCGCGCCGTCCGTCCGCCGCGGTGGGCCCGCCGTCGAATGCGGCCACGTCCTCGTCGCGCCCGCCGCTGGTCATGAATGACCCGGCGCCGATGCCGGGACCGGTGCTGCCGGTCGGCGACAGGTTCCTGAAGATCGGCGTCTGCGCCGACAACATCGTGCGCGTCGCCTACGCGCGCGATCCGGCGTTCTTTGCGCGCGCGACGCTGGCGACCGCGGCCAAACGGTGCGTGCCGGCGACATTCGCGATCACCGACGAGCCCGACGGGAAGCACGTGACCACCGCCGCGCTCGCCGTTCACATCGCTGCCGATGGGACGGTGTCGTTCTTCGATGCGAAGGCCGGGCCGAACGCGGCGCCGATCCTCACCGAGCGTCCAGGCGGGCGCGACCTCGGCCCGAGGCTGGTCTGGGGCGAGCCGACCTTCACCGTGACCCAGCAGTGGGACCGCGCGCCCGACGAATCGCTCTACGGCCTCGGCCAGCACCAGCAGGATCTGCTCGACATCAGCGACGTCGATCTCGGTCTCTACCAGCACAACACCGAGATCTTCATCCCGTTCCTGGTCTCGAGCCGCGGCTACGGCATCCTCTGGGACAACACCTCGTTCACGCGCTACGGCGAGCTCGCCGACGCTGTGCCGCTGCCCAACAGCGCCGGGCTCTATTCGACGTCGGCCGACGCGGAGCCCGGCGACGTCGCGATGCCGGCGAAGGGGCAGACCGTCGACTGGACCGGCACGTTCGTCCCGCCGGTCAGCGGCACCTACCAGTTCTGGACCTACTCGGCGGGCGGCATCGAGCTCACCGTCGGCGACACCAAGGTGATCGACCACTGGCGCCAGCGCTGGCTGCCTGGCGAGGACATCGCGCGCGTGCGGCTCACGGAGGGACAGGCGGTGCCGTTGCACCTGCACTGGACCATGGACGGCACGACGCGCATTTTGCGCCTGCTCTGGCGGCCGCCGGTGCGCGAGCGCAGCATCTCCTTCTCGTCGGAGGTCGGCGACGGCATCGACTACACGTTCGTCTACGGGCCGCACCGCGACCTCGATCGAGTCGTCGCGGGCTACCGCCAGCTCACCGGCGCGGCGCCGCTGCCGCCGCGCGCGGCGTTCGGCTTCTGGCAATCGCGCGAGCGCTACCGCACCCAGGACGAGAGTCTCGACGTGGTGAAGCAGTTCCGCGCGCGCCACATCCCGATCGACTACATCGTGCAGGACTGGCAGTACTGGAACATCAAGCGCTGGGGCTCGCACGAGTTCGATCGCGAGCGCTTCCCCGATCCCGACGGCTGGATCCGCGCGCTGCACGCGCAGAACGTGCGGCTGATGGTCTCGGTGTGGCCCAAGTTCTATCCCGGCACGCCGACCTTCGACGCGCTTGCCGCCGGTGGCTTCCTCTTCCAGCGCAACCTCGCCGAGCAGCAGCACGACTTCCTGGGCAACATCTACACGGTCTACGACGCTTTCGATCCCGACGCGCGCCGCCTGTACTGGGCGCAGATCGACCAGCGGCTGCGCAAGCGCGGCGTCGATGCCTGGTGGATGGACTCGACGGAGCCAGAGATGGTCGATGGGCCGTTCAAGACGCCGCGCGCGCAGATCGACGCCAACGAGACCCACATGACGCCGACCCGCCTCGGCAGCGGCGCGCGCGTGCTCAACGCGTTTTCGCTGGTGAACAGCCAGGCGATCTACGAGGGGATGCGTGCGTCGGCGCCCGACCAGCGCGTGTTGATCCTCACGCGCAACGGGTTCGCCGGCCAGCAGCGCTACGGCGCGGTCTCCTGGTCGGGCGACATCTCGTCGACCTGGACGGCGCTGCGCAAGCAGATCCCGGCGGGCCTCGGCTTCTCGATCTCCGGCGTTCCCTACTGGACCGTCGACACGGGCGGCTTCTCGGTGCCCTATCGCTTCGCCAAAGATCCCCCCGCCCCCGCCGACCTCGAAGAGTGGCGCGAGCTCGCGACCCGCTGGTTCGAGTACTCGACATTCCTGCCGATCCTGCGCAGTCACGGCCAGTCGCCGTACCGCGAGATGTGGCAATACGGCGGCGATTCCAGCCCGGCGTTTCAGGCCCAGCTCAAGTTCGATCGCCTGCGCTACCGCCTGCTGCCCTACGTCTATTCGGTGGCGGCGCGCGTGACCTCCGACGGCGCCACGATGCTGCGCCCGCTGGTCATGGATTTTCCCGACGACCAGCGCGCCCGTTCCATCGCCGACCAGTACCTTTTCGGTCCGGCGCTGCTGGTGAGCCCGATCAGCGCCTACCGCCAGCGCGCGCGCCCGGTCTACCTGCCGCCTTTGCCGGCACACGACCAGAGCTGGTACGACTTCTGGACCGGCAACGCCGCCGGCGCCGGCCAGGACGTCGACGCCGCCGCGCCCTACGACGCGATCCCGGTGCACGTGCGCGCCGGCTCGATCTTGCCACTGGGACCGGACCTGCAGTTCGCGGCCGAGAAACCCGCGGATCCGATCACGCTGATGATCTACGAGGGCGCCGACGGTCACTTCACGATCTACGAAGACGACGGCACCAGCTATCAGTACGAGCGCGGCCAGTCGGCGCGCATCCCGCTCGGCTGGAACCAGGCCGCGCGCACGCTCACGATCGGCGCGCGCGAGGGGTCGTTCCCGGGCATGCTGGCGCGCCGCCGCTTCGCGATCGTCGACGTGCGGCGCGACCGGCCGGTCCCCTTCTCTTTCGAGCCCACCGTCGATCGCACCGTCGAGTACGATGGCGCGGCGCAGTCGATCGTGCTGCCGCTGCGCCACTGATTCCAGACCAAGACCAGGAGGGTCCCATGCATCGCTGTCGGTTCCCGCTTCGAGCCCTTGGCCCCGCGGTCGCCGGGCTGCTCATCGCCTCGCTGCCGGCGCCGCACGCGCGGGCGCAGCCGGCCGCGAAGGCCCCCGAGCCCGCGCCGCCCGCGAAGATGACCCCGGCCGAGGCGATCACGTTCGCCGAGGCGAGGCGCGAGGAATGGCGCAAGGTGCGGACGTCGATCTACTTCAACGACTTCGGCGAGGTGAACCGCTACCGGCGCGCCAACGCGCAGCTCAAACCGCCCGCCGCCGGCGAGCGGCGCGTGGTCTTCTTCGGCGATTCGATCACGGACATGTGGCGGCTCGAGAATTCGTTCCCCGGCAAGGGTTATTTGAACCGGGGCATCGGCGGCCAGACCACGTCGCAAATGCTGGTTCGATTTCGTGAAGATGTGATCGGTCTCGCGCCCTTGGCAGTTGTCATCCTCGCCGGCACCAACGACATCGCCGGCAACAGCGGACCCATGACCCTGGAAGAGACCGAAGCGAACTTCACGTCGATGGCGGAGCTGGCCCGCCTGCACGGCATTCGCGTGATCTTTTCCTCGATTCTGCCGGTGCACCACTACACGGCGCGCTCGGACGCGACGTTTCCGTTGCGGCCGCCCGAGAAGATCGCCGAGCTCAACCGCTGGCTGCGCGCGTATTGCGCCGCCAACGGTCACACTTACCTGGACTACGTCCCCGCCACCGCCGACGAAAAGGGCTGGTTGAAGCGCGAGCTGGCCGAGGACGGTCTGCATCCAGGGCCGGCCGGATACGCGTTGATGGCCGTGGCGGCCCAGGCGGCCATCGACAAGACCCTGGGCATGGCGCCCAGCGCCAGCGCGCCCGCCAGATGACGCGGGTCCACTATCGCCACGCGCCGGTCCCCGGGAGATCACTTGCGATTCCCGGGTGGCTCCGGCATCGTGGCGGCGTTCCTTTTTCGGGCGGAATCGGTCTCGTTTCGATCGTCGTATCGGAGTTTTCGGCCCGACTTTACCTAGCTGATTGGAGATCGCTTCATGCAGGGCTCGCGTTTCACTGGTTCGTGTTGCTGGCGCTTCGGGGCGCTCGCGATCGGTTGCGGGCAAGACGGCAGCACCGACGAGCTTCCGATCGCGCCGGTCGGTCCGGAGATCCACGGATTGCACATCGTCGGCAATCACCTGGAAGACAACGCCGGCAATCCGGTCACCCTCCGGGGCGTCAATCGCTCCGGCACCGAATACATGTGCGTCAAGGGCGGGGGGGTCTTCGACGGCGCCTGGGGCCTCGCTACGATTGCCGCCATTGCCAGCTGGAAGGCGAATGCCGTGCGCATCCCGCTCAACGAGACCTGCTGGTTGGGACCGCAAACCAACAGGACGGCACCGGCTACAAGGATTCGATCGGTCTCTTCGTCAGCATGCTGCACCAGTTTCACATCGTCCCGATCCTCGAGCTGCATTGGCCCGCGCCCGGTACGACCACCGCGCTCTATGCAGCAGCCGATGCCCGACGCCGATCACGCCGTCGACTTCTGGACCGACGTCGCGACCACGTTTGCCAACGACGATGGCGTGGTCTTCGAGCTTTACAACGAGCCGTTCCCCGACTCCAACCACGACAGCACGACCGCGTGGCAGTGCTGGCGCGATGGCTGCATGTCGACGCTCTGGGCTCTCAACCCGATGGCAGGGGGGTGACCATGTCCAGCAGCACTACTATCAGTCGGTCGGCATGGCCGGGCTGCGTCGAGCGCGGTGCGCGCGGTGGCGCCGAACCACTTGGTCCTGCTCGGCGGCATCCAGTATTCGAACTCGCTGTCGCAGTGGAGCGCCTACGCGCCCGAGCGACGCCAACATCGCGCCGGCGTGGCACGTGTACAACTTCAACGGCTGCAAGAGCCCAGCAGCTGCTGGGACGGCGCGCCCGCGGCGCTGGCCGCGACGCTGCCGATCGTGACGACCGAGCTCGGTGAAGACGATTGCGGTGGCACGTTCATCGACCCGCTCATGCAGTGGCTCGACGGCCACGGCGCCAGCTACCTCGCGTGGTCCTGGAATCAGGGCGCGTGCGTGCGTCCGCGCGAGCGCGGCCAGACGCCCGGCCCTGGCCGCTGGTCACGGACTACGGCAGCGGCACGCCCGACCGGCGGGTACGCGCAGACGTTCCACGATCACCTGGCGGCGATCGTCGGCGGCACCGCGCCCGCGCCCTGATCTCACGCCCGTGCTCTCCCGCCTCCGAGGATCCCACGCGATGACCAAGCCCGACGCCCCGATCTCTGCCTCTCGCGCCGCACGTTCCTCGGCGCGACTGCCGCCGCCGCGCTGGCGCCCGCCTGCGTGCACCCGGGCGGTACCGCTGGCCCCGCGCACGCCAGTGTTCCGCCCGCGCGCGCCGCGGGGACGCCGTCGCCCGACGTCGAGACGCTGCTCGGGCAGATGACGCTCGACGAGAAGATCGGCCAGATGACCCAGATCGACAAGAATGCGATGCGCACCGGGCGCGAGGTCCACGATCTGATGGTCGGCTCGGTGCTGAGCGGCGCCGACTCGCTCCCGCGGCCGAACGCCGCCGACACCTGGGCCGACATGTACGACGGCTACCAGAGCCAGGCGCTGTCGACGCGCCTGGGGATCCCGATGATCTACGGCGTCGACGCCGTGCACGGAGACGGCGGTCTCAAGGGCTCGACGATCTTCCCGCACCACATCGGCCTCGGCTGCACGCGCAGCCCGGAGACGGTGCAGGCCGCGGCGCGCGTCACCGCGCGCGAGGTCGCCGGCACCGGCATCGACTGGACCTTCGCGCCGTGCATCGCGGTGCCGCGCGACGAGCGCTGGGGCCGCACCTACGAAGGCTACGGCGAGACGCCCGAGCTGGCCGAGAGCCTGGGCGCGGCGGCGGTGCGCGGCTTTCAGGAAGGCGTCGACGCGGGTGGCGCCGTCGACACCTCGCGCATCATGGCCTGCGCGAAGCACTTCATGGGCGACGGCGGTACCTTCGGCGGGAAGGATCAAGGCGACACGAAGATCTCCGAGGAGGAGCTGCGCCGCGTGCACTTGCCCGGCTACATCGCCGCGATCAAGGCCGGCACCGCGACGGTCATGGTGTCGTACAGCAGCTGGAACGGCGAGCCGATGCACGGCAATCGCCACCTGATCACCGACGTGCTCAAGGGCGAGCTCGGCTTCACCGGCTTCGTGGTCAGCGACTGGGCGGCGATCGACAAGATGTCGCCCGACTACACCCAGGACATCGAGCGCTCGATCAACGCCGGCATCGACATGATGATGGTGCCGACGCCGGTGGATCGCTGCCGCGAGTTCCAGCAGAAGCTGAAGGCGCTGGTCGAGAGCGGGCGCGTGCCGCCCGCGCGCATCGACGATGCCGTTCGCCGCATCCTGAAGCAGAAGAAGCGCTTCGGCCTGTGGGAGCGGCCGTTCACCGACCGCGCGCTCACCGCGGAGATCGGGTCGCCAGCGCACCGTGCGGTGGCGCGCGCCGCGGTCGCCAAGACCCTGGTGGTGCTCAAGAACGACGGCGGCGTGCTGCCGCTCACCAAGAGCGGGCGCATTCACCTGGCCGGCTTCCGCTCCGACGACATGGGCGTGCAGTGCGGCGGCTGGTCGACCAGCTGGCGCGGTCACCGCGGCGCGATCACGCCCGGCACCACGATCCGCCAGGGGCTGACCGAGGCGGTCGGCGCGGGACGGCTCGATTTTTCGAAAGACGGCGCCGGCGCCGAGCGCGCCGACGTGGTCGTGGTGGTGGTCGGCGAGGACCCCTACGCCGAGGGCGGCGGCGATCGCGCCGACCTGGCGCTCAACAAGGAGGATCGCGCGCTCATCGACAGCGTGAAGCGCACCGGCAAGCCGATGGTGGTCGTGCTGCTCAGCGGGCGGCCCATCATCTTGGGCGACATCGTCGACTCGGCGAAGGCGATCGTGGCGGCGTGGCTGCCCGGCACCGAGGGCGCGGGCGTCGCCGACGTGCTCACCGGCGCGGTCAAGCCGACCGGCAAGCTGTCGTGCTCGTGGCCGCGTTCGATGGCTGACGTTCCGATCAACGTCGGCGACGCGAAGTACGATCCGCTATTCCCGTACGACCACGGCCTGAGCTGGTGAGCGCAATGAGACCAGCGCGCCGAATCGTGGGCGTGGGCGTAGGCGTGGGCGTCTTCCTGGCAGCGCTCAGCGTGCCCGCGAGCGCGCATGCCGAAGGCTCCGTCGCCGCCCCGCCGCCCGCCGCGCACGAGCGACGCCTGCTCGACGGACCGTGGTCGTTCCACCGCGTGACCCCGCGCAAGGATCCGCCCGAGCCCTGGCTGCCGGCGACGGTGCCCGGCTGCGTGCACACCGATCTCTTCGCCAACGGCAAGATCGGCGATCCGTTCTACCGGCTCAACGAGAAGGACCAGCAGTGGATCGACCGCGAGTCGTGGGAGTACCGCACGATCTTGCGCGCCGACGCGGCGCTGCTGGCGCACGCGCGCGTCGAGCTGGTGTTCGCCGGGCTCGACACATTCGCCGAGGTCTTCGTCAACGGGCAGTCGGTGCTGTTCGCCGACAACATGTTCCGTAGCTGGCGCGCCGACGTGAAGGCGGCAGCTGCGCGCCGGAGACAATGTGATCGTCGTGCGCTTTCGCTCGCCGATCGAGCAGGTGCAGGGCGCGTATCGCGACCTCGGCTATCGGCTGCCCGCCGCGAATGACCAGGGCTCGGAGATGGTGAGCATGTGGGCGCGCAAGGCGCCCTATCACTACGGCTGGGACTGGGGCCCGCGTTTCGTCACCAGCGGCATCTGGCGGCCGGTGGCGCTCGAGACCTGGGAGCAGGCGCGTATCGACGACGTGCAGATCTTCCAGAACCGCCTCGACGCCGCGGCGGCCGATCTGACCGCGAAGGTGCGCCTGGCCGCGACCACCGCCGGTCGCGCGCACATCGCGATCCGCATCGCCGGCGGCGCGACGCTGGCCCAGGCCGACGTCGAGGTCCCGGCCGGCGTGCACGACTGGGCGCTGCCGGTGCGCATCGAGAAGCCGGAGCTCTGGTGGCCGAACGGGCTCGGCCCGCAGCGGCTCTACACGCTGGAGACCACGCTCTCGGGCGCGGCGGGTACGGCGCTCGACGCGCGGCCGACGCGCATCGGCCTGCGCACCCTCGAGGTCGTGCATCAGCGCGACGCCGAGGGCAAGAGCTTCTACGTCAAGGTGAACGGCGCGCCGGTGTTCATGAAGGGCGCGAACTGGATCCCCGCCGACAGCTTCAACGCGCGCGTGACGCCCGAGCGCTATCGCTCCCTGCTCGATTCGGCGGTGGCGACGCACATGAACATGCTGCGCGTCTGGGGCGGCGGCATCTACGAGGACGACCAGTTCTACGCTCTGTGCGACGAGCTGGGCCTGCTGGTCTGGCAGGACTTCATGTTTGCCTGCAGCATGTATCCAGGCGACGACGCCTTCGTCGCCAACGTCGAGAAGGAAGCGGTCGAGAACGTGCGCCGCCTGCGCAATCACCCCAGCCTCGCGCTGTGGGCCGGCAACAACGAGAACGAGGCGGCGTGGAAAGGCTGGGGCTGGCCGGCGAAGTTCAACCTGTCGCGCAAGGCGCAGGACCGCATCGGCGCCGACTACAAGCGGATGTTCCACCAGATCCTTCCCGGCATCGTCGCCGCCGAGGATTCCGGCCGCTTCTATACGCGCAGCTCGCCCAGCGCCAACGAGGACAACGTGCCCGCCAACCGCAAGGGCTGGGGCGACATGCACTACTGGGGCGTCTGGCACGCCGAAGCGCCCTACCCCAGCTATGCCGACAACATCTCGCGCTTCATGAGCGAGTACGGCTTCCAGTCGTTCCCCGAGCTCGCGTCGGTGGCGCGCTACACCGCGAAGGAGAGCGACTGGGACATCGCCAGCCCGGTGATGCTCTCGCACCAGCGCCACCCGCGCGGCAACGCGCTCATTCGCACGTACATGGATCGCGATTTCCGGCGGCCCAAGGACTTCGCGTCGTTCCTCTACGTCGGGCAGGTGCTGCAGGCCACGGTGATCAAATTCGCTGCCGAGGCGCATCGTCGTGCGATGGGCCACAACTGGGGCAGTCTCTACTGGCAGCTCGACGACTGCTGGCCGGTCGCGTCCTGGTCGAGCATCGACTACTACGGCCGCTGGAAGGCGCTGCAGTACGCCGCGCGCCAGTTCTACGCGGCCGTGCTGGTCAGCCCGGTCGAGGAGAAAGGCGTCGTCAATGTGTGGGGCGTCTCCGATCGCCGGACCGAGACGCCGGCGCGACTGAGCGTGCGCCTGGTCGACTTCCAGGGGCGCGAGCTCTGGCGCAAGGACCAGGACGTGCGGCTGGCGCCGAACGCGAGCGCCGTGCTGCTGTCGATGCCGCGCGCCCAGGCGCTCGGCGGCGCCGATCCGACGCGCGTGGTGCTGGTCACCGAGCTCACCCAGCCCGGTGAGAAGCAACCGATGTCGCGCAATCTCTTGTCGTTCGTGAAGACCAAGGAGCTGGAGCTGCCGGTGCCTGAGCTGCGACTCGAGGTCGCGGGCGGCGGCGCTGACGGCGCGCTTGAGGTGACCGTCAGGGCGCCGGTGTTCGCGCGCAACGTCTATCTGACGGCAGGCGAGCCGGCCACCGCGACCGCGATCGATGGTCGGTTCGAAGACAACTTCTTCGACCTCTTGCCCGGCGAGACGCGCACGGTTCTGTTCCATCCGACGAAGCCGACTGCGCCGGCCGCGTTGCAGGCCGCCCTGCACGCCACCACCATCGCCAACACCTACTGATCCCTCGCGAGGCGCGGCGCTCGAAGCCCATAACCGGCATACTGCCCTCGAATGCGCTTCCTTCGTCTCTTGGCAGCCTCGATTCTCTTCACCGCTGCCGCGTGCGTCGGCGGCAGCAGCCACTCCGGCGCCGGTGGCTCCCCCGCGGGTAGCGCCGGCGGAGCCGCCGGCCGCGCCACCACGGCCACCGGCGGCCGCACCGGCGACGCCGGCACCACCGGTGGCAGCGCCGGGACCACCGGCACCGGCGGGGCCGTCGGCCCCGGCACGTACGCTCTCCCGCCGCCCCGGCAGTGCGACAACCAGTTCTTCGTGCAGGGCTGCCAGCGCGGCATGGCCAACACCACCTGCGGCGGCGTCTGTGCGGCGGCCAACGCCTGCGAGGACACGTCACAGAAGCCGGGCGCCGACGTGGGCTTCCTCTGCCCGCGCTTCGGCCTCCAGTCGGCCGAGATGCTCCAGGCCGCCATCGACGACTTCGGCGCCTCCGCGCCGTTCAACTACGCGATCGCCGGGCACGACGCTGATCGAAACGGGCTCGACGGGACCGCAAACAGCACCTGCTGCCAGTGCTACCAGCTGGTCTACTCGTTGCCCGAGAACGAGGCGCAGGTGATGGGCAACGGCGCGTCGGCGCTCGCCATCCCCAGGCCGGTGATCGTGCAGTCGTTCAACACTTCGGCGGGCGGCGGCCAGAACTTCGACATCTACATGAGCGCTGGCGGGTTTGGCGCGTTCAACGCTTGCGATTCCGGGTTCTCAGGGATGAAGAGCCCTTCGGGCCTGTATCTCTATTCATCCTTCCCCGAGCAAGGCGAGCCGGGCTCGGGCGGCCTCAATGCCGCCACCCAGCTCGACGGATGCAAGAACAGCCAGAATCTGGTGACGGCCGCGACGTTGTCGTCGGCGACCTGCGTCTCGAACATCGCCAGCGCGTGCAACAAGCTCGCGTCGTCGACGCTGACGTCGCAGGCGCTGGCGGACTCGGTCCAGTCGTGCGTGAAGTCGAACGACGCCGCCAGCTACTACCACATCAACTGGCAGGTCTACGCCAAACGGATCGAGTGTCCGGCGCACCTGACGCAGGTCACCGGCTGCAAGCTCGCGCCGCAGGGGCTGCCCGCGGCCGACCCCAGCGTCACCACGCCGGCGCAGGCTGCGCAGGATCCCTCGTTCAAAGCGATGTCCGGCAACGGCTCGCACTACAGCACGACGACGATGCAGGACTGCTGCAAGCCGACCTGCGCCTGGCAGGACTGGGTCACCGGCAACATGGGCGGCCTCACCGCCGTCGGCCAATACAACTCGTTCTACAGCTGCGACCAGACCGGCACCCCCGTCACCGAGTGACGGGAGCGCGCAACGCTCAGGGAACGGTCAGCTGGAAGCTGACGCAGTAGTTCGGCTGCGCGACCTTGGTCACCGCGCCGGTGAAAGGATCCGAATCCTTGAGGTGGCCCCAGCGGAAGGTTCCCGTGCCATTGGCCCCGAACGGGCTCGTCGGCAACATCGTGCCCTCCGTGGTCATCGCGTAGCCGACGGTCACGGCCTTCCCGGTGAGATCGTCCTGACAGGTGATCTTCACTGTATCGTCGCCCGTGATGTCGACTGCGGTGATGGTCGCGCGGGCGCTGGCGGCGGTGACCTCGAAGCCGCGTCCCAGCGTCCAGGCGGCGAACGACCCCGTCGCGGCATGCGGCGTGGGCATCGTGTCGTCCCACGCGAGGGGCGGTACCGGGACGTGGAAGTGCACGAGCAGGACGTTCGCGCCCATCCGCTCGGCGCTGGTCGGTTGCAGCGGCTGCCAGTCGTGCCCGGCGACCACCTTTTCGAAGTACACCTGGCCCATCTTCTCGCCGAGCAGCTGATAGCCCTGCGAGTTGAGGTGAATGCCGTTGTTGCCGGAGCCCATCGAGTACGGATACTGATACTTCGGCCCGGTGCAGATGATGTCGCCGGGGTGATCCTGCCCCACCTTCACCTGCTGCGCGGCCGAGATCGACGTCAGCCCCGTGGTGCTGGGCACCGAGCTTTGCTGCGACACCAGCATGGGAATGCTGCCCGTCTGCTGGGTGATCGCGCCGATGTCCTGGTTGTAGTCCGACCAGAGCTGGAAGATGGCAGCGGCGTACCCCGAGTTGCCCGCGTCGGATTCCCCGTGGATCAGCGTGATGGCGCCGATGCCATAGGTCTTTCCGGCGGCGGCGGCGAGCTGGGAGATCGCCCTGACCTCGAACAGCGACGACGCATAGGCGCGGCCGGTCGAGCAGGTGAAGCCCGGCGCCGACGAGCCCTGGCACGGGATGTTCATCGCCGTGGCCGCCTTGTTGATCACGCTCATCGCCTGGCCGGCCTCGCCGACCACCGTGTGCGCCGTGACGTAGTCGGTCGCGCCGCCGTTCATCGCGAGCGTCGTGATCTCGGCGGCCATCGCCGTGTGAGGCGTGACGCCGTCGATGTTGCGGGGATAAGCGCTGGGATAGCCGCCGGGCGACGAGCGTGTGGGCTCCGACAGCGCGAGCATCCTGAGCTCGGTGCTCGCCGGATCGGCCATCGTCGGATCGAACGTGGACACGTCCAGCCCGCCCAGCCCCAACTTCAGATTGTTGAACGACGGTGCGCTGGTCGCCTCACTGCCATAGCCCCCAACCGCCAGGCTCTGGCCGGTGCCGACGACGCCGACCCAGTCCCACGCCTTGTTTCCCGTCGACCCGGTATCACTGCCGCTGTCCGGCGAGCCGGCGTCGGGCGCGTTATTCGATCCGCTGTTGCCGCATGCCGCTCCCAGCGAGGTGGCGGCCAGAAACGCGAGTACGAACGTCGAACAAAAGCCAGTCGATGAAGTCATGCGGCGGATGGTACCGGCTCCGGCGCGCGGCGCGAAAAGATGTTTATCGCGCCGCCGCCGGCTCCGGCTCACGGCATCGACGCCGCCGGCGTGCACACTCCGTAGTCGACGGTCGCGCGCTGGCACGTGCCGCCCGACACGCACGGCGCGTCGAAGTCGCTGCTCGAGCAGAGCGCGGCGCACACCGGACCGGCGCCGGAATCGATACAAGCGGTGTTCGCCACGCAGTCGGCGGGGCCCGCGCAGGACGATCCGAGCGCCACCGTCCCGGCGGAGCGACACGCGAGCGGGGCCCCGGTGAGCCCGGTCGGCGGGCACCATGCGCCGTCGCCGCAGTCGCTGCCGAGCGGCGTGCACACCGGGGCGATCTCGTCGACGGAGATCGCGACACGCAGCTGGCCCTGCCCGATCGTGACGATAGCCCCGTCGGTGCGGAACTGGTACCCGATCGTGGTCGTCGAACCGTTGTAGATGCTGAAGCCCACCCCCGTGCTCGAGATCAGATCGGCGCGAACCGCGGCGAAGTTGCCGCTGCCGTCGTCCCGCTCCAGCGTCCACTGGTACAGGTAGGCCTGGTAGTCGCCGGTCTGGAGGCTGGCATTCAAGGTGGGGTCAGTGGACCCGGAGCTGGTCAGCGTCGTGTACTGCGGGCCGTAGATCTGGATGTAGACGTTGTTCAGTCGGTACTGGTGATCGTCGACGGTCGCGGTCAGCGGCAGGCTGATGCGGCCGACCGGATCGGCGGTGGCACCGGTGGTCGCTGCCTCGCCGCCGCAGTTGATGGCAGCCGCGGAACCGACAACGACCAGGGCGAGACGGATCAGGGAAGCGGACGTGATGGATTGGCGCATGACTGACCTCCTGATCGATTCAGAAGGATCGCCCGCTCCCGGTTACAGGATCTCGTCAGCGGCGGATCACGCGGCGGCGATCGAGGAGGAGCCGCGCCGCGAGCGCCAGTGACAGCGCGAGCGCCAAGGTCGCGATCGCGAGCAGCCCGACGGCGCGCGCGATCAGGCTGGCCCAGGGCGAGCGATCGCGCCGCGTCTCGACGAGCACGACGTAGCCGGTCTTGCCGACCGGCGCGAGCGCCGCGAGCCACCGCCCCTCGAAGCCGGGGACCGGATCGCGGTAGTCGGCGAGGATCAGCGGCGGCACGTATTCCAGCGCGAACTGCTCGCCGGGCGGCGCGGCCGGTCCGAAAGCGGCCCGCAACACTGCGGGCGTCGGAGCCGCGACGGTGTATTCCGTGCCCTGACGGACCCCGGCGTGCACCAGGACGGTGAAGCGAGACGAGGTCGCCGCCTCGGGGCCGTCACCCCGATCGACGCCGCGCGGCCCGAGCAACGCGGTCGTGATCGGCTCACCCCCGGTCGCGGGGCTGTCCATCCGCACCGCGCCGAACGCTGCCTTCGCGTTGAGCGTCGCGGCCAGGAGACCGGAAGGAGCACCGTGGGCGTCCAGCAGCGGCGTCGACAGCGCGAACTGGAGCAGCCCGTCTGACTCCGCTCGGTAGGCGCGTGACACGTAGGTGCCTCCCGCATGGGTCCGCGCCAGCGCGGCGGCTCCCTGGAAATAGTCGCGAAACTGGTAGGTGCGGCCGAACACCGCCGGGGCTGGCGACGGCGTTTGCGCGAGAAGGCGGCCCTCGGCGTTCTCCACGACCAGGCTGTCGAATCCGGCCGCCAGCCCGACCAGCGGCGCGGCCGGCTCGACCACCGTTCCCCGCTCGAGGATCCGCGAGATCGCCGGATCGCGCGCGACCTTCTCCACGCGGTCTGCGTACGTGCGCAGCTGGAACAGCATGGCGCCGGCCTGGCCGCTGGCGATGAACGCGTTGGCCTCCAGCGCGCGCTCTCGCGCATGGGCCTCCACGCGCCAGAACGCCAGCGCCACGATCGCTGCCGCGCACGCCGTCAGCAACGCGGCCCCGATGCCGAGCGCGGTGCGCGGGTGCCGGCGCGCCCAGCGCCACGCTCGAACGGCAGGCGCGCGGGGCCGCTTCACGGTTGGTTCATTGCGGAGGGCAGATTTGAGATCCTCGGCGAGCTCACCGGCCGAGGCGTAGCGGCGTGCGGGATCCTTCTCCAGGCAGGTGAGGCAGATCGTCTCCAGGCCGCGATCGATCCGGCGATCGATCGCGCGCGGCGGCGCCGGAGGATGAGCGACGATCATCTGCGTCAGCTCGGCCAGCGACTCGGTCGAGAATGGGAGGTCACCCGTGAGAAGCTCGTAGAACACGACGCCGAGGCTGTAGACGTCGGTTCGCACCGATGCGCCACCCGAGAGCATCTGCTCGGGCGCCATGTACGCGGGCGCGCCCATCAGGGTCCGCGACGAGGCGCCGTCGGTACGCCCGATCGGCTCGACGAGATCGAAGTCGGCGACACGCGGCTCGCCCATTGCGTCGAGCAAGATGTTCGCTGCCTTGAGATCGCGGTGCAGAACCCCGCGCTCGTGCGCGTGCTCGACGGCGCAAGCAATCTTGAGCATGAGCGCGGCGGCTTCGCGTGGCGGGAACGGGCGCCCCCCATGCTCGTCGAGCCCGCGGCCCTCGATCAGCTCCATTTCGACGAACGGAACACCGTCGATCTCGCCGTGGTCGGTGACCCGTACGATTCCAGGGTGCTGCAGCGTCATCGCGAGCGCCGCGCCGTTCTGCAGGCGCAGCCGCCGCAGGGCCGTCGAGGCGAAGCTCCCGCGAAACAGCTTGATCGCCACGACGGCGCCGTCGCGCAACCGGCGCGCCCGGTAGACGACGCCGGCGCCGCCGTGGCCGAGCACCTCGCCAAGCTCGTAGTCGGGAGGCTGCGGTGGCGGAGAGACAGCCATCTCCAGCAAGCGCCGGGCTCTAGCCGCGGTCTCGTCCATGCATCAGGCGAGCGCTTGAGAGAGGAGCCGGAGCTCGTCGTCGACGGCCGCTGCCGGAACGGTCCGGCCGACCTCATCGCGAAGGTAGCGCCGGTACATATCTACGGCTTCCTTCTTCATACGGCAGCGGTCGACGCGCACGTGCAGAGCCGACCAGCCCAGCATCTCTCCCAGCTCGGCGTCGGTCACCCCGTCGTCGTCGCCCGACAGGATCGCCTCGAATCGCGCGAACAGGCGCGCCCTGCCCCGCCGCGCGAATTCGTCGCGCACCCGGCCGAGCGCTTGCGAAGTGACCGCCCGCGCCCAGCACCGATCGAAGAGGCGATCGGGGCGGGACATCTCCGTCGATTCCAGCCGCAGCTCTTCCTCGGCGACGTCGACATCGATCGAGACGTGAACGGCCTTTCCACCCCAGGTGATGGCGCGCTCGTGATCCAGCACGTTGCAGGCGTGGTACATGGCCACGGACCGCAGCCAGTTGCGAAACTGGCCGCAGTTGCGCCGGACGGTGTTCAATCCCCGTGGGCTCAAGACTTCCGCGAAGACCCCCTGCGTCAGGTCGCGCGCCCGCTCCGCCTCGAATCCACGAGCGCGGATGAACCCGTAGACCGGCTGCCAGTACGTCTGGCAGAGCGTGGCGATTGCCTGCCGATCTCCGCGCTGGCCGGCCTCGATGACCCGCGTCCACTGGGTGGCCTCGAACCGTGACCGTGCTTCCCTGAGCTCTCGTCGCATGGTTGCACCTCCCTCCCAGGCTCCAGAAGCGGCTCATCCATGACGTTACACGAAATCGACCATGCGCGCGGAAATCGCCCAGAACCGCAGGCACTTTTCGCCGGCGCGAGAGGGCTCAGCCGCCGGCCGAGCCGGCGTCGCGGGGGGCCGCGGCGCTGGCGTTCCCGGCGTCCGGGGCGGCTGCGCCCCCGGGTAGCCTCGAGCGGCAGCGCGCCCGGGCCCGTGAGCGGCACCACCGGTCCCGCCGATTCCTCGGGCGAGGCTGGCGGCGGCATCATCGGATCGACGTCCGGTGGCCCGGCGTCCTTCTCCCGCGGCGTCCGGCGATGCGCCACCAGGGCGCGATAGCCGAGCGCCTCTTCCTTGGGACGCCAGGGTTTGACCGGCAGGTGGTAAATGATGTCGCCGCCCATGCGGCAGGCCTCGGCGCGCAGGCGGTTGAAGCAGGTCTTGTCGGTGTCGTCGATGTGGCAGATGACCTCGACCTTGCCCAGCTCGTCCCAGTCCTGCACCTGGGGCAGGTCGGTGTGATAGATGCTGAGCGCGCAGCCGGGCTTCAGGGGCGGATACTTCACCGCCAGGGGCGATCGCGTGGCGCAGGCGACGAGCAGCCCGGCGGCGATCGGGATTGCGAGCATTGTCAGGCGGCGAAACATCTCGGCGGCGACGTACGTTACGAACGTTACGGCTCCGCACGAATAGCAGACGCCCCCGCTCCCGCCAAGGTGAATCCCGCGTCCAATCCCGACCGACGATGTCTTGCGTGAGCGCGGTCTCCTGTGTTTTTCTCGTTGCGTCCACCGCCCGCCGCATCGGCCCCCCGCTGGACCCGCGACGCGATCGTCGCGCAAGGATGACCACCATGAATCACCTCGCCACGCCTAGCCTCGGAATCTCTCCGTCCGTCCCCCGCGCCGCCCGCATGGCGCTGCCGCTCGCGTTCGCGCTGCTGGCGGCCTGTCGCACGGTGACGCCGTTGCCGCCGGGAGGCGTGATCGGCACCGCGCCGGACAAGGCGCCGCCGCCGCTGGTCGGGCACAACCTGCTCTTCAACGACGATTTCAGCGAGGGAACACGTTCGTTGCCGTGGACGGCGTCGTTCTCGGGCGACCGGCGCGGGCCGTTCGTTCATCGACAAAGGCGAGCTTTGCCTCGAGGTCACCAACAAAGGCAGCAATCGCTGGGACGCGCACCTGCGCCAGCAGCACCTGGTGCTGCAAAAGGGCCACAAGTATTCGGTGCAGTTCAAGATGCACTCGTCGCAGCCGATCCGGACGTATCTCAAGATCGGCCAGGCGGGTCCGCCCTATCACGAATTCTGGAAGATGCTGTTCAACGTCGAGCCCAAGACCGAGGTGTACGCCGGGACGTTCACCATGGCCTCCGACGACGATCCCACGGTCGAGATGGCGTTTCACGTCGCCGGCCAGCTCGCCAAGACCGCCACGCCGCCCTACACCGTCTGCATCGACGACGCGCGCATCGACGACCCGCAGTTCGCGCAGAAGGTCGAGGACAAGGCGCCGGTGGTTCCCAACGTGCTGGTCAACCAGGTCGGCTATTTCCCCCACCTGTCCAAGATCGCGACGGTCAAGAACCCGGGCGCGGTTCCGTGGCAATTGCTCGATGCGAACAAGAAGGTGGTCGCGTCGGGGACGACCGTGCCGTTCGGCGCCGACCAGGCGTCGGGCGACAACGTCTCGATCATCGATTTTTCCAATTTCACCACGGAAGGCAAAGGGTACTCGTTGCGCGTCGGCAACGACACGAGCCACTCGTTCGACATCGGCAACGACATCTACAACAAGCTCAAGTACGACTCGCTGGCGTTCTTCTACCAGCAGCGCAGCGGTATCGCGATCGAGATGCCGTACGCGGGCGGCCCGAGCTGGGTTCGTCCGGCCGGGCACATCAACGTCGCGCCGAACCACGGCGACAAGGACGTGCCCTGCGTCCCCGGGTCGGATTGCCACTATACGCTCGACGTCACCGGCGGCTGGTACGACGCCGGCGATCACGGAAAGTACGTGGTCAACGCCGGCATCTCGGTCTGGACGTTGCTCGACTGGTGGGAGCGCACCAAGCACCTCGGTACGTCGGCGGGCGACTTCGCCGACGGCAAGATGAACATCCCCGAGCACGACAACAAGGTCCCCGACCTGCTCGACGAGGCGCGCTGGGAGCTGGAGTTCGAGCTCAAGATGCAGGTCCCCGAGGGGAACAAGCTCGCGGGGATGGTCCACCACAAGGTGCACGACATCAAGTGGACCCAGCTCTCCACCGGGCCGCACGAGGACACGATGGAGCGCTACCTCTACCCGCCGAGCACGGCGGCGACGCTGAACGTGGCGGCCAACGGGGCGCAGGCGGCGCGCATCTGGTCGTCGATCGACAAGGAGTTCTCCAAGAAGTGCCTCGAGGCGGCCGAGCGCGCCTGGACGGCGGCGCAGGCCAACCCGGAGATCTACGCGCCCAACACCGGCGAGGGCGGCGGTGCCTACGACGACAAGAACGTCGTCGACGACTTCTACTGGGCCGCGAGCGAGCTCTACATCACGACGAGCAAGCAGGTGTACAAGGACTTCCTCACCAGCTCGAAGTACTACAAGGAGGCCGGCGCCGACTGGAGCGACAACCCGGGGATGCACACCTCGATGACCTGGGCCGATACCCAGGTGCTGGCGTCGATCTCGCTGGCCATCGTCCCCAACGGGCTGCCCAAGGCCGACGTCGCCGCAATCCGCAAGAACATCGTCGAGCGAGGCGACCTGTACCTCGGACTGGCCATGAAAGAGGGCTACCGGGTGCCGTTCAGCACGCCCAAGACCGGCTACCCGTGGGGCTCGACGTCATTCGTTCTGACCAACGCGTTGATGATGGGCCTCGCCTATGACTTCACCCACGAGTCCAAGTACCTGAGCGGCGTGGCGCTCGGCATGGACTACATCCTCGGGCGCAACGGGCTGGACCAGAGCTTCGTCACCGGTTACGGCTCGCGCCCGCTGATGAACCCCTATCACCGCTTCTGGTGCCACCAGGCGAACCCGAAGTACCCGAGCCCGCCGCCGGGCGTGCTGTCGGGCGGCTCGAACTCCGAGCTGCAGGACCCCTACGTCCAGGCCGCCGGCATCAAGGGCTCGGCGCCGATGAAGTGCTTCATGGACAACGGCGAGGCCTGGTCGACCAACGAGGTCACGATCAACTGGAACGCGCCGCTCGCCTGGGTCGCCGCGTTCCTCGACGAGCAAGGCCGCAAGGCGAAGTAGAGAACCGTTCCGATCCCCTCTCCCGTCCGCGGGAGAGGGTTAGGGAGAGGGCAGACCTTGCGAGCCGCGGGGCTGGGATCCCCGATCCGCGATCAGTCGGTGCCAGCGTCGGGCGACGGGGGCGCCGCGATACCTTCGATGCTGAAGCTGTCGATGTGGAACGTGACCGGCCCCTGGCTGGTGCCGCCACCGCCGCTGCCGATGTGAACGCCGAACAGCACCACCTGCTTCGTGTCGGAGCCGGTGATGTGGGTCATCGCGGAATCCAGCGCGAACGAATAGTCGTGCCAGCCGCCGCCCGTCATGACGTTGATCGAGCTGCCGACGAAGGCGAACGTCGACGTCGTGTCGACGTAGGGCTCGATCTGACCCGCGAAAGTCGATCCGGCGTCGACCTTGACGCGCACGTGGAGCCGCCCTCCCATCCAGTTCCTCAGCATGCCGGTCGGGAACGTGGGTGATTGGATGTCGACGTACTGGTTTGCGCCCGAGTACGGCGCAGTCACTTTCAGCGAGCCCAGCATCGACGTCGGGCTGCCGTCAGTGGCATCCCAGGTGATGGTCGGCGCCGTACCGTTGTTGTGCACCGCCAGGTTCGTCGGCTCGTCGTAGGTGCTGAACGCAAACGACTCGATCGTGCTGTCGAACGGCGCCACGATGGTGCCAGCGGGGGGTGTGTGTCGACAGTCGTGCCGCCGCGCGCCGGCTGCCAGCCGTTCCGGTGGTGCCAGCCGTTCCGGTGGAACCACCCTGGGGCGCCGTAGCACCGTCGAGTTCTTGTTCGGGATCCGAGCCGAGAATGCAACCGGCGGCGAGCAACGAAAGAGTCCGCCCGCAAGTCACCGACGCGAGGAGAAGACGCTGATTTTTCATCGTATTAGGCCTTCTTGTTGTGATTAGAAATCTACCACCACATCGCCGCGGACAGCTCGACCGCGTTCGCGTCGGACTGCGGCACCCAGCCGAAGCGGTAATCCGACGGATAGGCCGCCTTGCCCAGGAAATAGCGCGAGTACTGCAGCTGCATCGACTCGTGGGTCACGAACTGGGTCTTCATCACCAGGCGCCGGTGAGCACGCTGAAGTTCAGGTCGGATCCACCCGGGTTGACGAGCAGTCGCGTTCCGAGGTCCCGAACGTCGTTCGCGAGTAAGCGTCGTCCATGTCGGGCCGGACTTGGTCGAAGCGCACGCCGGCGCCGAGCCACGACAGCGGCGTGTAGATCGCGTCGACCCCGAACTTCAGCTTCTTGGTGCTCATGTCCCAGGTGCCGCGGCGTCGAGTTCGGTCGCGGTCGACCAACTGCCGGCGGTTCGGATCACATTGCCGACCGCGATGCGGCGGCGCCTTGCTGTCGACCGAGGTGAACATCCCGAACCCGGTCACCACCAGATCCGGCCCGTCGCCCCACCAGTCCTCGGGGGCGCGCGCGAAGGCGCCGAAGCTGAACGAGTACTGAAAATCGACGCTGTTGACCGTGCCGGTCTCGTTTTGCGGGCCGTTGTAGATACCGGTGTGAAAGTTGTAGCCCTGGCCGAAATAGGCCTGCTTGAAGTTGGCTCCGCCTTTGGTGTGCAGCACCTCGAGCGACTCCGCGAGCGCGTTGATGTTGCGCGCGTCGATGTGGGTGAAGCTGAGGTATCCGTCGCCGTACTCGCCGCCGGTGAATTTCACCTCCGCGCCCAGGACCGCGATGCTGCCCTGGATCGGACCCTGGAAGCGCGGAACCGCATCGCCGAGGCGTTCGGCAGGCGCGAGTTGCGCGGATCCCAGTTGTCGTCCGGCGTCCAGGTGAAGAGGTAGTGCAGGCCGAAGTTCCACATCTTCTGGTACTTCGCCATGATGTGCGCGTGGTGCAGGTAGGTCGACCCCTGCGGCACCGGTCCGGCGTACGGCAGGTAGTCGGCGCTCTGGGTGGCCAGATCGGGCGCAGCCGTTCGGAGTTCGAGGGGCCACCGGGTGTAGCCGAAGATTTGATAGTTCTGATTGTTGGTGAACGGCATGAAGTCGAGCTTCGCGCCGATGCCGTGCTCGAGCGTGACGGTCCAGTCGCCCATCGGATCGAGGTTCGACAAGGTCGCGGTCAGCGTCTCGCCCGAGACGTGCGTGCGGCCGAACTGATAGGTCTCGTACATGCCGGCGTCGTACTTGCCGGCGGTGCCATAGCGGTTGGGGAACGACCCGATGTTCCAGACCAGTCCGCCGTAGTCGCCGAACGCGTCGGGGAAGCGCAGCGTGAGGAACACCTGATCGATCCCCTGGTTCGCCTGCAGGTTGCGGTACGAGCCGTCGGACTGATTGTAGGCGTCGACGACGACGGTCGTCGTCACCCGCGAGTTGCCGTACGAGAAGTTGAGCTGGGTCCAGGGACCGTAGAGCGTGTTGGTGAAGTCCCAGGCCTGGTAGTTGGCGCCGGGCACGCGCGGCGCTTCGTGCAGCTGATAGCCCGACGGCGGCGTCGCGCCCGGTGCGTACGGTGGCACGAAATTGAGGGCACGACCATGTTCGTCTGGTCGATCGCGCAGTTCGGGTCGCGCCGGATCGCGCGTCGGAGTGCGTCGCGGCGACGGCGGCCCGATCGTCGCGCGAAGCGGCGCGCGCATGTAGCCGTGGAACTCGAACTTCCATTCGTCGGATGAGCTGGAGACGCTGGACGTCAGCGCCTCTGCCTGCTTTCTGCGAGATGGCGGTCTGCGCGCCGAACTGCGGAACGCTGGGCGGCAGCGACAGATTGACGTCACCCGGCGAGGCCTTCTTCGACGGCGCCGGCGCGGTGGGGCTGATCGTCGGCGTCAGCATCGCGCCGCCGCTCGACGGGGGCTTCGCAGGCGCGGGCGGCGGAGCGGCCGGCGGAGCGGCCGCGGGCGGCGCGGCAGGCGCTGGCGTTGCTGCGGGGGCTGGCGTCGCGGCCGGAGCGGCGGCTGCAGGCGGGGGCGCGGCCGCGGTCGGCGCCGTCGTGCCTGAGCTTCCTCCGGTCCCCGCAACTTGCGCGTACGCAGCCTCGCCAAACAGCAAACCAGCCAGAGCAAACGAAAGAAACGCTAGTCTCATCGATGTTTGTCCTTCACAAGCGCGGGTTGGAATGGCCGACAGAATCCCACCGAGAAGGGGCGGCGCCGGGGCAAACCTTCATGAAAAAAACTGCGCGACGCCCGCGATGGGGTCGCAGTGTCCTGAGTTGGAAGTGGGCTGTCAAGCACGCTCATCGCGCGCGTCAGAACCTCATCAACACCTTGACTGCTCTCGCCAAGACAGATATCAACGCCGAGCGGTCGGCGCCGTTCTCGGCTGATTCACCGCTTATTTTCAACCAACTTCAACGTCCAGCTTTGGGAGCGATCGATGAAGCGTGACGCCCATGCTCTGTTCTTCACCTTCGTCACCGGTGCCGCGCTCGCGTCGAGCGGCGCGTGCGTTCCGCCGGGCGCGCGCCCCGAGACCGCGCAGGGCGCCGCATTGAAAGAGTGCGGCCCCGACGGCGTCATCGACGACTTCGAGGACAACAACAACCAGATCAACGTCACCGGCGATCGCGGCGGCTACTGGTACACCTACGCCGACAAGGAAGGCTCGACCGTGTGGCCCGAGCAAGGCGACAAGGGCGGAACGTTCACGCTCGTCGAGGGCGGCCACGATGCGACGTCGAAGTTCGCGGTCGAGGTCAAGGGCAAGCTCGCCGGCAAGTCGATCGTCTACGCGGCGATGGGCCTGAACTTCCGCGATCCCAAGGAAGCGTTCGACGCGTCGATGTACGAGGGCATCACGTTCTGGGCCAAGTCGGGCACCGGTCCGGCGAAGATGACCGTCAAGATGCCCGACGGAAACACCGATCCCGACGGGCAGGTCTGCACCGCGTGCTTCAACGACTACGGCACGGTGATCAACCTGACCTCGGACTGGCAGCGCATCGTGCTGCCCTTCCGCGCCCTGCGCCAGGAGCCCGATTGGGGTGCCCCGCGCAAGCCGCACATCGATCCGAAGCGGCTGTTCGCGATTCACTTCGAGGCCAAGACGCCCGGCTCCGACTACGACTTCTGGGTCGACGACATCGCGTTCGTTTGCAAGGGCTAGTGAACATGTCGCTCGCGCGCGGCCGGTTGGTGGCCACGGCGGCATTGCTGGGCGTGCTCGCGGGCGCGCGCCCCGCCGGCGCACGATCCGACGCCAAGGAGGCGGCCAAGCCGGCTGGTCCCGCGCCGCTGGGCGTCTCCTACTTCGGCTGGAAGGGGCAGTACGCCGACGCCGCGAAGCGGATCGCGGCGTTCAAGGAGATCGGGTTCCAGATCGTGTCGTTCATCCCGACCTACGGCTACGTCGGCCGCAACAAGATCGATCTCGCGTCAGGACCGGATCCGACCGAGCTCGGCGACGCGATCGAGATCGCGCTGCGCTCGGGCCTGGGCGTCGTCCTGAAACCGCACCTCGATCCTCCGGCTTACGGCCCCGGCTTCGATCCGTTCACGTCCGACAACTACAGCTGGCGCGTAAGCTGTCCCTGGCGCGGCTTCTTCGACCTGGATCCGATGAGCGACGACTACCGCACCGGGATCGTCTTCCGATCGCTCGCGGCGCTGAAGACCGCGTTCGACAAGCTCGGCAACACCGCGACGATGTCGGCGCGGCTGGAGCTCGGTGTCGAGCTCATGAACTCCGAGGTCGACGGCCCCGAGCGCTGGGAGCTGCTGCTCGCGGCGGCCAAGAAGGAGCGGCACCGACTGGGTCTCGACGACAAGGTGCAGCTCTCGCACGACTTCACCCACCACATCGAGATCCTCGACGACTTCGTCGCGCGCATGTCCAGCGCCAAGCGCGCCTCGTTGCGACGCTACATCCACGGCCTGGACGCGCTGTCGCTGTCGCAGTACATGGACTTGACGATCGCCGTCCCCGCCGCCGAGCGCAGCCAGCGGCTACCGACGCCCGACGAGGTCGCGCAGGCGCTGGTCACGCACGAGAAGAACTTCCGAGAGCAGATCCTCGGCAAGGAGCTGGGCCTGAAGCCGAAAGAGATCCCACCGCTGCATATCGGCGAGTTCGGCGTCGGGCGCGGCGGGCTCAAGCACCCCAACCTGTGGGCGGGCGATGCGACCCCGGCGCAGGAAAAGGAGCTGGCGCGAGAGATTGCGCGCGGTCACGAGGGGCTGGTGCGCTATCTGGCGCTGCCGGAGGGACGCACGGTGGAGAGCGCGATTTTGTGGGTCACCGGCGCGCACTACGATATCTACGGGTGGGAGAATCCGAAGTATGCGAACCCGGATGCGACGGCGGCGATACGAGCGGCACTGAAGCACTGACGACCGCTCGATCCGGCTCGCGATCCTTCCGGTTCAGTCCAGCCCGACTCCTTCGAGCTCCGCCTCATCCATCCCGAAGAAGTGCCCGGTCTCGTGCAGCAGTGTCGTTCGGATCTCCTCGCGCAGATCCTCTTCGCTCGCCGCCGCTCGCTCCAGGTTTCGCCGGAACAGCACGATCTGGGTCAGCCCGGGCTGGCCACCGACGTTCGACGTCTCCGGATACGGCGTGCCGTTGAAGAGCCCGAGCATGCGCGGATCCAGACCGGCCTCGACGTCGGACTCGGCCGGCAGATCGGCCAGGATGATCGGCACGTCGACCAGCAGTCGCCGCGCCTTCTCCGGCAGCTCCCCCAGCGCCTGCTCGACGATCGCCAGCACCTCGCTCTCCTCGAGCCGCGCCACCGCGTCGTCGTCGCCGCTCGCGGCGTCCAGCCGCCAGGCGCGCTTCCACGCCGCGCGCATTCCGGCGTCGTCCTCGAGCGCCTCGGCCGCCACGCCCAGCGTGTACCAGGCATCGGCCATTTCGGGCTCGGACTTCGTCAGCGTCTGCAGTCGGTCGCGCGCCGCCTCCGGCTCACCCACCGCGAGCCACAGCTCGGCGATCTCCAGCGCCAGCAACGGATCATCCAGCGAGACCTCGGGCGGCGGCAGATCGCGCAAGGTCTCCTTGGCCTCGTCGACCTCGCCCAGCTCCGCTTCGAGCCCGGCCTTGAGGGCGAGCGCGTTCAGGTACTCGTCTTCCTCGTCGGCGAGATCCAGCGCGTGTCCCGCATGACCGAGCGCCTCCGCCGTCGTGTCCGGTGACGCCGCCAGCAGCTCCGCCAGCCAGAGCTCCGGCGTGCACCACTCGGAGTCCAGCTTGCACACGCGGCGCAGGACGCTGATCGCCTGCTCGTTGTCACCTTCCTCGCGCAGGCAGGCCGCTTCCAGCAGCAGGGCCTCGGGCGAATTCGGGCGTCTCGACCAGCGACCGCGCCGCCAGAGCGCGCGCGGACTTGGTGTCACCCCGCTCGAGCGCGCGCCATCCGTCGTCCAGGCTCTGCGACGGAGCCTGGTCGGTGATCTCGAGCTCCGGCTTGGTCTCGTCTTTGGGCTTCACGGCTCGAGGTTTGTCGTCCGCCATTGGGCTCCCGAGGCACCCACCATCGATGCCAAGGTCTCCAGCATATAGCACGCCGCGACGTTCGTCGTGCGCTTCGCGTCTTCGGCCGAGCCGATCGAGGGAGCGACCTCGACGATATCGCCCCCGAGCAAGGGGAACGCATCCCCCACCCGCGCGATGAGCGCGCGAACGAAATCGACGCTGAGCCCACCCCGCGCCGGCGCGCCCGTCGACGGCGCGAGCACCGGATCGGTGGCGTCGATGTCGTTCGACACGTAGACGCGTTTCACGCCGATCGACCGCAGATGCTCGATGACCGCGCCGATGACGGCAGCGCCGCCGCGCGCGTCGATGTCGTCGGCCCAGAACTGCTTCACCCCCAGCGTCCCCTCCCAGTGCTCGCGCGGCCGGCCCGAGGCGCGGATCCCGACCTGCACCAGGCGTCCGCCGCGGCCGAGGAGCTCGTTCGCGTGATAGGCCCAGGTCGCGAAGCAGTACTTCACACCCAGCCGCTCCGACAGCAGATCCGTGTGTGCGTCGGGGTGCACGATCGCAAAATCCGGCTCCTTTGCTCGATCCTGCGCCGCCGCGAGCGCCGAGATCACCGGCCAGGTCACCGAGTGGTCGCCGCCGATCAGGAAGATGCGCAGCGCGGGATTGAGCTGCAGCAGCCGGCTCGACGACGCGTTCGGTGATCGAGAGCGGTGACACCGGCAGATCGCCGCCGGCGCCGCCGTAGAGCGCTGCTCGCGACGACGCGATCTGCGCGGCGCTCAGCATCTCGTCGTGCAGCAGGTGCGGAATGGTGAACACGTCTCCCACGTCGACGATCGCCGCCGCGCGCGCGATGTCCGCGAAGCGCGGCTCGCGCTCGAGCAGCGCCGCACGCACGGCCTGCGGGCCGAAGCTGGCGCCGCGTACGAGCCCGGCGCCGCAATCAGACGGCACGCCCAGGATCGCGACTCGCGCGCGCACAACGTCCTCCAGCGCCGCACGCCAGCGCACCGCGACCTCGCCGACATCGCGCGCGCCGTAGATGCGCAGCTGAAGCTCCTCCTGCTCGGCGCGCCCGCTGCTCACCGTGAATACGCCGCCGGCCGCGGGTCGCAGCATGTGCACGAGCTCATCGAGACATGTCTGCTGCTGTGTTGATTTAGCGCTCATTTCCCGCTGTTTTCTCGATGTTTTCTGCGGTACCGACCGTTATGGTTTCATAACCACGCGATGCGTTCGTTGCACGCGCGACCCGGACACGCGCCGATGATCGACACTTTCAGTCGTCCTTCTTGCGGTAATCGTCGGCGTTGAGCTTGAAACGCTTGGCCCACCGGTAGACCAGCGCTGGCTTGCGCTCGAGCTCGCGCGCGACGCGCAGCATGTTGCCGTTGAAGCGGCGCATGAGCTGCTCCAGCTCCAGCGCAGTCGGCGGCGGACGTGACGCGCGCCCCGACGGCGACGCGCGCACGCGGCGCGGCGTCGACGCGATCGCCACGGGCAGGTGCTCGGCGCCGATCCGCTCGGCGCCACGCGACAGCGCCTCGGCCGAGGCGACGACCTTGCCGAGCTCGCGCACATTGCCCGGCCAGGTGTAGAGACAGAGCGCCTGAAACGCCGCGAGCTCGAGCCTGCGATCTCCGCGGCCGAGCATGTAGGAGACGAGCGATCCAATATCCTCGATGCGCTCACGCAGCGGCGGGATCCGGATCGCCTCTGCGCCCAGGCGCGCCGCGAGATCCGCGCGCAATCCCGAGCCGCCCGACTGCGTCGGCGGCGCCGTGCGGCTGGTCGCCGCCAGGATGCGCGCGTCGATGCGCCGCGCGCGCGTGCCGCCCACCGGGATCAGCAGGCGATCCTGGGTGAACCTCAGCAGCTTGGTCTGCAGCTCGGGCGCCATGTCGCCGATCTCGTCGAGAAAGAGCGTCCCGCCCTCTGCGTCTTCGATGATGCCGGCCTTCGGCGCCAGCGCCTGCGAGTGCGCGCCGCGCACGTAGCCGAAGAGCTCGCTCTCGACCAGCTCGCGCGGGATGGCGGCGCAGTTCACCGCGACGAAGCGCCCCTTGCGGCCGCTGGCCTCGTGCATGGCGTGCGCGTACACCTCCTTACCGGCGCCGGTCTCACCGGTGAGCAGCACCTCGCTGTCCGATTCGGCGAGCTTGCGCAGCTTGCCGCAGACCAGCGCGAACGTGGGGTTTGCAGTCGGCACCGGCCCGAGCGGCCGCTCGAGCTCGGCCCTGATCGCAGCCAGCTCGGTGGACGAGATCACGCGAAACACCGCGACGTGTCCACCGATGAAGATCAGCGCGCCGTCGCGCAGCGCGGCTCGCGGCTGAGCGACGACGCCGTCGACGATGGTGCCGTTCGTGCTTCCGAGATCGGTGAGCTCGAAGCCGCTGCCCGCCCGCGAGATCGACGCGTGCTGTCCGGAGATCATGCGATCGCGCACCAGCCATGTCGCTCCGCCTTCGCCGGAGTCAGTCTTCTCGCGTCGGCCGATGAAGATGCGCTGCCCGAACGGAATGACACGCTCTTCGACCGGCGGCGCCAGCGCGTCAATGCTGCCCACGACGATCAACACCGGAACGTCGTGGAGATCCGCGCTCCGCTTCTGCCGCGGAACGAACGTGATGCTGTCTTTGGGCGTGTTCACGACGAAACCCGATCTTTGCAGGAACTCTGCCCTGCTCGCGACGCATCGGTTCGTTTCGTAACCGCCCCCTGTCCTCCGCTCATTTGCGGGTCGTAAACCGCGGCGATTCGCGGTTTCGCACCTGGCTCATCGGTTGCTGTTGTCCGGCTGGCAAACGCGAACGTCGGTCGGTCCGTCATCGACGTCGCATTCGACAACCGCACTCGCATTGGAGGTTCCCATGCTCAAGAAAATTGCGCTCGGTGGCGTTGTTCTCGTCGCAGCGGCTCTCTCGCTCTCGATCGCCACGGCGATGACCTCCCCCGCAAAGATCGATCAGAAGAACGCGGCGCGGCCATATACTCCGATTCCGCAGGGCTTCTGTCTTCCGCCGTCTGGGCGCTGCTGAAGTCATCGCCACTCCGGCGTTCGAATCGCGCGGATCTCCGACGACTCGCTCGCAACCACGCGCGCCCGTGGGTAGCGCGAGGGCAACGGGTTGTCTTTGATTGAACAGTCGCGATAGTCGGCCGTTTCAGCGCCGGCTTCTCGCCGCCGTCCCGACCGGCGGCTCGACTTGAGATCGATCTCGATCCATTCGGGCCGCCGCTCTGAGGACTGCAGCACCCAGACATGCTCGTCGTCGGTCCACACCGGTGCGCAATCGACGATCGCCGCCCCGAGATCGCGCACCGATCCGTCCGACAACGAGAGCACCTTCAATCGCGGCGTATTGAGCCAGGACAGGTAGGCGACCCGCCGGGAATCGGGCGAGGGTACCGGCCAGATGGGCCCCTGCGGATCGGCGTGGATGTCCGTGCAGGAATTCGCGACGTCGCAATGAACGATCGCGTTTCGATCGCCGCGCACGTAGAACCAGTCGTTCCCGCGCGCGGAGAACACCGGCGTGACATCGTGCGGCCCGGGCGTCGTCATGGCCGGAACGCTGCTGCCTGGCTCGAACAACATGACGACGTAACCGTCCGATTGCCGGCGGCTCTGGATCAACAGGCGGCCCGCGACGGAGCGCGCGACGTTGTCGTTGTCTCCGTCGGTGGTGAGGCGGCGCGGTCTCACGTCGGGCGCCACGTACTCCCAGACGTCGTCTAGCAGGCGCCGCGACAGCAAATACGTCGCGCCGCGCCCGTCGGACAGCTCGCCACGCAGATCCCAGTTGGTCAGCGACGCACGATACCGCGCCATGCCCGCGCGCCAGTCGACCATGGCGAGCAATGCGTTCTTCTGCGCTCCCTCGATCGAGACCACGAGATCGTCGGTGCGGCGGTCGAAGCGTAGGTTTCGCGGCGATCCCGCGAGAGAGAAGGTTGCCTGCGTCTCGAGATCCGGCAGCGAGTGGATCACGAACAGATTCTCACCGCGAGAGTCGATGTAGCGCAACGCGAGCAGGTTGCCGCGCGCGGAGACCGCCTTGCCCGCGAGTCGCCGCTGACCGTTCGAATCGTCGGGGACGACGCTCGAGTTCATGACCGGAATTGAAAAGACGGCGGCGTGGGTCAGGTCGAGATCGATGACGAAGTCATCGGTGTTGGGGATCCACTCCGGGTTCATCCCCTTGGTCAGCACGCGCCCATCCTCGCCGTCGGGAGAATGCGAGTAGACGACCTGGTGAGCACCCGCCTCGTCGACGCTCTCGTACAGCAGCTCGCGTCCGTCGGAGGACAGCACCGGACAGCCGTAGAGATAGGCCTCGGGGCGAAGCGGCGACACCACCTGGAGGCCGGTCTCGGTGTCGACGTCGAATGCGCGATGCGGCTCGCCGACCACGACGCGCAGGCTCCGTCCTCCGGGCAACATCGAGAAGCAATGGACGCGGCCCTCGAACGTCGCGACGTGGCGCGAAGCGCTCACGTCGTTCGCCGTTCCTGCGAGTTGCAGCGGGTGCCGGCCGCCCGCGCCGGCGAGGTTGGCGGACGCATTGAGCGGCTGCCAGCGCTTATGCGTGAGCGCGCCCAGCGTGACCGCCGCGGATATTGCAACCATGGCCGCCGCGCCCCAGCGTTGCTTGCGCGACAGGCGGCGCGACGCGGGCGCCGCCGCGCTTTGCTCGGCGCGCACGAACCTCCGCGCGACCTCGACGGCGTCGCCCGGCCGCGCCGCCGGCGTCTCCGCTGCACAGTCGCCGCACAGCTGGGCGAGCGCGCGCACCGTCGGCGGCGCATTCTTGTCGACGGGCGAACGGAACGTGCGATCGCGCGACGTCACCTCCCACTCGGGGCGGTGGCCGAACAGGATCTCGTGCATGACGACGCCGATCGCCCAGACGTCCGACCGGAACGACGCCGGATCGCCCATCGACATCTCGGGCGCCATGTACGAAGGCGTGCCGACCATCAAGGTCACCGTGGCGGTCTGCGCCGGGTTGGTCGCGAGACCGAAGTCGGAGACCACGAGCCGTCCGTCCTCCATGCGCAGCAGGTTCTCGGGCTTGACGTCGCGGTGCACGATGCCGGCGGCGTGAATCGCCGCCATCCCCGCCACCAGCGCCCGCGCGTCGGCGATCCGCGCCTCGATCGGGCGTGAGGGAGCGTCGGCGCGCGCGCCGGTGCGCAGCGTTCCCTCCGACGCCAGCTCCATGGTCAAGAACCGGTGCCCGTCCGCCTCGCCGATGTCGAACACGCGGCAGACGTTGGCGTGCTGGATCTGCCGCGCCAGGCGCAGCTCGCGCGAAAAGCGCTCGACCCAGCGCGGGTCGGCCGCCAGCTCCGGCTTGAGGATCTTCACGGCGACCGCCGCCTGGGCGATCCGGTCGAACGCCCTCAGGACCACCCCACTGCCCCCCTTGCCGATAGTCGTCTCTATCTGGTAGCGCCCCGCCAGGACCGCCCCACGTTCGATCTCGAGGACCGCTGCGGCGACGAAGGGTTCGTCGCCGACGTCGGTGAAGCTCTGCTCCGCCGGATCATCGCCTCGCTCGTCGATCCCCGAGGCGCCCCCCTCCTCACCTTCCCGACTCAACTTCATCAACGCTGGAATCGTAGCGGTTTTTCGCGATCTAGCCAAGAACGCCTACACAAAGACCCTGAGAAGGGCGACCCCTCAGGACGGCTCATTTGCCTCCCTTGTGACCGGAAAAGGCGCGGTCCAGCGACGCAGATCCCACCCGGGATAAACGTCTCCCCGCGCGGAGCGGAGTCCGCCGTTCTGAGAACGCCAATGCGAACTCCGCGCCGCCCCCGCCCCCTGCCCACAGCGAACCGACCTGGGCTATGGCCGCTGGTCGATCGGAACGTAATGCGTGTTGGTCGGTCCAACGTAGATTTGCCGCGGTCGGCTGATCTTCGTATTCGGATCGTCGAACATCTCCTTCCAGTGCGCGATCCAGCCCGGGAGCCGCCCAATGGCGAACATCACGGTGAACATGTTCGAGGGGATGCCGAGCGCGCGATAGATGATGCCGCTATAGAAATCGACGTTGGGATAGAGCTTGCGGTCGACGAAGTACGAGTCGGTCAACGCCGCCGCTTCCAGCGTCTTCGCGATGTCCAGCAGCGGGTCCGGCGTCTTCATCTTGGCCATCACCTTGTCGGCGGCGACCTTGATGATCTTCGCACGCGGGTCGTAGTTCTTGTACACGCGATGGCCGAATCCCATGAGGCGGAAGCCGGAGTCCTTTTTCTTCGCGAGGTCGATGAACTTCTGCGGCCCGGAGCCGTCGCGCTGGATGTCCTGCAACATCTCGAGCACCTCTTCGTTGGCGCCGCCGTGCAGGGGCCCCCACAGCGCGAGGATGCCGGCCGAGATCGAGGCGAACAGATTCGCCTGCGAGCTGCCTACCATGCGCACCGTCGAGGTGCTGCAGTTCTGCTCGTGCTCCGCGTGCAGGATCAGAAGCAGGTTGAGGATGCGCACCAGCTCTTCGTCGATCTCGTACGGCTCGGCGGGCACCGAGAACATCATGTTCAAGAAATTCGCGCAGTAGCTGAGGTTGTTGCGCGGGTAGACGAACGGCTGTCCGATCGACTTCTTGTACGAGTAGGCGGCGATGGTGCGCAGCTTCGACAGCAGGCGCGCGATGGTGGCGTCGGTCTCCTCGCGGTTCTTTACGTCCAGCGCCTGCGGATAGAAGCTGGACAGCGAACACGTCATCGCCGACAGGATCGCCATCGGGTGCGCCGTCCCGGGGTAGTTGTCGAAGAACCGCTTCATGTCTTCGTGCAACATCGAGTGACGCGTGAGCTGCTGTGAGAACGAGCTCAGCTCGGCGGTGTTCGGCAGCTTGCCGTAGATCAACAGGTAAGCGACCTCGACGAAGGTCGACTTTTCGGCCAGCTCCTCGATCGGAATCCCGCGGTAACGGAGGATACCCTTCTCGCCGTCCAGGTAGGCGATCGAGCTCGCCGTCGAGGCGGTGTTCATGAAGGCTGGGTCGAGCGTCACGTATCCGGTCTGGGCGCGGAGCTTCCCGATGTCGATTCCCTTCTCGTTCTCGGACCCGACGATCACGGGCATCTCGACGACCTTGTCGTCGATTTTCAGCTCGACTTTTTCGTTCGATTTTTGCGGCACTGTCATCCTCCCTCAGCTGCGCGGAGCATACCCTATGTATACTTCGCCCGTGAAGCCGATCGCCCCCGCCGCCGTCACTCTTCTGGGCTTCGTATTTCTTTTGGCGCGCTCGAGCGCCGCGAGCGAGGCCGGCGCACCCGCCGCCCCGCCACCGTCGGGCGCTCCGGCTGCCGCGCCGACGGCCGCGCCGGGCGCCGTTCCGACGGCTGCGCCGTCTGGCGCAATGTCGTTGCCCGCCCAGCTCGCGCGCATCGACGAGCTCCATCGACGCCGAGACGACCACGCGGCGTGGACCGAGGAGCAACAGCTGGTACAAGTGACCCTCGGGCGCGCCCCCAACGACTACGGGGCGCTCTGGCGCGCGGCGCGTTTGTACTTCTGGCTGAGTGACGACCCCAACGTCAGCAGCGATCAGCGCTCGAAGTGGGGCCAGCAGGGCTGGGACCTGGCCGAGCACGCGATCGCGGTCAATCCCAACGACGTCGCCGGACACTACTGGGCGGCGGTCACCATGGGCAACTATGCGCTGGGTCTGGGATTGATGAAGGCCCTCGCCAAGGGTATGGAGGGAAAGTTCAAGGAGCGCTTGAAGCGCGCCGGAGAGCTCGGCCCGCAGTACGAGCACGGCGCGATCGACCTCGCCTGGGGCCGCTTCTACGACAAGCTGCCCTGGCCCAAACGCGATCGGAAGAAGGCGCAGCAGTACCTGCGCGGCGCACTGCAGGCGCATCCAAAAAATCTGCGCGCGCGGGTGTTTCTGGCGCAGTCGCTGATGGACGACGACCAGCTCGCCGAGGCCAAGAAGCTGCTCGAGGAGGTCGCCGCCGCCCAGCCCGGCCAGTACGACCCGCCCGAGGAGCGGCGCGCGAAGATGCTGGGTGCGCGCGCGATGCCCGAGCTGATGGCGAAGCTGAAGTAATCCTCAACCGGGCGGAGCGAGCGGGGCCAGCGTCGTGACCACGGCGCTGCATGGCTGGGGATAGAAGAGATAGTTCGCCACGCAGGGGACGCCTGCGTAGCGGTCGGCGTAGTCACCGGGGTCGAAGCCGGCTGGCGGCTCGACGATCTCCCCGAAGTCGACGTGCTGGATCTCCATCTCCGCCAGCACCGCGACCAGCGACTGGAACCGGCGCAATAGCACCGGGTCGAACACGCCGGCGCGCGGCGCCTCCGTGATCAAGCGTGTACCGCCGGCGCGGCTCATGCGCATCGAGACCTGTTGCACGCCGGCGAAGCGGACCAGCGCGGACAGCGCCACGCGCAGGTAAAGCTGCTCCTCGTCGTCGGCGACCGCGTCGTCACCAGTGACCAGCCCCTCGCGGATCTCGAGGATCGACGGCGTCCGCCCGAAGCACAGCACGTAGACGTAGTCGCAGTACTCGTCCTCTGCGCCAGGACGAAACAATGCCATCGCCTTGAGCCGCGCCGCGAGCAACTCGGCCAGGTGAATTCCGTCGGCGCGCGGGACGCCGCCGCGAAATGCCGCCTGCTCGTCGCGCTCGGCCCAGCGCTGGCCGGGGTAGAGCCGGGCCAGCGCCTCGCCGACGGCGGACATCATCGACCCCTTGCGGTGGTCGCAACCGCCCTTGCTCTTGCACTCGGTACAGCCGGCACTCATGGTTCCCCTGCCCCGCTCGCGCTCACTGAGGCGCCGCGATCGCGGCCGCGCGCGCCTCGTCGATCATCGCCTGGTGCTGCGCAGAATCGGCCCAGCGCGCCTGCCCCGACGGCGGCAGCTGGTCGATCGGATCGAAGTAGAAGTAGTAGACGCCCGGGTGAACGTTGGGGCTCGTGAATACCGAGATTCCGGTTTCGCGATCGTAATGTTCGAACGAGTGCGCGTCGCGCTTGCCGCCGCCGCCGGGCGCGTCGACCACGACCAGCGGCGTGTTGAACCCGGCGGTCGCGCCGCGGATCCCCTTTTCAATCGCGAGCCCGGTCGACAGCGTCGTGCGCAGGTCCTCGACGCCCTTCACCAGGTCGTGCATGTAGATGTAATACGGGTGCACGTTGACGTAGCTGAGTCGCTTGACCAGCAAGCGCATCGTCGCCACGTCGTCGTTGACCCCGCGCTGCAGGACGGTCTGGTTGCGCACGGTGATGCCGCGCTCGAAGAGCCGGTCCATCGCTGCCTTGGTGATCGACGTGATCTCCGACGGGTGGTTGAAGTGGGTGTGGATCACGACCTCCTTGTGCACCTTGCGCCCCATCTCGACGATGCGCGTGATCGCGTCGAGCCAGGCGTCATCGCCGAGGATCTTCTGCGGCATCACCGCCGGCCCCTTGGTCGCGTAGCGCATGCGGCGCACGTTGGGCATCGCGAGCAGTGTCTCGCCGATCTGGGTGATCTGTTCGGCGCGCAGCTGGTAGGCGTCGCCGCCCGAGATCACGATGTCTTCGAGCTCGGGGCGCGACCGGATGTAGTCGAACGCGCGCTGCCACCGCTCGACGTTGACCTTGAGCTGGAACTTCGCGACCTCCTCGGTGTCGATGCCCACCGCGTAGCTCCGCGTGCAGAAGCGGCAGTAGACCGGGCAGGTGTCGAGCGGCAGGAACAGCGCCTTGTCGAAGTAGCGGTGGGTCAGCCCGGGCACCGGCATGTCCTCGCGCTCGTGCAGCGAATCCAGGTCGAGCTTGGGGTGGTCCGGGCGGAAGCGGGACTGAAGCGGAATGAACTGCAACCGCAGCGGATCCTCGTATGGCCGTGTCCAATCGATCAGGGACAGCAGGTACGGCGAGACGCGCACCGACATCGGCGCGCCCGCGAAACCGCGCTCGGCGTCCTTGATGAACTCCTCGGATACCAGCCCCTGTAGCGCGACCAGCAACTTGGGGATGTTGGTGATCGAATGCTTGGCCTGCCATTTGTGGTCGAGGAACTCGGCCTCGCCCACCTCGGCGTAGGCCGGGATCTTGCGCCAGAACGGCCCCTCGCGCAGCTGGCGGTGCGTCAGCGTCGACGGATCGACCGGCGGCTTCAGCGCCGGCGGCGGCTGACTCTCCGCGGAGGAGGTCGGCGGCGGCGAGCGCGGTTCTTCGAGGGCCATGGCCCAGCGTAACGTGTGCACTCTCTGGTTTCCAGCGAGTCAACTTTCAATTCCAAGTCACCCGCCTGGCGACAGCAGCCTTTCAGTGATCATTTTCCGGCGCATCGGGCATTTCCGGTAACGGCGGCCGAACGATCTTCCGCACGATGAGCGGCAGATCGTCGCCAGCGCGCAGCGCCAGGACGATCGGCTCAGCTCGCGGGTGGCGTCCGGGAAGCGGCGCTGCGCTGTCGATCACATGATCGACGAAGCCGAAAACCTCGACCTGGTCGCCGCCGTCGATCGCTCCCTCCGGCCCACCGATGAGATAGCCGCCGGCCGCTCGCACCACCGCTACTTGCCCTGGCGCATCTTCGAGGAAAAAGTCGTGCCCCTCCTCGACTAAAAGACGTACATTGTGCCTGCTCATCTCACTCTTCGACCAAATGTGCGAGAAAGGCTTCCAGGAAGGCCCGGCGACGTTGCCGACGACCCGCGCGGGCGTTCCGCGAGGTATCGCCTGGAGCTCACGGATGGTGGCGCGCCGCGCACCCAGCGTGCGCAGGAACCGCTGGAGCGCGCGCCGTGACGCCTCGCCACCGCGCAGCGCGACCGCTGGCAAGACCGTCGGAAGCACCGCGCCGGCGGTTTCCCACGACCGGAACAACGCCAGCCCGTCCTGCACTGCGCGGCCCTGGCGACTCGCGGCCTGCGACAATCGCTGGCGCAGCGCGCTCCATCGGACAGGATCCGGAGGTGGCGCGGTCCTCCGAAAGCCATCGGGCAGTAGCGTCACATCAGGCGCGGAGCTTGTCATTTCGACGCCGAGAACCCTCTCAGGGTTCCCATGTTCACGAGGACAAGGGTAGCAGATGCTCGACTCCTCACCGCTGACTCGCCGCTGCGGCGCCTGCGGGTATCGCTACGAGTCGTCGATCGACGCCTGTCCGATCGATCATCGGGCGCTGCCGTCCGCCGATTCCTCCAGCGCCGATCTCGGCAGCTATCGCCTGCTCGAGCGACTCGGCGAGGGCGGCATGGGCGCCGTCTATCGCGCGGTCCATCGGAAGCTCGGGCGCGCCGTCGCGATCAAGGTCTTGCAGAAGGACCTGACCTCGGACCGCGGCATGATCAACCGCTTCTTCCACGAAGCGCGCGCCGCCAACACCATCCGCCACGAGAACGTGATCGAAGTCTACGACTTCGTCGAGGACGGCGAGAACGTCTACTTCGTGATGGAGTTGCTGCGCGGGCGCGATCTGCACGACACGCTCCACAAGAGCGGTGGTGAGCACGCGCCGCTCGCGCCTCGGCGCGCGGTGCGCGTGCTCGAGCAGGTCGCGGCCGGCCTGCACGCGACGCACCTGCGCGGCATCGTGCACCGCGACCTCAAGCCGGAGAACATCTTTCTCTGCCATCGCAACGGCGTCGACGATTTCGTGAAGATCATCGACTTCGGCGTCGCCAAGATGTCGCGCCCCGACGGGCTCTCGACCGTGGCGGGGGCGGTGCTGGGCACCCCCGAGTACATCGCCCCCGAGCAGGCGCGCGGGATTCACGTCGACGGCCGCGCCGACATCTACTCGCTCGGCTGCATCGCGTTCGAGATGCTGACCCTGCACCAGCTCTTCGGCGGCGGCACGCGCACGCAGGTGCTGGCCAACCAGATCCGGCTGCAGCCGCCGTCCTTGCGCGCGTACGCGCCAGAGCTGCCGGCCGCGCTCGAGACGGCGGTGATGCGGGCGCTCGCCAAGGATCCCGAGGAGCGGCCGCCGACGGCGCTCGCGTTCGCCGAGAGCCTGGTCGGCGCGCTCGGCGAGCCGCTGGCCGATCCCGCTGCGTTTCAGTCGGCCGAGGAGCGGGCCGCGGGACGTCGCCGGCGCTCGTCGTCGGGGCTGGTGCTGCGCGCCCCGGCTCCTCCTCAGCGGCGTGCGTTCGTCGAAGCTGATCGCCGGCGGCGCACTGGTCGCGGCGTTGTTCATCGGCGCCATCGTCAGCGGCCAGCACCACGGCGAAACCACCGCCGCCGCGCCCGTGGTCGCGAGCAACCCGGTCGCGTCCCCGGCCCGGCCGGCGACCGTGACCGTGCTCATCGAGTCGGTCCCGAGTGGAGCGACAGTGCTCACCGAGGACGGCACGCCGATCGGAGTGACGCCGGTCAGCTGGAACGTCGCCACCAACAGCGAGCGGATCGTGACGTTCCGCAAGGATGGCTTCCAGTCGATGGCGCGACGATTCCGCGCCACCAGCGACAGCACGCTCGCCGTGCACATGGACAACGCGCTCCCCCAGCCCAGCGGGTCCCGCCCCTCTGCGAAAGCGACCCGGCGTTCGGGCGCCGCGGCCGGGAGCCAGGCGGCCGAGCTGGATTCGGCCGCCGCAACCATCGACCCCTTCGCGAGATGAACGGCACCGGCGGCGAGCGAGAGTCGGCCCGCGGGGCCGAGCGAGGGCCCACCGGCGAGGACAACGAGCGCCGACGCGCCGACGCGGTGGTGACCGTCACGATGGCAGAGCATCGAGCCGGCGGTCGGCGATCGCATCGACGCGTACCGATTGGTCCGGCTCATCGGCGCGGGCGCGACCGGCCGCGTGTTCGAGGTCGAGCACGAGCGGATCGGCCGGCGGGCGGCGATGAAGACGCTGGCGGCGGCACACGCGGCGCACCCGGGCGCGATCAGGCGCCTGTTCACCGAGGCGCTCGCGGTCAACCGGATCAACCACCCCCACATCGTCGAGGTCACCGACCTCGTCGAGGCCGGCGTTCACTATCCAAAGGTGCCGCGGCCGGACGGTGCGCAGCCGCCGCGCGTGAACGCAATCGTGATGGAGCTCCTCGAGGGGCAGTCCCTGGCGCACGCCATGGCCGAGCACGCGCCGCTGGAGCCGGGACGCTTTCTCGGCGTGATGGCCCAGGTGTGCCGCGCGCTGGCCGCGGCGCACGCGGCCGGGTTCGTTCACCGCGATCTCAAGCCCGACAACATCTTCCTGGTCGATCGCGGGCGCGACGAGGAGTTCGTGAAGCTGCTCGACTTCGGGCTCACCAAGGCGTTCGGCGCCAACCGACCTCTCACCGAGACGACCGGCGGCGCGACGATGGACGGCTTCTTCGTGGGCACGCCGGCGTACGTCTCGCCCGAGCAGGCGTCGGGGCGAACGATCGATCACCGCACCGACATCTACGCGCTCGGCGTGATCCTCTACGAGCTGATCTGCGGCCGCCTGCCGTACGCCGGACCCAGCGTCAACGAGTACCTGATCCAGCACGTGACCGTGCCGGCCCCGTCGCTGCCGCCAGACGTGCGCGCGACCCGGCTGGGAGCGACGCTGGACGCGATCGTCCAGCGCTGTCTGGAAAAGGATCCGGCGGGACGGTTCAACTCGGCGGAGAGGCTCGGGCGCCTGTTCCAGGAGCTCGCGCGCGGCGGCGATATCGCTTTCACCGGCATCGGCAGGCACCTGGCCGACCAGCAGCGATCGGTGCGCGCGCGCAACCGCGGAGAAGCGCTGCGGGCAACGATGGGGCTGGGAGTGGGCCTGCTGCTGGCGCTGGGCGCGGGCGCGGGGCTCTCGCGCCTGCGCCACCACGAGCCGCCCGCGGTCGTGCCTCCTGCGCCCTGTGCCTACCTCGGCACCCGACGCCCGAGCCGCTTCCGCCGCCAGTCCCGACCAGGGTCAACCTGCTGTTCGAATCCGATCCGCCGGGCGCCGAGGTGCGCCTGGTCCATGACGACAGCGCCGACGGCGAGGTGCTGGGGACGACACCCTTGCGGCGATCGATCGCGCGCAGCACCGACGAGCTCACCTTCGAGATTCGACTGGACGGTTACGACACGATGCGTGTGCCGACGCCCGCGACCACCGATCGCACGGTGAACGTCAGCCTGAAGCGCTCGCCGCGCGTCGTGCGGGCGGCGGCGCAGACGGCGGCGAAGGAAAAGACGGCGGCCAAGAAGAAGACCTCAGCGCAGCAGAAGGTCGCGTCCAAGAAGAACACGGCGAAGAAGGCGGACACGGCGATGAAGGCGACGCCGGTCAAGACCCTTCGCCCGGGCGAGATCGACGATTCGAGCCCCTACGGGCGCGAAAAGACCATCGACCCGTTTCACTGATTCGCTGATATTCTGAGCTGGATGGTGCCGTCGCCTGCAGCGACCTCGGGCCTTCTCCGGCCCGCCGGGACCGTGCTGATCGCCCCGCTGCTCTGCGTACCGTTGTGGTTCGCCACGCTAGCGATACTGGAAGAGAGGGAAGCGCAGGCGGCACCCGCGGCTGGAGCGCCAGCCGACAAGCAAGCGCGCGAGCACTTCCAGAACGCGGAGAACAGCTTCAACCTCGGCCGCTTTCCCGATGCGCTCGCCGACTACCAGGCTGCTTACGAGGCCAAGCCGCTGCCGGGTTTCCTGTTCAACATCGCGCAGTGCTATCGCAACATGCACAGCTACGAGCGCGCCCGCTTCTTCTTCCGCCGCTACCTCACGCTCGACCCCCACAGCCCGAACCGCCGGCTCGTCGAGGACCTGATCGTGGAGATGACCCGCGAGATGGACAAGGCCGACAAGGTGGGCAAGGCCGATAAAGCGGACAGGATCGAACAGAGCGACGATCATGCGACGCCGCCCGCCGATGTGGCGGTCGCCGCCGCCCCGGCGAGCGCGCCCGTCATGACGCCTCCTCCCCCGCCGGCTCCGGCACCCGTGCCCGCGCTGGCGCTGGAGAGCCACGCGCCCCCACCCGCGGAATCGCATCCGATCTACAAGCGGTGGTGGTTCTGGACCGGCGCGGGTGCGGTCGTCGCCGCCGGCGTGATCGTCGCGTTCTTCGCGCTGCGTTCCGAAACCCCGCAAGGCTCGCTCGGAACAATCAACGGCAAGCCCTGACCCTCTTCGGCTCCGTCGAGCGCCTCGTCTCAGAGCTTGAGCACGAAGCGCGCCTGGCCGCGCTGGATGATCAGGCTCGCGTGCGCGCCGCGCGCCAGCTTGGTCTCGACCTGCTTGAGGCGCGCCAGCGTCACCGGCCGCCCGTCGAGCTCCAGGAACACGTCGCCCTCCTCGATCACGCCGCTCGCCGGCCCGCGCGGATCGACCGCGGTCACCGCCAGCCCGTCGCCCGGCCGCAGGCCGACCGCCTCCGATTCGCGCCGGTCGAGCTGGCGCAGCTCGACGCCCAGGAAGCTGCTCCCGCCGGTCTGCACGTCGCCGCCCTGCGCTCCCAGCGTCACCGTCACGTCGGCGCGTCGCCCCTGGCGCAGCACCGCGACCTTGACCTTCTCGCCCGGGCGCAGCAAGGCGACCGCGCCGGTCAGGCGGCGGTAGCTCTCGATGGTCTTGCCGCCGAGCTCGACGATGACGTCGTTGGGGCGCAGGCCCGCCGCCTCGGCCGGCGTGCCGCGGCCGACGACGTTGACGAGCGCGCCCGCCGTGTACGGTATGTGCATCTCCTCGGCGCGCTCGAGCGTGAAGTCTTCACCGCCCACGCCCAGGTAGCCGCGCGCGACCTTGCCGGACTTGCGGATCTGATCGGCGATCTGCCGCGCGAGGTTGATCGGGATCGCGAAGCCGACGTTCATCGCGACGCCCGGGTTGATGATCGCCGAGTTGATCGCGATGACCTCGCCGCGGAAGTTGAACAGCGGCCCGCCCGAGTTGCCCTGGTTGATCGCCGCGTCGGTCTGGATGAAGTCCTCGTAGCGAGGGTCGACGTCGCCGAGCTTCTCGTCGATCACGCGGTTCTTGGCGCTGACGATGCCCATGGTCACCGTCTGGCCCAGCCCCAGCGGGTTGCCGATCGCCAGCACGTAGTCGCCGACGCGCACCTTGTCCGAGTCGCCCAGGTTCACCGCCTGCAGGTTGGCGGGCGGCTTGTCGAGCTTGACCACGGCGACGTCGGTCGCGGGATCGCTGCCCAGCACCTTGGCGGCGAGCTGGCGGTTGTCGGCCAGCTTGACCAGCACCTCGTCGGCCCCGGCGACCACGTGGTTGTTGGTCAGCACCAGCCCCGACCGGTCGACGATGAAGCCCGAGCCCAGCGCCTCCTGCCGTTCGCGCGTGGCGCGCGGCGGCCCGCCGAGCCCGAACTGCTCGCGCAGCATGCGGCTCCAGGGATCCTCGACGGCGACGCGCCGGATGATCTTGGTGCTCTGGATGGTGACGACCGCGCCCTTGACCCGGTCGACGAGCGGCGCGACCGAGCCCGATTCGGCGGCGACGGCGGGCGGCGGCACCGGGGGCGCCGCCGCAGTTCCGCGCGGGGCCAGCGCGATCGAACAGAGGAAAATCGCGAAGAACGGAATCGGAGCGGCGGCGATCCGCGCGGCCACGCGTCTCCTCAACCCCGATAGACGACGATCCCGCGCGTCGGATCGTACGGAGTCAACGCAACTGTGACCTTGTCGCCGAGCACGACGCGGATACGATGCTTGCGCAGCTTGCCCCCCAGATGGGCCAATACTTGGTGACCATTCTCGAGCTCGATGCGAAAGTTCCCGGCCGGCAGCACTTCGACGACGCGCCCTTGAAATTCAATATGTTCTTCTCGACCCATTCGCGGGCAGACCTTACGCGGCAACGGTTGTCATGACAAGCACAACGTCCGTCGTCGCCACTGACACCAGTCTCGAGCCGGCCGCCACGCGGGCGCTGAGGTATGTTGCCGATGCGCGCGAGCTGGTCGGCGGCAATCGGGTCGCGCTGCTGCGTGACGGGCGTGAAACGTTCCCGGCCTGGCTGGCGGCGATAGACGCGGCGCGGGAGCGCGTGTCGCTGGAGATGTACATCTTTCACGACGACAGCATCGGCCGCCGGTTCGCCGAGGCGCTGATGGCGGCGGCCGCGCGCGGCGTGACCGTGCGGCTGCTCTACGATTTCGTCGGCTGCCGGGACACGCCGGCGTCGTTCTTTCAGCAGCTGCGCGCCGGCGGCGTACACACCATCGCGTATCACAAGTACCGGTTCTGGCGCCCGCGCTTCTGGGGCCTCATCCGCCGCAACCACCGCAAGACGCTGGTGTGCGACGGAACCGTCGCCTTCACCGGCGGCATCAACATCGCCGACGAGTGGGTCGCCCGCGAGGAGGGTGGCGGCGGCTGGCACGACGCCGCCGTACGCGTCGAGGGACCGGCGGTCGCCATTCTCGAGGAGGTCTTCCTGCGCACCTGGAACCGCCGCGCCCGCAAGCGCGCGCGGCTCGCGCCCGAGAAGCTGGTTCGTCCCGCGGCGGCCGGCGACACGCGCCTCGCGGTGATCTCGAACAAGGAGCTGCTCGATCGCTTCGCCATCCGGCGTGCGTCTCTGTACGCGATCCGCGAGAGCCGCGCGTCGGTCTTCCTCGCGAACCCCTACTTCGTTCCCGACCGCGGCATCCTGCGCGCGCTCCAGGAGGCGGCCGCACGCGGCGTGGTCGTCAACCTGCTGGTGCCGGCGCATAGCGACTCGCGCATCCTCGATCTGGCGGCGCGCGCGACGTTCGGGCCATTGCTGGCCGCGGGGGTGCACATCTGGATGACCGACAACGTGATCCACACCAAGGCGCTCGCCGTCGACGACGACTTCGTATCGCTCGGCAGCTACAACTTCGATCATCGCTCGCTCGCCTACAACCTCGAGGTCGTGGTGAATGTGCTGGATGTCGTCTACGCGGCGGCGGTCAAGAACATGCTCGAGAACGACATGGGCGCGAACACCGAGCTGACGCTGGAGAACTACCGGAACCGGGCGCTGATTCAGAGGATCCTGGAGCGGATGGCGTACAGCCTGCGGAGGTGGCTGTAGACGCGGAGGGCTCGCGAGCCCTCCGCTCTCAGCGCTTCTTGGCTGGCTTCGCCTTTTTTTCTGGCTTGGCCGCCGCTTTCCCAGGGGCTGCGGGAGCCGGCTTGGCTGCCGCCACCTTCCCCGCTGCCGGCGTCGCCGTCGCCGTCGTCGTCGCCGCCACCGCCACCTTCCCGCCGTGGTCCTTGCGCATCCAGATCGCCACCACGTTCCCGTCGGGGTCGGCGAATAGAGCGATCTCCCCTCCGCCCGCGAACGGCAGCCTGGGGACCAGAACCCTTCCGCCCGCGCTCTCGACGTCGGCCAGCGTCGCCGCCAGGTCCTCGACGGCGATGTAGGCCAATGGCCCCGGCGCCTGGCTCACCTCGGCGCGCACCCAGCCGGCGCTGGGGCCGTCCTCGGCGTCGAGCTTCATGTACGTCGATGTCGCGTTCTGCTCCGTGCGCCAGGCGAAGACCTTGGCGTAAAAAGCCGAGGCGCGCGCGAAGTCGAAGCTTCGAAATTCCAGGTGTACGATCGGGGCAGAGGCCATGGGCGCACTGACCCTAGCCTCCCGTCGATAACGAAGTCAAACATCGTGCGCGAGGCTTCCCAGGTGCGGTACCACGACCAGCACCGGGACGCGCGTGGCCCGGATCAGGCGCTCGTTGTCATAGCCGAAGAACAGACGGTGCTGGATGGCGCGGTTCTCGGCGCCGATGATGACCAGATCGTATTGCCCCTTCTCGACCGTCTCGGCGACCGCGCTCGACCGCGGATCGTACGCCAGGTGCAGGATCGTCGGCGAGAACGCCGACGCGCGGAAGACCACCGAGATCCGCTCCAGCTCCTCTGCGCTGGTCGGCTGGTCGTCGGGAATCGGGTGCGTGCCGCTGATGTCGGCGTAGGCCGCCGCCTGCGGGCGCAGCTCGGTGAGCACCGCCAGCGACATCGCCGCCTTGGTGGCCTCGGCGTAGCGCAGCGCCAGATCGACCGCCGTGCGCGAGGCGATGCTTCCATCGACCGGCACAAGGATGTTCTTGTAGATGCCGCTGGGGCGCGCGTCGGCCGGAGTCTTCATGATCGCGACGTGGCACGGCGCCCGGGCGACGATCTCCTCGACGATCGCGCCACCGACCGCCGCGCCCGCACCCGACCCGACGAAGATCAGATCGTACCCGCGGCTCGCCTCCTCGCAGATCCCCTGCGCCACCGTGCGCGCGGAGACCCGGCGGATCTCGGGCACGCGCGTGTTCCAGGGATTGCTCCCCGGCGACTTCAGCGTGTCGATGTGCTGGCTTACGGTTCCCGGCGTGGCCTGGCTCACGCGGCTGACGAGGCGCCGCCACCAGCCGGTCTTCACCTCGGCGTAGACGACCGCGAGCGGGCTGTCGCTGCGCGCGCCCAGGCCGAACGCCAGCGACGCGCTCGCGATCGCGCTCGGGCCGCCGCCGGTCGCCAGCAACACGCGCAGTCGCTGCGGATCGAACGTGCCCGTCGATGCCGACGCCAGGATGCGCTTGGTCTCCTCGTCGGTCATGCGCACGCGCGGCATGGTCAGCCGCAGGCCGACCGGCGCCATGAACGACGTCACGATCGCGACCATGACGATGATCGAGAACATCTGCGTGCTCAGGATCCCCAGCGACAGGCCGATCGACGCGACGACGATCTCCATGGCGCCGCGCGCGTTCATCGCGACCGCGATCGACGCCGCCTCCCAGAAGCGCAGGCCGCCCCAGATCGCCGCCCAGCGTGCAGCCGACCAGCTTGCCCAGGCAGGCGACGCCGATCACCAGCGCGAGCATGCCGCCGCCGCCCAGGCTCCACAGATCGACCTTCAGGCCGACGATGCCGAAGAAGACCGGCGCCATCACGCTGAAGACGAAGGTCTCGAGCCGCGAGACGGTCTCCTTGCGCACGCGCGGGACCTGATGCAGCACCACGCCGGCGACGAAAGCGCCGAAGACCGCGTGCACGCCGATCCACTCGGTCGCGGCCGCGCACAGGAACGTCACGACGATCATCGCGACCAGGTCGGAGTCGCGCGTGCGAAAGCGCGTCGCGGTGATGCGGATGACCAGGCGCAGGAGCGGATACAAGACCAGCGCCGCCAGCACCAGGAACGCGGCCAGCTTGACCAGCGTGAAGCCGAGCTGCGCCATATGGACGACGCCGCTGCGACGCCACGCCGGCGATCAGCGACAGGATCAGCCAGCCGACGGTGTCGTCGACCACGCCGGCCGACAGGATGACCAGGCCGATGTTGCGCTTGGTGAGATCCAGGTCGACCAGGATCTTGGCGATGACCGGCATGGCCGAGATCGACATCGCGGTCGCGAGGAAGGCCGAGAACAGGATGCGGCTCTGCGGATCGGCGAGGTACTCCGCCGGCATCAGGTAGCCGAGCCCGAATCCGAGCACGAACGGCAGCATCATGCCCATCGCCGAGGCGATGAGCGCCGCGCGCCCGAGGTTGCGCAGCAGGCGCACGTCGGTCTCGAGCCCGGTGATCAGCATGAGCAGCGCCATGCCGACGCTGCCGAAGACGTCGAGCAGGTGAAACTGCGCGGCGTCGCGCGGAAACAGCGTGAGAAACGTCGCCGGCCAGTAGTGGCCCGAGCACCGTGGGCCCGAGCGCGATCCCGGCGCCCAGCTCGCCGACGACCGCCGGCAGGCCCATGCGCTTGACCAGCTCCGCGCCCACGCGCGCGACCGCAATCAGCAGCGACAGCTGGATCAGCAGCAGGAAGACGGCGTGGCCCTCGAGCGAACGCAGCGGCGCGAGCTGTTGCATGTCAGGCCGGGCCACAAGCTAGCACGCGGCCCCGCTCGCCGAGGGTGCCATCCGCGCGTCAAACTTTACTTGGCCGCGGGCGGCTGAGATGCTCGTGGCGCACACTCGGACACCTCGATGCCCCGCGATCTCCCCCTCGGCAACGGACGCATGCTCGTCACCTTCGACGACGAGTATCGAATCCGCGACCTCTACTACCCCTTCGTCGGCAAGGAGAACCACGTCGGCGGCTACTACTGCCGCTTCGGCGTCTACGTCGACGGCCGCTTCACCTGGGTCGAGCGCGCGCACGGCTGGACGCTCGAGCTCGGCTACGAGCCGGACACGCTGGTCACGCGGGTCGATCTGCCGCAACGAAGCGCTGGGCGTCGCCCTCACCTGCTCGGACTGCGTCGACTTTCACGCCAGCCTCTACGTCCGCCGGGTCGAGATCACCAACCTGCGCCCGCAGGCGCGCGAGATCCGGCTCTTCTTTCACCAGGACTTTCGCATCTCGGAGAGCGACGTCGGCGACACCGCCGCGTACGACCCCGCCACCCACGCCGTCGTCCACTACAAGGGCAACCGCTACTTCCTGGTCAACCTGCTCGGCGAACGGCGAGGTCGGCGTGCGCAAGTGGGCGGTCGGCCAGAAGGGGCAGCCCGGCAAGGAAGGCACCTGGCGCGACGCCGAGGACGACGGCAACCTGAGCGGCAGCCCGATCGCGCAGGGCGCGGTCGATTCGGTCGTCGCCGCGCACGTACCGGTGCCCGGCGCGCGGGACCAGCGAGGTCTTCTACTGGATCGCCGCCGGCCCGCGCTGGAAGGGCGACTGGGAGGGCGTCGCCGAGCTGAACGCCAAGGTCGTCGAGCGCGGCCCCGCCTCGTATCTGCAACGGACGCGCGACTACTGGAGCCTCTGGGTCAGCAAGGAGCCGATCGACTTCTTCGACCTGTCGCCGGACATCGTCGACCTCTACCGGCGCTCGCTGCTGATCCTGCGCACGCAGATCGACAACGGCGGCGCGATCATCGCCGCCAACGACAGCGACATCACCACCTTCGCGCGCGACACCTACTCGTACATGTGGCCGCGCGACGGCGCGCTGGTGGCGCACGCGCTCGATCTGGCCGGCTACCAGGAGCCGCCGCGCCGGTTCTTCGAGTTCTGCGCCGACGTGCTCACGCCCGAGGGCTACCTGCTGCACAAGTACACGCCCGACCGCGCGCTCGGGTCGTCGTGGCACCCCTGGATCGGCCCCAACGGCGACGGCGGCGCGCAGACGCCCCAGCTGCCGATCCAGGAAGACGAGACCGCGCTGGTGATCTGGGCGCTGTGGAAGCACTTCCAGCGCTACCGCGACATCGAGGATCTGCGCGGGCTCTACGGCCGCCTGGTGAAGAAGGCGGCGGCGTTCCTGGTCAGCTACCGCGACCCGACGACCAAGCTGCCCGGGCCGAGCTACGACCTCTGGGAAGAGCGGCGCGGGATCCTGACCTTCACCTGCGGCTCGGTGATCGGCGGCCTGCACGCCGCCGCGCAGTTCGCGACGATCTTCGGCGAGTGCGATCTCGCGCGCCGCTACGAGACCGCGGCGCAGGAGATCCGCCAGGGCATGGACACCCACCTGTGGCGGCCCGAGCTCGGGCGGTTCGCGCGCATGATCAGCGTCGCGCACGGCGGCGCGATCGAGGTCGACACCACCATCGACGCCTCGCTCTACGGCGCGTTCGCGTTCGGCGCCTACCCGCCCGACGATCCGCGCGTCGAGGCGACGATGAAGGCGATCCGCGAGCAGCTCTGGTGCAAGACCGACGTCGGCGGCGTCGCGCGCTACACCAACGACTACTACCACCAGGTCGGCAAGGACATCGCGACCGTGCCCGGCAACCCCTGGTTCATCTGCACGATGTGGCTGGCGCAGTACGCGATCGCCCACGCCAAGACCAGCGCCGAGCTGGAGCCGGCGCGCCAGATCCTGAGCTGGGTCGACAAGCGCAAGAAGCGCCCGTCGGGCGTGCTGGCCGAGCAGGTGAACCCGTACACCGGCGACGCCGCTGTCGGTGGCGCCGCTCACCTGGTCGCACGCGACGGTGGTGACGCTGGTGCAGGAGTACCTCGACCGCTGCGAGGCGCTGGAGCTCAAGTATCCCGGCACCAAGCGGCGCTACCGCAAGGAGCAGGGGTACGAGCGCCCCGAGCCCGAGATTCCGCTCGACCAAGGGCCGGGGCCGGGTAGCGGGCCGGTGGCCGCGGCTGCGCCAGCCCCGCCGGTTCGCCCCAAAGATCCAGGATCTAGCGCCCTCCCCCTCCGGGCTGGACCCGGCAGTCCGGACCGCCCTTTGCCGCGCCGACACACGCCCGTCCGGCCGGCGTGATATGTCTCCCCAAGGACAGCCGGGGAGGCAGACCGCAAGCGACGATGATTCCCAGGACCAAAGAAGGAGCTCCGATGGCGACGAAGTTGAAGGGTGGCTCGGCCGCGGGCAATCCGAGGGGCAATGCAACGGGGACGGCTAAGAACGCGATCCTTGGCGCGACTCACAAGCTCGGCCAGAGCATCTGGTACGACAACATCAGCCGCAGCCTGGTCCGCACCGGCGGCCTGCGCGCGCTCGCCGACCAGGGCGTCCGCGGCGTGACGTCGAACCCGACGATCTTCGAGAAGGCAATCGCCGGCTCATCCGACTACGAGGACGAGCTGCAGCGTCTCGTCGGCGATGGGCAATCCACGCAGACGATCTACGAGGAGCTGGTGCTCGACGACATCCGGCGCGGCTGCGACGTGATGCTGCCGATCTTCGAATCGTCGGGCGGCGTCGACGGCCGCGTCTCGCTCGAGGTGCTGCCCGAGCTCGCGGCCGACACCGAGCAGACCGTCGCCGAAGGGCTGCGCCTCGCGCACCTGGTCGGGCGCCCCAACGTGATGATCAAGGTCCCGGCGACGCCCGAGGGGATCCCCGCGGTGCGCGCGCTCACCACGCAGGGCGTGAGCGTCAACGTGACGCTGATCTTCTCGCTCGCGCAGTACCAGGCGGTCTCCGACGCCTACCTCGCCGGTCTCGGCGAGCGCGTCGCCACCGGCGGCAGCCTCGAGGGGCTCGCGTCGGTGGCCAGCTTCTTCGTGTCGCGCGTCGACGCCGCCTGCGACAAGCTGCTGCTGGAAAAACAGCGCCACGGTCGCACGTCCGACGAGATCGAGCTGGCGTCGAAGCTGATGGGCAAGATCGCCATCGCCAACGCCAAGCTCGCCTACGAGATGTACCGGCAGACGATCGCGGGCGCGCGCTGGAAGCCGCTCGAGGCCAAGGGCGCGAAGCCCCAGCGCCTGCTCTGGGCGTCGACCGGCACCAAGGACCCGCGCTACCCGGACACGCTCTACGTCGACGCGCTCATCGGCCCCGACACGGTCAACACGGTGCCGCCGGCGACGCTGACCGCGTTCATGGACCACGGCAATCCGTCGGCGGCGCTGACGCGCGATCTCGAGGAGGCGCACCGCCAGATCGAGGCGTTCGCCGCGCTGGAGCTGGACCTGGGCGAGGTGTGCGCCCGCCTGCTCGCCGACGGGGTGAAGGCGTTCGAGACGTCGATGACGACGCTGATGCGCGTGATCGCCGCGCGGCGAGCGGCGCTGCTGGAGAGCGGCGCGGTGTCGGCGCCATGACCGCCGCCGCCCCGACGATCGAGATCCCCAACCCGCTGCGCGAGGGGCTGGCCGCCGAGCGCATCCCCGAGCCGGCGACCATGGTGATCTTCGGCGCCTCGGGCGACCTCACCAAGCGCAAGCTGCTGCCGGCGCTCTACAGCCTGACGCGCGAGCGCATGCTGCCCGGGCGCTTCGCGGTCATCGGCTACGCGCGCCGAGCCGATGACCGACGACGCCTTCCGCGCCGAGATGCGCGCCGGCTGCGAGGAGTTCGCGCGCCGCCGCCCGGTCGACCCGGCCTGTGGGACGGCTTCGCGCCCAACCTCTTCTACCAGGACGGCGAGCTACGACGACCCCAAGGCGTTCGTGGCGCTGCGCGAGCGCCTCGAGCAGATCGAGCGCACGCTGGGGCTGCCCGGCAACCGGGTGTTCTACCTGTCGATCCCGCCGTCGTCGTTCGCGACCGTGGTGCACAACCTGGGCGTGTCGGGGCTGGTGCCGCCGCCGTCGGCCCCCGCGTCCGCGCACTTCTCGCGGGTGATCATCGAGAAGCCGTTCGGCACCGATCTCGGCGACCGCGCAGAAGCTGAACCACGACATCCACGAGACGCTGACCGAGAACCAGATCTACCGCATCGACCACTACCTCGGAAAAGAGACGGTCCAGAACCTGCTGGTCTTCCGCTTCGCCAACGGCATCTTCGAGCCGATCTGGAACAACCGCTACGTCGACCACGTGCAGATCACCGGCGCCGAGACGGTCGGCGTCGAGGGGCGCGGCGGCTACTTCGAGCAGGCCGGCATCCTGCGCGACATGGTGCAGAACCACCTGTTCCAGGTGGTGAGCCTGGCGGCGATGGAGCCGCCGGTCGCGCTGGACGCCGACGGCGTGCGCGACGAAAAGCTGAAGGTGCTCAAGGCGCTGCGCCCCATGCCTTCAAGTGAAATCGACGCCAACGTCGTGCGCGCGCAGTACGCGGCCGGATCGATCGCCGGCCGCGCCGTCGCCGGCTATCGCGAGGAGCCGGGGGTGAGCCCGACGTCGCAGACCGAGACCTACGTCGCGCTCAAGTTCTTCATCGATTCGTGGCGCTGGATGGGCGTGCCGTTCTATCCTGCGCTCGGCCAAGCGGATGCCCAAGCGGGTGACCGAGATCGCGATCCACTTCAAGGAGGCGCCGCGCCTGCTGTTCGGGCGGCGCGGCGGCGAGGGCGTGCGGCCCAACGTGCTGTCGATCCGCATCCAGCCCGACGAGGGGATCTCGCTCAATTTCGGATCCAAGCTTCCCGGGCAGACGATGGAGGTCGCGCCGGTCACCATGGAGTTCCGCTACGGCTCGTCGTTCGGCGTCGAGCCGCCCGAGGCGTACGAGCGCCTGATCCTCGATTGTCTGCTCGGCGACGGCACGCTGTTCACGCGCGCCGACGAGGTCGAGGCGAGCTGGACCTGGATCTCGAAGATCCACCAGCACTGGCAGGCCAAGGCGGCGGCGCAGGCCGCGGCGGGCGCGATCGAGCTGCTGCCGACCTACGCGGCCGGCAGCTGGGGCCCCGAGGCGAGCGACCAGCTGCATCGGCGCCGGCGGACGCCAGTGGCGGAGGCCCTGAGCGTGGATCGCAGCCGACGCGTCGAGAAGTTCTCGCGCGGCGAGGCGATCACCGTCGAGGTCGACCGCATCGAGAAGGAGCTGGCGTCGCTGTGGCAGGCGGCGAGCCGCGGCGAGGACGGCGGCGAGACGCAGCCGATCGCGCGCGCGGCGCTGTGGAACCTGGTGATCCCGGCGCGCGGCATCGACTCGCTGTCGCGGGTCAAGCGCCTGGTCGACGAGCTGGCGCCGACGATGCCGGCGCGCGTGATCACGCTCTGCCGCGGGTGGGGCCAGGCGCTGGCCGGCATCTCCGCGACCATCGAGAGCAACGTCGTGTCGCGGCCGGGCGGCGCCCGGCTGGTCTTCGCCGAGGAGATCACGCTCACCGGCGAGGGCGCGTCGGCCGACGAGCACCACTTCGGCGCGCTGGTGCGCTCGCTGCAGATCCCGAGCTTGCCGACGGCGACTCTTGTGGTTCGACGTCTCGCCGGCCGACAGCCTGCTCAGCAACGAGCTCCTGCCGGTCTCCGACCGCCTGATCATCGACACCGGCCGCTGCGGCGGCGCGCGCGAGCTTGGGGCCGTCTGTCGCACGGGCGCGAGCAACCGCGTCGAGGTCGGCGACCTCGGCTGGCTGCGTCTCGCCGGCTTCCGCCTGCTGTTCGCCGGGCTGTTCGATCCGCCGGTGGGCGGCGGCCCGCTCGCGGCGGCGAGCCACGTCGAGATCGAGCACCGCGGGCCCAAGCTCGCGAGCGCGCTGTTGCTGGCGGCGTGGCTGGGCGTGCAGCTCGGCTGGCGACCGCTCGACGCCACGTCGGGCGTCGACAAGGGGACCGGGATCCGCCTGCGCTTCGCCGTCCGCCCGGGGGACCGACGGACGGGAGCGCACCGTCGTGGTCGACCTGCGGCCGTCGCCGGGCGAGTGCGGCACCAGCGGCATCGTGTCGCTGGCGCTCGACGCGGGCGGCGCCGGGCGAGACCTACCGCGTGCGCCGGACCGCCGACAACCACGCCGAGATCACGGTGCCGATCGCGCCGCCGCGCACGGTGAAGCTCGACTCGCGCAGCGACGCCGAGCTGTGCGTGGGCGCGCTGGGACCCGCGGGCCGCGACCCCCTGCTCCGCCGCGTGCTGCCGTTCGCCGAGCGGCTGGCCGATCTGGTCGCCGCGCGCGGCGCAGGCTAAGGTACCGGTCCCGGATGCTGCATCCCCCCCGAGATCATCGTGGTCGACGACCTCCAGGCGATGGGCCGCCTGGCGGGTCGCCGCGTGCGCCGGTCGGCGGCGATGGCGCTTTCGGCGCGCGGCACCTGGCGGCTCGCGCTCGCGGGCGGCAACACGCCGCGCGCGCTCTACAGCGAGCTCGCCGAGTCGTCGGCTGCCGCCGATCGCATCGACTGGGCCTCGAGCGCGATCTACTTCGGCGACGAGCGCTGCGTGCCGCCCGATCACGCCGACTCGAACTACCGCATGGTGCGCGAGACGCTGCTCGCGCGCATCGTGATCCCGGCCGCCAACGTGCACCGCATGGAGGGTGAGGCCGCCGACCTCGACGCCGCGGCCGCGCGCTACGCCGACGCGCTCGGCGATGCGCCGCTCGACCTCGCGATCCTGGGCATGGGCGCCGATGGCCACACCGCCTCGCTGTTCCCGGGCACGACCGCGCTCGCCGAGCGCCAGCGCCGCTGCGCCGCCGTGTACGTGCCCAAGCTGTCGGCGTCGCGGCTCACCCTGACCTATCCGGTCTTCGAAGCCGCGCGCGAGGTCTTCTTCCTGATCGCCGGCGAGGACAAGGCGATGACCCTCAAGGAGGTCATCGAGGGCCCTGACCGGCCCGACCAGTTCCCCTGTCAGGCGATCTTCCGCCGCAAGGGCCCGGTGGCGATCTTCTGCGATCGGGGCGCCGCCGCCGAGCTCTCGACCATCTCGCGCCCCTCTTCCTGATCGGCTCATCGGTCTTACTCTTGCCCACTCTTGGCTCAGGCAGAGATTTTCGATGATTGTCCTCGCCGGTGACATAGGCGGCACCAATGCGCGCCTCGCGCTCTATTCCGTGCAGCGCAGCGCGGGTAACGACGCCAGCAAGCTGCAGCTCGACGCAGTCCGCGAGCACACGTATCCGTCGAAGAGCCACCCGTCGCTGGAGCTGATCGTCGAGGACTTCCTCAACGAAGCGCGCACCAGGCCGGCCAGGCGCACGAGATCACGCGCGCCTGCCTGGGCATCGCCGGTCCGGTCGAGAACAACATCTGCCGCGCCACCAACCTCCCCTGGGTCGTCGACGGCAACGCGCTCGGCTCGCACCTCGGCATCGAGCGCGTCACGCTGCTCAACGACTTTCACGCCGCCGCGCTGGGCGTCACCTCGGTCGGAGCCATCGTATCTGATCGGGCTCGGCGGCTCGCCGCCGCTGATGCACGGGCCGATCGCGGTGCTGGGCGCCGGCACCGGCCTCGGCGAAGCGTTCCTGACCTGGTCGCCGACGGAGAACCGCTACCAGGTGATCCCGTCCGAGGGCGGGCACGCCGACCTCGCGCCGCGCTCGCCGCTCGAGATGGGGCTGTTTCAGTACCTGACCGCGAAGTACGGACGCGTCTCGTACGAGCGCGTGCTCTCGGGACGGGGCCTGGTCGACGCGTTCACGTTCCTGTCGCAGGAGCCCGCCTGCGGTTCCCTGATCCGCGAACAGACCCGCGCCGACATGGCCTCGCCCGGGCACGACCCCGCGGCGGTGATCACGCAGCGCGCGCTCGACTTCTCCGACCCGGTCTGCGAGATGGCGGTCGCGATCTTCTCGTCGGTGCTGGGCGCGCTGGCCGGCAACCTGGCGCTGTACGCGCTCGCCACCGGCGGCGTCTTCATCGCCGGCGGCATTGCGCCCCGCGTCCTGCCCTATCTGCAGCGCGGCGGGTTCCGCGACGCCTTCGAGAACAAGGGCCGGATGACGACGCTGGTCGCGCGCATTCCGGCGTTCGTGGTCACCCACCCCCAGCTCGGCTTGCTGGGCGCGGCGACGCGCGCCGCGACAACGTCGTAGTCCGGAAACCGTCGACGCGGTCGCTCGCTCGCACCCGGACCCACCCGGCAGGCCTTGCCGTGCGCCAGGGTGGATTTCCCGGTCAAGAAATCCCGGACTTCGGTCGATGGTCAGGTCGTGGGAAACGGGCCTCAGGGCGCACGAGCTGCGCTCAGCTTGGGGGGCGGCTCCGTGCGGTTTGAAGCCACACCCGGAGCCGACCCGCATTCTAGTGGCGAGCGATTTGGTCGCATGGTCGGCCGATCGCAGGCGATGCAGTCCGTGTTCGACGTGCTCGGCAAGGCCTGCACCAGCGACGCGACCATCATGCTCGAGGGCGAGACCGGCACCGGCAAGGAAGTCTCTGCCGAGGCGATCCACCGCGGTAGCCGCCGGCGCGACAAACCGTTCCTGGTTGTAGACTGCGGCGCGATGCCGCCCCAGCTGCTCGAGAGCGAGCTCTTCGGCCACGAGCGCGGCGCCTTCACCGGCGCGGTCGCCGCACGCCAGGGCGTGTTCGAGGCCGCGAACGGCGGCACGGTGTTCCTCGACGAGATCGGCGAGCTGAGCCTCGACCTGCAGCCCAAGCTGCTGCGCGTGCTCGAACGCCGCGAGGTCCGCCGCATCGGCACCAACAACTACGTGCCGATCAACGTGCGCCTCATCGCCGCCACCAACCGCAGCCTGCGCGAGCAGGTCGGCGCGCACAAGTTCCGTTCGGATCTCTACTACCGCCTCGCCGTCGTCGAGGTGAAGCTGCCGCCGCTGCGCGACCGCGAGGCCGATCTGCCGCTGCTGGTCGAGCACATCGTGCGCAACCTGGGCGGCGTCGACGAAGCGACGGCGATGACGATCCGGTCCGAGGCCTTTCTCGGGGCGCTCTGCCGCCACAGCTGGCCGGGCAACATCCGCGAGCTGCGCAACTACCTCGAGCGCTGCGTGGCGCTGCGCGACTTCACCCCGCCGCACGTGGTCGAGGCCAGCTCGCCGAGCCCGGAGAACGCCGTGGCGATCGGCCAGCCTTTGCGCGAGGCGCGCGAGGCGTGGGTCAGCAGCTTCGAGAAGCGCTATCTCGAGGAGCTGCTGCGCCAGCACGACAACCGGGTGAGCGCCGCTGCGCGCGCCGCCAGCGTCGACCGGATCTATTTCTATCGGCTGCTCTGGAAGCACGGTCTGCGGACGCGCGAGGCCGCGATTCGCGACACCGACGAACCGCCCACGTGAGCGCGGCGCCCGTGGTCCGCGACGAGCCGGCAGCCCCGGAACCGTCCTCGGACCACGCCGAAGCGGGCCCCGCGCCCGGTCCAGAGGGCGCGCCGCGCGAGCTGACCTTGCGCGCGATCCTGGTCGGCTGCGCCATCGGGACGCTGCTGGCGGCCGGCAACGTCTACACCAGCATCAAGACCGGCTACATCGACGGCGGCAGCATCAGCGCCGCGATCCTGGGCTTCACGTTCTTTGCGATCTTCCGCCGGCGCGGCAGCGCGCCCTACTCGGTCGCCGAGAACAACATCACCCAGACCACCGCGGCGTCGGCCGCGGTCATGTCGTTCGTGCTCGGCGCCGGCGGGCCGCTGTCGGCGCTGACCCTCATGAATCGGACCTATCCGGGCTGGCTGCTGGTGTTCTGGACGATGGGGCTCGGCGTGTTCGGGGTCCTGCTCGCGGTGTCGCTGCGCAACAAGCTGATCGTCGTCGAGGACCTCCCCTTCCCCACCGGCACGGCCACTGCCGAGGTGATCGAGACGATCCACGCCGCGCGCGCCTCGGCGATTCACCGGGCGCGCCTGCTCGGTGTGACCGGCGTCGCCTCGATGTACGTCGCGTGGTTCCGCGACGGGCCGCCGGGCCTGATCCCGCAGATGTGGGTGCCCGCGATCACGGTCGGTGGCATGGCCGCCGCGAGCCTGAGCATCGGCGTCAGCTGGAGCCCGCTGCTCGCGTCGACCGGCGTGCTCATGGGCGTCCGTGGCGCCACCAGCATGCTCCTGGGTTCGGTGCTCACCTGGCTGGTGATCGCGCCGCGGCTGCTGCACTCGGGGCTCGTCGCCACGCCCGAGTACTCTGCGTTCGTGTCGTGGATGGTGTGGCCGTCGGTCGGCATGATGCTGCCCAGCGCGTTCTTGCCGCTGATCCTCGACTGGCGCTCGGCCTGGCGATCGGTGCGCGATCTCTCGTCGCTGGTCCGCGCGCGAGCGCCGGGCGCGGAGCGCGTACGGCCCGTGATTCCGCTCCACAAGACCCTGGTCGGGGTCTGCCTGGTGACGCTGGTCCTCGTGGCGCATGTGACGTTTGGGATGCACCCGCTCGTGACGCTGGCGGCGCTGGCGATCTCGGTGATGACGGGCGGCATCTGCGCGCGCGCGGCGGGCGAGACCGACTTCGCGCCCGTGGGGCAGCTGGGGACGGCGATGCAGGTCGGGTTCGGGGCCAGGAGCGCCGCCAATGCGATTGTCGCCGGCGGGATCTCGATGGGCACCTCCACGCAGATCTCCCAGATGCTGTGGGCGTTCAAGGCCGGCAAGCGCCTGCACGCATCGCCGCGCGCACAGGTGATCGCCCAGATCATCGGCGCGTTGCTCGGCGCGCTGGTGGTGGTGCCGGTCTACGTCGTCGTCATTCGCGCCTATCCCCTCGGCAGCGAGGCCATGCCGGCGACGAGCGCGCTGACCTGGAAGGCGACCGCCGAGGCGGTCCACGGCGGCCTCGCGTCGCTGCCGAAGTCGGGCCCGCCCGCCGCGGCGATCGGCGTCGCCCTGGGTACGATCCTCACCTTGCTCGGCCGCACGAGACTCGCTCGCTTTCTGCCGTCGCCGACGGCGATGGGGATCGCGGCTTTGGTGCCGGCGTCGCAGACGGCCACCATCTTCCTGGGAGCCGTTGCGATCGGGCTCTACCGGCGCCGCTGGCCGAAGACCCCCGAGGACAGCCTGACCTCCGCAGCGGCGGGTGGCATCGCCGGCGAGTCGATCATGGGCGTGATGATCGCGGTGATGATCGCGTTCGGAATCATCTAGACGGGCTTCGGGCCTCGGGCTCGGCCCGGATGGCTCAGACCTTCGCGGCGGGCGTGAGGTAAACGCCCTGGACGTTCTCTTGCGGGGCCCAGCTGCCGATCGACACGATCTCCCCACCAATGATCTCGCGGCCACCAGGGGCATCGGCGGCGTCGCGCACGGCGGCGCGGTCGACGTGCAGGCAGACGTTGACGTGAACCTCGGGGTGCGCCGTCGGCCGCTCGGCCAGCTGCTCCGCCAGCCGTTCCGCGACCTCCTGCACCGTGGCCCGCTCGCGCGCAGCTGCGGCCGGGTCATCGGACAGAATGCGCGCCGCGATGAGCGCGCTGCCAGTCTGCAGCGCCAGCAAGAGGCCCGCGTCGCGGAACGCTTGCTCCGCCGCGTCGAGCGCCGCCGAGCTGTCGTCGAGCAGCTCGTCGCTGTCGTTGTCGGCCTCGGGGCTCATGCGGACCTCGACGTAGATCGCGGCCGCCTGCGCGGTCACCTCGGGTACGTCGGCCTTGACGGTTCCGACCGCCTCTCGCAGTGCCTCCCAGAACGCGCGCGCGCTGGGGAAGCGACGGTCGGCGAGCTTCTCCATGCTGCGCAGCACGACCGCGTCCAGCGCGGGCGACAGCGGCGCCACGTGGCTCGGCCGCGGCGGCGGCGCCTCCAGGTGCTGGCGCTCGATGTCCGCCATGGTCTCCGCGCGGAACGGATACTGCCCGGTGAGCAGGTGATAGAGCACGACGCCGAGCGCGTAGATGTCGGCGCGCTCGTCGATGGCGTCACCGCGGATCTGCTCGGGGGCCATGGTGTACGACGTTCCGAGCCGCGTGCCGACCATGGTCAGCCCGGCCTCGGCGGCGTCGGGGTGCAAGAGCTTGGCGATGCCGAAGTCGAGCAGCTTGACCACGCGCTTGGGCGCGGTGTTGTCGCCGTTCTGGGTCTGGGTCGCGGCGATGAAGATGTTGCTGGCCTTGAGATCGCGGTGGACGATGCCGCGCGCGTGCGCCGCCTCGAGCGCCGAGCAGACCGGCTCGAGGTACTCGAGCACCTCGGGCGGCGAGATGCGCCCCTGGTCGTGAAGCACGCTGCGCAGGTCGGTCCCCTCGAGCAGCTCCATCACGTAGAACGGCCGCCCGTCGGGCAGCTCCCCGAACTCGTAGATGTCGACGATGTTCGGGTGCTTGATCATGTTGACCGCCAGCGCCTCGCGCAGGAAGCGCGCGACCATCTGGGGCGAGCCCGCGAGCTCGCGCCGCAGGACCTTGACCGCTGCGCGACGGCCGAGCAGCCGGTGTTGCGCCTCGTAGACCGTTCCGCCGCCGCCCGAGGCGAGCTCCTTCTTCAGCACGTACGAGCCGGCGAACGTCCCCGGTCGCAGAGCATCTGGATCGATCGCCTGCGCGAGGGCTCCCGCCTGATTCGGACCGAGGGGTCTGGTTTTGTCGAGGTCTTCCACTGGTTCTTCGGACCGCCGCGCCCGCATGTGAGCCGGAGTGCGTCTATCCGCTTACCCATGGCTATCGGATGTTATCTTCGAAAGGTTTAGACCCACCCAAACCCCTGGAGCCAGGTTCCCGTCGCCATGATTGACACACATTGCCACCTCGACGTAGCCGACTTCGGGGCCGATCGGCCCGAGGTGATGGCGCGCGCCCGCGCGGCTGGCATCACGACTATGATCTGCATCGGTTCGGGGCGTGACGTCGGCGCGGCGCGTGAAGCGGTGCGGCTCGCCGGGGTGGAGCCCGACGTGTACGCCTCGGTCGGCGTTCACCCGCACGACGTCGCCGGCATGACCGAGGCCGACTGGGACGAGCTCGCGCGGCTCGCACAGGCCCCGCGCGTCATCGGCATCGGCGAGACCGGGCTCGACTACTACTACGACCATTCGCCGCGCGAGACGCAGCGTGCCGCCTATCGGCGCTTCATCGCGCTCGCGCGCCAAGCCGGACAACCGGTGATCTCGCACATCCGCGACGCGCACGACGACGCTGCCGAGATCCTCGCCGAGATGGGCGCGGCGGCGCTGGGCGGCGTGATCCACTGCTTCAGCGGTGGCGTCGACGACGCGCGTCGCTACCTCGACCTTGGCCAGTACCTGTCGTTCTCGGGGATCCTCACGTTCAAGACCGCAGCTCCGATCCGCGAGGCAGCGGCGTTCGCGCCCGCGGATCGCATCCTGGTCGAGACCGACGCGCCCTTCCTGGCGCCGATCCCCTATCGCGGCAAACGCAACGAGCCGGCGTTCGTGGTCAAGACCCTGGAAACACTGGCTGGGGTGCGCGGAGTCCCCTTCGAAGAAGCGGTCCGCGTGACCACCGAAAACGCCCGGCGGCTCTTCCGACTTGGGGTTTGACGCCGGCCGGCCGTCACAGCAATACTGCCCGCTGGTCCAACGTGACGGCTACTGCAACGGTTCGGGTTCGGCTGCGTTATTCGGATCTCGATACGTTCATCGAGCGGTTCGCTCCGAACGTCACGCGCGGCGGGATCTTCCTCGCCAGCCGCGCGCCGCGCGCCGAGGGTGAGATCTTCCGCTTCGAGGTCCAGCTCGCGACGGGCGCGGTGGCGCTCGCCGGCGAGGGCAAGGTCATCTGGGTCAAGCCCTACGACGCCGCCGAGCCGCAGAAGCCGCACGGGATGGGCGTGCAGTTCGTGCAGATCGATCCCGGCAGCCGCGAGACGCTGAGCCGTATTCTTCAGGCCAAGGGCAACCCGCGCGCCCCGGCGACGGCCGCCGCGGCGCCGCGCACGACCGGCCCGCAGGCGACACTGCAGCGGGCAGGCGCCGCGCCCGCCCGCACCAACGGCCGCTCGCACGTCGACACCAACGTCGACCTCGCCGCCGAGTATGGCATCGACGAGGTCTCGCTGCGCCGGGTGATCGACCGCAACTGGACGCTCGGGCCGCGTGCGGCCGACGAGGATCTCGAGGCGTTGCTCAAGCCCGAGCCGGCCGAGACCGCCACGCTGGCGCAGGCGCTGGCTGAGCTGCCGCGTTTGCTCGACCCGGCGCCGCGGCATCGTAGCGGGCCCACGCGCACGCTCGAGGGCGCGGTGGCCTCACCCACGGCGGCAATGGCACCGGCGCCGTCGCCGTCGCGGACTGCAATGGTCAACGGCGAGTCGCACGAGGGCCCGGCCGACGACGACGCGGACCGCAAAGCGCTCGACTAGCGCGCCGCGCCGGGTACGGCGAGGGTTGCCGTTCGTGGGGCCGCTCCCTCTCCCTAACCCTCCCCCCGCAGACGGGGGGAGGGGCTCGGCTCCGAGCAGTCCGATCTCGGATCCAATCCCCTCCCCCCGTCTGCGGGGGGAGGGTTAGGGAGAGGGGTCCCACTCTTTCCCGCGTCAGCGCTTGCCGCGCAGGTGCAGGCGCAGGGACGCGAGCATTTGTCCCGCCAGGACCTCGACCGCCGCGGCGGCAACGAGGACACCCACGACGTTGCCCGCTTCGCTGCAAACGCCGGCGATCGCTCGTGCGCGCACCCGCGGCGGAATCAGCGGCACCGACGAAAGCCGCATCTGGGCCGGGTCGTCCACGGCCGGTGGAGAGAGGAGCCCACCCGCCGCGTCGCAGTAGCGGAAGACGACCTGGCCGCGCGCCTCCAGGGTCTCCGGCTCGCCGATGTCGTAGCGCAGGCCGACCGCCGAAGCTCTGTTCCACGTCATCACCCTCCCCGCCGGGATCGCCGACGTGAACGGCGTCGCGCGCCCCTCGACGCGTACGTGCACCTGGGCGTGCCCGTCGTCGTCAGCCGGCGCCGTCACGCGCCCCGGCAGCATTTCAAGCCCACACAGCGCCTGAAAGCCGTCGCCGACACCCAGGACCGGGCCCCCGCCGCGCGCAAAAGCGACGATCGTCTCGCCCTCGGCGCTCGCCACGCCGCCGATCACCACGACCGCGTCGCGGCGCGCGCCGCCGTCGAGAGTCACGACCGCGGCCCGGTCGCCGAGCGCCGCGATCAGGCTCGACCACGGCGCGGCCGCGTCGCTCCGCTCCCCGAGACCGTGGAGACCAATGCGCATCGCCGTCGCGCCGGCGCGGTCAGAACTTCAGATTTTGCCGGATGCGGGCAATCGGCTCCGCCGTGTCGGGGACGAACGGCCGGCCGGTCACCAGCTCGCAGACCTGGATGTAGCGCCGCGCCGCCTCGACGCGCACGTCGTCGCTCAGCGTGGGCGCCGGCCCTTCGCCGCGGTAGCCCTGGTCGGCCAGCGTGCGCCGCACGTACTCCTTGTCGAGCCCGCGCGGCTCCTCGCCGCGCGCCAGCCGCGCCTCGTAGTCGTCGGCGTACCAGTAGCGCGACGAATCCGGCGTGTGGATCTCGTCGATGAAGCAAAGCTCACCGTCGGGGCGGCGGCCAATCTCGTACTTGGTGTCGACGAGGATCAGCCCGCGCCGCGCCGCCTCGCCCTGGCCGAACGCGAACAGGCGCGCGCACATCAGCGCCGCCTTGTCGAAGTCCTCGGCCGAGAGCAGGCCCATCTCTAGAACCTCGGCGCGCGACACCGAGCGATCGTGCTCGCCCTTCTCCGCCTTCGTCGACGGCGTGAGGATCGCCTTCGCCAGCCGCTGGTTCTTCTTCATGCCGTCCGGCAGATCGTGGCCGCAGAACTTGCGCTCGCCGCGCGAGTACGCCGACCAGATCGACGTCGATGTCACGCCGGTCAGGTAGTCGCGCATAACGAACTCGACCGGCAGCAGCTTGCACTCGCGCGCCACCATCACCGTCGGGTCGGGCACGTTGATGACGTGGTTGGGCGCCAGGTCGGCGGTCGCCTCGAACCAGAACGCCGCCATGCGGTTCAGCACCTGACCCTTGAACGGAATCGTGCCCAGCACGACGTCGAACGCGCTCAGGCGGTCGGTAACTACGATCGTGCGACGCCCGTCGCGCGTGTAGCAGTCGCGCACCTTGCCCTCGTACTTCGCACCGAGCTCGGGAAAATCGGTGCCGACCAGGGTCTTGGTGAGCTGCGCCCGGATCACTGATTCTTCGATCATGCTCGAGTCTCCTCTTCGTCGCGCAGAGCGCGGTCGATGATGGCGCCGGCGTAGCGCAGGTGATGATTGAGGTCGAACGCCTGGTCGATCTCGGCTGGCGTCAGCTTGGCGGCGACGTCGGGATCCTCGGCGAGCAGCACGCGGAAGCTCTTCTCCGATGCGACCGGAGCGCCCAGCTGCGCAGCCACGCGCAGAGCGTTGCGTTGCACCAGCTCGTACGCGGCCTGGCGCGCCATGCCCTTGCGCACCAGCAACAGCAGGACCGCCTCGCTGAAGAACAGCCCGCCGGTCAGATCCAGGTTGCGCCGCATGCGCTCGCGATTGACGACCAGACCGTCGATCAGACCGGCCGCGCGGCGAACCATGAAGTCGGCGATGCCCGTGGCATCGGGGCCGATCACGCGCTCGACAGACGAGTGCGAGATGTCGCGCTCGTGCCAGAGCGCCACGTTCTCCGAGGCCGCCACCTCGTAGCTGCGCAGCAGCCGCGCGAGCCCGCACAGGTTCTCAGACAGGATCGGGTTCTTCTTGTGCGGCATTGCCGACGAGCCTTTCTGGCCCTTGCCGAAGGCTTCCGTCGCCTCGCCGACCTCGGTGCGCTGCCAGTGGCGCACGGTGAGCGCCAGCCGCTCGACGGCCGTGCCCACGCGCGCCAGCGCCGCGAAGTAGGCCGCATGGCGATCGCGCGCGACGATCTGGGTCGGCACCACCTCGGGCCGCAGGCCCAGCTTGCCGAGCGCGCGCGCCTCGATCGCCGGGTCGAGGTTGGCGTAGGTGCCAACCGCGCCCGCGATCTTGCCGACGGCGATCTCCGTGCGCGCGGCCACCAGCGTGCGCCGTGCGCGTCCGAGCTCGGCATAGAAACCGGCGAAGACCAGCCCCGCGGTGATCGGCTCGGCGTGGATGCCGTGCGAACGGCCGATCGCCGGCGTCGCGCGCTCCTCGTCGGCGCGGCGGCGGCAGGCCGCGCGCAGCTTGTCGAGCCCCTCGAGAATCTGATCGGTCGCCTCGACGAGCTGGACCGCGAGCGCGGCGTCGAGCACGTCGGACGACGTCATGCCGAGGTGCAGCCAGCGCGCCGGCTCGCCGGCCAGCTCCTCGACGTGGCTCAGGAACGCGATCACGTCGTGGCGCGTCCGCTCCTCGTGCTCGAGGATGCGCGCGGCGCTGAGCTTGCCGGCGGCCTTGCCACGGACCGCCGCGGCGGTTCCGGGCGGGACGCTGCCAGCTGCTTCCATCTCCTCGCAGGCGGAGAGCTCGATGCGCAGCCAGATGTCGTAACGGTGATCGTCCGACCACAGCCGGGCGAGCTCGGGGCGGGTGTAGCGTGCAATCATCTTGCCGCGCCCTTCTAGCGGAATCGGTCGGGGTGTTCAAGGTCCGACCGCCGCATGAGACTAGGGTTCCAGAATCATCGAGCCGGTCGAGTGGCGCGCCTCGAGCTCGCGGTGCGCCTCGGCGACCTCGGCGAGCGGCAAGACGCGCGTGGTCTGGACCTTGACCACGCCAGCGCGCACCACGTCGAAGAGATCGTTGGCGGTCTCGAGCAGCTCGGGCCGGGTGCCGATGTACGACGCCAGCGTCGGCCGGGTCAGGTAGAGCGAGCCCTTGATGCTGAGCAGCGACATGTCGAAGGGCGGCACCACGCCCGACGACTGGCCGAACGAGACCATCAGGCCGCGCGCGCGGATGCAGTCGAGGGTCGCGCGAAACGTCGTCTTGCCCACCGAGTCGAACGCCACCGCCACGCCTTCGCCGTGGGTGATCTCGTGCACCCTGTGGACGAAGCTCTCCTTGACGTAGTTGATGACGTGCTCGCAGCCGTTCTCGAAGGCCAGGCGCGCCTTCTCCGGGGTGCTGACCGTGCCGATGACGTGCACGCCGAGGTGCTTGGCCCACTGGCAGGCGATGAGGCCCACGCCGCCGGCGGCGGCGTGGAACAGGATGGTATCGCCGCGCTTGACCCGGCCGCAGCGCAGGAGCAGGTACTCCGCCGACATCCCCTTCAGCATGATTGCCGCGGCCGTGCGGTCGTCGATATCGGCGGGTAGCGGCACCAGCCGCGCCGCCGGGATGTTGCGCACCTGCGCGTAGGCGCCCTGCACGAACGCGTACGCGACGCGATCGCCGACCTTCACCTCGGTGACGTCGGGGCCGACCGCCTCGACGACGCCAGCCGCTTCATGTCCGGGCACGAACGGCAGCGCTGGCGCCTTGTAGACGCCGGTGCGGAAGTAGACGTCGACGAAGTTCACGCCGATCGCGGTGTGGCGAACGCGGGCCTGCCCCAGCCCGGGCGCGACATCGGGCACGTCTTCCCACTTGAGCACCTCAGGGCCGCCCAGGTCGTGCACCACGATCGCTTTCGCCATGATCGCGGTTTATCAGACGCGCCGCCTGTCGGAAAGGGCTTCGGGCTTCGGGTCTGAAGGGCCTCGAGCTGTGCGGCTCGCAAGGTCTGGCCTCTCCCTAACCCTCTCCCGCGGACGTCGCGGACGGGAGAGGGGACCGGATCCGACCTGAGGGCCGAGGCCCGAGGCCCCTTTGACTAACCGAGCGGCTTCACGGGGCGGCGGCTGCTTGCGCGGGCGGCGTGGGCGAGAGTGCTTTCGGTTTTTGCGCCTCGCCCTCGGCGACCGTCTTCAGGCTTCCAAGCCCCTTCTCGAAATCGCCGCCGATCATCTTGTCCATGTTCATGAAGATGCCGAACGCCTTGCCCATCAAGTTGTTGCGGCCCTCCATCGACCAGGTCGCAGTCGAAGCCTTGTCACCCTCGGGCTTGACCGAGAAGCTCGACGTTGCGACCGACGCGAACGGCTTGATGAACTCGAGCCGGATCGTCAGCTCTGCGGTCTCGCTGCTGCCCCCGCGCGGCGGCTGGCTGCCGGTGATCGTCATGCGACCCTGCCCCACCTCCTTGTTGCCGTCCCAGGCATAGCCGGCGCCGACACCGCTCGGCGGACCGTCGAAGGTCTTCTTCATCGCCGGATCGCGCTTCTCCCACGGAGACCAGGCGCCCCATGCCTTGAAGTTGTCGAGCTGGGCGTAGACGACGTCGGCTGGCGCCTCGATGCGCTGCGAGCGCTCGACCCGGTAGTTGTCCGGCCGCGTCGCCGCGAATGCGAGGAAACCACCAACGCCGATCAAAAGCACCAGCAGGACCTTCTTGAGAGTGGACATGGCGTCGCTCCTTCCCTGGGGCACGTGCCCACCTGCTTTGTCCCTCAGTTGCCGACTGGTGGAAAGCAGAAACGACTGCCGCGCGTCGGCACGGGCCGCGCACAATTCCGGAAGGATTGTCGGAGGCTCACACCACGCCCAGCAGGCGTCGCAAGCGGCGGGCAAGCGCGTTGCCCCCGTGCGCGGCGACTGGAACCACCAGCACGGTGTCGTCTCCGGCGACCGTGCCCAGCAGCTCCGGTAGTCGCGCCTCGTCGAGAGCGCGTGCGACCGGCGACGCCGCGCCGGCCTTCGTGCGCACGACCACCATCACCGCGTTGCAGTCGACCGAGTCGACCAACCGGCGCACCGGCTCTATCGGCAGCGCGCCTCCGTCGCCGTCGATGACGTAGCGGCGCCCGCCGACGCCCGAGGCCCGCCTCACGCCCAGCGCCACCATGTCGCGTGACAGCGTGGCCTGCGCCGCGCGGATGCCGCGCGCCGCCAGCTGCCGCCGCAGCGTCTCCTGCGTCGACACTGGCCGCCGCGCCAGGATCTCGCGGATTGCCTCCCGCCGCGCCTCCCCGCGTGCCACTAGAAACGACCCACTAGAAATGACCCATCAGGTGACCAGCGTGCCGACGCCGCGATCGGTGAACAGCTCCGCGACGATGCTGTAGGGTACGCGCCCGTCGACCACGTGCACCGCCTGCACCCCGCCGGCGAGCGCGCTCATCACCGCCTGCGCCTTGACGTGCATGCCGCCGCGGATCGCGCCGCCGAGGCCGCTCTCGAGATCGGCGCCACGCAGCGAGCTGATCAGCTTGCCGTCCTTGTCGAGGATGCCCGCGACGTCCGTGAGGAAGATCAACCGCGACGCGCCGGTCGCCACCGCGATCTCTGCCGCGGCGACGTCGGCGTTGATGTTGTAGCTCACGCCGTCCTTGCCCATGCCGACCGGCGAGATCACGGGGATGTAGCCGCGCTCGAGCACCATGTCGATCACGTCCGAGCTGACCGCCTCGATCTCGCCGACGAAGCCCAGGTCGGGCTTGCCCGGCGCGGGCGCGAGCTTGTGCGCCATCAACAGGCGACCGTCCTTGCCCGACAGACCGATGGCGCGGCCGCCGAGCGTGTTGAGCAGGCCGACGATCTCGGTGTTGACCTTGCCGGTGAGCACCATCTCGACCACGCGCACGTCCTCGGCGCCGGTCACGCGCTGCCCGTCGGCGAACTCGGTCTTTTGACCGAGCTGCTCGAGCGTGCGCGTGATCTCGGGGCCGCCGCCGTGCACGACGATCGGGCGCAGCCCGGCCGACTGGAGCAGCACGAGCTCCTGCGCGAAGCTGCGCTTGAGCGCCGGGTCGATCATCGCGGCGCCGCCGTACTTGATCACCGCGCGCTTGCCGGCGAAGCGCTGGATGTAACTCAAGGCCTCGACGACCGCCTCGCGGTCGATCATCTTGGGTTCCGCCGCCCGCGGAGCCCGCGCGGCGGCGCCTTTCGGCGTTGAATAATATTCAGCGTTGATCTTCACGTAGTCGTAGGTGAGATCGCAGCCGAGAGCGCGCGCCTTCTCGCCTCCGCCCTGCAGATCGAGCCGGACGGCGATCTCGTCCGTCAGCATCAACTCCGACAGGTGCTCGCGATCGAACGCCACCGGCCCGCCGCTCTCGTAGACGCGCACGCCCTGGATGTCGAGCGTGAGGCGCGCGAGGTCGAGCTCCAGATTGCGCGCGCCGACGCGCGCGCCCAGCGCGGCGAGGATCCGGCCCCAGGACGGGTCGCCGCCGAAGATCCCCGACTTGACCAGGCTGCCGCCGGCCACCGCGCGCGCCAGGTCGCGCGCGAGCGCGTGGTCGCGCGTCCCCTCGACGTCGACGATCAGCAGCTTGCTCGCGCCCTCGCCGTCGGCGGCGATCGCGCGCGCGAGGTCGTAGCAGATCTCGCGCAGCGCCAGCGAGAAGCGGTCGAGATCCCCGCCCTTCCCTTCGATCGGCCGCGCGCCCGCCCGCCCGTTCGCGAGCGCGATCACGCAGTCGTTGGTCGACATGTCGCCGTCGACGGTGATGGCGTTGAAGCTGTCTTCGACGGCCGCCGCCAGCGCCGCCTGCAGCACGCCCGGCGAGATCGACGCGTCGGTGGCGATGAAGCAGAGCATGGTCGCCATCTGCGGGTGGATCATCCCCGAGCCCTTGCAGATGGCGACGATCTGCACCGGCTTGCCGTCGAGCTCGATCGTGCGCGCCGACATCTTGGTGTGCAGATCGGTGGTGCGGATCGCCTCGGCCGCCGGCAGCGGCTCGGTGCCCAGCGACGACGCGAGCGCCGGCATCGCCGCGCGCATGCGCTCGACCGGCAACGGCGAGCCGATGGCGCCGGTGGACGCGGTCAGCACCTCGTCGGGAGTGACCTTGAGCGCAGCAGCGGCCGCCGCCGCGACCGCCCGCTCGTCGACCGCGCCACGCGGCCCGGTGATCGCGTTGGCGTTGCCGCTGTTGGCCACGACCGCGCGGATGCCCATCGCCGGCAGGCGCCCGGCGGCGTACTCGACCGGCGCCGCGCGCATGCGATTGACCGTGAACACGCCGGCGGCCGCGCAAGGGACCTCCGAGAACACCGCGGCGAGATCGCGCCGCCCGGGCGCACCCGACTCGCGGATCCCGGCCGCGGTCGCGCCAAACCGAAACCCCTGCGGGCAAACGAACTTGGTATCCCGATCACCATTGCTTGTAGCCACGCTTTGTCTCCAAGAAACCGGATAGTCTCGTTTTCGATGCGAAGGCCCTCAGGGGGCGGAACCGTAGAGGTTGCCGAGGCCGGTGGTCTCGTCGAAGCCGAACATCAAGTTGGCGTTCTGCACGGCCTGGCCTGCGGCGCCCTTGAGCAGGTTGTCGATCGCACAGAAGCTGACCACCACGTTCCGCTCGGGATCCGCGTCGGCGCCCAGCAGCGCGCGGTTGGTGCCGACCACCGCCTGCAGCCGCACCAGGTCGGGCTTGCCGGCGCGCAGGAACGCGCGCCCCTCGGTGAACGCCTTGATGGCGGCCACCGCATCGGCCGCGGTCTTGCCGGCGCGCAGGCGCCCGTATGCGGTCGCGAGGATCCCCCGCCGCGTCGGCAAGAGGTGGGATGTCAGCGTGATCGGCCCCGAGGCCGCGCCCGAGAGCGCCAGCGCCCGCTCGATCTCGGGCGTGTGCTGGTGGCGCAGCACGCGATAGGCACGGAAGTCGCCGTCGACCTCGGAGAACGAGAAGTCCTCGCTCGCCTTCTTGCCGGCGCCGGTGGTCCCGCTCTTGGCGTCGATGATCACGCCGTCGCGCTCGATCACGCCCGCGGCGATCAACGGCAGGACGGCGAGTGTGCTCGCGGTCGCATAGCACCCGGGGTTCGAGACCAGGCGCGCGGCGCGAAGGCGCTCGAAGTTTCCGGTCGCCTCCGGCATCGAATAGACCGCCTGCTCCAGCAACTCCGGGCAGGCGTGACTGAACCCGTACCAGCGGGGATAGGCCGCCGCGGGCAGCCGGAACGCACCAGAGACGTCGACTACGCGCGCACCGGCCGCCAGCGCGCGCGGCGCCAGCTCCATCGACACCTCGGCCGGGGTGCAGAGAAAGACCAGGTCGACCGAGCCCAGGCGGTCGACGCCGTCGGCCTGCGACGTGACGGCCAACCCGGAACTGGCGCCCGAACTGTCGCCGGCGATCGGCAACCGATCACCGAGGCGTTCGCCGGCCCACTTGTCGCTCACCGCCAGCGTGACCGCGAACCCAGGGTGCGCCGACAAGATGCGCGCCGTCTCCATCCCCGAGTAGCCGGAGACGCCGATGACAGCGGCGGTCAATCCCCCGGTCTTCGCACCATTATCCACTTTTTGAATCATTATTCATGCCCGCCCGCAGCACTACTGGACCTCATACCATGCGGGGTCAGCCACGCGCCAGGGGAACGCGAAAGATGGCCGCGCCTGCCTGACCCCGCGCGGCGCGGCGAACCCAGCCGCCGACGGGCGTTCTATTCGTCCTGCGGGACGGACGGCGGCGCGAGATGTCGCGGGGACCGGCGAAGCAACTCGGCCTTGGCGATGCGCTCCTCTGCGATCCGTTCTTCAAACTTTCCGGTGACGATATTGCGAACGACGGCCGCTGCCAGCGACGTCGCTGCGATGGTCAGCGACAACACCAGAGCGAGCGGTACCCGCGCCACCTTGCGCGTGCGCAGCAGCGACGCCGGTGTGACGGCAGCCGCGCGCGGCACCGTCGCGGTCCGGGTCAGGGACTGGGGCGCGGGCGCGTGCGCCGCGCGGCCGAGCGAGGTCGACGGATGCGGCACGGGATGCGGAGGCCCTGGCCGGCGGACGTTCCGCAGCGGAATCGGCGGCTGTCGCGCGAGCTCCTCGGGCGTGGGCGGCACCAGCGGCGCAACGAAGGGCGCGACGATCGACGACGCGATCGCCGAGACGATCGGAGGCACGACCGGCGCCGGGTACGAGATCGGCGGCAACGTGGCCGGTGTCTCCGAGTACATCGCGTTCTGATCGATGACCACGCTGGCGGGCACGCCCGAACGCCGCGAGGCTGCCGGCTTCGACCGCGCCTCGAGCGCGCCCGTGATCATCTCGGGACGATCCTGGCGGAACGTACGGATCTTGGGTGTGGTCTCGCCAGGGCGCGACCGCGCGCAGGCCGAGGGCGGAGCGCTGGTCGACGCGCTCGAACGCCGTCACCAGCGCGCCTGCAAAGGTGTCGACGTCGGCGTAGCGATCGCGCGGGTTCGGCGACAGCGCGCGCGACAGCACGGCGCGCACCGAGCGCGGCACCGGGACCTCGTCGCGCGAGCGCGGGCTGGGGCTCATGAGCCCCAGCATCTGACCCGTGAGATGCGCGAAGGCGTAGACGTCGCTGGCCGGCGACGACCGCCGGCCGGCCGCCGCCTCGGGAGAGCGCCCGCTCGCCTGCCCCGCGTGCTGCTCGGCGAGCGCGACGATCTCCGCAGGCAGCGCCGACGCCACACCGAGATCGGAGATGCGGATCTCGTCACCCGCGAAGTAGATGCTCGACGGACGCAGGTTGCCGTGCACCAGCCCGGCCTGGTGGATCGCCGACAGGCCGACGCCGATCTGCGAGACGATCGGCTGCGCCTCCAGCGCCAGCAGCGGGACTCCGGCCTGCAGGCGGCGCGCGACCCGCGACGCGAGCGTCGGCCCGCCCAGGTGCTTGACCGCGAGCACGCACACCGTCTGGCCGCCCGAATCGTCGATGAAGGCCTCGTACAGCGCCGCCACGTAGCGGTTCTGCACCGTGCGCGCGCGGATGCACTCCCTGAGGAAGCGCCCGCGCGAGGCATCGTCGGTCAGGAGGTCCGGCCAGATCACCCGCAGCGCCACCACGCCGCCCGACTGGCGGTTCTCGGTCCGGTAGACCATTCCGAGCGGCCCGACGCCGATCAGCTCGCGCACGACGTACCGGCCGGCGATGACTTCCCCTGTCCGGTAGAAGCCATTGTCGGCGGGCCGCGTGCCCGAACCGAAACGGTCGATGCCGACGATGGCGCTCACGGACCCCCTTCTCACTCGCACGCGCCCGCTCGGTTTTCAGCCGGTGTGCCCGAAGCCTCCGTCGCCCCGATCGGTCGTCGAGAGCTCCGTCGCCTCCTCGAAGTCGCCCCTGGTCACAGGCGCTATGACCAGCTGCGCAATTCGATCGCCCGAATTGATTGTATATGGTTCGTGACCGAGATTCACCAGCAGAACTACGATCTCGCCGCGATAGTCGGCGTCGATCGTTCCCGGCGCATTGAGGATCGTCACTCCCGCTTTGCGCGCGAGCCCGGAGCGCGGGCGCACCTGGCCCTCGAATCCGAGCGGAATTTCCAGGGCCAAACCGGTCGGAACCGCGGCCCGACCGCCGTTGGGCGCAATCACCACGGGCGCGTCCGCCGCCGACGCTAAATCTACACCGGCGGCGTGCTCCGACATGTAGCGCGGTGTGGCCGCGTTCGGGCGCAGCTTGCGGAACCGAACGCGAACGCGCGACGTGGTCCAAGCTGCTAGGACGCGACGACGCGGAAGTTGTGGACCACGTCCGGCGTCTTGCCCATCGCCTCGCGGCGCGACAGGCGGATCTTGCCGGTCGCGCGATCGATGCCGATCACCTTGACCAGCATCTCGTCGCCCTCCTTGCAGCACGTCCTGCACCGCGCGGACGCGCTTCTCGTCGAGCTCGCTGATGTGGACCAGGCCGTCGGTGCCGGGCAGGATCTCGACGAAGGCGCCGAACTCGACGATGCGCCGCACGACGCCCATGTAGAACTCGCCGACCTCGGGCTCGGTGGTCAGGCCCTTGATGATGTCGATCGCCTTCTTGACGGCGATGCCGTCGGGCGACGCGATGTGCACGGTGCCGTCGTCCTCGACGTCGATGGCGACGCCGGTCTGCTCGGTGATGCCGCGGATGGTCTTGCCGCCCGGGCCGATGATGTCGCGGATCTGGTCGGGCTTGACCTGCAGCGTGATGATGCGCGGCGCGTACTTCGACAGCTCGTCGCGCGGCGCCGCCAGCGCCTCGGCCATCTTGCCGAGGATGAACAGCCGGCCCTCGCGCGCCTGGCGCAGCGCCTTCTCGAGGATCTCGCGCGTCAGGCCCTGGATCTTGATGTCCATCTGCAGCGCGGTGACGCCGGTCTTCGATGCCGCAGATCTTGAAGTCCATGTCGCCGAGGTGGTCCTCGTCGCCGAGGATGTCGGACAGGACGGCGACGCGCTCGCCTTCCTTGATGAGGCCCATCGCGATGCCGGCGACCGGCGTCTTGATCGGCACGCCGGCGTCCATCAGCGACAGGATGCCGCCGCACACCGACGCCATCGACGAGCTGCCGTTCGACTCGAGGATCTCCGAGACGATGCGGATCGTGTAGGGGAAGTCCTTCGCCGCCGGCAGCACGCGCGAGATCGCGCGCTCGGCCAGGTGGCCGTGGCCGATCTCGCGGCGGCTGGCGCCGCGCATCGGCTTCACTTCGCCCGTCGAGAAGGGCGGGAAGTTGTAGTGCAGCATGAAGCGTCTTCTCGACGTCGCCGATGATCGCCTTCGATGTGCTGCACGTCCTGGCTGGTGCCGAGCGTGGTCGTCACCAGCGCCTGGGTCTCGCCGCGCGTGAACAGCGCCGAGCCGTGCGTGCGCGGCAGGACGCCGACCTCGCAGGTGATGGGGCGGATGTCGGTCGGGCGCGCGGCCGTCGATGCGCTTGCCGGTCGCCAGCACCAGCTCGCGCAGGTTCTTCTTCTTCGCCGACTCGAACGCCTCTTTCACCTCGGGCAGCCGCTCGGGGAACTCGGCGGTCAGCGCCTCGAGCGTCTCGCTGCCGGCAGCGTCGAGCGCCGCGTAGCGCTCGTGCTTCTCGCGGATCGCCATCGCCGCCTGCGATCTTGTCGCTGGCGATGCCGGCGACGCGCTCGACGATCACCGGATCCTTGGCCGGCGGCACGAACTCGCGCTTGGGCTTGCCGACCGCGGCGCGCAGCTTCTCCTGCAGATCGATCAGCGGCTGCGCCGCCTTGTGCGCGAACATCAGCGCGTCGATGATCGACGTCCTCGCTGACCTCGGCGCCGCCGCCCTCGACCATGACGATGGCGTCGCGGCTCGCCGCGACGATGAGGTCGAGGTCCGACGTCTCGCGCTGCGCGAAGGTCGGGTTGACGACGAACTCGCCGCCGACGCGGCCGACGCGCACGCCGGCGTACGGCCCCGCCCACGGGATGTCGCTGAGATGTGCAGCGCGCACGACGCGCCGGTCATCGCCAGCACGTCCGACGGGTTCTCGCGGTCGGTCGGAGACGCACCATCGCGATCACCTGCGTCTCGAAGCGCCAGCCCTTGGGGAACAGCGGGCGCGACGGGCGATCGATGAGGCGGGAGGTCAGGACCTCGACCTCGGTCATGCGCCCCTCACGCTTGAAGTAGCCGCCGGGGATCTTGCCGGCCGCCGACGTCTTCTCGAGGTAGTCGACGGTGAGCGGCATGAAGTCGATGCCGGGCCTCACGCTGCTGGAGGCGACCGCGGTGACCAGCACCATCGTGTCGCCGTAGCGGACGACGACCGAGCCGTCGGCCTGCTTGGCCATGCGACCGGTCTCGATGGTGAGCTCCTTGCCGCCGAAACTCACTCCTTCACGAACGAACATGTCTTGCTCCTTGGGTTCGAATGCGGCGGCAACCGATTCGTCCCTCTTCTCACTTCTTCAGCCGGCTGACCGCATCAGCGGGCTCAAGCGGCGGGAAAAAGGATGAATACCGGCACCGCAGCCGGGGGGGGTTGAGCGGCGCCCCCCGGCGTGAGCCGCCGAGGGCGCGCCACACGCTTCGCTACTTGCGGATACCGAGCGACTGGATGACCGCTCGGTAACGGTCGAGGTTCTTGTCCTTGAGGTAGTCGAGCAGGCGCCGGCGCTGTCCGACCATCATCAGCAGGCCGCGGCGCGAGTGGTGGTCCTTCGCGTGAGTCTTGAAGTGCTCGGTCAGGTAGGTGATCCGCTCCGAGAGCAGCGCGATCTGCACTTCGGGCGAGCCCGTGTCACCGGGTTTGCGAGCGAATTTTTGAACGACTTCGGACTTACGTTCTGCTGCGAGCGCCATTTCTCTATCCCGATCTTCTTTGTGCTGCTGCTGTGTGACTACTGGTTGTGGTTACTTTTTTGAGTTGCGGAGAATCTCCCAGAAAACGTGGGGGTAGTCAATGAACTACACGCGTCCAAGTCCTGTGGGTGAGGTTCAATGAAACACGCGGAGCGTGCGCAGCGTGTCGTCCTCGCGCACCTCGGCGACAGCCAGCAGGGTGCCGTCCGGACGCAGGACCTGGAACCGGCCCGGCGGAGCGCTGGTGGCGGCGCCGCTGTGGCCTCCAGCGCGCTGCCAGGGCACGCGCTTGCCCTGTTCCAGGCTCCGGGCGGCGTCGCTGCCCGCGCGCAGGGCCGGCAGGTGCCCCAGCGCCTGGGACAGGCCGATGAGCGGCGCTGTCTCGAGCGCGTCGAGAGGATGAGCCTCGTCGATGCGGAACGGGCCCGAGCGCGTGCGGCGCAGCGCCGTGAGGTGCGCGCCGGGGCCGAGCGCCCGGCCCAGGTCGAACGCCAGCGAGCGCACGTAGGTCCCCTTGGAGCAGCGCATGCGCAGCACGACCGCGGTCGGGTCGGACCACGACACCAGCGCCAGCTCGTGAATCACCACCGTGCGGGGCGCAGGCTCGACCTCCTCGCCGGCGCGCGCGTAGTCGTAGAGCGGCCGCCCGTTCAGCTTCAGCGCCGAGTACCGCGGCGGCACCTGCCGGATCGGGCCCCGAAACGCGTCGAGAGCGCGCTCGACCGCCGCCCGCCGTCAGGTCGGCGGCGTCCCGCTGCTGGGTCACCGTACCCGGTCGCGTCGTAGGTGTCGGTCTCGACGCCGAAGCACAGCGTCGCCTCGTACTCCTTGTCCGCGTCGAGGAGAAACTGCGCCAGCTTGGTCGCCTCGCCGAGGCAGATCGGCAGCACCCCCGATGCCATCGGGTCGAGCGTCCCGCCATGCCCTGCCCGCCGCGTCCCCAGCGCCCGCCGAACCTGCCGGACGACATCGAACGAGGTCGGCCCGATCGGCTTGTCGATCACGAGCACCCCCGTGCTCACTTCGGCGCCTCTCCCCGCCCGTCTGTCCTCGTCGGCGTGGCGCGTTCCGCCGTCGCGCGCTGGCCGCCCTCTCCGCGGATGCGGCTCCGTCGCGATCTCCCGCAGCAGGCTCTCCACTCGCGTCGCCTGCTCGAACACCCGGTCGACCTCGAACGTCAGATGCGGCGTCACCTTCATGCGCAGCCGCGCCGCCGATCGCGTGCCGAAAATAGCCGCTCGCGTGGTCCAGCCCCTCGCGCACGCGCTCGAGCTCCGCCTCGCCGGCGCCGTGCACGGTGAACAGCGCCCGCGCCTGGCGCAGGTCGCCCGACATCCGCACGTGGGTGACCGTGATCAGCCCCGCGCCGCGCACGCGCGGGTCCTTGATCTCCTGGCGCGCGATCACCTCGCCCACCACGGCACGTACCTCGCCCGCAATCCGCTCGGTCCGCTGCGACATCGTCCGCCCTGCCCTATCCTTGCCAGTGGCGGAAGTCGGCGCCGACCAGCGCCTCGCCGTCGTTGAACGTCTGCAACTCGCGCTCCTCGCCGGTGACGTCGGCCTTGCTGCGCACGAACCCGATCACCTCGTCGAGCGCGCCCTCGACGTAGCGCCGGTCATTGCCGACCACGGCGATGCCCAGCACGGCGCGCTGCCAGACGTCGTTCTCGGCCACTTCGGCGATCGACACATTGAACTTCTGCCGCACCAGATCCTTGACCCGCCGGAGCACCATGCGCTTCTCCTTGAGAGAGTGGCTGGCCCCGATGAACAGGGCCAGCCGCGCGATCCCGACAGTCACGATCTTCGATCAGCGCCGGCTGGGGGCTCCGGTCGGGCTGTCCAGCGTCGGTGCGATCGACTCGATCTCGAAGGCCTCGATGACGTCGCCTTCCTTGACGTCGCCGTAGCCATCGATGCCGATGCCGCACTCGTAACCCTGCGCGACCTCGCTGGCGTCGTCCTTGAACCGGCGCAGCGACCCCATCTTGCCGGTGAACACGACCACCGAATCGCGGATCAGGCGCACCTGCGCCTTGCGCGTGACCTTGCCGTCGGTGACGAAGGATCCGGCGATCGTGCCCGCCTTGGGGATGGTGAACACCTGGCGCACCTCGGCGCGGCCGAGGACCTTCTCGCGCAGCACCGGCGCGAGCATGCCGACCATCGCCTTCTTCACGTCGTCGATGGCGTCGTAGATGACCTGGTAGAGCTTGATGTCGACGCCTTCCTGCTCGGCCATCTGCTGCGACTTGCCCGCCGGGCGGACGTTGAAGCCGATGATGATCGCCGACGACGCCTTGGCCAGGCTGACGTCCGACTCCGTGATGCCGCCAACGCCGGTGGAGATCACGTTGACACCGACCGCCCCGGTCGAGAGGTTGGTGAGCGCGTTCGCGATCGCCTCGATCGAGCCCTGCACGTCGGCCTTGAGCACGATCTTGACCTCTTTGACGTCGCCGGCCTTGATCTTGTCGAGGATGTTCTCGAGCGACACGCGCGTCGTGCCGGCGAGATCCTTCTTCCGGCGGGCGTCGCGGCGATGCTCGACCAGCGACTTGGCTGCGCGCTCGTCGTCGACGACGTTGAAGGTCTCGCCCGCGTCGGGCACGCCGTCGAGACCCAGCACCTCGACCGGCGTCGACGGCCCGGCCTCGGTGATGTTCTGGCCCAGATCGCCGAGCATCGCTCGCACCTTGCCCGAGAACTCGCCGGCGACGACCAGATCGCCGACTCGCAGCGTCCCTTCCTCGACGAGGATCGTCGACATCGGGCCGCGCGCGCGGTCGAGGCGCGCCTCGACCACGTGCCCCTTGCCGGCGCGGTTCGGGTTGGCCTTGAGCTCGAGCACCTCGGCCTGAAGCGCCAGCATCTCGAGCAGCTTGTCGATGCCCTCTTTGGTCTTCGCCGAGACGTTCACGTAGATCGTCTCGCCGCCCCACTCTTCCGACACGAGACCGTGCTCGGAGAGCTTGTTGCGGATGATGTCGGGGTTGGCGCCCGGCTTGTCGATCTTGTTGACCGCCACGAGGATCGGCACGCCGGCTTCCTTGGCGTGGTTGATCGCCTCGATGGTCTGCGGCATCGGCCCGTCGTCGGCGGCGACGACCAGGACGACGATGTCGGTCATCTGAGCGCCGCGCGCGCGCATCGCGGTGAACGCCTCGTGGCCCGGCGTGTCCAGGAAGACGACGTCGCCGCGCTCGGAGTGCACCTTGTACGCGCCGATGTGCTGGGTGATGCCGCCGGCCTCGCCCTCGGCGACGTTGGCCTTGCGGATGGCGTCGAGCAGCGACGTCTTGCCGTGGTCGACGTGGCCCATGATCGTGACCACCGGCGCGCGCGGGACCAGGTCCTCGGGCGCATCCGTGGTCTCGGCGTCGGCGATGACCTCGTCCTCGTTGAACGCGGTCGATTCGATCTGATAGCCGAACTCGGTGGCGATCAGCGTCGCGGTGTCGAGATCGACGTCCTGGTTGATGTTGACGCCCATCATGCCGAGCGCCCAGAGCTTCTTGATGACCTCTTTGCCCTTGATGCCCATCTTCTGGGCCAGGTCCGAGACCGCGATCGTCTCGCCCATGCGCACGACGCGCTTGTGCTCGGCGGGCGTGGTGATCTCGGTCTTCTTGATCTTCTTGCCGGCGGCGGCGACCTTCTTGCGCGGCGGCGCCCCCGGGCGCTGGCCGGGCGCGCCGAACGCCGGGCGGCCGTAGCGATCGCGGCCGGCGGGCTGGCGGTTGATGAGGCCGGTGCGGCCGAGGCGCCGAAGCTCCTCGTCGCGGTCCTTGATCTCGATCTTGGGGACGCCCGACTCTCCGCGCGGCGGCATGCCGGGCAGCTGGATGAATGCACCGGTGGCGGCCGAGCCGGTGACGACCGGCGAGGTGATCGTCCGGATGGTGACCGGCGGCGGCGCGGGAGGCGCTGGCGGCGCGGCGGCCGCGGGCGCAACGACCCTCTCGCTCTCGGCGCGGCGCGCGGCCATCGCCGGCGCGGCGGGCTCGGGCGACGGCGCTGCGGGAGCGGCCGCGGCCGAACGCTCCGGAGCAGCATTACCGGGCGCCTCGACGACACGGCGGCGCTGGACCGGCTCGACTGGAGCGGGTGGCGCGACCGGCTCGGCCGCAGCTGCTGGTTCGTGGCGTCACCTCGACGCGCGGCAGCGGGTGCCGGCGGCGCGGGCGGCTCGACCGACCGCGGGCTGTGGGGCCGGCGCGGGCTCGGGCGCGCGCGCGCGAACCACCGGCGCGGCAGCGCTCGGGGCAGCGGCGGCGGGAGCCGGAACGGCGGGAGCAGCCGCACGCGGCGGAAGCGGCGGCGCCGACTTGGAACGACGGCGGATGACCGTGTCGGTCAGTCGCTCCTCGACCAGGCTCTCCTGTCGTTCGCGGTCGAGCGCACGACGGATGCGATCGACGTCGGCCGCCTCGATGTGTGACATGTGATTGGCAACGTCGATCCCGAGCGCGCGGATCTTGCCGACCAGGTCGCGGTTGGCGAGCCCCAGCTCCTTGGCCATCTCGTAGACACGCACCCGTGGCGCTGCCGCCGGATCGTCATGGCCGCCGCTGTTGCTGGATGTTTCCGAACGCCGTTCGTATCCACTTCCGATCATGAGAAATTCCTATTCCGGGTTGCCATTGCCCTCACGCGAACCCCCAAACGCGGCCGCAACGTTCTTCGCGAGCTCCGCAGGAGAAGCCACCTGCACGCGGCATCGAAAGGCCCGGCCGAGCCCCCCTTGCCGGATCGCTGCCTCGACGCACGCGTCGTTCGGATGAATCGAAGCGCCCCGCCCCGGCAGCGCGCGCCGCCGATCGACCACCGGCTGCCCGTCGACCAGGACCAGCCGCACCAGCTCCGTCCACAGGACAGGCCCGACGACAGCCGACACAGGTTCGTACCGGCGTCTCGTGTCTTTGCCGCGGTCGTGGCGGCTCTCGCTTCGGCATGTGGCATGTCTCAGGGGCCCTCCGTGCTCCGGCCGATCGCGCCGCCGTCGCCGCTCGCCGCAGATCGCTCGCTGGCGGCCTCCTGCTCCGCCTGCTGCGCCTGCTGCGCCAGTCGCGCCATCTCCTCGGCATGTTGCTTGCGCTCGATCTCGGCCGCACGCGCCGCCGCGCTGATGATCTTCTTCGCCGCCTCGGCGCTGCCGATGCCGGCGACCGACGCCAGCTCATCCGGCTTGGCGTTGGCGACGTCGGCAGCCGAACGCCAGCCGAGCTTGAACAACGTGTCGGCGATCTCCGTGCCGACGCCCTCGATCGCCGCCATCGAGACGCGCGCCCGCTGCTCCATCTCGCGCACCTTCGACTCCGAGTGGATGTCGATGCGCCAGCCGGTCAGCTGCGACGCGAGCCGCACGTTCTGCCCCTTCTTGCCGATCGCCAGCGACAGCTTGTCGTCGGGGACGACCAGCTCCATGGTGTGGCTGCCGGCGTCGATGATCACGCGCGCCACCTCGGCCGGCGCGATCGCGTTGCAGACGAAGCGCGCCGGATCGGCGTCGTAGGGGACGATGTCGATCTTCTCGCCGCGCAGCTCTTGCACGACCGCCTGGACGCGCGAGCCCTTCATGCCGACACAGGCGCCGACCGGATCGACGTCACGGTCGCGCGACGAGACGGCGATCTTCGAGCGCGCGCCCGCCTCGCGCGCCGAGGCCTCGATGCGGACGATCTTCTCGTAGATCTCCGGCACCTCCATCTCGAACAGCTTCTCGAGCAGGCCCTTGTGCGTGCGCGACAGGATGATCTGCGGCCCGCGCGCGGTCTTGTCGATGTCGACGACGTAGGCGACGATGCGGTCGCCGGCGCGATACGACTCGCGCGGCACCTGGTCGCGCACCAGCAGCACCGCCTCGGCGCCGCCGAGATCGACGACGATGTTGCCGCGCTCGAAGCGCCGCACGATGCCCGAGATCAGCTCGCCCTTGCGCTCTTTGTACTGGTTGAAGACGTTCTCGCGCTCGGCCTCGCGCACGCGCTGCAGGATGACCTGCTTCGCGGTCTGCGCGGCGATGCGGCCGAAGCCCTTCCACGCGCGGTTGAGCTCGAGCAGCGCGCCGTACTTCGCGTCCTGCTCCTCGGCCTTGGCCTGATCCTTCTCGTCGTAGAAGATCTGGAACAGCAGCTCGTCGCCGACCTCGGCCTTGAGGTTGAAGCGGTTGGCGTCCTCGAGCGAGATCTCCTTGCCCTTGGTCTCTTCGGTGATCTGCTCGGCGATGACGATGATCTGGAAGAGGTCGACCCGACCGGTCTCCTCGTTGAACTTCGCCTCCATCTCGCGTTGCATGCCGAACGCCTTCTTGGCGGCGGTCAGGATCGCCTGCTCGAGCGTCTCGACCAGCACCTGCCGATCGATGTTCTTGTCTTTCGAGACCTGGTCGAGGACCAGACCCAGCGCGGCACCCTCGTTCATGAAGCGCTCCGATGAAATTCGCGTTCCCAGTCGGGGATCAGGTTCGCCTTGGCGACCTGCTCGACGGGAAGCTGGTAAGACCGGCCATCACATTCGATCTCGACGACGCCATCATGGGCACCGCGGATCGTCCCGGAGAAATTGCGCCGCCCCTCGACCCCGTCCGCGAGCTTGATGCGCGCGCTCTGCCCCGCAAACCGTGCAAAGTCTCGTTCCCGCCGAAGGGGCCGATCAAGCCCTGGCGAGCTCACTTCCAGTTGGTACGCATGAGGAATGAGATCGGCGACGTCGAGCGCCGCCGAGACGTCCCGGCTCACGCGTTCACAGTCAGCGTGCGAAACGGCGGCAGGCCCTGGCTCACCTGCGGCTCCGACACGCAGTCGATGAATAGTCGGACCACCCATCCCGTGGGCTCGCGACCAGATTGGACTTCGACCAGATCGAACCCCGCGTCCCTGACGTAGGGCTCGGCCAGTGTCCACAAGTCCTGTATGTCCTTTCGCATCGGTGTTTCGTTTGGGTTTCGGAAGTGTCGACTCGAGATCTCTTTGGGCAAAAAAAAGGCGGGCTCGCGGGCCCGCCCTTGTGAGGAGGCAACGCAAAATTTCAGGCAGCGGGTTATAACACGGTGATTTGGGGCGCGCAAGGAAGCTGCTTTTGCCTAAGTTTTGGAAGTTCCAGCGGATTCCGCCGCGCGCGCCGGCACGTCTCACGTGCGCTGCCATGGTACGTTGCATGCTGGATGTCGCACCTCACCGTCGCTGCAATCCAGCTGACGTCAACGGATGACGTCGCCAAGAACCTCGAGACGCAGCACGCGCCTGGTCGCCGAAGCGGCCGCATCGGGCGCGAAGCTGATCGGCCTGCCCGAGAACTTCGCCTACCTCGGCAGCGACCGCGACCATCGGCTGTCGTTGGCCGAGCGCGTCGGTCGGCGACGGACGACCGGGACCGATCCTGACCGCGATGCGCCGCGCGGCGCGGCAGGCCGGCGCCTGGTTGCTGCTGGGAGGTTTCCCCGAGATGGGCCATAGCCCCGAGCGCGGCCGGCGAACTGCAACGCATTCGCAACACTTCGGTCCTGCTGTCGCCCCGACGGCGATGTGACGGCGATCTATCGCAAGATCCACCTCTTCGACGTCGACGTCCCGGGCGGCCTGCGCTTCCGCGAATCCGAGGCCATCGAGCCCGGCGCCGACGTGGTGGTCGCCGAGACGCCCTGGGGCGGGCTCGGCCTCACGATCTGTTACGACCTGCGCTTCCCCGAGCTCTACCGCGCGATCGCCGGCGCGAGGTGCGCGCGTGTGCGCCGTGCCGTCGGCCTTCACGCTCGAGACCGGCAAGGATCACTGGCACGTGCTGCTGCGCGCGCGCGCGATCGAGAACCAGCTGTTCGTGTTCGCGCCCGCCCAGCGCGGCCACCACGGCGGCCAGCGACGGAGCTACGGCCACGCGCTGATCGTCGATCCCTGGGGCGTGGTGCATCGCCGAGTGCGGCGATCACGAAGGCTTCGCGCTCGCGACGCTCGACTTCGACTACCAGGACCAGGTGCGCCGCAACCTGCCCTGCCTCGCGCACCGCCAGCTCTGACGGCCACGGCCGGACGAGCCATGCATGCTTGCGTCGCTTTGACGGACCTGTGAACCTGGAGCGATGGCGGACGACGCAGAGCGGTTCGACCTGGTGGTGATCGGCTCGGGTCCCGCGGGCGAGAAGGGCGCGGTGCAGGCCGCCTACTTCGGCAAGAAGGTCGCGCTCGTCGAGAAGGCGCGCGAGGTCGGCGGCGCCTGCGTGCACACCGGCACGCTGCCGTCGAAGACGCTGCGCGAGGCGGCGCTGTACGTCACCGGCTTCCAGCGCCGCAACCTCTACGGCATGACCCTGGACATCGATCGCGACGCCAGCCTGCGCCAGCTCATGGGACGCCTGCACGCGGTCACCGGGCAGCAGGTCGCGCAGATCGCGCGCAACCTCGACCGCCACGGCGTCACCATCGTCACCGGCGCGGCCGAGCTCGTCGGGCCGCAAGAGGTCGCTCGTGCGCATCGGCGGGCTCGAACGGCGAGCACGCGCCGGCTCACCGGCCGACGCGATCCTGATCGCGACCGGCAGCTCGCCGCTCCGCCCGCCCGGCGTCCCCTTCGACGATCCCGACGTCGAGGACTCGGACACGATCCTCGATCTCGACCGCATCCCGCTGTCGCTCGCCGTCGTCGGCGGCGGCGTGATCGGCTGCGAGTACGCCTGCCTGTTCGCGGCGCTCGGGACCAAGATCACGGTCATCGAGGGACGCGACTCGCTGATGGGGTTTCTCGACGGCGAGATGTCCGGCGGCCTGCGCACCGCGCTCGAGCGCGAGGGGCACCAGGTCCTGCTCGGCGACGCCGTGCTCGGCATCGAGCGCATCCCGGGCGGACCGCTGCGCGTCGCGCTGAAATCGGGCAAGCGGCTCGAGGTCGACAAGGTGCTCTATTCGGCGGGGCGCGCCGGCAACACCGCCGGGCTCGGGCTCGAACGCGCCGGCGTGAAGCTCGACGCCAAGGGGCGCATCCTGGTCGACGAGCACTTCCAGACCTCGGCGCCGCGGATCTACGCCGCCGGCGACGTCGTCGGCAACCCGGCGCTCGCGTCGGTGTCGATGGAGCAGGGGCGCGTCGCGATGTGCCACGCGTTCGGCATTCCCCTACAAGACCAAGGTCTCGCCGCTGACGCCGTTCGGGGTCTACACCATCCCCGAGATCTCGATGGTCGGCGCCACCGAGGACGATCTGCGCGCGCGCGGCGTCGACTACGAGGTGGGACGCGCCGCCTACCACGACAACGCGCGCGGGCAGATCATCGGCGAGCCCGACGGCGCGATGAAGCTGCTCTTCGCGCCCGACACCAAGCAGCTGCTGGGCGTGCACATCATCGGCGATCGCGCCACCGAGCTCGTCCACATCGGCCAGATGGTGATGGAGCACGAGCGGCAGCATCGACGTCTTCATCGACAGCGTCTTCAACTTCCCGACGCTGTCGGAGATCTACAAGTACGCCGCGTACGACGGCCTCGGCCGCCTCGCGCGGCGCGCGGGTGGCTCCCCGACGGTGGGAACGCCACCCGCCTGAGGCTCAGGCCTCGTCGGAGGATTCCTCGCCCCGCGCGTTCTCGGGCTCGGGCGGCGCCGGGAAGATCAGCGACACCATCGACGCGCCCAGGATCAGGCCGGCGACCACGGAGAGCGACACCCAGTCCGGGATCGGGAAGCGGTCGGCGATGAGCATCTTCACGCCGACGAAGGCCAGCACCAGCGCCAGCGCCGACTTGAGGAAGCGCAGCTTGCGCACCAGGCTCGCCACCAGGAAGCAGAGCGCGCGCAGGCCGAGCACCGCGAAGATGTTCGAGGTGTAGACGATGAACACGTCGCGGGTGACACCGAACACCGCGGGGATCGAGTCGACGGCGAACACCACGTCGGTGGCCTCGATCACCACCAGCACCATCAGCAGCGGCGTCGCCATGAGCCGCCCGTCGCGCCGCACGATGAAGTGTCCGCCCGCGTACTCGGTCGTCACCGGGATCAGGCGGCGGAAGACGCGCAGTACCGGGTTGCGCTCGGGATAGACCTGTTCGTCCTTGCCGAACATGAGGCGGACGCGCGGTGATCACCAGGAAGACGCCGAAGACGTAGACCACCCAGTGGAACGTCGCCAGCAGCGCCGCGCCGACCAGGATGAAGACGCCGCGGGTGATGAACGCGCCGATGATCCCCCAGAACAGCACGCGGTGCTGCAGCTTCTCGGGCACGGCGAAGTACGAGAACGCCGCAAGAAAGACGAAGATGTTGTCGACCGATAGCGCCTTCTCGATCAGCCAGGCCTGAAAGAACTCCAGCCCGCGGTTCGAACCGTACTGAACGTAGACCAGCACGTTGAACAGCAGCGCGAGGCCGATCCAGACCAGCGACCAGACCGCCGCCTCGCGGAAGCGGACGACGTGCGGGCGTGCGGTGAAAGATCCCGAGATCGATCGCCAGCATCAGCGTCACGACCACGCCGAAGATGGCCCAGACGACCGGCCCGCCGACGCTGGTCATTTCGGGGGCGGTCCGGGCTGCAGATGGACCGTCGTGGCGGGAGCGGTCGAGCGAGGCCGGGGCGGCCGCGGGCGGCGGCGCCACCGACTCGAGGACGCGATTGAAGAACCCGCCCGCGCTCTTCTTCAGCGCGACCACGGACATGAGCGCGATGATCAGGAACAGTACGCGGCGGAAGTTCCGCCACGGGACCAGCGACAGATAGGTCCGCTCGCGCCCCCGCGCCTGCGCGAGGCGGTGCATCCCGGGGGGCACCTCGCCTCGGGAACCCGAGCCAGAAGCCGGTTCGTCGATAGCCATGACCCCGCGAGGAGTATTACCGAACTTCAGCTCTCGTGCCTGCGGTAAAGATGCTTGACCTTGAGCCGGGTGCGCCGGTTGCCGCGAAAGGTGTCGAGCTCGGCGCTGGCGACCAGGTCGACGCACGCCCCCTGACCGGGATCGCGATCGGCCATGCCAAAAGCGATGGCGTCGCCGGTCGCGCCCCGGTGGCGCAGCGTGATCTGCAGGTGCCCCTGCCCCACCAGGCGCGTCGACTCGGCGGTGACGCCGGGCAGCGCGAAGATCGGCTGTGCATTGGCCGCGCCGAACGGCGCCAGGCGGCCCAGCTCCTCGGCGGCGTGCAAGTCCAGCTCGTGGAGCTCGACTACCGCGTCCACCACCAGCGGCGGCCGCGTCGCGCTCCCTAGCCGCAGCTCCGCCTCGCGCACGAACGCGCGGCGAAATGCCTCGAGGCGGTCGATGGTCAGGCTCATACCGGCGGCCGCGGCGTGACCGCCGTAGCGCGAGAGGTGCGGGGCACAGACGACCAGCGCCTCATAGAGGTTGAACCCCGGCACGGTGCGCGCCGACCCCCGCCCCTGCCCCGACTCGAAGCCGACGACGATCGCCGGGCGGGCGTACCTCTCGACCAGCTTGGCGGCGATGATGCCGACCACGCCCGGGTGCCATCCCTCGGCGCCGACCACCAGCGCGGCGTCGGTCTCGTGCGGCTCGCAGGCGGTCAGCGCTTCGGTCCACACCTGTTCCTGGATCATCTGGCGCTGGCGGTTGCGTTCGTCGAGCTCGGCGGCCAGCCGATCAGCGGTCGCGTCGTCGGGCGCGAGCAATAGATCCAGCGCCAGCTGCGCCTCGCCGAGGCGGCCGGCGGCGTTCAGACGCGGCGCCAGTCGGAAGCTGACGTGCTCGGCGGTGATCGGCTCGCCGGCTTCGATGCCGGCGAGTGCTGCAAGCGCGCGCAGCCCGGGGCGCTTGCGCGCCGACGCGACCCGCAGGCCGGCGGCGACCAGGATGCGGTTCTCGTCGACCAGCGGCACGAGGTCGGCGACCGTCCCCAGCGCGACCAGATCCAGGAGGTCGCGCGGATCGAAGCGTGTCGCCGTCGACGGCGAGCCGCGTGCGCAGCGCACCCGCCAGGTAGAACGCCACGCCGCACGACGCGAGACCCTTGAACGGGAAGCGATCGTCGGGCCGGTGCGGGTTGATGAGCGCGAACGCCGCGTTCTCGCCCGAGGGGACCTGGTGGTGGTCGATGACGATGGCGTCGAGGCCGCGGGCACGCGCCAGCGCCAGCGCCTCGTGATCGCTGGTGCCGCAGTCGCCGGTGACCAGCAGGCGGCAGCCTTCGTCGGCGAAGCGGGTGACGTCGTCGGGGCCGACGCCGTAGCCGGCGCGGCGGCTGGCGACGCGCGCGATCACGTCGCCGCCCAGCGCGCGCAGCGTGCTCGCCAGCACCGCCGCCGTCGTCACGCCGTCGACGTCGTAGTCGCCGAAGATCGCGATCCGCTCGCGCCGCGCCAGCGCCTGCGCCAGACGATCGAGCGTCCGTTCGAGGTCGGCCATCCCCTCCGGGCGCCGCAGATCGGCCAGGCGAGGCGCGAGGAAACGCGACGCGCGCGCCGGTTCACCCAGGCCGCGCCCGAGCAGGATCGCCGCCGTCAGCCGCCGGACGCCGAGCTCGGCGGCCAGTGCGGCCGCGCGCGCCTCGTCGATCGGTTCCGCCCGCCAGCCCGCACCTGCGTGCGCGGGCCAGGGACTCGTGGGCGACATGGCGCACAGTAACACGCCACGCTGCGAGCCGAAGATCGAGCGCTCAGGGCTCTTCGATCGGCTCGTCGTCGCGCTTCGGACGGCGGGCGTTGCGCTCGGCGCGCGCGGGCGCCTGGCGCTTCTGGCTCGCGATGTACTTCTCGTTGAGCCAGATCAGGATCGGGCTCGCGATGAAGATCGACGAGTAGGTGCCGACGATGACGCCGACGTTCATCGCGAACGCGAAGTCGCGGATCACGCCGACGCCGAACACGTTCATCGCCAGCGTCACGAAGAAGACCGTCGCGCTGGTCCAGATGGTGCGCGACAGCGTCTCGTTGATCGACTGGTTGACTACGCGGTCGAAGCGCCGGTCGCGCAGCCGGGTCGCGTTCTCGCGGATGCGGTCGAAGACGACGATGGTGTCGTTCATCGAGAAGCCGATGATGGTCAACACCGCGGCGACCGTGGTGAGCGAGAACTCCTTGTACGTCACCGCGAACGCGCCGATGACGATGACCGCGTCGTGCAGCAGCGCGACGACCGTGCCCGGGCCGTACCGGAAGTCGAACCGGAACGCGATGTAGATCATGATCAGGATGATCGCGAACAGCAGCGACTCGCGCCGCGTCGTACTGCAGCTGCTTGCCGGCCTTGGCGCCGACCGACTCGACCTGCGGGATGCCCGACACCGCGTCGGCGCCGAAGTGGGCGTCCAGCGCGTTGCGGATCTCGGAGTCGAGGCCGATCAGCGTCACCTCGTAGGTGTTCTCTTCGGCGCGGCCGAACGGCTGCACCTGTGTCGCCTTGATGCCGATGGCCTTGAGCGAGTTCGACAGCGACTGCGGGTCAATCGCGCGGTCGTAGCGCAGGTAGAACTTGTCGCCGCCCTCGGCCCACTCGAGCTTCTTGAGCGTGGCGGCGCCTTCGTGCGCCAGCAGTTCCTCCGCCTGCTTGACCTGCTTCTCGTCGAGCACCGAGACGGCGCCGATGCGCAGCATGAAGTTGTACTTGGACTTGCCGGTCGGGTCCTCGTACTTCACGACGTCGGCGTTGTCGTGGCCCGAGTCTGTGAGCGCCTTGCGGATCTCGCCGGCATCGACCGGCTTCGAGAACTCGACGACCAGCTCGGTGCCGCCGCGGAAGTCGACGCCCCAGTTCAACATGTGCCCGCGGCTCTTGAAGACGAAGGCGTTGAGCGGGAAGCATCACCACCGTCAGCGTCACCAGGAAGATCGACAGACCGATCCAGTAACGCTGCATGCCGATGAACTCGAAGGTCGAGCCCGGCTTGATGACCTCGAAAAACGTCTGCTGCTGATTCTGCGCCGCCATGGTTGCCTCTAGATCGACAGGGTGGAACGCGCCGCTCCACGGCGCCCCACCAGGGCGTCGAACATCCAGTGCGACAGCCAGTAAGAGGTGAAGAGGTTGGTGATGATGCCGACCAGCAGCGTGACCGCGAAGCCTCGGATCGGGCCCGAGCCGTACGAGTAGAGAACGACGCCGGCGACGAAGTTGGTGACGTGCGCGTCGAACACCGTCCAGAACGCGCGCTTGAAGCCCGCGTCGACCGCCGTGCGCGGCGACTTACCCAGGCGCAGCTCCTCGCGGATGCGCTCGTAGATGATGATGTTGGCGTCGACGGCCATGCCGACGGTGAGCACCAGACCCGCGATGCCCGGCAGCGTGAGCGACGCCTCGAAGGCGGCGAGGATCGCCACCATGTAGAGCAGGTTCAGGATCATCGCGACGTTCGCGATGAGCCCCGCGAACCGGTAGTAGATCAGCATGAACAGGACCACGGCGACGGCGCCGAGGATCATCGAGAACTTGGCCTTCTTGACCGAGTCGCTGCCCATGGTCGGGCCGACCTGAGTCTCGAACGTCTTGTGCAGCGGCGCCGGCAGCGCGCCCGAACGGAGCACGCCGACCAGATCCTTCGCCTCCTGCTGCAGCTGGAATGGATCGCCGAAGCCGCCGAGCGTGATGCGGCCGCGCGCACCGATGCGTCCCTCGATCACCGGCGCGCTGTTGATCTTGTCGTCGAGCAACACCGCCATCTTCCGGCCGATGTTGTCGCCGGTCATCTTCTCGGAGATCGCCGCGCCCTGGCGGTCGAACTCGAAGCTGACCTCGGGCCGGCCGGTCTGCTGGTCCCAGGTCTGGTCGGCGTTCGACAGGTACTCGCCGGTCAGGGCCGCGCGCCGGTGCAGGTAGAACGTGCGCCAGTAGCGATCCGGCGTCACCTCGCCCGTGTCGGAGCGCGCCTGGTTTTCCTCGTAGCCGATCTCGTGATCCGCCGGAAGCGCCAGCTCGCCGGTGAGGCCCGCGAAGAACTTCTCGAGCGTCTCGCGCTTCTTCGAGCGCAGGTAGACGTCTTCGTGCTGCTTGCCCGTGTCCTTCTCGCTCCACGACTCGGGCGCCACCTCGATGCCCGAATCCTTCGGCACCGAGCCCGCGACCTTGCGCATGTACTCCGCGCCGTCGTCGACGATCTTGAACTCGAGCTGCGCGGTCCGGCCGATGACCGACTTGATGTGCTCGAAGTCGGCCGGCTTGAGACCGGGGATCTCGACGATGATGTCGGTCCCCTTCTTGATGACCGTCGCCTCGGCGACGCCGAACTTGTCGACGCGGCCGCGGATGGTCTCGATGCCCTGACGAAGCGCGTAGTCGCGCACCTCTTCGACCTGATCCGGGTCGAGGCGCAGCCGCACGACGCCGGTCGCCGCGTTGCGCTCGACGAGGTCCAGCGACTTGCGATAGTCACGCAGGAGGGCGTCGTCGAGCTTCGCCTGCTCCTCGTGCTTGGCGAACGTGAGGATGATGTCGTCGCGCCCCTCGCGCGAGATCGACACGTCGGTCACACCCTTGTCCTTGCGCAGGTGGTCCTCGATGTCCGACGACAGGCGGTCGACCTTGCTCGACACCGCCTTGTCGACGTTGACCTCGTAGACCAGATGCAAACCGCCCTGGAGGTCGAGCCCCAGCTGGATCCGCTTGTCGAAGTGTTTGTTGACGAGCTCGAGCACCGGATTCTTCGAATCCGGCGCCACCGTGGGGACTAGGTAGAGAACGGCCAGTACGGTGACAAAACCGTAGAGTGCCGCCTTCCACCACCAGGAGCGTTCCATGGGTTGAACCGTGCGAAGGGGTTAGGAGGCTTTTACGTCTTTGGGGCTCTCGGACGACTTATCGGCCGGCTTCTCGGCGGACTTCTCCCCGATCTTCCGCAGGCCGGTGATCGAGCTGCGGAGCATGCGCAAGCGCACGCCCTCCTGGACTTGCAGCGTGACCTCGTCGTCCTTGAGGCCGGTGATGCGTCCGATGATGCCACCCTGGGTGACGACGTCGTCGCCCTTCTTGAGCTCCTTCAACATGCCCTGGAGCTCTTTCGCCTTCTTCGACTGGGGACGGATCACCAGGACGTAGAAGACCACGAAGATCAGCACCAACGGAGCCATCTGCATCAGGCCGCCGCTGCTGCCGCCCGCCGCTTGAGCCATTCCAATCAGATAGTGAGTCACGACTTTTCGGGGCCCTCCAGCCGCCGCAACTCCTAGCAGAGGCTGGATCGGGGGTCAAGGATAGCGGCGATTTTCTTACAAGATCCGGCAGCTGGAACAGAGTAGACTCCGCCGCCGCATGAATTATGGCGCGCTTTTTTCCAGCAAGCTGGTCGTCGACGGGCGTTTTGCAGAGGCGATCGAGACGGCGACCAAGGAAATCGTCACCCAACCCGACGAGCCCGAGGCCTACTTCAATCGCGGCCAGGCGCTGGCCGCCTTGGAGCGCTTCGAGGAGGCGGTCGCCGACTACGAGAAGGCGCTGGCGATGGACGACAGCGCCAGCAGCGTCGACCCCGAGACCATCGACGACGAGATCTTCTTCGCCCTGCGCCGCGCCGCCGACGGCCAGCGCGGCGATCCCGTCGCGGCGGTGCGGACGCTAGAACGCTATCGGCAGGTGCTGCCGAGCGGCCGCCACGTCGACGACATCGCCAAGTGGGCCGACAGCTTCAACGGCGTCGAGACTGTCTGGTACCGAACGAAGGAATAGGTTCTCTCCTCCGTGTAGCTAGACCTCGTCGTCGGCGAAGGCGACGACCTCGCGGATGTCGGTCGCGCCCAACACGAACATGACGAGACGGTCGAAGCCGAGCGCCACTCCCGACGTCGGCGGCATGACCGCGAGCGCGGCGAGCAACTTCTCGTCGATCGGGTAGACCGCCTTGCCGCGCGAGGCGCGCAGCCGCGACTCCTCGACGAAGCGGGCGCGTTGCTCGACGGAGTCGGTCAGCTCGCCGAAGGCGTTGGCCAGCTCCAGGCCGCCGGCGTAGAGCTCGAAGCGCTCGACGACGCGCGGATCGTCTGCCTTGCGGCGCGCCAGCGCGCCCAGCGGCGCCGGCCAGTCGAAGACGAACGTCGGATTGCCGGGGCGCCCCAGGTGCGGCTCGACGCGATCGAGGAACATCTGGAAGAAAATGTCGTCCCAGGCTGTGCCCGCGGGCGGCGGCGTGCCCGCGAAGGCACCGGCGGCGAGGGCCTTCTCGCGCAGCTCGCCGGCCGACTCGTCGCCGGCGAGCTCGACACCGGCGTGGGCGCGCACGAGATCGCGCACCGTCACGCGCGCGAAGTCGCGGTCGATACCCAGCGCCGCCGGGCCGGCACCTGCCGCGCTGGCCGCCACGCGCAGGATCTGCTCACAATCGCGCGCGATCGATTCGAGCGGTGCGCCCGCGCGGTACCACTCGACCATCGTGAACTCCGACTGGTGGTGCGCGCCGCGCTCGCCGCCGCGGAACGCCTTGCCGATCTGCACGATGCGCTCGTGGCCGGCCGCCACCAGCCGCTTCATGTGGTACTCGGGCGACGTCGCGAGCCACCAGCCGTCGGCGGCGATCGCATCCAGGTGGGGCTCCTGCCCCGGCGACGGCACGCGCGCCGGCGTCTCGACCTCGAGAAACCCCTCCCCTTCGAACCAGGCGCGCACAGCGCGGCGGATCCGCGCCCGCGCTTCCAGGCCGGCCCGGGTGGCGCCCAAAGCTAGGCGCGACCGACGCGCTCGATGTACTCGCCCGTGCGCGTGTCGATCTTCACGACGTCGCCGACGCTGATGAACAGCGGCACGTTGACGGTCGCACCGGTCGAGATCTTCCCTGGCTTGGTCGAGCCCGTCGCGGTGTCGCCGCGGAAACCGGGCTCGGTCTCGACGATCGCCTGCTCGATGAAGTTCGGCAGCGTCACGCCGACGGCGCGGTCATGGAAGAACAGCACCTCGACGTTGATGTTCTCGGGCATGAAGTCCGCACGAGTCGCCGATCGTCGTGTCGGGGATCTGCACCTGGTCGTAAGACGTCGTGTCCATGAACACGAACGAGTCGGCGTCCTTGTACAGGTACTGCATCGTCTTGGTCTCGACGTTGGCCGGCTCGAACTTTTCACCGGAGCGGAAGTTCCGCTCGAGCACCGCGCCGGTGAGCAGGTTCTTCACCTTGGTGCGCGTGAACGCCGCGCCCTTGCCCGGCTTGACGAACTGAAACTCGACGACCGTGATAGGGCGCCCCATCCATCATGATCTTGAGGCCCTTACGGATATCCGACGTATCGTACATGAGGCGTGCGATCTAGCCCGGCACCTGGGATCCCGTCAAGCTTTGGCGACGCTCCGGGCTACGCTTTCGACGTCCCCTCACGGCCGTAGGCGTCCTGCAGGCGCACCACGTCGTCGAGCTCGGTGGTCGACACCTCGAACACGTCGGTGTCCTCGACAGCGATCATGCGGTGGCGCAGCCCCGGCGTGACGTGAAACGCATCGCCCGGCTTCATGTCGCGAAACTGCGGCGCCTCGCCGTCGCGATAGTGCTCGAACGTCATGCGGCCGGCCCAGACCATGACCGTCTCGTCTTTCTCGTTGTGATACTGCAGCGACAGCTTCTCGCCGGCCTTGATGTGCAGCACCTTGCCGACATAGCGGTCGGTGACTGCCCAGATCAGCTCGTGTCCCCATGGCTTGTCGACGCGCTTCATTCCCCTCCGTTTACCTCAATTGCCCGGTCCCTATCAATTCTGACGGTCTTCTCTTGACAGCAGAGCACCGACGAGCAAAATCGCCGCCGGTCGTTTTCCAGACCAACGGCGGATTAGCTCAGCTGGTTAGAGCAGGCGTTTCATACGCGCCGGGTCCGGGGTTCGAGTCCCTGATCCGCCACTCGTCTTCCCACACTTGCCCCTCACCGCCAGCGCCCGGGCGGTAGGTATTCGACCTCGACGGGCGTGCGCTTCGCGCGGGCCCGCGAGGAGGCGGATGAGGCCAACGCCTGCCAGGAAGCCGCCGACGTGCGCCATCCAGGCCACACCCGAGCCAGCGCCGATCAGGAACTGGCTCAGGAACCAGATGCCGAGGAATATCCAGGCCGGGATGTCGATGAAGTTCCACAAGAACGGGATCGCGACGAACGTGACCACGCGCGCGCGCGGATAGAGCATCACGTAGCCGCCCAGCACGCCCGCGATCGCGCCCGAGGCGCCGATCATGGGCGCGATCGACATCGGCATGCTGAAACACTGCGCCAGCGCCGCGATGGTGCCGGCCGCGAAGTAGAAGATCAGGTAGCGGCGCGGCCGAGCGACTCCTCGACGTTGTCGCCGAAGAGCCAGAGGAACCACATGTTGCCGATCAGGTGCATCCAGCCGCCGTGCAGGAACATCGACGTCCAGATCGAGCCCGGCAGTGGAAACAGATTGCGCGGGCCGATGTCGCGCCAGTGCGCGATCTCGTACGGGATCGCGCCCGCGACCTGCATCAGGAGCTCTTCCTGACCGGGAGCCAGCGTGCGCTGGAAGAAAAACACCAGCGCGTTGAGCACAATCAACGACACCGTCACCACCGGAAAGCGCTCGCGCGGGTTGTGATCACGGATCGGGATCAGCACGCCAACAGTCAGTCTGACATAAAACGATTCGACCCGAGAAAGATCCCCCGAAAGATGCACGCCGAACGCGCGCTTAACCTTGACTGGCGCTCACCGCGCCCCTATAAGGCGCAGTAGAAGAATGCGTCTCTACAGTGGAAAGATTCCGTCCGTGGGGGTCGAGATTGTAAAGACTCTCGTGGAGGCGGGTGACATCGCGGTGGCGGATCGCGCCGAAGCTGAGATGGACGTTCAGGCGGTGCTCAAGGAGTACTTGAGGGTGGATCGCGAGATCACCGAAAAGGCCAAGGACCTTTTGCAGAAGAAAAACCTTCCCTACGAGCAGTTCGGCAAGATCAAGCGGACGCTCGCGGGCGAGAAGGCCTTCGGGCTCGGCGAGGACGGGCTCGAGTGGATGACCACCCAGATGATCGAGTCGTTCATGCAGTCGCCGCACATCGAGGAGATCTTCGTCGAGGACACCGTGCTGCGAAAGCGCATGACCGACATCCTCAAGAAGCACATGCAGGTCGACGAGGAGCTGGACGAAGAGGTCCGGCGCCGCATCAAGAACCTGCAAGAGGGCACCTCGACCTGGGAGGTCGAGTACGGCAAGGTCCTCGACCAGATCAAGCGCAACCGCGGTCTGGATCAGTAGTTCCCGTAGTCCGAGCCGCAGTCCTCAGACCGGCGGCACCGCACCAGGGACTGCCGTCGGCGGGAGTGGGCGCGGCGCGCGATCGCGCGCGAGCCCGACGACGGCGCGCACCAGCTTTTCCATGCCGAGCGCGATCTGGCGCAGCGGCGCATCGTCGTACATCGACGCCGGCGTCGAGATCACGCGCGCCTTCGGGTCGGTCACCACGTCGTCGACCGTGCACGGGCGCACGTCGGCCCCCATGACCGCGGCGTGCTTGGCCGCAGGCGGGTGCTTGCTGCCCAGCGTGAGGCGCACGCCCGCGACCGGGCCCAGAACTCGCGCCACGAGGATGGCCGCCAGGCTGCTGACGCCGATCGGCTTGTGCGCGGACAACATCGCGCGCAAGAGCCGCGCGACGTCGGGGTGGACGTCGCAGAGCTCGCCCTTGTCCGCATAGCTCGACAGGCTGTAGCCGACGCCCTGCCCGCCTGGGATGATCAGCGCGTCGAGATCGCGATCACCGAGCGCCGCCAGGCTGATGACGCTCCCGCGCGTCAGGCGCGCTGCCTCGGCGAGCACCGCGCGCTTGGGCGGCTTCGCCGGCGCCACGTCACCGTTCAGGTGATTGGCGACGACCGACTGCGGCTGATCCGGAGCCGCGCACACCACTTCGGCGCCCATGCGGTCGAGGGCCAGTAACGCCATCGTCACTTCGCCGACATCGCTGCCATCGCGGTGCCCGCAGCCAGCCAGGATGACCCCCACGCGCTTGGCCATGAGATGGGTCTACCACGAGGATTCGTCGACGACACCGGCAATGATGGCCGCGCGCGCGCGCCGCGCCAGGTCCAGGTAGTGCTGGAGGTTGTGCACCGTCGCCAGGCGGTAATAGAGCAGCTCCTTGGCGTGATAGAGATGCGAGAGGTACGCGCGGCTGTACGACGCGCAGCACTCGCAGGGACAGCCCTCCTCGACCGGGCGGGGATCGTCGCGGTGTTGGGCGTTGGCGATATTGACGCGCCCCTCGCGAATGAAGAGCTGGCCGTTGCGCGCGTTGCGGGTCGGCATCACGCAGTCGAACATGTCGATGCCGGCGCGGATCCCGGCGCGCAGGTCCTCGGGCGTCCCCACGCCCATCAGGTAACGCGCGCGGTTCTGCGGCATCTCGGGCGCGATCGCGCGGACCACGGCGTGCATCACCGGCGGCGGCTCGCCGACGCCCAGGCCGCCCAGCGCCAGGCCGTCGAACGGCATTTCGCCGATCTCCGCCAGGTGCGCGCGGCGTAGCGCCACGTCGGTGCCGCCCTGCACGATCCCGAAGCGCAACTGCCCGGTAGCGCGTGGCGCCTCCACGCAGCGGCGCGCCCAGCGCGTCGTGCGCGCCATCGCCGCGGTCACGACCTCGAGCGGCGCGTCCGACGGCGGACACTCGTCGAACGCCATCGCGATGTCGCTGCCCAGCAGCGCCTGGATCTGCATCGCGCGCTCGGGTGTGAGCCGCTGCTCCGAGCCGTCGAGGTGCGAGCGAAAGGTCACGCCGTCCTCGTCGATGGTGCGCCGCTCGCGCAGGCTGAAGACCTGGAAGCCGCCCGAGTCGGTGAGGATCGCCCCCGGCCACGCCATGAAGCGGTGCAGCCCGCCGAGCTGGTTCACGCGCTCGGCGCCCGGCCGCAGCGACAGGTGATACGTGTTGCCGAGGATGATGCGCGCGCCCAGGCGCCCGACGTCGCCCGATGACAGCGCCTTCACGCTGGCCTGCGTTCCCACCGGCATGAAGACCGGCGTCTCGATCGGGCCGTGCGCGGTGTGGAGCACCCCGGCGCGCGCGCTTCCGGCGCGGGCGACGACCTCGAAGACCGGCGACGAGACGCCGCTCACGCGCCGGGCCTTCCAGTGATCAGCATCGCGTCACCATAGCTGTAGAAACGATACCCGGCCTCGATCGCCGCGCGATAAGCGTCGAGCACGCGCTCGCGCCCGGCGAATGCCGCGATCAGCATCAGCAGCGTCGAGCGCGGCAGGTGAAAGTTGGTGACCAGATCGGTCACGACCTGGAAGTCGGCGCCGGGCATCAAGAACAGCCGCGTGGCGCCGGGGCCGGCCTTCACCTCGCCGCGACCGTCGCGCGCCGCGCTCTCCAGCGCGCGCACCACGGTGGTCCCGATCGCCACCACCGGGCGTCCGGCCGCCCGCGCCGCGTCGATCGCGCGCGCCGTCTCGGCGGGGATCTCGTAGAGCTCCTCGTCCATGACATGCTCGCTTGGCTGCTCGGTCTTCACCGGGCGGAAGGTCCCCGGCCCCACGTGCAGCGTCAGGCGCGCGATCTCGTGCCCGGCCGCGACCAGCCCATCGAGCAGCTCCGGCGTGAAGTGCAGTCCAGCCGTCGGCGCCGCGACCGCGCCCGGAGCCGACGCGTAGACCGTCTGGTAGCGCTGGCGGTCGTCGCCAGCCGCCGCAGCGCCCGCTGCCTCGCGCTTGCGCGCCGCCTCGATGTACGGCGGCAGCGGGACCTCGCCGATCTCGTCGAGGCGCGCCATCAAGCTCGCGTCGCCGAGCCCGGAAAAGCGCAGCCGGACGCGACCCTTCGCCCAGGCGCGCCTCGACTCGCGCGGTCACGCCGCCCGCGAATCGGAGCTCCAGATCCGCATCCTGGCCCACGTTCCGCGCGAGCCCTTCCCAGGTTTCCCCGCGCCCGCCCTGAGGCGTCGGGGGCGTCCCCAACCATCCGCGTCAACAGTAATTCAATGGCTCCGCCGCTGGGCTTCGAGCCGCGCAGGCGTGCAGGGAACACTCTAGTCTCGTTGAGCACCACCAGGGCCGCGGGAGGCAACAACCCCGCAATTTCGCGAAAGTGCGTATGGTTGTGCGTCCCGCGAAAACGGTCGAGCCGGAGTAGGCGCGCATCCTCGCGCCGCGCCGCTGGATGCGTCGCAATTTGCTCGGGTGGCAGGTGATAGTCGAAGTCCGAAGTTCTCAATTGAGTGTGGCAGGTCTTTACATCCGTAATATTTTCAATAATACAATCCCCCTCATCCACCCACATGACCATCCTTAAAGTACATTTCGCCACCGGTCAGCCCTTCCTGGAGCATTATTTGGGTGACCTGCCCAACGGCGGATTGTTCTTTCCAACCCGGCGCGCGCTCGCGATCGGCGAGCCGGTGGTGGTCTCGATCCGCCTGGGCAAGCGGCGCAGCCCCATGCTGCTGCGCGGAAACGTCGCCTGGCGGCGTCCGGGCAAGCACCGCACGAAGACCAAGGCTGGGATCGGCGTGGAGTTTCTGCCCAGCGAGAGCCAGACCCGCGACTACCTGGTTGCGGTGGCCAAGGGCGACTCGGCCGAGATGGTCGCGCGACGCCACCAGCGGTTGCCGGTCGAGCTCCCGGTCACGTGGCAGATCTCGGGCGCGCTGCAGGACAACGTCGGCGTGCTGCGCGACATCGGTCGAGGTGGCGCGTTCGTGCGCACCGACAGCCGCGTGCTGAACGAGGCTGACGTGGTGCTCAAGGTCTCGCCGCCCGGCGCCGAGGTCGCGATGCCGCTGTCCGCCCGCGTCTGCTGGATCGGACAGCCCGGCGGTGAGGCCGGGTTCGGCGTCGAGTGGAAGGCGCGCGACGCCGGCGGCACGCGGCGAATCAAGGAGCTGGTCCGTCGGATCGAGAGCATGGGCGCCGCCAGCCGCATGCATCCCGGCTGAATCGTGCCGTCAGTTCAGGTCCAGCGCATAGAGCGCGCCGCCGTTCGAGAGGACGTAGAGGCGGCTGCCGCTCGGGTCGATCGTGGGCGCGGCGCAGATGCCGCTGCCGGGGTTGAACATCTCGAGCAGCTTGCCGGTCTCGCGGTCGACGATGAACAGCCCCGCGCGGCTGCCCGAGAAGACCAGGTAGGACCCGACCACCACCGGGGTCGTGAGATCGCCCGCTTGCCGTAGCCCCTGGCGCCACAGGATGTGCCCGTCGGCGTCCGACGCGTGCAAGCCCTCGCGCGGCGCCGCGAAGTAGATGCGCGCCCCGGCGACGTAGACGGAGCTGACGCCTTCGATCCCGACGCGCCAGCGAATCACGCCGTCCTTGCCGTCGACCGCGTAGAGCCCACCGGAGTAGGACGACGCGTAGATCGTGTTGCCCACGATCTTCGGCGTCGAATCGACGTCGACGAACTGGTCCGACGCCGCGGCCAGCGACCGCGCCCAGACGACCTCACCGCTGGCGCCGTTGAGCGAGACCAGGTAGCCGTCGGAGAACCCGGCGACCACGTCTTCACCGTTCGCTCGCGGGCCCGCGTAGCCGTGAATCGTGAACCCTTCCGGCGTCTCGCGCTCGTACTGCCAGCGCCACTTGCCGTTGGCGGCGTCGAGAGCTATCACGCGATCCGCTGCCGTCCCGAAGTACACGGTGTCGCCGGCGACGTCGGGGGCTTCCTCGATCGCGCCCTTGGCGTGGTAGGTCCAGCGCACGCTGCCGGCCGCCGGGTCGAGCGCGTAGAAAGTCCCGTCGTCGGCGCCGACGTAGACCTGATTGTGCTTCGCATCGTAGTACGCTTGGCTGTCGATCCCGCCCGACGCCGACGTTGCCCACTGGATCTGGCCGCGCTCGGTCCCCACCGAGACGATCGCCGACGCGCGCGACCCGATCACCAGCTGCCGCCCCTCCCCCAGCAGCGCGCCGCTGGCGCACTCCTCGGGCGTCGGCTCGAAGAGCCCGTGCTGGTGCAGCTCCGCCCGCCAGCGGATCTGCGCGATCCCGGCGGGATGCGCGTGCTCGTCCGTCGGCTCCGGGCTACGCGCGGTCAGGCTCGCGCAAGCCACGGGCAGCGCGGCCACGGCAACGCCGGCCAGCAGCAGCGAGCGGTGCGTCTTCACTTCGTCTCGAGGACGGCCAGGCGATTCGAGATCTCGTCGCGAAGGGCAGTCTGGGGAGTCTTTTCCAGCACCTCTTTATAGAGCTTCACCGCGCCCGCTGGGTTGCCCTTGCGCTCCGCGATTCGCGCCTGATGGTAGAGCGAGCGGTCGTGATAGAAGCCCTTCGGGTTGTCCCCCGCCAGCCTGGTGAACGCCGCCAGGGCCTGATCGAGATCACCCTTGGCCTCGTAGGCGTACCCGAGCCCCTCCTCGGCGATGAACTTGAGGTTGCCGTCGAGACGCGACCCGACCACGTCGGAGTAGATCGGGATGGCGTCGTCGGGACGCTGCAGGTCGAGCAGCAACCCCGCCTTCTGCAGCTGCGCCTCGCGATGCAGCGGGCTGTGCGGCTCCGACGACAGGAGCCCGTCGATCTCTTTCAGAGCCGCCTCCAGCCTCTCCTTGTCGGTCTTGAAGTGGGGAAGACTGTCGTCCTTGGGCGGCGAGCCATCGGCCGGCAGCAGGTCCGCCGTCGCGATCTTGACCACGCGCTCCAGCGCCTGGGACGAGCGGGCAGCCGCGCGCTCCTGGATCTGCCCGTAGATCACCGTCGCCGTCACCACCCCCGCAAGCACGCCGACGCCGATCAGCAGCGGCTTTCGCCGCTCGGAGACGTACTTGCCCGCGTCGGCCGCGAACCGCGTCCAGAAGCTGACGAACTCGTCCGGCTGCTTCAGTTCCTTCTTGATATCTTTGTTCTTCACCACGCGCTGAGGAGATAACAGAGCGCCTACCCGCGGTCAATTCCGGGCGGGAGAGCAATTCGGCGCGCGGGCCGGCGCAGCGCTACCGAGCTTCGAATCAGGCGGCTATAGTCCCGCCGTGCACTGTGCCCACCGTCGGCGACTCGGGGTCCTCGCGAGCGGGGTGTGGCTCGTGCTGGCGGCGTGGGCCGCGCCCGCGCAGGCCGCGCCCGGCGAGGACGAATGGCAGCTCTCGGCGCGGTTGGGGCTCGGCGATCTCGACGTCGACGGCCGAAAGCCCCTCGGCGTGCTCGGGGGCGCCGATCTCGAGTACGGCTTCAACGACGCCTGGGCCGCGCGCCTGTCGCTCGGCAGCGGCTTCCACCCCGTCGACGCGGATCTCAAGAACCACCTGCCCGGCGGCACCGCGCGCACCACCTTCGCGCTCGTCGGCGTCACCTACACCTTCGACGTGCTGCGCCTGGTCCCCTTCATCCAGACCGGCGTCGGCGTCATCAACTTCGGCGGCGCCGTCGTGAAGCCCGGCACCGCCTTCGACGCCGAGCTCGGCCTGGGCGCCGACTACCTGATGACCCGCCACTGGTCGGTCGGCGGCGTGCTGCAATACCAGTTCACGCCCGCGCAGCTGTTCGGCTCGCCGATGGACTTCGGCGGGACGTCGTTCTACTTCTCGCTGTCGGCGCGGATTTCGTATTTGTTCTGAAAGGGGCGTGCTGGTCCGACGTTAAGGATTTCGGCAGAAAAATAGGCGACCCACGCAACTTTTTAGCGCTCGGACCGACAACGAAGTCACATGGAAGAGTCAGCGAGCCGTACGCGAGGCCATTCAGTTGCTGTCTTGGTTGTCTACGGCGATCCACCCAACCCGCCGCTCGAAGACTCGACAGGACGCCCGCTCGGCAAGACTCTGACCTTGAGTCCGGGCAATCAGATCTCTTTCGAACGCGCGTTGCGTTCGGCGCTTGCGAGCTACTTCGGATCCCACGTCACTATGGCAAATGCGAAGATCGTCCGCATCGCCAGCGCGACCGATTTCGTGAACACGGTCAGGCGCGAGCGATTCACTCATCTCGTCTACTACGGTCACGCGCTGTTGGAATCTAACGCCCTTCTTCCCTCCCTTGGAAGAAATATTTCAGGTCGTCAGATCGTGGAAGCGCTCAAGAACACGGCGGTCAAGGATTTCGATCTGCTCGGCTGTGCAACGACCAGCCTGGCCGCGGAATTATCGGTCGGTCTTCCGGGAGTGGAAATCGGCTATCTGCGCGACTGGCGACACGATAACTTCGAGGTCAACCCGCATACCCTCGCGATCAAGAACCTCAAGTTCGACCCGACACCCCTCCGACATTTCCCCGTGAAACGAAGATGATCCATCATCGCGTCCGGCTTGGACTCCTCCAACTCGTCGCAATCAGCAGCTGTACGGTACCGATCCGATCGCAGACGGCCAACGCTCCAGCAGAGCGACGTTTCGAGCCATGCGAAATCGCGAGGACCATTCTGAAGGCCGTCGTGCGTCCGCATCAGGAGCAACCGCTGGGACTGGAGCGGGCTTGCGTCGAGAAGCACGCTGCCACGAACGGACGGATCTATGTCGACACTCGGTTTTGGCGAGCCGGTCAAATCGAAAGCTTCGATCAGCCGGCCTGTCAGGCTGATGGGTTCATGATTCGGTTCGATTCCAACTCTTCGACGCTGAGTCCGCCACTGAGTCCGACCGAGACCGTGGTCGTGCTCCATGTGGAGCAAAATGATCCCAAGACGATCACCTTCAACGCCGTCACGGAAGATCGCCTGTGGCGTGACCAGCACGCTCGAAATGTATACTCCTGGTCCCCTTGCTTATCGTCGTCCGGCACCGTGACCGTTGGTCCGGATGGCTGGCACGCGACGCTGGCCGCGCCAGCTGTGCGTCCGTAGATCCGGATTTTGGAGTAGCCTTCCGATCGGGTTTTAGGGAGGCTGGGCGCGGCGATGCTGGCGAGCACGTTCATGGACATGGTGCTCGGGGTGGACATCCACTTCGAGATGGTGCCGATGCCGGCGCCGGTGCCTACGCCGATTCCGAATCCGTTCGTCGGCATGGTGTTCGATCCGGCGGGGCTGCTCGTCGGCCAGGTGATGAGCCTCACCATGGCCATGCTCAGCGGCACGCCGCCGCTGGGGCCGGTGTTGATCAACGGCTTCCCCGCGACCACCGTCGGCACCAACGCCATCAACACGCTGGGCGTGCCGCACATCTTGATCCCGCCGGGTACGGCGTGGGCGCCGATGCCCAAGCTGCCCAAGCCGTCGTTCAAGGGCAAGCCGCCCGCGCCCGGCCCGCCGGTCGCGCCCGGAGGGCGACGCGATCAGCGTCTTCGGGTCGCAGACGGTGAACCTGATGGGCGTCAGCGCCGTGCGCATGGGCGACAAGTCGATGAGCTGCGGCGAGCCGGTGCGCCTGCCGTCGTCGACGGTGCTCGCGATCCCCAAGGGCATGCCGGTGATGATCGGCGGGCCGCCGGCGATCTCGATCATGGACGCGATCGGGGCGCTGGTGCGCTCGAAGTGGGTCGCCGGGCTACATGCACGATCTGCTGAGCCGCATGAAGCCGGGGCGGCTGCGCAACATCCTCAGCAAGACGGTCTGCTTCCTGACCGGGCACCCCGTCGACGTCGCGACCGGGCGCGTGCTCACCGACAACGTCGACTGGGAATTGCCCGGGCCGCTGCCGCTGAAATTCGAGCGCAACTATTCGTCGGCGTGGGCCGGACGCGAAGGGCCGCTTGGGTTTGGCTGGTCGCACACGCTCGATCAGGCGGTGTGGGTCGAGCGCGGCAAGATCGTCTACCTGGATGGCGAGGGGCGCGAGCTGGAGCTCGACGTCTTCGACTTCCCCGACCACGTCCTGCCGATCGGGCACGAGGTGTTCGACGCGCCGTCGCGGCTGACGCTGAAGTCACTGGGCGCGCGGCGGTACGCGATCACCACCCACGAGGGAATGACCTATGAATTCGCCCCGGTGGCGGGCGCGAGCGGCACGCGCGCGGCGTGGTCGCGCCTCACGCGGCAGGTCGCGCGCGACGGGCGCACCATCGCGCTCGAGTACGACCCACGCGGAAATCTGGCCTGGGTGAACGACTCGGCGGGGCGCGCGATCGCGTTCGAGCACGACCGCGCCGGGCGCCTGACCGCAACCAAGCTGCCGCACCCGACGGAGAAGGGCGCGTGGCAGGTGCACACGCGCTACGCCTACGACGCTGCGGGCGATCTCGTGCAGGTGACCGATCCGCTCGGGCACGCGTGGCGGTTTGCGTACAAGGGTCACCTGCTGGTGCAGGAGACCAACCGCAACGGGTTGTCGTTCTACTTCGCCTACGACGGCTACGGCGAGGACGCGTACTGCGTGCGCACCTGGGGCGACGGCGGCATCTACGACCACATCATCGACTACGACAAGGTCGGCAAGATCACCTGCGTGACCAACAGCCTCGGGCGGACGACGACGTACAAGATGAACCCCGTCGGCTGCGTGGTGAAGGTCACCGACCCGCTGGGCGGCGCGACCGCGTACGAGTACGACGAGCGGACGTTGTGGAGAGTGAAAGAGACCGACGCGCTGGGCGGCGAGACCAAATGGGAGCACGACGCGCGCGGCAACACGACCAAGGTGACCGGCCCCGACGGCGCGGTGGTGGCGCTCGAGTACGACGCGCACAACCAGCCGGTGCGTGCGGTCGACGCGCTGGGCGGCGAGTGGAGCTGGGGCTACGACGACCGGGGCCGAATGATCGGGCGCGTGGACTCGATGGGGCGTCGCGTGCAGTTTCATTGGCACGCGGATGTCGACAACGGGGCGCGCGAAGCCGCCCGCCTCAAGCGGCTCGCGAGCCTGACCGACCCGTCGGGTCAGGACACCGGCCTGCACTACGACGCCGACGGCAACGTCACGTCGCTGCGCACGCCCGACGGCGCGATCAGCCGCTGGCGCTACGACCGCCTCGGGCGGTGCACGGCGGCCCTCGATGCCGCGGGCAATGTGCAGCAGCGCGAGCACGATGCGCTGGGGCGCGTGACGCGCGTCGTGGAGCCCGACGGCAACGTGCGCGAACTCGCCTACGACCCCGAGGGCAACGTTCTGAACGCGCGCGACCAGCAGCACGACGTGCGCTTCACCTACCAGGGCATGAGCCGCGTCTCGTCGCGCACCGAGGCCGGCACGCGCGTCGGTTTCGTCTACGACACCGAAGAGCGGTTGATCGCCATCGAGAACGAGCACGGGCACGTCTACAAGTTTCAGCTCGACGCCGCGGGCCGCGTCGAGGTCGAGAGCGGCTTCGACAGCATCCGCAGGCAATACCAGCGCGACAAGGCCGGGCGCGTGACGAAGGTCTTTCGCCCCGCGAGCCTCGAGACCAAGTACGCGTACGATCCCGCCGGGCGCGTCGTCGGCGTCGAGCACAGCGACGGCAGCGCCGAGGCGTACGCCTACCGGAAGGACGGCGAGCTCGTCGAGGCCAAGAACGATGCCGCGACCGTGAAGATGGAGCGTGATCTGCTCGGGCGCGTCGTGCGCGAGACGGTCGGCGACGACTGGATCGCGTCCGAGTACAACGCGCTCGGCATGCGCGTGCGCCTGCGGTCGTCGAAGGGGCTCGACCAGCACATCGAGCGCAACGCCGTCGGCCAGATGACCGGCGTGCGGGCCGCCGTCGCGCGCGCGAGCGGCGGTGAGGACGCTGCGGGCGCAGCGTTTACCGACGGCAACGTCTGGGAGGCGCGCGTCACGCGCGACGTGCTCGGCCTGGAGATCGAGCGGCAGCTGCCCGGCGGCGTGCGCGCACGCTGGCAGCGCGACGCCATCGGCCGCCCCACGCAACAGGAGATCACCGTCGCGAGCGAGTTCCGCCGCGCCGTGCACTACACCTGGGAGGTCAACGATCGCCTGCGGATGGTCGTCGACGCCGCCCGCGGCCCCGTGCGCTACGAGCACGACGCGCTCGGCAACCTCGCCGCCGCGACCTACGAGGACGGCCGCGTCGACCTGCGCATGCCCGACGCCGTCGGCAACCTCTTCCGCACGCAGTCCCGCACCGACCGCAAGTACGGCCCCGCCGGCCAGCTCCTCGAATCGACCGAACCCGACGGCCGCCGCGTGACCTACGCCTACGACCCCGAGGGCAACCTCGTGCGAAAGACCGAGGTGGATCCTTCCCCTCCCTCCACACTCGGCGTCCCTCCGTCCGCTTCCGTTCCGGTCCCCTCCCCCCGTCCGCGGGGGGAGGGTGAGGGAGAGGGGCAGCCCGCACCACCTCATCCCTCCGCAACCAATCACCCCCCGCCCCGCGTCTGGACCTACCACTGGAACGCCGCCGGCATGCTAGTGAAGGTCGTCCGCCCCGACGGCGAGACCGTCACCTTCACCTACGACGCCCTCGCCCGCCGCCTCTCCAAGACCTTCCGCGCGCGAACGACGAAGTGGATCTGGGACGCCAACGTCCCCTTGCACGAGTGGGTCGAGGGCCGCCCCGCCGCCCTCTCCCCCGCCCACCACGGCGCCGTCGCCGACGTCGCCGTCCTCGACGAGCTCGCCGCCCGTCGCCGCCGCTACGAGCGCGCCGCCAAGCCGTCCCAAGGCCCGCCCCGCGACGATTCCTTCGCCGCCCCCCAACCCACCACCCCCACCCTCCCCGTCTGGAGCGCCGGCGCCACCGAGCCCGGCACCGCCGAAGATCCGATCACCTGGCTCTTCGATCCCGAGAGCTTCGTCCCCATGGCCAAGCTGGTCGGCGACGCGCGCTACGCGATCATCACCGACCACCTCGGCACGCCCACCGCGATGTACGACGCCACCGGCGCCGAAGTCTGGTCCGCGACCATCGACGCCTACGGCGACCTGCGCAACATCACCGGCACCCGCACCGCCTGCCCCTTCCGCTGGCCCGGCCAGTACGAGGATGCCGAGACCGGGCTCTATTACAACCGGTTCAGGTATTACGACCCTGGCGCGGGCACATTTCTGGCTTGCGATCCGATTCGTCTCGCAGCTGGCCCGCGTCCTACGCCTATTCGTTGGAGCCCCTTATCGTTGTCGATCCTCTCGGGTTGGAGGGTTGTCGCGTCCACGGCGTCGCGCCAGACTTCGACACCAAGGGCGTCCACCTAACTGCGCCGAACGGAATCGAATTGAGTGTCGTACCGGCCCACGACGGCGGCATCAAGTTCAAGCAAGTCTTCTCGAGCTCGCCGCCCGGGGCCGTCAAGAAGGCCATCCAGCAGGCTGAGAAGGAACTCGCGGAGAGCCCCGCCTTTCGCGCAAAGCTACTCGAAACTTCCGAACATGCGACCACGTTTCTGGTGGGACGCGGCCTACCTGCAAAATCGGCCGAAACAAATTTCCTCTCAATTGCGTTGCGAAAGCTCGGATGAGCGTGATGACCAAGGTAGACCTCCTGAACCTTTTGACCACGGGTTCTCTCGGCCCCCTTCGTCTGGGCCTCGATCGAGCAACGATTATTCATTTGCTAGGCGAGCCCGACGGAACGCTCCTCTCGTCACGAACCGTCGAGACCATCCGCTATGGCAATTTGCAACTCCAGCTCACGAAGGGGCAGCTCGTCTTGATATCTCTAGACTTCGCCCCGCAACCACCAGGCTCGAAGCAAGTCTTCGAGTACGCTCCTTGGTCCCCGACGTCATCCCTCTCGAAGGATGATTTTGAGCGCGACGTCAGTCACCAGAACATTGAGTTTTCCATCGATACCGCCACCACCTATGGTGCCTGCCTCACTCTGCGTGTTTCGGGTTCGGGAACGCACGTGACCTTCAATGAAGGGCAGCTGGAAAGCATCTATATCTCGCTGAGGACTTCTTGAGGCGCCGGGAACGCCGACCGTCGCTCGTTTTAAACACTAGGTGCACTAAAAACCTGTGCCTTCTCAGCGGTAAAGAGGCCCTACACCATCTAGCCGGTTTTGGGGTGTCCATCGCCTTCGACGCCGAGCTCGGCCTGGGGCGCCGATTACCTGATGACGCACCGCTGGTCCGTCGGAGGCGTGCTGCAGTACCAGGTCACGCCCGCGCAGCTGTTCGGGTCGCCGATGGACTTTGGCGGGACGTCGTTCTACTTCGCGCTGTCGGCGCGGATTTCGCGGTTGTTCTGAAAAGGAGCGGCGACGCCGGCTTGACAGGCGAGATCACCCTGACGCATGTTCGCGCCGCCGATCGACGGGGAGAGGGACGGACATAGATGTCGGGGAAATTCTGCGCACGGCGCGCAACTGCGGCGACCGAGGCACCGAGAACAGGAACGTCCCATGTGGGCATGAAGTGTGGCGTGACGAATCTGGATGAAGTGCATCTCGTGAACCCGAGATGGGGCCTGGCCAAGCGCGTCCGCCGGATGTCGGTGCTGACGTTGGTTCTCACGCTCTCGGCGTGTACCCAATACAGGGTGGCGTCCCAGGATGGTGGCGGGGACGCGCTCGGCGGACAAAGCGGGGCCGCATCGGGCGGCGCCGGCGGAGGCACGGACGGAACCGGAGGCACCGCCGCCGGAATTGGGGGGAATGGAATGGGCATCGGGGGCAGTGGAGGCGGTGTGGGAGGCGCTGCCGGCGGCGGCGGAATCCAATCTCGCGGTGCTGACCGGCACGACCAACCACGACCTGGGCACCGTTCAGGTCGGCGCCACGAGCGCCCCGTTCTTCTGGACTCTCACGAACGCCGCGGGCGCACAAACCACGGGAGGCTTGAACCTGTCGAACGACGATCCTGCGGAGACGGTCGTCACTGCCAACGGCTGCACTGCGCCGCTAGCCGGCGGCGGGTCGTGCACGGTGACGATCACCTTCACCGCCAGCGCTCCCGGCCCCCGGATTGCGAATCTGATGATGACGACATCGCCCGGTGGCGGCGCCATCATGACCATCACGGCCGTCGGGCAGGCAACGCTGACGGTGACGACCACCGGAACGGGGTCCGTCACTTCGGTGCCCGCGGGAATCAGCTGTCCCGGCACCTGCTCCGCGGCGTTCTCGATGGGATCGGTGACACTACAGGCGCACACGACCAACGGATCGAATTCGTTCTTCACCGGCTGGAGCGATCCGGCCTGCGCCGGACCCAATCGCGACTGTGCCACAACGCTGACACATGCGACGAATTCCGTCACCGCCACCTTCCAGTTGATGGACGCGAATCTAATCTTCCTGACGTCGGCGACCTTCCCGACCAACTTGGGGAGCGCCGCCGCTTACGACAACGTGTGCAACACCGCGGCGTCGGCAGCGGGCATCAACGTCACCGCCGGCAACGGCTACGTAGCGGTGACATCGGACGCGACGTCGAACGCAATCACGCGCCTTGGAGCCGGGCGCGGTTGGGTGCGTATGGACGGCAAGCCGTTCGCCGACACGGCAACGACCCTGTTCAAAAACAACCAGGTTTTCTACCCGCTCACGTTCGACGAGCTCGGGCGCCCTCATGGGTACGGGCCCATCGCGACCGGCACGTCCTCCGTCGGAACGTACAGTGGCATGGCCTGCAGCAACTGGACGGACGGAGGGGGCCCCTCGCAGGTGAGCATTGGCAACCCCATCGGCGGACCGTTGGACTGGATCGATTGGAACCAAGAGGGCTGCACGCCGTGGCCGTTCATTTGTATGGGGATCACCAAAAACAGCGCCGTCGGCATCGGCACCGTTCAGGGACGACGGATCTGGGTCAGCCCGACGGCGTACACGCCCAACGCCACCACCACCCCGGATTCAGTGTGTCAGGGCAATCGACCTGCAGGTGTCACCACGGCGATGGCATTCATCTCCACCACCAAGCGGGCTGCCGCAGCTTTGCTCGACCCGACCATCTCATACTACCGCCCGGACAACGCATTCGTCGGGACCGGAGCCGCCATCCTCACGAACTCATCCGCGACAGCGGCCTCGCAGTTGATCTCGGGCATCTGGCAATCCGGCGACGGCACCTACGACACGATCGGAGCGCGCGGTGTCTGGGTCGGCAGCCCCACGCCCAACGACATCGGAACGACGGCCTCCACATGCGCTGATTGGACCGATCCGAATCAGACCGGGGGAATGGTCGGCACGTTCACCCTTTCGACGAGCTACTGGTGGAACGTGTTCGGTGCCAATCTGCGGTGCACCTACGCGGAGTCCATCTATTGCGTGCAAACCGCGCCCTGAGACTTGGTCGTGATCGTGCGACGCCACTTCTTCCCCTAGTCCATTTCGTTACGGTTGGCGTTCGCCTCTTGGTCGTGGTGCTCGCGTCTTGTTGGGTCCTTGTTGGGTCCGACCATGGTTCCTGCTGACAACACTGACGCCGCGAAGGTTTCCTGAGCGTCTTCAGCTCGCTGAGATCGGCTTCGGAGTCGGTCCCGGGCGGCTTCAGGTGCCCGTAATCGGCGTCTGAGCGCGCGCCAGGAGATTGCTGGAGACCGCACCCAGGCTATGAAGCCGGGTACGGTCGCGGCAGCTCGCCGAGATCGGTTCCGGAGTCCATCCCGGGCGGTTTCGGGCGACCGTAATCGACATCTGAGCGCGCGCCCGGGGATTACGGGCGGGTGCATTCAGCCTACCCAGGGTCGCGAGATCGATGCAGGCGGGTGCAGGCATCGGACGCAGGGACGGCTTTTGAATACAGGCGATGGTACCGCATTTCCGCAGGGTCGCCGCAGCGATGCGGACGGGTGCAACGAGCTTCAGCAGGGTCACCAAATCGTTGCACCTGCGTGCATGCGTCCTTGCCGGGGTCGCCGGTGCGTTTCGGCCGGCTGAATCGGCCCGGCGTTCGATTCAGATGAAGCAACTCTCGCAAGCGGTAGCCGACACCTCGACATGCCTTCGCCCTACGCTCAGACAGTGCGCTCACGCTTTCCTTGCCGTCGCGCCCTTCGTTTCTTCCGAGGTGGCTTCGCAGCGCCTTGAGAAGGCAGCGCAGATTCTTTGGGTGGTGGGTCAGGATCCCTTCGCCTGGATGAATTGAACTTCCAGAGTCCAATCAAGGCTAGAGCGATTGTCACTCCGCCATGAACGCACTCTTGGACTAGTTGGTAGTGATCGGGGCTGGTGGGAAGCATTGGATCGCTTGTACTTTATGAAGCCTAGAATGGAAGGAGGTTTTGGTGTCGCGTTACAACTTCTCGAAAAGAGGGGATTAAATCCCGCGTTGCGATGCTTCACCGCCTGATCTCTTTTGATCTCTAAAGCTCTGGCAGGGAGGACCATCGATTAAGGCTGTATGCCGTGTGCAGATAGTGGAAGGGGTACTCGACGCAAAGAAAGTGACGGTGTCCTATTTCTTCGACGGTGGTGGTGGGGTGAAGATCCGCTCGCGGGTGTGCTTGTTCACGAACCGCGGCGGGATCGTCCGCAGGCGGCGCAGCATCTCCAGTCCCTCTTCGGTGTCGTGCGTGAAGTAAATCCAGCAGCGTCCGCATCGGCCACCGTAGCGTTGGCCAGGCCGATCGCGCTCAGTGAACTTATGGCGGAGGAGGCGACACCACACAGCTCTCGCGCGCCACTCCTTCCAGCTGACGCTCGACTCGTCGGTCGTGCGGAACCAGTCGAGGAAGTGAACCCACCCCTTCTGCCCCCAACCGACGCGACCGCTCGTCATCATCAAGAGTCGATGATCGCGCTCCTCCTCAGTCTCAGGAGGTTGAGTGCGGAGCAGATAGAGGGCTTTCGCCAGGAAGGGCGACAGCGCGATCAGCACCGCGATTACCGTTGCCACCTTCGACACGACGTCCAACCACACCGGCATCGCCGCGCATCGTAACGCCGAGCCTACCCGCCGTCACTTCTTCCCCAAGATTTCCTTAGCCCACCGACGGCCAGCCTCGATCAGGAAGAGGACCTACACCCATCCGAACGGGGCGGCGGTAACTTCGGGATCGTCGGCCAGGCGAAGCGCGACGGCATGGTGTGGCGCACTCTCGGCTGCAGCGCGCACAAGGACCACCGGTGCGGCAACGCGCGCACGATCAGCGAGCGCAAGGTGATCGGCGCCCTCGTCTCGTACCTACGCGAGCGCCTGTAGCGCCCCGCTGTCGAGCGACTGCAATGGCTGTACGACCACGCATAGGAATGCACCAGCTCACTCATACGATTTTGGGAGGTGATGTTTCGAGGGTGGTGGCCGGCGCGGGCGTCGACGTTTCTTGCGCTTCGGCGTGGGCTTCCTGTTCCTGATCCACTCGATGGCGATCGCGCCCGCCGTGGTGATGGCGGTGCCGATGATGCCGGCGGTGAAGTTATCCATGGATCACCAGTACCCCGAGGTGGTCCCGGCTACGGGTCGACAAAATTCGCTGCATGCGAGGCTTGTAGCGAAACTCTTCTCGCGCCTTCGGTCGGTCGGTCGTCATCTTCGAAGCTCCTTCTGCCCTCGCGTGGGCGTACCCACTGCTAGCCAGTCGCCGCCACGGCCAGCGTCTGCAGGTAGCGGGGGCGGCAAGGCCGTCACCAGGCCCGAGGCGAACGACTCGAACACGCGCACCACCAGCGCGGCCTCTGTCAGATCTATGACGGGCACGCGCCGGGGCTTGGTCGGGTCTGCCGAGTTCTCTTCCTCGGCCAAGCAGCTGGAGGCCGACGTCGAGAAGCAGAGCCAGCTCGTCGCCAACGTCCAGGCGGCGCTCGTCGCCTGCCTTACCCCGACCTCACTGCCCGAGCGCCTGGCCGTCGAGGAGAAGAAGCTCGCCCAGCTCCAGGACCAGCTGCGATCCGCCACGACGGCGCGGCCCAAGGTCCTGCCGATGCCGAGCGCGATCGCCGCCTACCTGGCCGAGCTGGCGCAGACGCTGGAGAGCGACGACCCGGGCGCTGCCGGCGACGTGCTCCGACGCGCGCTCGCGCCGTTCCAGGATGATGCCCGCCGAGGGCATCGGGTACTTGACGTCCGGTGCCCTCGACATCTCAGTCTGCTCTGAGTGAGCAGCGGGGATGCTATTGCTGCATGACGAGATTTATCTGCGGAGCGCTCAGAGCAGCGCCATAGAGTCGGACCTCGTCGACATCGCCGCTGAGGAATCCTGTGCTGAACCCGCCGGCTTTGTTTATGACGCCACCGATCGTCACGTCTCCAACGCCGCTGGCCAGCGGTATACCGATGCCTTGAAATGATGCGACCACGACGCCGTTCTGGTACAGGAACAAGTCGGTGCCGTTGTAGGTCGCAGCCATAAAGGTCCAGAGGCCCACCGGCATCGGGGCAGCTGATTGAGCGAGATGTTTCGCCACAGTCGCCTCAGGGCTTCCGTTGAACAGATCAATGGTGAAGCCGGTCGTATCGCTGGTTTCGCCGCGATCAAACAGGGTCACGCCTCCCGAGGCAGGAACCGAATTCATCCGAACCCACACGGTCACCGTAATGGCGTTGTTGACCCAGGGCGTATTCACGCTGGTCGAGTTCGGAACGAATACCCAATTGGCGTTTGTGGCTAGATCGAGATGGATCGCGCCATTGGCGATACCGTTTCGATCGGGGGCGAAGAGCGGCATCGTTGAGGTGACGGGGGGCAGAAAGCTCAGCGAAGCCAAGGTGCCGTTGTTGGTTCCGGAGCTGTCTAGCATTACCGTTGGCGTGGACTGCCGCTCGAATTTCCAGGTCGATATCGGTGAGGAAGGAGGTATGACCGTGCAGGTCGTTCCGTTGCCGGTGTAACCAACCGCACAGGCGCAGGTCCTGCCGCCCACGGTGTTCGTGCAGTTTGCGTTAGGGCTGCATCCCCCGTTGTTCGACAGGCATTCGTTCACGTCGGCACAGATCAGGCCATCGCCGGTGAAGCCGGTTTTGCAAGCGCACGTCCTCGACCCAACTGTGTTGGTACATGTCGCGTTGGCGTCGCATCCGCCGTTGCTGGACAGGCATTCATTTACGTCAGCGCACGTGATGCCATCTCCGGAATAGCCGGGGTTGCAAGCACAAGTCCGGGTTCCGTTCAGGTTCGCGAAGCACGTGGCGGTGGCGGCGCAACCACCGTTGTTGGTCAGGCAGAGGTTGATCGCGGTGCACGTCGTGCCCGTCCCCGAGAAGCCGGTCTTGCACGCGCAGCCATTCGTCCCCGGGCCGGTCGACGTGCAGTTCGCATTCACGTCGCAGCCGCCGTTGCTCGTCAGGCACGAGTTGATCGCGGCGCAGGTCGTGCCCGACCCGGAGTAGCCGGGGTTGCAGGCGCAGGTGTTCGTGCCCGGCCCGGTCGACGTACAGGTCGCGTTGGTGCTGCATCCGCCGTTGCTGGTCAGGCACGAGTTGATCGCTGTGCAGGTTGTCCCGTTGCCCGAGAAGCCGGTCTTGCACGCGCAGCTATTCGTGCCGGGGCCGGTCGACGTGCAGTTCGCGTTCACGTTGCAGCCGCCGCTGTTGGTCAGGCACGAGTTGACCGCTGTGCAGGTCGTGCCCGACCCGGAGTAGCCGGGGTTGCAGGCGCAGGTGTTCGTGCCCGGCCCGGTCGACGTGCAGGTCGCGTTGGTGCTGCAGCCGCCGTTGCTGGTCAGGCACGAGTTGACCGCTGTGCAGGTTGTCCCGTTGCCCGAGAAGCCGGTCTTGCAGGCGCAGCTATTCGTGCCGGGGCCGGTCGACGTGCAGGTCGCGTTCACATCGCAGCCGCCGTTGTTCGTCAGACACGAGTTGATCGCGGTGCACGTCGTGCCCGACCCGGAGTAGCCGGGATTGCAGGCGCAGGTGTTCGTGCCCGGCCCGGTCGACGTACAGCTCGTGTTGGTGCTGCATCCGCCGTTGCTGGTCAGGCACGAGTTGACCGCCGTGCAGGTTGTCCCGTTGCCCGAGTACCCGATGTTGCAGGTGCACACCGGCGTGCTCCCGTTCGCGGTGCACTTGGCCGTCGGGGCACACCCGCCGTTGTTGATGGCGCAGGCACCGAGGCCGGTGCAGGTCGTGCCGTTACCGGTGTAGTTGGTGTTGCACGCGCACGCGTTAGTGCCCGGTCCGGTGTTCGTGCAGGTGGCGTTTGGATCGCAGCCGCCGTGGCTGATGTTGCACGAGTCGATGGCCGCGCAGGATGCGCCGGTGCCCGCGTATCCCGTCTTGCAGGTGCAGGTGTTGGTCCCGGGGCCGGTCGACACACAGGTGGCGTTCGGATCGCAGCCGCCGTGGCTGATATTGCACGAGTCGATCGCGGCGCAGGCCGTTCCGTTCCCCGAGTACCCCGTCTTGCAGGTGCAGGTGTTGGTCCCGGGGCCGGTCGACACGCAGGTGGCGTTCGGGTCGCAGACGCCGCCGTTGCACGCGTCGATCGCGGCGCAGGTCGTTCCGTTCCCCGAGTACCCCGTCTTGCAGGTGCAGATCACCGCGGAGTTGACCACGACGCACGCTGCGTTCAGGCTGCAGCCGCCATTGTTCGTGGCGCAGGACGCACCGGCCGATGCGTTCGCGTCGGCGACGGGGCCGGCGTCAGCGCGGACGTCCGGGGTCGCCGCGGCGTCGACCTGAGGTCCTGCGCCGCCGCCGGAACCGCCTCCGGCAGCTGCGCCACCGTCATCAGCGACTCGGTATGTCTTGCACCCATCGCCGATCATCGCCAGCGCGACGAGACCAGCCGCAACAACCGATCTGATCGCGGCACTCGGTTTCGAGAGCGGCCGCTTCCTGGCTGCGTATGCGACGGACATGCCCCGTTTTCGTCGCAGGCGCGCGGAAGTTGCGTGTTGCGTATCTCCAATCGACGACTCTCCCCACGTTCCCTGACTGCGCCCGAGCATTTCCGCCTCCTCCGAAGCCAAAAACACTGCACCGTAGCCAGTCCGAACGACAGGTGTCAACACAGCAGGCGCCGCCCGGGTTTCGCGTCCCCGCTTAGAACTGCACCGGGACCGCGGTGTCCGAGGGCGAGGTATTGCCGTTGCCGAGCTGCCCGAACGAATTGAGCCCCCAGCAGACGACGCCGCCACCCTGGATCGCGCACGCGAAGCTGGCGCCGGCGGCGATCGCCGTCGCGCCGGAGACGCCGGAGACCTTCACCGGGCTGCTCGAGCAAACGTTGAACTGCCCCTGGCAAGAGCCGGTGACGCTCGCGTTCCCGAGCTGGTGGTTCCCGTTCTGGCCCCAGCACTCGACGGTGCCGTTGGAGAGGAGCGCGCAGACGAAGTCGTCGCCGCCGGCGATCTGGGTGACGCCGCTCAGGCCCGCCACCTGGATCGGCGTGGTCGAGCACGCGATGTCGAGCTGGGTCGTGCAGAACGCCGTCTCGGGCGACCCGAGCTGACCGACCTGATTGAAGCCCCAGCACTGGACGGTGCCGCCCGAGATGAGCGCGCAGGTCGAGAACCCGGTGGTGGTGATCGCCGTGGCGTTGGTGACGCCCGGGACGGCGACCGGCGTGGGCGAGCACGGGTCGTTGCCCGAGCAGATGGAGCCCATGCCGTCCGGACCGATCTGGCCAGTCAGGTCCTCGCCCCAGCAGACGACTTTGCCGCCGCTCACGATCGCGCAGGCCGACGTGTTGTGCGCCGAGACCGCGGTGGGGCTCGTAATGAGCGAGCTGAAGATGTTGCGCGGAGACTGGGCGCAGTTGTTCGTGCCACCGAGGCACCCGTCCGGCCCAATCGTCGTGCCGATGATGCCGAAGGTCGAGTCGCCGAGGCACTCGACCTGACCGGAGACGACCATGCAGGTGTTGCTGTTGCCGGTCGAGAACGACGTCGTCCCCGAGATCAGCGCGGTGGGCGTCAGCGTGCACGGCTGCCCGTTGCAGATCGGCGTGCCGATCGCACCGATCATGCCGAGCCCGTTGTCGCCAAAGCACTTCCAGGTGCCACCCGAGAGGGCGCAAGTGTGGTAGCCGCCAGCGGCTACCTGGGTCACGTTGGAGATGTTCGCCAAGACCGGGAAGGCGAACGTCGAGAACGACGCGACTCCATTGCCGAGCGCGCCCGTCGAGGCGTTGCCCCAGCACTCCAGCGCGCCCGTCGAGAGGACCGCGCAGGTGTGACTGAAGCCCGCCGCGATGCCCGTCGCCTTGATGCACGAGACGCCGGCCACCGGGCAGGCGTTCGAGCACTTGACGGTGCCGCTCGCGCACGCGCACGTGCCGCCCGCGCACACCTGGCCGCCGCTGCAGGTGAAGGCCGCGCCGCAGCCGCCGCAGTTCGTCGCGTTCGGCGTACTGTTGGTCGTCTCGTTCACGCAGGCGCCGTTGCAGGGCGTCTGGCCCGATGGGCAGGTGCACGAGTTGGTGCCGGGCCCGGTCATTGCGCACGTCGCGCCGGTCGGGCAACCGCCGTTGTTCGTCAGGCAGGGGTTGATCGCGGTGCACGTCGTCCCCGTCCCCGAGAAGCCGGTCTTGCACGCGCAAGTATTCGTGCCGGGGCTGGTCGACGTGCAACTCGCGTTCACGTCGCAGCCGCCGTTGCTCGTCAGGCACGAGTTGATCGCGGTGCACGTCGTCCCCGTCCCGGAGAAGCCGGTGTTGCAGGCGCAGGTGTTCGTGCCCGGCCCGGTCGACGTACAGGTCGCGTTGCTGCTGCAGCCGCCGTTGCTGGTCAGGCACGAGTTGACCGGCGTGCAGGTTGCCCCGTTGCCCGAGAAGCCGGTCTTGCACGCGCAGGTATTCGTGCCGGGGCCGGTCGACGTGCAGTTCGCGTTCACATTGCAACCGCCGTTGTTCGTCAGGCACGAGTTGACTGGCGTGCAGGTCGTGCCCGACCCGGAGAAGCCGGTGTTGCAGGCGCAGGTGTTCGTGCCCGGCCCGGTCGACGTGCAGGTCGCGTTGGTGCTGCAGCCGCCGTTGCTGGTCAGGCACGAGTTGACCGGCGTGCAGGTTGTCCCGTTGCCCGAGAAGCCGGTCTTGCACGCGCAGCTATTCGTGCCGGGGCCGGTCGACGTGCAGGTCGCGTTCACGTCGCAGCCGCCGCTGTTCGCCAGGCACGAGTTGATCGCGGTGCAGGTCGTGCCCGACCCGGAGTAGCCGGTGTTGCAGGCGCAGGTGTTCGTGCCCGGCCCCGTCGAAGTACAGGTCGCGTTGGTGCTGCAGCCGCCGTTGCTGGTCAGGCACGAGTTGACCGGCGTGCAGGTTGTCCCGTTGCCCGAGTACCCCATGTTGCAGGTGCACACCGGCGTGCTCCCGTTCGCCGTGCACTTGGCTGTCGTGGCGCACCCGCCGTTGTTGGCGGCGCAGGGACCGAGGCCGGTGCAGGTCGTGCCGTTACCGGTGTAATTGGTGTTGCAAGCGCACGTGTTGGTGCCCGGACCGGTGCTCGTGCACGTGGCGTTCGGATCGCAGCCGCCGTGGCTGATGTTGCACGAGTCGACGGCCGCGCAGGATGCGCCCGTGCCCGAGTATCCCGTCTTGCAGGTGCAGGTGTTGGTCCCGGGACCGGTCGACGCGCAGGTCGCGTTCGTATCGCAGCCGCCGCGGCTGAAGTTGCACGAGTCGATGGCCGCGCAGGATACGCCGGTGCCCGAGTATCCCGTCTTGCAGGTGCACGTGTTGGTCCCGGGGCCGCTCGACACGCAGGTGGCGTTCGGGTCGCAGGCGCCGGCGTCGCCGGTGCACGAGTCGATCGCGGTGCAGGTCGTTCCGTTCCCCGAGTATCCCATCTTGCAAGTGCAGGTCACCACGGAGTTGACGACGGCGCACGCTGCGTTCAGGTTGCAGCCGCCGTTGTTCGTGGCGCAGGACGCACCGAGCGCTGCGTCCGCGACCAGGCCGGCGTCAGCGTGGAAGTCCGGGCTCGCCGCGGCGTCGACCCGAAGTCCCGCGCCGCCGCCGGAACCGCCGCCCCCGCCGGAACCGCCGCCCCCGGCACCTGCGCTACCGTCCTCAGCGACTCGGTATGTCTTGCACCCATCGCCGATCATCGCCAGCGCGACGAGACCAGCCGCAACAACCAAGTTGATCGCAGCACTCGGTTTCGAGCCCGGCCGCTCCCTGGCTGCATCTGCGAATGCCATACCCAGTTTTCGTCGCCGCCGGGCCGATGCTAAGTAGGAATTAAGAAAAATCATCCGTTCTCCGGCCACCGCTCGATTGATCGAGCCCGTCTCCCGCTGGCTGCCCATCCGCCCATGCCTCCGCGACTGGCTCCCCGAAAATGGCCACGCTACTTACGCAGTTCCTGGCTGTCAATGAGTTCCGCTCCGATCGAAACACCGTCCCGACCCAGGGAATCTGGGAACGGCTGGCCGCAGCATGCCTCGCGAGTTTTTCTTGGGTCGGAGCATGTTTCCTCTGGAAGGACTGACGCCGCAAAGGTTCCCTTATCGTCCGCAGCGCGCCGAGATCGGTTCGGGAACCGATTTCGGGCGGTTTCAGGTGTCCGTAATAGGAGTACGACGGTCCGCCGGGAAATTCCCGGCGGGCGTACGCCGGCTACGAAGGGTTGTGCCTCGCCTCGGAGAGTTCACCGTGTCACGAGCAGCCCAAGCGGGGAGGTTCGCGGACGGGAGCTCGTCGACGACAGGCTCGGGATTCCCTTTCAGAGCTGTTCCAAGCACGTCATCAGCGGTCAGGCAGCGAACGGCCGCCGGCAATTCTCGAGGGCTGGTCATCGTTCGTCGCTTGGGACAGCGCCCCTGTTTCCCTGTGTCGCGGTGAGCACCAGCGCTCCACGCCGTCGATCTCGACCGGAGGAATCACCTGCCCTGCGTCATCGCCCGCACCACCTTCGCGCTCGTCGGCGTCAAGTACACCTTCGATTCCTACGTCTGGTCCCCTTCATTCAGACCGACATCGGCGTCATCAACTTCGGCGGCGGCGTCGTGAAGCCCGTCACCGCTTTCGACGCCGAGCTCGGCTGGGCGCCGACGACTGGTCACGCCGCTGGGCGGTCGGCGGCCTACTGCAGTCACAGTTCACGCCCGCGCAGCTGTTCGGGTCGGTGATGGACTTCGGCGGGACGTCGTTCTACTTCGCGCTGTCAGCGCGGATTTCGTGGCTGTTCTGAGAAGGCGCTACTGAACCGCCGCCGTGTCTTCACAAGGAGCCCCGTCGAACTCTCATCAGCAGGCTCTCCCGCTCGAGGTTTGGTAAGCGTCGGCGGAGCGCTTCCACCAACAGTCTATGCCGAGTGTCCCCGGGCCGGCGAATGACGTAGTCGATATGGCCTTGGGTCCAGATCTCCACGATCAATCGGTCGACCTTCTCTGCACCGTCGGGAGACCGCACAGTCGCTCCACTGCAGACCAACCGGTGACTGCGGACCAGGGATGGTGGAACGCGCGCCCTATGATCCGGAAAATACGAGATTGCCGAATGCCCTCGTCGTCCAGGATGAGACGGCCGATTCGAAGAGACGAATGGTCAGTCTCCATTGCGGAGCTCGTGAGACTGATCGGAGTTGTCGGAGTTGCGCCAAGGTAAGTGCGCGGCATTTTGCGTCAGCCATTGCCGATCCCTGTCGGGTCCTGGAGGACGTCAGCGCCAGGCGGCAGGACGTGCACGATGTTCGGCCGGCCCCTTGTCACTGACAGATGAAGTAGTTCAGGGCGCCCGCAGACACTACGCAGGACTTGCCTGCCGGACACTGGACCGTTGTTGTGTTGAGCGGATTGCAGAGGCTCGGCAGTTGGTTGAAAGGTCCGACGGAGACGCACCCTGACCCAATCACGCCGGGCTGCGACTGCGCGATGCAAACCGAAGTAGGATTTCCGGTTACGGAATTCATACAGCAGTCGCTGCCCGAGGGGCAATCGCTCGGACCATCGCAGGTAGTGGCGCCTGTTCCACCCAGTCCATTTCCGCACTGAACGTGCCCAACCGTCGGACCGGCTGAACAGCCCTCCGAGGCGACACACAGTACGTACGCGCCGTCGGGATCGGCGCAACTAACTTGCCCCGGTACGTTGATTGTTCCGAGACAGTATCCGGCGGGCCCGGTGCAGCCTCCCGGAACGCAATCAGCCCCAGTGTTGCAACCTTGGAAGCCTTGCGGAAGGACGCACACTCCACCCCAGCAGGTTCCGGCCACTTGTCCCGGTCGCCTGCAAAAGGTGCCGTTCGGTGTATTTGCGGTGCAAACGCACTGGCCGCCCGAGCACCCCATGGCGGTGTTCGCGCAGCTAAAGCCGCACGTCCCGCAGTTGTTCGTATTCGTCTGGAGGTCGACGCAGGCGCCGTTGCACTGGTCCGACGGGCAGGTGCAGGAGTTGGTACCGGGCCCGGTCATTGCGCACGTCGCGCCGGTCGGGCAACCGCCGTTGTTCATCAGGCACGGGTTGATCGCGGTGCACGTCGTGCCCGTCCCCGAGAAGCCGGTCTTGCACGCGCAGCTATTCGCGCCGGGGCCGGTCGACGTGCAGGTCGCGTTCACGTCGCAGCCGCCGTTGCTGGTCAGGCACGAGTTGACCGCCGTGCAGGTTGTCCCGTTGCCCGAGAAGCCGGTCTTGCACGCGCAGCTATTCGTGCCGGGGCCGGTCGACGTGCAGTTCGCATTCACGTTGCAGCCGCCGTTGTTCGCCAGGCACGAGTTGATCGCGGTGCAGGTCGTGCCCGACCCGGAGAAGCCGGTGTTGCAAGCGCAGGTGTTCGTGCCCGGCCCGGTCGACGTGCAGGTCGCGTTGGTGCTGCAGCCGCCGTTGCTGGTCAGGCACGAGTTGACCGCCGTGCAGGTTTTTCCGTTGCCCGAGAAGCCGGTCTTGCACGCGCAGTTGTTCGTGCCGGGGCCGGTCGACGTGCAGGTCGCGTTCACGTCGCAGCCGCCGTTGTTCGCCAGGCACGAGTTGATCGCGGTGCAGGTCGTGCCCGACCCGGAGAAGCCGGTGTTGCAAGCGCAGGTGTTCGTGCCCGGCCCGGTCGACGTGCAGGTCGCGTTGGTGCTGCAGCCGCCGTTGCTCGTCAGGCACGAGTTGACCGCCGTGCAGGTTGTCCCGTTGCCCGAGAAGCCGGTCTTGCACGCGCAGCTGTTCGTGCCGGGGCCGGTCGACGTGCAGGTCGCGTTCACGTCGCAGCCGCCGTTGTTCGCCAGGCACGAGTTGATCGCGGTGCAGGTCGTGCCCGACCCGGAGAAGCCGGTGTTGCAGGCGCAGGTGTTCGTGCCCGGCCCGGTCGACGTGCAGGTCGCGTTGGTGCTGCAGCCGCCGTTGCTCGTCAGACACGAGTTGACCGGCGTGCAGGTCGTCCCGTTGCCCGAGTACCCCATGTTGCACGTGCACACCGGCGTGCTCCCGTTTGCCGTGCACTTGGCCGTCGCGGCGCACCCGCCGTTGTTGATCGCGCAGGGACCGAGGCCGGTGCAGGTCGTTCCGTTACCGGTGTAGTTGGTGTTGCACGCGCACGTGTTGGTGCCCGGACCGGTGCTCGTGCACGTCGCGTTCGGATCGCAGCCACCATGGCTGATGTTGCACGAGTCGACGGCCGCGCAGGATGCGCCGGTGCCCGAGTATCCCGTCTTGCATGTGCACGTGTTGGTCCCAGGGCTGGTCGACGCGCAGGTGGCGTTCGGATCGCAGCCGCCGTGGCTGATAGTGCAGGAGTCGATGGCCGCGCAGGACACGCCGGTGCCCGAGTATCCCGTCTTGCATGTGCACGTGTTGGTCCCGGGACCGGTCGACACGCAGGCGGCGTTCGGGTCGCAGGCGCCGGCGTCGCCGGTGCACGAGTCGATCGCGGTGCAGGTCGTTCCGATCCCCGAGTATCCCGTCTTGCAAGTACAGGTCACCGCGGAGTTGACGATGGCGCACGCTGCGTTCAGGTTGCAGCCGCCGTTGTTCGTGGCGCAGGACGCACCGAGCGCTGCGTCCGCATCGGTGACCGCGCCGGCGTCAGTGTGGACGTCCGGGCTCGCCGCGGCGTCGACCCGAAGTCCGGCGGCGCCGCCGGAACCGGCGCCGCCGCCGTCGGCACCTGCGCCACCGTCCTCAGCGACTCGGTATGTCGTGCACCCCTCGCCGATCATCGCCAGCGCGACAAGACCGGCCGCAACCGCCAATCTGTTCACGGCACTCGGTTTCGAGAACGGTCGCTCACTGGCTGCATATGCGAATGACATGCCCCGTTTTCGTCGCAGGCGCGCAGAAGTTGCGTGTTGCGTATCTCCAATCGCCGACTCTCCCCACGTTCCCTGACTGCGCCCGAGCATTTCCGCCTCCTCCAAGCCAAAACCACGGCACCGTAGCCAAGCCCGACAACCGATGTCAATAGCCAGATCCGCGGACCTGGCCTGTCGTGTAGCTAAAGGCTAGACGACGGTTTTACCGCCGAATTCCCTAAGAGTGGGTCTCGCGGCAGTCGCCGAATTCCGATGCTCTATTCGTCCACCGCGGCTGCGGGGTAAGGCTCAGCTCGGGGAGCGGAACCCATCTGAAGAGAGGCTAGCCGCGAGCACCGCGCGGCCCGTTCACTTGATGAAGTACACGTCGTCGACCCAGATGTCGGTCATGAGGGCAGGGCCCGCGTCTCCCGGGGGCGTGTTCTTCTGGGCCTGCCAGTTGATGCCGTAGACCTGGGTGGGGAGCCACTGCGCCTCTTGGTAGCCCAAACGTCGGATCGAGGCGATGCCGCCGTCCGGCGGGTGCGCCGCCGTCGCCGGCATCCAGCAGTCACGGTGAACTGTTGCCAACTGGTCGTGAACTCGAAGTGCGTCGCGTAGCTGTTGTAGCACTTCGAGGTATTCCCGCCGCCGCCGTTGCATATCTTGCCGCGCGGGTCGGTATCCGTATCGGGGAATTGCATCTTGACCTGCAGCGACCCTGTGGCCGGGTCCGGCGTCGTCGTCATCCCCCAGAACGTGACGGCCTTGTAGCGGCTGATGTCGAACGGGACGGTGACCCTGGGGATGGCTGCTCCGCCATCGCCCGCGTCGCCGGCCGCCGCGTCGCGGCGGGGTAGCCCCCGCATCGACGTCCGGCATCTGGGCGAACTCGAAGCCGACGCCGCACGTGTCGTAAAGGCCGTTGAGCACGCAGAACTGACGGGCCGCGTGTGCGCTCGTCTTGGTGCAGTTCAACGTCGTCGTCGGCGACGGGAGCGCGGTGAAGACGAACGAACGTTGCGGCGGGTTCGACGTGTCGTCGCTGCCAACGCCCGCGTCGGCGGTGTAGCCTGCGCCGCTGTTGTACCAGTAGCCCGCCGTCAGCGGCGCAGCGATGCCCATGTCGAACTCGATGGGCCCGTGGGTCGTCGTCTCCATGTCGTCGATGAGGACGTAGGTGGGGTTCGGGACGCCTGCGTTGCAGCCCTGCCCCGCGTCGGTCGGCGAAGTCTTCGAGTCCGGTTGACCGCCGTCCGTGTGGCTCTTGTTGCTCGAGCAGGCGGCCAATCCAGAGAGGAAGGCCATGCCGACGAGCGAACAACCTAAGCAAAGAAGCTGCTTGCGCATCGCTACACTCCTATTTCCGCTGTAAGAGCAGCGACACTATCAAAGCCCGGCGGCGGCGACAATCGCCGGGCCTACCCGCCCTCCCCGGCGCTCGTGGCGCCGGGGAGGACGGCTTTGCGCTCAATCACTGGATGTTGATGTTGTAGTCCGTCGTGGTCCAGTTGCCGCTGTAAACCTCGAAGCCGGTCTGAACGCCGAGCAGGAAGGAGCTGTTGGACAGCCCGGCGTAGCCATGGCTCGCCGCGTCCTTGAAGTAGGCCAGCAAGTCGAAATTGGACTGCGCTGCCGTTGGTCCCCGTCGGCACCCAGTAGCTGACGACCGTTTCACCCGTTCCATTCGTGCCGACGTACGGCGTCCGCGCCCCGTCCGACCCGCGAGAGCGGCACCGGCCGCGGTGCCATAGCCGATGGGCATCTTGTCCTTGTTGCCAATCCAGATCATCAGTTCGATCTGCGGGACCGTCGGCGTTGCGGAGTTGCCAAACCAGACATCGTAGACCGCGTCTCCGCTCGAGCCCATGCGTGAACGTCCAGTTGCTCTTCACCGACGTGAGCTGCGCTGATGGTCTTGCCGCCCTTGTAGGGTCCGTAGAACTGGATGCCGTCGTGACCCGGCCCCCAGCCGCTGATGACGGCGGGGAAGGATCCGGGGCCATTGTTCGGGGCCTGGAAACCTCCCCCCGCCGTGTACGTGAACCCAACGCCCCCGGCGGTGGCGTTCACCTGCATCGTCATCGGATTCCCATTCGTGGGGAACGGGGCGCTCTGCACGGCATAGCCGTTGATGCCGTTCACGGCTTGAGGCTGCTGGTTGTTCCAGGTCGGCCCGTACGCGCCCGTGGCCACGACGGGATTCGGAGCGGTCATCAGCGGCACGACGCTCTTGATGCAGAAGTCGTAGGTGTGCGAGACGCTGTCCGGGAAGAAGGCGATCTTCACGTCGGTGAGGTTGGCCGGATCGACGGGCGTGCGGTTGTTCGCGTTGTTGGCGAGCACGGAATCGGCAAAGAGCACGTTGTAGGTGATCGAGCCGCTGCTCGCCACGCCGGGGACCGTGACGCCCGGGGCATCCTTGGTCTGCGGATCCAGGTCCGTCGACGTCGGATACTCGAGGTTGAGAATCATGCCACCGGTGCCCTTGCCGCTGGCTCCGGACACCAAGGTGATCGCGAAGCCGACGAGGCTGCTCGCGTTCCAGGTGCCGGGCGCGGCGGTGCTGCCGGGCGGTCCAGAGTTGACCTTGAAGCCGATGCCGGCATATGCTGCCGGGCCCGGTGCCCATCGTCCCGCTCAGGCACATCGCGCTTGACGTCGCGTTCCACGGAATGGCGCCGGCGCCCTTGCCGTCGCTGCCTTTGCAGCTGTTGGGCTCGTATCGGAGCCGTCGCTATAGCAATACCAGGCTCCCTTGATGCCCCAGGTGTTGTTGCAGACGTAACCCGACGCATCCTCGTTGATCACGCTCGATGTTGGTATTCGTGCACCCGCCGGCCATGCCGCCGGTGCCGCCGCCGGTCATGCCGCCGGTGCCGCCCGTCGTGCCGCCGGTGGCGGCCGACCGCCGGTGCCGCCGCCGGTCGTGCCGCCGGCTGCCGCCCGTCGTGCCGCCCGTGGCTGCCGCCCGACGTACCGCCGGTGCCGGTCCTGCCGCCCTGGCTGCCGCCCGTCGTGCCGCCCTGGCTACCTCCGGTGGTCCCGCCCTGCGAGCCACTCGAGTTGCCGGTACCGGAGCTGTTGCCTGTGCCGGAGCCGCCGCCGCTACCGTTGTCGCCACTGCCTGTCGCACAGGCGACGAGACCAACGGCCGAGAGCGCGGTCAACCAGAGGAATCGCGGACGGGTACTGCCATAAGCTTGCCAAGTCATGCGGCTGCTCCTTTGCTGCGGGGGTTTAAGCGGTGCAGTGTGCTGAACGCACCTACGGCCTTATACCCCAAGGGCAGCGGCATTCAGCCAAAAAAGAGGATTACCACCCGGCGCGTACGACCCGTCGCTGGGCCGGCGAATACCGGGGTTCCACGATGCTACCCCCGCTTCTCGCGCGCCTTGGGCATCGCCTTGCGCTTCTGACGGTGCGCCCGCAGCACGATGCGGATCGGCGCGCCCTCGAAGCCGTAGGCCTTGCGGAGCTGGTTCACCAGGAAGCGGCGGTAGGCGTAGCCGATCGCCGCCGGCTGGTTGGTGCTGATGAAGAACGTGGGCGGCGACGAGCTGGCCTGCGTCGCGTAGTAGAGCCGCACGTGGCGGCCGCCGGGGCCGGCGGGCGGCGGCTGGTGGGCGATGATCTGCTCGAACAGCTGGTTGAGCGTGCCGGTCGGGATGCGGCGCGCCGCCTGCTCGGCGACGCGCGTCGCGGCGGTGACGACGGCGGTGACGCCGGCGCCGGTGACGGCGGACGTCAGCAGCACGGGCGAGTGCGCCATGAAGCCGAGCTCCTCGCGCGTGGCGGCGATCTTCTTGTCGATCTCGGCGCGACCGACCAGGTCCTTCTTGTTGAGGACGATGAGGCTGGGGCGGCCGGCGTCCTCGATGAGGCGCGCGAGCTTGGCGTCCTCGGAGGTGGCGCCGGTGCGCGCGTCGATGACCATCGCGGCGACGTCGCAGCGCTCGATCTGGTCGCGCGCCATCTTGGCGGCGACGTGCTCGGTGAGGGTGTCGATCGACTTCCGGCGCCGCATGCCGGCGGTGTCGACCAGCACGTACTCGCGCCCGCCGAACGAGAACGGCGTGTCGATCGGATCGCGCGTGGTCCCGGGCGCGTCGTGTACCAGCACGCGCTCCTCGCCGAGCAGGCGGTTCACCAGCGACGACTTGCCGACGTTGGGCTTGCCGACGAACGCGAGGCGCACGACGTCCAGGTGAACCGGCTTCTCGCCGGCCGCTTCCTCCTCGTTCTCACGTTCCTCTGCTTCGCGCTCGTCCGCCTCCTCCTCCGCGGCCGCCTTCTCTTCTCGCTCGTCGCGCCGCGCGGCAACCTTCGCCGCCGTCCGCGCCCGCGCGCCGAACGCCTTCGCGACGGCGTCGAGCATCTCGCCGATGCCGCGCCCGTGCGACGCCGAGATCGGAAACACCTGCTCGAACCCGAGCGCGAACGCCTCGGCCATGGCGAGCTCGCGCTTCGCGGAATCGATCTTGTTGGCGGCGACGAGCACCGGCTTTCCCGACCGGCGCAGCACGCGCGCGACGTCCTCGTCGACGGAGGTGATGCCCTCCATGGCGTCGACGACGAAGATGATCAGGTCGGCCTCGTCGACGGCGAGCAGGGTCTGCGCGCGCATCGCCTTCAGGATCCCCTCGGCCGACGGATCGAGCCCGCCGGTGTCGACGACGCGAAACAGCGCGCCGTCCCAGTCGCAGACGCCGTAGCGCCGGTCGCGGGTGACGCCGGGCATGTCTTCGACCAGCGCCGGACGCCCGCCGACCAGCCGGTTGAACAGCGACGACTTGCCGACGTTGGGGCGGCCGACCAGCGCGCACAGCGGCAGCGTGCGGTCGTTGGCGGCGGTCGTCTTCGACTTCGATTTCGACTTCGATCGCGCGCGGTTCATGGCGTGTAGCCCAGCCGCGCCAGCTCGCCGGGCGACGTGGTCCAGTCGGGCACGACCTTGACCTCCAGCTTCAGGTGCACCGGCCGGTCGAGCAGCAGGCCGATCTCCTTGCGGGCGGCGATGCCGACGTCGCGGATCATCGTCCCACCCTTGCCGACGACGATGCCGCGCTGGCTGTCGCGCTCGACCAGGATCGACGCGTCGATGACCACGTCGCCTTTGTCCGCCCGCTCCTGCCAGCTCTCGATCACCACCGCGGTGGCATAGGGCAGCTCCTGCTTCAGCCTCAGGAACAGCTGCTCGCGCACCAGCTCCGCCGCGAGAAATCTTTCGGTTCGATCGGTCAGCATGTCGGGGCCGTAGAGCGGCTCGCCCGCGGGCAGCATGCGGCAGATCTCCTGCACCAGCTGGTCGACATTGGTGCCGCGCGTCGCCGAGATCGGGACCAGCGCGCCGAACCGCCCGCCCTTTTCCCACTCCACCAGCATCGGCAGCATCGCGGTCTTGTCCTTGACCTTGTCGACCTTGTTGATGGCCAGCACCACCGGCTTCTTGGCGTCGGCGATCCCTTCGAGGATCATCCGCTCGGCGTCGCCCGCGCTCGACTTGCCCTCGCTGCCGTCGACGACCAGCAGGGCCGCGTCGACGTCGGCGATCGCCGCCATCGCTTCGCCGACCATGTAGCGGTTGAGGCCCCTGCGCGCGCCGTGCACGCCAGGAGTGTCGACGAAGACGATCTGTCCGCCCTCCCCGTTCCAGACGCCGACGATGCGGTTGCGCGTAGTCTGCGGCTTGGGGGTCACGATGGCCAGCTTCTCGCCGACGATGCGGTTGAGCAGCGTCGACTTGCCGACGTTGGGCCGGCCGAGGATGGCAACCGTGCCGGCGACCTTTGTTGGTTCGTTCATGGGGCGGCTTCTTATAGCGCAAATGCTGTGCTATCCCGAGGCCATGTGTTCGCCGGATGTTCGAGGGGGACTCCTGGCCGGACTGCTCGCTCTCGCGGTGCCGCTCGCGCCGGGGGCCGCCGCCGCCGCGGATGGCCCGACGCCGCACGTCGCGCTCCAGGCCGCCACGGCCGCCGACGGCGCGCTCGAGGTGCGTCAGGACGCGGCGGTGCTCTTGCGGCTGCAGCCCCGCACCGCGGCGTTGCGCCGCGGAACGCCCACCGTGCGGGAGATCGAGGTCGACGGTCACGCCGTCGTGGACGTCCGCCTGCCGGTGCGCGGCAGCGCCTCCCAGGAGGTCTGGATTCACGAGCTGCCGCCCCCCGACGCGCGTCCGCCCCACGCGGCGAAAGCACCCACGTTGATCTGGTCGGGCCTCACCGGCCCGCGCGACGCCGATGAGGAGATCGGGACCGAGCTCGAGGTGTCGTCGGAGCGCATCCTCGAGTACCAGACGGCGAGTCAGATCAGCCGCTGTGACGGCGAGACTCCGCGGCTCTTTCCGCGCGCGTGGGACTTCGCCTCGGGGCGATTCCGGTCGGTCCTGTCACCGCTGCCGCCGCCCGCGCCACAGAAGCTAGTCGCCCGGCGCGGCGATCCGGCGATGCCGGCGGGCCGGCCCATCGGTGGTTTCCACTGGATCGCGGCATCGACCACCGCGGCGGCGGGCGCCGACGCGCGCAACCTGACGCCGCCGCTGGCGGTCGACGACGGCGATCCAAAAACGTCCTGGACCGAGGGGCTAGGCGGCGACGGGCGCGGCGAGTTCCTCACCGCGCGGTCGACGTCGGCCGGCTACGCGGTCCGCGGCGTCCGCATCATCCCGGGCGACGCGTCCAGCGCCGCTGCTTTCCGGGGTAAGAACCGCTTGCGCAGCTTCCAGTTGCTGCTGGGGCCCAAGGCCGACCAGCACTTCGATGTCGAGATCCCCGACGATCCGGCCGCCGACGCCACGCACTTCGCCGAGCCGTACTGGGTCGTGCTGCCGAAGCCGACGCCCGCCGCCTGCATGACGCTGGTGATCACCGAGGTCGCGCGCGGCTCCGAGGCGGCGCCGCCGCGTAACTTCGGCACAACCGCCATCGCCGACCTGGCGATCTTCACTGATCTCGACGGGCCCGAGGGGGTGGGCCGCCTGGTCGACGACATCGCCACCGGACCGGACTGCCAGCAGCGGGTTCCATTGCTGGTGCGCCTCGGCGAGCCGGCGGTCATCCTGACTGCGCAGAGTATCCTCGGCGCGAAGGGGCTCGGACGCGAGTGCCTGGTCGAGGGGCTGGTCGCGCTGGCGCCGGCGCCGCAGAGCCCGATCGTGACCGACGCCCTGGCCGCGTCGCTGTCGGGCGCGACCGACAAGGAGGAGCGACTGGTGACGGCGGCGCTCAAGACCGCCCCGGCACCGCCGATCGCGACCTTGAGCCAGCTCCTGCAGGGCAAGACGCCCAAGGGCGACGCGGTGGGGCTGTCCGATCAGCAGCGAGCCGCGCGCGTGCTCGGTGCGCTGCCGCAGCCGGAGGCAGCGAGCGCGCTGGTCGGCGCCGCGGGTCAGGGGCCAGAGCCGCTGCGCCTCGCGGTGGTGAAAGCGCTCGGTGACTCCACGGCGGTGGATCCGACGCTGCTGCTGGGCGCGATGGCCAAGGCCGACAAGGACCAAAACACGCGCTACGCCGACCTGGTGCGCGCGCTGGTGCCGTCGATCCACCGGCGCGCCGAGCATCACGCGGCGATCCTGGCGGCGCTGCGGGGCGCGCTCGAACCGACGCGCGACTTCCAGGTGCGCGCGCGTGCGGTGATGGCGCTCGGCGACCTGCGCCTGCCCGAGGCGACCGGCGATCTGATCTCGCTACGCAAGAGCTCGGACGAGCCGGTGCTGCGCTATCTCGCGGCGCGCGAGCTGGTTTCGATCGGCGGCGCCGACGGCATCGGTGCGCTGCGCGAGGCGTTGCACGACGACGATCCACGCGTCCGCGAGACCGCGGCCATGGGGCTGGGAAGATTGAAGGACACCTGGTCGGGGCAGGCGCTGATCGACGGCGCCAAGCAGGAAGGGTGGCCGTTCGTGCGGCGCGCCGAGCTCGAGGCGCTCGGCCACCTGTGCGTGGCCGGCACCGGCGACCTCATGATCCGCGCCACCGAGCGCGACGTCGACCAGGTGCGCCGCGCGGCGCTGGTGACGCTGGTGCGCTGCAAGGACACGCGCGCCCGGACCATCCTGATGCGCACGCTCGGCCTGCGCAACGAGGCGGCGACCCTGCGCGAGCTAGCGGGCGCGCTCGTCGGCGAGCTCGGCGACAAGAGCGCCGCGCACGATCTGGCGACCGCGCTCAAGAGGCTGGTCAACGAGGGCGAAGGTGACCTGGCCGTCGAGGGGGTCTCGGTGGCGGTGCTGCGCTCGCTCGCGCACCTGGGTGGGCCCGAGGCGGTGTCGGCGGCGGTCGCGCTCGCCAGCGACACACGCCACCCCTATCGCCAGAACGCGATCGAGGCGCTCGGGTTGATGTGCGATCCGGGCGCGGGGGCGAAGACGCTGCACACGATCGCGGCGGGCGGCGACAGCACGCTGGCGTTGACCGCGCAGACCGCGCTGCACCACTGCGGCGGGCGGTAGCGTTGATTCCGATCCCCTCCCTCCGTCTGCGGGGGGAGGGTTAGGGACCCTAACCCTCTCCCCGGAGACGGGGCGAGGGGATCGGAGACGACTAGGAGGGCTCGCGCATAGCGACGTTGGCGGCGCGGGCGCTAGCTCGGCAGGCTTGCCAGCGCCTGGCGCAGCTGCTCGTTCTTGGGGTCGTTCTCGAGGCCGCGCTCGAACATGTTGCGCGCCTTGGGGATCTCGCGCGCCATCACGTGGATCTGGCCGAGCGCCAGGTAGACCTCGGCCTTGGACACGCCGGCGGTCGCCTCGTCGAAGTTCTGCAGCAGCAGCGAGCGGTAGAACTTCCGCGCGCGCTCGACGTCGTTCTCACGTAGCGCCAGCCGCCCCAGCGCGGCCAGCGTTCCGGCGTGGCTCGGGTCGAGCTTGTAGGCGGCGTTGAAGCTCTCCGCCGCCGCCGCATAATCGCCGCGGCTCTCGGCGATCACGCCCAGCCGCTGCTGGTAGCGCGCGACTTCCTTGCCCCGCCGCGCCTTCGTGAGCTGCTCGATGATCTGCAACATCAGCTGCGCCGCCTCGTCGGTGCGGCCGGCCCCGATCAGCGCCTCGGACAGCTCCTCGCGCGGCGCGATGCCGGTCGGGTCGAGCTCGATGAGCTTCTCGAGGTACGGAATCGCATCGGCCGCGCGCCCCAGCGGCCCTCGATAGAGCGACGCGATCTCGGCGATGCGCGCCTTGCGCTCCGCCTCGTCGACGACCGTATCCAGCAACAGCTCGAGGATCTGGACCAGCCGATCGTTGTCACCGGCCTTGCGCGCCATCTCCTCCAGCGCTTGCAGCGTCGGACGGTGGGTCTGATCGCTCTCCAGTGCCTTGAGCAGCCCTGCCTCGATCTCCTCGGGCGCCGCCTGCCGCGCGCGCAGTATTTGAGCGCTGCGGAACTGGATCTCCGCCGCCTCGTGGCCCGACGTCACCGCGGCCGCCGCGCGTTCGAGCACCTCACCGGCCTCGTCCCAGCGCTCGGCGCCCTCGTGCAGGCGCGCCAGCGACAGCAACGCGCCGACGTGATTCGGCGCGACCTCGAGCACCTTCTCCAGCGCCTCCGCCGCACTCTCGACGGAGTCGAGCTTCTGCTCCCAGACGTCGGCGATCGCCACGCGCAGCGCCAGCTCGACCGGCTTGCGGCCCGCAGCCCCCTCGGCGTCGGCGTGCTTGCTGAGCACGTCGACCAGGTCGTACCAGCGCTCGCCGTCGCCCAGCAGCCGCTCGAGCTCGAGGAACGCCTGGCCGTTGCTCGCGTCGATCCCCAGGATCTGGTGCAGGAACCCGATGCTCTGGTCGAGATCCTTGAGCTTCTGCTCGGCGTTGCGCGCCAGCTTCAGCAGCACCACCACCTGATCGCGCCCCGCCGCCGCGCTCAGCCGCCGCGTCAGCACGTCCTGCAACGTCGACCAGTCTTCGAGCCTCTCCGCGATCGTCTCGAGCGCCGCCAGCGACGCCGGATCCTCGGGCGCGCTCTCCAGCGCCTCGCGGTAGGCGTCCGCCGCGCCCGACGGATCGTTGAGCAGCCCCAGCCGGAGCGCGCCGATGCGCGCGTACAGCGTGGCCCGCTCGGTCGGGACCTCGGTGAAACGCGCCCGCTCGGCGAGCACGTCGGTCAGCTGCGAGACCTGGTGCGTCGCCTCGTAGAGGCGCGCGAGCTCGCCGAGCACGTCGCCGTCGCCCTCTTCCGCCGCGCGCAACGTCTGCAGCGCGGTGATCGCCTCGGGGATCGCCCCCAGCCGCTCGTGCAGCCCCGACGCCTCCATCAACAGCCGCTTGCGCGCCTGGGGATCGAACTCGATCGCCGCCCGCCGCTCGAGGATCGCCGCCGTGCGCGTCGGATCGGCCGCCGCACGGTAGTAGCTCTCGAGCGCGGTGAGCGCGTCGACGTTCTCGGGATCGGTCTCGAGCACGCGCACGTAGAGGCGCTCCGCCGCCGCGCCTTCGCCCGACGACTGCTCGTAGAGATGCGCCGCGCGCAGCGCCAGTTCCTTGGCCGCATCCGGCTCCGCGCGATCCAGCACCGCCTCGATGAGCCGCGCCGCCTCGACCGGGATCTTCGCCGCGCCGGCGATGCGCTCGATCTCGTCGAGCGCCGCGCCCGTCGCCGGCTCCTCGGCCAGCGCGCGCCCGAGCGCCTCGATGGCGCGGCCGGAGTCGCCGAGCTGCCCGTCGTAGACCTCGGCGATCCGCCGCAGCCAGTGCGCGCGCTCGGCGTGGTCTTCGTGCAGCGTCAGCCGGTGCTCGTAGAGCGAGACCAGCTCGCGGTAGTCGCCGCGCGCGTCGGCGAGCGGCTCGAGGATCTCGAGCGCGCCCTCGCGCGTGTCGGACCGCTCGAGCAATTCATGCAACGCGCGGTGCGCCCGCGTGTGCTCCGCCGCGCGCTCGAGCGCGCCCCGATACGCGACCAGCGCCCCCTCGGCGTCGTTGAGCGACCGCAGGCGCGTATCACCGAGCGCCGCCAGGAAGTCGGCCTGCTCGTTGGGATCGTTGGTGACCTCGGCCTCGCGCGAGAGGATCTCGGCCAGCTCTTCCCAGGCCTCGAGCTTGCGCAGCACGCGATCCAGCGACGCCAGCACGTCCTGCTCGTCGCCGGGCAGGCTCAGCGCCTTGCGCAGGAAGTCGGCCGCCTTGGTGAGATCGTTCAGCCGATCCTCGTGCAGCTCGGCGAGCCGCACCGCGAGCGAACGCTGCAGGCCCGCGTCGAAGGTCGCGTCCATGCGCTCCTCGTAGACCGCCGCCAGCCCGCGGTAGTCGCCGCTCGCGCTCGCGAGCCGCTCGAGCGCCTCGCGCGGCTCGGTCTCGGTCGCCTCCTCGGTCAGCGCGCGCGCCCAGGCCGCGAACGCCTTGGCCGGATCGCGCCGCTCGGTCTCCTCGATGCGCGCGACCTCCGCCAGCACCGACAGGCGGGCCGCCACCGTGTCCTCGACCTCGAACCGCAGCCCGAGGAGCTCGACGACCGCGTCCCACTCGCGCCCGGCGCGCAGGATCGGATCCAGCGCCGCGACCGCCTGCAGGCGGTAGTCGCTGCCGCGCGCGATCGCCCACAGCGCGTCGCGCGCCTCGGCGTGGCCCGGCGTACTCGCCAGGATCGCCTGGTAGCGCGCGATGGCCGCCTCGCTGTCCGACAGATCGGCCTCGACGAGCTTGGCCGCCCGGAACGCGAGCTGATCGTGCGCCACCGGATCGCTCTCGCCCGCCATCCGCAGGTCGAGCACCTCGAGCAGGTCGGCGTGACGCCCCTCGCGCGCGAACACGCGGTCGAGCGCGTCGAGCGCCTCGCGATCGTTGGCGCTCTCGTCGAGGATCGCGCGCAGCTGGCTGACCGCCTCGTTCGATTCGCCGAGCTTGTCGTCGTACAGGTTGGCGGCCTGCAGGCGCAGCGCGCGCCGGTCGCCCACGCCCTGGGTGATCTGGATCTTGCGCTCGAAGATCTCCGCCAGCTCGCGCCACGACGCGCTGGTCTGGTACAGCGCCGCCAGCGCGTCGAGCGCCTCGACGTCGCCGTCGTCGATGCCGAGCACGTCCTGCCACGCGCGGATCGCGCGCTCCGACTCCTTGAGCGCCAGCTCGTAGAGCACGGCGATCCGCTTGGCGATCAGCTTGCGGTCGGCGGGATCGGTGGCGATCTCCAGGTGCTTCTCCAGCACCTCGACCAGCTCGTCCATGCGCGCGGCCGCGGTCAGCAGCCGCTCGAGCGCCAGGAACGAGTCGAGGTCGTCGGGCCGTGCCCCCAGCGCCGCGCGCCAGGCCTCGATCGCCTGATTGGCGTCGCCGAGGTGCTCCTCGATGAGCCGCGCGGTCATCCCCCACAGGCGCGATTGCAAATCCGGGTCGGAGGCCTCGACGGCACCCTTTTGCAGCGTCTCGACCAGCGGGCCGTAGAGGCGCGCCGAGACCGCGAGCGTCTCCATCTCCGACAGCGCCTGCGTCGAGGCGACGTCGGCCAGCCAGGCGCGGCTGCGGCAGCCGAACGCGAGATCGATGCGCGCGAGGCGCTGGTAGATCTGCGCCATTTCGCCGAGGATCTTCA
>CAVQDT010000006.1:0-966392 GCA_963711305.1 uncultured Pseudomonadota bacterium
CGCACTTCTTTCGCCAACGAGGATTCGACGTCATCGCCGACGCCTACCTGCGCGAGAGCCGCTCTTGCTACGCCCGCTGGGGCGCCGACGGAAAGGTGCGACAACTCGATCGCTATTACCCGCATTTGCGTGCACGGCGCGATGCTTCGGGGAACGGGCACCGTGACCACCAGCCCCGAGCAGTTGGACGCGATCAGCGTGACCAAGGCTTCGCAAGCCATCTCTCGGGAGTTCGTGCTGCCCGATCTGCTCAAGACCATGCTGAGACTGATCGTCGAGCAGGCCGGCGCGCAACGGGGTTGGTTGCTCTCGGCGCGCGCCGACCAATTGTCATTGGTGGCCGCAGCGGAAGATGGCGCAAACGGCGTCAAGCTGGAACCCACCTACTCCGTAACCGACGAGACTGCCTTGCCGCTATCGGTCCTCAACTACGTCAGGCGCACCGGCGACCCGGTGGCGCTCGACGACGCGGCCCACCGAGGGCGCTATGTCGATGACCCGTATGTCATCAAGCACCGGCCGAAATCGGTCCTCTGTCTGCCCATCATCCGTCACGCGAAGTCGGTCGGCATCATCTACCTGGAGAACAATCTGACGACCCATGCTTTTGCCGCCGATCGACTGCTGGTCCTCCAACTTCTGGCGGCCCAGGCGGCGATATCGCTGGAGAATGCGCAGCTGTACGGCGACCTGCGGCAGCAACAGGCAGCCACCCGGGCCAGCCAATCGCTGCTGCAAGCCATCGTCGATAGCTCGTCGGCGGTGATATTTCTCAAAGACATCCAAGGCCGCTATCTACTGGTCAACCAGCGCTACGAGGAGATCTTCCACCTCGCCAGAGGCGCCGTCGTGGGCAAGACGGACTATGCCGTACTGCCCTCGACGATGGCCGACACCGTTCGAGCCAACGATGAGAAGGTCTTGCAGGCCGGCAAAACAATGGAGTGGGAGGAGACGCTCCCCCACGATGACGGCCTCCACACTTATATCTCTCTCAAGTTTCCGCTCAGGAACGCCGACGGCGAGCCGTATGGCGTCTGCGGCATCGCCACCGATATCACGACGCGCAAACACGGCGAGGAGGCGCTGAAGCAGGCCGTGCGCACCCGAGACGAGTTCTTGTCGGTGGCCTCCCACGAGCTACGCACGCCGCTGACGTCAATGATGCTGTCGCTGGAGGTCATTCGTCGGTCGGGCGGCTCAGGACCGAAGTTCGAACGGGCTTTCGGCGCCGCGTGGCAAGGAGGCGAGCGGCTGCAGCGCCTGATCGAGGAGCTGCTCGACATTTCGCGCTTCGACTCGGGGCAGATCAGCGTCGACCGAACCGAGGTCGACCTCGAGGGCCTGGTGCGAAAAGTGGTGGCTCGCTTCGAGCCCGATATCGTGCGCGCCGGATGCCCGGTCGTCATCATGGGAGAGTCGCCGCCGGTGGTGGGCTGGTGGGATCGCTCCCGCATCGACCAGATCGTGGCGAACCTCCTGGGCAACGCGCTCAAGTTCGGACCGGGCAAGCCCATCGAGATCTCCATCACGCGCTCGGAGAGCATCGCTATCCTTTCGGTGCGTGACCACGGCATCGGCATCGACCCCGCGCAGCAGGAGCGCATATTCGAACGCTTCCAACGCGCGGTTTCTGAGCGCCACTACGGTGGTCTGGGTTTGGGGCTATACATCTGCCATCGGATCGTCAGGGCGCACGGCGGCTCGATCCGCGTGGAGAGCAGCCCGGGAGCCGGTGCCCGCTTCATAGTGGAGCTTCCACTCGGCCGCGGAGGGCGATCACCAGAACCCCAGCAGTGCCCTTCCGAGTCGGCCGAGCGCGAGATCCTTGGGCGGTGAGGCCGGCAAGAAGTTCGTGGGCTGGCGGGTGGCCCACGGGGAAGACGAACTGACCGTGATCCAGACCTTCTCGGACCCGTTCAGCTCATTCAGGAACGTGTCGACGACGCTGAAGTCGTAGCGGCCTGGCTCGCGTTCGATCTGCGACCAATACACGTAGATCCGCACCAGGGTCGCGCCCAGGCTGCGCACCTCGGCGACGAAGGGTTCAGGTTTGCGAAACAGGCCGTAGCTGACGCCGCGGACGATGCCGAGCGCGACGTCGGGGAGCGGTGGATCCTGCGCAGGAGAGCGATCGATCATGGAAGCCTCCTTCGCGGGCCGCGTCACCGATCCGTCAATCGCATAAACCGACCCTTCGCTGGTGTTACTGCTGGGGGCCACACCGGCCGGACCGGCCGACCGATACCCGACTTTCTACGTTTACAAGCTCCTGCAGCACTACGCCCGCGGAGGAGAGTCGGTCGTCGCGGCATCGAGCGACTCGGACCGCCTCGGCGTCTATGCCGTGCGCGACGACAAAGCGCAGACGCTCAATCTATTGCTAATCAACAAATATCCGACCAATACATTGAATGCATCGATCAAGATCGACGGCTTTCGGTTCTGCGGACGGACCGACGTCTACACCTACGGCATTCCGCAGGACGAGGCGGCGCGCACCGGGACGGGCGTTGCGGACGTCGCGCAGACGACCGTGACGATGAGCGGTCCCAGCATCACGTACGCTCCCGCCCCGTACTCGGCCACGGTCATCAAGCTCCGAAGCTTTGCGTCGTGCCACGCGCGGAGCGATTGCCCTGGTGATGCTCGGTAGGTCTATTCTTCAGGGTCGATAGGGGCGCAGGGGATGGTTGGCGACTGCCTGCAACCAGCGCCACAACGACTGCGCCTCGTCCTCGCTCATGTAGCTCAGCGCGGGCATGCGCAGGCCGCGCGCGACGGCGTCCTGTGGCTTGTAGTGGACGTGGAGAAAGAAGTTGCGGCCGTGGCGATACTCGGCGATCGGTGTCGGCTCCACGAAGTCCCAGCCGAAGGCGGCCCCGGTCTGGCGGACGCCGTGGCAGAACTGACAGCTCTGGGTGTACAGCCGCTCGCCTTCCTTTACTTGCGGATCCTGATCGACGTCGAACTGCGCGTAGTACGCGGCCCGGGACACGAACTCGATCCCGATCAGACTGTCGGCGAGCGCCCACGGTGACAGCACCGTACGGTGGGCGGGCGGCACGTCGGGGCGGCCCGCGTCGGCGACGACCAGCTTGTTCCCGTAGAACACGATCGGTCGCGGATCGCGCACGGCACTCGCGCGGGAGACCTTGGGGAAACGTCCGATCTGCATCGGGCGATCTGGTCCAAGGCGTATGCCGCGCGCGACGAACGGCGCCAGCTGGTGCACGAGCTCGGTGTCGCGGAAGGCCAGCGGGATCTGCATCCCGTTGGCGAAGTGCAGGAGGGCCAGGTCGGCCGAAGCGGGTGGCGCGAAACCATCGATCAGCGTGGCCAGCTCGACGCCGCGGTAGGTGAACGCGCCGTGGTACTGCACGTCGACCCGCTGGACGTCGCGCAGGGCGATCTCGTCCAGGGAGACCTGGCGGGCCCGGTCCCGCGTGGACGCCGGCTCGGCCGAGCCGGTCGCGCCGGGGCGCCTGACCCAAAGGTCGATGGTTGCCGGTCCGGCGGTGGACTCGCGCGCCATGGCCGGGCGAATTTCGCCGGCGCTCGAAGGGGCCGCTGCCATCACGGCCAGGAGAGGTGCAAACATGGGGTGCGCCATACCCTTCGCTCTTTCAATCGGTGTGCCAATGCGCAACCGGCGCCGCGCCCCGACGCTCCAAAGGGGGGTTGGCGGCTCAGAGTGCGAACGCGCAGCCGCTGCACTGGTCAGTGTCGGGAGCCGCGCGCAGCCGTTCCCCGTCGATGATTTGCCCGCACCTCGAGCAACTGCCATAGCCGCCTCGTTGGATGCGGCCGAGCGCGCCCTCGACCCGGAACAGGGCCAGGCGCTCGGTCTCGCCGAGGCTTTCGAGCAGGGCGGCAGCGCTGCCCGCCGCGGCCGTGTCTTCCGGATCCAGCTCGGGTTCAATCAGCAGATTGTCCTCGGGCGCCAGGGCGTGCTGCCGCCGCTCCGTCAGGGAGTGGTGGCGCTGCAGCAAAATGCGCCGGAACATCTCTAGGGTTTCCTGGTCCATGTATCGGTTCGGAGCATCGCAGATGCCAAATTGAGCGCCCTTCGCTGGCTCTCGCGCGCGGTGCCCCGTGCAGATTCTGCGGCGCCCGGGCGCCGACGTGCATTGTTGGCGCGCCTTTCCGGGCGCACGGGGTCAGTGCGCCGTCTCCGTCTCCAGGTAGCGAAGGGCGAAGTGCAAGAAGTCCCGCTCGGTGACGATGCCCACCAGCTTCTCGTTTTTAGTCACCGGCAGACTGCCGAACTTGTTCGTCTCGAGCAGCCTGGCCGCCTCGACAGCGGTGGTGCCGACCTCGACCGTCAGGACGTCCTTCTCCATCAGCATGTCGATCGGGACCTCGCCCGCAACCTGGGCCAGAGACTCCTGGTTCGGATCGCCATGGCTGATCCAGGCCTCCAGGATGCGATGGTAGGTCACCAGCCCGATGACGTGCTCCTCGGCATCGACCACCGGCAGGTGATGGATTCCGCCGCGCTCGATCTGCTCGCGCGCCCTCGCCAACGTATCCCCCATCTGCAGGGTCTCGACGACGTCGGTCATGATGTCGCTCACCATCGTTATCGGCATGAGCGGCACTGTAACACCGCACCTGCTCAGAAATGGCTTCCCCGCGCGCGCAGGCGGCGCGAGGATGCGCGCCATGCCCGCCGTGCCGCGTCCGTTCGCCGCTCCACAGCCCCACAGCGACCTAAAAGAGGTGTTGCCTGGGATTCACTTCGTCACCGGCACGATGCGATTGCCGGGGCTGCTGCCGGTTCGTTTCAGCCGCAACATGACGGTGATTCGCCAGGGCGAACGCCTCATCCTCGTCAATGCCGTTCGTCTCGACGACACCGGGCTGGCGGCACTCGACGCACTTGGAAAAGTCACCGACGTGCTCCGCCTCGCGGGCAACCACGGCATCGACGATCCGTTCTACGCCGATCGCTACGGCGCCAAGGTGTGGGCGGTGAAAGGCCAGCGCTACACCGCCGGCTTCAACACCAATTCGCCGAAGACATACTTCACGCCGCACGTCGAGATCGACGCGGCCACGGCGCTGCCGATCGAGGGCGCCCGCCTCCACATCATTGCCTCGCAGCCGACCGAAGGCCTGTTGCTTTTGCCGGGGCACGGCGGCGTGATCATCGCGGGTGATTGCCTTCAGAACTGGGCCACCGTCGACAGGTACTTCAACGGAGTCGGTCGCGTAATGATGCGCGCGATGGGCTTCATCCGTCCCCACAACATCGGCCCGGCCTGGCTGCGCCAGAGCAAACCGCCGAAGGACGACCTGCGCGCCATCCTGGCTACCCCCTTTTCCCACGTCCTCCCCGCCCATGGCGCCCCGGTGATCGGCAACGCCGCCGATCTCTACCGGCCGGCGATCGACCGCGTCGCGCCGGAGCGCGGTGGTTCGTGACCAGTCTAACGGCTGGTGCGGATCTATTGATACGCGCGGCGTGGATCTCTGTCATCGGACTCGCTGGCCTCATGTGGTTTGGCTGCGACCACGGACGGGCCGTGACCGGCGGTCAAGGAGGCATCATCGGCCAGGGTGGAACGAGCGAGGTGGGCGGGAGCACAGGGCAAGCTGGCAGCACCGGTGCCACGACCGACGGCGGCGGGAGCAGCCGTGAGGGCGGCGGCGGCGAGCGGAACATGATTGCGGCGGTTCGCGTGTCGCTCTCGACGAACTCGTCCGAGATTGACGTGGCGGTCTTCGGTGACGGCAGTGCGGAACGCACGCTGGGGCCCTCGCGGCCGTACGGTACGACCAGCCGAGACCCACAACCGATGTCGTTCCCGGCCGGCGCGCCCGCGGTGGCGGCGTTCCTGGCCGACCTCGACGCAGTCGGGCCCGTGACTCAGATTCCGACGGGCCTGTGCGCGAAGTCGGTCTCGTCCGGAACGACGATGGTCGTCACCGTCGGCGCGGAAACCAGCGGCGATCTGGAGTGTCTCGCCGCGGCCGCCTCGCCGGCCGCGCACGCGCTCGCATCGGATTGCGACGTGTTGGCCGGCCGTCAGTGAACAACTAAAGCTGGTCAGCACACCGGGGTGCAGCCCAGAATTCGTACTTCGGCTGCGTTCCCGTCCTCCCCGACGCCGGCAGCGGAGGAGGGGCGACCAGCGCCGACGGGGGATAGCGGATGACGCCTACTTGATGACCTCGAGCTTCGCCGCAGACCCGGACAACCTTCGAGTCGCCTGCGACCAGTGTAGACGAGTGAGCTCCGACGCGCCGGCTTCGTATGCGTACGTGTTGCCGTCGTCGCGATAGAGGTCGAAGTCCGCATCCTTGCCGGCGTACACCCGCACCGTCGCGATTGGTTGAGGCTCGTTGGTGCTCTCGACCGGCGCGCCGAGTGGAATGATCGAGCCCGCGCGCACGAAGATCGGAATGATGTCGATGGGCGCCTTGACCGTGATCGTCCGACCACCGCGAACGCGTTCGTTCGTCCAGAAGTTGTACCAATCCGTTCCCGCGGGGAGATACACGTCGCGCGTGATTCTCCCCTGCTCGGTCACGGGCGCAATCAACAACGCGGGGCCGAACATGTATTCGTCGCGGATGTCGGCGACTCTTGGATCGGCGCCGAAATCCATGAACAGGCCGCGCATGAACGGTGCGCCGTCGAGATGCGTCTTGTGCGCGATCGAGTAGATGTACGGCATCAGTTGATATCGAAGCCGTAGATACTTCGTCAGGATGGGCTCGGCCTGCTTTCCATACGACCACACCTCATTCTGCAGCCGGCTGCCATGGCTGCGGAAGTTCGGCTGGAAGGCGCCGTACTGGAACCATCGCACGTACAGCTCCGGGTAGTCATCGTAGTGCCCGATGTTGTCCCGCGCATCCGAGGGGTCGAGCAACGGCGGACGGTCGGGAGTGTGCTTCTCGGGAAGATACTGCCACCCGCCGATGTCCGTGCTCCAATACGGCATCCCGGAGGCGACGAAGTTGATGCCGGTGGGAATCTGGCGCTTGAGCGTGTCCCAGTTGCCGCTGATGTCCGAGGACCAAAAGATGGTTCCGTTGTGCTGTGCGCCCGTGAACGCATCGCGCGCGAGGATCAGCGCACGCGACTTCAGATCGCGTCGAAATCCGTCGTAGATCGCGGCCGTGTGAAAGAGCGGATACACGTTGAAGAACTCCGTGCCGGGACCCACATGCCAGTAGCTGCCGTTGGGCGGAAGATCAGGCTCCGTCTCGTCGGCCCAGAATGAATCGAAGCCCTTGGCGACGTAGTTGTCCCTGACGACATCCCAGTACCATCGGCCCGCTTCTGGATTGGTTGTGTCGATATCGGAGCCGGCGCGATCGTACGGCAGGCCATTGGTGGGCGTTCCATCCGCCAGCGCCTGGAACCATCCGCGACGAAGCACGGTGTCGTAGTAGCGATCCTCGGGAACGAAGCGGGGCCACACGCTGATCATGGTGTGGAAGCTCATGTCGTGCAGCTTCCTGTTCATCGCGACCGGATCGGGCCATTTCGCCGGATCCATGTCCATCTGGCCCATCTTCGTGTAGTGGAACCAATCCACCACGAGCACGTCGATGGGGAGCTTTCGATCGCGATAACCCTGGGCGACGTTCACCAGCTCCTGCTGGCTCGCGTACCGCTGCTTGCATTGAATATAGCCGTACGCGGACTTGGGCAGCATGGGCACGCTGCCGCTGAGCAGACGATAGCCGGCGTAGATCTCATCGTACGTTCCGCCGGCGATGACGAAGAACGACACGCGCTGGCCGACGTCGGAGGTCCAGCGGTTGACGTCGTTGAAGCCGAACTGCACGGTGGTGCGCGACGGGTTGTCCCAGAGAAGGCCGTACCCCTTGTTGCTCACGACGAACGGGATGCACACGCTCTGGCCGGATGGCGCGTTGTAGTCGTGCGCACAGCGGACGACGTGGCCGCGACGATCGAGATAGCCCTCCTGATTCTGGCCGAGCCCGTAGGAATGCTCGTCCTTCGGCGACGCGAAGGTGGCGCCCACTTGATAGAAGGGCGCGTCCTTCGGCCGGCGATCTCTCAGAATGTCTGCGTTGCCGTCCTTGTGATTGGGTACGGACATCTGCCAGTCCTGCAGGTCCAGCAGCGTGGCCCCCTGCGGCGTGGTGATGGTGACGCCGATGCCCGGCGTGGAGCCGTTGAAAAATTTCGCGATGTCGGCGGCGGTACCGGTGGGCGCGGCAGGTCCGCTGATCGCCGCGACGGTGACGATGAGGCGATTCGATCGGAGTCGATCGCCCGCGGAGGTGGCGTCGCGCGTCCAGCCAGTTTCGAGCGGCCTGGCGATGATGCCGTAACCCGGCTTGCTCACCGCCCAGGGCTTGAGCAGGCTGATGCTCACGCGCACGACGTTGGGCGCGTAGGGCTCGACGACGACCGTTGCGCCGCCGCGATCCAGGGTCAAGGTCTGCGCCGCCGCGGACCGCCCAGCGAGCGTCAAAGCGAGCACGCACAAATATCCACGCCTATGCATTTGCCACGCTCATCGCCCGAAATGTTTGCAAGGTCAACTGGGCCGACTGACGACCGCGATTCAGGGCGCGGTCGGCGGACGGCCGCGTTATGATGCGGCCCATGCGGACAGTGGGTGGGCGGGCACTGGTGGGTTTCCTGATGCTGGCGGCCGCGTGCGGGTCTCATCGCGGGGCCCTGCCCGGCGACGCGAACGACGCCGCGACCACGGGGCCGGGCGTCGCGAGCGGCGACGCCGGTCGCGACGATGGCACAGCGGGGCCCGTCGATACCGCGGTCGATACCGCGACGCCGGCGACCGACAGTGGCGGCATGGCCGATGCCACGGGGGCGATCGTCGACGCGGCCTGCGTGACGACTCACGCGGGCGCGCGCCTGCCCGTGGACGTGCTGCTCATCTTCGATCGCTCGGGTTCGATGGTGGAAGATCCCTCCACCGGGCAAGTCTGCATGCCGCAGGCGACTTGTCCCTCGAAGTGGAACCAGGCCACGGCGGCAATCGAACAGGCCGTCATGAACACGGAGTCGACGGTCCGCTGGGGCTTGATGATGTTTCCGAGCCCGGGCCTTGGCGCCACGACCTGCCAGGTCGTCGCCGGCGCACAGGTTTCGATCGCACCCATGAATGCCGTGGCGATCACCACCGCGCTCCTCGCCACAGCCCCCAGCGGCAGCACGCCCACCACCGCCGCGCTCACCCTTGCCGGCGACTACCTGAACACGCTGACCACGCCCAACCAGCGATTCATGGTGCTGGTGACGGACGGGCTACCCACGTGCGCGGCCGGCAACGCGAATGCGGCCGACAACGCCAACGCCGTCACGGCGGTGGCGGCCCAGGCGTCCCGGGGTTTCGGGACCTTCGTTGTCGGCATTGCCACCGCCCAGGACGCCCTGGCCGATGCCACCTTGAGCGCGATGTCGACGGCCGGTATGCACCCGCGCGCCGGAACGCCCAACTACTACGTCACGAACAACACCGCCGAGCTGGTGACCGCGCTGGACTCCATCGCCTCCCAGGTCAACTCGTGCACGTTTTCCCTCGATGCGGTACCACCCGTCCCGGACAACGTGACGGTCACCGGCGACGGCAACATCATCCCGCCCAGCGCCAGCAACGGTTGGCTCTACCAGCCGGGTATGCGCGCGATCACCCTGTCCGGCGAATATTGCCAGCGGGTGATGACCGGCGCCCTCCAGAACGTCGTCGCGATCTTCGGCTGCTCGTAGGCTCACCAGAAATGGCCATGTCGCTGTGCTGCGTCCGTTCGCCGCGCCACAACCCCACAGCGATCCAAACGAGGTGTTGCCCGGCATTCACTTCACCACCGGCACGATGCGATTGCCGGGGCTGGTGATGCGCCCGTTCATCTGTCCAGCGACGCGGCCGCGAATGTGGCCCGTGACGCTGCGGGCGACGTATTCTACTTGGCCTCCCCGCCGGGCACAATTGACGGCCAGTGAGCGGGCCGCCAGTCCCCCTTTGGGTTGGTGGTTTGCCCCACTTCGATCAGGTGACCGTCGGGATCGCGGATGTAACAACGGATCTCGAATTGGTGCTGTTTGGGTGGAGTCAGGAATTGAGCGCCCCGGGCGCTCCACTCGGCATACACAGCCTGGATGTCTTTGACCCGAATATTGAGGAAGCTGCTGACGCGATCGGGATTGCGCGGCGCCTCGAGGGTGACCGCCGGCTTGTCGTCGGTCGGGCCTCCACCCATATTGATGATTATCCAGCTGTTAGCGAGTTGGACATAAGTCGGCTCGGGGGAGAAGACCACCCTGCCGCCCAGTACTTCTGTGTAGAACCGCGCAGACCGCTCGACGTCATCCGACACGATGAAGTGAGCCAGAACGATTCCCTCTGGGGGTGGCACAAGCTCGGCCATCTTTTACCTCACTGGTTGGGACTCATGGCCGCCGCTCAACGACGACATCCTCGATCGATCTTCCGAGAAGATGGGCGTTCACCCCTTCGACGGCAAGCCGCCAAGTTCAGGTTGACCGGTCGCGACCTTGTCTCGGGAGGCTCAGTGGGCAAGACTGCCCCGCGTGCCAACGCCCGCGTGTTCAGAACCGACAGGGCTCGACCTGGTCGAGGAGCTGCCGCTGGCGGTCGTGGTGACGGACCGGGCTGGCTGCGTCGTCGAAATGAACAGCGCGGCGGTCGCCCTTCTCGCACACCCGCGTGAGGCCTGCCTGGGGAGAACGCTGGCGAGCTTCGTCGATCACCAATCGCTCGATCTCGACGGGCCGGCGGCGCCACAGACGGCGGGCGCCGACGTGTTTCCGGGTCGAGCGCGGTTGCTGCGAGCGGACGGCTCGTTTCGCGCGGTCGAGGGAACCAGGCGCACGCTGGCCGACGGCCGCATCATCCACGTCCTGCACGACGTGACCGCGGCGGCGATGGAGGCCGACGCGCTCCGGGAGAGCGAGCGGCAGCTCAAGTTCGTGGCCAACACGGTGCCGGCGCTGCTCGCCTTCGTCGACACCGACGCGCGCTACGTTTGGGTCAACGAATCGTACCATTGCTGGTTCGGACTGGCACCGGAGGAGATCCGTGGCCGGCATGTGCGGGAGGTGCTGGGAGAGGCGCCCTGGGAGCAAGTCCGGCATCGGATCGCGCGCGCCCTGGCCGGCGAGGCGGTCGTGTTCGACAACCGCGCCTTCTATCAATTCGGCCCGCCGCGTGACGTGCACGTGGCCTATCTGCCGCACCGGGATGCGAGCGCTCGCGTCGATGGCCTGGTCGTGCTGGTCACCGACGTCAGCGACATCAAGAACGCCGAACGAGCCCGGCGCCGCAGCGAGCACATGCTCGCCGAATCGCAGATCGCTGCCCACGTGGGGAGCTGGGAGGCGGATCTCGACGACGAGCGGAAGCCCGATTCCCTGCGGTGGTCAGATGAGACCTATCGGCTGTTCGGCTGGGCCCCCGGCGTCTCGATCGATCACCAGCGCTTCATCGACGCCGTCCACCCGGAGGATCGCGAGACGGTGTTATCCACAGCGAAGGACGGGATCGCGCGTGGCCAGCGATTCGAGAAGGAATACCGGATCGTTCGCTCCGACGGGATCGTCCGGTGGATTCGCTCCTGGACCAACGTCGAAAAAGACTCGAGCGGCCGCGCCGTCCGCTTGCTCGGCACCTGTCAGGATGTCACCGAAAGCCGACTCGCCGAGCAAGAGCGGGAGCGCGCGCTCGAGGCGCTCAGGGAAGCCGACCGTCAGAAGGACGAATTTCTGGCCATGCTTTCTCACGAGCTGAGAAATCCGCTGGCGCCGATCCTCAGCGCCGTCGAGATTCTGCGGCTCGCCGACCCCGGCGACCGCGAGCTTTCGGCGAGGTTCCGCGCGGTCATCGAGCGGCAGGTGAGCCTGATGAAACGCCTCCTCGACGATCTACTGGACGTGGCCCGCGTCAGTCGAGGGAAGATCGAGCTGCGCAAGGAGCTGGTCGATCTCGCGGGGGTCGTGGTGCGCGCCGTCGAGGTCAGCCGCCCCCTCATCAGCGAAAAACAGCAGCGCCTGTCGGTGACCTCCGGGCCGGGGGGAACGATCGTCGTCGACGCCGATGCGACGCGCCTCGTGCAGGTATTCGCGAACCTGCTCAACAACGCGGCGAAGTACTCCGAGCGCGGCGGCCGAATCGACGTCGACATCACCGCCGCCGACCACGAGGCGGTGGTGCGTGTGCGCGACAACGGCATCGGTATGGCGCCCGAGCTCCTCGAGCGGGTCTTCGATCTCTTCGTGCAAGCGACCCGCTCGCTCGACCGCGCCCAGGGGGGCTTGGGGATCGGGCTCACGATGGTGCGCAGCCTGGTCCGCATGCACGGGGGCTCTGTCCGCGCGTTCAGCGACGGCCCCGGGCTCGGGTCGCAGATCGTCGTGCGGCTGCCGCGCGAGCGAACGGCCGTGCCGGTCACGATGGAGAGGGCCCCGTCGAGGCCGGTTCCTTCGAAGGTGTCAGCGCCGCTGCGGGTCCTGGTAGTCGACGACAACCTCGACGCGGCGACATCACTCGGTAACCTGCTCTCGCTCATCGGGCACGTGGTCACACTGGCCCCCGACGGACCAACAGCCCTCGCCCTCGCTCCCGCCGCGCGCCCGGACCTCGTGCTCATCGACATCGGCTTGCCGGTCATGGACGGCTACGCCCTCGCCGCGGCCCTGCGCGACGCAGGCGTCGATCGCGCCGCCCTGGTCGCCGTGACCGGCTACAGCCGCGAGGACGACGTGCGGCGCTCCCGCGAGGCCGGATTCGACGAGCACCTCGTCAAGCCCGTCGACCTCGCGACCCTGTTGCGGATCACGACACGCCAGGCCGATCGCCATAAAGTCGGTTGAGAACCATGACGTCGACAATCGCTGCAGCGATCGCAAGCCTGTTCATTCACACGGTGGCTATCGCCGCGGCCCCTGGCCCGGAGTGGAAGCCGCTTTTCAACGGCAAGAATCTCGACGGGTGGAGCGTTCACTACGCGTCGAAGACTGCCGATGATGCGCCACCGCCGGCGAGCTTCTTCGAGGTGAAGAACGACGAGATCCACGCCTATCCCACGCAAGCCGCCGGAAGCGCGCAGCCGAATGCATATCTGCTCAGCGACGCTGACCTCAAGGATTACGTGATCAGCCTCGAATACAAATGGGGGGAGAAGAAATTCGCCCCTCGCGCCGATCACGTGCGGGACGCAGGTCTCCTCTATCACGTTCATCGCGACAATCCGGCCAACTGGCCGGCGAGCTTCGAAGCGCAGATCCAGGAAGGCGACACCGGCGATTCGTGGGCCGTCTCCGCGCAGGTGTCGACCTTCGTCGATCCAAAAACCGGCCTTTATGCGTTGCCCGAGAACGGCGGCGTGCCGGTGACGGTGGGCAAGAATGGCGACTTCCTGCGCACCCGCCACAGCCGCACGAACGAGTATCCTGGCTGGAACACGCTCGAGGTCATCGTGCGCGGCGATCGCGCCACGCATATCGTCAACGGCCTGGTGAACATGCGCGTGACCGATCTCAAGGGTTGGGATGCGGCCAGCAACCGGTGGGTCAAAGTGGACCACGGCAAGATCCTGCTGCAGGCAGAGTGTGCCGAGGTCTTCTACCGGAACATCAGAATCCGCGCGCTGACCAAAGACGACGACATGCCGCCGGATCCCAAGCTCACGGAGATCTGGTTCCCAGTCCCCGCCAAGGTCACGCCGGGTGCCACGCTGGGCGCGGCGCCCTCGGATGCCGTCGTCTTGTTCGACGGCAAGAGCCTCGACAAGTGGAAGAGCGCCAACACCGGCGCCGCCCCCGGGTGGAAGATCGACAAGCGTGAAATGGTCGTTGCCCCTGGCACCGGCGACATCCAGACCAAGGACGCCTTCGGCGACGTGCAACTGCACGTGGAGTGGTGCGCCCCCAGGCTACCGCCGGACAAAGTGAATCAGGATCGCGCCAACAGCGGCATCTTCCTGCAGGACGCCTACGAGGTTCAGGTCCTCGACAATTTCGAGAACCCAACCTACGTCAACGGCATGGTGGGATCGATCTACAAACAGTTTCCGCCGCTGGTCAATGCGACGTGGCCGGCCGAGAGCTGGAACACCTACGACATCATCTATTCGGCGCCGCGTTTTGCGACGGACGGGTCGCTCAGCTCGCCGGCGCGGCTCACCGTTTTGCTCAATGGCGTGCTGGTGCAGAACAACTCGGTGCTCAAGGGCGCCACCACTTACATCGGCGCTCCCAGCTACCGGCCGCATGGCGACATGCCAGTGCGGTTGCAGGATCACGGACACCTGGTGCGCTATCGCAACATCTGGGTACGCAGACTCTAGCTCTCCCAACCTAGCCGACGCGCGTCAGATTGCCGTCGGTGGACGTAGGCCAAGGTCCGTCGGCAACGCCCATCGACGTCCAAAAATGTCGTCCGCGGCTGTTTACCGTCGTTTTCACATAACGAGTTTTCCCGGAAATAACACTTTAACTCTTAGGTGGTAACGGAAGCACGCCCCATCGTTGCCTGCGTAGGGATCTCTCCGCGCGGACGGAGCTTCCTGCTCCGGTCATTTCTCGTCGGGCTTGTCGTCGGCTTCTTGGCGAGCTGCACCGGTCGTGTCGGCGCCACCCAAGGCGGTCAAGGCGGGTCAGCCGGCCTCGGAACGGGCGGGACCGGCGCCGTGCAATGTTCCAGCGGCAAGACCAAGTGCGGCGCCGGCTGCAAGGATCTGACATCCGACCAGCAGAACTGCGGCGCGTGCGGCAGCGCCTGCGGGACCGGCGAGACCTGCCAGGCCGGCCACTGTCTGTGTAGCGCCGGACTGCTCGACTGCAGCGGAACCTGCGTTGCCCCGGACGCCACTCACTGCGGCGGTTGCTTGACCAGCTGCGGTGGGGGGCAGGTTTGCAGCGGCAACTCGTGCCGGTCGGTGTGCACCGGCGGCTGAGACGCAGTGCTCGAACGGCGCCTGCATCGACGTCACGAACAACGCGCTGAACTGCGGCGCGTGCGGCAACGCCTGCCCCGCCGGGTCGGTCTGCAACGCCGGTGTGTGCGGCTGCTCCGGCTCCGGGCAGATGCTATGCGCGAGCGCCTGCATCGACGTCACGTCCGACGTCCAGAACTGTGGCGGCTGCAACCAGCCCTGTAATGGCAGCTGTAACAACGGCGTCTGCACCAGCAAGCCCGGCGGCGCGCCGCTGCTCCCGCCCAGTATCCGCCGAGTGACAAACGCCGAGTACGACGCCTCCGTGCAGGCGCTGCTCGGCACGACCCAGACGCCGAGCACCAGCTTCCCGCCCGATTCGCGCCAGATCGGCGGCTACACCTTGAACGACGCGCAGCGGATCGATCCGGTGCTGGCGAAGGCCCTGGACGACGCCGCGCAGGCGCTGGTCACGGAGGCGCGCGGGAACAACAAGCTCGCCACGCTCGCCCCCTGCTCGAACGCGACCACGCAGGGCGAGACCTGCGCGAAGGCGTTCATCAACTCGTTCGGCGCCCAGGCATTCCGGCGCGCGGTCACGTCGTCGGAGCTGGCGGATCTGGTGAGCCTCTACCACGCGGGCGCCGACAGCCCGGGCAGCCACGACGAAGGGATCGACCTTGTGACACGCGGAATTCTGCAGTCGGTCGGATTCCTATACATCACCGAGCTCGGCGGCAGCGCGAGCAGCGGTACCTCGACGCTGACCGGCGAGGAGCTGGCGAGCACCCTATCGTATCTCGTGACGGGCGGCCCGCCCGATCAGATGCTGACCGCCGCCGGCAGCGCCGGCGACCTGGCGACGCCGGACGGTCGCGAGCAGCAGGTCCGGCGGTTGCTCGCGACGCAGCCCGGGCACGATCGCATGGTGCGGGTGGTGCGCGAGTGGTTGGGCGTCGACCAGATCAGCGCCACCGCCAAGGACACGACCGTCTACCCGAAGTTCACCACCGCTGTGCGCACGTCGATGGACACCGAGACGAAGAGCTTCATCGACGAGGTCGTGCAGCGCTCGACCGGAACGGTGGGCGAGCTGCTCTCAGCCAACTGGAGCATCGTCGACAGCACACTGGCGCCGATCTATGGCGTGACGTCGGCGGGCGCGACGGTGCACACGATGCTGCCCAAGCGCCTCGGGATCCTCAATCAGGCGGCGTTCTTGTCGGTCTTCGCACACGCCCAGGAGACCGCCCCGGTGCTCCGTGGCGTCGCGGTCATGCGCCGGGTCGCCTGCATCACGCTGCCCGATCCGACGACGCTGAACATTGTGGTGGTGCCACCCATGCCCGATCCGACGAAGTCGACGCGCGATCGTTACGCGATCCACGCCACCGACGCCGCCTGCGCGACCTGCCACGACACCATCGACGAGATCGGCTTCTCCTTCGAGCTGTTCGACGGCATGGGCGCCCAGCGGCCCTCCGGGACGATGGCGGGCACGCTCAGCGACGTCCACCTGGGCGCGAACGGCACGCTCACCAGGACGGATACGACCAGCAGCACGACGCTGGCCGCAAACACGCCCTTCCCGACCGACTTCGCGGGCAACTACGCGGACAGCAACGCGCTGGCGAGCGCTCTCGGCGCCAGCGCGCAGGTGCGCGAGTGCCTGGCGCGACAGTTCTTCCGGTCGTCTTCGGGCCGCAGCGACACGACGGTCGTCAACGCCGAGCAGTCGTTCGTCGAAGCCTGGAAGCAGTTGCCGGTGGATGCGCAGGGCAAGCTCATCGAGGTGCTGGTCGCTTACGTGCGCAGCCCGCTGTTCGACACCCGGAGCGCCCCGTGAAGAAGCGCAGCGCCAGCCGTCGTTCGTTCCTGAAGGCCGTCGGCGCAAGCGCGACGACGCTGCCGTTCTACCGGCTGCTCGAAAACTCGGTCGCAGAGGCGGCCGGGGATCCGGTGCCGCTCCGGTTCTGCGGCATCTACCACCCACACGGCGTCGCGGCCGAGTACTTCGCGATGCTGGACGGCCGGTTCCCGGGCCTGGGGACCGACAGCGAGACGACCTTCAACATCACCTACGCCGACAACGGCACGCCGTGCTCACTGCAGCCGTTCGACGACGCCGCGACTTACGGCCAGAGCTTCAAGAGCAAGGTCCTGGTCATCGAGGGCGTCGATCTCATGTCGAACGCCAACGGCCACGACACGGCCGGGAACATCCTGACCGGCAGCACGATCGCCAACCAGAAGCCGAGCAACTCGTCGCTCGATCAGTACATGGCGGTGGAGCGCAGCCTCGGCGCGAGCACGCGGGTCACCAGCATCGCGCTCGGCGTCGGCGACGACGGCACCCAGTCCGGCACGACGCTGTCGTTCGGTCCCGGAGGCGCGCCGCTGCCGAAGATCATCGACCCGGTGCAAGCGTTCAACACGCTGTTCTCGGCCTACGTGCCGACGACCGACCCGGCGGCGGCGGCGGCGGCGATGCGGGCGCGCGCCAAGGGGCGCAGCGTGATCGACTTCGTCACCAAGGACATCGCCCGGCTCAACCCGCGGCTGGCGCCGGCGGAGCAGCAGAAGCTACAGCAACACCTGGATTCGATCCGCGACCTCGAGAAGCAGTTCGAGGAGGCGACGACGAGCGGCGCCGGCGCGACCTGCACGGTGCCGGGCAAGCCCGACGCGACGAAGTTCCCGTCGATCAAGCGCTACAACGGCGGCGAGCCGTACTTCGACGTGATCGCCAACAATATGATCACGCTGCTGACGCAGGCGTTCGCGTGCGACATCACCCGCTTCGCGACGTTCTTCATGGCGGACCTGTCGTACTCGGGCAATCCCTTGAACCTGCCCGCCGACAACCACGGCGGCGTTGCGCACGTCTACAACGGGTCGTCGCTCGGCTCCGACGGCCACCCGAACACCTCCGGCGATTCGACGACCTGGTCCAACCTGGCCAAGTTCAACCGCTATTCGTACGGCAAGATTGCATCGTTCATGCAGCAACTGGCAGCCGCAGGCGTGCTGGACAACGTGCTCCTCTACGCGTCGAGCGATATGGGGAACCCGGCGTTGCACAGCACGCGCAACGCCCCGACGCTGCTCGCGGGCGGCGCGGCGGGGACCAGGTTCCGGATGGGCCGGCGCCTCAAGATGTCGCCCGACTGCACGACCAACCTCTGGTGCTCGCCCACCGACGCCGAGTTCAAGGCGAGCACCAACAATCACCTCCTGATCTCGATCGCCCAGGCCTTCGGCCTGACCGACGTCACCACGTTCGGCACCCAGTCGACGGCGAACTGGAAGACCGGCACGCTGTCCGGGCTGCTTTGAACGAACGTGCCAAGCGCGTCGCGCAGACTCAATGGACGAGGGTCACGTTCCCCAGGGTGAGATCCACGGTATAGGGCTGCGCGGTGGAGCTCCAAGAGAACGAGAACCAGATCGCGAGTATCTGCGCAGGATCGACGCTGGCCGCGGGCATCCCGCCATGAAAGTCGGCGAACCGAACCGTCGTCGGGGCCGGTACCGGCGATACGGGAAGCGCGACGTAGGACGAAAGGCAGCTGCTGTAAGGGTTGGCCGGATCCGAGGGGACGCACGTGCCGGTTGCCGAGAACGGCGGCTCGGGTCTGTTCTCGCGTGTATAGACGGAGAGCATCACCATCCCCGTCGGACCCACGCTGCCGCCGAGCTCGAAAGCGAGGCTCGTATACGCGGACCCGTCGACGCAGGCGGAGAACGACACGCCCAGGTTCGAATAGTTGTCGACGGTTCCGGACAGCCGTGCGACGTCGCCCGACGCGATCAGCGTGAGCGAGCTGGGAAAAGCGGTGACGAACGACTGGACGCCGACCTGGTCGTTGTAAGTGGTACCGATCGAGAAACTGGTGAGCGCCGACGATCCGGGCGCGAGGCAGCGCACAGGATCGGTCTCGCTCGCGGGAGCTCGATCCGAGCATCCGGCGCAGGCGACGAGCGCACCGGCCACGACCCACCAGAACAACGGCCCCGCTCGCATGGGATGCGAGGTTTTCACCGACAGGAGCGCGCGTCAACGGGTACGCACGTGCCTCGATGTACGGCGTACCATAGGAGTCACCAACCGCGCTGCCGCGCGGGCACACGCGGATGAGATCGGACGCCGCCCGGACTTGCCGGCGCGCCCGCCGAGCCCACGTTACCCGGTCAGGAAGGGCGCGTGTCGGGGGCAGCCCCGTCGGGCCAGTCCTACCAGACCTTCATCTCGTTCAGCGATCCGGACGGCAACAGCTGGGTCCTCCAGGAGATCAAGCAGCGCCTCCCCGGACGGGGCTTCAGCAGCGACGGCGCCACCCTGACCGCGCTGCTGAAAGAAGCGGAAGAGCGCCACGGCCCGTACGAGGCGAAGGCGCCCAAGCACCACTGGTCGGATTGGTACGCGGCCTTCATCGACGCGCGCGAGCGCGGCCGCAGCCTCGACGACGCCGCCAAGGACGCCGCGCTCCACATGGAGCGGCTCGCCGCTTACTAGGTCGCCGACTTCACCTCATAGCGAGAGGCTTCACGCTGTCAGCGCGCGCGGCCCGGACAACCACCGGCCCCCGTTGCAATTCCTGCCACGACATTCGACACTTTCACCTGAGAATCTGAGGTGATCTTCGCCGGCGCGTTGTTCGCACTGCTGGGCCTGGGCTTCGCCATCGCCAGCTGGCGGGCGCTGCGGCACGGCCGCGTCCTGGCCTTCAGCGCGCGCACGCTATCGGCGCTGCTGTTTGCCGCGCTGGGCGCCCTGTGTTTCGGATTGCTGGCGGCAACCCAGGGCTATCGAGCGCTGACCCGCGAAGAGATCGCCTGCGAGGTCAGCGTCGAGCCCAGCGGCAAGCAGACCTTCACGGCCCGCTTCGTCTTCCCCGATGGGCGCCGCCAGGTGCACGAGCTCTCCGGCGACCAACTCTACGTCGACGCGCACATCCTCAAGTGGAAGCCCTGGGTCAATCTGCTGGGCTTGCACACCGCCTACGACCTCGACCGCGTCGCCGGCCGCTACATCTCGCTCGACGATGAGCGGGACCGCCCGCGCACCGTCGCCGCGCTGGGTGCGCCCCGAGCCGTCGACCTGTTCAATCTGCGCCGCCAGCACGTCTGGTTGAGCCTCTTGGTCGATGCAGAATACGGCTCCGCCACCTTCATCGACGTGCAGTCCTCGGCGGTCTTCGAAGTGCGGGTGTCGACCACAGGCCTGCTGGTGCGGCGGCGATGAGGTCCCTGGCCGCGGTCGGTGTGGTCACCCGCTCCCGTACCAGCGCGAGCAGACGGTCCTGGCCTCGCTCGATGATCGTCTGTTGTAGCCAGCCGAAATAGAACGCCGGCGCGAGGTGCCGCCGCCACACGATCTCGCGTCGCAGATCGGTACCACCGTCGGAGCGCGGGGTGAGCTCCCACCGCGTGTTCTCGATCTCGAGCCAGTCAGCGACGCGCTCGGCGCGGAAGCCATACGTCGGCGCGCGGCCGAGGCGGGTGATGTGAAACGGTAAGTCGGTGACGTCGTACCGGTCGATCGAGTAGGCGAGCGCGCGGCCTGGCGCCCACTCCGTGACATGTCCGTGCGCTACGCCTTGACTGAAGAAGCCCGTGACGCGACCGCCCTTGCTCGGCGCCTCCACGACGAGCCGGCTCGGGATCGGCAGCCCGATGCGCAAAAACCAAGGCCAGGGGCCATTCACCTCGAGCTCGCGGCTGGTGAGCGAGGATCTGGCAAACCTCCCCGTACACGGTCGGCATGCAATCCCCGGACGCTAAGTGCCTCGCCGATCGGCCGACCGGAGTGACCGCGGGGATGGCCTTCGTCGCCACGAGCAATCGAACCGCTGCTTCGGTCCTGACACCCAGCGCGGTCAACGTCCGTCCCGACGGAACCCGCGTCGGAACCGGCGCCCAGCTGGCGGCGGGAGACTCCCTGGACAGCGGCATCTGGCAGCAGGGCACGACGGGGATACTTGGCCCGAGCTCTCTCGACAGCTCGACCATCTGGTCGGACGGTTTTTTGATACCGTGCCCCGCCCTGCCCTCGTACCCGCTCTATTGTGTCGAGCCCTGATCTATCGATCGGCAACGCAGCAAGCGCCCGTCTTCGGATGACATCGCTTGTTGGCGCCGAGAGGGGAGAGTACGCTTCGCGCCGGAGGCCCATTGCGACTCGCGCGTTTGGCGGCTTGCTTCGTCGCGGGGGCCTTCGGGTGTGCGAGGCACGGGATGACGCCGACTGGCCCAACGGCCCCTACGCAGGCGCTGCGAACGTGCGGCGATCCGCCGGCCGACCTCGTACGGCTCGCGTCGTACTGGGATGTGAAGATCCCGGCGCGCTACTGGATCGACGTAACGTTCGACGGAACCGAATGGACCCCGGCGGAGCTGATGTCCATGCCGCCGCATCACACCACGCGGCTCGCGCTCGACGACGTACCGACCGTTGTCGCAGCGGGAAATCGGATGGATGAGCGCGTTCGCTTCATCATCGAGATCACCTCGCGCGAGATCCGGCCCGTGGTGGGTCGTGGTCAATGGCGCGTGACCTACCACGCGCGCGTGATCGACGCGTGCGTGCCCGCGACATGATGTCACGGCGCGCCTTGAGGTCGGCAGGGCTTGCGGGAACACTGGTCTGGTTCTCGTCCGTTGCCGCTCAGGCACCGCCGCTTCCGCCTTCCGTCACCTTGAAATCCGAGATGTCCTGCGGTGTGTGGCCGGCCCGCGGACCGGCGAGCAGCGACGCTGGTCTCATCGCGGTGGCTCGCCTCGACACTCTGCCTTCGCCCCGGGAGCCGTGGGGTCGAGCCGTGGCACAGCAGATCGCGCGATTCCTGTCCGAGAAGGTCAACGCTCGTGGGTTGCGACGTGAAGATGCGCTGGTCGTTCCCGTGCTGGACGAGGCGATTCAAACCGAGGACGAAGCTATCACCGTCGCGCGCCGGCAGGGGCTCGACGCCATCGTTTGGGGAACCACAGAGAAGCGGGCGACGATGCCGGCGAAGACCCACGTCGTGTACAACGGTCACGTCGCCATCCATGGAGACGTCAACGTCTCGGACCGTTCGTCCGTGACGATTGCCTCCCTCGTGGTTCGACTGCCGTCGGGGGACACCTACTCTGCCGAGATCAACGTAACACTCCTGCATTCCGAGGTAGATGGGGACACGTCACGAAGAAATATCTCGTTTGCCGCCCTGCTCACCCCCATCACGTTGCGAAATGCCTGGCCACGACTCGAAACAGTTCTCGATCTCCTCAGCGCGCGGCATTTCTGCGCACTCGGGCGCCCCAAGGAAGCGCGGACCCGCATAGACAGGGCTCTCGGGCGGAGCAAGGACGATCCAAGCATGAAAGCCGAGCTCCGGATGGCGCGCGCAACGTCGTACCAGCTCGATGGAGACACAACCGCAGCGCTCGCCGAAATCGACCGGTTGATGGTCGACCTTTCGGAGCTGCCGTTGCTCCTGCAGCGAAACGTGCGCCAGGTTCGGAGCATTCTCCTGGGCTCTGTGCAGCAAGGCGTAGAGTCAACGACAGAATTCGAGGCAGGTCTCGACGATCTTCGACGAGCTCCCACGAGCCAGCCTGGCGACGTGCTGCGTGAGCGTATGGCCCTGGCATTCGTTCGGGCGCTAAATGGCGACGTGAGCCAGTTCGCTGCCCGGGTGCAAACCATCCTCTCAGACGCGAAAGGCACGGGGTCGGAGCCCTATCTGACGTACCTCGCCCGATCGGATTCGTCGTTTCTCGAGGGAGTCTTGGGGGGCACGAGGGACTTTTCGGCGAGCCAGGCACATTTGCAACGCGCACTCGAGCTCCATCGTGAGTCCGAGACCCTGCGGCGGCAATGCGAACCGCCCGACGTCGGCTGGGATGCGATCAACCAGGGCGTCGAGGCGCATTATCTCCTCTTGCTCGGTCAGTGCTCCGAATCGGCAAAGCTTCTCGACGCCGCTTTGCCGATACTCGAAACACTGGCGACCAGAGACCCAGTCGCCGGATACAAAGGGTTGGCCGACGCATACTACGCGGCCGTCTGGTGCCTCGGCGTGGCACGCGACGGCGTCGGTGCGGCACCGAGGCAGCCAACCCGCTGGCCCCAGGACGTGAGCGCCGAGCGGCTTTCATCGGCGCTCGGGTGGTTGGCCAAGTACTTCCGGCTGGCGTCGAAGTGGGCGCGTGAGGATCGCCAACACACTGAAGACGGCATCTTGATTGCCGCCATCGCGGCCGCCCGGGCCTATTTCGAGAAAGCGGGATACGGTTCAACGCCCGGCGTGCTCGTTCTCTTCGAGCAAGAAGAAGGGTCGCCGATTCGAGGAGGTGACTACATCACCCATTGCGACGGTCAACCAGTTAGGGATATCGAGACGCTGAGCCAGAAGCTGAGTTCAGGGCGCGGACGAACGAAAGCTGCGCTCCGGTTCCTGCGCAACGGAGAGTCGCGAGAGATCACAGTCTCAGGCGGCCGCCTCAAGGCCTACCTACTCTGGCAAGCGGGCGATGTCGCGCACATTCGCGGGGAACCACGGATCTTCGCGTCAGGAACGACGTACCTCCTTTAGGAGCCAACCGATGAAAAAGGCAGCGCCCGAGCAGCCCCCCCAGGGGGCGATCGCAGCACCAATGCGGGTCCTCCGAGAAGCTATCGTCGCCGTGCCCGAGATGCGCTATGCGTTGGCAGGCGCGGGCGTCGCCGCCGCGGTAGCACTCACGCGGCTATTCGTCGGCAGTGACATCCGCGAATCCATTCTGCTTCTGGGCGCGATGTTGTTTCTCATGGTTCTCATCGTCGTGTTTGCGCGATTGGTTCATCTCGATAGGAGCACTCTTCGCTACCCTGCTATCCTGCTTCTGTGGACGCCAGTCGCTCTTCTGAGCGCCGTCGGCGTGCTGTCTGTCTCGTGTTTCTTTATTGGCGTTCCGCTCGACTGGCGTCCGGGCAAGACGCCAACTCGGGTCGATGCGCGTGACAGCGCATCGCATGTTGGTCCAGACCAGACCGCCGCCGTAGCCCGGCCGGCGGACGACGGACCCCAACGAGCGCACACCAACCCGGGGGAAGGGGTTCGCCAGGTGCTGAACATCGGCGAAACCGCCGCGAAGGGCGGCTCCTCAATCCAAGTTGGAAATGTCAGCGGTGGTACGCAGCACCTCGATCAGACTATTGAAACCAAAAGATTGACGGCGACCGGAAAGTCCACCGTGGAGATCGGGGTCGTCCGTAAGTGAGCACCCTGCCGAGACGCGAACAGCGGGTGACTGAACCGCGCTGCGATCGCGCGCGCATCGGCCTCCGTACGCGTTGCCGCGATGATGACCACCATTGATCGACATAGATCGAGGGCGCGGGACAAGTGTCGCGGCCGCGCCTTCCGCGACGAATACGCATGCCACCATCAAAGCGACGCCGATCATGGTTCAGTCTCGCTCTCGTCGCCCGGAAACCATTGGATATGCTGGTCGAGCGCCCCGCGACTGCGTCAGCGGCCGACGAATTCAGCCGCCAGGTCACCGACGGTCAGCTCTAGCGTCTCGATGAGCGGCTGGCCGTTCGTCGCGGTGAGCGGCGAGACGGAATACGCCGCCGGCACGGCGTCGGTCAATGTCCAGCGCTGAACGTCCGCCCCCTTAACTAGGGGCTCTCACATCCCCCACAGGCCGCCGGTCAGGGCACCCATCGGTCGTTTTCTGAACCGTGGATCGCGAGTCGCCGGACTATCCTGTAGCAGCAATGCGTCGCAGGTCGGTGGAGGCTCGGCGGGACCCGGTAGATGACGAACGAACGTCTCGCGACCGCCGCGGAACGATCTCGTTCGTCTCTCCCGCGAGACTGGTCGAGGGTGTGCGCGCGCGCAACCCCGCCGCGCTGGGTGAGCTGCATGACCGGTTCACGCAGCCGATGCTGCGGATCTTGCTGCGTATACTGGGACCGGATCGGGAACTGGCGGACCTGCACCACGACGCCTTCGTGCGCGCGCTCGAGTCGATCGGTGAGCTGCGTGACCCCCAGGCGCTGCCGAGCTGGATGGCCGCCGTCGCTGTGCACACGGCGCGCGCGGCCATCGAGCGCCGCGCGAGCCGGCGGCGCTGGCTCGTGTTCCTGCCCCACGACGGGTTGCCCGAACCGGAGGCCGTCGATCCGCGGGCCGGTCACGACGCGCGCGAGGTCCTGTCCGCGGTCTACGCCGTTCTCGCACGACTGCCCACCGACGAGCGCATCCCATTCGCACTGCGGCACCTCGACCATCGCGACCTGACCGACGTGGCCGAGATCTGCGGCGTGTCGCTGTCCTCGGTCAAGCGCCGCCTTTCGCGGGCCGAGGCCCGCTTCATGAAGCTGGCGCGCGGTGTCCCGGCGGTCGCCGACTACCTGCAAGGAGGATCCTCATGGACGAGGGGTTGAAGCGTCTCGGCGACCACGTGGCGAGCCTGGAATCCGAGGCGTTGCGGACGTTTCCTCATGAGGCGCAGCGCCTGCGATTCGTCGCGCATGGCGCCCACAGGGAGGATCGACGGGCGCGCCACCTCGCGATCGTCGCGCTGGTGTTCGGGTGCGCGGGGGCGGTCGCGGCCGCGCTGCTCCTGGCGGCCGCGCGCCCGCGCGCGCTGACGTTCGACGTCGCGGGCACGAGCGGGCGCGATGGCCAGTGGATCACCACAGTGGCCGACAGCCCGAGCCGCGTCACTTTTTCGGACGGAACACAGCTGGCGCTCTCGCCGCGCGCGATGATGCGCGTCTTCGATTGCAGCGCGACGGGCGCGCATGTCGTGCTCGAGCGCGGCCGTCTGGTCGCCGCGGTCGTGCACCGCGACGCCGCGACCCGGTGGCGGGTCGACGCGGGCCCGTTCGAGGTGCAGGTCGTCGGCACGCGCTTCGATGTCGGCTGGGATCCGGCACGCCGGCGCTTTGACCTGATGTTGCAGGACGGAGAGGTCCGCGTCACTGGACCGCAGCTCAGAGGCACCCGCGTGATCGGCGCGGGGGAACACCTCGAGGTGGAGCTTGGTCGCGCCAGTGAGTCCTCCTCGTCAGTCGCGACGCCGCGCGCGGCTTTGGCGGCGCCCACCGCGCCATCGCCGTCCGACGCCCCGGCGCCAGCGCGCGGGTATCCGTCCGGCGCGGACCGTCCCGGCGCACGATCCCTGGCGCAATCGCGACCGACACCACCGTCTTCCTGGCGCGGCCCGGCGAGCGCCGGGCGGTTTGACGAAGCCTGGGCGTTGCTCGCCAGCGGCGCCTTCGACGAGATCCTCGCGAGCGCGGGCGCGTCCGATCTGTCGCTCGTGGCAGACGTGGCTCGTTTCTCGGGGCACGCGGACCACGGCGCGGTCGCGCTGCGCGCGTTGCGCGCGCGCTTTCCGCTGGCGCCCGAGGCGGCCGACGCCCCGTTCTTGCTCGGACGTCTCGCCGCCGATCAGCGCCATGATCCTGCGGACGCCGCGGCGTGGCTGACGCGCTACCTGCGCGAGCAGCCGTCCGGCGTGTTTGCCGCCGAGGCGGCCGGGCGCCTCATCGAGTGCCAGCGGGCGCGGGGCGACGATGCCGCCGCGCGCGACGCGGCCCGACGCTACCTGGCCGATCACTCCGGCGGAACCTACGCGCCGCTGGCGCGGCGCGTGCTCGACAGCCCGTGAACGCCCGCGCGATCTTGCTCGCCGCCGCCCTCCTTCTCGCGCCTGGCGGAGCCGCCCGCGCGCTGGAGCGCCCGCGGATCGTCGTGCTCGACGACGCTGGCCAGACCCGGCTCGCAGAGCGCATCCGCGCCGAGCTCTTGACGATGGGCTTCGACGCCGCCGTCGCCACGCTGCCGGCGGGGGACGACACGCTCGCGCGCCTGACGGCGCTGACCCGCGAGCGCGACGCCGTCGCGGCGATCCGGGTCGTCATCGATGTGAGTGCCGACGGCGCGGACGCGATGCTGTTCGATCGCGCCACGGGCAAGAAGCTGCAGCGCCACATCGTGGGGGAGGTGGATCAGCCAGCGCGCCTGGCGTTGCTCGCCGTCGAGCTTCTGCGCGCGAGTCTGCTCGAGCTCGCGCTGCCCGACGCGCCGCGGGGCGACGTCGCGGCGTCGCCAGCACTGCTGCAGGCCGCGCGCGTTCCGCCGCCAGCGCCGCGGCCGCGCCCATTCGTCGCTCTCGAGGTTGGTCCGGGCGTGCTCGCGAGCCGCGGGGGCCTGCCGCCCAACCTCGCGCTCGCGCTCTCGGCCAGCATGATGGCAGGAGCCGCGCTGCGCGTCGGCCTGTTCGCGCTCGTCCCCCTCACCGCGATGACGACCCGCGGAGCCGAGGGCTCGAGCGCCACGAACGTGACGATCGTGGGCGCCGAGCTCCGGCGTCAAACCCTGGGCCGCGGGTGGCACACCGCCCTCGGAGGCGGCGGCGCGCTGGCGATCTTGACGACGGACGGACGGGGTGCGGCGCCGCTGTACCAAGACAGCAGCGCGACGCGCCTGTCGGGAGGACCGTTCCTGCGGGGGTCCTTCGGATACGACCTGAGTCAGACGTTCGCATTGCGGTTGGGAGCGTCCGTGGGCGCCTTGCTGCGTCCGTTCGTGCTCGACTTCGCGGACCGCGCGGTGGCACGCTGGGGTGTGCCCTGGCTCGCTGCCTGGTCGGCGATCGAGCTCCGGTTGCCGTGATGAAAAAGACGTGGCCCGTGGCAGCGGGCTCGACGGACCTACCCGTTGGAGGTCAACATGCGTGGCAACAATTCAGGTGGATTCTCGGCTTCTCTTTCGATTCTTCTCGCCATGAACGCGTTCCTGATCGCGGGCACGCTCGCCGGCTGCGAGGCCAACCCCGCGAGGCCGATCACCAGCGTAGGCAACCACAGCATCGTCACCGGCGACGCCGATCTCAGCGATCCTTTCGGGTCGTGCGTGGTCGGCACCACCGACAGCCCGTTCTTTCCGCTCGTCTGCTCGCGCGCTGCTGGGCTGTGCACAGGAGCCGGCGAGGGGACGTCGTGCAACGCCACGGGCTGCACACCGTCTGTCTTTCACGTGATGTGCGAGCACGAGTGCTCCGTCGACGCCGACTGCCCCGTTCCCCTCACCGGGACCGCCCGCCCCTCTTGCAACACCGATTTCCACTTCTGCCGCCTGGACTGCTCCGGCGACAGGGACTGCCCCACCGGCTCGACCTGCCAGGACGGCACCAAATGGCTCGCATCGGACGGCGCGGGCAACTCGCTGGGGCTGCCCCAGATGTGCATGCAGACGATCACGATCCAGATCAGCGCTGACGGCGGTCACTAGAGGTCATTTTTAGAACCCCGGCCCCAGCCCAAGCTGAAGGTAGACGCGGGCCGCTCTTGCTGAAAAGCTACACGCCGTGTCACTCACCGACTACGGCGGGCTCGACGCTCTCGGGCTAGCGGATCTGGTGCGACGGCGGGAGGTCACGGCGGCGGAGCTGCTCGACGAAGCGATCGCGCGCGTCGCGCGGGTCAATGACCGGCTCAACGCGGTGGTGAGGCCGATGCACGACGAAGCCCGGCGCGCGATCGCGGCGGGGTTGCCGGACGGGCCCTTCGCGGGTGTGCCTTTCTTGCTGAAGGATCTCGACGCCGCTTGCGAGGGAACGCTCATGTCGTCGGGGAGCCGCTTCCTGGCTGAACATCGCTCGACGCACGACTCGACGCTGGTGGCGCGCCACCGGCGCGCCGGGCTGGTGATCTTCGGCAAGACCAACACACCGGAATTCGGGCTCACGCCCTATACCGAGCCGGCGCTCTTCGGACCCACGCGCAACCCCTGGGATCCCGCGCGCACGCCGGGTGGCTCCAGCGGCGGCGCAGCGGCGGCGGTCGCTGCCGGTGTCGTCCCCATGGCGCACGCCAACGACGGCGGCGGATCGATCCGCATTCCCGCCTCGTGCTGCGGGCTCTTCGGCCTCAAGCCGACGCGCGGGCGCACGCCGGTCGGGCCCGACAGCTCACAAGTCTGGAACGGAATGGCGATCGGGCACGCCGTCACGCGCACGGTGCGCGACAGCGCGGCGTTGCTCGACGCCACCGCGGGACCGGAATCGACGGCGCGCGACTTTGCGCCGCCCGCGGCGCGCCCCTTTCTCGACGAGGTGGGCGCACCGCCCGGGCGGCTGCGGGTCGCGTTCACCAAGCGACCGCACCTCGGAATCATGGCGCCGCACGCGGATTGCGTGGCGGCCGTCGAAGACGCGGCACGGCTCATGAGCTCGCTGGGACACGACGTCGAGGAGCATGACCTCGACCTCGATCCCGAGGCGCTGGCGCGTGACTACTTCCTCGTCGTCTGCGTCGCGATCGCGACGCGCATCGCTGACGACGCCCGAACCTCTGGCCGCCGGCCCCGGCGCGCCGAGCTGCAGACCAGCACGCGGATCACGGCGGAGATCGGTCGTCAGCGGAGCGCCGTGCAGCTCGCGGCGGCGCACGAGAGGCTCGACGCCGTCGCGCGCAGCGCTGCCCAGTTCTTCGAACACTTCGATGTCTTGCTCTCGCCCACGCTGGGCCTACCACCACCCGCGATCGGCGCGCTTCATCCCCACGGGCTCGAGGCGTTCGCGCACGAGGTGCTCCTCGCGCTGCGACTCGGAGTCCTGCTGCGCCTGCCCGGCGTCGTGGACAGCGCCGTACGGCGAGTCTTCACCTTCATGCCGTTCACGCCGCTGGCCAACGTCACCGGTGCCCCCTCGATGACCGTGCCGCTCTTCTGGAACGCCGCTGGTCTCCCGATCGGCGCGATGTTCACCGGCCGCATCGGCGATGAGGCGACCCTGCTGCGCCTCGCCGCCCAGCTCGAGTCCGCCCGCCCGTGGGCCGGCCGCCGTCCTCCGATTCACGCCGATGCCGCGCCGCCGTAACCCGGTACAAATCAATATTTCATGGAGGCGCTCCGCTATGATTCGTAGAGTCGCCGCTACGCGCGACTGAGCGTTTCGCGGATTCGAGCCTCCGCCCGGCGGTCCGTGGCTTGCAGTTACCGCGGGCCATGGAGACACCACCTCGCGCGCTCGCTTTCGATCGGAACCTTGGATGGATCGCCGTCGCCATGGCGGGGGTCCTGGCGACGTACACCATTGCAGCGACCTGGGAACGGGTGAAGGTCCGCCCACCAGAGCGTTCTTTGCGGATCACGGGCTCGGCGAAGAAGCGCATCGTCTCCGACCTCATCGAGTGGACCTGCTTTGTCGAGGCGAAGAATCCGATCGATCGAACCGCCGCATACAAGACTTTGCACGGCCACGTCGCGCTCGTTCTCGAGTTCCTGCAGAAACAGGGGATCAAGCCCGACGAGATTCGCCCGTCCTCGGCGAGCGTGGAGGAGATGAAAGACGTCGAACACGTGGTCGAGCACGTGGGAAAGAACGAGAACCGCGTCGAGCGGCAGATCTTCAAGGGCTACCGCACCTACCAGAGCGTGACCGTCCGATCGACGGACCTGGCGCGGATCGAGCGCGCTTCCCGTGAAGTGACCCAGTTACTCGAGCGCGGCGTCTCTATTTCGTCGGCGGCGCCGTCGTACTACTACACGAAGCTCGGCGAGATGAAGCTCGAGATGCTGGCCGAGGCGGCCAAGAATGCCCGCACGCGCGCCGACAACATTCTGACGTCCGCCGGCGGCGCCGCGATCCGCCAGTTGCGCTCCGCCGACATGGGCATCATCAACGTCAACCCCGCCAACTCCACGGAGACGTCCGTGCAAGGAAACAATGACACCGCGTCCCTGGAGAAGGACATCATCACCATCGTCCACGTGACCTACGATCTCAAGTAGGTCGAGCCGGTTGGCCGTCAGTCGCTGGCTTACCGTCAGTCGCCGGACGGGCAGAGGCCCGCCTCGCGAGCCTGGTCGATCACGATCGCGTTGTGCAGAGCGATGACGGTCTCGACGTTCTTGCGCAGGACCCAGCGCGGATTGATGAGCTGCCCGGGGCCGATCGGAAGCGTCTCGACTTCCATCACGCCCGGATTACATGCGTCGATGGAGAGCTCGTGGAGGAGCGGGCCGGTCGCATCGGAGAGCGCGAACAGGCGGTGCTCACCGGCGCTGTTCTCGATGGCCGTGACCGCAATGGCGGCGGTCGGAATGGCGACCCACGACGACAACACCAAGACCACGGCCGCGGCGGTCCATTTGCGCAGCGCCGCGAGCAGGACGACGCAGCCGAGCGGCAGCAGAATCGTCCACAGCTCCGCCGGCGACAGATAGTCGGCAAAGAGCCCGGCCACCGCGATGATGGGCGCCAGCTCGTGCCGCCACCGGATTCGGTTCTCTCGCAGCCCCCCAGACGTCAACGCCATGCACACATTCTACTCTCCGATCGGGCCCGCCGATCCAGCAAAGTTCGACGACGCCACACCACCCGCGTCTTCAGCGCGCCGGGTCCGTGATCGGCAGCTTCACCGTGAAGCGCGTCCCCTGCCCGACGCGGCTCGCGAGCTCGATCGATCCGCCGTATCCATCGACGATCTGCTTGACGATGAACAGGCCCAGCCCGAGACCGCTCACCGAGCGCGAGGACGTCGCCCGCTCGAAGCGCTCGAACACCAGAGCCTGCTGGTCCTCGGCGATCCCGGGCCCGCGGTCGTCGACCACGAGCGTCGCGACCTGGTCCGCGGCGGTCAGGGACAGGGTCACCGCAGCCCCGGGCGCGTACTTGATCGCGTTGCTCAGCAAGTTGTCGACGATCTGCTCGACGCGCATCCGATCGACCAGCCCGACGATGTCGTCTTCGATGGCGAGGTGACGTCGACGCCGGCGCTGCGCAGTTGTTCCGAGAAGCGATTCACCACGTCGCGCACCACGTCGCTCAGGCTGAGCCGCTCGAGGTTGAAGGTCATCTTCCCGGCGCGGATCCGCGACACGTCCAGCAACTCGGCCACCAACCGGGTCAGGCGCTCGACCTGCCTGTCGGAGGCGTCCAGCGCCCTGGTGAGCCCGCCCTGCACCTGGCCGGCGGCCTCGGCGCGGTGAATCTTGGTCTTGGCGGCGTGCAGCTGCAGGCTGAGCGCGGTGAGCGGCGTCTTCAGCTCGTGCGAGGCGATCGACAGGAACTCGTCGCGCACGCGGACGGCGGTCTGGGCCAGCTCGTAGAGCGTGGCGTTCTCGATCGCGATGCCCGCACGTCGCGCGAGCTCCTCGACTGTCTTCAGCTCGGAGGTCCCGTAGCAGCGATGGGCGTGGGCAGACACCAGCGTGATCGCGCCGAACACCTGACCGCGCGCCAGTAACGGAACCACGACGGCGGATTTCGCGCCGTCCATCCGGCGCAACGCCGACCGGCGCGACGCTTCCTGACCGGGCGCGGTCGCCGAGTCCTGCCCGGCGCCCCACTCGTCGCCCACCTCGACGTGCAGCTCGGCGCCTCCGCCCGCCAGCACGCGCGCCACGGCCGGCCAGAGCTCCTCGGCCCCGTCGCCGTCGCGAAAGCCCGGCTCGGCCGAGACAAACACCAGCGGCTCGACCGCGCCCTCGGCACCGAGCAGATCGATGGCGCACAGATCGGCGAGACGCGAGACGCTCAGCGCGGCGACCCGGCGCAGCGTGTCGTGGGTGCTCATCGACGAGGCGAGGATCTGACTCGCTTCGTCGAGGAACCGGACCGCGTCCTCGGCGCGCTTGCGGCTGGTGATGTCCTTGAAGATGTTGACGACCAGCTTGACCTTGCCGGCCTCGTCGAAGACGGGCGCCGATTTGAGGATCGTCCACATCTCTTCACCGCGAGGCCGGCGCCGCGAGCGCACCACCACCTCGGACGGGTGGGGGATGCCGGCCTGGACCAGGCGCGAGGGAAGGTTCTGCAGCGGAAATGGTTCACCGTGCTCATCCTTGAGCTCGAGCTGTTCGAGCAGGCGCTCGCGCGGCGTCTGGAGGAACTCCTCGATGGACTCGGCGCCGCTCATGCGCGCGCCGGCGTCGTTGACGAACACGTACCGTCCCTCGTCGTCGAGGACCGTGATCCCGTCGGTGATGCCCTTCAAGATGACGTCCAGCTGATCGCGCGAGCGGGCCAGCTCCAGGGTGCGTTCCTTCACGCGCACCTCGAGATCGGCGTACGAGCTGCTGCAGCATCGCACCCATCTGATTCAATGACCGCGCGAGCTGCCCGATCTCGTCGCGCGAGCGCGGAGTCACGGTCCGGTTGAGGTTGCCCCGTCCGATGTCGATGGCGGTGGTGTTGAGCTCGTTCAAGCCGCGCGAGATCGAACGGCTGGTGAGGAAGGTCAGCGTGATGCCGACGCTCTCGACGGTGAGAACCGCGATCGACAGCAGGGCGAGCACCACGTACTCCAGCCAGCGCGACCCCGCGCCGAGGACGAATGAAAATTCATCCTCGAGCACGGTGAGACCCCGGTTGAAGTTGTCGATCTCGGCCAGCTTGCTGGACGCGGCCGCGCGATCACCGGCCAGGACGGCGGCGTGATACGCCAGGCACTCCGCCTCGAACTTCGTCAACATGTTGTCCGCGTCGGTCCACACGGTGATCGCGCGCGACAGGGTGCTCGTCCAGTAAAAGCGACGCAGCAGATCGATCATCGGATCGATGTCGTCCGGTTCCAACCGCCCTCGCAGGAACCCCGCGCGTACGACAGCCCGGTCGAGATTCGGTTTGAACAGCGCGAGGCGGGCCTGTCGGTCTCCTCTGGGCACCTCCATGTATGCGAGAAAGGCGCGGAATTCGGCCTCGTCGTGGGTGACACCGTAGCGCTGGATGCTGATGGCGGCGTTCTTCTGGGCCTTGGACCAGAGACCCTCACCGCCAACGAAGGCGCGCGCGGCCGACAATGTGTGCATCGCGAAGCGAAGCGTCACCAGCTCGCCGACGATCAGGAACGCCATGATCCCCACCACGAAGTACAGCTTCTTCGCGATGGATATGTCTCTCCACGAACCGAAGGGCTTCATGACAGAGCCGCGCTCGCCCATCGTACTCCTGGGCGCGCGGGTCTAAAAGCACCGTTCCTCCGCCACATTCGATATTTCAAGTAGCCCGCTCCCCGGCGCCACCATGGATTCGCGCCCCGTTCGACGATAGGCTATGCGCCATCAAGAAAGCGACGATGCCGAAGTGGGTGGTCGAGTGCCGCCCGGAGATCGGGGGCGTCCGCCCCACGTTCGAGCTCTTCGTGAGCCCGATCTGCAAGAGCTATGACGGACCCACCGTCGCGGGACGCATCGCGGCCCGGACGCTCAGCGAACTCTCGGAGCCGAAAGCGACCGCCACTCGAGTGAAGAACGGTCGCTGGTCCGCCGGTCTCGGTGGCCCGGTCGGGCGGAGCCTCATTCTGTTCGACGTCGCAATCGCGACCAGCCAGGGAGAGCGAAAGCTGGTGCTCTACGTAACCGATCTGGGAGAGGCGAAGGCCTTCGGAGTCCATGCCGCGGCGGCTTGTCCGTCCCCCGGAGCGGCGGGGCCGTGCGAGGAGACGTACTTCGCTATGCTCAAGTCGACCGAGGCCGAGAAATAACGGGGATCTCCGCCCTGGACGACGGTGGGCACTTCGGCACGACTACCGGTGGGAACGCCAGCCGCCATCGTGCCAGTCGTAATGATCTTCGTGGCGGTCCCAGCGCCCCGGCTCGTAGTCATATCCACGGCGCTCGCGCACGTAGTGACCGCGCGACCACACGTAGTGGTGGTGACGCCAGCCGTGGTGCCCGCCGACCCACACATACCCGCGCCGGGGCGTGTAGTGCTCCTCGACTGGAGCCGGTGGAGCGTCGTGGCCGCCGTGGATCACTATCACCGCCGCCGAAACCGTCGGGCCAAAGAGCCCCGTCAACGATAGACCCAACAGACCCAGCAACCCGCTTTTCCATCTGGTCATGTGTTGTTGGTAATCACGCTCTGGCCGAGCTGGAAGTGCTCGAGTCAATTCCCCGCTGTATTCGCCTCCCACCACTGCCCCCGGGAAAGCAACGGTGCGTCACCGCCCGTACTTCGCCGTGCATGCGGCCAGGCGCGAGGCGTCGACCGGAGGCGCCGCCAGCCCGGGGGGATTGAGGAACGGCGGGCTCACGAAGTCGAACATGTCGAGCATCGCGTCCGCGTTGGCGTCGCGGCCAGACAGCGCCGCCAAACCGAACCGCATCTCGATGAAGCGCAGGATCGAGGCGTGGCTGTGGACGGCATGCGAAACGAAGTGAGCCCGGGCATAGGGCGACACGACGAACACCGGCACGCGGAAGCCGTAGCGATCGAAGCTGCCCAGCTCGGGCTGCTGCGCGGGCGGCGTCCCGTCGGGGAGGCAGGCCTCGGGCGGCGACACATGATCGTAAAGGCCGCCCGCTTCGTCGTAGGTGATGAACATCGCCGACGTCGCCCAGCTCGGGCTCGACATCAACGCGCGCACCTGACGGTAGACGAATTGCTGCCCGACTTGCATGTCGGCGGGCGGCTCTTCATCGGTCAGCGCCGCCCTGGCTGTGAGGAACGCCGCGTCCACGAAGGAGACCGCGGGCAAGTGGTCCTGCTGCGCGTCCTCGGCGAAGTCGTCAATGCCGGCCACATGACCGATCGAATCGGCCAGGAACGATGCCGTCAGCAATCCCGCCGGTACATCCGAGCCGTAGACCTTCCACGAGATGCCGGCGTCGTTGAGCACGCCGAAGATCGTCCGGCGCAGACTCGGTGTCGATATCACCGCTGACGATTCCAAACGAGCTGCCCGCATACAGGTAGAGACGATTGGGTAAGGTCGGCCCCATCACGTCGGAGAAGTAGCGATCCGAGATCGCGAACGTCGACGCCAGCTGGTAGTAGAACGCCAGATCGCTCGCGTCGTAAAAGGCCATCGCGCGGCTCCCGGCCGGGTCATTCCCTTCTCCGTCGTTGGGGCTGGCGCTCGCAACGACGAAGCCGTCGTTCTGTCCCTGATTCCACGCCTGATGGCTCCCCTGCCAGGAATGATTGGGGTTGTCGAAACAGGCGGCGGAGAGGTGCGTCCACGGCACCATGGTGATGCCGGTAGCAGGCGGGTTCGACACACCGTCGGCCGGGACGTCGACGTCGTCTTGCCCCTGACCGGGAAGGTGGCCGAGGTAGTGATCGAACGAGCGGTTCTCCTGCATGATCACGATGACGTGCTGAATGGGGATGTCGGCACCCGAAGCCGGACAGCCGACGGTATCGATCGAGAGCGCACCCGCTCCGAACGCGCAGGCGGCGCGCAACGGGGCGGGTTCCGCGCCCTGCGCGCATGACGCCGGCCCGTGAGGTTCGAAGGGCGGAACGATGCCCAGGAGCTCGCACGAGGCGATACAGACCAGAATCGGAATACCGCCGAACCAATACGCCAGGCGCGACGCGACCATCATTGCTCGAAGATAATCAAGCGCTCGAGCACGGGGCCGCGCGCGGCCGTGCCCGGTTCGAATTACGCGACGGTCCGATCAGGAAGATCCCGACCGTCCTCCTCTCGGCGCGTTGGAGCCGCCGCGGGTCGAATCAATGGATCGGCAACGCCAACCCGGCCTGCGGCAACGCCTGATCCATGCACGAAATCTTCCCCAACAGCGGGCCCGTCATCCCCGGACCCACCTCGCCGAGCGTGTTGGGGGCGTTGTCGCGACGGCTGGTATCGGATTGGGTGATGCACAACTTCTTGTCGACGAGGAACGGGCTCGTAGGGAACTCGAGCGGGCCGGTGTTGCGTAGCTTGGTGGTGGCGCTCGGCGAGTTGCGGAACACCTCGCGAACGGCGCCGGACGGGGTCACGACGACGACCGCTTGCCGTTCATTGGCCACGCCCCAGATATCCCCGGCCACGTCGAGCGCGATGCCGTCGAGTCCCTCGAGAATGGGGTGAGCGACGAACACGTTAGTGAGGCACAGTGTGTCGGCGGGGAACGTGGTGTCGCAGCCGACCGGGCTCTGCAGCGCGCCTTGCGCGTCGAACGTGACCTTCCAGATGGCGCCGCGTGCCGTGTCGGCAATGAACAGCGTTCGCGCGTCAGCAGTGAACGCCAGCCCATTCGCCACCACCGCCACCGATCCGTTGGTGTCCGCGGCGGCGCGACCAGCCGCCGTGAAGTTGAGGGTGCCCGGCGGCAACGCCCGCGGATCGCGCCCGACGCCTCCCACCATCGTGCCCGCGCTGGAACCGCCATCCGCTCCACCGTCGGCGCCCACGGTCACCACGTTCACGTCGTTCGCCATGGGTTGCACGCGGAACACCTCGGTGGGCGTCCCATCGCCGGCTACCTTCCACTTCATCAGAACATTGCTCACGGGACCGGAGCCGGCTCGAATCCGTAAAAGGCGAGCTGGGTCATGAACGAATCACTGCTGAGAAACTGCAGCAGCCGTTGCGCGCTGTCGAGATCGTCTGTGCCCTCGACGATGATCGCGGTGTAGACGGTCTTGACCTGCAGATTCACGGGGGTGGTGGGGTACTCGCCGACTACGACGACCCCGGGCGTCGCCTTGATCTCGCTGATCTGCGCGGAGCCGACAACCGTGGCTGCCGTCGACAGCGCCATGGCCGCCATGGCGTCGGCTCCCCCCGCGAAGGGGTGGCCCTTGCCGCTGGGAGCCGCCGCGCAGGTATCCGCGATCCCGAGCGTGGTGCAAATCTTGATGAACGCCGCGCCCGCGGTCGCCAAAACCGGGTCGGCGTAATAGATCTCGTCGGCGGCGAGCAACGCGGCCTTGAACTTATCCGAGTCCGAGATATCCGGAAGCGGGTCAGCGGATCGGACGGCAAGACCGCCGCCCACCTGGGCCAGATCGACGCGAGAGCCGGCATGCACCAGCCCCTTCGCATCGAGCGCGGTGACGACCGCCGGTGTGATGATCGCGACATCCGCGCCCGACGTCCCGGTCAGGATCTGGTCGCGCAGCGAGCCGGCGGAACCAAAGGTATAGGTGATCGTGAGGCCGCTCTGAGTCGCGAACCCCGGAACGGCCGCGAGCACCGAAGCCTGAGTCGCACCCGCCGCGAACAGCGACAAGGAGGCCACCGCGTCCGGCGACGCGTCCGCCGGGGGAATCGCCGCATCCAGCGACGCGTCCGTTCCAGAATTCGTGACATCCGCGGCAGACGGCTGCTTCTTGTCAGAGCAGCCCGCGAGCAAGAGTGACACCGCCAGGGCGAGCATGTTCTGCAGTCGTGTGATCGCCATGGCTACAGAACGGAGAGCGAGGTCGATCTTCCACAGTTGCCGTCGCTCAAGCGAGGATCTGCGGCAACAGCCCCTCGAAATAGGCCGGATCGCCGAAGGGCGTGCTCACCCCCAACCCACGCAGGATCGTGTTGTAGAGATCGACGTCAGAGCGGCCGGGGATCGAGAGCTCGCCCGCGCGAAAGCGCCCGCGGCCGCCCGCGATCCAGAACGGCATGTCGGTGAGCCCGTGGTTGACGACGTCGTCACCGAGCTCGGTTCCGATGACCACGGTGGTGTTGTCGAGCAGCGTGCCCCCATCGACGTCGCGGTAGGCGGGATCGTCGAGCCGCGCCAGCACAGCGGCGATCCGGGTCATGGTCCACTGGATGTCGTCGGCGACGATCGGGCGGACGTCGGCGTTGAACCAGAGATGAAAGCCGCCTTCGTGGATGTTGTCGACGCTGCCGCTCGGCGAGCTGAACGGGTAGGAGTCGCCGCCGCTCACCACCATGAGGTTGCCGAAGCGGGTCAGATCGCAGCGCAGCGCCAGGACGTAGAGATCCACCATCACCGACCACATCTCGTCGAAGTAGGGCGTGGTCTTGGGCGCGAGGTCGCCGATGGCCGGACCCAGGAACGAGTGCATCTGCGCGGGCGGCGTCGCCGGGATCTGGCAGGCCGCCGCCCGATCGGGCCCCTGGCCCGCCAGCGACATCTGGATGGCGACCGCGCGCCGCTCGAGCTCGCGCACGGTGTCGAGGTGATTTGCGATCGTCGACCGCACCACCGCCGAGTAACCACCGGCGTCGCCCATGACATGCCGGTAGTCGGCCAGGACCGCGTCGAGCACGCTCACGCGCTGGCGCGCGCGCAGAACGGCGACCGGATCGCCGGCGACGGCGGGCGGCAGCGCCGGCGCAGCGCCGAAGATGGTTTCGAACAGCGCCAGCGTATCGAGAATCACCAAGTTGGGTTGATTCACGCCGCGCCAGGAGTGGTTGTAACGAATCGACTCCTCGAGGTTGTCGCCCGCGGAGACGCCGGCGCTCAGCGTGGGTAGCAGCGTGTCGGCGCCCGAGGGAGAGCGCGTCGCCTCGTGAACCACCCAGTCGAGGCTGGGACCGCCCTTGCTGCTGACGACCGGCGTGCTACATCCGCAGGCGAAGCCGGCGCTGCCGTGCGAATGCCCGTTGTTGGGCGAGTTGGCGTGGCAGTCGAGCCCCTGGATCATCGTCAGCTTCGGCGCAAAGGGCGCAAGTGGCGCCAGCACACCGGTGAGGCCGACGCTGCGCAGGCTCGCGGGCATCCCGAGGCCGAAGTAGATCGTGATCAGGCGTTCGGGCGGCGCGCCAACCTGCCCGCGCGATGAGCCCTCGCGCGACAGCAGGAACGGCAGCGCGATCGCGGCGCCGCCCGCGCCGCGCAGCGATCGGCCCAGGAACCGGCGCCGCGAGAGCAGGGCCGCGCGCGAGCGGCCATCCGCGAGCCTCATGGTGCGGCCCCCAGCGCGCGGAACGCCGGGCTGGTCGCCACGGCGGTGATAGCCGCCGTCCAGGTCCGACCGCCATCGGTGAACGCCTGCGCGAGCCGATCGATGACCGGGGTCTCCTCGTCGCGCAACGAGCGGCCCATGCCGTACTGATAGAGCTTGCTGACCAGGCAGCGCTGCACCGTCGGGCTGGCCGCGAGCAGTGCCGCGAACGACGCCGTGTCCGCGTAGCTCTGCAAGACTCCGTCGAGCATGACCTGGCCGTCACTGCGCAGCGGGTTGCCGAAGGCGTCGACGGTGCGGAAGCGACCGGCAAAGTCGAAGGGCTCGAACGGATAGCCGAGCGGATCGAACGCGTCGTGGCAGCCGGCGCATTCGGGCGCGGTGGTGTGCAGCGCGAAGCGGTCGCGATCGGTGAGCTCGATGGGGATGCTGTCGATCTGCGCCGCCGCGCCGGGCGGCGGCGCCGGCATCTCCCGGCACAGGAACACCCGCATCACCATGAGCCCGCGGTCGACGATGCTGACGTGCGCGGGCGCGGCGCGCAGGAGCAGGAAGCCCGGTTGCGTGAGGATCCCCAGCCGATTCGGATTACCCGACAGATCGTAGGTCGCGACGCCGGGCGAGGATGAGTCGATGCCGTACACTTGCGCGAGCGCCGGGCCGAGCTCGGTACGTTCGTCGGTGAGGATCTCGGTGAGGTCGCGCCGCTCGTCGAGGGCGATGCGCTCGACGAGGCGCAGGCTCTCCTGCCTCATCTCGGCGAGGAGGTCGGCGCTGACGCCGAGCGCATCGGTGGGTGTGCGTGCGTCGAGCCGGTAGAGCTGCAACCAGTCTCTCGCATAGGCGACGAGCCCGCGCCGCGCGCGCGCGTCAGCGAGCATGCCGGCCACCGTACCCGACAGCGCGTCGCTACCGCGCGAAAGATCGCCGCGCTCGGCGGCGTCGAGGAGCTCCGGCCCGGGCGCCGATGCCCAGAGCAGATACGGCGAGGCGCGTCGCCAGCTCGAAGGCGTTTGGCGCCGGCCGGCCGGTGCGCGGGTCCACGCCGTCGCCGCGCTCCAGCCTGTAGAGAAAATGCGGCGACTGCAGCATCGCCCCCAGCACCAGTCGCGCCCCACCCTCGAAGGCGGCGGCCTGGTCGGGCTCGGCGCCGGCCGCGTCGAAGAGCGGCGCTAGATTCTGCACGTCACCGTCGGTGAGTGGACGGCGATAGATGAGACGGCCGAGGTGCCGGACGAAGCCCTCGCGGCATGCGGCCGACGGCGCCGTGCACGACGCGTGCGCCGCGAGCCCGCCGGCCCAGGGGACGCTATCGACGATTCGCGCGGCCAGCTTCTCGTAGGCGTCGGTACGCACCGCCGACGGCAGCAGCGCCGCGACATCGTCGCGAAAGCCGCCGCCCGTCGCCGGCTGGTCGTCGGGCAGGAGGTAGACGTCGCCGGCGTCGAGGGCCACGCCGAGCAGATCGGCGACCGTGTTGGCGTATTCCTCCTTGGTGAGCCGCCGTCCCGGCGCCGGTCCCAGCGGCCCCGGTGACGGCGGGATCGGGAGCGATCTCTTCTTGCGCAGCGCTGTGCCAGCAGCCGAACAGCAGCGGCAGCAACGAGCCGATCGCGCGTAGCGGAAATCGCCGTGGGCCGCGGAAGAGGCCTTCGCCCATTCTTCGCCTTCCGGGGTTTGGACCCTCGATCCGTTCCCGGGAACGTTGCTCGATCGGGGATCGGGTGTCAACCGACCACATCGGTCAGCGTTCAATGACGGACGGATCGAGGCTGTCGTTAAACGACGGCCATCCGCATTATTCCCCGGCGACTGGACTCTTTGTGACGTGAAGTGCGCGCGGAGTTCCGCTCGATCGATTCCAGGCATGCTTCGCGCGGCCTCGAGGGATTGACCGGGTTATCATCCGCGTATCATGTCTGGCGCACAAATACCGGGACCACTCGGAACCACGGACAATCACGGCTGGGAACATCCTGAGCGGCGCGCGGTCGAGGGGGCGTTCTCGCCGCCTGGGTCGATCGGCAGCTCGCACTGGCATCGCGCTCTCGCGCACAGCGGCCTCAGTCCCGAGCCGAAGGGCACCCAAATCCGAGAGTCGGTGCCGCGTTTGAAAGAGCGGGCGAGCGTCGGAATCCCGGCCATCACGCGACGGTTGCAGTCTTGGCAGCAAGGGACGGGGGCGCCACCGTACTGGGAGGGGACGATACGATACGGGTCGACGGCGACGGCCCGCAACACGATCTACTCGTCGATGTGGCACCAGCTGCGGCCGGAGCGAGGAAGGTTCTGGTTTCAGGGCGCGACCATGGTCAGCGGTGCCGGCGGTATCAAGGACATGGAGGGCGCTCTCGCGTTCCTCGGCGCCAAGAGTCGTTTGACGACACCAACCACCGGCGACATGAAGCTGGTCGTGGGCGGAAACGCCTTCCTGTTTCCGTACAACCTGCAGAATTTCTACTCTCTCCGCGATGGCGGCGAAGTGCTCGGATTCGAGAGGCTGCGCGGGCCGGAGCTCGATCGGGGGTTGGTGGTCCTGGAGCAGACGTTGGTGCAGTCGTACCTCGACAACTACGTGTGGTCGTCTCCCGCGGAGAAGACCGCGTCGCTCAACCGCTTGAGCGAGGGGTTCAGGTCGCTGTTCGCCAACGACTGGCTCAAGCAGAGTCTCGATCGTCTTTTCTCCACGCGCTTCGAGTTCGGCGACATCGACGCTCGGATTCGCCTCGGCTTCGACGTGGTCGATCGCCTGCGGAACGGAACGTGAGATGGCTGGCGCTCTTCTTTCTTGTGGCTTTCGTCGGCGGCGAGATCCTGATCCAGCCGCTGGTGGTCTCGATCGAAGCCGCGGGGGAGCACCGCTCCCTGGCCGCCATGCTGATCATCGACGCGGCTCTGGTGCTTCCGGCGACCGCCGCCGGCGCGTTGGTTCGTTTTGCCGTTGGGCGTTTGAGCGGCTTCACCGCGGGAATCATCGGGGTCGTGGCCTGCCTGGCGACGGTCAACCTCGCTTACGGTCATTGGATGACGACCGACGCCTCGATGGTGCTCGCCTTCACGTTGGCCAAGCTGCTGGGACCTATGCTGCTGGCGCGCGTCGCCCTGTTCCGCACGCGTGCTCTGGGCTTTCCGCCGGCCAGTGAACCGACCGGACTGGCGGGGACGCGCGCCTTCGCGCTCGCCGTCGGTGACTCGCTGGCGGCAGCGCTCGCCCGCCGGCCCGCAGGCGAACGACGGTGGGCCAAATTGGTCGCTCGCGTGCCGGCAATTTGGAATGACGGAGTGGCCCGCCTCGCTACCGCGCCGCGACCGGTGCCGGCGGGGATCGGCTCGGCTCTGATGCTTCGCGGGAGGTCGGCGCCAGCCTGGTGGTGGATCACGACCGGGGTTCTCCTTCTGGCGGCGTTCGACGTCGAACGGCATCTCTCCCAAGCTCCCGGTGGGCTGTCGCAGCGACGGCTCTGGCTGGACTTCGGTCTCCTCCTGTTGGCGCTGGCGCTTCTCTATTACGGAGCGATGCGCTTGCTCGACGCAATTCGCGTGGCTCGTCTGTTGCGCGACGGCGAGCTGGCATTTGCGACGCCGCAAGCGACGATGATCCCGGGCGAGACCCAGCTGGTCGTAGCGACGACGGCTGCGGACGCTGGGCCATCGGACCTGCGCGTGGGCGTCGAGACACCGCGACCGCGCCTCACCGGCGCCCGGCAGGGCCTGCTCATCGATCGCGTCCGCCGCCGAGTGGTGGCCTGGGATCTGATGCCTTACGTTCCCTCGATCGGCCCGGACGGCCAGCTGGCGGCCCCGCCCGCCGGTCAGATCTTGCCGTGGCTGATCGGTCCGTTAGCGACCGCGATCGCGATCGCCGTGCTCGCCGCCAGACTCGCGTTCTGACGCAAACAATGTCAACCGAAACGAACCCGCTCTTGCGCTTCGGCGAGCGGCTCGGCGACCACCCAGTTGGTGATGCTGAAGTCCGCCGGCAGGAACCTCCAGTCGCGCAGAAAGTTCTTCTGCGCCTCGAGGGCGTCCACGTGGGACGGCGTCAGCGCAGGGGTGAACGCCCGGTGTACGTCGGGGCCGTAGACTTCGACGACATCCTCGGCGTTGAATCCGCCCACCTCTGTCGAGAGGAGGCGCACCACCTCGTCGTGATGGTTCTCCGCCCAGGCGGCGGTTCGTAGCAACACGCTGAGGTACCGCACGACGACCTCCCGATGCGATTCGAGAAACGCGCGGTCGACGACCAGCGGGCGCAACGTCGCACTGTTGACTCGCACCAACGGATCCATGTTCTGGTTGAAGTCGATCAGCTCATGCAGTCGTGGGTTCCAGGCCGCGCCAGCGCTGGAGCGCGCACGAAGGAAGATCCCGTCGACGTGGCCCGAGAGCAAGGCCTCGATCTGCTGGCGGTCCCCTCCCTCGGCCTCCTCTGCAACATCGACGAACGTGACTTGATCGTGCGGGATGCGGGCCATCTCGAGCGCGGTCAACAGGCCTCGCAAGGCCACCGCCCTCGATAGCTCCGTCGGCTCCCGGGAGCGCGGGAGGCCAAGACGCGCCCCCTTCAGGCTCGCCAGCTCGCGAATCCCGCCGCTGGTGCGGGTAAAGATGCCCTGATTCTCGTCGACCCAGGTCAGGGCGACGACCGCGGTGTCGGCGCCGTTGGCGCGGGCCCAGATGGGGCCGAAGTTGCCCCCCTCGCGAAATACCTTCGAGAGTCCGTCCGGGGTCAACCAATCGCTGGCGACTCCCCGACGCCCCCACCCCCGAGGCTGCAAAAGCGCGCCGCTCGACAGCTCCTCCGCCAGCCAGCCCGTCTGAATCGCCATCGCCGATGCCGTCGCGGACTCGAAGCTGGCCCGCCAGATCTCCGGCCGGTGCTCCGGAAGCGGCTGGTCCCTCCTCGCCGCCGTGAGCACGGGGGTCCGGTCATCCCCGGCCCAGGTCGGGTCCCGATCACTCGAGTCAGCCAGTGACTCTCGAAGCGAGCTCGTGAGCACCGACTTGGAGAAACCGGCCTTCGGGGAATGGGTGTGTATCGGCATTCCAGCGTCCTCTCTGCGATGGAGGACGACGTCTACCATAACGGACAGTTCTTCGCAATACCTCCCGGCCGACGGGCGGGCTCCCGCGCGCTCGCAGCCGGCGGGCCCCTGGTTACGTGCGCCCGCGCACACCAGTCCAGCCCGGAGTCGAAGTGGCGATCGAGCCGAGAAACGTGCGCGTCGGCGCTCAGCGCCCGCGTCGCCGGATCGCCGCGCGCCAGCGCCTCCTGAACACGAAATCACGCTCTCGTCTTTTAGAAGACGTCTGTCCGTCTGATTGACATTGGCTCATTGACGTCATCGCGGCGCCGCTCTTTGCCAGTAACCAAGTGCGCTCTTAAACTGACCCCGGCTGCCCACACAAACGACTGTTTGTCGTTCATTTCACGCAATACAAATGATTTTCACGTAATCCACTTGCGCGCCGAACGTGTTACATACGCCCTCAGGCCGCATTTGGAGATGAACATGCAATCCAACGTCTCGTCGCCCAGGCCCCTCTCGTTGTGGGAGCAGTTGTTGATTGGGACTTCCTGGAGAAATGCGTATCGCCTGCTCCCGGGCGTCGTCCTCGCGCTCTCCGTCATGTTGATTGCCAACCGGGTCAGCAGTTGGCTGGGCCAGGTCCTGTTGCGGATGCAGGGTCTCACTCCGGAAGGGAAGGCCAGCGGAATATCAGGAATGACCTGCGCCATCTTGCTCGGACTGCTGCTGGCGAACGTGTTTCAGGTCCGGCCGGCGTTTCGCCCCGGGCTGGAGTTCTGCGTGCGCAAGCTGCTGCGCCTGGGCATCATCCTCGTCGGCATCAAGCTGTCGTTGGTCGACGTGCTCCGTCTCGGCCTCTGGGGCATTCCCGTCGTCGTGGTCGTCATCGGCTCGGCGCTGATTTTGACGACCTGGTTCGCGCGCCGGCTGGGCCTCGGGACCCGGCTCGGCACCCTGGCCGCCGCCTCGACGGCCATCTGTGGCGTCACCGCGGCACTGGCGGTGGCGCCCACCATCGATGCTGACGACCGCGAGGTGGCATACACGGTTGCGAACGTCACACTGTTCGGAATGGTGGCGATGTTCGTTTATCCCTATCTGGCGCATTCATTGTTTGCGCGACAACCGGGCGCGGCCGGGCTTTTTCTTGGAACCGCCATTCACGATACGTCACAGGTCATGGCCGCGGCGCTGTCCTACAACCAGGTCTTCGGCGACGAGCTGGCGATGAAGGTCGCCACCATGACCAAGCTGACACGCAACGTGTTCCTGGTGGGAGTCGTCCCCCTGCTCGCGTTCCTGAACGCACGACAGCGAGGAACCGAGAGGAAGCGCGTCAGTGTCGCCAAGCTCTTTCCCCTCTTCGTCCTCGGCTTTGCAGCGATGGCGCTCGTTCGCTCCGTCGGTGACGCCGGCATTGGCGGAGTCTCCGCACGCGCCTTCGGCATGTGGAATCTCGAAATTTGGAAGGACCTGACCAAGACTTTGGGCGAGACCGTTGCCTACGGCGCGCTGGGTGCCGCCATGGCCTCGGTTGGGCTGACCACTCACCTCAACACGTTCCGGGTGCTGGGATTGAAACCCCTCTACGTTGGTGCAATGTCGGCCACAGTTGTAGGCGCGGTCGCATTACTGCTGGCAATGTTGATCGGGCCGCGCATCGACGCCCAGGTCGCGAAAGCAACTTCGCTTCCGCATTCTTCAGGAACTATCTCGCGGACGGCAACGGTACCTGCCCCGCCCGCTCCGATCGTGGCGCCGCCACCCGCCGCCACGACCGCTGCAGAGAGCGCAAAGAACGCCACCGGCGACGAGGCTTTTCCTGATGCCGTCGCCCCTTCGACGGCCGCCGTCGTCGCGCCCGATGCGGAGCCGCAGCGCGCGAACGAGCTTGCGCGAAGCCACAGAAAGATCAAACGCCACCGCATTCACAAACGAGCTCGTTGAGGCGCACGGCAACGTTTTGGATTCCGCAAACAGTTGCGCGAAGGATTCGAAATGGCCGTCCCAAGGAGCGGATCTATTCGTTCCGCGATCGCCACGGACAGTGGGATCCCAAAAACCAGCGGCCAGAGCTGTGGAATCTCTACAACGCCAAGCTCAATCGCGGCGAGAGCATCCGGGCCTTTCCGCTCTCCAACTGGACCGAGCTGGATATCTGGCTCTATATCTACCTCGAGCAGATTCCGATCGTCCCGCTCTACTTCGCGGCGCAACGGCCGGTGGTCGAGCGGGACGGCACGCTGGTGATGGTCGACGACCACCGCATGCGCCTTCACCCCGGGGAAGAGCCGACCATGCAGCTGGTGCGTTTCCGAACGCTCGGTTGCTATCCGCTGACCGGCGCGATGCGCTCCCGCGCGACGACGCTGCCCGAAATCATTCAAGAGATGCTTTTGACCAAGAACTCGGAGCGCCAGGGCCGCCTCATCGATCACGATGAGGAGGCGTCGATGGAGCTGAAGAAGCGGGAAGGCTATTTTTAAGAGCGCGTCCGGCTCTGTGTCTCCGCCAGTTCGAGGTCATTTCCCCAGCTTGTCCGCGCCCGCAGGGGCGCCACGTCCCGCTTAGTAGTTAACGTATTGCCCCTCGCAAACGTAGGTGCGCCTGCTCTGGCGTCAGCGCCGTCGTATGGGCGCTCGAGCCTTGCTGCGCGTACCGCGGCCGCCCGTCCGCCCGGGCCTGGCGCTAGCTTCACTCTGATGTCGTTCCCCCAACTCGATGCAGGCAATTCATTCATGACGCAAGAGACGGATTTCATCAGTCAGGACATCCTCGGATATCTCGAGCAGCATCAACAGAAAGAGCTGTTGCGCTTCGTTGCCGTGGGATCCGTTGACGACGGCAAATCGACGCTGATCGGCCGCTTGTTGCACGACACGCACGGCGTTTACGAGGATCAATTGAGCGCGGTCAAACGCGCATCGGTACGCGCCGGGATGGAGATCGACTTCTCGCTGTTCACCGACGGCTTGAAGGCCGAGCGTGAACAGGGGATCACCATCGACGTCGCCTACCGGTATTTCTCGACCGCCAAGCGGAAGTTCATCATCGCGGACACGCCGGGGCACGTGCAGTACACGCGCAACATGGCGACCGGCGCCTCCACCGCTGACCTGGTGATCATCCTCATCGACGCGCGCCTGGGCGTGCTGCAGCAGTCGCGGCGCCACGCCTATATCGCGTCGCTGCTCGGCATTCCCCAGCTGGTGGTCTGCATCAACAAGATGGATCTCGAAGGGCATCGGCAGGACGTCTTCGATCGCGATCCGCGCGGAGTTCTCCGAGTTCTCCGCCAAGCTCGGCTTCAAGGGGACGACGTTCATCCCCGTGAGCGCGCTCAAGGGAGACAACGTCGTCCACGCCAGCGGACAGATGCCCTGGTATCGAGGCCCGCACGTTGCTCGCAGCACCTCGAGACCGTGCCCTCGACGGAGACCTACAACTTCGCCGACCTCCGCTATCCGGTCCAGTACGTGATGCGTCCCGATCTCGACTATCGCGGCTTCTCGGGCGCCATCGCATCGGGCGTCGTTCGGCGCGGCGACACCTGTCGTGCTCTCCTCCGGCAAGAGGTCGCGCGTACTGCGATCGACACCTTCGAAGGCGAGGTCGAGAGCGCTCACGCCCATGAGCGTGACGCTGCGTCTGGCGGACGAGATCGATATCAGCCGTGGCGACATGCTGGTGCGGCCCGACAATCGCCCCACTGTCGCCAAGCGATTCGACGCCATGCTGGTCTGGATGAACGAGCGCGCGCTCGACTCGCAGAAGAGCTACCTGCTGAAGCACACGACCCAGACCGTTCGCGCCGAGGTCGAAAGCGTCGCCTACCTGACCGATCTCGAAACGCTGGCGCAGAAGCCGGCTACGCGGCTCGAGCTGAACGATATCGGCCGCGTCACGATCGCTTGCCATCGGCCGCTGTACTGCGACCCCTACGGGCGCAATCGAGGCACCGGCGCCTTCGTCCTCATCGACTCGATGAGCAACGTGACCGTCGCGGCCGGCATCATCGTCGAGGCGAACGCGGCGCCGGCGGGGGGCATCGCCGCGGACCTCGCGGGTGAGCCGTCACGGCGGCGCTCGCAGGTCAGCCCCGAGGAGCGCCGGCAGCGGCTGGGACAGAGCGGGTGCGTGGTCTGGCTGACCGGACTCTCCGAGGGCGGCAACAGCGAGGTCGCGGTCGCGCTGGAGCGGCGGTTGTTCGACGTGCGGCGCGTGGCCCTGGTCGTCGACCCCGCGGACGGCGGCGGCCAACCAGCGGCGGTCCCACCATACGCGCGAGACCTGGCGCGTCGTTTCGCCGATGCCGGGCTCATCGCGATCTTGGCCTGTCCCTCGCCGGGGCAGGCCGACCTCCCCGCGGCCCGCGCGGCGGTCGGTGAGGAGCGCTTCGTCGAGGTCCGCCTCGCGTCGACTGCGGCGGCGCACGAGGGGCACCGCTCCGATGCGCGCGGTTCGACCGAGGGGACGCCGCACATTGTGGCGGTAACGCTGGATCGAGACGATCCCGAGCGTGCCGCCAACGCAATCCTTGACGCCATGCTCGGACGGGGCCTTCTGCCCCCTCTCGGCGTTTCCTGACAGCTCGAAAGAAGGGTTCCACGGCACGCAAGCGGAGGAGGCTCGGAAATGCCGAACAATCGCCAGCAGGTCGAGTGTGAGCGCTACCCCAGGGGTTCATCCAGGGAGCGGCAGCGCGTCACCGCGCCTTTCGTGTCTAGTAACAGAGTCTTCTGTTCGATTTCACAGACGGGTTGGCTATTGTCCCCGCCATGTTAGACCCCATCGTCTCGCTGACCGGATTGTTCGTCGGATTTGTGGTCGGTCTGACGGGGATGGGAGGCGGCGCTCTGATGACGCCGATCCTGGTGTTGCTGTTCGGGATCGAGCCGCTGGCCGCGGTCTCCAGCGACATCGTGGCGGCCGTGATCATGAAGCCGGTCGGCGGCGCCGTTCACTGGCGGCACGGAACGGTGCATCGGCGGCTGGTCCTGTGGTTGATGCTGGGCTCGATCCCGTCGGCGTTCTGCGGGGTCCTGCTGCTGAGATCCTTCGGCTCGGCCAGCACCCTGCAGTCCGTGATCAAGGACGCGCTGGGCGTGGCGCTGCTGGTGGTCGTGGGCGGCCTGCTGATTCGCCCCATCCTTCAGCGGAATCGTCACGCCGACTCGCAGGCGCCGCTCAAGGTGCTGCGGATTCCCACGCTGCTCATCGGCGTGCTCGGCGGGCTGGTGGTCGGGATCACCTCGGTCGGCTCCGGATCGCTGATGATCATCATGCTGTTGATGCTGTACCCGCGGATGCGCCTGTCGGAGCTGGTCGGAACCGATCTGGTGCAGGCGATCCCGCTGGTGATGTCGGCCGCGCTGGCCCACGTGATCTTCGGTCACTTTCATTTCGCGCTGACCGCGTCGATCTTGCTCGGCAGCATCCCCGGCGTGTTCATCGGCGCGCGCTTCTCGGCGCGCAGCCCCGACTACGTGATCCGGCCGGCGCTGGTCATCGTCCTGACCGCGTCCGGGTTGAAGCTGCTGGGTGTCGATACAGCGGTGGTCGGCGCGGTGGCCGGTCTGATGACGGTGTGCGGAGTCGCCTACTCGGTGACGGCAGCCCAGCGCGCGGCGCGCGCGCGCACGGCCCAGGCCCAGCTGGCGACCGACGTCTCGAACGCCGCGCTGTCCAGCGGCGGCGAATGAACGGGACGGTGGCCGTGAGACCGAGAACGGACGCCTAGCTCCAGTCCACTTTCCGGAGGTGCCCATGATTCGTTCGACGAGTCGACGCTCGACGTACGTGTGCTCGGCCGCGGTTCTGCTGCTCGGTGTCCTGACAAGCCCGGCGCAAGCCAGGCCGCGGCCGCACAAGAAGGTGACGGTCGCACCGGAGGCGACCGCGCCAGCGGCTCCCGAAACCGCAACCGCCCCCGCAACCCAGGCGGTCCCAGAAGCGGCGCCCCCACTCGCGATGCCGGCCGCAGCTCTCGCGCCCGGCGCACCGATGGGCGTCCCGACGCCCGGCCTGGTGCGCGCCGCCGCGACCGAGCCCCCTCCGGCGGTCGCGTTTCCCCCGCCCCCGCCGCCGGAGCCGACTCCGCCGCCGGCGCCGGCGCCCTCCAATGCACCGACGGTGGTGAAAGGGAAGTGGAGCCCGGTCATCTACGGCTTCATCGAGCTCGACGCCCTCCGTGACTCGACGCAGAGCTTTCAGGAACCCGCCGGCAACGGCATCATTCAACGAACCGAGACGTTCGCTGGCAGCCACGGGCGCACGATGTTCGGCGTGCGCAACTCGCGGTTCGGCTTCAAGTTGACCGCCCCCGACGTCGCCGTCCCCGCCAACCTGATCTGTGGACAGCCCAGCGCCGAGGCGCTGTCGGTGCTCGCCTCGGCGATCGAGGCTTCCTGGGCGCCCGTGAATCGCACTTACGCCGGTGTGCCCGAGGTGCCGCCGGCCTGGCTGTTCGAGCACCGGCGCGACGTCCGCATCGTCGACGTCCGCGAGCCGGCCGAGCTCGACGGCGAGCTCGGACACATCGAAGGCGCAGAGCTGCTGCCGCTCGGAGCGCTGCGCGGCGGGCTGGCCGCCTGGGATAACAGCGCGGCCACGGTCGTCGTCTGCCGTTCGGGCGCCCGCTCGGCGCAGGGGGCGCTGACCCTGGAGGCGGCCGGCTTCGGCCGCGTCGGAAACCTCGCCGGCGGCATGATCGCCTGGCGCAGCGCCGGTCATCCGGTCATCGGCGGGCGCCGGGAGCCCAGGACCGTCGGCAGGAGCACGCCACCGGCGCGTCATGACGCAATCGATGAGGAAGTCGCACGGCGTTCGAGCTAGGCTCGATCCTGAAACCCGCTGCCTCGAGGGAAGACGACGATGAGCGTGATCATGGTGAAGAAGCGGCTCCTGAACGGGGAGCCTTGTAAGAAGTGTGCCCAGGCCGAGGAGGTTCTGCGCCGGCGCGGGCTCTGGCAGCGGATCGATCGGGTAGTGATCGCCGACGAGGCGGACCCCGAGAGCGAAGGCATGCGGATGGCGCACGAGCTGAAGATGGAGACCGCGCCCTTCTTCGTGCTCAGCGACGGCGCAGGCCCGCCCAAGGTCTTCGAAACCGTCCTGGCGTTGATCAAGGACGGTCTTTCTCCGGCGGCAGCCGGCGCCGATGCGCAGGGAAAGTCGGCGAGCGGGCAGAACGGCGCCGCCTGGTCACCCGAGCAGACGGAAGCGCTGCGAGGCCAGCTCGCGGGGCGCGATGCCGCGGAGATTCTCGCGGGCGTGTTGCAGACCTTCGGCGAGCGGTGCGCGATCGCGTTCAGCGGCGCCGAGGACGTCGTGCTCATCGATCTCGCCGTCAAGAGCGGGCAGCGGTTCAGCGTCTTCTGCCTCGATACCGGGCGGCTGCACCCCGAGACCTATCGCTTCCTCGAGAGGGTGCGCAAACACTATGGCGTCGTGATCGACATGGCGTTCCCCAACTTCGTCGACGTCGAGGATCTGGTGCGGCGCAAGGGGGCCTTCAGCTTTTACGAGGATGGGCACAAGGAGTGCTGCCAGGTGCGCAAGGTCGAGCCGCTCAAGCGCCAGCTCGCACGCTTCGACGCCTGGGTGACCGGGCAGCGCGCGGATCAGAGCCCGGCGACCCGCTCGGGCGTCGCCGAGATCCAGACCGACACGAATTTCACCGGCCGCGCCGGCGCGCCCCTGCTCAAGTGCAACCCGCTGGCGCGATGGTCGCTCGCCGACGTCTGGAACCATATCCGCGAGCACGACGTCCCCTACAACGAGCTGCACGACCACGGCTTCGTCTCGATCGGCTGCGAGCCCTGCACCCGTCCGCCGCGCCCCGGGGAGCACGAGCGCGCCGGCCGCTGGTGGTGGGAAGAGGCGACGAAGCGCGAGTGTGGCCTGCACGTCAGCGCCAAGCCGACCCAGGTCTTCGCCGGGCTGGAGAACGACGAGCGCATCGGGGCCGGTTCGGGTCGCTGAAGCCGACCGAACGAACAGCCGCCCGTCCGTGAGTACGCTCGATGACGGTTTGCCGTCGGGACGATGTCGATCGTCCTGACGGGCTCCTGGCGCGACCGGATGCACGCAGGCTCGCTGATGTTCGTGCGCGTCAACATCGGCTGCTGAGACACGACACGCGATTCGGCATCAGTGCGCGCTGTCGTTCGGGGTCAACGCCCAATCCGCTCGTTCGTGGCGGTCGGAACGCGGGCTGTCGTCCTGCAACGACGCCCGCACCAGGTCCGCTTCCGCAAGCAGCCGCTTGAGACGGCCGTTGCGCAGATTGCCGTAATCCGTGGCGTCCTCCAGCACCCGGTCGATGAGGTGGTAGGCAGCGGCCCGCGTGGTGGCGTCGGGCGCGACCAGCCCGACTTCCAGCGCGATCTCGAGCATGCCGTCCAGCACGTCGGGATCGCCCGCGCCGTAGCGGAGCGGCGCCTCGACCGCGGCCGACAGGAACTCGCGCAACTCGGTCGCCCTCACCGACACGCGCACGCGCCCGTCGGCGTCGACGACGCTCCAGTCGCCGAGCGGCGTGCGGGCCAGGCGGCGCAGCACCGATCGGATCTGATGCAGCGCCTGCCGCGCGGTGTAGGAATCGTTGTACGACGTCGAGAGGGCGCGCGCGGCGACGTCGGCCAGGATGCGGATCCCGTAGGCTGGATCCAGGCCCACAGTGCGCGCCGGCGCGACCAAGACGCAGGTCGCCAGCCGGCGCGCTAACCGCGGAGTGACGGTCTCGCCATCGTCGGGCCGCGCCCATCCGATCACCTCGCCAACATCCAGGTGGTCACCGATGCTGCGACTGATGCGCACGCGGACACCGGCGCGGCGGGCAATGCGCGTGATGCCGCGGAGGTCGACCTCGGACAGGTAACCGGACGACTGCGCGTGCAGCGCCGTGGCATCTGGTGGCAGCGCCAGCTTCGCGTGCGGCGCCGACGGCTGGTGCCGCAGCAAATTCGCGCGCCGGTCGATCGCGGCGAAGGTCGAATCGCGCACGAGAGCGAGGATCCGCTCGACGCGCATGAACCGGTAGGTGCGGACCATGGCCACCGCGAGCAGCCCGAACGCCACCAGCACCAGCGTGACCGCTGCCGACAGCACTGGGCGCGGCCGGACGGCGTCGTCGCGCAGGAAGCCGACCTCGCGCACACCGGCAATGATGAACCCGGTCGTCAGCACGAACATCGGCAGCGCGCGCCGAAACGGAACGTTCTGCAGGTAGTACGGTACGAGCCGCGGTGAATACTGATTCGCAGCCGACTGGATCATCGGCGCGTTCAGCGACACGACGAGCGCCAGCACCGTGAGCTGCAGGCTGAGCATCGTCATCAGGAAGCTGCGCGTGTCGCTGGTGCTCTTCCGCCACGCACTGCCAAGCACCGCCTCGAGGACGTCGTTGGCTCGTCTCGCGCGCAACCAGCGTCCCCAGGATCACGCCGAGGATCAGCGACCCGATCAGGATCATCCAGTACGGCTGGCCGAAGATGGTCCGCAGGCGGTGCAGCAACATTCGCATCGAATCACCGGCGCGTCCGCTGCACGTTGCGCATCGGCTGGCCGCGCGACAACCCCGCGCCCCGGTTTCATGCGTCGTCCTGAAGGAAGATCCCCCCGCCGGGTCGTTCGTTGAAGTTGGCGGTGCGGGGCCTCCGGTGGTGCTCATCCCGGGCCTCGGTTGTCAGGGCGCGGTGTGGGGACCGATCAGCGCCCGCCTCGAAAAGAACCACACGGTCCACCGATTGACCCTGGCCGGCTTCGGCAGCCTTCCGGCGGTGCCTGCGCCGATGCTCGAGACGGTTCGCCGCGATCTGCTCCGCTACCTCGACGACCGCAAGATGGCCAAGCCCGGAGATCCTCCTCGCCCGAGCCCGCGGATGCGATTCGCTGACCGACGATTCAGTTGAATTGACCCGAGAGGCGATGCCTGACCTGGGCGATACTGGTCGCATGCGGACCAGAAGCATCGCGCTGGCGTTGTCGCTTACGCTCGGCATGATTGCCTGTACGAAGAGCGGGCCCTCCGCAGAAGAGCAGGCGCGCGCCGACTCCGAACGCGACCGAAAGCTCCAGGCGGAGATCGAGGCGTTTCAGACGCCGTACCGCGAAGCCGCGCGGCAGTTTCTGCACGCCACCGCCGGCGGCGACTACGCCGGCGCGTACGCGCTCCTGGCGCCCTCGTACCGAAACATGATTTCCCCGCGGGTTTTCGCGGCACGGATCCAGAGGAACCGAAACTTCTCGCGCGAGCTCGACGTCAAGGTCCTCCGCACGTCGTCGCAGGCCGGGACTACCAACATGCGGTGCATCCTTGGTGACCTCGGGCTGGCGGAGGTGGTGTTCGCCGAGACCCGGAGTGGACCGAAGATCTCGGCGATCACCATCGGCGGAATGCCGGCGTTGCCAGGTGGCGACTGAACAGCGGGCATACCGTGGTGATTGTGTGCCGCTGCACAGGGTGAGAACATCCGGTGCATGCGGACCGTCGCACTCGTCGTCCTCGCCTGCGCGAGTTGCGCAACGATCGACACGCCGGTCGTCAATGAGAACTACGATCCGCCGACGCGCGCCCGCGTCCGTGCTCGGTCCGAGACCGCGATGGATTCGGTTCGCCATGGCGAGGACCCTTGCGCGGACCAAGCGGACAACCGCCCCGCGATCGAGACCGTCGTGCGCACCGAAGAGGGCGACGACACGGCCGTTCCCGACGACGGAACGGGCTGCAAGGTGTGGGCACCCGGGCGCCTCAGCTACGTGAGGGTCCGCGGCGCCAAGGCGTTCACGGCGCCGGTGGTCGGAGAGAGAGAGATCGCCAGCTTCGATCGCGACGGAACGTTGTTCCGCCACGGCATCATGGGCAATCGAGAAGCGGGAGAAGTCCGCTGTGGAAAGGTCATCCTGGCCAACGTCGACGAAGATCGAATCGTCGCGCGCATCGAAGCGGGCGCGGTGATTGGCACCGGCATCTTCGACAGCCGTCGATACGCGCGCGCGGCTCCGTGCACCGAGCGGCAGGCGGCGGTCGGCGCGTTCGCGCTCATGCTCCTCGACGAGGAGAACACGCAGCGCACCGGAGACGAGGACGCGCAGCGCCAGGCGAAGGATCGGGCGTTTCTGCAACAGCAGCACAACGACACGCTTCGCCGAATGGGGAAGTAGACGCCTTTAGCGTCTCACTTGCGCGTCTTCGGCTTTCGCGCCGGCGGCGCGCGGCGCCAGGGCGGAGGCAACGGCCTGAAAGTGGGGCGGCCGTCCTCTTCCACGACCTCGAGTGACATCGAGCGCAGCGTCTTCGACGCCGCCGGACGCGAGGCGTACTCCCGGATGACCTTCGCGCCTTCTGGTGAGGCGCGCTCGGCCGCGTTCGCGAAGAGCGCGCTCGCCGAGATCTCGAGCTGCTCGGCCACATACCAGATCGGCGCCAGGCGGATCAGATTCTCGCGCGCGTCCCAGCGGAACCCTTCGATGCAGTGCGCGGCCATCGCGTCCTCGAGTCGCTGCGCATTCCGCTCCCAGAGCGCGAGAGCCGTCGCACGTTCTCCCAGCGCCAGGATGAGCAGGCGATCCTTGTCGGGGACCGCAGCGCGAATCGCGGCGCGCGTGATTTCGTCCGCCGGCCAGTAACTCCGCGCGAGCCGCTCGAAGTCGCGGTCGACCGGCTCGGGCGGCGGACGACCTTCGAGCAAGGCGGCGCCCGCGCGGAGCTGCTCGATGGCGACATCGGGCGAAGGCACGAGAGGTCAGGCGGTCTCGGCGCCGGCGGAGCGGCGCCAGGATTCGTGAGATCGCCGATCAGGCCGCAAAGGCATCCACCTCCATGAAGCGATATGCCTCCAAGATCCTCTCCATGATTCGTTTTCGATCGGCCGCGGTCATAGGCTCGTCCTCGTGCGGTGGTCTCCACGACGTGAGCGTCTGGCTGTAGATCGCCAGGCCATCGCCAGGCTCGACCTCGACGGCCGCGCTTCGATCTCCCTCGGTGTACACCACCTCGAATCGTTGCGTCCGACTCACCGTGTAGCCGTCGGTCGATTCAACCGAATTCGCGTTCAGGTATTTGAACATTCAAGTCGTCCTCGCGCTCAGTAGTGATAGATCCACCGAGTCACCTGCCCGGTCTGATTCAAAATCGGTTCTTCCGTGGTGCGGAAGACCCGATCAGGTGCCGCGTCTTTGATGAATAGATTGGTGTCGCCATCGGCGGAGGACGCATATTCGTGCGAAGCCTTGGACCAGATTTCATCCGCCTGTTTCTGCGGCATCACGCTATTACCATGGGCGTCTTTACCATAAAGGTTGAGGGAATCGAGGTGTCTGCCGCCCGGTGTGTGGTCGATGGGGACCGCGCCCGTATGATCGGCGAATGCCAGCGCCCGATCTCGATTGCCCGGTCCCGAATAGAACACGGCTTTGTCGCGCGGCGGCTTGAAGTCGAGTCCGCCGAACTCGCTCATGGTCTTGTCGTAGAGCGCTTGTTGCTCCGGCGTCAGGCCGGGGCAGCCGGACAAGCCCAGGACGTCGATCGACGTCGTCGGGTTCGACACGTAGGCGTAGGGCGCGATCCCGCCGTCCAGGCCTATGGGATCGCGGGTCGTGAACGAGCCTGCGCTCGGATCGTAGTAGCGGAACCGGTTGTAGTGGAGACCGGTCTCGACGTCTTCGTACTGGCCGGGCCAGCGAAACGGGCAGTCCTCACGGTCGCCCTGCACCTTGCGGACGGCGCCGTAAGCGTCGAGTGATGCCGACCAGATCTCCTGGCCGCCGGCGTCGTACATCGCCAGCGGGGTACCGAGGTGATCGGTGATGATGCTGTGACGTGAGTCGCCGACCAGCTTGGCCAGCGGTGCGAAGGTTTCGGGCTCGAAGAGCCAGGTGATGGGACGAGCAGACGTGCCCTGGTTGGCCGTGGAAGACGCAAGCGGGACGGGGACCGGCGCTGGTGGCGGTCCCTGTGCCGGCCGCTCGTTGAGCTCGGCGCGCTGCCGTCGCGCTGCAATCTCGTCGGCAACCACGGACGACAGCGGAGCTGATGCCATTCCCGATTCCTCCGCAACGGGGGTCTCGACCCATTCGTGCAGAGGAAGGTTGCCGTCCCAGATCCAGCGCGTGGTGCGTTCGCGATAGCGCTTCCATTGACGGCGACCGAACGCATCGTAGGCGAACTCGACGGCGTCACCATCGGGGCGGACGACCCGCGCGAGCATCCCGACACCGGTCCAGTGATAGGTCCAGGTGCCGCCATCAGGCTGGATCTTCTTGGTCAGGTTACCTTCGGGGTCGTATTCGTAGCGCGTGATGCCGCCGTCCGGATGACGCGCTTCCAGAAGCTGGCCCGCCTCTCCGTATTTTCGATCGCTGCGATCCTCGGTTCGAAACAGATTGCCGACCACGTCGGGCATTCGAAGGTCGACCTTGCCGTCGGCATGTGCGGCTGCCACCAGGGATCCCAGCGCGTCGTGTTGGTACTGGGTCGGCCCGACCAGCAGGTCGACAATCTTGCGCAGGCGATCGTTGACGTCCCAGGTGTAGTGCCACGCGCCTTTCGAGAGGCCTCCCGCCGAAATCGTGTGGGTCTTGGGTCGACCAAGGTTGTCGCGCTCCCAGGTTGCCTTCACGCCACCGGGGAGCAAACGCTCCACCTCCAGTCCGACCGCGTCGCGTTCGAAGCGCGCCTCCCACAACCCATCCGCGGACGCCGCCACGCCTCCACCGCTCGGGCCTGAGCGTCCCATCCGAACGGCGCCGGCATCCAGATCGCGGGAGGGATCGTCGCTGGCGATCCGAGCCTGCACGCCCAGCGCGTCGCCCATTCCATTGCGTTGAATTCGTTGCCTCAGGCCCTTTGATGATCGGAGGGCAACTCGCATCCCAAGACTGTCGTATTCGGATGCGACCCAATCATCCCCCACCACCTCCTTGAGGACGCGCCCCAACTGGTCACGCTCGAAAGACACGAGACACGCATCGTTCTTGGCTTGCAGCAAGGCGCCATCGGGCCGGTAAACGAAGGTTTCGGAGGTACCGTCGCTGTGTTTGGTCCCGAGGACGCGCCCGCGCGCGTCGTAGTCGAACGCCGTCTGGCGACGCGCGGGGCGAAGGATCTTGGTCACGCGCCCCGCGGCATCCCGCTTGTACACCCGTTTGAGCCCGTCGAAGCCGATCTCGGTGTCGATGTTCCCCGTGGGGCCCAGCTCGAAGCGGTGGGCGTAGCCGGCCTTGTTCTTGATGGCGACCAGTCGCTCTTCGCGGTCGTATTCAAACGTGACGGTGGTCCCGGACTGGGTGCGCGACTGCAATCGACCCATGCCCTGGTAGACGAAGCGCACATCGTGCTGGGCATCTCGAGCGTGGATGAGGTTTCCTTCCCCGTCGTACTCCAGCTCGCGCACGTTGCCGTCGGGGTCATTCACCAGCGAGAGACGGTTCGTTGGATCGAGCTGGCGCCGCTGAATGTTGCCCTTGGGATCGGTCACCGCCGCGCAGCGACCGAGCTGGTCGTACCGCCAGCGGGTCTCCGCCCCATCCGGGCTGCGCATGGAAATGATGTTGCCTTGCCGGTCATATTCCAGCGCGGTCGACCGTCCGGCGGGATCGATGACCGTGGTCAATCGGCGCGGCGGCGCCAGATTCCATTGCCCGGAAGGCGTGCGCGCATCGACGGCGGGCGGCCTTCCTTGCACGTTGTCATCGCCCTTCCAGACGAACTTGACCCGGCGCCCGAGTGGGTCCATCCGTCTGATGAGGAGGCCGCTCGGATCGTATCCCCACGTCCATTCTCCCTTGACGGGATCGACCGCGCAGGTTGGCTGGTTTTGCTCGTTGTAATCGATGGTGAGGGCGGCACCATCCGGATGGGTCAGCTTCGTGCAGTTGCCGCGATCGTCGTATTCCCACTTGGTCTCGCCGCCGAGAGGATCGATCTCCGAGACCTTACGATACGAATCGTCGAAATCGTACTTGGTGACGCCTCCGAGGGCGTCTTTCACCGACACCACCGCGTTGTCGGCGTTCATCTGATAGATGGTGTCGTGACCGTAAGAATCCTTGGAGATCGTAACGTGGTTCGTCAGGTCATAGATCAGCGTGCGGCTATAGATGTCGCCGTCGCCCCAGGTTTTCGCGCAGCGGGCCTCGGCGCCGGTCCCCTCGTAGGTGAAGTAGAAGCTGAGATTGTTCCGGTTGGTCTCACGCACCAGCAGGTGGCCGGCGTACTCCATCCGATACGAGCGGCCGAGCGGATTGACGACCTCGACCAGATCTCCCAGCGGTGAATAGACGTACCGCGCGTGCTCCACCCATCCGCCGGCGGTTGGGTGCGGCACCACGATCCGGTTCAGGCGTCCGGCGCGATCGTTCTCGAGGCGGATTTCCCGCCCGCCCGAATCGACGATCGTGTTCAGGTGCCCATCGCTGTCGTAGCGCAGCGAGATCGCGTTGCCGGCGCGATCGCGAATCCGCGTCAGCCGCGCGAGCTCGCGACGCCCCGGGGAAGCAGCACCCGCGACCGGTTCGAACTCGCGCGTGAAACCGTCGGCGCTCTCGATCTCCCAGCGCGCTCGCGCCGGCGAACGCAGCGTCAACCGATTGAAGCGATCCCACCGTTCATCCGGCTGCAACCAGGCCGGACGTTCGGCCGCCACTGGCGGATCGAATTCGATCTCACGGCCGTCCTCGGCCAGATAGACCACCTTGTCGTCTTCGATCCAGACCGCCTGATCGAACGAGTGGCTCCAGCCCCAGCCCAGGGGACCGTCGCGGTCGGACCAGCTGGTCGCGTACTGGCGCTTGAAGACCAGCGGGATCGGTCCGGCCAATGCCAGATCGACGCCCGAAGTCAGCAGGCGGCCGCTGGCGACGTCGACCGGGTGGCCGGTGGTGTGGCAGACCAGCTCGTGAAAGAAGTTGGCGAGGCGTCCCTTGCCCAGCGTCTTGCCGATCAGACCGTGCAGCACGCCGGCCAGCGGCCTCGTCAGCTTTTGAAAGAACGCGCGCGCGAAGTTCTCGATCGGCGGGATCGGAAAGCCGCCGATCAGCACATTCGGGATGCCCATCATCACCGCGCCCATGCAGGGCGGCGCGCCGGGATCGGTGCCCATGAGCGCCGCCAGCGCGGCCTTGGCGGTATCGGCCGCGGTCTGCGCGGCGGCCATGGCAATCGCCAGCGGATCGGGCGCCGCGGCGGCGTTCAGCAGCCCGACGGCGGCCGCGAATCCGGCGCCGATCGCGCTGAACTCGCTCGGCATCGCGGCACCGCAGTGCTTGGTCATGTCGCCCATGCGCGCCGCGCGCGAGCCGCCGATGAAGACGCTGCTGGATCCCATGGCGATCTCGAACGGGGGCGCCAGCGTCCCGCAGGTCATCGCCAGCCCGAGATCGCCGGCGCGCGCCGCCGGCATGCCACCGATCAGCACCGAGACGCATCCGCCGACGGCGACCGTACCGATGCTGGGCAGCGGGACCGGCGGCGCGGGCGGAACCAGGCTGGGCGGGTGCAGGTGGGTATGAGGCGTGCCGATGTGGGGCATGCCGAGCACCGCCGCCGGCAGCGACGGCCAAGGGATCAGCGACGAGAGCGCGCCCACGCCCATGTTGAAGGCGTCGACCGCAACGTCCATGTTCAGGACGCCGAGCACCCCGTTGACGACCGTCGCCACCTTCTGCACCGGCGTCTGGTTGGGCAAGTCCTGCCAGGGCTCGACCGCGCGGTTCGCCAGGCTGCCGAGCGCGTCGAGCGCGACGTTCCCCGTCGGGGCGAAGAGTGGTTGCGGCGGCGCCGGCGAGTTCGTCGCCGGCAAGCGCCGCCGAGCGTTCGCGCGGCTTCATCGGCTCGGATTTCGCCGCTGGGTGACTTCCGCAGTACTCTTTCATGCTGGCTCACCCCGAGGGATCGCCCCGCCGGCATCGGGGCGGGGAGCCGCGCCCGCGGACGCCTTCGGCGCGGGAGGTGGCGCCTTGATTGACGCGCCTGCGTTGATAGCGGCGATCTCGCTGTCGCAGTCTCGCTGCTCGGCCAACATGCGCGCCGACGCGTACATCTTCGACATCCGGTCGAGCACGCTCAGCAGCCGTTCCTTGTACTTGGCGACGCGGCACACGTTCGCGCAGTCACGCCAGCGTCTTCAGTCGCCTCGCCCGGGCGTCTGAGACGCGACGCGCGCGTCGCCCATCTTCTCCAGCGAATCGGCCTCGACCGGCCTGGTTGCGCAGGCTGATCGCGATCTTGCGCGCGATCTCCAGATGGTCCTCGGCGTCCTGGTACTGCCGCAGCGTCAGACTGACGTCGCCGACCGCGTAGGCCAGCGACATGATCAGCGGCAAGGCCCTGGGTGGTCGATCGCCAGCGTCAGCCCCTGCGCGATAGCGTTCCTTCGCCAGCGGCAGCCGGCCCACGCGGCGCAAGACGTCGCCGACGCCCTGCAGGACGAACGCCTGCATCACCGGGACCTCGTCGCGGCGATAGTAGTCGTAGAGGATCTCGTACTTGGCGCTGGCCTCTTCCAGGCGGCCGTAGGCGTAGTCGAGCGACGCCAGCTGGGTCAGCATCTGCATCCGCTGCGGCTCCGGCAGCGCCGGATCGGCCACGTCGCGCGCCATCGCGTCCATCAGCGCCGGCGGGCTCAGGTCCGGTTCATAGATCAGCACGTCGGGATTCTTGCTGCGCCGGAGCGCTTCGATGAGCTGCGGCTGGCTGCCGTCGTCGCGCAGGATCAGCCGGACGCGCGGCCACGCCGGCTCGAGCGGGAGCCTTCTGCGGTGGAAGCAACCCCGCGATCGCGTCGGCGTACGCCCTGGCTTGCTCGATCTTCTGCGGCATCAGACAGAACGACCAGCCGGTGCTCGAAGCCGCCCGGCACCAGACTGGCGGCGTGCGCGACGCCCGGCGCGCAGGCGCCGCGCCGGCTGCACCGTGGATTGCCACACTCGGGCGGCAGAGGCGGCCAGGCGGCTGCCCCGTCGGCGACCCGCAGCTGGTTCACCGGATCCAGCTGCGCGCGCAAGCGCGTCGAGCACCGACGTCACGTACGCGCCGGCGTCCGCCGCCACCGGATGGGCGAACAGCCCGAAGACGTGCGCACGGCTCGCGCTGATCCAGCGCCTGGATGATCTTCAGGAAGTAGATCAGCTCCACGTCGGTGGCGCGCACCACCAGCACCTGGTACCGGTCCTGGCGCACGAACTCGGCCAGGACGTCTTGAGCTTCCGTCAGTTTCGAAGGCATGCGCTCGCATCGCTCGATTCAATCGCAGGGCAGGTTGCAAGCCCATGTACTCGATCCGGCAATTCGGATCGATCTCGTGCCAGTGCTCGGGAAGGGGATTGCTGCGCACGTCGCCCCCAGCGAAAGGTCGCGGCGCGGCCGCACCCCTCGACGCGGGCACGCGTCGGTTCCTCGACGACGATCTTCAGCGCCGTCCGACCCACATCCCATCGCTCTTGACCGCCACGCTCACCAGCTCGTCGCGGTGCTCCCAGACCGCGGGATGGCGCGCTTCCCAGAGGCGCCGGATCTTGAGAAACGCCAGAAAGACAAGAGCGCGCCGCCCACGAACACGACCACGAGCCACGTGAGCGAGGGCGGCTTTCTGCTGGAATCAGTTGTCGACATTTCCGTCGCCCACTCGACGTCAGATGGACGTCAGTTGATCTTGACCAGCGCCCCGGTTATCTCGGTCATGCTCTGACCCGAGACGCCGACCTTCGAGCCCGACAGCGTCGCGCCGGCCTGCGACAGCTCCAGCTGGGCCCCTCCCCCGTTCGCGGCTGACCTTCTTGTCGCCGCCGATCTCGACATCCGTACCGCCGATCTTGACGTCCGACTTCGACGTCAGCGTGGCGTTCTCGTCCAGCAGAAGCTGGCTCTGACGCCTTTGATTGCGCCAGCACGTGGGCGTCGAGCAGCACCACGCCGCCCTTCTTCGATTTCGCGAAGACGTTGTCGTCCATCGCGAACATGCTGCTCTGACTCGACTGCGCCTCGATGTTCTGGTTGAGGACCATGAACGACTTGCCGCCGGCGGTTATCGTGATCTGGTTTGGCTCGATCAGGATCGAGCTGCCCCCGCAGGTCAGCTTGATGTGGTTCGGCGCGTCCTCTTCGATCGTCTCCGAGGCGTGCAGGTTGTACTTGCCGGTCACGCTGTGCGAGCTGTGATTCGCGACTCGTCCCGCCGCCCGACACCGTGACCGACAGGTTGCCGGTCACGGTCACTGACCGATCGCCGCCCACCGAGGTCGAATCGTTGGCCCCGACGGTGGCGCTGCGGTTGTTCTTCACGTTGACGGTCTTGTTCTTCTCCGCCTGGATGAACAGCTCTTCCTTGCCCTTGGTATCGTCGAAGCGAAGCTCGTTGAAATTGTCCGGACCGCCGCCGGTCATGCTGTGGGTCTTGATGCCGCTCTGGGTCTTCTTCTTGTTGTTGTAGGGCGGCATGTTGAGGTTGTTGTACAGACGACCGGTCACGATCGGCCGATCCGGATCGCCCTCCAGGAACTCGACCATCACCTCTTGCCCGATGCGCGGGGTGAACTGAATTCCCCACTGCTTTCCGGCCCACAGCGACGCGACGCGGAGAAAGCACGGCTTCTGGAGATTGTCCTGCTCCTCGCTCTTGGCCTCGTTCGCGTCCGGCGACTTCCGCTCCCAGTGAAAGCGGACCAGCACGCGCCCGAAGTCGTCGGTCCAGATCTCCTCGGGGTTGACGTCATCCTTCTTGGGGCCGACCACGATCGCGGTCTGCGGCCCCTGCACCACCGGCCGCGGCGTCCGGCGCACGGGACGCAGGCGAACCGTCGACTCGACCAGCGTCAGCTCGCAGTGAAAGACGTCCTCGGCCCCGGTGTCACCCGACTCCGGATCGTGCCCGCGCAGATCGTAGTGCGCCCGGATGATCAAGTGTTCTGTCTTGCCGTTGGACCACGAAACGTCGACGAGCTTGAAGATGTTGCCGGTGCCAACCCCGCGGACGTTTCCGGCGGCGCGCACCGTCCCGTAGAGCGACTGCGCTTCCTCCATCCGCACCGACGCGAGCCGGATGCCCTCGTCTTGCTCGGTGTATCGGCCGGGGTAGTCATAGAGCTCGCCGGTCAATTCGCGGCTGTCGCCGGAGCCGGGGTTGCGCGGCGCCAGCAACGGAGCACCCGCCTTGAGATAGTCGAAGTCCTTCAAGACGTAGCCGGCCGTCTTCACCGCCATGCTGGGACGCCAGGAGGTGAGTCCCTCGGCTTCGCCGGTATCGGTGTGGGGCCGGTACGAGATGGCCTCGTAACCAGGCCGATGATTCCGCTCGGCGATCGAGTCGGTCAGGACCAGCGTGTGGTCGGTCGCCGTGTGGACGAAGTGATAGGAGATGCCGACCTCTTCGAGCAACCGGCTGATGAAGTTGAGGTCGGTCTCACGATACTGAACGACGTAGTCGCGGACCGGATAGTCCTCGGTCGCCTTCTCGAGGGCCGGCTTGTACAGGCTGACCGGGCACTTTTTGAACATCTTCTCCACGACGTCGACGACGCTGTGGTTCTGGAACATGCGGCAGTCGCTGGTCTGCCCCAGCAACCAGAGCCACGGGTGAAGCACGGCGCGGTAGACGTAGTAGTTGCCGGCCATGCCGAGCTGCGAGAAGCGCGTGACGTAGCCGTTGAAATAGCGAAAATCCGGCGAGGTGGTCTGCTCGACCATCACCGTCATCGTCTCACCCAGCGCGTCATCGAGCTTGATGTCGCCCTTCTTCGTGAGGACGTCGACCACGTACTCGAACGGGCGGTTCATCTCCTCGTCGCCGCTCATCGCGTGGAAAAAGAGCTCGTTTCCGAGCAGGGGGGTGACTGTGATGAGACCGGGAGGCATTGCGAGCTCCTCTTTCGAACGTTCGAGCGATGGCTCTTCTCAGCGATCAACGTCCAAACCCGCTGCGAATTCCGTTAGAAACGTAGACCGACGACGATCGTCGAGAACCGCCCGAAATCGACGCCAAGGAGCTACCCGAACCGCGATCCGTTCGGTAGAGTCCCTCCGCCATGGCTGGTGGCGAAATTCCAGGGCCGGTGTGTATCGAGCAAACATTCACGCCGATCGACGACGGCACGCTATGCCGTAACGGGAGCCCGCTTCCGGGACCGCTGGGGACCTCGAAGGACGAGGGCTACTTGCGCGCCGCGCTCGACGATTTCGCGGCCATCGCGCGAAATTTCAGCGGCGCGTTCATCAAGGATGCGCGCGAGCGCGGCAACTACGTCCGCAAGATCGAACAGATGTCGAAGCAGATCCTGGCCGACGTCCGCGCGGGACGCGAGACCGCCGAGGCCGGCGCCGAATTCGCGCGCACGATGCGAAACAGCATCATGGAAGAGGCGCGCCGGCAGAGCAGCTCGATCGGCCGGGCTGCCGCGCAAGGGATGAAGGCCAGCGGCAAGACGCTCGCGCAGCTGATCGAGGAGTGCGCCGCCAAGCTCTTTCCCGGGAAGACCTTCATCAACCTGGCCAAGGCGGAGCGGCAGCAAGTGTTCGAGGAGATCATCCTGGCGGCGGGACGCTCGCGGCCGGCGGTGACGGCGATGATTCCGCGCTGGGCGATGCTGGGGCGCGGCTGCTTGCTGTTCACCGCGGCGATCACCGTCTACGACGTCTGGACCGCCGACAACAAGATCCAGGCCGGGCTCAACGACGCCATCATTTTCGGCGGCGGCGCGGCCGGTGGCGCGCTCGCGGGCGCGGCGACCGGCCTGGTGTGCGGGCCGGGCGCTCCATTCTGCAGCACCGCGCTCTTCATCGTCGGCGGCATCATGGGCGCGCTGGCGGCGCAGGCGGCGACGACGATCTACTCCGAGGAGCTGGCAGAGTTCGCGACCTGGTTCGGAGAGTTCTGGTGAGCCAGGACCGGCCCTCGGCCGGTCCGCGCCCCGATGCGCGCAGTCGGGCGCGGCTGGCGATCTCGGAGCTGTTCCTGGACACCGCGCTCGACGAGAAGGACTTCGCGCGCCTGCGCGACGAGCTGCGATCGTCGGGCCTGTCGCTGCGCGAGCTCGACGAGATCTACTACGACGAGGTCGCGCCGCTCCTTTACCAGAACCTGAACAGCCCCGCCGGCGTCTGGTCAGGCTTCGACGCCGCGTGGCTCGACGGCGAGATCCAGAAGCGCCGCCAGTCGCGCGGCTTCGCCCCGCTGGCGAGCTTGCGCCGCTTCCTGGCCACGCGCTCCACCATCAAGGAGTGGAGCCGCCTGCGCGCGATGCTCGCGTCGGCGTGATCTCCGGTCGTGGAAGACGACGTTCATCGCAACGCGGTGTCGATCAGCCGCGTCGAGACGCGGATGACGCGGAAGTTGTCGTGAAAATAGAAGCAGGTGAGCAGCAACTGCGCACTGCCGTTGCTGGCCAGTGACGGATCCTCACATCCGTCGTTGAACAGGGACGACGTCTCGCCCAGCGTTCCGCCGACGTCCACCGAGCGCATCAACGGGAGTTCGGTGTCGCGGTCGGCGGACCACACCAGCCAGTAGCGCATGCCGTCGAAGGCGACCGCCGGCGGAAAGCCGTCGCTGGTGGGCGCGACCGCCAGCGTCGGCCCGCGGAACGCGCCGCGCGCGAAGAAGCGCGCGAACAGCTGACCGCTCGAATCGGCCCACGACACCAGCGTGCTACGGCCGGCGGTGGCGGAGGTCAGGAACGTCGACGGGATCGGCGAGGCCGCCGCCGGCGATACGCGGCCGCCGTTGTTGACGGTGACGACCTGGTTGATGCCGGCCTTGGCGAACGTGACCAGGTAGTCGGTGCCGGCAACGAAGACGCTCTGGTTGGAGAAGTCGACCAGCCGCTGGACGAGGAAGATCGGTCCCGGGTTGCCGTTGCGCGGCGAGGCGCGTGCCGAACAGATCGATGTGCTGGCCGTCGGCGTTCGGGCCGCTGCAAGCAGCACGAAGTAGTCGTTGCCGTTGCTGACGATCTGCGACGACACGCTGAAGCCGGCAGGCGCGAGCGCGCGGATCGGTCCGAGCGTGCCGTTGGCGGCGACGGCGCGCACCAGGCCGCGGCCCGTCGTGGTTATCCAGACCACCAATGAGCGGCCGGAGCCGTTCGAAGCGACGCTCTCGCTGATGGCGCCGGTTCCCGATATCTGGATCCCGGCGGGATCCAGCACCTGGCCGGCGCTGCTGATCAGCACGCCGCGCGTGGTGTCCTGGTCGAAGGCCAGGTTGCGCTCGTCGATCCAGGTCACGAGATACCTCTGGCCGTTCCACACCGCCTGCGACGGAAGCTCATTGTTCGGCAGGCCGGCAAAGCTGAGCGAGTCGGCGCGATCGACAGATCGGGCGCGATCAGGCTGCCGGAGATCCCCGAGATGGGAGCTCCATTGGGCACCTGGCGCGTTCCCAGGTAGGCCACCAAGAAATGCGTGCCGTTCCAGGCCAGCGCCGTGCGATCGAACTCCGGCTGGACCGGAACGCTGGCGAGCTGCGTGTCCGCAGCGCCGAGCACGGCGCCGCTGGTCGAAACCGCCGTGCCGAACATGGCGGTGACGTCTCGCTCGTCCTGCCAGGCCACGAGATACCGCGTTCCGTCGAAGGCGACGCTGGGCAGGCCGGTCGTTCCCGGCGAGCGCGAGATCGTGAGCTCCGGCGCGACGAACGTCCCGTCGTGTCCGACGACCGCGCCTTCGATCGACTGTGCCGCCCCGCTGCGATGCCAGGTGAGCAGGAAGTCATTGCCGTCAGACGCGACCGAGACGTGGTCCGACGAGTCGGGGCTGGTGTCGGCAACGAGAGGCGCGGGATCGAGGACGGTTCCGTCGTGCGCGATCCGGGCCGCGCGGATCTTCGTTGAAAAGATGACTCATCTCCTCTTCCCAGGCGATGATCGACTGCGTCGCATTGGCCGCGATGCGCGGCTTGAAGGCGGAGCCGCTCACCGATACCTGTCGCTCGGAGCCGGGAACGACCGTGCCGCTCGCGTCGAGGATCGCGACGTGCACGCCGGGCGAGGCGCCGAGGCTGGTCCAGCCCGCGAGGAAGCTGTCGCCGGTCCAGGCCACCGCCGCGTAGATCGACTGGTCCGACGAGATGGGGAAGCTGGTCGTACCGATCAGGTTCCCGTCGGGATCGAGGAGGCGGCCGCGAATCGACAAGTTAGTGCCGTCGTCTTGCCACCAGGTGACGAGGTAGTGTCCGCCGCCGAAGGCGACGTTGGGCGTGAACTGGAACATCCCGTCCTCGCCGAAGTCGATCCAGTCGAAGTCGAGCACGTTGCCGGCGGGATCGACGCGCACGGCGCGGATCCGCTGGTGGTCCTCGAACGTGACCAGGAAGTTCGTGCCGTCGAAACCGATGTCGGGATCGAGGCCCGCCGAAGCGGGGACCAGCACCGGCGTGTCGGTGCCGAGATCCGGCCCCACGACCGGATCGAGCACCGCCGGATAGCGGCTGGTCTCGAGGAGCGCGGCCGGCACGGTGAGCTGGATCGCGGCGCCGGTCCAGCGCGCCGCGACCGCCGTGCGGTTGCCGGCCGCGTCGATCCAGGTCCCGTGCCCGAACCGAAACTTTTCGCCGCTGGCGGCGAAGTGCAGCCCTCGTTCGTCGCTGGCGACGGCCATGGGCGCGCCGGCAGCGCCGAGCTGCGCGCGGACGGAGATCGTCAGGTCGCCGCTCCCCCCGGGCTGGGCAGCAAAATGAAATCCGACCTCCCCCGCCTGCGCGCCGCTGGTCCAGCGCTCGCTGCAGCGGCCAAACTGCCGCTCGCCGCCCCCGTCGCTGGCAACCGACAGCGGAGCGCCTGCCGTCACGCACTCATAGCCGGCGCGCGCGATCGACACGGTCTCGAGCTCGAAGGCTGGCGGCGTGACCGCCCGGCGAGCAAGGGGCGCGGTGACGCGCTGAATGCGGGTGAACGCGCCCCGAAGCTCGAGGAGGTGTCCGCTCGCCCGCGCGGCGATTCCCCCCGACGTGGCGCGAAAGCGTATTGCGCCAGGTTGGAATCCCGAGACGCGCGCGCCGCCCGCGAGCGTGATCGCGCCTCCGACGTGAATGCCGGCAGCGAGAGGAGCTGCCGAGCCAGTCCCGGATGGGCCGCGATCGCCGCAACCGCCCAGCCAGCCCAGCGCGAAGACCAAAGCCCCTGCGGTCAGCCACGAGTTACGCTTCCAAGCCTTGCCCATGATCGCCTCCTCACTCCCAGGTGGATATTCGCGGACGGGGAGCGTCTCCCGGATCGACGCTTTGCGCGAGCGAATGTTCCCTGGAGCGGCGCTTTTCAGGTCGCCGTCGGAAGGATAGGATGCCGCGTGACTTCTCCTCCAGAGCGCCGGATCGCGCTGTTCATCGACTTCGAGAACCTGGTGACCAACACCGGGATCACCATCCCCGCCTTCAACCTGCAGCCAGCCCTGGACCGCTTGCTCGAGAAGGGGAAGGTCATCTTCCGGCGGGCCTACTGCGACTGGACGCGCTTCCGCGAAGCCAAGGGGCACCTGCACGAGTTCGGCGTCGAGCTGGTCGACGTCCCCCCTCGACCCGGGCAGGCAAGAACAGCGCAGACATGCGTCTCGTCATCGACGCTCTCGAGCTCTGCTATGCGCGCGAGCACATCAATACGTTCGTCATCGCGTCGGGAGACAGCGACTTCTGCCCGCTGGCCTACAAGCTGCGCGAAAACGACAAGCTGGTGATCGGCGTCGGCGTCAAGCAGGCGACGTCTCCCCTGTTCGTCAAAGCCTGCGACGAGTTCATCTATCTCCGCGGCCCGGACCGGATCGAATCGGCCGGCGCGCCACGCCCCCCCGCTGGTCCTCCCCGGCAGCCGGCCGGGGGCGAGCCAGGGCCAGCCAAGAGGCAGCGCCAGGTGCCGGCCATCGCGCGTGAGGTCGTGTCCAATCTGCTCTCGCGGGCCACTGCTCCCCTGAACCCGTCGATCATCAAGGAGACCGTCGTCCGCAAGCAGCCCGACTTCGACGAGCGCGACCACGGCTTCTCGAGCTTCTCCCGGCTCCTGGAGGCGATGGAGAAGGAGGGGCTTCTCGCCCTACAGCAGCAGGGGAGGCAGATCTACGTGGTGTCACCGGAAGGCGCGACCGACAAGACGAGCGGCGACGATGGCCGCCCGGCCGAGGACGAGTTCTCCTTCTGAACGTCGAACGCGCCGCAGGACGAGAGGCAAGCCCTCGTCCTACGGCGCTCGATGAAGGACCGTGATTGCTGCCGGCGGGTTACAGCGCGCCGAGGAAGGCCTCGAGGTCCTTCTTCTGCGGGCCGCTCAGGTTCAGGGTGAATCGCTCATTGTAGTGGTCAATGACGTCGCCGAGCGACCGCGCCTGCCCATCGTGGAAGTAGGGCGCCCGCGCCGCCAGGCCTCGCAGCGGTGGCGCGCGGAAGCGGCCCATGTCCGCCCACTTGCCGGTCGACAGCGCGCGTCCCGGATCGCAGGTCACCATGGTCTCCATGGTGGTCTTGTTCTGAAACGTCAGCAACGGCAACGCCGAGCTGCACTTCGGCGGCACCGCCGTGCCCGTGTTGAAGAACGCCACCGTCGAGTGAGCACCGACGTTGGGGGTGTTGTGACAACCGCTGCACTTGCCCACGGTGTTGAAGATCTCCTGGCCGCGATAGATCGAGCCGCGCGCCCCAGCCTGCGAGTCGCGATCGTTGTGCTGGGCGTACCGCGCCCAGCCGTCGAACAGGCTGAACACGTGCGGGTCGAACGCTTTGCCGGTCGGGTCGCCGCCGGCGCTGTCGTTGATGCCGATATAGAACGGCTGCGCGAGCAGGTTGACCGGACCGCCCATCGCGCCGTCACTGTCGAGGCGCCCGGCGCGGAAGTCGCGGCTCTGCGCGAAGATCACGCCGCTCATGAAGTTGCCGGCCGCGATCGCCTGGTCGCTGGTGACCGGGTTGGCCGGGTCACGCTGCTCGTGCAGAGTAGCGCCGCCGGTGAGGATGCCCTGAAGCTGGGCGAGCACGGTGGTGGTCGGCGCGCCGGTCCACAGGATGCTCGGCACCTTGCTCTCGTTCGCCGTCGGCGTCGGACGGCGGAAGCCGGAGAACGCGGCGGTCGTCGACCAGCCGTAGGGATCGTCGACGGCGATCAGCGAGAACTCCGCGGTCGGGCTGATCTTGCGCGTGAAGCGCGTCAGGCCCCGCTCGACCAGCGTCGCCCCGAACGTGTTGACCCGCGCCGAGAACGTCGAGATGTCGGCGTCGGGGCGATTGCCCTCGTCGACGAGGTTGAAGACCGGAGCCGTCCCCTGCGTGAAGAGCAGCTGCGTGGCGAGCGAGAGGGAGCTGGTGGTCCAGCCCGTCGACGGCGCATGGCAGGTCTCACAGCTGCGCGGGTTGGTGCCCAGCTGCTGAAAGAACGGGTTGGTGAAGTCGATCGCGCCCGTGGTGTGCACCGACGAGCCGACGCCGTAGAAATTGAACGCGGCCTGCAGCCCACTCTCCTCCGATGCAACCTCGGCCGTCGAACCGTCGTCCGGTGGTGCTCCGCAACCAGCGTTAGCCGCCAGAAGACCTACAATGAGGGCTCCGCTGAGTCGATCGGGTCCTCTCGGCGTCAACCGAGACCGGAACGAAGTCTGTTTCGTCATGCGCGGGACTCCTTTCGTGAGCCACCTCTCGCAACGTTTGTGCCGTGACGACGATGCGCGTGCCAACGTGTGGAACATTGCGCCGCCAAACCAAGCCGTTCGCCTCTCATGCGCGAGGAACCGTGCGCCCGCTCGTTGTAGCGCAAGACACGCCGGCCATTTGGCGACGACAACAAACGTGACGGGCCCGGTCGAAATAGAGGCCGCCGACGACGTCGGCGCACGTCGCGCACGCGTGTCGTTCTCCGACGGGCAGGTGGGACCGCTGCCGGTCCGAGTGGGTGAGGTGCCGTGGAGTCGCGTCGACGTGTTACGTTAAGCGCCACTTATCGATGCAGATCGCCCGGCTCGAAGGCTTCTACTGGGTGGCGCGCACCGGCGGTTACGCGGCCGCGGCCCGCGCGTTCCCCTACCCGCTCACCCAGCCCGCGGTGTTCCAGCAGGTGCGCAAGCTCGAGAACGAGCTCGGCGTGCGGCTGTTCGAGCGGGTTGGCAAGGCGGAGGTCCGCCTCACCGCCGCGGGCCGGCAGCTCTACGAGCACGCGGCCCCGTTCTTCGAGCGGCTGCCGGCCGTCGAGCGCGCGCTCAAGTCGGCGACGCCGGCGCGCGAGCTGCGCCTGGCGGCCGAGGCGCTGATCCTGCAACAGGTGCTGCCGGCCTGGATTCGCCGGCTGCAGCGCCTCGAGCCGGATCTGCGCCTCGACGTGCGCGAGCTGGCGGCGCCCGATCCCGAGGTCGTGCGCGCCGGCGAGGTCGATCTGGCCGTCGCCTACTTCCCCAACGCGCTCCCCGCTGGGCTGACGGGCCGGCCGGTCGCGACGCTGAGCTCGTTCCTGGTCGTGCCCGCGGGCAGCGAGGTCGCGCGCCGGCCGCGCCTCGATCTGCGCCAGCTGGCGAGTGAGACCTTCGTGACCTACAACCCCGGCACGATCCACCACGAGCTACAGCGTCGCGCACTGGCCCGCAGCGGCGCGGCGCCGGTGCGCCTCATCTCGGCGAGCACCACCGAGGCGATCCTGGGCCTGGTCGCCGCCGGCGTCGGCTGCTCGCTGGTCCCGTCGATCGACGAGGCCTCGTTGCGCCGGCGCGGCGTGGTCGCGCGGCCCTTCGCGCCCGGCCGAGGCCGCTTCCCCGTGCGCGCGGTCTGGCGGGCGAGCGGTGCGGTCAACCCGGCGGTCGATATCGCGCTACGCGCGCTCGGCGACACACAACGCTGACGCGAAACCGACGCCGCTCGCTTACCAGCCGCCGGAGGGCGGCGGAGTGGGCCGCGCGACCGGGCACAGCGCGTCGGAGCCCGCATCGCACGGGACGCTGTCGAGCGCCGAAGTGGTGGACGCGCCCATGTCACACTCGGCGAAACCGACCACCAGCAAGCCGCAGCCGAGAATGACCCAGAGCAAAGACCTTTTCTTCATGAGCCTCTCCCCTTTCGTGACGTCCAACGTACTTATACCTGAATCAGGTATTCGCGCTAGGCTGGCGCAGTCTAGATGGCGCGCCCCCCACGGTCGGTCCTGTACGCCGGTCTCGGCGCGGCGGTCCTCGCCGTCGCGCTGGTGAGGGCTGGCCGCCTGCGCCTGCGGCATCACCGCGCCCCCGCTCCTGCCGCGGCTCCCGCCAATCACGACCGTGAGATCGCGCACGCTGATGAACAGCTCCACGCGCTCGACGAGGCCGCGCGCGCCAAGGCCGACTTTGCGAACGCCGTGACCTGGGACCGCGCGAGCGGTCCCGACCCTTACGCCCTGAAGGAGCTCGCAGGGTCGGGATTCCTCGTCGGGATCCTGCGCGGCAGCGACGCGGTGGTGGTGCTGGATCGATCGCTGCGCGAGGTCCAGCGATTGCCCGCCCCGCGGTCGCCGGTCGCGCTCGCGGTGGCCAATGACACCGTGCTGGTCGCCGGCGAGCTCGCGGCCGACGTCGCGCGCTTTCGCTGGAACGGCGAACGGCTGGAGCCGGCCGGCACCGCGGTGATCGACGGCGTGCGCGCCATCCGCGGCATCACCTTCGGTCCCGGCCGCTGGGTCTATCTGATCGAGGAGCAGCGTGGCCGGATGATCGCGCTGGAGCTCGACGGCTCGGCGCGCGACCGGCTGGTGTTCGGGCACCGGCGCGACGTGGCGGTCGGCAATGGACCGATCCGCATGGCGCGCGCGGGCGATCGCCTGATCATCGATTGCTTGCTCGATCACGCGCTGGTGATCCAGCGACTCGAAACGTCGGGGATGCCCGCCCGCGAGGAGCCGATCCGGATCGTTCTCGACGGGCCGATCTGGTCGTTCGCCGCGAGCGCCAGCGGCGGAGGCCTGCGGATCGCGGTCGGCGCCGCCGAGGATCACCCACTCGATCGCACGATCGGCGCCTTCGGCTACGTCGATTCCTTTCTCTATCTATATGACGTCGATCTCGATGCGCGGCGCGCGACGCGCCAGGCGGCGGTCAACCTCGGCGAGCGCGGCGTGGTGGTGCCCAAGGCGCTGCTGATCTCGGGAGCGACCGTGCGGGTGTCCGGTTACGGCTCCGACAAGGTGCTCGTGCTGAACCTGGGCAGCGATCGCGAGCGGCCCGCCATCCGCGAGACCGTCGCCGATTTCGTCCCCGGCACCAACGACGTCGTCGAGCGCTCCGACGGCGCGCTGGTCTTCGCCGATCCACTGCTCGACGCGTGGGTCGCGGTCGAGCGCCCGGGCGCCAAACCAACGATCGTGCCGGTCCCCACGACCGCACCCCGCGATCCAGTGCTGCGTCTCGGCGAGGCGCTGATCTTCACGACGTTGATGGCGCCCTGGGGCCGCTCGGACGGACCGCTGAGCCGCTTCACCTGCGAGACCTGCCACTTCGAAGGCTACGGCGACGGCCGCATCCATCACACCGGACGTGGCGACGTTCACGCCGTCACCAAGCCGCTGCTCGGCCTCTTCAACAACCGCCCGCACTTCTCGCGCGCGCTCGATCCCGATCTCGTGTCGGTGGCGTTCAACGAGTTCCGCGTGGCCAACGCGCGCAGCGAGCACGACCCGTGGTTCAGCCTGCGCGTGAGCGACGCGCCCTGGCTCGCGGCGCTGGGCGTCGGCGACGACCTGCTTTCACCCGAACGCCTTCGTGAAGCCTTCATGCGCTTCCTGATGGCCTTCAATCACCGCCCGAACCCGGCGGTCCTGGGACGGAGCGCCTTCACCGCCGGCGAGCGCTCCGGCGCGCGCGTGTTCCGCGACCGCTGCGAATCGTGCCACGAGGCGCGCCTGGCCAGCGATGTGCCGGGATCGCGCGTGCCGTTCGAAAATTGGGAGTCACTGGTGATGACCCACGACGGGCCGATCGTGTGGGGCAAGGCCGAGTACAGCAAGAGCGGCGTCGAGCCCTACGTCCACGCCGAGGGAGCGCGCATCCCCTCGTTGCGCCGTCTCTACAAGAAGTGGCCCTACTTCACCAACGGTACCGCGAAGAATCTGTCGTCGGTGCTCGACCGCGCCCGCTTCGGGGACGGCGCGTTCTGGCACGAGCTGGGCAAGAAGCCAGACGGGCCGACGGATGCCGAGACGACCCGCCTCGACGCGCGCGAGAAGAGCGTGCTGCTCGCGTTCCTCGACCTGCTCTGAGCATCCGCGCGTTCAATGCGAGCCGGCGGCGAGCTCGAGCACACCTTCGGCGTGCCATCGCAGGCTCGTTCCGTCGCGTACGTACGAATCGCCAGCTGACGTGACGTTCCAGTTGGCCGGGATCAACGAACGTGCCGGTGCCGCTGCATTCGCTGGGCGCGCATCCGCGAGCCACGCCTTGGCGTCGGCGGGCGACACGCGAAGCGCGGCGACGATCGACCAGTCGGAGGGACCGGGCACGCCGCCGCCGCTGTTGTCATGCCAGACGACGTGGAAGGCGGCGTCGGTCACGGGCGCTCGCAGTTTCAAGTAGCGAGCCAGGAACTCCACGCGCGCGGCGGGCGTCGGCAGCGTGTCGCTGCGCGTGTCGGTCGTCCGCGACGGTTGGTCGTGCGATGACAGGAGCCACGCCATCACCAGCACGCCCGCGAGAATCACCGCCAACGCAGCCGCCACCGCCCAGAGGACGGCGCGAGACCGCGCTTTCGAAGCCGCAGCGGCCAACGCCGTCTACGGCCCCGCGGGAGTGAGCGCGGTGAACCACTGCAGGACGTAGTAGATCGCCGGCGTCTTGCCGACGTTGGTCATGTTTTCGTTCTCGTTGGCCGCGTAGAAGATCATCGAGCCGGGGCCGGCGATCTGCTTCTTGCCGTCGATGTTGATCTCCAGCGTGCCCTCTTTGATCACGACCAGCTCTTCCTGCGGGTGGCGGTGCAGCGGCCCGGTGTTCTCGCCGGGGTTGAGCGTCGTGACGTGGCAGTGAAACTTGTCGAGCGTCGGCGTCGGCGCGTCGAAGACGTCGCGGCGCTGGCCGGTCTTCGTCGGCTTGATGCGGGACTGGATCTCGTCCCAGGTGAACACCTTCGAGCCCATCTTGATGGCGGGCGGCGCGGCGGTATCGGCGGCGTCGGAGTCGTGTGCGGGAGCCATGGCCACGAGCGTAGCCAACGCGGCGGCGGCGACAAGGGCTCTCATCGGTCAGTTCGTCAGCAACCGCAGATTGCTGACACAGAAGCTGTATGGGCCGGCGGGCGACGACGGTCGTCGGCACGTGAAACAGCACCGACTCGATCATCGTCGGATCGAACGCCGGAGGCGCGGTCGCCCGCGATCCGCACGTCGGCCCAGCGGATCACGTTGGTGCCGGCGCCCGCCGGCGAGTTCGCAAACGACGGGTTGGCGCCCCAGTAGGCGGCGCCCGCCGAGGTGCCGTCGGTGGTGGGGGTCGGAAACTCGACGCGAAGCCCCGGCAACGTGACGACATCGAGATCGAACGCCAGCCCAGTCACGCCTTTGGCGGTCGCGTTGAAGACACCGCGAACCGGAACCGCGCCGCCGCTGTTGTTGAGATCCAGGCCAATGCCGGCGCCGGTGATGTTGGCGTAGTCGGGCAGGGCATTCGTTCCCACGATCACCACCGCAACCTTTCCGCTGGTGCACATCTTTCCGCCGGTGTTGGGGAACGATCCGACGGCGGGCGTCGTGACCGTCGAGCACTGCGCGGCAGTATGGAGGCCGCGCGCTTCGCAGATTCCGGTCGCCGTCGAGCCGTCGGCGCCCACCCCGTCGCTGAAAGAGTACCAGGACCCCTGCACGCCGAGCGTGTTCGACGAGCCGAGCACCAGGCCGGTCGGGCCCGGCGTGATCGGACACCCGCAATCGGAGCATCGGTGCCGGCGTCGCCGCCGCCCGGGCCGGCGTCGGGTGCGTCGACCGCACGCCGCACCGTCGGCGACGCCCGCACCGTCGACGACGCCGCCGTCAGGCCGCCGGGGCGCCGCCCACACCGCCGGCGTCGGTCGCGCCTGCGCCGCCCGTGCCCGCGGGCGCGTCGAGAGCCGTCGAAGCATCACCTGCGTCGGCGATCGGCGAGCCGGCATCCGTGGTGCCTCCGGATCCGTGGCCACCCATCCCCGGAGCGCCGCCGCTCCCACCGATGGTGCCTCCCGTCCCGGTCGTATCCCGTCCTGCCGCCGCTTCCACTCGTGCATGCGCAGACTCCGTAGCGAGACCCATCATCGGCGCAGACCTGAACGCCGTCCGCCTCGCCGGCGCACGCACAGCCCTTCTGGTCTCCCGGAACGCACACTTGCGTGCGTCGTCGGCGCGGGCGTTCCCGCCGCGCAGGCCAGCACCCCGGACAACATCGGGACGTAAACCAGGGCCCAGAGAATCTCCCTCGCGGAGCGAACTTTCCGCGAGGGACGGACGGACAGCTCATCCAATGAAGCGCGATACACACGACCCTCCTGGGTGAAGAACCCTGAGAATCGCCGCAGGGGGCGTCAAAAGGGACGCTGGCGGAGATCGCGCGGGCTGTCAACCGCGCGCTGCATCGCCCTCGCTCACCAGGTGGCGAACGAGGCGTAGTCCAGGCCGCCCGCAGTGGCCTGGAAGCAGTAGCCGCCGTTGACCTTGGCCGGCAGCGCGGAGATGTTGCCGTCGGCCACGTAGGCGGTGCCGTTCACCTTGAGCGTGCGGCCGGCGATGTTGCTGATGTTCACGCCCGAGAGCGCCGCGGTGGTCTCACGGCAGACCGCGCCGGTGCCGAGCGCGCCCGCCTGGTAGTTGGTGGAGGTGAACACCGTCGGGTTGGCGCAGAACGCCGCGCACGGGTTGGTGCCGCCGGTCGTGGCGGTCGTAGTGGTCGTCGAGGACGACGCCAGGGACGCCGCCGCCGAGAGCGGTCCCACGGCGGTGAAGGTCCAGCGGCCGTAGTCGGTGCCGAGGTTGGTGCCGAGCTGCACGAGCGCGCCGTCGCTGTTCGACGACACGCAGTACCCGCTCTTGTTGTTGTTCGAGAGCACGAGGTTGGCGTAGCCGGCGCGGTCCTTGATGTAGCGGATGGGCAGCATCTGGCTGGTCGAGCCGGTGTACGTGTTCTGGACGACCTGCGACCCGCTCACGTCGAGCGCCTTGCCGCTGGCGACGTTGATGACCTTGTAGTTGCCCGACGACACGTAGCAGGATCTGCCAGTTCTGGCTCAGACGCCCCGGAGTAGGTGCGCTGCTCGACGGAGGCGCCGTCGGCGGTGCTGCCGCCGACCACGCCCAGGCACTTACCGCTGTAGGCGTTGCAGATCTTGTACATCTGCGTGGCCTCGAAGTTGCGCCACACGGTGATCACGTGGGTCCACTTGTGGCCAGCCGCGTACGGCGCCGCGGGCGCGGGATCGTTGCAGTTGGTGTAGCCGCTCGTTGGTGACGGTGCACGCGGCCGGCTGCTTGCAAAGGCCGCCGGCGCCGTACTTGTCGACGTACACGTTGGACGCCAGCGGCGAGCCCAGGCGGCCCGGGACCTCGCCCGACGCCATGTCGTTGCCGGCGCAGTAGTAGCCCTGCCACGGAGCCGCGAAGATGTTCCCGAAGTACGCGCCCTCCTGGTACGGGTAGAGCGCGCTCGTGCCCCAGCCGATGCCGGGATCGGGACCGACCATCCAGATGCTGATGTGCTGGCCCGAGTTGTTCACGTGCGCCAGCATGCAGGCGCTGATCTTCTCCTGGCAGTCGAGATCGCAGGGACCGGTGGCCAGCTCGGGCGCGATGCCGATCGAGCCGTGGAAGGTGTACGAGGTGCCGTACTGATCCTGCTTGGTCAGCGTCTGGCCCGCGGGGTAGGCGCACTTGATCATGTACTTGACGATCTCGCGGCCGCCCGACGTCGTCATGAGACCGGTCGTCGACGACAGGCTGTTCGGACAGCGACAGGCCGTTCATCGCCCAGCCCGTTCATCGAGAACCCGTTCAGCGACAGGCCGTTCATCGAGAGGCCGTTCATCGCCCACCCGTTCATCGCCCACCCGTTCGTCGACTCCAGGTCTTCGTTGTTCGATCCGAAGCCCTCGGACATCTCGGGCGCGCACGACGCGGCGAAGCAGGGTGCAAGCAGCGCCAGAAAGCCAGTTTTGGACTTCAGAAACGTGTGCATGACTTACCTAATTTGCAGGCAGCGTGCCACAGCTAACCTACTGAAATTGCGGCAATTCTGCGGCGCGTCTTGCGCAATCGTGCGCGAATTGCGCAACGCCATTTTCGCTTCAAGCGCATTCCGCCGATGGCGATGGAGAGGCCGATCCCTTGGGCGAGAACACGCGGCTCGCTGAGCGAGAGCACGATCGTCTCCACCAGCAAGACGGAGGGGGGCGATGTCGTCCATGTGCCCCAGCGCTTGACCATCGGAACGGGCCACACGGTCGCGACCCATCTCCTGCCACCCGAGGGAACCGTGACCATCGGCCGTGCCGCCCGACGCGTCGATCCGCGTCGACGACACCTCGGTGTCGCGGCAGCATGTGCGGCTGCACCTCGGCTCGTTGGTGCAGATCGAAGATCTCGGCAGCGCCAACGGCACGCGCGTCGCGGGCGACGCGGTTGCGCCCGAACGAACGGACGCCGCTTCCCGCCGGGCAGGTCGCCGAGATCGGCAGCAGCTGGATGATGGTGTCGAACGCGCCCCTCGCCCGTTCGACGACGCAGCAGACTGGCCACGCAGACCGAGACGACACCGCCGCCGGCGGTCCGACCGTCCGCGAGCGCGACGAACGACGATGGGCTGATCGTCCAGGACCAGGCGATGCGCAACCTGCATCGCCTGATCGAGCGCGCCGCGCTGAGCGACATCACCGTGCTGCTGCTCGGCGAGACCGGCGTGGGCAAGGAGGTCTTCGCGCGCCGGCTCCACGCGCTGTCGCCGCGCGCGAGCGGCCCCTTCCTGGGGCTCAACTGCGCCGCGGTCGCGCCGTCGCTGTTCGAGAGCGAGCTCTTCGGCCACGAGCGCGGCGCCTTCACCGGCGCCGGCCAGACCAAGCTCGGGCTGCTCGAGGCCGCCGAGGGCGGCACGGTGCTGCTCGACGAGGTCGGCGAGATGCCGCTCGCGATCCAGGTCAAGCTGCTGCGCGTGCTCGAGGAGCGCCAGGTGCTGCGCATCGGCGGCACGCGAGCCGCGCGCGATCGACGTGCGCGTCCTCTCGGCCACCAACCGCAACCTCGAGGCCGAGGTCGAGGCCGGCGCGTTCCGGCGCGATCTCTACTTCCGCCTCAACAGCATCAGCGTGCAGATCCCGCCGCTGCGCGAGCGCCTCGCAGGAGATCGAGCCGCTCGCGCGCCGGTTCGCTGCGCTGGCGGCGGAGCGACTGGGCGTGCGCGGCGCCGCGAGATCGATGCCGGCGGTCTGGGATCGACTGCGCAGCACCGCTGGCCCGGCAACATCCGCGAGCTGCGCAACGTGATGGAGCGCGCGGTGGTGCTCTCGGACCACGGCCGCATCACGCCGAACGCGCTGCCGGCGGAGACCGAGCTCGCGCTCGGGACCGGAGCCGTACGCGCCCGCGTCGAGCAGCCGGCGCACCACGCCGCGGCGCGCGACGCCGCACGCCGGCGCGGACGACGAGCGGCAGCGGATCCCGACGCGCTCGACAAGTGCGCGGGCAATCAGACCCGGGCCGCGGAGCTGCTCGGGATCTCGCGCCGCACGCTGCTCAATCGTCTGGCCGAGTACGACCTGCCGCGGCCCGCGCAAGCGCGGCAAGCCCTGAATCAGAGCCGCTCGCGCGGTGCGCGCCGGCTTGCGCGGATCTGTTCGCGACCTGCCAGGCGTCGATCCGGCGCGCCAGCGCCGTCGGACGCCGTCGCCGGCGAACGCGTCGCGCGCGCTGCGCGCGAGATCCAGCGCGCGCGGCAGATTCGCCCGCGACGACGGCAACCAGGGCCCGAGCGAGCGCGAACTGCGCGTCCGCCGTCAGGTGCAGGTCCTGCGTCCCCAGCAGTGGTCAGCGAACGCTCGAAGCGAGGCGACCGCGGCACGTGCGTCGCCGCGCGCGAGCTTGCGCTTTCCCTGGTCCAGCAAGCGCCGCGCCCACGTAGAACGAGCTCGCCGCCCTGGCTCTGCCAGATGTCGATCGCGCTCGCGGATCGTCTTCTCCGCTTCGTCGTAACGACCGAGCGACGGTCAGGATCTCGCATTCGTTGACCGACGCGAGCGCGATGCGCCCGTTGTCTTCGCCCAGCACCTTCGCGAAGATGTCGATGGCGCGCCGGATGTGCACGAGCGCCTCCTGATCGCGACCGAGCTCGTGCAGAATGCCGGCGAGGTTGTTGTTCGACATCGCCACGTCGACGCTGGACGGACCCAGCTCCGCCATCCGGATGGCCAGCACGCGCTGCTCCTCGGCGAGGGCCTCCGCGAAGCGGCCCTCCTTCGCACAGGACCACGGAGTCGACACGCGCCGACGCGCGCGTGCAGCAGCGGATGGCCGGTGAAGCGCGCCGAGATCGCCTCCGCCAGCCGCACCCACTGGGCGCGCGGCGCGCATGTCGTGGGTCAGGTCGGCGTAGGCGCTGCCCAGCATCGCCGCCGCATCGATCGCGACCTCTTCGTGGCGCGCCGCCTCGGCCGCCATGACCGCGTCCTCGAGGTGCGGCGAGCGCCTCCTTGGGGTCGAGGCAGGTGTCGAAGAGCTGGCCGAGCGCGTACGAGATCTCGGCCTCGAGCGGCTTGTATTCGAGCCGCCGCGCGGCCTGCAGGACCGGCGCGCCGACCGCGCGGGCCTGATCGCAGCGGCCCGCCGACGCGAGCGCGTTCACCTTCGCAACCTCCTCGCGGCAGCCGCTCGATCTCGCCGCGCTTCGCCGGAGCATCTGGTGGGCGCACGACCGCGCGCAACATCGCGACGTCCTCGCAGCGGTCGGGCGAGGGCAGCGCGCCCGCGGCGCCGACCGCGTTGTCGACGACGCCCTGATCGGCGCTCTGGAAGACCGCTGGTCAGCGCGCGCACGCTGGACAGGTGCTCGTTGAGGCACTCCATGCGCAGATCGAGCACCTCGGCGGACTGCTCGCCGCGCACGCGCGTCGCCTCGCACGCCTCGGTGTACATGCTGGTCCAGCGCGCGACATAGCCGTCGAGCACGCCGCGCCATCTGCGTGAACGCCTGGGTCGCGCGCTTGCTTCCGCTGGCGTGGAACGCGTTCTCGACGGCGCTTCGCTGCGCCGGTCCCCAGGCGGTCGCGGCGCGCGCCGGTCCGCCGTCGCAGACGGCGCGCTGGTTGCTGGCCAGGCGCTGGCCGCCGACGGCGACCACGGCCAGCAGCGCGATGCCCGCGAGCGCCGCTGACCCAGCTGGCGCCGCCGCGACGAGGGATCGCGGCTCGAGCGCCGCGAGCAGTTCGCGCCATCGATGGGAAAGCGGTCGTCGAGCTTGGTCGCCAGGCCGCGCAGCAGGACCTTGCGGATCCACCCGGGGACGTGGCTGTTCTCGGGCGCGTCGGTCGAGCCGGCCCGTCGAGGACGTTGTTCATCACCGTGACGACGTCGTTGCCGGCGAAGGGCCGGCGGCCGTAGAGACCTTCGTAGAGCGCGACCGAGAACGAGAACTGATCGGTCCGCGCGTCACCGACACCGCCCGAGAACTGCTCCGGCGCCATGTACGCCGGCGTCCCCAGCAACGCGCCGGTGCTGGTCAGCTTGAGACCGAGGTACCCCGCCGGCGCCGCGCCCGACGCGAGGGGCGCCGCCTGGGCTGACGGCGGTCCATCGAGCTTCATCGTGGCGTCGAGATCGACGCCCGGCGCTGGTGTAAGCGCGCGGGTGGCGGCCGGCGGCGCTTGCGCGGGCGCGACCGGTACGAGCGCCTCGCGCGCCTCCTCGCGCGCGAGGCCGAAGTCCATGACCCGCACCTGCCCGCTCCTGGTGATCATCACGTTGTCGGGCTTGAAGTCGCGGTGGACGAGGCCAGCCGCGTGAGCCGCGACCAGGCCGCGCCCGGCCAGCAGAAAGACGTCCAGCGACTTCGCGCCAGGTCCGCTGCTGGGCCTGGAGCCAGTAGCCGAGCGTGTGCCCCTCGACGAACTCCATCGCGATGAAGACCGTGTCCTGGAAGGTCCCCACGTCGTAGACCACGACGACGTTCGGGTGCGAGAGCCGGGCGATCGCCTGGGCCTCGCGCAGCAGGCGCGTGCGCCCGCCGGCGGTTGCCGCATCGCCGCGCGCGCGCAGGAGCTTGATCGCGATCTTGCGGTTCAGCTCCGGATCGTAGGCCGCGTAGACCTCGCCCATCCCTCCGCGCCCCAGCAGCCCAAGGATGATGTAGCGCCCGATGGACGCACCTTTGGAGAGGCTGACATCACCCTCCGGCGCCCCGACTGCAGCCGGCGGACGCACGGGATTGCTGGACGACATGGGACAGGTTCCACATCGGCGGATCTCGACGGATATTGAGGGAGACCCGCCCACACACGGAACGCCGCGCCGGCGTCACGCTCCGTCGTGTCGGGGAGCCAGCAGATCTGGCAGCCCGACCCGGCGCAACATCTCGGCGCGCACGCGATCCATCACCGCAAAGGCCACCTCGGCGCCGTCGTGGCTGGGATCGATGTGGACCCGGAAGGGCCGCGCGCCGAACGGGGCGCCGACCAGCTCGACGATGGCGGCGGCGACGGCCGATACGTCGGCGTCGGGCGGAACGATCGCGTTGGCCTGCACCGCCAGCCCGGCACCTCCGCCGTCTTTCACCCGGCGCACGACCTCGTCGGCGCCGGCGGCCTCACCCGAGTAGTCGAGCAGGACGGCGAAGCCATCGTTGGCAAGCCGCTGCAGGACCGCGGCTCCGATTCCACGCGACGCGCCCGTGACAATCGCAACTCTGGCTGGTGAGTCCATGTCGACCTCCCCTGACGGCCAATATGCGCATCGTCGTCGGAGATCGACGGGCTGAACGCTTCAGGCGTCCAGCACGGCATTCCGCGGGCGCGCTCAGGGCGCTCGAGCGCAGCGCACGCCGAAGTTGCTGTCGCGGCCCTCGGGCGCAACGTCGCCGCCGCGGACCGTGGGGACCAGGTTGTTCACCGAGCCACCATAGTTGTCGCCGCGAACGATCCGGAACGAGGCAGCGGTCAGGTTGACGCAGTCGGTGCACGGGCTCACGTAGGTCTGCTTCCAGTCGAGGTTCCACTCCCAAACCTCGCCGGCGAGATCGAGCTGGCCCCAGCGACCGGCACCGCTCGTCGCCGTCCCGACCGGTGCGATGCCCGTCGAATTGCCGGTGTAGAACGACCCGTAGATCGCGTACTGGTTGGTCGTCCCCGGCGCCGTCGAGCCCCACGGGTACTGTCGCTGCTCGGCACCGCCCGCGCCGCGTACTCCCACTCCGCCTCGCTCGGCAGGAAGCCGCCGTCCCAGATGCAGAACGCGTACGCCTCGTACCAGTTCACGCAGTTGATCGGCAGGTTCTCGTGGCCGCCCGGTCGCCGCGGCGGTCCACGTCGCGTGCGTCGTGTCGCAGAAGCTCCCGCGCGTCAGGTTCGCGGTCGTCGGGCGACCTTGCCGGTGTTCCAGCGTCGCGTCCCAGCCGGTCTCGTACGCCGCCGGCGCGTCGCTGTTGCGAGCCCGCCGCCGTTCAGGTGCGCGTGCTTGCCCGCGCCGGCCGCGGGCCTGCCAGCCGCCGGTCCACGCCGCCACGAACTGGCGGAAGCGCCCGACGGTCACCACGTACTTGTCGAGACGAAAGTCGCTGATCGTCGCCGGATCGGCCTCGTCCCCGTCGGACCGCTGCCGCTGTTCGTGTAGGTTCGGAAGAACGTCCCGCCGGCCACGGCGAGGCTCGTGCAGCAGCTGCTCCGGTCCCGGACCGCAGTCGGTCATGCCCGGCCCGCCGGGAGCGCAGCTGGGTGGGGGCACGGCGCTGCCGCCTCCGTCGGTGCCGGTGCCGCCGTCGGTCGCCGCCGCGCCGGCCGCGCCTCCGCTGCCCGGCGCGCCGCCCGCGGCGGTCGCGCCGCCGCTACCCGTCGCGCCGCCCGCGCCCAGCACCCCGCCGCTCCCCTTGCCTCCCGTGCCCCCTGCCAGATCGTTTCCGCCCCCCGTGGAACACGCAGACAGAATCGCGAACAGACCGACCAGAGGACGAGCCTTCATGGATCTAAGGTGACGACCACCACGGGAGGTGGGTCAGAAGAACGCCGCGTCTCGCAAGGTCTGCCCTCACCTAACCCTCTCCCGCAGACGCCGCAGACGGGAGAGGGGACCGGATCCGTTCTCCTCTCCCTCGGTCCGCCATCCCTTCCAATCCCCTCTCCCTCGGTCCACCATCCCTTCCAAAAGGGAGGGGGCAGGCCTTGCGAGCGGCAACGTCCGCCGCGCTCTACCCGCCGGACGTCATCCCGTCGCCGGCGCCGACGCGGATCGCCAGGGCGCTGCGCGCCTCGGCACGGACCGAGTCGTGCGTCTCGTGAGCGGCGATGTCCTCGAGGACCGGGCGGAGCGACGGGCGCGCGAGCATCCACCGTTCGAGCGCGCGCACCGCGCCGAGGCGCACCGCCGGGGTGGCGTCGGTGCGCGCAGATTGAATGACTGCTTTTTCGATGAGCGGCGACGGCGTGCGAAGACGCGCAGCGCGCAGCGCCGCCACGCGCACCTCGATCACGCTGTCGTCGGCGATGCGCGCCGCGAGCTTCGCGTCGACGCGCGGATCCGGCATCAGCTGCAGCGCCTCGGCGGCCGCGCCGCGCACCTCGCTGTCGGCGCTCGCGAGGTGGTGCTCGACGGCGGAGAAGGCTTTCTCGTGCCCGGAGTTCGCGATCGCGCGCAGCGCAGTGACGATCACCAGCGGATCCCTCGTCCGCTGGAGGCGATCGAGGATGATCTGCAGAATCTGCTCGGCGCGCGGTTCGTCACCGGCCTCGCGCAGGCGGCGGACGCTGGTCCCCAAGCCATACATCGCCTGCGTGCGCAGGGCGGGCACGTCGAGCAGCGAGCGCAGGCCCTCGATCGACTCGGCGGTGGGATGTTGCGTGCGGCTGAGCGCGAGCGCCGCGATCTTGAGCCGGACCGGATCGAGCCGGTTCGCCGCCAGCACCCGGCCGAGAACGCGATGCGCCTCCGGCGTGCCGGCAGCGCCGAGCGCATCGATCATCGGCGCCGCGAGCTCGTCGCCTGCTTCGATCCGGCCGGCCAGCTCCGCCACGGTGTCCGGGTGGCGGCGAGCGAGCGCGGTCAGCGCGGCGAAGAGATCGGCGCGCTGGCGCTCGCGCTGCTTGCGCGCGGCTTCGTCGGCGGGCTTCGGGGCGTCTTGCACCTGCCGGAACGCGGTCAGAATCTCGGGCAGCGAGCGGCCGGCGATGCGCGCATCGTCGACGGCGGGCGACTCGCGCGACGCCCGCGCCTCGCTCGCCGGGTCGAACGGGCGCACGCCCTCGGCTTGCGCACGCACCGCGTGCAACGCGGCGACACCGAGGTGCTCGCTCGAGACCGTGCGCAGAACCAGGTGGCTCGTCGAGCGCACCGGCAGCATCTGGCTCGCCGTCGTGTGCAGCACCTCGTCTACGTCGAGGCTGTCGACGGCACCGCTGTCGGCGAGCCGCAGCGTGCCCTGCGACGAATCGACGATCACCGACGGCATCGACGCCGCGCTCGCGGCCGGCGACGCTCCCATCGCCGGCGCGAGGTAGCCGAGCTTCTTGCGCTGGAAGACGCCGGCGGCGCCAGTCGCGCCGTAACGAACCGTGTAGCGACCGGTGGCGTCGGCCTCCTCGGCGGTCCACGACGCCTCGGGACCGCGCGGCGGCGGCTGCAGCGCAGCGCCCAGCCAGCGGCGCACGCCGAGCACCAGCGCCGACGGCTCGTCGCGGAACGCAAACGACCGCGACCACACCGCCCGGCGCGAGCTCGAAGACGAACGGGATCTCGAGATCGCGTTCGAGCTTGCTGAACTCGGGCTGCAGCGACGCATACCGCGTGTGCAGGCGCGGCGCCGACCATGCCCGCGACCAGACGCACGTGGCCGGCGTCGGCTTCGATCGCGGTGACCACGAGCTGGCCGCTGACCTCGAACTCGGTCAGTGGCTTCCCGCCGAGCTCGGCGGCGCTGGTGGCGCGCACGTCGTAGGTGCGCCGATCGCCGGGCGACAACCGCGGCAACGCGCGCGACGCGTGAGCTGGAGACGCCTCCTCCGCGGCGGCGGCTGCTCGTTCTCCCACCGGCACGCGCACTCCCTTGCCGCACCCGCCCGCCGCCGGGAGCAGCAACGCCCCGGCGACGGCGAACGCGTGAACAGAACGGAGCGGGACGCGTTTGTCAAAAACGGCGCTCATGTCGATGGCCTTTTCTACGGAGGGTTGGGGGCGTTGCAGTGGTCTTCGTAGTGCAACTGGCTCGGCAGCTGCGCGAACGTCTGCGTGGGCGGCGGATCGGCCTGCGGAACGAAGAGCCGCTGCAGCTGCACCATCGGCTCCTGCATCTCGAACGGCTGGAGGCTGTTGCTCGCCACGCCGGGAACCGGCAGGTCGAGCCCTGACAGCGAGCCTCCGCCGTGGAGCAGCCTCGTGCTAGCGATCGAGAACGCGGGACCGAACTTGAGCAGCTGCTTCCTGAACGTCTTGCTGATGAACAGCGCCTTCAACTTGACCTTGGCGTCGATCTCCCCCGCGAGGATCTCGGGCACCGCCACCGATGCGTCGTAGAACCAGTCGGTGAAGTACTCGTACTTGCGCGTGGGGAAGTAGAGAGCGCCGGTGCCGATCTTGTCGAGCGGCGCCGGGATGGGGCGCGGATCGGGGTGCGTGGCGACGGCGAGCCCCACGCCCGCCTGCAAGTTCGCCTCGACCTCGACGAGGGTCAGGTCGCCGGCGATGCCGGCTTTGACCGCAAACCCCGGGATGTCGAAGCCGACGCCGGCGAAGATCTCGAGCATGGCGCCGACCTTGGGCAGGAGCTCGCCACCGATCGCCGCCATCTCGGCCGGTGTGTTGTCGGCCAGGGCGAGCGCCGAGAACGGCGTATACCGATAGAAGAGATCGCCCTCGATCCCGTAGAACACACCGACGTCGACGGTGATGTTCACCGGAATCGGCCCCACGAAGAACTGCTGGTTGACCACGGTGACCATGTCATTGCGCGTCTGGTCGAGGAACGTGATCTTGGTGCCAATCTGAGTGAGCGCCTGTTGCAACCCCGCCGTCTTCGCGGTCAGGGTCTTCATGGCTGTGTTGAGGGCCGGGATCTGGGCGTTGTTGTAGTAGTCGACATACCGATTGATGGTCTGTGCGATCGGCTGGCTCGCGCAGTCACCCGGGGGAAAGCCCGGGTCGTGATTGACACCGTCCGCGACGTCGCAAAATCCGAGCGGAGGAGTGTCGTGGGACTTCACGAACGACGTATTGGCCGGCAGTGTCTGGTACGCCTCGATCAGCTCCTGCGCGTCCTTTAGGGCGCGCTTCGCTCGGTCGGAGGCATTGATGTACCCGCCCAGCGCGTTGGCGCAGTCTTGCCCCGCCTGGTGGGCCGGATTGCCGGCCGATTGCGTATTGAACGGCTCGGAACCGGGGTCGCTGAAGTCGATGAAGTCCTTGCCGAGGATGAAGAAGCGGGTGCCACCGGTGCTCAAAGTGCACCGTGAGGCGCCGACGCCGGCGGCGATATCGACCAGATCCGTCGACGCCGGGTTGAAGGGTGGCAGCGTGAAGATCACGCTGGCCTTGTACGAGGCCGATGCAGCGGCGTCGAATTGGCTCTCGCCGAAGGGCAGCGGATTCGGGTTGATGCTGAACTGAACATTCGGCGTCGACTGGAGCTGGACGATCGAGCCGCTGCCGTGGGTTGCCGGCTTGCTCTGGACGTCGCTGATCGTCGTGGGCTGTTTGAGCCCGAGCGTGCACCAGCAGTCGCCGGTGTTGTCGATGGGACAACCCGGCTGTTTGGGCAGATCGGAATAGAAGAGCGTCTGCGGCTGCTGGTTGTTGGCTATCGAGGTCGTGGTCACCGCAGGCAGAAGGCTTGTACGCCGTCGGATCGGACGGGTCGCTGGAACCGGTGGAGTTAGGGTCGGCGCAGAATACGAGCTCGGTGCACAAACCGGCCGGGCTGGTCGGCGTGTTGCATTGGGGCGGGTTTCCGGCGACCTGGCCCTCGGGCGCCACGCACGCCGGATCGGGCATGCCGCAATGAAACTGCTCGGTGTCGCACTGCCCGGCGGGCGGGTTCGGGCCCTGGCAAGCCAGGCTCTTGCCCGGCGCGCAGATGAAGCCGGCGCCCCACCTCTGCGCGCAGGCCGCATTCATCTCATCGCGCGTCGGGCGCGCGCTGGTGGGCGGAGGAACGATGCAGTCTCCGTCCTTGACGCTGGTCGGATCGAGCGGACAGTCGGCGGGATCCTGGGTATTGGCCGAACAGGTAACCCCGTTGGTCAACGTGGTGTCGTTGATCAGCGAGCACGCGTCGAGACCGATCGCATTCTTCTGCGCCGGCGTGAGCTGGCTCAGGTCGAGCGGGAGCTGCACGTGAGGTAAAAAGGCCGCCGCGCTGTTGCACGGCGTCTGACTGTTCGACGGCGGCGGCGTCGGTCACCGGCAGGCCGCTGGTGCCGGACGGCGGATCGTTGCTGTGCGCGCAAGCGACGTTGGTGGGATCGTTGGGACAACCCTCGATGCAGTCCGGGGCTCCGTCGCCGTCGCTGTCGGTCTCGGACACGCCGCAGCCGCACGTGCCGGGCTGCGACTTCTTGGGATCGTTCGGGCAGGCGTCGTCGCAGTCGGTGAGGCCGTCGCCGTCGCTGTCGCCGCGCGCGCACAGGAAGCTCCAGTCGAACGGGATGTGCAGGATCGTCGAATCGGAGAAGGCTTCGATGCGCGCGCCGAAGAACGAGCCCTTGTGCTGGCCGGTGGTGGGGCGGCGCAGGTCGATCTGCGCGTTGGGCGCCACCACTGTTCCCACGAATCCGACCTGCAGGTCGACATTCGATGTACCGGCGTGGCCGACCAGCACGCGCCCTACGGGGCCGGCGCTCTGAACGAAGCCGCCGTGGAAGCGGAACATGGTCTTGGTGTAGATGAAGATCGGACCACTCGACGTGTCGATGAACACCTGAGCGTCCGGCTCGGTGTTGAACGAATCGAAGAAGTAAGTCCCCGCGGTCAGCGACACGCGCGAGCGCGAGTGCACGTCGAGGCCAGCGTAGGCGCCGGGCGCGATCGCGCGCGGGGGCTGGCCTGCCGGCGGCTGATCGACATCCAGGAAGAGAAAGGGCTGCGTGGTCGCGGGCGGCGCCACCGTGAACAGCGTCGGCGTCGATGCGGTCGCGGTGTTCGGCTGCTGGCTACCGATGGTGACCGGCGGCTGAGTCTGGATCGTCCCGACGGCGCGCACGAAGCCGCCCACCGCCGACTGCGAGCGCAGGAACGTGGTGCCGCCCGCGCTGTAGACGTTGGCGTGCGCGACTGCCTGCGCGCCGAGCTCGAAGCCCGCGCTGCCGAAGTTGGCGACGCTCTCGAGCACGCTCGACGTCCCCAGCACCACGCGGTCGTCGACCTGCAGGCGGCTCGTCGTCGACATGAACATGTCGGCGGGCCCGAGGCCCGAGGGCGTGGTCACCGAGAACGAGAGAGCGCTTCCGGACGAGCCGCCGCCGCCACCCGAGGGGGCGGCCGGCGCGATCGCGAGGTTGTCGAGCAGGAATGGCGTCGTCGCGTTGGGCGCGTTGATGACGACGCGGATCTCGAGGTCGGTGTAGCTGGCGCCGAGCGCGGTGACCAGCGCGGGCGGCAGCGCGAAGGTGATTCGCTCGAACGCGCCCACGGGCGTGCTGACGAGCGGGACGCTGCCCAGGTCCTGCCAGAAGATCGACTGCGACGGGATGCGGATGATGACGCGCGTCTCGCCCCACGGCATCGCCTGCGGCAGCCGGAGATCGTAGGTCAGCATGTTGCTCACCGGACCGAGCGAGGCGATCGGCTTGCTGACGATCTCGGTCCAGCCGTTGTTCAGCACCGAGGTCGAGAAGCTGCCCTGCGAATGCGTACTGCTGCGCCCGAGCGTGCCGGTGGGCGACGACCAGTCGGTGGCGGGCGACTCGAAGCCCAGAAGTCTGCTGCTGGGCCGCGGTCAGCGCGCTGGTGACGGAGACGAGGGTCTCCGAGGTCGGCTGTGTGCCGCCGCAACCGGCGGCGTATGCGACCGCGAGGAGCGCGGCGCCGGTGGCCGCACGGAAGCTCGAGCTCGGTCGGTCAGTCGGAATCGTTCTTTTGGCCATGTCAGTCCTCCCCCACGAGACCCGATCGAGCGTGTGCCACGTCGAGTCGCATGAACCAATGACCCGCGAGCCACGCAAACAGGGCAGAGGAAAACGCAGGCGGAGGCGATCGGACCCCGCCTCCGCCACGAACGATGTGGCGCAAACGCGCCAGCGCTGGCGTCAGCCGCCCGTCGTTCCGTCGACCGCCAGGTCTTGCCCGAGGTCGGCCGGCGCATCCTGCGCGATGTCCGGGGTCCCGTCGTGGCTCGCGTCGGTTGCCGTAGCGCCACCACTCCCCGTCGTCCCGTCATGGCCCGCGTCGGTAGCACCGCCACTTCCGTTCGTCCCGCCGGTTCCGACACGTCCGCCGGTGCCGGTCGTTCCGCCCGATCCGATCGTTCCGCCCGATCCGGTCGTGCCTCCGCTGCCGGTGGTGCCTCCTGCGCCGGTGCGTCCTCCCGTTCCTCCGTCGATCGTCACGTGGCTGTCGGTGCCACTGTCGGCGGGGCTCTTCGAGCTGCTGCCGCACCCGGAGCCCACCATCGCCGAGCCGAAACCGAATGCACCGACGACCACAACGGTCTTCAACACCCTAATACCCACAATCGAACGCATGAGCTCCTCCTTGGGTCCGCACACACTGCGCCAACGGGATCCCTGCTCGCCGAATAGAAAGCAAGGTGCCGTCTGCTCTGTGGGGCACAGTGTTTCGCCAGCGCCGCTGAAAAGAAAGCAGGCCTCTCATGTATTCGACGTCAGTCGTCGGTCGCGTCCGATCGAACGTCGACCACCTGCTCGACTACTTCGCCGCGACCGCGAGGTACGAGAGATAGAGCGCCTCGAGCCGCTGTCTCGGCAGCGCGCCCCGAAAGCGATCGAGGAGACGGGCCTTGGTCTTGCTCAGCTCGGCGCTGCCGCGAAGCTCGTCGGGGGTGAGCTGGGACAGAAACTCGATCGTCTCGTTGCGCACGCGCGGCAGCTGGCGGTTGACCGCGTCGCGATCCTGCTCGGACGCGACTTCGAGATCGAACGCAGCGTCCACGTACAGATCTGTGGGACCGCTGAGCGCGACGACGACGTCGGGAAGGCTCACGATCGGTTTGGCCGCGCGCTGGCGGTAGTCCCCATCGCCCGCCATGCGCGAGAACGGGTTCGGAGGAAAAGCCTCGAGACCCCAGCCTCCGACGCTCCTCGTCAGGACGAGCATCGCGACCACGCCGCCGGCTGCGAGCACCACCAGTGCCGTTGACCATCGACGATGCCTTGCGCGCTTGGACTTCTTCATGATGGGAACCCTCGGAGGGTTCCCAAACCCTCCCGCGATGGGCTTCGGCGGGGGACCCGCCTACGCCCCACGCGTCTAACTTCAGAAGACCCGTCGGCCGGACGGCCGTTCTCGATCCCCAATTCTCCTCGGCAATCCGCGAAATTTCCGTAGGAGGGAACGCGAATGAAAAGGTGTTGTGATGGCGGCAACGGAGCGGGTCGCGGCCGTCGGTCTCACGAAGGAGGTGCGGTCACCGCCTGCGCGGGCGGCGCCGGTGTGGGAGGCGCGGCTCCCGCCTCGGGCACCCGCAGGCGGCGACTTCGCGCTAGCAACCAAATCGACACCGTGACGTTGCCGGTCGTTCTCTTTCTCGGGTGGCGGCGTTCGCGGCGCCGCCCCGCGGGCGTGGTGCTGACGTCGCTGATCGTCATTGCGATCGCGCTCGTGATCTCGGCGGCGGCGTTCCCGACTGCCGACGGGTCGCTCGCACATGTCGACGGGGTCTTCACCGCGCTCGTGCTCATGACCGGCGGCACCTACGCCGACCTGTTCCCGCCGTTCGGCAAGCTGTCGAATTCGCCGCGCCTGCTCAGCGTCACGCTGTCGGCGATCGGGACGATCTTCGTCGGGCTGCTCCACGCGTTCTTCACCGAGCGGGTGATGACGCTGCGGTTCCGCCTGGGCACGAGGCGCCCCGCGGTGCCGCGCAGGGACCACGTCGTCGTGGTGGGCCTGGGGCGCGTGGGACGCCACGCCGCCGAGCGCCTGCAGGAGCCGAACTTGTCGATGTTGGCGGCGAAGCGCCCGTCCTGCTCGTACAGCGCCGCGAGCTGGGCATGCATCTCGCGACTGCAGGGATAGAACCAACGATCGATGCTCAACCGGTGTTGCTCGGCGACGTCCATCGCCTGCGGATCGGACGGTGACTTGCCGGCCTGCATGACTTCGAACGCGCCGGCGTAGATCGCGGCCTGCTCGGCCTTCAGGCGTGCCCAGTCTTCCTGCGTGTACTTCTGCGTGCGCCGCTTCGACTCCTTTAGGGCCGCGGTGTGGCCCCATCTCTCTTCGGCCTCCCCCTCGTACTTCGCGGGGTCGAAACCTTCGAACAGTGTCGCGTCGTCCATGGTTGCTCCTTGCTGATCGGCGCCGTCGCGGCCGTCGAGCCGCGCCAGCGCCGCGTCGATAGCGCGCAGCATGCCGCCGGTCTGCCGCGCGCGCTTTTCCAGCTCGCGGCGCTGGTCGACGAGCGCCTGCCGGCGATCGACGGCGGGATCGTCGAGGAGGCGGCGGATCTCCTCGAGCGGCAGCCCCAGCTCGCGATTGATCAGGATCTGCTGCAGGCGTAGCAGGTCCTCATCGCCATAGAGCCGATAGCCGCTGTCGGAACGCTCCGACGGGACCAGGAGACCGATCTCGTCGTAGTGGTGGAGAGTCCGCACCGAGATGCGGGCGGTCTCGGCCACCTCCTTGACCTGATAGAGACGCTTGCGAGCCATGACCGTTACCCTGAAGCCTCACGCCACGTGAGAGTCAAGGGCAGACGCCGCGGGCCTCGTCCTCCTGCTCTGGCGCTGGTGAAACGGGGTATGCGAGCGACCTAGTTCTCGGCTGCCGCCTTCAGGAACGCGACGATCTCCGCAAAGGCCTCGGCGTTCCGTCCGACGAGCATGTGGCCCCCGCTCGGATAGCCGATGAAGCGCGCGTGCGGGATGTGCTCCGCGGTGTAGCGGGCGCCCGCGAAGGTGCCGTAGAGATCGTCAGCGGTGCTGATCGCGAGTGTGGGCGCTGTGATCTTCTCGAGGTCGTAGCGCGGCAGCGATGAGAGGACCCTGGCGTCGTTGAGGAGCCCCATCCGGCGCGAGCTCACGGGCAGGATGTGGTCCAAAACCAGTTGAATCCGGGCCTGCTCGTCGGCGGGCGCGCGCGCCACGAGCTCGGGCGGCGTGCCGAGGATGGACCGCACGAACGCATCGTGCGCGATCTGCCTCGCCGCCCAGAACAGAAAGTCGAACCGCAGCGCCGTATCGAAGAGCAGCATCGTCGTGTGCGACGCGCGCGCCGGCGGTCCGCGATCCGAGCGGGGCGGCGCGTACACCGCCGGCACCAGCAGCAGCAGCGCCCGCGTGCGCCCGGCGTGGCGCAGCGCCACCTGCAACACCGACGGCCCGCCCGCCGAGACGCCGACGATGGCGGCGCGCCCGACGCCGAGAGCGTCGAGCAGGCAAGCGTGAGCGTCGGCCTGCGCCTCGGCCGAGGCGTCGGCGGGTAACGGCGTGCGCAGATAGCCAAAGCGCGAGGGCGCGATCACGTGAAAGCCGGCGCTCACGAGCCCCTCGCCCAGCTCGAGCCCTTGGTCGAAGCCACCGCCGGCGCCGTGAACGACGAGCACCGGTGGGCCCCGTCCCGCCTCCGCGTATTCGATCGGACCGCAGCGCGTGGCGGCGATCTGACTCCCGGTCGAGATTCGCGCGCGGGCACGCTCGAGATGGGGACGGTACGCTCCGTAGATCAGCGCTCCGATCCCCGCCACGAGAGCGACGGCCACGATCAGAGCCTTGTAACGCAAACGCGGCGTTTCCATGACGCCCTCCGACGGCTGAATGAGCAATGTGCGTGCCGATCATGGCGCTGCAAAAGGCCAAGGTCCCTCACGGTTTTGCGCCGGATCGCGCAACTGCTTCGCCCGCGCACCACACACCGGCAAGAGTTGCCAACCGAGTGGTGACTCTGAGACTCTAATAGCGAGACCGGATGCCGCTCAGGAGGGCCCCATGGCAGCGCCGAACAAGTTGAACCTGAAGGCAGCGCCCTGGAAGATCGTCAGCCTGGCCGCCCTCAAGCGGTCGGGACGGTTACACCTGCCGGATCTGCAGCGCGGGTTCGTCTGGTCGGCGGACCGCGTGCGCGCCTTGCACGACTCTCTCTACCGCTCCTATCCGGTCGGCGCGCTCCTGCTGTGGGAGCCGACCTGGGAGGGCGAGGCGCCGTTCTCGACGCGTGCGTGGGACCTGTGCCCGCCCGAGGAGGTCACGCAGCGGGGCATCCCCGAACCGCAGACCGCGGTGCAGCCGGGCTCGCTGTTCGTGCTCGACGGACAGCAGCGGCTGACGTCGATCTTCCGCGTGATCTTTCGCAGCCGGCTGCGCAACAAGAGCACGCCCGACCCGGATCTGCTGGTGGCGCTGTCGCCGGGCGACGAGTGGATCGAGAGCCCGTTCCACCTGCGCTCGCGCACGCTGCAACGCCGCATGCGCGACGGACTTTTGGTGCCGGCCGAGGTGCTGTTCGAGGGCGTGCGTGGCGGCAACGAGAGCCTCGCCGTGCAGCGCGCGCTCGGCGAGTGGCTGACGCCGGGTGACCCGCTCTTCTTCGAGGCGCTCGATCGCGCCAACACCATCCGCAACTCGATCCTGCAGGCCGAGGTCGTGGCCTACGAGATCGACGCCGACGCGAACGACGATAACGTGATCGAGATCTTCGCGCGCCTGAACCAGCAGGGCGTCCGCCTGCGGCCGGGAGATCTGGCGGCGGCGCGCCTCACCGGCCAGATGGCCAACTTCCGCGCGCGCGCCCGCGAGGTGGTGACGATCAAGGAGCTGCGCGGGTTCGCCGCCGTCGAGGGCCACGAGGACAGCAGCCGCAGCGGCGCCTTCATCGACACCGACCTCTTGATCCGCGGCGCGCTGTTCCTGGGCGGCGGCGGCGTACGCTACCGCGAGGCCGAAAAGAGCAAGCTGCAGTCGCACTACCAGAACATCGAGTCGAGCTGGGACGCGGCGGTCAAGGGCTTCATCAGCGCGGTGGCGCTGTTCCGCAACGCGGGCGTGCCAGGCGGCGACTGGCTGCCTTACCGCTACTTGCTCTTCGCGCCCGCGATGGCGGCCGCGCGCGGTCACGAGCTCGGCGACCGCTGGATCGCCTGGGCGATCGCCGCGAGCCTGTGGCGCCACTACGGCGGCGAGGTCGACACCAAGCTTGCGAAGGACGCGGGACTAGCGGCGCGGGGCGACATCGAGGGCCTCATCGAACAGGTCAAGCTGCGCGCGAAGCGGCCGGACAGTGCGGTCCCCGACGAGGAGGACCTGCTGCACAACATCGTGGGCGAGAACGCGATCTTCTTCGCGTTGCTGGTCTACTTCATGAAGGTGACGGCGCGCAGCTTCCCCAGCACCAAGCTGCTCAGCAACTCGCAGGAGCCGCTCGAGGTGCATCAGATCTTCCCGCGCGCGGCGCTCGATCGCTTCCCGGACCGCGACAACGAGTACGTGCCCGAGCGGCTCGGCAACCTCACGCTGCTCACGCGCTCGGACAAGGAGCACCTGGGCGAGATCGCGCCCGATCTGTACCTGCGCATCATCGAGCCGCGCGAGCGTTCGGCGCACCTGATCCCGGACGACGACGCCCTGTGGTCGGTCGCACGCTACAACGAGTTCTGCCAGCAGCGCGAGCGCGCGATCGCGGCAATGCTGCGCGACCTCTTGTTCGGCCTGGGTATCTAGCGTCCTCGGGAGTAGACCCGAGGATGATACAGGCTGCACTTGAAAACTGATACCAAGCGCCGCAGCTACAGCGACAAGAAGCGGCGCGCTGTGATACCAGAATCAGATGCCATCCGGGAGTTCCATGAGATCCGAGAGGGCGTCGGAATGAGCGTCAACCGCGCAGAACAGGCGCCGGGAGTCGGACGCATTCGAACGTCGCGGTCGCGCGAGCTCATGCCGCTTTTGCGGCGGATCCTGACCGGCGCGACCGAGGTGCTGGTGGCGAGCCGAGGGACCATTCACCTCACGCGGCCGAGCGATGGAGCTTTGAAGCTCGCTACACAGATCGGGTTCACGGCTTCGAGCGTCGAGCCGATCGCCCTGCTCGACGCCAGGTCCTGGCCCTGGCGCGCCACCTTGGAACACGGCGCCCGTGTGATGATCGAGGACGTCAGCAGGGATACCCGGGTGGATGATCTGCTGCGCGTCGAGCTCGGGCGCCTCCAGGTACGCTCCTTTGTCTCGTTGCCATTGCTGGGACAAAGAGGAGAACCTCTCGGGTTGTTGTCGATCTTCCGTGCGCCGCAGTCTCGCCCGAGCAAGCGCGCGCTCGATCTCCTCGACGTCTGCCGATCGCAGGCTGAAATGGCTATCGAGGGGGCCCGCTCGAGCGAGGCCCTGAGCCGCAACGAAGCGGGGCTGCAGCTCGCGCTCGAGGCGGGCAAGATGGGTAGCTTCGAGTGGAACATCCAGAGCAACGAGATCAAGTGGTCGGACAACCTCGAGGCGATTCACGGTCTCGAGCCGGGAACATTCGACGGCACGTTCAAGTCTTTTGAGGCGCTGATCCATCGCGACGATCGCGCGGCCGTGCTGGAGAACATCCAGCGAGCGGTCGAAACCTGCTCCGACTACGAGGCCGAGTTCCGGAGCGCGACCCTCGACGGCAGCACGCACTGGATCCTGGGCAAGGGGACGGTGATGCGTGATGAACGGGGCGGGCCCTGGCGAATGCTCGGCGTCTGCATGGATATCACGACCCGCAAGCTGTCCGAGGAGACGCTGCGGGAATCGGATCGGCGCAAGGACGAGTTCCTGGCCATGATCTCGCACGAGCTTCGCAACCCGTTGTTTGCGATCGCCAACGCCTCGGCGGTGCTCGACAGCCTGGCGACGCCCGATCCGGTGTCGGCCAAGGCGCGCGGCATGATCCGCCGCCAGACGGAGCAGCTGACGCGCATCGTGAACGACCTGCTGGACATCGCGCAGCTCAACGCCGGCAAGCTGATCTTGCGACAGACGCGGCTGGATCTCGGCGCGCTGGTCGAGACGTGCGTCGCCGGGCTGGCGAGCAACCACCTGTTCGATCGACACGTCTACGAGGTGCGGGTGGTGCCGGCGATGGTCCACGGGGACAGAGCTCGCCTCGAGCAGATCCTGACCAATCTGGTGACCAACTCCCTGAAGTACACCCCCGCGGACGGCGCCGTGACCATCGGAGTCGAAACGACCGACGGCGATGCCGTGTTGCGCGTTCGCGACACCGGCGTTGGGATCGCGCCGGATCTGCTGCCGCGCGTCTTCGATCTCTTCGTGCAGAGTGAACGCGGTCTCGATCGGCGCGACGGGGGCATGGGCATCGGCCTGGCGATCGTTCGCCAGCTGGTCGAGGCGCACGGCGGGCGCGCCGAGGTGTACAGCGACGGCCCCGACTGCGGCACCGAGATCATCATCCGCTTGCCGCTGGTGGACCGCGTCGCCGCGTCCGCGGGCGCGGCGGCGCGCCGGCGCATCCTGGTCATCGACGACAACAACGACGCGCGCGAAGCCTTGGTCGTGTTGCTGGAGCTGGCCGGCCACGAGCTGCACGAGGCCGCCGACGGACTGAGTGGGCTCGACTCGGTGTCGCGCTTGCGCCCCGACGTCGTGTTCGCCGACATCGGGCTGCCGGGCATCGACGGATTCGAGCTGGCTCGGCGAATACGCGCCAACGAGGCCGGCCCGCGCCTCGTCGCACTCACCGGATACGACCACCCCGACCAGCGCCGGCGAGGTGCCGAGGCCGGCTTCGACGCTTACCTGGTCAAGCCGGTCGAGGTGGACGCGCTCCTGCGCGAGCTCCCCGGCGCCTGAGGGCGCCCGGAAATCACCTCCACTGCACCAGGATATTGCCTTCGGGCGCGATGTAGATCGGCGCACCCACGAAGTTGAGCGGACGGGTCAACACCGAGGTCGTGTGACCCAGGACGAAATCGTTCTGTCCCAGAGGGATGATGGGCGGCGCGGGGAGCAACGCGGTGGGAACCAGGCGAACCCCGAGGCCAGCGCCGGTCGTCGAGAGCGAGCTGAACTCGTTGTCCGACGCGACCACGGGAAAGTCCCCTTCGAAGGTGTCGCCGAGCGCGAGCCCCGGCGAGACCGCCGTGCAATGGCTCGCATCGGTGCAGCTCAGGAGCTCGATGCTTCTCCCGTCCCGCAGCAGGTTGATGACGCTCGCGTGCTCGCTGCCGTCGGGCGGCGTGAACACGTACGACGTGAAGCGCCCTTGAAGCGCGTCGAGAGCACCGAAAAGATAGAGCCGGTTGACCGCCCCACCCACGATGGGACCGTCGCCGGCGAAGATCGCCGGGGCGCCGGCCGCCGCGATCTCGAAATGATGCATGCCACCCGCCCAGTAGCTGGCGCTGTTTCCGTCCCCCTCGGCCACCACCACGGGCACAGCGGATCCAACGTTGTCGTACACGACCTCCCGGCCGTCGACGAACAGGTGATATTCGGTCAAGTTCGGGTTCGTCGACGCCCGGGCCTGCTCCGCCGCATACGTCGCGTCGGTGGAGGTGAAGAAGATGAACAGTGCCCCCTGGCCGGGATCGCGCTGGGTGAACTCGACGGCAACTTGATGGGGGGCGATCTCCTCGGTGTTGCAGGCGGACAGAGCCAGGCCCAAGGAAAGCGCGAGACGTAGGGATGGAAGGTGAGTCATCGAAAGCTCCTTTCCCTGGGTTGGTCGGGCGCGGAGCACAAAAGAAAGATCTTCCCAATCGAGAGGCGGGCCGGACTAATCAGGTGAAGTGTACCCGGCGGCTCGAAATATGGTCCTCGCTTGCGCCACCGTCGCCGGGCTCGCGATGGCCACGCGCGTCGCGCACGCGCAGAGCGAGACGCCCAGCGCTCCGGTGACGGAGGCCCAGGCGGGCCCGCTGCCGTTCACCAACGACGAGCTCGAGCAAGCGTTGCTCGCGCGGCTCCTGACCCCGCCCGACGAGACCGGCGCGCTGCGCAGAACTAGGGTCGAACCGGCGGGGCCGGGCGCGGTGCGCGTGCAGGTCGGCACGCGCAGCCGCGTGGTCGCTCTCGGGGGACGGAGCGGCGCCGCCGCGGCGCGCGTGGTCGCGCTGGTGATCGCCGAGCTGGTCAGCGCCGCACCCGACGCAAGCGCCAGCCCCAAGGCCGCCGCGGCGGTGAGCCCGCCGCTCATGCCGCCAGCGCGGACCGCCGAGGCTCCCGTGCCTCCCGCGACGCCGCGCGGTCGAGCGGCGGTGCCGCGCGTCTGCTTGACCGGCGGTGTCGCCAAGGGTGTCGGCAACGAAGAGCTCATCGCGGGCACGCTCGACGCCGACGTCGTGGTACCGATCGGACGCGGCCGACTCCGCATCGCGCCGTCGGTGGGGCTGGTGGTCACGCCGACCCGCAACGCGGGGACGTTCGACGAGGTCTCGTTCGCCGGCGCCGCCCTGCGCTTGCTCGGTGGCGTCGCGATCGGCCCAGTCGAGCTCCTCGCCGGACCGTTCCTGTCTCCGTATTCGATCGGCGGCGCCACCCCTCACGACGGGCTGCTCTTCGGCGGCGAGGCCATGGCGCGCGTGGCCGCGCCGCTGGCCGCGCGGCTGTGGCTGGTAGCCGCGATGCGCGCCGACGGATATGCCAACCGCGTGCGCGCCAACTGGGCGGACGGCCGAGCCTACGCCACCCCGCGCCTCGGCCTCGCGGTCGACGTCGGCCTCGCCTGGAGCTGGGCGTCGTGACCCGCGCATCCGCCGTGCCCGCTCGTCGCGCCCGTGCCGGCGACGTCGAAGAATCCGCGCTGGTGTCGGCCGCGGCGGCAGGAGACCGGCGCGCGTTCGCGGCGCTCTATCAGCGACACCTCGATTCGGTCTACGCGCGTCTGACGCGCGTGATCGGGCCCGCGCCCGAACGCGACGACCTGGTCCAGCAGATCTTCCTCGATCTCCATCGCGCGTTGCCACGCTTTCGCGGCGAGGCGGCCTTCTCGACGTTCCTGCACCGGATCGTCCTCAACGTCGCCTGCGACCACCTCGAGCACCGGCGCCGCAGCCGCGGCCGCAACGAGCCGCTCGACGCGCGCGAGCTGGAGACGCTGATCGCGCCCGGCGCGTCGCCCGAGCAGCGGGCGCGCCAGCGCGAGGAGCTGCGGCGCCTGTTCGCGCAGCTCGAGGCTCTGTCACCCAAGCGGCGCACCGCCTTCGTGCTGGTCGCAGTCGAGGGACTGGCGCTCGAGGAGGCGGCCGCCCTGCTGAACGCGAAGCCGGCCGCGATCAAGCAGCGCGTCCTGGAGGCGCGCCGTGAGCTGGCGGTCGCGCTCGAGCGCGATCCCAAGGAGGAATCGAGATGAACGCCGCCGACCGCGACGCCCGCTTGGAATCCGAGATCGTTGCGCCCCTGCGGCAGGTAGACGCAGCGCCAGGCGCGCAGCTCGACGAGCTCCACCGCGCACGGCTCGCGTCCGCGATCGAAGCGGCGCTGGATCGGGACGCGCACACCGTGCGCACGGATCACGCGGAGAAGAGCAGTCGGGGCCGGCGCGCGTGGCTCTGGCGCGCGGGCATCGCCGCGTCGGCGGCGCTGGCCGCCGCGATCGTCCTTCGCGCGACACGCGCCCCCCACCCGCCCGCGGGCCACGTGGTTTCGAGCGCATCGGTGGTGAGCGCGCCGGCGCCGAACGCGCCCGAGCTGCTCGTTCCCCACCAGGGCGCGGGCGACGTGCCGGCGGCGCTGACACCGTCGACGCGGTTGCTGGCGTTGCCCGGAGAGAAAGCGCGCGCGACCATCGGCACCCGCGTCCGGCTCACCCTGGTGGGCGCGGGCCGCGTGTCGGTGTTGCCGGTCGCGCGCGCCAACGAGATCGAGCTGGCGCTGGACAGCGGCCGCCTGCTGGTCGACTTCGACGGCCACGACGGAGGCATACTCCGGATCCGTGCCGCCGGCGCCGTCACGACCGTCGTCGGAACGCTGTTCGCGGTCGAGGCCAACGGCTCCGGCAGCCGCGTCGCCGTCGCGCGCGGACACGTGCGAACTCAGGACGCGGCCGGGCACATCTGGCAGATCGCCGCCGGGGACAGCTGGAGCAGCGCCGACGGCCGCCTCACGCCGATTGGCGGCGAGCTGGCGGCGGCGCTGGCCGACCACGAGGCGAGCTGGACGGCCGGTTCGACCAGCGTGAACGCGCGCCGTCCCAGCGCACGCCTCGAGGCCGAGCGAGCCGGATCTCCCGCGCCGACGGCGCCGCCCGTCGACCTGGAAGCGCTCTACCTGCGCGCCGAGGCCGCGATGCGCGCACGCGCGTTCGCGGACGCGCGCGCCGCGCTGGAGACCATCGCGATCGGCGACCGCGGCGGTCAGCTCGGCGAAGCCGCGCTGCTGGACCTCGCCCGGCTCGCGCTCGGCGAGGGTGACCACGAAGCGGCGCGCCGGGCCCTCGCGCGCTTGCCGAGCCCGCTCGACGACGGTGCGCTCGCCGAGACGGCGGAGCGCCTGCGTTCCCGCGTCGACGCGCCCGCACGCGCCAGCGATCGCGATGCGGGCGAGCCCGCGTTCAAAACTCCAGACCGCGCGCGGTGAAGGCCAGCGCCGATCGCTTGCGCGGCGACGGTGGCGGCATCTCGACGAAGCTGTGGCCGGAGGTGCTCCAGACGCGGGTCTCGCTGGTCATCCAGAGGCCAACCCCCAATCCCGCCAGGCTCATTCCGCCGAGGCCGATGACCAGTCCCCAGGGGCTCGGGCGCGGCGGAGGATTGCCGTCCTTGTCCGGGAACCGGTCGCCCCCGGAGACAGCGTAGCCCACGGTCATCGCCACGAAGCCGACGATCCCCAGCGTTACGCCGGCGATTCGACCCGTGCGCGACCCGGGGTTCACGGTCAGGGTCAGGTCGGAGCGATCGTCGGGCAGCACGAATTGGCTCGTGGCCCGCATCCCGTCGCCGCGAATCACAAAGCGTCCGTCGCGCGGCAATGCCTTGCGGCAGGGGACGAAGCAGACCGGTAAGCTGGTTCCGTCGACCAGCAGTTGATCGATCCGCACGCTCCGATCCGGGCTCTGCAGGTCGACGACGACGTCACCCGTCGCAGAAATACTTTGCGCGCGGGCGGTGGACAGCGACATCATTGTCGCGATCGCGGCGCAGGCGACGGCGACAAAAGGCCTTGTTCTCGACATGGCCCTGGTCCGGATGCGAAGCCTGCGCCAGACCGGTCGGGCAGCCGGTCAAACGCTCATCAGGGAAATGATATTGCCGTCGGGGTCCTTGAACCAGGCGGTCTTGAACCCGCCCGCGACGTGCAAATGCCCCTGCCGTTCCAGCCCGGGCAGGTCGTAGTGCTCGAAAGGAACCCCGCGATCGGCCAGACCCTTCACGATCGTCTCGATGTCGGGGCCCACCAGCCAGTTAGCGACAGTCGCCCGATTGGTGCCTGCGAATTGCGAGCGGTACACAATGACCTTGGAGCCACCGCTCTGGTAAGTCACCGCCTCGCTGCCCTGGGCGTCGAGAACCTTCAGCCCGAGCGTACCTTCATAGAACTTGCGCGCCGCCGCCAGATCCTTCACGGCGATGGTGGCAACCGCCTCGTTGTTTCCCAGCATTGGATCCTCCTCCTTGGCTTCCCATCGATCTGCTCATCGCGCCGCAGGATGTAAAGCCACCACCCAGTGCCCGTTGAGCATACATCGGCGCCAGGCCGGAAAAAGCGCCGAAGATTCGCATGAATCCGGGGGCCCTGAAGCTGTGCGCCGTTTCTGCCGACGCAACGGGCTTCGGAGGATCCATGAGCAGCGATAAAGACCGTCACCGACCGTGGCTTGCGTACGCGCTGGAGGAGTCGCTCGAGCGATCGCTCCTCGCGCCCAGGGACGTGATCGATTACGCCAACCCCGAAGTGCTGGTGACGCAGCTGCCGCCGTCGGTCATCAGCGAGCTTCTGTCGCGCGCGCTGGCGATCGGCACGTTCTCGCCGGCGCAGGTGCTGGAGAGCGCGCCGCCCGCGCTGCTCGCCGAGCACCTGAACCCCGGCGTCATGTGGCGCTGCCTGAAAGAGGCGGCGGAGCGCGGCGGCCTTTCCCGCAAGGGCGGCTCGCGCAACCCGTCGGCGCGGCAGTGGTTCGCGAGCATCGTCGCACGCGCGCTCGAGAGCGAGATGATCTCTCCGGCCGACGTCGTCCGCTTCCTGCCGCCCGGTGAGTTCGTGGCCGAGGCGCCGAAGGCGGTGGTCGCGAAGCTGATCGAGAGCGCGCTCGTGCGCGGCAACTTCGACGCGACGCTGGTGCTCGAGCACATCACGCCGACCGTGATCGCCGAGCACCTCGAGACGTCGTTCGTCTGGGACTGCATCGCCGAGGCGGCCGGGCGGAACTTCGATCTCGACGCGGCGGCTGGGCCCGCCAAGTCCAGCGCCAGCCCCACGCCGGTGGCGGCGGTCGCGACCGCGCCGGTCGCGGTGCACGCGCCCAAGGCCGCGAAGCCGATCGAGAAGCCGGCGGTGGAGCGCAAGTCGGCCGCCGACAAGGCGGCGATCGCTGCGGCGATCACCGGCGCAGCGGCGGCATCGCGCCCGCTCAGCGGCGCGCCGACCGCCACTCGCGAGACTCCGACCGCGCGCGGAATCCCCGTCGCCGGGGCGCCCGCGCCTGCGGTTGCCGCGCCGGCCCCAGCCCACGCGGGCGGGCCACCTCGCCGCGAAGCCGTCGAGTGGAATCCCGCCGACGACCTCGACGTGCTCGACGACCAGCCGTTGCCGCTGCCGCGCTGACCCTCGCTGCGTCTCGCATCGCCATCCGCCGTTTTTGCGCTAGGCTGACGCCGGGCCGCAAATGGGGCGGCGAAGGGGGCGAACATGATGAGACAGTTCTTTCTCGTCCGGCACGGCGTCATCGACTACAACTCGCTGGGCCTGTCGCCGGACGGACAAGCGTATGCGCGCCGGCTTCCGGATCTGCTGCCGCCGAAGATCGACTTCCTGGCCAGCGACGAGGAACCCCGCTGCGTCGCCACGCTGGAGCCGCTGGTCGCGAAGCGCAGCCTGGTCCTGCGCAAGTACAACAAGGCGCGATTCACCGCCTTCTCGCCGCTGGTGGATGCACCCCGCGAGGGCGTGTCGGTGATCTGCTATCGCATCGAGACCATCAACCCGATCCTGGTGCAGCTCGGGTTCCCGGCGTTCAACAGCGCGACCCGGGACTCGTCATACGAGCAGATCCTGGTCTACACCGACGAGGCCAACACGGTGAGCCGCCGATCGATCCCCACCGGACAGAAACGCCCGCCGCGATGAGGATCCGCGGATGTCTCTGCTCCTCTACAGCAACGAGATGTGGAACAGCCCGTACGTGATGTCCGCCTTCGTCGCGCTCACCGAGAAGAAGCTGCCGTTCGAGGTGCAGACGGTCGCGTTGCACGAGGGCGCGCAGCGCTCGCCGGCCTACGTCGAGACGTCGTTCACCGCGCGCGTGCCGGCGCTGGTCGACGGCGGGTTCTCTCTGTCGGAGTCGAGCGCGATCGTCGAGTACCTCGACGAGAAGTGGCCCGCGCCGGCGCACGCGGCGCTGCTGCAGCGCGAGCTGGAGGCGCGCGCGCGAGCGCGGCAGATCATGGCCTGGGTGCGCAGCGATCTGGGCCCGATCCGCGAGGAGCGCTCGTCCGAGTACGTCTTCTATTTCCACGACGGCTTGCCGCCGTACGCGCCGCTGTCACCGGCGGCGCTGCTGCCGGCGCGCCTGAAGACGTTCGCCGAGCGCGAGTGGCAGCGCCCGTCGGTACAGGCGTTCGTGACCGCGCGCCGGCCGCCTTACCAGCCGGCGCAGGGCTGGTAGCTCACTGAACGATCCGGATCAAGGCGACGCGGGCGGATAGAAGGCGATGCCGAGGCCCACAGTGCTGCCCGCGATGCCGGCGGCGACGACCTCATCGCTGGCGGCGAGCGCAGTCACGGTAGCGGTGACATCGGAGTTCGATAGGCTGGTCATCGGAACCCAGGGCAAGACCGCCGCAGAGGTGGCATCCACCGCGGCGAGCGCAGTAGCTCGCCCTCCGTGCTCCCATCCCATCCTGAAGGAGAGGTGAAGCCCGCAACGGCAGTCGGCTCACAAATACAGCGCAAGAGGCGCGCCAGGGTTGCCGTCAGTCGGTATCGGCGTCCGCGAGCGCCCGCCCGGCCCGGTGCGCGCCCATCATCGCCGGGTAGGGCTTGCCGCCCTTGAGGCCCTTCCAGATCACCCGGTTGAACTTCTCCGGCGGCACGCGGTCGGCGTCGGAGAAATCGAAGGTCGCGGTGCGCCTGGCCCAGTAGTGCGCGTCATGCCTCGGCTTGACCAACGGCCCGCGCGCGTACTTCACGCCATTGAGACCGCCCGGCCCGCTCGCCACCGTCGTCGTCGACAGCACCGTCGAGGCCGTGGCGGTGTAGCTCCAGTCGCTCGACGAGTTGACGTCGAACACGTCGATCATCGGCCGCTGGAACGCGGTGTTGAGGTTGATGTGCGGCGTACCGAGGATGTCCTCCATGGTCCGCAGCGCGTTCACCTGGCTGTAGTGGGTGCTGACGATCGCGCCCTTCCTCACGTACGGGCCGATCATGTACGCCGTTGCGCGGTGCGAGTCGACGTGGTCGGGGCCGTCCTGACAGTCGTCCTCGGTGACGATGATTAGCGTGTCCTTGGCAAATGGGCTCTGCGACACCGCCTGCACCAGGCTGCCCACCGCCAGGTCGTCGTCGGCCTGCTGGGTCTCGGGCGTGTTCACGCCGCCGAGCGCGGTACCGAAGCTGCCCATGTGATCGTGGCTCACGCGCATCATCGTCAGGCTCGGCAGGTTGCCCGCGGCGACATACTGATCGAACTCGCGCTTCCACTCGTTGTAGCGCCACAGGTCGGGATAGTTTTGGTCGTAGCCGCGGAAATAGACGTCGGTCAGCGACGCCAGCGCCGGATCCAGCGGCGCCACCTGCACGATGCCGGCGGTGAACGGATCGCGCACTGGCGCCGCGATCGTGCCGATGCTGCCGATGTTGTTCACCAGGAAGCCGTAGTTGCGCAAGGTGAGGCCCGCCTTCAGCACGGCGTCGAAGATGTAGCCGTCCTGGGCGCCGAACGGCGCATCCGACGACGCGTGATTGCCGGTGCCGGCCAGCACGTTGGCCGTGCCGCCCGGCAGCGCGGCCGTCGCGGTCGAGTAGTTGGTCGTCCCCGCGACGCCCGTCGCGGCGTCGCGCTCGGCGACGGTCGCCAAGTTGACCGGCACGTTTCGGTTCGAGCCTTCCGACTCGTACGACAGGCCGCGGTTGACCGCCGCGTAGTTGATCTGCTGGGTAATGGTCTCGGTGTTGGTCACGCGGCCCTGCAGCGCCCACGACCAGCCGTCCATGCTGCCGTCGCCCGGGTCGTTGAAGTTGTCCAACGTGACGAACTGGCGCGCCAGGTTGTGGAAGTTGGGAGTGAAGGGCTCGGGGAACTGGACCAGCGAGTTGTCGGCGTTCGCGCCGTTGGTCAGATCGCCGAGAATCTGGTCGAACGTGCGGTTCTCCTTGACGATGTAGATGACGTGCTTGATGTGCTTGCGCAGGAAGCGCACCACGCGCTGCTCGTGCTCGTCGGCGTCGCTGTTGTAAAAGTTGTTCTCGGCGACCCTGCGCGTGAGGCGATCCAGCTCCCACTCCTCGGGCACCGGCGCGGTGACCAGCGACGCGCGCTCGAGCTGGAACTGATACTGGTTGGCGGCGCGCGCGAGTGCGGCGGCGAGCGTGTTCCCGCCCGGGTACATATAGGCGGTGATCGCGGCGGTGTTGCTGGCCAGGTGTGCCGGGTTGGGACCGGTGATGCTCTTGCCGTTGACGATGTACATCGTGCGGCCGTTGGCACTGAAGGTGATGTCGTGGGGCTCGTAGGCGGTCGGGATCAGGCCCGCCACCCGGTAGGCGTCCTTGCCGTGCAGCGGGATGACCGCGATCGAGTTCGCGCCGGAGTTGACCGCGTACAGCGTATGGCCGTCGGGCGACAGCGTCACCGCGAACGTCGCGGCGCCAGTGAGCCGGCTGCGGCGCGGCGGGTCATCGTAGTCGCGACCATGGTCGTCGCGATCACCCGACAGCAGATTGGACGGACCGCGCGCGTCGATCTTGGCGACGACGCGGTTCGAGCCGGTGTCGATCACCGCCACCTGATCGGTGTTGTCCTCGGCCACGAACAGGTGCGAGCCGTGGTGGGTCATGGTCATCCCCAGCGCGTTTCCGTCGAGCGGAATGCGCGTGATCAGGCGCCCAGCCATCAGCGAGCTGATGTCGATCGACCACCACCTGGCGATCGCGATCGGACGATACGTAAGCGGTCGTGCCCTTGATGGCCACCGCGAACGGGAACGTGCCGCCCACGCCGCCGGCGGTGCCTTCGTTGCCGGCGAAGAACGGCCGCAGGTCGTGCTCGTAGCGGATGGTGCGGGTCGCGACGTCGACGACGCTGATCGAATCGTTGTAGTTGTTGGCGACCACCAGCGTGGCGCCGTCGGCCGAGATCGCCAGGCCGGCGGCGTTCGGGCTGACCCCGATGCCAATGCCCTTGCCGGCGTGGCCGAGCGGGATCGTCGTGCTCAGCGCCCACGAGCCGGACGCCTTGGTGTAGGCATAGATGGAGTCGTCACGGCCACCCGCCGCGTAGAGCGTGCCGCCGTCGGGCGAGAAGACCAGTCCGACGTGGGAGTTGATCTGCGCGATCACCTGCGTCAGCGCCGGCGCCTCGCGGTGCGCGCCGCTCACGTCGTAGATGAAGATGAACTGGGTCGACGCCGCGGTGTCGACGGTGCCGTCGGTCTTGTACAGCGAGTTCTGGCCCGCGGTCAGCACGGCCAGCGTCGCGCCGTCGGGGCTGAGACGCGAGCGCACCGCCTCGCCGGCGACGAAGTCGGGATAGGCCGCCAAGCCCGGGTTCAGCAACTGCTGGACGGAGCCGCGCACGGCGATCGGCGTGACGAGCTGGCCGGTCGCGAGCTGCATCGGCGGCGCGCCGTTGTCGGCGCGCGCCTGTGTGGAGAGCGCCAGGGCGCTGATCGCGATGCCATATGGAACACAGCGAAGGAGCTTGCGGTTCTTCATGATCATCAGTCCTCCCGAGTGATGCGCGCGGACCTGCGACAGTCGGTCAGGAATCTACGGTGCGGCGCTCTGCGTAACGTCACGTTTATGCGACGTCTCTGGACCGGGAATGCATCGGGATTGACGATGGATCCCGGTGCTCCTAGCGTCGTGTCGACGATGGCCGGAAACCCCAGATCCCGCACAGGGTCCGACGCCGCGGCCGCCGCGTTCGCCGAGCTGTTCCCCGCGGTCTACCTGCGCTTTCACCGGCGCGACGCCAAGCGCGACGGCCTGCCGGCCGCGTCGCGCGCGATCTTGCAGCACTTGACCGCCGCGGGACCGCTGACCGTGGGCGAGATGGCGCAGCACCTCCAGCGCGCGCAGTCGGTCGTGAGCGAGGTTGTCGATCACCTGGAACGCGACAGTCTGCTCGAGCGCGTGCGCGATCCGCGCGACCGCCGCCGCGCGCTGGTCTGGCTCACCGACGCCGGTCTCGCCTACCTCGAGCGCGACCGCGACGTGCTGTCGCGGGAGCTGCTCGCGCGCGCGATGGCGAAGATGACACCCGGGGCGCGCGCCGCGCTCTTGCGCGGGACCCGCGCCCTGCTCCGCGCCGACGCCGGGCTGCCGGCGCCGCCGCTTCCGACCCACCAGCGACCACGACGAAGGAGGACCTCATGAACGCGACTGCCGGCCACGCCTGCGAGAGCTGCTCGATGCCGATCGAGACCGGACGATATTGCCAGTACTGCACCGACGAAAAGGGACAGCTGCAACCCTTCGACGAGCGCTTCGAGCGCATGATCGCCTGGCAGCAGCGCAAGACGCCGGGCGCGTCGCGCGCCGAGCTGGAGCGCGCCACGCTGGCGTTCATGGCCAAGATGCCGGCCTGGAAGGATCACCCGCGCGTGCGGGGCGCGAGCTGATAAACGCCTCCATCCGCGGTACTGTCTCGCATGGCCTGGGTCAAAGTCCCCGTCGAGCACCACCCGATCTTCCTGGACGCGCTACCCAGGGATCCGCGGATCGAACGACTCAACATGTTTGGCGGCATTGCCGTCAAAGTGAACGGTCATCTCTTCGCGGGACTGTTCGGCCGCTCGACGATCGTAGAGCTCCCCGAACCGGATCGCGCGGAGGCGCTGGCGCTCGAAGGCGCAGGCCCCTTCGACCCCATGGGCAACGGACGCGTGATGAGCAAGAAGGTGATGCTGCCCGAGAGCATCATGGCCGACGAGGAGGAGCTGCGCGCGTGGATCTCGCGTGCATTCCAGGCTGCGCTGGCGCTGCCGCCCAAGGAGGAGAGAGGGAAGCCGCGCAAGGTGAAGAAGCCGAGCCGGGCGGCAGCGAAGGCTCGCGCGGCCGCGCGCCCAGCAAAGCCGAAAGCAAAGGCGAAGGCCAAGACTCGCGCGGCTCGGAAGGCACCACCCGCGACGAAACGTCCGGCCGCGAACTCGCGCGCGCGCCGCTGACGCGCGTCGGTCAGTGACCGTCGGGGATCACGCAGAGGGCGTTGTCGAAGAACATAAACTCCCACATCCGCTGTTGAGCCGATGGCGGCAGGGTGGAACACTCGGAGGGAAACGGCGCGTTCGCCAAGACAGATCCTGCCCCCGCGGCAACGTGCATGTCGCTGAAGTCGACGCGGCCGCAGCGCTGCGGCGGATCGGCCTCGAGCGGCGTCCCGAAGCTGAGCTGCAAGACCGGATCGACGGTTGCCGGCGGCGTGGCCGGGGTCGTCAGCCAGACCTGAACGCCCTCGGCAGCGGGTCCATTGACCGAGTGCTCGGGCGTGGTGATCGACAGCTGTCCATTGGTCGAAGCACCCACGCTCTCCAACCACATGGAGAGCATCACGCCGCGGGGAAAATCAACAGTGAGATTGCCAGCCAGCGGTGACGGAGGATTGGGCAGCACGGAGGCCGACCAAGCGGCGGTGCTGGGCCAAGGCGGCAGACCGCGGCTGATCCAGGACGACCCCAGGTGCTCGAGGAACAGCCGGCCTCCGTGATCGGCGTAGCCGCGCATGTTGGCGACGTAGGGCGACTTTTGCAGCGTCAGCGCGGAGCCTTCGCACGCGAGCACGACGAAGTCGTAGAGCGCGAGGCGCGTCGGATCGGCGAAGAGCTTGGTATAGGCGTCGGAGAATACCGGACCCGCAACCAGCTGGGTCGTCCCCGCCAATGCGGGGTCGCCCGCGCCGCCCACGTAAACGTGGACCCGGCCGTTGCCGGCGTCGTTGGTGAACTCCGTGTCGGCGATCCCGACGCTCCGCAGCAGGCACTCGATGGGCGAGGAGCGACCGGTCGCCACCGCAATGCGCGGCAAATGTCCCTCGCTCTGATTGCGCGGCAACCGCGTCAGCTCGGGATCGGTCAACGTCGTGTTCGCGCACGCGGCCACCTTGGGAATGACCGTCTGCCGGCGCCACTTGCCGGTCTCGACGACCAGCGAAACGTTGCTGCCGGGCGGAACGCCGTCGAGCTTGAATTGACCGCTGGCGTCGCTCTGCGTCCGCGCGAACGCCGGCTGTGGAACGAAATTCTGGCACAAGGGGCACGAGAGCCCGTCGGTCATCGCGGACGGCGGCGACGATGGGACATAGACCAGCACGTTGGGAAGCGGCACGCTGCCCGACGGATCGTAGACCGTGCCGCTCACCGACGTGCGGCAGCTGGGATCGCCGCCGGCGCCGGTCATTCCGCCGGTTCCCACCACGCCGCCCGCGCCGGTCGTGCCGCCCGCGCCGGTGCCCGTCGCGCCGCCAGCGCCGGGATCAGGCGCGCCGCCAGTGCCCGGCGCACCGCCCGCCGGTGTGCCCCCGCCTGCGCCCGGCACCCCACCGGCGCCGGGCGCCCCGCCGCTCCCCAAACCACCCCCATTCGCCGCGGGCCCCCTGCCGAGACCGCCGCCACTGCACCCCAACGCCACGAGACCGGCACACGCGATCACCCCGCGAACGAACCACGGCCCGACACGAACCATGCATCTAAGTGTCGTGGCGCCGGAGAAGTGTCTCACCGGCGCGTTCTTTTTTACGAACAGTGCCAGGCCGCACCGTCGCAGTAACAGAGGCCGCCGCCGTACGAGCAATTCAGGCTCGAGGCGCAAGTTGAGCCATCAGCCGGACGCGTGTCGGGGCATTGCTTTGTGCACTGCCATCCGTTCGAGGAACAAGAGCAGCTCTCGTCGCCGTACGAGCAGGCAGACCTCGTCGCCTGACAGAACGACCCGCCCCTCGGCGCCACGGCCGGACACGAGCAGGTCAGCTGCGATGCCGCGATGAGTGTGCTGGTGCAGGTGCAGGCTTGATCGATCTGTGGGTAGCCGCACGAGTAGAACCCTGAACAGTACGAAAGGGTGGTGCTGATGGACAGCGGCGAGGGACAAGAAGGCCCCATGCAACGCCAGGAACCGCTGAGGCAGTCGCAGTGCTGCTGGTCGTAGGAACAGGAGATTGGCGTGTTGCCGCAAGCCTCGCCAGAGCTCGGCTCCGTCGCCGGACAGACACCGCAGGCCCAGCTCGGAGGACCGACTTGGAATGCGTTCGCTCCACAATTGCAAGTCACGCTTCCGTAGCCGCAATTGAACTGAGCAGTCGGTGCGCCGTTCACCGTTGGACAGGCCGTTCCGTTCGCCGGCTGCGTCGTCGGACACGGCTGGCAACCCCAGGTGCCCCCATCGCAGGTGCACGTCTGCGTCGAATAGGGACAGACCATACCCTGGTTCGAGCAGGTCCCGGTGGGTGGGGCCGAGGGACAGGTCACGAACGTGTACGAGCTTCCGCTATCGAAACCCCCGTCGGCCGACGGCGGTGACGAGCCGGCGTCGGGCTGCGGGACGTTGGGGATGCAGCTCTGGATCCATTCGCGCAGCACCGATAGGTCGCTGACGCTCGGCTGAGGAATCACAGAATCGATCGTGCTCGGCGGCGGCATGTCCTTCGTGATCGCGACCCGCCTGTAGATCAATGAGTGTTCGGGATCGCCGGGAAGGACGTAGACCTGCCCCGGAAACTTCGACGACGCCTGCACGTTGGACACGGAGTGATAGTCGGCGGGGCTGACCAGGTCCCCTGCGTAGTTGTGGCTGTCGTGGCACGAGATGCAGAGGTGCTCCATGATTGTTTGCGCATCCATGCAGGTTTGACCGCAGCTGGGCTCGAGCAAGTTCGCCGGGTCGCAGGCGGTCATCTTCACCGTCGGGTTGTTCGACGCCGCGTCCGGATTGGGCGTTCGGCTCAGGACGCCGAGACCGCAGCCCCCGACCATCGGAGCGCACAGGCCGAGCGCCACTCCCACCACGACCTTCGATCGCGTCTGCTTCGTCATATCGAGAAAACCCGCCTTCTTCAGCGCGCGCGCAGCTTTTTTACGCGTTCCGCTCAGAACGTACGTGAAACCCCCACCCACGCAGACGGCAACACCATCACCGTATTCCCGCCGTCGCGGCGGAGGAGCACGGCAGGTAGCTCGCCGGCTATCTCGATCGCCAGGCGCTGCGGCAACGGGACCGACACACGGAAGATGACCGAGATCCAACCGAGCCCGCTCCAGTGCGTCGCATCCATGTCGGTGCGCTCGAGCGCGGCGCCGCCCCCGAGGCCCACACCCGGGCCGAAGCGGACCGCTCCCCAGGACGACCACCATGTCCCGGTGAATTCAGCGCCGATCCGACTCTTCGCGCATGCCGGAGGTGCGTCCCGTTCCTCCCACCACCGCCAGCGAGAGCCGCTGCCCGCGCCTCTCACGCTCGACGGCGATCCGACCGGCCTTGATGGTCGCGCCGTCGGAGACGCCGCTGCTCAGCTCGAGCGAAGCCAGCCCAATCCACCTCGGAGAAGCCCCCGTATTCGAGCGCTGCTCCTCGCGAGCCGCGATGGCAACGTCGGCGCCGCCCTCGCCTTTCGACGCCACCGTGCTTCCCGGCAGCGGCACCGGCACCAGGTCGCTCTCCGCGATGCGCCGCTCTTGCCCCTGCGCCAGCGGCACGCGCGCGACGAAGCTCTTCCCGCCCCGCCAGGCGCGCAACTGGTAGTTGCCCGGCCCGACGGCGATGCGATGCGCGGAGCGCGGACCGATCTCGGCGATCACCTGCTCGCGCGCGGTCTCGACCAGCAGCATCCGATCGAAACCGGTCGGTAGATCCAGCGCCGCCGACGGATGGCGCAGCTCGGTCAGCACCAGCTCGCCGCGGCCGGCTAGGTGATAGTCGTACGCCGGATGTTGCGGCCCAACGATGGTGTCTGACGTGGCGCGCAGCGTGCGCGCGAACGCGTACTGGTAGGCCTCGGCCAGCGTGACCAGTCCGTCGCCAGAGAGATCGGCGGCGCCCCGCAGCCCCGAGATGAAGTGGTGCGAGAAGAACGACGCGCCGATCTCCGCCGACTCGAGCGCCGCTTCGTCGGCGGCGCTCGACGCGATGAACGCCTCACCGGTGCTGCCGAGATCGTCGGCCATGCGGATGTCGAAGGGCTGGCCGAGGGTGCCGCCCTTGAGCGCCAGCAGCGCGCCGCTCCGGCAGCTGTCGACGATCGCCAGCCGCACGTCGGCGCCGCTCTCGCGCAGGCGGCGGCGCAGCTCGCCGAACGGCAGCGACTGGCTGCCGAGCTCCAGCACCTCGCCGTCGGAGTGCCCGGAGAAGTAGAACAGCAGCACCGCCTGCCCATGGCCCTCGGCATGCCACGCGGCAATGCGACGGGCCGCCTCGTCGAGCGCGGCGCGCGCGTCGGCCACCTTGGGCCCGCGCAACAACATCACGTCGGCGGGCGCGAGGCCGCCGATCTCGCCCAGCACGGCCGAGAGCTTCGCGGCGTCCTGTTCAGCGAAGCGCAGCGCCGGATGCGCGCTGTCACCGTGATTGCTACCGATGACCACGGCGATGCGGCGGGTCTCGGCGGCAGCATCGCGCGCGCAGGCGAAGACCGCCGCCGCCAGCGCCAGCGGCACGAGCGCGCGGCAGAGCCCGCGCGCGCCTGCGCCGGCAATTCCCGCCTTCATCGCGCCTCCTCTTTCTCGAACAGCAGCGAGGACTGCACCGTCCCGTCGAGCGGCGCCTCCTTGGCACCGCGAATCGCCACCGCCCCCGCCGCCGCCGCCGGCGCGAGCGCGGCGCGCACCGCGCTGGCCTGCAAAGCGCGCGCGCTGTAGATCACGAACAGGCGCTCGGGGCCCGGCGCCGCGTCGAGCACGATGCTCCCGGGAACGGGGAGCGCCCCCGCGCCGCTCACGAGCGCGCTCTCCTCACCGCGGAAAGGATAGTAGATGCTCACCTGCCCAGCCCCGTCGACCGACGCAATCAAAACATAGGGCAACCCGCTTGGGAACAGCACGAATCGCAGCGCGTCCCCGGACGCGAGACGCATCCCGTCGCGGACACGCACCACCGTCGGTCCGTCGACGTCCACCCCGGCGCCGGCGCGTCGTGCGAACACCTCGAACAACGCGCCGCCCTTGACGCCCAGGTCCGAGCCGGCGTCCCCACCCACCCGAATTCCCGCGCGGTGCCGTCCAACGACCAGCAGCAGCACCGCGGCCGCCATCGGCACGGCCATCCAGGCCCACCAGCCGCGGCGCAACCGGTGGCGGCGCCGGGCGGTCACCGCTTCGACCGTGCGGGGCAGCACGGACGCGCGAAACTGCGCGATCAGCGCGGCGTGGGCAGCGCGCCGCCCGGCGCAGGCGGAACAGCGGCGCGCGTGCGCCTCGACCCGCGCGCGCGGCTCGGGCCCACGCGGCTCCAGGTACAGCTCGTCGAGGTCCAGGACGGTGAGATGGCGATCGACTGCTTCGACATTCATGCGGCGCTCCTGCGAACGAACTTGCGGGCGTTGCTGGAAAACTGGGCCAGACGCGTGGCCACCGTGCGGCGCGAGACGCCGACGATCGCCGCGACCTCTTCCTGCTCGAAGCCGTCGAGGTGATAGAGCCACGCGACCATCCGCAGGTTGGGCCGCGCGCGCTCGATCAACCGCCGCGCGAGATCCTGGTCGGCCAGACGGGATTCGACGGCGTCGATGACGTCGGGAGCGGTCTCGGGCAGATCGGCCAGGTCCGCCCGCGGCTGCGCCCGGCCGCGGCGGCTGCGCAGCTCGTTGAGGCAGTAGTTGGTGGCAACCCGATAGATCCAGTACAGCGCCTCGCGCGCGCTCGGCACGCGGTCGAGGTGCCGCTGCACGCGCAGGAACGTCTCCTGGGTCGCGTCCTCGGCGGCACTTTCGTCGGCCAGCAGGGTGCGGCAGCGCGCATAGATCGCCGGACCGTAGCGGCGGTAGAGCTCAGTCAGGCGGTCGGCGTGCATGGGTGCCGCCAATCCCCACGACGGAGATCGGCGGTACCCAGCTAAACCCGCCCGGGCGGCGAACGTGAAGAAAAAGAATCAGCTGGGCGCTATCGTCAGAACGCGGCGCCCAGGCCGCCCATCGCCACTACCCCCGACTTCAGGGTGGCGACCCACACCTCGCTCATGCCGACCTCGGTCATGACGGCGATCGGCCCGTAGGTGAACGCCGCCAGGGGCCCCGCGGTCAGCGTGCCGGTCGGCGTACCCAGCTGGGCGCGGCGCGGGTCGGTCGACGCCAGCGCGCGCGTCGCCCGGCTATCGACGCCGACATGGAAGTGGCGCGCCACGTCAGCGAGCACCGCCAGGTGCACCTCGCCTTCGTGGTCGTCGCCCTCACCGTCCTGGCCGTAGATCACGTTCATGACCGCCGACACCCGCTCGAACCGGCGTCCAAACGAGAGCGCGCCCTGGAACATGCCGTCCTCGGCGCCGAATCGGTCCTCGCGAAACATGAAGGCCGCAGCCATGTCCAGGCCGTACTTCGCCTGGTTGAGCAGTTGCACGCGCGCGCCCAGCTGCGGGCGCATGTCGCCGCCGCCCTGCCCCAGCGCGTTCGGAACCGCCCAGGCGGCGCCCGCGAGCAGCACCAGGCGCGGCAGCAGCTTCACCTCGGTGTACAGGCTGGCGATCGGCGCCTTGGCGGCGCTGTCGTAGCCGCCCCACGACGAGGCGACCACCGCGTGGCTGCCCACCGACGCGCCCAGCGTTCCCGGAACGAGGCGCGTGAGCGCCTCGTCTACGCCGGCGCGCGGCGCCGGGTTCTCGACGGGCTCCTGGTCGGAGGCGCCGGTAGGCGTCACCGCGGCCGCGGCCGGCGCCGCAATCGCGATCAAGGAACCAAGTACTGTCACGGTCCGCGTGATTCGCATGAGCGCTCCTTCTCTCAGCGGTGGTGAGTCGTCCGCCCGCGCCCATGTCGGGCTAGGAGGCGCGCGTGGGTCGTCTTGCTGTATCGCCCGAGGTGCTCGGACTTCATGATCGCCAGGCGCAGCTTGACCTCGTCGGTGTCGGGGCTGCGGAAGTCGATGCCGCGCGTGAGCTTTCGCCAGCTCGGCTTCGCTTGCGCCACGAAGACCGGCGCCTGGTAGTCGTAGGGCGTGAAGTCGGGCTTCGCCGTGAAGAGCTCGCGCAGGTCGGTCGCCGCCGCGTCGTAGGTGTTGAGCGGCGGCATGCCCAGGATCAGGTCGACGGTCTTGAAGATGCTGGCCAGGCTCAGGTGCTGCTTGGTGACGTTCTCGCGCTTCACCCACGGGCCGATGGCCAGGAAGATCGAACGGTAGCCGTCGACGTGGTCGAGCCCGTTCTGGGTGTCGTCCTCGACGACGAAGATCACCGTGTCCTTCCAGCACGGGCTCTTCGAGATGAGCTGCACGGTCAGGCCCAGCGCTTCGTCGTTGTCCTGCACGAAGCGCGTGAAGTCCCACGCCGGGCCGTTGGCGTTGATGTCGAACGCCGCCGCCGCCGTGATCGTTCGGGTAGTAGAGGTCGACGTACGACGGCAGCTTGCAGGTCTCCTTCGCGCGGTCGACGTACGTCGCCTCGAAGATCTGCTGGAAGCGACCGAAGCGGCTGAAGCGATCCGGGTTCTCGGGCAGCGGGCCGTCGGGGATCGCGGTGTTGAACTCCGGGTACATGTGGTCGGTGCGGTCGCGGACGATCTTCTCCATCGGCACGTTGACGTGCTCGCGGATGCCGGTCGGCTCGGTCAGGCGATCCTCGTCGACGATCGCGAACTCGAACCCGTTGCCGAAGTTCACGAAGTCGCGGCCGTTGCGCAGCAGGTGGGCGTAGATGCCGCCGTGCTGGTTGTAGTCGTGCGGCTCCGGCGAGGCGTTGGCGTCGGTGAAGCCGACGCGGCCCGGCCAGTTCGCGATGATCTCGGGATCGTCGCCCGCGTCGCGCCGCTTGCCGCCGTACGACGCCGGCCAGTGCGTCTCCTCGAACTCGGTGGTGTACGTGTTGGTCAACCAGCGGTGACCGTCCGACGACACGGCGGGCTCGAGGAAGAAGTTGTCGCCGAACGTGAAGCTCAGCGCCAGCTCGTGGTGGTTGGGCGCCGCCGTCGGGCCCAGCGAGAACGCGGGATCGCCGTCGACGGCGACGCCCTTGCGCGTGGCCGTGATGTCGCCGAGGAGCAGATCGTGCGTGGCGTTCTCTTTGTTGATGAAGATGACGTGCTTGATCGCGCGGCTCGGCACACCGGCGACGGTGGGGATCGGGCCCTTGTCACCGTCGTTGCGGTCGTGGTCACCGTGATCGTCGTCCTTGCCGTCGGCGACCGCGACCTTGGCGTGATCGGCGACGAGACCGTTGTTGCGCAATACTTGCTGGCTGTCGTCGTCGAGCTGGCGGCCCGCGCGCGGCAGCGCGATCGCCTGCACGGTTCCCATCACGGTGTGCTTCGGCGCCAGGTTGTTCAGGTTCGGCCCGGCGCCGCGCCCCTTGGCGCTGGAGACGACCAGGAACGCGCCGTCGCCGGTCAGCTTCACGCTCGCCGGCCACCAGCCGGTCGGGATCAACCCGACCACGTGCGGTGAATCGCAGTCGACGTTGACCACGCCGACCGCGTTGAGCCCGGCCTCGGCGACGTACAGCGTGCGCTCCGACGCGTCGAGCGCCAGCGACACCGGCTGCACGCCCTTGAGCCGCGCGTCGGCGCCGTCGAGCACCGACAGGTTGATCTTCGTGCGCACGCGCAGCGATCGCGGGTCGAGCACGGTGATCGAGTCGTTGTTGCCGTTCGAAACGTAGATCGCGCTCTTGCCCGCGACCACCGCGTTCGGGTGGCTGCCGCCGTACGCCGCGATGTCGTCCTCGGGCTCGCCGACAAGCGGCCCCGACTTGACCACGCGCGCGAGCACTGGTGCCTTCGGGTCGTCGAGCTTCATCACGTATACCGACGACGACTGCGGCACGTTGGGGCTGCCGAGCGCCGGGATCGTGTAGGTGCGATCGGCCGGGATGTAGCCGCAGCGGATCCCCTCCGGATCGCGCATCGTCGCGGGCAAGCCGCTGATCGTCGACGCGTCGATCTTCTTGATCTGGATCGTCTTCGGCTGCTCGACCTCGTCGGGATAGCCGACGCCGGGGATGCACAGCGGAAAGTCGGCGTTGCGGTCGCCGGTCGGCGCCGCGGGACGCAGGTGGGTGTACTGGAACACGCCGACGTTGGTCACCAGCAGCGTGCGCCCGTCGGGCGACAGGCCGATGCCGAAGGGATAGCGGCCGGTCGCGGCGTGGCCGACGACCGCGGCGAAGTTGTCGGGCTCGGTCACGCTGCCGTTGGCGTCTACGCCGGTGACGATCGCCTGCGTGTCGATGACGAAGACCTGGAAGCTGCCCTGATCGACGACGTACAGCAGCTTTCCGTCGCGCGACAGCACCATGTTGCCGGGGAACGCGCCCTTGAACGCCAGCGTCGGCGTGGTCGCCGGCGCGAGCGGGCGATCCAGCGGATGGGTCGCGCCGTTCAGGTTGACCGAGCCGATGATCGTGCCGCTGGCGGTGTCGCCGACCCAGATGTTGCCGTTGTCGCCGCCCGAGGCGAAGAAGCGCGCGCCGTCGGCGGAGAACACCACGCCCATGAACGCGGCGTCGATCGGAACGAAGGTGGTCGTGGGCGTGGCCGTCCGCAGACCGCGCACCAGCGTGACCGAGAAGCGCGAGGCGCCGCTGTTGATCGTCGCCGCGGTCTGGCCGTCGGGCGACAGGGCGAGGCCGAACGGCTTGGGCGCGCCGACGCTCACCTCGATCCCCGCCGGCGTCACGAAGCGGCCGTTGGGGAGGATCGCGCCCGAGCGCCCGTCGATCGTCGTGGCCAGCGTCGTCGGGCGATCGCCGGCCGGCGCGTGGAAGCTGGCAAACTGCGACTGCGACGCGCGCAGTGTCGACGGCGCGCTCGACTGGATCGCGCTGCGCCGCTGAGTCAGTTCGACTGCTGATTGCTGGCCGTCGGCCATCTTTCCGCAACCAAGCAGCCCAACCAGAGCGACCGCCACCATCGGAAACTGGGCTCGACGACCTCCGCCAGCGTCCTGCCGTTCGTTGATTCGCGATCCGAGCTTCATGCGAAACCTCCTGGCCGCCGTGTTCCGACGTGCACGGGAGTATTGATTCCATCCGCGCGGATCAGCGCGTGACAATGCGGTCACAGCTTGATGAACACTCAAGCGTCGGACCGACCGCACGTCCGGACGCTCGTGACTAGGATCATTGAAGGGTTGCACATGGGTACGGGGCGATGGGGGCGCTTGCTCGGGGTCCTCTTGCTGGCCGGCGGAGCGGGATGCGGCGGCTCCGCGCCGGGCCAGGGCGCGTCGATGCGAGGCGCCGCGGATGCCGGCGTGATCGTCATCGACGGCACCGGAGTGGGGCAGCCCACTGATGACGGACCCGGCGTCCTCTCCGTGAGCATCCCGTCGGGCGCGGCGGGCGTGATTCCGCTGGCGCTGGCGGTCGTCGATCACCGCGCCGATCGCGTGCAGATCGCCGCGAGCGTGTCCCTGGATCAGGGCGCGACCTGGAGGCCAGCGCACATGCGCTTGCCGAGCGGCGCTCCGGCCGCAGGCGCAACGACGGCGATCGAAGTCCCCGCGAACGGCGCCGGTGTAACCTCGACGGTGTCGTGGGACTCGGTCCCGGATCTCGGCTTCCATTCGCCGCGGTCGAGCTGGTTGCGCCTCGTCCCGTCGGACGCCACTGGCGCGGGCACACCGGCCCAGCTCACCACTCCGGTGATCGACAACTTGTGGTCGGCCGCACGCCGGGTCGATCACTACTTGATCAACTACGGGACCTGGGACGCCGCGAGCATCGCAATCGCCAAGCAGCACCAGCTCGTCGTCGTGCGCCCTGATCGCGGCAATCTGGATCGCGCGGCGATCGCCGACCTGCAGGCCGGCGTCGATCCCGCCGATCCCGCCGACGATGTGATCGTGCTCGGCTACGTCTCGGCCGGCGAAGACCTGCGCGCCGCTCCGCTGTCCGACGATCAGGTTCGCGCCGACTCACGGTTCGCAGGCGATCGCTCGGGACCGCGCGCCGATCCGCGCGGCCCAGCTGCCGATGGCGAGAGCCTGCAGGGGATCAATCCGCTCGGTATCCGCTCGAACGGCGGCACCGGCTTCGCGTCATACTATCTCGATGACAACTCGATCCACGACAGCCCGAACCACGTCGGCGACGGATTCCCCGACCGCAATCAGCTGTTCGGGTCGCTGTTCGTCAACGCCGGCGATCCCAAGTGGTTCACCACCGTCGATGCGATGATGCTCGACAGCCCCGACGCCGCGCCCGGACTGCGCGAGACGCTGACCACCAGCTACGGCCGCGGTCTCGGCTGCGACGGTGTCTTTCTCGACACCATCGACACCGCGGCGCCCAACACGTACACGAGCCCCGCCAGCAGCAACGAGAGCAAGTTCGAATGGACTGCGCCCGGCTTCTCGGCGTTCATTCACCGCGTCCGGCAAACCTATCCCGATCGATTGATCCTGCAGAACCGCGGTCTTTTCTTCTTCGACCCGCAGTACCCGCAGTACGCGTTCACCCCGCGCGGCAACATCGACTTCGTGCTGTTCGAGAGCTATCGCCTGAGCTCGAACGCAGCGCAACCGATCGATCCCTATTTCTATCCCGACAACCGCTACGACGTCGCGCCCCGACTGATGGCCGAAGCCAACCGGCCCGACGGGTTCCGCGTAGTGTCGCTCGGGTACGCGACGGCGCCCAGCGTGCCGCCGGAGACGCTGCTCGGCACGTCCAGCACCGGGCTCGATTCGTTGCTCGAGGACATGCGCGTCACCGAGGAGCTCGCCGGCTTCCGCCACTACATCACCGACGCGACGGTGAAGCTGGTCAACGGCTTCGTGACCGACCATGCCGATCTCGCCGACCACACACCGCCGATCTGGACCAGCACCTACAACCCGCGCACCGGCCCGACGCCGATCGAGCCGGCGCCGCGCGTCGGCATTCAAGAAGTCGTGCCGGGCCGGCGGCAACTGACCGTTCGGTGGGACGTGGCGCTCGACATGAACCCGGTCAAGTACGCGCTCTACTATCAGACCATGCCCTTCGATTTCGCCGCCGATCCCAAACTGGCGGCCGCCACGCGCGTCGACCTCGTGCCCCAGGTGCCTGTCGCCTACGCGGGCACCCCGGGGCCGGATCGGTTCCCGTACGAAGCCACCGTCGATGGCTTGGCGCCGGGCACGCTCTACTACCTGATCATTCGTGCGTTCGACACTTCGCCCGCGGCCAACCAGGACACCAACACCGTGGTGCTGACAGCGACGCCAAACAGGTGACTGGGGCGCGCTTCAACGAAGCGTGTCGAGCGGATCGAGCTGCGGCGTCGCGACCGCCGCGCCGCTGAAGCTGCCTCCACCGGTCGAGGTGCCGACCGCGGGCGTGACCACGACCGGGCTGGTGATCAGGTTGGGCGGCGAGACGCTGGTGCCCGCAACGGAGAGCGATTCACCCACCGCCACCGGACGCACCGACGCCCCCGCCGCGACCGGCGCGGGGGCCGAGCCAGCCGCCGGCGTCGCGGTCGGCGTCGCGGTCGCGGTCATCGCCGTCGCAGTCGCGGTGGTCGCCGGTACCGGAGCAATCGCGCCCACCCCGAACCCTGATTGGTCGTTGGCGGCCGGCGTTCCCGGCACGGTCGTGCCGGCAGTGGGCGCGAGGAGCGGCGTGGAGCTCGCCGACGGCGCGCCCACGGTCGAGGTTGCCGACGACGTCACGTTGGTCGAGGTGGTCGTCTGCGGTGCCGCAGGCGAGATGCCGCCGCCGGTCAGGTTGCCGGGACCCGCGCCCGAAGGAAGCGTCGAGGTGGGCGTGACGGCTGCACTGGTCATCGGCGGAGTCTGCGTCGAATTGGTCTGCGCGCTCACCGGCGCGGAGGCCCAAAAAGTGGTCAATGAGAGGGCTGCCCCGAGGATTCCGATTACGCGCATGGCGATGGGAACGTAAGGCCGATCGACCGGGACGCCACCGAAACGGCCCTCAGGTATCCCAGATTTGGTTACCTCGGGGATGCGCGGCGTTTCCAAATCGGAACAGCGGAGCCGGCCAAGACCGCGATTTCGCGAGACGGCCGCGCTGGAACGGATCTTGATGCGTCAACCGCGTCGTCCGAGTCGAGAAAACCTTGCAGGCCCTCACCGAGGGCCTGCGCATCGAGGAGGCTACCTTGGAACTTCTAGCTGAAAGCGCCGGAGAAGAGCCGACCCGGGTCGTCCCGCCGGAGCCCACTCGCCGGCTGTCGCTCGAACGCAAGACCGAGCTGCTCGAGGCCGCGCGCCGCCACCCGGCGACGATCGCGCTGGTCGAGGAGATCACGGCGCTCGTCGAAGCGAACACGGGAAGGCAGATCGAGCTCGCCAAGGCTGAGCTGCGCACCGGTCCCGTGTTTCACCACGGGTTGTTTCACCGCATCGACCTGGTGACGTTGGGGGTGTTCACCACGGTGAACTTGCTGCTCGTGACCGCGGCGTTTGCGCTCGCGCACGTCATGGCGCCCTGGCTCGCCGGCCTGCTGGTCAGCGGCATCAGCTTCTCCGCGACCGCGACGGTGGTCTTCCGTTCGTCGAGCGAGCCGGGCGCGCGGCTGCCCGCGCTGCGCCGGTTCGCGGTGCGCCGCTTCGCACGCCGGTTGTTCGCCGGCGTCTAGCCCCCTAGCCGCAGAGAGGCGCGCGCGCCGCGCGGCGAGGATCTTCGCGAACGAGCGTAGCTCGACCTCGTCGCGCGTGAGGCCGGTGCGCGCGATCTCGTCGAGGTCGATCGCACCGCAGTTGAGCGCGCGCAGGAAGTAGTTGAGCAGGCCCTGGCCGGTGGCCGCGTCGTCGAACACGTCGCCGACCAGCGTCGCCTGCGCCGCCTTCTCGACGAAGTTGCGCAGGCGCTCGGCCGCCTGGCGCGAAGCCTTCGCGAAAGAACGCGAAGCAGGTCGCGTAGCGCACCGGCAGCTGCGCCGGGTGCAGGTCCCAGCCCTGGTAAAGGCCGCCCTCGAGCGAGCGGCGAATGTGCCGGTGGCTGAGCTGCCAGGCGGCGTGGACGGCGGCGCGGTTCTCGACGAGCTGCGCGGGCGAGAGCGCGTCGCCCTTGTGCGGGCCCGACCGGCATCACGTTGGTCGCGCCGTCGGACAGGAAGATGCCGGTGCCGGCGTAGGCGAGGATCATCAGCCCCTTGGCGAGGTCGCACATCGGGTGCGCCATGCTCTGGTAGGCGGCGGTGATGTTGCACGACGCGGTGAAGTCGTAGGTGCCGAAGTGCGCGGCGGTGCAGCGCCCTTCGCACGCGGCGAGAAACCCGGGCAGCGGCGAGCGCCCGTCCGCGCCGAGCAGCGCCTGGTTGACCTCGATCATGATCTCCATGCGCAGCGTGCCCGCCGGCAACCGGTGGCGGCGCTCGAGGATCTCGAGCAGCCGCACCACCGCGCGCGCCTGCTCGGCGACGGTGATCTTGGGCAGCGTCACCACGAAGTTGTCGGGCAGGCGGCCGCCGGTCGCCGCGAGCAGCGTGTCGACGAAGATGCCCAGCGTGCGCGCGCCGCGCTTCTTCCATTCTTCGCCGAACGACTTGATGCGGATGCCGACGAACGGCGACAGCCGGCCAGCCGCGAGCGCGCTCGCCACCTCGCGCGCCGACGATTCGGCGACGGCGTCCTCCTCGGCGTCGGGGCGCGCGCCGAAGCCGTCCTCGAAATCGAGGCGGAAGTCCTCGATCGGCTCGCGCTGCAGCTTGGCGCGCACGCGCTCGTAAAGCGCGGCCAGATCGCCGTCGCCGAGCGTGGTCGCCGGCGCCAGGCCGACACCGGCGGCGAGCGTCGCCGGATCCGGCGCGTAGGTCTCGAGGCTGCGCAGCGCCAGCTCGCCGAGCCGCGGGATGGTGTCGGCCTTGAACAGGTGCGCGCCGCCGTAGAACGTGTGCACCGGCTGGCGCGCCGCCCGCTCGCCGGGATAGGCGCGCATGAACGCGCCGTTGGCGGCGGCGAGCGCGTCCAGGTAGCCCTTTCCTTCGTCAGCGAGGTTGCTCATGCGATGCGGCTCCTCAGCTCCCGCGATAGGTCGAATAGCCGAACGGCGAGACCAGCAGCGGGACGTGAAAGTGCTCGCCGCGGCGGCGGCTGCGGCGGTGACGTCGAAGATCACCTCGACGCGCGGGTAGAACGTCGGACGACCGCTGCCCGCGAAGTAGGCGCCGGTGGCGAACGTCAGGCGATAGGTGCGCGGCGCGAGCGGCGCGGCGGGCAGCAGATCGGTGACGCGGCCGTCGTCGCCGGTGACGCGCTCGGCGAGCGTTTGCCAGGCGCCGGCGTCGTCGAGCGCTTCGAGCCGCACGCCCAGGCGGCGCGCCGGCTGCCCGAGCGCAGTGTCGAGGACGTGGGAGGTGATCGGGCTCGACGGTCGGGTCATGGCGAGAGCTTCTCCAGTCGCAAGCGCGTGATCTTGGCCTGCTCGGCCGCGGCGATGCGCAGCTCGACGTCGGCGGGGTTGTCGATGCGCGCGCGCAGCAGCGCCAGCATCTCGCCGGCGCTCTTGCCGGTCGCGCACACCAGGAAGACGAAACCGAAGCGCTCGCGGTAGCGGCGATTCAGCGTCTCGAGCTCTTGCAGCGTGGCCGCCGGCGCCTGCGCCACCTGCGCCTGCTCGCGCGCCGAGAAGCCGCCCGCGCCGGTGGCGCCGATCGCAGGGTGGTGCGAGAAGGCTTCGAGGAAGTCGGCACTGTCGAGGCCCGCCCAGATCGCGTCAGCGGCGGCGAACAGATCATCCGCCGACGAGAGCGGCCGGCGCGCGAGCATCCCCTCGACCCAGCGCTGCGAGCCGCAACAACGCGCGAGCGCGTCGCGGGCCTCGCCGGCCGGCAGAGCGTTGAGCGCGGCGGCCAGATCACCCATGACGGCGGCCCCAGGCGCGCAGGCGGCTCACGCCACCGTCGGGGAAGATCGAGAGGCGCAGGTGCGTGGCCGGTCCGGCGGTCCCCGCGCCGCTGGTCGCGAAGAAGTGCCGCTCGTGCGCCCGCAGCTTGGTCTCGGGCAAGATCGGAGCCCACGCCGGGCTCGCGATGAGATCGGTGATGCGCGCGTCGGGCGCGGCAATGGCATCGACGGCGCAGCGGTCGGGGTAGTTGCCCTTGAAGTGGTTGGTGTCGACCTCGAGCACGTCGACGGTCCCCGGCGCCCCGAGCTTGATCAGGATCCAGTCGTGGCCCGGACCGCGGCGGCGGCGCGTCTCCCAGCCGCCGCTCATGTCGGCGGAACGCCCCGGCAGCAGCAAGTTGTTCATCGGACCGAAGAACGCGTCCGAGCAGGCGAGCGCCAGCCCGCCGTTGCGGACCGCGGCGAGATCGACGGCGTCGGGCGCGACGTGCGGCGCGGTCTCCGGATCAGCGGCGGCGCTCGCCGCCTGCCAGCGCGCGGCGACACGGCCGAACACGCGCAGCCGCGCAACGCCGCCGTCGGGGAAGATCTTGAGGCGCACGTGGCTCACCGGCGCGCGCGCGATCGCCGCGAACAGGTTCTGCGAGCCCGGCCGCAGCGGCGACTGCGCCAGCAGCTCGACCCAGTCGGTGCGCGCCGCGAGCGCGGCGAGCGGCGTGCTTGCCGGCGTGGCAAGTCCCGCCGGCGCAGTAAGTCCGTCGATCGACGCGAACGGTGGATGGTTGCCGAGGAAGTGGTTGGTGTCGACGTCGAAGCCCGAGCACCTCGCCGGGCGCGCCCAGCTCGAGCACGCACCAATCGCAATCACCGTCGGGCCCCGGGCGCGGCGCGCGACGGCGGCGGCTCTCCCAGCCGTCCATCCATTTGCCGCGATCGGTGTAGCGCCCGTCGATGAAGACGCCGCGCCCCGGCTTGAATCAGGTTCTCGGCGGCGGCGAAGAAGTCGTCGCTGGCGCCGAGCGCGCGACCACCGAGCGCCGCCGCCGCGAGATCGACGAGGCCGGTGAATCCGACCGCCGCGGGCTCGCTCATGATCGAGCTCCCGCGGTCGCGTCCGAGCAAGGTCACACCGTGCGCGGTGGCCGCCGGCTCGACGCCGTCGTAGACGACCTGGCCGCGCAGGATCGTCCGGTGCACGCGGCCGGCGAGCGCGCGGCCGACGTAGGGCGAGATCTTGTGCCGGAACTGCAGCTCCGCGCGCGGCGACGACGTGCTCCTCGTCGGGATCCCAGACCACGAGATCCGCGTCGAGCCCGGGCGCGATCCGCCCCTTGCGCGCGGCGAGCCCGGCCAGCCGCGCGGGACGCTCGCTCATCCAGGCGGCGATGTCGGCGAGGCCGTGGCCGCGGCGCCGCGCCTCGGTCCAGACCGCGGCGAGACCGAGCTGCAACGACGCGATGCCGCCCCAGGCTTGCTGAAAGTCGCCGCGCTCGGGCACCTTGAGCGCGGGCGTGCACGGGCTGTGGTCGCTGATCACCAGATCGATTGTACCGTCACCGAGCGCGCGCCACAGCGCCTCGCGGTTCTCGTGCTCGCGGATCGGCGGCGCGCACTTGAAGTGGGTCGCGCCGTCGGGGATCGCCTCGGCCTCGAAGCACAGGTAGTGCGGGCAGGTCTCGACGGTGATCGGCAGGCCTTCGTCCTTGGCGGCGCGCAGCGCCGGCAGCGACGACGCCGACGACAGGTGCACGATGTGCACGGCGCACCCGGTCTCGCGGCAGAGCGCGATCAGCAACCGGATCGCCGCGTCTTCCCAGGCGCGCGGCCGCGACGCCAGGTAAGCGTCGTACGAGCGAGGATCCCCGTGGGCGTCGGCGTGGGCGTGGCCGTCCGGCGCCGCCGCGCCGACGTCGAGCTCGGCGTGCGCGAGCAGCGGCAGCCCGAGCCCGCGAAGCACCGGCATCGCCCGGCGCAGATCGCCCTCGCTGGCGTTGGGGAACTCGTCGATGCCCGAGTGAATCAGGAACGCCTTGCAGCCGAGCACGCCCGCGCGCGCCAGCCCCGGCAGATCGCCCGCGTTGCCGGGGATCACGCCGCCCCAGAACCCGACGTCGACCGCCAGCTGGTTCGCGCAGGCGGCGCGCTTGGTCTCGAGCGCGGCGCCGGTGGTCGTGACCGGGATGCAGTTGAGCGGCATGTCGACCAGCGTGGTGACGCCGCCCGCGGCCGCGGCGCGCGTCGCGGTCGTGAAGCCCTCCCATTCGGTGCGTCCCGGCTCGTTGACGTGCACGTGAGCAGTCGACCAGCCCGGGCGAAACCACCAGCGAGCCGACGTCGAGCAGATCGCTGTCACCGGTACCGTCGCGATCGATCTGCTCGATCCGCCCGTCGGCGCCGAACCGGATCGCCGCCGGACCGACCGCGCCGTCGACGACCACGCGCGTGCTGCGGATGCCGCGCAACGGTCCCGGGCCGCCGGGTCTCGCCGCTGCCATCAGAACTCCACCTCCGCGTAGTTGCACAGGCTCTGAAAGTACGCGTCGCGATCCTCGACGAACAGCGAACCGGTGAGCCCGGCGCAGAGCCGCGGAATCGAATACTTCATGCCCGAGATGCTCGCGCCGCCGAAGCCGAGGCTCGCCAGACCGCCGAACGTGTAATTGTGGAGATAGCGCAGGTACGGCGCCTCGCCGGGCTGACGCTCGGTGTGCTCGAACGACGGACCGAGATACGGATGGCGCGCGAGATCGTCGTGCCGCTGGTCCTCGGGCGGCTGGTAGCGGTCGGCCCAGCGCGCGATGTGCGGCTCGATCTCCACGAGCTCGGGGCGGCGGCGCAGATCGGTCACGAAGCCGGTGCCGACAATCACGAAGTCGGCCTCGTGCGTATCGCCGCCCGCGCAGCGGATCCGCACGCCTTCGCCGGAGGATTCGACGGACTGCCATGCGCAGCCGCCGTGCAGGTGAAATCCCGCGTGCCGCCGCGCGCGTTCGAGCGTATCGACCGGCGGCAGCTGCCCCATGCGCAGGATCTGCCGGATGAAGCGCCACTTGTCGGCGTCGGGAAGATCGCCGGCGTGCTTCAGGAAGCCGACAGTCTCGGCCCAGCGATAGGCATTCACATTGACCAGGGTCGGACGGCGAAAGCAGACGCGCACCTCGCGCGCGCCCTGCTCCAGCGCGGTCGCCGCGTTGTCGAACGCCGACGCGCCAGCGCCCAGCACCGCGACGCGCTTGCCGGCGAGCGCGGCGAAATCGATCTCCCAGCGCGTGTGCGCGTACAGCGAGCGCGGCAGCTGATCGCGGATCATCGCCGGCACGACCCAGTCCCCCGAACCCTCGATGCCGGTGGCCAGCACGACGCGGCGGGCGTAGAGGGTCGAGGGCGGATCGCCCACGCCGACGCCCACGCCCACGCCCACGATGGGAACTTCCCAGGCGCGCTCGGTGGGGTTCCAGCGCAGGGCGCCCACGCGCGTATCGGCGCGCACCGGGATCTCCAGCGTGCGGCGATACCAGGCCAGATACGCGGCCCAGGTCTCCTTGGGGAGCAGGCCGAGCGCGCGCCAGCTCCCCTCGCCGTGCTGCGCCTCGTAGAACGCCTCGGGGGTCAGGCTGGGGATGCCGAGGTCCGGCCCGGTCACGTGCTTGGGTGTGCGCAGCGTGCGCATGCGCGCGAAATTGAGCCAGGGACCGGCACGATCGAGCGGGTTCTGATCGACGATCAGGAGATTCGTCACGCGCTCGCGCATCAGCGCGAACGCGGTCGCAAGGCCGCCCTGCCCCGCGCCGACGATGAGAACGTCGAGGATCGCGGCACCCGCCGACGTCCGGCGCGGCGTCAACCAATCGCGGCGCGGATAGGCCAGCGTCTCGAGATCGCGCCGCACACGCGCGGCCAGCTGATCGAGACCGCGCTCCGCCGCCTCGGTCATGCGCCGCCGATCAGACGCAACAGGCGCGGATCTTCGACGGCGCGCAGGTGCGCCGCCGCACGCCCGTGGCGCAGCGCCACCAGCTCGGCGACCACGCTGACCGCGATCTCCTCCGGCCCGACCGCGCCGATGTCCAGGCCCACCGGCGCGAACAACCGCTCGCGATCCAGCGCCGGCCCGCTGGCGTCGCGCTTCGCCTCGATGCGCTGGAGCAGCTTGAACGTCTTGCGCCGGCTGCCGATGAGCCCGATGAACCGTGGCTTCTTCTCGAGCGCGCGCTCGAGCACCTCTTCATCCAGGCGGTGGTCGTGCGTGGTGATCAGCAGCCAATCACAATCGCCCAGCATCGTCTCGCCAAGCAGCGCCACCGGCTCGCGCAGCGCGCGCCGGCAACCGGGGAAGCGCTCTCCTGTATTCAGCTCCTCGCGCTCGTCGACGACGGTGACATCGAAGCCGACGGTCCGCGCCAGCGCCGCCGTCGGCCGCGCGACGTGCCCGGCGCCGAACAACCACAGCCGCGGCGGCGCCTCGACGGCTTCGACGAAGATCTCCATGCGCCCGCCGCAGCACATGCCCAGGTCGTAACCGAGGTCGCGCGCCAGGAGCTGGCTCGCGCCCGTCCGCTGCGCCTCGCGCAACGCCTCGAGCACCGCATGCTCGATCGCGCCGCCGCCGACGGTGCCCACGGTGCTGCCGTCGGGCCGGAGCAGCAGGCGCGCGCCCGGCTCCTGCGGCGTCGAGCCCGCGGTGCGCACCACGGTGGCGAGCGCGCCGCGCCCGCCGCCCTTCAGCAGCTCGACGAGCGCCTCGGCGACCTCACGCACACCCGAGAGTTTACTACACCCTCGCTTGCGATCGGCGCGCGCCGTGACAGGAAGAAGCCATCGTTTTAGCGGGGACTCCCGCACCCTATTAGCGGGGACTCCCGCACCCTTGGAAAACGGAGGCCTCATGCGAGCCGACATCGTTCCTGGCGCAACCTTCCCCGACTACGAGCTGCCGGACCACACCGGCAAGCACCGCACGCTCTCCGAGATCCAGCGCGGCGACCCGATGATCGTCATGCTCAGCCGCGGCAACTATTGCCCCAAGGATCGCCGCCAGCTCGAAGGCCTGGCGCTGCTGCACCGCGAGCTCGAGGTCGGATATTGCCGGCTCGTCACCATCAGCACCGACAACCTGCTGGAGACCAACGAGATGCGAGCGGCGTCGCGGCGCACTGGCCGTTCCTGTCGGATCCGGCGCGCAAGGTGCAGAAGGACCTCGACATCGCCGAGTACACCGACCCGACTCACAACCCGATGATCCCGCACACGCTGGTGCTGGAGCCCAAGCTGGTGGTGCACAAGATCTACAACGGCTACTGGTTCTTCGGGCGCCCCACCGTCGAGGAGCTGCGCCTGGACCTGCGCGCGGTGCTGCAGAAGTGTCGCCCGGACTGGGACATCACCCGGCCGGAGCTGAAGGCGGCGTGGGCGCGCGGCGACAAGGCCGGCTTCTATCCCTACGGCAAGAGCCACGCCCAGGTCTTCGCCGAACAGACATGAGCAGCAACCCCGTCGGAGACGTGCCCCTCGGGATGCACACCTGACTATACTGGGCAGGCGATGGGTGTCAGGTTCGTGCTCAACGGGGAGCGGGTCGATGTCGACGGCGGGGACCCGCACGTCTCCCTGCTGCAGTGGCTGCGTGCCTCGGGCCGGACCGGCAGCAAGGAAGGCTGCGCCGAGGGCGAGTGCGGCGCCTGCGCGGTGGCGCTGGTCCGCGCCGACGCCCGCGGCCGCGTGCGTTTCGAATCGGTCAACAGCTGCCTGGTTCCGCTGGCAGCCGTCGACGGCGAAACCGTCGTCACCGTCGAGGGCGTCGCCGCGCGCGACGGGACGCTGCACCCGGTGCAGCGCGCGATGGTCGACGCCGGCGGATCGCAGTGCGGCTACTGCACGCCCGGCTTCGTGGTCAGCCTGTTCTGCGAGTACTACCGTCCCGGGCGGCTCGACTTCGATCCCGAGTCGATCGGCGGCAACCTCTGCCGCTGCACCGGGTATCGGCCGATCGCCGACGTGGCGCGCGCGCTGCCGGCGCCTGCCGCCGCCGACCATCGACTGCCGGCCGCGGCGCCGGTGAAGGCGCACGGTCGAGAGCGCCCGCTTCGCGCGCCCGACGACGCTCGAGGCGCTCTGGCGGTGCCGTGCCGAACGGCCGGGCGCCGTGCTGATCGCGGGCGGCACCGACCTCATGGTCTACGCCAACCAGAAACATCAGCGGTTCCCGGCGCTGATCTCGCTCGAGGCGCTGCCCGAGCTGCGGCGGTTCACGGCCAGCGCAACGGAGATCAGCATCGGCGCCGGGCTCACGCTGTCGGAGCTCGAGGAGCGGCTCGGCCCCGGAGCCGGCCGCAACGGAGCTGGGGACGTGCCGCTGCTCTCGCAGCTCTGGCCGCTGTTCTCGTCGCGGCTGATCCGCAACCGCGCCACGCTGGGCGGCAACCTGGCGACGGCGTCGCCGATCGGCGATTCGCCGCCCGTGCTGCTCGCGCTCGACGCCGAGGTGACGCTCGCGGGCCCGCACGGCGAACGGCGCCTGCCGCTCTCGCAGTTCTTCATCGGCTATCGCCAGACCGCGCTGGCGCCGGACGAGGTCATCGTCAGCGTCCACCTGCCGCGCCCGCTGCCGGCGGTGCAGCGGTTCTACAAGGTCAGCAAGCGCGTGCTCGACGACATCTCGACGGTCGCGGCCGCGTTCGCGCTCGATCTCACGGCCGACGGGCGCGTCCAGCGGCTGCGCATCGCCTACGGCGGCGTCGCCGCGACCCCGGTCCGCGCGCCCGCCGCGGAAGCGCTGGCGGCGGGCCGGCCGTGGAATCACGAGACGGTCGCCGCGATCGTCGCCGAGCTCGCACATCTGGGCAGCCCGATCGGCGACCACCGCGGCAGCGCCGCCTACCGGCGCGCGATGATTGGCCGCCTCTTCGAGAAGTTCTTCGCCGAGGTCCCAGGATGAGCTGCCAATGAGCCGCTCGGTCGGGCGCGCAGTGAGCCACGAGTCGGCGGCGGAGCACGTCACCGGCGCGGCCAAGTACGTCGACGATCTGGCGGGCGATCACGCGCGCGTCGTCCACGCCTGGCCGGTGGCCGCGCCAGCACGTGCACGCGCGTGTCGCCGCGATCGAGGGCGCGGAGGCGCTGGCCTGCCCGGGCGTGCTCGCGTTGCTCACCGCGGCCGACGTCACCGGCGAGAACGACACCGGACCGGCGCGCCGCGACGAGCCGCTGTTCCCCGACGAGGTTTGCTTTCACGGCCAGCCGATCGCCTGGGTGCTCGCCGAGACCGAGGAGCAGGCGCGCGCCGCCGCCGACGAGGTCGGCGTGGTCTACGAGCCACTGCCGGCGATCCTTTCGATCGAGGACGCGATCGCCGCCGGCAGCTTTCTCACCGAGCCCGAGCGCATGCGGCGCGGCGACCCGGCGCGCGCGCTGGCGGCGGCGCCGCACCGCCTCGACCGGCTCGCTGTTCATGAACGGGCAGGAGCACTTCTACCTCGAGACGCAGGCGGCGCTGGCCTGGGTCGACGAGAGCGGCCATCTGTTCGTGCAATCGTCGACGCAGCACCCGAGCGAGACGCAGGAGATCGTCGCGCGCGTGCTGGGCGTTCGCCGGCACGAGGTGGTCGTGCAGTGCCTGCGCATGGGCGGCGCGTTCGGCGGCAAGGAGGTGCAGGCCAACGCCTGGGCGGCGGTCGCGGCGCTCGGCGCGCGCAAGCTGCGGCGGCCGGTGCGCGTGCGCCTGACGCGCGCGCAGGACATGGCGATGACCGGCAAGCGGCATCCGTTCCTGGCGCGCTTCGACGCCGGCTTCGACGGCGACGGCAAGCTGCGCGGCGCTGGCGCTGGAGCTATTCAGCGACGGCGGCTGGAGCCTGGACCTGAGCGCGCCGGTGATGGCGCGCGCGATGTTCCACGCCGACAACTGCTATTTCCTGCCCGACGTCGAGATCGTGGGCCGGGTCTGCCGCACCCATCACGTCTCGCACACCGCGTTTCGCGGCTTCGGCGGGCCGCAGGGGATGGTCGTGATCGAGGAGATCCTCGACCGCATCGCGCGCACGCTGGCGCTGCCGCCCGAGGTGGTGCGCGCGCGCAACTTCTACGCGCCCGGCGACACCACGCACTACGGGCAGGAGGTGCGCGACGCCGATCGCATCGCGCGCATCTGGGGCGAGCTGCGCGCCAGCGCGCGACTTCGACGAGCGGCGGCGCGAGATCGACGAGCTCAACGCCCGCAGCGCGCACAGCAAGCGCGGGCTGGCGATGACGCCGGTGAAGTTCGGCATCTCGTTCACCACGGCGTTCTACAACCAGGCCGGCGCGCTGGTGCTGATCTACAAGGACGGCAGCGTGCAGGTGAACCACGGCGGCACCGAGATGGGTCAGGGGCTGCACACGAAGATCCTGCAGGTCGCCGCCGACGCGCTCGGCGTACCGCTCGACGCGATTCGCATCATGCCGACGCGCACCGACAAGGTGCCCAACACGTCGGCGACGGCGGCGTCGAGCGGCTCGGACCTCAACGGCGCGGCGGTGCGCGCCGCCTGCGAGACGCTGCGCGAGCGGCTGGCCGAGGTCGCGGCGCGCCGGTTTGGCTGCACGCCCGCCGAGGTCGTGTTCGACGACGGGTTCGTGCACACAGCGCCAGCAAGGGCCGGCAACGGAGACCGATGCGGCCTTCGCGGACATCGTCGCCGAGGCTTATCTCGAGCGCGTGTCGCTGTCGGCGACCGGCTACTACCGCACGCCCGATATCCACTACGACCGCGCGACCGGCATCGGCCGGCCGTTTCACTACTTCGCCTACGGCGCCGCGGTGAGCGAGGTCGAGGTCGACGGCTTCACCGGCCAGTACCGCCTGCTGCGCGTCGACATCCTGCACGACGTCGGCAATTCGCTGTCGCCGCTGGTCGATCGCGGGCAGATCGAGGGCGGGTTCGTTCAGGGCGCCGGCTGGCTGACCACCGAGGAGCTGGTCTGGACGCGCGACGGCGCGCTCGCGACCAACGGCGCGTCGACGTACAAGCTGCCGTCGCTGGGCGAGTGCCCCCCGGTGTTTCAGGTCGCGTTGCTCGAGAAGGCGCAGGAGCCGGGAGTGGTTCACGGCAGCAAGGCGGTCGGCGAGCCGCCGCTGATGCTGGCGATCAGCGTGCGCGAGGCGCTGCGCGACGCGGTCGCCGCCTTCGGCCGCGGCGGCATCGTCGAGCTGGCGCTGCCGGCGACGCCCGAGGCGGTCTACTGGGCGATCGAGCGGGCTCGCGGACCGCGTTGACGGCCCAGAAACTGGCTCTGCGAGGTCAATTTACCGAGATTTCACCGCACGGACATCGAGCGCCCGCGGGTGGCCGCCATAGTGGTGGCTCCACACGCGGAGGGACAGCGAATGACGCCGATGCAGAAGACGCTCGTCCAGCAATCGTTCAAGCAGGTCGTGCCGATCGCCGAGACCGCGGCGACGATCTTCTACGAGCGCCTGTTCGCCACCACGCCCGCCGTGCGCCCGCTGTTCAAGAACGATCTCGCCGAGCAGAAGAAGAAGCTGGTGCAGATGCTCGCCTACTGCGTGGGCAAGCTCGACGCGCCCGACGAGCTCCTGCCCGCGGTGCGCGCGCTCGGAAAGCGCCACGTCGGCTACGGCGTGACCAGTGAGCACTACGATAGCGTGGGCGCGGCGCTGCTCTGGACGCTGGAGACCGGCCTCGGCGCCGCGTTCACGCCGGAAGTGAAGGAGGCCTGGACCGCGGTGTATGGCGTGCTAGCCGCGACGATGCAGGAGGGCGCACGCGCCGGCAGCTTGAACGCGCGTCTGCCTCCGGTCCCCTCGCCCCGTCTGCGGGGAGAGGGTTAGGGAGAGGGGCCTCCGGGCGCCGCGCTCGCAAGGCCTGCCCCTCTCCCTAACCCTCTCCCCGCAGACGGGGCGAGGGGATCAGAAGGGGATTCGTCGCGGACCCAGGTTTTCTCTGAGGCCCGAGGCCCTCCTCCCCGTCACTTCCCCGCGGGCGGCTTCCCCTTCACGCCCTTCACGTAGAAGTTGATGCCGTGCAGGAACTTGTCGTCGGCGGTCTCGCCGGCCTTCAGCAGCGGCTTGCCGCTCTGGTCCATCACCGGGCCCTTCCAGATCACGAACGTGCCGTCCCGGAGGCCCTTCTTCACGCCGTCGAGCTTCTGCTTGATCGCGTCGGGCACGGCCGCCGACAGCGACACGAGATCGATCGCGCCCTCCTTCACGCCCCACCAGATCTGCTCGGTCTTCCAGGTGCCGTCGAGCACGTCCTTGACCGCCTTCTTGTAGTACGGCGACCAGTCGATGACCGCCGAGCCGAGGTGCGCGTGCGGGCCGTACTTCGACATGTCGGAGTCCCAGCCGAAGCCGTGCTTGCCGGCCTTCTCGGCGGTCTGCAGCACCGCCGACGAGTCGGTGTTCTGCATCAGCACGTCGGCGCCGTCGTTGATCAGCGCCTGCGCGCCCTCGGCCTCCTTGGGCGGGTCGAACCACTTGTTGACCCAGACGACGCGCGTCTCGACCTTGGGGTCGACGCTCTGCGCGCCCAGCGTGAAGGAATCGATGTTGCGAATGACCTCGGGGATCGGGATCGACGCCACCACGCCCAGCACGTGGCTCTTGGTCATGCCGCCCGCGACCACGCCCGCCATGTACGCGCCCTCGTAGGTGCGCGAGTCGTAGGTGCGCAGGTTGGCGCCGGTCTTGTAGCCGGTGGCGTGCTCGAACTTCACGTCCTTGGCGTCGGCGGCGACGCGCAACATCGGCTCCATGTACCCGAACGTCGTGCCGAAGATCAGCTTGTTCCCCTGCGCCACCATGTCGCGCAGCACGCGCTCGGCGTCGGCCGCCTCGGGCACGTTCTCGACGAAGCTGGTGGCGACCTTGGCGCCGAACTCGGCCTCGACCGCCTTGCGCGCCTTGTCGTGCGCGAACGTCCAGCCGGCGTCACCGACCGGGCCGACGTACGCGAACGCAATCTTCAACGCCGCGGGCGCGGGCGCGGCGGCGCCGGGGCCGGCGCGGGCGCCGGTTCCGGCGGCGCCTCCTTCTTGCAACCGAGCCACGCGCACAGCGCCAGCACACCGGCGGCGCTGCGCAGAGTTTTGAAAAAACGAGTTTGCGGCATATGGATCTCCTCTCAGTTTTCGGGACGGAACGCCTTGCCGAGCGAAGCCGGCATGTTGACGCGGACCCAGGCGCGGTTCCGCGAGATCAGCACCAGGACCAGGATCGTCGCCACGTACGGCGACATCCCCAGCAAGTGGCTCTCGATGTCGACGCCGCGCCCCTGCAGGTGGAACTGCAGCATGGTCACGCCGCCGAACAGATACGCGCCCAGCAGCACGCGCGCCGGCCGCCAGGTCGCGAAGGTCGTGAGCGCGAGCGCGATCCAGCCCTTGCCGGCGGTCAGCCCCTCGACCCAGAGGTGCGCGTAGACGATCGACACGTACGCGCCCGCCAGGCCGCACAGCGCGCCGCCGAACACAACGGCGCGCGAAGCGCACCCGCTGCACCGGCAGCCCCAGCGCGTGCGCCGACGACGGCGACTCGCCCGCCGCGCGCAGGACCAGACCCGGGCGCGAGCGAAAGAGGAACCATGCCAGCCCCGCCGCGAGCGCCGCCGCGAGATAGACCAGCGGGTGATAGCCGAGCAGCACGTGGCCGAGGAACGGCACATCGGCCAGCGCTGGAATCAAAGGGCGCGGCAGATCGGGGAGCTGCTTGTCGACCAGACCCTCGCCCGCGAACGCGGTGAATCCCGTGCCGAACAACGTCAGCGCCAGGCCGGTCGCGTATTGATTGGTGCCGAGCCCGACGACGAGCAAGCCGAAGAGCGCGGCGAGCATCGCGCCCGCGCCGGCGCCGGCCGCGAACGCCAGTATGCTGCGGGTGGTGCAGCGCGGTCGCGTAGGCGGCGAGCCCGCCGGTCAGCATCATCCCCTCGGCGCCGAGGTTGACCACGCCGGCGCGCTCGTTGACCAGCAGGCCCAGCGCCGCCAGCGCCAGCACCGTGCCGGCGTTGATCGACGCCGAGAGCATGAGCGTGAACGCCTCCATCAGCGCCGCTTCCTCCTTTCCACCCAGCGCGTCGCACGCGAGCAATGCGAACAACAACAGCCCCTGAAATACACCCGTGAGGGCCTTTGGCAACCCGAGGCGCGACTGCGACAGCTCGCCGCCGATGTAGAACATGCTCATCAGCACCGACGAGAACACGATGCCGACCGGGTGCAGCCGCCCGACGAAGGCGACGATGATCGCGGCGAAGCCGTAGCCGACCGGCAGGTGCGGCGTGAGCTGGCCCAGCGGCCCCGCGACCTCGAGCGCGCCCGCGAGGCCCGCGAGCCCGCCCGAGATCATCAGCGCGGTCCAGAGCGCGCGCCGCGGAGAAAAACCGGCGTAGGCTGCCGCGCGCGGCGCGATGCCGCCGACCTCGAGCTGGAATCCCGCGTAGGTGCGATAGAGAAACAGCCAGGCGCCGGCGGTGCTCGCCAGCGCGGCGACGCTGCCCCAGTTGGCGCGATAGCCGGTCACCAGCCGCGGGATCGCCGTCGCGTCGGCGAAGGTGATCGTCTGCGGGAAATTGAAGCCCTCGGGATCCTTCCACGGGCCGTAGACCAGATAGCCGAGCAGCAGCTCGGCGACGTAGACCAGCATCAGGCTGACCAGGATCTCGTTGGCCGAGAAGCGATCGCGCAGCCAGGCGACGATCGCCGCCCAGATCATGCCGCCGGCGACGCCGGCGACGAGCAGCGCGACCACCACCCAGCGGCCGGCGCTCGGTGCCCGCGAGCAGCACGACGCCGGTCGCGGCGATCGCGCCCAGGATGAACTGCCCTTCGGCGCCGATGTTCCAGACGTTGGCGCGGAACGCGATCGCCAGGCCGAGCGCGATCAGCGCGAGCGGCGTCGCCTTGATCGCGAGCTCGCTGAGCGCGCGGCCGTCGCGCAGCGGCTCGACGAAGAACATCGCCAGCGCGCGCGCCGGCGGCTTGCCCAGCGCCGCGAACAGCGCCGCGCCGACCGCCACGGTGATCGCCAGCGCCGCCAGCGGCGACAGCAGCGCGGCCGCGCGCGCCGACACCAGCGCGGACGCGCCCGACGACGGCGGCGACGACACCCCGGGCGCGGCCATCGCCGGCGGCGCGAGCCTAGCCACGCGCGCTGTGCCTCCGCTCGCGGCGCGCGGCGCCGGGGAAATCCCCGCTCATCCACTGGCCGATCTGCGCGATGCGCGCCTCGCGCACCGGGATGCGCGGCGACAGCCGCCCGCGCGCCATCACCACCAGATCGGTCGCGAGCTCGAACAGCTCGTCGAGATCCTCGCTCACCACCAGCAGCGCCACACCGTGCGCGGCCAGCGCCGCCAGCTCGCCGCGGATCTGCGCGGCGGCGCCCACGTCGAGCCCCCAGGTCGGCTGCGCCACCACCAGCACCTTGGGCGCGGCGTCGATCTCGCGGCCGACGATGAACTTCTGGAGATTGCCGCCCGACAGGCTCGCCGCCACCGCCTCGGCGCCGCGCGCGCGCACGCCGAAGCGCGTCGATGAGCCGCTCGGCCAGCTGCCGCGCCGTGCGCCAGCGCAGGAAACCGGCGCGCGCGATCGGCTCGCGCCGCGTGAGCAGCGTGTTCGCCGCCAGCGACAGCGCCGGCACGGCGCCGCGGCCCATGCGCTCCTCGGGGACGGTGCACAGCCCCAGCGCCCGCCGCTCGCGCGCCGGCACCCGCGAGACATCGCGCCCGAGCAGCCAGATCGTGCCCGCGGGCGCGCGCGGATCCTCGCCGGACAGCGCGCCCAGAAGCTCGCCCTGCCCGCTGCCCGAGATCCCGGCGACGCCGAGGATCTCGCCCGGCCGCACCTCCAGGTGAATGTCGTCGAGCGCGACGCCGAAGCGCTCGCGCCGCGGCAGCGACAGGCCGCGCACCTCCAGCGCCGGCGCACTCTCGGCGCCCGCCGTGCCCGCCGCCGGCGCCACCGCCGCCGGCGCCGCGCCCAGCATCAGCTCCGACAGGCTGTGCGCGCTCTCGCCCGCGGGCTCGACCACGCCGGTGACGCGCCCGCCGCGCAGCACGGTCGCGCGCGAGCAGAGCGCGCGCACCTCGTCGAGCTTGTGGCTGATGTACAGGATCGAGCACCCGTCGCCGGCGAGCCGGCGCAGCATCGCGAACAGCCGCTCCGCCGCCTGCGGCGTCAGCACCGACGTCGGCTCGTCGAGGATCAGGAGGCGCGGCTTCGGTCAGCAGCGCGCGCAGGATCTCGACGCGCTGGCGCTCGCCGACCGACAGATCGAAGACCAGCCGATCGCCCTCGATCTCCAGGCCGAAGTCGGCGGCGACCGACGCCGACGCGCGCCTGCACCTCGTTGCGCGACAGCGCCGCCTCGAGCCCCAGCCAGACGTTCTCGGTGACCGTCAGCGCGTCGAAGAGCGCGAAGTGCTGGAACACCATCGCGATGCCCAGCGCCCGCGCCTCGCGCGGGCTGGCGACGCGCACGGCGCGGCCGTCCCAGCGCACCTCGCCGGCGTCGGGGTGCACGGCGCCGTAGATGATCTTCATCAGCGTCGACTTGCCGGCGCCGTTCTCGCCGAGCACGCCGTGGATCTCGCCCGGCATCACGGTCAGGTCGACGGCGTCGTTGGCCCGCACCGCCCCGTAGCGCTTGCTGATCCCGCGCAGCTCCAGCCTCGGCGGTGTGGCGCTCATCGGTCTGCCCCGCCTATAGTGGGGTCGTCATGGACGAGCGCACCACCACCTCGAGCTTCGAGCTCGGGCTGCCCGACTGGGCCGCCGCCGAGCTGGCCGCGTGCGCGCAGCGCGAATTCCCGTCGGTCGAGGAGCGCATGCGCCTGGTGATCGAGCTCGCGCGCACCAACTTCGAGCGCGACACCGGCGGGCCGTTCGCGGCCGCGGTGTTCGACGAGGCGAGCGCGCGGCTGGTCGCGCTGGGCGTGAACCGCGTCGTGCCCATGCGCTGCTCGTCGGCGCACGCCGAGGTGATGGCGCTGTCGCTGGCCCAGCGCGCCACCGGCACGCACGACCTGGGCGGGCCCGGCCAGCCGCCTCATCAGCTGGTCGTCAACTGGTGCCCGTGCGCGATGTGCTGCGGCGCCGTGCTCTGGTCCGGCGTGCGCTCGCTGGTGATCGCGGGCAGCGGCCCCGAGCTCGAGCGAATCACCGGCTTCGACGAGGGCCCGATCCACCCGACCTGGGCCGCCGAGCTCACCCGGCGCGGCATCGCGGTCACGCGACGGCGTGCTGCGCGAAGAAGCGTGCGCGATGTTCCGGCAGTTCGCCGCCAGCGGCCGCGCCGTCTACAACGCGCGGCAGGGCTAGCGGCAGGGTCCGCGGCCTCCTCATCGAGGCCGAGACTATCCCCAGATCGACGAACAGTGTGTTTCAGCGCTATTTCCTGTTTGTAGACGGCGGTCACGCTGGCTCGACGAGGGTGCGGCGGCGCGGCACGCCCTTCGCGTGGCAACGCTTGCACGCGCGCCGCCAAAGGACTAACTTCGAGGGGCATGGCGCCTGTTCTCCGGACAACGCCGATCCTGAGACCGCTGCTGGCGACCGCGATTGCGCTGATTGTGGTCGTGTCGCTGGCGCGTGCCTCGGCCGACGTGCCCGCGACGACCGCGTCCACTGCCAATCCTCCGACCGCCACCGCAGAGTCGAGCGGCTCGACGGCCACAACGGGTGCTCCGGCGACCGCGTCCCAGACGGGATCGGGCGCGGCGGCCCAGCCGTCGGCCGGCGTCGGCGCTGGCGCCCCGGAGTCGACGCCTGCCCCCCCAGCAGCGGCGGCTCCGCCATCGACGCCCGCGCCGGCGCCGGCACTAACCGAGGCACTTCCGGCCCCGTCGCTTGCACCGGCGACCGCCGACCGCTCCCGGGCCGCTCGAGGCGCCGAAGCCGCCGGTGGCCCCTGCACCGGCGCAACCACCGCAAGAAGAAGTAAGCGTGAATCCCCGGACCGGGGTGCCGTATCCCGACGAGGACGCCGCCGATCTGGTCCAGTCTTCCTGGGACGAGCGGGATCTGCTCAACGAAGACTTGATCGACGACCGTGCCCCGCTGGTGACGTCGTACTTCGACCACCAGGATCTGATCAACGAGCACCCGGTGCCCTGATCGCGCCGCCGCGCTTCAATCAGGCGCGCACGACGCGCGTCTCGCGGTAACCTCAGCGCATGGCTCCCGAGCGGACCGCCGCGCTGACCGACATCGACGCCGTGCTGAATCACCGGCCGGTCGACGGCGGCAGCGCTGGTATCGCCGAGATGGCGGCGATGCTCAAGGCGTGCATCGAGCGCTGGGCGCCCCTGGGCTCGTCGTACCGGCGCATGGCCGATTCGGTCAACCCTCTGGAGATGCAGTCGATCGAGGGCAACCTGCGCGCCGACGTGCGGCTGCGCGGCGTGCTCGTGACCATGGAGCGCGACTATCGCGCCGGCATGAGCCGCACGCTCGACGAGCACGTGCACGCGGCGCTGCTCGAGGAGCTCATCGGCCAGGCCGATCGCCACCTCGACGCCGGAGAGCACGGAGCGGCGGCGATCGTGATGGGCGCGGCGCTCGAGCAGCACCTGCGCCAGCTCGCCGGGCGGCTCGACGTCGCGTTCGAGATCCCCGACGCGCGCGGCGTGCTGCACGCCAAGCCGGCGCAGCGCCTGAACGACGACCTGCGCCTGACGCCCGCGTACCAGCACGCGGAGTGGCAGCAGATTCAGCGCTGGCTGCAGACGCGCGAGCAGGCCGCGCGCGGCGAGCTCGCGAACGATCCGACGATCGCACCGACGCTCGAGCTCGAGCTTGCGCCGCATGGCCGGGGGCGTCCGCGAGTTCATCCGCCGCCACCCGGCGTGACGCGGAGGCTCAGGGCCAGCGCGAGCCGCGCAGATCCTTTCGTCGCGGGCGCTCGGGGTCGAGCGCGGCCGGACGCGGGTCCTCGGCCTCGTCGAGCTGGCGCACCATCCACCCGGGGTAGGGATCGCCGGGGTGCGAGACGGCGTCGAGCGCGGCGATGTCGTCGGAGTCGAGCACGATCTCGGCCGCGCGGATGTTCTCGGCCAGCCGCTCGTTGGTGCGCGCCGCGATGATCACGCTCGACACCATCGGCTGCAGCAGCAGCCAGGCGAGCGCGATCTGCGCCGGCGTGGCGCCGCGGCGCTCGGCGATGCGGCGCAGGACGTCGACCACGGCGTAGCCGCGCTCGAGCTCGAACGGCACGAAGCGCCCGGCCTCGGCGAAGCGCGAGCCGCCAGGCGGCGGATGATTGCGGTCGTACTTGCCGCTGAGAAAGCCGCCGGCGAGCGGGCTCCAGACCAGGATGCCGATCTGGTGGTATTCGGCGAACGGCAGGAACTCGTGCTCCAGCTCGCGGCCCACCAGGCTGTAGTACATCTGCGCGGTGATGTACTTGTTCAGGTGCTCGCGCTCCTGGATGCCGAGCGCGGTCGCCGCCTGCCACGCGAGATAGTTCGAAAGGCCGATGTAGCGCACCTTGCCCGAGCGCACGAGATCATCGAGCGCGCGCAACGTCTCCTCGAGCGGCGTCAGGCTGTCCCAGCCGTGAATCTGGTAGAGATCGATGTAGTCGGTCTGCAGCCGCCGCAGGCTGGCCTCGACCTCGCGCAGGATGTTCTTGCGGGTCGCGCCCGAGTGGTTGACGTCGCCGTCGCCCATCGGCAGGCGAGCCTTGGTCGCGAGCACGATCCGATCGCGCACGTCGCGAAGCGCGTGGCCGAGCAGCGTCTCGCTCTCGCCCAGGCTGTAGACGTCGGCGGTGTCGAAGAGGTTGATGCCCTGATCGAGCGCGAAACCGCACCATCGCGCTGGTCTGCGACTGGTCGAGCGCGCCCAGGTTCATGGCGCGCCCGAACTGCATGGACCCGAGCGACAGCGAGCTCACGACGAGCCCGCTGTTCCCCAGCTTGCGATAGTGCATGTCGCAGCGGCGCGCGGTGCGGGCTACTACTGCCCGCCCGCGTCGGCAGGCGGCGCCGTCGCGCTCGACGTGCCGCTCAGATCGCCGTGCGCCAGACCGACCGCCTCGATCTGCGCGCGGATCTGCTCGGTCGACGGGTTCGCGCCCAGAGCCAGCGTCGCCGTCGGAATCGCGGTTACCTCGAACGTGTAGGTGTGCGGACCGTTGGCGCCGGGGCACGGGCCGCGGTACGCGCCGCCCGCGCCGAAGAACTGCGGTCTTGTGCAGCTGCTTCGCCCGTCGACCGGCGTGGTCAACGTGGTGTCAGCAGGCAGCGCCGCCGGAAGAGAGGTCACCGATCGACGGGAGGTCCCAGATCACCCAGTGCGCTGCCATGTTGTTGGTGTCGGTCAACACGACCGCATAGCTCATGGTGCCGGTGGGGCCGGCCGTCCAGGTGAGTGGCGGCGACGTGTTGACGCCGGCGCAGGTGTTCGTGTCCGAGAACACGCCTCCCGCCGCCAGCGCGGTGCTGGTCAACGTCATGTTCGCAGGGCTCACCGGCCCGTCGACCGACGGATAGTCGAAGCCGCCAGCAGTCGCTGACCTGGGTGTCGGTGCTCGCCGGCGTGTCCTTGGGCGCGTCGACGCTGGCGTCGCCGCTGGAACCACCGCTGGCACCGCCCGTGCCGCCGCCGTCACCCGTCGAACCGCCAGCGGCGTTGGGCGTGCCGCTGCTGGACGAGCAAGCGCCGAGAGCGCCTACCGCAAGGATCAAGAAAAGGTTCGACGAGCCGGTATGACGAAACGAGCGCATGATTGTCCTCCCCGAGAGTGGTGACGCGCGCATAGAAGTAACACCGAGCGCGTCGTTGTCCAGTACTGGTTTCCGTCCAGCGCCATCAGGTGCGCCGTCGGGAAACGCGCGGAGATCTCGCGCTGTCCCGACGTCATTTCTGGGCGCGCAGGCGCCCGGTGTCGAGGTTCCACGTCGGCGCGCCCTGCTGTCCCTGCTTGGGGCCGGCGATCACGTAGGTCGCCTTCTTGTCGCATCCGACGGCGCGTAGGGTGCGCACCCGTCCGTCGGAGCCCCGCTCGACCTCGACGATCTCGAGGTCTTCTTCGTCGCACGCGAGCACGAACGCCGCCCGCTTGCGAATCTGAGCGATCTGGGCCGTGTTCCACTTCGCCGCCGAGAAACAGGAAGCCGAAAACAGCGCGGCGGACGCGAGCAAGAAAACCGGCAACTTCATGGGGTAGTGGCGTCGCATCAACCGCCCCCCGACGTCAACCGGATTCAGCGGTATAAGGACGTCCGCAAAATGAGACACGTTCTCTTCGATCTCCCGCCGCGCCCCCGCCTGCGCGGGCGCGGCGCCGAGCTCGCGACGCTGGCGGCGGCCCTGTCGGGGCCGGCGCTGTCGCGCCTGGCGCTGGTCGGCGGCGGCGGCAGCGGCAAGTCGGTGCTAGCGGCCGCGGTCGCGCATCGGATCCGCGCGCGCTTCCCCGGCGGCGCCGCCTGGTTTCGCGTCGGCAACTGGGACCACCGCACGCTGCTGCAGATGATCGCGCTGCGCCTGGGCGCGCCGCGCGAGCCGCTCGTCGAGAGCGTGCGCGCCGCGCTCGACATCGGCGGCCCCAAGCTGCTGGTGCTCGACAACCACGAGAACGACCGCGCGATGGCGCGGCTGCTCGAGGCGCTCGCGGGCACGCCCGGTGACCTGGCTGCTCACCGCGCGCCGCTGCCTGCTCTCGGGCGTCGCGGTCTTTCCCATCGTCGCGCCGCTGGTCCACGCGCGGCGCGCCGCCTTTCCGCGCGTCCGCGCGCTCACCGCGCTGCTGCGCTGGAATCCGCTGGCGCTCGACATCGCCGATGCGCTGGTCGCCGGCCGCGCCGTCTCGGTCGAGGCGCTGCGCCGCTGGCTCGTCGACAACGGCGTGTCGCGCGTGCGCGTGATGGCGCACGAGGACGACGTCGTCGAGGTCGGCCTGCTCTGCGAATGGGCCTGGGCGCACCTGCCGGCGGCCGCGCGGCGCATGCTGGTCACGCTCGCGCACTGCCCGGGCGATCACATGGACGCGCGCTCGCTGAGCACTGTCGCGCGCGCAGGCTCGCCCGCGCGCGGCCTCGGCGGCGCTGAATCTACTGCGTCGCTGGCGCCTGGTGCAGGAGCCGATCGCCGGCCGCTTCGCGCTGCACGCCGTGGTCCGCTACGCGCTCGCCGGCAAGGGAACCGTGGCCCCCGAGCGCTACTTCGACCACTACGTCGCGCTGCTCGAACGGCACCCGGAGCGGTTCTCGATCGAGCTCTCTCACCTGTTCGCCGCGATGGACCACGCGCAGGCGGTGTCGTCCCTGCAGAAGATCCTGCGCGTCGAATCGCTGATCGCCTAGGCCCTATTTTTTCGGCGCGTTCGCCTCGGCCATGCCCTGAACGACCTTGCCATCCGGCACCGCGGCCTCCGACGCGCTCTCGGGCGCGATCAGCGGCGCGGCCGCGGCCAGCTCGAGCGCGGTCGGCGCCACCGATGGTCCCGGCGGAACCGGAGCGTCCAGCGAGAGCGCGGGCGTCGACGTGGTCATGCTGTCGTTACCTCCGATCTCCACAACGGTCGAGGCTCGGGATCTTCCCCGGTGCGCGGGCGTGATTCACGGGGCGAGGGCGAGTAACCTTCGCGCGTGCTGTCGCCGCTCGGCCTCCTCGGCATCGCCTTCGTCGGGACGTTCTTCTGGCCCGTCAATCCGGAGGCGGCGGGCATCCTGTGCGTGACCCGCCACGGCTGGCATCCGCTGCTGGTCGGCGTGATCGGCGCCAGCGGCCAGCTGGTCGCGCAGGTCATCCTCATCTTGAGCGGCGATCAGATCCGCCGCCGCTGGCGCTGGTTCGATCAGCGTTGCGAGCGCGCGCGGCAGCGGTTCGGCAAGATCCTTGCGCGCAGCTCGCCAGCGATCGGATTCACCAGCGGCCTGCTCAGCCTGCCCCCGACCTCCGTGACCGCGGCGCTCGCGCCGCCGCTGCACCTGCGCATCGCGCAGCTGCTGCCCGTGATGTTCGTCGCGCGGATCATCCGCTTCGCCGCGCTCGCCGCCATCGCGCGCCGCGTGCTAGCGCCGAGCTAAGGCTCGCTGCGCGGATCCCAGCCGGTCGCCAGCCCCTCCTCGCAATCGTCGAGCGCCTTGCATCGCCGCGGCGTCGAGCGTGAAGTCGAAGACCGCGGCGTTCTCCTTGATGCGCGCCTCGCGCGACGACTTGGGCAGCACCACCATGTCGTGCTGGATCGCCCAGCGGATCAGCACCTGCGCCGGCGATCGGCTGACGCGCGCCGCGACCGACTTCACCACCGGGTGACCGAGGCGCCGGCCGTGGGTGAGCGGGCTGTACGCCTCGACGACGATCCCGCGCTGGGCGCACAGCGCGCGCGTCTCGCGCTGCTGCAGGAACGGGTGCACCTCGATCTGATTGACCGCCGGCACGACCTGGGCGCGCGCGAGCAGCTCTTCGAGGTGCGCGGGCATGAAGTTGCTGACGCCGATCGCGCGCGCCCGCTTCTCGGCGTGGATCCGCTCGAGCGCGCGCCACGAATCGAGTCGCTGGCCCGGCGACCGGCCAGTGCAGCAGATAGAGGTCGACGTACTCGAGCCCGAGCCGGCCCAGGCTGGCGTCGAACGCGCGCAGCGCGCTGTCGAAGCCCTGGTCGTCGTTCCAGAGCTTGGTGGTCACGAAGACTTGCTCGCGCGCGACGCCGCTGTCGCGCAGGCCGACGCCGACGTCCTTCTCGTTGCCATAGATGCGGGCGGTGTCGATGTGCCGGTAGCCGAGCCGAAGCGCGCTGGCCACCGCTTCGCGCGTGACCTCGCCGCGCGGGGTTTGCCAGACGCCGAGCCCGACCTGTGGGATCGATGCACCGGTGTTGAGTGACAGGGCAGCGCGCGTGACGTCGGTCGAGCTCATGCGCGCAATCATAGCCGGTCGCTGCCCCGCTGCCGCCGGGTCTACATCGCGTCGGCGATCACCGCGCGATCGATACCGCCGAACGCGACCTCGACGTCGACCTCCGGACGCACGGTGATCCCCCGATAGCTCGGAATGTCGATCCCGTGCGCGCGCAGGTCGAGGCGAAACGATCCGCTCACCTTCAACGATTCTCCGCGCCGCTCGACCGAGTAGTGCACCGTGGTCTCACGCGACTTGCCGTGCAGCTTCAAGCTGGCCTTGGCGTCGCCCTCGACGACGCCGTCTCCCTTGGGAAGGGTCAGCGCCTCGCGCGCCATCCGCAGCTCGACCGTGGGATGGGTGTCCGCCTCGAGATAACGGTCGCGCATCTGTTTGTCGCGCGTGTTCTTGCGCGTGGTGACCGCGCTCAACGGCACCTTGAAGATCAGCAGACTGCCCTTGGCTTCGAAGCGAAGATCGGTGCCGGTCCCGACGATCTTGGGACCGGTCGACACCGACGCCGTGAATTTGACGTGTGCATTGGCGAGATGCCGCTCCGCCGCGCGTACCGGCGCAGAAAACGCCAGTGCGGCCGCCAAGAACACACCACTCCAGACCCCTGCACGTGCCCGTTGGTTCGCCATGTTCAACCCCCGCGCAATCCAGCCGAAGGTCAGGCCAAAAGGTCACATCGAATGACCGCAGGCCTTTGATTCCCGGCCTTCAGGAGATCAAGTACCGCCGCGTTGAGCGAATCAGGCAGGCCGGAAAAGAAAAAGTGTTCTCTGGCGAAACTCGGCCAGGGGTCCGTCGTTACTTCACCGAACCTCGAAATCGAAGGAGCGCTCGGAAAACGGCTCAGCCGTAAGCGTGAAATGCCACCACTCCTTTGCATAGGGAGCAAACCCGCGCCGCAGCATTGCTTGCCGCAACAATTGCCGGTTGTGACGCGCCAGCGGCGCTATCTCCGGGTTGTCGGCGTGCGCGCGCTCGTCGAAGCAGTCGAACGCCGTGCCCATCTCCAGGCTGCCGTCGGCCGCGAACGGGGTTCCGTTGCCGAAGCGGCAGTCGTCGGGCTCCTGGAACGCCGCACCCGCGTCCGCCGCGCGCGACAGCGGGATCAACGTCAGGTCGACCGTGCTGCCGCGGGTGTGCCCCGAGCGCAGCGCGATGTAGCCGCGGTGGAAGAGCTCGGACTCGGGGCACCGCCGGGTAGTGGCGGTTGCGAACCGTCGCCTGGGTGACCGGATCGCCGGTTTCGCTGCGGTCGTCGCCACGGGATTGGGCCCAGGCGACGAAGTCGTCGACCGCGCGCTGGGGCCGGTAGCAGTCATAGACCATCAGGGCCAGCCCGCGACCGGCCAGATCCTCGGCAACCCGCGCCAGCGCCTCGGCCGCCGGGCGCGACAACCAGCAGCGCGCGGCCGCGTAGCCGTGCACCGGCCGCCCCAGGAAGTTTTGCGCGCCGGCGTAGCGCATCTGGATCACGATGCCCGGGGCGACCTGCGCCAGATCGACGAACCCGGGCGCAGGGTTCTCCTGACGCTCGGCCGGATGTTTGGCCATTCGCTCTCGCGCGCGGCTCCGCCCGCGCAGGCTCCACCAGCGCACCCAGCACCAGCAGGACCGCAACCGCGCCGGCGCGCGCGCGCCCGAAATCGGCGCCTCTGGGGTCTCGCGCAGCCGGTCTTCACCTGGTCCCGCGCGCTTCTAACATGTCCCCGGCGGCTCACCGGTGGCGATTGCCGTCCCGAGCGACTAGTATCCGCGCCCCATGGGCCCGGCGCCGCTGGAACAGCTGATCCGCGAGCGGCTCCAGGTCGGCGAGACGGCGGTCGCGCTCGGCGCCCTCGCCTTCTCGCTGCTGCTCGCGTTTCGCCGCGAGCGCATCCCGGCGCCGCCCGGGTCCGGCGCGCCGGCGCTGCCCGAGCCCCTGCGCGAGGTCGACCTGTTCCGGCAACGCTACGGCGTCTCGTTCGCGCGCGGTCGGCTCGAACCGAGCGGCCGGTCGGGACGCCGACTGTCGCTGCGCGACGAAACCGGCGCCGCCGTCTCCTGGCAGCCGCCCGATCCCGGCTTCGCCGTTCCAGATCGCGGCGGCTCGGCGCAACCGCTGGCGGTCCTGACCGCGGGTGGGCGCGCCATCGCGACGCTGGACCCGACCCGGAAGCGCGTCGCGTTTCACGACGCCGATCTGGCGCGGCTGCACGGCCTGGGCCGGCGCGGCCGCGGGCTGCTGCTCTGGCCGCTCCTGCTGGCGACCGGCGCCTTCGCCGTGCTGGCCGCCCGGGCGCTCGACGGATTTCTCGCCGGCAACGCCGGCCTGTCGCCGTCCCAGTTGCGGGCGTCGTTGCTGGTCATCGCCGGCTACTTCGCGCTCGGCGAGGCGGTCCTGCTGGGCGCGGCCCTGGCGCTCGCCAGCGCCGTGCTGCGGCGCGTGCGCGGAACGCAGTTTCGACGCCGATATCAGGCGAATCTCGGGGCCGCTCTCGAGAGCGCCGCGCGCGACCTCGGCGCCTGAAGCCTTCGCCGGACCAACCGGTGAACCACTTTTTGAACTGTGGTAGGGATCCTACGTGATCTCGGTCGGCAGCCGCGTGGGCGGGTACACGGTGCTCCATCTGCTGGGGCAGGGGGGGATGGGACAGGTGTTCCTCGCGCAGCACCACCGCATCGCCCGGCGCGCGGCGGTCAAGGTGCTGCTGCCCGAGCTGTCGGCCAACGAATCGGTGGTCGAGCGGTTCTTCACCGAGGCGCGCGCGACGTCGCTGATCCGCCACCCCGGCATCGTCGAGGTCCTCGACTGCGACGTGCGCGAGGGGCAGGCGTACATCGTGATGGAGCACCTCGAGGGCGAGTCGGTGGCCGACTACCTCGAGCGCACCGGCGGGCTCGTCGGCGACAACGCGTTCGCGCTCGCCGTGACCGGCCAGGTCGCGCTGGCGGTCGGCGCCGCGCACGCCGCCGGGATCGTCCACCGCGATCTCAAGCCCGACAACGTCTTCCTGTCGATCAGCAACACCGACGGGCGCATCGTCCCCAAGGTGCTCGACTTCGGCATCGCCAAGCTGGCCGAGCGCGGGTCGGCGACGCACACGCGCACCGGCGCGGTGCTGGGCACGCCGGCGTACATGTCGCCCGAGCAGTGCCGCGGCGGCAGCAAGGTCGTCGACGGCCGCTCCGACGTCTACTCGCTGGGCTGCATCCTCTACGAGATGCTGTGCGGCGAGCCGCCGTTCGTGCGCGACGGCATGGGCGACCTGATCGTGGCCCACGTCTCCGAGGCGCCGCAGCCGCCGCGCGCGCGCGTCCCCGGCGCTCCCGCCGGCGCTCGACCAGCTGGTGATGCAGATGCTCGCCAAGGCGCCGACCGATCGACCGCAGACGATGGAGGCCGTCGCGGGACAGCTCACCGATTGCCTGGCGGCGCTGGGCACGCGCGCGCCGTTCGCCGACATTCACCCGCGCAATCCGGTCGTCGTGCCGGTGTTGCCGGAGCATTTTCCCGCCGTCGGCGCTGACCCCGTCGTCGGCAGCTCGGCTCCCACGCCCGGCGGCGCGATTGCGATGTCGCCGATGCGCACGACGCCGTTCGGCGTCGGGCAGGCCGGCAACACGCGGGTTCTCCCCGACCAGGAGCCGGTGCGCCGCCCCGCTGCCGAGCCGCGGCTCGTCGACGACCTTTCGCAACGCCGTCGGCGAGAAGGCCCGGACGCGTTCACGCTGCAGCCGCGGCGATCGTCGGTCGCACGCGCGACGATCATCCTGATCGCCATCCTCGGCATCGGCGGCGTCGGCACGCTGGTGGCGCTACGCGGCCAGATCTTCGCGAGCGCGACCACGGCCGAGCCCGATCCGCCCAGCGCGCGCCGACAACCCAGCGGCAGCGCCACCGCCGCCGCCCTTGCCGGAGAAGGTGACCGTCGATCTGCCGGGATTGCCCGACGGCGCGGAGGTGCTGGTCGACGGCGTCGACCGTCGCAGACGCTGCCGGTGAAGTTGCCGCGCGGCGACCGCCGTCACCAGCTGGTGGTGCGGGCACCGGGCCGCCAGCCACGCTCGATCGAGATCGACGGATCCCGCGATCGCGTGGTCGAGCTCGAGCTGGCGCCATCGTGGCACCCGGCCGCGAGGCGAACGCGGCGACTCGCCGCGGTCCCCGAGACGCGACCGCGACGCCGCGAAAGAACGCGCGCGAGGAGAAGCGCACCCGCGACGGGCACCGGCGCGCGGCTTCGGACGGCGGCCGCCGACCGGTCGCCGCGCCCAGCGACACGACCGCCAGCACGCCGCCCCCGGCCGAGAATCCACCGACCCCCGAAACCCAACCCGCCCAAGCCGCCGCGCTCCTCCTACGATGAAATGTAGAGTCCGCCATCCGCGCACCGCCTTCCTGCTCGTTGTCGCCGCCACCCTGACATCGAGCGCGATCCCGTCGCGCGCGCTCGCGCAGGCCGAGGACCAGGCCGGTGCGCGCGCGCTGTTCACGGAGGGGAAGCGCCTGATGAAGGCGGGCAAGTACGCCGAGGCGTGCCCCAAGCTCGAAGCGGCTCAGAAGCTCTACTCCAGCGCGGGCATCCTGCTGAACCTGGCCGACTGCTACGAGAAGATCGGACGCACCGCCAGCGCCTGGACCCGTTTCGGGGAGGCGGTGTCGGTCGCGAATCGGTCGAACCGCCCCGAGGACGCCGACGAAGCGCGCCGCCGGCAGGAGGCGCTGGAGCCGGCGCTGGTGCGGCTGGTGGTCCGCGTGACCTCGCCGGTACCGGGGCTGGTGGTGACCCGCGATGGCGTGACGCTCGACGAGGCGATCTGGGGCGCCACGCTGCCGGTCGATCCCGGCGATCACCTGGTGCGCGCCGAGGCGCCGGGCTACGAGCCCTGGTCGACGTCGGTATCGGTCACCCGGCGCGGCGACACGGTCACGGTCAAGGTGCCCAAGCTCAGCGCGGCCGCGACCGTCGAGCGGACGTCGCCGGAACGGATCGCCGAACCGCCGCCGAAGCCGCCGCGCGCGCGCGAGCAGCGGCGGCGGCCGCGGCCTGGCGCTGGGGTTGCTGATCGGCGGCGCGGTCGTCGGCGCGGGCGGCGGCGCCCTGATGGTCTTCGAGTCGCAGAGCCGCAAACAACGCGCGCACCCAGATGAACCAACCCGCCTTCGACGCGACCCGGGCGCCCTGGACCCTCGGCCTCGTCGGCGCGATCGCCGGTGGCGTCGCCGGGGTGGTCGGCATCGTGCTGCTCGCGGTCAGCCCGAGCGACTCCGATTCGACCAGCGGCGACGCGACGACGGCCTGGATCGCTCCCGGGCCGGGCGGCATCCAGATCGCCGGCACCTGGTAGAGCGGACGCGCCCGCGCAGCGTGCGGCGCGCTCGGTCCCGGTCAGACCGTGCCGAGAATCGCTGCCAGCCGCTCGAGCGCGACCGGCTTGGTCAAATGCGCGTCGAAGCCGGCGGCGGTCGCGCGCTCCGTGTCTTCCGGGTGGCCGTAGCCGGTGAGCGCCACCAGCGTGATGCCCCCGCCGAGCGCGGCGCGCACGCGGCGCGCCACCTCATAGCCGTCCATCGTCGGCAACCCGATGTCGACCAGCGCCACCGCCGGGCGCAGCGCCAGCGCTTGCTCGATGCCGTCCTCGCCGTCGGCGGCGACGTCGACGCGGAAGCCTTCCATCTCCAGGAGCTCGCGCATCATCTCGCGATTGTCCTCGCTGTCTTCAATCAGCAGCACGTGTCGCCCCGAAACGGCGCGCGCGGGAGACGAATCCATTGCGCTTACCCTAGCGCACGCATCGCCGGGCGACACCTGACTTTCGCGTCTTTTTTGCGCACGGCCGCGCTCCCGCGCACGGCGGCAGACATTCGCGTGGAAGGGCCAGTTACGCCGCTCGCTACCTGGGCACGCGCTCGAGCTGGTAGCGAACCACCGTACCGTCATGGTTCTGGAGCGCGACGCTCGACTTGCTGCCCACCGCTCCGCGCAACAGAAAGCTGGCCGCGCGCGGGCCGAGCCCGCCCACGTCGCGCCCTTCGACCGACAGCAGGACGTCGCCCACCTGGATCCCCGCGCGGTCAGCCGGTGACCACGGGCTGACCGCGGCCACGACGTTGCGCCGTCCGCGCCGCGTGACGAACACTCCCATCCAACCTTCCAGGTGCGCCGCCAGCTCGTCGCCGTGCAAAAGGCGCACGACACCCGCGTCCAGCGTCTCGCCGTCGCCCGGGCTGGTGACCTCGAGCCGCTCGGCGACGAACAGGTCGGTCCGGCCGATGAGCCAGACCGTGAGCCGCCGATTGGGGTAGATGTTGGTCATCCGAAACGTCCCGGCGGCGTCGGTCACCGAGCGCATGAACGCGTCGGCGACGTGCGCCTCGATGGCGACGCCGGGCGATGGCTTGCCGGTGTCGGCGTCGATCACGCGCCCCTTCAGGATCGCGCCGCCCGCCAGGGTGAAATGCTCGACCAGCCGGGAGTTGGCGTCCTCACCGAACGGCGGCCGCCGCCAGGTGCCGTCCCTCTTCGCGGGATCGCCCACCATCGCCAGCTTCGCGTCGTTCTTCTTGGCACCCGCGGCGCCGGCCGCGCTGTCGACACCGTCGGCGACGACAGTCTTCGGGCCCGGCGCGCTCGCGGCGCCCGCGCGTGACGTCTCTTTCGAGGAAGCGCGCGCGACGCGCGCCCGACTCGCCGGCACGGCGGCGGCAACGGGGGTCGCGGCGGCCACCGGCGGTGTGGTCGCCGCCGCCGGTTCCTCCGCCGGCCCCGGACCCAACGGATCCAGGGCTGCCGGTGCCGGTGCGGGTGCGGGTGCGGGTGGTGGGAGATGGAGAGCAGCGGTCGAGGTGGAGGCGAGGGCCTCTCGCGGATGCTCACCGCCGCCGGCGGCGGCGGAGTGCCGCGCCGCCTGTTGCGCTCTCAGCACCGGATCGTCGGTGTCGAACGACGCGCGCACCAGGATCACGATGGCGACTACGACGACCACGCCGAACGCGGCCAGCAGTATCCAACGCCTGTTTCGCGTGGGCGAGGGCGGGGTCGGCGGCCTGGCCCCGATGCGGGCCAGCTCGCCTCCACCTTCCCGTTGCGCCCCTACGAGCAAATTTTCTTCCTCCGGATCCACTGGCGGCTTGGCGACCAAACTCGGGGTTTTTCCGAGTCAGAGACTGCCAAGAGAAGTGCCAGAAGTGAAATGAAATCTCGTGCGCGCACCGCCGATTCCACACACCGGCCGACGCGAGGACCTCCGGCACGATCGGCGTTCGCTTGGTCGTGCTCTTGCGCCTTGCATGAATGAAACCTCGTACGAACCTGAACGTAGCGGAGACGAAATAGTTTCCCGCTTCTGGCCTTTGCGGCGGCTGTCTTCGAACCTCCATCCATGATCGGATTTCTCGATTCTCGCGGTGATCGCCCGAACGATGAAGATTCTGGCCGCCCGCACGTCAAATGGGCGAAGATGAAATCCGGAGGACTACGACGATGAAGATCGCCACCACCTTTGCGCTGTCCGCCTTCTGCGTCGCCTTCGGCCTGCGGGCCCAGGCGCACGACGATCGCCGCGAAGAGCGGCGCGAGGAACGTAGAGAAGATCACGACCGTCGAGACGAACGGCGCGAAGAACACCGTGAGATCCGACACGAGCGGCGCATGGAGCCCGCGATCCGGGTGCGGATGGCTCCGCCAGCCCCGCGCGTCGAGGTGCGGGTCGGAGCGCCCTCGCCGCGCCACGTCTGGATCGGCGGGTTCTGGCGATGGGAGGGCGGGCGTCACATGTGGATCGGCGGCCACTGGGAGCTGCCGCCGGCGCCCGGCCAGACCTGGGTCGATGGGCGCTGGGTGAACGAGGGCGGCGAGTGGGTCTTCTATCCTGGATACTGGGCCGCGACCGCGGCCCCGCCGCCACCGCCGCCGCCCGCGCCCATGGTGTCGCCGTCGTCGGGCTGGCGCGCCCCGCCGCCAGCGGCCGAGGTGACGATCGGGATGGCGCCTCCGCCGCCGCGGCAGGAGATCATGACACCTCAACCGTCGCCCAATCATTTCTGGATTCGCGGTGACTGGGCATGGAACGGACGCGAGTACGTCTGGGAACCCGGTCACTGGGAGATGCGCCACGACGGCTGGCAGTGGGTCCCCGCACACTGGGAACAACACGGCAACCACTGGAAGTGGAAGCCCGGCCACTGGCGTCGGTAGGGCAACCCTCGCAGGGCCTGCCCTCTCCCGGCCCTCTGCAGACGTCGCAGACGGGCGAGGGTGACTCCCTGAAGAGACCTAGGCGACGCGCGTCGTGCGGGCGTCGCCGACGACGGGGCGCAGGAGGTCGCCCTCGCTCAGCGACGACATGATGCCGAAGCCACGGGCGGCGACCTGGCGGCGACCGACCGGATCGCGCAGGTAGGCGAGGCAGGTGTCGACCAGCCGGTCGTAGTCGGCGAAGGCGACGCCGCCCGCGAACGCGCTCTCGATGCCGGTGTCGGTGCCGGTTTCGGAGACGACGAAGCAGCGGTTGGCCAGCAGGTACGACACGCGCACGATCTCGAACACCTTGGTTGGGTGGAGGTGGATGTTGAGCACGATCTTGGCGCGCGCGATGACGCTGTCGCGCTCCGGGCCGTAGCTGCCGAAGATGGCGACGACGCGCGCCCCCTGGCGTTCCAGCGCGCGTAGGATGCCGAGGCGGCGCTCACCGAGCGAGCCGACGAACAGCACGTCGATGTCGGGCGAAGGCGACGGTGAGATGCGGCTCAGCGACGGCGCGTATCCAACCGGCACGTGCTGGGCGGTGACACCGTAGCCGGCGAGCGCGCCGATGTTGGAGCGGCTGTAGTCCCAGACCGTGTGCGCGCGAAAGGCCGCGATCACGTCCGGGGTCAACCAGGGCGACCCCTCGTAGATCTGCTCGAGGTTGTAGAGGATCGATCCGGCCGGAAACGACACCGGCGCCTCGAGCTGGGCGATCAGCGTTCGACCCGAAGACGATGCTGCGGCGATCGGGTACCGAGAGCTCCTCCGCGAGCACCGAGTCGTGCCCGAGCGCGTTCAGGCCGGCGTTGACCGTCTCCGCGAGCTCGCGAAAGCATTCGCTGTGAACGTTGCCGGGCTGGCGGAAGATGGTCACCGCGTACCGCCCGCGCCCGGCCGCGGCGCTCGCAGACAGGTCGCGGGGTGACAGCTCACGATCAACGGCGCGCGCGAACAGGTCGCCCCTCAGCGCCGCGCCATCCAGTCTCGCGCTCTCGCGCACGATCTCGTCGAGCAGATCGCGCGCGCCCCGCCACGCGGACGCCACCAGCTCGGCGCGCGGGGCGCGGCACCAGTTGAAGCGGCGGTACCCGAGCCGGGTCAGGCGCTCGACCGCGCGGCGCATGTTCTCGAGGCGCGCGGCCTTGAACTCGAACGACAGCAGCGGGATCACCGGCTCGGTCGCGACGGTGAGCCCATCGAGAATCGACTCGGGGTCGCCGCCGACGTCGATGCGGCAGTAGCTGGGCGTCCCGAACGCGCGGATCATCTCATCGAGCGTTGTGAGCTTGATCGCAACCCCCGGCACGGAGGTCGGGATGCGCCCGGTTCGGTTGGCGAGGCCCATGTCGACGACCACCACCGGCGCGGCGCCCGCGCTGGCGCCGCCCTCGCCGAGCCGGCCCGCGCCGGGCGCGACTCCGTAGCGCTCGCGCAGCGCGTTCGCGCGCGTCGGGTGCGCTTCGACGCAGACCACCCGCGCCCCGCGCGCCACCAGCCGATCGGTCATCGCGCCGTCGCCCGCGCCGACGTCGAACACCAGGTCACCCGGGTTGACCAAGGCCTCCCAAGAATGGGCGGTGACGTTGAAAGAGCCAGTCGCGGCGAACGTCGGTGTCATCGAAGATCTACCGCGCTCCTTTTCCTCGAGGAGGAAGGCGCCGCCAGCGGCGGTGTCCGCCGCCAACGGTGGTATCCCCCGCCCAGAAAGCGCGACGCCGGGTTTTGGCCCGGCGTCCGCGCTTTCTCCACCCCAGCCACCCCACCAATCCCACCACCCTGGCGTGGATCACCTTAAATGAGTTGGCTGAGGGTAGCAACATCTTTGGATGGACCCACCGACGTTGCAATCGGACGTTGCAGTCGGCCGTCAATCCGTGGCGGTCAATCCGTGGTAGTCAATCGTCGTAGTGTCTGATTCTGTCGTTTCCCCCTCCGGGCCGCCCGAGAAGAAACCGTCGGCCGTCGCGCGCCTCCTGCGAGCCGCGGCCTGGATCGTGACCGCGACCTTGCTCGGCCTGCTCCTCTGGCGGACGCCGTTTTCCCAGGTGGTCGCGGCGACGCGCTCGGCGGCGCCGTGGATGGTCCCGGTCACCCTGCTCATGCTGGCCGCGATCTACGTCGCGGATTCGTTCGCGATCTGGAAGACCTTCGGCTGGTTCCTCGCGCCGCTGTCGTTCGCGCAGATCCTGGTCGTGCGTGGCGCGACCTACCTGCTGGCGGCGATCAACTACAGCGTCGGGCAGGGCGCCATCGTCTACTTCGTCCATCGCGCGACTGGCGCGCCGGTCCTGCGCGGCGTGGGGACGGTGCTGCTGATCATGGGCGTCAACGTGCTGGCGTTGATGTTCCTGACCACGGCGGGGCTGGCCATCGCGCCCGACGTGCCACGCAGCCTGTACGTCGTCATCACCGTCGCCTACATCGGGCTCGCGATCTATCTGGTCGCTGTGATCGCGCGCCCGCGCTGGCTGTCGTCGCGCCCGATCTTCGACGTGCTGCTCGCGGCCGGGGCGCGCGGCCACCTCGAAGCGCTGCTCGTGCGCCTGCCCCACATCGCCACGCTGATCGCGTTTCAGACCATCGTGCTGCGCGCGTTCGGCGTGCGCGTGCCGGTGGTTGCGGCCATCACCTCGCTCCCGGTTGTCCTGTTCATCGCGGTGCTCCCGATCTCCGTGCAAGGGATCGGCACCACGCAGGCGGCGATGGTCTTCTTCTTCGCGCGCTACGGCACCGGCGACGAGACCGCGCGCCAGGCAGCGGTGCTGGCAGAGAGCCTGGTCACTCAGGCGATCGCCCTCGGGTTCCAGTCGTTGCTGGGCCTGGCGTGTCTGCGCAGCCGCATCGGGCGCGACCTGCGCAGCGCCACGCAGTCCGCAAAGGCGCCGCCAGCCGCCCCCTTTGACGGCGCCCCCCTCGGGCAGCTACGATCACGAAGCGGTGGCGACTCGCTATAAGCAGCCGAAGGCCATCAACGGCGTCTCCATCGGGTTGGTCGTGCTGGTCGCGGCGACGGCCTGGCTGGGCCTATCCGCCTGGCCGGTCATCGCGCTCAACTCCAACGTCAAGAACGAGCTCAACGACGCCCTGCCTCGCGTCTACCGCGCCAACCTGCGCGACGAGCCCGGCGCCAGCGTCGAGACCACGCGCCTGCACGACGAGCTGGAAGCCAAGATCCGCGCGCTGGGCGTCGACGACGGCAAGATGGCCATCGACATCGGACGCAGTCCAAAGAGCGTCTCGATCGACGTGCGCTATCAGGCGACCGTACACCTGATCGGGCTCACGAAGCCGCGCGTGGTCGCGCTGCACCCGCGCGTCGAGACCGACGCCGCCCGCGTCGAGTGGTAGTCAGTTCCCGGCGAGGCGCCGCTCCAGGCCGGCCAGCTCCTCGCCGAGCGCGAAGTTGATCATGTCGACCACCTCGGGGTTGGCGCGCGCGGCCTTGACGAGCTCGTCGGAGGGCAGGTTGGCGGCGGCGGCCAGGCGGCGGTCGCCGCGCGCGATGCGCTCGAACGCGCCCAGCACGTCGCTGGAGATCAGGATCGCCGCGCGATACGCGGTGTGCGACAGGCCGATGCGCCAGCGGTCGGCGTCGAACACGCCGCCGTCGCGGAACGACAGCGCCGCCTGCTCGAACGCGCGCCGGTGCCGGCGCGGCAGCGCGCGCGCGATCTTCTGACTGAGCTCGTTGAGCTTGTCCTCGGGCAGCGCGCCGCGCGCGTAGTCCGGGAACATCGTGCGCACGCCGGCCGCGACCAGCAGGCCGAGGTCCTTGGGCGGGATGCGCGCCGCCGGGTAGGTGCCCGCGCGCAGGCGCCCGAGCTGGCGACCGAGCTGCAGGAGCGCCTCCTGCCGCGGCAGCCCGAGCAGGGTCGCCGGCACCAGCAGCGCCGGCGGCTGCGTCGCCTCGATCTGCACCTGCGGCGTCCCGCTGCGCGCGAGGTAGATGTCGAACGGATCGGTGATGCCGAAGACGCCGGCGACCCGATGCACGAACGCGCGGATCGGATCCTCCGACCGCGGGCCCAGGCGGTCGGACTTGGTCACGCCCCAGTCCTCGATGTTGACGACGTAGAAGCGCGGCAGCACCTCGACCATCGCCGCGAGCAACGCCGTCGCCGGGTGGTGCTCGTCGGGGTGGCGGATGAACATGTCGAAGTCGGCGGCGGTGATCGTGCCGGTCGGCTCGGCGGCGTAGTGGGTGCGCGCCTCGCGCACGGCGCGGATCTCGACGGCGTCGATCGCGCCCAGCGCCGCCAGCACCGCGGTGGCCCGCGCGGTGCGCGCGCGCTCGCCCGAGCGCTCGAACAGCCGGCGCAGCGCGCGCAGCGATTCCAGGCGCAGCGGCACCAGGCGCAAGAGCGCGAGGTGCTCGAGGATCGCCTCGGGCAGGCGGCCCGACTCCTCGAGCACGCGCGCGAGCTCGGCGCGCGCCGGCACGTGATCCGGCGTCGAGGTGATCACCAGGCGCAATTCGTCGACGGCGCGGTTGGGCAGCGAGAGCGGGCCGCTGAGCAGGCTGGCCAGCCGCAGGCGGCGCGAGGTCGACTGCGGCGCGACCGCGAGGTAGCGGCCGAGGGCCGCCGCCAGTCGCGCCGGCTCGTCGAGCTGGACCAGCAACGCGTCGAGGTGATCGATCGCGTGATCGTGCTGCGGGGCCAGCTCCAGCGCCTGCTCGAAGGCCTCGGCGCTGCCCTCCGGATCCTCGCCGGCGCCCGCGAGCAACTCGCCGAGCGCGATCCAGTGACCGACGCGCGCCTCGCGATCCGGATCGACGGTGCCGAGGCGGCGCGAGATCAGCGCGGCGTTGGCGTAGTCGCGCTGCTGCAGCAAACCGCGCAGCAAACCGCCGAGCGCACGGATGTCGTCGGCGCTCGACAGCAGCGCGTTGCGATAGGCGTCGACGGACAGCCCCACGTCGCCGAGATCGGCGGCGGCGATGTCGCCGATGCGGATCCAGGCCGAGCTCACCAGCTTGGCGTCGGGCGATACGCCGATCGCGCGCCGGAAGGTGGCGACCGCCTCGGCCGAGCGGCCGGTCTCGGCCAGCATCTCGGCCAGCCGCACCAGCGCCGCGCCCGACGACGGATCCAGCTCGACGGCGGCGGCCAGCGCCTCCACCGCCTCGGGTGAATTGCGCTCGTGCAGCAGATCGGCGAGCTGCAGCAGGCGATCGCGGCGCTGCTCCGGCGTGCCCTCGGCGGCGCGCCGCCGCATGATCTGCAGCAGCCGCTCTTCCTGATGCTGGTGGCGCAGGATCACCGACAGCACCTGGAAGTCGACCTCGGCGTCGGGATCGAGCGTCACCACCGACTCGAGGCACTCGGCGGCGCTGCGCTCGTCGCGGATCGCGTTGGCGTACAGGCGCGCGGCGTGGCGGAACGCGCGCGTCGCGCGCTCGACCAGCTTGGTCTGGCGCGCCTCGCGGATCCAGAGCTCGGCGGCGGCGCGCAGCTCGCCGGTGTGCTCGCGCAGGCGCGCGAGCGCGCGCAGCGCCGGCAGGAAGACCTCGTCGGCCGAACCGGCCTCGAGCGCGCGCTCGAAGTCGGCGGCGGCGCCGCGCAGATCGCCGGCGTCGGCGTGCGCCAGCCCCAGCTCCCACAGGAACACGCTGCGGGTGAGCGCGTCCGGTGCGTGCTCGGCGAGCGTGCGGCGCGCGACGATCACGCGCGCGGTGTCGCCCTTGGCGGTCGCGAGCCGCTCGAACACCGCGAGCGCGTCGACCTCGGGGCTGGCCTCGACGACGCGCTCCCAGAGCGGCAGCGCCGCCAGGCCCGCCTCGGCGAGCCGCTCGCGCGCCGCGATCGCCGCGCGCCAGAGCGCGACACGCGTCTCGGGATCGGTCGACGACGCCGCGAGCTGCTCCAGCGCAAAACCGGCCTCGCGCTCGCGCCCGAGTCGCCGCAGCGCCGCGACGTACGCCTCGAGCGCCAGGCGCGGCGGCCCGCGCTCCGGCCCGGTCTTCGCCTCCAGCACCGCGGGATCCTCGAAGACGCGCGCCAGCTGGCTGACCGCCGCCTCGGGCTCGGTCGCGCGCAGCGCGAGATCGATGCGCCGCCGCAGCTTCTCGTTGTTCGCCTCGCTCGGGCCCTTGCCGACCGGCGCCGGCGGCCCGGCCGCCGCCAGGTGGCTCGTGCCCAGCGCCAGCGCCTCGCCGAGCCGGCCCACCATCAAGTACAGCCGCTCCTGAACCGCCTCGGCGGCGGCGCTGCCGGCGGGGCGCACGCGGTTCGCCGAGATCACCGCGAGGCTGCGCTCGATCGCCGCCAGCGCCTCGCGCGGGCGGCGCAGCTGCCACTCGAAGACCTCCGCCTGCCGCCGGTAAATCGCCGCCTTGGCGACCGGATCGCTCAGCTTCTCGGCCAGCGTGCCCAGCGCCGCCTCGAGCTCGTCGCCGCGCCCCAGGCGCTGCAACATGCGCACGTAGTAGTCGACGGCGCCGAGGTTGGTGGTGTCGAACGACAGCGCGCGCCCCAGCGTCTCGAGCGCCGCCTCGGAGCGGCCCAGATTCTCCGACTCGATGTGCGCGGCCTCGACCTCGAGCACGCTCGCGTGCGCGGGGTTGGTCTCGAACTCCGCGCGCCGCGACAGCACCGCCGGCCAGCGCCTCGAAGGTCTTGCGGCGCTCGTGCGCGCGCGCGAGCCCGGCCAGCGCGGGACGGAAGCCGGGCGCGAGCGCCAGCGCCGACTCGTAGGCGCGGATGGCCTCGGTGTCGGCGGCGGCGCGCTCCTCGAAGATCGTCGCCGCGCGATAGCGCCACGCGACCTGCACGTCCTCGGTGAAGCCGGGCACGTCGGTGCCGAGCTTGAGCGCCGCCTCGGCGGCGACCAGCGCGTCGCCCGCCTTCTCGGCGGCGCGCAGCAGCGCGCGCAGCGCCGCAGGACGGCGCGGGCCCAGCAGCGCCCACTCGCTGAACAGCGCCATCGCCGCGCCGGGATCGCCGAGGCGCTCCTCCTGGAGCAAGCCCAGGCGCTCGAGCCGCCGGCCCGGCGACGTCGTCGTCGCTGAGCGCCGCGGGCCGACGCGTCGGCGTCGGCGTCGACCAGCCCGAGCATGTCGTCCCAGCGCTCGAGCATCGGGTAGAGCCGCTCGAGCAGGTGCACCGCGGGCGGATACCCGGGCACCGCCTCCAGCGCCTGGCGGGCCATGCCGATCGCCGCCTCGATGTCGTGGACCGCGCTCTCGTTGATCTCGGCGGCGCGCACCGCCAGCGCCGCGCGCTCGGCCGGATCCTCGGCGCGCCCGACCGCGGCGACCGCCAGCTGCACCTGGGTCTTGGTGTCGCCGGTGCGCGAAGCGATGCGTTCGAGCGCGGCCAGCGTCGCCGGGTTCGAGGGATTGACCTCGCGCGCGCGCCGGAAGCGCGCCACCGCCGCCTGGTCGTCGCCGAGACGGCGCTCGGCGATGTGGCCGGCGATGCCCCACAGCGCGGCCGCCCAGTCGCGATCGCTGGTGAGCTCGGCCTGGTGATCGAGCAGCGCCAGCGCCGGCGCCCAGCGCCCGGCTGCCAGGTGATCCTCGCAGGCGACCGCGAGCAGCGCGACGTCGTCGGGCTCGTCGCCCAGCGCCTGCCCGACGAGATCGGTGGCGCGCTCGGCGGCGCCCAGGCGATGCCGCGCCAGCGCCGCCGCCTGGCCCAGCCAGACCGCGCGCGACGAGCCGGCCTCGAGCGCCGCCGCCTCGAGGGTGAAGCCCCGCATGAGCTCGACCTCGCGCTCGAGGCGCGCCGCCGCGCGCCGCAAGCCCGAGCGCGCCGCGAACGCCGCGTCACCCGTCGCCTCCTCGTCGAGAGCGCGCCCGAAGAGCACCAGCGCCTCGGCGAGCCGCTCCGGCTCGTTCTCGGCCAGCAGCGCGAGGCGGGTGAGCACGCGCGCGCGTTCGGCCGGCGACGGCGCCGCCGCCAGCCGGCGCTCGAGCACGAGGCGCAGGTAGGCGAGGGCGTCGTCCCCGGCCGCGCTCGGCGATGGCCTGCGCCGCCGCCAGCGCGCCCCGGTGCCCCGCGACCAGGCCCAGCGCTTGCTCGATCACTGCGCGCGCCGGCTCGGAGGCGAGCAGGCGATCCTCGAGCAGATAGGCCTTCTCGACCAGCCGCGAGGCGCGTTCGGCGACGATGGCGCTCGCGGTGATCTCGACGTCGAGCTGATCGAGCGCCGACCAGACGCTGCCGACCTCGAGCGCGTGCACGCGCAGCGCGCGCAGCACCGGCGCGAACGTCGCCCCCGGCGGGGTGGCCACCGCGACCGTGAGGTGCTCAATCGCCGCCGCCGAATCACCGACGCGGTCCGAGAGCATGCGCGCGGCCGCGTAGCGCAGGGCCCCCGAGACCGGCGCCGACGACGCGCGCGCCTCGGCCTCCTCGGCGGTGACCAGCGCTTCGGCTTCCCACTGGGTCGAGGTCAGCTCGATCCGCTTGGCCATCGTCTCGCCGGAGTCGGTGAGACCCGGCGACGCCGCGGACGGCTGCGTGACCTCGTCGAGCTGCTGAGGCAGGGGGGTCGGCGTCGGAGTCGGCGTGGACATGCTCATGGGAGCCGTTTCTCGCGGGCCCATAGTATCCGAAGCGGACCGCAAGGGGTGCCAAAGGAGTGCAAAGTCCGTTCAATCCTTACACGCCGCCAGTGGGCCGGGCGGGGCGAAATCGCAGTCCCCCGGGCGCGGTCTGAGGTTATGATGGTCCGTCCGTCAGGACCGGTTCGGAATGGCCAAAGTCATCGTCAACGGCAGCGACCAGCGGCGCGAGTACGATCTCGGTCCTATCAACACCGTCGGGCGTCACCCCGACAACACGCTCCAGATCCTGGACCGCATCGTGTCCAAGGAGCATGCCCAGATCATCCGCCAGCCCGACGGGCGATTTCTTTTCCGTGATCTCGGAAGCCTAAATGGATCGTTCTTACGTGGGGCGCGCATCAGCGAGCAGGTGCTGGTCGACGGCGACGAGATCACCCTCGGCTCGACCACGCTGACCTTCCAGGAAAAGTCGGCGGCCGATTCCATGCTGCAAAAGGTCACGATCGCCCCCTCGGCGACCGAGGCCTTGATCCGGCAGAAGATCCAGGCCCCGCCCGCCTCGCGCGAGTTCGTGGCCGAGAAGGAGATCTTCGACGTCGAGGTCCTGCGGCGCGACTACGAGAAGCTTCGGCTGGCGCACGAGCTCGGGCGATCGATCGGGCTCGAGGTCAACCTCGACGTCCTGCTCGAAAAGATCATCATGAAGGCGTTCGAGCTGATCCCCGCCGACCGCGGCGTGATTCTCCTGATGGAGAACGGCGTCCCTACGCCGAAGATCGCCAAGACGCGCGACGGGAAGAACGAGCAGATCGTGCTGTCGAAGTCGATCCTCAACGAGGTCGTGCAGCACAAGGCGTCGGTGCTGTCGTCGGACGCAACCATGGACAGCCGCTTCTCGGGCGCGCACTCGATCATCATGCAGGGCATCCGGTCGACCATGACCGTGCCGCTCATCCACCACGACGAGCTGCTTGGCATCATGCACATGGACTCGATGATCGCGACCAACGCGTTCACCGAGAAGGATCTGCAGATCTTCGGCGGCATCGCCAGCCAGGCCGCGGTCGCGATCCACAACTCGCACCTGGCGCGGACGATCGAGCATGAGGCAAAGACACGCGCGCAGTTCCAGCGCTTGCTGTCGCCCAACCTGGTCGACCAGGTGGTCCAGGGCAAGCTGCAGCTGGAAAAGGGCGGCGCTCTCTCCGAGATCACGCTGCTCTTCTCGGATATCCGCGGCTTCACCTCGATGAGCGAGTCGAGCGCGCCGCAAGATATCGTGCGCATGCTCAACGAGTACTTCGAGCTGATGGTCGACGTGATCTTCAAGTACGAGGGCACGCTCGACAAGTTCGTCGGCGACGAGATCATCGCGCTGTTCGGCGCGCCGGTCGCCATGCCGCACGGCGAGCTCAAGGCGGTGCAGTGCGCGCTGGACATGCTCAAGGTGCTGTCCGAGTTCAACCGCACGCGCGCGTCCGAAGGGCTGCACGAGATCAAGATCGGCATCGGCATCAACACCGGCACCGTGGTCACCGGCGCGATCGGCAGCTCGCGCGCACTTCAGTACACGGCGATCGGCGATGCGGTCAACACGACGTCGCGCCTGTGCAGCGTCGCGCAGCCCGGCCAGATCATCCTTTCGGATGCGACCTACCGCAAAGTACAGTCAGAGGTCGCGGCGATCCCGTTGCCGAACGTGCGCGTGAAGGGCAAGACCGAGGAGCTAAAGGTTTACAACGCCGTCGGCCTGCGCGCCCGCGAGTGGAACAGCGACACGACGAGACCGACCGGGTACTGAGCCTTCCGGCGGAGCGGCGCGTAACGAGTCCCGCCATCAAAGTCGCTGAGCGCCGGCGAGCTTGCCGAGCTCTCGATCGAATGTCCCGATCGGAAGATGTCCTGCAGCTCGCGCGACTTCGAGGATCAGGCAATCCGAAAAGCCCAAAGCCGGCTTCTTTCGAAAGTGCTCCAACGCGGCACGAACGACGTCGGGCTCGGCGATCGAAAGAGCTTCATGGCTGAGGAGCATCTCGATCGCGGTGGCAATTGCGCCGGCGCCGAGCTCATAAACCGCCGTCAAGACCCAGGTCGTCTCGACCAAGACGAGATGTGACACCCAGGCCCCGGACGCCACGAAGCGATCGGCACGCTCTGCCTGCTTCGGATCGTCTCGCGTCACCAACCGCACGAGGACGTTGGTATCAACGGCGCGCATGGCGCTTCCGAACATACTCCGCACGGCCGCGCTTCAGGTCATCAAGTGTGCGCTGAGTCGGGGCGTCAGCAAACAGCGCCTGATGGACGTCCTGCGAGCTGTAGGTGCCGGCTCTACGGACCAGCATCTGTTCTCCGACCTGTTCCCACTCGAGCACCGATCCAGGACCGAGGCCAAGCTTGCGGCGGACCTCTGCCGGGACCGAGATTTGTCCTTGAGCGGTGAGTCGGGATTTCGCGATCGCCACACTCGTTAATTACCATGGTAATGGAGCCTGGGCAACTGACTGGGACGAGGGCCGCCGCTCGCAAGGTCTGCCCGCTCCCGCTCTCCACGGACGGCGAGCGGCCAGAATGATTTGACACTGCGGCGACCGGGGCGGTCTACTTGTGCGCATGGGTTGGGCGCAGCAGGGGATCCGTACGGACGGTCGACGGAGACGCGGCCCGGGGATCGCGCGGTTGATGGGCGCGGTCGTCGCCGCGGCGCTTGCATCCGGCGGCGTGGTCGCCGCGGGTGTGCCGGTTCCTCCGGCGCCCGAGCGCGGGCCGACCGGGCGGCTCATCGTCGCGCCGCTCTCGGGTGAGGTCGACATCGGCGTCGCGGCGTTTCTTCATCGCGCAGCGCGCGACGCGGCTCCGGGCGATCTGCTGGTGCTCGACATCGACACGTTCGGCGGGCGCATCGACGCGGCGGTGCAGGTGCGCGACGCGCTCCTCGGCTGCCGCGCGAAGACGGTCGCGTTCGTGCATCCGCGCGCGATCTCGGCAGGCGCGCTCATCGCGCTCGCCACCGACGTCATCGTCATGTCGCGCGGCGCGACCATCGGCGCGGCGACGCCGGTGCAGATCGAGGGCGGCAAGATGCAGCCGGTCGAGGCCAAGGTCATCTCCTACTTTCGCAAGGAGATGAAGGCCACCGCCGAGGCCAAGGGCCGCTCCGGCGAGCTCGCCGAGGCGATGGTCGACCCGTCGGTCGAGATCCCCGGCCTCGACGGCAAGGACACGACGCTGACGCTGACCACCGACGAAGCCATCCGCCACCACCTCGCCGCCTTCGAGGCGCAATCGGTGGACGAGATCGTCGCGCAGCTCCACGCCGCGCCGTCGTCGATGATGTCCGTCGAGCCGAGCTGGGCGGAGCGTCTCGCCCGCCTGCTCGCGGGCAGCGCCCTCTCGTCGCTGCTGCTCACGATCGGCATGCTGGGGATCATGATCGAGCTGTGGGCGCCGGGGCACGCGATCTCGGGGATCGTCGGCCTCGCCTGCCTGCTGCTGTTCGCATTCGGACACTACGTCGTCAACCTCGCGGGCTGGGAGACGCTTCTCCTCTTCGGCGCCGGCGCGGCGCTGATCGTCGTCGAGATCGTGTTCTTCCCCGGCCACGGCATCATGGTCGGGCTCGGCGTCTTGCTGGCGGTGCTCGCGCTCACCGAGTCGATGGTCGACCTCAAGCGCATCCCGTTCGACGTCTCCTGGGCGCACGGGCGCGCTGCCGCGGGCGCTGACGCGCGCGTTCGGCTCGCTGCTGATCGCGGGCGCGACGCTGGCGTTCCTGTCGCGCTACCTGCCGCGCTCGCGCCTCGGGCGCGCGCTGGTTCTCAAGGACGCCGTCGGCGCGCCCGCGGGCGCGGACCTGCCGGCCCTGCTCCACCGCCAGGGCGTCGCCGACACCGCGCTCCGCCCGACCGGCAAGGCGCTGATCGACGGGCGACGGCTCGACGTGGTCAGCGACGGCGACTTCATCGAGCAGGGAATGGCGGTCGAGGTCGTCGAGGTCGCGGGCACGCGCATCGTCGTGCGAAAGAAAGTCACCGGCTGATCGTTTTAACCAGCGAGGCAGCTCGCTCAGGGGGACACTCAATGGACCTGGCCCAAATCGTGATCATCGGCGGCGGCATCGTCGCACTGATCGTGTTCGTCGCGATCCTGTCGTTCGTGCCGCTCGGGCTCTGGATCACCGCCAAGACCGCTGGCGCCGCCATCCCGATGATGCAGCTCGTGGCCATGCGGCTGCGCAAGGTTCCGCCGCCGCTGATCGTCAACTCGCGCATCAACGCGCTCAAGGCCGGGCTCAACGTCACCACCAACCAGCTCGAGGCGCACTACCTCGCGCGCGGGCACGTCGACCTGGTGGTGAACGCGCTCATCTCGGCGGCGAAGGCCGGCATCGCGCTCGACTTCGACCGCGCGGCGGCGATCGATCTCGCGGGCCGGCACGTGCTCGAGGCGGTGCAGATGAGCGTCAACCCGCGCGTCATCACCACGCCCAAGATCCCCGGCGTCGCCAAGGACGGGATCCAGCTGCTCGCGGTGGCGCGCATCACCGTGCGCACCAACCTGGACCGCATCGTCGGCGGCGCCGGCGAGGAGACGATCCTCGCGCGCGTCGGCGAGGGCGTGGTCTCGACCATCGGCGCCGCCCACGACTACAAGCTGGTGCTCGAGAACCCCGACTCGATCTCGAAGACCGTGCTCAACAAGGCGCTCGACGCGGGCACCGCGTTCGAGATCCTGTCGATCGACATCGCCGACGTCGAGGTCGGCTCGAACGTCGGCGCCAAGCTGCAGGCCGAGCAGGCCGAGGCGTCGAAGCTGGTGTCGCAGGCGCAGGCCGAGAGCCGGCGCGCCTCGGCGGTCGCGCTCGAGCAGGAGATGAAGGCCCGCGTGCAGGAGATGCGCGCCAAGCTGGTGGAGTCCGAAGCGCTGGTGCCGACCGCGATGGCGGAAGCGCTGCGCTCGGGCCGCCTCGGCGTCATGGACTACTACCAGATGAAGAACGTCATCGCCGACACCGACATGCGCACGGCGTTCTCCGACATGAGCGGAACGAAGTCGTCCAAGGGCGGCAACGATGTCTGACCGTCCGGCGGACCGCGCGCGTCCCGGCGCGGGCGGTCCGCTCTGGTTCCTCGCCGATCGCGACGCGTTCCTCCGCCGCTTCGTCTTGCGCACGCTCCTGGAGCCGCCCCGCGCGCGCCGCCGTATCCATCCGATCCCCTCCTCCGTCCCGATCCGATCCCCTCCCCCCGTCCCGATCCGATCCCCTCCCCCCGTCCGCGGGGGGAGGGTTAGGGAGAGGGGTCCGGACGTTCCGCCATGAACGAGGGCAAGCTCCTCGTCTGGGTGATCGTCACCCTGTTCAAGCTGGTCTTCTGGATCCTGCGCAGCGTCTTCCGCCTGCTGCGCGGGATCGCACGCGCAGTCACCGGCGAGGATGAGCTCCGCCCGCGAAGGCGACCCCAGCGCGAGCGCCCCGATCCCCGCCCGCGTGATGCAGGCGAAGCCGCCCGCGCCCGGCGCGAAAGCGTCGCCCCCCACGGCGGACCGCGCAGCGGTGGCACGCGTCTCCGCCGCCGTCGCCGCGATCACCGCGCGGGCGCGGCCCCTCGCCGCCCGCTGCGACGCCGAACGACTGTGCGAGCCGTTGCGACCCACGCTACGCGACTTCGTGCTGCCGCGCCTGGAACAGGCGGCGTCCGCACTGCGCGGCAACCTGCCGCAGCCCGCGCTCGCGCGCCTCGTCGGCTCGATTCGCTACCTCGACGGGCTCACGCGGCTGCTCGAGGTGATGGCCGACCAGCGGCGCGATCCCGCGCTCGACGAGCTCATCGACGACGCCGATGCGCTGGCGGCCGCCTGCTACCGGCCAGTCCTGGAATATTGCCGCAACCTCGGAATCCCCCTTTCGTCCGATCGAACGGCGACGCTGTTCGGAGACGGGTGCTCGCCGGCGCTGGGGCGGATCGACGATCCGACCGGCCTCGCGCTGCTGCACCTTCCGTGGGAGTGGCTCAGCGAGGTCCACCGCTGGCCCGCGATCGGTCACGAGGTCGGGCACGACTTCTACGACAGCGTGCGCGGCCTGGACCAGGAGGTGTTGCGACGCGCGGGCCTCGGTGCTGAAGACGGCCGCGTCACGATCGTCGACAGCGACGACATCACGATCAGCGACGTCGCGCGCATCATCCGGCGCTGGCGGCATGAGCTGTGCGCCGACGCGTTCGGCGCGATGATGCTGGGGCCCGCCTACGCCGTCGCGACCGCTGCGATCTTCGCCAGCCCCGACGACCCTCGACAGGCATTGCTCGTCGACGTCGACGGCAACCGGTACGACGTCCATCCACCGGGCCACGTGCGCGTCGCCGCCGTCTGCCGCCTGCTGGTCAACATGGGGTTCGGCGCGCTGTGCGAGGACATCGAGAAGCGCTGGCGCGCCCAGCACCGCAACCCGAGCTTCATCTTGCTGCCGACCACGGCCGGGATCGTCGCCGTGCAGGACGAGCCCTTCATCGAGCAGGCGGTCGCGCTGATCACGACCCTGCAGCGCGAGGGCCACGCCGCCCTGAACGGCGTCCCGCTCTACAGCATGCCCGGCTTCGACTTTGGCCCGCGCGAGCACGCGGCGTCGCGCCGGATCCGCGACGCGTTCCTCGCCGGCGGCGCGCCGCGAGCGCGCCGACGCGCGCCTGCTCATCGCCGGAGCGGTGCTGGCCTGGGCCGAACGACCGCAAGACAGCGGCCGGATCCTGCAGGCGGCGCGCCTCGCGGTCGGCAATCTGGAGCTCCCCGTGCCGCGCCCGGCCGGCGCAAGCTCGCAAGCGACCGAGACGTTCGCCGAGCTGGTGCGCGACGCCTTCGTGCTCGACCTGGCGCTGTCCCCGCCGCGCGCGTCGCGGCTGCGGACGCTGACGCTCATTTCTCGAAGCAATAAAGGTGAGACGCGTTCCCGCACGGCAGGTTGGCTGCTCCTGCCCACCAGTATTGCAGCGCCGAGTTGGTTGACCCAGACCACCCGAGCACGCTCGTCGAGCTCGACGTCCAGTTGTTGCAGTTCTGGGTCATCGCCGTCGACGATGCGGCGACACCGCTGCCGGTCCACGCGCCGCTGTTCACGTAGACCCCGGTCGAAGACACGCTCAGCGAGCACAAGGTCTTGGAGCCCGTCGGATCAGCGATGTCGGCTGCCGCGGCGACCAGCTGCGCGCCGTCGAGTCGGTACCACGGCTGGCCCGAGGTGCTGATCCGTGTGGAATCCGTCGCGGGCACGGTCGTCGTCAGCATCGCGCGGTAGTTGAGCGGGTTGGCGAGCCCGGCGGCGCCCGCGTCGGCCTGGCAGACCGTGTCGGCTGCGGTCACGCCGCCGCCAGGCGTCCAGGTCGTGGTGGAGAGGAACGCGTGGCGGCCACTGGCCGGCGCCACCAGTGTCGGGACCGAGGCCATGCCGGTGTCGCTTTCGAAGCAATAGATCGGCAGCGGCGTCGAGCCGCATGCGTCGCCGGACGCGGCGAGATCGAACGTCCAGCCGGTCACCGTCGCTTCATTCACGCCGCAATAGACGCTGCCGGTGGACGAGGTCCAGTCGGCGCAGTTGGCCCCGGTCACGGGCGAACCATCGGGATTGGTTCCGGTCATCACGAAACCGAGCGGTTGATTGCCGAGCTCGGTCAACAGGACCGGGTAGTACATCTTGCCGGCCAGCAAATTGGCGATGCTGGTGACGAACGGCCTGCCGTCGACGCGAATCCAGCCAGTGGTGGACGCGCCGATGTGCGTCGCCGCGTTGATGTTGGTCGTCGCGGACGAGGTCGACAACCACGCCTTCCACACGGTGCCGCCGAGAAAGGCGGCCTTGGCCGACGAGGCACAAAACGCGTCGGCTGTCGCCAGGCTCGAGCCGATCGCGCCTCCGGTGATCTTGCCCTCGCTGACGAAAACGATGTTCAGGTTTGGGCGGAAGTGCGCGACCGCGGCGCGGTTGGACGACATGGTCAGCGTGCAGGTGGCGCCCTGCCCCGTGCAGTCGCCGCTCCAGGCGGTGAACGTCGCCGTGCCGGTCGGCGCCTCGGTGATCATCACGCTGGTCCCCTGGTTATAGGTGAAGCAGCCGGCACCGCAGCTGGTTCCGGTCGGGCTGACCGCCACCGTCCCGGTCGCCCCGGCGACGCCGGCCGGAGACACGCTCAAATTGAAGGTCGGAAGCGTGACGCCGCAGGCGCTGCCGTCGCAGCTCGCGTTACCGATCGTCGGCACCGGACAGGCCGCGCACGAGCTGCCGCAGGTGAGCACGCTGTTGTTGGATACGCACAGGCCGCCGCAACTGTGGAAGCCGTCGGAGCACTGAAAACCGCCGTCGCCGCATAGATGGGCGTCCGGTCCGCAACCCGTATCGGCGCTCCCGACTTCGACCACGGCGCTGCCGTCGCGCTTCGCATCCTGCGTCGCGGCGCCGTCCACCGCGAACACGCCCGCGTCGGTGACGCCGGCACTGTCCACTGCGAACATGCCCGCGTCGGTGACGCCGGCGTCGGTAGCGGCCGGCGTGAGCGAGACGGAACGCGCCGTCGTGCATGCCATCAGGAGCGCCGGCGCTAGCCAGTGCCACGACCTCGCTCGCGGCGGAGCCCCCTGTCTCGTCATCGTCCTCTCCGCCTTTATCCAGGTTGCGACCGACGCGGTCAACCGGGATGCGGCATTTCGATACCGCAGACGAGACCGTCGCAGGTGGCAAACCCGCCCGGCGGCACCGGACAGGCGGCACAGGACAAGCCGCAGCTGAATACGCTGTCGTTCGGCACGCAGTCGCCGGCACACAGATGGAAGCCGGCGCTGCACACAGCGCCGCAGCGGGTCCCATCGCAAATCGCAACGCCGTTGGCGGGAGCCGGACATACCGTGCACGAAACGCCACAGCTGGCGACGTCCTTGTCCGAAAAACAGGAATCGTTACAGAGCATGCATTCCGGAAGGACAGTCACCACCGCACGACGTGGTGATCGGCACGCATGCGCCCAAGCACAGCTTCGTTCCGGTCGGGCAGGAAACCACGCAGGAGACACCGTCGCAGCTCGCGAAGCCGCCGGTCGGCGCAGGACAAGCGCTGCAGCTGGGACCGCAGTGCGCCACGGCGGCGTTCGAGACACATTGCCCGGCGCACATATGACTGTTCGGCCCGCACGCGACGCCAGTGTCCGGACTCGCGGCGTCGATCGCGGACGGAGCGTCGACGTACGCGTCGAGCGACGGGGACCCGCCGTCGGGGATTTCGAAGGCCGAGTCGGGCGCTCCCAGCGCCGCCTCCGACTCGCCGGTGTCGGCGGCGGCCGCATCCGAGGCCCCTGCAGGCGTCTCGGTGATCGCGCGGATTTCGCCGCATCCGATCAGCAGGATCGGCAGGATCCAATATTCAGCGCACGCTCGCAGGCGAGCTCCCCGTTTCGCCACTGAGGAAGCAACGTCGGATCGTCCGAAAGTTCCCGCCGAGGTGGTCGCGAACGCCGTTACGTGGAACGGAGCACTTTCCTTGCCGCGCGTTCTCCGGCTTCGCGAGCCTTCACTTCATCGCTGAACCGACTGCGCATCTCGGCAACGAAACTGCCGTTCAGCGAGGCGCGACCGGAGGCCGAGGGCGACTACCGGGGCTGGAGACCGGCACGGCGAGCGCCGCAGCTCGCAAGGCTTGCCCTTTCCCTAACCCTCCCCCGCGGACGGGGGAGGGGACCGGAGATCGCTCTTCCGGTACCGCCCGCTCGTCGAGCCTTCGCCCGCTCGTCGAACCTTCGAAGCGCTACCGCGACGTCGCCAGCAACCGCTCGACCCAGCGACCGGTCAGCTTTTCCTGCACGGTGTTCTGGCGCAGGCGGTCGGCCAGGTTTTTCCAGTCGACGCTGTCCTGGGGCTGGTCCTGGTTGGTGCAGCTGAAGACGGTGTACTCGCGACCGGTGACGGGGTCGACGTGCTTCTGCAGGCACTGCGCGCAGATCTCTTTCATCATGCACTGCATGGGCGAGTTGATCGACGCGATGGCGACGTGGTCGGGGCGCAGGTGCGCGGCCAGCTGGCCGTGGCGCGCGTCCTTCACGGCGGCCATCATGCGGTCGCTGCCGATCGCGATGATGCGGCTGCAGGTCGCGAGCGGGATCAGCACCTCGCCGAGCTCGCCGCGCGCGTAGGCGTTCATGGCCTGCACGACGTTGCCGCGGAAGGCGCGGTCCTGCGGCCGGCGCGGCACCGGCGGGTCGCCGATGTCGACGCTCCAGATCACCTGGTCGGTGCCGGCCTCGATCTCCTCGACCTTGTAGATGTCCTCTTTCTTCTTGTAGGCCGCGAAGTAGAGAACGCGGCAGCCCTGCTCGCGCAGCGCCTTGGCGATCGAGAACAGCACGGCGTTGCCGAGGCCGCCGCCGCACAGCAGGACCGACTCCTGCTTCAGGATCTCGGTCGGCGTCCCGGTCGGGCCCATGACCACGACCGGCTCGCCCGGCTGCAGGCCGGCGACCAGGCGCGAGCTGCCGCCCATCTCGAGCACGATCATCGACAGCAGGCCCTTTTCCTTGTCGACCCAGGCGCCGGTGAGCGCGAGGCCCTCCATCTGCAGGCGCTGCCCGTCGACCAGCGGCGACAGCGATTCGTAGTTCTGCAGGCGGAAGAACTGACCGGGCTCGAACTTGCGCGCCGCCGCCGGCGCGTTCACGACGACCTCGACGATCGTCGGCGTCAGGCGCTCGAGGCGCACGATCTGAGGCCGCAGCTCGCCATCGAGGTGCGCGCAGAACGCGCGCCAGGCGCCGTCGCGCCCTGGTTGTTCCGCGGCGCGCTGGCCGGCGATCTCGTCGCGGAACAGCTCCGCGACGCGCGGGTAGCCGTCCTTCGCCGACGCCATCGCGCGCACGACCGAGCCGGCGTACGTCGGGTGGTTGTCGCCGTAGAAGCTGACCAGCTTGCCGGCGCGGTTGTACGACGTGAAGAATCCCGGATCGGTCGCCGACGGCGGCTCCAGGCTCAACTTCCCGTCGGCGCCGCGCACGGCGCGGAATGCCTTGAACGCCTTCGCCTTGGTGTCGACCTCGAACGCGCCCGGTGTCTCGCGCTCCGACGTGATGTTGGGCGCGGTGCCCGCGGCGACGAACAACGAGCGCGCCGGCAGCGTCACCGTGCCGCCCGCCTCGGCGCCGTTCTCGAACACGACCTCTTTCAGCGCGCCGTACTCGTCGGGCACGCAGGCCACCGGCGACAGCTTCTCGATGAAGCGCACGCCTTCCTCGAAGAACTTGGTGATCTCCTCGTGGTTCAGGCGGTAGGCCGGCGAATCCTTCATGCTGCGCCGGTAGACCAGCGAGACGCCGCCCCAGGCGTCGATCAACGGCTGGAAGTTCGGCTGCTCGCCCGCCGCCTCGGCACGCGCGCGCTCGGCGCGAACCGCGCGGCCGTGCGCGAGGAACTCGCGCGCGACCTCGGCCTCCTCGCCGTCGTACATCTTCCACAGCGCGGCCTCGCCGCCCGCATCCGCCGCCAGCGACTCCCAGCGCGCGAGGAACTTCGACACCTGCACCGGGTAGTACGCCGCGAGCTCGGTCGCGGTGTCGATGCCGGTCAGTCCGCCGCCGATCACCAGCGCCGGCAGGCGAACCTGCAAGTTCGCGATCGAATCGGCCTTGTACCCGCCCGACAGCTGCAGCGCCATCAGGAAATCCGAGGCCTTGCGCACGCCGCGGATCAGGTTGTTCTTCATGTCGATGATCGTCGGCTTGCCGGCGCCGGCGGCGATCGCGATGTGATCGAACCCGATCGCGAACGCGTCCTCGACGCCCAGCGTGCCGCCGAAGCGCACGCCGCCGTAGGCGCGGAAGTTGGGCCGCCGCGCCAGCGCCAGGTGGATCGTCGTCAGGAAGTTCTTGTCCCAGCGCACGGTGATGCCGTACTCGGCGACGCCGCCGAGCCCGCCCGAGATACGCTTCGCGAGATCGCTCTCGATCTCGCTGAAATTCTCGATCGCGCGCGGCGGCCAGACGTCGGCGCCCAGCAGGTCCGCCGGCAGCGGCTCGATCTTCAGACCGTCGACGCCGACCACGCCGAAGCCTTCGTTGGCCAGGTGGTGCGACAGCGTGTAGCCCGCCGGCCCGAGCCCGACGATGAGCACGTTCTTGCCGTTGTACGGCAGCGCGTGGGGGCGGCGGCGATTGAGCGGGTTCCAGCGCGTGAGGAACGAGTAGATCTCGAAGCCCCAGGGCAGCTTGAGCACGTCGGTCAGGACCCCGGTCTCGATCTGCGGGATGTTGACCGGCTCCTGCTTCTGGTAGACGCACGCCTTCATGCAGTCGTTGCAGATGCGGTGGCCGGTGCCGGGCAGCATCGGGTTGTCGATGGTGATCATCGCCAGCGCCGCCAGCGAATCGCCGCCCTTCTTCAAGACGTGCATCTCGCTGATGCGCTCGTCGAGCGGGCAGCCGTTGAGCGCGATGCCGAGCGGGTTCTTCTTGGGCGCGCCCTGCTTGTCACGCAGGCCGGTCGAGCACGAGTCCTTCTCGCGGTCGTGGCAGTAGAGGCAGTAGTCGACCTCGTTGAGGATCTCGCGCGGCGGCATGCGCGCGTCGGTGAGCGTGAAGCCGTCGCGGCGCCGCCGGTGCTCGGGCAGCCCCTCCATGACGTTGGGCAGCTTCGGATCGGGCCGGCGCAGCGGCACCAGGTGCTCGTGGTCGATGTGGTGCGGGATGTGGAACGAGACCCAGCCGTGGACGGTCTTGCTTCACCATCGCGTCGTGGCGATGCACGGCGGCCCAGCGCTCGAAGCGATCCAGCAGCGCGCGCACGCCGGCCAGATCCGGCGCCGGAGGCTCGGGCAGGCGCGCGCAGATCGCGGCGAGCTGCTCGGCGATCGCCGCCGGCACCGCGTCGGTGGTCTGCCCCTCGGCGACGCGGCGGTACGGATCCTCGATGTCGAGCAGCGTCGAGACGGCGCGCCCGATCGAGAGCTCTGCGTCCTTCACGCGGGCGACACCGTTCGTCGACGGCACCTCGCCGAGCACGCGCGCCGCGAGCGCGAGCACCTCGGCGTGCAACCCCGCCGCCTCGTCGGCGTGGACGACGCCCGCGGGGTACTTCTTGGCCGCGCGCCGCGCGATGAACTCCTTGAGGCGAAAGACCGCCTGCTCGCGCGCCGCGAAGTCGAGCAGCGCCTGCCGCCCGCTCTCGACGCGGAACAGCCGCGCCACGAACTCGGACAGCGGGCGCGCGACCGCGATCAGCAGCTCCGACTCGTCGGGCGGACGCAGCTCCGCGCCGGCGCGATAGGCTTCGAACCGTTCAGCCAGCGGCGGATCCTGCGCGGCCAGCGCAGCGCGAAAACGCGCGTCGAGCGCCGCCAGCGACGCCGGATCGTGAAGATCGGCGTAGCGCACCCCCTCGAGGCCGAGAGGGAAGTTACGGTCGGTGCTCGGCGGCGCGCGTTCCGGCGCCCCCTGCAAAAGCGAAGGAGGATCCCGCTCTATTCTTATAGACGGACGTTGCAGAACTCCTGGTAGTCGATGAGCTGGATGTTCTCCGGCTTGACCCCCTCGCCGCAGGTCGGGCAGGTCGGGTCGCGGCGCAGCTTGAGCTCGCGGAACTTGAGCCCCAGCGCGTCGAACATCAGCAGGCGCCCCGCGAGCGTCTTGCCGATGCCGAGCAGGATCTTGATCGCCTCGTTGGCCTGCAGCGAGCCGATGACGCCGCAGAGCACGCCGAGCACGCCCGCCTCCTGGCACGACGGCGCCATGTCGGGCGGCGGCGGCGAGGGATAGAGGCAGCGGTAGCACGGGCCCTCGTACGGCAGGAAGGTGGTCACCTGGCCCTCGAAGCGATAGATGCTCGCGTGCACCACCGGCTTGTTGAGCTTGAGCGCGGCGTCGTTGAGCAGGTAGCGCGTCGGGAAGTTGTCGGCGCCGTCGACGATCAGGTCGTAGTCCTTGATGATGTCGAGCACGTTGTCCGACGACAGGCGGGTCTGGTGCTGGATGACCTTGACGTCGGGGTTGAGCTTGCCGATCGCGATGCTCGCCGACTCGACCTTGGGCAGGCCGACGCGATCGGTCGCGTGCAGGATCTGGCGCTGCAGGTTCGACTGATCGACGACGTCGTCGTCGACGAAGCCGATGGTGCCGACGCCGGCCGCCGCCAGGTACAGGCCCGACGGCGAGCCGAGGCCGCCCGCGCCCAGGCACAGCACCTTGGACTGGAGCAGCTTGACCTGCCCCTTCTCACCGACCTCGGGCAGCATGGTGTGCCGCGCGTACCGCAGCGACTGCTCCTGGGTCATGACGAACGGGTGGTCGTACGACAGGCCGGCGCGCTTCCAGGCGGTGAAGCCGCCCGCCATCGACTTGACGTTGGTGTAGCCGAGGTCGGCGAGCGAGCGCGCCGCCAGCGCCGAGCGGGTGCCGCCCGCGCAGTAGAGAACGATCTCGGACGACCGCTCGGGGACCTGGTCCTCGATGCGCAGCTCGAGGAAGCCGCGCGGGATCCACTGCGCGCCGGGGATGAAGCCCTCGGTCCACTCGTCCTTTTCGCGGACGTCGATCAGGATCGGGCCGGCGCCGTTGCCGTCGCCGCTCTTGCCCTTGCGCGCCTCGACCGTCTTGCGCACGGTCTCGAGGTCGACCTCACGAATCTGGGCCTTTACGTCCTTCAGGTATTTTCCAAAGCTCATCGGTTGCTCCTGGAACTTTCGACTGCCCCTCTGATGACCGAACCCGCGCCCGGGTCGCAAGAATCCCCGGCCCGCCCTCCACTGAAAGCTCGGCATTTCTACGAAAACAGACGCGGGGAATCAAGGCTAGACTGGTCGGGCTGGTGACGTCGGCGGCGCCATGGCGTCCGGCCCGACCATCGTCTATATTCCGAGGCACAAGGAGACACGATGTCTGTAGCGGTCACCCCAGAGAACGAGAAGCTCAGCGAGACGCGTCAGGATCAGCCGGCCGACGAGGCCCCCGTCATGGTGGCGCTGTCGGACAAGGCCGCCGAGAAGGTCAAGGAGATCCGCGGCGAGGAGAACATCGAGGAGGGCTACGCTCTGCGGCTGAAGGTCCAGGGCGGCGGCTGCTCGGGCTTCTCGTACGACCTCTACTTCGACCAGTCCCAGGAGACCGACCAGACGTTCGACGTCAAGGGCGTCAAGCTGATCTGCGACCAGATGAGCCTGATGTACCTGATGGGCACCGAGATCGACTACGTCGAGGGGCTGCACGGCGCGGGCTTCAAGTTCAACAACCCGAACGTGAAGTCGACCTGCGGCTGCGGCAGCTCCTTTAGCGTCTAGTCATTGATCTGGAACCCTCAGAGGGTTCCAGACCTCCGGTTGCTCTAGGTACTCGCCTGTAACTAGGCGTCCCGCCCGGGAATAGCCGCGCCCGAAGCGCGTTATGCTGGGGAGATGGACGTCTATGAAGCCCTGATCCGCGAGCTAGGGGCGGATCGGGTGCTTCGCGGGCCCGAAGCGGTGGCGCCCTACGCCCGCGACGAATCGGGCCTGGGCGTCTACCCGCCGGACGCGGCCGTGCTGTGCCGCACGCGCGCCGAGGTCGAGCTGGTGCTGCGCTTCGCAGCGGTGCACCAGATCCCGGTCACGCCGCGCGGCGCCGGCAGCGGGATGACCGGCGGCGCGCTGCCGATCCGCGGCGGCATCGTGCTGTCGACCGAGCAGATGAAGCGCATCGTCTCGATCGACGCCGACGACCGCGTCGCGGTGATCGAGCCCGGCGTGATCAACGCCGACCTGCAAGCCGCGGTCGAGGCGCAGGGCCTGTTCTATGCGCCGGACCCGGCGAGCCTGGAGTTCTGCTCGATGGGCGGCAACGTCGCCGAGAACGCCGGCGGCCCGCGCGCCTTCAAGTACGGCGTGACCCGCGACTGGACGCTCGGCCTGGAAGTCACGCTGATGGGCGGCGAGAGCCTGCGCCTCGGGCGGCGCACGCCCAAGGGCGTCACCGGCTACGACCTGACCGCGCTGTTCGTCGGCAGCGAGGGGACGTTCGGCGTCACGACGGAGATCGCCGTGCGGCTGATCGGCCGCCCCGAGGCGGTCGGCACGCTGATCGCGGTGATGCCCGACGCGGTCTCGGCGGGGCAAGGCGGTGAGCGCGGTGATCCGCAAGGGGTACCATCCGCGCGCGCTGGAGCTGATGGACCGCGCGTCGCTGGATCACGTGCGCCCGCGCGCGCCGTTCGCGCTGCCCGGCGGGCGCGGGCGCGATCGTGCTGCTCGAGCTCGACGGCGAGGCCGACACCGTGCCGCTGAGCCTCGCGCGCTGCGGCGCCGTGTTCGAGGAGGCAGGCGCGCGCGAGGTGATCATCGCGCGCGACGACGCCGAGCGCGACCGGCTGTGGCAGACGCGGCGGCTCTGCTCGCGATCGCTGCGCGAGGCGCACGCGTTCAAGCTGTCGGAGGACGTGGTCGTGCCGCCCGGCGCGATCCCCGAGATGCTCCGACCGCATCGACGCCATCGGCGCGCGCCACGACTTGCTGATGGCGGCGTTCGGCCACGCCGGCGACGGCAACCTGCACATCAACGTGCTCAGCGACGAGAACCACCGCGTGCCCGCGGTCGCCGCGCGCATCGACGCCGCGCTCGGCGACATCTTCAGCGCCGTGCTGGATCTGAAGGGCACGCTGTCCGGCGAGCACGGCATCGGCGTCGCCAAGGCGAAGTACCTGTCGTGGGAGCAGTCGGCCGAGGTGGTCGGCTGGCAGAAGCGCCTGAAGCAGCTCTGGGATCCCGCGAATCTGCTGAACCCCGGGGAAGATCTTCTCGGCGTAGCGTAACCGTCGGTCAGGGGTGTGCCTGGCGATGGACGAACGCGCCGTACGCGATGCCCGCCTTGAGCGGCGCGCGCGCGATCTGCGCGTTCAAGTCGCCGACGAACAGGCGGCGCGGCATGACCCGGCACAGCGGGTCGAGGCCGCCCGGCGTCGACAGCGGAAAGACGGCGTGCTCGCCCCGGTGCGAGACGGCCCAGCAGGCGGCGAACGCCGGCAGCTCGTCGAGGCGCCGGTAGGTCACCATGCCGATGCGCTGCGGCCCCGGCGACTCGTTCATCGCCGGCCCGACGACGCTCAGGCTGGGATCGACCGCCAGCAACGCGACCTGCGGCCCCAGCCAGCCGGGCGTGACGATCGCGTCGTGCCCGACGACGGCGACGTAGCTCGCGTGCTCCGACGACAGCTCGGCGCTGCTGCGCTGGTCGCCGTCGCCGACGACCTTGATCTCCAGCTCGCGGTCGGCGTTGCGCGTGATCGCGTCCACGCACGGCCGCGCCCGCTCGCGGTCGGCGCCGGGCGCGAGCTGCACCACGATCGTGGTCAGCCCCTTGGCCGACGCTGACTGCGCCGCCAGGTAGCGGTCGTAGAGCGACGGCTCGGGGTTGGGCGCGTTCTGATTGAACTTGTAGGCGACCACGTCCTTCGCGCGCGCCAGGCTCAGACCGTGACGACGCGAAGAGATCCGCGAGCGCGCCCAGGTCCTCGGCGAAGAAGACGTCGGGATCGAGGCGCGCCATCTCCGCGAGCCGCTCGTGACGGCCGAACAGCGACACGCTGCAGGGAAAGCGGATCGCGTCGACGTCGCCGGCGGGAAGGCGCGCCGGCGCGGGCGCGATGATCGGATAGAGCAGATCGGCGACGGCGAAGCCGCTGCTGTCGCCCAGCGACGCGCTGAGCGCGCCGACGTCGGGCCGGACCGCCAGGTGGCCGAGCAGGCGATCGATCCAGTCGCCGACGACGCGCATGTTCGTGCCCAGCAGCGCCGCGAACGGGCGCGCCGCCGCCGCCAGCCCGCGCCCGGCCGCGCGCGAGAAGCCGAGCGCGCGATCGTTGCGCACCATCCGCACGCGCGGCGCGTGGCGGGTCGCGAACTGCGCCACGAACCGCGCCGAGGCGCCGCGCGAGGCATCGTCGACGACGATGAGCTCGTCCTGCGCGCCGAGCGTGAAGCGGATGTTCTCCAGGCAGGGCGCGACCGTCCAGAGCGCGTCGTGCACCACCACGACCACGCTGACGCCGGGCGCGCGCCGGATCGACGGCGATCGGGCGCGCCAGCGTGCGAAAGTCGATGTCGAAGGCGTCGAAGCGATCCAGCCACAGGCCGTTCAGGCGATCGGCGTTGGCGGCGGCGAAGCGAAACCGCCCGTCGCTCGCCGACTCGTGATGGACGACGACGCTCGCGGGCGTGAACACGATCTTGCGCCCGGAACGCCAGACCTTGAGGCACAGGTCGACGTCCTCGCCGCCGTTCACGAAGGCTTCGTCGAAGCCGCCGTGCTCGCGGAAGACCTCGGGCCGCATGAGCATGCAGGCAGCGGTGACCGCGCGCAGCTCCAGGCGCCGGTGGCTGGCGCTGGCCGGCTGGCGCGCGTGCAGGTGCAGCGGCGTGATCGGCTCGGGCCCGGCGTAGGCGAAGACCACGCCGCCGTGCTGAACCGTGCCGTCGGGATAGAGCAGCTTGCTGCCGACCACCGCCACCGCCGGATCGGCCTCGACCTCGGCGACCATCGGCCGCAACCAGCCGGGCGTGGGCTCGGTGTCATTGTTGAGAAAGAGCAGGTACTTGCCGGCCGCCATCGCCGCGCCCTGGTTCGACGCCCGGGCGAACCCCAGGTTGGCGGTGTTGCGCGTAAAGCGGATGTTGTCCAGGCGGGACAACTCCTGCGCGGTCTCGTCGCTGGAGGCGTTGTCGATGACGATCACCTCGTGGGCGACGTCGCGCGTGTTCTCGGCGACCGCCATCAGGCACTTCCGGGTCAGCTCCCATTTGTTGAAGACGGGGATGACGATCGAGACCGTGGGCGTGGTGGTGGCGGGGAGCACGCGCGCCCGCGCGTTCGCAAAGTGTGTGCCACCAATCCGGCGCGATTGCGCGTCGATGCGCGCCGGGCATTTCGGCGATGAAGGCGTCAGAAACCCGGTGACCGTCACAAAAGTGACGTGAGCGCGCGCGACGCGCGCGCACGATCGCCACGCCGGCGCGGACATCCGCGCGCGATGCGTGGCCTGTTCCTTGCTGTCGGTCGAAAGGCGCGGGATTTCTTGCTGACTTCGGCTCAAATGCGCTCGACCGATCCGCTGATCTCCGACGGTGGCGGCGCGGCTGGATATCTCAGCCCCGCCTACACCGAATCCCTCGCCGAGTTCGGCTCGCCGCTCGCGCTCCCGCGCAGTGGATCGTGGCTGCTGCGCCGGCCGGTCGCGCCCGGGATCAGCGACGCGATGGGGCCCTACCCGCTCTTCTGCTGCCGCGACTGGCGCGCGCTCGGCGCCGATCTCGACGAGCTGGCGGCCGCCGGCGCGCACGCGACGTCGCGGCCGACGCGCCGGTGAGCGCCGGTGGTCGTGACCGACCCCTTCGCCGACTGCGATCCGGCGCTGCTGGCGGCGGCGTTTCGCGATCGCGCGGTCGCGTTCAAGGAGCACTTCGTCGCCGACCTCTCGCGGCCGCTGTCGTCGTTCGTCAGCGCGCACCACCGGCGCTACGCGCGGCGGGACAACCTGGCGGTCGAGGTTTGCGCCGATCCCCTGCGCTGGCTCGACGACTGGTGCACGCTTTACCAGAACCTGTGCGCGCGCCACGGCATCCGCGGCATCCCCGCGCTGTCGCGCGCCGCCTTTCGCCGCCAGCTGGCGGTTCCCGGGCTGCATCGCGTTCCGCGCGTCGCGGGGCGCCGACACGCTGGGCATGGTGCTCTGGTACCGCCAGGGCGACGTCGCCTACTACCACCTGGCCGCGTACAGCGACGAGGGCTATCGCCAGCGCGCCTCGTTCCCGCTGTTCTGGCTCGCGTTCGAGCACCTGGCCGCCGCCGGCGTCCAATGGGCCGGGTTGGGCGCGGGGCCTTCGGGTGGTGCGAGCGCCAGTCAAGGAACTGACGGCCTCGTCCGATTCAAGAGGGGATGGTCGACAGGAACCCGAACGACCTATCTCTGCGGGCGGATCTTCCGCGCCGAGACCTATCGCGCGCTCGCGCGCGAGCGCGGGTTCGAAGAGAGCCGGTATTTCCCGGCCTATCGACAGGGCGAGCTCGCATGACAGGAGCAGTCAGCGCATGAAAACGGGATCGCTGGTGCCGTTCACCGGACCGACGGGAGCGTTCAAGGGCTTCCCGCCGCCGGGCACGGAGGAGGAGGACGGCGCGGCCGGAGAACCGGGCGCGGCGAAGCCCGAGATCGGGCCGGCGCACGACGGCGCCGAACCGTCGATCGCGCGCCTGACCATCGACGATCTGGCGATCTTCGGCGGCACGCCGGTCTTCGGCGAGGACCTGCACGTCGGCCGCCCCAACATCGGCAACCGCGAGCGGCTGATGGAGCGGTTCAACCAGATGCTCGACACGCGCTGGCTGTCCAACGGCGGCCCGTTCGTGCGCGAGTTCGAGCAGCGCATCGCCGACATGGTCGGCGTCAAGCACTGCGTGGTGATGTGCAACGCGACGGTCGCGCTGGAGATCGTGACGCGCGCGCTCGGCCTCAAGGGCGAGGTCATCGTGCCGTCGTTCACCTTCGTCGCGACCGCGCACGCGCTGCAGTGGCAGAAGATCACGCCGGTCTTCTGCGACATCGATCCGGCGACGCATACGCATCGACCCGAGCAAGGTCGAGCGGATGATCACGCCGCGCACGACCGGCATCCTGGGCGTGCATCTGTGGGGCCGCGGCTGCGACGTCGAGGCGCTGGCGGCGATCGCGAAGCGCCGCGGCCTGCGCCTGCTGTTCGACGCCGCGCACGCGTTCGGCTGCACGCACAAGGGGCGCATGATCGGCAGCTTCGGCGACGCCGAGGTCTTCAGCTTTCACGCCACCAAGTTCCTGAACAGCTTCGAGGGCGGCGCGGTCGTCACCAACGACGACGAGCTGGCGCGCAAGATCCGCCTGATGAAGAACTTCGGCTTCCGCGCCTACGACGACGTCGGCTACATCGGCATCAACGGCAAGATGACCGAGGCGTCGGCGGCGATGGGCCTGACGTCGCTGGAGAGCATGGACGAGTTCATCGCGATCAACGCCGCCAACTACCGGCGCTACTGCGAGGAGCTGCGCGACGTGCCCGGCCTGCGCGTCATCGGCTACGACGAGCGCGAGAAGAGCAGCTACCAGTACGTGATCACCGAGATCGACGCGGCCGAGACCGGCATCAGCCGCGATCAGCTGCAGCAAGTGCTGCACGCCGAGCACGTGCTCGCGCGCCGCTATTTCTATCCCGGCGTGCACCGCATGGAGCCGTATCGCTCCTACTTTCCCAACGCCGAGTTGCTGCTGCCGCACACGCGGCGGGTCAGCGACCGCGTGCTGTCGCTGCCGACCGGCACGGCGGTCAACCACGACACGATCGCGCAGGTGTGCGCGATCATGCGCTTCGCGATCGCGCACGGCCGCGAGATCGCCGCGCGCCTGGGCCCGCCGCGACAAGCCCGACGACGACGTCGCGTTGCTGGCGTCGCCCGAGCCGATCGTCGAGGACGAGGTCGCGTAGCGGGGACGAAGGGGCCGTCATGAGCCAACTGGAGAAGCTGTTCGTCGAGAGCCCGCTGCCGCGCGAGGATCTGCTGTCCAACCTGGGGATGTATACGAGCGGGCTCGCTGCTGGCGAAGTTCCTGGTGATGAACGACATCTACGAGCGCATCAAGGACATCCCCGGCGCGCTGGTCGAGTTCGGCGTCGGGTGCGGGCAGACCCTGAGTCTTGCTCGAAAACCTGCGCGCGATCCACGAGCCGTTCAACAAGCAGCGCATCATCGTCGGGTTCGACACCTTCGCCGGCTACGACCGCGAGTACCTGGCGAACCTGCTCGCGGCGCACGAGGGGAGCAACGCCCTCGGCCACGTGCGCGGCAACCACCGGCTGGTCGACGGCGACGCGGAGGTCACCGTGCCGCGCTACTTCAAGGACCACCCCGAGACCATCGTCGCGATGGCGCTCTTCGACATCGGCGTCTACCGGCCGACCAAGGCGGCGCTGGAGACGGTCGTTCCGGCGCTCGTGCCGGGCAGCGTGCTGGTGTTCGACGAGCTGACCGGCCGGGCGCTCCCGGCGAGGCGATCGCGTTCAAGGAGGTTCTCGGCGGCGCGAGCTACAGGATCGAGAAGTCGCGCTATCACCCGTCGAAGGCGATCGTGACCATGAAATGAGCGCAAATATCCGGTCCGCGACGGGAGAGGGAATCGGAACGCATTCTTCAGCGAGTCGCCTCTCCTGCGGTCCGCCGGGAGAGGGCCGGGGTGAGGGCAGACCTTGCGTGAGCACCCCCTCCCCCCGCAGACGGGAGAGGGAATGGGCTGGATTGGCACCTTCGTCGCCGGCGAGCGAGCGCTCATGGCAACGTCGTCATCTGGATACGAGCGGCTCGGGCGAGCAGCTCGCGGCGCGCGCGCTGAGCGCTCTGTTTCTTCTCGGCCGGGTCCTGATCGACCTCGCCGGGTTGAAGCTCAACTTCGTCCTCGACTGGATGTCGCTGGCGGATGCAGAAGCATCTGCGCACGCGGCTCCTGCGCACGGTATACTACGCGCACGCGGCGCCGCCGGGAATGAATCTGCTGACCGGCTGGCTGCTCGAAGCTGGTGGCGCGCGCGCGGCCGCGCTGGCGCACGCGGTGCTCCTCGTCGCCGGGCTCGTGCTGGTGAACGCGATCTTCCAGCTGCTGCGCCGGCTCGAGCTCGGCCGCGGCGCGGCGGTCGCGACCGCGACCGCTTCTCGCTCGACGCCGGCGGCGCTGTATTTCGAGCACCTCTACCTCTACACGGTGCCCACCGCGGCGCTGCTCGCGCTGTCGGCGGTGCTGTTTCACCGCGCGGTACGGTCGCACGACGCTCGTTCGGCAGCTGGTTCGCGTTCTTCTTGGTTTGCGCGGCGATCGGCTGGCTGCGCAGCACATTACGCCCTGGTGTGGTTCGCCGGCATGGTCGGGCTCGCTTGCTGGTACGCGCGGCCCGGCGGCTGGCGCGTGGTGCTCGGCGGCGCGACCGCGCCGGCGGCGCTGCTGCTCGCGCTCTACGTCAAGAACCTGCTCGTGTTCGGCGTGATTCGGCGCGACCAGCTACGGGCCGGTGAACCTGACGCAAGTGACCGTGCGGCGTATGCCGCCCGTCGGAGCGCGCGACCTGGGTGCGCGAAGGACGGCTGTCGCCGATCACGCGGCGATCGACGTGTTCTGCCGGCCCGGAGGCGTACCTGCCGCTGTTCGACTTCATCGCAGGATCCAGCCTGGCCGCCGATGCTCAACCAGCTCGAGCGCCCCTCGATCCACCAGGCCCAACTTCAATCACTGGTTCTACCTGCGCGTGAATCCGCGAAACGCGTCGCGCGACGCGATGACGTACCTGCGCGCGCGACCCGCCGAGTACGCGCAGTCGGTGCTGTTCAACCTAGGCGGCGTTCTTCTCGCCGTCGACGAGGAAATTGAGCCCGTGGGACGCCACCGCGCGCTCGCCGCACGCGCAGCACCGCAGGTGCTGGGCCGCTACGAGGCGGCCTGGAACGCGATCGTTGACCGGCTCCCGTTCGCGCCCATCGGGCTCTATGCGTGCTGCCGCTGCCGCTGGCGTAGGCAGTCGGGCACGCGCGCAGGCTCGAGTCGGGGCTGCCAGTCCCGAGGCGCGCGCGCGCGGCGCGCTCTGTCGTCTACTGCCTCGATCCAGATCGGCTACGTGCGTCGCCGCGAGCGTTTTTCTCACCTACCTCGAGATGGCGCGCTATCGCTTCATGATCGAAGCGCTGCTCTGGCTCATCGTGGCGCTTGCGGCTCGCCGCCGGCTGCGCGGGAGAACATCGCCAGCAGATCCGGCAGAAACGTCTCCATCGCCCGCGTCGGCTGCTCGCGGCTGACACGCATGCCGGGCACGTACCCGGCGGCTTCGAAGCGCTGGATGAACGAACGATCGCGGCTGATCACGCTGAATCGGCACGTCGTGCGACGGGCTGTCGCGGGTGACGTCGGCCGACGGCTGATGATCGCCGAGCAGGACGATCAGCGCATCGTCGTCGATCCGCTCGGCGATGTAGCGCCGGAGCATGTCCAGGTCGTAGATCACCGAGGTGACGTAGGCCTCGCCGGCCTGGCCCAGGTTGGTCCAGCCGATCTCGTAGCGCACCGGCGGGATCTGGTTGAAGATGCGGCCCGCCGTCGCGCAGCTCGTTCCAGTCGTCGACCAGTCGCGGCTGCAGGCTCCACGGGCTGTGGCTCGAGACCAGCTCGTACTCGACGAAGAGCGGCGGGCGCGGCACCTCGGGCACGCGCGCGACCTCGCGGCGATGCACGAAGTCGATCACGTACTGGTCCGGCATCGTCGCCCAGCGAAACGCCGGGCCGTGGTAGTCGAGGTCCATGGCGTAGATCTTCTCGTCGAAGCCGGCCACCAAGCCCTCGGGCTTTCGCGCGGTCGTGCCGGGCTGCACCAAGACCGTCCGGTAGCTGGCGGTTCGGAAGAAGTCGGCCATGGTCTGCGGCGGCGGCTGCGCGTCGAGCATCACCGCGTAGGCCAGCCCATCTTCGGTGCGCACGCCGGTGCGCAGGCCGGCGTGCGCCAGCCAAGAGCGCCCGCCGTAGGTCGCCGACGTCAGCAGGCTCGACGCCATCGCGAAGCCGTGCTGGCCGAGCTCGGACTCGAAGGCGCCGTAGACCGGCGCCATCCGCCGCGCGTAGTCAGGCTGATCGATCACGGTCGCGCCGTAGGACTCGATCACGATCAGCAGCACGTCGGCGTGGTGCAGCCGATCCGAGACGGTTCGGCATGGCGCGCAGCCGATCGCGCATGCGCGCGATCTCCTCGTTCCGCTCGCGCCGGTAGGCGCGCGCGCGCGGCGCAGGAACGACACCTCGCCCGCGATGCGCGGCACGATGCTGCGCACCGAAGAGCCCGAGGTGCAGCTCGGGCTGGCGGCGGTTCAACCAAAGCGGCGAGAGCAGCGCGCAGACGATCGCGACCGGCGACGAACAGCCGCCGCGGACCGCGGTGGGCCATCGCCCGCTCGGTGATCGCCAGCGCCCACCAGGTAGAGAACGCCGAGCACGACGATCGTGACGGCGATCAGCGCCGACCAGACCAGCAGACGCGGCGCCGAAACCGTCGAGCGCATCAGCGCCACCAGGTTCGGCACCAGCGGCACGTCGAGGTACAAGCTGAGCGCGCGGTGGAAGTGACGTTCGACGACTGCCCTCGGCGAAACGGAAGATCCGCGTCGCGAGCGCGAACAGGACGATCGCGAATCGCACCAAGTCGGGGACGACCCAGCCGCGCGCGCGCACGAGCCAGAACGCCGCCAGCAGCACGACGACGTCGATCGACGGCAGGAAGTACCACCCCGCCGGCTCGCTGCCGGGGGAGCGCAAGTTGAACAAGCAATCGAGGAAGGCCCAGCCGAGGACGAACACCACCACCCGCGCCCACGATTCTCGACGTGGCCGAGCGAGCTGCGGATGCTCGGGCACGGGCCCAGCTTACTCAGAAGTCCGACGGGGGCAGAGCCTCGACCGCGTCGAGCGAAGGAAGAGATCTGCTGCGCGCGCTCAGCCCTCGCGGCCCGCGCTCGGACAATGCGGCGCCAGCAGGCATTCGCCGCAGTTGGGCTTGCGCGCGAAGCAGACGCGCCGTCCGTGCCAGATCAGCTGATGCGAGAAGCGGATCCAGCGATCCTGCGGCAGCACCCGCATCAGATCCTGCTCGATCCCCTTGGGATCGGTCTTGCGCGTCAGCGCCAGCCGCAAGCTGAGCCGCTGCACATGCGTGTCGACGACCACACCCTCGGCGATCCCGTACGCCGTGCCCAGCACCACGTTCGCGGTCTTGCGGGCCACGCCGGGCAAGCGCGTCAGCTCGGCGATGCTGCGCGGCAGATCGCCGCCGCGCTTCGGCGAGCAGCCGTCGCCGTCCCCTTGAGGCTCTTCGCCTTCTGCCGGAAAAAGCCGGTCGAGCGAATGATCTCCTCGAGCTCGCCGAGCGACGCCGCCGCCATGCGCGCGGCATCGGGAAAGCGGCGGAAGAGCTCGGGCGTGACCTTGTTGACGCGCTCGTCGGTGCACTGGGCCGACAGGATCGTCGCGCACAGCAGCTGGAACGGCGTCTCGCGGTCGAGCTCGCAGTCGACGTCGGGGTACAGCGTCTCGAGCCCGTCGAGGATCGCCTCCACGCGCGACGGCTCGGGCGGCCACTTCGCGCGCGTCGGCCTGCGGTTCGCCTTGGTGATGACCCTGGGCGCCTTCGCGCGCGCGCGGCGCGCGGGAGACGCGGCGGCGTGGTTTGGCTTTGACTGCCGCGCGCGGCATGCGCGCGGTTATATCACCTACCAGTAGACCTTGGCGCCGTTCGGATCGCGCGCGCGGCGCCGCGACGCTTGCGCCTGCGAGCGGAACCACTCGGAGCTGTAGTCGTAGACGCGCCCACGGTCCGACGACAGCGGCAACGCCGTGCCCGCCTCGGGCGGCGTCTCGCTGAGGAAGATTTCCGCGAACGCCACGGTCGCCGAAACGGCAGCAGCAGCGGACGCAGCCGCTCGAGCACGGCGCCCAGGCTCATCTGGCGCGGGTCGGCGGTGAGCCACAACCGGTGCGGCTCGCTGGCCGCGAACGCGTGCAGGAAGTTGTGCACCGCGATCAGCCACTCGTCGCCCGACCAGTCGGGCGCGAGCGCGAAGGTGACCCCGGCCGCGGCGCTCGGCCGCGCGGCGATCGCCGTGCGGTGCAACCGGAAGATCCCGCGCCCGTCGGGCGCGAAGGAACCGCCGCAGCCGGGCGCAGCGCACGCCGGGCGGCGCGATCTGGGTGAGGCCGTCGCAGTTCGGGCAGGTGATCGCCTTGATCAAGCGTCGCCGGGTTGTTGAGATCGACCTGCGGCGCCAGCGGCGCGCGCCGCTCGATCGAGTAGACCTTGCGATTCGCCGGCCCGAACGCGCCGGCGAGGACCCAGGCCTCGACCTCGGCGGCGTTCTGCTCCAGCACCGTGCGGATCGTCGGCGCCGTGCCCGGGATGACGTCGGCCAGCGCGGCCAGCAAGTTCACGAAGTCGCCCGCCGTCGGCAGCGGCCGCCAGGACGAGGCGTCGAGCTGGTCGAGAATCGCCTCGACGTCGCGCGCGGGCGGCAGGCCGAACTGGTCGTGCTCGTTGAGCCAGGCGGGCGGAGCCGATGCCCATTCGCTGGAACAGGCTGCGCATGAATTGCTCGCCGTCGTTGGTGCCGTCGTGCGAGGGAAAGCCCAGGATCACGCGCGTCGCGGAGATGCGCATCAGCTCGTGCAGGAAGTCGACGCGGTTCGCGGGCGGCACGTGCTCCAGCGTGTCCATGCTGACGACGGTGTGAAACGAGCCGGTCTTGAACGGGATGCGCCCGCCGTCGTACGAGAACGGATACATGCTGGGCGCGGGCTCGCCGTCGATGCGCACGTCGAGGCCCACGAACGAGTCGTCGATGATCGTCGCCAGACCGCGCGCGCCCGAGCCGACCTCGATCAAGCTCGCCAGCGCCGGGCCCGGTCAGGTACTGCTTGATCGGGACATAGCGCACCAGCCAGTTGAGCTGCGTGTCGGGCGGATAGCTGCGCGCGGGCGCCTGCACGGGCAGAGGAATCAATGCGGGGATTGCGGTCATTCTCCTACTGCGCAGCAACAAACGCGCCACGGCAGGCGCGCGCTCGCGCCACGAAAACCGCGTCGCGCGCGCGGCTGCGAGGCCGGGACGCGCGTCAAAGCCCTGGCGTCGCGGCGGATTTCTGACGCGACACGCTCAAGTTCATTGACTGTTGCGTCGATGGCTGCGGGCAGATCGCCATGTCTCTGTCAGACGCTACCTTTCTCAGCACCCTCGCCGCCGAGGTCGAGCGAAGTCGGGAAAATCTCCACCTCGACAACTACGACGTCGCTCAGCTCGGCCCCTATCGCGGCGAAAAACATCGCGAGGACCTCGTCGGCCCCAAGGCGCGAACGCGCGGGCGACGCCGCGCCGCACGAGCTGGCGACGCGCCTGTCGCAATTCGCCGACGTCGGGTTCCTGCACGGCATCCTGGCCGATCAAGAGTCGCGCGATCTGCTGATCAAGCTGTTCGCCTACCGCACGCTCGGCTACCGCAAGGTCAAGCTGCCGCGCAACACCGAGCAGTACTGGGACCGACATCCAGGCGGTGCGCGCGCCGCGACCGCGTCGCCGCCGATCCCGATCGCGTACATGGACATGCGGCTCGCGCAGCCGACGACATGCATCGCTTCGCCTACGATCTGCAGATTGACGGCACCGCAGCTAGCCTCGCCTGCACGTACGTGCAGAAGCAGTACGAATATCACCGTGGCGGCGTGGTCTGCAAAGCCGAGCCCGGCGACGTCGCCATCGATTCCGGCGCGTGCTGGGGCGAGACCACGGTCTACTTCGCGCACGAGGTCGGCCCGCAGGGCCGCGTGCTCTCGTTCGAGTTCATTCCCACCAACCTGGCGGTGTTGCGCCGCAACCTGGAAGCGAAACCTCCCGCTCGCCGGACGCATCGACGTCGTCGAGAACCCCCTCTGGTCGACGTCGGGCCACACGCTCTACTACGTCGACTGGGGCCCGGGCAGCCGCGTGAGCCCCGACCCGTCGCGCTACCCCGGCGCCGGCCGCTACTCGACGGTGTCGATCGACGACGCCGTCAGCACGCGCCAGGTGCCGCGCGTCGACTTCGTCAAGATGGACATCGAGGCTCGGAGCTGTACGCGCTCAAGGGCGCCGAGCGGACGCTGCGCGCGCATCGCCCCAAGCTGGCGATCAGCCTCTATCACCAGCTCAGCGACTTCGTGACCATCCCGCGCTACCTCGAGTCGCTCGGGCTCGGTTACTCGTACTACCTCGACCACCACACGATCTACCTCAACAAGACGGTGCTCTTCGCCGTACCGAGGTGACGATCGGCGATAAACTGACATGCACGCCATGGACGAAACGCCCGAGGAGCTGGAGCAGATTCGGCGCGAGGCCGACAGCTTGACGTTCACCAGTATCGTCGGCGGTTTCGCACGCTGAAGGCGATTCTGCTCGGCGCGGGGCTCGCCGGGCTGACCTGGCTGGGGCTCGCCTCTACGACGGCGCGCGCAAACCGTGCTCAGGTGGTCCGCGACTACTACTGCAAGCAGGAACCGGCGGGCATCAACTGCCGCAGCTACGACGGGGTGCTGCAGGATTCGCAGGACACCGAAGGGCCGACGATGCGCGCCAACCTCCGCGCCCAGTGCCAGTCGAAGATCGACAGACTGCGCGAGGAAGAGGGACTTCCGCCTCAGCAGCGAACGACGCCACCGCCCCGGGAACCGCGCCCGAGGAGACGAAATTGGACAGCAACGCACGCATCTTGATCGTGGCGGCCCACGATGAATGCTACGCCCGTGCCGCGGTCGCCGGGCAGCTCCGCAAGCGGGGTCACTACGTCGCGACGGCCGCGGGCGGCACCAGGGCGCTGGGGCGGTATCGGCGATCAGGGCAGATCGAGGGCTTGCTCGACGTCGAATCGGCGGCAGCCGGCATCGAGCAACGGCCACCACCGCGCCCGGCGGTGCTCGCCCGGTCTCGTCGAGCAGGACGCCGACGTCACCGTGGTGGCGATGGTCGCGCCGGGCGACGTCGCAGCCGGAGTCGCCGCGCTGGCCGTCGGCGCGAGCCACTACCTGAGCGAAGCCAATCAACGCGACCGAGCTGTCGGTGGTGCGTGAGCGCGCGAGCTCTCGCGTCGACGGCTGCGCGCCGAGGCGACCGCGTTACGCGCGCGCCTCTCAGCGAACGCTATCGGTTCCGAGAACATCGTCGGCAGCTCGGCGCCGATGCAGGCAGTGTTCCGGACCGTCGCGCAGGCGGCGGCGGGACGCACCAGCGTGCTGCTCACCGGCGAGCCGGGGACGGGCAAAGGCACTGATCGCCGCCGCGATCCATGAGAAGAGCCCGCGCGCGCGCGCGCCCCTTCGTTCGGGTCACCTGCCGGGGCCACGCGGAGTCGGTGCTCGACGGCGAGCTCTTCGGTCGGGAGCAAGGGGCCCACGGCAGCGGCGGCGCCGGACCGCGACGGGGGGCTCGCGCAAGCCCAGGGCGGTACGCTCTTTCTCGAGGAGATCGACGCGCTCCCGATGGCGCTGCAGGTGAAGTTGAGGCGATTTCTCGACGGCGGGCGCTTCGAACGCGCGCGCGGCGACCAGCCGATCGCCGCCGACGTGCGGGTGATCGCTTCCAGCGGACGTGACCTGCGCCAGCTGGTCGCCGGCGGCCAGCTACGCGAGGATCTGTTCGGGCGGCTCGACGCGGTTCACATCGAGATGCCGGCCTTGCGCGACCGTCCGTCCGACATGCCGCTGCTGGCCGTGCACTTCTTGCAGGTCTTCACCACCGCGCACGGCAAGGCCGTCACGGGGTTCGACGACGAAGCTCTCGAGCGCGTGTGCGGCTACGCCTGGCCCGGCAACGTGCGCGAGCTCGAGGACGTGATCGAGCGCGCCGTCCGCGGCTTCCACGTCCCGGATCACCGCCGCCGATTTGCCGCCCAACCTGCGCGCCGGCACCGCCAGCGCCGCGGTTCCGATCCCCGGCTCCACGCTCGAGGCGATCGAGCGCTACGCCATCCTGCGCACGCTGGAGGCGACCAGCGGCTCGACCGGCCGCGTCGCGGAGATCCTGGGGATCAGCATCCGCAAGGTCCAGTACAAGTTGCAGGAGTACCAGGGCCAGCGTCCGGCCGGCCCCCGAACCGCCCCGCTCATCGACCGGCAAACGGAACTGAACTGACGATCTTGCTCGGAACCCTCAAAGGGTTCCGAACCTCCCGGGCCGCCGGCTCAAGAAGCGCCGCATCGCTCGATGTGAGGTGCCGCAGTGGATCAGTCCGATCCGACACGCATCCGACAGATCCTGGTCAATCTCGTCGGCAACGCGATCAAGTTCACCGAGCGCGGCTCGATCACCGTGGCCCTGTCGCTGGACGCACGCGGCGAGCAGCGGCTGCGCGTCGAGGTACGCGACACCGGCATCGGCATGACGCCCGACGAAGCGGCGCGGGTGTTCGCGGACTTCGAGCAGGCCGACGCGTCGACGACCCGGCGGTTCGGCGGCAGCGGGCTGGGTCTGGCGATCTGCCGGCGCCTGACCGCGGTGCTCGGGGGTGAGCTCATGGTACGCAGCACGCGCGGTCAGGGCTCGACGTTCGTGCTGGTGCTGCCGATCGCGCGCGCGGTCGACCCGGTCGACGATCTGAACGCGACAGCGATCATCGCGCCGCGCGGGATCCCGCCGCGCAGCGGGCTTCAAGTCTTGGTCGCCGACGACTCCGCCGACATCCAGATGCTGGTCACGCGGTTCCTCGCCGACATCGCCGCTGGCGCCACGGTCGTGTCGAACGGCCGCGAAGCCGTGGAGACGGCGCTGGCGGCGCTGCACAAGGGGCGCCCGTTCGATCTGATCCTGATGGACCTCCACATGCCGGAGCTCGACGGCGCCGAAGCGGTGCGGACGTTGCGCAACGCCGGGCTGGAGCAACCGATCGTCGCGCTCACCGCCAGTGACGACATCGAGGACCGCGAGCGCTGCGCCGCCGCCGGTTACAGCGACTTCCTGGTGAAGCCGATCGATCGCGTACAGCTGATCCAGAAGATCGCGACGTTGAACGGCGTCGATCCCGGCGAGCCACGGCGCGCGACGCCCGGCGAAACGGGACGGCGCCCGAAGCGCTGCAAGCCGGGACAGCGCCGCCGCGAGATGCGGGACCGGCGCCCGCCTTCGACGCCGCTCGCCTGCTGGCGATGGTCGGCGGCGACGCGTCGGTGCGCGACGCGGTGCTGGCGCTGTTCCAGGGCGACGCGCCGGCGCTGGTGCAATCGATCCAGACCGCGGCGTCGGCCGGCGACGGCGATGCGCCTGCGCGCCGCGCGCACAAGCTCAAGGGGATGCTGCTCACCGTCTGGGCGACGCCGGCGGCCGACGCGGCGGCGGCGCTGGAGAGCGCGGCGCGCGCGGGCGAGAAGGCGCGCTTCGGCGCGCTGGTGGGCGAGCTGCAGGCGGAGGTCACGCGGGTCTGCGCGTCGATGGGCGGCGAGGCGCCGCGCGGTAGCGCCCCCTCACCCGAACCCTCTCCTCCAGCGGACGGGGGAGAGGGGTAGAGGGTTCAGCCTTGCGAGTGCGGGTCCGCGGATGCGGTCCCCGCTCCTCCCGTCTGCGGGAGCGCGGTAGAAGGTCTGCCCTCTCCCGACCTCTGCGCGCAGACGGGAGAGGGATAAGAAGGCCCTCTGCGCACGTCGGCATGGACGACGGCGGGAGCGGGTAGAAGGTCGCCCTCTCCCCACGTCAGATGGCGCAGCGGGAGCGCGGAAAGCTGTTTCTCCCTCTCCTCCACGTCTGCGTGGAGGAGAGGGTCGGGGTGAGGAGGTCCGACCCTCAGCGCCCGCTTCGACGGTAGATCGTCCGGCCGCACGACTCGAAGCCGGTCGTCGAGGCCACCATCGACTCCGAGTGGCCCAGCATCAGATGCCCGCCCGTCGCTCAGCAACTGCCGGTACCGCTGCACCAACCCCCGCTTGGTCGCGTCGTCGAAGTAGATCACGACGTTGCGACAGAAGATCACGTCGAACGGCCCCTGCATCGGCCAGCGGGTCCATCAGGTTCAGCTGCTTGAACGTGATCAGCGACCGCAGCTCGGGGCTGGCCTGATAGCGTACTGCCCGCGCGCGTCTTCGTGAAGAAGCGCTTCAGCCGCGCGGGCGCGATCTTCTCGACGCGCTCGGCGGGGTAGACCCCGGCGCGCGCGTGCGCCAGCACGTCGGTGTCGAGATCGGTGGCGAGCACCTTGATGTCCCAGGCCCGCCGCCGACGCCGGCGGCGGATTCTCCCGCAGCACCATCGCCAGCGAGTACGGCTCCTCGCCGGTCGAGCAGCCGGCCGACCAGAACCGCACGCGTTGCGCGCCCGGCCCGGTGCGGCGCCAGATCGCGGGCAGCACCGTGCGCGCCACGAACTCGAAGTGGTGGTTCTCGCGAAAGAACTCGGTGACGTTCGTGGTGATGGCGTTGACGAAGCGCTCGGCTTCGTCGCTGGCCGGATCCTCGACCAGCGCCAGGTAGTCGGCGAAGTGGTGCATCCCCAGCGCGCGCAGCCGCCGCGCGAGCCGGCCGTAGACCAGCGACTGCTTGTTGTTGCCGAGATCGATGCCGACGCGCGCCTTGACCAGCGCCTGCACGCGACGGAAGTCGCCCGCCGTCAGCTCGAACTCGCGAACTGGCTCGTTGTCATGCCCCACCCGCCCGGCTCGAAGGGGCGCGCCCCTCAGCGCGCTAGAACTCTTTCCACTCGGCGTCGTACTTGCCGTTGCTGTTGGCGGCGCCGGACGCCGACGACGGACGCCTCGGCGCTCGCGACCTTGAGCGAGCGCGCCGGCGCAGCCGCCGCGGTCCGTCCGTCCGACACCGCGTGCGGCCGCGGCGGCACGCGTCCGCGCGTCGCGCGCGCGCGGCGGCGGCGGTGGCGATCGTCACCGCCGACGCTGAAGTGAAAGAACGAGATCAGCTCGCCCATGGCGCGCGCCTGCTCGTTCATCGACTCGGCGGCCGCCGTCGCCTCCTCGACCATCGCGGCGTTCTGCTGCGTGGTCTTGTCCATCTGCGCGACCGCCGAGTTGATCTGCTCGATGCCCGACGCCTGCTCCTCGCTGGCGGCGTTGATCTCGCGCGATGATGTCGCGTGACCTTCTTCACCGCCGCCGACGATCTCCTGCAGCGTCTCGCCCGACCGGTTCACCAGCTGCGCGCCCTGCTTCGACCTTCTCCGGCGCTGTCCTGGATCAGCGCCTTGATCTCCTTGGCCGCCGCCGCGCTGCGCTGCGCCAGGTTGCGCACCTCGGCCGCGACCACCGCGAAGCCGCGGCCCTGATCGCCGGCGCGCGCCGCCTCGACCGCGGCGTTCAGCGCCAGCATGTTGGTCTGGAAGGCGATCTGCTCGATCACGCCGATGATGTCGGCGATCTTCTTCGACGACTCGGTGATCGCGCCCATCGCGTCGACCGCCTGCGCCCACGACCTGGCCGCCCTTCTCCGCCGCGTCGCGCGCGCCGGCCGCCAGCTGGTTGGCCTGCGTGGCGTTGTCGGCGTTCTGCTTCACCGTCGCGGTCATCTCCTCCAGGCTCGACGCCGTCTCTTCCAGCGCCGACGACTGCTCCTGGGTGCGCTTGCTGAGGTTGGCGTTGCCCTCGGAGATGTCGGACGCCGCCGACGCGATCGTGCTGGTCGACTCGTTGATCTGAAGCACCAGGTCGCGCAGCTTCTCGACGGCGCTGTTGATGCTGACCTTGATCTTGTCGAGCCCGTCCTTGTACTGCCCCGAGACCATCTGCGTGAGATCGCCGGTCGCGACGGCGCCCATCACGGACTGCACCTCCTCCATCAAGTGGCCGAGCTCGTCCTGCGCGCGGCGCTGGCCGGTGATGTCGGTGGCGAACTTCACGACCTTGTACGGCTTGCCGGCGGCGGTGAAGATCGGATTGTACGACGCCTGGATCCAGACCTCTTTGTTGTCCTTGCCGATGCGGCGATAGACGCCGGTGTCGTGCTCCCCGCGGCGGAGCTTGGTCCAGAACGCCTCGTACTCCGCGCTGTTCGCATACGCCGGCTCGCAGAAGACGCGGTGGTGGCGCCCGCGGACCTCGTCGAGCGAGTAGCCCATGAGGCGCAGGAAGTTCTCGTTCGCGGTCAGCACCGTGCCGTCGAGGTTGAACTCGATCGTCGCCTGCGCCTTGTCGATCGCGTTCATGCGCCCCTCGAACTCCGCCGAGCGGTTGCGCTGCTCGGTGACGTCGGTCGCGATCTTCACGACCTTGTACGCGCGGCCGTCGCTGTCGAGCACCGGGCTGTACGACGCCAGGATCCACACTTCCTTGTCGTTCTTGCCCAGGCGCCGATAGACGCCGGTCTCGTACTCCCCGCGCCGCAGCTTGGCCCAGAACGCCTCGTACGCCGGGCTGGCGACATAGCTCGGATCGCAGAAGATCCGGTGGTGCTTGCCGCGCACCTCGTCGAGCGAGTAGCCCATGAGGCGCAGGAAGTTCTCGTTCGCGGTCTCGATCGTGCCGTCGAGCTTGAACTCGATCGTCCCCTGCGCGCGATCCAGCGCCGCCAGCAGACCGTCGCGATCGCGCGTGTCGATGGCCGCCGCGCGGCGCGCGCGCGCCGGCTTGGTGCTGCGGGAGCGCGCGGTGGTTCCCTTTCGTCCTGCCTTCGATCCCTTCATCTGCGATCTCCTTTAAGAGGCGGCGTTCACGTCCGCTGCGCTGGTGCTGCTCATCGTCGGGAAAATGCGGTCGACCTCGAGGATCGTGACCATCTTGTCGGCGAGCGTGGCGATCCCCTTGGTGAGACCGGTGTCGCCGGCGGTGCCGAAGTCGGGCGGCGGCTTGATCTGGTGGTGCGCGACGTCGGTCACGTCGGACATGGCGTCGACGACGATGCCCATGATCCGCTGCCGGCCTTCCTGCGATACGCGCAGCACGACGACCGCGGTCGTCGGACCGTGCGGCTGCCGCGGCATGCCCAGGCGCTCGCGCAGGTCCGCGATCGGCACGATGTCGCCGCGGATGTTGATCACGCCGAGCACGTACGATGGCGTGTTGGGGATCGGCATCGGCTTGCTCCAGCCGCGGATCTCCTGCACGCGCAGGATCTCGACGCCGTACTCCTCGGTGTCGACGATGAACGTGAGCAGCTGCTCGCTCGCGCCGCCCGGTTTTTCGACCTGCTCCTTGCTGGTCTCGTCCATGTCTTCTCTCTTCCTGTGAGCCGAACGCAGCTCGGGCTGCTCGCCTCGGTATCGTGAGTTGGGACGGGAACTTGAGCGCGACCACCGTCGGCGCGACGCCCCGCCTCCGCCGACTACCGCCCGCGCGCCAGCGCGAGCGCGCGCGCCGCGATCTGCTCCAGCGGCAGCACCTCGGCGGCGTTACCGCGCTTGACCGCCTCGCCGGGCATGCCCCACACGACGCTGGTCGCGCGGTCCTGCGCGATGGTGGGGCTCCCGCGCCGCAACATCTCGCCCAGGCCGTCGGCGCCGTCGCTGCCCATGCCGGTCAGGATCAGGCCGACGGCGTTGCGGCCGACCTCGGCGGCGACCGAGCGAAAGAGCACGTCGACCGACGGCCGGTGGCGATTGACCGGCTCGTCGAGCCCGATGCGGCAGAAGTACTTGGCGCCGCTGCGCTCGACGCGCAGATGGCGGCCGCCGGGCGCGACGTAGGCGTGGCCGATCAGGATCGGATCGCCGTCGCGCGCCTCGGCGACCGCGATCGCCGACTCGCTGTCCATGCGCTCGGCCCAGCGCTGGCTGAAGACCTCGGGGATGTGCTGCGCGATGACCACGCCGGGCGCGTCGGGCGGCAGCGCCGCCAGGATCTGCGCCACCGCCTCGGTGCCGCCGGTCGACGAGCCGATCGCGATCAGGCGGTCGGTCGTGCCGAGGTCGGTGATGGTGCGCGACGCACGCGCCTCGCCCGCGCGCGCCGACGCCTCGGCGGTGCGCGCGGCCGGCCGCGCCGTCGACGCGGCCTTGACCTTGTCGACCAGCACCGCCGCCAGCTCTTCGAGCCCTTCCTGGATGTCGATCTTGGGCTTGGGGATGAAGTCGATCGCGCCCAGCTGCAGCGCCGCCAGCGTCGCGTCGGCGCCCCGCTCGGTGAGCGACGACACCATCACCACCGGCATCGGCCGCAGCCGCATCAGGTTGCGCAGGAAGGTGAGGCCGTCCATCTTCGGCATCTCGATGTCGAGCGTGAGCACGTCGGGGTTCAGCGCCTTGATCTTCTCGCGCGCGTCGAACGGATCCTGCGCCGTGCCGACCACCTCGATGTGGCCGTCGCGCTCGAGCACGCCGCGCAGCAGCTTGCGCATCAGCGCCGAGTCGTCGATCACCAGCACCTTGATCGGCCGCGCCTCCATCAGAACAGCTCCACCGACGGACGCCTGACCCCGTCGCGAATGCGCGTCGCCAGCTCCGATTCGCGCGCGGCGATCTTGCTGTTCTGCGAGACCGGCAGGTGCAGCACGCGCATCTGGCCGGTGTGCACGCGATAGCGCACGCGGCGCGCGACCGCGAGGCCGACGTCCTCGACCTGGATCGGCATGCCCTCGGCCTCGAGGAACTCGCGCACGAAGTCGACGTTGGATCGGCCGATGTCGCCCATGCCGGGGATCACGCGGCCGCCACCGACGATCTTGATCTCCAGCGTCTCGCGCCGCGCGCCGCGCGTGAGGAACGCGTTGATGAGCTGCTCCATCGCGAACAGCCCGTAGCGCGCCGACGCGCCCTCGCGGCCGCCGGGATCCTCGGGCAGCATGAAGTGGTTCATGCCACCGATGCCGCGCCGCGGGTCGCGCATGCACGTCGACACGCACGAGCCGAGCACCGTCGAGATGATCTCGTCGTTCTGCGTGACGTAGAAGTCGCCGGGCAGGATCTGCGCGATCCAGTGGCCGGTGCTGACTTCGTAGTAGCGGTTGATGCGTTCGAAGCCGGGGAATGTCGGCGGCAGGTCGGGAACGCGCTTCGGCGCCGCCCCGCCCGTGCTCATGAAAGATCTGCGCGCGATGCCCCGCGCGCAGCCCGCAACGTCCGCCCGCCCCCGGATGCGTCGCTGTCCGATCGCATCGCCGCTGCCCCCGACGTCGCGGGCTGCGCGCGTGCCCTGCCGCGCGAGCCTCACTAACCCCACCATGTCCAGAATGAACGCCACGCTGCCATCGCCCAGGATCGTCGCCCCCGCCAGCCCCTCGATCCGCCCGCAGTTCGTCTCCAAGCTCTTGATCACCACCTGCTGCTGTCCCTGAAGCTCGTCGACCAACAGACCCACCCGCCGCCCGTCTGCCTCCACCAAGACCAACAATCGTCCTTCCAACGGTTCGACCGAAGGTGTGCCGCCGAGGATGCCAACCAGATCGACGACCGGCACCAGTTGATCGCGCACGCGATAGACGACGCCGCCGCCCGCGACCGACTTCAACCGACCCGACGCGATCTGCACCGACTCGACGATCGTGAGCAGCGGCACGACGTACGAGTGCTCGCCCACGCGCACCAGCTGGCCGTCGATGATCGCCAGCGTCAGCGGCAGGTGCAGAGTGATCTTGGTCCCGCGTCCGCGCACCGACTCGATGCCGATGTCACCGCCCAACGAGCGCACGTTGCGGCGCACGACGTCCATGCCGACGCCGCGCCCCGAGACGTCGGTCACCACCTCCGCCGTCGAGAACCCCGGCGAGAAGATCAGCTCGGCGATCTCCCGCGCGCTCGGCGTCACATCGTGCGGCACGATGCCGCGCTCGCGCGCCTTGCTCAGGATGCGATCGGTGTCGAGCCCGCGGCCGTCGTCCTCGACCTCGACGACGATGTCACCGCCGCGGTGGAACGCCGACAGGCTGAGACGCCCACACGGCGACTTGCCGGCGGCGGCGCGCTCGTCGGGCATCTCGAAGCCGTGGTCCAGGCTGTTGCGCACCAGGTGCACCAGCGGATCGCCCAGCTTCTCGAGCACGGTCTTGTCGAGCTCGGTGTTCTGGCCGCTGATGGCGAGCTCGACCCGCTTGCCGAGGTGGCGGGACAGATCGTGCACCAGCCGCGGAAAGCGGTTGAAGACCACGCTGACCGGCACGCTGCGCAGGCGCATCACGCTCTCCTGCAGCGCGCGCGAGTTGCGCGCGAGCTGCGACAGCCCCTCGCGCAGGCGCGCGAGCCGCGCGTCGTCGAACGGCCCGGCGGCGTCGATACCGCCCAGCATCGACTGGGTTATCACCAGCTCGCCCACCATGTTCATGAGCGCGTCGATCTTGTCGATGCCGACGCGCAGAGAGGCCAGCGCGACGTCGTGCTCGTCGCGATGCCCGGCGCCAGCCCCCGGCGGCGGCGGCGCGCGTACGGGGTTGCGGCGATGCTGGCAATGACGACGCCGCCACCGCGGCGGTCAGCGCGCTGAGCTCTTCGGGCGCGCGAGCGTCCGCGGTCGCGCGCAGCTCCTCGATCGACAGCTGCGCGTCCTCGGCGACCCACGAAAATACGTCCTCGATCGCGGCGCGCGGCGCATCGGTGATCAGGGTGATGTTCCAGGCCAGGTAGCAGGCCGACGGAACCATCTCCAGCAGCGACGGCAACGCGCCGAGGTCGGCCTCGACGCTGACGTTGCCCAGGCTCTCGAGCTCGCGCACCAGGCGCCAGGGTTCGTTGCCCGACTCGAGCAGGTGCGGGCGCGGGCGAAACGCGATCTTCCACCCCCACGTCATGCTCGACATGAGGTCCGCCACCAGGTCCGACACGACCTCCTCCGGAGCGGGTGTCGGGGCAGCGGCGACCGCCGGCGCAACCGGGCTCGCCGACAAAATCTGTAAGCGCTGGCGCAGCGCCGCCTGGCCGTCGGTGGCGACCGCACGCCCCTCGCGCCGCGCGACCAGCGCGTCGCGAAGAGCGTCGACCCCTTCCAGCAACAGCCCCATGGAATCCGGCGACGGCGGCCGCGTCCCCGCGCGGATCTGGTCGAGCAGAGTCTCCATGTCGTGCGCGAGCGCGCCGACCTCGGCGAACCCGAACGTGCCGGCGCCGCCCTTGATCGAGTGCGCCGCGCGGAACACATCGTCGACGACGACCGCATCGAAGCCCGCCTCCAGCTTGAGCAGCCCGGCTTCGAGCAGCTCCGCGGCCTCGGCGCTCTCCTCGAAGAACGTGCCGAGGAGCTGGCTCTTGAGATCGTTGAGCGAGCTCATGCCGCTGTCCTAGTCGAGCACCTTGCGGATCGTCGCCAGCAGCTGCACCGGCTCGAACGGCTTCACCAGCCAGCCGGTCGCGCCCGCCTCCTTGGCGATCTTCTTCTTGTTGGGATCCATCTCCGTGGTCAGCACCAGGATCGGGATGTGCTTGTAGGCCGGTAGCTCGCGCAGCCTCTTCACCAGCGTCAGGCCGTCCATCTGCGGCATGTTCACGTCCGTGATCACCAGCTGGAACTTCTGCGTCTGCGCGGCGCCCAGCGCCTCGATGCCGTCCTTCGCCTCCACCACCTTGTGGCCTCCCTCGATCAGCGTCCTCACCAGGAGTTGCCGCAGAGAGACCGAGTCATCGACTGCCATGATGTGTGCCATTAAGAGAAGCGCTCCCGGTCGGTTGGATGAACGGTCAGGACGAAGCGGGGACCACCGATGCGGCTGCTGCCGGTGGGGGCTCGAGCCCGAGCACGCCGGCGAGGCCGAGCCGCCGCGCCGCCTGCAGCAATGCCGGGCTCGGCTCGGTGATGATCAGGCTGCGCTCGCGCGCCCTCAGGTCGCGCGCCGCCGCGCACAGCAATTGTAGATTCGCGGTATCGATCTGGCGGATGGCGCCGGCCTGGATCTCTAGATCTTCACCGCGCGCCAGCGCCGACAGCAAAAGCGCGCGCAGGGACTCGGCGGCCGACAGGTCGAGCACCTCGTCGCACGTCACGGTCACGCGGCCGCTCGTCGCGCGTGCAGGTGTATCGGTCCGCTCGCCGTGCATCTCGGGCGAAGTAGCCTCCGAGAAGCCACATCGCTGGCCAACGGTAAAACTTGAGAATGCGTTTCAAAAACCGCGACTGGCGCGGCTCAGGCGCCGCGGTTGCCGTCGAGCAGGCGCGGCGTGCGCGCCACCAGGTCCATCGCGAACAGGTAGCGGTCGGTGGGCTTCCAGACATAGCCGTCGCAGCCGAGCTCGAGCAGCTTGCGCCGCTCCTTCTTCGATTCACGGCCCGCCACTGCAATCAGCACTGAGTCCTTGGTTCCGGGGTCTTGGCGGACCTTGCGAACGATCTCGGCCGCATTCATCTCCGCGAGCTGCGTCGAGAACAGGATCATCGTCGGGTGCGTCTGGCGGATCAGCGGCTCGACCTGCGCCCAGCGCCGCGCCAGCGTCGCCGGGCAGCCGGCGCTCGACAGGCTGACGAACATGCGGCCGAACGATTCGCTCTCCTCCTCGATCACGAGAGCGCGGTGTCCGGTCAGCTGCCGCTTCGCCGTCGCGAAGTCGAGCGTCGAAGGAAGTGCTGCGATCGAAACCGGATGGTGGGTCTGAGAGGTTGGCGTCGCCATGGGTGCCGGCGTCCTTGCGAACGCGATGCCAGCGCTCTTGTGCTCATCGGGCCGCGCAGATAGCGGATGTCGCATGTCGTACAGACCGCCAACTATGGCGCCGGCTCCAGAACTATGGCGCCGGCTCTAGAGCACCGCTTCCTATCAGGCTTCCGGGTTGTGGCTGATCGTGATCCCGTAGCGGCGCATCTTCACGTGCAGGGTCTTGAAGTCGACGTGAAGCATCCGGGCCGCCTGACTCTTGTTGCCGTTCGTCGACTGCAGCGCGCGCAGGATCGCGTGGCGCTCGGCCGATTCGACGGCGGCGTCGGCGATCTCGCGCAGGCTGGTGGGCAGGCCGCTGGGCTCGACCGGCGGATCGGCACGGTTGTGCTTGAGCAGGCCGCGCATCTCGGCGCCGGTGACCCGGAACTCCTCGGTCAGCAGCACCGCCTGGCGCACGGCATTGCGTAACTCCCGCACGTTCCCCGGCCAGCTGTGCTGGAGGATCTCGGCGGCTGCATCGTCTTCGAACCCGGCGACCGCGCGCCGAAGCTCGACGTTGGCCTCGTCGAGGAACCGCCGCGCCAGCATCAGGATGTCGCGGCCGCGCTCGCGCAGCGGCGGCACCGTGATCGTGAACTCGGCCAGCCGGTAGAAGAGATCGGCGCGGAACCGCCCCTCCTTCGCTGCCTCTTCCAGTGAGACATTGGTCGCGAAGATGAACCGCGCGTCGAGCTTGCGCGGTGTCGTCGAACCGAGCGGTAGCACCTGCCGTTCCTGCAGCACGCGCAGCAGCTTGGCCTGCGTCCCGGGTGGCAGGTTGCCCACCTCGTCGACCAGCAGCGTACCCGCGTGCGCGACCTGCAGGAGGCCGTCCTTGCGGCGATCAGCGCCGGAGAACGCGCCCTTTTCGTGCCCGAACAGCTCCGACTCGAGCAGGTTCTCGGGGATCGCGCCGCAGTCGATCGCCACGAACGGCCCATCGGCGCGCGGGCTGAGATCGTGGATCGCGCGCGCGACGACCTCTTTGCCGACGCCGGTTTGCCCCTGCACCAGCACGGTGAACTGCGAGCCGGCGACCTGGCGGATCTGCCGCGCCACCAGCTGCATCGGCGGGCTGGTGCCGAAGCGCGACGCCAGCGGGATCCTCGCCGTCGGCGCGGTGTCGCAGGCTCTCGAGCTCGGTCAGAAGCTCGGTACGCTCGAGCGCCCGCTTCACGATCACCAGCAGCTCCTGCGGGTTCACCGGCTTGGTCAGGAACTGGTAGGCGCCCAGGCGGATCGCCTCGACCGCGGAGCGCCCGTCGGCGGTCCCGGCGATCACCACGATCGGCACGCGCGGCACCACCAGCTTCAGCTTCTGCAAGAGCTGAAGGCCGCCACCGATGCCGGGGATCGACAGATCTACCAGCACGACGTCGGGCGGGTCGTGGCTCGCGGTCGCCAGCGCGGTCTCACCGTCGCCGACCGGCACGACGTCGATTTCGGGCGTCCTACCAAACGTCGTGGCAACGAGCTGACGTTGATCGGCGTCGTCGTCCACCGCCAGCAAGCGCCAGTTGCGCTGCCTTGCGGAGCCTTCCTCGCCTGCGTGATTGAACATGCACCTCCCCGAGCACCTCCCCGCCCCCCACCGGAAGGAACAGAATAGTTATCACACTTCGTGGCGCTCTTCGCGATCGCCGTGTCGGTTTTCAGCGCGCGTTAACGCACGCACTCAAGTTGATCGCCGGAGCGACGATGCGATCGCACGTGGGAAGCCCCGGGAGACAGCGGCGGTGAAGCCGCCGCGGCAAGCCAGCTCCGGCTCGCGCCACCCCGAGCCCACTCGAGCTGCGGCCCCAGGTACGACCCTCACCGACACCGAGCTCGACGCTCTGCGGGCGCAGGTCGAGCAGGCGCGCGGGATCCTCGCCGACGCGGTCGCGAAGCTGAGCGGCAGCTTCTCGACCATGGAGACCGAGACCAAGGTCCAGAAGGACATGATGCAGGCGTTGCTCGCGTCGCTCTCGCGCGACGCCGACGGCAGCGAGCTGCCGCCATCACAAGAGCAGCAGCCGGGTCAGCCGTCGGGCCAGACCAAGATCAACATCCGCGAGTTCACGATCGAGACCGGCGCGTTCCTCACGCAGTTCACCGATCTACTCGCGTCGGTGAGCCAGCAGAGCATCCGCACCGTCTACCGGATCGACGACATGGTCGATCAGCTGGACGCGGTCTTCACCCTGATCAACAGCATCAACGGCATCGCCGACGAGACGTTCATCCTGGCGGTCAACGCGTCGATCGAGGCCGCGCGCACCAGGGACGTCAACACCCAGAGCGGCCACAGCTTCTCGGTCATCGCCTCGAACATCCGCGAGCTCAGCAAGAAGACGCGGCGGTTCAACGATCAGATCGGCACGCAGATCGGCAAGGCGCGCACGACCGTCAACGAGGTGCGCGAGATCATCGCCGCGATGGCGTCGCGCGATCTCAACGTCGCGCTGGCGGGCAAGGAGAGGATCGAGCTGATGATGATGGAGCTGGGCGGGTTCCAGCACTTCATGACCGAGAACGTCGACCGCGCCAGCGTCGCGACGTCGCGCATCGCCGAGGCGACGTCGCAGGCGGTCACCGCGATGCAGTTCGAGGACATCCTCAACCAGCTTCTGGTCAGCATCCGCCAGCGCGCCGAGCGCATCGCCGGCGAAGGTGGCGAGCCGCCGACCACCGCGAGCCCGTTCGGTCGCACGTCACTCAACGGTCCCGTCCAGCAACACAACATGACCCCGGGGAAAGTGGAGCTTTTCTGATGTCTCAACCGATTGGCAAGACCGCCGCGCGCGATCAAGGTGCTTCGAATCTGGTGCGGACCAGCTCGCTCGGGAGCTGTCTGACCATCCACGTCGAAGGGCGCTTCGACTTCAACTGCCACCAGCAGTTCCGCCGCGCCTACGAGGGCCCCGCGACGTCGTACACCGAGTACGTCGTCGATCTGCGCGGCACCGAGTACATCGACAGCGCGGCGCTGGGCATGCTGCTCGTGCTGCGCGAATCAGCCGGCAGCGCCACCGTGCGCATCACCAACAGCCGCCCGGCGGTGCGCAAGATTCTCCAGATCGCCAACTTCAATACGCTGTTCGCGATCGACTGATGTTGCGCGGGCTGAAGATCGACGCGCTGGCGAGCGCGGGTCGGCGTCACACGGTGCTGGTCGTCGACGACGAGCGTCTGAACCGCATGGTGATCACGCGCAGCCTGGAGAAGCAGTTCGACGTCGTCGAGGCGGGCAACGGCACCGAGGCCCTGGAGCGTGTCGCCGCGGGCGGCGTCGACGTGGTGGTCATCGACATCCACATGCCCGACATGGACGGCTACGAGCTGACGCAACAGATCAAATGGATGAACCCGGGCCTGTTCCTGCCGGTCGTCCTCATGACCGCGAACAACGACGAGGAGCTGTTCGCGCGCGGCTTGCACGACGGCGCCGACGACTTCCTGGCCAAGCCGATCACGCCGTCGCTGCTCGCGGCCAAGATCGCGGCGCTGCTGCGCTTGGGCGAGATCCTGCAGGAGCAGCGCGACCGCGCCGAGGAGCTCAACCGCTGGCGCGCGCGCGCCGAGCAGGACTTCGGCGTCGCGCAGAAGCTGTTCGAGCACATCGCCGAGCGCGGACGCTTCGACTTCCCCAACCTGGACATCCGCGCGCTGTCGCTCGAGGCGTTCAACGGCGACATCGTGCTGGCGGCGCCGCTCGGCAAAGGTCGGCTACGCCTGCTGGTCGGCGATTTCGCCGGCCACGGCCTGGGCGCGGCGCTGGGCGCGATGCCGGTGTCCGACGTCTTCTACGCGATGACCCGCCGCCACTTCCCGATCGAGGCGGTCGTGCGTGAGATCGGCGGCAAGCTCTATCGCCTGTTCCCGCGCCACCAGTTCCTGGCCGCGGCGGTCGCCGACATCGACACCGTCGCCGAGAAGGCGCTGATCTGGAACGGAGGGCTCCCCGCATCGGTCGCGCTCGACGCCAGCGGCCGCATCGTCGGGCGCGCGCCGTCGCGGCACCTCGCGCTGGGCGTGCAATCCGCGCGCGACCTGGTCCCGCAGATCACCGAGCTGTCGCTGCCGCTCGGCGGGCGGCTGGTGCTGTACACCGACGGGCTCATCGAGGCGCGCTCACCCAGCGGCGAGTCGTTCGGCGACGAGCGGCTCGAGAAGCTGCTGTCCGAGACCACCGGCGATGAGTGGTTTTCATCGCTCTGGTCGTCGTTCGAGACCTTCCAGGACGGCAATCGGCATGGCGACGACATCACGCTGGTCGGCCTGCGCCACACCGAGGCGCTGCGCGCCGCGCTCGTCACGCGCGCACCCACCGGCGGGCTCGGCGCCGAGAGCGAGATCTCGATCCGCCTCGGCTTCGACCACACGGCGCTGCGCGAGCCGGATCCGCTGGCGCCGCTGCGCATTCTCATCGAAGCGTCGCCCGCGCTGGTCGGGTTCGCCGCCGAGCTCTACACGATCGCGTGCGAGCTGTTCGCGAACGCGGTCGACCACGGCGTCTTGCGCCTCGACTCGAAGATCAAGGCGCAGCCCGGCGGCTTCGAGGAGTACTACCGCCGTCGCGAGACCAAGCTGCGCGAGCTGTCCAGCGGCTCGATCACCATCGTGTTCGAGGTGCTGCCCAAGCCGGGCCGCCGCTTCGCCACGATCCGGATCTCCGACGACGGGCCCGGCATCACCGAGGACGTGCTGCGCGCCGTGCGCGATCCCAAGGCGCGCTCGGGCCGCGGCCTGCCGCTGGTGACCGAGCTCGGCGCCGAGCTGCGCATCCTCGACGGTGGTCACACCGTCGAGGCGCTGTTCCCGCTCAACGACGTGTAGTCCTCGCCGCGACTCCCGACGCCGCTCAGGCCGCGACGCACTCCTTCGTCGAGTCATCGTCGTCGATCTCCCGGTCGACGATCGCCTCGATCGAAGAGCGGCAACCCCCGCAGCGGGAGCCGGCTCCGCAGGCCGCGGTGACGGCGGCCTGCGAGGCCGCGCCGTCGCGCACGCATTGACGGATCGTTCGGTCGAACACACGGAGGCAATGACAAACAAGCATCGTGGGGGGGCGTCCTCGATCTAGACAAATGGTACTGATAACGATTATCAATATCAAGACAAACCAGCGCCGAATTTTCGGAAAAACCGGCTTCGTGACACGCGGAGCCAGACGAACTACCCTGACTTACAGAGGAGCCCGACGTGAAGGGAGACCCGGACATCATCGACGCGCTGAACGACATCCTCACGGCCGAGCTCACGGCCATCAACCAGTACTTCGTGCACTACAAGATGCTGGAAAACTGGGGATATCTGCGCATCGCCAAGAAGAAACGCGAAGAGTCGATCGAGGAGATGAAGCACGCCGACGACGTGATCGAGCGCATCCTGTACCTCGACGGCGTGCCCAACATGCAGCGTCTTTTCCCGGTGCGCGTAGGCGAGACGCCGGTCGAGATGCATGAGCTCGACCTGGCCGTCGAGCGCGAGGCGGTCGTGCGCCTCAACAAGGCGATTAACCTCGCGCTCGCGAAGAGCGACGCGGGCACGCGCGAGTTGCTCGAGCACATGCTGACCAGCGAAGAGGACTCGATCGAGTGGCTCGAGGCTCAGCTCAAGATCGTCTCCGACATCGGCAAGGAGCGCTACCTGGCCGAGCAGCTCAAGGAGTGAGCTCCGGTCCCCTCTCCCGTCTGCGCGAGAGGGTTAGGAAGAGGCCCTCAACGCACGCCGCGGCGCAACGCCAGGCTCACCAGGTGCAGCCCCAGATCCACCGGCTCGACCGACGATGACGGCAGCGCGGTGACGAAGCCGGGGCGCGCGACGCGCTCGTCGTAGATCGCAGCGGGCGCGGCGCGCGCGCAGGCGGCGGACCAGTGCCTCCAGGTTCGCGCGGCTCGACGGCTGCATGTCGCGGCCGAGCGCGCGGTAGTCCATGCGGCGCTCGTAGAGCATGACGTCGGGCTCGCCGTCGCTCCGCTGCACCAGCGCGAACGGCTCGGAGGTCTCGGTCTGCTTGACGGTGATCTTCTCCTCCGTGCGCGTGAGGATCAGGCCGCCGCTCAGCACCGCGCGCCCGGCGTCGAACTTGGTGAGTGACGGTCTTCTCCTCGGTCTTGTGCGTATGCGTGCGCGTGCCGCGCTGGATCGCCTCGATCGCGGTCCAGGGCACCTCGTGCTCGCCGCCGCCGGCGTCGAGCGACGACCAGCTGATCGGGCTCGAGCCGGAACGACTTCGCGAGCAACCGATCGGCGTCGGTCGGCGCGAGCCGCGGGTCGCACACCAGGGTGATGTAGCCGAGCTCGTCGAGCCGATCGCTGATCGCCGCCAGCCGGTCGCCGTCGGCGTCGCTCATCAGCACGCGCGGCAGCGCGCCCTGCAGGCGGTGGCGCAGATCCGCAGCGCTGAGCCCGGTGACCTGCGCCGCCTGCGCGCCGGCGGTGGCTTCGACCAAGGCGCGCACCACGACCAGGAACATCGCCGCCCTCCCTTCTCCTCAGGTGTCGCCGAAGTAGACGGCGTCGTAAGCGCAGGTCGCGTCCTTCTCGCGCGGCTGCGGATAGTCGACCAGGCGCCCCTCGTAGTTGCGCAGCGTCCACTTTTCGTCATCGCGCGCGACCACGTAATCGGGGCCGATGCTGACCTTGCCCATTCCGCCCGGCGTGTCGATCACCAGGTGCGGCACCGCCAGACCCGAGATGTGCCCGCGAAGCTGCTGCATGATCTCGATCCCGGTTTCGACGCTGGTGCGCAGGTGCGACGTGCCGGCGGCTACGTCGCCCTGGAAGAGATAGTACGGGCGCACGCGGCAGCGCAAAAGCTCGGTGAACAGCTTGCGTATCACGCGCGCCGACGAGTTCACGCCGCGCAGGAGCACGGTCTGGTTGCCGAGCGGGATGCCCGCGTCGGCCAGCCGCTCGCACGCCGCGCGCGCCAGCGGCGTCAGCTCTTTCGGGTGATTGAAGTGTGTGTTGATGAACAGCGGGTGATAGCGCCGCAGCATCGCGCACAGCTCGTCGTCGACGCGCATGGGCAGCACGACCGGCACGCGCGTGCCGATGCGGATGATCTCGACGTGCGGGATCGCGCGCACGGCGGCGACGATCTCCTCCAGCCGGTCGGTCGACAGCGTCAGCGGGTCGCCGCCCGAGATCAACACGTCGCGGATCGCCGGCGTGCGGCGGATGTAGGCGATCGCCTGCGCCAGGTCCTGGCGCGAGATCGGCGACTCCTCCTGCCCGACCAGGCGGCGCCGGTTGCAGTGGCGGCAGTAGATCGCGCAGCGGTCGAGCGCCAGCAGCAGCACCCGGTCCGGGTAGCGGTGAAAGATGCCGGTCGCCGGCGAGTGCGAGTCCTCGCCCAGCGGATCGATGAGGTCGCCCGGCTCGTTCACCAGCTCGCTGGCGCGCGGGATGACCTGCATGCGCACCGGACAGGCCACGTGGTCGCGGTCGATCAGCGAGAAGTAGTACGGCGTAACCGCGACGCGGAAGTGCCCGGGCGCAGCGTCGAGCCCCGCCTCTTCGTCGGGCGTCAGTGGCAGGCGCGCGGCGATCTGCTCCTTGGTCGTGATCCGATGGCGCAGCTGCCAGCGCCACGACTGGACGTCGGCGCCATCGACGTCAGATGTGTCACCAGCGGCGGCGTCCGCTGGGAAAACCGGGAGGGAGATCGTCATCGGGAGGGTGTTTTACCCCATCACGCGCGCCCGCGCTGCGGGTCCCGAACAAGCGCAGCGCAAGGCGGCGCAGCCCGAGGGTCCCTTGCGGCGGTGCTCCTCAGCGCGGGGGATGCTCGGACAGAGCCGTCCTGATCTCATCCACGACGAAGTTCTCGACGGACCAAACGAGCGTACGTGGATCGCTCGGCGCGTCCGCGCGCTGGCCATCGCATGTGAATCGGATCAGATGAGTCCCGGGAGCCACGTCCACTGTCCGCACGAGACGTAACCCGCCTTCCGTCAGTGCGACGCGCTCAGCGAGAAGATCACCGTCGGTTCTCAAATGAGCGGGCGGGTGTGCGGCTGCAACCGTCATGGAAAAGGATACACGGCGCCAACGCGTGCTCGCGTTCGTGATGAGGAGCTCGCTTTCGGCACGCGCCCAGCGGAGCGTCCGGTTGGCTTCGGTCTCGATCTCCCAAAAACCCTTTCCCCACGTCATGCTGACCGGGTGTTTCGCGAGATCCTCGCGGTCCTCACGATCTGCGGGAGATTCACCGCTGTGTCGCCTTCGGTTGTATTCAAGCAGAGAGTAAAAGCTCAGGTTCTGCGCCTCACTGACCAGGGGTGCCACGCCGAGAAGCATCTGGAGCGAACGTTCCAGCGCCGTCGCCCGGTCGGTGTATCCGTCCCGATCGATCAGAATCCCACCGAATCCAGCATCTGAGACCCGTTCGGCCATGGAGTCAGGCTCTCGCCCGCTCACATCCTGAACCCAGGCATCACTGCCGCGCCCCCGCATTGCCGGATAGCTCCAGTGCAGGCTCCGTGAATGCAGGTAGGCCCGGACTGGGCTGTACCCGGACATCGCAACTCGGGTGGGTGGCTCGGGAAACGGTGAAAATGGCAGCTCGAAGACCGCTGTCCCGGGGGGAACAACGCGCTCCACGCGACGCACGAGCGCATCGTCGCTCTGGTACTGACGCTTCGTGATGTCGTAGCGCCTGACCACGAGCAACGAATTTTCGTCGAACAGGCCCACGACCAAGAGACTCAACAAGGCGAGTGCCGTTGCCCTGGGGTAACGCGGTCTGAATCGGTCAACGATGAGGACAACCGCAAAAATCGAAAAGAATCCGATGAAGACGTTCAAGCGGCAATAACTACGAATCTGCGGCGATATGAAGATGGCAATGAGCGATCCGAAACCACCGATTGTTCCCAAGAGAACGGCGATTATCGTCAACGTCGCCAGTGCGTTCAGAATCTGTTGTTGTTCCCATTTACGAGGCGCCGGCGGACGTTGCTGAGCCGAGAGGGCGACGCCCAAGAGAACGATGAATCCGAGGCTACCGAATATCCCCAAAGTCGTGCTGCCGACTTCACCGTTCAATGGCGCCGTCTCGTCGTATTCTCGCTTGATCGTGGCCAGAGCGGACACTCGATGTTCCGCGACCGGGAGGAGGAGCTGGGTCACTTTGAGACCGTATGACTCAGCCTCCCAGCTCTGACGTTCACCGACCGCGGCGTTAGGTCCATAGCGCGCGTGATAGACCATGGTTGGCAGGCCGTTCAGACCCAATCCAATGACGACCACGCCCGCAATGATCAGACCCGAGATCGCGTTTCGGATGGACCGACAGCGAAGCGAACCTAGAACGGCGACCGGCAACAAAAGAAGGATGGTAAAGGACGCATAGTACGCCGACGTGGAAGCGATAATTCCGCAGATCGCGAGCACAAACAAAGAACGGCGGCTCCGCAAGTCGAGTCGCGGACGGCTTGATTCGGAGGATCCCTCAGCGACCATCGGAGGATTGTCTCCGTACACAGAGAGCAGCAGTAGCACCGCAAGGGGAACCTGGAAGAAGGTGTCTAAAAACAGGTGTGCTTCGCCCTTGAGAGTGCGACTAGGCAAGAATGAATACAGAACGCTGCCAACGATCGCGCCGAGATAGCTAACCTTGAAGTGACGAAAAACTGCCATGGCAGACAGCGCAATGAGTGGAAAGCCGATTAGAAAATAGACGTTGAAAATCAGCGCCCAGTCTCCGCTGAAGAGCGACATGATCTTGACTAGAAGCAGGTGACCGCAATCGTGTGCCGAAACGGCGTAGTCGAGCATTTGCAGACCAGACGGAGCCCCGACGTTCGGGTTGCTCCAATACCAGCCGTGATCCACGACGCTCTTGACGATGAACGAGAACAACAGGGCGTCTCCGCTGTAATTGAATGGCACTCGGAGATCTGCTCGCCAAAGCTGCAGGAAAAATACCGCAGCCAATATCGAAAGCGCCGCTGCCATCGCGAACGCTACCAATGCCAGAGCTTTGGGAGGAGGGAGTTTCATTTACCTGGGAAGCGAGTCCACGCGCCTACGATAGAACCTCCTGAGGAGGCTGGCGTTTGGCAGAGGACACCGTGGGCCTGTCACGGTGAAGGTACACCTGAGCAGGCATGTGATCTCGGCTCGCGCGCGAGCCTGTCGTGTACCTATCGAACTGCTTCGGCGACTCTCAGCGCGGGCTAGGTAATGTCAGACGTCCATGGGCGCGTCGGGATCGGCGTCGCTGGTGTCGGTCGCGTCGCTGGCATCGCTCGTGTCGGTACCCGCGTCACCGGCCGTCCCCATGTCGCCGCCCATTCCAGAGCCGCCCATCCCCGACCCGCCCATTCCAGAGCCGCCCATTCCAGAGCCGCCCATCCCTGAGCCGCCCATCCCTGAGCCGCCCATCCCCGACCCGCCCATCCCTGAGCCGCCCATCCCCGACCCGCCCATCCCCGACCCGCCCATCCCGGACCCGCCCATTCCCGAGCCGCCCATTCCCGAGCCGCCCAGGCTGCCGGTGTCGAGCGCGTCGCTGCCCGCGACGTCGGACGAGACCTCGGCGTGGGCGGTATCGCCCGGGACATCCGTGCCCCTGTCGGTCGGAGCGTCGATGCCGCCGTCGGTGCCGGTGCCGCTGTCTACGCCCCCGTCGGGCGTCGCCGCGACGCCGAGGTGGACGTTCACGACGTTCTCGTTGCCGACGTCGAGCGACGGCAAGCTGGTCGTGCCCATCGCGGTCTTGCCGCCGCCCGTCGCCGTGATGGTCACGTTGACCGCGCCGAAGTTCGAGCGGGCGATCTGGACGGTGAAGCTGGTCGGAAAGGTGATCGGCCCCGCCGGGGTGGTCGGCACCGAGAACTGGCTCACCGTCTCGCCGACGAGAACGCGCACCTTGAGCTGGCTCACCGAGGTGAGCGAGCTGTCGGCGTCGACGTTGACCAGCAGGATGGTGTCGGGCTTGGAGCAGCTCTGGACGAATCCGCCCAGCAGCAGCAAGGAGCCCAGGAGCTTGACCGCGTGCCGCAAGGCCGGATGTTTTCGCATTGTCAGAATCTGTAGTTCCCGAGGCCGGAGGGCGGAACGTCGGTCCCACCCTGCTTGAGCGCGAAGTAGGCGCCGGCTCCCGCGCCGACGACCACCACGGCGCCCAGCACCCAGACCCACCAGTACGACGAGCCCGACTGCGTATTGACCGCGGGGCTCGCCGCGGGCTTCGTGCTGACGATCGCCATCGGTCCCGGCGTTTCGACCGGCGCGGGCGCGGGGGGCCGCGCGAGGAGAGACGGCGCGAGCTCGGGCTCGCGTTCGGGGACCAGCGACGGGGAGGGGTGAAGCTCCTCGGCCACGGGCGCCGGCGGTGGGGTCTCGATCGGCGGCGGGGGCGGCTCGGCGGCCGGCTTCGGCGGAGCCACGCGCGCGACGGGAGGACTAATGGCCGGCGCGACCGCGATAGCCGCGGGCGCCCCCTTCTTGTTTTCGAGCGCCGCGATCTGGCTCTCGACCAGCGCGCGATTGGGCGCGCTCGGCAGCTGGGTCAGAAACTTGCGGTAGTCGGCGATCGCCTTCTTCGCATCACCGGTGCGCCGATAGCATTCGCCGCGGTTGAATAGCAGCGTCGGATCCTTGAGCAGGTGGATCGCCTTGCTGTACTCGGGGATCGCCGCCTTGCACTTGTTGACGTCGGCCAGCTGGTTGGCCTTGCGCGCGTGCTTGCGCCCCTCGACCTCGCTGCGGTTCGGCCCACCACCATGCTTGGGCCCGGCGGCGTACGCCGGAACTGGGGTCCCCGCCGTCGCCAAAACGCCTACGACGAGGCAAACCACCAGGATCACCACCTTCGCCACTCTCATCGGAGCCGCGATTTTAGTGGAGAACGGTCTTTTTTCCCAGTCTCCTCACGTATCCAGACAACGATTGAATCTTGGGCTGGCTCAACATGCCGCCAAACGACGGCATCTGACCCTTGCCGGTCATGATCACGCGCTGGACGTCCTCGTTGCTGGCGCGCGCCTGGAAAACCGGGTCGGAGAAATCGCGCACCGGCAATTGCTGGCGGATCTGAGGATCGCCGCGGCCGTCGCTGCCGTGGCAGCGTGCGCACATCTGCGCATAGATCACCGCCGGATCGACGGCGACCGGCAAGCCCGGGTCGTCGCCGGGGCTGGTGCACCCCGAACCGGAGATGACGAGGACGACCACGGCGACGCCCGCGGTACGAACGACGGACCGGCGCACCCTCGCGAGTCTACTCACCGCCACCCGCATCCGCCGGGACATACAACGCCTGGCCGCGGTCCTTGAACTCGGCCGCCTTTTCTTCCAGGCCTTGCGCCAGCGCGCGCTCCGGCGCCAGGCCGATCGAGTCGGCGTAGTCGCGCACATCCTGGGTGATCTTCATCGAGCAGAAGTGCGGCCCGCACATCGAGCAGAAGTGCGCGCCCTTGGCCGCCGGCGCCGGCAGCGTCTCGTCGTGGAAGTCGCGCGCGGTGTCGGGGTCGAGCGACAGGTTGAACTGGTCCTGCCAGCGGAACTCGAAGCGCGCCCGCGACAGCGCGTCGTCGCGCTCCTGCGCGCCCGGGTGCCCCTTGGCCAGGTCGGCGGCGTGCGCCGCGATCTTGTAGGCAATGACGCCGTCCTTGACGTCCTTGCGATTGGGCAGGCCCAGGTGCTCTTTCGGCGTCACATAGCAGAGCATCGCGGTACCGTACCAGCCGATCATCGCCGCGCCGATCGCCGACGTGATGTGGTCGTAACCGGGCGCGATGTCTGTCACCAGCGGCCCCAGCGTGTAGAACGGCGCCTCGTGGCAGATCTGCATCTGCAGATCGACGTTCTCTTTGATCTTGTGCATGGGCACGTGGCCAGGGCCTTCGATCATCACCTGCACGTCGTGCTTCCAGGCGATCTCGGTCAGCTCGCCCAGCGTGCGCAGCTCGCCGAACTGCGCCTCGTCGTTGGCGTCGGCGATGCAACCCGGCCGCAGGCCGTCGCCCAGGCTGAAGGCGACGTCGTACTTCTTCATGACCTCGCAGATGCGTTCGAAGTGCGTGTAGAGAAAGTTCTCCTGGTGGTGCGCCAGGCACCACTTGGCCATGATCGACCCGCCACGCGACACGATGCCGGTCACTCGGCGCGCGGTCAGCGGCACGTAGCGCAGCAGTACGCCGGCGTGGATCGTGAAGTAGTCCACCCCCTGCTCGGCCTGCTCGACGAGCGTGTCGATGAACATGTCGATGTTCAGATCCTCGGCCTTGCCGTCGACCTTTTCCAGCGCCTGATAGATCGGCACCGTGCCGATCGGCACCGGCGAGTTGCGGATGATCCACTCGCGCGTCTCGTGGATATTCTTGCCCGTCGACAGGTCCATCACCGTGTCGGCGCCCCACTTGACCGACCAGCGCAGCTTGTCGACTTCCTCGGCGATCGACGAGCTGACCGCGGAGTTGCCGATGTTCGAGTTGATCTTCACCAGGAAGTTGCGGCCGATGATCATCGGCTCGCTCTCCGGGTGGTTGCGGTTCGAAGGGATGATCGCGCGGCCGCGCGCGACCTCGTCACGCACGAGCTCGGGTGTGCACCGCTCGCGCAGGGCCACGAAGCGCATCTCGGGCGTGATCTCGCCGCGCCGCGCGTAGTGCATCTGGCTGAAGTTGGTGTCGCCGCGGGCGATGCGCGCCGCCACCCACGGCTGGCGCAGCTTGGGCAGGCCCTTGTGCAGGTCCAGCGCCCGCGGGCCGAAGGTGTCGTAGACGTCGATCGGCTTCTCGCCGGTCACCTCGATGCGCCGCACCGGCACGCGGAGGTCGCCGTCCTCGAGGTAGACGCGCGTAGAGGCCGGGAAGTCCTCGAGCGGCGTCAGGCCGGCCACGGGATCGGCGGGTGCCAGGTCGAGCTTCTTCTTACCGTTGCCGTTCGCGCCGTTACTTCCGTCTACACTCATCTCGCCTCGCTTCCCTTCGCCGGCATTACCCGGAGCAGGTTCAGGGGTCGCGCGCTCATTGCGAACGCGCCTCTCAGCTACGAGCAGCTCCCCCAGCTGATCTGATCAGGAGCGAAGACCTTATCCCGCTTGAGCGGGAATGCAACTGGCGTCCGCCGCGCGCGCGTCTTGTCGCGCGGCTCAGTTCCAGTACTGGTCGCGGGGCTTGCCGCCGGCCTTGGCGCTCTTGGACTGGCCGCCGTCGAGCACCCGGTAGCGCCGCCGCAGCCGGCGCGCGCGCCAGAGCCCGGCCAGGTCGCCGAGACCGCCGCCCGCGAGCACGAAGCCGGACGCGCTGGCCACCAGCGTCGCCGCCAGCGATGCCCAGTCGCCGCGAACCGTGTCGACCACGACCGCGAACCCGACCAGCAGCAGGGTCAAATAACGCGCCTGCATGACCATGCCGGGGAGGATCTGGGCGGGCGCGCGGTCGTACATCCGGCCGAACGCGACGAACAGCGCGAGCACGGCGTAGGTGCAGCCCTCACCCAGCGAGTAGACCTTGAGCCGCATCATCAGCCCCATCGCGACCATAGCCAGGATGCCCGAGGCGAAGAACAGCACCAGGAACCGCCGCATGCCGAGGCTGCGCTCGAGGAAGGCTCCGACGAACCAGAGCCCGATCATGTTGAATACGAACGTGAGCGCATTCAGGTGCACGAACATCGACGTCAGCGGCTGCCAGAGCTCGCCGTTCATGATCATCCTGGGTCCGAGCGCCAGGTGGGCCTCGACCACGGGACGGACCTCGCGCACGACCGCGTAAAACAGGTAGACGACGGTCTGGATCACCACCAGCGCCTTGATGGTGGGCGTCAGTCGGTCGACGATCGGCCGAGTCCAGGCCGGGGCGGGGGCGCGCCGCCGAGGCGGCAAATCACGCATGGATCGAGCTTAGCACGCTGATCCCAACCGGAACATTCCGTCAGGGAGCAATCGCTCCCGGCGGATTGTCGTAGCAGGACGCACCATCCGCCGCCCCGCACTCCGTGGGTCCGTCGGGATTACCGGCGCAATCGCCATCGTCGAGGTCGACGCGCCCGTCCAAATCGTTGTCGACGCCGTCGCGGCACTGCGGCAGAGGCGGCAGGGTCACTGCCGGAATCGCCGCGGCCATCTCGCCGGTGTGGATCTCGACCGGGCTCGCCCCTTGACCTACCAGATAGGTGGTGCCGACTCGCGAATCCTTGACCTGCCCCTCGGCGTCGAGCGCGACCAGCGTCAAGGCCCAGCTCCCCGGGTCGAGGCTGCCTTCGTAGAAGCCCGGCGCGCACGGGACAGCGCGGACATCGAAAGAGCTGCCCGAGCTCGCGGTGATGCGAATGCCGCCGACGCCGACCCGACCGCAGTCACCCGACTGGAAGTTGTCGGCGAACTGCCAGTCGACCCGATACGACCCACTCTTGCTGCACCCGGCGCCAAGCGCGCTGGCTGCGAGCAGGAGATGAAAGCCCAACCCGCCAATGCGAGCGCGCGCGCCACCAGCCGAAAGCATGCGCGGCTTTATATCACCCGGCCCGGCCCCGGGGACCTGGCGACATCACTGAACGCCGAAGATGACGTCGGGGATGTCGTCCTGAGCACACGAGAAGATCGGATAGGTGACCGGCGGGTTGTTGATCGCCGTGTCGGAAAGAACCGAGCCGTCGAACGCGAGCAGCTGCATCGAGAACAGGTAGTCGCCTGCCGGCAGACCAGCGTCGGTGGCGCCGTTGTAGTCGGTGCACGGAAAAAAGTAGGGTCCGAAGCCGCCGAAGTTCAAGACGACCTCCGACGCGCCTGCGGCCTGGCAGCTCAGCGCATTGCGGAACGGATCCTCGATGCTCCAGGCCACGGTCGCGAAGCGCTGGTCGGCGCAGGTCGGGCCACCACCGCCGCCTCCTCCTCCGCCGCAGCCCGAAAGTGGTACGGCCAGCGCCGCCAACCCCAGAAAAAGCCAGGTGCGCGTCAGTGCGTTCATGTTGCCTCCCCCGTGGCAATTCGATGTTTGACTAGGGACGAGTGCAGACCCCCGAGCTATTCATCCCCGAGCAAGCGACCGCGCATTGAGCCACCAGCAGGAACGCTTCGACCTCGGTCGGTTGCCCCCGGACCACCCCGCGCAAGATCGGTGCCGGAGTCTGAACGCCGGAGAGGGGGCTCCCGTCCGTCCCCAGCGCGGTGACCGAGATTTGGTATTGAGGTGTGATGCCATCTGACCCAGCTCGACCCTGCGGTATTTCGAAAGGTGTGGCTCCGGTCTGACGTTGACAAGAGAACTCGCACTCGGGACGCCCCGCACACGGGGTGGTGCCGTCGATGTCGCCACCGACTCCCTTGAGAACCAGTCGCACCTTTGCGATCTCCGGGGCGGAGCAGGTGCAGTCGGTGATGGCGCGCCCGTCGTAGGACCGCACCACCCAGCTAATCTCGACCGCACCACCGTCGATGCGTACACAGCCGGCCGCCAGCAGCCCGCACAGCGCTGCGAGGCGGATTCTGGTACTCATTGAATACGGGAAACTACGAATCGGCACCAGCCGTGTCAAACTGCCACGCGCGGAAGGAGAACCGATGCTACCCCTGATCTTGCAGTCCGGCACCGGAGAGGCACGCCTCGACATCATATCCCTGATCCTCAATGCCTCGCCGGTCGTCAAAGGCGTGCTGGGTCTGCTCATCCTGATGTCGATTGCCTCCTGGTTCGTCATCGGATCCAAGACCATCTTCCTTGCGAACGCGGCCTCGCGCTCCGCCAAGTTCCAGGACGTCTTCTGGAAGACCGGGCGGCTCGACGAGATCTGGCGCATCTCCGAAGCGTCGGCCCCCTCGCCGGTCGGCGAGGTCTTCCGCGCCGGCTACACCGAGCTCGCCAAGCTGCAGAAGCGCCGGCAGGAGCAGTCCGCCGACCCCGCCAGCGAGGCGGTGCTGGGCGATATCGAGAGCATCCAGCGCGCGCTCGACCGCGCGCGCACGACGGCCATCACCGAGATGGAGAACCGCGTGCCGCTGCTCGGCACCACGGCCAGCGCCGCGCCCTTCATCGGCCTCTTCGGTACGGTCTGGGGCATCATGAACTCGTTCCGCAACATCGGCGCCAAGGGCGCCGCGAACCTGGCCACGGTCGCGCCCGGTATCGCCGAGGCGCTGGTGGCGACGGCGATCGGCCTCATGGCCGCGATCCCCGCCGTCATGGCCTACAACTTCTTCTCGCGCCGCATCCGCGTGCTGTCGTCGGAGATGGAGACCTTCTCCAGCGACTTCCTCAACATCGTGCGCCGGAGGTTCTTCTAGCCATGGCCATGACGACGTCCGGAGGTGGCTCCGGGTCGATGCTGACGGAGATCAACGTCACGCCGCTGGTCGACGTCATGCTCGTGCTGCTGATCATCTTCATGGTCACCGCGCCGATGCTGCAGACCGGCGTCGACGTCGACCTGCCCGAAGCTAAAGCACAGACCATCCCCGACGATGAGGGGAAGCTGATCCTGACCGTCACCAAGGACAAGCGCGTGTTCCTCGGCAAGATGCAGATCCCGTTCGACGACGTGGAGAAGATTCTGCGCAACAACGCCAAGCTCAACGCCGATCACGAGCTGTACCTGCACGCCGACAAGGCGCTCTACTACGGCGACGTCGTGAAGATCATGGCGGCGGTCAAGCAGGCGGGCGTCGACAAGCTGGGGATGGTCACCGACCCGCTGGAGTGACCGCGTGCCGCCCGAGAAAAAGCGTCGACCCTCGCGCCGGAACTTCGCCGGCCTGCTGATCACGCTCGCCCTCCACGGCGCGATCCTGTTCGCCGTGCGCGCCGCGCACAGCAAGACCGACGAGCCGCTCGACATGCCGCGCGACTTCGTGGTCGCGAGGATGGTCAAGCTCGGCAAGCCGCGCGAGAAGTTCTGGCTGCCGCGCATCACCCAGCCACCCCGGCCGACGGCGCCGCCCAAGACCATCAAGGTCGCTGAGGACCCCAACGCGCCCAAGGCGCCCGTCGAGGCGCCGCGGCCCGACAACCCGGAGATCTCCAAGGATCTGCGCCGCGCGCTCGATCGCGCGCGCAAGCTGGAGCAGCTGATCCCGACCGAGCCCGAGGAAGGTCAGCTCACCGGTTCGACCGCAGGAACCGCGAGCGAGGCCAGCGCCGGCGACGCCTACGCCACGGCGATCTTCGACGCCGTCCGCAAAAACTTCACGGTGCCCGAGGGCCTGATCACCGACGCGCAGCTCTCGCGGCTGACCACGACGATCAAGATCCGGGTCGGCGAGGACGGCGCGATTCTGGAAAACAAGCTGCTGAAGCCGTCGGGCAACAGCTTTTTTGACGACGCGTGCGTCTCCGCGATCCTGGCAACTCACAAGGTGCCGCCCCCTCCCCCCGCCGCACGCCGCCTGGCCGCGCGCGGCTACGCCCTCGAGTTCGCCGGAAAGGATCTGAAATGAAGCTGAGGCTCTTCGTCGCCGCGATGACCGTCGTCATGGCTGGCGGCGCCGCTCTCCTGGCGGGCGGCGCTGCACGCGCGCAGGCGCCTGCCGCTGGCGGGACCGCGGATTCGGACGACCTGCCCACCATTCGCATCACGCCGGCGGGGACCGATCTCTTCCGCCTGGCGTTGCCCAAAGCGGTGGGCGACGGCGACACCGCCGGCGCGCTCGACACCGAGACGCGCGACCTGGACATCTCGGGGATCTTCCACCTGCTCGACCCGGCGTCGTTCCCCGCCGATCTCCAGAAAGAAGGCATGGGATTCTCGTCGGCGCTCTGGTCGCAGGTCGGCGCGCAGGGCGTCGCCAAGATCAAGGTCGGCCACGCGGCGAGCGGCGCCGCGCAGATCGACGGCGCGCTCTACGTGATCGGCCGCGGCGAGGGCCCGGTCCTGTCGCACACGTACAAGGGCTCCGACGTGCACGACGCCGTCCACCAGTTCGCCAACGAGATCGTGGCCTATTTCACGGGCCAGCCGGGGATCTTCGGATCGCGGATCGCGGTCGCGCTCACCGGCAAGAACCGCGAGATCCTGACCATGGACATGGACGGCTCGCACGTGATGGCCGTCACCAAGATGGGCTCGGATTGCCTGCTGCCGGCTTTCTCGCCCGGTGGCGGCGAGATCGCGTTCACGTCGTACCTGCGCGGCAATCCCGATCTCTGGATCGTGTCGGCGGGCGGCGGGCGCGCGCGGCGCGTGTCGAAGCAGCCGGGCCTGAACACCGGCGCGGCCTGGACGCCCAGCGGCAGCAGCATCGCGCTCACCATGTCGTACGAAGGGAACGCCGAGATCTATCGCATCAGCGCCAGCGAGGGCGTGATCCAGACCAAGCTGACGATCAACTCCGCGATCGACAGCTCGCCGTCGTATTCGCCCGACGGATCGCAGATCGCGTTCGTGTCGAACCGCCGGGGCAGCCCGCAGATCTTCGTGATGCCGTCCACCGGCGGTGACGGCAATGCCAAGCGTGTGACGTTCCAGGGCAAGTACAACCAGACCCCGCGCTGGAACCCGCGCGCCGACAAGCCGCAGATCGCGTTCACCGGCCGCGACGAGCGCGGGGTGTTCGACATCTTCATCCTCGACATGAAGACCGGGAAGATCGATCGCGTCACACAGAGCCGCGGCTCGAACCAGGATCCGACCTGGTCGCCCGACGGGCGGCTGCTGGCGTACGTGTCGTCGCGCGGCGGGCTCTTCGTCGCCAATCCCGAGACCCGTCACGAGGTGCAGGTCTGGCGCGGCGCCGGCTCGTCGCCGAGCTGGGGCCCCGCGCCGACGCGGCACTGAGGCGGCGCGTGAGCGGCAAGGCGTTCGCGACCATCGACATCGGCACCAACACGACGCTGCTGCTGGTGGGGCGCGCGGCAGCGGGCGGCGACGTCGAGGTGCTCGCCGAGCGCGCGGAGATCACGCGCCTCGGCCGCGGCATCGGCACCACCGGCGTGCTCGGGAGCGCCGGCATCACCGCGACGCTCGACGTCCTGCGCGACTACGCACGGCTCGCGCGCGAGCACGGCGCGACGATCGCCGCCATCGGCACCGAAGGGCTGCGCCGCGCGAAGAACGCGCGCGACTTCCTCGAGCCCGCCCGCGAGATCCTGGGCCGAGACGTCGAGGTCATCGACGGTGAGCGCGAGGCGGCGCTGACCTTCCGCGCGGTCGCCGAGTCGTTCCCGGCCGCGACCGGCGCGGGTTCGGTCGCGGTGATCGACATCGGCGGCGGCTCGACGGAGATCATCATCGCCGAGAGCGGCGCGGTCCGGCTGCGCACCAGCCTGCAGATCGGATCGGTGCGCCTGACCGAGCGCCACGTGCACAGCGATCCACCGCGTGACGAAGAAATTGCGGCGCTACGCCGGGAGATCGCCGGCACGCTCGCGCCCGTCGCCGAGCTGTCGTCGGCGGCGCACACCCACCTGGTCGGCGTCGCCGGCACGGTCACGTCGCTGGCAGCGATGGCGCAGCAGCTGGCGTCGTACGACCCCGCGCGCGTGCACGGCTTCCACCTCACACGCGCCGCGCTCGACGGAGAGATCGCGCGGCTCGCCCACGCGACGCAGGCCGAACGCGAAAAGTTCGTGGGCCTCGACCCGCGCCGCGCCGACGTGATCCTCGCCGGCGCGCTGATCCTGCAAGCGATCGCGGAGCGCGCCGGCGTCGGCGCAATCCTGGTCAGCGACCGCGGAATCCGCTGGGGCCTGCTCTACGAGCTGCTGGCTCCGAGCCGCGGTGCCCGCCAACTCTAGAAGAAATTGATCGCGAAGTTCACCAGTGACCAGTTGGTCCACGTCTCGGACTGCGTGTCCTGGTTCTGGCCGTAGTGAGCGCCGGTGACGGTCGCCTCGATGTCGAAGGACCAGTGGTAACCCTGGACCAGCTCGTAGCCGACGCCGCCCATCGCGGCCATGCCCCAGCGGCCGACCCAGACGTCGGGGCCGCTGACCTGGTCGACGCGTGCAGCGCCGACGCCGCCCTTGATGAACAGGCGGTTGGTCAGGAAGAGCTGCAGCGCCGCCAGGTGGGCGGTCTGCTGATACGAGGTGCCTGAATCGCCGGCGACCGCGCCCTCGACGTCCCACATCAGGATCAGGCCGGGTTGCAGGCCGAAGCCCAGCCGGAACGTGTAGGCGCCCGCGCTGGTCGACTGGGTGTTGCCATTTGCATCTCGGAATTGCAAACCGCCAAAGCCACCGCCGCCACCAATGGTGAAGGGGCGGTCAATCACCGACCGCGGGAGCGGCGGCGGGCCGGGGTAGTGGCGGTAGTAGCGCCGCGGCGGCGGAACGTAAACCGGCGGGGGTGCGTACCCGGGCGGCGGGCCGTAACCCGGCGGGGGTGCGTACCCGGGCGGCGGGCCGTAACCCGGCGGCGGCCCGTATCCGGGAGGCGGCCCGTACCCCGGAGGAGGCGACGGCGCGTACGGCTGCGCCTGCTGCTGCTGGTACGACGGCGGCGGCGGGGGCGACGGAGGTGGGGGCGGAGGCGGAGCCATCGGCTGTTGAACCGGCGCGGGCGCCGCAACCGGCGGCGGGGGCGGGGCCGGCGCGGGCGGGGGTGGCGGCGTGGGCGCGACCGCGGGCGGCGGCGGCATCTGGGACGGATCGTCGGGCGCGATCTCGGTCAGGCCAGACTGTTGTCCGTACGCCGCAGCAGTGTGAAAGAGGAGAACGGTGAGTCCTGACAGCAGCCGTTTCATGATGCTTTTCCCCTTAGTGAAATCTCGACCCGGACCCATTCGATAGTGCTAGATGTGCAAGACGAGCGCCAGCAACCGAGCCCACACTCTCTGGGGCAGTGGGCGCCCTGCCGACGATACCCGCCCGGACACGCGCGGCGTGTGGCAAACAGCCGCAGCGCATTGCGTGAAACCTCCGAAAACACCGCTGCGGCAGCTATTTTCACGCCCCGCGGCCCCCGGCGACTTCGCGAGCTTTGACGCAACCCCGGCGGGTTGGTACAAAATAAGGTCTCTCTCATGGACGGGCAGGTGGACGGTGGCAGCTCGGATACCCTGCGTCCCGGGACGATACTGGGTCGCTACGAGATCCGGCGCCTCCTGGGACAAGGAGGCATGGGCTGCGTCTACGAAGCGCAGCACCGCGATCTGAAGAAGCGCGTCGCGATCAAGACGCTGCTGCCGTCGCTGGCTTCGAACGCCGACGCCAAGGAGCGGTTCCTGCGCGAGGGCGAGGCAGCGTCGCGCATCCGGCACCCGCACGTGGTCGACGTCACCGACCTCGGCTCCGAGGGCTCGGTGATCTATCTCGTGATGGAATACCTCGAGGGGGAAGACCTCGCGCGGCTGCTGGCGCGCCAGGGATTCCTCACGCCCGCGCAGGCGGCCGACATCATGCTGCCGGTCGCGGCGGCGATCGCGACCGCGCACGAGCAGGGCGTGATCCACCGCGACCTCAAGCCCGAGAATATCTTCCTCTCGCGCAGCGCCTACGGCGCGGTTCACCCCAAGGTGCTCGACTTCGGCATCTCCAAGGTGCTGGGCGATTCGCGAGCGCGCGCGCTCACCGGCACCGCCGCGACGATGGGCACGATGCACTACCTGCCGCCCGAGCAGCTGCGCGCCGCGCGCGAGGCCGATGCGCGCAGCGACCAGTACGGGCTGGGCACGATCCTCTACGAGTGCGTCACGGGACAGCGCGCGTTCGAGGAAGACAGCTTCTACCTGCTGCTCAAGAAGATCGCCGAGGGCGAGTTCGCGCGCCCGTCGATGAAGCGGCCCGGCCTGCCCGCGCACATGGAGGCGATCGTCCTGCGCGCGATGAGTCTGGATCCGCTGGCGCGGTTCGACTCGGTCAAGCAGTTCGGCGCGGCGCTGCTCGAGCTCAGCAGCGAGTCGACGCGCTTTCTCTGGGCGCCGTTCTTCGGCGCGGCGCCGGCGCTCGACCTGTCGTCGAGCGGGTCGCCGCTGTCGGGCGCGCCGACGCTGAATGCCGGCGCGGGCTCCGGCGCGCTGCCGGCGTCGCGCCCGCCCTCGACCGATCGCCCGCGCGTCGCCACGCTGTTGGCGCCGTCGACGTCGCCGTCGGGCGCAACCATGGAGTTGCCCCCGCCGCCACACAATCGCAAGGTGTCGAGCACGACCCTGCGAAACGCGACCGGCGAGCGCGCGCTGCCGACGCGGCTCACCGCGCGATCGCGCTGGCGGGCTGTGGCGATCGTCGGCGGCGTCGCGCTGGTCGCGGCGATCGGGCTGCTGATCGCTCTGCGCGGCGGCGGCACCAGCGAGCGCCGCGACGACGTCGGATCCCAGCAGCGCCTCCGCGTCCCCGACGCCGGCATCGCACGCGGTGACTGCGCCCGACGATCAGCCGCGCATCGCCCGGCCTGCGGCGCGCGTACCGGATGTGAAGATCGCTCCCGCGAACCGAGCCGGCGCCGATCACCGCGCCCACGGTGGCGCCAAATCCGCCGGCCGGGGCCAAGGCAGGGCCCGGCGCAGAGACCGGCGGGCACGACGACGTCACCGGCGGGCGTAAGGGGAATCCCAAGGGGCCGCGCAAGGGCGGAGCCAAGGGCGGCCACGCGGCGAAGAACAGCCCTGCGGCGGCCCCGTCGCAAGAACCGTCGCCATCGACGACGAAGACCGACGACGTGACGAAGAACGCCAACGGCGTCGCCGATCATCAATCCGTAATCCGTAGCCCGCTGATCGGCGGCGCTAGAACCATCCGACGCCGAACGTCGCCAGCGCTTCCGTGCTCCAGGGACCGATGCCGGAGCTCGCGGAAGCAAAGCGTCCCATCACGGCGAACTCGCCGCCCGCGCGTACGCCGGCGAAGAACGGTCCGAACGGAACCACCGCGCCGAGGAAGCCGTCCAGTGACCAGAGCAGGCGGTTGTCGTTCGTCGCCCTGGGGCTGGCCGAGAACGCCGTTCGTCGCATGAGCCGCCGGACCGACGTCGAGCTGTAGCCAGATCGGCCCCATGCTCGCCTGGCCGCGCGCGAACAGGCGAAACGTCAGATCGCGACTGCGGTCGACCAGAGGCACCGCGGGCGGACCGGGGCCACGGAGATGTCGGTCCCGTCGTTGAGCGACGTCGAACCGACACCGATCGCAGCCCCCAGGCCGAAGCGATGCTCGAACGCGCCGGGCGCGTAGACTGCCGAGAGGCTCGCGCGCGAAGACTCTGCCGGCGGGCCCGCCGCGAAATCCACCAGAGAGCTCGAGTGTCAGACCGTGGGCGCCACGCGGCCCGGCGCCGTCCGCGCGCGTGGGCTCGACAGCGGGCGCGGAGCTCGCGATCGCCACGGGTGCCGGCGACGTGCCGGGCATCAACGCCACCTGCACCGAGAGCGCGAGCGCCGCCGCGTCCTCGGGCGACAGCGGCGTCGCGACCGCGACGCGCCGGATGATCACCGTCCCTGATGCGGGCGGACGCACAGCGCGGTCGCGGGCGGCGCGGCTGCCCGTCGATGATGGCGCAGCGGCCGGTGCCGGCGTCACGTCGCAGAGCCACACCAGATCGGCGCCGCGCGCGCCCGCGCCGGGATCGTCGCTGGTGGCGCGCAACGGCCGATCGGCCATGGCCACGCGCACGCCGCGCGGTGAAAAGGCGGCGTCGAGCGCCGACAGCAGCGCCGGATCGGGCGTCGCCACCAGCATCGCCGGCGCCTCGGCCCCACGCGCGGTGCGGCTCGCCGGCATCGCCAGCACCAGCGCGGCGACGCAGAGTCCCCGTGCGTCAGCGAAGCGCGCCACCGACGCCACCTTTAAAATGGGCACCCTCGGAGGGTTCCCAAACCCTCCCGCGACGGACTCCGCCGGGGGACCCGGCTCCGTCCCACGCGTCTTCAGTCGGCCCAGCAACGCGCGCGCATCGTCCGCGTTGGGGCCGCTGGGGAATCGCTCGAGGTAGGACGACAGCAACGCCTGCGCTGCGTCTCGCTGCCCGCGCTCGGCCGAGAGCCGCGCCTCCGCGAACAGCGCGTTGGCCGCCCACGGGCCGGCGCCGCTCGCGAGCTCGCGATAGATCCGGGCGGCCGCCAGCGGATCCCGGACCTCGAGCGCGGCGCCGCTCTGGAACCGCTCGCGCAAGATGGCGCCGGTGACCGCGGGCGGCGCGACGTCCGGCGCACGTGGCGGGACGACTGCCGGTGGCGGCCGCTCTCCAGTCCGTCCGGTCCCCTCGCCCCCGTCCGCGGGGGAGAGGGTTAGGGAGAGGGGCCGGCGGGCGTTGCGGCTCGCAAGGTCCGCCCTCTCCCTAACCCTCTCCCGCGGACGGGAGAGGGGACCGGATCCTTCCGCGGTTCGCTGCGCCGCTTCGCCGCCGAGTGCCGGAACGGACCTTTCTGCAGGTCGCCGCGCCGCTTCGCCGCCGAGCGCCGGAACGACGTCCAGCGCGGGACCAGGGGTCGCAGTTGGCGGCGCGGGTGGTTGCTCGGGCGCCTCTTCGCGCGCCACGGTGTCGGCCGGTCCGGCCGCGCCGGGCACATAGCGTTCGCCCGCGTGCACCAGCTGGGTCACCCCGTCGTCGCCGACCTCGACCGTGCCGTGGGTGACCCAGACCTCGGCGCGGTCGCCGACGCGCGTGACACCGAAGCGTGTGCCGACGACGGTGACCCGCGTCGTGCCGGCCTCGACGACGAACGGCGCGCGCGCGCCGCGCGGCGCGACCTCGCAGGTCACGGTGCCGCGCTCGAGCCGGACCACCGTCGCGCCGTCACGCTCGTCGGCGAAGGTGATCGCCGACGACGGCGCCACATCGATCGCGGCGCCCTCGACGGTCACGTGCGAGGGGCTGGTCGCGGTGGCGACGCGCGCGCCCTGAGCCGGCAACCCCGGCGCACGCCAGAATTGGCGCACGCCCAGCACCGCCAGGGCGGCCAGCACGCTCGCCGACACGACGACGGCCCGGCCCCGCCAGCGCGGGCGCAAGACCGGCCCCCAGTCGGCCGCGCGCTCCGCCGCGTCGCGATCCAGCGCCGCGAAGACCCCGCGCTCGACGCGCGACACCGCGGCTTCGCCGAGCGGCGGCACCGGAGGCTGCTCCCGCACGGTCACCGCGCCGCCTCCCGCGAATCGGCGACCAGCGACGCGAGCAGCGGGTCCAGCCGCGCCAGGCGATCGACCTCGCGGCGCGCGCGCCAGATCCGCGCCTTGGTCGCCACCAGCGACGCCGACATCAATGACGCGACCTCCTGCTGCGGGCGGCCGTCGATCGCGCACAGCGTGAACGCGATCCGCTGCTTGGCATCGAGCCGCTCGAGGATCCGATAGAGGCGGCGCAGGCCCTCGCGCGCCATCAACTGGCGCTCGGCGTCGGGATCATCCGACGCCAGGTCGGGCACGACCTCGAGCCGCGCCGTCGCAGGCCGCGATTGGCGCAGATGATCGAAGGCGACGCGCAGCGCGATCCGGCCGATCCAGGTGCCGAGATGCGCCTCGCCGCGAAAGGTCGCCAGCGAGCGAAAGACGCGAATGAATGTCTCCTGGATCAGGTCTTCCAGCGTCGGGGTCGCGCCCAGCACGCGGTGAAGCAGCCGATGTACCGACTGGACCTCGAGCCGGAACAGGCGAACCTGAGCCGCACGATCACCCGACGCGCAGGCGCGCGCGAGGTTTTGCTCCTCGGCGGGAGCGAGCGCGACTTCGGTCACGGGGCCCATTCAATTCGTTAGTGTGGCCGGCGCCGCGGAAAGTTGCAGGAATCGACGCAAAGAATCGACGTAAAAATGGGCGGCGAGCCAAGCGCGGATCGTTGCAACTTTTTGCCGCCCTCGGGGCACTAACACTCTGATGCGGCCAACAGGGCGCAGGCGGGAACCGGATCGCGGCGAAAACACTGCTGCGCGTTCCGCTCCCGGGAGGTGTCTGCATGCTTGAAAAGAAGGTCGATCGTTACTCCGCGCATCTGGTCCTCGTGCTCGCCCCGCCGCTGCTGCTCGTGATGAGCGGCGCGGCGTGGGCCCAGGCTTCCGGCGGCGCGCCCGCGGACTCCGCGGCGGGCGCCGCCGGGGGCATGTCCCCTTGCGCCTCCGACACCTGCGTCAGCGCGCCGGTCACCGCCCCCGCCGCCCCGTCGGCTCCCGAGTCGGCTCCGTTCATCGCGCCCGCGCCGCGACTGGATCTGTCGATCACCAGCTTTGCGATCGGCAACGGCGGCACATCGACGATGCCGCTCCAGGGGTTGGAGCTCGATCTCTACGCGATCTCGTCGTCGTGGCTGCGCGGCGGGTTCACGCTGGCCGCCGGCCGCGGCAACGGCACCATCAGCGGTTCCGACGTGGGTCTGCACTATGGCCTGTTGGGTCTATCGGCCGCGCTGCAGATTCCCATGCGCCTCGCGCCCTTCATCCAGGGCAACCTGGCGGGCGGCGTGATCGAGGGCAACCTCGACGGCTCGCTGGCGATCCCAGGGACGTCGCTTTCGATCAACGGCGGCACCGCCGCGACCTGGATCTACACGCGCGGCGCCGACGTCGGCGTGCATCTGTACGTGTTCGGCGGCCTGCATCTGACCGGATCGATCGGCTGGGTGCGCACGACCTGGCACGCGCCCGACACCGCGGCGACGATCGCGGCCCAGTCGACGAGCCTGCGCTTCAAGGACGTCACGAATGACAGCCTGATCACCAAATTGGGGATCGGCTTCTAGAAAGGCGCGTCGCGCCTCGGGCATCGGCCAGAAAGGGCCTCACGGTTGCGGCGCGCCGGGCGGCGGCGGCAGGCGACCTAATGCCGTCCTCCTCAAAACGACCGGCAGCGTCTTGCCTTCCGTGATCAGCTCCATGTGCTCGTACTGCGAGCGCAGGCAGAGCAGCTTGGCGGTGCGTTGCGCGCGCGACAGCTCGTCGAACGAGTCGGGAATGCGCGGTAGCGTGATCGCGCGCCGGTAGCCGCGCACGAACGGGTCGGCCCGGCGCGTGGTGCCCTTCACCACCAGCGTCATCTTGTGAGACGGATCGGCGTCGAGCCAGGCGCGAAACTCGTCCTCCTTGCCGTACAGCGCGTCGATGAGGATCAGCGTGCGCAGCGCGGGGTCGCCCAGCCATTCGGCCAGCGTGCGGTAGGCACCCGAATGACCGGCCGCCACCAGCGGCCCTGGCGGGCGGCGCAGGTGCGCACGCGAGAGCGCGGTCGAGATCAACGACTCGAGGTCGGTCCACGCGGGAGGCTCATCCGCCGCCTCCGGGGCCTCCGGCGCAATGAACAGCGCGTTCGCGCCGCTGGCCGCGAATTGCATGGCCAGACGGTGGTCGTGCCAGGCCTGGTCGATGCGCGTGTAGAGCCCGTGCACATAAACCACCACGCCGGCGGTGCGCCGATCGTAGCCTGCCGGCCGGAACAGGTGAATCGGCCCATGCTCGGTCTGCACGCGATAGTGTGTGCCATCCGCCTCGATGTCGGTGGCGACGCTACCGCGATGCTCCGTCGCGCTGGCCAGCACCAGCATGGTCAACAGTGCCCCGCTCACTTCGTCGGGTGGCGCGTGATCATCAAGTGGGCGTTGCCGGCGATATCGGGGTATCCGAAGCGAAACGAGATCGACTCGACGCTGTCGGCCCACAGCCGCTGAAACGCCGCGCTCTGCTTCTCGGTCGTCCTGAGGAACGTCCCCTCGAAGTGGCCGTAGGGGATCTGTTCGAACCCCGCCGCAGCAGCGTTCTCGGGCGGGATGCCGGTGCTGTCGGAGATCATCCAGACCATGTGCCCGAGAAGATACGTCCGAATCTGCGAAAAGCCGCGCCACCAGAGCAGGTAGCTCGCCGCCTTGGTCATGGCGGTCACGCTGCCCTTGGTTTCGAGGTAGCGGATCACGCCCGGATCGGCGCTCAGGTGCTGGTCGTCGAGGTTCGCGGAGATGTGCCGGAAGATGCGCGTCGGCCCACCGCCGCGCGGGCGAAACGCGATCTCGAGATTCGCGAACGGCTGCGGGCGCGCCGCCGGCAGCGGTGGCACGGCGGGCGGCACCGGCAACGCGGCCGCGGGCGCCGTCGAGGTGGGCATCGGCAGCTGCATCAGCAGAGGCAGTGGAACGGGAGCCGCGTCCGGGCGCGAGGGCAGCGCGGGTGACCGCGCGCCCCCTCGGGTCTCGAGCTCCGCCGTCGACAAGTAATGAATGTCTCCGTCGGGGCCGACGCGGAAGTAGCGCACGGCCACCGGCTCGAGATCGTTCATGGTGAGCGCGATCAGCGCCAGCGCCAGCTCACCGGGGAACTTGGCCTTGGCCATCTTGCTCATCGTGCTGGTCTTCGAGTGCGCGACCGCGAACAAGCGCGTGGTCATATCGCGTACGTCGGCGAGCGCGCCGTCGAGATCTTCCGGAGCGATCGTGTCGACCGAGCGCACGTCGCCCGACGGCTCGAGCGACACGGTGTTGATCTCGGTCGCGTTCGGGAACGTCACCAGCGCGGTCAGCAGATCGCCGCCGCCGAACGGGTAGACCACGCGCGGTGGCAGATCCTGGGGCACGACCTTCACCAGGAAGGGCTGCGCCCGCGAGAGCCAGCGGTGCTGCCACCAGCGCTGCAGCATCGCGAGCTGGCGACAGTGCGCCGAGAGCACCTTTGAGTCGAAGCGCGAGGGCGCGGTCACGCCCGGAGCGCATGCCACGACGCCGGCGAGCGTCCGCGCCTGCGGCGTGAAGTCCGCGTCTTCGGCCCGTGCTGGCGAGGCCGCCAAGGCAACCGCCAGGATCCATTGGCAAAGCATACGCACTCGCCAAAGTGTACACCCGATTGGGTGCTCTTTTCTCGAGGATCCTCGCCGATCCAGCCGCCGTCCCCACTCATCGAGGGACGTGCACATAGACGTGGACATGTACGTGGACGTGGTCGTGGTTGTAGACCTAGTCGCTGTCGTAGTCGTGTGCTTGGACGCCGTGCAACCGAAACGAAACCGTCGGCGTACAGGCACACGACAGCGACTACGACTAGGTCCACACGTCCAGGTCCACGTAAGGTCCAGGTCCACGTCCACGAGACCCGGACGGGGTGCTCAAAATTTACGCATGGGAGGTTCGCCGGGAGTAGTGTCGGGCGGTCCCTTGGGCGGCAAACGGCGTACACGTGAGAGGTCGAGGTCGGGCTCAATCACCTTGCGGATCATGACGGGCACGCGTGTGCCCGAACGCAGCACGCGCCGGTGCGGCGGCGCGCGCCCCGAATCCGACGGTGCGGTCGGATCCAATCGCCGCGACAGGCGCCCCACCACCTCGACCACGTCGCCGGCGGCGATGTTGATCTCCGACGCGCGCACCTCGCGATCGTCGAGGCGCAGGCGCGTGAGGAACGGATGGTCGAGCTCGAGCAGCGTCGTGCTGCCGAACTGCATGCGCTGGTCGGCCGGAAAGCGGTCGAGCAGCATGCCGCCCGCGACCTCGACCCAGATCGGCTCGTCGGTTCCGTCGTCGAGCAAGAAGTCGAAAGCGACCTCGTGAAAAAAGTCGGCCGACAGCCAGGTCCCCTTGCGGAAACGCGCCAGCGACCAGACCGACGCGCGCCCGCCCAGCGCCGAGGCAGCGGTCCGCCGCGAAACGACCACGCCGCGCACGGCGACCGCCTTGCGGTCCGCGATCGCGCGCAGCTCGGAGACGTGATACCGCCGGTGACGCGCGATCAGGCGGTGCAGCCGATTGGCGAGCCGCACACCGAGCGGTCCCGACGCTGCCGACAGCGCGGTCGCCGCCGCGGCCGCCGCGACGGCGACGCCAAACTCGTTGCCCGCCATGGCCAGCACGCCCCAGGCGGCCAGCCCAGCCGCAGCCGTAGTGGTCGCCGCGGTCGCGACGCGCACGCCGCGCGGGAACGAGATCCAGCGCGCGAGCGGACCGCCGGTCCGAGCCAGCGCCGCCGGCTCACCGTCGGCCAACGTGCCACGGCGCGCGAAGACATCCAGGAAGCGCGCAACCGCACGGTCGAGCTGCACGCCGACCCACCCGATCGCGCCGTCCTGCCGCGGGGCCGAGCTAGAGATGTCCCGAGTGACGGTCGCGCCGTCCCACTCGCTGACCTCTTCCGGCTTGCGGACCACCAGGTCGCGTTCGCTCATCGGCCTAGATCAATTGTCACACGCCTGGGGGGCCCATGCACCAGCTAACGCCCCGGCGCGCGGAATCCACAAGCGGCCCCGAAGGGGCCCGTGACGATGTCCCGCCCCGAAGGGATGCCCATGCGTGTCCCTCTGCCCGACGACGATGTTGCGGCAGAGCTTTTGGGTTTCCGGGTAGAATGACGCGGGGCTGATGTCCGATCCCGATCTTGCAAGCCGGCACATCGGCGTCCTCCGCAACGCCGCGCGCGGGGGGCAGGAGCGATTCCTGGTCGCTCTTCCCGACCCGGTTGAGCGGCAGCGGATCGCCTCGGCGCTGGCCAACGAAGGCTTCGTGCTGGAGGTCGAGTCGACCGCCGACGCGCTCGCGCGCCTGGCCGACGAGTCGTTCGACCTGGCGTTCCTCACGCTCGACGACGAAGGCGAGGGCGATCCGCTGGCGGCGTCGCGCGAGCTGCGCCCTTTCACCGACATCGTGCTCATCACCGAGAGCGACCCCGACCGCTGCGGCGCCGCCTTCCGGCGCGAGGTGGCGTCGGTGCTTCCACGCCCGCTGCCCGAGGTCGACGCGCTCTTGCGCGCGCACGTCAAGCGACTGGCCGGATTCCGGCGCTCGCGCACACGCGGGCGGCTGGTCATGAATGCCTTCGCCGGCATCCGGCAAGAGATGCACGGCGACGAGGTCCCGCTGGCGGCGGCGCTCGACCTGATGGTCGGCGACGCCAAGAACGAGCCGACGATCTTCGTGATGGGCGACGCCGAGCTCGCGCGCGCCGCGGGCGGTCCGGCGGCGGCCGGTGCCCCCGACGCGGTCGTGGTCGCGCTCGCGGCCGATGATTCGCTCGACGCGCGCCTCGCCGAGGCGCGGGCGCGCACACCCGGCGCCGCGGTGATCATCGTCGACGACCATCCTGACACCGAGCGGCTGCGCAACGCGATCTACGGTGGCGTGCGCGCGTACCTACCGCGCGCGCCCGAGGCGCTGAGCATCCTGGGCCGAGTCGCCGCGTCGATGGCCCTGCGCCGCCGCCACGAGGCGCTGGGCGTCCGCATGGTCGAGACGCTGGCACAGTTCGGCATCGTCAACATCGATGACCGCACGCGCCCGCCGCCGACGTTGCACGAGGACGTCGACGTGCGCCTCATCGCCGCGACGACCATCCCGCGCACGCGCACGCCGGTGATCCCGACCGGGCACGAGGTGCTGGTCGTCGATGACGAGGTCGTCGTGCTGACCGTGCTGCGCGAGGCGCTCCGCCGCGGCGGCTATCGCGTAACCACCGCCGCCTCGGCCGAAGAAGCGATGGACCTCATGCAGCGGCGGCGCTTCGACCTGGTGCTGACCGACAAGAACCTGCCGGGCGCGTCGGGGCTCGACGTGTTGCGTGCGGCGCGCACGGTGACGCCGTCGCCGGCGATCGTCCTCATCACCGGTTACAGCTCGTACGATTCGGCGCTCGAGGCGCTGGATATCGGTGCGCACGACTACATCGAGAAACCGATCCATGACGTCGAAGATCTGCGTTTCCGGATCCGGCGCGCGCTCTCGCGGCGCGACGAGCAACTGGCGCGCCCGCGGCTGGCGACGACCGGCGGGCGCTCCGGGCGCGTGCTGCTGGTCGAGGTCGAGGGCGCGCGGCGCCAGCTGATCTCCGACTATCTCAGCAAGCAGTACCACGTCACCGCCGCGCGCGACGGCGACGAGGCGCTGGCGCTGATCAAGCATGAGCACTACGACCTGGTTCTGGCGGATCGCCACCTGCCGGGCGTTTCCGGCCTGCGTGTGATCGAGCACGCGCAGCGGCTCCTGCCTCACTGCGCCTCCGTGTTGTACACAGCCTACCCGTCCTACGAGTCGGTCAAGGAGGCGTTTGCGACCGGCGTCGACGCGTTCATGGTGAGGCCGAGCGAGGACCTCAAGAAGTTGGCGGAGAAGGTCGCAGAAGCGCTCAGCGGTCGGGGCGGAATCCTGTTAGGGTAACCGGCACGCGCATCGTCGCGAACGGACGCCCCACATGCGAATCGCTTTCACGCACAACCTCCGGCTCACCGACAGCGAAGAGGAGGCGGAGTTCGACTCCGCCGAGACCGTCGACGCCATCGCCGAAGGGCTGCGCGCCGGCGGGCACGAGGTCGAGAAGATCGAGGTCACCGGTCCGGCGTCGCGGCTGGCGGCGCGCATCGAATCGTATGGGCCCGACCTGATCTTCAACACCGCCGAGGGCCGGCGCGGGCGCGCGCGCGAGGCGTTCTACCCGGCGCTGTTCGAGGAGCTCGGCTTCCCGTACACCGGCTCCGACGCGTACGTGCTGACGGTGACCCTGGACAAGGGGCTGACCAAGCTGGTGCTGGGCGCGCTCGGCGTCGACACCCCGCGCGGGCGGCTGGTGACGGCCGATGACCTGCGCCGCATGAAGGATCCCGGCACGCTGGGGCTGGCGCTGCCGGTGATCGTCAAGCCGAACTACGAAGGCTCGTCGAAGGGCATCGGCGACGACGCGGTGGTGCGCGATGCGAAGACGCTGGCCGAGGTGCTGCCGCGCGCGCTGCGCTCGTACCCGAGCGGCGTGATGGTCGAGGAGTTCGTGGCCGGCACCGACGTGACCGTGCCGTTTCTCGAAGGCCGCGGCGACGAGGGCATCCTGCTGCCCGTCGACTACCTGGTCGAACCGACCGCGCGCAGCCGTTTCAATCTTTACGACTATCGCTTGAAGTCGGCCGAGTCGAGCAAGGTGCAGGTACGCTGCCCGCCCGACCTGCCGCGAGACGTGGTGTCGCGTCTGCGCGCGATCTCCAAGACCGCGGCGCGCGCGCTCGGCATCCGCGACATCGGCCGCATCGACTTCCGGCTCGGCGAGGACGGGCGCATCTATCTGCTCGAGGTCAACGCGCTGCCGTCGCTGGAGCGCGGGTCGAGCACGTTCGCAGCGGCGGCGCGCGAGGGGCTCGACTACGCCGAGGCTCTGAACATCGTGGTCGAGAGCGCGGCCCGGCGGCAGGGTCTGGTGATCAAGCCCGGCGTGCGCAAGCGGCGGCCCGCGGAGCCGCTGCGCATCGGGTTCACGTTCAACGTCAAGCGGGTCGACTCGAAGAGCGGCAACGACACCGAGGCCGAGTACGACGCGCCCGAGACCATCGACGCTATCCGCGAGGCGCTGGAAAGCTACGGCCACCAGGTCTATCCGTTCGAGGCCACGGCCGAGCTCCCGCGGCAGCTGATGGAGACGCCGGTCGACCTGGTGTTCAACATCGCCGAGGGCGTCGAGGGACGAAACCGCGAGGCGGCGGTGCCGGCGCTGTGCGAGCTGCTCGGCATTCCGTACACCGGGTCCGACGCGGCGACGCTTTCGATCGCGCTCGACAAGGCATTGTCCAAGCGCGTGCTCATGCAGCACGGGATCCTCACCGCGGAGTTCCAGGTGATGGAGACCGGGCGCGAGCGCCTGTCGCCCAAGCTGAAATTCCCGCTGATCGTGAAGCCGAACCAGGAGGGCTCGTCGAAGGGCGTGAGCGCGTCAGCGTCGGTCGTCGACGACGACACGGCCCTGCGCGCGGTGGTGCGCGAGCTCATCGAGCGTTATCGCCAGCCGGCGCTGATCGAGGTCTACATCCCGGGGCGCGAGTTCACCGTCGGGTTGCTCGGCGATCGGCGCCCGCGCGTGTTGCCGCCGATGGAGATCCTGTTCAAGGACAAGACCAACCTGCGGCCGGTCTACGACTTCCAGATCAAGCAGGAGTGGGAAAAGCACGTCAGCTACCAGTGCCCGGCGGATCTGACGCCGGCCGAGCTCAAGGGGATCGAGCGCGTCGCGCGCGAGACCTTCGCCGCGCTCGACTGCCGCGACGTCTCGCGCGTCGACCTGCGCATGACGCCCAAGGGCGAGCTCTACGTCATCGAGGTGAACCCGCTGCCCGGGCTGACGCCGGGATATTCCGACCTGTGCTTGATCGCCAGCGCCGCCGGCATCGAGTACCGCACGCTGATCGGCGAGATCTTGGAGGGCGGCCTCAAGCGGCTGCGCGAGAAGCGCCGCGAGGCGCGCACCGCGATCACCGCGGCGGGTGCGGGTGGGCCGGCCAGCGGCGCCGCGCCGGCCAACGGGAATGGCAACGGCAACGGCGGCGGCGGCGCAAACGGCAACAACGGCGGATCGACCACGACCACGCCGACGCCCACGCCCACGGCGGCGCCAGCGGCAACGGGTGGCACGGTCACTCCCTTGATACCCCCGGTGGAATGAGAGCTCGACTTCGCGATCTCGGCTTCGGCCTCGGACGCTTCCCGACCGGGAGGTGGAACGCAATCACCGACGTCCCCGGCGTGCGCGTCGGCCACAGTACGATCATTCACGGCGACGGCAAGCTCGAGGTCGGCAAGGGCCCGGTGCGCACCGGCGTCACCGCGATCGTGCCCGACCCCGACGTGTTCAACGATCGGATGCTCGCCGGCAGCTTCGTGCTCAACGGCGCCGGCGAGGTGTCGGGCCTGACCCAGGTCACCGAGTGGGGCCTGCTGGAGACGCCGATCCTGCTCACCAACACGATGGCCGTCGGCAAGGTCTCCGACGCCGCGGTCAAGTGGATGACCAAGCACTTCCCGATGATCGGCAACGACGCCGACGTGGTGATCCCGCTCGTGGGCGAGTGCGACGACTCGTGGCTCAACGACGCCGTCGGGCGGCACGTCCGGTCCGAGCACGTCTACCGCGCGATCGAGCAGGCCTCGAGCGGGAAGGTCGGCGAGGGCTCGGTCGGCGCCGGCACGGGCATGGTCACCTGCGACTTCAAGGCCGGCATCGGCACCAGCTCGCGCCGCGTGGCCGTCGAGAACGGCGGCGAGTACACGCTGGGCGTGCTCGTGCAATCGAACTTCGGGGTGATGCGATCGTTGCGCGTCAGCGGCATTCCGATCGGCGAGATCCTCGAGCCGGAGTTCGGCCTCGAGCGCCGCCTCCACAACGCCGGCTCGATCATCACCATCATCGCGACCGACGCGCCGCTATTGCCGTCGCAGCTCTCCCGCCTGTGCAAGCGCTCGGCGCTCGGCATCGGGCGCGTCGGATCGTTCGCCGCGCACGGGTCGGGCGAGATCCTCGTCGGATTCTCGACCGCGAACAAAGTCCCGCGCGAGACCACGCTGATGACCGCGAAGATCGAGGTCTTGCTCGACAACGCCTGCGACAACCTGTACGAGGCCGTGGTCGAGTGCACCGAGGAAGCGATCGTCAACTCGATGTGCATGGCCGATGAGATGCGCGGACAGTCCGACCACGTCGCGCCCGCCTTGCCTCTGGATCCGCTGAGAGAGATCCTGGCCGAGTACCGCGACGCCTTCAGCGCCACGCGCGTGACCCGGCGTCACCAGAGCTGACCGCCATGCGCATCTGCTTCGTCGTCGCCGACGTCAAGGATCAGCAGCCGACCTACGCCGGAATCTACCTGGCGCTCGCCGCGCACCGGCGCGGCCACGACGTGCGATTCGCATCGGTCGAGAACCTGTCCTTTCTCGACGACAACAACGTGCTGGCCACCACCACGCGCGTGCGCCACGGCGACTACAAGTCGCCCGCCGACTACGCGCACGCGCTCGCGTCCGACGACGCCGTCAACGAAGAGGACACGCTAGGCAGCTTCGACGTCGTGCTGCTGCGCTACAACCCCGTCCGCGAGAGCGTTGGTCGGCCGGCCGCGCCGCTCATCGATTTCGGCTGGCGCTTGCGCCTGGCGGGTACGCTGGTGGTCAACGACCCGGAAGGTTTGCGCCGCGCTGGCAGCCGCATGTACCTGGCCGATTTCCCCGCGGACGTGCGCACGAAGACGCTGGTCTCGCGTTCGAAGAAGCGGCTGAAAGAATTCCTGCGCGCGCTCGACGGCCCGGCGTTGTTGAAGCCGCTGTCCCCGCGCGGCGGAGAGAACGTGTTCTACCTGCGGCGGCGGCAGGTCTCGAACCTGAATCAGATCATCACCGCGGTGACCAAGGACGGCTACGCCATCGCGCAGGAGTACCTGCCCGAGATCGAGCAGGGCGAAAAGCGCCTGTTGTTACTCAACGCCGAGCCGATCCGCGACGGCAAGCGAGTGGCGATCTACCGCCGCCGCCCGGTCGTCGGAAAGAACGGCGGCCCGCCGCCCGAGAACCGCGCCACCCGAAGCCCGTGCGAGTTCGGGCCCGTCGAAGCCCGCATCTGCGACATCCTGCGCCCCAAGCTGCTCGCCGACGGCCTCTACTTCGTCGGCGTCGACATCGTCGGCGACAAGATCCTCGAGCTCAACGTCTTCACCCCGGGCGGCATCCACTCGATCCACGAGCTCTACGGCGTCGACGTCGGCGAGATCGTGATCAAGGACCTCGAGCGCCGTGTGCATTTGCGAGCGGCATACCGGACGACGTTCGATCCCGAAGCCGCCGACGTAGTCTGAGTCGCCGCGTCACAACGACCGAGCTGGTCGCGGTGGCGTCGTTTTGATGTGCCGCAATCGTTTCCGGGGTGTCACGGCCTCGGTGATCCCCGGTGAGACCATCCCTCGCTGTTCGGCCTTGAAATGGGGGCCAGCAATTGTTGGGGCGTTAAACCGAGGAGAAACACATGATCCGATCAACTGGCACTGGTACTGGCTCGTTGTCGCGTCTGGGATTGGCCTTATTGCTCGCGTCTACGGGCGGCTGCGGCCGGAACGGGGCGTCCACTTCGCCTGAAACCCTGGGAACGGTCACCTTGCCGCTCACGACCAGCACCAACGGTCACAACTACCGCCTGCGTAACGTCAGCATCTATATCAGCGGATCGTACAGCAACAACAACTACTTCTCGACGACCCTGGCCGACAACGGCGGCAGCAGCATCACCACCAGTATTCCGACCGGGAGCTTCAGCGCGCAACTCTCGTCGGGCTATTCGCTCGAGGTCGACGATGGCACGGGCAACTTCTTGCCGGTGCGGTCGCAGCTGCTGCAAAATTATGTGTCGTTCTCTATTTACGCTGGCGTGACGACGACGCTGACCTTCTCCTTTCAGACCGACACCAGCGTCATCACGACCGGAATGGGCACGCTCACCACGAAGGTCGCGGTTGTCGAAACCACTCCAGCCTGTCAGGCGCTCGGGACCACCTGCGGGTTCGGTCGCTGGTGTCCGCCCTCCGAGCTTACAAGCGTCGCGCCCGCGTGCGTGATGGCGGGCAACGTGCAACTCGGCAAGCCCTGCGCGGGGCCGACCGACTGCGTGGCCAATGCCTCGTGTTTCGATCTCGGATCGGGGCCGACCTGCATCGCGATCTGCCCGAGCTCGCAGTTCAACGCCGTCTGTCCGACCGGGGGAACCTGCATTGCCCAGGGCCAGAGCTACGGCATCTGCACGCCGCCCTCGGGCACCAGCAACGACGGTGGCGCTTCACCCGACGGCGATGGAAACGGCGGCGCGGACGGCGGCGTCCTCGCGCTGAGCGCGACTTGCCAGGCCTGCTCGTTCGGGCCTTCCGACTCCCAACTTTGCACGAGCAGCCCCGAAGGCTGCTTCAACTGCGATCCGACCATCATGAACTGCGATACGCTCCAGGACCCCGGCGATCGCAAGCTGTGCAAGGACCTGTACCAGTGTATGACCACGAGCTCCTGCATCGGGACCGCGGGTGACGTGCTTCCTTGCTGGTGCGGATCGAATAAACTCACCTGCACCACTTCGAACACTGCGCCGACGAAGGCCAATGGTGCGTGTGTCGACCAGATCGTGGCGGCGGCCAAGCTGACCGCATACGACGCGGCGACGATCAATCAGCTTTTCGTCGATCCGAGGTTTCCGCTAGGAATGGCCATGAACGAGGCCATCTGCCAGGGCGCCTTCTGCGCACCGGAGTGCGGCCTCCCATAGCCGCATCAAAAAATCAGGCCCACCCTGAATCCCGCGCGTCCGGGCCCAGCCTCACATTGCCCGGACGCCGCGCGATGCTCGGGCGCAGGGAGGTTTCGCATGGCCATCAAGGAGTACACGCCGGGGACGGCCTTCACGGGCGTGATGGGCAGGACGATCGGCGAGTCGGAGCCAGCGTGGCCTCGGCCGCTGCGCGCGCGCGCGGGAGCGCCGAACGTGCTGTTCATCGTCCTCGACGACACGGGGTTTGGACAGCTCGGTTGCTTTGGGTCGCCGATTCGCACGCCGAATCTCGATCGATTGGCGGCGGGTGGATTGCGGTTCAACAACATGCACACGACGGCCCTTTGCTCGCCGAGCCGGTCGTGCATTCTCACCGGGCGCAATCACCACTCGAACGCGATGGCGTGCATTACCGAAGGAGCGACCGGGTACCCGGGCTCGAACGGGCTGATTCCGTTCGAGAATGGCTTTCTGTCCGAGATCTTGTTGCCGCACGGCTACAACACGTTCGCGCTCGGGAAGTGGCACCTCACGCCCACGGAGCAAACCAGCGCGGCCGGTCCGTATGACCGCTGGCCGCTCGGCCGCGGCTTCGAGCGCTTCTACGGTTTCATGGGCGGCGACACGCATCAGTACTACCCGGACCTGGTCTTCGACAACCACCAGGTCGTGGCGCCGCGAACGCCGGAGGAGGGCTACCACCTGACGGAGGATCTCGTCGACCACGCGATCCAGTTCGTTGCGGACTCCACACAGGTGGCTCCCGAGAAGCCGTTCTTCATGTACTTCTGTCCGGGCGCGATGCATGCGCCCCACCAGGCGCCGCGCGAGTGGGTCGACAAGTACAAAGGCGCGTTCGACGACGGCTGGGATGCCTATCGGGTCAAGGTGTTCGAGCAGCAACTGAGGCTGGGGATCGCTCCGCCGGGAACCAAGCTGTCGGAGCGCGATCCTGACGTCAGCGCCTGGGACGGGCTCGCGCCCGACGAGAAGCGCCTGTACGCGCGCATGATGGAGGTGTTCGCCGGCTTCCTCGAGCACACCGACCATCACATCGGGCGTCTCATCTCATTCCTCGAACGCATGGGGCACCTCGACAACACGCTGGTGATGGTGGTCAGCGACAACGGCGCCAGCGCCGAGGGCGGACCGCACGGGTCGGTGAACGAGAACCTGTTCTTCAACAACGTCCCCGAGACGCTGGAAGACAACTTGAAAGCGATCGACGAGCTCGGCGGGCCCAAGTACTTCAATCACTACCCCTGGGGTTGGGCCTGGGCAGGCAACACGCCCTTCCGTCGCTGGAAACGCGAGACCTATCGCGGCGGCGCCAGCGACCCGTTCATCGTGCACTGGCCGGCGGGCATCAAGGCGCGCGGCGAGGTGCGCACGCAATGGGCGCACTTGATCGACATGGTCCCGACGGTCCTGGAGGCGATCGGCATCGATGCGCCGAGCTCACTGCGCGGCGTGACCCAATCGCCGATTCAAGGCGTCTCGTTTGCCGGCGCGCTGAGCGACGCGAAGGCGCCCAGCCGCCACCACACCCAGTACTTCGAGATGATGGGCCACCGCGCGATCTATCACGACGGCTGGCGCGCGGTCTGTCCGGTGCCGGGACCGTCATTCGCCGAAGCCCGTATGGGTTTCGGCGAGATGGTGATCACCGAGGAGAGGCTGCGCGAGCTCGATGCCAAGGGCTGGGAGCTGTACCATGTCGACGAAGACTTCTCGGAGACCCGCAACCTGGCGGCTGAGCACCGCGACAAGCTGGTCGAGATGATCGCGCTCTGGTATCTCGAAGCGGGCAAGTATGACGTGATGCCGGTCGACAGCCGCGGCACGGCGCGGCTGATGACCGAGCGCCCGCAGTTGACGCGAGACCGAAGCCTCTACGTCTATTATCCCGGCACGTCGGTGGTCTCGAACAAGATCGCGCCGCGCGTGCTCAACCGACCCCACAGCATCAGCGCCACCGTCGACATCCAGAACGGCGCCGAGGGGGTGCTGGTCGCGCAGGGCAGCTCGTCAGGCGGCTACACCCTCTACGTCAAGGACCACCGGCTGCACTACGCGTACAACTTCCTCGGCGTGCAGCACTTCCACGTCGAGAGCGACACGACGATCGGCGACGGCCGCCACGAGCTGCGCGTCGAGTTCGAGCCGAGCGGCCCCCCCGATCTGGCGCGCGGCAAGGGAACGCCGGCGCACACGCAGCTCTACATCGACGGGAAGCTCGTCGGGCAAACCGATCTACCGGTCACGATCCCGCTCGACATCGGTATCACCGAAGGCCTCACCTGCGGCCGCGACGACGGCTCGACGATCACCACCGACTACCACGCGCCGTTCGGCTTCACCGGCCGTTTGGAGAAAGTCGTCGTCGACGTCTCGGGCGAGCTGATCGAAGACAAGAGCGCACAGATGCGATCGGTGATGGCCCACCAGTGAGGCTCCGGCGCCGCCGTGATGGGCGGCGGCCAGCATTCCTGCTACCAAGAAAGTAAGGGCTTCCCCTGTTCGACGGGCGAACCGGACCTAGGTTCGTTGGACCGGGTACTCAGGACCGGTACCCCAACCCCCACAACAAGGAGCCTCTACTATGGTTCGATCGTTGATTCGACTTTCTCTGGCATTGATGGCGACTGCGTTCCTGGCCGGTGGAACCGCGCGCGCCCAGAGCGCGGGCGAGACCGAGGGCAATCGCATGGAGAGGAAGGCCAACGCCGAGGAAAAGGCCGCCGACGCCGAGAAGGTGCGCGGCGCGGAGATGGAGAAGCGGGGGAAGGCCGAGGAGAAGGCGGGGAAGAAGAGCGGCAACAAGAACGAAGAGGCAGCCGGCAAGCGCACCAAGAAGAAGGGCGAGGCCATCGAGAAGGCGGGCGAGGCGCGCGGCGACGAGGCGAAGGAGATGGAGAAGTCGGGCAACAAGGCCGAGAAGGCCGGCGTCAAGGCCAAGAAGGCTGGAGAAGAAGCAGCGGCGAAGTAGGCCGCCCACGAGTCGTGCGGGGCGCGCTCACCGCGCGAACCGGCGCCAGTCATGCGACTTGAACGGGCGCCACTCCGGCGTCGCGACGCCGCCGCCGTTCAGCGCGGCGGCGTCGTACCAGGGCGAGAGGTGGGGATCGCCGAGGTTCTTGAGCACGTGGATCTGCTGCGCGGGCATGTAGCTCTGCCCGAGCAGCAGATAGCGGTGTCCGCTCGAATCTTCGGCGACGTCGAGGACCACGACGGCGTGGCCGGGGTAGCCGCCCTGGATCAGGACGTCGCCGGGCAGCGGCGCGCCGCGCGCGGGCGGGAGCTCGGCATCGAGCGAGGCGCTCCCGGCCGCGGCGAACAGGCGCACCAGAAAACGATCCCAGCCGTCGCGGCGCGCACCGCCGGTCCACTCGATTGTCTTCTGCTCGCCGGGTCGCGGGTGAAAGACGATCTCATCGAAGCGCCCGGCGGCGAAGAGATACTCGGCGCGCAGGCGCATCACGGCGTCGGCGCACTGTTGCAGGTCGCGGTGGCCGACGTCGATGTCGATCACAGCCTGGTGAACGTCCTGTCGCGACTTGCGCGTGCCGTCGAAGAGCATCACGGGGCTGTCGCGCGGTAGGAGCGGCAAGTGCCTCAACCAGTCGCCGAAGCTGCCCGCGGCGGCCGCGACGCGCCTGGCTCCGGCGGGCGGGGCGATGCGCGCGGCGAGATCGTCGCCGGCAGCGGCCGATTTCGCGCGCCACGCATAGCCCGGCGGCTCGGCGTGCGCGACCGCAGCCGCCGGCAGCGTCGCGGCGAGCGTGAGCGAGAGCGAGAGATCGGACGAGCCAGCTGGGCGCGCGCGGCTTCACAAGAAGTAGAATCCTATGCCGGCCCACGGCAGCGGCAACGCGCGCGCTCCGTGTTGCATCGAGCCCTGATGATCCGCGCTCTCGAAGAGCCACACGATCGCGAGGTCGAGGCGGAAGCGCACGCGGTCGAGCGCCAGCAACGCCGCGCGAGCGCGAGCCGCCGAGCAGCCAGCGCACGCCGCTCGTGGCGACGGAGCTCGCGAGGGGATGGCCGATCAACCAGTCGGCCATGATCGCCGAGTGCGGGCCGAGCACGACCTCGGCGCCGACGAAAGGCTGGACCTGCGTCGGCAGGCTTCCGAGGCGGGCGTAGCCGGAGCCGCAGGGGATCGCTCCGGCGGTGCCGCTCGAGCCGTCGGTGGCGGCACCACCGCAGCCGGCCTGGAACGCGGCGGATTGCGGCAGATAGTGATGGTTGTCGAGGATGTAAGTTCCCGCGGTGACCTGCACGGGGCCGAAGTGCTTGCCGGCGACGGCGGTGATCAGGTTGAACTGCGCGTTGGCGCCGGCGACAACGCCGAAGCCGCCGCCGCCCGCGCCGTTGCCGAACACCACCAGGCCCAGGCCGCCCGCGCCCAGGCCGAAGACGTCGAGCAGATCGTAGGCGACGGCGACGGCGGGCAGGATGCGGGTCTCGTCGAGCAGGCGCACTTTCAGGCCGAGGTCGAAGAAGGCGGTCCCCGGTCGAGGTTCGACCGCGATCGCGGCGGCCTCGGGGTAGCGGGCCAGGCCGCCGACGCGCGCTTGTCGAACGGATCCAACAGCACAGCCGCCCAGGGCGGAGACGGAAACGAACAGCGCGGCGATGGCGCCCAGGACCGACCGGGTCGGTCTTCTCATCGGTCCATTAGAACGTGCGACCGTTGGCTCTCGCAAGGCCTGCGCGAACCTCGCCTCTCGCAAGGCCGGCCCTCTCCCCGGCCCTCTCCCGCGGCGGACCGCGGGAGAGGGTGACTCGTTGAAGACCCTTTGCTCTCGCAATGCCGGCCCTCTCCCGCGGACGGGAGAGGGTGACTCGTTGAAGAGACGGGCGAGCCTCAAAAATCTGAGCCGCGGTCGAAGGGCAAGGACTCCCTTGGAGTTGCCATGACGAAATATCGCGCCGTGGCCTCTATGGCTTGGCTTGGCTTGCTCGCCCCGGCGAGCTGTACGTCGACGTCTGCGCAGCCGGGGAATGACGCGGCCGCAGGCGCGGCGGGTGAGATGGGCGTGGGCGGCGCCGCCGGCGCTGGCGCCGGCGGCGCCGGGATGATCGGCGGGCCGTCGGGCCTGCCGGTTCCTCCCGGCCCGGGCGGCGTGGCTCAGCCGACCGGCACGCCCGGGAACCTGCACGTGCTCGACTGGGCCGGCTTCAAATCGGCGGTGACCTACACGTTCGACGACGCTCAGCCGTCGCAGATCGAGCACTACGCCGAGCTGCAGGCGACCGGCGCGCGCCTGACGTTCTACATCACCAGCGGCAACAGCGGCGACATCGCGGGCTTCGACGCGACGTTCACGCAGGCGGTGACCGACGGCCACGAGATGGGCAACCACACGGTCCATCACTGCCACGCCGATCTCACCGGCTGCTCGACCGGCGCCGGCGCCACGCCTCGACAGCGAGATCGACGACTGCACCAGCTACATCACCGCGCCACTTCGGCCAGCCAGCGCGTCTGGACGGCGGCCAGCCCGTACGGCGACACCGGCTACGACACGCCCGACACGACGCGCTTCTTCCTGAACCGCGGCGTCGGCAGCGGCATCGTCGCGCCGATCGACAACACCGACCCGTTCAACCTGCCCTGCCACGCCGCGGTCGACGGCGAGACCGTCGACAGCTTCAACACGGCGATCGACGGCGCGACACACGACCGGCCGCTGGCTGATCTTCCTGGTTCACACGCATCATGCCGACGACGGCGAACTGGTACGCGCCGATCGACATCTCGGTGGTCACCGGCAGCATCGCGCACGCGCAGTCGCTGGGCGACGTCTGGATCGACACGATGGTCAACGTCGGCGCCTACTGGCGCGCGCAGAAGGTGGTGTCGGCCGCGACGCCGACCACCTCGAGCGGCGCAGCCAGACCTGGACCTGGACGCTGCCGGCCAACTTCCCGCCCGGCAAGTTCGTGCGGGTCACCGTCGACGGCGGCACGCTCTCGCAGAACGGCACGACCGTGCCGTGGGACGGCCACGGCTACTACGAGATCGCGCTCGACGCCGGATCGCTGACGGTCTCCCCGTGAAGAAAACTCCAAAACGGTCGAGAATGAAGCCGAAGATGCGCTCTCTCATGAACGAACCTTCGCACGACGGCGATGGTCACCGCGGCCGGCGCCGCGATGGATGCTGCTGGCGGCGGCACCGGCTGCAGCTCCTCGACGAACGAGCCGCCGGATACCGACGCCGGCACCGACACCGGCGTCGACACCAGCGCCGCCACCGCCGCCGGCCCCGATCGGCGTCGTGGCGGCGGGCGTGCGCTGGTTCGGCCGCGTCGACACCACGACCGACGCCGCGCACCCGCGCTTCTCCTGGTCGGGCACCGGCTTCGTGGCGCGCTTCATCGGGCACGTCGCTGACCGCGCAGCTCGCGATCACCGGCACGACCCAGATCTTCAAGACGGTGATCGACGGCACGCCGCAGGCGCCGTTCACGGCCGGCGGCCGGGCACGCAGGACGTACCCGCTCGCCACCGGGCTCGCCGCCGGACGTTCACACCGTCGAGCTCTACCGGCAGACCGAAGGGTCCGCAGGGTGAGACGCAGCTCATGGGCCTGACCGTCGGCGACGGCGCGCTGATGGATCCGCCCGCCGGACCCGGGCGCCTGATCGAGGTGATCGGCGATTCGATCACCTGCGGCTACGGCGATCTCGGCACGCTGACGCGACACCGAGTGCTTCACCACCGAGAGCCACTGGGACACGTACGAGGCGGTCGCGGCGCGCACGCTCGGCGCCGAGGTGAGCACGATCGCCGCCTCGGGCCGCGGCGTGATCCGCAACTACGGCGGCGACACGACCGGCACGATGCCGATGCTCTACCCGCTGCACGCTGACCAACGTCGCGCACCCCGGTCTGGGACTTTCACATCGAGCCGCAGGCGGTGGTGATCAACCTCGGCACCAACGACATCAGCAACAACAAGGGCGATCCGGGCGACGCGTTCCGCGACACGTACGTCGACTCTGCTGACGACGATCCGCGCCAACTATCCCGACGCCTGGATCATCGGCATCATCGGCCCGCTGCTCACCGGAGCCGATCTCACCACCATCCAGGGCCACATCAAGGACGCGGTCGACATGCGCAACGCGGCGGGCGATCACGAAGGTCGAGTTCTTCAACATGATCCAGGCGCAGACCGCCGACAAGTTCGCCTGCCAGTACCACCCGAACGTCGCCGAGAACATGATCATGGCCGACCCAGCTCGCCGGCGAGCTGAGCGCGAAGCTCGGCTGGTGATGATCGCGCTCGCCTCGGCGCGCGCGGTTCACGCGCGCGGGCGCGCTGTCGGCGCTCGCGCTGGCGCTGGTCGCGATCGCCAGCCTGCTCGTCGAAGACGTCGACCACGCGACCGTCGACGCGTCGGCTGACGCCGCCGACACCAGCGACACCGCGCCCCCCAGCTGCGGCGTCCCGACCAGCTTCGCCTGGAATTCGAGCGGCGTGCTGCTGGGCCCGGTCTCCGATGCGACCCACAGCCTGACGGCGATCAAGGATCCGTCGCTGGTGTACTTCAACAACCAGTGGCACGTGTTCGCCAGCTCGGTGACCGCCGCCGGCACCTACAGCATCGTCTACCTGACGTTCCCCGACTGGGACCACACCGCCGACGCCACGTTCTATTACATGGACCAGACGCCGGGCTTTGCCGGCTACAAGGCGGCGCCCCAGGTCTTCTTCTTCGCGCCGCAGAACAAGTGGTACCTGGTCTACCAGACCGGGCCGCCCAGCTACTCGACCAACGACGACATCGACGACCCCACGGCGGCTGGACGCCGGCGCAGAACTTCTTCGCCGCCGAGCCGGCCACGGTCAGGACGAACAAGGGCACGCGGCGGCTGGCTCGATTTCTGGGTGATCTGCGACGACGCCAACTGCTTCCTGTTCTTCTCCGACGACAACGGCCACTGGTATCGCAGTCAGACGACGATCGATCAGTTCCCCAAGGGTTTCGGCGAGCCGACCATCGTGATGTCCGACCCGGTGGCGTCGCACCTGTTCGAGGCCAGCAACGTCTACAAGATGAAAGACACCGGCAAGTACCTGGCGCTGGTCGAGGCGTACGACGCGAGCTCGAGCTACCACCGCTACTTCCGGTCGTGGACCGCCGACGCGCTCGACGGAGAGTGGACGCCTCTTCAAGATACGTACGCGGCGCCGTTCGCGTCGACGGCCAACGTGACGTTCACGGAGCAGCCGCCCTGGACCGCCGACATCAGCCACGGCGAGATGATCCGCGACGGCTACGATCAGAATCTCGAGATCGACACCTGCCACCTGCAGTTCCTCTACCAGGGCGTCGATCCGACGATGACCGACGTGAGCTACAACAGTCTGCCCTGGCGGCTGGGCCTGATCACAGCCACGCCGTGAAGCGCTAAGCTCGCCGGAAATGAACCCGCGCAACCTGCGGATCGGCGTCATGCTCGGCGCAGCGATCGCGATCGTCGCCACCTTTCTCGTTCGCCACGGCGCTCGACCACCGGCCGTGCGCGAGAGCGAGGCGACCGAGGTCGCGCCCCCGCCCGCACCGCCGCACCGCCGCCCCGACGAGGCGACGCCGGTCACGCGCGCGCCCGCACCCGCGCCGCCGCCCGCGCGCCCCGCGCCCCGGCCCGCCGCCGACAACGAAGCGACCGCGACGGTGCGCGCCCGCGACCTCCTGCGCAGCGATCCCGACGGGGCGCTCGCGGCGCTCGACACCGCCGACCGCGCCTACCCCGACGGGAGGCTCGCCGAGCAGCGCGCCGCCATGCGCGTCGACGCGCTGGTCTTCGCGCAACGCATCGGCCTGGCGCGCGACGCCGCCGAGGTCTACCTGGCCCGCTACCCGCATGGCCCCCAGGCGCAGCGCATCGAGATGCTGACCGGCGTCCATCCGCACCCCACCGAACCTGCCAATTGAGCCCGCGCCCCCAAGGGGGTTGACCGGTTTCAGGGGCCGAATCCGACGAAAGAGTGTACAAACTTGAAGGTCGGCCGACGCCCCTGCCCTTGCCTCTGACGATTGGGGGGCTGTCCCGACCGCCCCCTGAACAGACTTGGAGTACGCACGCCGATGAAGTCTCGCTTATCGCTCCGGATGGCCACCACCACGGCCGCGATCACGCTGGCCTTTGGCCCGCTCCTGCTCGCCGGGGCCTGCGGCTCGTCGGGGCTCGAGCTCGGCGGTCAGGGCGGAGACCCCGGCGGCGCCGGCGGTGACTGCGACCGGCGGGGACACCGGGACCGCCGGCACCAGCGGCGGACTGGGCGGCTCCGGCGCCGGCGGCACGCCGTGCACGCCGCCCAGCGGCGGGGTCATGATCGACGGCGTCAGCCGCTTCCAGTACGGCATCAACTACGCCTGGGCCAGCTTCGCCAGCGACTTCGGCAACACCACCCGCGGCGTCGCCGCGACCAAGGCGGCGCGCCTCACGAGCATGATGGACATGAAGGCCCACGGCGTGGATGCCGTGCGCTGGTGGGTCTTCCCGAACTTCACCGGCGGTGGCGTCACCTTCGACACCACCGGTTCGCCGACGGGCCTCGGCGGCTCGACGCTCGCCGACATCACCGCGGCGCTCGACGACGCGGCCCAGGCCGGCATCCACATCCAGTTCACGTTCTTCTCGTTCGACAACTTCAAGACCGCCACGATGCCGCCGCACAACCTGGCGCCGATCATCTCCAGCCCGACGATGCTGTCGGCGCTGGTGAACAACGTGGTCATCCCGTTCGTGAACCGGGTGAACGCCGATCCCAACAAGGATCGCGTCAGCTCGTGGGACGTGATCAACGAGCCCGAGTGGGCGATCGCCGCGACGCCCACCGACGGCGTCCGACGCGGCGTTCACGCCCCAGACCACGGTCACCACGGTGACTTACCCGGTGATGAAGGCGTTCGTTCAGGCGGTCGCGGATGCTCTGCACAACGCGAGCGACAGGCCGGTCACCGTCGGCGGCGCCGCGATCAAGTGGGCCAAGGCCTGGGCCGGCATCGGCGATTTCTACACGTTCCACATGTACGACTGGGTCAACATGTCCTTCCCGTACACCAGGTCGCTCGGCGTCGTACGGCGTGACCGACAAGCCGGTGGTATTAGGGGAGTTCCCGATTCAGGGGCTCACCGGCGTGCCCTACGCCACGCTGGTCAGCACGATCTATCAGCTCGGCTACGCGGGCGCGATGGCCTGGGCGTTCAACGACAGCAAATTCCCCTGGTCGCCGAACAACGCGAACGTGCAGTCGTTCGCGACGACGCACCCCTGCATGTTCGCGCCATAGGGGGGGAGCGCAAAAGCGCGGGGAATGTGATGTAATCGTCCCGCGTGAGCGATCCTGAGCGTCCCACTGAGATCCCCCGGCTGTCGGGCGTGCCCACGCGCGTCCGCACGGAAGAGGTCTCGGTGCCGAACCCGGCGACGCCGACCGGACCGATCCTCACGCTGTCCCCCGAGGAGATCTCGCGCTTCTTCGTGCGCGCGCGGCGCGGCGACCAGGACACGATGCGCTGGGACGTGCGCCTCGACGGTGCGCTGCGCGAGATCCTCGAACGCGCCAACGAGTTCGTCCCGTCGGAGTCGGGCGGCATCCTGCTCGACGATCCACGCGCCAAGCTCGCGGGCGCGCCCGCGCCACGGCTGACCTTCATCGCCGCGTTCGGCCCCGGCCGCGAGAGCATGCTCGGCGTGCGCGTCCCCAGCGACCGCGGCTTCGCCGGACAGATCTACCGCTCGGGACAGCCGCTGCAGACCGATCACGTCGAAGTCGACGATCCGATCCGCGGCGTCGCGCCGCAGGGCTCGTCGATCCGCACGCTGGTCGGCGTCCCGGTCATCGTCGGCGAGTCGATCTGCGGCGTGCTCGCGCTCAGCAACCGGCGCTCGGGCGGCGCCTACACGCCGCGCGATCGCGAGCTCCTGCGCATCTTCGCCGCGTACATGTCGTCGTCGATCCAGAACGCGCTCGACGCGATCCGCGCGCGCGCGCAGGCGCGCATCGACGACCTCACCGGCCTCTTCAACAGCCGCTACTTCCACACGCGCCTCGACGACGAGATCGCGCGCGCCGATCGCGACGGCACCGACCTGTCCGTGATGTTCATCGACCTCGATCACTTCAAGGAGGTCAACGACCGCTTCGGGCACCTGGCGGGCAGCTGGACCCTGCAGAAGGTCGCGCAGCTCCTTCAAGAAAACGCGCCCGCCGCCGCGGTGCTCGCGCGCTACGGCGGCGACGAGTTCGTCATCATCCTGCCGGGCGCGAACCTGCCGCGCGCGCTGACCACCGGCGAATCGATGCGAAACGCCATCGGCGAAGCGAGCTTCTTCGAGCCCAGTACCGAGGAGACGCCCGCGGCCATCCCCCGGGTCACCGCGTCGATCGGGGTCGCGTCGTATCGCGACCACCTGGCGCCCGGCGGAACGCAGCGCCGGCGCGAGAACATCTTCCTGAAGCTGGCCGATTCGGCGATGTACCGGGCCAAGGCCAACGGCCGCAATCGGGTCGAGATCGCCGAACCCGAGGACTAGCCGATGACTACTCCTCGACCGGAACGCCCGCGCAGCGGCAGATCCGGTGGGCCAGCCACTTCGCGCTGACGTGATACTGGCCAGCGGCGACGAGCTTGCGCAGCGCTTCGACGCGCGCGGCGGAGTTGGTGACGTGGTCGGTCAGCGGCGCCGGGTGTGAGCCTGTCTCCGGAAGCGGCCGCTGGATGAGGTGTCTACTAGTGTCGCGCATGACCACATCCATCGGCAGATGTATGAAAACCTTGAGCCCAAAATTGGCACCCCCGGAAAATCCTGCCTACTCAACGGAAATCAAACAACTTTCCGGAGGCAAAATTTGCCGGGTAGTGCCGCCCACCCCCCCTTGGCGGGCGACCGGACTCTTCGGCAGCCGCTAGGCAGCGGCTTCGGCGACCAGCTCGCCCAGCGACTCGCGCAGGCGCTTGGTGGCTTCGCCGTGGATCTGGCAGACGCGCGACTCGGTGACGCCGAGGACGGTTCCAATCTCTTTCAGGTTCAAGTTGTCGCAGTAGTAGAGCGAGAGCACCTGCTGCATCTTCTCGGGCAGGTCCTCGATGCCGCTGACCAGGTGCGCGAGCATCTCGCGGCGCGAAGCGATCTCGAACGGATCGGCGGCGGTGTGGTCACCGGTGCGCTCGAGCAGATCCGGGCCGGCGTCGTCGATGCCGACGACCGACGAGCCCGAGAGCTTCTGCTGGCGCGCGTAGAGCTCGTCGACGCCGACGCCCAGGCGACGCGCGATCTCTTCCTGATCGGGCGTGCGGCCCAGCTGCGACTCGAGGCGGCGGGTGGCGTCGCGCAGCTCGTTCGACAGACGCCGCATGTCCCGCGACAGCGTGTCGCGCGAGCGCAGATCGTCGAGCATCGCGCCGCGGATGCGGAACTCGGCGAAGGCCTCGAAGCGATCGACGCGTTTCGGATCGAAGCGCTCCGCAGCCTCCATCAGACCGATCACGCCCGACGAGATCAGGTCGTCGATCTCGACGTGCGCCGGCAGGCGGCGCGCGAGACGGCGGGCGACCTTCTCGATGTAAGGAAAGAACTTCGCGGCGTACTCATTGCGGCGCGCGATCAGCTCTTTCTGCGACGGCTTCTTCGACTTCGCGGCGACCTTCTTGCGCTTCGTAGTCTGCATGCCACGCTCTTAGAGCACTTGGCGTGCCACGTTCCTGGCGTGATGTTGCCCGCGAGGAATCAACCCTTCGCAACAGATGACACGCGGCGACCGTCAGCCGGATGGCGGTCGCGGCGAATTGACACCGTCAACGCAGTGACGGTGGTTTCGCCCGAAGTATGTTTCCGCTAAGCAACGTTTCTGCGACGGAGCTTCTCGACCAAGGTCGTGCGGTTCAATCCTAGTAACTCGGCTGCGCGATTTTTATTGCCGCCCGTGCGTTCCAGCGCCTGACCAATCAACTTCTCTTCGAGCTGCAAGAGCAGCGTTCGCAGATCGACGCCGCTCGCCGGCAATTCCAACGTCCCGGATTCGAGATCGATGACGCTGGTTCGCAGCGACGCCGGCAGATCTTCGATCATCACCATGCGCCCCGCCGCGACGACGACCAGCCGCTCGACGAGGTTCTCGAGCTCGCGCACATTGCCCGGCCAATCGTACGTGCTGAGACGTTGCATGACATCGAGCGCGAACCCGCGCACCGAACGCCCCTCGCGCGCGTTGACCTCGTTGCGAAAGTGCTCGGCGAGCGCCGGGATGTCCTGGCGCCGCTCGCGCAGCGGCGGGATCTCGATCGGGATGACGTCCAGGCGATAGAACAGATCCTCGCGGAACGTCCCGTCCTGCACCATCGCTTCCAGATTGCGATGGGTCGCCGCCACGACCCGCACGTCGACCGAAATGTTCTCCGAGCCTCCCACGGGCGTCACCACGCGCTCCTGGAGCACGCGCAGGAGCTTCGCCTGCAGCGAGCGCGGCATGTCGCCGATCTCGTCGAAGAACAGCGTGCCGCGGTTGGCCGAGACCAGGCGGCCGGTGCGCGGCTTGTCGGCGCCGGTGAACGCCCCACGCACATGTCCGAACAGCTCGGACTCGGCGAGCGCCTCGGGGATCGCCGCCATGTTCACGACGACGAACGGCCCCGAGCGGCGATGGCTCGCGCCGTGGATCATCCGCGCGATGACCTCCTTGCCGGTGCCGGTCTCGCCGCGGATCAGGATGCTCGCCTCGGTGCCCGCGACTTGGTCCACGCGCTCGAGGACCTGCTTCATCGCCGGGTGCTCGCCGATGACGGCGACGCCCGGAGTCTGACGCGCGCGCCAGCTCGCGGTCGACTCGGGGCTGGCGAGCTGGCGCACCATCGCGTGCTCGAGGACCGAGACGTGGAACGGTTTCGCGATCACGTCGGCGGCGCCCTCGCGCAGCGCTTCGACCGCGTCGGCGACGGTACCTTGTTCGCTGAGCACGATCGTCGCGACCGGCGGGCGGCACGCGCGCGCTTGCTTCAGGACCGCGATCCCGTCCGGCGCCGGGCAGATGCATGTCGGTCACGCAGAGCTCGAACGCGCTGGCGCGCAGGAGCGCGATCGCTTCGGCGCCGTTGTCGACGGCGACCGCCTCGTAACCGAGGGTCTTGATCAGACGAACGAGCCCCGCGTGAATCGAGGGATCGTCGTCGACCAGCAGAATGGCGCGCTCCATGAATCGTTAGCGTTCATCGGCCTCTTCCCGACGGTGCTTGAGCAATTCCGCTGTTGTAGCCACCACAACACGCGTTCACGAACATCGAGAAATTCAGGTCAAATTCGTGACGGGCCCGATGAAGAGGCCTCGATCAGGCCGCGTTTCTCGAGGATTTCAGTCAAAACCGGCGTGATCTGGTCACGCAGCGTTGCGTTCGCATACCCGATCCACCCCACATCCGAGAACACGTCGAGAGGCGCGTCGAGCCGGCCTCCGCGCGGGTCGGTGACGATGACGCCGGCCTCGCGCGCGATGAGCTCGGTGCACAGATCATAGGGGTGCGAGCAGACGCCGAGCGACTGTCCGCGCCGGCGCAGCGCCGCATCGACGAGCGGGCGCAGATCGGCGACCCAGCGATCGTGTCCCACGGTGAGCTCGTAGAGCTGGCCGCCCGTCGAGATGTATTGATCCTCGAACGCCAGCGCGACGCCGGCCCGCGGGGGCCCGAGCAAGCGCAGCGCGACCGCGTCGTCGATCGCCGACAGCTCCTCGCGGCCGCCCGGGAAGAAGCGCGCGAGTCCGCCGAAGCCCTGGAGCAGATTCGTCGCCGCCGACGGGCGCAGCGCGAGCGGCGTGCGCGCGCCGCTGACCCGATCGAAGCGCTCGGCGCGCGCGCCGCGGCCGGCGATCGCCCACAGCTGATCGGCGAGGTTTTGTTTGACGAGCGGGATCTCCGTCTGCACGCTGAGCCCGATGTCCGAGAGCCGCGGCACCCGCTGCGGGTCGCGCGCGAGATCGCGGCCGGCGATCGCGGCGACGCCGGTGAGGATCCACGCGGGGCGCTTCTGGTACATGAGGCCGCGCGTGCCGTCGATCGGATCGACGATCACGGCGATCTCGACCGCGGCGGGATCGGTGCCCGCGGGCAGGATGCGGCGGCCGTCGGCGCCAAGCCCTTCGGCGATCAGCAGGCAGGGCCATTCGCGGCCGATCTCGGCGAAGCGTTCGACCAGCACCGCCTCGGATACGCGATCGATCGCGAACACGGTGTCGCCGCCCTCCTCGGCCACGACCTCCGCCAATCCTTCGAGCGCCGTCGACGCACAGGCGGCGACGACCTCGGTCTGGATCGCGTCGTGAACGGCGCGGATGCGAGCCAGGAGCTCCTCCGCGTCGCGAATGGGCGCCGGGCTCTTCATCCCCCGCTGCTGCTGCCGGCGGCCTCGGCCTTGGGATAGGAGCCGAGCACCTTGAGCGATTCGCAGTCGCGCTTGACCGCGTCGAGCGCGGCGGCGACCGCGGCGTCGCGCTGGTGGCCGTCGATATCCAGGAAGAAGACGTACTCCCAGGGGCGCCGGCGCGACGGGCGGCTCTCGATCTTGGTCATGTTGAGGCCGCGCTCCGCGAACGCGCCCAGCGTGCGGTAGAGGATCCCCGGCTCGTCGCGCGTCACGACCAGCACCGAGGTCTTGTCGCGCCCGGTTGGCTCGACCTGCTGGCGCCCGAGCACCAGAAAGCGGGTCATGTTGTGCGAGAGATCTTGAATGTTGCGGCGAAGCACCACGAGATCGTGCAGCTTGGCCGCCATCTCCGACGCGACCGCGGCACCGCGCGCGTCGTCGTGGGCGAGCCGCGCGCCCTCGGCCGTCGAGCGCGATTCGACCAGCGTCGCGCGCGGCAGGTTGGCCGCCAGCCAGCGGCGCACCTGCATGGCAGCGATCGGGATCGAGTAGACGCGCTCGATCTGATCGAGCTCGGTACCCGCGCGCGCGAGCAGGCACATCGTGACCTCGAGCGCGATCTCGGCGCTGATCTTGAGATCGCTCTCCATGAAGCTGTCGAGCGTGTGATTCACCACGCCCTCGGTGGTGTTCTCGATGGGAACGACGCCGATGTCGGCGTTGCCGCGCTCGACCTCCTCGAACACGCCGGGGATCGTCCCGATCGGCATCAGGTGCGCCGACATGCCGAACTGGCGCTTGACCGCCATGTGCGAAAACGTGCCTTCCGGGCCGAGGTACGCGACGCGTACTTTCTTCTCCAGCGTCAGGCAGGCGCTGAAGATCTCCTGGAACACCGAGCGAATCGCCTCGGTCGGGAACGGCCCCAGGGTGGCGTTGGCGGCCGACAGCCGCTCGGTGATCTGGCGCTCGCGCGACGGAACGTAGAACGGCACCTGGAGCTCTTGCTTCACGGTCGGCGACCTCGGCGACCAGGCGCGCGCGCTGGTTGAGCAGGCGCAAGATCTCGTCGTCGGTGCGATCGATCTCGCCGCGGATCTCGGACAGGTCCCTGGCCATGGGCTCGACTCTACTACTACTTTCGCATCACCGTCGGGTCTGCTCTACTCGACGCATGATACTGGCCAGCTTGCGGGGCGGTGGGCGCGATGGGGCGCTGGTCGTGGTGCGCGGCGACAACCAGGTTTTCGCGCCGGCCGACGGCGTGGCGCCGACGCTGCAGGCGGCGCTCGACGACTGGGCGGCGGTCGCGCCGCGGCTCAGAGCAGCTGTCGGCCGCGCTGTCGGCGGGCGCTGTCGCCGGGCAGCCGCTCGATCCGCGCGCGCTCGCGGCGCCGCTGCCGCGCGCCTACGAATGGATCGACGGCTCGGCCTACCTGAACCACGTGGTGCTGGCGCGCAAGGCGCGCGGCGCCGAGCCGCCCGAGACGCTGGCGACGGATCCGCTGGTCTACCAGGGCGGCTCGGGCGTGCTGCTCGGCCCGACCGACGACATCCCGCTCGGCGATCCGGCGTGGGGGCTCGACTTCGAGGCCGAGGTCGCGGTGATCCTCGGCGACACGCCGCGCGGCACGCGCGCGGCCGATGCGGCGGCGTGCGTGCGCCTCGTGCTGCTCGCGAACGACATCACGCTGCGCAACCTGATCCCCGGCGAGCTGGCCAAGGGCTTCGGCTTCTTCCAGTCGAAGCCGGCGACCGCGTTCTCGCCGCTGGCGCTCACGCCCGACGAGCTCGGGCCGGCGTGGCGCGACGGGCGCGTGCACCTGCGCCTGCGCACCACGCACAACGGCGCGGCTGGTCGGCGATCCCGACGCCGGACCAGAGATGCACTTCTCGTTCTTCGAGCTCATCGCGCACGTCGCGCGCACGCGCGACCTGGCGGCGGGAACGATCCTGGGCGGCGGGACGGTGTCGAACGTCGATCCCGCGCGCGGCGTCTCCTGCATCGCCGAGCGGCGAGCGCGCGAGATCATCGCCGGCGGCAAACCGCTGACGCCGTTCCTGGCCGCGGGCGACACGGTCGCGATCGAGATGCTCGACGACGGCGGGCGCAGCCTCTTCGGGCGCATCGCGCAGAACGTCGTGGCTGGAGGGGTGAAAGGGTGAAGAGGACATGAAGCTTTACGACTACTGGCGCAGCTCGTCTGCGTGGCGCGTGCGGATCGCGCTGCATCTGAAGGGGATCGCCTACGAGCGGCACCCCGTGAACCTGATCGCGCCCGGTCCTGGCGGTGGCGAGCAGCACGCGGCTTCGTACACCGCGCTGAATCCGCTGGGGCAGGTGCCGCTGCTCGAGCTCGACGCGACGGAGGCCGGCGCCTCGCCGATCCGGTCGATCGCGCAGTCGATGGCGATCCTGGAGTTCCTCGACGAGCGCTTCCCGGCGCCGCCGCTCTTGCCCGCCGATCCGCTGCTGCGCGCGCGGGCGCGCCAGCTGGCGGAGATGGTGAACGCTGGCATCCAGCCGCTGCAGAACCTGTCGACCACGGAGTTCGTCAAGCATGAGCTGTCGGGCGACGCGGGCGCCTGGTGCCGCCACTTCGTGCCGCGCGGGCTCGCGGCGCTGGAGGCGACCGCCGCGCCGACCGCCGGCACGTTCCTGCTCGGGGACGCGGTCACGCTCGCCGACGTGTACCTGGTGCCGCAGCTCTACGCTGCCCGGCGATTCAGCGTCGATCTGAGCGCCTACCCGACGCTGCTGCGTGCCGAGGCGGCCTGCGCCACGCTCCCGGCGTTCGTGGCCGCCCACCCCGACCAACAACCCGAACGTCAGGGTCCAATCTTACGGTGACTTCGCGCACGAGTTTTGAGCCGTTCGAATAGAGCTGAGACACCCACATCCGTATTGTCCCGCACTACGCGGGTACCTATCAAAGCGGGAACTCCCGCACCCTTCAAAACCGATCGACTCGGGAGACTCGGCCATGAAATTCAAGCTCAGACTAGCGGAGATCGCGGTGACGGTGCTGGCGGCGGCGTACCTCGCGGGGTGCGGCAGCAGCACGAAGAGCATCGGCACCGGCGGCGCGAGCGGCAGCGGGGAAGCGGCGGCAGCGGCGTCGGCGGTAGCGCCACGGATGCCGGCAAGGACACCGGCCCGAGCGACGGTAGCGCCGCGATCGACACCAACGGCGATGCGCTCCCCGGCGCGTGCGTCACCCCGACGGGGACCAGCCCCTCGGGCACCGCGCCGCTCCAGGCGGCCGGTCCGGCGGTGGCGTCGACGGCGACGCGGCCCCAGTTCGACCAGACGACCGCTGACGCGAACTACACGATCGCGAAGTTCATCTCCAGCGGCGGGTCGGTCGCCTCGACCTTCGTCAGCGGCGGCACGACCACGACCACCAGCAACATTCCCATGAACGACATGTGGGATCCGGTCACGAACGGCATCGGCGACGTGTCGACGTTCACGCCGATGTTCACGGTGTCCGCCGACGGCACGGGCACGAACACGACGATCCAGTCGGCGATCACCGCTGCGCGCTTGGTCACGAACTGCGCGCGGATTTACATCCTGGTCAAGCCCGGCACCTACCACGAGACCGTGACCGTGCCCAACAAGTCGTCGGCGCCGCCGATCACCCTCTACAGCACGGATGCCGATGCCTCGCACACGGTGATCGTGTTCAACAACGCGTCGCTGACGACGGTCCTGGGCGTGGCGCTCGGCACCAGCGGCTCGGCGACCTTCACCAACAGCTCGTCCAACTTCCAGGCCAAGAACCTGACCTTCAGCAACAACTACGCGGAGACTGGCTCGGGCAACGAGCAGGCCGTCGCGCTGCTGAACCAGGGCGACCGCGCGCAGTTCGAGAACGTGCGCGCGCTCGGCAACCAGGACACGCTGTACCTGAAGTCGACCAACACCGGCACGATCGCGCGCGCCTACTTCCGCGACTCGTACGTCGAGGGCGACACCGACTTCATCTTCGGCCGCGGCACCACCGTGTTCGATCATTGCGAGATCCATACGATGGGCAACAACAAGACCACCGGGACCGCGACCGGCGCGCCCAGCACCGAGGTCTCGAACCTGTACGGGTTCCTGTACATCAGCTGCAAGTTCACCGCCGACACCAACGTCGCCGCCGGCGGTACCTACCTGGCGCGCCAGTGGTACGAGTCGAGCCGCCCGCAAGCGGTCGGCAAGATGATCGTCCGCAACTCGACCATCGGGCCGCACATCAACCCGACCACGCCCTGGCAGCCGTGGGCGGGCCGCACGATCCTGGCGCCGTACCCGGATGGCGGCGCGCCCGTCGACGGCGGGCCGGATGCGGGACCGCAGCCGACGGCGCCGGCGGGGTGCTCTACACGTCGGCTGACTACTACGCGTTGATCGGCGGCGGCCCGTCGCCCGCCGAGCCGTACGTCGGCGAGTACGGCAACACCGGCGCCGCTCCTGGCAACACCGACGGCGGCACGACGCCGACCGACGCCGGCGCGCCCGACGCGCCGACCGACGCGCCGAGCGGCAACTAAGCACCGTCGCTCATCGCCCCGCCCTCCGCGTTTTTATCCCCTCTCCCCGTCCGCGGGGAGAGGGTTAGGGAGAGGGGTCCGCGGGCGCCGCGACTCGCAAGGCTTGCCCTCTCCCTAACCCTCCCCCTGCGGACAGGGGGAGGGGATTGGATCGGATCGGTCCTGGCAGCGCACACTCGCGTTGCGCGCAATCGACGTTACAATTGAGCGGATGGCGACGCGTGAGCCTCTCGGCATCCGTCACATAGAGGCGCTGCACTACTACGTGCACGACCTCGAGCGCACGCGCCGGTTCTTCGTCGACAAGCTCGACTTTCGCGAGCTCGGCGCCAGCAGCGCCGAGCTCGAGCGCGAAGGCCGGCAGCGCGCCGTGGCGTTCCAGGCCGGGCAGGCGGTCTTCGTGATCCACCAGCCGGTGGGCGAAGGCGGACGCGCCTGGCGCTACCTGCGCAAGCACCCCGACGGCGTCGGCACGGTCGTGTTCGAGGTCGAGGAGATCGACCGCGCGTTCCGGCTGCTCGACGAGCGCGGCGGCACGTTCATCACCGACGTGCAGCGCTTCGAAGCGGACGGCCGGCGCGCGGGCGCGGGCAGCGCGGGCGCGCTCGCGATGTTCTCGATCACCACGCCGTTCGGCGACACGACCTTTCGCTTCATCGAGCGCCGCGCTGCCGGCGCCGCTGTTCCCCGGTTTCGTCGCCGCGCCGCGACGCCGCCGGCGCCGCCAGCAATCGCTTCGGCTTCACCCACATCGATCACCTGACCTCGAACTTCCAGACCATGAAGCCGGCGCTGCTCTGGATGGAGCACGTGCTGGGGTTCGAGCCGATCTGGGAGATCGCAGTTCCACACCAACGACGTCGCGACGGCACAGAAGCGCGACCACGGCTCGGGGCTGAAGTCGGTGGTGATGGGCGACCCGCAGTCGGGGATCAAGTTCGCCAACAACGAGCCGTTCCGCCCCTACTTCAAGGACTCGCAGATCAACATCTTCGCCGAGGACAACCGCGGCGACGGCGTGCAGCACTCGGCGCTCGCGGTGACCGGACATCCTGGCGACCGTGCGCGGCCTGCGCGCGCGCGGCGTCGAGTTCATGTCGACGCCGGGCAGCTACTACGACATGCTGCCCGAGCGCCTGCGCACGTCGGGCATCGGCGCCATCGACGAGAGCCTCGACAGCCTGCGCGAGCTGGAGATCCTGGTCGACGGCGAGAAGGCCGCGGCAGTACCTGCTGCAGATCTTCCTCAAGGAGGCGGCCGGCCTGCACCACGACCCGGAGGCCGGGCCGTTCTTCTTCGAGATCATCCAGCGCAAGGGCGACCAGGGCTTCGGCGCCGGCAACTTCCGCGCGCTGTTCGAAGCGATCGAGCGCGATCAGCAGGCGCACCGCAACCCGGGCGAGACGGCGACCCCGCCGTCGCCGCCGAGGATGTGACGGCGCGATGCTCGATCGGATGACCGCCGGGCGTCGTGCCCGCCAAACCGCACACGGCGCTGCGCGACGACACCGGCCACCTGCGCTACGAGGAGTGCCTGACGCGCGACGGGTTCGACGGGCCGTACACGATCCTCTACCACCAGCACCGGCCGCACACGCAAGAGGTCGTCCCCGTCGAGCACGGCTGGCGACTGCCCGCGCCCGCGCTCGGCGCCGGCGGCGCGCCCGTGTCTCCGCCGCTGGTGCGCCGGCACTATCGCTCGCAGGACATCGGGCGCCGCGGAGGCGGGCCGCCCGTCGACGCGCGCGTACCGTTGCTCTTCAACCCGGACGTGACGATCTCGGTGATGTTTCCCGAGCTGGCCGACCCGGTCTACTTCTCCAACGGCGACGGCGACGATCTCTACTTCATCTTCGCGGGCGGCGGCACGCTGCGCACGCCGCTCGGCGATCTGGCGTTCCAGGCGAGCGACTACGTCTTCGTGCCGCGGGGCTTGCCCCACCGCTTCCTGCTCGAGCCCGGACCGCAGTACTGGCTGAGCATCGAGTGCGCCGCCGGCTTCGGCCTGCCCCGGCAGTGGCGCAACGAGGTCGGCCAGCTGCGCATGGACGCGCCCTACAGCCACCGCGATTTCCGCCGCCCCGACTTCCGCGGCCCGTTCGACGAAGGCCTGCGCGATCTGCTGGTCAAGCGGCACGGCGCGTTCCACGGCTTTCGCTATCAGTACTCGCCGCTCGACGTCGTCGGGTGGGACGGCACGGTCTATCCCTGGGCGTTCCCGATCCTGCGCTTTCAGCCGCGCGTCGGGCAGGTGCACCTGCCGCCGACGGTGCACGGCACGTTCGCGGCGCGCGGCGCGCTGATCTGCAGCTTCGTGCCGCGGCCGCTCGACTTCCACCCCGACGCGATCCCCTGCCCTTACCCGCACTCGATCGGTGAGCTGCGACGAGATCATCTTCTACTGCCGCGGCAACTTCACCTCGCGTCGCGGGGTCGGCCCGGGCAGCATCTCGCACCACCCGGCCGGCATCCTGCACGGCCCGCATCCCGGCGCCTACGAGGAGAGCATCGGCGCGCGCGTCACCGACGAGCTGGCGGTGATGCTCGATACCTACGCGCCCCTGCGCGCGACGGACGCGGCGGGCGGAGTCGAGGACCGCGGGTACCACGACAGCTTTCGGTAGGGAGTTAGTTCTCGCAAGGCCTGCCCTCTCCCCGGCCCTCCCCCGCAGACGGGGGAGGGTGACTCGAGTGAAGCGAGGTTGACTCTCGACGCAGTCCGATCCGGTCCCCTCCCCGGTCCGCGGGGGAGGGTTAGGGAGAGGGCAAACCTTGCGCGGGTTGCCCTTCGCTGCGCGGCCGCCAGGGCAACCACACCGAGAACACCGAACCCTGGCCCACCTTGCTCTCGACCGAGACCTCACCGCCGTGCAGAGCGACCAGGCGCTTCGTGAGCGCGAGCCCGAGGCCGGTGCCCTCGGGGCGCACGCCGCGCGACTGGGGAATCTGCTCGAACTCGTGGAAGAGGCGCGGCAGGTTCTCGGCGGAGATGCCGACGCCGGTGTCGGCGACGTCGATCGCCACGTGATCGTCGGCCAGGTGCGCGTTGAGGCGCACGGTTCCGCCACGCGGCGTGAACTTGATGCCGTTGCTCACCAGGTTGTAGAGCACTTGCTTGATGCGTCCGGGGTCGATGTAGATCTCGGGCAGCGTCTTGGCGATCGACACCTCGAGGTTGATCCCCTTCTTCGCCGCCTGCGCCTGGATCACGCTGCGCACGATGTCGACGATGCTGCCGAGGTGGGTCCACTCGCAGATGAGGTCCATGCGCCCGGCCTCGACCTTGGAGATGTCGAGGATGTCGTTCACGAGCTGGAGCAGATGCCGCCCCGAGATCAGCACGTTGCCGACGTAGGAGCGCTGCTTGTCGGTGAGCGTGCCGAAGATCTCCTGCTCCAGCAGCTCCGAGAACCCGATGACCGCGTTCAGCGGCGTGCGCAGCTCGTGGCTCATGTTGGCGAGGAACGAGCTCTTGGCGTGGTTGGCGGCGTCGGCGAGCTCCTTGGCGTTGATCAGCTCGCGCTGCACGCGCTCGCGCTCGGTGACCTCTCGCTGCAGCTTCTCGTTGGTCTCGCGCAGCTGGCGGGTGCGCTTCTCGACGTTCGACTCGAGCTCGGCGTGCGCCAGCCGCAACCCCAGCTCGACGCGCTTGCGGTCCATGAACTGGCCGATCTGGCCGGCGAGCGCGCTCATCATCGACAGCTGGTCTTCGTCGGGCGGGCGCACGTCGCGGCTGAAGAACGCGATGACGCCGATGACGTCGGGGCCGTTGCGCAGCGGCGTCGCGAAGGCGCCGCGCAGGCCGGCGAGCGCGCGCAGCATCGACGACGGCGCCGACGACGGCGTCAGCATCGGCTCCGACGGCACCGTCGTGAGCGGCGTGTTCCGCTCGACGCTGAGATCGGGGACCCAGACCGGCAGGTGGCGGTTCCAGACCTGCCCCGGCAGGTCCTCCTCGGGGCGCAGCTCGACGCCCCGGCGCACCGCCAGGTGCGGCGGCATCGGCGACTCGGGCGCGTGCCAGACCTCGACGCAGCGGAGGAACTGCTCGCGCTCGTCGACCTCCCACAGCTCGCCGAGGTCCCAGCCGTAGCTCTGCCCCACGATGCGCAGCATCTCGGGCGCCGCCTCGCGCAGCGTCGCCGACGTCGCCAGCAGGCGCGTCAGGCTGTACTGCAGCGACAGCAGACCCTCGGTGCGCTGGCGCTCCGCCACCTCGCGCTCCAGCACCGCCTGGTGGCTCTCGATGCCCGCCGTGCGCTGCGCGGTGCGCTTCAGGTCCTGCCTGCTCTTGTAGATTGCGACGATCAGGGACACGTCCTCGACGGTGAGGCGGGCGATGTGGCGCACCCAGGACCAGGAGCTGACCGTGCGGTGACCGTAGAGCGCCTCGGGCCAGAAGAACGTGCCCAGCACGTAGTCGACGGCCAGGATTCCGGTCGCGAGCAGCAACGTGCGCGCGTCGCGGTAGAGCGCGACGAAGATGAACGACGCCACCGCGGCGACCTGGCTCTCGTAGCGGCCGCGCGAGAAGTGCACGAGCAGGCAGGCCATGAACGCCTGCGCGATCGCGATCTGGCGGCGGTTGCCGCGCTCGCCGGGGTTGGTCCAGGCGACGTACATCGGCCAGGTGACGATGAAGCCGCCGACCAGGAACGCGGCCCACGCCGGCACGGAGCTCGGGCTGGTCGCGGCGTCGCGCGCATCCGTGCAGCACGATCAGGATCACCGCGAGCCATTCGGCGGCGAGGATCCAGAAGAACAGGCGATCGGTGCGCTCGTTGATCTCGCGCAGCGCGCGATGGTAGATCTCCCGCGCGCGCCGATCGGCCTGGGCGGCCTGATCACCGGGGAGCGTCGGCGGCGGCGGCGCGTCCACGTCGGTCTACCCGGCGGACGCGAGCGCGAGCCGCTGCGGCGGCGGCGTCTTGTCGTCGGGCTTGTCCGGACCCTGACGCGCGCTCCGCGACGCGCGTCACGCGCGGCAGCCGCAGGCAGAAGCAGCTCCCCCTGGCGCCGCTGTCCTCGACCCAGATGCGCCCGCCGTGCGCCTCGATCGCCGTGCGGCAGAAGACCAGGCCCAGCCCCTGGCTGTTGCGCGGCTCGTTGACGCTGCGGTCCTCGACGCGGACGTACTTCTCGAAGACGCGCGTGCGGTAGTCGGCCGGGATGCCGGCGCCCTCGTCGCGCACGCGCAGCTCGATCGCCGGCGACCGGCGGCTCGCCGGCGCCGGCGTCGAGCGTCCCGGTGGTGACGTCGATCGAGATGCGGCCGTTGCGCGGGCTGTACTTGTGCGAGTTGTCGAGCAGGTTCTCGATGACCCGGCGGACCAGATCGCGATCGGCGACGACGGCGCCGACCGCGGGATCGATCGACAGGCTCAGCGTCTGCCCCTTCTCCTCGAGGCGGCGCACCGTCTCCGACGAGACTTCGTTGAGCAGCGCCGTCACGTCGAACTCGGCGCAGCGCGGGACCAGCGCGCCGTCCTCGCTGCGGCTGACGTCGAGCAGGTTCATCACCATGCGGAACATCGAGCGCGACGCGCGCAGCACGTCGTCCAGCGACTCGCGCTCGCGCTCGGGGATCCCGGCGCTCGCGTTCAGGTACTCGACGTTCGACAGGATGCTGCTGAGCGGGTTCTTGAGATCGTGGACGATGAGCGTCGCCAGCTCCAGGCGCTGGCGCTGCACGGTGAGCAGCTCGTCGCGCTGCGAGCGGATCACCTCGAGGTTCCGGCGCAGCTCGTCGGACAGGCGGCGGATGCGCAGCAGCGAGCGCAGGCGGATGAGGAGCTCGGTGCGGTTGATCGGCTTGGTGAGGAAGTCGTCGGCGCCCGAATCGAGCGCCGCCTTGTGCGTGCCGAGATCGCCGAGCGCGGTCAGGAACAGAATCGGCACGTCGGGGCCGCCGGGCAGCGCGCGCAGGCGGCGGCAGGTCTCGAAGCCGTCCATGCGCGGCATGACCACGTCGAGCAGGACCAGGTCGGGGCGCAGCTCCTGAAAGCGCGCGAGGCCGGCCTCGCCGCCGTCGGCGAGCACGGCGTCGTACCCGGCCGAGACCAGGTGCCCCTCGGCGACCTCGCGGTTCTGGAGGTTGTCGTCGATGACCAGGACTGTCTCGCGCGCGTCAGCGGGCACGGCGTGACCTCCCGGGCAGGCGCAGGAACGACTCGACGGTCGGGCCGAAGGTGCGCGTGTCGATCGGCTTGCTGAGATAGCCCTGAAAGCCGCTGCCGAGCAGGCGCTCGCGATCGCCGGGCATCGCCAGCGACGTCACCGCGACGATCGGCAGGTGGCGAGGTCGGCGCGCTTGCGGACCTCCTTGACCACCGCTTCGCCGCCGCCGCCGGGGATCTGCACGTCGAGCAGCAGGAGATCCAGGTGCGCGGCGTCGAGCAGCGGCAGCGCCTCGTCGACGTTGGCGGCCTCGATGACCTCGTGACCGCGCAGCTCGAGGATGTCGTGCAGGAGCAGCCGGTTGAGCGGGTTGTCCTCGACGACCAGGATGCGGGCGCGCCCCGATCGTCTCCTCTGCGGCCCGCTGCGCTTGCTCCTTCGGCGACATGTCGTGGCCCGCGCGGCGGCAGGCTCAGCGATCGATCGGCAGACGAAAGCCGGAACCTTAGGGGCGTTACGTCTCGCAAGGCCTGCCCTCACCCGGCCCTCTCCCGCGGCGGACCGCAGGAGAGGGTGACTCGCTGAAGCGGTCGCGGTAGGATGCATGGCGCATGCGCGTCCTCGAGACCATCGTCCGCTGGCTGGCCGAGGCGCTGGTCCGACTCTACTACCCACATCGGAGCGTCGAGGGCGCGGAGCGGCTACCGCGCGAGGGGCCGGTGGTCTTCGTCGCCAATCATCCCAATGGGTTGCTCGATCCGCTGCTCGTGCGCGTCATGACCGGGCGAAAGGCGCGCTTCCTCGCCAAGAGCACGCTGTTCGGCAACCCGACTCGGCCGCCTGGCGATGGAGGCGTTCGGCAGCATCCCGGTCTACCGGGCGAAGGAGTCGGCGGGCAAGGACGCCTCGCGCAACGAGGAGAGCTTCGCCGCTGCCGCGCGGCGCTGGCGGGCGGCGAAGCGCTGGCGCTGTTCCCGGAGGGCGTCTCGCACTCCGACCCACAGATGCGGCCGCTCAAGACCGGCGCGGCCCGCATCACGCTGTCGGCGGTCGAGAACGCGCCGGCGCTACAGGTGCTGCCGGTCGGGCTGTTCTACGAGCGCAAGGTGCTCTTCCGCTCGCGCGTGCTGCTGGTCGTCGGCGAGCCGCTGCCGATCGCGCCGCTGCTGCCCGCGTACCGGGCGACGAGCGGGCCGCGGTCGAGGCGCTCACCGACGACATCCGCGCGCGGCTCGACGAGGTGGTGCTGCAGGCGGAGTCGCGCGACCTTCTGACCGGTGTCGCGCGCGTCGCGAGCTGGACGACCGAGGCCGGGACGGCGACGAGGACGACCTGGCCGCGCGCCACCGGCGCACGCGCGAGCTGCTGGCCGCCTACGGCCGCGTGCACGCGCGCGATCCGGCGCGCGTCGAGGCGATCGCCGCAGCGGCGCGCGGTTACGCGCGCACGCTGCAACACCTGGGCGTGACCGATCCGTGGGCGCTCGAGGTCGAGATGGTGAGCGCCCGAGCGGCGGTGGCGACGCTGCTCAAGCTGATCGTCTGCGCGCCGTTCGCAGTCATCGGCGCGATCCTGGGCTACATCCCCTATCGGCTGGCGGGTCAGGTCGCGCAGCGGGTGACGCGGGAAGAGGACGTGCTCGGCACGGTGAAGATGATCGCGGGCGCGGCGTTCCTGTGTCATCGCCTGGAGCGCCGAGGCGATCGGCGCCGGCGTGCTCTGGGGCGCGGTCTGGGTCGTGCCGGTCTTCCTGCTCGGCGTCGGCAGTGGCTACGCGTCGCTGCGCTTCGGCGAGCTCGCGAGCGAGACCGCCGAGGCGATCCGCCACCTGTCGTGGCGCGTTGTTCCACCGCGACACCGCTCGCCGCCTCGCCGACCGCCGCCGCGCGCTGGCCGACGCGGTGGCGGCGGCGCTGCGCGAGGCGGCGTAGGACCGGTCCTCTCACCCCGACCCTCTCCTCCACGCGGACGTGGAGGAGAGGAGGTACGAAGATCTCGACGGTCCCTCTCCTCCACGTCCGCGTGGAGGAGAGGGTCGGGTGAGGAGGTCCGGCTCTAGAACTGCCGGTTCCGAGCGGCTGGGCCTGGCAATGCGCCGCGCACTGCGAGTCGAGCTGGCAGACGAAGCCGCTCGGGCAGGCCATCATGCCGCAGGGGTCCCCGGGACAGGGCTTCGGGGTCAGCGACGTCGGTAACGCGTTCTTCATGCAGCCAGCCACTGCCGTCGCCATCGAGATGAATGCGACGGCAAGCGACGAGCCGTCTCCAGGACGCGTGCGCACGCCGCGTGCGAAGTTCGTCGAAGCCACCGAACCTCCCTCCCCTCTCTCGACCCGCACGGCCGAGGTCGCGTTGCCCGCTGCCCGCGCCGGGGCGACTACTTGCCGACCAGGGCGGTGACCGCCAGGCCGGCGGTGCTGCCGACTGCCGGGCCGGCCCAGTCGACGATCGAGCCGGGGAAGATCCCCAGCAGCACGACCGCGATCGCGGTGATGATCAGGCCGGCGTTCATCGACGCCGAATCGATCGGCGCCAGCGGGCGCGAGGCGTCGCGGAAGTACATGGCGACCACGATGCGCAGGTAGTAGTAGACGCTGACCGCGCTGTTGAGCACGCCGATCACCACCAGCCAGTAGAGCTGCGGGCTCTCCATGGCCGCGCGGAAGAGATAGAACTTGGCGAAGAAGCCGCCGGTCGGCGGCACGCCACCCAGCGACAGCAGGAAGATCGTCATCGCGAGCGCTACCGCGGGGCGCGCCGCGCGCCACGCCGGCCCAGTCGTCGACGAACAGGCGCTCGTCCTTGCGGTTGCCGATCCAGGCCACGACGCCGAACGCGCCCAGCGTCGTGAAGGTGTAGCTGACGAGATAGAAGAGCACCGACGCCTGCGCGCCGCCGACGCCCAGTCCCATTGCGACGACGCCGATCAGCACGTAGCCGGCGTGCGCGATCGACGAGTAGGCGAGCAAGCGCTTGATGTTCTCCTGGCGGATCGCCGCCAGGTTGCCCAGCGTCATGGTCAGCGCCGCCAGCACCGACAGGATCGACGCCCAGCCGGTGAAGTCGAAGACCAGCAGCGGGCTCGACGAACGCGGTGCCCAGCAGCGCGCACGATGCCGCCGAAGGCCGCGGTCTTCACGCCCGCCGCCATGAAACCGGTCACCGGCGTCGGCGCACCCTCGTACGTGTCGGGCGCCCACATGTGGAACGGCACCGCCGCGACCTTGAACGCGAGCGCGATGATGATGAAGTACTCGCCGAGGTAGAACATCGGCGCCTTGCTGGCCTCGCCGACCTTGGACGCGATGCCGCTGTACGAAAGCTCCCCGCCGGTCGTGCCGTAGACCAGCGCCATCCCGTAGACCAGGAAGCCGGTCGCGAACGCGCCCATCAGGAAGTACTTCATCGCGCCCTCGGAGCTGCGCAGGCTGCGGCGCCAGCTGCCGGTGAGCACGTAGGCCGCCAGCGACATCGTCTCGATGCCGATCAGCAGCGACACCATGTGCGTCGCGTGCGCGACCATCGACATGCCGGCGACGCCGAACATGATCATGGCGTAGAACTCGCCGAACTCGAAGCCCTGCTCGCGCAGGTACGGCCCCGAGAACAGCAGGGTCACCAGCCCGGCGACGATGAAGGCGCCGTCGAGGAACAGCGACATGCGGTCGAGGACCAGCATGCCCTGGAAGTGCGTCTCGGGGCAGAGCGGCGTCGCCCCACTGCGCGACCACAGCGCCCAGCGCCGCGACGCAACCGGCGACGCCCAGCCACGCGAGCCCGCCGCGCTTGGTGCCCGACACGAAGGTCTCGGCGAGCAGCATCACGCAGCCCATGCCGATCAGGATCAGCATCGGCGCGTACGACAGGATCTGGCCGGAGTTGAAGCTCATTGCGCGCCTCCGGGAGCGGCGGGCGCGGCGGTTCCAACACCCGGAATCGCCGGGTAGACGTGCGGCGGCGCCTCGGGGTTGCGCCGCGACTCCTGCAGCCGGTCGCGGTACGAGGTCAGGAACGCCTGCACCGACTTCTCGGAGCGGTCGAGGATCGGCTTGGGATAGATGCCCATCACCAGCGCGGTGACGATGACGATCCCGAACACCCAGGTCTCGCGGCCGTGGACGTCGCGGAACGACGCCGCCTTGTTTTCCGGCTTGTCCAGCGGACCGAACATCAGCTTCTGGAACATGTTGAGCAGAGTACATCGCGGCCAGGATCACAGCGCTCGCCGACAGGATCGCCAGCACCTTGGAGCCCGGCAGGTAGTCGACTGTGCCAGTCAGGGCCCAGGTCTTGTCGGCGGTGAAGCTGCCGAGCAGCACCAGGAACTCGCCGACGAAGCCGCACAGGCCGGGCAGGCCGACCGACGCGAGCACGATCACCAGGAAGCAGGCCGCGAACACCGGCGTCTTCGCCCACAGACCGCCAAAGTCGGCGAGCTTGCGCGAGTGGCGGCGGTCATAGAGCCAGCCGACACCGAAGAACAGTCCGCCCGTCGAGATGCCGTGCGCCAGCATCTGGAAGAGCGCGCCCTGCACGCCGGCCTCGGTCAGCGTCACGATGCCCAGCACCACGAACCCCAGGTGCGAGACCGACGAGTACGCCACCAGCTTCTTCGCGTCGTCCTGCACGTACGCCATCAGCGCGCCGAAGATGATGCCGATCACCGCGAGGATCGCGACCAGCGGCGCCAGCTGCGCCGCCGCCAGCGGGAACATCGGCCAGGCAAAGCGCAGGAAGCCGTAGGTGCCGAACTTCAGCATCACGCCGGCCAGGATCACCGAGCCGCCGGTCGGCGCCTCGACGTGCGCGTCGGGCAACCAGGTGTGCAGCGGGAAGACCGGCACCTTGATCGCGAACGCCAGCGCGAAAGCGCCGAAGCACAGCATCTGCGGCGTGTACGGCAGCGTCAGGTGCGACAGCGTCACGTAGTCGAAGCTGTAGCTGCCGGTCGCCGCGTGGTACTGCACGTACAGGAACAGGATCGCCACCAGCATCAGCAGCGAGCCGATCAACGTGTAGATCACGAACTTGATCGAAGCGTAGAGGCGCCGGTCGCCGCCCCAGATGCCGATGATGAAGTACATCGGGATCAGCATCAGCTCCCAGAACACGTAGAAGACGAACAGGTCCAGGGCGAGAAAGGCGCCGAGCATGCCCGCCTCGAGTATGAGCATCGCGACGGTGAACTCGCGCACGCGGATGTTGCGGATGCCGATCGCCTGCGGCGACAGCAGCGTCAGCGGCATCAGGAACGTGGTCAGCAGCACCAGCCACAGCGAGATGCCGTCGACGCCCAGGTGGAAGTGGATGCCGAGCGGCTCGATCCAGACCTTGTCGACCTGCAGCTGGAAGCCCGACTGCGCGGCGTCGAAGTCGCCGAGGATGAACAGCGACACCAGGAAGGTGATGAGCGCGGTGCCGAAGCCGAGGCCGCGGTGGATCGCCTCCTCTTCGCGCGGAATCAACATCACCAGCGCGGCGCCGGCGATCGGGAGCAACGTGATCCAGGCGAGGATGCCCATCACTGCACCTCCACCCGGCGCTTGACCACGGTGCTGGTGTTCCACTTGGGGTCGGTCACGGTCACGCGGATCGTGTACTTGCCCGGCTGGCGGTACGCGTGGCGAATCTCGGGCGCCATCTGGCTCTCCTCACGCCCGTCGTCGAAGTCGAATGAGTACTCGAGCTCGCGCGGCGACTGTCGTCCGGGACGGCGTGCGTCGACCTGCACGCTGAGTCCCTCGACGCTGACCTTGAGCTCGCCGGGCGCGGGCGGCCGCGTGGCGAAGAAGACCAGCGCGGCGACGCCGATCGCGAACACCGCCATGTAGCGCTGCGCATCCCCGAGCTGCAGGAAGCGCGCGATGCGGCCGAATACGTCGACCAGCATGCCGACGCCCTCGACGAGGATCTTGTCGATGATGATGCGGTCGGCGAGCTTGAACAGCCACTCGCTGAGCTTGCGCAGCGGGCGGATGAAGATCGCGTCGTAGAGCTCGTCGACCCGGAACTTGTCGCGCACGAGCGCGACGAAGCGCGGGAACTGGAATGCGACCTGGTGCGCGGGTTCGCGGTAGCCGCCGCCGTAGAACACGTAGGCGAGCCCGATGCCCACGAGCGGCGAGCGCGACCGAGAGCACGGTGAAGATGATCTCCGTCGTGTGCGGAATCGTCATCTCGGCGCCCAGCACCGGCTCGAAGAAGTGATCGAGCAGGTTGAGCTCCGGGTGGTCGATGATCGCGCCCGGGATGCCGATCAAGCCGCCCAGGGTGGCGCCGACCGCCAGCAACACCAGCGGACCGACCATGACGCCGGGCGACTCGTGGATGTGGTGCTGGGTCTCGGCGTCGGCGCGGGACGGCCCGCTGAAGACCAGGAAGTAGAGTCGCGACATGTAGAACGCGGTGCCCAGCGCCGCCAGCACCAGCAGCGCGCCGACGAACGGTCCGACCCACGACAGCCCGGCGGAGTTGTAGACCGTCGTGCCGAACGCGCCCGGCGATGATCGCGTCCTTGGAGAAGAAGCCCGAGAAGATCGGGATGCCGCAGATCGCGAGCCAGCAGACGAAGAACACGCCGTGGGTCCAGGGGATCAGCTTGCGCAGGCCGCCCATCTTGGTGATGTCGCCCGAGCCGCTCATCGCGTGCATGACCGAGCCGGCGCACAGGAACAAGCCGGCCTTGAAGAACGCGTGGGTGAAGAGGTGGAAGACGCCGGCGTCGAAGTTGCTGGTGCCGACGCCCGCGAACATGAAGCCGAGCTGGCTCACCGTCGAGTAGGCGAGCACCTTCTTGAAGTCGTTCTGCGCGAAGCCGATGATCGCGGCGAAGGCCGCGGTCAGCGCGCCGACGATCGCGACGATCGCCATCGCCGCCGGCGAGAGCAGGTAGACCGCGTGCAGGCGCGCCACCATGTAGACGCCGGCGGTGACCATGGTCGCGGCGTGGATCAGCGCCGAGACCGGCGTCGGACCGGCCATCGCGTCCGGCAGCCAGACGTAGAGCGGCAGCTGCGCCGACTTGCCGGTCGCGCCGATGAACAGCAGCACGCCGACCCAGAACGCCACCGGCTGGCCGAGCCAGAACGGCTGCATCAGCGCCGAGCCCGACTGCGCCACCGAGGTGATCTCGGAGAAGTTCATCGTCCCGCTGTACTGGAACAGCAGGAACATCCCGAGCAGGAAGCCGAAGTCACCGATGCGGTTGGTGATGAACGCCTTCTTGCCGGCGTCGGCGTTGGCGTTGTCCGTGTACCAGAAGCCGATGAGCAGGTAGCTGCACAGACCGACGCCTTCCCAGCCGACGAACATCACCGGCAGGCTGTCGCCGAGCACCAGCACCAGCATCGAGCCGCAGAACAGGTTCAGGTAGGCGAAGAAGCGCGCGTAGTCGGGCTCGTGCTCCATGTAGCCCGACGCGTAGACGTGGATCAGGAAGCCGATGAACGTGATGATCAGGCACAGCAGGCCCGACAGCGCGTCCATGCGGAACGCGAGATCGACCTTGAGCGCGGTCGGGCCACTGCCGACGGCGAGCCAGCTCCAGACGTTGTCGGTCAGGCCGCCGAGCCTCGGCCGCCTCGGACAGGCGCGTGAAGAAGGCGTCGAACGCGACAAATCCCGCGGCCAGGATGGCGCCGCACGCGACCAGCACGACGGTCTCGCGCTTCCAGCGGCGGCCGAACAGCATCAGCAGCGTGGCGCCGATGAACGGCAAAAGGGGAATCAGGCGCAGATTGAAAGGCATGGCTCGAGCGGCCTCCGTCTAGCGCTTCATCAGCGAGGCTTCGTCCAGGTTGATGGTCTGGCGGGCGCGGAACAGCGCCACCAGGATCGCCAGGCCGACCGCCGCCTCGGCCGCAGCCAGCGCGATGATCACGAATGCGAACGCGTGCCCCTTCTCGTCGCCGAGCTGGCGCGAGAAGGCGAGAAACGCGAGGTTACCGGCATTGAGCTGCAGCTCGATGCCCATGAGCACGATGAGCGCGTTGCGCCGCAGCAGCACGCCGCTGGTCCCGACCAGGAACAGCACGAACGACAGGGTCAGGTAGTAGTACGTCGGCATATCAGTGGTGGCCCCCCGCGCCGTGCGGGTCCGGCGGCCTTGTCGGCATCGGCAGCGCCGGGAAGTCGTGGTGTGCGAGCTCCTCGACGATCTTGCGGCGCTCGGCGGCCTGCTCGGCGGCGACCTCTTTCTTGTGCGAGCGCGACACCACGACGCCGCCCACGACCGCGACCAGCAGCAAGAGCGAGATCGCCTCGAACGGGTAGAGGAAGTCGCGGAACAGAATGTCGCCGATCGACGCGACCGTGCCGAAGGTCTCCGACGGGACCGGCAGGTCGCTGGAGACGCCGACGCGCACGATGCGCGCAAAGATGATCACCAGGTAGACGCCCGGCTGCGACGCCCAGGCTGCGCAGGCCCAGGCCGCGCAACGCGACCGGCGCGACCTCCTCGCGGTTCAGGATCATGACCACGAAGATGAAGAGCACCATGATGGCGCCCGCGTAGACCAGGATCTGGATGATGGCCAGGAAGTGCGCCGACAGCGACGCGTAGGTCGCGGCGAGCGCGAAGAAGGTGCCGACCAGCGACATCACCGCGGTGACCGGGTTGCGCCGGGTCATGGTGAAGATCGCGCCGCCGATCACCGCGGCCGCGAGCAGCCCAGAAGACGATGTATTCGCCGACTGACGGTTGCACGCTAAGCCGCCTTCCTGAGCTTGGCTTCGAAGTCGGCGCGGAACTTGGTGAGGAAGCCCAGCATCGGCCAGGCCGCCGCCTCGCCGAGCGCGCAGATCGTGTTGCCCGCGATGCCGTGCGCGATGTGGGCCATCAGATCGACGTCGCCGGGTTGGCCGTCGCCCTTTGCCAGGCGGTTGCAGACGCGCGACAGCCAGCCGGTGCCCTCGCGGCACGGGCGTGCACTGGCCGCACGACTCGTGCGCGTAGAACTTCATGATGCGGCCGCACAGCGCGACCACGTCGGTCTGGTCGTCGAACACCACGATGCCGCCCGAGCCGGCCATGGTCTTGAGCCTGCGGCCACCGCCCATGTCGAACGGCACGCCCGGCTTGACCTCGACGTCCTTGATGCGCGCATCGGTCATGAGCGCGTCGAACTCGATCGGCACGTCGATCTCGCTGGCGTCGAGCGGCGGCATCGAGGTGCCGCCCGGAATCAGCCCCTTGAGCTTGCGCCCGTTGGGGATGCCGCCGCACACGTCGTAGATCACGTCGCGCATCGGGATGCCCATCGGCAGCTCGTACACACCCGGGCGGTTCACGTGGCCAGACACGCAGACGATGCGCGTGCCGCCCGACTTTGCCGTGCCGAGCTTGGCGAACGCCTCGCCGCCCTTGGCGACGATCTCGGGCACGTTCATCAACGTCTCGACGTTGTTGACGACGGTCGCTTGCTGGAACAGACCCTTCACCGCCGGGAACGGCGGCTTGAGGCGCGGCCAGCCGCGCTTGCCCTCGAGCGAGTTCAGGAGCCCAGTCTCCTCGCCACAGATGTAGGCACCGGCGCCCCGATGCAGTGTGACGTTGAGCTTGAACGCAGCGCCGGTCCCACTGGCCGCGTGATCCTTGCCCAGCAAGCCGGCCGCGTACGCCTCGTCGATCGCCGCCTGGACGATCTTCGCCTCGCGCATCATCTCGCCGCGGATGTAGATGTACGCGTGCTTGCAGCCGACCGCATACGACGCGATGGCCATCCCCTCGAGCAGGAGATGGGGGTCGTACGCCAGCAGCTCGCGGTCCTTGCACGTGCCCGGCTCCGACTCGTCGGCGTTGACGACCAGATAGACGGTGCGCGCCTCCTTGGGAATGAAGGACCACTTCATCCCCGTCGGGAAGCCGGCGCCGCCGCGGCCGCGCAGGTTCGACTTCTTCACCTCGTCGACCAGCGCCGCCGGCACCATTGTCAGCGCCTTGCGGAAGGCCTGCCAGCCGCCGCGCTGGTTGTAGACGTTCAGCTTGTGGCTGTCGGTGATGCCGAAGTTCTTGGTGACGATCTTGACGCCCCTGGAGTCTTCCCAAGCCATCTCAGGCCTTCTTCTCCGGACCGACGCCGGTCAGCGTGCGCTCGAAATCCGCGACGTTGCCGGTACCGACGGCCGGCAGCGATGTCGGCGTGGTGCTCTTTTGCCGGGCTTGCCAGCGCTTCCGGAGATCGTCGAGGATCATGTCGACCTTTTTCTCGTCGAGGTCGAGGAAGTACTGGTCGCCACAGATCATCATCGGTGCGTTCGCGCACGCGGCCAGGCACTCTTCCTCGACGAGCGTGAACGCGCCGTCAGGGGTGGTCTGGCCCGGCTTGATGCCCAGGCGGTTCTCGATGTGAGACAGGATGCCGTACGCGCCGCGCAGCATGCAGGACACGTTGGTGCACACCATCAGCTCGTTCCGCGCGTGCTTCTCGCGGTGGAACATGGTGTAGAACGTGATCACGCCAAAGACGTGGGCGGGCGGCAGCTCCAGCGTCTTCGCGACCAGCTCCAGGGCCTCGTCGGGCAGGTACCCGAACTGGTCCTGGGCCACGTGCAGCACGGGTAACAGCGCCGCCTGCTTGGTCGGATACTGGCTGAGCAACCGATCGATGAGCTGCTTCGACTGCGATGAGAATTCCAGTGCCATGGAGCCTTTTAAGCCGCGGGAAAACTAGGAGAAACGGACAAGACTGTCAACAGTGGTCATGGGAACCCCCGGAAGGGTTCCCAAACGGGCTCCCCGCGTCCGGAAAACCCGGCGACCTGGCGACGCAAAGCCCGCGTCTCGCCTGTATAATGTCTTCACATGTGCGAGCTCATGGGGATGGAATGCAACGTCCCCACCGACATCGTCTTCTCGTTCACCGGGTTCGCGCTCCGCGGTGGCAAGACCGGTCCCCACGCCGACGGATGGGGCGTCGCCCTCTACGAAGGGCGGTTCGCGCACAGCTTCCTCGAGCCGCGGCCGGCCTGCCAGAGCCCGCTGGCCGAGTTCATCCGCCTGAACCCGATCAAGACGCTGCTCGCGATCGCGCACGTGCGCAAGAAGACCCGCGGCGCGAGCTCGGTGGAGAACACGCATCCGTTCAAGCGCGTGCTCTGGGGACGCGACTGGGTGTTCGCTCACAACGGCACGCTGCCGCGCGTCCGCACGCGGCGGCTGAAGTCGGAGCACCCCGTCGGCGAGACCGACAGCGAGCACGCCTTCTGCTGGATGATCGAGCAGCTGCGCGCGTCGTTCCCCGGCGGCTACCCGCGCGACGTGCGCCGGCTGTGGGAGACGATCGCGCGCCTCGGCGGTGAGCTCGGCGCCGACGGCAAGCTCAACTTCCTGCTCGGCGACGGGCGCCACCTGTTCGCGCGCTGCGGAACCAAGCTCTGCTACATCGAGCGCAAGGCGCCCTTCGGGCGCGCCACCCTGCGCGACGCCGAGATGCAGATCGACTTCAGCGAGGTCACGAGCGCGCGCGACCGCGTCGCCGTCGTCGCCACCGAGCCGCTCACCCGCGACGAGATCTGGCACCAGGGCACGCCCGGCACGATGTGGGTCTTCGACCAGGGCAAGCTGCGCGCGACGCTGCCGAGCGTGGTCGAGGCGCCGGCCAAGAAGGCCCCCCGCCGCGTGCGCGCCGCCTGAGGGGTCTGTTCCCCTCTCCGCCAGTCTACTGGGGAGAAGGTTAGGGGGAGGGGGATCCGGCGGCGTCGCACGGCGCACTTACGACGCGGACCTCCTCACCCCGACCCTCTCCTCCACGCGGACGTGGAGGAGAGGGAGAAGAAGGAATCGCCGTCGTGTAGTCTACGCGCGACATGCGCCCCCATTCCCCGGAACGGCGGAGCTTCCTCAAGAAGGGAGTCTTCGGCGCGGCGTTGCTGCTCGTCGGCGGTGCGGTGCCGATCGCGCTGCGCGGCGGGCTCGATCGCGCGCGGCCGCGCGGCGCGCTCCGGCTGTTCACGGCGCACGAGTACGCGATCTTCGCGGCGATCGCCGGGCGCATCGTGCCCGGTGACGGCGTCGATGCCGGCTGGCCCACGGCCGAGGCGCTCGACTGCGCCGGCAAGGCCGACGCGCTGATGGCGCAGGCGCACCCCGCGGTCGGCGCCGAGCTGCGCAAGCTCTTGCGTCTCTTCGAGAGCGGGCTCTCCGGCCTCTTCACCAACGCGCAGCCGACGCCGTTCACGCGCCTCGCGCCGGCGGAGATGGACGCGCGCCTCGACGGCCTGGCGCCACTCGCGCGTCGCGCTCCTGCGCAGCGGCTACCAGGCGTTGAAGCGGCTGGCGCAGGCGACCTACTACTCGTCGCCCGAGACCTACGCGCGCGTCGGCTATCCCGGCCCGCCGGCCCTGCCGAAGGGGCCGGCGTGACGGCCGTCGCGGCGAATCCGGGCGCCACGCGCTCGGGCAGCGACATCCACGAGAACTACGCCGCCGAATACGACTTCGTGGTCGTCGGCAGCGGCGCGGGCGGCAGCATCGCCGCCGCCGTGCTGGCGGAGAGCGGCGCACGCGTCGCCATCGTCGAGGAAGGCGGGCGCTTCTCGCGCCGCGACTTCAACATGCAGGAGGCGTGGGCCTACCCGAACCTCTACCAGGAGCACGGCAACCGCGCGACCGACGATCTGTCGATCATCATCCTGCAGGGGCGCTCGGTCGGCGGCGGCACGACGGTCAACTGGACCTCGTCGTTCCGCACGCCCGACAGCGTGCTCGCGCTCTGGGCGCGCCGCCACGGCGTCGAGGGGCTCGACCCGGCGGCGCTGGCGCCCCACTTCGCCGCCGTCGAGGAGCGGCTGTCGATCGGCCCGGGCGACGAGAGTGACGTCAACCGCAACAACCGCAAGCTGTGGGACGGCGCCACCAAGCTGGGTTGGCGACCCGAGCTGATCCGCCGCAACGTCCTCGGCTGCGTGGGCCTCGGCTATTGCGGCATGGGCTGCCCGATCGACGCCAAGCAGTCGGCGCTGATCACCTATGTGCCGGACGCGATCGCTGCCGGCGCGGATCTCTACTCCGATTGCCGCGCGCGGCTGGTCGAGACCGACGGCCGGCGCGCGCGCGCCGTGGTGATCGACCCGCTCGACCGCACGCTCGATCGACCGACGGGGCGGCGCGTGGTGCTGCACGCGAAGCGCGGCGTGGTGCTCGCGGGCGGCGCGATCAACACGCCGGGGTTGCTGCTGCGCTCGCACGTCGGCAACAGCAGCGGCCAGGTGGGACGGCGCACTTTCCTGCATCCCACGGTGCCGCTGGTCGCGCTCTACGCCGAGCCGGTCGAGGCGTTCTACGGCCCGCCACAGTCAGTTGCCTGCCATCACTTCCGCGATCGCGGCGAGCGAATCGGTTACTTCTTCGAGACCGCGCCGATCCACCCGATGCTGGCCGCGCTGGCCTTCCCCGGCTTCGGCGCCGGGCACCGCCAGGCCATGGAACGCCTGGCCTACGCGCAGGCGACGATCGCGCTGCTCGTCGACGGCCAGCACGACGACGCGGGCGGCAGCGTCAGCGTGGGCGACCACGGCAGGATCAAGGTCTCGTATCCGCTGGGCGACGCGCACCGCGAGGCGGCGATCGATGCCATCGGCAACATGGCGCGGGTGCAGCTAGCGGCGGGCGCCACAGAGGTCAGGACCATGCACGACGAGCCGATCGTGATTCGCAGCGAGGCCGACATCGCCCAGATCGCGCGCGCGCCGTTCGGTCCCAACCGGCACACGCTCTTCTCCGCGCACCAGATGGGCGGCTGCGCGATGGGCGGCGACCCACGCTCCTCGGTGGTGAACGCGCGCGGCCGCCTGCACGACTTCGACAACCTGTGGGTCACCGACGGCTCGATCTTCCCGACCAGCCTGGGCGTGAACCCGCAGCTCTCGATCTACGCCCACGCGCGCCTGTTCGCGACCGAGATCGCGAAGACGCCCGCGCCGGCCTGAACGCGTTCTATAGTTGCGAGCGGCGTCATGGACGTTCTCATTTCCACGATCGGCCTCGCCGGCGCGTGGCTGCTGCTCGCGGGCTCGATCTACCAGGCGGTGCTCGAGCTGCGCGCCCACGAGCTGGCAGTGGACCGCCTCGAAAAGATCGGCGCCGCCACGCGAACGCAGCGGGTCTCGAGCTGGTGGTGGCTCGTGCCGCCGATCAAGCGGAACGACGCGGGGGCATCGCCCGCCGCCGCGCCGCCACCGCCCTGAGCGACGGTGCGAACCGCGACAACGGCGTCGTGATCCGGGCGTCGCGAGCTGGCGAAGTGAGGGTATTTCGCGCAAGGCTTGCCCTCTCCCTGGCCCTCCCCCGCAGACGGGGGAGCGGACCGGACCAAGGAAGGGACAATCGGTATCCGGCTTGCTTAAGCCACGTCCCATGACTCGATTCGGATCGTCATGTGGGCTGTTCCTGCTGGCGCTGGCGGCTGCCTCGCGGCCGGGTATGGCTCGGGCCGAGCCTGGTGTGTTCCTCGAGATCCAGGGCGCGACCGATCACGTGCGCGTGCTGCAACGGGATCCCTCGGGCCGGGTACAAGCGGTCTGCGCGGGCACCTGCCAGCGCAACCTCGACCCCGGTCCCGAATACCTGCTCGAAACCGGGCGCCCCCTCATGCCCGCCCCGCTCTCCACGACGTTGCGGCTCTTCACGCTGCCACCCGATCGGCCGCGGGTCCTGCTCGACGTGACGCCGGTCTCGAAGCTCCGGCCGGCGACAGGATGGACGCTCCTCGGGGTCGGGCTCGCGACCATCCTGGTCTCGACCGCGATGCTGCTCGGTGACAACCCGGGCGGCCCCGCCGCCAGCCACGACACCCCGTCGCGCTACTGGCTCGCCGCTTATCCGCTGGGATTCGTGGCCGCGGGCGTCGGCGGCTATCTGCTCGGCAGCTCCAGCCCGCGCGTCACCAGCGACTCCGGCGCCGTGCTCCAGCGCTGACCCTGCGTTCGCTGGGCGACGCCGCCAGGAGCCTGTGCACGCCGTGCTACCATCGCCCGCCCCATGGAGGAGCCTGCGCGGCAATCGCGGCGGAACGCGAGAATCGTTGCCGGATTGGCTTACGCTGGTGCAGCCGGGTTGTCGCTCCTGAGCGCCATCTGGCTGCTCGATCTTCACGAAGCAAGTCTTCGGGTACCGTTCGAATACCGAGGAGACGCGCTCTACTACTCGAGCGCGATCAAGAGCATCGTCGACCATGGCTGGTTCTGGACGAACTCGCACCTCGCGGCGCCCGGCGGCCTCGAGCTCTACGACTACCCCAACCTGGCCCACGAGAGCTTTCATCTGCTGATCATCAAGCTGATGTCGCTCTTCAGCGGCGACTGGGCCCTGCTGTTGAATGTCTACTTTCTGGCAGGCTTCCCGCTGATCACGGTGGCGGCCATGGCGGCCTTCCGCCGGCTCGGCCTCGGCAGGGCAGCCGCGGCAGCAGGCGGCATCCTGTATGCGTTTCTGCCGAGTCGCCTCATCAAAGGCGAGGCTCACATATTTCTCGACTCTTTCTATCAAGTTCCGCTCGCCGTCCTGGTACTGGTCTGGGTCTGCGGAGAAGCGCCGCCCTTCTGGGAGCCGCCTGGAGATCCGGCCACTCCAGACGGACGATGGTCGCGCAGGCGGCTGATCCGGACCGCCTTTGCCGCCGGCGTCTGTGCGCTGAGCGCGAGCATGTCTTCGTACTACGCCTTCTTCACGGCCTGCCTGCTCGTGGTCGGCGGGGTCTGGGCCTCTGCGCAACGCCGATCGTCGCGCAACGCAATTTCGGCCGGCATCCTGGCAACGATCATCGTCGCCGGCATGGCTCTCAACGGACTCCCTTCGATCATCCATCAGTCGCGGTCCGGCCCCAACCCCGAGGTTGGCCATCGAAGTCCCCAAGAGGCCGAGCTCTACGGATTGAGGATCACGCAACTCCTGCTGCCGACCACCGAACACCGTATCCATGCCCTGCGCCAGCTCAAGTGGGAGTACGACACCACCGCACCGTTCGTCGGTGAAAGCGGCCTGACGACGCTTGGCATCGTCGGGAGCATCGGCTTCCTGTGCCTGTTCGGCGCGCTCCTGGTCCCACGGCAGCGGAAGTCGGTCAGCGATGACGTCATTCGCGCGTTTGCGGTGCTGAACGTCGCCGCGGTTCTCCTCGGAACCATCGGTGGCTTCGGATCGCTGATCTCGTACCTGGGGCTACCGCAGATCCGCGCGTATTCGCGGCTGGTCGTCTTCATCGCTTTCTTCTCTCTGTTCCCGGTGCTGCTGGCGCTCGACCGCCTCAACCGCGCGCGTCCTATCGCAGGTTGGACCGCGATCGGGCTCGTCCTGGCGATCGGCCTCTTCGATCAGGTGACTCCGGCCGCGACTCGGGCCTACCCTCTCGTGCGTCGAGAGTTCGTGAGCGATCGAAACATCGTCCACCGAATCGAGCAACTGGTCGCACCGCAGGAGATCGTCTTCGAGCTCCCTTACGTCAGTTTTCCCGAAGGGGCGCCCCGCGGGAATGTCAGCAGCTACGATTGGCTGCGCCCTTACCTTCACTCGTCGACGCTGCGCTGGAGCCTGCCCACGATGCGCGGGCGCGGCGACGACGCGTTCGTGCGCGACACAGCGGAGCTTGCTCCCGACAGCATGCTCGAAACACTTGCGCAGATCGGGTACGCCGGAGTCTTGATCCAGCGCGCGGGCTACGCCGACAAGGGCACGGCGGTCGAAGCGGGACTCGGCTCGGTGCTCCAGGCCGCGCCCGTCGTGAGCGAGGATGGACGGTTCTCGTTCTTCAGCCTCGCCGAATACCGCCAGCGCGCACCCGCGAAGCTGCCTGCGGAGGAGATCGTTCGCCGTCTCTACCCGCTGGCGGTCACCTTCAACCCGGGATTTTCCGGCGTCGAGCACGACGGTGTGAAGGATTTCCACTGGTGCGACCGGCGGGGCGAGGTGGTCATCGAGAGCCGGGCGCCATTCACGCGCCGGGCCCTGCTGCGAGCTACCTTCGTCGGAGCCCGCCCTCCCGGGACGCTGACCATCGCCGGGGATCTCCTGTCCCGTCGCCTGGACCTCGCCACCCCCGTTCCCTTCGCGCAGGCGATCGACATCCCGCCCGGGCGTCACGTCATCCGATTCGAGTCGAACGGAAAGCCGGCCGTCGTGCCCAGCGATCCGCGCACCCTGGTGTGGCGAATCGAGGGATTCATGTTGGATGAGTCGCTCGAACCGTGAGCTTGACGGGCTGAGATCCGGAACCGTAGGCTCCCGCCCGATGGCCCAGTTCGCGCGCGCTCGCTGGCTGCCGTGGCTCCTCGTCTATCTGATCGTGGCCGGTTGGTTCCTCTTCCGATTGGCGAGCTACTACGATTCCCAGCGGGGTCTCACGGCGCTGATCGTCTTCGGAGACGCTTTTCAGCCTCAGCGGCTCCGGCGGCTCGAGGGATTGCCCATCTACACGTACAAGAAGTCGGGCGGATATGACGGCCAGTTCTACGCGCAGCTCGCCGTGATCGGAAGTCCCTTCGATCCCGGCCTCCACGCCGCGCTCGATTCACCCGCCTATCGCAGCCGTCGGATCTTGCTCCCCGTCCTCGCGCACGTCGCGGGCCTCGGCCGGCCGTGGTGGATATTGAACGTCTATGCCGCACTGGGGATTGTCTGCTGGCTGATCTTCGCGTGCGTCCTCGCACTCTGGTGGTTCCCCCCAGGCAGTCTCGAGAACCTGCTGCGGTGGGGCGGATGTCTCTTCGGCGCGGGAATGATCGTCAGTGTGACGCGGAGCCTCACCGATGGGCCGTCAATGCTCTTGCTCGCATTCGCGATTCGCGCGCTCGAGCACAACCGGCGATGGCTCGGCGCAGCTCTGCTCGCGACGGCTGCCTTCGCGCGAGAAACAACGATCCTGTGTTCGGTCGCCTTCTTGCCGGCCTCGCTCAGGGACCGTCGTGGCTGGATCCGCAGTGTCCTCGAAGGGCTCGTCTGTATCGTCCCCATCGTGCTCTGGATGGTGCTCGTCAACGCGTACCACGGCTATACCGGCTACGCGGGCGGGACGCCCTCGGTGACCTGGCCGCTCGCGTCGGCCATCCGGAAGGTCCACCTCGTTTTCGTCGCCGCGCGGAGACACGGCCTCGATGAATGGGTCCGCGCCGACTGGTTCGCCCTGGTTTCCCTGGGCGTTCAAGGCGGATTCATCCTGGCGCGACCTCGATGGACGTCTCCTCTCTGGCGCATCGGAGCGGTCCTGGTCGTCCTCAGCCTCTTCCTGAGCTGGCCAATGTGGGACGACACGCCTGTCCCCATCGCACGCTACCTGCTGCCGGTCACATTAGCTTTCAATCGGCTCGCGCCGTCGGGACGTCGGGGCCTCGTGCTGCTCGCGCTCGGCAACCTCTCGGTCCTGTCGGCGTCGCACCTGATCCGACCGCCCACCTTCGAGAATCAAATCTTGTCGCACCAGATCTGGTTCGACTACGGCCCGGGGTGGTGGGGTCCGGAACACTTGGGCAGCCGTACCTGGTGCTGGTCGACGGGATCGGCGACGATGGTTCTTCACAACCCCACGCCAGAGACATTCGTGATCAAGGTCAACGCCACGCTGACCTCCAACACCGATCGGACCCTCACCCTGGTCGCTCGGGATCAGACGACGGTGCTGCCGTTGAAAGCGGGGAGGCCAATGGCGATGACTCTCGGCCCGTTCTCGCTACCGCCGGGTGACACGCCGGTGGAGTTTCGCACCGCTGAGCCCCCATGGATCGAACCGGGGGCCGGCAAACGGCCGCTCGCCTTCTCGATCGAGCGTCTCGGCCTCGACTTTGCGCCCGCACCACCGTGACATCCATGTGCTATATCGCCCGCCATGCTGAAACTCTTCGGGAACCCCGTTAGCACCTGTACCCGCAAGGTCCTGGCGACGTTGAACGAGACCAAGACGCCGTTCGACTTCGTGGTGATCGATTTCGCCAAGGGCGAGCACAAGCAGCCGGCGCACGTCGCGCGGCAGCCGTTCGGCCAGGTGCCGGCGCTCGACGACGACGGATTCAAGATGTACGAGGCGCGCGCGATGGCGCGCTACATCGACGCCAAGGCGGGCGGGTCGCTGACGCCCAAGGATCTGCAGGGACGCGCGCGCATGGAGCAGTGGATCAGCGTCGAGACCGAGAACTTCGCGCCGCACGCGATGAAGTTCATCTACCACTCGGTGTTCAAGCGCGAGCAGACGCCCGAGGTGCTGACCAAGGCAGGCGCGGCGCTCGACGTCGCGTACGGTGCGTTGGAGCGGCAGCTCGGCGAGACGCCCTACCTGGCCGGCGAGACGCTCTCGATCGCCGAGTACTGCTACGCGCCCTATCTCGAGTACCTGCCGCTGACCCCTGCCGCCGCAAAGATCGACGCCTACCCGAACGTGAAGAAGTGGTGGGCGGCGGTGCGCGAGCGTCCCGCCTGGCGCAAGACCGCCGGCGGCTAGCTGCCTGCGCGACCCTCCGAGGGTTCCGAGTTAGACGATCCAGGCGACTAACAGCGACGTCGTCACCAGCGAGACGACGGTCGACAGCAGGATCGCGCGCGAGGTGACCGACGCCTCGCGATCGTAGAGCTTGGCCAGCATGAACGGGCCGGTGCCGATCGGCAGCGCGCTCAGCAGGAGCGCCGCGGTCGACCACGGGCGCGGCAGATCGAACACCGCGAACACGAGCACGCCGGTCACCAGCGGCTGCACGAGCATCTTGAGCGCGACGATCGCCGCGATCACGCGCGCCTGATTCGCGCCGCCGCGCGCATCGGCGCCGGCGCCGCGGTTCTGCGCGAGGAAGAGACCGATCGTCACCAGCGCGCACGGGCTCGCGGCGCTGCCGAGCAGCGTGGTGAAGCGCGTGAGCGGCGCCGGCCGCGGGATGTGCGCGATCGCGAACAGCGCACCCAGCGCCGGCGCCACCAGCAGCGGATTGCGCGCCAGCGTCGCCGCCACCTTCGCGATCGCCGCGCCGGTGGCGCGCCCCGACTGCAGGCCGATCTCGATCAGCGCCAGCGACAGGCCGAAGAGCAGACAGGCGGTGAGGATCGTCGCGATGATCGCCGGCTGCAGGCCCGCGCGGCCGAACACCGCCAGGCACAGCGGGATGCCCATGAAACCGGTGTTGGGATACGACGCCGCCAGCGCTTCGATGCTGGCGTCGGGCAGACGCGAGCGGCGGCGCGCGAGCGCCACCCAGGGCACGAACGTCGCGAGCATGCCGAGCGCGATCGCCAGCACGAACCCTGGCCGATTCAGCTCGGCGAAGCGCGCTTCGGCCAGCGCCTGAAACAGCAGCGCCGGCAGCGCGAGCCAGACCACGAACAGGTTCAGAGCGTTGGTCGCGTCGGCGCCGAACAGACGGCGCCACCCGCACACGTATCCGGCGAGGATCAGCGCGAACAGCGGCAGCACCGCCTCGACGACCAGCTTCATTCGACGCTGGTCATACCGCGAATCGTGGAGCGCCGTCGGCACTGAGCTAGATCACAACTCGCGGATCTCCACCGACTTCACCTCGATCACCTTGTCGCGGTACTGCGGCGTCCCGTGGCGCTGAAAGCCAATCCCGCCGCGCGTGGATCGCGCCGGCAGCGTCGCGCCGTCGAGCGCGACCACGCCGTTGACCCAGGTCCAGATCCGCTGGCCCTGAATCTTCACGAGCACGTCGTTCCACTCGTTCTCGCGCTGCAACTTGCCCTGACCCTTGGCCGCGTCCCACACCGAGCCCGTCGGATAGACCGGCTCGTCGTTGTTGATGTTCACCTCGTACCCCGCCTCCCACGGTCCCTGGCCACCGTCGGCCGCGGCCAGGCGAGCCGCGCGCGGCAGCGGGTCGCGCAGGAAGATGCCGCTGTTTCCGCCGGGCGTGATGCGGTAGCGCACGCGCAGCACGAAGTCGCCGTAGTCCTTCTCGGTGAAGAGCCAGCTCTCGCCCGCGCGCCGTCCCGCGGGATCCTGGCGCGCGACCAGCACGCCGTCCTCGACGACCCACTTCGAATCGAGCACCTGGACCCAGCCCGAAGTGTCCTTGCCGTCGAAGAGCGGCGTGAACGGGCCGGCCTCGACGGCGGCCGCTGCCGGTGACGAAGAAGGCAATGCGGCAGGGGCGGCGCCACCCGCGGAGACCGGGGCGGGCGCGTTGGTGGCGGCGCAGGCGCCGCTGAAGACGACCAGCAAGAACGAAAGCGGAGCGCGGAGCGGACGGCGGGTTCTCATGAACAGAAGCGGCGACCCGCGAGCGAAACGGTTCACAAAAGCGACCGACAGGCCGCTCGATTAAGCGTCGGGGGACGCCAGGATGCCGGATCGCCTGACCGCCGACGCCCACGTCCACGCCAACGATCCGGATCCTCGTGGGCGTGGGCGTGGGCGTGGGCGATCCGATCCGATGCGCCCCCCCGGCGTCCAGGCGCTTAAATCTCAGCCGAAGGTGTCGCCGTTCCAGCCCCAGAGGTGGCCCTCGACGTGCGCCATCTCGAGGTAGATGCGATCCGACGGTACGCCGAGCGCGGCGTGCAGCCGCGAGGTCACGTCGGCGCTCAGCGTGCGACTCAGCGACGGGTCGATCTCGCCGACGTTCTTGATCTCGACGAAGCAGGCGGGCGCCGAGCTGCCCGCGAACGTCATGCGCGGCCGCGGGATCAGCGACGTCATCACGTAGCGTTCCGGTTTGCCGAAGCGCTTGGCCAGCAGCGACGACAGGTCCTTGAGCAGAGCTTCGGTCTTCTCGGCCGGCGGCAGCTCCGCCGACGTGAACACGTTGATGAGCGGCATCGCCGCAGTCTACGGCTTCGGGCTCTCTGGCGCCGATGATTTCGCGGGCGCGTCGCCGGCCTTGGAGTCGGCTGGCGGCAGCGACGGCGCGCCCGCGGCCGCCGCCTCGTCTTGCCCGACCAACCGGAACTCGATGCGGCGGTTCTTCTCCTGCGCGCCCTTGGCCTTGCCGGTGACGAGCGGTTTGTCGGGGCCGTACCCGACGGTGGTGATGCGCGCGGTGTCGACGCCGTTGCGCACCAGATAGGCCTTGGCCGACTCTGCGCGCTGCTCGGACAGCTTCATGTTGAAGTCGCGCGAGCCGTCGTCGGAGGTGTGGCCGGAGATCTCGATCTTCAGCGCCGGGTACTCCTTCAACACCTTGACCGCCTGCTTGAGCAGCGGGAACGACGATGGATTGATCACCGCCGAGCCCTTGCGGAAGGCGATCCCCTTGATCACGCCGGTGAACTTGGCGACCGCGGCGGGCACCTCGTCGGGGCAGCCATCCTCGTCCATGTAGCCGTTCTTGGTCTCCGGCTCGTTGGGGCACTTGTCGCTCGCGTCGGGGATCCCGTCCTTGTCGTTGTCGAGGTCGGGGCAGCCGTCGTCGTCCTCGAAGCCGTCCTTGTCCTCGGCCTCCTTCGGGCACTTGTCGTTCGAGCCGAGGATGCCGTCGCCGTCCTCGTCCTTCTCGGGGCAGCCGTCGTCGTCGTCGATGCCGTTCTTGGTCTCGGCTTCGTTCGGGCACTTGTCGATCGCGTCGGCGATGCCGTCCTTGTCGTTGTCGGGATCGGGGCAGCCGTCGGCGTCCTCGAAGCCGTCCTTGTCCTCGGGGGCGTTCGGGCACTTGTCGACGTCGTCGGGAATGCCGTCGCCGTCGCTGTCCTTGGCCGCCACCGGCGTCGGAGGCGGAGGTGGCGCTCCGGCCTCGTGGCCCCCGAGCGTGAACGTGATGCCGCCCATGACCTCGTAGTCGGGCGAGAAGCCATTGTGAGTGGTGTTGGGCACGCCGAGCACGCGCCCGTCGATGCGCAGGCCGAAGAGCGGCGTGATCGCGTACTTGAGGCCGACGCCGCCGTGAAACTCGAAGTCGGTGTCCTTCTTGATCTCGTCGTACTCGGTGCCGACGGTGTCGACGACCGACAGCACGCCGGCGCCGGCGAGGACGAACGGCCGCAGCCTGCCGTCGAGGATGCGCACCGGAATGTGTACCAGCACCTGCGCGCGCCAGCCGACCACGAAGAGGCGGTAGTTGTGGAGGGTGTCGCCGGTCGGGATGCCGACACCTTCGAGCTCCAGCGACAGGATCCGATTGAAAGCCAGCGCGGCGCGCGCGCCGAAGAGGCCGTTGCTCTTCGGGCTGGGCAGCGCGGGATCGTCGGCGACGCCGAGCTCGAGGTCGTGCGCGAAGAAGTGCGCGCCGCCCATCACGCCGAGCTCCACCTGCACTCCCGATGTGTTGTCGTCCTGTGCGTGGGCCGGAGATGCGGAAAGGAAGAAGAAGAGAAGCGACGCGACTACCCCGGCCGAGACCCCCAACCCCTGCCGGAACCCGGAAACGTATGTCATGCCGCCAACACTATATACCCCTTGCCGCGACGCAGGAAGTATGCGACCCGTCAGGTGTCGTCGTCGTCCGCCATGGGCCGAATAATTGTGCGGACGGTCCCGTCCGAGCTATAAGCAGTCCGATTTTGCACGGCGGTCGCCGCCGGTAGCCCTGGAGGAAGCATGAAACGCCTCGTCGCCAAGCTCGCGCTGTTGTCCCTGTCGTTGACCGCCGGCGCCGCCTTCGTCGCGCACTCGGCCGACGCGGTCGCGGGCGAAAAATGCCAGATCGCGGTCAAGGGCTCGTCGCCGACGGCCCGCGCATGCGCGAAGGGTGGGCGCGACGAGGCCAGGAAGGTCATGAAAGACATGGTGACCGCGGCGAAAGCGAACGGCGGCAAATTCAGCTGCGACGGTTGCCACCAGGACGTGGTGAGCTACGAGCTGAAGACGAACGCCGTCGAGGACTACAAGAAGCTCCAGGCCACGGCCGGAATAAAGTAGAACTAGGCTCCCACCCACAGAGAAAGATCGTCGCGAAGATCGTCTGCGGCCTCGCGGAGCGGGGACGTCGTTCGGGATTCGAGATCAGTCAGAGGCCCAGCCCATGAAGACCGTCACTGAGTTCTCCGGCACCGTTTTGCGGGAGGCCGCCCGCATCCGTAAGCTGCATCCCCGGCCGACCCCGCCGCGCCCCGAGCCCAAGCCCGAGGCAGAAGCGGCCCCCGCCGAAGGCGCCAGCAGCGACGGCGCGATCGCCGAAGGCGCTGCCGCCGAAAGCGCTGCTGCCACCGATGGCGCGGCACCGGAAGCGGCCGCGCCCGAGACGGCGACCAGCGCGGTCACCGTGCCGAACGACGGCGGCGACGCCGAGGCGAGCGCGAGCGCGGCTGGCGGCGAGACCGCCAGCGAAGCGGAAGCGAGCGACGCCGAGGCGAGCGCGAGCGCGAGCGCGGCTGGCGGCGAAGCTGCCAGCGAAGCAGACGCGAGCGACGGCGAGGCAAGCGGCGGCGATGCCGAAGCGGCGGCGGCTAGCGATGCCGCCCCTGCTGAGGGCGGCGGTGAAGCCGCCGGCTGAGGCACCGCCGGTCGACCTCGGTCCCGACCCGGCGCTGCCCGCTCTGGAAGAAGCCATGAAGCTGAGCGGTGACCGCCTCGCGCGCCTGGTCGAGGCGCTCGACGTCGTCGGCGGGCGCACCGACAACGTGCGCCTCGTGCGTGTGCTCAGCGGCGAGGATCCGCCGCCGAACGCGAAGAAGCAGGGCGATTTCTACTATCTCGTCGATCTCATGCCCCGGCGTGAAGGCGGCGGCAAGAGCACGCGGCGGTCGTGACGACCGCGGCGGAGGTCGTGGTCGGGGCGGTGGCGGCGGTGGCGGTGGCGGTGGCGGTGGCGGTGGCCGTCGCGATGGTGGCCACGGCGGCTTCGGCTCCCACCTTGAGCGCGAGCCTCCACCGCGCGAGGTTCCGGCCGCGGGACAGGGGTGGATGGTCACGCGCGCGCCAGCAGGCCCGGGTGAGCGCGGCGGCGATCGCGGCCGGCGTGGACCCGGAGGGCGGCGCCCCGACGGTCCGGGCGGCGCACGACGCCCCGGCGGTGGCCCAGGCGGAGCCGGTGGTGGTCCCGGCGGTGGTCGCGGCCGTCGGCCCGGCGGCCCAGGCGGTCCCGGTGGCGCGCCCCGTGGCGCTGGTGGACCGGGCGGCGCGCCCGCAGGCGGCGGCCCGGTGCGCTTCGGCGCGCCGTCCACAGAAAAGCGCGAAGCGCGCGGTCCCGGAGGTCCCGGCGGTCCCGGAGGTCCCGGAGGTCCCGGCGAGGTCCCGGCGGTGAACCGCGCGAGCACGCGCCGCGAGGCCCCCGCCCGCCCCACGGCGGCGGCGGCCGCGGCCCCCGAGGGGGGGGGGTGGCGGCGGTGGCGGTCCGCGCGAGGGTGGCGGTGGCGGTGGCGGTGGCGGTGGCGGCCCCAAGCGCGACGCCAAGGGCTGGCCGATCGCCTGAAAAGGAATCGGCCGCTCAGATTCTCCCCTCGCCCCAGACCCCTTCCGATCCCCTCGCCCCGTCCGCTGGGAGAGGGTTAGGGAGAGGGGCCGTCGGGCGCCGCGACTCGCAAGGCCTACCCTCTCCCGCAGACAGGAGTGGGGACCGCAAATCACCGCGATGAGAGGCGCGTCTGGCGTGGGAGCACCTCAGCGTGCACTGCGCTCCGGCCGCTCGGCCAGGCGTTCCACGCGCTCGAGGACCGTGCGCGCGTCGAGGGCGCGGGCGTACACGTAGAGTGAGCCGGGGAGCTCGTCGGCGAGCGCTGCCTCGCTGACGCGCAGGTGCTTGCTCACCGCGAACAGGATCCGGTGCGGGAGACCGCGCTCGACCAGCTCTACGCGGCGCCAGACCGCCTCTCGGCTCCAGTAACCGAGAACCTCGAGATAGACCGGCTTGCCCTTTCCGTCGCGGCGGCGGAAGACCAGATCCGGAACGCACAGACCCGCGCCGGGGAGATCCAGGATCGCCGTGGCGGGTGCCGCGATCCAGTCGCTTTCGTTCGCGCTCTCGCGCGCGGCCAGGCGTGCGAGCAGCGCCGCGATCTCGTCGGGCAGCTCCGAAGCGTCGGCTGCTTCGAGGCCGTGCGCAACGCGCTCGCCACCGTCGTGGCCGCCTGCCGCGCGGAACGTGACCGGTCGCCGCTCCTTGCCCCACAGCACCTGGGCCTCGATGCGCCATCGGCCGCACTCGGCGATCGCCGGCAGCGCCATCGCCAGCTGCAGGCCGTACTTGGTCACGGCCTGAAAGAGGCTGAACGGGCCGTCGATCTCGATGCGGTAGCCGCCACCGCGCGCAACCGGGAGCTCGGTGATCGTGTGCAGCAGGCGCAGGAACTTGAGCTTGTGGAACAGACGGCGATACGCGGCGGCGTCGGTGCCCGACACCTCGGCGACGACCTGGGTCGCGCGCAGCAAGACCGCCTGCACCTGCGCGCGATCGAACCCGGCCGCCAGGTGCGCCGGCCGGATCGGCGTGACCGAGCAGAGGCGCTCGGCGCCGTGCAGGTCGGCGTACAGCGCGCGCTCGAGCGCGTCGACCGACAACCCGCGCGCGCCCGCGATCTCGGCGAGCACCGCCTCGCGCGCGAGCCGGCCGCCAGCATCGGGCTCGCGGCGCGCGGCGCTGGCGCGCAGGAAGACCTCGGCACGCAGCTCGGCGGGGTCGATCTCGGCCGCGCGTCTCGAAGACGCAGCGGTCGCTCACCAGCTTGAGCACGCCGTCGCCGAGACGCCGCTCGTGCGCCGCGATCTCGACGGCGCGCCAGGTCGCCTCGAGCTCCTCGCGCGAGCGGCCGACGTGCGCGCGCGCGATCTCGAGGAAGACGCCCGCCAGCTCCTCGACGCGCGCGCGGGCGTCGTCGTCGAGCGGCACGATCTGGAGCAGATCGCCGCGCCGGCGCGCCGAGACCAGATCAACGGTAAGCACTGTGCTCCCGGCGGCGATCGCTCGTCGACGTCTCGCTCGTCGCCGCGGTCACCAGCTCGTAGAGCAGCGCGCGCCGGCCGCCGCTCTTGCTCGCGTGCCGGCGCAGGATGCGTCCCAGGCGCTGCACGTGCTCGCGCACCGAACCGCTGCCCGAGATCACCACCGCGACGTTGGCCTCGGGGATGTCGACCCCTTCGTTGAGGACCTTGGAGGTGACCACCGCGCCGTAGCGCCCGTCGGCGAGCCGCGCGAGGATCTCGCTGCGCTCGCGCACCTTGGTCTGGTGGGTGATCGCCGGGACGAGAAAGCGGCGCGACACTCCGTACGCGGTCGCGTTGTCGTCGGTGAACAGCAGCACGCGGTCGTCGCGGTGGCGCTCGAGCAGCAGCTGCACGTAGTCGAGCTTGGCGGGCGCCGCGAACGCGATCTCGCGCTGCCGCCGGTAGGCCGCCATCGCGCGCTGCCCCTCGGCGCTGCGCGACGAGCGGATGATGAAGTCCGACCAGCCCGACGGCGAGCCCATGCGGATCCCCTGCTCGACGAGAAAGCCGGTGTAGATCGCGCGCTCGGATTTGTACTCGGCGCGGTCGGCCGCCGACAGCTCGACCTCGAGCCGGATCGTCTCGTAGTCGGCCAGGTAGCCGCCGTCGCCCGCGAGATCGACGATGTCCTTGCGGTAGCAGAGCGGGCCGATCAGGTGGTCGAGCTCGACGTGGCGGCCGTCGGCGCGCTCGGGCGTCGCGGTCAGGCCCAGGCGAAACGGCGCCAGGCTCGACTGCGCCGCCAGCGCGTACGCGGCGCCGGGCAGGTGATGGCACTCGTCGAACACCAGCAGGCCGAAGCGGCGGCCGAGGTGATCCATGTGCAGGTACGCCGAGTCGTAGGTGGTCACCGTGAGCGGTTGCACGTCGAAGTCGCCGCCGCCGACGACGCCGACGCCGAGCGCGGCGCCGAACGTCGCGCGCAGCACGTCGTACCACTGCCGCACCAGATCGAGCGTCGGCGTCACCACCAGCGTCGCGCGCCGCTTGTCGTCGATCGCCAGGCAGGCGACCAGCGTCTTGCCGGCGCCCGTCGGCAGCACCACCACGCCGCGCCCGCGCTGCGCGCGCCAGGCGGCGAGCGCCTCGGCCTGGTAGGGACGCGGCGGCAGGTGCACGCGCGGCCCGTCGGGCAGCGGCTGATAACCGCGCGCCCGATCGTCGACGGGGATCGACTGGCGGCCGAGCGCGCGCAACAGATCGGCGTACGCCGCGGCCGGCGCTCGGTAGCAGGCCGAGCGCGGGTCCCAGCGGCAGTCGGGCGTGGGAGGTGACCCGCCCGCCGCGAGCCCGCGCAGCTCCAGGGTGCCGCCCGCAAAGGCGAGCACCACCTCTGGGGTCACAGGAATTCGCAGAGGTACGCGGCGGGCTGCGACGCGCGCACGTCGAAGCCGCTCTTGGCCGGGACCTCGAACGCAGTGCCCGCGGGAAAGCTGCGCCAGTCGCCGCCGTCGGGCAGACGCGCGAACAGCTCGCCGCTGATGACCGTCATGCGCTCGGGCGCGTCGGTGCCGAAGTGAAACTCGCCGGGCGCAATCACGCCCACGGTCGCGCGCCGGCCGTTGCGCTCGAATCCGACGCTTTGAACTTTTCCTTCGAAGTAGGTGTTGTGCTTGAGCATCCCTGGCCGCCGATTCTAGTAGAACTCCCGCCCAACGACAGAGTTCTTCTAGAGAGGCGCCCCGTCCTCGTACTCGTCCTCGTCACCGCCCCCTGGGCCAATGCCGCTCGGACAAGAAAAGCGCCAGGACGCCAGGACGCCAGGGCCGGATTTTCGATGGTCCGGACCGGCGTTCCTTGCGTCCTGGCGCTTGACCGAACGGCACTGCGCCTAGTGCCCGCGCCTCGTGGTCGTCGTGCTTGTCGCCGCCGCGGTTCTTCTTGTCGTTGCCGTGGCCGTGGTCGTCCGACTGCTTGCGCTGGTCCTCGGCGACGCGGCGCCGCTGCTCGTCGTCCTGCCGCCGCCGCTGCTCGTCCTGCGCTGGCGCTGTCTGCTGCTGCTGCTGTTGTTGCTGCTGTTGCTGCTGCCGCGCGTCGTCCTGCGCCTGCTGCTGCTGCCGCCGCTGATCGTCCGCCTGACGCTGCTGCTGTTGCTGCTGCTGTCGGCGCCCGTCGTCCTGCGCCTGCTGCTGCTGCCGCCGCTGCTCGTCCTGCCTGACGGCGCAGATCGTCCTGGTGCCGCTGCTCGTCCGCCTGACGGCGCTGCTGATCCTGCATACGTCGCTGTTCGTCGGCCTGGCGCTGCTGCTGCTCCTGCATCCGGCGCTGCTCGTCCGCCTGGCGCCGTTGCTGGTCCTGCACACGCCGCTGCTCGTCCGCCTGACGGCGCTGCTGGTCCTGCGTACGCCGCTGCTCGTCCACCTGGCGCTGCTGTTGCTGTTGGAACTGACGCTGCTGCTCGTCGGCCTGGCGCCGTTGCTGCGTCCTGCAGACGCCGCTGCTCCTCGGCTTGACGCTGCTGCTGCTCCTGCATCCGGCGCTGCTCGTCCGCCTGGCGCTGCTGCTGCTGCCAGTTCTGGCGGTTCTGCGCCTGCGCGCGGCGCGCGTCCCACTCGGCCTGGCGCTGCTGCGCGCGCCGCTCGGCCTCCCACCGCTGCGCATCGGTGTAGCGCCCCATCTGCTGCAGCCCCACCGGCTGGTGGCGGGCGTCGATCCGATTGCGGCGCAGCCAATCGTCGTGCGGACCGGCGACCCAGACGTCGTTGCCGTGGCGATAGAATCGATTCACCGGCGCGGTCGAGCGCACGTACGTCGTGAGGTTGCCGGTGACGCAGTAGCGGCCGACGTTGGGCGACAGCAGATTGGCGGCGGGAACGAACCGCCACTGGTTCTCGGGCACGTAGCTGCCCGGACCGTCGACCGCCGGCGCCCAGCCGACGTAGCCCGGCCCTTCGCGCCACTGCACCCACGCCGGTCCCCACACCGTGCTCGGCGCCCAGATCCAGCGATTGGCCCAGACCCAGTGACCGTAGTGGTCGGTGGCCCAGCCGAATGGATCACCGGAGACCCAGGTGAAGCCGTAGTCGGTGTCGGCCCAGTGCCCGTTGGTGTACGGCACGTACGACCCATCGTTGGGCGCGAACACCCAGCCGTACGTCGGATCGTTGTACCAGCTGCCGTACGACGCCAGGTCGTTGTAGAAGACGTCGACCGAGCTCACGGTCGAGCCGGGCGCATCGGCATAGACGTTGTCGTACGTGGGCGCGCCGCCGGCGTAGGCGCCGGGATCGGGCGGCATCGCAGCGGGCGGCGCCGCTGGTGGAGGCGCGTAGCTCGGCTGCACTGGCAGCGGTGCTGGCGGATAGGCGGGCTGCTCGCTGGGCGGCGGATAACCCGGCTGGTAGGCGGGCGGCTCCGCGGCGACTGGCGGCGGCGCCCCCGGAGGGGCGGCCGGCGGCTGCGTCGGATCGCTCGGCGCCTGATAGCCGGGCCCCGGCCCATACGACGGCGGCGCGCGCTGGCGGGCACGTAGCACGCACCGCCCGCGGCCAGCAGGCACAACGGCAACCAGACCGAAAGCTTCACGTTTGGAAGACGCATGGGGCGCACCTTTCCCGAGACGATCGCGAGTGGGGGACAACTGACCAAAGTTGCGAGAACTCTCTTGTGACGATCGCACGGACCGGGGCATTCAGTCACCGATCAACACGAGAGCGATCACCGCCCGCGGCGCGACGCCTTCGCGACGCTGTGACGTGCGACGCCAGGTGCACCTTGGGCGCCGCTTTCGCGCTACCATGCGCGCCATGCCCACCCACCGAATCGTCCGTCTCGCGTACGCCGCGATGATCGTTGCACCCGTGCTCGCCGGGTGCGGGTCCTCCGTCGACCCGGCACTGAAAGCCGACATCGACCGCCGGGTCGCCTCGCTCGCGCGCCCGACCCAGACCTTCCCGGGACCGGTGGGCTTCGTACCGCAGCCGTTCGCGGTCGGCCAGTGGACCCAGCACAAGATGGTCTACGACCAGCAGCCGTCGTTCCTGACCACCAAGGTCGTCGGCCAGGTCGGCGACGCGTACTGGATCGAGTCGCTGCACGAGACCTACTCGGGCCGCACCGTCACCAAGATCCTGCTGTCGATCGCGAACCGCATGGATCCCAGCAGCGTCGAGATCCGGGGCGTGGTGATGAAGGACCGCAACGGCCACGTCAACACGATCGAGGGCCCGGTGCTGAGCATGATGCAGAGCCTTTACCGGGGCGCGGTCGCCAACCTGATCGTCAGCTGGCAGGGCCAGCCGCAAGAGGATGCCGTCGGTCCCCGCGGGCACGTTCTCCGGCTGCTTCAAGATGCGCACCGACGCGCAGTGGGGCGGATGGAAGTCGGCGTCGATGTCCTGGTCACACCCCGCGGTGCCGCTCTCGGGCATGGTGCGCAGCGAGGGAATCGACAAGCCCAGCACCATGGAGCTGGTGGCGTTCGGCACGACCGGCGCGGTCAGCGAGCTCTAGGACTCAGGGCGGGATCGGGAGAGCGCACTCGTCCTGCGCAACGCGCCCGCACGCGAAGCCGATGAGCGCGAGGCCCGCGAACGCAGGTGCGCGCGCGCGCAGGCGAACCGCGTTCATGCGCCGTTCCCCACGTCGTCGCGAGGCGGCGAGGCCGCTCGATGAGGACGCAGAGCACGCATGAAAAGACCGAGCCCACACGCGATGAGCCCGAACATCACGATCGTCGTCCAGAGGCTGGTCGGCTGAAAGTAGACGTCCAGGTTCATGAGCACGCCGGCGAGGATCAGGAAGATCCCGCCCACCGCGAGAAGCCAGCCGAGGATCGACTGTCCGTTGAACGACAGCAGCGCGATGCCGGCGAGCAGGGGAATCAGCGTGGCGCCGAAGCTGCCGCGCGCGCTGCCGAAGAAATGCCAGTACGACGTGTGGACCGTCACGTGGTCGAAGACCAGGTAGATCCCGACTGCCATCATGACGATGCCGGCAAAGAACTCGCCGATCCCGCCTGAGGTTCCACCCGGCTGAAACTTCGCCCGTTTTCCGCCGAAGCTGGCCCCCGATTCGCTCATGCGGCGGAGCTTAGCAGTTGAGCGTTCCGCATGGTTTTCGCATGGAATACTTTCGCTCCGGCGCTCGTCTCAAGAGTAGGTCTCGGAGGACCAAGTCATGAAACGGCTCAGTCTCATCGGGGGAATTGCAGCTCTGTTGTTCCTGGCGCCGGGCATTGCGTCGGCGCAGGGCGGGCACGGCGGCGGTGGCTTCCACGGCGGCGGCGCGGCGGTCCACGGCGGCGGCCATGCGACGGCCGGCGGCTACCACGCCGCGGCGGTCGGCGGTGGCTGGCGCGGCGGGAGCCGGACCTACGTCGCGGCTGGCCACGGCGCGTACGTCGCGCCGCACCGAGGCGGCGACTCGGTCACGCCGTACGGCGGCGGCTGGCGCGTCCATCCCTACAGCGCGGTGGGCGTCGGCTTTCGTCCGTCGCCGCGCCACGTGTGGGTCCCCGGTTACTGGGGCTCCCGCGGCGGCGCGCGCGTCTGGATCGGCGGAGCGTGGCTGCTCCCGCAGACCGACTGGGCCTGGATCGCGCCCCACTGGCAGTGGACCGGCTACAACTGGGTCTGGGCGCAGGGTTACTGGGCGCCGCCGTACTGACGGAAAAAGGGCCTCGGGCCTCGGGCCTCAGAATCCGGATCCGAAGCCGAGGCCGGAAGCCCGAGGCCTGAGGCCCTTCTGCACTTGATCGGGTACGCTCAATGAACCGATGGAGCTCGACGAACCGCAGCGTTCTGGAGTCCTGGTTCGCGAGACGCGGGATTTAACGCAGGCGCAGGACTGGAGCACGGTGCTGGCGGCGGCTGGCATCACGCACGAGCTGCGCACCGTCGACGGCGCGTTCCGGATCATGGTCGACTTCGCCGATCTCGACGCGTCTGCCAACACGCTCGAAGCATTCGACAACGAAGCGCGCGAGGAGCGCGAGGAGCGGGCGGCACGCGTCGCGGATCAACCCGACGCGCCCCGGAGCACGCTGGGGCTCTGGGCTGCGCTGATGCTGCTTGCGTTCTACCTGGTCGCCGGCCCGTGGGAAGCGGCGGAGCCGTCGCGCTGGTTCAGCCTCGGAAACGCCTCGGCGGAGGCGATCCTGCGCGGGCAGTGGTGGCGCACGGTCACGGCGCTGACCCTGCATGCGGATCTGCTGCACCTCACCGGCAACGTCGTCGCGGCGCTGATCTTCGTCGGCGCGGTCGGCCGCGCGCTGGGGCCGGGGATGGGCGCGATGGCGATCTTGCTGGCGGCCGCGGCCGCGAATCTGCTGACGGCGGCGGTTCATCGCACGGGACACCTGTCGGTCGGGGCGTCGACGGCGACCTTCGCTGCGCTGGGGATCATGGCCGGCGTCGGCGCCTGGCGGCGCTGGCGCTCGTTGCCGCTGCGCCAGCGCGCCTGGTTGCCAATCGGTGCCGGCCTCGGCCTGTTTGCGATGCTCGGCGTGGGGCAACACAGCGACGTCTTCGCGCACCTCTTCGGTCTGGGCATGGGCTGCGTCCTCGGTATCGTGGCGGCGCGCGCGCTCCCGCGGCGGCCGGGGCCGGTGATCCAGGGCGTGCTGGTCTCGGGGGCACTGGCAGTGATATCCGGTTGCTGGTGGCTCGCCTTTCACCGCTGACCGCGCCGCTCTCCGTCACCATCGCGCTCACGGTCGGCCTCGGCGCCGCCGGCTGCGCCAGCACGCCGAATGGACCGCGGGCGCCCAACCGCGGCACCTGGATCCCCGATCAGGGCGACGGCACCTACGTCAATCCGATCATCTTCGCCGACTACTCCGATCCCGACGTGATCCGCGACGGCGACAGCTACTACTTGATCTCGTCGAGCTTCACCTCGACGCCGGCGCTGCCGATCCTGCGATCGCGCGATCTCGTCAACTGGACCATCGTCGGCCACGCGATGGAGAACCTGCCCGACCCGCGGTACGCCGCGCTCCAGCCGGGCGCCGGCGTGTGGGCGCCGGCGCTCCGCGCGCACGCCGGTACGTTCTACATCTTCGTCCCGCTGCCCGACGAGGGCATCTACGTGCTGACCGCGCCGCACCCGGAGGGGCCGTGGAGCCCGCCGCGGCTGCTGATCGCCGGCCGCGGCCTCATCGATCCCTGTCCGTTCTGGGATGACGACGGGCAAGCCTATCTCGTGCACGCCTACGCGCGGTCGCGCGCCGGCATCAAAGATCGCCTGCGGGTGCGCCCGATGGCGCCGGATGCGTCGCGCCTGCTTGGCGAGGGCGAGATCGTCTTCAACGACCCGGCGCGCCACCCGACGCTCGAAGGGCCGAAGATGTACAAGCGGAACGGCTGGTACTACATCTTCGCGCCCGCGGGCGGCGTGACGCACGGCTGGCAGGTCGCGCTGCGCTCGCGGCGGATCTACGGGCCCTACGAAGATCGCATCGTGCTCGCGCAGGGCGCACACGACCGTCAACGGGCCGCACCAGGGCGCGCTGGTCGACACGCCGGGCGGGCAGTGGTGGTTCGTGCACTTTCAGGACGCGGGCGTCTACGGGCGGGTCGTTCATTTGAATCCGGTGACCTGGCGAGACGACTGGCCGCTCATCGGTGAGGCCGGTGAGCCGATCCTGCGCCACGCGAAGCCGGATCTGCCGCGCCAGCCGATCGCTAACCCGCAGACCAGCGACGAGATGGAGCTGGCGACGGGCGGCCAGCTCTCGCCGCAGTGGCAGTGGCACGCGAACCACGGCGATGGCTGGTTCGATCTGCGCGCGCGGCCCGGGTGGCTGCGCCTGCGCTCGCTCCCGCTCATGGCTGCCGAGCGTTGGGAGGCGGCGCCGAATCTGTTGCTGCAAAAGCTGCCGGCGCCGTCGTTCACCGCCGAGACGCTCGTCGATCTCGGCGCGAACGACGCTCCGGTGACGGCCGGCCTGGCGGTGGTCGGGGACAGCTCCGCAGCCGTGGTCGTCGAGCGGGACGGCGCGACCGCAGGAGCTCGCGTGGTGCTGCGCATCGACCAGCGTGTCGCCTACTCCGCTCCGATCGAGAGCGGGCCTGTCCGCCTGCGCGTCACGTTCACCGAGGGCGGCGCGTGCACCTTCGGATACGCCGTCGGCGGCGCGGAGGTTCACGGGATTGAAGGCGCCGGTTTCACGGCACGCGCCGGGCGCTGGGTCGGCGCCCAGGTCGGTATCTTCGCGGCGACGCCGGCAGCGGCAACCGACTCGGCCAACGCGCACGCCGACTTCGACTACTTCCGCTTCATGCCCGCGCAGGCGCCTGCGGTCCCCGAGGTGGCGGTAACTAGCGACGCGGCAATTCGACGATGAAGGTCGCGCCGGCGCCGAGCTCGCTCTCGACGCGGACCTCGCCCTCATGCGCGCGCACGATCTCGCGCACGATCCACAGGCCCAGGCCGATGCCGCCGAAGCTGCGCGTCGACGACGCGCGCTCGAAGCGATCGAAGATCCGCTGCTGATCGTCGGGCGCGATGCCCACGCCCTGGTCGCGCACCGCGAGCCGCGCCTGAGACCCGACGAGCTCGACGATCACCTCGACCGGCTTCCCCGCGCCGTACTTGAGCGCGTTGGTGACCATGTTGGTGATCACCTGCTCGAGGCGCGAGCGATCCCACTGGCCCACCACCGGCGCCGATGCGAAGACGCTCAGCGTACAACCGGCGCGCGTCGCCTCGTCCTGGAAGCGCGACGCGACCTCGTGCGCCAGCTGCGAGAGATCGACCTCTTCGATCTCCAGCTCGAGGCGGTCGGAGGCGATGCGCGAGACGTCGAGCAGAGCGTTGATCAGCCGGTGCAGGCGCTCCGCCTGGCCCTCGATCTTGCCCAGCTTCTCCGCGAGGCGCGGCGCCGGCACCACGCCCTGGTTGCGCTGCGCGAGGCGCTCGAGGTTCGCGACCTCCAGCTTCAGCGACGTCAGCGGCGTGCGCAGCTCGTGCGACGCCACCGACAGGAAGTCGTCGCGGTGGACGACCGCGCGTTGCAGCTCCTCCTCGGCGCGCTTGTGGTCGTCGATGTCGACGGCGGTCGCGATCCAGCCGACCACCGCGCCCTGCTCGTTGCGCTCGGGCACCATGCGCCAAAGGTGCCAGCGATACGCGCCGTCGCTGGCGCGGCGCAACCGCAGCTCGCGCTGAAACGGCTGCTGCCCTTCGATCGTCGCGTCCCAGTCGTCCTCGACCAGCGCCCGCTCGTCGGGGTGAATCAGCCGCCAGAACGAGTCGCGCGCGACCTGATCGGCGCTGATGGCGCAGTAGGCGAGGCTGGCGCGGTTCCAGTAGTAGACCTCGCCCTCGGAGCTCGCGGCCCACACGCACTGAGGCATCGAATCGAGCAGGCTGCGATAGCGGTGCTGGCTGCGGCGCTCGATCGCCTCGCGCTCGCGCTGGCGCAGCATGCGCTCTTGCAGCTTGATCGTCTCGCCCTTTGACGAAGAGATCGATGAACACCGCGACCTTGGAGCGCAGGATCTCCGGCTCGAACGGCTTCATCAGATAGTCGACCGCGCCTTGCGAGTAGCCGCGAAACACGTGCTCCGCGTCGCGGCTGAGCGCGGTGATGAAGATGATCGGGATGTGGCGGCTGCGCGGGTGCTGCTTGACCAGCGCCGCGGTCTCGAAGCCGTTCATCCCCGACATCTGCACGTCGAGCAGGATCAGCGCGAAGTCGCGCTGCAGGATCTGCTTCAGCGCCTCGTCACCCGACTGCGCCTTGACCAGGCGGTGGCCGAGCGGCGCCAGAATCGCCTCGAGCGCGAGCAGGTTCGCCGGGTGGTCGTCGACGATGAGGATGCTCGCCTGGATCGCCGCCCGCCTCGACCGAGAACGCCCCGACGCTCGCCGGATCGTAGGAACCACCTCGTTCGACGATCGCCATTCGCGCCGCCCTCAGGCCGACACAACCGCGTCGCCGCCCGTCCACAGGCGGATGACGTCCAGCAGCTTGGTGGCGTCGACGGGCTTGGGCAGGTAGTCGGATGCGCCCGCGCCCAGGCACTTGTCGCGGTCCTCGTGCAACGCCTTGGCGGTGACCGCGACGATCGGGATCCCTCGGAAGCGCGGGATTCGGCGAATTTCCTGGATCGTCTGATAGCCGTCCATCCCCGGCATCATGATGTCCATCAAGACGAGATCGATGTCGGGGTCGTTCTCCAGCGCCTCGATGCCGCCGCGGCCGTTGTCGGCGTAGATCACCTTGACGCCGTTCGCCTCGAGGATGCTGGTCATGGCAAAGATGTTGCGCACGTCATCGTCGATGACCAGCACCTTTTGACCGACGACGGTCGCTTCGGCCTTGCGAGTCTCGGTGATCATCGCCTTCGACCGCTCCGGCAGCCGCTCCTCGATGCGGTGCAGGAAGAGCGCGGTGTCCTTGAGCAGCCGCTCCGGCGAGTTCACGCCGCTCTTGAGGATGATCGACTGCGTGTACTTCTTCAGCCGGGCCTCCTCGTCCTCGGTGAGCTCCTTGCCGGTGTAGACGATGATGGGCAGGTCGCGATAGCGCGCCTGGGTCTTGACCTCTTCGACCAGACGCACGCCGTCGTCGCCGGGCAACACCAGATCGACGACCATGCAGTCGAACTGGCCGGAGTCGAGCGCCGCGAGCGCCTCCTCGGCGGAACGCACCGCCGAGACCTTGACGTCGTCCCCCTCGCCCACCAGCTCGATGATGCTGTCACGCTGGTGATCGTCGTCCTCGACCAGCAGCAACTGCCGCACCGACCGATCGAGGAACGTCGAGATGTGGTGGAAAGCCGCCTGCAGGGACTCCCGGCTGACCGGCTTCTCGAGATACGCGAACGCGCCCAGCGCGGCCCCGCGGCGCGTGAGCTCGTCGACCGAGATCACGTGCACCGGGATGTGCCGGGTGCTCGCGTTGCGCTTCAGGCGATCGAGCACGCGCCAGCCGTCGAGGACCGGCAGCTGCAGATCGAGGCTGATCGCGTCGGGCTTGAGCTGGTTGGCCAGCGCCAGGCCCGAGTCGCCGCGCGTCGACACGACGGCCTTGTAGCCGTTCTCGTGCGCGAGGCCGAGCATGATGCGCGCGAACGCGAGGTCGTCCTCGATGATCAGCAGGACGCGGTCACCCGGCACGATGCTGTCGCGGTCGTCCTCGATCGGACGCAGCACCGTCGGGTCGGGTGCGGCCAGCGGCGTCGGGCCGACCAGCGAATCGAGGGCCGCGCGCGCCGCCGCCTCGACCGGCGGCACGTCACCCTCGTCATCTGCGGGCGACTCGATCGCGATGTAACGCTCCGGCAGGTAGAGCGTGAACGTGCTCCCCTCGCCGAGGCGGCTCTCGACCTGGATCTCGCCGCCGAGCAGGCGCGCGATCTCGCGGCTGATCGAGAGCCCGAGACCGGTGCCGCCGTACTTGCGGCTGGTGGTGCCGTCGGCCTGCTGGAACGCCTCGAAGATCAGCTTCTGCTTGTTCTGCGCGATGCCGATGCCGGTGTCGGCGACCGAGAAGGCGATCACGCGCTCCGGATGCGCCAGCCCCTCGCTGGTGAACCGCGTGCCGGGGCGCGCGCGCTGCACGCGCAGCACGACGCCACCGGTCTCGGTGAACTTGAACGCGTTGGAGAGCAGGTTCTTCAGCACCTGCTGCAGCCGCTGCGGGTCGGTGAAGAATCGCGGCGACACGCCCGGGCCGATCTCGGTGCGGAACTCGAGCTCCTTCTGCTCCGCGACCGGGCGGAACGTCCGCTCGACGAACTCGACGCACGTCCTGCAGCCGGCAGCTCGCGCGGCTCGACCGGCATCTTGCCGGCCTCGACCTTGGACAGATCGAGGATCTCGTTGATCAGCGTGAGCAGATCGCCGCCCGACGCGTAGATGGTCTTCGCGTACTCGACCTGCTTGTCGGTCAGGTTCTTTTCGGCGTTGTCGGCCAGCAGCTTGGCCAGGATGAGCAGGCTGTTGAGCGGCGTGCGCAGCTCGTGCGACATGTTGGCGAGGAACTCGGACTTGTACTTGGAGATGAGCGCGAGCTGCTCCGCCTTCTCCTCGAGCGAGACGCGCGCCTGCTCGACCTCGCGGTTCTTGACCTCGACCTTGGTGTTCTGCTCGGCGAGCAGGCGCGCCTTGTCCTCCAGCTCCAGCGCCTGCTTCTCGAGCGCGGCGTTGGAGCGCTTGAGCTCGTCCTGCTGCACCGTGAGCTCCTTGGACTGCGACTGCAGCTCCTGGGTCAGCGACTGCGACTGCTGCAGCAGCTCCTCGGTGCGCATGTTGGCGCCGATCATGTTGAGCACGACGCCGATGCTCTCCATGAGCTGATCGAGGAAGAACTGGTGGATCGCGCTGAACGGGTGGAACGACGCCAGCTCGATGACCGCCTTGACCTCGCCCTCGAAGAGGACCGGCAGCACGATGATGTTGAGCGGCGGCGCCTCGCCCAGGCCCGAGCTGATCTGGATGTAGTCGGCGGGCACGCGCGTGAGCAGGATCGTCTTCTTCTCGAGCGCGCACTGCCCGACCAGGCCCTCGCCGAGGCGGAACGAGTTGGAGACGCTCTTGCGCTCGCGGTAGGCGTAGCTGGCGATGAGCTTGAGGATCGGCGCCTGCTCCTCGGCGTCCACCATGAAGAACGCGCCGTGGTGCGCCGACACCAGCGGCGTCAGCTCGCGACATGATCAGCTGCGGACACGGTCTCGAGGTTCTTCTGCCCCTGCATCATGCTGCGAGAACTTGGCGAGGTTGGTCTTCAGCCAGTCCTGCTCGGTGTTCTTCTGCGTCGTCTCCTTCAGGTTGACGATCATCTGGTTGATGTTGTCCTTGAGCGCCGCGACCTCGCCCTGCGGCCTCGACGTCGATCGATCGCGTGAGATCGCCCTTGGTCACCGCGGTGGCGACCTCGGCGATCGCGCGCACCTGCGTGGTCAGGTTGCCGGCGAGCTGATTGACGTTGTCGGTCAGCTGCGCGCCAGGTGCCGACGGCGCCCGGCACCTTCGCCTGACCGCCGAGCTTGCCCTCGATGCCGACCTCGCGCGCGACCGTCGTCACCTGGTCGGCGAAGGTGCCCAGCGTGTCGGTCATGTTGTTGATCGTCTCGGCGAGCGCGGCGACCTCGCCCTTCGCTTCGACGCCGAAGCTTCTGCGACAGATCGCCGTTCGCGACCGCGGTCACGACCTTGACGATGCCGCGCACCTGCTTCGTCAGGTTCGACGCCATGAAGTTCACGTTGTCGGTCAGGTCCTTCCAGGTGCCGGCCACGCCGGGCACGCGCGCCTGCCCGCCGAGCTTGCCTTCGACGCCGACCTCGCGCGCGACCGTCGTCACCTGCTCGGCGAACGTCGCAGCGTGTCGGTCATGTTGTTGATCGTCTCGGCGAGCGCGGCGATCTCGCCCTTGGCCTCGACGACGAACTTCTGCTTCAGGTCGCCGTTGGCGACGGCGGTCACGACCTTGACGATGCCGCGCACCTGCTTGGTCAGGTTCGCGCCATGAAGTTCACGTTGTCGGTCAGGTCCTTCCAGATGCCGGCGACGCCGGGCACCTCGGCCTGCCCGCCGAGCTTGCCCTCGGTGCCGACCTCCTTCGCGACGCGCGTCACCTCGCTGGCGAAGGAGTTGAGCTGATCGACCATCGTGTTGATGGTGTTCTTGAGCTCGAGGATCTCGCCCTTGACGTCGACGGTGATCTTCTTCGACAGGTCGCCGTTCGCGACCGCCGTCGTGACCAGCGCGATGTTGCGCACCTGCACGGTCAGGTTGTTCGCCAGCAGGTTCACGTTGTCGGTCAGGTCCTTCCAGGTGCCGGCGACGCCTTTCACCTCGGCCTGGCCGCCGAGCTTGCCCTCGGTGCCGACCTCCTTCGCGACGCGCGTCACCTCGGCCGCGAACGAGCGGAGCTGATCGACCATCGTGTTGATGGTGTTCTTCAGCTCGAGGATCTCGCCCTTGACGTCGACGGTGATCTTCTGCGAGAGGTCGCCGTTCGCGACCGCGGTCGTCACCTTCGCGATGTTGCGCACCTGGTCGGTCAGGTTGCCGGCGAGCACGTTGACGTTGTCGGTCAGGTCCTTCCACGTGCCGCACACGCCCGGCACCTCGGCCTGGCCGCCGAGCTTGCCCTCGGTGCCGACCTCGTTCGCGACGCGCGTGACCTCGGCGGCGAACGCGCGCAGCTGATCGACCATGGTGTTGATCGTGTTCTTCAGCTCGAGGATCTCGCCGCGCACGTCGACGGTGATCTTCTGCGACAGGTCGCCGTTCGCGACCGCGGTCGTCACCTTGGCGATGTTGCGCACCTGATCGGTCAGGTTGCCGGCGAGCACGTTGACGTTGTCGGTCAGGTCCTTCCACGTGCCGCACACGCCCTTGACGTCGGCCTGGCCGCCGAGCTTGCCCTCGGTGCCGACCTCCTTCGCGACGCGCGTGACCTCGCCCGCGAACGAGCGCAGCTGATCGACCATCGTGTTGATCGTGTTCTTCAGCTCGAGGATCTCGCCCTTGACGTCGACGGTGATCTTCTTCGACAGGTCGCCGTTCGCGACCGCGGTCGTCACCTCGGCGATGTTGCGCACCTGCGCGGTCAGGTTGTTCGCGAGCAGGTTGACGTTGTCGGTCAGATCCTTCCACGTGCCGGCGACGCCGGGCACGTCGGCCTGCGCGCCGAGCTTGCCCTCGACGCCGACCGTGCGCGCGACGCTGGTGACCTGCTCGGCGAAGATGCCCAGCGTCTTGGTCATGCTGTTGAGCGTGTCGGCGAGCGCGGCGATCTCGCCCTTGGCGTCGACGCCGATCAGCTTCTGCGACAGGTCGCCGTTGGCGACCGCGGTCACGACCTTGACGATGCCGCGCACCTGCGTCGTCAGGTTCGACGCCATGAAGTTCACGTTGTCGGTGAGATCCTTCCAGACGCCCGACACGCCCTTCACGTCGGCCTGGCCGCCGAGCTTGCCCTCGGTGCCGACCTCCTTCGCGACGCGCGTCACCTCGGCGGCGAAGGTGTTCAGCTGATCGACCATCGTGTTGATCGTGCTCTTGAGCTCGAGCACCTCGCCCTTGGCGTCGACGGTGATCTTCTTCGAGAGATCGCCCTTCGCGACCGCCGTCGTGACGTCGGCGATGTTGCGCACCTGCGCGGTCAGGTTGTTCGCGAGCAGGTTGACGTTGTCGGTGAGGTCCTTCCAGGTGCCCGCGACGCCGGGCACCTCGGCCTGCGCGCCGAGCTTGCCCTCGACGCCGACCGTGCGCGCGACGTCGGTCACCTGCTCGGCGAACACGCCGAGCGTGTCGGTCATGTTGTTGATCGTGTCGGCGAGCGCGGCGATCTCGCCCTTGGCCTCGACCGTGAGCCGCTGCGACAGGTCGCCGTTGGCGACGGCGGTGACGACGCGCGCGATGCCGCGCACCTGCGTCGTCAGGTTCGACGCCATGAAGTTGACGTTGTCGGTCAGGTCCTTCCACGTGCCGGCGACGCCCTTGACCTCGGCCTGGCCGCCGAGCTTGCCCTCGGTGCCGACCTCCTTCGCGACGCGCGTGACCTCGGCGGCGAAGCTGTTCAGCTGGTCGACCATCGTGTTGATGGTGTTCTTCAGCTCGAGCATCTCGCCCTTGGCGTCGACGGTGATCTTCTGCGACAGGTCGCCGTTCGCGACCGCCGTGGTCACCTCCGCGATGTTGCGCACCTGGCCGGTGAGGTTCGAGGCCATGAAGTTGACGTTGTCGGTGAGGTCCTTCCAGGTGCCGCTGACGCCCTTCACGTCGGCCTGGCCGCCGAGCTTGCCCTCGGTGCCGACCTCCTTCGCGACGCGCGTGACCTCGGCGGCGAAGCTGTTGAGCTGATCGACCATCGTGTTGATGGTGTTCTTCAGCTCGAGCACCTCGCCGCTCGCGTCGACGGTGATCTTCTTCGACAGGTCGCCCTTCGCGACCGCGGTCGTGACGTCGGCGATGTTGCGCACCTGCGCGGTCAGGTTGTTCGCGAGCAGGTTCACGTTGTCGGTGAGGTCGCGCCAGATGCCGGCAGCGTCGGGCACTTCGGCCTGGCCGCCGAGCTTGCCGTCGGTGCCGACCTCCTTCGCGACGCGCGTGACCTCGGCGGCGAACGAGCTCAGCTGATCGACCATGCTGTTGACGGTCGTTCCGATGCGCAGGAACTCGCCCTTGACCGGCTGCCCCTCGATCTGCGAGCGCCATCTTCTGCGTGAGGTCGCCCTCGGCGACGGCGCTGATGACGCGCGCGACCTCGGTGGTCGGCTGCACCAGGTCGCCGATGAGCGCGTTGATGGAACCGACGCTGCTTCCCCAGCCGCCGCGCATCTCGTGCAAGGTCGCACGTTCGGTCATGCGGCCTTCGCGGCCGACGACGCGCTCGACGCGCACCATCTCGTTGGTCATCGCCTCGTTGAGCGAGATGATCGCGTTGAACTCGTGCGCGATGTCGGGCATCAGCGAGCCGGCCGCGGCGCCTCGCCCGCTGCCGAGCGACAGGCGCACGCGGAAATCGCCCTGCCGTACCGCGCGCAAGGCGTTCAGGAGCTCGGCCAGAGATGCGTCTTCGAGGGAACGCGGGCGAACCGGGCCGCGGCGCGTCTTGACCGGGGGCGAGGCTGCAACGGGCGCCGCGGGGGCGGCCGGTTTCGGCGCGGTGTGGCGACCGTTCTTTCCGTTGCTAGTGCCGTTTCTGCCCGGTGGAGTGGGTGCGCGTCCGTCGAAATCCACGAGGGTACCTCCTCCGCCCCGAACGCGGGGCGGTCGTACGAGTGGCTACGTTTTGAGGCTGGCGGTTGTTTCGGACAGCGGACGGATCAGGCTTTTTTGAGGCCGTGTCCGTTCCCGTTGCCGTTTACGGAGTCCAGGGAGGACCCGCCCGGGGGCGTCGAAAGGCGCGCCGCGGATGCCGCTGCTCGGTCGGCCGCGAGGCGGTCGACATCGCCGCGGCGGAAGAGCCGCCGGCCGCTGACGGTGCGGAGAGCAGGAAGCCGGCCGCTGTCCGAGAGCACGCGGACGGAGTCCGGCGAGAGCCCGAGCACACGCGCCGCATCGCTGGGGGTGAGCAGATCGTTGGGATCGGAGGCAGTCGGGAGTTTTTCCACCGGTTCCCGGCCGGTTTCCTGGAACGTCATGAGCTGGTCAGGTAACCACCGGACACCTAAGCGCAAGGGGGAGTGACCATCTCGGATGTTTTTTGACGCCGTTTATGCTTCCAGGCGCAGCGCAGCCCCGTCGGCAAGGGGCGATTCGTGATAAAAGGGCACTTTCTTTTCATCGCAATTCAACTGGTTCGATCCCTTACGCGTCACTGGACGCTCGTAGCTCCACAGAGACAACCCATGGATGAGTCACTCCCGTGTTTGTCCTCTCTTAATCGCAAGTTAGCGCACGCCGTCGCTGCGCTGGTCGCGGTGCTTGCTCTGAGCATCGGTTCGGTCGCGCGCGCGCAAGATGACAATAGCGATGCGATCGCCAAAGCGACCCAGCTGAACAAAGACGCCATCACGGCGTACCAGGGAAAAAAGACCGACGAGGCGAAGCGCTTGCTCAAGCAAGCGCTCGATCTCTGCGACGCCTCGGGGCTCGATCAGCACCCGATCAAAGCGCGCACACTGGTGCACTTCGGGATGGTGCTGATCGGTGGCTCGAAGCAGCGCGATCTGGGAATCAAGCAGTTCAAGAAGGCGCTGGCGATCCAGTCGGACATCGGCCTGACGAAGGCGATCGCGACGCCGGAGATGCAGTCGGCGCTCGACGAGGCACGCAAGGGCGGAGGCGCGCCCGCGGAAGCCGCGAGCGACGCGAAGGTGATCGCGCCCGACAGCGATGCAACGCCGGCCGGCGGCGCCGATGCTCCCGCAGCCGACGACGACAAGAACAGCGAAGCGGCCGCGCCCGAGCCGACTGCCCCTCCCCCGCCGCCACCGCCACCACCACCGCCGCCGCGCGCAGCCGCGCCGGAGACGCCGGCCGAGCCGGCCGTCCCGTCGACGGGGCTAGACCACGAGGCGGTCACGCGCGCGCGTCCCAACACCACGGTTTCGATCACGGTCAACGTCGAGCAGGGGCTGACGTTCGACAAGATCGTGCTCGCTTACCGGCCGAGCGGCGCCAGCGACTACCTCGGGCGCGAGATGAAACAGGTCGATCCGGGCATTTACTCGGCGGAGATCCCGGCGCGCGCGACCAGCGGCACCATGGTCGCGTACTACATCGAAGCGCAGAACGCGAACGGCGACCCGGTCGCCGCGCGCGGCTCGGCGGACAAGCCGCTGGTGATCATGATCGGCGAGCCGCGCGCCGCGAAACCGGCGAAGACGAGCGACGACGACGACGATGGGGATGACGACGACGACGAGGACGAGAACGCCCCGCACTATTTCGTGGGGCTCGGTATCGGCAGCGGCTTCGGATACGCGAAGGGCAACGGCGACAACGATACGGCGAACCTGTACTCGTCGGGCGGTATCGCGACCGCGCAGGCCGTGCAATTCACACCCGAGTTCGGCTACTGGATCCGCCCCGACCTGATGCTGTCCGTGCAGATTCGCTACCAGATGGTCACCGGCACCACCGACTGGGTCGACCCGAACCCGATGGGTCACACTCACAAGGCGATCAACTACGCGCTGGCGGGATTCGCCAAAGCGACCTGGGCGCTCGGCCACGGGCGTATCAAGCCGATCCTGTCGCTCGCGCTGGGCGGCGGCCAGATCCGTCACGTCGTGAAGAACCCGATGCTCCAAGACTGCGGCGCCGACAGGAAGACCGACTGCGTCGACACGATCGCGGCCGGGCCATTCCTCGCGGGCGCGGGTGCGGGCATTCTGTACAACCTCACGCCGCGGATCGCCCTGCTCGCGGTCGCGAACACCCAGCTCGGCCTCCCCGACTTCACCGTCAACCTCGACGGGAACATCGGCGCGGCATACCAGTTTTGAACGCGGCCGGGCGTCGGCTCTCGCAAGGTCTGCCCTCTCCCGTCGCTCCCGCCGCACGTTGCCGCTCGCAAGGCCTGGCCCCTCCCTGGGCCCCTCCCTAACCCTCCCCCTCGGCGGACCGAGGGAGAGGGGATCGGATCTTCAGCGAGTCACCCTCTCCTGCGGTCCGCGGGAGAGGGCCGGAGAGGGCCGGGGAGAGGGCAGGCCTTGCGAGAAGTGAGTCCGCGCCGTCATCCCAGATCGAGGGCTACGTCGGTCTCGACAGCCTGCGCGTAGTCGATCCCCGGTACCTCGAAGCCGAACAGCGCGCGGAACTCCTGTTTGAAGCTCGCGTAGTCCGTGATCGCGAACAGGTTCTCGGTCGTGACCTGGCTCCAGAGCGCGGCGACCTCGTGCTGCGTGGCCGGCTCCATCTCGAGGTCGTCGACGCGAATGCGGCCGCCGTCGTCGAGCCGCGGCGCGCGTCCCGGCGCCAGGTGATCGCGGAAGAGGCGCGCGATCTGCTCGGCGGTCCCCTCGTGCGTGCCCTTCGCCTTCATGATCTTGTAGAGAATGCTGATGTAGAGCGGCACCACTGGGATCGCGCTCGACGCTTGCGTGGTCAGCCCCTTGTTGACGCTGACGTAGGCGCCTCCGTTCAGCTGCTCGCGCAGCCGCGCGTCGAGCGCGTGCGCCGTCGCCTCCAGGTGGTCCTTGGCGCGGCCGATCGTGCCCGCCCGGTAGATCGGGTAGGTCAGCTCCGGCCCGACGTAGCTGTACGCGACGGTGCGGCACCCCGGCGCGAGCAGCCCGGCGTCGAGCAGCGCGGAGAGCCAGAGCTCCCAGTCCTCGCCGCCCATCACCTTGCGCGTCGCCTCGACGTCGGCGTCGGTCGCCGGCTGCAGCTCGATGCTGGTGATCTGGTCGTTGTTCAGGTTGATGGTCTGGCTGCGATAGGGCGCGCCCAGCGGCTTCAGCACCGACGTCCAGTTCACGCCGGTCGCCGGGTCGGTGCGCCGCGGGCTGGCCAGGCTGTAGACCACCGAATCGAGCTTGGTGCCGCTGGCCTGGAGACTCGCGAGCACCTGGTCCTTGACCTCGCGCGAGTAGGCGTCGCCGTTGAACGTCGTCACCGAGCGTCCCGCCTCGCGCGCGAGGCGATGCACTTCGGCCAGGTTGTACCAGCCGGCTGACGCCGTCTTGTCTCCCTGCGGCGGCCGCTCGAGGCAGACGCTGGTCGCGCGCGCGCCGTAGCCGAAGACCGCGGTGAGCAGGCTCGACAGGCCGTAGCCCGTGCTGGATCCGATCACCAGCGCGTTGCGCAGCGGCGCACCGCCCGGCGCCGCAGGCGCCCGCGGAGGCAGCCGGAGGCGCGGCCAGCACGCGCTTGATGGTGTCGATCTGGCTGCGCACGTTGGCGGCGCAACCGGCGGGGTGAGCGTTCAGGCACAGGAACCCGCGGATGCGCGCAGTGACGGTTTGCAAGGGCATGGGACCCCTTCCTGCCGCAGGCCGCACGGCCCGTCAAGAGCCGCCGCAGCACGCAACCCTGCGATACGGCAATGGAACGGAGCCAGGTGCTTGCCGATGCCTGGCGCGGTGCCTACCTTGTCAGCATCATGGACCCGCGCGCGGTGAAGAAGATCCTGGTGCCGACCGACTTCTCCGAGCTTTCGGGCGAGGCGGTGCAGACCGCGGTGGCCTTCGCGAAGGTGTTCGGCGCCAGCATCGAGCTCGTACACGTGTTCGTCGAGCCGGCATACATACTGCCGCCTCCGGTCGACATGGCGTCGTTCCCGTTCGATCTGGCGCAGATCCTCGACCGCGTGCAGAACGGCCTCGACGCCGAACGTGATCGTGTGAAGGGCGCGGGCGTGACGGTGACGACCACGACGCTGTCGGGGCGCGCGGCACCGGAGATCGTCGCGCACGCGAAGAAGACAGGCGTCGACTTGATCGTGATGGGGACGCACGGGCGCAGCGGATTCCAGCACGCGCTGCTGGGGAGCGTGGCGGAGCGCGTGGTGCATCACTCGCCGTGTCCGGTGCTGGTGGTGCCGATGAGGCCGCCCGCGGGGTAACGCGGGACCGGAGCCGGAGGGCCCTCCCTCCATCTCTCCCCTACTCCTACTCCGCCAGCTCGATCACCGTCACGCCGTCGCCGCCCTGCCCTTTCTCTCCCGGCGCCCAGCGGCGCACGTAGGGGGAGCGCAGCACCAGCTCGCGCACGATCTTGCGCAGGGCACCGGTGCCGTGGCCGTGGATCACGAACACCGGCGAGCGGCCCTCGAGCGCGGCGCGATCCAGATACGCCACGACCTCGTCCTCGACGTCGTCGGCGCGGTGGCCGCGCAGATCGAGCGTGTTGGCGGCGTTCGGGCGCGTGAGCGCGAGCATGTCGGCCTGGGCCGCGGCGCCATCGCCCGCGGCCATGCCGCCTGGCGACAGCGACGACGGCCGGGCGCCCTTGCGCGAAGACGATGACGAGGACGGCGGTGCGGCGGCTCGTCGACCTCGCCGCGCCTCCCAGCTCCGCGACGTCGACGTCCAGCGTGAGCGCGCCGACGGCGACCTTGACCCGCCCGCGTGCGTCGGGCGCGTGCAGCACGCGGCCCTCGGCCGACAGCGACGGCACGAACACGCGCGCGCCGGGCTGCAATGCCGGCGCGGGCGGGGCCGTCACCGGCGCGGGCGCCGGGAACGCCTCCAGGGCCGCGCGCGCGGTCTCGTCGAGGCGCGCCCGCGCCGCTTCGGCCGCGCGCGCCGAGCCCGCCTGCTGCGCCTCGCGCACGACCGCGCGGATCGCCTCGCGCGCCTCGCGCACCGCGAGCTCGATCGCCTCGCGCGCGTGCCGCCCCAGCTCGCGCTCGCGCTTCTCCAGCGCCGCGACCGCGATGCGCTGCTGCTCGTCGCGCTCCTCCGAGCGACGCGCGCGCCTGCGGCCAGCTCCTCGGTCGCGCGCGCAAGGTCGGTCTCGCGCTGCTCCAGCGTCGCGATCACCTCTTCCAGGCCGACGTGCGCGCCGCCGGCCAGCGCGCGCGCCCGCTCCAGCAGCGGCTCCGGCAGCCCCATGCGCGTCGCGATGTCGAGCGCGTACGACCGCCCCGGCGTGCCATCGCGCAGCCGGAACGTCGGGCGCAGGCGCTCCGGGTCGTACTCCATGCCGGCGTTGCGGAAGCGCGGATCGGCCTCGGCCAGCGCCTTCAGCGCATCGTAGTGCGTGGTGATCACCGCCAGGCCCGCGCGTTCGCCCAGCGCCTCGGCGGTCGCGCGCGCCAGCGCCGCGCCCTGATCGGGGTTGGTCCCCGCCATGATCTCGTCGAGCAGCACCAGCGCGGCGCCACCGCCGGCGTCGTGCCGCAGGATCGCGCTCAGGTTCGCGAGGTGCGCCGAAAACGTCGACAGGTCGCCGAGCACCGACTGCTGGTCGCCGATGTCGGCCAGCACCGCCGTGAAGAACCCGACGCGACCGCCCGCATCGGCCGGCACCAGCATGCCGGCGCGCGCGAGCAGCGCCGCGAACCCCAGCGTCTTGAGCAGCACGGTCTTGCCGCCGGCGTTGGGCCCGCTGACCACCAGCACCTTCGCCGGCTGGCCGTCGAGCGTGACGTCGTTGTCGACGACGCGGAAGCCCTCGCGCGCGGCGCGCAGCGTGAGCAGCGGGTGGCGGGCCGCGCGCAGCGTGATCACCGGCTCGTCGGTGATCTCCAGCGCCTCGCCGCCGTAGCCGACGCCGAGGCGCGCCTTGGCCGCGATCACGTCGAACGTCGCCAGCAGGTCCAGGTTCACGCGCAGCGCGGGCGCGGCGCGCGCCACGTCGCCGGTCAGCTCCTCGAGGATGCGTCGTATCTCGCGGTCGATCTGCAGCTCGGCGAGCTTGAGCCGGTTGTTGAGCCCGACCACCACCGTCGGCTCGACGAACACCGTCTCGCCGGTGCGCGAGGTGTCGTGCACGATGCCCAGGCCCAGCGACTTCGCCGACGCGCGCAGCGGCAGCACGTAGCGGTCCTCGCGCACCGTCCAGAAACGGTCCTGCAAGCACCGAGGCGTAGTCCTCGGACTGCATCAGAGTTTTCGATCTCGCTGCGCACGTGCGCCGACAGCGCCTCGCGCTCGCGCCGCAGCCGCGCCAGCTCGGGCGACACCGAGTCGCGCACCGCGCCCGACGAGTCGAACGTCTCGCGGATGCGCGTGACCAGCGGGCGGCACGGGTCGAGCTCCGCCAGCATCGCCGCCACCGCGGCGCTAGCTCCGCGGGCGCCCCAGTCGCGGCACGCGAGTCGTCGCCGCCGGCGGCACGCGCAAAGAACCGCGCGACCGCGCCCGCGACCTCACCGAGCTCGGCGACCGGCCGCAGCTCGTCGGGGCCGAGCGTCATGCTGCGCTCCGCCGCATCCAGGAACGGCTCGGCGTCGGGGAACGCCAGCCCCGGCAGCGCGTGGCCCGCGCGCAGCAGGCGCGCGACCTCGGCGACCTCCTCCAGAGCGGCGCGCGCCTCGTCCGCGGAGTCATAGAGCGACAGCGCCGCGCACGCCGCGCGCCCGCGCTCGGACCGCGCCTCGGCGCCGAGGCGCGCCAGCAGCTCCGGCCAGTCGAGGAACCCGCGCGAGCGCGCGTCCAGTTCTTCGTCGAGATCGCCGGGCGCGAGCGCCGGCTCGGAGGTCACCATCGCAATAACCGCAGGAATCTATGAACGCCGCGAGCGCCGAGCGCCAGCGTCAGGCGCTCTGCTCGAGCAGGCCGCGAACATACTGCAGGAAACCGTCGGCCGGTTGAAACATGAACGCGTAGCGCCCCAGGGTCACGATCTCGCCGCCCTTGAGCCGCGTCCCCTTCTTGGGCTCCAGCTTCTGGCCGTCGAGCAGGGTGCCGTTGGTCGACCCGCAGTCGAAGATCGAGATCTCGCCCGGCTGGAACTCGAAGAAGCAGTGCCGCTTGGAGATCGAATACTCGGGGATGGCGACGTCGTTGTCGCCGGTGCGGCCGACCAGCACCGGCCCGCGCGGCGAGAACGGCGCCTTCACGATCGGGAACACCCGATGCATGAGCGCCAGCGACTTCACGTCGCCCCCGCCCGGCTTCGACAGCATGGTCACCTCGCGCGACGACCGCTCGTGCCCGGTCACCAGCTCGGCGGCCCGGCCGGTCACGATCAGCACCGGGGCGGCATACCGCCTGCGGAACACCACCTCGCCGACTCGTTTGAGCTCTTGGGCGTAATCCGTGAGGTAGACCGAGGCCACTCTCTCCATGAGTAACATTTTTCGGCCCCCACCGACAGGTCCCACCGGGCCTACAGCGGTGCCCAGAGACGGTCGAGGTGGTGTGTGGCGGCTACCTCTAGCGCGTCATCGTATCGGTATGGGGGGCAGCGCGGTCGCCGCGCGGTGACAGGCCAGGGCCCGTTCGATGGCCCACAGGAGCTCGTCGGCGTCGACCGGCTTCACCAGGCACTCGACCGCACCGTAACCGCCCGCACCGGTGCACAGGTCGCCGGTCTCCATACCAGTCACCAGGATCACCGGCGGCGACTTTTCGCGCGCCTGGATGCGGCGAATCAGCTCCAGGCCGTCCATGACCGGCATCTGCAAGTCGGTCAGGACCAGATCCGGCCCGACGCCGTCCTGGTCCAGCCGGTCGAGCCGAGCCAGCGCGCGCGCGCCGTTGTCGGCGGCCTCGACGGAGAAGCCCGAGTCCTCGAGCAACCCGCCCAGCGCCTCGCAGGCGTCGCTGTCATCGTCGACGACCAGAATCGTGTCGCGATGTCTCATCACCCCCTACGAAGCAGCAAGAACGAAACCAGCCCGTGGATCAGCGCCGGCGCGTAAGGGCCCCCGGCTAGGGTTACACGCGGGTAACCGCGCCCTGCGCGCGGTTACAGCGAACCTCGTCAGGCCGGCTCTTCGCCGTCGGCGGTCTGCTCCTGCTCCTCGGCCTTTTCCTGCTCGGCGATCTGCTTGCGCACGTCGTCCATGTCGAGCGCGCGCACTTGACCGATGATCTCGTCGAGCGCCACCGCCGGGATCGCGCCCGGACGAGCGAAGACCAGCACCTGATCGCGAAAGACCATCAGCGTCGGGATGGCCTGGATCTGGAAGGTGCCGGCGAGTTCCGGCTGCTCCTCGGTGTTGACCTTTCCAAAGGTCACGTCGGCGTGCTTCTCCGAAGCTTTGTCGTAGATGGGTCCGAACGTCCGGCACGGGCCACACCAGGGGGCCCACCAGTCGATCACGAGCACGCCATCCTTTTCGACGTACTGGTTGAAGTTTTCTGCGGTCAACGCGACGGTCGCCATTTCGTTTCGTCCTCCAGGATGAAGTATACAAGGTGACCCCCCGTTTTCGCGTCGGACCCGCTCGAGGCGCCGTGATTGACGTAAAGAATCTATCGAAGAGCTACCGGGTTCACCGTCGGGCGCCCGGCCTGGCCGCCGCGCTGCGCTCGGTGATCCGCCGCCGCTACGAGACCGTGAAGGCGGTCGAGGATCTTTCGTTCCACATCAACGAGGGCGAGCGCGTCGGCTTCCTCGGCCCCAACGGCGCGGGCAAGACCACGACGCTGAAGATCCTGTCGGGGCTGCTCTACCCGAGCGCGGGTCAGGTGCGCGTCGGCCCGTTCGTGCCTCAGCAGCGCGACCCGCGCTTCCTGCAGCTCATCACGCTGGTCATGGGGCAGAAGCAGCAGCTGCTCTGGGATCTGCCGCCGGCCGAGACCTACGCGATGAACCGCGCGATCTACGATCTGCCGCGCGCGCAGGCCGACGAGACGCAGAAGACGCTGGTCGAGCTGCTCGAGATCGGCGACCTGATCGGCAAGCCGACGCGCCAGCTGTCGCTGGGCGAGCGCATGAAGTGCGAGCTGGTCGCGGCGCTGCTGCACCGGCCGCGCGTGCTGTTCCTCGACGAGCCGACCATCGGGCTCGACGTGTCGATGCAGGCCAAGATGCGCGAGTTCATCCGCGACTACAACCAGCGCTTCGGCGCCGCGGTGCTGCTGACCAGCCACTACATGGACGACGTGACCGCGCTGTGCCCGCGGGTGATCGTCATCGACCACGGCCACCTGATCTACGACGGCGACCTGCAAGAGCTGGTGCGGCGCGTGCGGCCCGACAAGCGCGTGTCGATCCGGCTGTCGGCGCCGATCGAGCGCGCGCAGCTCGACAAGCTGGGCGTGGTCGTGTCGGCCGACGCGGCGCAGGCGGTGCTGTCGGTGCCCGCGGTCAAGGTGAACGTCGTCGTGCGCGACGCGCTGGCGACGCTGCCGGTGGTCGATCTGACGATCGAGGATCCGCCGCTGGAAGAGGTCATGCGCGAGATGTTCAGCGCGCAACGCGAGGCCACGCGCAACCGAGCGGCTGCCGTGACGATCCGCCGCGCGCTCCGCGCCTACCCGACGCTGCTGCGCGTGGGGTTGTCCGAGGTCGTCGCCTACCGCGCCGAGTTCCTGGTCTGGATCCTCACCACCAACATGCCGCTGGTGATGCTGGCGATCTGGCACGCGGTCGCGCGCGACGGCGCGGTCGGGCGCTTCGATCAGAAAGAGTTCACCGCCTACTACCTGGCGGTGCAGGCGGTGCGGCTGCTCACCAGCACCTGGGTCGTCTGGCAGATGTCGATGGAGATCCGCGACGGCACGCTGGCGGCCAAGCTGCTGCGCCCGCTGCACCCGCTGTTCGCCTACAGCGCCGAGCACCTGGCGGCCGTGCCGCTGCGCGCGCTGGTGGTGTCGCCGATCTTCGCGATTCTCGTCTACACCGCCGGCGATCGGCTGGCGATCCACGATCCGACGACTGCTGGCGATCTGCCTGGCGTCGCTGGTGGGCGCGTGGCTGCTGATCTTCTTCACGATGGTGCTGCTGGGCGCGCTGGCGTTCTACATGGAGAGCGCGCTCGGCCTGTTCGAGCTGTGGCTGGGCATCCACGCGATCTTCTCCGGCTACCTGATCCCGCTCGAGGTCTTGCCGCGCGTGGATCCGCGGCGCGACGCGCGTGCTGCCGTTTCGCTACATGCTCGGCTTCCCCGTCGAGACGCTGGTCGGGCTCGAGACCCACGCCGGCGCGCTGCGCGAGCTCGCGGTGCAGTGGGGCTACGTCGGGTTCTTCTTCGCGGTGAGCCTGCTGGTCTGGCGCGCGGGCGTGCGCCGGTTCGCGGCGTACGGAGGATGAGCGGCGGATGGCGATGCCGATGACGAGATCCGCGTTCGCGATCGCGCGCCGCTACTGCGGGCCTGCTGCGCGTGCAGCTGCGCACGGCGACGATCGGCGCCATGCAGTACCGCGCCGACTTCGTGGTGCGCGGCTTCATCGCGCTGCTCTGGATGGCGATCGCGCTCGCTGCCGCTGATCGTCGTGTTCGGCGCGCGGCAGCAGGTCGCGGGCTGGACCTTCGCCGAGGCGCTGGTGGTCGTGGCCTGGTTCACGCTGCTCAAGGCGATGCTCGAGGGCGCGGTCAGCCCCAGCCTGACCGCCGTCGTCGAGCACGTGCGCAACGGCACGCTCGACTTCGTGCTGCTGAAGCCGGCCGACGCGCAGTTCCTGGTCTCGACGGCGAAGTTCGAGCCGTGGCGAATCATCGATCTGATGGGCGCGCTGGCGATCTTCGTCTACGCGTTCCGGCTGCTCGGCGCTGGCCGCACCCGGCGCAGCTCGCGCTGGCGCTGGTGTTCCTGGTGCTGGCGACGATGACGCTCTACTCGATCTGGATCCTGGTGGTCAGCGCCTCGTTCTGGGTGGTCAAGGTCGACAACCTGAGCTACCTGTTCGGATCGCTGTTCGACGCCGGCCGCTGGCCGATCGACGTCTTCCGCGGCGTGTTCCGGGGCGCGCTGCGCTTTGCGTTCACGTTCATCTTCCCGCTGGCGCTGATGACGACGTATCCCGGCGCAGGCGCTGCTGGGAAAGCTGGCGCCGAGCACGGCGCTGTACGCGCTGGGGGGCGGCGTGGTGTTCGCGACGGTGTCGCGGCAGGTGTGGAAGAGGGCACTGGGGATGTATACGTCGGCGAGCTCGTAGATCTGCTCTCTCCTGCGTCCGCGTGGGGAGCGGTCGGGTCAGGGGTCGCCACGAGCGACGCCCGACTCGCGGAGCCTCACCGATCCTCGACTGTCGAGCCGCCGATCTCGAACTGGAGATTTGGGCTCGGCTCTGGCAACGTCGTCCGTGCAGGCAACTGAAATTGGACGCGGTCGAAAACCAGATCACCGTGAACCCCGACCCCTCGGGCGCAGAGCCCACCGCGTACGCGTCCCCCGGCGCGCTCGAAACCGAGATTGCAATCCTGCAAGCGCGCTGGCGCGGCGGAAATCCCGTCGATCCGGACCTGCGCGCCTACTGTGCCGAGCGACTGGAACGCCTGCGCCAGGTCTGGCGCGCGCGCCCGGATGCGTTCGCGCCCGCCTGGCTGAGCTTGCTCAAGGAGATCTCCCAGGCGCTGGGGAGAAACCGCGCACCGAGCAACTGGCGCTCCGCTGCCCCGCGCGACGCCCGCGGTGGTCGGCGACCCGCGCGAGGTGCTGCGCACGACGTTCGGCTACGACTCGTTCCGCGCCGGGCAGGAGGAGATCATCCGCGCGGTGCTCGCCGGGCGCGACTGCATCGGCATCATGCCGACCGGCGCCGGCAAGTCGCTGACCTACCAGATCCCGGCGCGGCTGCTCGGCGGCACGACGCTGGTGGTGTCGCCGCTGATCGCGCTCATGAAGGACCAGGTCGACTCGGTGACCGAGGTCGGCCTGCGCGCGACCTACCTCAACTCCAGCCTCGAGCTCGAGGAGCGGCGCCGCCGCGTCGCCGGCCTGCGCCGCCGGCGCCTACGAGCTGTGCTACGCGGCGCCGGAGGGCATCGAGGCGTCGGTCGGCAACGCGCTCGCGCGCATGGACCTGCGCCTCATCGCCGTCGACGAGGCCCACTGCATCAGCCAGTGGGGCCACGACTTCCGTCCCGCGTACCGCAACCTGGCCGGGCTCAAGCGCCGCTTCGGCGGCGTGCCGGTGCTGGCGCTGACCGCGACGGCGACGCCCGCGGTCACCAGCGACATCGTCGAGCAGCTGGCGATGGTCAAGCCGCTCGCCTTCCGCGGCAGCTTCTTCCGCCCCAACCTGATGATCTCGATCTACCGCAAGGGCGGCGAGCGCGGCGACGGGGCGGGCGAGGTGCCGCGCGTGCGCGAGGCGCATCCTGCGCCTGGTGCGCGCGCGCGCCGGGCCAGAGCGGGATCGTCTATTGCCTGTCGCGCAAGTCGGTCGAGGCGACGGCCGAGTTCCTCGCGAGACCAGGGCGTGCGCGCGGTCGCCTACCACGCCGGCATGGAGCCCGACGCAGCGCAACCGCGCGCAGGAGGCGTTCCGGCGCGACGACGCCGACGTGGTGGTCGCCACCGTCGCGTTCGGCATGGGCATCGACAAGTCCAACGTCCGCTACGTGATCCACCGCGACATGCCGCGGTCGATCGAGGGCTACTACCAGGAGATCGGCCGCGCCGGCCGCGACGGCGTGCCCAGCGACTGCGTGCTCTTCTACTCGTGGGCCGACGTGATGAGCTACGACCGCTTCAGCGACGACGGCGACGTCGACGCCAACGTGGCGGCGCGCCAGCGCGCGCAGGTGCGCGAGATGTTCCGCTTCGCGTCCGCGCCGGGCTGCCGGCACCAGGCGATCACGCGCTACCTCGGCGAGGAGCGCGCGCCCTGCGGCACGTCGTGCGACGCCTGCGCCGGCGGCGACGTGCTCGCCGCGGCGGCCGAGGTCGTGCCCGCGCGCACGCGCCGAGCGCCGGGAACATCGTCTTCGCTGCCGCCGACATCGTCGATATCGGGCGTCAGCGGGGAGATGGACGCCAAAACCGCCGAGCGCTTCGAGCGCCTGCGCAAGCTGCGCAAGCGGATCGCCGACGAGAAGTCGGTGCCGGCGTACGTGGTGTTCAGCGACGCGACGCTGCTGGCGATGGCCGAGCGCAGGCCGAGGAACGAAGGGGAGATGCGGGGGATCTCGGGGGTCGGGCCGAAGAAGCTGGAGCAGTACGGGGAGGTGTTTCTGGCAGAGCTCGCGGCGGAGTCGTAGGAGTACGCGAAAGCCGTGGATCCGGTCCCCTCTCCCGTCTGCGGGAGAGGGCTAGGGAGAGGGCAAACCTTGCGAGCCGCGACGCCCGCCGGCCGTCTCCACGGTCTCGCCGCGCGTTGCCGCTCGCAAGGCCTGCCCTCTCCCTAACCCTCCCCCGCGGACGGGGGAGGGGACCGGAGGAAGAGCGTGATCGCCGCTGCGCAGTCGCCCATGCCGCGCGTGCCCAGGTCACGCCCGCGCCTCCGCCGACCCCGGTCTGGTATGCTGCCGCGGGAAATGAACCCCGCTCGTTCGAGCCGGAATTGACGTGCGGCCCGCGATCGTCGTCGGGGTCGTGAGGCGGATCTCCAGACCCAGGGCGCGCAGTCGAGCCCCGGCGCTGGCGGCGGCGCTCGCCGCCACACTGATCGGCGCCAGCGCTGCGCGCCGGCGCGAGACCTCGCCAGCCCCCTCGGCGACGGCCGCGCCGACGCCCAGCGGCGAGGCCCTGCCCAGCCCGAGCGCAGCACCACCGCCACCGAAGCGCCGCCCGAGTTCCCGGCGGAGAGCACGCCGCCCCCGACGCCGCGCCCGCTGCGCGAGGACGCCGCGCCCGAGCCCAACGTCCCCTCGTTCGAGCCGGGCTTCGGCCCGCGCTACCACATCGAGCAGATCGTCGTCTCCGGCAATCACAAGACCAAGACCGAGCTCATTCTGCGCGAGATCGGCATCGCGGCCGGCGACGTGATCAGCGCATCCGACCCGCGCGTCGAGGCGGCGCGCTTTCGCCTGCTCTCGCGCGGCTTCTTCCTCGACGTGCGCCTGTCGCTGACGCGCGGCAAGAAGCGCGGCAACGCGATCCTGCTGGTCGAGGTCGAGGAGCGCGGCACGATCGTCGTCAACGACCTCTATCCCAGCACCAGCGCCGCGACGACGTTCTGGGGCGGCATCGACGTGTCCGAGACCAACTTCCTCGGCCGCGGCGTCAACCTCGGCGGCGCGTTCGTGCTCTCGACCACGCCCAAGGTGCCCGACGCGCGCGCCGGCGTCGGCGTGCGCGTCCACGGATCGCTGCCGGAGATCCCCAGCCTGGGCGTGAGCCTCTCGCTGACCGGGCTTTTCAACGACGGCAGCGAGTTCTACCGGGCCATCGGCGCCGACACCGACCCCGACCCCGCCAACTTCATCGCGGTGCGCACGCGCCGGATCGGCGGCATCCTGGGCGCCGGCAAGCCGCTCGGCCGCTACCTGCGCCTGTTCGCCGACCTGCGCGAGGAGGCGGTCAACGGCCAGCTGCCGGCGACCCGCACGCGCATCTACCCGACCGGCGTGGTCAAGCCGATCGACTTCGACGTCGACGAGGGCGGCAGCCGCGTCGGCTCGCTGACGCTCACGCTCGACTACGACACGCGCCCGGACCCGGTGCTGCCGCGCTCGGGCGGGCGCGTCGTCGCGTCGGTCGAGGGCGCGCACGGCGCGCTCGGCTCGACCTACGACTTCGTCAAGGCGGTCGTGCAGGCGTCGGTCTACACGCGCCTGCCCCACGGCCACGCGCTGGGCTTCCACTTCCTGGCGGGCGGCCTCGTCGGCGACGCGCCCTACTTCGATCGCTTCTTCGTCGGCGACCTGAATCTGCTGCTGCCCCGGCGCGCGCTGGGCATCAACTTCTCGACGCTGGCGTCGCGCAACCTGCTCGGCACCGGCATCGCCGGCCACCGCTACGACGACTACGCCGCGCGCATCCTGATCGAGTACGCGGTCCCGATCTGGCGGCGCCACGGCTTCGTCTACGGCGGCGACGCGTTCGCCGCCGATCGGCATGTTCGGCCTCGCCAGCGAGCGCGACTTCAGACCCCCCGACGATTTCGGCTGGAACAACTTGCCCATCGACATGACCGCAGACCTCGGCCTGCGCCTGGATACGTACGTGGGCGTCTTCACGATCTCGATCGCGAACGCCCTCGGTCGAAGCTCGTTCTGATGACCTCGCGCCGCCTCATCCTCCGCGCTTGCCTGGCCGCCGCCTTGGGGACGGCGCTGGGCATGGCTGCGGGCGGAACGGCGCGCGCGGCCGACCCGCTGGCGACGCGGGTCACCGGGATCGAGACCGCGGGCGGCAAGCTGCTGGTCAGCGTCGGCCTTCAAGACTTGATCGGCGCCGCCGAACGACAGCGGCTGAAGTCGGGCTTCGCCACGCGCATCCTGGTGCGCGTCTACCTGCACGAGGACGGCGTCGACGAGCCGGTCTCGGTCGCCTTCCAGCGCGGCGAGATCGTCTACGACCTGTGGGACGAGCGCTTCCGCGTGCGCGTCACGCACGACTCGGGCCCCGACGCGCAGTCCGACGCCAAAACGCCCGAGGAGGCGATCTGGCGCACCTGCGCGCTCTGGCACTTCCCGGTCTCCGACTTGCGGCGGCTGCGGCCGGGCGCGCGCTACTTCCTCGCCTTCCGCGCCGACCTGAACCCGATCTCCGAGGAGCTGCTCGCCGACGTGCGGCGCTGGCTGGTGCAACCGCCCAACGGCCAGCGCCGCGTGGGCGCCGGCGACAGCGTGTTCGGATCGTTCGTGAGCATCTTCGTGAACCCGCGCGTCGAGGACAGCGAGCGCCAGCTGCGCTTCCTCTCGCAGCCGTTCATCATCAACCCGACGCCGGGAGGAAAATGAAGCTCCGCCTGCCGGGCCGGTTCGAGTGGAAGATCCTGGCCGCGCTGTTCATCGTCGCGTCGCTGCCGCTGGGCGCGGCGGCGTACCTGCTCTCGGTGACGCTGGGCCGCATCTCGGACATCACCGACCAGCACCAGAAGGAGGTGCGCAACTCGCTGGGCGGCGCGGTCGAGGTCTACCGCGCCTACTTCGCGCAGATGAAGGACGGCTTCCGCGAGCGCGCCGCCGAGATCGCCGCCACGCCGTTCGAGCACGCGTCGGACCTGGCGGCGGTGCCCGAGCTGCTGCGCGCCCGCGTTCTCGAGGGCGACCAGGTCATCGACGAGTGGGCGGTCGCGCCGGAGATCTTCGAGCACGCGCGCGAGGCGCCGCCCAACCTGGTCGAGCTGCCCGACTCGCGGCCGGGCGTGCCGCGCCTGCTCGAGCTGACCTTCGGGATCTCGCGCGCGATGTACTCCAATTTCCTCACGCTGCGCGAGGCGATGAACCGCGAGGACGATCTCGACCGCGCGTTCCCGCTGATCTTCCCGATGATCTTCCGCGGCTTGGCCATCGCGCTCGTGATCATCCTCGCGCTGGCGACGGTGCTGGGCCTGTTCGTCGCGCGGCGCGCGACCGGGCGCGTGGCGACGCTGCGCGCGGCGGCGCGCCGGGTCGGCGAGGGCGACCTCACCGTGCGGGTCTCGCCGCGCGGCAAGGACGAGCTCGACGAGCTCGGGCGCGCGTTCGATCGCATGGTGGCCGAGCTGGGCGAGACGCGCTCGCGCCTCGAGTATCTGCAGAAGGTGTCGGCGTGGCAGGAGGTCGCGCGCCGTCTGGCGCACGAGATCAAGAACCCGCTGACGCCGATCCAGCTCGCCGTGCAGGAGCTGGGCTCGAAGTACCGCGGCGAGGACGCGGGCTACGCGCGCTTGCTGACCACGGCGCAGGAGATCCTGAAGGAGGAGATCGATTCGATGCGCCGGCTGGTCGACGACTTCTCGGCGTTCGCGAAGCTGCCCAAGGTCGAGCCGGCGCCGATCGACGTCGGGCAGGTCGTCGAGGACTTCGTGCGCGGCCACAACGCCTGGCAGCCGCATGTCCGCTACGACAAGCCGGCCGCGCCGGTCGAGGCGCTGTGCGACCGCATGCTGATCCGGCGCGTGCTCGCCAACCTGGTCGAGAACGCGGTGCAGGCGGCCGAGGGCGCCGGCCGCGTGCCCGAGGTCGTGCTGCACGTCGAGGCCGACCGCGGCGGCGACGACGACCGCGGCCGCATCGACATCGTCGTCGACGACAACGGCCCGGGCGTGCCGGCGTCGGCGCGCGAGCGCATCTTCGACCCCTACGTGACGACCAAGGAGAACGGCACGGGCCTGGGCCTGGCGATCGTGCGCAAGATCGTCATCGACCACGGCGGCGACGTGGTAGTGGCCGCCGAGCCGTCGCCGCTCGGCGGCGCGCGGTTCACGGTCGCGATCCCCGCCGCTTCGCCAGCAGCCGCGGCTGCGCGTGGCCCGGCCACGATACTGCCGGACCCTGCGACGTCTCCGTGATGCGGTCGGCAAGCACGGCGGCGGCCGAGGTCGCCAGCCGCGCCTCGATGCGCCCGCCGCGCACCCAGCAGCGCAGCACGCCCTCGGCGTCGATGGTCAGCGTGGTCGGGTCGAGCCGCTCCTCGGCGCCGTCGGAGAGCTGCAGCGCGACCGCGCCGTCGTGCGTGAGGCGCAGCGCGCGCACGACCAGCGGCGTGTCGTCGACGTCGATGTACGCGAACCGCCGCTCGTCGAGGCGCAGGATGTACCGGACGTGTTCTCCCTTGTCGGGATCGTCGTCGAGCCGGTCCAGCCAGCGGAACAGCGCCTGGCGCAGCCCCTCGTGACGGACCGGCTCCCCTTCGTGAATGAACTGTCCTTCGCGGTCGATGCGGATCCCCGAGCGGCGCAGGCGCTCGATGAGCTCGGGGTCGGGTTGCACGGCCGGAATTCCAGGATCAAGCGGCCGGGAGCCGCGTCGCCGGCCCGGGTGGAGCGTCGGGAGCGGCGGGCTCGACGGAGGCTCGAGAAGACGAGGTGGACAGGTCGGCAGTGAGAAGCGCGATGCGATCTTTGGTGCGCAGCTTCTCTTTCTTGAGACGAGCTCGTTCGACCTGCTCGTCGGAGGTCAGGGACAGGTGGCGCTCCAGCTCGGCTAGCCGGCGCTCTATTTCGCCGTGCCGCTCACGCAGCTCTACCACCTCCACGGATGCCGAATTCACGTCCACGCGGATCTTCTCCATCGTGCCTCCCCGATGCGGCCGCGCCGGGCAGCAATGCCGGGCAACGGCCCGCCTCCGCCCGCGCGCTTGGAATTGAGCCGCACATGAGAAAAGCGTAGCGCCGATTCAGGCTGGAGGTCAAACACCTACAAGTCCGGATGTGGCGGAGGCCTGGCGGAGCCCTCAGCTAGTGCCCCTAGTACGCCGGCCGGGCCTCGAACTTCGCTATGTCCGCGTCGGCCGACTGCAGGAACGCCAGCTCGTCGACGCCGTTCAGCAAACAGTAGCGCGCAAACGACTCGACCGTGAACTTGGCGGTGGTGCCGTCGGCGAGACGCAGCGTCTGGTCCTCGAGCGAGATCGTCACCTCGACACCCGGCTCGGCGAGCAGGCGCTGGTGCAGCGCCGGCTCGACCACGATGGGCAGCAGGCCGTTCTTGAGCGCGTTGTTGCGGAAGATGTCGGCGATCGACGTGCTGACCACGGCGCGGAAGCCGTAGTCGCAGAGCGCCCACGGCGCGTGCTCGCGCGACGAGCCGCAGCCGAAGTTGTCGCCGGCGACGAGCACGCGCGCGCCCTGCGCCTCCGGGCGGTTGAGCACGAAGTCGGCCTTCGCGCCCGCCCTGCGCGTCGTAGCGCCAGTCGGAGAACAGCTTCTCGCCGAGGCCGCTCTTGGTCGTGCCCTTGAGGAAGCGCGCCGGGATGATCTGGTCGGTGTCGATGTTGTCGATCGGCAGGACGACGGTGCGCGAAACGAACGTCTTGAGCGGTTCCATCAGACGAGCTCCCTTGCGTCGGTGATCTTGCCGGTGACGGCAGCGGCGGCGGCGGTGAGCGGGCTGGCCAGGAAGGTGCGGCCGCCCGCGCCCTGCCGGCCCTCGAAGTTGCGGTTGCTGGTGCTGACCGCGTACTGCCCCGGCTGCAGCTGATCGCCGTTCATCGCGATGCACATCGAGCAGCCGGCCTCGCGCCACTCGGCGCCGGCGTCGCGGAAGATCGGTCGAGCCCCTCGGCCTCGGCCTGCTTCTTGACGCGCTGCGAGCCCGGGACGACCAGCACGCGCACGCTCGGCGGCGACCTTGCGGCCCTTGAACGACCGTCGCCGCCTGGCGCAGGTCGGAGATGCGCGAGTTGGTGCAGCTGCCGATGAAGACCACGTCGATCGGGCTGGCCGAGCAGCGGCTTGGCCGGGCGTGAGGCCCATGTACGGAGCGCCTTCTCCAGCGATGCGTTCGCCGTCGCCGGCATCCGGCACCGGCGCCGCGGATCGGGATGCCCATGCCGGGGTTGGTGCCGTAGGTGATCATCGGCTCGAGCGCGGCGCCGTCGAAGCGCTCCTCGCGGTCGTAGACCGCGCCCTCGTCGCTGGGCAGCGTGCTGCCAGTCGGCGACCGCGCGCGTCCCAGTCCGCGCCCTGCGGCGCGCGCGGGCGGCCCGCCAGATACTCGAACGTGGTCTCGTCGGGCGCGATCATGCCGGCGCGCGCGCCGGCCTCGATCGACATGTTGCACACGGTCATGCGCTCTTCCATCGAGAGCGCGCGGATCGCCGAGCCGCGGTACTCGATGACGTGGCCGGTGCCGCCGCCGATGCCGAGGCGCGCGATGATGGCCAGGATGAGGTCCTTGGCGGTCACGCCGGGCTTGAGCGCGCCGTCGACGGTGATCGCCAGCGTCTTCGGCTTCTGCTGCAGCAGGCACTGCGTCGCCAGCACGTGCGCCGACCTCGCTGGTGCCGATGCCGAACGCCAGCGCGCCGAACGCGCCGTGCGTGCTGGTGTGGCTGTCGCCGCACACGATGGTCATGCCCGGCTGGGTGACGCCGAGCTCCGGGCCGATCACGTGCACGATGCCCTGCCCCTCGGTGCCCAGCGCGTGCAGCTCGATGCCGAAGTCGCGGCAGTTGGTCTCGAGCTGCGAGATCTGCGCGGCGGCCGCGCTGTCGAGCACCTGGATCGTCCCATCGGCGCCCGCGCGGCGTGGTCGGCGTCGAGTGGTCCATCGTCGCCACGGTGCGGTCGGGACGGCGCACGCGCAGGCCGCGCTCGCGCAGGATGCGTGAACGCCTGCGGCGACGTCACCTCGTGGATCAGGTGCAGGTCGACGTAGAGGATCGCCGGCGTGTCGTCGGTCGACGGGCCGCACGATGTGCGCGTCCCAGATTTTTTCGAACAGCGTGCGCGGTTTGCTATCGGCCATGATTCAATCTCCAACGGCGACAGTCATTCGTCCAATGACTTGTTTGAATCGGATCCATCGAAATCGTGAATGGCGGGTCAAGACGAGCTAGACGCAGGCGCTAGGACTGGCCGGCGCGCGCAGCGGCCGGCTCGGCGGCGGCGCTCGCGCGCACCAGCGGCAGCTCGAACGCATCGGCCAGCGCCTGGCAGCTCGCCTCGATGATGTTCTGCGAGACGCCGATCGTGCTCCACCGCTCCTCGCCGCGCGCGCTCTCGATCAGCACGCGGGTCTTCGCGCCGGTGCCCGCCTCGGGGTCGAGGATGCGGACCTTGTAGTCGGCCAGGTGAATCTCGCGCACCAGCGGATAATGCGGGTCGAGCGCCTTGTGGAACGCGACCGCGAGCGCGTGCACCGGCCCGGTGCCGTCGGCGACGGTGTGAACGATCTCGTCGCCGACCTTCAGCTTCACCGTCGCCTCGGCGAACATCTCGTTGCCGCGGCGGCGATCGGACAGGACGACCACGTCGATGACCTCGAACGGCGGCACGAACGTCGGCTGCGCGCGCCGCACCAGCAGCTCGAACGAGCCCTCGGCCGCCTCGAACTGGTAGCCGCGACTCTCGAGCTCCTTGATCTTGCCGACCACCTGTTGCTCGCTGCCCTGCGCGTCGACGCCGAGCTCGCTGGCGCGCAGGCGCACGTTGCCGCGGCCCGAGAGCTCCGACACCACGATGTGGCGGCGGTTACCCACGCGCTCGGGCGGGATGTGCTCGTAGCTGGCGGTGACTTTCTCGACCGCGGCCACGTGCACGCCGCCCTTGTGCGCGAATGCCGAGACGCCGACGTAGGGCGCGTGCGCGCGCGGCCGCACGTTGGCGATCTCGCTCACCGCGCGCGAGAGCTCGGTCAGCTTGGACAGGTTCTCGTCGCTGACGCAGCGGCGGTCCATCTTCAGCTGCAGCGCCGGGATGATCGAGATCAGGTTGGCGTTCCCACAGCGCTCGCCCCAGCCGTTGATCGTGCCCTGCACCTGCACGCAGCCGGCCTCGACCGCGGCCAGCGCGTTGGCGACCGCCATGTCACCGTCGTTGTGCGTGTGGATGCCCAGGCGCGTCGGCACGGTCGCCCTCACGACGCCCACCACCTGGGTGATGTAGCTCGGCAGGCTGCCGCCATTGGTGTCACAGAGGGTGATCCAGTCCGCGCCCGCCTCGGCCGCGGCGCGCACGCACTTGAGTGCGTAGTCGCTGTCGGCGCGATAGCCATCGAAGAAGTGCTCGCAGTCGTAGACCACTTCCTTGCCGTTGCGCTTCAGGAACGCGACGCTGTCCGCGATCATCGCCAGGTTTTCTTCCAGCGAGATTCCCATCACCTTGGTGACGTGCAGCGTCCAGGACTTGCCGAAGATGCAGACCACCGGCGTCTGCGCCTCGATCAGCGCCTTGAGGTTGGCGTCGTCCTCGGCGCGGATGGCGGCGCGGCGCGTGCTGCCGAACGCGGTCAGCTTGGCGTGCTTCAGGCCCAGCGTGCGCGCGCGGCGGAAGAACTCGACGTCCTTGGGGTTCGACCCCGGCCAGCCGCCCTCGATGAAGTGCACGCCGAACCCGTCGAGCAGGCGGGCGATCTTGAGCTTGTCCTCGACGGAAAGGCTCAGGCCCTCGCTCTGGGTCCCGTCACGCAGCGTGGTATCGAAGAGTTGGATGTTCATCGGAGTCTCCAGACGGCTCGGCTGAATCGGCCTAGCCTAGGAGAAACCGACCAGAATCTCCAGGTACAACGCAGATTTTCGCGCCCACCGCATGTCGGAGGGCACAGCGGGTCAAGGCGCCGTGCGGCGTATCAAACGCAGCACGATGAGCAGGCAAATCGCGCCGATGAAGGCGACGAAGATCGTTCCCGCCAGCCCGTGAATCGGCGAATGCCAGTGCATCGAGCGGAACAGGAGCCCGCCCAGGAACGCGCCGACGATGCCGACGACGATGTCGCCGACGACCCCGAATCCGCCGCCTACCACCGCCGAGGCCAGCCAGCCCGCGATAAGCCCAACGACGATCCAAAGCAGGAACGTTTCAAGCGTCATGGTCAACCTCCACCGCGGAAACTAGGCACCTTTGGGCGGGTGGCAAGGCACGGTCGAGCTGGCCTCGGGCCTCGGGCCTCAGGCCGGACAAACCCAGACCGCGAACAGCGAGGTGCGCACGAACACGACGCCCTCCGGATCCCCGAGACCCGAGGCCCTTTCCGATCCCCTACCCCCGCTTCGGCTTCGTGATGTCCGGCGCCCTGCCATACGCCGGCACCGCCCCCTCCAAGCTATCCACCTCGCCCCGCGCCAGCCGCAGCAGCGCCAGCCGCCCCACCGACTCCGCCGTCGGCCCCGCGACATCGAGCCGGCGTGCCCCCATCCGCGCCGCGATCACGGCGTCGAGCACGCCCGCGAAACGGTCCGCCCCGTTGCCCGCGATCCGCAGCAACGCATCGTGCGGCAGCGCCGGCAGTAACTCCTCGGGGCCCAGCACCCACTCTTCGCCGACCGACGCCACTAAGCTCGCGCCGTCCACGCGGTAGAGCCCGGCGTAGATCTGACCCTTGCCGGCGTCGATGCACGGCACCGCGAGCGGCGCGGCCGACCCCGGCGGCACCGTGTCGGTCGTCCGCAGGATGTCCAGCGCCAGCGCGGCCAGCGACGACACGAGCAAGAACGGCCGCGCCGTGGGCAGCGCCAGCCCCTTGCCGACGGCCAGCCCGACGCGCAGGCCGGTGAAGCTGCCGGGCCCGGCGCCGCAGGCGATCGCGTCGAGCTTCGCGGGAGCGACGCCGGCCTCGCGCAGCACCTCGTCGCAGAGGCGCAGCAGGTTCGACGAGTGCCGCTCGGCGGTCGCCTCGCGGGCCGCGCGCCGTGCGCCACCGCGGTCGAGCACCGCGACCCGCGCGGTCGTGGTCGCGGTCTCGATCGCCAGGATGTACCCGTTGCCGCCAGACGAAGATTTGCCGGTGCTTTGCATGACTTCCGAATCAGCGCGGCAGCAAATACCGAACCACGTCGTTGCGCAAGGCAAACAGCATCAAGGTCGCGACGATGACCAGCCCCACGTACGACGCGATCTGCCGCGCGCGCACCGACGGCGGGCGGCGCTTGAAGAGCTCGATCGTGAAGAACATGAGCAACCCGCCGTCGAGGATCGGCACCGGCAGGAAGTTGAGCAGCGCCAGGTTCACGCTGATGACCGCCATCAGCCACAGGTACTGGTCGAAGCCCTGCTCGGCGGCGACGCCGGCGACGTACCCGATCATGATCGGCCCGCCCAGCGTCGACAACGGCACGCGGCCACGCACGATCTCGACGAAGCCGTAGGTCATGGTCAGGATGATGTTGCCGGTGCGCTCGAACGAATGCGTGACCGCGTAGCCGAAGCGATTGTGCACCGGCACCGGTGGCTCGGTCTTCCAGGCCAGGCGGTTCATCGCGCCGAACACCAGGCGCTCCTCTTCCTGGCGATAGGCGTCCAGCTCCGAACGCACCTCCTGGCGGAACGACGCCTCGTGCTTTTGCCCGCCCGGCGACACCCACGAGATCTTGAACGTGCGCTGCGGACTGACCGCCAGCCGCTGGCGGAGCAGATCCCAGTGCGGCAACGGCTGGCCGTCGAGCTCGAGGATCTGATCGCCGCGGCGGATGCCGATCTGGTCGGCGGGACTGCCGGGCTCGACGGAGAACACGAACAGCTCGGCCGACGTGAGCCCGGTCTCGTAGTGCCGGTGCCCCGCGCCGTCGAAGACCGCGACCGGAATGACCACCGCCGAAGCCGGGCGCTGGATCTCGATGTGCGCGAACGGGACCGCCGAATAGCCGCCGCGCAGGTAGCTGATCCGCAGCGGGGACGCTCCTGACTGGTCGACGGCCTTGGCGAACTCCGCCCAGGTCGTGACGGCGGCACCGTTGATGGAGGTGACGAAGTCGAAGGTCTTGAGCCCGGCCTGCGCCGCCGGCGAGTTGGGATCGAGCACGCCGATCTCGGGCAGGTGAAAGCGCGGCGACACGCCAATCCAACCGACGGTCTCCTTGTGCCGCAACGTCCCCGAGCGCTCGATCTGCACCGGCGTGACGTCCCGCTCCTCGGCGTCGGAGCCGCGGCGGATCCCGAAGCGCAGCGTGTGCCCGAGCGAATCGGCGATCACGCGTTCCAGATCCTCCCAGTAGCGGATCTGCTTGCCGTCGACGGTCTCGACGCGATCGCCGGGCATGAGGCCGGCCTCGGCCGCCGGCAGGTTGGGCAGCACCGAGCCGATGATCGGCGGCAGCAGCGTCCGCTGCCCGGTGTAGTGCAAGAAGTAGATCAGCAACGGCAGCAGCAGATTGAACGCCGGCCCGGCGACCACGATCGCGTAACGCTGCCAGAGTGGCTTGTCGGACAGCGAGCGCTGGCGCTGGCGATCGATGGGCGGGATGGCGTCGCTGGGATCTTCGCCCAGCAGGCGCACGTATCCGCCGAGCGGCACCAGCGACACGCGGTACTCGGTCTCGCCGCGCGTGATGCCGAACAGGCGCGGCCCGAAGCCGATCGAGAAGCGCATCACGCGCACGTCGAAGAGCTTGGCGAACACGAAGTGCCCGAGCTCGTGCACCAGGATCAGCACGCCGAGCAGCGCCACGACCGCCGCCACCCAGAAGAGAAGGCTCATCGCGCGCGCCCCCCTGCGACCTGGGCGGCGAGGCCGGTGGCCCGATGTGGGGGGCGCACCGTGGGGGGCAGGGAGATCGCCATCGCGTGGATCATAGTGGGTGCCACAGGACTCCGGTAAAATCTACCCTGTGAAGAAGCCTGCGCGCGATCCCACCTCGCTGTCACTGGCTCAGGGCAGCGCCGAGGCCATCACCGCGAGGCTGGAGGAGATGGAGCGCAAGGTCGATCGCCTGCGCGCGCTCTATGAGACGTTCTTCTCGGGAGTCGAGCGGCAGCCTCCGAACGCCCCGCGTCGCGAGCTCAACCGCCTGATGCTCGAGATGCAGCAGGTGCAGATCCGCAACGCCGCACTGCGCTTCCGCTTCCAGTCGCTGTCGCAGAGGTGGACCCTCATGACCACCTACTGGAACCGGACGATGCGCGAGATCGAGGCCGGGACCTACCGCAAAGACGTCGCCAAGGTATCGCGGCGGCTCGCGCAGAAGGGGGCGCCGCTCACGGAGCAGGAGGCGGTGGCGCTGGGCATCCCGGCGTCGCGCGCGCGGGCCCTGGTCGCGCGCCAGGCTGCGCGCGGCGGGCCGGGACCGACAGCGCGGGCGGCGGCGGCTGGCGGCCCCGAGAGCTCACCACCGGCGCAGCCTGGAACGGCGGCGACGACGCCCGCGCCACCTGGCCCCGCCGCGCAGCGCCCGTCGGGCGTCCCCGGGTTCTCGGAGGACGACCTCACCGCGCTGCACCGCCGCTACGACGAGGCCGCGCGCACTACGGACCGCCCCGCCCCCACGCTCGAACAGCTGCGCGACCGCCTGGCCAAGCACGTGCCCCAGATGATCGCGCACAGCGGCGCGGGAAAAGTGGAGTTCGACGTCGTGGTCAAAGACGGGCGGGCCGTGCTGCGTCCCAAGCCGCCGAAGTGATCGAACGGCTGGCGAGCGATGCGGCTCGCAAGGCTTGCCCCTCACCCTAACCCTCCCCCCGCAGACGGGGGGAGGGGACCGGAGTCCCTCGCCAGAGCGCTGTCCGGTCCCCCCGCAGACCGGGGGAGGGGAACGGAGTCCCTCGCCAGAGCGCTGTCCCCCTACCCCCGCAGACGGGGGGAGGGGACGGAACGGAGTCCCTCGCCGGAGCGCTGTCCCCCTCCCCCCGCAGACGGGGGGAGGGGGCCGGAACGGAACGGAGTCCCTCGCCGGAGCTGTCCGGTCCCCTCCCCCCGTCTGCGGGGGGAGGGTTAGGGTGAGGGGTCCGGCGCTAGCCCACCGACGTGATCTCGTCGCGGCGCTCGAGGCGGCCCTCTCGCCACAGCGCCAGCTCGACGGCGGCGAGCAGCGGACCGGTCGTCTGGCGGTCTCGCGCCGACACGGGGATCGCGTCGGCGCCGCCCTCGCCGTGCAGCACCGCTTCCCGCTGATCGGGCGGGATCAAGTCCATCTTGTTCATGACCAGCAGGCGCGGCGTCTCCGCTAGCCCCAGGTCGCCGAGGATGCGCTCGACCGCCACCATCTGCTCGCCGTGGTCGGGATCGGCGGCGTCGACGACGTGGAGCAGGAGATCCGCCTCGTCCAGCTCCTCGAGCGTGGCGCGGAACGCCTGCGCCAGGTCGCGCGGCAGGTCGCGGATGAAGCCGACCGTGTCGGCGATGATCACCTCGCGCTCGCGCGGGAAGCGCAGCCGCCGCGTCGTCGGGTCGAGCGTCGCGAACAGGCGATCCTCGGCCAGCACCTCGCTCTGGGTCAGCGTGTTGAGCAGCGTCGACTTGCCGGCGTTGGTGTAGCCGACGATGGCGACCACCGGCAAGCGGCGGCGCGTGCGCTCGGCGCGGCGGCCGGCGCGCTGCTGGCTGAAACGCTCGATCTCGCGCTCGAGGCGCGTCACCCGCTCGCGCGCGCGGCGGCGGTTGACCTCGAGCTTGGTCTCGCCGGGCCCGCGGCCCCCGATCCCGCCGGTGAGGCGGCTCATCATCGTGTTCTTCTCGTCGAGCCGCGGCAGCCGGTAACGCAGCTGCGCCAGCTCGACCTGCAGCTTGCCGTCGCGGCTCTTCGCCCGCTGCGCGAAGATGTCGAGGATCAGCATCGTCCGATCGATGACGCGCAGGTCGGTGAAGTCGGCGATCGCGTGCGCCTGCCCGGGCGAAAGGTCCGGATCGAAGATCAGCACGTTGGCGTCGAGCTGCATCGCGCGCACCAGCACGTCCTCGAGCTTGCCGCGTCCGAGCAGGTACTTGGGATCCGGCTCGGGCCGCCGGGCCTCGATCACGCCCATCACGCGCACGCCGGCGGTCTGGCACAGCTCGCGTAGCTCATCGACCTTGGCGCCGAGCGACGTGTGCGGGACACCGTTCGGGCGACGGTGCACGTCGACCACGACCAGCAGCGCGCGGTCGCGGCCGTCGGTGGCGACCGCCGACGGCGCCACGCGCTCGAACTCTTCCTCGAGCGCCTCGATCAGCGCCTCGCTGTCGAGCTCGCTGCGGTGGAACGGCTCGCTGGGCAGCACGCGCCAGGGCTGCCCGCCCTCGACCGGCGGCAGCAGGTGCGCCACGTGCAGGTCGGCCGGCCGGCCGTCCGGCGTCACGCCGAGGGCCGCGACCAGGTCGAGGCGCAGCAGCGCCAGATCGACCAGGTCGTCGCGCGTGAGCGGCTCGTTGCGAAGGTGCGTGTGCACCAGGCGCAGGCCCCGGAAACGCCCGCGGCCAGCGCGGATGCGACCGATCTCCGGCAGCATGATGCGCGAGGCGTCGCCGACGAAGACGTGCTCCACGTCGCCGCGCCGGTTGGCGAGGATGCCAACCTGGCGCTCGATCTCGCGCGAGACCTCGGACAGATAGTTCGCCGAGCTCGCCCGAGACGATCTCCGCCGGCCGCAGCCGCCGACGATAGACGCGCTCGAGCGCGTGCATCTGGCTCGGCTTCAGGCCGACCACGTTACCAGTGACGGTGTTCAAGCGCTCGGTGTGCTCCCTGGGGGAAGGCTACGACCGTCCCATCGATCTGGCTAGCTCTCGGCTACCCCTTGGCGTTGCCGTCCTCCGAAACCGCCGCGGATGGGCCCGACTTGGCGGGGCCTGCGCCGACGCCGACCCCGACCGGGACGCTGGCGCGCTCGTCGATGAGCGCCAGCGCGACCGCGAGCGCGCGCCGTGCCTTCTCGGTGGTCTTCTCGTCGGCGCGCAGGCGCTGGTAGGCGCGCACGATCTGGTCCTCGTAGTCGGTGACCTTGGACTCGAGCTCGGCGATGCGGTCGCGCGTCTGCGCAATACGCACGTCGCGGTCGCCCACCTCGCCGCGCGAGGCGTCCAGGTCGGCCTCGAGGCTGGAGACCCGCCGGTGCGCCTGGTCGACCTCCTGCACGCGAGCCGCCAGCTCGCCCTCGGCGCGCGCCGCGCGCCCGAGCGCCTGGTCGTAGTCGCTGCGGTGCTTCTCGCCGAGCTCGGTCTTCTCGGTCAGGTGGCGCCGCTCGATCTCGGTCACGCGCTGGTGGTGGTTCTCGTCGCGCGTCTGCATCTCGGCGCGGCGGCGGCCCTCGGCGGCGTCCAGCTCCGCGATGCGCCGCTGCTCCTGCTCGACGATGTCGCGCTGGCGCCGCTCCTCGGCCGCGGTCAGCTCCTCTTCGTGCCGGCGCCGCATGCCCAGGATCTCGTTGCGGTGGTCGCGCTCCTTGGCCTCGGTCAGCGCCTCGTACGCCTGGCGCTCCGAGGTCAGCTGCAGCCCCTGCTCTTCCTTGCTGGCGGCGATCGCCTTCTCGTGCTCGCGGCGCAAGCGTGCCACCTCGGTGGTGAAGCGCTCGTTCGCGGCCGCCTGCTCGTCGGCGAGCCGCTTCTGCAACGCCTCGACCTCGGCCTTGTGCGCCGCCTCGATGCGCTGCGAGCTCGGTCTGGTGCGCGGTCTCGACCGCCGCGCCGCCCGCGCGTCTGGTCGTCCTTGAGGCGCGCCACCTCGGCGCGATGCGCCTCCTCGGTCTCGCGCAGGCGCGGCTCGAAGCTCGGCGCGCGCCCGCTCCATCTCGCCCTTGGCGCGCGCGTCCTCCTGCGCCATGCGCTTGCGGATCGCCTCGACCTCGTCGCGCGACTTGTGGATCTCGCCGTGCGCGTCGTCGAGCCGCGCCTTCAGGCCCTTCTCGCGCTCGGCCGACTTGTCGCGCTCGCCCAGCAGCTCGGAGATCTTCTCCGTCGACGCCACCACGCTGCGCTCGAAGCCGAGCGTCTTCTCCTCGAGATCGCGGCGCGATCGATCCAGCTCGCGGATCTTGTCCTTGTGATCGAGGACCTGCCGCTCCTTGGCGTCGAGATCCTCGCGCAGGTCGAGGATGTCCTTTTCCTTCTTGTTGATGATCTCGCGCAGCGCGAGGAACTCGCGCTCCTTGGAGAACGTCGCCGTCTGGTTGAAGCGCTCGCGCGCCTCCTCCAGCTCCTTGCGCAGCGTCTTGCGCTCGTTCTCCAGCGAGCCGATGCGCGCCTCGAGCTCCACGTTGCGCGCCTCGGCCTCGCGCAGCGCGCGGTCGTCGACGACCACGACCGGCGCGGGCGCCGCCGCCTCGTGCAGCGACTCGTCGATGTGCTCGACCTCCTCGGGCGACGGCGGCACGTCCAGCACGTCGTCGCTGTAGCTCGCGGCCGCGATCACCGGCAGCTGGGGCGCGGTGACCGGGTTGTCGTCTTCCTCGTCGGCCGGCTCGATGCCGTCGTCGGCCAGCGTGCTCGGCCGGAACACCTCGTGATCGGCCGGCGTCGCGACGGTCTTGGGCGGCGCCTCCCAGCCGAGCGACGGCGGCAGGTCCTCGTCGCTCCAGAGCGACCGCAGGTCGACCATGTCGCCGCCGTCGGCGCGGCTTGGCCACCCCCTCGTGGGCGCCGGCCTCGAGCGCGGCGAAGGCCGCCTGGGTCTCCGAGTCGAAGGTCTCGCCCTGGAACGGCGACAGCTCCGGGTTCTCCGGCGGCTCCAGCACCGTCTGCTGGGCGGTGTCGGACGCCGCCGCCTCGGCGAGCGCCGGCTCCAGCTCCTGCGCCGACGCCGCGACCGCCGTGGGGACGTCCTCGCCCTCGTCGGTGTGCGGCGCGCGGTGCCCACGGTGACCTGCGCTGCCGTTGGCGCGCCAGCTCCTCGTCGCCGATGATGATGTCGCCCGAGTCGGCCTCGTGGATCTCGTCGGCGTCCATCTTCTCGCCGAGGGGGACCAGGCGGTTCACCTTGGCCAGGAGCTCCTCGATGTCGAGCGGCTTCAGCAAGTACTCGTCGGCGTGGGCCTTGAGCTTTCGGTGCTGCTCGAACGTCGCCTGCGTCTCCTCCGACGAAATCAGGATCAACGGAATCTCGCGCAGCGACGGGCTCCGCTTCAACTTGTTGCAGATCGCGTAGCCCACCTTGCGGGGCTCGACCGACAGGATGATCAGCGACGTCGGGTGGGAGCGCCCCCACTCGATGGCTTCCTCGCCGTTGGGGATGCTCTCGACGCCGAACCCGTAGGGTGAAAGCGCGTTGCGAATCTCCGCGACGGTGTCGCTATCCGGTTCGATGCACAGGAGATTTCGTTCGGCCATCTCGCCTCCTCAGGCGACGCATCCTAACAGAAGCCCCGCGCTTTTTCCGGAGACTTGGCCTCCCGCGGGTGCGGTCGCGGCCGGCGAAAACCCTTGCGATTCAGGGCTGAGGCCCGAGGTCTGAGGCTCGAAGCCCTTCCGTCAGTTCGAGTTGACCCGGAAGGACGCGGTCACCATGCGGGTCAGCGCGTCCTCGTCCAGGTCCGACGTCACCACGTAGCCGAGGCCGCGGTCGCGGTAGACAGCGGTCGAGATTCCAGGTCCACCGCCGAGGTAGATCTCCCGGCCGTTGACGACCCGCCGGTGGGGCGCCTCGAGCGACTCGTCCCCGGGGTCGAAGACCAGCAGCGCGACCCGATGGCCGCTGGTGTCCTGTAGGACCAGGTAGGCGCCCAGGCGCTCGCCGACGTTGACCAGGCGCCCGCCCTTGCAGTTCGAGTGATTGGCGAACGCCGGCGCGTGCACCGGGAAGTCGACGCGGCCGCGGAACCACGACGCGATCGAGCCGCAGTCGGAGCCGACGACGTCCATCGGCATCTCGGCCTGGTAGGTCCGCTGCGCCTGACCCAGCACCTGGGACTGCGTCGCGCCGAACCGTCAGCGTGATCAGCAGCAGCAGCGACGCGCCGCGCCGACGGCCGGCACCAGGCGCGAATAGCGCAGCCAGGCCCAGCGATGCACCGGCGGCTCCGGCGCGACGGCGTCGAGCGACGCGCGCAGCCGGCGCCGGAAATCGGCCGGCACCGGCGGCCGGGGCAGGTGCGCGCGCACCGCCGCCTTGAACCGCCCCTGCAGCAGGCAGCGTGCGCGCGCACGCCTCGCAGGTGCCGATGTGCCGTTGAATCTGCTCGCGGTCGACGCCGGTCAGCTCGCCGTCGACGTAGGCCTGAACGGAGGACGCCGCCTCGGCGCAGTTCACGACGCGTCCCCCCCGTTGCGGCGGCGGCGGTAGGCGGCGATGTCGACCGGCGCCTCGGCGCCTCTGCGCCGGGAGGGTCCGGCGAACCCTTTGAGGGTCCCGGCGTGCGCCGGATGCGACGCCGGGATGATCCCCTGCTCGACGGCGTACTTGTGCAGCAGCCCCTGCAGGATCTTGCGGCCGCGGTAGAGCCGGCTCATGACCGTCCCCGCCGGGCAGTCCATGATCTCGGCGATCTCCTTGTACGAGAAGTCTTCCAGGTCGGCGAGGATCACCGCCATGCGGAAGTCCTGCGGCACGGCGGCCAGCGCGCGCTCGACGTCGGCGGAGACCATGCGGCCGAGCAGCGCGCTCTCGGCGTCGCGGCCGCTGGTCGGCGACCCGGCCAGGAACTGCTCGACGTTCGCCTCGGACGACTCGGCCTCGCTGAGGATCTCGGCCTCGCGCTCGCGCTCGCGGTAGCGGTTGCAGAAGGCGTTGGTGAGGATGCGGAACAGCCAGGCCTTGCAGTTGGTCCCGGCCTCGAAGGTGTCGAAGAACCGGTAGGCGCGCAGCATCGCGTCCTGGACCAGGTCCTCGGCGTCGCGCTCGTTGCGGGTCATGCGCAGCGCGGCGGCGTACAGCGCCGGCATGTGCGGCATCGCTTCGCGTTCGAAGTCGGCTTTCGAGGGGCGGCTCTTGAAAAGCGGCATGCGGTTCTGGACCTTCTCGTTCGACCTTCTCGCGTTTCAGCTCAACAACCCGCCGTACCCCAAAGTTTATTCCACAAACGGCGCCGGCGCCCGCGGCGCATCGAGCAGCGCATCAGAAGCAGGTCACCTTGACGAAGAAGCGCTGTCCGTCGGTGCCCACGGTCGAGCTCGACGTGTAGTCGGCGTAGGTGGCATACACGGCGCCGCGAGAGGGAAACCGTAGAGATCTGGCCCATCTGTCCGACCGTCGACGGGAAGGTCACCGGCGTCGGTCCCGACCTTGCCCATCGGCGTCGACCCGCCAGGCCTCGGCGGCGCCGGGCGCGGCCAGCACGACCGCGTAGTCGCCGCCGGCGACCGCCCCGACGCCGGCGAGCGGCGGCTGAGCATCCGCGCCCCCGAAGGTGACCGCACCGGCGAACAGGTGGGAGGTCAGGATGTTGCTGGTGGCGTCGTAGACCCCGATCCAGCTGCCGAGCTGGTTCTGCCAGGTGGTGACGTAGCCGCCGGTGGTGGCGGCGCTGAGCGGGCAGGTCGGGTTCACCGTGCCGAGGCGGAACGTGACGAAATGGTCGAGCCCGCCATCGTCGCCAACCTCGACCAGCGTCCAGCTGGGGTTGGGGTCGGCGGTCGAGATCTGGGTCAGGAAGCCGACGGCCAGGTTGTTCTTGCCGTTGACGAACGACAGGCAGGGGACCTGCGGCGCGGTCGTGCTCGCCGGCTGCACCAGCGGCGCGCCCAGCGCGCGGCCGTCAGCTGCCCAGCGACTGCACGTTGATCTGGGGCTGGCCCGGGATGGTCCAGGCGAGCCCGGCGCGCAGGCCGTCGCGGCTCGAGCCCATCGCCACCAGCGCGCCGCTCGGCGACGACGGGTCGGGCAGCTTCACCCCCAGGGCCGGTGGTGACCGGGGTGCCGCCGTTCACCGGCACCGCCATCACCTGGATGTCGACCATGCCGCCGGTGCTCGCGGCGTGCCGTAGGCGATGAGCACGGTGTCACCGGGCGTCGAGCGACCGGCGGCGGCGAACCACGGGCCGGCCGTCATCGGCGGCAGCTGCGCGCTGGCCTCGGCGCCCAGCGTGCCGCGCTCGTCGACCGGCGCCCAGCGGACCAGCGGCGGCGTCGCTGCCGAGGAGCAGGAAGCCGCTGCCGACGCGGTCCAGCCGCGCCGTCGACAGCATCGTCAGCGGCGACGCGGGCTCGGCGGCCTGCTCCTGGAAATCACACGACGACGGCTGGGAGCTGGTCTGGCAGGCGGGCGGGACGAGCCCACCCAGGCCGACGAGCGCGATCAATGATCCCGCGCGCCGACCGACGCGGGTCACGCAGCCACCACCGCTCCGTGGCACTTCTTGTATTTCTTGCCGCTGCCGCAGGGGCAGGGATCGTTGCGGCCGACCTTGGGCTCGTGGCGGCGCACCGGGCGCGCCTCGGCCTCGGCCGGCGCGCCGTCCCGCCGCCTGTGCTCCGCCGCCCGACTGCGCGGCCGCGCCGCCGCCGGACTCGATCGTGCGCCGGGGCGCGCGCTTGCGCTGCGGCTGCGGCACCTCGACGGTCGCCGCCGTCTCCTCGCGGCGCAGCTGCATGTGGAACAGCTTCTCGCAGACGTTGCGGCCGATGATCCCCATCATCTCGCCGAAGATCACGAAGCCTTCCTTCTTGTACTCCTGCTTCGGATCCTTCTGGCCGTAGCCGCGCAGGCCGATGCCCTCGCGCAGCGCCTCCATCGCCTTCAGGTGATCGATCCAGCGCTGGTCGATCTCCTCGAGATAGAAGTAGCGCGCGAAGTAGAGGAAGACCGGCAGCGAGAACTCGGCCTCGCGCGCCTCGATCACCTTCTCCAGCTCGCCCCACAGCGTCTCGACCAGCACCTCGCGGTCGAGCGAACTGGTTGTCGATGCTCGGCTCGAAGCCGAAGCGCTCCTTGATCGCGGTGGTGAGCGCCGTCGAGGTCCCACTCGTCGGCGTGACGGTCGGGCGGAGCACTGCTCGTCCAGCACCGCCTGCAGCATCTCCTCGCACAGATCGAGCAGGCGTTCGCGCTGCTGGATCAGCGACGACGCGACGTCGCGCGCGAGCCGATCGAGCGTGCCGGTGCGATCCTCGGCGGCGCCGCTCGGTGTCGGGGTAGGCGCCGTACTGGCGGTAGATCGCCGAGCGCAGGCGGTCCGGGATCGAGCGGGATCGTCAGCGGCGTCGCCGGCGGCGCCGGCGCCTCGGGCGTCGCGGGCGGCGGCGGCGCCTGCGTCAGCGCGTCGACCATGCGCGCCAGCGTCGGGCGCACGATGCCGGCGAGCGAATCGACGGTGTGCTGGCCCGACTCGGTCGGCACCGGGCTGTCGGCGGCGGTCTTGCCCTTCTTCTTCTCCTCGTCCGACGGCTCGGGCGCGTAGCGGCCCTCGAGCACCTGGCGGCGCAGCGCATAGATCGTCTTGCGCTGCTGGTTCATGACGTCGTCGTACTCGAGCAGGTTCTTGCGGATGTCGAAGTTGTGGCCTTCGACCTTCTTCTGCGCGTTCTCGATCGCGCGGTTGACCAGCGGGTGCTCGATCGGGACGTCTTCCTCCATCCCCAGCCGCTCCATGAGGCCGGTGATGCGCTCGGCGCCGAAGATGCGCATCAGGTCGTCTTCCAGCGACAGGTAGAAGCGGCTCGAGCCGGGATCGCCCTGGCGGCCCGACGCGACCGCGCAGCTGGTTGTCGATGCGGCGCGACTCGTGGCGCTCGGTGCCGAGGATGTGCAGGCCGCCGGCGGCGAGCACCTCCTGCTTCTCGGCGTCGCACTGCGCCTTGTAGCGCGCGAACGCCTCCTTGAACTTCTCCGGGTCGACCTCGGCGCCGGGCTGGCCGGCCTTCTCCGGATCGATCTCGGCGCGCGCCATGAACTCCGGGTTGCCGCCGAGGATGATGTCGGTCCCGCGGCCGGCCATGTTGGTCGAGATGGTGATCGCGCCCTTGCGCCCCGCCTGCGCGACGATGTGCGCCTCGCGCTCGTGCTGCTTGGCGTTCAGCACGTCGTGCGGGATCTTCGGCTTGCGCAGCTGCGAGGCCACGACCTCGGACTTCTCGACGCTGACGGTGCCGACCAGCACCGGCTGCCCGCGCGCGTGGCAGTCCTCGAGGTCCTCGAGCACCGCGCGGAACTTGCCGCGCTCGTTCTTGTAGACGAGGTCGTGGTGGTCCTGGCGCAGCATCGGCTTGTTGGTCGGGACGACGGTGACGTCGAGCTTGTAGATCTGGTGGAACTCGGACGCCTCGGTGTCGGCGGTGCCGGTCATGCCGGCCAGCTTCTTGTAGATGCGGAAGTAGTTCTGGTAGCTGATCGTCGCCAGCGTCTGGTTCTCTTCCTGGACCTCGACGCCTTCCTTGGCCTCGATCGCCTGGTGCAGGCCGTCCGACCAGCGGCGGCCCGGCATCTTGCGGCCGGTGAACTCGTCGACGATCAGGATCTTGCCTTCCTCGATCAGGTAGTTGACGTCGCGCTTGTAGAGCGTGTGCGCGCGCAGCGCCTGGGTCACGTGGTGCAACCACTCGATGTTCTCGGGGTTGTACAGGTTGCCGACGTTGAGGCGCTGCTCGACGCGCTCGATCCCGCTGTCGGTCATGATCGCCGAGTGCGCCTTCTCGTCGACGGTGTAGTCGATGTCCTTGCGCAGCGCCGGGATGATCGAGTTGACCTTCTGGTACAGGTCGGCCGACTGCTCGGCCGGGCCCGAGATGATGAGCGGCGTGCGCGCCTCGTCGATCAGGATCGAGTCGACCTCGTCGACGATCGCGTAGTTCAGCTCGCGCTGCACGTAGCGCTCGATCGAGTCCTTCATGTTGTCGCGCAGGTAGTCGAACCCGAACTCGAGTTGGTGCCGTACGCGATGTCCGAGCGGTAGCTGCGCTGGCGCTCGCCGTCGGTCAGGCCGTGCACGACGATGCCGACCGACAGGCCGAGGAACTTGTAGATGCGGCCCATCCACTCGGAGTCGCGGCGGGCGAGGTAGTCGTTGACCGTGATGACGTGGACGCCCTTGCCGGCGAGCGCGTTCAGGTAGACCGGCAGCGTCGCGACCAGCGTCTTGCCTTCGCCGGTCTTCATCTCGGCGATGCCGCCCCGGTGCAGCACCATGCCGCCCATGAGCTGCACGTCGAAGTGGCGCATGCCCAGCACGCGGCGGCCGGCCTCGCGGCAGACCGCGAACGCCTCGGGCAGGATCGCGTCGAGCGACTCGCCCTTGTCCAGGCGGCGCTTGAGCTCGGGCGTCATCGCTTGCAGCTCGGCGTCGCTCTTGGCCTGGAGCCCGCTTTCGAGGTCGCCGATGCGCGCGACGATGGGGCGCATCCCCTTGATGACGCGCGCGTTCTTGGTGCCGAAGATTTTCTTGGCGACGTAGCTGAACATGTAATTGCCCTCGCGGGGCGATTTCACCTTATTGCGCCGTCCCCCGAGGCGCAAGGTGTTCCTGGCTGAGGCGCCGGTCGCCGGTTTTCAGAGGGTGGCGGGCGGCCGGCGGGGTGCCCGGACGAACAGCTGGCCCAGGGCGGCGCCTCCGTAGGCCACCGCCAGGATGAATGCGTAGAAGAGCACGATCGGCAGCTGATCGAGGATCGCCAGGATCATCCAGGCGAACACGAAGAAGTCGCGCTTGCCGATGATGTTGATCCAGGAAAAGAGGCTCCCCGAGCTGCCGGTCATCTCCTTGAAGGTCGTGCCCTTGGCGAACCACCAGCGGACTTTCAGGACCTCGCCCCCCTCGCCCTGCTTCACCAGCTCGCGGTACGCGATGATGTTGTAGGTCAGCAACATCGCGCAGGCGCCGAGCGCCAGCCAGATGTCGTTGTCGCTGCCACCGTGGCGCGACAGCCCGACACCGACGGCGGCGACCAGCGCCAGGTTGAGCACGTCGTCGACGATGGTGTCGAGCCATTCGCCGATCGCGGTCTGCTGGAAGCGCACGCGCGCGAGCTCGCCGTCGCAGCCGTCGAGGATCGACTGGAACTGCGCCAGCAGGAAGCCGAGCACGATCGCGACCTGGCTGCCGGTCGCGATCAGGAAGCAGCCGAGCAGGCCGAGGAGGCCGGCGCCGAGCGTGACCTGGTTCGGCGTGATCGGCCAGTGGCAGAGAAAGCGGCGCGTGATCCAGAACGAGACCTTCTTGTTGATGTGGCGCGCGACCAGGCCCAGGTCGCCGCGCAGCAGATCGTTGAAGATCGCGTCCTCGGCGGCGACGCGGCTCGGCTCGTCGACGACGCGCAGGCCGCCGTCGTAGTTGTTGGCGCGCACGCGCACGACGTCGGCGCGCAGCGCGAGCGGCTGGCCGAGCTCGGCTTCCAGACCGAGCAGGCGCGTCGCGAGCTCGCCGTCGTTGGCGACCTGGCGGATCTCGACAGTGGGCGCGAGCCACTTGGGCAGCGCGATCGCGCCGTCGGTGACGATCACCACGCGCGGCACCTGAGCGCGCGCGAGCTGGCGCAGCGCCCGGTCGATGACGCGCAGGCCCCCGACCTGCAGCACGGCGCCCGCGGCCTCTTCCCGGGTGGCGCGCAGCAGGACGATCGGCGGGGGCGTCGGGGTCTCGCTCATGGCCCCCGCACGATGGCAGCGGCGGGCCCGACGCTCAAGGCGAAAGAGGCGGTAGCAGGCGATCGAGCTCGGCGCCGAGCTCGGCCGGCGCGCGCGTCAGGTCGCGACGTGTCGCCTGGAAAACGTGGGGCGTCGCGCTGTCGACCACCACATCCGCGCGCGCGGCCGGGCGATGAGCGGCGACGTAGCGCTCCTGCGCCGGCACGTAGCGCGCGTCGAGCCGGTGCTCGATGACCGCGCGGGCACGCCCGCGCGCGAGGTCGCGCGCGATCAGGCGGCGGCGCGCCTCGGCAGCGTCGAGCTCGAGGTAGATCACCAGGCCGGCGGCGGCGGTCGGGACGCGTAGCGCGAACACCCCCTCGACCAGCGCGACGCGCGCGCGGCGGAGGTCGATGGTCCGCTCGCCCGCCAGCGTGTCGGTGCGCGAGTCGAAGACCGGGATGGTCACCCCCGGCGCGCCGGCGCGGAACGCCTGCAGGCAGCGCTCGAGCTCGTCGAGCGCGTAGTAGTCGTCGTAGTAGGTGTCGACCTCGCGCCGATCGGCGCGCGACCAGTCGACCGGGCGGCGAAAATCGTCGACGGCGAACAGCGCCACCGGCCAGCCCGCCCGCTCCAGCCCCGCGACCAGCTCCGCGGCGAAGGTCGACTTGCCGCTGCCGTCGACGCCGTCGACGGTCAAGATCGGGATCGGCGGCGCGCCTGGTGGCGAAGGCATCACACCGTGTCGGCGACGAAGTGCGGGCGCAGCTGCTCGAGCAGCGCGGCGTGGATGACGCCGTTGCTGGCCAGGCTGCCGCGCCGGTGCGCGGTGTCGCGCTGGTTGTAGCGGAACGGGCGGCCGTCGCCGTCGGTGATCGTGCCGCCCGCCTCGCGGATCACGACCTCGGGCGCGCAGGTGTCCCACTCCTGCTCGCCGGGGCTGAGGTTGATCACCAGATCCAGCTCGCCGCGCGCGAGCGCGTTGTACTTCACCGACGCGCCCATCGCGACCGCGCGCCGGTCGAGCCCGGTCGCCGCCAGGCAGGCGCCGAGGCGGCCGGTGGCGTTGAGGCGGCTGACGCCGACGCGCATCTCGGCGATGTCGGCGACGCGCGACGCGCGCAGCACGGCAGGCGGTTTCCCGTCACCGTCGTCGACGTGCGCGCCGCCGCCGGCGCGCGCCGAGTAGAGCCGGCCCGCCACCGGCTGAAAGACCGCGCCCACCACGGCGACGCCGTCGACGGCCAGGCCGACGTGCACGCAGAACTGGTCGGTGCGCGCCACGAAGTCGCGCGTGCCGTCGAGCGGATCGATGATCCAGACGCGCCGCTTGCCGAAGCGCTGCTCGCCGTCGGGCAGCTCCTCGCTGAGGATGCCGTCGTCGGGAAAGGCCGCGCCCAGCAGATCGACGATCACGCCGTTGGCCTCGATGTCGGCCTCGGTCACCGGCGACTGGTCGGGCTTGATGTCGATGCGCACGTCGGCGCCGCGGCGGTAGTGGCGCAGGATCGCCGCGCCGCCCAGGCGCGCCGCCCGCTCGGCCGCGTCGAGCTCGCGCGCGTAGTCAACGGCGCTCACCGGCATCACCAGCGTCCTGCGCGCAGCGCCGCCTCGGCGCGGTCGCGCTCCTCGGGCAGGTCGACCTCGAGCCAGCCGTGGCCGCTGATGTCGCGGCAGGCGGGCGGCGCGCCGGCGGCGGCGAAGCGCGCCAGCACGCGCTCGACGTGGATCGCGCGCCCTTCCTCGGCCAGCGCCGCCTCGGCCTCGGCCCAGTAGCGCGCGCGCGAACGCCGCCGGCACCTTGGTCATGCCGACGTAGCCGCAGTCGAACGTCGCCAGCGTCTTGGCGATGCGCCGCACGCGACCGTCCTCGTCGCGCTCGACCTTCATGTCGTCGTCGCCCAGCGTGCGGTCGCGGTCGATGAACGCGGTCAGCTCGGCGGCGGGCGCCGCCGCCAGCGCCGCGATCGCCGGCCGGTAGATGTGATCGACGTTCATGATCAGGAACTCGCCGCGCAAGGCGCGGGCGCGCCGTGAGCAGCGATACGAGATTCCCGTCGCGAAAATCGCGATTCTCGAGCAGCGTCACCGGCAGCGCCCGGCGCGCGACCTCATCGGCGACCAGCGGGAACGAGAATCCGCCCACGACGATGATCTCGTCGGCGCCCGCCGCCTGGGCGAACCGCACGGCGTACGCCAGCAACGGCTCGCCCGCGACCGCGATCAGCGCCTTGGGCAGACGTTCGGTGAGGGAGCCGAGCCGGCTCCCCAGCCCCGCGGCCAGTAATGCAACCTGCACCCGCCGAGACTAGAACAAGTCTGGCAGCGAGGCGAAACGCTTTACGACCGGGACGTGCGGGAAGCGCAAGGTGAAGCGGTCGGCCGAGAAGGTGCCGGCGATGCCGACGAAGGGGACGCCCTCTTTCTCGGCGATCTCGCCGTCGTGCAGCGAGTCACCGACGAACAGCATCTCCTGGCGGCCGACGCCGAACACCGCCGAGGCCTTGTCCAGGTGCGGGCGGCCCTTGGCCAGGCCGCCGCCGAAGCCCAGCACCAGGTCGAAGGTGAAGTCGGCGGTGCGCACGAACGCCTCGACGTTCTCGGTGCCGTTGTTCGACGAGACCCCGATGCGCACGCCGCGCGCGCGCATGCGCTCGAGCGCCCGGCGGGTCTCCGCCGACATCCGGATCGCGTTGCAGCGGGCCGGCTTGCGCGCCTCGAACAGGTCGGACGCGATCGGGTTGCGCGGGTCGCCCGGGAAGACCTCTTCCAGCTGCTTGATGAACGGCAGGCCGCAGGTCGCCAGGTACAGCTCGCGCGCCAGCATCCGGGGCGTCCCGTACATCCGCTCCATCACGTCCGTCGCCAGATCGGCGAGGGTCGGCATGCTGTCGATCAGCGTGCCGTCCAGGTCGCAGAGCATCACGCGCGGCAGCGGCAGCGGCGCCGCGGCTGGAGCGATGCGCCCCACTGCCGGAAGGACCGCGTCGGTAGCGAGCGATGACGTGACCTCGAACGGCTGCACTGACATGGTGGACAGCCCAAGGCAGCAATTGACACGCCAGTGGGCGCCAGCGCTCCAAACGTGCAAAATCTCGATGAAATTTGCGACAGGCTCGGCAACGAAGTGGTGAAGGTTCACCACCTCGGTCAGGTGAGTTTCTGACACTTTGGCGAACTCATACAGCGAAGCCCTGTTAGGATCATGCGTCCATGGATCTGGACGCAGAGCTTCGAGCGACCGCACGTGCCCACCTGGCGCGGTTGCTGCCCAAGGTGCTGGAAGACGGCCACGTCGACGAAAGTGAGAAGGAGCAGCTGCTGGCGGTGTTCCGCCGCGGGATCCTGACCACGGCTGATGTCCGCGAGGTGTTCTCGACCTTTCTCAAGGGGCTGACCGGCGAGGTGCTCGCCGACGGCGTGGTCACGCCGGAAGAGCAGGAACGGTGCCGCACGGCCGTGCGCGAGCTGCGCATCCCGCGGTCGTTCTTGTCGCCGGATCTGATCGCGATCGTCGACGGGTAACCGGATCCGCCTGCCGGCCCTCTGACCTGACCCCCCCCGCAGACGGGGAGATGGGACCGGACTCAGGCTGATCGCCACCGCCGCGCCGTCGAGGGCGCCCGGGAGCGGCTTCCCGAGCGATTGCAGGATCGACGGGAACAGGTCGACCGAGCGGATTCGCTCGGCGCCCCAGGCGCCGTTCACCGCGGCGGGCACCAGCATGTGCTCGCGGTGCAGGCCGCCGTGCGATCCGTTGTGCGGCTGATACTCGAAGCGCGCGCGCAGGTCGTAGCCCGGACGCGCGCACACGATCAGGTCGCCGGCGCGCGGCGAGCGAAAGAACTCGCAGACCTGCCAGGGCGCGTCCGGATAGTCCGACGCCGCGGTCGCCGCCGCGACCTCGGCCGGCGTCATCCGCTCGGGCAGCGCGCCGTAGCCGAAGGGATCGGCCCCCTCGACGCGGTAGCGCACGCGGCGTTCCGCCGCCCGCCTCGCCGCTCTCGAGCGTGATCACCGCGCGCCCGCCGCGGTTCGCGACCACGTAGTCCGGCGTGGCGCCGCCTCGGGCCTCGCCCCGACGGTAGATCACGTGATCGATCGCCGGCTCGGCGAGCAGCCGCGCCACCAGCTCGGCGGCCCGGCTGCCCGGCTTCTCGAGATCCGGCCGCTCGCGCCAGCCGCGCTCGCCGCTGAGGTAGACGTTCGCCATGGCGTTGCCCGACACCATGACCGCGGCCTCGGCGCCGAACAGCCACCTCCAGATCTTGGGATACGACAGCGTCTTGGGGTAGACGCGCGCGACGAACTCGTCGATCTCGAAGTGGGTCTGCGTCGTCGACTGCCCGTGGTCCGAGGTGAGCACGATGCGGGTTCGCTCGAGGCGGCCGAGCCGCACCAGCGCGTCGATCACGCGGCCGAGCGCGGCGTCGAAGCGGCGGTAGGCCTCGTCGGATTCGGGGCACAGCGGGCCGAAGCGATGCCCGAGCTCGTCGACGGCGGGAAAGACCGCGAACGCCGACGGAAAGCCGGCCTCGAACGCGCGCACCACCGCGTGCTCGGCCTGCAGGTCCGATGCGTACCAGTCGCGGCTGGCCAGGCTGCGCAGGAACGCCGCCGCCTTGGAGAACCGCGTGCGCCGCGCGCGCGCCGGGCAACCGCGCACGAACCAGGTGTTGACGTCGGCCAGCCCGTCGACGTGCTGGAACAGCGTGCCGACGTCGGCGCTGACGTCGCCGGCCAGCTTGAGCTGGCGCAACGGCGCCATGTACGACCGCGTGCGGCCGAGGAACCCGAACGCGCCCGGCCGCTCCGCCCAGCGGATGCCCGGCAGGTTGGCGCGCCCCGGGTGCGCGCCGGTCAGGATCGGCAGGTGCGCCGGGCCGCTCACCGACGGGAACACGCTGGTGGCGTGGCGGAAGCCGCCGCAGTCGAAGAACGTCCGCTTCATCACCGGCATCTCGCCGGCGGCGACGAGGCGCGCGATCACGTCGGGACGCGCGCCGTCGACCAGGATCGCCAGCAGGCTGTCGCATCGAGGCGCGTCGGACACGCGCGGAAGCTACAGCAAAGGCTGGAGCGCGGCAAAGCCGGCGCGAAAGCGGGCGGGGCTCAGACGCCGATGATCAGGAAGAACCGCCAAGTCTGCGCCTCGATGCCGTAGCCGGCGTCGAAACCGATCGAGCGGGATGGCGACCGAGCGCAGGAAGAAGCGCAGCCCGGCGCCCACGTCGTTGTGGATGTCTCGCTTCGGGCGAGAACCCCTCCTGGTCCGACGGCGGGAACGCGCGCGCGTCGGGCGTGTCGCGCACGCGGTAGCCGGTCTACGAGTCGTGGTCGTATCGGGCGGCAGGTTGCGGAACCAGAGCGCGGCGACGTCGTAGAAGAACAGCGCGCGAAAGTCGGCCGGCCCGATGGAGAACAGCGGGAAGTGATACTCGGCCTTGCCCGAGACCTGCGTGTCGCCGCGGAACTGCTGGTAGAGGTAGCCACGCAGGTTGGGGCCGCCCACGGTGAGCTCGTTCCAGAACGGCAGGTTGTGCCCGGTCGCCGCATACGCCGAGTAGATGAAGTTGTGCGAGCGGAAGAACTTCATGCCGCGCTCGAAGTACGCGGTGGCGCGCCAGTACTGCAAGGTCGCTCGCCGAAGCTGGGGCTGGCCAGGTCGAACGCCACACCCAGCGACGTGCCGGTCATGACCGCGAACTCGCGCGCGCGGAAATCGAAGCTGAGCGACGCCTTGCCGACGCCGACCGTCGCGCTCTTTGTCGCCGGCGGCGGCGGCATCTGCGGCGTGGTGTCGGTCGCCGGCACGTCGGACGTCGAGACGTTGACCTCTGTAGGCCCCAGGCGATCTGGGTCTTGAGCCGGCGGAACCAGGCGATGCCGAACACGGTCTCGAAGCCGTACGACGTCAGGTGCGTCTCGCGCAGCGGCGCGTCCGGCGCGTCGGTCGTTGTTGTCGTACTCGGGGACGACCTGCTTCTGCACGTTGCCCTGCAGCTGCCAGTAGCCCCAGCCGCCGAACAGCGCCGGGTCGCGGTACGCCAGGACCGCGCCCGAATCGACGTCGGCGAGGCGGCCGCCCACCACCAGCTGCTTGCCGCGCCCGAACAGGTTGCCGTCGACGAACACCAGACCGATTGACCGGTTGTTGGACGACCACGAGGCGGTCGGCACCGGCGCCCAGGGGAACTTGTCCTTGACCGCGATGTTGATGCGGACGCCTTCGCCGTTCTGCTCCCACCAGACGTTGACGTCGGCGAACGAGCCCGGCGGTGTTGCAGGCGCTCGCGCGTGCTCTCGAGCGTGTCCAGCTCCAGCGTGTCGCCGATCTTCACGCCGGCGATCGATCGCACCGTGTCCTCCTCGGTGCGCTGAATTCCCGAGAATGCGCACGTCGGTGATCGCCTCTCCGACCGCCCAGGCGCGCGAGGGCGCCAGAACGACGGCGACGATCAGGACGACCATCGCGCGCAGGACCAAGGTGGCCGCCATCACCGATCGACCGGGCCGACGCAAGCTCGAGCCAATGGTCCGCATGGCATTAAGCATATCGACCGAAATGCAGTTCGTAAACCGCGGTCTCCCCCTGGGGGAAAAACCCTGGTAGCTTTGCGGCCCATGCCCGCGCCTTCCCAAGGACAAACCGGGGGTTACCATGCTTGGATTACCCGGCACCCCGTGCAGGTCCTTGTACTGGCTGCGCTGGTGACCCTGGTCGCGGGCTATCTGGCCTGGCACCTGAAATTACGCACTGCCTTCTCGGAGCTTCTCCCGAGCAAGGACCCGGGCGTGATTGCCCTTACCAACACCTCGAAGCGTATTGGCGACATGTCATTGCTGCTGGTCGGCATTCACTCGCCCGACAAGGCGGCCAACGAGCGCTACGCCGAGATGGTGACCGAGAAGCTGCGCGCGCTGCCCGGGCACGTCGTCTCGCTGGCGACCTACAACGTCCGCGACGTGAAGGATTTCTTCGAGAAGAACAAGTGGCTGTACGTCGCGGAGGACGACCTCGAGTCGATCCGCGATCGCCTGCGCACCGAGATCAACAAGCGCAAGAATCCGCTGTTCGTGTCGCTGGGCGACGACGAGCCGATCGACTCGATGCAGAAGCGCATCGGCAAGCGCAACGCCATGGACGATCGCTTCCCGGGCGGGCTCTTCAGCAGCGTCAGCGGCGACTACATCTGGGTCGCGGCGCTGCCGCCGGGCGGGCTGTTCGTCGAGCACGCGGGCGAGTCGCTCTACAGCGCCGCCCAGAAGATCATCGCCGAGAACCCGCCCGAGTCGTTCCACCCGCAGATGCGCGCCCAGGTCTCGGGACCGGTCGCGACCGCGATCGCCAGCCGCGAGGCGATCGAGAACGACATCAAGACGGTGACCGCGGTCTGCCTGCTGCTGGTCGCGCTGTCGATCGGCCTCTATTTCCGCAAGATCCGCGCGATCTTCCTGACCGGCATCCCGGCGGTCATCGGCGCGGTGGTGGCCTTCGCGGTCGCCGATCTGGCGTTCGGCTACCTGACGTCGTCGACGGCATTCCTGGGGTCGATCATCCTCGGCAACGGCATCAACTACGCGATCGTCCTGATGTCGCGCTACGAGGAGCAGCGGGCGCGCGGCGACAATCCGTCGCTGGCCTTGCGCGAGGCGCTGCACGGCTGCTGGCGCGGCACGCTGGTGGCGGCGATCTCGGCGTCGGCGGCCTACGCGTCGCTGATGGTCACCAGCTTCCGCGGCTTCTACCAGTTCGGCGTCATGGGCGCGGTCGGCGCGCTCGCCTGCTGGCTGGCGACGTTCACGGTGCTGCCCGCGATCCTGATCCAGCTCGACATCCGGTCCGGCGCGGGCGCGCGGATGGGCAGCCAGGTGCGCGCGCCGCTGAACCTGGGTCCGCTGGCGCGCTTCGTCCAGCGCTGGAGCACGCCGCTGGTGCTGGTGCTGACCGTCGGGTCGATCGCGTCGGCGTTCGGGCTGCGGCACTTCCTCCAGGACCCGTTCGAGTACGACTTCCGCAAGCTGAACGCCAAGCTCAATAGCACCGAGGAGTCGCAGGCCTTCTATCACAGCATCGACAAGCTCTTCGGGCGGTGGCCGTCACCGACGATCATCCTCGGCGACTCGATCGACGAGGTCGAGCCGATCCGCGCCACGATCCGCAAGCAGGACGCCGCGGAGCCCGGGGCCGACGTCATCGGGCAGATCACGACCGTGTACGATCTGCTGCCGGGGCCGCCTGACTTGCAGAAGCGCAAGCTGGCGCTGATCGGGCAGATCCGCAAGCTGGCGCACGATCCGGCGCTCGAGGTGCTCGACGACAAGGAGCGCGAGCAGATCTCCAAGGTCGACCCGCCGCCCGGGTCTGCACGAGCTGGGCCCGATGGATCTGCCCCCGATCGCGCGCCGGCCGTTCACCGAGGTCGACGGCACCATCGGACGCGTGGTGCTGGTCTATCCCGTCGAGACCGGCCTGTCGGTGTGGAACGGGCGCGATCTGCTGCGAATCGCGTCGGTGCTGCAGTACCTGCACCTGCCGAACGGCAAGGTGCTCGAGACGTCGGGCTCGGCGGTCGTGTTCGGGTCGATGATCCGATCGATCCTCAAGGACGGCCCGATCGCGACCGCGGCGTCGTTCATCGCGGTGCTCATCATCGTGGCGTTCACGATCCGGCCGGCGCGCGTCGCGCTGATGGCGCTGACGACGCTGGCGCTGGGCGTGCTCTGGATGGTCGGCGCCGCCGGCTGGGGGCACGTGCGCGTGACGTTCCTGAACTTCATCGCGCTGCCGATCACCTTCGGCATCGGCGCCGAATACGCGCTCAACGTGCTCACGCGCTACCGCGAGGACCGCAACATCGTGCACGCCGTGCTCTCGACGGGCGCGGCGGTCGCGCTCTGCTCGTGGACCACGATCGTCGGCTACGGCTCGCTGCTGGCGGCGCGCAACCAGGCGCTGAACGGCTTCGGCTGGATGGCGATCCTGGGCGAGGTCTCGTGCCTGATGGCGGCGATCGTCGCGCTGCCGGCGGTGCTGCTCTGGTGGCGCAAGCGCGCCGCGAGTGGCGGCGATCGAAGATCGGCGACCGGGTAGCGGCGCGACCGCGTGGCTAGGACGGGAGGCGGCTGCGCAGCACGCCCGCGGTCGACAGGATCAGGAAGAGACCCAGCGCGACCCAGACCAGGCCGAAGATCAGGTGACGGCGGCGGGCCTTGGCGGCGGCTGCAGCGGCGGTTTCGGTGACCTCGGTCTCGACCTCGCGGCCGGGGTGGCGGCGGCCCAGCCACGCCGTGCGCCACGCGCCGAAGATCACCAGCATCGCGCCGACGACGTAGAAGAAGAGCGGCGGGATGACCAGGTTCATGCGCCGAATTTGCCACTGCGCGGGGCGAGGAACAAGCGCGGCGGAGCTCGGCGCTCAGCTCGCGGTCTCGATGGCCTTGAACTCGCGGATCACTGTGACGCGGATCTGGCCGGGGAAGGTCATCTCGGCGGAGATCTTTTTCGCCACCTCGGCCGACAGGGCCACCGCGGAGAGATCGTCGACGCGGTCTTCCTGCACGTAGATGCGCACCTCGCGGCCGCCCTGCACCGCGAACGCCTCTTCGATGCCGCGGAAGCTGCGCGTGATGCGCTCCAGGTCCTCGAGCTTGGCGACGTAGTTGTCCTCCATCTGGCGGCGCGCGCCCGGCCGCGCGCCCGACATCGCGTCGGCGGCGGCCACCAGATAGGCGTAGGGGCTGTTGAACGGCTCGTCGGTGTGGTGGGCGCCGATGGCGTTGGCGACCACCTCGGGCTCGCCGAGCCGGCGCGCGATGTCGGCGCCGATGACCGCGTGCGAGCCGTCCATCTCGTGGGTCAGCGCCTTGCCGATGTCGTGCATCAGCGCGGCGCGCCGCGCGACCTTGAGATCGAGCCCCATCTCCTGCGCCATCATCCCGCACAGGAACGCGGCCTCGATGGCGTGCTTCCACTGATTCTGCGTGAAGCTGGTGCGGTAGTTGAGGCGCCCCACGAGATCGACGATCTCGGGGTGAGGCCGCGCGATCTCCAGCGTCGAGCAGGCGCGGCGCCCGAGGTCGATGAGCTCGCGCCCGAGCTCGGCGGAGATGTCGCGCGCCGCCTGCTCGACGCGCTTCGGATCGTTGCCCGCGTTCGGATTGCGACCGAGCCAGGTCATGCAGCGCCGCGCGACCTCGCGCCCCACGCCGTCGAGGCCCTCGAGGCGGATCGCGTCGCGCGCGTCGGACGAGCGAGAGCTTCACGCCGGCCACGCCCTCGATGGCGCGCAGGTTGGCCTCGTCGCGCCCGATCATCGGCTCGGCGGCCGCGCCCTGCGGCAGCGGGATCAGCGACATCAACCGCTCGGTCAGGTAGTGGCCCGAGAACCGTCCCACCGCGATCCCCATGATGCGCTTCGCGCGGCGGCCCGCGTCGTCGGGCGCGATCTGATCCGCGGCGCGCACGAGCTGCGCCGACGCCATGCGCGCGTCCTCGATCTCGGTCTCGATCAGGCGGGCGCGCAGCGCGGCGATGGTTTGCCCGGCGCCGCGCTCCAGCGCGGCCGGCGCCTCCGCCTCGAGCGCGCGCGCCTGGCGCCGCAGCTCGGTGGCCTCGGCCTCGCGCGCCTCCGCGCGCTGCCGGGGCGCGCCCAGCCGCGCGCGCCGCGCGTCGAGGTCGGCGGTCTCGACCGCCAGCGCCTCCTCGCGCCGCCGCAGGCGCGCGCTCGCCGCCGCCAGCTCGCGCCTCGCGCTCCAGCGACCGCGCCTCGTACGCCGCGCCGGCCGCCAGCGCCTCCTCGCGCGCCGCCAGCTCGGCGGCGCGCAGGATCTCCGCCTGCTCGGCCTTGGCCGCGTCGGCGATCGCGCGCGTCACGCTGCGGACGCCGCTCGACCAGGCCTCGGCCTGACGGCGCACCATCAGGCGGCCGAGCCAGGCGCCGGCCGCCACGGCGGCGACCGCGGCGCCCAGCGCGCCCAAGCTGCCACGACGACGCTCGCCGACGTGACCCCGCCGTCCACCGATGCCGCCCGCTAGCTCTGGCCGATGACCAGCCCGAGGTGCTCGCGCAGCGTGAAGTACTCCTCGGAGATCGACCACTGCACGAGGTCGCGGATCTTGTCCTTCGGCTCGACGGTGCCGACCGCCACCGGCTCGGCCTGCACCAGCTTGGACGCCACGTCCATGTCGTTGCACACCAGGAACCCGGCGCGCGTCGCGGTCAGGTCGACGGCGTTCGACCACTTGTGCAGATCGGCCTCGGCCTTGGTGGAGAGGAAGCGCTGCACGACCACGCTCAGCTGCTCCAGCATCTGCGGCGACGTCAGCCGGCGCAGCAGCTCGAGATACTGCGCGACCGGCTGGGCGAGGTCGGCTTTGACCTCGAACTTCGGCGCCACCAGCTTCAGCGCCGCCAGGAAGACGACCTTGAGCTCGGCCACCGTCGGCACCACCGTGGGCCAGCGGACGAAGTGATCGGTGCGCATCAGCGCCAGCTTCTTGCCGATGACGTAGGCCAGCTCCTTCTCGGGCCGCCCCTGCAGCAGGCTCGCGCCCGACGACGAACGACGGGATCAGCTGCGCCTTCTCGCGCGTGTTCGCCATGTCGAGCTCGCCCGGCGACTCCGGGCGCAGGTACAGCTCGGGCTGCGGCACGCCCAGCACCTGGTTCACGTAGTTGAACACCTTGCTGAACAGCAGCTGGTCGGTGGCGATGTCGCGCTTGTCCTTGCGCTTCAGGCCCCAGTCCTTGTGCTCCTTGGCGCGCACGGCGGCGACCGCCTGGCTCACGCCGCCGAAGATCGCCGAGATGTAGCGGTCCTCGTCGGGGTGGTAGATGTTCCGCTGCCACAGCTCCTCGGTGAGCCGCGCGCGCGCGCGCGTGAAGCCCTTGGGGCGGTACTGCTCGAAGAACTGCTGCTCCTCGGGATCGGCCTTGCGCAGGTACACCAGCGTCGAGGTGACGCACCAGGCGCGGTCGTACTGCCGCATCTCCAGCAGCAGCCGGCGCAGCGTCTTCATGTAGACCGCCACCTGGTCCATGTCCTGCGTCGACTTCACCAGGTAGCGGTACTCCTTGACCGCCTTGTCGTAGGTGTCGGCGCCCGACACCTGATAGAGCTCGGCCAGGATCTGGTGGCGCGCGATCGCGTCCGGATCCAGCTGCACGCACACCTCGAACGCCGCGGTCGCCGACTTGTAGTCCTTGAGCCGCGACCGGTAGATCTCGCCCAGCGCGTGCCAGAGCGCGATCTGCGTCGGCTTCTTGTCGGGCGGCGCTTCCTGCCCGAGGCGCTTGATCATCTTGCGGTAGTTGCGCTCCTGGTTCCGCCAATCCTTCTTGGCGGTCATGATCTTGTCGATGCGCTCGAACGCCTTCAGATCGTCCGGATCCTCGTCGAGCGCCTGGTTGTAGATCTCGACCGCCTCGTCGGTGGAGTGCAGCTCGTAGTTGGCGATGTTGCCGGCGGCGACCAGGAACTTCGCCTTCATCTTGCCCGACTCCAGCTCGGCGAGCTTGGTCAGGATCTCCATCGCCTTCTTCCACTGCTTGGTGTCGCTGAAGAGGTCGAGGAGGTTGTGCAGCACCTGGCGGTCGCCCGGCTTGAAGTTGAGCGCCTCGAGGTGCGCGGCGATCGCCTTCTGCGGGTTGTTGAGCTTGTCCTTGAAGATCGCCGCGATCTGCTCGCTGAGCGCGAACTTCTCGTCGAGATCCGACGTCGGCGACGCCAGCAACGCGCGCTTCTGCTTGACCACCGCCTCCCAGTCGGCCGACTCGGTGTAGAGATCGATGAGCGCGTTCAGCGTGGCGCGGTGACCGGGCTGGATCTCCAGCGCCTTCTCGAACATGTTCACCGCCTTGGTGCGCTCGCGCAGCTCGAGCTTGATGCGCCCCAGGCGGAAGAAGATGTCGACGATCTCGTCGTCCTTCTGCGTGTCGCGGTGGTGGACCAGGATGGTCTGGTAGATGCGGAACGCGTCGTCCCAGTGCTGGATCTTGTAGAGCAGCGCCGCCCGATCGATCAGCGTCGGCAGGTACGTCGAGTCGAGATCGTACGACTGCTTGTAGTACTTCAGCGCCTTGTCGTTCTCGCCGAGCTCGCCGGCCGCCTTGGCCAGGCGGTGATAGAGCAGCGTCAGCTCGCGGTTGGTCTTGCGGTCCGCCTTGCGGACCAGCATCTCCAGCAGCGGAACCAGCGGCGCCCACTCCTGCCGCTTGAAGTAGAGCTCGCCCAGCGGCTCGGCAGCCTCGACGTGCTCGGGATCGAGCTGGATCACGCGCGCGTACAGGTCCGACGCCTGCGTCTCGTCGGTGAGCTTGTCCTGGTAGATCTTGGCGGCGTCGAACAGCAGCCGCGTCTTCTCCAGCGGATTGACGGTGTTGGACTCGGCGCGGATCATCAGCTGCCCCGCCTTCTGCCAGTCACCGCGCTTCTTGTAGATGCCCAGCAGCGTGAGCATCGACGGAACGTGTGAAGGATCCTGCGACAGCGCCTCGACCAGGTACTCCTGGGCGGGCTCCGGCTCCTTCATCTGCTCTTCGAAGATCTTGCCGAGGCGGTAGTTGACGTCGACCTTCTGCTTCGGGTCGGTGGTGACGCGCAGCAGGCGCCGCATCATCTCGATGGCGCGGTCCCACTGCTCGGTCTCCTCGTAGAGGCGCGCCAGGCCTGCGAGCGCCTCGATGTGATCCGTCTCGACGTTGAGGACGTCCTGGTAGGCGTCGATCGCGCGCTCGAGATCGCGCAGCTCGGTCTCGTAGACCTGCCCCATCTTCGAGAAGAGCGCGATGCGCTCCTTGGCGTCGTTGGTCGCGGTGATGTGCTTGCGGTAGGTGTCGACCAGCGCCTCCCACTTGCGCTCCTGCTGATAGAGGCGCTCGAGGTCGTGGTACGCCTTCTGGTTGCGATCGTCGATGAGCAGGATCTTTTCCAGCACCTCGGCGGCGCGGTCGGGCTTCTCGAACTTCTCCTCCCAGACCACCGCCATGCGCTGGTAGATCTCGACGCGGTCGCCCTCGGGAGACGAGATCTCGAGCTGGTGCTCGAGGTTCTCGAGGTACTCCTCCATGCGGCCGGTCTTCTGGAACAGCGAATCCAGCGCCTTCAGCGCCGGCAGGTTCTGCGCGTCGACCGCCAGCACTTCTTTGTACGCCTCGACGGCGCGTTCGTTGTCGCCGAGCCGGTCCTCCCACAGCTCGCCGACCTGCAGCTTCAGGCGCACCGCGAACTCGGTGTCGTCGACGACCTGCGACTTCTTGGACAGCACCTCGACCAGGCGGTCCCAGGCCTGCGTGCGGCGGTAGAGCCGCTCGAGCGCGTTGATGGCGTCGATGCAGCGCTCGTCGTTGTCCAGCGCGCGCTGGTAGGCGAACGTCGCCTGCGCGGTGTCGCCGATCTGCGTCTCGTAGGTGTCGGCCAGCTGCAACAGGATGTCGACGCGCGGCTGCGCCTCCTGCTCGACCTCGGCGTGGCGCGCCAGCACCGACACCAGGTCGTTCCAGCGCTTCTGCTTGCGGAAGAAGTCCTCGAGAGCGGTGAGCGCGCCGACGTGCGCGTTGTCCAGCTGCAGCGCCTGCTGCGCCGACGCGATCGCGTAGTCGACGTGCTTGAGCGCCGAGTCGTACCAGCGCGCGATCTTCACCCACAGATCGGCCGCGATCTTGGGATCGCTGATCCCCTGGACCACCTGGGTGTAGTCGCCGATGAGCTCGTTCCACTTGTCGGTCATCGTCGCCAGGCGCTCGAGCTCCTTGGCGACGTGATCGTTGGAGTAGTCCTCGCGGAACGCGGCCTGCAACGCGACGAAGGCGTTCTCGCGATCGCCGAGCTGCTGCTCGTAGGTCTCGGCCATCTGCGTGAACAGCACGATGCGCGCCGGCGCGTCGGCGACGAAGTCCGTCCGGGCCAGCAGCAGGTCGATCAGCTTGACCCAGCTCTTGCGCTGCCGATAGAGCTGCTCCAGCTCGTGCGACGCGGTCATGTTGCCGGCGTCGATCTGCAGCACGCGCTCGTAGACCTCGGCCGCCGAGCCGCCGTCGCCGATCTTGTCGGTCCACAGCGACGCGACCTGCATCAGCACGTCGACCTGCTCGGACGGCGTCGCCAGCGCCTGCGCGCGCCGCTCGAGGATCTCGACGCACTCTTCCCAGCGCGCTTCCTGCGTGAAAAGCTTCTCGAGCGCCGCGAGCGCGCGGAAGTCGTGCGCGTCGAGCTCCAGCACCTCACGCCAGGCGTCGATCGCCTCCTGCGTGCGCATCAGGGTGTCGCCCTCGAGCTCGCCGAGCTGCGAGTAGAGATCCTTCAGCTCCGCGTCCTCGATGCCCGCGCCACCGAGCTGCGCGACCTGGATCAGGCGGCGCAGAGCCTGCGACAGCTCCTCCCAGGCGCCCGCCGACTTGTAGTTCTCGGCGATCGCGCGCAGGGCGTCGACGTCCTGCGGGTCGAGCTCCAGCACCTTCTGCCAGCTCTCGAGCGAGTTGCGCTCGCGCGACAGCTTCTCGCCCCAGATGCGGCCGAGGCGCTTGTAGATCGGAATCTTGGCGTCGACGTCCTCGGTCGCCGCCACCTGCTGCTCGAGGATCTCGGTCAGCTCTTTCCACTCGCCGGCCGCCTCGTGCAGATCCGCGAGGCCCGAGAGCGCGATGGTGTCCTTGCCGCGCAGATCGACCACGCGGCCCCACAGCTCGACGGCCTTCTGCCGGTCGTCGAGCGCGTCGGACGCGAGCTTGGCCATGCGCGAGTAGCACTCGGCCAGCATCGCGTCGTCCTTGGCGATGTCGACCAGCTTCTCGTAGACGCTGTACAGCTCCGGCCAGCGCTCGGCGCGGAAGTAGAGGCGCTCCAGGGCTTCGAGCGCCTCGGGCGAGCGCGACTCGTGCTCCAGCACCGCGAGGTAGCTGGCGATCGCGCCCTCGACGTCCTCGAGCGCTTCGGCGTACACGCGGCCGAGGCGCAGGTGCAGCTTGACCAGCTCCTCCGACGAGTCGGTGATCGCGATCCGCTGCTTCAGGACCGACGACAGGTTGTCGTACATGCCCTGCGTCTCGTAGATGCGATCCAGTGACGCCAGCGCGGCCGCGTCCTTCGCGTGCTCCTGCAGCACCTGCACCAGCGCCTGCTCGGCGCGCTCGAGATCCCCGAGGTCGCCCTCGAAGCTCGCGGCGAGCCGCAGCAGCACGTCGCGCCGCACCTGCGGCGGCCGCTCGGCCGACGCCGCCTCGACCATGGTGGCCACGAACGCGTCCCACTGGTGGGTCGCGCGCACCAGGCGCAAGAGCTCGTCGAGCGCCAGCTCCGACGACGGATCCTCGTTGACCGCCTTGGACCACCAGTCGAACGCCGCGACCTGGTCGACCAGCTTCTGCTCGGCGATCTCGGCGAGGCGGCGCAGCAGCACCTGGCGCTGCTCGACCTCGACCATGCGCCCGAGCTGCACCTCGTAGATCTGGTGCAGCTTCTCCCACTCCTCGCCGACGCGATAGAGCGGCTCGAGCACGTCGGCGATCTCCAGCTGCATCGTGCCGCCCATGAACATCCGCTCGAGCGCGGCGCGCGTCTCGGCGTGGCTCGGGTCGGCGTTGAGGATCTCGCGATAGGCTTCGATCGCCTTGGGCAGGTCGCCGAGCGCCAGCTCGTAGATCTGCGCCAGGCGGAACGTCAGCTCGATGATCGCCTGGTCGTTGGGCGCGATGCGGATCTCGCGGCGAACGATGTCGGCCAGATCCTCCCACTGCTGGTTCTGGCTGAAGAGGCGATCCAGCGAGACCAGCGCCTCCTTGTTGTCGGGCTCGCTCTGGACCACGCGGCGATAGGTGTTGATCGCGTCTTCGAGCTGGCCGGTCTCGTCCTCGTAGACGCGCGCGAGGCGCAGCAGCGTGTCGACCTGGCGCCGCGTGTCCTCGATCTTCTCGAGCTCGGCGGCGTAGAGCGCGGCCAGCTTGGGCCAGTGCCCGGTCTCGGCGGCGAGCCGTTCGAGCTGGCCGATCACGTCCTGGTTGGTCGGGTCGGCGCGGAACGCGCGCCCGAAGGCATCGAACGCCGCGTTCTGGTGCGAGAGCCGCCGCTCCTCGATCTCGGCGATCCGGATCAGCAGCTCGACCTTGCGAGGCGCCTCCTCGGTGTTCGCCTGCATCACCTCGTAGACCGCGATCACGCGGTCCCACTCGCCGGCGGTCTCGTAGATCGGCTCCAGCACCGCGGCCGCCAGCACCGGCTCTTCCTTGCCTGGGCCGGCCATCATGCCTTCGAGCGCGACCAGCGTCGGCTCGTGCGTCGGATCCATCGCCAGGACCTGGCGGTACGCCTCGACGGCGCGCGTGAGGTCCTTGAGGTGCTCGCGCCACAGCTCGCCGATGCGGAAGCGCAGCGACACCACCTCGGCGGCGGCGGGCGCGAGCTCGGTCTGGCGCTCGAGCACCGCGAGCAGGTCGTACCAGCGCTCGGTCTGCAGATACAGGCGATCCAGCGCCTGGGCGGCGTCGAAGTCGTCCGGATCGAGATCGACGATCGACGTATAGGTCTCGATCGCGCGCGCCTTGTCGTTGAGCTCGCGGTCGTAGACCTGGCCGAGCACGAACAGCATCTGCTTCTTGTCCTGCGGATTCTGCGCGAGCTCCGCCTTCTTGCCGTAGACGTCCTTGAGGTCCGCCCAGCGCGAGAGGCGGATGTAGAGCCGCTCGAGGTGGTCGAGCGCGATCGGATCCGAGTCGTCGACGCTGAGGACCTGGCGGTAGACGTCGATCGCCTTCTCGACGTTCTCCAGCACCTCTTCGTGCAGCTGCGCCGCCTTGTAGTACAGCGCCTTCTTCTGGTCGGCCGCGCCGACGATGTCGGCCTTGCGCAGCAGGAGCTCGACCAGGTTCGGGTAGTCGCCGCGACGAAGGTAGAGCTGCTCCAGCGCGTTGGCCGCGTCGATGTCGCGCGGCGAGACGTCGAGCGCCGACGCGTACGCGTCGGCCGCCTGCTCGTCCATGCCCAGGTCGACTTCGTAGAGACGCGCGATCTTGTGATAGAGCGCGTTCTTGAGGTGCGCGTCGGGCACCGACGTCACCAGCGAGCCGTAGAGCGCGACCAGGTCGCCGAGCTTCTGCAGCGCGCGCGCGAGCCGCTCGATCGCGCCCTGCACCTCGGAGTTCTGCGGATCCTCGCGCAGCGCCCAGCCGAGCGCCTCGTAGGCGTGGTCGGGATCGTCGAGGCCGACTTCGTAGCCGTCGGCGATCTGCTTGTAGAAGGCGATCTTCTGCTCGGGATCGACGGCGTGGCGCGCCTCGATCTCGTAGACCGCGATGAGCCGCGGCCAGTCGCCGCGCGCCTTGTAGACCGGCTCGAGCAGCTGCGCGACGCCCAGCTCCTGCTCCGGGTTCGGCAGGATGCGCTCCAGCGCGGCCAGCGTGTCGGGGTGCTCCGGCTCGATCTCGAGGATCTTGCGGTAGGTCTCGACCGCGGCGCCCGCCTCACCGAGCTGCTTCTCGCGCAGGTTGCCGAGTCGCCCGAGGAGCGCGATGGTCTCGTCGGGATCCTTGGTCAGCTTCAGCTGGCGCTGGATGTTGTCGCCGAGCTCGCGGAAGTCGCCCGCGCGCAGGTACAGACGATCGAGCGAGCGCAGCGCCTGGATGTTCTCGGCGTTGTCCTTGAGGACCGCCTTCCAGGCCTTGATCGCCTCGGGTGAGTTGTTGAGCATCTCCTCCCAGACGGTGGCGATGCGCACGCGGATCTGCTCGCGCTCGTACGGCTCCTGCACCAGCGCGAACTTCTTGGTCAGCGTGTCGATCAGATCCGACCAGCGCTCGGTGCGCGTGTAGAGGCGCTCCAGCGCCACCAGCGCCGACGCGTCCTCGGGCTCGATCGCCTGCGCGCGGCGGAAGTACTCGACCGCCTTCTCCGACTTCTCCAGCTTCTCGTCGTAGGCGACGGCGACCACCAGCAGGAGCTCGCGCTCCAGCGGCGGCGGCAGCGCCTTCTTGCCGCCGAGCGCGCCCTCGTACAGCGTGACCAGCGACGCCCAGTTGTCGAGGATCGTCGCCAGGTTCTCCAGCGCTTCGCGCGCCGCGGTCGACTCGGGGTTCTCGGTGAACGCGCGCGCGTACGCTTCCCACGCCTGCTCGGAGTTACCGAGCTTGGCCTCGAGCGCGCCGATGCGCAGCAAGAGCGCGACGCGCTTGCCGGTGTTCTTCTCCTGATTGAGGCGAATGCGCTGCACCTCGACCAGGCGCGAGGTGTCCTCGGTCTGCTCGTAGAGCGGCTCGAGCACCTCGACGGCGACCATCTGCAGATCGCGATCGGAGAGGTACGCCTGCAGCGCGGTCTTCGCGCCCTCGTGGTCCGGCTCGAGCGACAGCGCCTCCTTGTACGAATCGACCGCGCCCTTGCGATCGTTGAGGTGCTGTTCGAGCAGAGCGCCGCGCCGGAACTTGAGCTCGGCGATCGCGCCCATGTCGGTGGTGAGATCGATCTCCTTGGTCAGCGTCGCCGCCAGCTCTTTCCAGCGGCCGAGGCCGGTGTAGATGCGATCGAGCGCGATCAGCGCGGGCAGCTGCTCGGGATCCTGCGTGAGGATCGCCTGATAGAGGACGATCGCCTTTTCGGGCTGCTTGATCTCGTCTTCGTACAGACCGGCGAGCTTGAAGCGGATCTCCAGCTCCTCGGCCTTCGACTTGGCCAGCTCCAGCTTCTTGTCGTAGATCGCGAGCAGGTCGGGGAAACGCCCGGTCGCGATGTAGAGCCGCTCCAGCGCGCCGACCGCCTCGGGGTCGCTGGGCGCGATCGCCAGGATCGCCTGGTTGCGCTCGATCGCCGCCTCGGGCGTGCCGAGCTCGCTCTCGTAGGCGCCGGCCAGCGTCGACAGCAACGGCAGCACCGCCTTGGGAGTCCTTGCTGCGCGCGCGCACGCGCGGCAGCGCCGCCTCGTACGCCTCGACCAGCTTGTCCCAGCCGCCGCACTCCGTGGCCAGGCGGCGCGAGGTCTCCTGCGCCCACTCGCCGAGCGGATCCTCGTTGAACGCCTGCAACGCGATCGCGAGCGCGCCCGCTTTGTCGCCGGCCTCGCCCTCGAGCAGCTCCACGAGCCGCTGCATCTGAGCCTGGCGTTCGGACGGATCGGTCGTGTGGTGCAGCTGCACCACCAGCACCTGGGCCAGGCGTTGCACGTCCTTGGTCTTCTCGTAGAGCGGGATCAGCGCCAGCGCCGCGACGGCGTTCTGCGCGTCGAGCGACAGCGCCTTCTCGTAGGCCTTCTGCGCGCGGTCCGCCTTGCTCAGGCGATCGCGATAGAGCTCGCCGATCTTGTTCCACAGGCCGACGCGCGCAGCGTCGTTGTCCTCGGTCTCGGCCTGGCGCTCGAGCACGCGCACCAGCTCGTCCCACTTGCCCTGGGTCGCGTAGAACCCTTCGAGCGCGTTCCAGTCGCGCTGCTGCAGATAGAGCTTCTTGAGCGCGTCCTGCGCGCGGCGGTTCTCGGGCTCCGCCGACAGCAGCGCCTGCCACGCGGCGACCGCGCGGCCGCTGTCCTGCACCTTCTCGGTGTAGAGGATGCCGAGCTTGGTCAGGATCGCGGCGCGCTTGGTGGCGTCGTCGGCGACCGCCACCTGACGCTGCAGCACGTCGCCGAGATCGCCCCACGCCTTCTCGCGCTCGAACAGCTTCTCGAGCTCGGACAGCGCCTCGAAGTTCTCGGCGTCCTCGGTCAGCACCTGGCGCCAGAGATCGATCGAGATCTGCGGCTTCTTCAGCTTCTCCGAGGCGAGCTTCGCGACCTCGATGCGGCGGGTCCGGCGCTCGACGGCGTCGGCCACCTTCTCGATCTCGCGCTGGTGGACCGCGACCAGCTTTTCCCAGTCGCGGCGCTTCTCGTACATCTGCTTCAGGAACGAGAGCGCGTCCTGGTTGTCCGCATCCAGCTCGAGGATGGTCTCGAACGACTTGATCGCCTCGGCCTGGTTCGAAAACTTCTCGAGGAACAGGTTGGCGACGCGCAGGTGCAGCGCCACCTTCTCGGCCGGCGTCTCGACCGCCGCCGCCTTCTTGCGCAGCAGCGAGATCAGGTCCGGCCAGCGCTTCATGGTCTCGTACTGCGCCGCCAGCGCATCCGCCGCCTCGAAGTTGGTCGGCTGGATGCTCAGGATCTGGTTGAACGCGTTGACGACCATGACGTCCAGCTTCAACCGCTCGCGGTAGACCTCGATCATTTCGAGGAGGACGGGAATCTTGTCTTCGGGCGCGTGCCAGCTCGCCTTGTCGACCGCCTCTTTCATCACCTCGATGAAGGCGTTCCAGCGCTCGGCCTTTTTGTAGACGCGAGCCAGCTCGCGTCGCGGCGCCCAGGCTGCGGGTGCGGCGGCGACGATCTTTTTCCAGGCGTCGATGCCCTTCTCGACCGTCAGCTTCTCGGCTTCTTGCGCGGCGGTGACCTGATTCAGCAGCTCGGGGGGAAACTCGTCGTGCGTTCCGGAGCCATTGCCGCTGGAAGCGAGCACGGCGTTTTCCGACGTCGGCTTCCGTTTGGCTTCCTGAGGCTTACCTTGGCCCTGGCCCTGGTTCGACTGATCCACTGCGCTCCTCCAGATTCGGATCGAGACGGCGATCGCAAAGTCACCGGATTTGTTGGGGAGGCCCGAACGGTCGCCGCGACGTAACTGTGCGAAACCGAGTAGAAAATTGGTGAGGTCTTATAGCACGCCGGGGCGTGGCAAAAAACACCAAAAGCGACCCAGGTCCTGTGGGGCAGGTCCCGGATCGCTTTCGGTGTGATGCGCCAGATCGGCGGAAATGTCGGGAAACCCGTCGCCGGGTTCCAGCGGACTAGGGGGAGCGGAGGGCATGGGAACCCTTCCGAGGGGGTTCCCATCACAATGACAAGCTACGGCCCGGAGAGCGCGTAGAGCTTGTCGTTGGCGGCCTTGACGTAGTTGCCGTCAGCCGACTTTCCGCCGTTGGTCACGAATTTTTGGAGATATTCGCGCGCGCGGTCCTTCTGCTCGTTGCCGTGCGCCTCGTCGTACCAGTCGGCGTAGGCCATGCCGCAGTTGTAGAGGGCGTCGTAGAGCTCGGGGTCGAGGTCGATCGCCTTCTTGAACTCGCTGGTCGCCTGCTCGTACTGCTTCAAGTTCTTGAGCGCCAGGCCATAGCCGTTGTGGCACTCGCCGTCGTCGTCCTTGGCGGTGACGCAGCCCTGGAAGACCTGTGCCGCCTCTTTGTTGAAGTCGTAGTCGAGATAGAGATATCCGAGCGCGACGTACGACTTCGAGAACCGCGGGTTGGCTTCGATCGCCGCCCGGAGCTCGTCGTCGGCCGGCTTGGGCTGATCGAGCATCTTGTAGACCAGACCCAGGCGCCAGTGCGCCTTGAAGAGCTTGGGATCGGCTTCGGTCGCTGCCTTCAGCGCCTTCTCGGCCTGGTCGATCTTCTTGGCTTCGAGGTACGCCTCGCCGAGGTCGTACTGGTAGTTCGCGTTCTTGGGCGCGAGTTGGGCGGCCGCCTCGAGAGCCTCGGCGGCCTTGTCCCACTTGCGCTGCTTTTGATAGACCTTGCCCAGGTTGTAGTGGGCGAGGTCGAACGTCGTGTCGGTCTGGATCGCCTGCTTGAAGTCCTTCTCCGCCGAGTCGTACAGGTTGTTCTTGAACTCCTCGGTGCCGCGGTTGTTGAGCTCCATCGCCTTGATGCGCTCTTGGCTGCAGACGAAGCCCTCACACGCGGGCAGGACGAAGGCAATGGCCATCAGAACGTTGCGCGCGTGAATGCGGTTCATTTTCATTCTCCACCGCCGGCAGGCGTCAGGACGAACGGATAAGACACGATGACGATACCGCCACCGAGGGGCTTGGGGAACTCCCAACGGCGAACCGCCTGGACGGTGCAGTTCTCGACCTTGGCGTTACTCATCGTCGAGTTCTGGAGCACCGACGCGATGACCTGACCCGAGGCCGCGATGGTGAACTGCACCATGATGCGGCCACCGAGCTGCGGCTTCTTCGTCAGCTCCTGCTCGTAGCAGAACTTCACCTCGTTGATGTGGCGCCGGATGATGCGGCGGATGATTTCCTTGTCGAGCGAGCCGCGGACGTTCGCGGTGCCGGGGATGACGTCCGGCGCGTGGGCGCGACGGCCACCGAGACCGCCGGCGCCGCGGCCGTAGCCCGAGCCGTTACCACCGCCACCACCCTTGCCGATGGTGCCGAGGTTGCCGAGACCGATGGTCCCTTCACCGGTGCCGCCGCCGCCCGAGCCGGTGCCGACCAGACCGAGACCGCCGACGCCGTAGGCCTCGCCGATCGCGTTGCCGATGAGGCCGCCGAGGACGTTGTCGGCGTCGCTGCCGAGCGCCGAGTCACGGCCGAAGATCGAGGCGATGTGCGAGCCCTCGGTCTGCTTCAGGACGCCGAGGATACCGGCGTTCTTGGCGTTCTCCTCGGCCAGCTTCTTCGCCAGGTGGGGATCCGGGTTGTCCTTCGGACCCTTGAGGCCATAGAGACCCTCCTTGTTCTTGGAGGTCTTCTTGCCCATCTTGCCTTCTTCGCCCTTGTGGCGCTTGCCCTTGCCACCCTGCTCCTCGGGCTTCTTCGACTTCAGCCACTCGGGGATCTCTTCTTCCTTCTCCTCCGGCGGCTTGATGAGGAACTTGACGAAGCGGTTGTCGGAGTTGAAGAGGTCGAGCGACAGCGACTTCGGATCCGGCGGGACCGCGAAGATCATGAGCAGGAACAACGCGAGCGCGATGACCGAGCCGACGGTGTAGACCTGCTCGTCCCAGCGCCAGGTCAGGTAAGGCACCGGCAGCGCGCGCGGGCGCGCGGTCGCGGTCACCAGGAACGTGGTCTCACCGCAATCCAGCTTGGCGCGGCCGTTCTGCGGCAACGAGAAGCTGGAGCCGCGCTGCTGGATGAACTGCTGCAGCGGGATGAGCTGGTTGTCGACGAAGACCTCGCCGGTCATGCGCGGGGTGACGTTGACGACGTAGTCGCCGCCGGTCGCCGCGACCAGCGGGTGCGAGGGCGAGGGCACGAAATCCGACGACACCGGCGCGTCTGCGTCAGCATCCGAGCCGATGATGAAGTTCGCGCTCGACTTGCCCCGGCGCTTGAGGCCCATGTACGCCAGCGAGAAGCCGAGGATGAGCCCGCCGAAGACCACGACGTCGGCCCCGGCGCCGCGCGACTGCCACTGGAAGGCCTTCGACTCCTTCCCGGCGGCCTGCCACGCTTCGTACGCCGCCTTCTCGGCGCCGACACTGACCGCGGTGACGACGAACGTGATCATCGCGACCACCGCGAGGGCGATACCCCCAAGCAGCATCGCGGTGCCCTGGCCGTGCGTCGACTTGCCGGTCGGGTTCGACAGGTGGCGCGTCCCGATGACGACGTCACGATAGATGGTCTGCACCTCCATCGCGCGCGTGCCGTCGTGTACCTCGACGTCGGCGCTGGAGCCGCCGCCCATCGCGGGCGGCGCGGCAGAGTACGGCGACGCCTGCTGCGCGTAATCCTGAACCGGCGGCGGCGCGTACTGTGGTCCGGGCGGGGGCACGTAGGCTTGCTGTGGCGGCGGCGCATAGGCCTGCTGCGGCGGGGGCGCGTAGGCCTGGGGCGGGGGCACGTAAGCCTGGGGCGGGGGCGCCTGCATCGGCGGCGCGAAGCCACCAGCGTTGGTCCGCCCGCCGCGAGGAGCGGGCGCGGCTGCCTGGGGCGGCGGCGCGACAGCGGCCTGGGCCTCGAGGAAGCTCACGATCACGCGGCTCTCGCCGAACATGATCTCGTCGCCCGACTGCAGGCGCGCCTTGTTGATGCGCTCCCCATTGACCAACGTCCCGCGCGTCGAGCCGAGGTCGATGATGTGCACGTCGTCGGGGCCGGTGACCTCGATGACGGCGTGCATGCGCGAGACCGTCTCGTCGTCGATCCGCAGGTGCGAGGAAGCCAGCTTCCCGACCTTGATCACGTCCTGGTTCAGGGTCTCTTCGCGGACCAGCTCGTCCCCTTTGTAGATTTCGAACTTGAGGGGGACCTTGACGTCGGCCATTGGTGCTCTCCTGTGTCTTTCGTCGTCAGTCGGTTCGGCGGAATCGGTAGGACGGCTCCCGACCTCGGAAGCGGTCCTGAGTAGCTGTCGGATGCTCTCGGGACAGGCCTAGACAGGGCGGCCGGAAATACGAATCCGGCCGGAGGCGCGGGCGTTGGATGGAACGCCCGCGCGCGGCTCGAGCTACACGTCCTCGAGGGACTTCAGCATCTCGGGGATGAAGTCCTTGCGGATCTCGATGAGGCTCGAGTGCTGGGTCTTGCCCAGCGAGTTCACGAGCTCTCCGTCTGGACGCTGGAGATCGCCTTCGACCATGTCGTCTTCGAAGTCGTAGACGGTCTTCGCCTTGTACGTGGTTCCCTCGTCGCCGCCCGCTTTCGCGGCGCCTCCACCGCCTGCAGCCGCCCCCTCCGCTTCCTGCGCCATCGCTCTCCCAGACAATCCGGCCGAAAGGCCGAGAGCGGCGGAGATGACGGCAATTCCGATGGCGAGCTTCATCCTGTCCTCCTTACTTCCTGCTGCTGACTGCTTGCTGCCTGTGACGGTGGATATGGTCTGTCCCTGGAGCACTCCTGCTGACAACCGATTCGCGCCGCGGTTCCCAAAAATCTGGGACCGACGACGTTACTTCTTCTTTTTCTTTTTGCCCTTGGGGGCCGCCGCGTCATCGGCGGGGGTCGCCGCAGCACCGGCGCCGGCGCCGTCGGCCGGCTTGGCGCCGTCCTTGGGCGCCTCGCCCCCGGCGGGTGCGGCCCCAGGCGCGCCCTCGGCGGGTGCGGCGCCGCCCGCTCCGGGCTTTTTGGCAGCAGCAGCAGCGGCGGCCTCGTCGGCCTCCTGCTTCTTCATCTGCTCTTCCATCTGCTTCTGCTGCTCTTCGGCCTTCTTCTGCATCGCCTCGGCCTCGGCCTGCATCTTGGCTGCCTCTTCGAGGGCGACGTAGATTTCGTCGATGTCCTTGATGCGCTTCTCCGCCTCCTTCTGAAGGCTGGACGGCGTCGACTGGTTGGCGTGAGACAGGAACTGGCGGTAGTAGCCCTGAGCCTTCTGAAGGGTCGGCTTCTGGCCGTCCTTGTACTCCTGGTACAGCAGGCCGAGGTTGAAGTAGCTCGACGGGTTCGAGGGATCGAGCTTCTGTGCCTCGTTGTACTGCACCTCGGCGTCATCGATCTTCTTGCCGCCGCGCAGCGCGACGCCGAGACCGATGGACGCCTCGTAGTTCTTGGGCTGCGACTGGATCACCGCGCGGAAGTTCTCCTCCGCGGTCTTGTAGTCGCGATTGTTGAGCGACAGCGCCGCCAGGTTCAGACGCGCCTCGTTGAACCCGGGGTTCATGTCGACGGCCTTCTTGAACTGGGTGATGGCGGGGCTGATGTTCTTGCGCTTGAGCTCGACCAGACCCAGCGTGTTATGCACCACGGCGAGGTTGATCTTCATCTGGGGGGTGACGCCCGTGCCGGCCTCGCGAACGTCGACCTCCTTCGCGAGCTTGCCCTCGTCCTCACCGCTGTCCTTGCCCGACTCCTTCTTCTTTTCCTTCTTCTTGCCCTTACCGGCCTTGCCCTCGGCGGCCTCCTCGGCCTTTTCTTCCTCGAACTTGCCGGTCGCGATCTCGTCCGCCTTCTTGATGGCCTGGTTGCCGACCAGCTTGGCCATCTCGAGCATGTTCATCTCGTAGTAGATGAACGCCAGCGTCGCGAACGCCTGGAGGTTGTTGCTGTCGAGCGCCAGCACGGTGCGCAGGTGGCTGACCGCCTGGCCGACGTACTGCTTCTTCTCCCCCGCGTCGCTCGCGTGGCGCGCCTTGTCGCGCAGGATCTGCGCCAGGTTGTTGCGCGCCTCGACCGTGTGCAGCGGATCGGCCTCGATCGCGCGCGAGAACAGCTGCTCGGCGCGGCCGGGCTCGTTGTTCTTCCAGGCGATGTAGCCGAGGTTGGTCATGGCCGGGCCGTACTTGGTCTTGCCCTCGCTCATGCCCTGCCAGATCTTGACCGCCTCGTCCTCGCGGCCGCATTCTTGAAGGACCGCGCCCTCGTTGAAGAGCGCCTCGAGCAGGACCGGAGTCCCCTCGGCGGCGGACTTGAAGCCGTCGGCGACGCTGCTGCACTCGCCGCCCGACAGGCCGCCGGACTTCTTGGCCGACATGTAGCGCGCCATGGCCTTGTCGAACTCGGTCTTCTGGTCGGCGCTGATCTCGCGCTTCTTGGCCTTGGGCAGGATCTGCTCGGCGTTGACCTTGCCGTTGCCCCCGCCGAGCCCGGCCTCGGGCTCGCCGCCGCCGATCACCTGATCGTTGTCGACGACGGTCTTGGCTTTCGGCTTGGGGGTCTCGGCGCCGCAGCCCGACATCGCCAATGAGCTGGCGAGCGTCAGAGCCAGGCCGGAGGTCAGAGCGGTTCGAAGGTCGAATTTCCTGAACATCGTCATGCGGCCTTTCTCGTTGCTCACGTGACCAGCTCTCACTTGCCTTCACCAGCCGGGGCCGCGGCGGCGATCGCCGGACCTTCGGACAGCTCGGTGATGACCGGCGTCGGCGCCATGGTCGTCGACACGTAACCGGCCTCCGGCTTCATCTCCGACGACAGCGGGTAGTCGGACGGCTTCATCTGGTTGAGCTCGCGCTCGCACAGGCGCGACCACTCGTTGTACCAGGAGTAGTCGGTCGCAGCCTTGAGGCACTTCTCGAAGCCCTCGACCGCCTTGTTCTCGATCGGCTCCGCCTTGTCGACGAGCGCGTCGCAGAAGATCTCGCGCGGGCGGTTGCCCCACTCGTCCTGCTCTTTCAGGTCGGCCGGAATGGTGGCGGTGTAGAGCTGGCCGACGAAGTCCGAGTACAGCTGGCCGACGCGCGCGCTCGACGCGATCGTCCACTGGGCCTGCTTCATGCCGAAGACGTCCAGGTACATGGCGCTCGCCTTGTTGAGCCCCTTGGCCTTCTCGTCGAGATAGGCGCCGAACCGCTTGCCCGACTCCTCGGCCTTCTTCTTCTTCGCCTCGGCCTTGCGCTTGTTGTCGTACTGGCTCGGCTGCTGGAAGTCGAGGCCCTCCGGGAACTTGACGCGGAGGAAGTTCTCGTACGCCGTCTCGGCGAGATAGAACGCCGAGCCCGCGACCGCGTACTGCGCCGAGCCGGCGCGCGCCTCGACGTCCTTGCCGGTGATCTTCGACGCCGCAGCGCCCTTGTTCCAGATCTTCAGCACAGCCTGGAAGTGCTCCGCGGCCTTGGCAGCGTCCTTCTTGCTGCGGTCGAAGAGCACGATCTTCGAGCTGGTGGGCGGTCCGCACTGGGTGCGCTTGGCCTCGCGGATCTTCTTGCCCTTCTTGAGCTTCTTGTTGAGGTCGTAGAGCACCTTCTGGCGACCTGTCGCCGCGATGCGCTTGATCTCCAGGCAGGCGCCGTCCTCGTTTGCCTTGGGGCAGGACGCCTTCCACGCGAGCTCGCCGAGGCGGAAGTGCGCGAGGACCTGGCGATCCGGACCACCCTGTGGGCCCCACTTCTTGAGGTAGCTCTCGAGGTGCTTGGCCAGGTCGTCGTACTTCTTGTCGCGCTCGTAGACGTCGGCCATCTGAAAGAAGACGCCGGCCGCGTCCTGCGGCTTGCGCGTGCCGTAGAACTTCACGAAGGCATCCATGTCGTCGAGCGCCTTCGACGACTCACCGAGGCCGATGCGGAAGGTGGTCGCGTTACCGAGAGCGTCGACCGCCTTCTTCTCGCCCGGGAACTTGCTGGCGAACTCCTCGTAGCTGTCGGCGGCCTTGGTATAGAAGGCCAGCTGGTGGTAGCCGGCGGCGACGCGGAAGAGCGCGCGCTGCGCCAGCGGATCTTTCGGGTGCTCCTGGATCAGAGAGACGCGCGCGCGAAGGGCCTGGCCGACGAGGTGCGCGTTCTGGAAGCACTGCGCCTCGTTCCAGCGGCGCTCGGCGTGCTTCGGGTGATCCGGCATGGCCTCGGCCGCGGCCTGGAACGACCGCGCACACTCCTTGAAGTTCTTCTGCTTCTCGTACTCGTGACCCTCGATGTCGAAGGTGTCGCTCTTGAGCGAGATCATCTGCTTGCCGAACTCGGGGTCCTTCATGAGGTCCGGCATCTCGAGGAACTTGTCGACGTAGCTCACGACCTCTTTGGTCTTGCCCTGCGCGTTGAGCGAGTCGAGCAGCAGGTTCGCCGAGTAAATCGCCAGCTCGTGCTTCGGATACTTGTCGACGATGACCTCGAAGCGCTTCGCCGCGTCGTCGAAGTGGTTGTACTCGTAGTAGATGCGCGCCTCGCGGTACATGATCACCACGCGCTCCGGCGCGTCGGGCACGTACTTCACGTAGGTCTCGAAGGCGTCGATCATCTTCTTCTGGTACTCGGGGATGGTCATCGCCTCGAGCTTGCCGCCCTTCTTGCTGTTGAAGGCCTGGCGGTCCTTGTCGACCTGATCCTTTTGCTCGTGGTCGTCGACGTTGAGCGCGTTCTTCCACGCGAGCACCGAGGCGTAGGCCGCCTCCTTCACGTACTTGCCCTTGGGGTTGAGCTCAACGACCTTGGTGTACTGCTCGGCGGCGTCCTTCCAGCTGCCCTTACCCAGCTCGGCGACGGTCCACAGGATCTCGCCGTAGTAGAACGCCATCTCGTACGACTCCTTGTCGCCGGGGAAGCGCTCGAGGAAGTCCTTGTAGACCAACATGGCCAGCACGTAGGTGTCGGGGTTCTTGGTCTTCTGCGCTTCCTTGTGCCAGATGAGCGCCAGCTCCTTCGACGTGTCGTGGAAGGCGGTCTTGCACTCCTCGAGCTGGTCCTTCTTGATCGCCTTCATGTCGGCGACGCGGTCGTAGACCGCACCCAGGCGCTGGATCTCCTGCACCTGATCGCGCTTCGAACCCTGCGACAGCGTGTTGCGAACGACCTTGTTCTGCCACTCGCAGATCCGCGGCGAGTCCATGTTCTGCGAGATGACCTTGCGATAGACGCGGCTCGACTCGGCGAACTTGCCCTGCTCCCAGTACAGCTCGGCGAGCGCTTCCATCATCTTCGGCGCGAAGTCGCCGCCGGTACGCTGGAAGAACTCCCAGGCCTTGTCCGGACCGCCGACGTGCGAGTACGCCTTGACGATGTCCTTCTTCGCCTCTTTCTCGAGCGCCTTCGCCTGGGCGGGGTTGATGTTCGTCTTCTTGTCCTGGGTCATGCGCACGACGCCGACGAAGCTCTCGAGCGCGGTCTTGAAGTCACCCAGGTTGACGTAGCACCAGCCCTTTTTGTAGACGGCGTACGGGTAGACGCTGGACTTCGGGAACTGCTCCACCTTCTCGTAGAAGCGCAGCGCGCTGTCCATCTCGCCCTTGTTGAAATAGAACTCGGCGAACGACAGATATGCGTCGGGGATGTACTTCGAGTTGGGGTAATCCTTGATGAGGCGCAGGAAGAACTCGCGCGCCTGGTCTTCCTTTTTCACCGACGTCAGCATGTAGGCGAGCTTGAAGAGCACCTCGTCCATGCGTTCGTACTTCTTGAACTTGGTGGCGGCGATGTACGCCTTGACCGCCTTGAGCAGCCACTCCTGCTCCTGCTTCTCGTAGCCCTGCTGCTGCGACTGCAGCGTGGCCTTGCTGCCCGCGGGCGCGTCGAAGATCTTCTGATCGAGCGAGCGCGCCTGGTAGTTGTAGAAGCGCTGCTTGTCGGCGTAGAGCTCGGCGATCCGGAACCAGAAGTCGGCCTTTTGCGGGTCGCCATCGTCGGTGACCTTGATGAGGCCGGTCATCTTGCCGATCTGCTTGTCGACCAGCTTCTGCAGCTGAGCCTGCTTCTGCTCGACGAACTGATCGACCGTGATCGTGGGGCCGGTCTCTTTCTTCGGCGGCGGCGGGGCTTCCGGTTTGGTCAGGTTGGTCTGGCTGATCGAGACCGTCTTCTCGTCCTTTTTGAAACGACCCGGTCCCGCGGCGTTTGTCGCCGCCGGTGGAGCCGCCAGGGCGGATACCGACGCCAGCAGGGGCAGCGCCCCCACCAGCAGCAGCGAGATCTGTCGCGCGAGAAGTCCCTTGGAGACGCGTAGCTCAGTCGTCATGTTGGCTCCACCTCGTTGCATGCTGCCGAACCTTTTGTCCGAAGTCCGCGACACATTTCAGGCCTCTCGAATCAGGGCGCCGCTGGCGGCGCTTCTCCCCCGGCCGCGCCTCCCGTATCCGCCCCGCCCTCGGCCGGCGGCGTTTCTCCCGTCGCCGGCGCTCCTTCGGGCTCGCTCTTCGCGCACTTGTTGGCGACCTTGACCCGGTAGTACCCGAGCTCGTCTCGCCAGTACTCGCCCGTGAACGGCCAAACGATGTGCTCGTCGTCGACCCGGATCTCCTCGGCGCGCCGCTTGGCGACGGTCCGGTTGATCTGGCTCTCCGTGCCGATCTCCTCCTCGACGTTGCCGCGCTCGCCCTGGATGATTTCGTACTCGATCTTGATGACACGCTTGGTGAGCTGATCGAGCTCGCGGGTCAGGCGGATCATGCGGCGGCGCGCGAGATCGCCCGCCTCGTTGACGGCCAGCGACCGCTGCAGGGTCAGGTCGGCGAACACCGCCTGAGCGATGTTGGTCGACTTCCAACCGGCCTCGGCCTTGTCGTGCAGGTCGAGCTGGCGATCCAGCTGCTCGACGTACTGGAAGCGCTTGAGCATCGTGGTGTCGCCGAGGATGCCGCGGGTGGCACGCTCGGTCTGCTCGGGCAGGCCCGACGAACCGGTGCGGATCTTGACCGCGAGCTCGAACAACGCCGCGTTGTCGGTCGTCGCGGCGAGCAGCTTCTTCAAATCACCGACCAGGTTCGGGTAAACCGAGTTGAACTCGTTGATCGCTTCTTCGGCGCGGTCGAAGAGACAGTTGTAGAAATAGATCGTCGCTTTGACCGTGAGCGCCTCGGCGACCGACTCCGGCTTGATGCTGTCCTCGAAGAACGGCGCCTGCAGCGTGTGAATGTTGCCGAGCGCCTTCGAGTACCCCTTCTGCTTCAGCATGAAGTTCGCCCAGGAAGCCTCGAAGAGGCTGTTTGCCCAATCGTAGGAGTCCTGCGACACGCGGTCGAAGTACTTCACCGCCAGGTCGAACTGGCCCGTCGAGTAGAAGGTGCGGGCCAGGGACAGGTTGGCGAGGTCCTCGAACGGCTTGACCTTGGGGTCGCTGCTCTCGGCCGAGGCCCTCAACACCTCTTTGAACGACTCGACGGCCGGCTTGGCCTGGAACTCGCGGACGTGAGTTGCGCCCTCGAACAGCTTGGCCTGAACGTAGAACTCGCTGCTCGGTTGAACGGTCCCGAACAACGAGACGGCCTCTTTGAAGTTGCCCTTCTGGTAGTAGTACTTCCCGAGGAGGAAGTAGAGCTCGTCGCGCACCTTCTCGAGCGCGGGCTGATCGAGCTCGGCACGCTGGTATTTACCAATCTTCTCGAGGATACCGGTCGAATCCGGCAACTGGCGCGACAACGAAGCCAGCCACTTCAGGGTGGCGTTGTAATACGCGTGTGAAGGGCCCTTTTGAACGATCCGGTCGAAGTACGACAGCGACGCGGAATAGAAGGTCATGTTGTAGAGGGCCTTGCCCATCCAGAACTCGGCCTTCTGCTTGTTGGCCTCGACGTCGCCGGTCTCGCCCTCGATCGCCTTGTTGAGCTCGATCGAGGCGGAATAATAATCCTCGCCGTCGTAAAGCTTGAAGGCACGCTCCAGAACCTTCGACGGTTGATCACCCGTCGGCTCCGCTTCGGGCTGAAAGTCCCCCTGGGGTTGCGCAGCTTTCTTCTTTTTCGCCAACGCCGCCGTTGAAGACAGCAACAACAAGGAGCAGAGAACAGTGCCGGCAGCGCGCGTTCGGCTCATGAAGAACACCTCGAAGTTGGTGCGAGTGAAAGGAGAAGTTGCCTGGAGCTCGCGATTTGGGCTGGGGGGATCGCGTTGGTGGTTACTACAAAAACGTACAGCAGCGTGGAGCCGCGTGGACAAGCACACCCTAAAACCGGGCCATGCTAAGCAAGTGGATCTGAGCTGTCAAGTGCGACCTGAGACGCTCTCCGACCGCAAGATTGCGAGGGTTTCTGCGCGCCGCGCGTCAGGCGTGCGCGCCCTATTCCACGCTTGACAGGTATGTCGCGGTAGGTAACATGGCGCCGCCTTGTGGGCACTCGGATTGATCCGGTCTCGTCCCGACATGCCCGTGGTTTTATTTGCGAAGTCGCTCCGCATCTTCAAGGTCTCCAGGACCGAAGGAGTCCAATGACGTTCTCTCTCGCCCCCCATGGCTTCTTCTGCCGTTCCTTGGGCCGCGCCAATTTGCTCGTTTTGCTCGTTGTTGCAATGGTGTTGGGGAGCTTCGGCTGCGAGAACAAACACATCGGCCGGCCCTGCGGGCTCAGCGTCAACCCCGACGCGGGCGCGACCACGGGGACGACCGCGACGCTGGATGTAGCGCTCGAGTGCCCCTCGCGCATCTGCCTCCTGCCGGCGCAGGAAGCGGCGGTCCAGAGCCCGCCCACGACCTCGCTGTGTACCGCCGACTGCTCGTCGGACGACGATTGCGCCGACGGCGAACGCCGCAACACCAGCGACACCGGCGACGCGCGCTGCAAGGGCGGCTTCGTGTGCAAGGTCGCCGAGACGGTGGGTGACTTCTGCTGCCGCCGCCTCTGCGTGTGCACGGACTTCCTGCTCAAGGACCCGACCACGCAGTCGTACAACACGGCGCTGCCCCAGGTCTGCCAGCCGACGCCGGCCAACAAGCAGCTCTGCAAGAACCTCCAGTAGGGGTTCGTCGACCTGGGAACCCTCAGACGGGTTCCCGGACCCTTCCTCAGTCCGTTTCGAACGCGTTGGGGACGTGCGTGAGCGCAGGCTCGCGCGCGTCGTCGAAGAAGGTCACCCCCACGACGTCGAAGCGGTAGCCGGTTGCCGGGACCGGCTCGCTGTCGAGGAAGAGCCGCGCCGCGCGGATGACGCGCGCACGCTTGCGCGGTGTGATCGACTCCAGAGGATCCCCCTGTTCGAGGCCGGTGCGCGAACGGACCTCGACGAAGACGCAGGTGCCTTGGTCATCGGCAATCAGATCGAGCTCGCCTTCCGGCCGCCGCCAGTTGCGCGCGAGGATGCGAAAGCCCAGGCGCTCGAGCTCGGCCGCAGCCAGCTCCTCGGCCCGGCGGCCGGTCACGGGCCTCCCGCCCAGTCGCGCCGAGCGGCCCATCTTTCTACCTGGCCCGCTACCTGGCCCGAACTACGAGGTGGCCGGCGGGGCCGGCGGGGCGGCGCCGCCGCCCTGAGTGGCCGCAATGTCGAGCGCCGTCTTCTCGGTCTTGATGCGCGCGGCGCGGCCCTGCAGCTCGCGCAGGTAGTTGAGGCGTGCGCGGCGGACATGACCCTTCTGCACGATCTCGATGCGCTCGATGCGCGAGGTGTGCATCGGGAAGATGCGCTCGACGCCGACGCCGTACGAGACCTTGCGCACCGTGAACGAAGCGCGAGAGCCGCCCCGGTGCTGGCCAATCACCACACCCTCGAAGACCTGCACGCGCTCCTTGTCGCCCTCTTTGATGAGGGTGTGCACGCGGACGCTGTCACCCGAGCGGAAGTCGGGGATGTCGGTGCGGTGGAACGCGCTCTCGATCTCTTTCAGAAGCGGGTGCTGGCTCATGATGGCTCCAATACGGGACGCGCCCATGCAGGCGCTAGAGGGGCGATATAACTAATCGGACGCCGGTCCGGAGTCAAGGGAAGTCGGGTCTGAGTCTAGGTTTTGGGCTTGCTTTGCGGCTAGCTTTGCGGCTTTGGGGGGAGCTCGGCCAGCAGCCGCGCCTCGTCCTCGTTGAGGGGCTCTACCGCGACCAGGTCGGGCCGCCGCTCGACCGTGCGCCGCAGCGCTTCGCGCCGCCGCCAGCGCTCGATGGCCCGGTGGTCGCCCGACAGCAATACCTCCGGCACGGCCTCGCCGTTCCACTCGGGCGGCCGGGTCCACTGCGGGTACTCGAGGCGCGCGTGCGCGTGCGAGAACGACTCGTCCGCCGCCGACATGCCGCAGCCCAGGACCCCGGGGACGAGGCGCGCGACCGCCTCGATCACCACCGCCGCCGCGAGCTCGCCGCCGGCGAGCACGAAGTCGCCGATGCTCAGCTGCTCGTCGACGTGCCCGGCGACGCGCTCGTCGAAGCCCTCGTAGCGGCCGCAGATCAGCGTCAGGCGCCCCACCGACGCGAGCTCCACCACCTTGCGCTGGTCGAGGCGCGCGCCCTGCGGCGACAACAGCACGCGCCGTGACCGTCCGCGAGCGGCGGTGATCGCATCGAGCGCGGCGGCGATCGGCTCGACGCGCAGGATCATGCCAGGCCCGCCGCCGTAAGGTGTGTCGTCGACGGAGCGGTGCCGGCCGATGCCGAAGTCGCGCAGCTGAGTCCGGTGCACCTGGATGATGCCCGACGCGATCGCCTTGCCGAGCAGGCTCGCTCGCAGGATCTCGTCGAAGAGCTCGGGGAACAGCGTGACGATCTCGAACGTGATCGCCGGGGTCGCCACCTCCGTCTCGACGACGTCAGACATCGTCGTCCTGATGCCACTCCACCCGGACGGTGCGCGACGCTGCGTCGACCGCGCGGATGAAATCCGGCACCAGCGGGATCATCCGCTCGGCGGCGGCGGCTCCCGAGCCGGCTGCGTCGCGCACGATCATCACGTCGTGGGCGCCGTTCCAGAAGGTCTCCTCGACGAGGCCCAGGCGGGTACCGTCGTGGTTGATCACCTGGCAGCCGATGACGTCGGCCACGAAGAACTCGTCGGACGCCGGTGCCGGCAGCGCCGTGCGCTCGACGAGCACCTCGCTGTGAGTCAGTGCCGCTGCGGCATCGCGCGATTCGACGCCGGCGAACGTGACCAGCAGTCCGGCGCCGAACGGCCGCACCTGCGTGACGGTGTGCGAAGTCCTGCGCCCGCCGCGCGCGAGCACGACCGGCCCCGGCTCGAGCGGCGCGATCGTCTCCAGATTGAAGAGCCGGAGCCCGATCTCGCCGTGCACGCCGTGCGGCTTGCCCAGCACGCCGATCGCGATCGTCCGCGGGTCGTATGTCGCCATCTGCAGGGCGCGGAGTCTACCCCTTGCGGCGGGGCCCGGTTATTCCAAGATCTATTCTAAGATCTCGAGGATCACGCGGCGGCGGGTCTTCGCCGAGGCCGCAGACAGTATGGTGCGCAGCGCCTTGGCGGTGCGCCCCTGCTTCCCGATGACCTTGCCCAGATCCTCTTCGGCGACCTTGAGCTCGAACACGAGCGCGTCGGTCTCCTCGACCGCCTCGACCTCGACCTCCTCGGGGTGGTCGACCAGGCCGCGGGCCAGATAGTCGATGAGCTCGCGCAGCGAAGGCTCGCTGCCGCCCCCCTCGCCAGGATTCCTGCCGAGATCGTCGCTCATGGCGCGATAGACATGATCGCTGGGATCAGGCCGACTTCGAGGCGGCGGCCGCGGGCGGCGCCGACTTCTTCAGCACGCGCAGCAGCTCGCCCACGGTCTGGCTCGGCAGCGCACCCACCGAGATCCAGTGCTGGATGCGGTCGGCGTCGACGCGGAACTCCGGGGGATTGCGCAGGGGATCATAGACGCCGAGCTGCTCGATGAATCGACCGTCGCGGGGGCAACGGCTGTCGGCGGCGACGACCCGATAGAACGGGACTTTCTTGCTGCCGGCACGCGTAAGACGAATGGTCACGGACATGTGGGGTTTCCTTCGAAAAACGAGTGGGCGAGGCTAACGGCGTCGCGGGTACCTGTCAAGGTGAACCGTCGGCCGCGGCCGAATCTGGCACCGAATCTCATTGGAATATCACTTCATGTACGCGGCCAGGGCGGGAATCTGGGTCCGCACGGCGTTGGCGACCAGGGTCGCGATGTCGGGGGCACCCATTGCCGAGAAATGGGTGTGGTCGTCGCAGAAGAAGTCGCCAACCGGGCCCGTGGTGGTGGCGCTGACGTCGCCGCCCGGGATCGGGCAGAAGCCGCGCTGGGTGTAGAGCGCCACGCTGAGCTTGTTGAGGTCGATGACCGGCACGCCAAACTGCGTGCCCGCCTGCATGGTCGCCGGCACGAAGCCCCCGCGGGTCGCGACCGGAACGTTGGCGCTGCTGCAGGCGATCGAGCTCACCGGCGTCAGGAAGACCGGGTGCGCACCGCGCGCCTGCGCCGCCTGCGCCATCACGCCGTAGGAAGCCTTGAAGGCGTCGAGGCCGACGTGGCGATCGCAGGCCGGATCGCTGTCGTTGATGCCGAACTGGATGAACAGGTAGTCGCCCGCCTTCATCCCGGTCAGCATCGCCTGCCAGCGCGTCTGGATCTGCGGGTTACCGCTCGCGTCCAGCGGCAGGATGCACTCGCCGGTCGCGTCCATGGTCAGCTCGGGGAAGTAGAGCCAGGTGCGCACGCTGCGCCCCGCGATCGCGCTGTTGGTGACCGTGACCTGGTTGTTGAAGAACGGCTTGAACAGGCCGCCCCAGCCGATCGGGCACGGCGCGGTGCCGGTCGCGACCGTCGAGTCACCGGCGATCCAGATGGTGATCGGCGGCTGTGCGCCGGTGTCGGCGCCCGCGTCGCGCGCTCCGCCCGCCCCGTTCGCGCCGCCGGTCGCGCGCCCGCCGGTGCCCGGACCGGTCGAATCCGCTCCACCGTCGCGCGGGGCGCCGCCGGCACCGCCGGGCGCGCCGGCGTCAGGTGATCCGGTTGTCCCTCCAGTGCTGCTCGCGCCGCCCGCTCCGGTCGAGCCGCCGTTTCCGGTTCCTGTCGCGCCGCCCAAGCTGCTCGCGCCACCCGTACCCGCCGTCGGCGCGCCGCCGGTTCCGTCGGGTCCGGAGCCTCCGACCTTGCCGCCGTCGCAGGCCAACAGGGTGAGCGAGACGCCGATCGCCAATCGGGTCAGGAACGCGGCGCGGAACCGAGGTCGAGCACTGGGCATGCCCACTAAAGGGGCGGGCGGCGACAATTTTGGTGCGCGGGCGCGTGAAGTGGCCGGCGCGCGGTCCGCCGGCAATAATGCGCGGCGTGCTGCGCCCCTTCTCCGCCTCGCGCCTCTCTTTCGCCATCTTCGCGATCTTCGTGTTAGCTGCAGCCGGCGGCGCGCCCTCGAGCGCGGGTGCCGCGCCGCCCGCGGGCGAGCGCCGCATCAGCATCGTCTACAGCGCCGAGGTGCACGGCGCCCTCGAGCCGTGCGGCTGCACGAGCGATCCGCTTGGCGACGTCTCGCGCTACGCAGATGTGGTGCGCGCGGCGAAGAAGGAATCGGGGGCGATCCTGATCGTCGACGCGGGCGGGCTGCTTTACGCCGAGGGCACCGCGTCGGCGCGCGAACGGCCCGCCAACGATGCGCGCGCGGCATTCCTCGCGACCGAGCTCGAGAAGATGGGGCTGAGCGCGGCGGGGATCGCCGAGACCGATGTCGCCGGCGGCGTGGCGGCGGTGCGGCCCAAGCGCCTGGCCTCGAATTTCGCGCCCTCGTCGGTGATCCGCGCGCCGTCCATCGAGACCATCGGCAGCGGAGCGGGCGCGGTGAAGGTCGGCGTGCTGGGCGTCGCCGACCCCGCGCTGGGCGATCTGCTGGGCGCGCGGGGCGAGGAGCCCGCGCGCGCCGCCCGCCGTGACGCCGAGCAGCTGCGCGCGCGCGGAGCGGAGCTCATCGTGCTGCTCGCGCCGATCGAGAAATCGCTGGCGCGCCGGATCGCACGCGACGCGGGCGTCGACTTCGTCGTGCTCGGACGGCAGGTCGGCGCGGGCATGCCGCTCGCGGAGCGCGTGCCGCGCGGCGACGGCAACCAGGAGCGCGCGGCGTTCCTGCTGGCGCCCGCCGACGATCTGCAGCGGGTCGGCCGCGTCGACGTCGTGCTGCGCGGCGCGAACGACGTGCTCGTCGACGCCGGCGGCCCCGAGGCGACACGCGCGCGCCTCGACAACGCCGACCGCGCGCTCAAGCGGCTCGACGACGAGCTCGCGCGTTGGAGCAAGGCGGGCGCGACCGCCGCCGGCACGGACAGCTCGTTCGTCGCCGCGAAGAAGAAGGAGCGCGACCAGCTGGCCGCCGAAGTGGCGGCGCTGGCCAAGCCCTGGGCCGCGCCCGCGACCGGCAGCTACTTCGTCAATCGCCTGATCCCGTTGCGGCGCAGCCTGCCGCGCGATGCGACGCTGGCCGCAGCGATGAAGAAGCTCGATCTCAGGATCGCGAAGCTCAATCTCGAGCATCGGCAGCCACCTCCGGCGGCGGAACCGGGGCGCGCGTCGTTCGTCGGGGTCGCCGCGTGCACCAAGTGCCACCCGGCCGCGGTCGACTTCTGGAAGAAGACCGTGCACCCGTCGGCCTGGAAGACCCTCGTCGATGGGAAACAGGCCGATTACAAATGCATTGGCTGCCACCTCACCGGCTATGGCCAGGTCGGCGGCTCGGCGCTCGGCTTCACCAAGGGGCTCGAGGCGGTGCAGTGCGAGAACTGCCACGGACCGGCGTCCCTGCACGTCGCCGCGAAGGGGCTGGAGGAGCCGAGCAGCGTCCGCCGCGCGGTGCCCGAGACGACCTGCCTCGGTTGCCACAACGAGAAGCACTCGGACACGTTTCAATACCAGGCGTACCTGCGCGACGTGCTCGGCCCCGGGCACGGCGCCGAAGCGCGCAAGAAGCTCGGCGACGGCCCCACGGGGCGCGAGCTGCGCGCAGCCGCGGTGGCCAAGGCGAAGCGAGCCGGCGCGGCGGCCGCGCCGATGTAAGCCGGCGCGGCGGCCGCGCCGATGTGAGGGGCGGTCCTGCGTGAGCTCCGATCCCCTCCCCCCGTCCGCGGGGGGAGGGTTAGGGAGAGGGGTCCGGCGCACCTCGCCTCTCGCAAGGCCTGCCCTCTCCCCAGCCCTCCCCAGCCCTCTCCCGCGGACGGCGCAGACGGGAGAGGGTGACTCGTTGAAGAGCCTCGCGCCGGTGGCGCGCGATTCACACGCCGACCGTCGCCGCGCCCGACAGCAGCTGAATGTGAGGGGCGGTCCTGCGTGAGCTCCGGTCCCCTCCCCCCGTCTGCGGGGGGAGGGTTAGGGAGAGGGGTCCGGCGCACCTCGCCTCTCGCAAGGCCTGCCCTCTCCCCAGCCCTCTCCCGCGGACGGCGCGGACGGGAGAGGGTGACTCGTTGAAGAGCCTCGCGCCGGTGGCGCGCGATTCACACGCCGACGGTCGCCGCGCCCGACAGCAGCTGATCCAGCAAGTCCGGCTCGATGTTGCCGCCGGAGACCACCACGACCGTGCGTCGGCCGCGCACCGCGCTCGCGTCGTCGAGCAGCGCCGCCAGCGCGGGCGCCGCCGACGCCTCGCACAGGATGCCGAGCGTGCGATACGCATAGACGATCGCGCGGCGAATCGAGAGCTCGCTGACCAGCGCGATGTCGGGGAAATAGTCGCGCGCCATTGCGAAGGTGCGCTCGCTGACCGCGCCTTCCAGTCCCTCGGCCAGCGTCGGCGCGCCGGTGTACGACGTATAGGCGCGGCCCTCGTCGAGCGAGCGGCGCATCGCGCAGTTCGCCTCGGGAGAGACGCCGAGGATCTGGATCCCGCGCGGCACGACCTCGACGCCGATGCCACCGGCCAGGCCGCCGCCGCCGACCGGCACGACGATCGATTGCACGTCGGGAAGCTGCGCCAGGATCTCGCGCGCCAGCAGGCCGCCGTTGCCCGCGATCACGTGGTCGTCGTCGAACGCAGAGACGAACACCAGACCGGGATCAGCCTCCGCGCGGCGACGCGCCTCGGCCTCGGCCTCGTCATAGGTCGCGCCAGCGACCTCGACCGCGGCACCGAGCGCGGCGATGCCGGCGCGCTTGATCTCGGGCGTCTGCGCCGAGACCAGCACGGTCGCCTGCACGCCGAACGCCTGCGCGGCAAACGCCACGCCCAGGCCGTGGTTCCCGGCCGACGCCGCGATGACCCGCTTGGGCGCATCGCCCGCGCTGGTATCCAGCGCCAGCGCCGCCAGCCGGGCCGCCGCGCCGCGCACCTTGAAGGAACCCGTGCGCTGCAGGTTCTCGAGCTTGAGCCAGACGTCGGCGCCGGTGCGACGCCCCAGCGCCGCCGCGGGCACGAGCGGCGTCACGCGCGTGAGACGCCGGACGCGCTCGCCCACGGCTCCGCCGGTGACCTGGCGCCAGATTTCGGGATCGAACATGCGCATGAATCGGATGCGAACCTATCACGGGCCATGACGCCGCGGGCTGGGCGCGGTAAACCCAGGTCATGTCTTCTGGTGACATCGACGTGACGGTCGATCGCCTGGTCAAGGGTGGACAGGTGCGCGTCGAGGACGCCGGGCGCGTCGAATTCCTGTGGGACGAGATCCGGCGGCTCAAGCGTGACAAGCGCGCGTTCATTCCCGCGCACAACTATCAGGTGCCCGAGGTGCAGGCGATCGCCGACACCGTCGGCGACTCGTTCGAGCTGGCGGTGCGCGCGCGCGACATCGACGCCGACCGCGTGATCTTCTGCGGCGTGCGCTTCATGGCCGAGGGGTGTCACACGCTGGCGCCACAGCGGCCGGTCTATCTGCCGAGCCTGGACGCGCTTTGTTCGCTGGCCGAGGTCGACGCGGACGACGTCGCCGAGCGACAGGATTTTCTGCGCTCGATCGGCCGGCGCTTCGCGACCATGACGTACGTGAACACCTATGCCGACGTGAAGGCGCTGTCGGACAGCTGCTGCACCAGCTCGAACGCGCCGCGCATCGCCGAGCGGCTGGGCATGCCTGACATCCTGTTCGTGCCGGATCAGAACCTGGCGTATCAGGTCGCGATCAAGACCAGGCGGCTGTACCTGCCGCCGCCCGATCCTCATCGTTTCCACCCGAAGGAATACGGCGAGATGATCGAGCCGCTGATCCGCGAGGGAGAGCGGCAGGGCCTGGTCGGCAACGTCTTCGCCTGGGAGGGCGCCTGCCACGTGCACCACGAGATGTCGGTCGAGGACATCGCCGACATCCGGAAGCGAGATCCGGAGGCGGTCGTCGTCGTGCACGGCGAGGTGCGGCCCGAGCTGCAGCGCGCGGCCGACGCCGTGCTGTCGACGGCGCAGATGGTGAAGTACGTCGAGGCGCACCCGGAGAAGCAGCGCTTCGCAATCCTGACCGAGTGCGGGCTGGTCGTGCGGCTCGAGCTCGAGCACCCGGAGAAGCAGTTCTACAAGCCCTGCCGCGTCTGCCGGTACATGAAGGCGACGGATTTCGAGAACGTCTACGAAACCCTGCGCGACGAGCCAGCGGAGCGGTTGATCACGGTGCCGGCCGAGGTGCGAGAGGGCGCGGCACGCGCGATGCTGAAGATGATCGAGCTCGCCAGCGGCTAGCGTGCCGCGTGGAAGTGTGGAATCCGGTCCCCTCGCCCCGTCTGCGGGGGGAGGGTTAGGGAGAGGGGAAGCCTTGCGAGGCCCGGCGCCCGACGGCCCCTCTCGAGCCTCGGGATTGCTCTGAGGGCCGAGCGGAAATTCGCTTCGGAAAGACGTTTTACGCCTCGTCTGGCGATGACGGCGCAAGCCAAGGCGAAGAAAGAGAGCACGCGTCGCTGGCGAGTGTTGGCTTGGTAGGCGCGGTGAGTGCCTCGACGCTCAGCGCCCATGCCGATGAGGGTAACAACCACGAGAGCGAGCGCGGCCAGGACGAGAAGCACAGCGACTCGGCGATGGGTAGAAAGGCGGACGTCGCCAAGGGACCATCCGAACCGGTGGCTCTTGGCGTCGCGGAAGGTCTCTTCGATCTGCATGCGCTTGGCGTACAGAGCGACGACGTAGCTTGCGTCGCCGTCGGACAGGGACGTCGCGAGCAGCCACGGATCAAGTGCGGACTGACGGAGCTCTCGCTCTTCTTTGCACTTGGGCGGAGGTGGTTTTCGACCGGGCTTGCGACGTTTACGCACGAGCACCAGCCTGCAGGGAATTCGCTGCTGGACGAAGAGACCATGGAGTCCAAGGTCGATGGGTGTGGTGGACGCTCGCGCGTAAAACTCTTCCTTCGCGATCGTTCTCCCGTCGGAGGCGATGGCTTTGGCGGTTCCGCGAACGCGGCCGAGGAAATCCCAGCCCAGCTTCAGGACTGTCTGAAAGAACGGCCCCTTGAAGCCCGCGTCCGACACGACGACGGCCTGGCACTCCGGAGGCAGCACTGCCTTCAAAGCGCTCAAAAACTTCCGCTCGACCGCGGCATTTCCCAGCTTCTTGAGCGGATGAACCTCCAAGTAGACGGGTAGCGCTCGCCCATCGATCGGAACAGCCGCCACCAGTGCCTCATGCGTACCTCCCGACTGCGTCCAGTCGACCAAAATCTCCGGCCGGCGACCGCCGTGCAGCAATCGCTCTGCGATCGCCAGGAAGATCGCCCGGCGGTCCGTGACCATGTGCGCATTGCCCAGCAAGCGATCGACGCACTTGATACCGTGCTTCGGATTCGCGCGGCCCGGTAGATTCCGCCCGATCGTCGCGGGCACCAATCGGTCGGCTCGAATGATTCCTTCGACCACCTTGACCACCGCAGCCAAGCGACTGACATGCACAACCGGGCTGCAACCACCGACCAGCTGACGTACCATCCCTTCGACGCGCATCCTTGTGACTCCTTGAGCTTAGACAACCCAAAGAGATCACGTTTTCGGATGCGCGTCGCTATTTAACCGACAGAATCCACTCCACTTTTCGTGGGGACCCTCACCCTAACCCTCCCCGCGGACGGGGCGAGGGGACCGGAAAGAGGGCGGACGGCCCGCCGGTCCTTCTATCCGCCGGTCCTTCCATCCGCCGGTCTTCTAGACGATGGTCGCGGCCAGGTCGTACTCCGCCGAGTGCGTCACCTGCGCGCGCACCAGCGTGCCCGCGGGCGGCGCGACGCCGTCGCCCGCCGTCTCGGGCAGCGACAGGTACACCTGCCCGTCGATCTCGGGCGCCTGGCCCTCGTGGCGGCCCATCAGCAGGTACTCCGACTCGTCGGACGGACCCTCGACCAGGACCTCGATCTCCTGGCCGCGCAGCGCGCGCAGCTTGCGCTTCGAGATGTCGCGCTGGATGCGCAGCAGCTCGCGCCGGCGCGCATCGATCTCTTTCTGCGGCAGACGCCCCGGCAGCAGCGCCGCGACCGTGCCCTCTTCCTTCGAGTAGTTGAAAACGCCCACGCGATCCAGCTCGGCCTCGCGCACGAAGTCGCACAGGCGCGTGAACGCCTCCTCGGTCTCGCCCGGGTGGCCGACGATGAACGTCGTGCGCAGCGTGGCGCCGGGCACGCGTTCCCGCACGCGCGCGCACAGGTCGCGCACCGCGCGCTCGCCGTAACCGCGGCGCATCGACTTGAGCACGCCGCTGTCGATGTGCTGCACCGGCACGTCCAGGTACTTCGCGACGCGCGGCTCGCGCGCCATCACGTCGAGCAGCCCGTCGGTGCACGCCGTGGGATAGGCGTAGTGCAGGCGGATCCAGCGCAGCCCGTCCACGCGCGCCAGCTGCGCGAGCAGCGACTCCAGCGTGGGCGCGCCCGGCTCTTTCGCGCCCGGCAAGTCGGTGCCGTAGGTGGTCAGGTCCTGCGCGACCAGGCAGATCTCCTTGGTGCCGGCCGCCGCCAGCGCCTCGGCCTCGCGCACGACCGAGTCCGGCAGGCGGCTGCGCTGCGGGCCGCGCAGCTTGGGGATGATGCAGAACGCGCACGGCCGATCGCAGCCCTCGGCGATCTTCACGTACGCCGTGTGCGTCGCCATCGACGGGCGGCGCGGCGCGAGATCGTCGTAGAGAAAGCGCGGCGTCTCGGCCACGTGCACGCGCTCGGTGCGCCCGCCGATCGCGCTCGCGATGTCGCCGACCTCGTCGGTGCCGATGAAGTGATCGACCTCGGGCATCTCGTCGGCCAGCTCGCGCGGATAGCGCTGCGACAGGCAGCCGGCGACCACCAGCCGCTTGCAGGTGCCCGCCTCCTTGTGGCGCGCCATCTCGAGGATCGCGTCGATCGACTCCTGCTTGGCCTCGCCGATGAAGCCGCAGGTGTTGACCACGATCACCTCGGCGTCCTCCGGCGCCGCGACCAGCGTGTGGCCCGCACCCGTGGTGTGGCCGAGCATGACCTCGGTGTCGACGCGGTTCTTGGGGCAGCCGAGCGAAACGAAATGGACGTTCATGCGAGAAACGCGCGAGTCTAGTCCAAAAACTCGGTAGCGGCCCCACCTTTGCGCGCCCGCCCGACGCGAGTATCATGCGGGCGGCACGCAGTGCGGCCAACGAAAGGATCCAGCGCATGACCGGTCAGATGAACCGCGAAAAGACTCGCTTTTCCCGGACGCCCAGCGGAATGCTCGTGGTTGCGACGCTGTGCGCGCCGCTGCTGGCCGTCGCGTGCGGCTCGGTTGGATCCAACACCGGCCTCCCGGGCTCGGGCGGAAGCGGCGACTGACGCCGGAAGCGACGCGCCGCAGGGCAGCGGCGGCAGCGGCGGCACCGGCGCCGGCGGGAACCCCGGCAGCGGCGGCAGCAGCGCCGGCGGGAACCCCGGCAGCGGCGGCACCGGCACCGGCGGAGCTTCGATGGGCGGCGCAGGCGGCGCGAATGTCGACGCCGCCGTCGATCAGGTCAGGTCCGACGCGTCCGACGGCGGACCGCTGCCGACGTCCTGCGCGCAGATCAAGCAGCAGAACCCGGCCGCGGTGTCGGGCGTGTTCGCGATCGCGCCGCTCGGAGCGGCTCAGAACGTCTTCTGCGAGATGACCGTCGACAACGGCGGCTGGACCGCGTTCTACGTCGGCGACAACGGCACGCCCGCCACCCACTTCGAGAACGCCGCCGACCAGTGCCCTGATCCGGCGAATCAATGCCTGCGCCGGCTGCCGAGCACCCTGGACATCACCCACGACTTCGCCGTGAAGTGCGCAGCGTCGGTCGTGAAGTTCAAGCTGGGCGCGCTGTCGCTCGACTACTTCAAGAACGGGCTCGAGCATCAGTGGCAGCCATTGACGAACGCGGTGACGATTGACCTCGCCCTGGTCGGCAAGGCCAACCTGGTGACCAACCTGTGGACCGGCGACGTGAACAACCTGGGATGGATCGTCTCCGGCAGCCAGAGCGCGGTGACCATGACGCTCGCCAACGGCTACAACACGAACGTGCTGTGGAACTACTGCAACGGAATCGCTGACGCTACGTCACGCGTGATGCTCTTCTATCGCTGAGCGAACGGTCGGTCAGGGAAAGACCAGCACGTTCTTCGCGCCGAACTGGTCGATCATCTCGGCGATGTAGCGGCGGACGGTCTCGCGCCGCGAGACCACGGCGCGGATCTCCGCGTCGGTGAGGATCTCCTCGCCGCCGCCGTCCTTTTCCCGCCCGCCGCGCATCAAGCGTTTCAGCGTCGGTACGTCGATGCGATCCAGCGCCTGGTAGAGCGCGCGAGAGAACCGCTGCGTCCGGTACAGCTCCAGGCGGTTGCGGTCCTTCCCCTCGAGCTCGAGGAAGAACGACATGGTGTTGTCCATGAAGAACAGCTGCTCGCCGTCCGCCGACATCTTCATGTTGCCGCCCGAGTAGCGATCGGGGTTGGCGGTCAGGAAGTCGAAGACCGTCAGGTCGGAGATCTGCGCCGCCATCTCGCGCTGCTCCATCGGGATGGTCTCGCCCTGGGTGAGCCAGGCCTCGGCATCTTGCCGCCCCGGCGCCACGTCGAAGCCGGAGTCTCGGATCACCGGAATCCAGTACGACGCCGCACCGACGGTGCGCCCCTGGTCGTCGAACACCGCCTCGGCGCGGATGCGCGGCGCTGACGCCTCGCTGTCGGGGTGCAGGTGCTCGAACAGCTCGTCGCGAGTCACCGCGCGCGGCGCCGCGGGCGGCACGGCGTTGAGGCCGAGCAACCGGTTGAGGCGGTAGGCCGCGACCTCCTTGCGGGGAACCGTCTGCAGATTGGTCTGGATCGGCTTCCAGGCCGCGCGCGAGCCGTCGGCGAAGTCGACCCGAAAGGACAGCGACGACCCGCCGTGATTGAGCTTGAAGCGCACGATCGGCTGCGTGCGCACGCGCTCGAGCAGCAGCTCGTCGGACATGCCCAGGAACGTGCCCGCCGATTCGAGCGCGACCCGCAGGTCGGGCAGGCTCGAGAGCTCGCCGCGCGAGCGCAGGGCGGCCGACGGCTCGGCGGCCAGCGCCGCGGCAGCCTCGACTCCGTGGCGCCACGCCTGGCGGACGCGGGTGACGCCGGCGACGCCCGCGAACGCCGCGCCCGCGAGCAGCGCCGCCCCCAGCGTCGCCTCGACGAGGATGTAGCCACCGAGCCGCACGCGTCGATTTTATACGTCGAGCCGCGCCAGCACGAGAGGTGAACGGGCGGAATCCCCGATTGTGCGGGGCGCACCGGCGTGGAAAGATATTGTCCCTGTCGGAGAGGAATGATGTCCAGCACCCCCGCTTTCGTCTGCTCGATGTGTCGTAAGCCGATCGCCGTCGGCGGCAAGGTCATTCGCTGCGCCGTCAGCACCTGCAACAGCGGACGGGTCAAGCTGGTCTTCTGCTCACCCGGCTGCTGGGACAGCCACCTGCCCAACGCGCGCCACCGCTCGGCCTACTTCGTCGAGGAGATCGCGCGGCGGGAGTAGGAACCTTTCTTCAGCGAATCACCCTCTCCTGCGGTCCGCCGCGGGAGAGGGCAGCCTTGCGAGCGGGCGACGCTGCCTCCCGCACACGGGAGAGGGGACCGGAAAGGTGGCTAGTACGGGATCTCTCGCCCGTCCTTGAAGAACTTGCCGGTCGTCGCGAACGGCTCGAGCAGCAGCGCCAGACCGCCGCGCGCCGACTCCTCCGGCGTTCCCGGCGCGCGCGGGCCGCCGAGGTCGGTCTTGACCCACCCGGGATCGAACGCGTTGACCGCGATCTGGCCGCGCAGCTCGGCGGCCTGCACCTGGGTCAGCCCGTTGAGCGCCCACTTGCTCACGCGATAGCTGAGGATGTTCGGCTCCGCCGAGCGCTGCGAACGTGCCGGCGCCCGAGCTCACGTGCACGATGCGCGGCTCGTGCCCGCGGCGGAGCCAGGGCAGCAACGCCTGCGACAGCCGGAACGGCGCCATCAAGTTCGTCGCCACCGTCGCCTCCAGCGTCCCCGCCGGCTCGCCGGCGAAGGTCGGCGCCTCGCTGAGCATCACGCCGGCGTTGTTCCAGAGCACGTCGAGCGTCCCCCAGCGTTCGCCGATCCAGGCCGCCGCGCGCGCCGGCGCGTCCGCGGACGCCAGATCGAGCGCCAGCGCCTCGAAGCGGCCGAGCGCCCGCGCGCCCAGCTCGGCGCGCGCGTTGCGCAGGCGCACTTCGTCGCGCGCCACGCCGAGCACGGTCGCGCCCTCGTCGAGAAACAGCCGCGCGGTCGCGAGGCCGACACCGCGCGAGACGCCGGTGAGCAGGATGCGCCGTCCTTCGAGCTTGCCGGTCACCATGGGATCGGCGCGCAGCATAGCAGCGCTAGCGTTGCGCCGGCGCACCTTCGCCGGGCTGACCCAGCACCTCGGCGAACGCCGACGCCAGCTCGTGCCGGGTGGTGAAGCCGATGAAGACCCGACGCACGGCGCCCTCGCGATCGATGAGCACCATCTGCGGCAGCGCGCGGATCTTGTAGAGCGTGTTGGCGGTCCCGTCGTCGATGACGATCGGATACGGCGCGGGGTGCTCGATCAGGAAGTCGCGCACGTCCTGAACGGTGCTCTGCGGGCCGTCGGAGTCGACGCCGACGAACTCGACGCCGCGCGGAGCCCACTCGTGATGCAGGTCGTGCAGCACCGGGATCATCTGGATGCACGGCGGGCACCAGGTGGCCCAGAAGTCGAGCAACACGACCTTGCCGCGCAGCGAGCTCAGCGTGAGCCGGCCCGCGGTGCCGTCGATGCGCGGGAGATCGAACTCGGGCGCCGCCTCGCCGTGCTCCATCGGTCGAAGCGCATCGAAGTGCCGGCTGGCCCAGGCGATGTTGAAGCCGAGCCCGACCACAAGCAGCGCCAGCGCCGCCAGCCCGGCCCGGCGCGCGCGCGGACCCGGAACGGGAGCCGGAGGCGCGCCGGCCGCCGGTGCGACCTCCGCCGGCGAGGGCGCGTTCGGCTCGGCGGCCGGCGCGTCGACCGGGGCGTCGACCGCCGGCGCCGAAGCGGCCGCATCCGCTGCCGCCACCGCGCGCGGATCGGGCCGCGCCCACGCCACGCGCAGCGCCTGGATGAACACCCACGCCGCCCACACGGTCGCCGGGCCGTACGCCACGACGTTCGAGCCGATCGACGAGCCGGACGGCAACGGATGGCCGGCGATCGCGAAACCCGACGCGCTCGACGGCGCGCGCCGTGAAGAACGGCGCGAAGCAGGCCGAGCCGATCTCGAGATCCAGGTTCGGGATCGCGCCGCCGCCCGCCGAGCAGGACGATCCCCAGCGTCGCCGGGATGATCATCAGCGCGTCGCGCGCCTCGTTCGAGAAGACGCCGACGACGCGCAGGATCGTCCCCCGCGACGGTTGCGTGAGCCCGAGCAACGCCTCGGCGAGCTGAGGAAAGCGCAGCGCGATCGTACCGAGGGCGATCAGGATCACTGCGTCGCGAAAGCCGCCGCCCTCGCGTTCGATGCGCTCCATCGCGGCGCGTGGCGCGATCAGGATCTGGCCGTAGACGACCGACGAAGCTCAACGACACGCCATCCGATCTAGCACACGATCGGCACCGTTCGGCGTCGCGACTAGGAGTTGCTGGGATTTCGTGTCGCGGACAGCTTGCGCGCCGCGGTCGACAGCGCGTTGGGGACGTTCTTCGAGCGCGCGATGTTCTTCAGATCCTCGGGCCGCAGCGTCGGCAGCATCTTCAACGTCAGCGCGAGCGGACACTTGGGGTTGCCGACCAGGCTCAGCTTGACCGGGTAGAGCTTGAGGTACTCCTTGCTGTTCGCGATGTAGCGGATCACGTCCTCGGAGACCGCGCGGTTGCCGGCGGCGCGGATCACCTCTAGGTCGGTGATGCCGGGCGAACGGATGGCCGCCATCGACACCAGCCGGTTCGAATCGCGCAGCAAGGTCTGGCGGCAGAACGCGTTGCCCAGCGTCGCCAGCCGGATCTTCTCGAACAGCTTCAGCTTGCTGAAGTCGATCACCGCCGACTTGCGCTTGCGTTCCGGCTTCGCCTCGCCCCGCCGCCTCTTCTCCCTCGTCGGCGTCGGCGTCGGCGTCGGCGTCCGGTGCTCCGGCACCCCCGCGGCCGCGTCCATCCGCGCGCGACTCCGCGAGCGCCTCGTCGAACGCCGGCGCTGCGCTCGCCGCCTCGGCCGGCTCGGCCTTCATCGCGGCCGCGATGTCGTCGAAGCCGGGGATCCCGTCGACGCGCACGCCGGCGCGCACGCAGGCGCCCGACGGCGCGGTTGACCAGCGCCATCGGCGCCGCCGGGTTGGCGAACATCGCCGCCACGATCGGCGGGTGGCGCAGCAGGCGCGCTTCGTCGCGCGCGACGAGCTCGAGATCGGCGGCGCCCGCGGTCGCCGCCGCGCGCGCGATCGCGTCGTCGGCGGCCGCGGGTCAGCCAGCAGCTCAGCGATTCCGCTCATAGATCAGCGCCAGCCCGCGCAGCGTCAGCATGTCGTCGCACTCCTGGATGGTCTTCGACTCGGCGGCGATCAGCGGCGCCAGGCCGCCGGTGCCGACGACGCGCGGCTGAAAATCGATCTCGCCCTGGATGCGCGTCACGATCGCGTCGACCAGGCCGGCGTAGCCGAACACCAGCCCCGACTGGATGCTGGCGACGGTGTTGCGCCCGACGGTGTTCTTGGGACGCACGATCTCGACGCGCGGAAGCTTGGCGGTCGCGTGATAGAGCGCGTCGGCCGACACCATCAGGCCGGGCGCGATCACGCCGCCCGCGTACTCGCCGCGCGCGGTGACCACGTCGAACGTGGTCGCCGTGCCGAAGTCGACGACGATCGCGCCCTGCGGCCAGGTCTGGTACGCCGCGACCGCGTTGACGATGCGGTCGGCGCCGACCTCGCGCGGGTTCTCGTAGAGGATCGGCATGCCCGACTTCGTGCCCGGGCCCACGATCAGAGGGCTCGATGCCCAGGTGGCGGCGGCAGAGCTGCTCCATCGGAAACAGCGCGGGCGGCACCACCGACGACACCGCGACCGCGTCGACCACCGCCAGCGCCAGGCCGCGCAGGCCGAACAGCGTCGCCAGCAACGCCGCGTATTCGTCGCCGGTGCGCGCCGGCGCGCGTCTCGAGCCGCCAGTCGGCGCGCAGGTCTTTCGCCGCGTCGAAACAGACCGAGCGCGATGTTGGTGTTGCCGATGTCGATCGCCAGGAGCATGCGGGTTGGGCGAATAGGTTACCATGCGATGGCATGCTCTCTGAGCCCAACCGCCAACGGAACGGGAACGCTCTGATACGGACGGTGGCGTTGCTGGCGGGCTTCGCGGTGACGCTGTTCGCGGTGTTCTGGATCATCGACTACTTCTTCATCGGCGCGCCGCCGGCGCCGGGCGCGAAGGGCCCGGTCTCGCAGTTCTTCCACTTCGACGCCGAGACGCTGCAGAACGCGCTCGGCAACCTGGCGCAGGTGATCGCCGCGGTGCTGGGCATCGCGATCACCGTGGTGTCGATCGTCGTGCAGCTGGCGGCGACCCGCTACACCTCGCGCGTCGCCGACATGTTCTTCCGCGACCGCACCAACCTGTTCGTGATGGGCTTCTTCGTCGTCGCCTGCATCAACGCCGTGTGGGCGAGCCTGAGCGTCACCCGCGACTACGTCCCGCAGGCGACGATCGTGATGACGGTGGTGATCGCGACCGGCAGCCTGCTGATCCTGATGCCCTACTTCGCCTACGTGTTCGAGTTCCTCGACCCGGAGCGGGTCATCGCGCGCATCGGGCAGCAGGCGCTGCAGAACGCGCTCGCCGCGCGCGACGGCGCGACCATCGCGCAGCGGCAGTCGGCCGCGGTGGCCAGCCTCGAGCACCTGACCGACATCGCGATCAACGCGCTCGGGCAGAAGGACCGCATCATCGCCGCGGGCGCGATCGCGGCGTTGCGGCGCGCGCTGGTCGCCTACCTGCCCGAGAAGAAGAGCCTGCCCGCGGCCTGGTTCGCCGTCGGGCCCGGCCTGCGCGAGAACCCGGACTTCGTCGCCATGGCCCGCGACTCCGTCGAGGATCTGGCGAGCGAGCGCATCTGGCTCGAGTGGAAGGCGCTGCGCCAGCTGCGCGAGATCTTCTCCGAGGCGCTGGCGAGCCTGCCGGAGATGGCCCACGTGGTCGCGATCGAGACCCGCTACGCCGGCGAGGCGGCGCTGGCCGCGGGCGAGCGCAACGTGCTGGCGCTGACCGTGAAGTTCATGAACACGTTCCTGCGCGCGGCGCTCAACACGCGCGAGATCCGCAGCGCCTACAACGTGCTCAACCAGTACCGCCAGCTCGCCGAGGCGATGATGCGCGCGCCGGCGCAAGTCGGCATCGATTCGACGGCGGCGCTCATCGAGATCGGCGGACACTTCAAGTACTACGCGCAGCTGGCGCGCCGCATGGGCCTGGGCTTCGTCACCGAGACCGCGGCCTACGACCTGTGCGATCTGTGCGAGGTCGCGCTCGACGCGGGCGCCGCCTGCCACGACCGGTTGCTCGGGATCTTCCTGGAGATCGACAAGGAGCCCGAGACGACCGCCGACGAGCGCGCGCTGCGCGGCGTGCGCAAGGCGCAGGCCAAGCTGGCGACGTACTACCTGCTGCGCGGCGCGGAGGCGCGGGCGCGCGCGATCTTCGAGGACATGGCGCACGAATCGCCGGAGCGCCTGCGCTCGATCCGCGACGAGATGCTGTCGATCGCGAGCAAGGATTTCTGGGAGGTCGTCGATCGCGGCACCAACTTCGACTACCTCGACGACGCGCGCAAGGCGCGGCTGCGCGAGTTCTTCGGCTGGTTCGGCCGCCTCGGAGACGGGACCGAGACAGCGCCGCCGACGGCGGTCGCCTGACCGGCCCGTCGCCTGAACGGACCTACAAGGTCTCTTGCCAAGAATCGTGCGGCACCTCACCATGACGCGCCATGAGCGTGTCTAAGTCGACATCCACCGGAGGGCACCTGAGCCTGGTCGTCGCGATGGCGGCGGCCGCATGGTGCGGCGGCGCCGCGTGCAGCAGCGGCCTCAGCTACAAGGTCGACGATTCGGCGATGGACACCGTGCCCGCCAGCGAGCGGATGTCGGTGTTCGATGCGCGCCGGGAGCTCGGAGATCGCGCAGGGCGAGCGGCGCACCGCCGAGACCCAGCTCGAGGGTCTGGACCACGACCGCGACATCGCCGACAAGGAAAAGCAGCAGGCTCAGCTCGAGGTCGAGAAGGCCAACGCCGAGTTCGAGGCCTCGGTGCAGGCGCACGACCAGAACCGCAACGAAGCAGCGGCGCACGGCAAGGACGTCGCCGACCTCGGCTTGAAGGCGGCCGAGGCCAAGCTCGACTGGATCGTGCAGAAGAAGGCCTGGTACAAGGCGAACCGGAATGCCGCCGACGCCCACGTCGCCGCCGCCGAGGCCAAGGTCGAGCTGGAGAAGGCCCGCGTGGCCAAGACCAAGGGCATCAAGACCACCGACGAGGTCGACGTCGGAAAGTTCGAGAGCCAGTCGAAGGACCGGAGCTCCGACTGGCAATCGGCGAAAAAAGACGCGGAATCGGAGCAGAAGTCGGCGCAGAAGCTCGAAGAGAAGTGGAAGGACCTGGTCAGCCAGCACTCGAAGTCCAAGGAGGGTAGACCGGCGGCAGCGATCGGTCGACGCAGGTCGCCGGTCTTGACGCGGCATTGCCCTGGTACTCGAGGGTAAGGTGGTCTACGCTGGGCCCCTCGCGGTGAACCCTTGAGCACGAGCGATCGAGAAGCCCTGCTGGCGAAAACGCCGATGCCGGAGGACATCGACGCGGCGGAACCCGAGCTCGCTCCCCACCCCGAGATCCCGCGCATCCTGGTCGTCGACGACGAGAAGGTGATCCGCGAGATCCTCTCGGACTTCCTCACCATGGAGGGCTACGTCGTCCACACCGTCGAGGACGGCGTGGAGGCGCTCAAGGAGCTGCACCGCCGCAGCTACAACCTGGTCATCTCGGATTTGAAGATGCCCAACATGGGCGGCCTCGAGCTGATCCTGAAGATCACCGAGGAGAGCATCCCGGTGCTCACGGTGATCATGACCGGCTTCGGCACCGTCGAGACCGCGATCGAGGCGATGAAGCGCGGCGCCTACGACTACATCCTCAAGCCGTTCAAGGTCGAGGAGGTCGTGCACATCGTGCAGCGCGGGCTCGACCGGCAGCGCCTGCAGCACGAGAACATCCGCCTCAAAGACGCGCTCGCCATCTACAAGATCAGCGAGGCGATCGCGACGTCGCTGTCGGTCGAGACCGTGCTCGATCTGGTGCTGGACGCGACGCTCGACGCGGTCGACGCCGACGTGGTGAGCCTGCTGCTGGAGGATCCCAAGCGCGAGGGGCGCTTCATCGAGCGCACGCGCAAGGTCGCCCAGCGCGCCGAGCCCGACGTGCAGCCGCCGGCGCTGAACCTGGAAGAGGTGCTGCCGCTGTTTCAAGAGGACCGCCCGCTGCTGGTGCACGGCAGCCGGTCGTATCGCTTCCTCGCGTCGCCGCCGGATCTCAATCGGCGCCTGGTCAGCTTCTGCTCGATCCCGCTCAAGCTGAACGGCCGCATCATCGGCATGCTCAACGCCTACAGCTACACGCGCGGCGCCAGGTTCAGCGAGGGCCAGCGCAAGATGCTGTACGTGCTCGGCAGCCGCGCCGCCGTGTCGATCGAGAACGCGCGCCTCTACGAGCACCTGGTCAGCGCCAACAAGGATCTCACGCGCGCCAACGTCTCGCTCGAGGAGAACTTCAAGCAGAGCATCATCGGCTTCGCGCACGCGCTCGAGGAGTCGGACCGCTACACGCGCGGCCACTCCGAGCGCGTCGCCATGTACGCGCGCCTGATCGGGCTCGGCCTGCGCATGAGCGAGCAGGACATCGATACGATCGTCAAGGTCGGCCTCATGCACGACGTCGGCAAGATCGGCGTGCGCAACGACAAGCTGAACAAGCCGGGCAAGCTGACGCCCGAGGAGCTGGCGATGTTTCGCTCGCACCCGGCCAAGGGCAAGCGAATCCTCGAGCCGATCCCCTTCATGCGCGACATCGTCCCCGGCTGCTACTGCCACCACGAGGCGTGGGACGGATCGGGCTACCCGCAGGGGCTGATGGCCGACAACATCCCGATCATCGGCCGCATCGTCGCGATCGCCGACGCCTACGACGCGATGACGTCGGACCGCGCCTATCGCAAGGCGCTCCCTCACGAGGTCGCGTGCGGCGAGCTGGAACGCTGTATGGGCTCGCAGTTCGACCCCGAGATCGTGCCGGTCTTCCTGGCGCAGATCGAAGAGTTCCGACGGCTAGAAGCGACCGCAGGCCGCTTCATTCCGCGCTGACAGCCGGAGGTCGCTTCTTTCGACGCCAGCGACCGCCCCAGTTTCCCGGTTCCCGGCGAGCCCGGATTGGGCGATACTGTTCAGCGCCGATGCGCTACCCGAGAGCTTTGCTCGCTATCGTGCTCACTGGTGCAATTGGGGCCGGCCTGCTTCCTGCGTCGACGTCGTTCGCCGCTGCCGACGAGACGTCGGCCGCGCGCGAGCACGCGCAAAAGGGCAAGGCGTTCATGGACCTCGGCAAGTACAACGAGGCGGCCGCCGAGTACGAGGCGGCCTACGCCGAAAAGCAAGACCCGACGCTGCTGCTGAACCTGGCGCAGGCCTACCGCATGGCCGGCAATGGGAACAAAGCGGTCTTCTTCTATCGCAAGTACCTGCAGCACGTCCCCAAGTCGCCCTACCGCGCCGACATCGAGGACAAGATCGCGACGCTGGAAAAGGGCGGGGCAACCGGCTCCGTCGCGCCACCGCCGGCGGGCGAGAACCCGATCACGCCGCCACCACCCCCGACGGTTCCGCCGGCGTCCCGCCGTTCCTCCGCCGGGACCGACGACGGCCGGCCCGGGTCCGAACCCACCGGGCCCACCTGGTGCGCCGCCGGCCAACCCGGTCGTCGCGCCCCTCCCTGCTCCACCCGTGCCGGCCGGCACCACACCCGCGCCGCCGCCGGGCCCGCCGCCCGCAGACGGCGCCCATCGACCACGGCAAGAACCTGCGCCTCGCCGGGCTGGTGACCGGCGGCGCCGGCGTGCTCTCGTACGTGGTCGCGGCGATCTTCGGCGGGCAAGCCAAGGACGCGCAGCGGAACGTCGAGAAGACCGCCAACGCCGGCGGCACCTTCGACCCGAGTGAGGATCAGCGCGGGCGCACCGCGCAGACCAAGGAAGTCACCTTCATCATCGTCGGCACCGCCGCGCTCGCCGCGGGAGGCGTGATCTACTACCTGGGCGCGCGCCATCCGGTCGAGACCGGATCGCCGCCGCCGGGAAGCGTCGCTCTGATGCCGTCGGTGGCGCCGGATCGCGCGGGCGCAGCCTTGCGGGTGACGTTCTGATGCGCGCGAGGTGGCTCGCGGTCGACGGCGGTCGTGCTCGGCGGCCTCGGGGCCTGCACCTACGCACCGGACTTCGCCAACGACATGCTGGTCTGCGGTCCCGGCGGGTTCGTGCCCCAAGGGCTATTCCTGCGACGTCGCCGACAACAAGTGTTGGAAAATCGGAGACACGCCCGGCGGCTCCGGCGGCTCCGACGGCGGAACGCACCCCGGTACCGGCGGCGCGCACCTGGACGCGAGCTCCGATCTTCCGACCAGCAGCGATCCGCGCGACGGCTTCGTCGGCACCTGGACCTTCACCGGCGGGACCCTGAACGGCAGCTGCTCCGACTCACCGATGGCGATTCAGCGTGCCCTCAACGGCAACCCCAGCAACGGCACCCCCGCCGACTACATCCTGATCGGCCTCGGGACCCTGTCGGCGACTCTGAACGCGAAGTACTTCTGCGATACCGGCTGGACGATGCAGCTGTCGAGCGGAAACACCATGGCGGTCGCGTCGTCGAACCAGTCGTGCGTCCAGCGAACGACCGACAATTCGGTCGCCCCGCCGGTTACTACCGCCTACACCTGGTCGCCCATGACGTTCTCGTTCACGAAGACCAGCGCGACGACGGCGACGACGACCGGCCATCTCACGAGCACCTTCGCGGCGACCAACGGCACCGCCGGCACCTGCGAGCTGACGTTCTCCGGACCGCTGACCAAGACCAATTGATCACGGCCACCGGGACGCCGAGAAACCATGCCGCGCAGAGGCGCGCGGACGCGCAGAAAACGCGCAAAAAGAGGCGGCGGAATGCATGGAACCGGCGGGGGCTTTCACGTATAAAAGTGGGCCATGCACGGCTGGGATGAAGGACACCGATGAGCGCTGACGGCGCCGCACCACCGCCTTCCGCGTTCGGCAATCGCATCCCGATCGCCATCGAAGAAGAGATGAAGTCGTCGTTCATGGACTACGCCATGAGCGTCATCGTGTCGCGCGCGTTGCCCGACGTGCGAGATGGGTTGAAGCCGGTCCACCGACGGATTCTCTATACCCAGCACCTGAACAACAACGTCTGGAACCGCGCCTACATCAAGTGCGCGCGTGTCGTCGGCGAGGTGCTCGGCCGCTTCCACCCGCACGGCGACACGGCGGCCTACGACGCGCTCGTGCGCCTCGCGCAGGACTTCGCGATGCGCTACACGCTGATCGACGGCCAGGGCAACTTCGGCTCGATCGACGGCGATCCGCCGGCCGCCTACCGCTACACCGAGTGCCGCATGGAGCGCATCGGCGGCGAGCTGCTGGCCGACATCGACAAGGAGACCGTCGACTTCCAGCCGAACTACGACGACAAAGAGGTCGAGCCGACGGTGCTGCCGGCGCGCTTCCCGAACCTGCTCGTCAACGGCGCCGCCGGCATCGCGGTCGGCATGGCGACCAACATCCCGCCGCACAACCTGGGCGAGATCGTCGACGCCGCCATCGCCGTCGCCAAGAACCCCGACATCACCACCGACGAGCTGTGCGAGATCGTGCCCGGCCCGGACTTCCCGACCGGCGGCTTCATCTGCGGCACCGGCGGCATCCGCGCCGCCTACGAGACCGGGCGCGGCGCGCTGCTCATGCGCGCGCGCACGAACATCGAGGAGCACGTCAAGACCGGCCGCAAGTCGATCGTCACGACCGAGATTCCCTACCAGGTCAACAAGGCCAAGCTGATCGAGAAGATCGCCGAGCTGGTGCGCGACAAGCGCATCGACGGCATCGCCGACATCCGCGACGAGTCGGACCGCGACGGCATGCGCATGGTGATCGATCTCAAGAAGGACGCCGTACCGGAGGTGGTGCTCAACAACCTCTGGAAGATGACGCCGATGCAGGACTCGTTCGGCATCAACATGCTGGCGATCGTCGACGGCCGGCCGCAGACGCTGTCGCTGAAGAAGCTGCTGCAGCACTTCATCGCCCACCGCCGCGACGTCGTCGGGCGGCGCACGATGTTCGAGCTCCGCCAGGCCCGGGAGCGGATGCACATCCTCGAGGGCCTGAAGATCGCCGTCGACAACATCGACGCGGTCATCGACCTCATTCGCTCGTCGAAGGACACCGAGACGGCGAAGAGCGGCCTCATCGAGACGTTCGAGCTGTCGGCGCGACAGGCGCAGGCGATCCTCGACATGCGGCTGGCCAAGCTGACCGGGCTCGAGCGCGACGCGCTGATCGCCGAGATCAAGGAACTGGCGGTGCTCATCGCGCGGCTCGAGGAGATCCTGGGCAGCGAGACCGTGCTCATGGCGGTCGTCGTCTCGGAGCTGGAGCAGATCAAGTCGGCGTACGCCGATCCACGGCGGTCGGAGCTGATCGACATCGCGGCCGACATCGACATCGAGGACATGATCGCGCCGGAGGAGATGGTGGTCACCGTCACTCACGGCGGCTACGTCAAGCGCAACCCGAAGTCGCTGTACAAGGCGCAGCGGCGCGGCGGGCGCGGCATCACCGGCGCGGCGACGCACGAAGAGGACTTCGTCGCGCAGCTGTTCGTGGCGTCGACGCACGACACGCTGCTGATGTTCACCAGCAAGGGGCGCGCCTACACCAAGAAGGTGTGGGAGGTGCCGCAGGCCGGGCCGCACCGCCAAGGGCAAGGCGTTCGTGAACCTGATCCCGCTGCAAGAGAACGAGCGCGTGGTGGCGATGCTGCCGGTGCGCGAGTTCTCCGAGGGCGCGTTCGTGGTCATGGCCACGCGCGCCGGCCAGATCAAGAAGACGTCGCTCAACCTGTTCGCCAACATCCGCAGCTCGGGCATCATCGCGCTGTCGATCGCCGACAACGATGACCTGGTCGGCGTGCGCATCACCGAGGGCGCGTCCGACGTACTGCTGGGCACCAGGGACGGCTGGGCGATCCGCTTCCGCGAGGAGAACGTACGCCCGATGGGCCGCACGGCGCGCGGCGTGCGCGGGATCAAGCTGCGCCAGGGCAGCGACGAGGTGGTCGGCATGGCGGTGATCCCGCGCGACGCGCCGGCGACGCTGCTGACGGTGTGCGAGCGCGGCTACGGCAAGCGCACGCCGGTGTCCGACTACCCGACCAAGAACCGCGGCGGCAAGGGCGTCATCACCATCAAGGCCAGCGAGCGCAACGGCAAGGTCGTCGGCCTGCGCCTGGTCACCGACGAGGACGACCTGATGCTGATCACCAACGGCGGCAAGCTGATTCGCATGCCGGTCAACGGCATCCCGACCATCGGTCGCAACACCCAGGGCGTGCGTCTGATTCGCCTCGAGACCGACGAGCAGGTCGTGGCCATGGAGCGCATGGCCGAGAAGGAAGAGGGCGAGTCCGAGGTCGCGCCCGAGGTCGCCGCCGCGCGCGCCGAGGCGCAGAGCGAGCCGCTGGCCGAGGAGGATCTCGGCGAGGAGGCGGCCGGCGACGACGAGGACGCGCTCGAGGCCGACGCCGACGAGACTCCGACGATGACGCGGGCGACGACGAAGGGGGACGAGGGCGGTGACAACGGTGACAACGGCGGCGGCCGCAACGGCGAGAAATCGAACTGATGTCTGACAAGCGCGCTCAATCGGCGGCCCTGTACCAGCGAGCCAGCCGGCTCTTCCCGGGCGGCGTGAACTCGCCGGTGCGCGCTTTCAAGGCGGTGGGCGGCACGCCGGTCTTCCTGCAGCGCGGGGTCGGCGCGTATGTCTACGACGTCGACGGCAACCGCTACGTCGACTTCGTCGGGTCGTGGGGGCCGCTGGTGCTGGGTCACGCCGACCCCGACGTGATCGCGGCGATCGTGCACACGGCGGCGTCGGGCACGACGTTCGGCGCGCCGACCGCGCGCGAGGTCGAGCTCGGCGAGCTGCTGCAGTTCATGATCCCGTCGCTCGAGAAGATGCGCTTCGTGTCGTCGGGCACCGAGGCGACGATGTCGGCGCTGCGCGTGGCGCGCGGCTTCACCGAGCGGCCCAAGATCATCAAGATCGACGGCGGCTATCACGGCCACTCCGATCAGCTGCTGGTCGCCGCCGGCTCGGGCGCGGTGACGCTGGGCATCCCCGGCTCGGCCGGCGTGACCGCGGGCTCGGTAGCCGACACGATCGTCGTGCCGTTCAACGATCTCGACGCCATGCGGAGCGCGTTCGAGACCCACCCCGGCCAGATCGCGGCGGTGATCGTCGAGCCGATCGTGGGCAACATGGGCGTGGTGCTGCCGCGGCCGGCGTACTTGCCGGTCCTGCGCGCGCTGTGCGACCAGCACGGCGCGCTGCTGATCTTCGACGAGGTGATCACCGGCTTCCGCGTCGCGCGCGGCGGCGCGCAGCAGCTGTTCGGCGTGAAGCCGGACCTGACCTGCCTGGGCAAGATCGCCGGCGGCGGCCTGCCGATGGGGATCTACGGCGGGCGCGCCGCGGTCATGAACAAGGTCGCGCCCGAGGGACCGGTCTACCAGGCCGGCACGCTGTCGGGGAACCCGCTCGCGGTGGCGGCGGGGCTGGCGACGCTGAAGAAGCTCAACAACCGCGCCTACGAGACGCTGGAAGATCTCGGCCGCGCGCTCGAAGACGAGCTCTCGCGCGCCGTGCGGCGCACCGGCGCGCGCGCGCGCGTCCAGCGCGTCGGCTCGGCGTTCACGCTGTTCTTCACGACCGAGGAGGTCGTCGATCTGGTGAGCGCGAAGAAGGCCGACACCGCGGTCTACGCGCGCTTCTTCCACGGCATGCTCGAGCGCGGCTATCTGCTGCCGCCCGCGCAGTTCGAGGCCGCGTTCATCTCGCTGGCGCACACGCCGGCCGACGTCGAGGGCTTCATCGCGGCGGCGCGCGAAGTGCTGTCCGAGATCACCGGGCGGATCACGCAGGCGTAGGGAGCCGGCGGCGGACCGGACCCCTCTCCCTAACCCTCCCCCCGCAGACGGGGGGAGGGTCGGATCTCGCAGGTCCGGACCGGATTCACTGCAGTCAGCATCCGCGGATCGGATTCACCGCAGTCGCTCGGGATCGGATTCGCCGCAGCCGCGCGCGCGATGCGCCAATCCATCCGATCCCCTCGCCCCGGTCCGCCGGGGAGAGGGTTAGGGAGAGGGGTCGCGCGCGCGCGTGAGCGAGCCCACGCTCGGCGCTATCTGAACGCAGGCTGAGCCGTGGTGGCGCCCTGTGGCAACCCAGTTTGAACACTTCTGACCACACGCCGGCCCCCGCCACGGAGATGTTCATGAAATCGAATCACAACCGTGCTCCGCTCCTCGACTGTCCTTTGCTTCGCTTCGTGTCTGTCATTGGTCGTGGGATGCGCCGCAGGAACCGATACCGGCGGCGAAGCCGGATCCAGCGGCGCCGGCGGCAGCCACGCCTCGAGCGGCGGCTCGCCCGGCACGACCGGCGCCGGCGGCTCGACGACGGGCGGCGGCTCGGGAGGCTCGACGACCAGCGCGGGCGGCAGCAACGGCAGCACCGGCGGCGGCAACGGCAGCACGGGCGGTAGCACCGGCAACACCGGCGGAGCGTCGGGGACGGGCGGACGGCCGACCGGCACCGGCGGCGGCAGCCAGGGCGGCGCGACCGGCGCCGGCGGCATGGTCGGGATGGGCGGCGCGACCGGCGCCGGCGGCAAGACCGGCCCCTGCGACGTCTGGATGTCGCCGACCGGCAGCGACACGAACCCGGGCACGCAGGCGGCGCCGATGGCGACGCTCGCCGCCGGCCTACAACGTCCTCTGTCCCGGCGTCGGCGGCGCGCAAGCCGGGCGATCTCTGCTCCGGCACGAACACCACGCTGTGCCTGATGGCGGGCACCTATCCGATGAGCGCGCGCTTCCAGACCAAGAAGGAACGCATGGGCACGCCCACGCGCATCATCACGTTCATGCCCGACCCGGCGGCGACCACGAAGCCGATCCTGGATTTCGCGACCCAGCCGCGCGTCACCAGCTGCCCGAACGGCACCGTCTCCAGCAGCCCGATCTCTGGCACCGATCAGAACAACCACGGCGGCATCGACCTGATCTCGGACTACTACAAAATGCAGGGGCTGGAGATCAAGAACAGCAACGGCTGGGGCATCAGCGTCCAGGGCTCGCACGACGTGGTCCAGGGACTCGACGTGCACAACAACGGCGACTGCGGCATCAGCATCCGCTCCGGGTCGGGAATCGCCACCAGCGGTTCGTTCAACACGATCTTGAACTGCGACTCGCACCAGAACGACGATGTCGCTTGCCAGGGCGCCAACGCCGACGGCTTCTGCGCCAAGGAAGGCCAGGGCGCGGGTAACGTCTTCGACGGCATGCCGGAGCTGGGACAACGCCGACGACGGCATCGACCTGTTCGCCTGGCCGGATCCGATCACCGTGCAAGAACAGCTGGATGTTCGGAATGGGCGCGACCACCGCCGGGAGCTGAAGCAACGGCAACGGCTTCAAGATGGGCGGCAACGGCGTCTCGGCGAAGCACGTCATGTCGAACGACTTCGCGTTCGATAACAACGAGACCGCCGGCGGCTCGCACGTCGCCGACTGGGGCTTCACCAACAACAGCAACCCGGCTTCGATGACCTGCACCGGCTGCGGCGCCTGGAACAACCGCGGCGGCTCGTTCCAGAACATCACCAGCTCGGGCGGCGTCTCGGCGACGACGGTGACCACGGCCAAGGCGTCGGCGGCCAAGCGAAACGCCGACGGCACGTTGCCCGACATCACGAAGCTGTAGGAACGGAAGCGGCCTCGGCCTCGGGCAGTCAGGCCCCGGGTTCGGCAAGTCCGAATCGCGGTCGCCCGTCGACGGCCTCTCCGCGGGGAGACGGGTTAGCCGGAGAGGGGCCGTCGGGCGACGCGGCTCGCAAGGCTTGCCCTCTCCCTGACCCTCCCCGCGGACGGGGGCGGACGGGGGAGGGAACCGGACCAGAGCCGGACCCGCTGAGGTCCGAGGCCCATTCCAGCGCCGGTTCCTCCTCCCCAACATCTCCACCGCCCCGTCCTCGCGGCGGTTCGGGCGGCAGCGCCACGTCCGGGCTCCGTCCGGACCTTGATTTCGAGCCCGCGGCGTGATACCGGAACGCCGGCCATCGACCCTGAAGTAAAAAAAATGTGGCGGATAGCCGGCACCACCGGCGCCGTCGGAATCGAGATCGCCGTTGCCAGTCATCATCGGCTACCTCGGAGGGAGATTTCTAGACCGAAAGCTCGGCACCGAACCCTGGATCAGCTACGCTGGCTTGCTCGCCGGCATCGGCGCCGCCATCAAGGCGCTGATGCGGGTGATCCGATCCTACCGGCGCGACGTTGCCGATCTCGACAACGGCAAGGCGGCGGGGCCGAACGATTCTCCACCAACCAAGACCTCATGAAGACCGACGCACTCGACAAGATCACTCGCGCCAACCTGGTCCTGGGGGCCGCGGTCACCGCGGTCGCGGGGCTGCTCTGGGGCGCGCACGGTATGCTGGCCGCCGGCGTCGGCGCGGCCCTCGCCTGCCTGAACTTCGTGGCGATCACCCGCCTCGGCCGCCGCGCGGTCCGTCGGGTCGAGACCGCGGGCGGCGGCAGCGGTCAGGGTCTCGCGCTCGCCGCTGGCCTGCTCGTCAAGATGACCGCGCTGTTCGCGATGGTCTGGGTGGCGGTGCGGATCCTCAAGCTCCAGGTGTTGCCGTTCGCGCTCGGCATGTCGGTCTTCGTGTTCTCGATCCTGCTCGTCGGCCTGGGCACACGGACATCTGGAAACGAGGCGGAGGCGTAAGCGTTACATGGGTCCGCACATCACCTGGTTCGATTTCTTCCCCGGCTACCGCACGCTGCACGAGAACCTGCAGCACTACCTCGGCCGCGAGTGGACCTGGCAGATGTTCCAGGCCACGCACTTCCAGCTGGATCACGTGTTCGGCGGGATCCTCGTGCTGCTGTTCCTGGCCTACGGCGCGTTCCGCTACGCCGCCAAGGTGAACCGCGCGGCCGACGCCGGCCTGGTGCCGCCGCCGCGCTTCGGCATGCGCAACCTGTTCGAGATGCTCTCGGACACGATCTACAACCTCATGGTCAGCGTCATGGGCGAGAAAGAGGCGCGCCGCTACCTGCCGCTGGTCGGCACGCTGTTCCTGTTCATCCTCTTCTCGAATCTGCTGTCGCTGATCCCGGGCTTCATCCCGCCGACCGACACGCTCAAGACCAACCTGGCGCTCGCGGGCCTGGTCTTCCTGCTGACGCACATCTTTGGCGTGCGCGCGCACGGCATCAAGTACTTCAAGCACTTCCTGGGCCCGTTCCTGCCGCTGGCGCCGCTGATGCTGCCGATCGAGATCATCAGCCACATCGCGCGCCCGGTCTCGCTGTCGATGCGCTTGCTCGGCAACATCAGCGCCGACCACGCGGTCGTGCTGGCGTTCTTCGGCGTCATCCCCTTTCTGGTTCCGGTTCCGTTCCTGGTGATGGGCGTGTTCGTGTCCGTCGTCCAGGCGGTTGTTTTCTCATTGCTCACCACCGTGTACATCAGCACCGCAGTCGCTCACGAAGAGCACTGAACCAAATCCACAGATTCACGAATTCACGAACACACCACCAATCAGGAGTGACAGAAATGCGCCGCATCTCGAAGTTGCCTATCCTCATCGTGACCATGCTCGCCAGCGCGCCGGCCTTCGCGCAGACCGCTGACATCGCCCGCCTCGACCGCGACAAGTGGCTCGGCATCGCCGCCGCGCTCGCGATCGGCCTCTCGGCTCTGGGCGGCGCCATCGGTCAGGGCCGCGCCGCCGGCTCGGCCCTCGAGGGCATCGCGCGCAACCCGCAGGCCTCGGGCAAGATCTTCGTCCCGATGATCGTCGGTCTGGCGCTCATCGAGTCGCTGGTCATCTACGGCCTGCTGATCGCGTTCCAGCTCTTCGGCAAAATCGGCTGATCAAACTGGATAAGCCAGTTCGACCGACGCCGGTCGCGTAGACTGGCCCCTCCATGGCTATCTCTTGTGGCATCGTCGGTTTGCCGAACGTCGGCAAATCGACGCTTTTCAATGCGCTGTCCGCGGCGGGCGCCGCCGTGGCGAACTATCCGTTCTGCACGATCGAGCCCAACGTCGGCGTCGTGCCGGTGCCCGATGCCCGGCTCGACGCGCTGGTCGCGCTCTACCATCCGAAGTCGGTGGTCGCCGCCACGGTGAACTTCGTCGACATCGCCGGCCTGGTGCGGGGCGCGTCCAAGGGCGAGGGCCTGGGCAATCAGTTCCTCGCCAACATCCGCGAGACCGACGCCATCGCGCACGTCGTGCGCTGCTTCGAGGACGACAACATCGTCCACGTCGACAACCGCATCGATCCGCTGGCCGACGTCGCCACGATCGACACCGAGCTCTGCCTCAAGGACCTCGAGAGCGTCGAGAAGCGCATCGATCGCGCGCAAGAAGGCGCTCAAGGGCCCGGCGTCCAAGGACGAGAAGCTGACCCTCGAGGTCTGCGAGAAGGTGAAGAAGGGCCTCGACGCAGGGCAAGCCGGCGCGCGCGCAGGGGCTCACCGCCGACGAGCAGGCGCTGCTGCGCGACAGCAGCCTGCTCACGCTGAAGAAGGTCTTCTACGTCGCCAACGTCGCGGAGAAGCAGCTCGGCAACGTCGACGCCGACCCGCACGTGCGCGCGCTGCAAGGCGCACGCGGCCGCGCGAGGGCGCGCCGGTCGTGGTGATCTGCGCCGCCGCCGAGGCCGAGATTGCGTCGCTCGACGCCGCGGATCGGCCGGCCTTCCTCGAGACGCTCGGGCTCAAGGAGCCGGGCCTGCACGCGGTGGCGCGCACGGCGTACGCGCTGCTCGACCTCATCACCTTCCTCACCGCCGGCGAGGACGAGTGCCGCGCCTGGACCATCAAGCGCGGCACCAAGGCGCCCGCAGGCCGCCGGCGTGATCCACACCGACTTCGAGCGCGGCTTCATCAAGGCCGAGGTCATCTGGTGGGAAGACCTGATCAAGCTCGGCTCCGAGGCCGCGTGCCGCGCCAACGGCAAGCTCGCGCTCGAGGGCAAGGACTACGTCGTCCGCGACGGCGACGTGATCCACTTCAAGTTCAACGTCTGAAGCGTCGCTGACCTTCAAGATGTTCCCCGGTGGTCCGTGCGAGCCAGGGCCCCGCTATTTCGAGTCGGGGTGCTCGAACGCCCAGGCGGAGTGGACCGACGAGATGTAGTGGTACGAGCCGACGCCGAGAAGAATGGCCCCGGGGACCACCGAACACGAGCGTCAACGGCCGGGCGGCCACACTCACGTCGCCGGTGTCGTCGTGGATCAGCTCGTCACGAAAATGGCGTTCGCTCATGAACGCGCCCCATTCCGCCAGCAGGCAGGCGCCGACGACCATGGCGACGTTGCCGGGGTGATCGATGTCCAGGATGTCGCCGCGGTTGACCCGCAGCGGCGGCTCGTCTCGCTGGCGCACCGAGATGCCGCCGGAGTCCGACTGCACGATCTCGGCCTCGAGGATGCCGTGGGGGTGCGCGATGGTCGCGGTCGAGCCGCATCCCGCCGCGCCGGCTCCGACGGCGACCGCGACGACGAGCGCCACCGCCGCGCATCCTCTTCGCCCGCTCAGCCCCATGGGGCGAGGATCCGGGAGAACGATCGGATCGTCAACCCTGTCAGCTCCTCGATCCTTACGTTGTAAAGTGGAGGGTCTGCTCGCTGCGCCCTCCAGCTCAACGACGGAAGGGAGGGCGGCGATGGCGTCCGCATCGAAGAATACGGGCTCATCGGTAACACGCTGACCACGGCTCTGGTGTCGACCGCGGATCGATCGACTGGTTCTGCGCGCCGCGCTTCGACTCCGACGCCTGCTTCGCGGCGCTGCTCGGCCGCGACGAGCACGGCCGCTGGAGCATCCGCCCGACCGTGCGCACGCGCGAGACGCGGCAGCGCTATCGCGACGACACGCTGATCCTCGAGACCGAGTTCGAGCTGCGACGGCGGCACGGTGCGGCTCATCGACTTCATGCCGATCCGGACGGAGCGCTGCGACGTCGTGCGCATCATCGAAGGGCTCGACGGCGAGGTGCCGATGGAGATGCTGCTCGACGTGCGCTTCGGCTACGGCGCCGACCGTGCCGCTGGATCAGCGCCGACGAGCGACGGCGTCTGCTTGATCGCCGGCCCGGACGCGCTCATCTGCGCGGCGGCCGCTCGACACTGCGCCGCGACGGACGCAGCGCGAGGCCACCATCGCGTGAAGAAGGGCGATCGCATCGCCGCTGCAGCTCGGCTGGTTCTCGTCGCACGAACGACCGCCCGCCGCGCTCGACACCGAGCAGGCGCTGCGCGACACGGAGGCGTTCTGGCAAGGACTGGTCCGGCCGCTGCGCCTACCAGGGCCGCTGGCGCGACGCCGTCATGCGCTCGCTGATCACGCTCAAGGCGCTGCACCTACGCGCCCACCGGCGGCATCGTCGCCGCGCCGACCACGTCGCTGCCCGAGGCGCTCGGCGGCGTGCGCAACTGGGACTATCGCTTCTGCTGGCTGCGCGACGCCAGCGCTCACGCTCGACGCGCTGATGATGCGGCGGCTACCGCGACGAAGCGCGCGCGTTCCGCGACTGGCTGCTGCGCGCGATCGCCGGCGATCCGGCGCAGATGCAGATCATGTACGGCATCCGCGGCGAGCGTCGGCTGACCGAGGTCGAGCTCGACTGGCTGCCGGGCTACGAGGGCTCGAAGCCGGTGCGCGTCGGCAACGCCGCCTCGAGCAGTTCCAGCTCGACGTCTACGGCGAGGTGATCTCGGCGATCTGTCGACGCGCGCCGTACGGGCATGCCAGGCACGACCGCGAGGGCTGGACCGCGGCCAAGGACGTGGTGCGAGTTCCTCGAGGATGCCTGGCAGCGCCCCGACGACGGCATCTGGGAGGTGCGCGGCGGGCGGCGCCACTTCACGCACTCGAAGGTGATGGCCTGGGTCGCCGTCGATCGCGTGGTGCGCGCGATCGAGGAGCTGGGCGTGGGCGGCGACGAAGGTCGCGAGCATGCTGCCGCACCTGGGCGCGCTGCGCGAGCGCATCCACGCCGAGGTCTGCGAGCGCGGCTTCAACCCGCGCGTCGGCGCGTTCACGCAGTCGTACGGCAGCGAGCAACTCGACGCGAGCGTGCTGGTCATCCCGCACTTCGGCTTTCTGCCGGGCTCCGATCCGCGCGTCGCGAGCACGGTCGCGGCGATCGAGAAGGACCTGCTGCGCGACGGCTTCGTGCTCCGCTACGGCACCGAGCACGGCACCGACGGGCTTGCCCGGGACGGAGGGCGCGTTCCTGGCGTGCAGCTTCTGGTTCGCCGACAACTACGCCTTCATCGGCCGGCATCGCGACGCCGAGGCGCTGTTCGAACGGCTGCTCGGGCTGCGCAATCACCTCGGCCTGCTCGCCGAGGAGTACGATCCCGCGCTGCGGCGCCAGATCGGCAACTTCCCGCAGGCGTTCTCGCACCTCGCGCTGGTCACGTCGGCGCAGATCATCGAGAGCGCGGCCCAGCAGCGCCCGTTCAACGAGCCCGCGCGCGGGTACGGCACGCTGCCGACGTATCACTAGGTGGGATCGGGACCCTCACCCTGACCCACCCCCGCGGACGGGGGGAGGGGATCGGATACGGATCCGGTCCCCTCGCCCCGTCGTGGGGGGAGGGTTAGGGAGAGGGGTCCGAGCCGGCGATCAGAAGCGGTTCGTCACGGCCAGGAACGTCATCTTGTCGTTGGTCTCGCGCAGGCGGCCGACAGCGTGCGCACGAAGTTCCACAGCAGCTCGTAGGCGAGGTCGCGATCGACGAACAGGAGGTCCTCGAGGTCCTCCTTGCGGATCACGAACAGGCGGCAGTTCTCGTGGCACGCGCGCGTCGGCGCAGCGCGGCGAAGTCGTCGATCAGCGACATCTCGCCGAAGTAGTTGCCGGGGCGCAGGACGGCCAGCGCCTCCTCGCCCATGCCGGGCACGATGCGGCTGATGCGGACCGCGCCCTCGACGATCAGGTAGAACTTGTCGCCCGGCGTCCCCTCGGCGAAGATCGGCGCCTTCGCGGTGGTGCGCTCCTCGAGGCCGATGTCGACGATGCGCCGCAGGTAGGTCGGCTGCAGGCCGGAGAAGATGTTGATCTTCGACAGCAGCTCGACCGCCTGCTCGATCGGATCGACGTGCCGACGATCGGAACCGCGGCGCCGCGGGCCCCGCGCGGCGTCGGCAGCCGGCGCGTCGGCGCTCACCGAGGGATCGTGCTCGAGGAACTCGAGCTCCTCGTCGTCGGAGTCGTCGCGGGCACGCGGCCGCCGGCTTTCCTCGGTCACCGGCGCGCACTTAACTGAGGCGCGGAGCGCGGCCTAGTGGGCCAGGAAGCGCTCGGCGTCGATCGCGGCCATGCAGCCGGTGCCCGGCCGCCGTGATGGCCTGCCGGTAGTACGGGTCGGCGACGTCGCCGCAGGCGAAGACGCCGGCCACGTTGGTCGCGGTCGAGCCGGGCTCGACGATCAGGTAGCCGACCGCGTTCATGTCGAGCTGCCCCTTGAAGAGCTCGGTGTTGGGCTCGTGGCCGATGGCGACGAAGAATCCGCCGATCGGCACGTCGCGCGTCTCGCCGGTGCGTGCTTCGCGCAGGCGCACGCCCGTGACGCCGGGCTTCGGCCGTCGCCGAGGACCTCCTCGACCGCGGCGTTCCGTGACGAACTCGATCTTGGGGTTGCTTGCGCGCGCGCTCCTGCATGATCTTCGACGCGCGGAAGCTCGTCGCGCCGGTGCACCACGTGACCTTGCTGCGCGAATCGGTGAGGAAGGTCGCCTCCTCCATGGCGGTGTCGCCGCCGCCGACGACGATGAGGTCGCGGCCGCGGAAGAACGCAGCCGTCGCAGGTCGCGCAGGCCGACACGCCCTTCTTGGAACTTCGGTCCGAGGGGATGCCCAGCCACTTCGCCGAGGCACCGGTGGCGACGATGACCGCGTCGGCCTTGGTCCGGTGCCCTCCTCGCTCGACGTACCGGAAGGGCCGCTGTCGAGAGGTCGACCGCGGTCACGTCGGCGGTGACGATCGGTGCCGAAGCGCTCGGCCTGCGCCTTGAACCGCTCCATCAGCTCGGGGCCCTTCACGCCCTTCGGGAAGCCGGGGTAGTTCTCGACCTCGGTCGTGATCATGAGCTGCCCGCCGGGCAGCGTGATTGGCTCGATCGTGGCGCCGCCGCCCTCGAAGAGGACGGGTCAAGGTTGGCGCGCGCCGCGTAGATCGCCGCGGTGTAGCCGGCGGGGCCGGACCCGATGATCACGATCTTCGGTGTGAGGCAGAGACATACGTCGTTTTACCTTTTCCTTTCGATGCCGGCGCGAGATTTGGTTTCACGGCGGATCCAGTGTCTGCGCTCGCCCGCCGCTCTTCTCGAGCAGGCGCACGGCCCCACCTCGACGCCCCGCTCGACGCCCTTGACCATGTCGTAGACCGTCAAGGCCGCCGCCGCCGCGCCGACCATGGCCTCCATCTCGACGCCCGTGCGATCGATGGCGTCGACGGTCACCGTCACGCGCACGCCCGGCAGCGCGCGGTCGAGCGCGAGCGCGACGTCCGTGCCGACGACGCGTACGGGGTGGCACAGGGGGATCCACTCGGCGGCGCGCTTGCACGCCATGATGCCCGCCAAGCGCGCCACGGCGAGGACGTCGCCTTTCGTCGTCCCGGGGCCGCGACCGCGGCCTCTTTCCCCCCGCGCCACGAGCGCGAGCGTCGCCGCGCTCATGCGCACCTCGGCGCTCGCGACCGCGCGGCGCGCCGTCTCGGGCTTTCCGCCCACGGCCACCATGCGCGCGGCGCCGCGCTCGTCCACATGCGACAGCCGCGCGCCCTTCATGTCCGCTTGATATCACAGGGCCGGTCCGACGCGCGATGTGCCTCCAGGCATATGGCGGGAAGGGCCAAGATCGCCGCACGCGCGCGTTGCGCCGCGCCGCGCCCCCGCATAGCATCCTCGCGTTCATGAGCACCCCCTCCCCCGACGCCGACGCGCCGGCGTCGACGGCGGCGCCTCAGCCGCCCGCCCGCTCGTTCCTCGACCGCTTCACCGAGCGTCAGATGGCGTTGCTCGTCATCCTGTTCGGGCTCCTCCTCTACATCCCGTTCGCGGGCAGCTACGGCCTGTACGACCCGTGGGAGACGCACTACTCCGAGGTCGCGCGGCAGGTGATGGTGCGGGGCGACTACATCAGCCTGTGGTGGCCCGGCGCGCCCATCGACGCCGAGCACTTCTGGTCGAAGCCCGTCCTGTCGTTCTGGTTGATGAGCCTGTCGATGTCGCTCTTCGGGCTCGGCGGTCATCTGCCGCCGGGGACGATCGCGACCTCGACGCGCGCCGAGTGGGCCGTGCGGCTGCCCTTCTGCCTGCTCGGCGTCCTGGGCGTCTACGCCGTCTACCTGTGCGTCTCGCGCTTCGTGAGCCGCCGCGCCGGCGTGCTCGCGGCGTCGTCACGGCGACCTTCCCGCTCTACAGCCTCGTCTCGCGCCAGGCCATGACGGACATGGCCTTCGTGGGGCCGATGACGATGGCCCTCGCCCTCGGCGCGCTCGCGCTCTTCGACGACGGCGACGTCGAGCTCCCGCGGCGCTCGGCCCGGCTCGGGCGCTGGACGCTGTCGTGGCCGCACGACGGCCTGTTCTACGGCGCGATGGCGTTCTTCGTCGTCGCGACCCTCCCGCAGCTCGTCGTCAACGCGATCCAGCTCAAGTGGAACCTCACCGTGGGCGCGCGCGCGATCGCGATCCCCGGCGTCGCCGTCATGGCGCCCTACTTCCTCGCCTTCGTCGCGTTCCTCGTGCTCGCGGCGCGGGTGCGCTTCAAGGCGCCCGTGTACCTCTTCTTCGCGGCGACGCTGTGCGGGCTCGCGACGCTCGCGAAGGGCATCGCCGGCCTCGGCCTGCCCGTGCTCGTGTTCCTCGCCTACCTCGGCTTCACCTGGAACTGGAAGCGGCTGCGGCGCGCGCAGCTCCTGTACGGCGTCCTCGTCGCGCTGCTCGGCGTCGCCGTCGTCGCCGTGCCGTGGCACCACGCGATGCTCGCGCTGCACGGCAAGGGGTTCTGGGACGAGCTCTACGGCGACAACCACTGGCGGCGGCTCGTCGTGGGCCGCCACGGCGATCGCGGCACCTTCGAGTACTTCCTGCGCGAGCTCGGCTACGCCGCGCTCCCCTGGATCGCGCTCGCGCCCTCGGCGCTCGCCTACGCCGTCATGCGGCCCGTGCGCGCCGTGCGCAGCCAGGGGCTCTTCTGGTTCGGCGCGATCTGGTTCGTGACGGCCTACGCCCTCGTCTCCCTCTCGGTCACGAAGTTCCATCACTACATCCTCCCGGCGCTGCCGGGCCTCGCGATCGCGATCGGCTGCTTCCTCGACGACGTGCTCGAGCGGCGCGCCGGGCGCGCGGCGGCGGCGGCGGCGCTCGTCGGCATCCCGCTGCTCGCCCTCGTGCTCGTCGATCTCGTCGCCGCCCCCAAGGACGCCCAGCACTTCATCTGGCTGTTCTCGTACGACTACATCAACTCGCCGCAGGGCCGGGCGTGGCCGCCCGGCGCTGGACTTCAGCGCCCCCCTCATCGGCTTCGGCGTCGTCTTCTCGCTGCTGACGCTCGGCATCGGCTGGCGCCGCGTGCAGCGCGCGGCGATCGCGGGCCTGTGCCTGGCCGCGGTCGCGTTCACCTTTTACCTGCTCGACGGCTACATGATGAAGGTGACGCCCTACTGGACGCAGAAGGGGCTCGTCGCCAACTACTACAAGATGCGCCGCTCGCCGGACGAGCATCTGCTCGTCTGGCAGATGTACTGGCGCGGCGAGAACTTCTACACGCAGAACGAGATCTACGAAGGCCCGATGGCCGAGCACACGGTCTTCCTCGGCGACAAGAACGCCGAGAACCTCAAGGCGTGGATCGCCAAGCACCGCGGCCACCGCGCGTTCTTCCTCATCGAGCGCAGCCGCTGGTCCACGTTGGAGGGCCTGCTCCCGGCGGAGGCCAAGAGCTCCCTGAAGATGGTCGACGAGAGCAACATGAAGTTCGTGCTCGGCCAGGTCGACCTCTAGGCTCGGAATCCAAGATGGCGGCGACCACATCAAGGACTCCCTGCCCTTCGTGGGATCGGTCACCAACACGCCGCAGCCAAACCGCGCCGGGCCTTCTCCAAGGATCGCCGCTAGCCGCGGCGCCCAGCAGCCAGGCCTGTCACCGCGTCATTTGGAAAAGCTCGACCACAGTTGGGACGCTGCATTTCGAACGCATTTGGCGATACTACATCGTCAGACCCCACCCTCCGGATTCACCGCCCGCAGGAGCCCTCCGTCATGAAGGTATCGCGCCCTCGCCCCGACTTCACATCGCGCCGCCGCCCCCTCGCCGCCCTCGCCGGATTCGCCATGCTCGCGCTCGCCGCCTCGCCCGCGCTGGCCCAGATGGCTCGCCCCCACGACGAAGAAGCTTGTGTCGCCGCGCTCAAGGACGCGAAGGCGCGCGAGCAAGAAGGCGCGCTGCAGGCAGCCCGCGTGTTGCTGCGTCAGTGCGCGCAGAACCCGTGCAGCACGTTCGTGCGACAACAGTGCGCGAACCGCAACATCAAGCTCGAGCTCGACACGCCCACCGTCGTGCTGCTGGTCACCGACTCCGGCGGCGGATCGCGCACCGACGTACAGGTCAAGGTCGACGGCGAGCCGTTCGCTTGGCAGCTTCGACGGGCGAGCGCTGCCGATCGATCCCGGCATGCACGATTTCTCGTTCATCGCCGACGGGCGCGTGTTCGCGACGCAGAAGATCCTGATCGTTCAGGGCCAGCGCAACCGCTTCATCACCGCCAGCGTCGGCAAGGCGGGCCGGGGCGCGGTCGCCGCCGACGAATCGGCGGTGCCGACCGATGAGCAACTGCCGGCGACGCGGCCAGCGCGCGCGAAGACGGGCGCCGCGGCGAAAAGGCTGAGCCCGAGGAGTCCGCCACGGCCGAGTCGACGCCATCCGAAGAGGCGGGGCCTCCCAAGCGGCGCCGGATCCTCCTTGGTGCTGACCGGCGTAGGCGTCGCCGCCCTGGGCACCGGCGCGGTGCTCACGCTCTGGGGCCGCAATGACAACAAAAACCTCTCGAACTGCGCTCCGAACTGCGCGGACACCACGCTGAGCCACATCAAGCGCGTCTACCAGGGGGCGGACATCGCCATCGGCGTCGGCGTGGCCGCGCTCGCAGCGGCATACTGGTCCTACGCCTTCGCCTCGGGCTCGAGCGAGAGCAAGGGTCGGAGACCGCGCTGCGTCTGGATGTCGCCCCGACCACCTCGGGCGGTTTCGCGGCGGTCTCCGGCCGCTTTTAGGCCAGGGCATTCCTTTACCTAAAAGGGCCCGAGGCCTGATCGGGTCAGGGTAGCCGTCGGGTTTCCGCCCAAACCTCGGTGCGTCGTTGACTGCCGCCGGGGTCGATGGCAGGATTCGCGCTCTTCCGCCGGAAGCCGTGCGCCAAAAGCTCGCGGAGACCGGGGAAACCCCGCAGAAAACGCCAGGAAACAGCGAAGCAGTGCTCAAGGCCCTCACCATATTCAGGCGGGAACGCGAACCGCGAGCTGGCGCAAGCCATCTGCAAGTACGTCGAGACCCCGCTCGGCAAGGCCGAAGTCACGCGCTTCGCCGACGGCGAGATTACGTCGAGATCAACGAGAACGTCCGCGGCGTGAACTGCTTCGTGGTGCAGCCGACCTGCTCGCCGGTCAACGACAACCTGATGGAACTGCTGGTGATGATCGACGCGCTCAAGCGTGCGTCCGCCGGCTCGATCATCGCCGTCGTTCCTTACTTCGGTTACGCGCGCCAGGACCGCAAGAGCAAGCCGCGCACCCCGATCTCGGCTCGGCTGGTCGCTGACCTGATCACCGCGGCCGGCGTCAACCGCCTGCTGTCGATCGACCTGCACGCCGGTCAGATCCAGGGGTTCTTCAACATTCCCGTCGATCATCTGTACGGCATGCCGGTCCTGATGGACCACATGCGTGTGCGCTTCAACCAGGACGCGGTGATCGTCTCGCCCGACGCCGGGGGCGTCGAGCGTGCGCGCGCCTACTCCAAACGTCTGGGCACGAGCCTGGCGATTATCGACAAACGAAGGCCGGCGCCCAACGTCAGCGAGGTCGTCAACATCATCGGCGACGTGCGCGGGCGTGACGCGATCATCGTCGACGATCTCGTCGACACCGCGGGCACGTTGTGCGCGGCGGCGACAGCGATCAAGCAGCAGGGCGCGCGCGCGGTCTTCGCCTGCGCGACGCACGCGGTACTCTCCCACCCCGCGGTCGACCGCATCATGGCGTCGCCGATCGAAGAGCTGATCACCACCGACACGATCCCGCCGCGGCCCGAAGTGCTCGGCTGCCCCAAGGTCAAGGTGCTCTCGGTGGCGCGCCTGCTCGGCGAAGCGGTCAAGCGCATCCACCACGGCGATTCAATCAGCTCTCTCTTCATCTAGAACAGGCGAAGGAAAAGGAAACAGGTCATGGATTTCTCCAAGGTCAGCGTCGACGTCAGGGAGCAGTCCGGCAAAGGTGGCGCCCGCAAGGTGCGCGCCTCCGGCAAGGTGCCCGGGGTCCTCTACGGGAACAAGGGCGAGCCCGTCGCCGTCACCATCGACGAGAAGTCGCTTCTGCAATCGCTCGACAAGGAGCGGCGCCGCAACACCGTCTTCTCGCTCACCGTCGCCGGTGAGGGCAAGAACGAGCAGGTAACGGCGATGATCCGCGACGCGCAGATCGATCCGCTGTCGCGCCGGCTCATGCACGTCGACTTCCTGCGCGTCGACCTCGACCACGAGGTCCACGTGACCGTCCCGCTGATCCTGACCGGCAAGGCGGTCGGCGTGACCAACGGCGGCAACCTGCACCAGAGCATGCATGCGATCCTGATCGCGGCGAAGCCGGCGGCGATCCCGACCAAGCTCGAGGTCGACGTCACGCCGCTCGACATCGGCACCGCGCTCCACGTCAGCGATCTCAAGCTGGCGACCGGCGTGCGCGCGCTGCTCGACGCCGGAAGCGATCGCGTCGGTCGTCGCGCCGAAGGCCGAGAAGGTAGAGGCCGAGGCAGCTCCGGTCGAGGGTGCGGTTCCGGCCGAGGGCGCAGCGGCTGCCGCGGGTGAAGCCGGCGCGGGCGACAAGGCGGCGGGCGCCAAGGGCGGCGCCGCTCCGGCCAAGGGCGGCGCGGCCGCGGCCCCTGCAAAGAAGGAAGGAGAGAAGAAGGGCAAGTAGCCCGGATCTCTTCCCGAGCCTAGCGGTCGGAGTCAACGCGTATGTGGCTGGTGGTCGGGCTCGGCAATCCGGGCCGAGAATACGCCGGCAACCGCCACAACGTCGGCTTCGAGGTGGTGGCGGAGCTGGCGGCGCGAGCCAAGGCTCCGCCGCTGCGCGAGAAGTTCGGCGCCGAGATCGGCGAGGCGACCATCCGCGGGGAGCGGGTCCTTCTGTGCAAACCGATGGAGTTCATGAACGTCAGCGGCCAGTCCGTCGCGCGCGTCGCGAAGTTCTGGAAGGTCGCGCCCGAATCGATCATCGTGGTGCACGACGACCTGGATCTGCCGTTCGGGCGTCTGAAGCTGGGCGCGGGCGGCGGGCACGGCGGGCAGAACGGCGTGCGCTCGGTGATCGCCGACCTCGGCAGCGCCGACTTCCTGCGCGTGCGCTTCGGCATTGGAAGACCAGCGCCTGGTGGTGACGCCGCGAACTACGTGCTCTCCGACTTTTCGCGCGCCGAGCACAAAGAGTTGCCCGAGCTGCGCTCCGTCGCGGCCGATGCCGTCGAGGAGATCCTCGCCAACGGCCTGCCCGCCGCAATGAACCGATTCAACGTCAAAAAGAACGAAAAAGCAGAGAAATCCCAGAAAAAGTCCGATAAACCGGTCCGTTCCGGAGACGCTCAGTGATGGTCACTGCGCGCCGATCCGGCGGGACCCGCTCCTTGCCCGCGCCGACGGCGCGGGACAAACGTCCATAGGGAGACCAAATGGCAGAAGCAAAGCGACTCGGATCCAGCCGAGACATGGCTGGACGCAAACGCGAGTACGAAACCATCTACATCCTGCGCCCGGATATCACCAACGAGGTGATCGGCCAGGTCAACCTGAAGATCCGCGGCGTCGTCGAGGCTGGCGGCGGCACGTTGCTCAAGGTCGAGAACTGGGGCAAGCGCAAGCTCGCCTACGAGGTGCAGAAGCAGTTGAAGGGGATCTACCTCTTCTTCTCGTACCTCGGCACCGCGGGCCTGGTCGAAGAAGTCGAGCGCAACCTGCGCCTGACCGACCCGGTGATCCGCTACTACTCGGTGAAGATGGCCGAGAACGTCGACCCCGCGGCCCGCACCAGCGAGCTGACCGACGAAACGTTCGCCAAGGCGGCGACGCCCGGCCCCGACGAAGAGGAGATCGCGACCGGCCAGGCCAACATCCGTTCGGTGTTCGCCGAGGACGAGGAAGGCGCGTTCGATTTCGAAGAGGCGGTGTTCGGCGCCGTCGACAACCCGATCCGGAGAGAGGACTAAGCCATGCCCATGGAACGCGAAGACCGAGACCGCGGCGGTGGCCGTGGCGGCAGCGGCGAGGGCCGCGACGACAAGAAGCGTCCGGTCGGACGCCGCAAGATGTGCAAGTTCTGCGGCGACGAGACGATCAAGATCGACTACAAGGACGCCGGCTTGCTCAAGTACTTCATCACCGATCGCGGCAAGCTGGTGCCCCGACGCATCTCGGGCAACTGCGCCAAGCACCAGCGCGAGATCTCGACGGCCGTCAACCGCGCTCGCATGATCGCGATGATGCCGTTCGCGGTGACGGGGACCTAAGCCATGCAGCTCATTCTCAAGGAAGACTTGGACAACCTCGGCAAGTCCGGCGAGGTGGTCAGCGTCAAGGAAGGCTACGGGCGCAACTACTTGCTGCCGCGCGGGCTGGCGGTCATGGCGACCGCCGATGACGTCGCGCGCGTCGCGCACGAGAAGCGCGTCATCGCGGCGCGCGCGGCGAAGCTCTCCAAGGAGCTGCAGGCCGAGGCCGACCGATTGGGACAGCTCACCGTCTCGATCGCGCGCGCCGTGGGCGACGAGGACAAGCTGTTCGGCTCGGTCACGAGCCGCGACATCGCCGAGGCGCTCGCGGAGCAGAAGGTGAGCATCGACACCAAGAAGATCCACCTCGAGGATCCGATCAAGGCGCTCGGTATGACCGAGGTGGCAATCAAGCTCGGCCAGGGCGTGACCGCCAAGATCAAGGTCTGGGTGGTCAAGAAGGAATAGCGGCGCGGAGCGCGCATCGCGCGCATTTCGCTACCAGCGATTCGCGGGGCCCGCCGGAAACGGCGCGGCCCCCGTTTTGTTGTAAGGTCCCCTGGTGGGTGGCGCGTCGTGAAACTGGTCAGGCATTTGACCGTGACACTCCTGGTCTCCCTGCTCGGCTGCAGCAATACCGCAACGGTCGCCGATGGCGCTGTCGTCGTCGACACGGCTCCCGACGGACCGGTCTCGTGCTTCGAACAGCTGTCGTCGAGCGACTGGCTTTGCCGGAACCTTCACCCAGCAGGTCGCGAACAATGCCTGTAGAGACTCCTCCACGACGATTCAGTCGACCTGCGGGCAATACCAAGTCTGGCGAGACCAATCCAACCCGCCCATCGCGCCCGGCTACCATCTCTGCATCTACGACAACAACCAAGGTGGCGCGCTCGTGGGCGCAACGACCTGCGGCACACCAGACGCGGTCTGCACGGACGGCTGCATCGAGTATGGAGCGGTCCTCGTGTCACAGCTGACGAGCTGCGGTCCCCGGAACGACCTCTGCGCTCCGCCGCCCTGAGGCGAAGCACGCTCCGGGTCGCGCATCTCCGCACACCTCGCACAGCCACCCCGCGCAACGACGCTGCCGCGCACGACGATTGTGGTCGTCCGCGAAGCTCTTTACAATGGAAGGCCGGAATGGCCGCGTTTCGCGAATCGAAGGTTCGCCTGGCTTCCAGGCGTCTTCTGGCGGCGGCCCTCATCGCCGGCCTGCTCGTGCTTGGCGCGCGTCCGCGCTGGCCCAGTCGAGCGAGCAGGACCAGGCGCGCGAGCACTACAAGAAGGGCCTCGCCGCGTACAACCTGGGGCAATACTCCGAAGCGGCGTCCGAGTTCGAGGCGGCCTATCGCCTCTTTCTCGACCCGGCGCTGCTGTTCAACATCGCGCAGGCGCACCGGATGAACGGCGAGCTGGAAAAGGCGCTCAACGGATATCGCTCTTACCTGCGCACCGCCGCACCGGGCACGCGCGACCGCGCGCAGGCGGAGAAGTGGCGGCAGGAGCTCGAGCGCGAGGTGGCCAAGACCAAAGCGGCCCCTTCGGGGGCGGCGACGACTGCACCGGCACCGGTGAGCAAGCCGCCCGCACCCGCGTCGGTGACCGCCGCCGCACCGCCACCGCAGCCCGAGCCCGAGCCCGCGCCAGCAACGCCGGCGCCGGCGCCATCCACGACCACCGCCGCGCCGGCCCCGACCCCGCTCGCGCTTGCCGCGTCCAACCCGGGCGCGCCCGCGGCGATGCCAACGCTCGAAGCGACCCCCGCGCCCACTCGCACCGCCGATTCGAATGAATCGAGCCACTGGTGGATCTGGGGCGTCGCTGGAGGTGCCGTCGTCGCCGGCGTGATCGCCGCGCTGCTGCTCACGAGAAGCCACTCCCTGGCTCCGGATTGCGTGGAGATCATGCCGTGCGGAACGCTGCACTAAGACCAAGAAGCGAGCGGCTCTGGTTCGCGGCATCCCTGCTGGCGCTGTCCGCGGGATGCGGCGGCGGCGTCAACCACACGGTGATGGTGGTCTCCGTCGCGTCCGATCTCTCGGCCGGTAGCGAGCTCGACGCGGTCAACCTCATCGTCGCCGACGGCGAGCTCAGCTACCCGTTCGCGCTCGGAAGCGGCCAGGGCAAGGTCGCCCTGCCGATCCGCGTGGCGCTGGTCCCCGGCGGAAAGAACGACCGGCAGTTCCGCGTCCAGGCGATCGGCATGCTCGGCGGCGAGAACATCGTCACCCAGTCGGCGACCGTCTCGTTCGTGAGCGGCACCGCGCAGCAGCTGCTCCTCTTCCTCGCGCGCAGCTGTGTGCGTTTCCCCATGTGCAACGACGGCTTCACCTGCCAAAGCGGTGCGTGCGTCTCCGAGGCGGCGGCCGGCACCCGCGGCGCGTACGACGGTGACGCCGGCGCCATGTCGGCCGACGGCGGTTCGAGCGGTCACATCGACGCGGGCGACGGAGGCGGCTCCGGAGGCACGACCGGTAGCGGTGGCGTCAGCGGCACCGGAGGCGTCAGCGGCACGGAGGCACGCCCGGCATCGGAGGAGGAGGCGGCGGCAGCGGCGGTTTCACTGGTTCCGGCGGTATCGGCGCGGGCGGAAGCCTGGGCGGCATCGGGGGCGCGGGCGCGGGAACTGGAAGCGGCGGCACCGGGTTCGGTGGGAACTTGGGCGGCATCGGCGGTGCCGGCGCAGGAACCGGCAGCGGCGGCACCGGTTCCGGCGGGAACCTGGGCGGCATCGGCGGTATGGGCGGCGTTGGCGCAGGCACCGGCGCGGGCGGGTTCATCAGCACCGGCCTCGTCGGCGGCGGCGGCACGTTCGGGCTCGGCGGCTTCGGGGGCAGCAAGCTCGGCCTCGGCGGAGGCATCATCGACCCCGGCTTGGGCGGCAGTGCCGCTCTAGGAAGCGGCTCGACCCTGTTCGAGGACGACTTCGAGAGCGGCCTCGCCGACACCTGGATGGCGACCAATCCCGACGACTGGCAGGTGGTCGCCGGCAGCGGCAGCGACACGAGCGCCGTCTACCAGCGCTCCGGCGCCTTCACTCCCGGGAGCGTCTCGATCGCGGGCGATCCGAGCTGGGACGACGTCGTGATGGAAGCCCGGATCAACGTCAATGCGTTCGCGGGGGCGAGCGCAAACGACCTGGGCGGAATCTGCGCGCGCGTCAGCTTACCCGGCGACTACTACTTGCTCGCGCTGCGCGCCGACGGCCGCGTCGACATCCGCCTCGTGTCGAGCTACGTCGAGACGACCCTCGCCTCGACCAGCGCCGCGGTCATCACCGCCAACACCTGGTACGCCGTCCGCCTATCCGCGGTCGGGACCAACCTGACCGCCTATTTGAACGGCAACTTGATCCTGACCGCATCCGACGCCACCTACCCCAGCGGCGAGATCGGCCTGCAGACCGACAGCGCGATAGCGCAGTTCGACGACGTCGTCGTGACGACGCCCTGACCGGCCGGGCGGCGCCATAGCGAGGCCCGCCGGGAAGAAGTGGGGGGGGACTGCGTTCGGATCACTGATGGCACACCACGCGCCAAAGCGCTGTCCTCCTCGTTTCGCCAGCCACCTCGTACTGGCGATCATCACCTCGCTCGCCGCGGGTGCGCTGGGCTGCGGCGGTAGCGATCCTCTCGTTCCGGCCCACAGCGCGTCGTTCTCGCCGGTGCGCGGGGTCGGGGACAACGGTGCCGCGGTGAGCAGGCTCCACTGGCTCCGGCGCGTCAACGGCGGCCAGCCCATCGTCGCGATGTCCGACCCCAGCATCTCCATCCAGTTCAGCGACTCCGACATGACGGCGGAGAACGACCTCGTCACCACCGCCGTGGACGGAACCGTTTTCGTGAACGGAGCGGCCGTCGGGCATGAGTCAGCGCGGAGCGTTGACCACCTGTCGCCCGGGTCGTCGCCAGCGACCGTCGGCGAGGAGGACGATACTCTCACGGTGTCGCTCACGATGAGCGGCGTCCAGATGAGCGAGAACCAGATGCTGAAGTACCTCTACACGCCGCCGCTCTCGAACTTCGACCGCGATGACCTGGATTCGATGCCGGTGGGAACAGCCGGCTCGTTCACCAGTCAGGCGGTCGTGAGTGGCTCGGTGATGGCGACCGAGACCGGGCAGAGCCCCGAGACGGAAATGGTGTCCGAGACCATTCCCATATCGGCGAACTGGTCCATCGTCGACAAGCTCTCGACGTTCCAGGTCCTGGGCCAGGACTACGCCAACGTGGTGGTGATTCAGACGACGAGCTCGGCGACCGACCCAACGACCGGAATGACTGCGGAAATCGACACCAAGTCCTGGTTCGCAAAAGGGATCGGGCTGATCCGAACCGAGCAGTCGGGGGCGAGCCTCGACGTCGACGGCACGTTGGTCCTGGAGCTGGTCAGCACCAACCTCGTTCCCTGACGGCGGCTAGCCGCCATCCGTTTATTAGCGAAGCGGCCACCGAAATGCACGCCGCTCGGGTGCTAACGTCGGGGCCGGTGCGCGTCCTCGCCTACGTCTACCCCGGCTGGCATCCCATCGCCGGAGCGCGACCAGACTTCTATCCCGGCTTCACCGAGTGGGATCTGGTCTATCGGCTGCGCGCCGCGCTTCGCCGGCCACGTGCAGCCGCGCCTGCCGCTCTGGGGCCGCTACGACGATCGCGATCCCGCGCGACGTCGGGCGCCGCGTCGCGCTCTGCCGCCGACCACGGCGTCGACGGGTTCGTGCTACGGCTTCTTCTGGTGCCGCGGCAAGCGCGTGTTCCAGGACGCGCTCGACCTCGGCTTCCTCGGCAGTCCCTCGGGGCGACGGTTCCCGTTCGCGGTGATGTGGGCCAACCGCATGCCGCGCCGCGTGCTGCCGGTGCGCGCGCCGACGTGCCGGTGATCGAGGGCGAGCGGCTGGTGCCCTCCGACGTCGACGACTTCGTCGCGCTGATTCGCTACCTCGCCGAGCGCTACTTCGTCGCGCGAAAACTATCTCCGCGTCGGCGGCCGCGCCTATCTTTCGATCTTCGACTCGACGTTCTTCATCCGCGAGCTCGGCGTCGACGGCGCGCGAGGCGATCGCGGCGGCGCGCGCGATGCTCGGCGACAGCGGTCTGCCGCCGCTGCACCTCGCCGCGATCGAGCCCGAGCGACGACGTCGTCGGCCAGCGTGCGCGGGGTCGGCTTCGACAGCGTCACCCACTACGTGCTCCTGCCCGACTGGAAGGGCCCGTTCCTGCAGGACTACGAGGAACGGGCCGCGCGGCGCGCGCGCGAGTGGCCGCTGGTGGCGGCGCGCGCGCGACTGCCGTATCACCCGTCGGTGTCGCCGGGCTGGGACGCCTCGCCGCGCGGCGCCGACTTCGGCGCAGCGCCCGCGACAAGTATCCGTGGTCGCCGGTGGTCGTCGGCGAGCACCCGGATCGCTTCCGCGTCGCCGTCGCGCGCGCCGTCGCTCATGCGCGCGGCGCCGGCCTGCCGCCGACAGCCGCTGGTCTTCGTCGCCTCGCTCAACGAGTGGAGCGAGGGCCACTACCTCGAGCCCGACACGCGCTTCGGCCTCGCCTGGCTCGAGGCCGTGCGCGCGGGCGCGACAGCGCGGCCAAGCGCTGGACGAGGTCGCATGACCGCATCCAATGGGTGGTCTGGTAGCTGGATTGGTCGGTGGGCGCGTGCGAGAGCGGACGCCCGGGCCTGCGGTGAGCACGTCGCCGGTGACGCCCGCGAACATGCCGGCCTTGTCGTCGGTGATGACGGTCCGGTTGTCGTGCTGTGCTGCCAGCGTGACCCTGCCGAGCTCGTCGAGGGAGAAGACATCCGGGCCGGCAACGTTCCAGACGCCTTGCAGCGGCGTGCCGGTCGAGACTTCGACGACCGCATCGACGACGTCCGCGGCGGCGATCGGCTGAAGGTGGGTCGAGGGCAGGCGAACGGTGGTGTCGTCGGAGGTCCAGGACAAGAGCGCGTTCATGAATTCGAAGAACTGGGTGGCGCGCACGATGGAGTACGGCGTCGGCCCCTGGCGGAGCAGCTCCTCCTGCAGGGTCTTGGCACGGTAGTAGGCCAGCTGGGGCACCTGGTCCACACCGACGATCGAGAGGATCACCTGGTGCCGGACACCGGCATTCTTTCCCGCAGCCAGCAGGTTGTTCATGGAGGTGCGGAAGAAGTCCAGGGAGGCCTCGTCGAACGTCGGCGAGTTCGCCAGGTTGACCACGACCTCGGCGCCCTTCAGCGCCTGATCCAGGCCCTTCCCCGTGATCAGGTCGACGCCGGTGGACAGTGACGCGGGGACGACCTCGTGTCCGGCTGCGGTCAGCTTCTGGACCACCTGCGAGCCGATCAGTCCGAGACCGATGACGGTAAGCTTCATGGCTCTCCTCCTGATTCGGACCTAGTGTTCGGCTGTCATGGCGAGGCGAGTGGGCGCGAGCTGGTGCGAGCGCACCTCAACGTCGGCGGCTCGGCGATTGAAATCACGGTCGGTCAGTCGACCCGACTTCGTTTTCGGCCGCGCAAATCCTAGCTTCGGTTCAGCTTGGTGCGGGAGGCGGGGGATGGGACGCAGTCGATTCGCCTGGAGTTGTGCAGGTTGGACGTGCTGGCGGCGAGCGCGTTCGCGGGGTCAGGCTGCGGTCCAGGGTCACCGTCGAAACGCGACGCTGGAAATGACGACGCGTTTGCCGTGGACGCCCGCGGCAACGACGTCCGGGCTCGACTGCGAGAGGGAGACCACTCCTCCCTCGCAGGGTGCTGGCGGCACGACCGGAGCGGGAGGCATGACCGGATCGGGAGGCAACCCGACGCCGACCCGACGGGGGGGTCTCCTGGGCTGTCCCCTCGACCGGCAACTGGACCGGGCACGCCAGCTTCTTCTCGGGCGGCGCGGGCGGCGGCCCTCGCGTGTCTGTCGACGTCGTCTGGATACTAGCGTCAACCGACGGGTGCGTCGACCGCTACGTCCCCACCGGGACTGCCACCTTCAAGGCGACGCCGGGCGCGTGCTGCGAAGATCAGCGAAACCGTCGACGGCGCCCATCGAACCGACGACCGACGGCCAGCTCGTCATCGACCGCAGCTCGTCTCCGGCGACCTATCTGATGGAAGGCCACACGACGTAGGAAGCGCTGATCGGCTGCGCGGACGACGTTCTGCAGCCCGACACGGCCGGCGGCGACTGGGCGCACGCCAGCGGCACCTTTGACGGCTCGGTCATCAGCGGCGAGATCCCCAACGGCTCGCTCGTCGCCGACCCTGAAGAGACAATCTGGGAGCTCGCGCGCGTGAACGCCGAATTCACCACGCCGCCGCCGGGTACCTGCTCCGAACCGCCGACCGATTGATGGAGCGGCACCGCCTCGGTACTCAGGGTCTCGCTGCTCCTGTTCGCGTCACTGACCCTGACGCGCGTGGCCACCAGCGGCTGTCGATTGCGTCGACACGGCCGGCATGGTCACCCTCGAGGGCGGCGCACCGGCCTCACGCCGGCCAACCACACCATCAGCCCTTTCGACGGCTACCCTGCAGATCGATCGCTTGCTCGATCCGCCCACGTGTCATGTACGGCCGCTCGACCTGGATGCGGAGCCCCGACGCCGCGGAGACGAAACGATGACCAGCGACCACGGATCGGTGGTGGTGGGCGCTCTCCAATGGCGTCTTCGACGGCAACGCTTTCTGCGCCCGTCGATGTTCCAGTACAACCCGACCTACCGGTGGCGCCTGCAACGCCTTCCGTAGCGGGGGCCCTGAACACGCGCGGGTCAGCGCCGGTGACCGTGAAAACGAAAGGTCCGGTAGCGCTCACCGGAGTGGACGTTCCAGTCGCGATAGCCCGGCCCAAACGTGTGCCAGTGCTCGACGAGGCCGAGGTACAGAGTCGACGTCTGCGGGGCGAACTGAACAGCGCCGTTCAGGTAGTAGTACGGCCGGCCGCCCTGTCGTGTAACCGACGTAGCCGTCGTAATAGACCGGCGCGTAACCGTACTCATACTGAGGCGGGGGGATGGTGCCCTCCGCCTCGGCGTAGCAACCGGAGACGGCGACGCCAATCATCGTCATGCCGACGCCGGCGACCCAACCCCGCAATCCGCTGAGCTTCATGCCAGGACCCTAAGCACCGGATGCCGTCGAGACCAGCGCGCACCGTCACGGTCGCGCTGGCTTACGGCCGCCAGACATACGGCGGCGCCACGGTCACGTCGGCACCGGCGCAGTTGCTGGTGATCGTGTTATCGACGAAGCCGCAGTACGAGCCGCTGGTTTCGGTCAGGTTGGCGCCGCGGTACTCGACGTCGCCGAGGAGTACGGCGGTGCCTGACGCCGACACCGGCCGCTCGAACCAGCCGGGGCCGTTCGGCCAACCCAGCGTGACACGCGCGGTGCCACTCACGGTGAAGCCGTTCATGAGGATGGTCATGCCGTTCGCGGTGCCGCTGGTGAGCGTCGAGCCCGTCATGACGATTGCGCGGTCATCGACACGCGCGGTGGCGCCGACGGTGCCGCCCAGCACGGCTGCGTAGGGGCCGACGAAGGCGCCCGTCGCGACGTTGGCGCCGGTGGCGACCCAGCCGCCGCCGTTGGCCCACACCGCGCCGGTGGCGGACGGCTTGGGCGCGTTGGCCTGGTAGCCGTCGGGCTGCGCGCCCGCGACCTGGATCACGTAGGGATAGCGGTAGACCGACGGGTACAGCTGATCCCAGTAGACGTGCTGCTGCACCGACGGCGTCGCGGTGACCACCAGCCACAGCGCCTCGCCGGCGTTCACGCAGAACGTGAGCGCGCTGTCCGACCCGCGCTGCAGCTGGCTGTAGCGCGGCTTGGTGATTGCCGCGTCGGTAGCGACCAGCGCCCAGCGCCAGTCGGAGTTGGCCGCGGTCTGGGTGACGCCGCGGAAGGTGACGGTCACGCTGGTCGCGCCCGGATTGGGGGAACAACCGAATGAGGTTATAGCCCCAGCGCTGCGGCGCCTGCATCGGCGGCACGGAGTAGCGACGGTTCGTCGCGTCCATCACCTCCATGTGCACGGTGCGCATGCGCCGCTCGGGCAGCGAGGTGCTGGTGATGGTGTCGTAACCACCCTGGGTGAAGCTTCGCGCCGCCGAGCGATAGAGCGCGCTCTGGTTCATGCCCGCGGTCGGTCCGGGCGGTGGGTCCTGATAGTCCCAGGTGATGTTGTGGGTCGCCCACTCGCCGAAGAAGTCGTTGAGCTGGCTGACGGTCCAGCCGCGCGTGGTCATGATGTTGGTGAACGGATTGTTGCTGGTCGTCGGCGAGGTCCAGATGTCGTTGACGGCCTTGTAGCAATACTTGTCCTTGAGAAACTCCATGAATTGCCAGTTGCAATAACGAGTGCGCGTCGATCCCAGGTAGATGTTGGGCGCGTTGACCAGCATCTCCGAGCAGTGGATCGCGGTCTGGTGGTACTCGGGCAATTGCTGCGCGCGCCAGTTGGCGTGGCTCTCGTAATCCAGCCGCAGTAAGCCTGCGTCGACGGCGGGCCCTGACACTGCAGGCCGCGCGTGGTCGACTGCACCGAGTGCATGAACTCGTGCGCGAGGCCCCAGTGGTCCGCCGTCGCGCCGGGGCCGATCCACATGCCCATGAAGCCGTTGCCGAAGCCGCCGCCGGTCAGGCCGAAGGTGGTCTTGACCACGACGCTGGCCTTGGACTTCGTCGTCGAGTTGCAGTACGGCTCGGGGAAGAAGATCGGGCTGCCGAACAGGTTCGGCCAGATGACGTTCTCGAGCTCGTCGGTCGCCACCGTGCCCTGCGCGGCGGTGATCGCGCCGTTGGAGTAGACCGCGAAGTGCGCCGACTCGGCGACCAGCGTGGTGTCGGTGTTGCCGGAGTCGGGGCCGACCGCGGTCCAGGTGCCGGCCACGCAGGTCGTCGCCGGCGCGGTGGGACAGCTGGTCGCCCAGGCCGTCGTGGAGGTTCCCGGGTCGGCAGGTTCCGGACACGCCGCCCATGCCGGGCGCGCCGCCCGCGCCGGTCACGCCGCCGGTGCTGGTCGTGCCGCCGCCGGCGCCACTGCCCGCGGTGCCGGTCGTGCCGCCGGTCGAGACGGTCGACCCGCCCTGCCCGTTCGTTGCGCCGCCCGCGCCCGGGCCGCTGCTGCCGCCGCCGCCGTTCGCGCCGGCGGTTCCCGACGCGCCGCCGCTCGCCGCCGCTTTCCGTTGTTCGTCACCTCACCCGCACAACTGCCGACCGCGCCGCCGACGACGACGAACAGACTCGCGACCCAGCGTGAAGACGTGCGGCGCATCAAACCTCCTAAAGGCAGGGTAACGGGGATCACACGTCCCTCGGGCATACGCGTGCGCAGTGGGAAGTCACAGCGAGCAGCGCCGGCGGCTCACGAATCCGAGGGTCAGCGCTGCGCCGTCGGTGGACCGTCGAATGACGACAGGGTGTGGATAGGCTGTGGGTAAGCCTGTTGGTGCCTTGGTGATGGCCGCACCCGTCACGGTCTTGTAGGTTCAGGGCTCAATGTTGGAGCTCGCTTCGACCAATTCGGGCTCGTCCAATCCCCTGGTGGTCCGTAATCCGCCCCACTCCATCGACGCCGAGAAGTCGGTGCTGGGGTCGGTCTTCATCAAGCCGGCCGCCTTCGACGAGATTGCCACGGCGCTCCAGGTCGACGACTTCTTCCTGCCGGCGCACCGCGAGATCTTCGACGCGATGCTGGCGATCGACAAGCGCCGCCAGCCGCTGGACGTCATCGCCGTCGCCGACGAGTTGAAGACGCGGGGCATGCTGCCCCGCCTCGAGGGGGGCGAGGGCTACCTGCTCGCGCTCGCCAACGCCGTGCCGACCGCCGAGAACGTGGCCCACTACGGCCGGCTGGTGAAGGAGAAGTCGACGCTGCGCCGCCTCATCGCCGCCTGCGCCGAGGTGCAGTCGCGGGCCTACGGCGACTTCGGCGAGTTCGAGTCATTCCTCGACGAGGCCGAGACCGCGATCTTCAAGGTCGCGCAGCAGAACCGCCGCGAGACCTACTCGTCGGCCGGCGAGATGATGGAAGAGGTCCTGCACAACATCGAGGTGCGGGCGTCCGAAAGAAAAGCCGTGACCGGCGTGCCGACGGGCTTCACCAAGCTGGACGAATACACCGCCGGGCTGCAGCGAGAGAACCTGATCATCGTCGCGGCGCGCCCCGGCGGCGGCAAGACGTCGTGGGCGGTCAACGTCGCGATGCACGCGGCGATGAAGAAGATCCCGGTGCTGATCTTCTCGCTCGAGATGTCGAAGTACGAGCTGATGGAGCGCATGCTGGCCGGCGAGGCGCGCATCGATTCGTCGCGCATCAAGCGCGGCTTCCTCGAATACTCCGACTGGAAGAACAAGATCCACCCCGCGAGCGGCCGGATCGCGGAGGCGCCGATCCTGATCGACGACTCGTCGGCGATCTCGATCATGGAGATCCGCGCCAAGGCGCGGCGCTTTCGCAGCGACCCGCGCTACTTCCCGCCCCAGGAGCCGGTCGACGGACGCGCGCCGCCGCCGCCGCTCGGGTTGATCGTCGTCGACTACTTGCAGCTCGCGCGCGGGGGCGGCGGACGCAGGGAAGAGAACCGGCAGCAGGAGATCGCCGAGATCTCGCGCGGGCTCAAGTCGCTGGCCAAGGATCTCAAGCTGCCGATCATCGCGGTGTCGCAGCTGAACCGCGAGGTCGAGAAGCGCGAGGGAAAGCCCAAGCTCTCGGACCTGCGCGAATCAGGCGCGATCGAGCAGGACGCCGACCTGATCCTGTTCATCCACCGCGAGGACATGCAGGGCGAAGGCAACGACAGCGGCCCGACGGCGGTCGCCGAGCTGATCATCGGCAAGCACCGCAACGGCGCGACCGGCGCGGTCAAGGTCACCTTCATCAAGGAGTACACCCGCTTCGAGAACTACGCCGACGAGGGCGACGGCGGGTTCGGCTGACGCGAGGCCCGAGGCCGAGGTCCGATCCGCTGGGAGGTTGGGGAGAAGACAGACCTTGCAAGCCGGGACAGGCTAGAATGACGCTGGGATGCGGATCGACCGCGCGATCATTCTGGTCGCTGACGGCGTCGGGTGTGGCGGCGCGCCGGACGCGGCGGAGTATGGGGATGCGGGTGCCGACACGCTGGGCAATCTGTCGCGCGCGGTGGGGCCGCTGGCGCTGCCCCAATCTGGAGTCGCTCGGGCTCGGGCACACGACGACGATCGCGGGGGTGGCAGCGGGCCAGACGCGCGGCGCTCACGGCACGATGACCGAGGCGTCGGCGGGCAAGGATACGATCACGGGTCACTGGGAGATGGCGGGGCTGGTGACCAAGCAGGCGCTGCCGACGTTTCCGCAGGGATTTCCCGCCGCTGATCCTCGACGAGCTCCGCGCAGCGGCGGGCGGGCGCGGCCTCTGCGGCAACAAGACCGCGTCGGGGACCGCGATCATCGAGGAGCTCGGCCCGCAGCAACTGGCGACCGGCGACCTGATCCTCTACACGTCGGCCGACTCGGTGATTCAGATCGCCGCGCACGAAGGGGTCATCCCACTCGACGAGCTGTACGCGATCTGCGAGCGGGCGCGCGCGGTCGCCGATCGCCACCGCATCGGGCGCGTGATCGCGCGGCCGTTCGTCGGCGGGCCCGGGCATTTCCAGCGCACCTACAACCGGCGCGACTACTCGCTGGTGCCGCCCGGACCAACGTTGTGCGACGCGATCGTCGCCGCCGGCCTGCCGGTGGTCGGCGTCGGCAAGATCAGCGACATCTTCGCGGGGCGCGGCATCTCCGAATCGCTCCACAGCGAGGGCAACGCGACGGGCTGCGCCTGACGCTCGAGGCGCTGCCGCGGCTCGAGCGCGGCTTGCTGTTCGTCAACCTGGTCGACTTCGACATGCTCTACGGCCACCGCAACGACATCGCGGGATTTTACCGCGGGTTGCGCGAGCTCGACGACTGGCTGCCCGCGTTCGAGGGCACGATGCGCGCCGGCGACGTCGCGTTCATCACCGCCGACCACGGCAACGACCCGACGACGCCGGGCACCGACCACACGCGCGAGCGCGTGCCGCTGCTCGCGTTCGGCCCCGGCGTGAAGCCGCGACCGCTGGGGGTGCGCGCGAGCTTTTGCGATCTGGGCCAGACCATCGCCGACGGCCTCGGCCTGGCGCCGCTCGAACGCGGTGAGAGTTTCCTGAATCAGCTCGTCTGACCGCGGCGCAAGTGCCAGGCGCGCCGGCCGGTAGACAGCGCGCTCGCCACCGGGCAGATTGCTCGGGTGCGCCCATTCATGGCGTGGGTTCTCTGTCCGGCAGCGATCGTGTGGGCCGGCGGCATAGCGTCTGGTCAGACCGCGGTCCCGCACGCCGCGCCGCCACCCCAGCTGTTCCCCGCTGATGGTACCAGGGGAGTCTGTCCCGACACGCCCTTGCGGCTCACGTTCGCCGCGCTTCCCACGATTGGCTCGGGCGGCAGGATTCAGATCGTCGATGCCGCCGACGGGCGGGTCGTCGAGACCATCGACGTCGGCTCGCCAATCGGCACGCAGACCATCGGTGGCCTGTCCGGCTTCAAGTACCGTCCCGTGATCGTCGCGGGCACCGAGCTCACGATTCATCCGCGAAACGGCGCGCTCGCGTACGGCAAGACCTACGACGTCCGCATCGACGCCAATGTCCTGCGTGACGATCCGGCCGGCACGCAGGTGAGCGGTCCACGGGCGGCGTGGCGCTTCACGACCAAGGCAGCGCCGCCGCCCGCGAACGGCCGCAAGCTGATCGTGGCCGCCGACGGCACCGGCGACTTCGCCACCGTGCAGGGCGCGTTCGACTTCATCCCCGACGGCAACACTGCTCCGACGACGATCTTCGTACGCAAAGGCACGTACACCGAGATCGTCTTCTTCACCAACAAGCACGCGATCACTCTCCTGGGCGAGGATCGCGCACGAACTCTGCTGACCTACACGAACAACGATCGGTTCAACCACGCCGATGGGAACCCCTACGCCGCCGACGGCGCCAATCCCAGCGACGCGGTCATCTCCCGGGGCGACGCGATCTATCGCCGCGCGGTCTTCATGGCCCACCGAGCGAACGAGCTGGTGGTGGCCAACCTGACGATCCGCAACGCGACGCCGTCCGGTGGCTCGCAGGCCGAGGCGATCATCCTGAACGGCACCGCCTCGGCGCGCGCGATCATCAAGGACGTGAACCTGGTCAGCACGCAGGACACGCTGCAGATCAACGGGCAGGCCTACGTCACCAACTGCACGATCGAGGGCGACGTCGACTTCATGTGGGGTCAGGGGCCGTGCTTCTTCGTGCGCTGTACCTGTGTGTCCATCCGCTCGCACGGCTTTTACACCCAGATTCGAAACCCCGGGACGCACCACGGGTTCGTCTACGTGAAATGCAAGTTCACTACGGCGGCGGGCGCGATGGACAACTATCTGTCGCGGATCAAACCTGCGCGTTTTCCCGACAGCGAGGTGGTGATCATCGACAGCGTGTTCGGCCCCGGCATCCATCCGGTGCTCTGGGGAGCTTCCAGGGCGGTGGCAACGGCGCGGACGCGGGCGCCCCCACCACTCCGCCGAGAGTCCACTTCTGGGAGCACAACAGCCGGAGCGAGTCGGGAAAGCTGGTCGCCGTCGATCGGCGGCTCGCCGTTTCGCGGCAGCTCGAGCGCCCGAGAGATGCGCTCGTCATCTCCAACTACAGCGATCCGAGGTACGTTCTCGGAGACAACTGGGATCCGCGGACCGCGGCGATCTTCGGCGCCCGATCGTCCCGGTGACGACGATTGTCGGCGCGCCCCTCGCGGGCGCGCGAGCCTTCCGCCCGCTATACTGCGGCCGGCACCGATGAGCCGGATCACTCGCCGCGAGACATTGAAGCTGGTCGCAGCCGGCGCGACCGCCGCGGCCTGCACGCCGCAGACGAAGAAGATGGAGAAAGGGCCAAGCGCGATGAAGTCGAATGCCGCTGCTTCCGCTGACGCGGACGCGATCCTCTCGGTCACGCCGCTCGGGTTTCCCTGGGAGACCCCCGATCCGTTCCTGTTCTGCGTGCACCACGACGACGCCTACCCGGCCGGCAACGAGCAGCTGGGCCCGGCGGCGTCGCTCGCCGGCCGCAACCTCGGGCAGGACTTCGCAGGGCAAGGACGGCTGGCGCATGTACCACGGCGAGGTCGTGCCGGGCTTTCCCGCAGCACCCGCACCGCGGCTTCGAGACCGTGACCGTCGTGCGGCGCGGGCTGCATCGATCACTCCGACTCGCTGGGCGCGACCGCGCGCTACGGCGGCGGCGACGTGCAGTGGCTGACCGCGGGCGGCGGCATCGTGCACGCCGAGATGTTCCCGCTGCTCGAGCGCGACGCAGCCGAACCCGCTCGAGCTGTTCCAGATCTGGCTGAACCTGCCGGCGCGCGAACAAGATGGTCGCGCCGCACTTCACGATGCTCTGGGACGCACGACATCCCGCGGCCGCGTTCACCGACGCGGCGGGCCGGCCGACCGAGGTCACCGTGGTCGCCGGGCGCGCTCGGCGGAGCGCGCGCCGCCCGCGCCGCCGCCGCGATTCGTGGGCGTCGCAGCGCGGACAGCGACGTCGCGATCTGGACGATCAAGATGGCGCCGGGCGCGCGCTGGACGCTGCCGCCGGCCGCGCCGGGCACGAACCGCGACGCTCTACTTCTTTCAGGGCCGCGGCCTGCGCGTCGCCGGACGCGACGATCCCGCCGTCGCACGAGTCGAGCTGCGCGCCGACCGCCGCGCTCGCGCTCGAGGCGGGACGCGACCGAGAGCGAGCTCCTGCTGCTGCAGGGCCGCCCGATCGGCGAGCCGGTGGTGCAGTACGGCCCGTTCGTGATGAACACGCGCGAGCGAGATCCAGCAGGCGATCGACGACTACCAGCGCACCCAGTTCGGCGGCTGGCCGTGGCCCAGCGACGAGCCGGTCCACGCGCGCGACGCGGGACGCTTCGCGCGAAGGCCCGACGGCAAGACCGAACGCCCGGCGTAGACGTTCGATCCCCTTCCCCTGTCTGCAGGGGGAGGGGACCGGAGCTGTCAGCGCAGCATCCACTGGAGCGCTGCGCGCGTGTCGCCGTTGGCGCTCGCGCTCTCGTAGACCTCCCCATGCCCCGGAATCACCCGCGCGAAGTCCCACGCCAGCATCTTCTCGACGCTGGCCTTGAGCGCGGCGCGGTCGCGCGCGTAGCGCCACCAGAGGCGGCTCATCGCGAAGCGGCCCTTCGTTCCCACCAGCGTGAGGATGAACGAGGCCATCGCGCTCGCAGGCTTCCTCACATTGAACAGCAGATCGGTGCACACCAGCGTGCGGCTCGCGGCATGGAAGAAGACCACCTCGTTCATGGAAGGCGCGCCCGCGAGCGGCAGCCACGCGATCTCGTTTGCCCAAGGTGCGGTCGCGCCATCGGCGAGCACGCCGGCGAACGAGAGATCCCGACGCTTCTCCGGCAGGCCGGGCGCGCCCCACAGCCGCGCGCCGGGAAATCGCTCTGCCCAGGCGCCGGCCGACAAGTGATGGAAGCGGTTAGGCGCCACCAAATCGCGCACCGGCCCCAGCGCCTCGACCGCAGCGGCGAGCTCGGGGGACAGCGGCGTCGGCGAATGAACCCACAGCCCGCCATCGGCGAGCCGAATGATCGTCGCACAGAGCGGCAAGCGCATACCGAGAGGCAACGACACGAGGTGGTCGATGGTCCAGAGACCTTCGTCGATCGGTCGCGGGGCCGTGGTGAGCGTGGTCATGCGCGCAGTGAACCGCAGACATTCGCGCACGGCAAGCCGGCACGGGGGAGACACGCAAGCGCGGCGCGCGCTGATTCGTGCGATGCTGGCGCGACACGTGTGACGTGACCGTCCGCCAAACCCGCCCCCGCATCCGCCTGGATGTCCCCACGCTCATCGCCCGCAAGCGCGACGGCGGCGCGCTCGACGACGACGCCATCCAGGCGCTCATCGCGGGCGCCGCGACCGGCGCGATCCCCGACTACCAGATCGCGGCGCTGCTGATGGCGATCGTCTGGCGCGGGCTCACGCCGCGCGAGCTCGGCACGTGGATGCGGGCGATGATCGCGTCGGGCGATCGCCTCGACCTTCACGCGATCCGCGGGCGCAAGGTCGACAAGCACTCGACGGGCGGCGTCGGCGACAAGGTCTCGATCTGCCTCGCACCGCTGGTCGCCGCCTGCGGCGTGCCGGTGCCGATGATGTCGCGGGCGCGGCGCTCGGCCACACCGGCGGCACGCTCGACAAGCTCGAGGCGATCCCCGGTTTTCGCTACCGACTCTCGCCCGCGCAGTTCCGCGCGCGTGCTGCGCGACGTGCGGCCTGGTGCTCACCGGCCAGAGCGAGCGACTCGCCCCGGCCGACAAGCGCCTGTACGCGCTGCGCGACGTCGACCGCCACGGTCGAGTCGATCCCGCTCATCGTCGTCGTCGATCCTGTCGAAGAAGCTCGCCGAGGGGATCGACGCCCTGCGTGCTGGACGTCAAGGTCGGCGGCGGCGCGTTCATGCCGTCGATCGACGACGCGCGCCGCCTCGCGCGCACGCTGGTGCGCGCTGGGCGCGCGCGAGGGGCTCGAGGTGGTCGCGCTGCTCACCGCGATGGACCAGCCGCTGGGGCGCGAGGTCGGCAACGCCAACGAGCTGCGCGAGGCGATCGAGGTCCTCTCGGGCGGCGGGCCCGAGCGACACGCGCGCGCTCACCGTGCGCTTCGGCGCCGAGATGCTGGTGCTCGGCCGCGCCGCGCGCGATCTCGCCGACGGCACCCGCCGCATCGAGGCGGCGATCGCCAGCGGCGCCGGGCTGGAGAAATTCGGGCGCTGCATCGAGCTGCAGGGGGGCGACCGGCGCGTGCTCGATCGCCCGCGCGATCGATTGCCGGAGGCGCGCCACCGGCACGTGGTGGTCGCGCGGCGCGCCGGCGTCGTCACCGCGATCGACGCGCGCGCCATCGGCCACGCGGCGACGCTGCTGGGCGCGGGGCGGCTGCGCAAGGAAGACCGAGTCGATCCCGCCGTCGGCATCACGCTGGCGCACAAGATCGGCGCGCGCGTCGAGCGGCGGCGAGCCGCTGGCCACGACTGCACTACAACGATCGCCGGCGCCTCGACAGCGCGCTGCCGCTGGTCGAGCGCGCGTTCATCGTCGCCGCCCGCACCGCGGTACCGACGCCGCAGCCGCTGGTGCGCGAACGGATCGCGAAATGATCGGCGATCTCCGACGGCGCGGCGCGCGGCCGCGAGTTGCGCTACCGTAGCGGGTCGGAGATGAATCGCCACGCTGGAGATCGACAGATCACCTTCGACGACGTCGGGACAGGAGCCGACGGCGCACCGGTCGTGCTGCTGCACCCGTTCCCGTTCGACCGCCGCTACTGGGCAGGCGACCGTGGCCGCGCTCGCGCCGCGACACCGGGTGATCACGGTCGACGCGCGCGGCTTCGGCGAATCGCCGGCGACCGGGCCGTTCGCGATCGCCGATCTGGCGGACGATCTGGCGGCGCTGCTCGACGCGCTCGACGTGCCGGCAGGCGGCGGTCGTCGGCCTGTCGATGGGCGGCTACGCCGCGCTCGCCTTCGCCGCGCGCCACCCGACGCGGCTGGCGGCGCTGGTGCTGGCCGACACGCGCGCCGCCGCCGACTCGGCCGAGACGCGGCGCGCGCCGCGAGGAGGCGCGCGCCGCTCATCGAGAGCAGCGGCAGCAGCACTTACCTCGACCGCAGCCTGCCTCGCCTGCTGGCGCCCGACGCGCCGCCGGCATTGCTCGCGCGCGTGCGCGCGCTCGCCGAGACGCGCGGCGAGCGGATCATGGCCGGCCTGGCGGCGCTGCGCGATCGCGCCGGATCGCACGGCCGAGCTGGCGGCGATCCGCTGCCCGACGCTGGTGATCGGCGGCGCGCGCGATCAGGTGGTGCCGATCGACGAGATGCGCGGCATGAGCGCGGCGATTCCGAAGGCGCGCTTCGTCGCGCTCGACGGCGTCGGCCACCTGGCGAACCTCGAAGCGCCGGCGCCGTTCGAGGCGGCGCTGCGCGCGTTCCTCGACGAGCAGCCGGCGGTGGCGCGATGAAGCTGCAGGCGACGCTGTTCGATCGCGTGCGCAACGCCGCCGAGACCGTGGCCGAGCAGGCTCGACGCCGCCGCGGCCGAGGTCGCGGTGGTGCTCGGCTCGGGCCTGGGCGGCGTCGCCGATCGGCTCGAGGGCGCGCGCGCGGCGCTCTACGCGACGCTGCCCGGCTTCCCCGAGACCACCGTCGCCGGCCACCCGGGCCGCCTGGTGGTCGGCAGCTCGGCCGGGCGCAAGACGCTGCTGCTGTGCGGGCGCGTGCACGGCTACGAGGGCTACGCCGCCGCCGAGGTCGGCTTCGGCGTGCGCGTCGCCGCCGCGCTGGGCGTGCAGCACGCTTGATCGTCACCAACGCCGCGGGCGGCATCGATCCGCGCTGACGCCCGGGCGAGATCGTCGCCATCGCCGACCACCTGAACCTGACCGGCACCTCGGCGCTGTCCGGGCCCAACGACGAGCGGCTCGGGCCGCGCTTCGTCGACATGACCGACGCCTACTCGCCGGCGCTGCGCGCGCTGGCCGCGCTGGCGGCGCCCGCCGCGCTGGGGCGCCCGCTGCGCGAGGCGGTCTACGCCGGCGTGCGCCGGCCCCGCCTACGAGACGCCCGCCGAGGTGCGCATGCTGCGCGCGCTGGGCGCCGGGCTGGTCGGCATGTCGACGGTGCACGAGGTCACCGCCGCGCGCCACGCCGGCCTGGCGGTGCTGGGCCTGTCGCTGGTCTCGAACCACGCCGCCGGCGTCAAGAACGAGCCGCTGCGCCACGAGGACGTCACCCGCGCCGCCGCCGCCGGCTCGGACGCGCTCGGCGCGCTGATCGCCGCGGTGATCGCGTCGCTGCCTCGCCGGAGCGAGGACGTTGAGCCGCCGCGCCTCGTCCGCCCGCACCCGCGGCGCGCTGCTCGCGGCGGCGCGCGCGCGTGCGCGCGCACGCGCACGCGCCCTACTCGCGCTTCACCGTCGGCGCCGCCGTGCTCGACGACGCGGGCCGCATCCACGCCGGCTGCAACGTCGAGAACGCGTCGTACGGGCTGACGATCTGCGCCGAGCGCAACGCCGTCGCCGCCGCGGTCGCCGCCGGCGCGAAGTCGCATCCGCGCGGTCGCGGTCGTCACCCGCATGCGCCGCCCGCTGGCCACGCCCTGCGGCGCCTGCCGCCAGGTGCTGGCCGAGTTCGCCGGCGACGACGTGCCGATCCTGCTCGCCGGCCCGACCGGCGCCGCGCGCGAGGAGCGCCTGGGCGCGCTGCTGCCGCAGGCGTTTCGCCTGCGCTGAGGGCGTCACGGTCACTTGACGACGATCACGCTGACGTGGCCACGCCGGCGCAGCACGGTGACGCCGACGTCGTGGGGGTGGTTCTCGAGCAGCAGATCGACCGAGCCGTCGCCGACGCCCAGGTTGATGATGCGCAACCCGGGCAGCGACTCGGGCAGCACCGGGTGCCGGAACGCGACCTCCTTGCGCGCGCCGTCGATCTCGATGCCCAGGCAGGCCTGCAGCAGCAGGAAGACCGAGCCCGCGGCCCACGCCTGCGGCGCGCAGGCGACCGGGTACAGCGTCGGCCCCTCGCCCGGCCGGCGCGGGAAGCCGCAGAACAGCTCGGGCAGGCGGTGCAGGTCGACGAACTGGCTGGCGTCGAACAGCCCTCGAACGACCCGGCGCACGAGCTCGTGCAGGCCGTAGCGCGCGAAGCCGGCGGCGATGAGCGCGTTGTCGTGCGGCCAGACCGAGCCGTTGTGATACGACATCGGGTTGTAGCGCGCCTCGCGATCCGCCAGCGTGCGGATGCCCCAGCCCGAAAAGATGCCGCTCGTCCATCAGCGTCGCCGCCGTCCGGCGCGCGCGCTCGCGGCTGGCGATGCCGGCGAAGAGGCAGTGGCCCGGCGTTCGAGGTCCGCACCTCGCACGGCCGCTTGTCGCCCGTCGAGCGCCAGCACGTAGGTGCCGAGCTCCTCGCACCAGAACGCGCTCTCGAAGCGCCTCGCGCAGGCGCTCGGCGCGCGCCGCTGCTCCTCGCGCGACGCTCGGGCATGCCGAGCTCGCTCGCCAGGTCGGCGCGCCGCGAGGCGCGCGGCGTAGACGTAGCCCTGCACCTCGCAGAGCGCGATCGGCCCCTCGGCCAGGCTGCCGTCGCGCGTGGAACACCGAGTCGTTCGAGTCCTTCCAGCCCTGCTGCACCAGCCCGTGTGTCGGTCATGCGCTGCGTACTCGACGAAGCCGTCGCCGTCGGGGTCGCCGTAGCCGTCGATCCAGTCGCAGCGCCCGCTCGACGTTGCGGCCAGAGCTCTCGGCCATGGCGCGATCGCCGGTGCGCTCGCAGGTACGCGCCGGCCAGCATCACGAACAGCGGCGTCGCGTCGACGCTGCCGTAGTAGCGCCCGAACGGCACCTCGCCGAGCGCCGCCATCTCGCCGCCGCGCGCCTCGTGCAGGATCTTGCCGGGCTCGGCGTCCTGCGCGCGGATTGCGTCGCGTCGCCTGCGTGGCGGCCAGATAAGCGAGCACGCCGCGCGCCAGCTCGGGCTCGAGCCAGAGCAGCTCGAGCGCGGTGATGATGCCGTCGCGGCCGAACGGCGTGCTGAACCAGGGCACGCCGGCGTACGGGTACGGCCCGGCCTGGGTCTCGGTGATCATCATCTGGAGGTCGGCGAGCGAGCGCTTCATCCAGTGGTTGAGCTGGGTGTTGGGCGAGCGGATCAGGCACTGCCGCTCTTGCACCTCGGTGCAGCTCGGCCTGCAATTCGCCGAAGCTGGCGTCGGTGCTGACGGCGAGCGGCGCGCGCGGCGCCGCCGTCGCCCACCTCGCACCCGATCGTCAGCAGCAGCGTCACCGTCTCGCGCGGCGGCAGCGTGAGCTCGAAGCGCGCGCGCCCCCCGGTGAGATCCGCGGGCGGCGGATCGAACGTCAGCCGCGTGCGCCGCACGACGTCGTCGAGGCCTCGTAGGCGAGCACCACGCGTGCCGCCCTCGATGCTGGGCGGCAGCGTCCGCCCGCGCCGCTCGCGCTTCGAGCCGCGCACCTCGAAGATGTCGGCGAAGTCGGCGTCGAACGACACCGAGAGATCGATCGCCGTCGGTTCGAGCCCGAAGTTCGACAGGCGCAGCCGCTCGTAGCAGGCGCCGCGCCAGAGAAACTTCGCGCGAAAGAGGTGCAGCTCGCCCGCGCCGCAGGACCAGCGCGCCGTCGCGCGCCGCGAGGTCGGGGTTGGTCAGGTCGACCGCCAGCAGGTCGTTGTCTTCCTTGACCGTCGAGCTCAGCAGCAGCGGCCGCCGGCCGCCGATGCGCACCTCGAGGCGCGAGAGGAAGCGCGTGCCGTCGTGGTAGAGCCCCTGCTCGCCCAGGCCGACCGGCTGCACGTCGCCGAAGCGATCGAAGACCGCGAACGTCTCGCCGTGCTTGAGCACGCGCGTGCGATCGTCGGCGCGCGACGACGTCGCCAGGATGTAGAAGCTGTCCTGGTGCTTGAGCAGCTCGTCTTCCATCACGTCACGCCCGCGGACGTCACGACGCCTGCCGCCGTCGAAACCGGCGGTGCCGCCGCGTCGCGATCCGGCGCCACCAGCCCCGCGTAGATGTCGAGGTAGTCGCGCGCCATCCGGCGCACGTCGAAGCGGCTTCGAAGTCGTGGCGGACCCGGCGGCGGCTGAGCAGCATCGCCCGCTCGGTCGCCTGCACCGCCTCGTCGAGGTCGTCGACGATGAAACCGGAGACGCCGTCGCGCACGACCTCGGGCACCGCGCCGCGGCGAAAGGCGACCACCGGCGTGCCGCACGCCATCGCCTCGACCATCACCAGGCCGAACGGCTCGGGCCAGTCGATCGGGAACAGCAGCGCCGCGGCGCCGCCCGAGGAAGTCGTCCTTCTGCGCCTCGTCGATCTCGCCCACGAACTCGACCAGCGGATCGTCGAGCAGCGGGCGAATCTCGTCCAGGTAGTCGAGCTCGGCCTGGTCGATCTTGGCCGCGATCTTCAGCGGCATGCCCAGGCGGCGCGCGATCTCGATGGCGCGGTCGACGCGCTTCTCGCGCGACAGAGCGGCCGAGAAACGCCAGGTAGGAGCCGGCGCCGCCGTGGAAGCGGTAGAGGTCGCGCGGCAGGCCGTGGTGCACGGTGCCCAGCCAGCGCGCGAACGACAGCGGCCGGCGCTGCGCGTCCGAGATCGACACCAGCGGCACGTCGCAAAACGTCCGGTAGAGCGGCACCAGCTCCGGCGCGTCGAGCCGCCCGTGCAGCGTGGTCAGGTGCCGCGCGCCACGCGCGCGCGAGGTCGGGAAGTGGATGTAGTCGATGTGGAAGTGGATCAGGTCGAAGTCGTCGGCGCGCGCGTAGACCTGCTCGAGCATGCGCACGTGGTGCGCCAGCGGATCGCCGCCGCCGCCCTGCAGCCGCAGCGCCTCCGGCGTGCTCGGCGACCAGCTCGGCGCTGGTGCGCGAATCGCCGCTCGCGAACAGCGTCACCTCGTGGCCCATCGCGACCAGCTCTTCGGTCAGGAAGGAGACCACCCGCTCGGTACCGCCGTAGAGCCGCGGCGGTACGCTCTCGATAGAGGGGTGAAACCTGGGCGATCCGCACTGCTTCCTCGCGGCAGCGTCGACTGACGACGCTGCCCCGAGAAACCTAGTCACGAAGCGTACGGTAGGAATAGACCGGGCCCCTCATGGACGAGGCCGACGGCGGCCAGCCGCGGACTGCTACTCGGCGGCGGGAGCGCCCGGGGTCTTCTTCGGGACCGGCCACGGGCTTGCCCGAGATCGTCGCCGCGGTGTCGAGCGCGGTCTTGCCGACCTCGCCGCGCGACTCGACGTAGTCGCTGGCCGCGGTCAGGAACTCTTCCAGGTCCAGCGCCTTCTTGCCCTTGCGCGAATGCTTGGCGCAGTACTCCCACGCCTGCAGCTGGCGCTGATCCTCCTCGAAGAACTTCTTGGCGTTCGCCTTGAACGTCTTCGACGGCTCGGGCTTGGCGTCCTTGTTCACGTTCTGCACCAGCGGGCCGCACTTCTCGCGCACGCCGGTCATGAACTTGACCGCGTCCTTCTTGCAGACGTCGGCCAGGTACTCGAGCACGCCCTGGATGTCCTTCTTCTTGTCGAGATCCGGGATCGCGCAGACCATGAACTTTTCGAACGCCACCGACTCCGGTGACACGTCGGCGGTGAACGCGCCGCCGACCTCCTGGATCGTCTGGTCGACGTCCTTGATCGCGCCGCGGCCCTTGACCTTCTCGGCGTAGCTCTCGAGCCCGGTCTGCATCTTGGGCAGCGTCGCGACGTACTTGTCGAACGGCGCCTTGAGCTCGTCGGGCATCTCCGAGGTCAGCCCCGACAGCACCTGGCGCGCGCGCTCGATCTTGGGCACGCACTCGGTGGTCAGGTGCTCGGAGAAGGTCTTCTGCTGCGTGAAGTACGCTTGCTCGATGCGCTGCTGGATCTGGTCGGCGCTCTGGAACTGGCCGACGTCGACCTCGCTCGAGGTGACGCAGTTCCAGAACGCGCCCATCTCCGACTTGTCGTTCTCGGCGAAGCGGCCGCCGGCGTCGAGGATCTCCTGCGCCGCGGCCGCCTTCTTCTTCTCCTTGGTCCACCAGATGCCGCCCCCGACCACCGCGACCGCCATGACCGTGCCCATGACCAGGCGGTTGCGCCGCTGCGCCGCCGCGCGCTCGGCCATCAGGCGCTGGTACTCGTCCATTCCCGGAGGGGCTGCTCCTAGGCTCATCGGTTGACCTCCAAGCGTTTCGTTCGCGGTTGTCGCGGGGGTGGTGGTGGGGCGAAGCGAAGCAGCAGGAAATCCCAGATCGTCGGCAAAATCAACGGGGCAGTGGGCGAATTCCGCCTGTCGCTACCCACTACTGCGCGCTGATCTGCTTGGCGAACACCGACCACGAACGCAGGTAGTCGAGCGCCATCTGCAGCTGGTAGTCGTCGAGCCGCTTGCGCTGCACGACGTTCTCGCCCTGCTCGTTGCGCAGGCGCTTTTGCAGATCGCGCTCGCGCGGGGTCGTCGGCCTCGGTCGGGTCGGTCGGCGGCGCCGTCGCCTCGACCACGATGTTGGGCGTGATGCCCTGGCCCTGGATCGAGCGGCCGCTCGGCGTGTAGTAGCGCGCCATGGTGATCTTGAGGCCGCACGGCTTGGCGCCGCAGCCGTCGATGTCGATCACCGTCTGCACCGAGCCCTTGCCGAAGGTCTGCGTGCCGAGCACCACCGCGCGCCCGTGGTCCTGCAGCGCGCCGGCGACGATCTCCGCCGCCGACGCCGTGGCGCCGTCGACGAGCGCGATCATCGGGAAGCCGAGCAGCGTGCCGCGCGCGTGCGCGCGCGCCTCGTCGATCACGCGCCCGCCCTTGCCGATGGTCTTCACGAGCAAGCCCTCGGCGATGAAGCGATCGGCGACGCGCTCGCCCTGGTCGAGCAGGCCGCCCGGGTTGCGCCGCAGGTCGAGCACCAGGCCCTTCAGGCCCTTGGACTGCGCCTCGAGCTGGTCGAGCAGCTCGCCGAGCAGCTGGTCGGTCGTCGCCGCGAACAGGCGGATCTTCACGTAGCCGATGCCGTCGTCGAGCAGGCGGCCCTCGACCGGCTTCAGCTCGTAGCGCTGGCGGCGCAGGCGAAAGGTCAGCTCGCGGCCGCGGCGGTCGATCACCAGCACCACCTCGCTGCCGGGCGGGCCCTGCATGCGCGAGACCGCGTCGTCGAACTCGAGGTTGCCGACCTCGACGCCGTCGACGCGCTTGATGACGTCACCCGGCTCGATGCCGGCGTGCGCGGCGGGCGAGCCCTCGATCGGCGAGATGATCACCAGCCGGTTCTTGCGCTTCTCGACGTCGATGCCGATGCCGTTGATCTCCTCGTTGCCCTCGGTCTCCTTCTTGAGGCGGTCGTACTCCTCGGGGTCCATGAAGCGCGAGTGCGGATCGAGCACGTCGGTCAGCCCGCGCGCCGCGCCGTACATCAGCTCGGTCTCGGAGATGTCCTCGACGTAGTGGGTCTCGATGTACGAGAGCACCTTCGAGAAGATGCCGAGCTTCTGGTAGGGGTTGAACCGCCCCGCGAGCGATGGCCGGGAGAAAACCACGCCGCCCGAAAAAGCGGCGACGACCAGCAACGCGGTGAGCCCGATGCGCTTGGCTGACATTGGCCGGGAGCATAAACCCCAGGCCGAAGGCCGGCCATCAGTAACTCACGCTCGAGCCTGAGCGCGGGCGTCGCCCGTGACCTCAGCCCCGTCCTCGTCCTCGTCCTCGTCGCTCGTCCTCGCCCCACGCGCAATCCCCACGCATCACCCCAACCCCAGCAGCAACGTCCCGACCGCATCGCTCCCGCCCGCCCGCTCGACCGCACAAGCGCACCCTCCGCCCGCGCGCCCGCAGATCCGGCGGCGTCTCGACCAGAGTCGACCGCCCGCATCGACCACGCCGCTTGCCCGCGCCAGCCCCGCTGTCGCCGCCGCCACCAACGTCGACCGCCGCGTCGGCGTTCGAGCGCTCCGCCATCCGGCGGCGCTGCGTCGGGCGGAGCCGTGTCGGTGCCGGTGTCGATCACCGGCGGACGTCGACGCTCTGCACATCCGCCGGCGGGCCGTCGACACCGCCGAGATCGACGACCGCATCGCCGCCGCCGCTGTCGAGCCTCGGCGCGTCGGGCGTCATCATCGCATCCGGACCCGGGACCGGCGTCGGGCGGCAGCGCGCAGTCGCGCGGCGAGAAGACGCAGCCGACGCCGGGCTGGCAGCTGTCGATCGTGCAGTCATTGCTGTCGTCGCAGACCAGCGGCCCGCCCGGCTGACAGACGCCTTGCTGGCAGACGTCGGGGTCGGTGCAGGGATCGCCGTCGGTGCAGGAGGTCCCGTCGGGCTGGACGGTGGCGACGCAGACGCCGGCCGCGCAGTGATCGTTGATGGTGCAGACGTTGCCGTCGGTGCAGCGTGTGCCGTCCAGCACCGCCATGCCCACGCACTTCTTGTTCATGCAGACGTCGGGATAGGTGCACGCCTGGTGGTCGTCGCAGAGATCGCCATCGTTGGCGAGAGCGCAGACGTCGAGCGCCTCTTGCTCGGCGGTGGAGCCCGGCGGCGGCTCGACGCACGAGCAGCGCTACCGGCACCGACCACGAGGACGGCCCAAACCAACCCCGAAACGCACTGTCGAGACACGCGCACGGCCGCCCCAGCATCTCAGATGCAGCGCGGCTGAGCAAAAGTCGCTGCAAGAGTCGGAACCCTTTGAGGGTTCCGAAAACTGAGATACGATACATGTACCGTCACGTCTTTTTTGTTGCCCCATTTTTCCACCGGGGCAGACTAAGGACCGGGGCGCGGCAAGGGCGGGAAAGGAACCTGGTTTTGGACGGGCTTCCACAGGTTGTCCCCAGGGCTATCAACACTAGATATAGTGGTCCGACTGATGCGCACCACGATATGTTGTTGCTTTCCGCCGGCGCTTATGGCTTAACGTGTCTCTCGATTTCTTTGGGTTTCGGGTCGCTTTCGAAAGACTCTTTTGGGGAAGAGGAGAACTCTAAATGCTTGAAAAGCAGGACATCCGGAAGAACCGCCGCCACAGCACCCTCGACGGCTCGAACTCGGCCGGTCCGGGCCGTCAGGCCCGCGAGACGTCGCGCCCGGCCGGAACGGAGTCATCCAAAGAGAAAGCCGCCCCGCGCAAGAACGGCCCGGGTCTGGCAGTCCGCCGCTTCTTCACGAAGCCCGGCGACGATGGCTTCACGAATGTTCAGTGGGAGCTGCGCACCGCGGCCATCACCGGCGAGAACGGCAAGATGGTCTTCGAGCAGCGCGACGTCGAGGTCCCCAAGGGCTGGAGCCAGACCGCGACCAACGTCGTGGTTCAGAAGTACTTCCGCGGCACGGTGGGCACGCCGGGGCGCGAGCGCTCGGTGCGCCAGCTGATCTCGCGCGTCGCCGACACCATCACCGCCTGGGGTCGCAAGGACGGCTACTTCGCCGACGCCGCGGCGGCCGAGGCCTACAACGCCGAGCTGCGCCACCTGCTGGTCGAGCAGAAGATGTCGTTCAACTCGCCGGTCTGGTTCAACGTCGGCTCGGAAGCCGAGCCGCAGTGCTCGGCGTGCTTCATCAACAGCGTCGAGGACCGCATGGAGTCGATCCTCACGCTCGCGAAGACCGAGGGCATGCTGTTCAAGTACGGCTCGGGCACGGGCACCAACCTGTCGCCGCTGCGCAGCTCGCGCGAGCTGCTGAACGGCGGCGGCACCGCCTCGGGCCCGGTCAGCTTCATGCGCGGCTTCGACGCCTTCGCCGGCGTGATCAAGTCAGGCGGCAAGACCCGGCGCGCCGCGAAGATGGTCATCCTCGACATCGCTCACCCCGACGTCGAGGAGTTCATCTGGTGCAAGGCCAAGGAAGAGAAGAAGGCCTGGACGCTGATCGACGCCGGCTACGACGGGTCGTTCGACGGGGAAGCCTACAAGTCGATCTTCTTCCAGAACTCGAACAACTCGGTGCGCCTCACCGACGATTTCATGGAGGCGGTGCAAAAGGACCGCGAGTGGGTCACGCGCGCCGTGCGCGACGGCAGCCCGGTCGACACCTACAAGGCGCGCGACCTGTGGCACTCGATCGCCGATGCCGCCTGGCAGTGCGGCGATCCGGGCCTGCAGTTCGACACCACGGTCAACGCCTGGCACACGTCGGCGAACACCGCGCGCATCAACGCGTCGAACCCCTGCTCCGAGTACATGTACCTCGACGACTCGGCCTGCAACCTGGCGTCGCTGAATCTGCGCAAGTACCAGAAGCCCGACGGTGAGTTCGACGTCGAGTCGTTCCGCCGCGCCGTCGAGCTGACCATCATCGGCCAGGAGATCATCGTCGGCAACGCCAAGTACCCGACGGAGAGGATCCGCGACAACTCGCTCCGCTTCCGCCCGCTCGGCCTCGGCTACGCCAACCTGGGCGCGCTGCTGATGTCGCGCGGCCTGCCGTACGACTCGGCACCGGCGCGCGCTTACGCCGGCTCGATCACCGCGCTCATGACCGGCTGGGCCTATCGCACCAGCGCCGCGATCGCGCGCGACGTGACCGGTCCGTTCGACGGCTACGCCGAGAACGAGGAGCCGTTCCTGGGCGTGATGAAGAAGCATCGCCACCACGTCGACAAGATCGACGGACAGTACGTGCCCGGCGACCTCTTGCCGGCGGCGCGCGCGGCGTGGGACGACGCGATCGGCATCGGCCGCGAGCACGGCTTCCGCAACGGCCAGGCGACGGTGCTGGCGCCGACCGGCACCATCGGCTTCATGATGGATTGCGACACCACCGGCATCGAGCCCGACATCGCGCTCATCAAGTACAAGCGGCTCGTCGGCGGCGGCATGATCAAGATCGTCAACAACACCACGCGCGAAGCGCTGACCAACCTCGGCTACAACGAGGATCAGACGCAGGCGATCATCGACTACATCGACACCGAGGAGACCATCGAGGGCGCGCCCGGCCTGACCGACGCGCACCTGCCGGTCTTCGACTGCGCGTTCCGCGCGGCCAACGGCACGCGTTCGATCCACTACCAGGGGCACATCCGCATGATGGCGGCGGCGCAGCCGTTCATCTCGGGCGCGATCTCCAAGACCGTGAACCTGCCGCCCGAGGCGTCGATCGAGGACGTGCAGGACGCGTACATGGAGGCCTGGAAGCAGGGGCTGAAGGCGATCGCGATCTACCGCGACGGCTGCAAGCGCACGCAGCCGCTGTCGACCAGCAAGATCGATCCCGGCCTGGGCAAGACGGTCGCGGCGGCGCCCGCGATCACCAACGGCCCGCCGGCGGCGGTGCGGCGCAAGCTGCCCGACGAGCGGCAGTCGCTGACGCACAAGTTCGCGGTCGCCGGTCACGAGGGCTACGTGCACGTCGGCCTCTACGAGACCGGCGAGCCGGGCGAGATCTTCGTGAAGATGGCCAAGGAGGGCTCGACGGTGTCGGGCCTGATGGACAGCTTCGCGACCGCGATCTCGCTGGCCCTGCAGCACGGCGTGCCGCTGCGCCTGCTGGTCGACAAGTTCTCGCGCACGCGCTTCGAGCCCTACGGCTTCACCGAGAACCCGGAGATTCCGCGCGCGAGCTCGATCATGGATTACCTGTTCCGCTGGCTGGGGTCCAAGTTCGTCAAGCCCGACGCCGAGGCGAGCGTGACCAACGACTACCAGATCGACGCTTCGGGCGATCTCAAGCGCGTGTCCGAGGTCGTCGCCACCGGCCAGAGCACCAAGGTCGAGGTGATCGACGCGACCAAGGCCGTTGCCAACAACGGATCGCACTCGAACGGCAACGGCCACGGCACGCACGCGAACGGCAACGGCAACTTCAACTTCATCGCCCGCACCGACGCGCCGACCTGCCCCGAATGCGGATCGATCATGATCCCCAACGGCAGCTGCCACAAGTGCGTGAACTGCGGCACGACCAGCGGCTGCAGCTAGAACTCCTCTTCAGCGAGTCACCCTCTCCTGCGGTCCGCCGCGGGAGAGGGCCGGGTGAGGGCAGGCCTTGCGAGAGGCAACCTCGCGGCGTGCGCTACGGCTCGACGTCCTGCCAGAGCGCCGCAGCTCCAGCTCGATGGCGTCGAACGGCTCGCGCGCACGCGGCCTCATCGCTGAAGACGCCAGCGACGTCCACTGCCCCGGCGTCTCCGCCGAGAGCCGCAGCACCTCCAGCGTGTGCTGCAGCGGATTGACCAGCCACGCCTGGCTGACGCCGGCGCGGCGTAGAGGCGACTTGGCGCCGCGATCGATCCGCTCGGTCGACGGCGACAGCACCTCGCACACCCAGTCGGGACGGATGGTGAAGTAGGCGGGCGACCTGGGTATTGCGCTCATGGTCTCGCGGCGCCACCGGCGAGGTCGGCACAGGACGTTCTTCCCAGGTGGAGCTCCGGTTCGACAGGATGATCCAGCCGCCGGGCCGCCCGTCCGCGCGAAAGGAGACCAAGCTCCCCATCAGCGTGTTTCCGCCGAGAATGCGGCCCCGCCGGTCGCGGGCTGAGGATCAGCTCACCGTCGATGATCTCGGCGACCTTGTTCGGCGGCGCGTTCAAGACGTCGTCGTAAGTCGCGAGCCGTCGCCGCCTTGCCCATGCTCGAAGGATAGCACCACGATATCGGCGACCGCGCCAGTTGCGTCGACGCCCACCCGCTCATTTGCCGTCGCTCGCGCCCCCGGTTAGCCTCTTTGCATGTTCACCTTCGTCACCGGGGGTCTTCGGTCGGGGAAGTCGGGGTATGCGCTTCGGCGCGCGTCGGAGCTGGGGCCACCGCCGTGGCTCTACATCGCGCCCAACGCCGACGGCGACGACGATCTGAAGGCGCGCCTCGCCGGCTACCGCCGCGATCAGGAAGCGCGCTGGAAGTTGATCGAAGCGCCCGAGCTGATCTGGAACGCGCTCGATCCGGCGGTGGTCGACAACCACGGCGCGCTGGTCATCGACCGCTTCACGATCTGGCTCTCGAATCACCTCGCCCAGATCCCCAAGAGCTCGGATCGCGAGTTTCTCACCGACGTCGAGAAGTTCGCCGATCGCCTCTATCGATCGACCACGCCCGCGGTGCTGGTCACCACCGAGATCGGGCTCGGCTTTCTTCCCGCGTCGGTTCCCGATCGGCGGCTGATCAACGTCGCCGGGCTCGCCAACCAGATCCTGGCCGAGCGCGCGCAGACGGTCGTCATGACGGTCAGCGGCGTGCCGTTGCGCCTGCGCTGATCGCAGCACCCCACCGCTGACTTCACCATGCCGCTGATCCGCGAATCGTTCCCCGTCGGCCTGCTCGGCTGCAACTGCTCGATCGTCGCCGACCCCGACACCAAGACAGGCGATCGTCGTCGATCCCGGCGACCAGGCGCCCGACATCCTCGCCCGGCTCGAGCGGCTCGGTGTGCAGGCGGTCAAGCTGGTTCACACCCACGCGCACTTCGATCACGTGCTCGGCACCGGCGCGGTCGCCGAGCAGACCGGCGCCGAGGTGCTGCTGCACGCGGGCGATCGCTGGCTGTACGACAACGTCGAGCTGCAGGCACGCATGTTCGGCATTCCCTGGTCACCCACGGTGATGGCGCCACTGACGCGCGAGCTCGCCGGCGGCGAGGTGCTGCCGTTCGGCCACCGCGAAGCGCGCGTGCTGCACACGCCCGGACACACGCCCGGCTCGCTCTGCTTCTTCGTCGAGCGCACCGGCGAGACACCGGTGGTGTTCAGCGGCGACACGCTCTTTCGCCGATCGATCGGACGCACCGATCTCTGGGGCGGATCCGCGGAGCAGCTGCTGGCGTCGATCCGCGACCAGCTGTTCTCGCTGCCCGACGACACGATCGTGGTGCCCGGCCACGGATCGCCGACGACGATCGGCGCCGAGCGCGAGGGCAACCCCTACGTCGGGCGGCGCGCACCCGCGATCGGAGGCGGAGGCTCCCATGCCTGACGCGCGCCCACCGCGGGTTTCGCTCGCGCGCTTGCCCACGCCGCTCGAGCGCTCGCGCCGCATCGGCGCAGCGCTGGGCGTGAACCTGTACTGGAAGCGCGACGATCTCACCGGCGTCGAGCTTTCCGGCAACAAGATCCGCAAGCTCGAGTTCCTGTTCGCCGACGCCGAGGCACGCGGCGCCGACACCGTGATCACCTGCGGCGGCGAGCAGTCGAACCATTGCCGCGCGACCGCGCTCGCCGCCGCGCAGCGCGGGCTTGGCTGCGTGCTGCTCCTGCGCGTGCCCGATCCGGCCGCGCCGCCGCCGCCGGCCGCCAACAGCCTGCTCGATCGCGTCGCCGGAGCGCAGATCCGCTACGTGTCGTTCGCCGAGTACCGGCGCCGCGACGAGATCTTCGCGGTGGTCGAAGAGGACCTGCGCCGCGCCGGCCGCCGCCCCTACGTGATCCCCGAGGGCGGCTCGAACGCGCTCGGCGCCTGGGGCTACGTCGCCGCGCTCGAGGAGCTGCGCGAGCAGATCGCCGCGCTCGGCGCCGCCGCGCCCGCGCCGATCACCATCGCGTACGCGGCCGGCTCGGGCGGCACCGGCGCCGGCATCGAGCTCGGGCTGCGCCTCGGCGGCTGGACCGATGCGCGCGCGCTCGGCTTTGCGGTCTGCGACGACCGCGCGTACTTCCAGCACCGCATCGCCGACATCGTCGGCGACGCCAGCCGCCGCTTCCATCTCGGCGTCTCGCTCGCGCCCGACGACGTCGCCATCGACGATCGGTTCATCGGCCCCGGCTACGCGCAGACCACCCCCGAGATGCTCGCGGTGATTCCCGAGGTCGCCCGCGCCGACGGGCCGGTCCTGGATCCGGTCTACACCGGCAAGGCGTTTTTCGGGCTTCGCGCATCGATCGAACGCTCGGAGCTGGCGCGCGAAGGCACGGTTGTCTTTCTCCACACGGGTGGAATCTTTGGGCTATTTCCCTTCGCGCCCGATCTGATTCCGGTCGCGCGTTGACGTATTTCCAGCGATACGGATCGATGTGAGCGTCAGTCGGCTGGCGAGCCGCGAGCACCTACACGATTTTTGAGCGCGGGATTTTTCGAATCGTCGTAAGCTAGCGTTCATGCTGCACTCTTCCCCGCTCGCCCACCGCTCACGCACGAATTTCTCCGCTCTGGTCGTCGCGCTGTCGTTGTTGGTCGCGGCGCCGGCTTTCGCCAAGAAGAAGGCGGCCGCCGAAGAAGCTCCGCCGCGGCGCCCGCGTCGTCCGAGGCAGCTCCGGTCGATCCCAAGCTGGTTCCACCGACGCCCGACACCTTCGGGCGCGTGCACTTCGGCCCGTCGTCGGGCGCCGACCTCGGCCGCGTCAACGTCAAGGCGCCGGCGAGCGACAACGTCCGCATCTTCCTCGAGGGCCGCTTCTTCGGCACCGCGCCGATCACGATCTACAGCGTGCCCAAGGGTGACTACATCCTCGAAGGAACGTTCCCGGACGGCAAGACCGTGAGCAAGCCGGTCTCCGTGCTCGAGAACGACGAGGCCGTCATCGACCTGACCGGCGCGCGCGCGGCGCTCGAGGCTCCGGCCAAGGGCGGCGGCATGTTCTCGACCAAGGAGATGTCCGAGTCGCGCAAGACCGCGATGTATGCGTTCGCGATCGGCGGCGGTGTCGCGCTGGTAGCGGGCATCACCTTCGGCATGCTCGAGAAGAGCAAAGAGAGCGACTACAAGAACGCGCCGAACAACCAGACGCAGCTGGACAACATCGCCAGCAGCGGCAAGAACTACGCGCTCTACGCCAACATCGGCTTCGCGCTGACGTTCGTCGGCGCGATCGGCGCCGCGGTCTGCGCCTACCCGATGTTCGTGAAGTCGACCGCCGAGAAGCCCAGGGCGGTCGCGCTGTCGGAGCCGACTTTCGTGGTGGTGCCGACCCACTCGGGCGCCGCCGGCGCGTTCGCGCTGAGATTCTAGGGCGTCTGATACGGGACCCTCAGAGGGTCCCGCACCCCCTACTTCCCCAGTTTCCCAGCATCGATCACGCGCGTGCCCGCGGGCGGCGACCATTTGAAGGTCGCGTCGGGCACGCCGCTGTTGATCTTGATGTCGGAGAACAGCATGTCGTTGACGTTGCCCTGACCGTCGACCAGCACGCTCTCGCGCACCAGGAAGGTCTCGGGGTCGACGACGAAGGTGATCTCCTTGACCTGCGGCTGCGCCTGGCGCGGGTGCAGCGACAGCACGTAGTCGCGCGCCGTGCCGACCCCAGGGGTCTTGCTGAACGCGATCTCGAACTCGTCGGTCAGCTTGCCCTTGCCGGTCAGGAACGCCAGCGCCGCCGGCAGCTGCGACGACTTGAGGTCCTGCTTGAACGCCTGGTGATCCTCGGGCTCGTAGAGCCAGAGGCGGCTGCCGTCGGCCAGGTACATCTTCACGTCGGGCGTCTGGTAGTTCCAGCGCATCTTGCCCGGCTTCTTGAGCAGGACCTCTCCCGAGAGCGCGCTCTTGCGCTTGAACGTCGGGTTGGTGAGGGTCTGGCTGAAGTGCGCGCGGAAGTCGCCGGCGGCGTCGTAGCGCTTCTGCACGCGCTCGACGACGGCGTTGAGATCGAGCCGGTCGGCGGCCGCCGCAGTGACCAGGCCGGCGTGTGAAGCACCGAGCACCAGAGCCGCGAGCACGAGACGGGAACGCATCGGGGAATCCTAGTCAATCGGACGGCCGAGGGCGACCGGGGATTCACGCCCCGGTCGCAATCGCAGCGAGCTACGCGTGGAGCGGAGGCGGGTCCCCCGCCGGAGCTCATCGCGGGAGGTTCGGAACCCTTTGAGGGTTCCGAGTACTAGGACGCGTGCTGCAGGTATTCGCCGGGAGGCGCGATCACCTCGCGCGGCTTGGCGCCGTTGGCGGGGCCGACGATGCCTTCGCGCTCCATGTGCTCGACCATGCGCGCGGCGCGGTTGTAGCCGATCTGCAGCCGCCGCTGGATGAATGAGACGCTCGCCTGGCGCGTCTCGCAGACGATCGCGATCGCCTGGTCGTACATCTCGTCGCGGAAGTCGTCGACGGGCGCGCCCTCCTCGCCGTCCTCGTCGCGCGGCTTGAGGATGTCCATGTCGTAGACCGGCTTGGCCTGCTTCTTCAGGAACTCGACCACGCGGTGCATCTCGTCGTCGCTGAGGAACGCGCCGTGCACGCGCCGCAGCTTGGTGCCGCGGTCGGAGAACAGCATGTCGCCGTTGCCGAGCAGCGTCTCGGCGCCCGACGTGTCGAGGATCGTGCGCGAGTCGATCTTCGACGCCACCTGCAGCGCGATGCGGCTGGGGAAGTTCGCCTTGATGAGGCCGGTGATCACGTCGACCGACGGCCGCTGCGTCGCCAGGATCAGGTGGATGCCGGCGGCGCGCGCCTTCTGCGCCAGGCGCGCCACCGACGTCTCGACGTCCTTGGGCGCGACCATCATGAGGTCCGCGAACTCGTCGATGACGATCACGATGTACGGCAGCTTGCGCGGCGGCGGCTCGGCCGATTCGCGCTCGGCCTGCGCCCCGGCCGCCTTGGCCGACAGATCCTCGTCGCTGGGCGCCTCCTCCTGCACGATCCCTTCGGGGTTCGGCATGGTCTCGCTCGGCATCCATCTCGACCTCGCTCTCGGTGCCGTCGGGACCGGCGAGCACGACCTTGAGCTTCTTCGCGGGCACGGCCGCCGCGGGCGTCGTGTCGGCGAAGATCTTCTTCTCGCTCTGCTCGATCTTCGCGTTGTAGCTGCTGATGTCGCGCACGCCGGTCTTGGCGAGCAGCTCGTAGCGGCGCTCCATCTCCTCGACCGCCCAGCGCAGCGCCAGGTTCGCCTTCTTGGGATCGGTGACCACCGGCAGCAGCAGGTGCGGGATGCCCTCGTAGATCGACAGCTCGAGCATCTTCGGGTCGACCATGATGAAGCGGACGTCCTCGGGCGAGGCGTTGTAGAGCAGGCTCGTGATCATCGCGTTGACCGCGACCGACTTGCCCGAGCCGGTGGTGCCGGCGACCAGCAGGTGCGGCATCTTGGACAGGTTCACGCTGACCGGCGCGCCCTCGATGTCCTTGCCCAGGGCGACCTGCAGCTTGCTGCTCGCGCCGGTGAAGCACTCGTCCTCGAGGATCTCCTTGAGATAGACCATCTCGCGCGTCTTGTTCGGGACCTCGATGCCGACGACCGCCTTGCCGGGGATCGGCGCGACGATGCGCACCGCCTGCGCCTCGAGCGCCATCGCCAGATCCTTCTCCAGGTTGGCGATCTTGCCGATGCGCGTGCCGGGCGCCGGCGCGAACTCGTACATCGTGACGACCGGGCCCATGTGGATCTCGCGCACCTTGCCGCGCACGCCGTAGTTGGACATCGCCTGCTCCAGGCGTTCGGCCATGTCGTACAGCGCCTGCTTGTCCATTTCGGGCGCCGTCGATTGCGACGGCTGGAACTCGAGCATGTCGGTGCCGGGCAGCTTGAACGCGCCCTCGCCGAGCTTGATGAAGCCGGGGCCCGCGGCCGCGGCGGCGTCGGCGCGCGCCTCGGCGGCCGCGGCCGCCTCGTTGCGCGCTTCGGCCTCGGCTTCGCGCACCCGCGCGCGCGACGCCGACTCGACGATGATCGGACCTTCGATGACCGGCAGAGCAGCCGGCGCGTCGGCGCTGCTCGCCGAGGCACCGTGCGGCGGCGCGACCAGCGGCAATGATTCGAGCACTTCGGGCTCCTCGCCGTCGCCGTCGTCGGAATCGAACGCGACCGGTGGGACCGCGATCCGCTCCACGGCCGCCATCTCGGCGACGACCTCGGCGAACGCGGCCCGCTCGGGGTTGCGCTTGTCGGGGACGGTGCGGGCCTCGCCGATGCGCACGGCATTGAGCTCGTCGTCCTCGTCCTCTGCGCGCGCTGCCTCGCGATCGAACGCGTCGGCCTCGACGGCGGCGGTGATCGCGCGGATGTCCTCGTCGCGGATCTCGATGGTGCGGCCAGAGCGGGCGGCGTCGCGCTCATCGCCGGCTTCGAGGTCGCCTGCGGTCTCGTCTTCCTCATCCGCCTCGTCGGCGTCGTGGTCTCCCTTCTCGGGGAACATCGCGCGCGCCACGCGTCCGGCGGCGCACAGGCCGGCCCACAGCGCCTGTCCGGTCTGTCGCGCCGCCCAGCGCAGCACGACGATCACCTCGTGGATGCGGATCGCGCTCAGCAGCAGCAGCGACACGAACAGCATCGTGGCGCCCGCGAGCGCGGCGCCGACGACGCCGATGAAGCTGGCGGCGACCTCGCCCAGGTACTGCCCGAGCAGCCCGCCCGGACCGTGGAACGTGGTCGTTCGCCCGGCGAACGGCAGGTGCAGCAGGATCGCCACCGCGCCCAGCAACAGCAGCACCGCCGCCGCTTCGCCCGGACCGGCGACCAGCCGGCGCGCGCGGAAGCAGCGCACCGCCGCGACGGTCAGGCCGGCGATCAACAGATACGCGCTCAGGCCGGCCAGCGTGTAGAGGCCGGCCGCGGTCGCGGCGCCTCCGGGCCCCATCATATTGTTCGAGCCGAGCTGCATCGATAGCAGCGACAGCAGTGAGAACAGCGCGAAGGCCATCGACAGAATTCCAACGATTTCATGTCGTTGGGTCGGGCGGCCCCCGCGTGGCGATGATTCAACGTGCGTCTTGGCGGCCATCAGTCTCCTCGGCTTCCCGGTGCGCAGTGTACATACACCCACATCAGGCTACCTCCACTGACAGCGGCGTCAAATTTTCCGATCCGATCCCCTCGCCCCGGTCCGCGCCTACTCCGCTTCGTCGGTCGGCTTGGGGGTGTCCTCGCCGGAGTCGGCCTCGATCTCGGCGAAGGCGCTCTCCACCGCGTCCTCCTCGGCCTCGGCGGGGGCCGCGGCGGTGGCGGCTGGCGAGCCGGCGGCGCTCTCGATCGGCAGCGGCTGCTTCTTCCAGTGCGCGTACACCGCCTCGGCCGCCTTGCGGGTCATGCCGGGCACGGCGACCAGGTCTTCGAGCGAGGACTCGCGGATCTTCTTCAAGCTGCCGAAGTGCCGCAGCAGCAGGCGCTGCCGCCCCTCTCCGATGCCGGGGATCGTCGACAGTGCCGACCGCAGCGTCAGCTTCTTGCGCTGCTGGCGGTGAAAGCTGACCGCGAAGCGGTGCGCCTCGTCGCGCAGGTGCTGCAGCACGAACATCTCCGCGGTGTTGGGTCGAATCGGGATCGCGTCCTTGGCGTGCGGCAGGAAGACGCGGTCCGGGTGCTTCGGGGTCGGCTTGGACGAGACGGGAACGGCATCGTCCGCGGGCGCGGGAACCGCGGTCTGATCCGTCGCGGCCGGTGCCACGCTCTCACCGCTCGCCGCGCTCTCGCCCGCGCTCACCTCCGCCGGTGGCGCAGCCGCCTCCGTAGCCGGCGCCGCGGCGTCCTCACTGTCCTCGTCCTCGTCGGGCACTGCCACGTCGCGCTCCTTGGCGAGGCCGACGATCGGCAACCCCGCGCCGGGTCGCACGTCGATACCGACGTCGCGCGCCGCCGCGAGCGCCATACCGAGCTGCCCCTTGCCGCCGTCGATCACGATCAGGTCGGGCAGCGCCCAGGTACTCTTGTCGCCCTCGGGTTGCTCTACGGTCTCTTCGACGGTCTCCGCGGCGTCGGTGCCCGGCGCGTCGACGCGACCCTTGCCCGCCTGCAGCTCGCGCGCGCGCCGGAACCGACGCGACAGCACCTCGTACATCGAGGCGAAGTCATCCGGGCGATCGCCGGTCTTGACCTTGTACGTTCGGTAGCGCGACTTCTCGGGCCGCCCGTCGACGAACACGACCATCGACGCCACGGTCGCGAAGCCCTGGATGTGCGAGATGTCGTAACACTCGATGACCCGCGGCAGGCGCGCCAGCTTCAACCGGCGCTGCAGCTTGCCGAGCGCGACCTCGGTGTCCTCGCGCGCGTTGCGCCGCGAGGCGAAGCTCGCCGCCGCGTTCTTCTCCGCGAGCTCGACCAGCTTGCGCCGATCGCCCCGCTGCGGAACGCAGAATCTCGACCTTGCGCCGCCGGCCGGTGCGCTTCTCCGCGAGCCAGTCGGCCTTGAGCTCGGCGTCGTCGATCGCGAACGGCAGCAGCACCTCGTCGGGAGGAACGACGTTCATGTCGTAGTAGAGACCGATGAACGACGACAGCAGCTCGGCGTCGGGGAACTCCTGCCCGGTGAATGAGAAGCCGCGACTGCCCAGCATCTTGCCCTGGCGGATCGAGAGCACGACGATCTCCAGCGCGATACCCTGCCGGAAGAACCCGAACACGTCCTGGTCGACGAAGTCGGTCGAGACCACGCGTTGCTCCTCGAGCGTGGTCTCGAGCGCGCGCAGCTGATCGCGCACCTCGGCGGCGCGCTCGAAGTCCGTGCGCGCCGCCGCCTCCTTCATGCGCGTGCCGAGGCGATGCAAGAGCTCGTCGCTCTTCCCCTCGAGGAACAGGCGCACGTCGCGGATCTGATCCCCGTACTCCTCGCGAGACACGGGCAGCACGCACGGCGCCGGACACCGCTTGATCTGGTACTGGAGGCAGGGTCGCCGCCGGTTGTGGAGCACGTGATCGGTGCAGGTTCGCAGCTGGAAGTGGCGGTTGACGATGCGCAGCGCCTCGCGGCACGCCGAGGCCGAGTGGTACGGCCCGAAATAGAACGCACCGTCGCCGGCGATCTTGCGCACGACCTCGAGCCGCGGCCATTCGCCCTCGGGATCGAGCCGCAGCACCAGGTAGTTCTTGTCGTCGCGCAGGTTGACGTTGAAGCGCGGCTGATGCTTCTTGATCAGCGTGTTCTCGAGCAGCAGCGCCTCTTTCTCGTTCGAGGTGATGACCGTCTCGATGTCGGCGACGATTCCCTCGAGCAGCGGAACGAAGTCGCGGTTGTCGCCCGACGACGCCTGGAAGTACTGGCGCACGCGGTTGCGCAGCACGCCGGCCTTGCCGATGTAGACCGCCTTGCCGCGGCGATCCTTCATGATGTAGACGCCCGGCGCCGCCGGCAGCCGCTCGAGAATCTCGGCGATGGTCTGCCGCGCCGGCGCGACCGCGCTGTCGCGCAGGTTCACGGCGGGCTCAGCCGCTCCTTGAGGATCCTCCTCGGACATCGACCCTAAGATATACGCCATCCGCGACGGCGGGCGCCCTTCAAGGCGGACAGATCTGAGCCTGGAACTGTCCGTCGACCACGTTGTTGCCGTCGAACAGAAAGTGGGCGCCGGCGCTGACCATGGTGGCGGTGACCTGGTTGACGACGATGCGGCCATACGTCGCGCGGTAGTTGACGCCGGTTTCCTGCAGATAGAACGTCTCGTTGAGCCCGCTGCCCAGCGCATAGTCGCCGGGGGCCTTGGGCACGTTGAGGATCAGCCAGTTGGTGCGCACCTGATCGCCGGCGCCCGTGCATGGGGCGACGACCTCGGAGTAGGCCGCGACGAAGAGCTGGTCGGACGACGACAGGAACGCGCTGCTCTCGCCAGAGCCGAAGGTCCAGGCGGTGCCGCCGATCAGCCCCGACAGCGGCGCGTCGGAAATGTCGAGCGATCCGATGCCGCAGCCGGCCGCCAGGAGCACCGCGAACAGGAACGCACGCATGGGCAGAGACTAGCGCCGGCACTGCGAGCCGTGTCATGAAATCCCGCGCGGGCAGGCTATGATGGGCCTGCATGCCCAAGCGTCCACCGCCGCCCAGGCGGCCTCTCGTCTGGCGCTTCGTCGTTCGACGCTCCCGGCGCTTCGTCGTTCGACGCTCCCGTCGCTTCGTCGTTCGACGCTACGTTGTTCGCCGCTTCGTGGCCGCGCTCGCTCTCGCGGCCCTGGCTCTGGTCCTGTCGGGCGTGACGCCGGTGGCACCAGCGCGCTTGGCGCACGCCGCAGGCACGTCGATCGGCAAGCTCACCTGGCTCGGGCAGTCGTGCTTCCTGCTCGAGACCTCCGCCGGAACCCGCATCCTCATGGATCCGATCGCCAAGGGGCTCGGCTATGCGCTGCCCGCAGGGCTGAAGGCCGACGCGGTCACCATCAGCCACGAGCACCCCGACCACAACAACCTCGCGCTGCTCACCAACAAGCCCAAGGTCCTGCGCGGCCTGACCGCCGACAAGAAGGGCTGGGTCAAGATCGACGAGAAGGTGAAGGAGGTCTCGGTCCGGTCGATCCCGATCTATCACGACGACAAGCGCGGCGCCGACCGCGGCCTCGACACGGCGTTCCTGTTCGAGGTCGCCGGCATGCGCATCCTGCACCTCGGCGACGTCGGGCACGTGCTGACCGACGATCAGCTGTCGGCGATCGGCGCGGTCGACGTGGTGCTGATCCCGGTCGGCGGAACCTTCACGGTCGACGCGCACGAAGCCTCGCGCATCGTCGACCAGCTGCACCCGCGGGTTCTGGTCGTGCCGATGCACTACAAGACCGACGCGGTCACCGTGAAGGAGCTCGCGCCGGTCGATGCGTTCCTGGCCGGCAAGCCCAACGTGCGGCGCGAGACGAGCAACACGATCGCGCTCACCCCGCTCAAGGGGCGGCCGGGCACCGAGATCGTCGTGCTCAACTACAAGTGAGGCCTCGGGCCTCGCGCGCTGTCGGCGGCCTTGAGCCACGCGCCCACGAGGTGCTCCAGCTCGGGCCGCGTCGAGTCGCCGTACATGTCGCCGCGCAGCTGCCCGGTGTGATCGTAGACGAACAGCGCGGGGATCGCGCCGGTCCAGCGCGGGCTGATCGCCGCGATCAGCTCGTCGCTGTCGATGAAGTGCGCGATGTTGGGCGTCAGGTCGGGCGCCTGCTTGCGCAGCAACGCACCGACGTGCTCGGCGACACCGGGACGGCCCGGGTTGTCGAGCGATATCGACAGCACCTCGAGCCCGCGCGGCTTCATGTCGTGCGCGAACTTGTCCATGATCGGGAGCTCGCGCATACACGGGCCGCACCAGCTGGCCCAGAAGTGCAGGAGCACGACGTGCCCGCGCCCCTGCTGCAGGAGCCCCTTGATGCCCGCGATGTCGACCAGGCGATAGCTCGCGGGCGTGGCCTTTCCGGTCTCGGCCGGCGCGCCGCCCGCGGCGCGCGCGCTCGGCTCCACGCACGCCGCCGGCGCGAGCAGCAGCGCGAGAGCCATCGCGCCCAGCGCGCGCCCCACGATGCGCCCGCCGACTCATGGCGCGAGCCGACCTCCGGTCAGCGTCGCCGCGCCGATCGCCGCCGGCACGAAGTTGCCGCCCGAGATGATCATCTTGAGCGCGGCCTGCGGCGTCAGATCGAGCCGCAGGCAGCGGCTCATCGGCACGAAGAAGAGCCGGCCCGACGTCGGGTTGGGCGACGCCGGCACGTAGACGCAGCAGGTGTTGGGATCGCCGTCGATCGGCTTGCCGCTGCTGAACGCGAGCATGCGCATGAGCCCGCTCTCGTCGGGGACGAGAACGACGTGCGCGAAGATCCCCTCGTGACCACCGGTCGTGACCGCGATCTGCTTCCACGACTGGTAGAGGGCGCTGAGCCCGGGGATGCGCCGGAGGATGCCGTCCGCCAGCCCGATCACCCACTTTCCGAGCACGCTGCTCACGAACGTCCCCAGGAGGTAGATCAGCACCAGCGTGATGCCGATGCCCAGCCCCGGGTACTCGGCGCCGAACAGTGCGCGCGCCTTGGTGTCGACGTACCAGAGGATGAACGCGGTGATGACCAAGGGGATCGCGGCCAGCGCGCCGGCCGCCATCTTGTTTCGAACGTGAACTTGAAGTCGTCCCACGGGGTCGTTCTATCTTACGGCAGAAGCAGTGTCCCGACGCTCCCCGGCGCGGCCAGGCTGTCGGCGATCTCGCCCGCGCCGACGATGTGCACCGCGCCCACACCGGCGGCCAGCGGCGCAAACGCCTCTTCCAGCTTGGGGATCATGCCGCCGCGCACCACGCCGCTCGGCGATCGCCTCGCGCGCCTCGGCGACGGTCAGTCGCGGCAGGCGCGAGGCCGGATCGGCGGCGTCACGACGCACGCCGCCCACGCCGGTGACCGCCACCAGCGCCGCTGCGCCGGCGGCCGCGGCGAGCTGGCTGGCGACGACGTCGGCGTTGATGTTCAGCACCTCGCCGAGCGGCGACGCGCCGACGCAGGCGATCACCGGCAGATAGCCCGCGGCCTCCAGCGCCTCGAGCAGCGCGAGATCGAACCCGTCGATGTCGCCGACCAACCCGAAGTCGATCGGTTCCGGCCCGCCGCCCGACACCACGCGCGGCGGACGGCGGTGCGCGCGCACCAGCCCGCTCGCGCCGTGCAACCCCACGGCGGCCACGCCGGCCGCGCGCAGCGCCGCGACCAGATCGACGTTGAGCTGGCCGGCGACGATCATCTTGATCACGTCGAGCGTCGCGGCGTCGGTGATGCGCCGGCCGCCGACCAGCCGCGGCTCGATGCCGAGGCGCTGCGACAGCGCGGTCGCCTGCGGGCCGCCGCCGTGGACCACGATGAAGCGCGCGCCCGCACCGGCGCGCTCGACCGCGCGCGCGAGATCCGCCGCCACCACGCCGACAGCGGGCGCGCCCAGCACCTCGCCACCGAGCTTCACCACCACCGGCCGCACACGCCCGGCCGTGCCCGATCCCCCGACGATGCCCGAGGTTTCTAGGGCCAAGGCCCTGGATCCTCGAGCGAAGCGGTCTCCGGCAGGCCCAGCATCAGGTTCATGTTCTGGATCGCCTGCCCGGCGCCGCCCTTGATCAGGTTGTCGGTCGCGCTGACCACCGCAAGCGTGCGCGTTGCGCCGTGCGGCTCGCCCAGCGTGAAGCCGACCTCGGCGTAGTTGCTGCCCGAGACCGCGGCGACCTCCGGGCAGTCGATCGCGCACGAAGCGCACGAACGGCTCGCCCTCGTAGGCGCCGGCGTAGAGCGCGGCGATCGATTCGCTGCGTCTCGCTCGCCGGCACCTCGACGAAGCTGGTGGCCAGGATCCCGCGCGACAGCGGCGCCGACACCGGCACGAACCGCAGCTCCAGGCCGCGCGCGCCCGCCTGCGCCAGCGCCTCGCCGATCTCTGGCGTGTGCTGGTGCTCCAGCACCTTGTACGTCTTGAGATTCACGGCGCGGATCGGGTGGTGCGTCCCCAGCGACGGCGCCACGCCGCTGCCCGACGAGCCGGTGATGCCCACCACCTGGACGATGCCGCCCAGCCGTCCGGCGCGCGCCAGCGGCAGCAGCGCGAGCTCGATGGTGGTCGCGAAGCAACCCGGCGACGCCACCGCCTGCGCGGCGCGGATCGCGTCGCGGTTGAGCTCGGGCAGACCGTAGACGAAGCGGCCGAGCAGCTCGGGGTGCGGGTGCTTCCCGCCGTAGAACTGCTCGTAGGCGGCCGCGTCCTTCAGCCGAAAGTCGCCCGACATGTCGACCAGCTTCACGTGGGGCGCCGCCGCGAAGATCTCCGGGACCTTGCGCGCGCTCACCTTGTGGGGCAGCCCGAGCAGCGCGACGTCGCATCCCGCGACCGCCGCGGCCGGCGACAGGTCCTCGAACCTCAGATTCGTCCGCCCGCTGAGCGGCAGATGCACCGCGCCAATCGGCTCGCCGACGTGATCGACGCTGGCGACGCGCACCAGCTCGACGTCCGGGTGGATGAGCAGGCGCCGGATGAGCTCGGCGCCACCGTAGCCGCTACCGCCGATGACGACCGCTTTGAATCGTCTCATCGCCCGCCAATTGTACCGCGCCGGCGGGCGCTGGTCGCTTACTGACCGCCGGTGCCGTTGATGATCGTCGCGCCGCCCGAATCTACGTCCGCGCCGCCGGCCCCGGTGCTGCCGCCGAGGGAGTTGTCGGCGCACTCCCCGTTGGGTCCACCCGGACAGTAGGCCTTCTGCGGACCGCAGCTCACCATGATTCCGCCAAGCGCCAGGATCAGCCCACAGACGATCAACAGGACTTTCATACCGACCGGACCTCCAAAACGGCCGTCACCGACGGCCCGTGCCTTGAATTCGCGATATTGGTTCGGGCCGATCGGGGAGTCAAGCGATCAGGGGCAGATGGTCGACTTGATCCCGCCCAGCAACGCGCCGCAGGTGGCGTCACCCATGGAGACGACCGTGTTGTACTCGGTCATGCAGGTCGCCTTATAGGTCGCGTTGGCGGCGTTGCAGCACGCGAGCAGATCGGCGCAGGTGCCGGTGGTGCCGGTGGAGCCGCCGAGGCTGCCGGTGAATCCGCCGGCGCCGCCGGTGCGCCCGCCAGCGCCACCGCTGGTTCCGCCGGCGCCGCCGCCGCTGAGAAGGCAGGCGGGGATCGTGCAGCTCGACGAAATTAGGCACGCGGTGAAGGGGGTGAGACAGGTCTGACAGTCGCTCGAAGGCTGGCCACACGCTGTCTTGCATGCGGTGTCGGTGCAGCCACATTTCGAGACGCAGCTCCCGAAGGTCCCGCAGGGGCCCGAGAACGAACCGCTCTGGTAGCCCGGGCCGTAGCAGGTCGTGAACGTGGAGCCACACTGACCGATGATGCAGTTGTCGTAGGTATCGAGCTCAGCCTGGGTACACGATGCCGGTCGAGCCCGGGGGGCACATCAGCCCTTTGCCCGAGGTCGAGCCATCCGAATTGGACGGGCTCGAGCTACCGCAGCTACCGATTAGCGAAACCGAGCACAGCCGCAAAGACCAGACCGACCAGGATCCGCGAATTGCGCATTTTGGTTTCGACCCTCTCGTTGAATGAAAGTGAAGGTGTGCGGAGTGTGAATTGGAAGACCAACAATTTGCCGGTAAATGGCCGCGGCGGTCAAGCAACGTCGTCGAGAAAGTCGACCGCGCAAAGTGCGATTTGTCACGCACTGCTGCACGCGAGATTCGGGCGGCAGGGCGCCGCTGCGCCCCCGGGAACCGATCGCGGGCGCTGCCAAGACCCATCGGGGTTCCGAGCTAGTTGACACTGGGGATCGCGCCCCCTACGCTGGAACGTCGTGTTTCGCGCGGTTTTTGTGTTCTTGGCGTTGCTCACCGTCTGTTTGGACTGGCCCGGCGGCGCTCAGGTCTGGGCCGCTGGCGCAGCACCGACCCGCCTGAAAGCCATCGTCCCCGGCGGTCCGCCACCGGCGATCCTGCCGCTGGCCGACGTGAGGCCCGGCATGGTGGGACAAGCGCTCACTGTGTTCTCGGGCACGAAACCGGAGCCGTTCAAGATCCGGGTCGTCGCGGTGATGCGCAACTTCCTGCCCAAGCAGGACGTCATCTTGATCCGCGCCGAGGACCCGCGCGTCGAGTTCTCCGGCATCGTCGCCGGCATGAGCGGCAGCCCGGTCTACATCGACGGCAAGCTCATGGGCGCGGTCGCCTACGCGTGGAGCTTTGCCAAGGAGCCGCTGGGCGGCGTCACGCCGATCGAGTCGATGCTCGCCGAGCGCAGCCGTCCGCGCCGCGTGAAAGAAGAGACGCTCGCGCGCAACGGCGGCAGCGGCGCGAATGATCGCGAGGCGGTCGCCGCCGCGTCGGAATTCGAGCGCGCCGAATTCGCAGCGAACAGCTCGGGCGGCGGTGATCGCCCGTCGGCGCTCGCGCGCGGACTGGGCCTGCCGTCGATCGTGCCGAGCACCGGCGGCGAGCCGCGCTTGATCCGCGCGTCGGTGCCGCTCTCGGTATCCGGCTTCACGCCCCGCACGTTCTCGGAGCTCGAGCAGGAGCTGCAGCCCACCGGCCTCGTGCCGATGCAGGCCGGCGGTGGCCGCAAGCGCGGGTTGCCGCCCGCGCCCGGCCATGTCGAGCCCGGCTCGGCGATCGGCGTCGAGCTGGTGCGCGGCGACATGAGCACCGTCGCGACGGGAACGGTGACGTACATCGACGGGCCCAACGTCTTCGCGTTCGGCCACCCGATGTTCGGAATCGGCGAGGTCTACCTGCCGATGGTCGACGCCGAGATCCACGCGTTTCTCCCCAGCCTGTCGCAGTCGTTCAAGATGTCGTCACCGCTGCAGGAGGTCGGCACGCTGGTGCAGGATCGCCAGGCCTGCATCATCGGCGACCTCGACGCGCGCACCACGATGATGCCGGTCGAGGTGCGCGTCGGCGGCCCGGGCGGCGAGGCGCGCATCTTTCACGCCGACGTCGCGCGCAACCGCCGGCTGACGCCGATGCTGGCGTCGATGGTGGTCAGCAACGCGATCGCCGACGCCGAGCCCGACGTCACCGACATGGTGGTGACCGTGACGTCGAAGATGAACGTCAAAGGCTTCACCACGCTCGAGCTGCGCGACCAGCTGTTCTCGTCGGAGGGCGTGTCGGGGCGGACGCTGTCGTCGTCGCGCGGCCTGCGCGCGATCGGCGAGCTGCTGTTCAACCCGTTCGAACCGGTGGTGCTCGACCGAATGGATGTCGACGTGCGCGTCGAGTTCCGGCGCGACGTCGCCGAGATCGTCGGCGTCTCGATGCCGGGCGACGTGGTGCACGCGGGCGACACCGTTCCGCTGCGGGTCACCATGCGCCCCTACGCCGGCAGCGAATACGTCGAGACCGTGCCGGTGGTGATCCCGCGCAGCGTGGGCGGCGACATGGTCAAGCTCGAGGTCGCGAGCGGCGCCCAGGTCAAGCCCGACACACCTCAGGCAGAGTCGCTGCGCGGCTACATCGATAACCTGCGCAAGTTCTACTCGGCGTCGTCGATCGTCGTCAGCGTGCAAACGCCGGACGACGGCGCGGCGTTGCGCGGGAAGCTGCTGTCGGGCTTGCCGCCGGCGGCGCTGGATACGTTGCGCCCGGGCAACCAGACCCGGCGCGCCGATGCGTACCGCGTCGCCGACCGCACCGTGTTTCCGTCGAAGCGCCTGGTCAGCGGCAAGCAAGAGCTGACGGTGTTCGTGCGCGACGACGTGCTCGGCCGCAATTCTCCGTAGCCATTCGGCAGGCGAAGCCAGGCGAATTCGCTCCGAATCGCCTACAATTGCCGGGCCCATGACCCGGACCCATCGACGGATGCGCAGCGCGGGAATCGCCGTGCTGCTGGTGGCGGCCGCGACCGGAAGCGCGAACGCCACCGCGACCAAAGTCTTTCGTCAAACCACCGCCAAGGACTTCGAAGAGGGCGAGGCGACCGGCAGCATGATCTTGCCGACCGGCGAGGTCGTCGCCGGCATGAAGACCACGCACGTGCCGGTCGACGCCGCGTTCGTCTGGTGCGCGGCGCCGAGCCGCGACGGGCAGATCGCGTATTTCGGCACCGGCGACCAGGGGAAGATCTTCGCGGTCGACACCAAGACGCCTCACGCCGGCGACGAGAAGCCGGCGCGCAAGGTGGCGGATCTCGACGCCGCGTGGGTCACGGCGCTGGCGGTGCGCAACGACGGGACGTTGCTGGCCGGCACGACGCCCGGCGGCCGCATCTACAGCGTCGATCCGAAGACCGGTAACGCGCACGAGTGGGCGACGCTGTCGGCCGACCACGTCTGGAGCCTGGTGTACGACGCGCGCACCGGCGTCACCTACGCCGGCACCGGATCGCCGGGCAAGGTGTTCGCGATCGACGACAAGGGCCACGCGCGCGAGCTGTGGGATTCGGGCGACAAGCACATCGTGTCGCTGGCGCAGGAGCCCGGCGGCGCCCACGCGCTGCTGGCGGGTACCTCCGAAGAAGCCATCCTTTATCGCGTTTCGCTCGAGGGGCGCGCCGAGGCGCTACAGGACTTCGAGGCCGAGGAGGTGCGCGCGATCGCGCCCACGCGCGACGCGATCTACGTCGCCGTCAACGACTTCGAGAAGGGCTCCCCGCCCACGGTGGCCGGGCCCGTCGCTGCCAAGGGCACGCGCATCATGCAGACCGCGGGCTCGCCGGCGTCGGCGGGCTCGTTGCCGCGTCCGGGACAGCGCAAGGCCAAGGCCGGGCTTTATCGCCTGGAGCGCGACGGGCGCGTCGAACAGATCTTCTCGCTCGGCGACGGCTATCTGACCGCCGTGCTTCCCGACGCCGACGGAACGCCAGGCACCGTCGCCGGCTCGACCGCCGGCGAAGGCGGCGTCTTCGTCGCCACCGGCACGCAGGGCAAGGTTTACCGCGTCTACAAGGACCGGACCGCCGCGCTCGCGCTCGATCTGCCCGAGCGGCAGACGCTGGCGCTGGTTCGCGCCGGCGTGAGCTTCCTGGCCGGCACCGGCGACGTCGGCGGCGTCTATCGCGCGCAGCCGTCGGCGGGCGAGGACGCGAGCTACCTGTCCAAGGTGCTCGACGGCGAGTTCCCGGCGCGCTGGGGCATGCTGCGCTGGCACGGCTCGCAGAACCTGGTGGTCGAGACGCGCTCCGGAAACACCGCCAAGCCCGACGCGAGCTGGAACGCCTGGAAGAAGCTCGATCGCCTGCAGGCCGGCAACGACGAATCGGCCGGCCACGTCGTCAGCTCCGGCGCGCGCTACTTGCAGTATCGGGTCGGCCTGGGCGCCGCCGGTGCGCGATTGCGTGACGTCGCCATCTTCTACGTCCCGCAGAACCAGCGCGCGCGCGTGACCGAGCTGACGCTGGCCGACGCCACGCCCGCGACGTCGTCTTCTTCCAGCAGCGCCCCGGCACGCTCGCATTCGCCGGTGCTGAAGCTGCGCTGGAAGGTCGAGAACAACGACGGTGACGACTTGAATTATCGCGTGTCGTACCGCGAGGAGAACGAAGTCGTCTGGCGCCCGCTGGGCGGCCCCGACCCGCTGCAAAAAGCCGAGTACGACTGGAACACCGAGGCGATCCCCGACGGCAACTACACCGTGCGTGTCGTGACCTCCGACGAGCGCTCGCGCCCGCGCAGCGAGGCCCTCGAGTCGACGTTCATCTCGGCGCCGCTGCTCATCGACAACCGCAAGCCCGAGGTCCTGAGCCTGGATGCCACGCACTACCCGCAGCTCACCGGGCGCGCGCGCGACACCGGCAGCAACATCACCGAGATCGAGTTCTCGGTCGACGGCGGCGACTGGCAGCTGGTCCCGCCCAACGACGGCATCTTCGACGATCGCGTCGAGCCCTTCGCGTTTCAGGTGCCGACGCTGCCCGCCGGGCCGCACAACGTGACCGTGCGCGCGTGGGACAGCGCGGACAACGTCGGCGCGACGTCGGTGACCGTCCGGGCGAAGTAGCGCCGGATACCCAGCCAATGGCGCCCGAGCGGCGTGGAGCGATCACTCGCCAGGAGGCTTCTTCGAGAAGCGGTTCAAAACCTCCTTCCAGTGCCCATCGATCTTCTCGAACCTGGCTCGACGGTTTCCACCGCAAGGCGAGGCGACGCCGCAGACAATGCCGGCAGGACAGGGCTTCGCATTGTAGGGAAGCTCGAAGGGTGATCGGTCTGATCACACGCGACGATGAAATCGCCTCCGCCGCAAAGCTCACCGCGTCACAGGGGTCTCGTCCGCGCCGGCCGATCGGACCACGATACGATCACGTCGAGCGCGATGCGTCCGTCGATGGTCGCGGTGCTCTTCGTGCACGATGAGTCGGCGATCGACGAGCCGTCGAGGTCCTGAATCCGCGAGCGGGCGATCCCCTCGGCCAGCTCGCACAGGTCCTCGCGCGAAAGAAGGTCGGCCCCTGCGTCATTCGCCCCTCGCGTGGGCAGGCTGACACCGAGGGCCAGCACCAGAGTCACCGAGATGATTCTCATCGCCGTTAGTCCAGCTTATCGGCGATCCCCTGACGCCGGCGCCCCGCAGCAACCCGACGGCACCTGTTGCTGGCGCCGCAACGTCTCGGCGTGCGGCCCACAACAGGAACGCGGGTGGGGACACGTGTTTTCGCATCTATACGACCTAATATCGTTGGCTCGGTTACTGCTTTAGCAGAACACGAGACAACATCCGGTCTCGATCGGGCGCGCGACGCACCTCGACGTTCTCGCGACCGATCCCGCAACTCGAGCCAAAGGACCCCTCCCCATGTTCAGCCGCAAAGTCGTTCGTCTGGCCCTGTTCAGCGCCAGTCTGACCCTGCTGGCATCGACGGCCCAGGCAGCGCCGTCCGCGCCCGGCAACGTCATGGTGCCTCCCGTCGCAACCAGCAGCAGCGGGTCGACCATCATCTGGTCGAAGCCCTCGTCCTACTCGACGGTGGCCAGCTACAACATCTACAAGAACGGCTCGTTGCTGGCGAACACCACCAAGCTTTTCTACATGCCGACCGGCCTGTCGCCGAGCACGTCGTACTCGTTCTACGTCCGTTCGAAGGACACCAGCGGCGTCGAGTCGTCGAACAGCAACACGGTGACCGTGTCGACGCCCGCCGCGCCGACGGTCATCAACGTGACCGCGTCGCCGTATTCGGCGAAGGGCGACGGCAGCACGCTGAACACCTCCGCGATCCAGGCCGCGATCAACGCCTGCCCCTCGGGCGGCACGGTGCTGATCCCGTCGGGCACGTTCAAGAGCGGCGCGATCATGCTGAAGAGCAACATGACCCTGCAGGTCGACGGCACGCTCAAGGGCAGCGACGCGATCGCTGACTACCCGTACACCAGCATGCGCCTGACGTACTACCCGAACGTCAACTACATGGGCCTGGTCAACGCGTACACCACGTCGTACGGCAGCCTGAGCAACATCCGCATCGTGGGCGCCGGCACCATCGACGGCGGCACGTACAGCAGCGGCACGCTGACCACGCTGGGCACCGCCCAGACCAGCGCCAAGGGCGACACCGCGCGTGGCGACCTGATCACCGTCAAGGGCGTGAACGGCCTGTACCTGGGCGGCGGCTTGAACGTGGTGCACCCGTCCGAGCACTCGATCTTCGTCAGCTACAGCAACAACCTCACCGTCAATGGCCTGAACGTCAGCACCTACGGCATTCACAACGCCGACGGCATCGACCTGGCCACCAGCGACACCGGCTACGTCTTCAACTCGACGTTCGACACCGGCGACGATTGCATCAACTTCAACGCCGGCACCAGCGCGCCGGGCGTGACCGAGAACCGCCCGCTCAACAACTTCCGCGTGTTCAACGTCACCACCAAGCGCGGCCACGGCGGCGTCGTGTTCGGCAGCTTCACCGCCGGCTGGATCAAGAACATCCTCGTCGAGGACTCGACCTTCGACGGCACCGACATCGGCCTGCGCTTCAAGACCGGCTCCGACCGCGGCGGTGGCAGCACCCAGGTGACCGCCCGCGACCTGACCATCAAGAACATCACCACCGACGCGATCTCGTTCGACAGCGCCTACCCCGCCGGCACCGGCTACCCGGCCGCCTCGAGCCCCGGCGTCTTCAACAACGTCACGCTCACCAACATCACCGTCGCCACCGCCAAGGGCTTCGGCATCTGGATCCACGGCCTGTCGAACGCCAAGGACAGCGCCATCAACATGACCAACATCTCCCTGTCGTCGACCAAGGGCGCGTCGATCGACCAGTTCACCAACTCGACCTTCAACAAGGTGACCTTCACCAGCAACACGCAGAGCACCGTCTGGACCGTGACCAACACGTCGGTGTTCAGCTGCGTCAGCTGCACGCCGACCTACCCGTAAGCGATACGCGAACGAACAACCGAACGGCCGGGGCGCGGTGGCGCGCCCCGGCCGTTTTCATTTTTGGTCGCGGATCGAGCAACCCGTGAGCCGATGCGACCGAAAAGGTCGCATGTCGATTTCGAGCCAGCTGCCGCGCACCACCGTTGCCTCGTCGTGGTTCGGACCAGACGACGTGCTCGCCGACTACCCTTCGCCGGCTCTCGAGCAGTGGTACCGGCGACTCGCGGCATTTTCCGAAGCGCGCGGTGGCGCTCTCGCGCCATTGCTGTTGCGGCTGTGGCTCGACAACCGCGATCCGCGCGCGAAGAAGGTGATCGCGCCGCATGCCAACCTGATCGGCAGCGCCATGGTGCGCGGCGCGATCGCTTTTCATCGCGGCGTCTACCTGACCGAGAAGAAAGCGCGCCTGGGTGGCGGTGCAGAGCAGTGGGCCGGCGTGATCCCGCGCCTGCAGAACACGGGTTACCCGAAGTGGGACGGAACCGGCGAGCTCGCGATGAGCTACCAGTCGCTCGCCGCCTATTCGGATCTGCAGACCGCAAGCTTCGCGTTCAACGCGATGTCATTGGCCGAGGCGGACGTCTTCACGTCCTTCCACAACTTCCAGCTGCGGACCGACGTGGTCGTCTGCTTGCCGCCGAGCCCGGGCGGCAATCCGGGCGGCGGGAAGGCCACCCTGATCTTCAAGAAGTTCCAGGCCAGGGCCATCGATCGCTATGATTGGGACGCCGCGAAGCACCTGACCATGCCCAACCCCGACTACGGCGTCCATGCGCCTTGGGCGATTCGCCCCGACCTGCAACAGATCGTCGTCTTCCATGCCAACGCCAAGCGAATCGAGCGCGACGGGTTGGCCGCGCCGTATGATTTGGAGACGACTCCGTGGGACATCACCGACCGCGCGATGCTCGCGCCGGCGGTGATCGATCCGCGCCGAAGGTTATAGACGGTGCAACGGGAGGGGATGCGGATGCGATGAACGGTGCGTTCGTACGCGGGTGGCGCGTCGGGGGGCTGGTGCTCGTGTTCGGGTTGCTGTCGCTGGCGCTGTGGCGCGGCGAGGTCGAGCTGATCAAGGGTTGGGAAGGTCTGAACTGGTTGAACGGCTATCCGTGGGCGGCGGTTCCGATCTGCGCGTTGGTCGCGGCGTCGATTCTGGTGGCCGTCCTGTCGGCAGCGCCGTCGGCGGCACGCGATACGATTCAATCGCGCGACATCCGGCGAACCCGCGTCACGTTTATCGCGATCGCGACCGGCATCGCGTGGCTGTCGTTCGAGATCGCGCGACGGTGGCTGGAGTCGAGTCACGCCTGGCTGATGTTCTCGCGGCCACCCTTGAGTACCCGGATCGGCTGGCTGCTGCCGCCCGTCGGATCGATCGCGTTGTGCGCTGTCGGTTTCTTCGTCGCGATCGATCGTCTGCTGCTGCGCTTGCGGATCTGGGCGGTCGGCCTGTTCGTCGTCGCGCTGATCCTGACGATGCCGGCGAGCTGGCTCTTGCTGCAGATTGTTCCCGCGCACGGCTACACCGACGAGATCCACGCCATCAAGGCCGGGTATCCGACGCTGTGGACGAACCTACTGATGGGCGCGGCGGGAGCGGCGGCGGCGCGGTGGGGGCGTCGGTAGACGCGATGCCCCGGGTGCGCCCCCCGGTGAAAGGTGCCGGCAGGGTGATCACCGGGGCTCGCCCAGGGAATAGGATCAGAGCCCCCATGACACATTCCCGAAATTGCGCTGTCGCCCTCCTCACGGTCACCTTTGGCTTGCTCGTGGCTGCGCCGGCGCGTGCTGGTTCCTGGCAGAACGGCTTCAGCGGCTTCGGGGCGACATTGCAGGGAGACCTCTACACCCCAACCACGCCGGCCGCGTCACCGGCGGTCCTCGTCGCGATCCACATGTGCACCGGGCACTCGACCACCGTGCACGGTTGGTTCGACTCCTACGCCGACAAGCAAGGTTTCTACATCATCGCTCCCGACGCCGGAAAGCAGTGCTTCGATTCCAGCGCCACCCGCGACGGCGACAAGGCCGCCATCGTGAAGATGGTGAACTACCTGCTCACCCAGAAGAACGCCGACAAGACCCGAGTCTTCGCCGCCGGTATGTCCTCCGGCGGTTGCATGACCAACACCCTCCTCGCCATCTACCCCGACGTCTTCGCCGGCGGTTCGGCCATGCCCGGCTTCCCCGCCGGAGCGTGGCCCGCCGGCGACATCGTCTGCAGCAAGTGCGGCTCGACTCCGCCGAGCCTCGACGGCACCTACTGGGCAAACATGGCGCGCAAGGCCTTCACCTGGAGCGGCACCTACCCCTGCTCTCAGCAGTGGGTCGGCGGAGGCGACCAGTACAACTTCAACGGCTGGCTCCCCGCCGTCGCCGCCCAGTTCCAAACCCTATCGAGCCTGGGCGCGGCCACGCCCGCCACCGGCCGCAGCGGATGGACCCGAACCGTCTACAAGGACAGCGCCGGCAACGTAAGGTTGGAAACCAACCTCGGTCCCACCAGCCAGATGCACGATCTGGAAACCGTCAGCCCGACGCTGTACGGCGACGTGATCACGTTCCTCGGGCTCGACAAGGCGACGGGGAGTTGTGGTATCGCCGGCGGCGGCACTGGCTCGGGCGGCGCGGGTGGCGGAACAAGTGACGGCGGCGCCGCGACCGGCAGTGGTGGTGCCGGCGCCGGCGCGGGTAGCGGCGGCACGACGGGGTGCTGGCGGCGCGACGGGCGGCGGAGGCATGCAGACCGGCACGGCAGGCACGAGCGGCGGCGCCGGAATGACCGGAAGCGCTGGTTCGACGGGCAGCGCGGGCGCGACGGGCGCCGGCGGCTCCACTACGGGCACCGGAGGGTCGACTTCTTCGGGCAGCGGCGGCTCCCATTCGCGAGACAATGGCGCGTCGGGAGGCTGCACCATCGCCGGCGGGGCGCAAGGCGGAGGCGTCACCCTGTTGCTATTCGTCGCGCTGAGCCTGTGCGTGCGACGCCGGTCGAGCGCGCGCAAGTAGTACGGCAGACAGCAGCGTCCGCGCACCGCCGTCAGCACCTACGGTATTCACAACGCCGACAACGGCATCGATCTCGCGACCAGCGACACCGGCTACGTCTTCCACTCGACGTTCGACACCGGCGACGATTGCAGCAACTTCAGCCGGCACCCGCGCGCCGGGCGTGACCGAGAACCGCCCGCTCAACAACTTCCGCGTGTTCAACGTCACCACCAAGCGCGGCCACGGCGGCGTCGTGTTCGGCAGCTTCACCGCCGGCTGGATCAAGAACATCCTTGTCGAGGACTCGACCTTCGGCACCGACATCCTCGCGATCGATCGCCTCTTGCTGTGATTGTGAGTTTGAGCGTCGCTTTGTTCGTGGCGGCGCTGATCTTGGTGATGGCGCGAGCTGGCTCTTGCTGCAAGTCGTTCCCGCGCACGGCTACCGAGACTCGATTCACGCCATCAAGGCCGGCTATCCACCACTCTGGGCCAACTGCTGACGGGTGCAGCGGCATCGGCAGCGGCAACATTCGGACGGGACCTACGAAGTCGCTGCGCGCCTTCCAAGCGTAGCGCTGACCGACGAGCCCATCATTCCTTTTCCAACCCCTCGTTCATCTCGGCCAGGAGACGCTTGTACTCTTCGGAAGGCTCGCTCGCCAGGTAGCGCCTCATCTCTCCACAGGCTTCAGAAACCTTGCGCTGCTGTACGAGAGCAGTCGAGCCGCCTCGTGATACCGCCCCTCATCCGCCGGCTTGACGGCGGGCTCGAATTCCTCGTCCAAGGGATCCGCCTTCGAATCACCCACGGAGCAAGTCTGCAACGACCTGGCCTGGATTGACAGCCGCGATCGCGGTCCGTACCCTCCCGGCCTTGTCGCTCGACGTTGCTGACTTGCCGCCCGCGCCCGAGGTCGTGCAGATCGAAGTCGGGCTGCTGCAGAACTTCTGCGAGATCCTGTTTTGCCCGGAGACGCGCGCGGCGGCGATCGTCGATCCGGCGTGGGAGGCGGATCGGCTGCTGCGCGAATGCGAGGCGCGCGGGCTGCGCGTGACGCACGCGCTGATCACGCATACCCACGAGGACCACATCGAAGGGGTGGAGGAGCTGGTGCGGCGCACGGGGGCGGTGGTGGTGGTGAGCCCGCGCGAGGCGGAGGCGCTGGCGGGCGCGGGCGGCGCGCGCGTCGATGCGGTCGATCGGCTCGACGTCGCGATCGGGCGGCGCGGCGTGCGCGTGCTGGACACGCCGGGGCACACGGTGGGCGGGACTTGCTATCTCGCGGACGGGTACTTGATCACCGGCGACGTGCTGTTCGTCGGAGGCTGCGGGCGCACCGACTTTCCCGGCGGCGACACCGCGGCGATGTGGGCGAGCCTGCAGCGGCTGATGGCGCTGCCGGAGGAGACGCGGGTCTATCCGGGGCACGACTACGGGGCGACGCCGACGTCGACGATCGCGCACGAGATGCGGGAGAATCCGTATCTGCGGTGCCGGACGTTCGAGGAGTTCAGGGCGCGGCGCGAGCGGTGAGGCGGGCCCCCTCACCCTGCCTCGCGGCGCCGCGGAAGGTCGCACTCGCGAACCCGTCGCGACGGAGAGGGGATCGGGAGCCGCGCTCCGCGAGTCAGGAATACGAAACGCGGGCCGTCGTGATGACGAAGTCGTCGCGTCGAAACCAGCGGACATCCACCTCGAACGCAGCGCTGCTTCCATCGCGGAGATCCAACGTTGCGAACGCGGTCCCATCCGAGCTTCCTGTCGACCGCGACCTCCTGGAACGAGACGTAGCGCGCGACGAAGGGATCGAGCGCCTTGTAGATCGCCTCCTTTGCCGAGAACGCGAACGCCAGCTCTTCTGTCCGTCGCGGATCCCCCGGCGGGGGCAGGAACGCCAGCTCTTCGGGGCGCAGCACGCGTTTCGAGATGTCGAGCTTGCCGGGCGCGACGCGCTCGATGTCGATGCCCAGGCGCCATGCGCCCTCGTCGACCTCGGCGCGCGCCGCCAGCGCGACGGCCAGGCTCTCCTTGTGGCTGATCGATCCGCGCGCACCGGCGGGCAGCAGCGGCGCGCCGCGCGGGGTGCTCAGGATCGGGCCCGCGTCGACGCCCAGGTCCGCCGAGCGCGGCGTGCAGCGCGATGCGCCCACCAGCCCAGTTCACTCGCCGCGCCTCGGGCAAGCGTCTCGACGTGCCGCCGCTCCTCCTCGGGCAGCGCGCGAACCGCCGCGGACACCAGCGCATCGCTCGCGACGTCCGACTCCGGCAGCGCCACGCCCACGCAGCGCCCGTGCGGCAAATCCAGGCGAAAAATCGGCTGAAAGAACGCTGTCGGCGGTGTCGGCGGCTCCTTCGACGACAACGCCGCCCTCAGTTGCGCAACGCCAGCAACGGCGCAGGAATGCGTCCGCCCAGCGTTATGAAGCGATCGGAACGGAAGCGGCTCACCGGCTGCACGATCGCCTCGCCGAGCAAACCGCCGTAGACCACCGACTCGCCCGCCTTCTTGCCGGGCACGGGGATGATGCGCACGGCGGTCGCCTTGTTGTTGAAGACGCCGATCGCGATCTCGTCGGCGACGATCGCCGCCAGCGTCTCGGCGCTGGTGTCGCCGGGGACGGCGACCATGTCCAGGCCGACCGAGCAGACCGCGCTCATCGCCTCGAGCGACTCCAGCGACAGCGCGCCGACCCGCACGGCGTCGACCATGCGCGCGTCCTCGCTGACCGGGATGAACGCGCCCGACAGGCCACCGACGTGCGACGACGCCATCACGCCGCCCTTCTTGACGGCGTCGGTCAGCATCGCCAGCGCCGCGACGCGTCCCGGGCGCGCCGGTGCGCTCGAGGCCCATCTCCTCGAGGATCTCCGCCACCGAGTCGCCGACGGCCGGCGTGGGCGCCAGCGAGAGATCGACGATGCCGAAGCGGACGCGCACGCCGCCGTCGCCGCCCGGTCCGCTGCTGACAGCCGCGTTCATGCGGCGCGCGACCTCGCGGCCGATCAGCTCGCCGGCGCGCGTGACCTTGAACGCCATGCGCTTGATGGTGTCGGCGACCGTCGTCAGGTTCATCGGCTCGCCCGACGCGCGCAGCCGCTTCAGCGCCGACAGCACCACGCCGGGGCCGGAGCAGCCGACGTTGATCACGCACTCGCCCTCGCCGAGCCCGTGCATGGCGCCGGCGACGAACGGGTTGTCGTCGGGGATGTTGGCGAACGTGCACAGCTTGGCGCAGCCGATGCCGCCCTCGCGCGCGGTGCGCTCGGCCAGGTCCTTGATCACGCGCCCCATGATCAGCACGGCGTCGCCGTTGATGCCGGCGCGCGTGGTCGCGACGTTCACCGACGAGCAGACCCGCTTGGTCACCGCGAGCGCCTCGGGGATCGAATCGACGAGCGCGCGATCGCCCGAGGTCATCCCCTTCTCGACCAGCGCCGAGAAGCCGCCGATGTAGTCGACGCCCAGCTCGCCGGCGGCGCGGTCGAGCGTGACCGCCGCCTCGACGACGCGCGTGGCGCGCGACGGCTCGGTCACCAGCGCCATCGGCGTGACGCTGATGCGCTTGTTGGTGATCGGCACCGCGTAGTCGGCCTCGACCGCCTGCGCGGTCGACACCAGCGCCGACGCCGAGCGCATCAGCTTCTCGTAGACGCGCGCGCAGGTGCGCTCCAGCGACTCGGCCGCGGTGTCGCGCAGCGAGATCCCCATCGTGACCGCGCGAACGTCCAGGTGCTCGGCCTCGATCATGCGCAGGATCTCGCGCACCTCGCCGGAATCCCACGCCATCGGCCGCGCCTCCTCTTCAGATCCTCTGCAGCGCGGTGACGACGTCCTCGTGCATGACCAGGCACTCGGCGCCGAGCGCGCGCACCATCTCGGTCAGGCGCGCCTTGAGCTCGGTGAACGGAACCTCGAGCCCCGTGAGGTCGATGATGATGATCATCGTGAAGTAGTCGGCGACCAGCGTCTGCGAGATGTCGAGGATGTCGCCGCCCGCGTCGGCGATCGCGCGCGCGATGTTGGCGACGATCCCCTTGCGGTTCTTGCCGGTGGTCGTCACCACCGCGCGCCGCCCGACCTTGCGCCGCTCTTGCTCCAGGCACGACGCGCACAGCTCGGCGCGCACCGCCATCGGCGCGCGCGATGGAGCTTCCGCGGCCGGCGCGCCCAGCGCCGCGGTCACCTCGGCGGCGACGATCGCCGCCAGATCCGCGCGCGGCTGCCCGGTGCGCCGCGCGACCTGGCGCGACACGCGCGCGATCAGCTCGCGCAGGTCGGCGCTGTCGTCGCCTCTAGACACTGTCGATCTCGACGCGATCGACGACGGCGACCACCGCGGCGTCGATCGGGACGTTGGGCTTCTGCCCCGCCGGCAGCGCGCCCGCCATCGCGACGCGCGCCGCGTGGCCGAACGCGACCAGCACGTCGTCGCCCGGACCGGCGTCGAGCCGATCGGCGCACACCACGAGATCGTCGGTCGGCTGCGCGCCCGCAGCGCCTCTTGCCCCCGCCTCCCGCGCCCGCCCCCGCCAGATCCGCCAGGCAATACGGCCGCACCAGCAGCAGCTTCAGCCCCACGGCCTCCGGCCACTTCACCGTCGACCAGACCGATCCGACGACGCGTCCCAAAAACATTATTCGGCCCCCTCGACCAGCGCCGCGATGGCGGCATCGCAGACCAGATCGCGATTGTCGGGCCCGGCGCGCAGCACGTTGCGCGCGCCCGAGCCGAACGCCACGGTCACGTCCTCGCCGCTGCGCGCGTCGAGCGTGTCGATCGCGACCACCACGCGGCCGGTCGGCGCCTGCGCGGCGTCGCGCGCCGCGACCAGCACCAGCTTGCGCCCGTCGAGCCCGGGCACGCGCCGCGTGCCCCACACCTGGCCGATGATCGTGCCGCGGATCATCGCGCCCACCGCGACGGCGGCGTCCAGCGCCGCCGGATGCCGGGCGCGGCGTGGCTCGCCTGCGCCGCCTCCGCGTCGAGGTCGACGCGATCGACCACCGCCATGATCGCGGCGTCGACGGGAACGTTCTCTTCGCCGCGCGACCAGCGCGCCGGCTGGCCCAGGCAGACCACCACGTCGTCGCCCACGCCCGCGTGCACGTCGTCGACGGCGACCAGGTGCTCGGTCGCCCAGCGCGGCTCGTACCAGCCGTGCGGGCGCACCACCAGCAGCTTGGCCCGCTCGAGGCGCGCGTCCTTGCGCGTCGCCCAGACTTCGCCGACCACGCGCCCCAGGATCATCGCCGCCACCGCGCTCGGGTCGAGGTGCAGGTCGTCGACGATGGCGACGACCACGTCCTTGTCCGCGACGCCGGGGCCAACGGTGATGTCGCGGACGCGGCTGCCGTGAGCGACGATGACCCGTTCGCCCGGCCCGGCGCCCAGGCCATCGACCGCGACCACCAGACCGCTCCCCGCCACCGGCTCGCCGCCCGCCGCGGCGAGCGGCCGCACCAGCAAGAGCTTGCGCCCCGCGAGGCCCTCCGCCTGACGCGAGGCCCAGAGTCGCCCGATGACCTCGCCGATCAGCATGGGCGGCGCGCGATCAGGCGCTCTTGGTGGTGGCTTTCTTCGCGGCGGCCTTGGGTGCGGCGGCCTTGGGGCGGCGGCCTTGGCGGCCGGCTTCGCCGCCGGCCTCCTGGCCTTGGGGGCGGCGGCCTTGGCTGCCGCTCCCTTGGCGCGGCGCTCGGCGACGCGCACCATGTCGAGCAGGCGCCCCGCCGAATAGCTGTTCAGCTTCTGGACGTAATCCTTGTCCTTGGCGCGCCCCAGCCCGGCCGCGGCCGCGTCGGCCAGCTTGTCGTGGCCACCGTGCTGCTTCAGGCCGGTGGCGACGTCGTGCAGGCGGATCAGCTTGCGGTTCGCCGCGCCCAGCAGCCGCTTGCGCAGCTCGTCCTTGGGCTCGTCACCGGTGCTGCCGAGCAAGCCGACGATCTGATCGACCAGCTTGTCCTTACCACCAAAGTTCTCTTTGACCCGCGACAACGGGCTGCTCTGCGACATGGAACGGATCTCCTTCAAAGGGCGGGGTTCTACCCCGAATCGGGCGGGAAGGATACTCCATCCCGGTCGGGATCAACCGGAAAGAAAGGGCCCTTAGCGACGGCCGGCGGCGCGATCCGCCTCGACCAGGTCGATGAATCCGTAGATCCAGATGAGGTTGATCTCGTCCGCGGTCTCCGCGGGGGTCTCGGTGGTCGTCTCGACCGCCGCGACATAGGGGACGCCGGCCCGGTGATAGTGGTCGGTGATGCTGCCGTCGTGGCACTCGATGGCGCCGTCGGCGTCGGCCATGACGTCGGTCCCCGGCTCGTGCCCGGAGTCGACCACCGTGTCGCGCAGGATCGGCACCTTGGCGCCCGACCGGGCCAGCAGCGGCCGATAGGCGTCCCGGTCGCCGAACACGTAGACGTAGAAGAGCGCGCCGTGGATGAAGTTGTCCTGGTGCAGGTCGAGCGACGCGCTGCGGCAGCGGCAGCGCCGCGAGCGACTGCACGCAACGCCGCGGTTTCCTTGGCAGCGGGGCGACTCGGCGCCCAGCGCAGGTGCGGCTCGCCCGTGCGCAGCTCCCCCTTCCAGCGGCCCGGCTCGACCTCGTACTCCAGGAAATCGTTGTTGGGCCGCTCGCCGCTCAGGTTGTACCGGGTGTGGGCCTCGAAGCCCGACGGGTTGATGCACGGGTAGAGGCGCAGCCCGATGTCGCGCGCCCGGGCGTAGGCGACGATCTCGGGGGCGTGCTGCAGCAGGGTCAGCGGCCCGGCCTTCTCGTCGCCGTGGAAGCCGGCGGTGATCAGCACCGACTGGCGCCCTGGGACCGTCGCCGTCAGCAGCGGGTAGGACTGGTTCCCTTCCTCGACCGTTCCGTAGTCTTCCAGGTCGGCGAGCCCTGCCAGTGAGGCGCGCCAGCGTCGGGCGAATTCCGTGAAGAGCACCCCCAAGTGTGACATGCGGGACACCCACCCGCCCCTACGCGGCGCGCTGGCCCACCCGGCCAATTTTGTAGGGATTTCGCATAAATCCACGCCTGAGCTCGCGGAAACCCCATGGTTAAGCTGCCCCGATTGCCGTAAAATTTAGATGGCATGGACCGGAACCTGGCGCTGGAGGTGGTTCGGGTGACCGAGGCGGCGGCGCTGGCGGCGGCGCGTTACGTCGGGCTCGGCGACCGCAATGCCGCTGACCAGGCCGCCACCGAGGAGATGCGGCGCACGTTCAGGCGCCTGCACATCAACGGCACCGTGGTCATCGGCGAGGGCGAGCGCGACGAGGCCCCGATGCTCTATATCGGCGAGCAGCTCGGCGACGGCGACCCCCGATTCGCCGGAGATCGACATCGCGGTCGACCCGCTCGAGGCGACCAACTCGTGCGCCAACGGGATCAACGACGCGCTCGCGGTGGTCGCGATGGCCGAGCACGGCAACTTCCTGAATGCGCCCGACACCTACATGGACAAGATCGCGGTCGGCCCGATCGGCCGCGGCATCATCGACATCCGCAAGAGCCCGACCGAAAACCTGCACGCGATCGCCGAGGCCAAGCGGGTCGCGATTCCCGATCTGACCGCGGTGATCCTGGATCGCCCGCGCCACGCCGAGCTGATCGCCGAGGTGCGCCGCGCCGGCGCGCGCATCCGCCTGATCACCGACGGCGACGTCGGCGGCGCGCTCGCGACCGCCGACCCGTCGACCGGCATCGACGTGCTGCTGGGCATCGGCGGCGCGCCCGAGGGCGTGCTGGCGGCGGCGGCGCTCCGCTGCGTGGGCGGCGACATGCAGGGCGTGCTGAAGTTCCGCAACCCCGAGGAAGCGGCGCGCGCCGAGCGCATGGGCATCAAGGACGGCAACCGGGTCTTCGGCATCGAGGACCTGGCGCGCGGCGACGTGATGTTCGCGGCGACCGGCGTCACCGACGGCTTCCTGCTGCGCGGCGTCCGCTTCACCGGCACCGGCGCCGAGACCCACTCGATCGTGATGCGCTCGCGCTCGGGGACGGTCCGGTTCATCCGCGCGCGCCACCACTTCCACGACCGGCCCGACTACGGCAACGGCGGCCGGCCCACTTCGCGGTAGGCTCCCGGGCGGAGCTGACACCGCCCATGCCCGAGCCGACGCCCGAATCACCTTCCGCCTCGCCGTTCCGATCGACCCGGGCGGCTTCGTCCGCGCGCACGCCGGCGACCCCACGCAGGTCGGTCAACCTGTCGCCGCGCACCGGCCGCCCGCGCGTGCGCGCGATCGGCCAGCGCTTCGCGCCGCACCAGGACGCGTACCACTACGTGCTCACGCGCACCTGGACCGAGTTCTTCCTGCTGATGGGCCTCGCCTTCCTGGGCGCCAACGCGCTGTTCGCGTTCTTCTACTGGATGGCGCCCGGGTCGGTCGCCAACGCGCGGCCCGGCTCGTTCGAGGACGCCTTCTTCTTCAGCGTGCAGACCATGGCGACCATCGGCTACGGCGGGATGACGCCGGTGACCCGCTTCGCGCACATCGTGGTGACGATCGAGGCGATGACCGGCATCCTGTCGGTCGCGCTGATCACCGGCATCACCTTCGCCAAGTTCGCGCGGCCGACGGCGCGCGTGCTGTTCAGCGACAAGGTGATCCTGGCGGCGCGCAACGGCGTGCCCCACCTCTCCTTCCGCGTCGCCAACTGGCGGCACAACCTGGTGTCGGAGGCGCAGCTGCGCGTGATCGTCCTCGTCACCGAGACCACGCGCGAGGGCGAGACGCTGCGCCGCCAGGTCGAGGTGCCGCTGGTCCGCGACAACACGCCGCTGTTCGCGCTCAGCTGGACGGTGATGCACAAGATCGACGAGCAGAGCCCGTTCTTCGGCCCCGACGCGCTCGAGCGGCTGCGCGCGGGCGGCGCGGAGATCTTCGTGACGCTGACCGGCCTCGACGAGGCGATGGGGCAGATCCACGCGCAGCACTCGTACCGGCTGGACAGCATCGTCGCCAACGTGCGCTTCGTCGACGTGCTGAACTTGCGCCCCGACGGCATGCGCGAGATCGACTACCGCCAGTTCCACGAGGTGGTGCCGCTCGCGGCGGAGCACCACCTCGAGAACGAGCCCGCTTCCGGCCCGGCTTCTGGCAATATGGCGCCGCAATGAAGCAGCTCCCATCGGTTCTCGGAAAGGCCATCGCATCGCTGACCGTGGCTTCGATGGCCCTGGTCTCGATCGCGTGCGGCAGCAGCAACAGCGGCGGTGGAAGCGGCGGGAGCGGGGGCGGCGGCAGCACCGGCGCCGGTGGGTCGCTCAACCTCGATTCGGGAACCGGCGCCTGTGCCCCGCGCCCGGGCTTGATCGCGGCGGCGCCGACCTGCGACAACGTCGTCAACAACGCGACGGCGATCGGGTTCACCGCGCTCACCGGCACGGCGCCCGCGCCCGCGGGCGGTACGGTACTCGACGGGCTCTACGAATCGACCAAGACCGGCGCCTACGGCGCGACGACCGGCGGTGGCCGGCGCATCACGTTCGTGTTCACCACCCTCGCCGACGGCACCAAGCACATGCTCTGGAACGGCGAGGTGCTCGACGCGACGGGCGCCAACGTCACCTTGTCGTTCAAGGCCGACGCGACCGTCACGCCCGCGGGCACGCAGATCACCAACGCGACCGTGAACTGCGGCTCGCCGTCACCACCGCCGCTGCCCGCCGCGTTCGACTACACGGTCTCGGGCTCGGACTTGATCCTGGCGCTGACGACCAACGGCACCACCGCGGCGACGACCTACACGCGCCGCGGCTGCGCGCCCGGCAACTAGAACAGCTAGCGCTCGAAGCCGGGCGCGCGCCCCTGGCGCATCAAGCTCAGGAACGCCGACGCGCGATCGAGCAGATCGTTCACCTGCGCCTCGCCTAGCACCAGCTTCAGCGAGAACGTCGTCCCGTCGACGCGGCTGGTGATGCCGTCGAGCTCGGGGCCGAGCCCGAGCATCAGCACGCGCGGGTCGCGCTTGGCGCCCTGCACGGTCTCGCTGACCTTGGCGACCAGCACCTTGGCCTCCGAGGGATCCGCGAGATCGGCGGTGAACGCCGCCTCGAGACCGGTGCCGAGGCCGATGCCCAGTGACATGCGCGTCACCGAGGCGGCGCTCTCGAAGCGCGGGTCCTGCTCCAGCTGGCGCCGCAGCTCGGCGGGCACGATCGCACCCGCCCAGATGGCGTGGCCGGCGGCGGCGCGCTCGCACAGCTGGACCAGCTCCAGATTGGTCTCGGCGCTGCCGCTCGCGGGCCCGCCGTCGGCCAGGTCGGCCATGCGCACCGCCCAGCCGCCGCCGCCGATCACCAGCGTGCGGCCGTCGAGGAAGAAGCCGGCCAGCGATGGGTCCTTGCGCGTGGTCCACAACGTCCGCCGCCCGTGCGGCTTGGCAACCAGATCGTCGCCGTCCTTTTGCAAGGTGTCGCGCACGTAGGCGACCAGCCGCGATTCGTCGAAGCGCTGGCCACGCACGACCACGCCCAGCTCACCGTGCAGGCGCGCTTCTTCGGGAAAGCCGACGACGATGCTGTCGACCTGGCGCACGGGATCGAGCCCGGTGCGCTCGCGGAAGGCCGCGAGGCGTTTCTCGTCGTCGGGGTTGGCGGCGGCGAGGGTGCTCAGCTTGGCCGCGAACGGCGCGGTGCGGATGCGTTCGAAATCGAGCGCGACCACCGTGCGCGTGTCGATCGGTAGCAGCGCGAGGCGGCCGTCGAGCGGGCGCGCGCGGTTGTCGATATGGCCGCAGCCACCGCGGCACGACGCCAGCGCGACGACAACGACGACCAGCCCGACCAGCGACGGAAAACGGGGAGCGGCACGCATCTGCGAACGCCGACGCGAGACTAGCAATCGGCGCGAGGTTCGCGCAATAGTCCTGCGCGACATGGCCTGGGCCAAGATGCGATTTCGAGATCAGGACGTCTGGGTGCGCGTCGACGCCGCTGGGCGGCCGGCGCTCGACGGCTCGGGCCGCGCCGAGATGAAGTACCGCGAAACCGACGAGAAGACCTACCGGCCGGGGGTGGGCAATCTCACACCGATCGGCGGCGCCGAGGGTACGCCGCGCGACCTGGCGCCGCCGGCGCGTCGCAACGCCCGGGGCCCGGCCAAGACGCCGGCGCTCCCGGACGCGCTCCCCGGCGCCTACGACGTCTGGACCGACGGCGCCTGCTCGGGCAACCCGGGGCCGATGGGCATCGGCGTCGTCGTGCTGCACGACGGCGAGCGCAAGGAGCTCGGCGAGTATCTGGGCGTCGGCACCAACAACATCGCCGAGCTGACCGCGATCGAGCGCGGGCTCGACCTGGTCGCGGAGATGGCGAAGGCGAGCGGCGCCAAGGACGCCGCCGGCCGGATGCAGCGCGTACGCGTCTACAGCGATTCGGGATACGCGATCGGCCTGCTGGAAAAGGGCTGGAAGGCGAAGGCCAACCAGGAGCTGGTCGCCCGCGTGCGCAAACGCGTCGCCGCGGTCCCGAATCTAGAGTTCGTCAAGGTGCCGGGACACGCCGGCGTCCCCGAGAACGAGCGCTGCGACGAGCTCGCGCGCACCGCGGTCCTGCGGGGACGCTGACGGCGGCGCCGGCAGCTCGGCTGCTCAGCGCCGGATGGTGGTGCTCAGCAGCTGCTCGCCGGTCGGCGACATCGAGCCGGGCTGTGGCTCGGCGGTCACGAAAATATCGAACTGCCGATACGCCGTCATCGTGTCGAATTCGCCCTCCTGATCTTTGTTGACCGCGAGCGCGCCCAGGTTCTGCGGCGCCTCGTTCTCGTTGCCGGTCGCGATCGGCTTCAGCCAGACCACGTAGCTGGAGGCGCCGGTCGCCACCTTCTCCGGCGGCGCCATGTGCTTGACCGACACCGCCAGCTTCACGTTGCCGTTGTCGGCGTCCTTGACGCTCACCGCCCCCTGGGCGGCCGGCACGCGCGGGCTCGCCATCATCGGCGTTCCACCCGACGACGAATTCCACGGCATGTGACTGCAAGCGGCGCCGCCGAACGGAAGCAGTAGCGCCCCCGCGAGCAACACGAGCCGACCACCCTCGCGCAATCCAACGCGCACCATACCGATCGAATTGGCCATGCTGAAAACCTCCGTGCGCCAAGATGGCGATCGGAACGCCCACGGCAAGCCGGTCTGGTCCTGACTCGGGACCGCTCGGCGCCGCGGTCAGGCGGCGGCGGCCGCGTGCGACGCGACCTCGGCCAGACGCTGAAAATCAGCGCCCGCCGCCGCGACTTCGGACAGCGTGGCGTCCAGCGCGGCGAGCTTCGCCGATAGCGGGCGCCGCAGATCCGGCTGTCGCGCGACCAGCTCCGCGGGAATCCGATCGGCGCCTGCATCACAGAGATCGATCCCGTGCAGCTCGAGATTGAAGAACGGCTCATCGAGCGCGGCCGCCACCATGCGCTTGCGCATCCACTCCGGCGCGGTGATCAGGCTGGTGCCGATGACCGGCAAGCGCAGCCAGCGCGTCACCGCCATCGGGAGCTCGACGATGTCCAGGTCACCCTTGCGATAGGGCGCGCCTGCCGACGGGCGATACGGTCGGCGCGGCGCCATGACCACGCGCGGGCTGCCGAGGAAGCTCCCCGACTGGCGCCCCACCACTTGCATCAGACCCATGACCGCCGCCTTGGCCCCGTAGTACGGCGCCGACGGAAACGCCGACGAATCGTAGCGGTAGCCGCGCGCGCGCAGGATGTCGATGACGTCGGACGACACCTCGTAACCCGGCGCGCGAAATCCGAGCGGCGCCGCGCCCGCGCAGGCGGCGATGGTGTCGTGCGCGCGGTCGATCTCACTGGCGATCGCCACCGGTCCCAGGCGCACCAGATCGTAGGGATGCGAGTAGCTGTGGTTCGCGAGCTCGTGCCCATCGCGCGCGAGCTCCGCCAGCAGCGCGCGCCCCTCGGTGTCCTCGTCGAGATCGCGCCCGACCACGAAGAAGGTCGCGCGCAAGTCGTGGCGCGCAAACAGCTCGCGGAAGCGCGGCAGGCAACGGCGCAAGATCGCGTGACGCGCGTCGGCCGCGGGAGGCCCCTCGAGCGCATGGATGCGGAAGTAGCACTCGAGCGAATCGAGATCTACCGAGACCGACGCCACCCGCCGCCCTGAACCGCTGCCGAACATCCCAATTTATTAACACATGGATCCGGGAGGTGCGAAGGCAACGGCTCTCGCTCGGCCGCTGCCGCGCTCGAGATCATTCCCGGATTGCGCGTCGTTGAGACGCGCGCTGCGCGGCCGCGCCACCGGTTTGGTGCTTGCGGCGGACGCCGCGGTGAGAACCGCGGCCGCGCGCGCCTGCCCCTCGGCAGCGAACATCGCCAGCGATGGCCGCTGCACCACCCCCCTCGCGAGCAGCAGGCCGACGATCGCGAGCGAAAGCGCGCCAGCTGCGGCGCCGACTTCGCCGGTGGAGATCGACGGGATCAATCGCTGCGCCTCCGGCACCAGCGACAGCGGCGGTCGCGCGCCCGCGAGCGCCATCTCCTCGAGCTGCGCCCAATCGCCCGCGCCATCGTGGCAGATCGCCCCGAGCGCCGGCGCCGCGATCCCAGCGTTCGCGAGCGCACGCTCCGCCGCATCCGCCAGCACCGCCGCCGTCGTGTTGAATGTCGTGCCGCCCTCGCAGCGCCCGACACCTGTGATGATCGCGGCGCCGCCCGCATCGGCGCGCAGCGACAGCAGCAACGCAGCGCCGGCCTCGCCAGGAATGAACCCGGTCGCGTTGCCCGGGCCCGCGACCCGCCCCGCCGCCACCTCGCGCGCCAGGCGCGCCGTCGCCACCAGCGAATCGACGCCGACCAGGAAGCAGGCCGGCCACTCCTGCGACGCGAGCCGCTGCTCCGCGAGCGCGAGCGCGTCCGGAAACGCCGCGCGTCCTCCCGGGATGACCCGGCTGCCCTCGGGATCGAGCGCCAGGTCCGAATCGTCGAGCAGCCGCTGCAGGAACCAGCTCGCGTCGCACCCGAACGGCTCGAGCGGCGGCGCGCAGATGATGACCGGAAGCGGCGGCGGCGCCTCGAGCTGATCGCCGAGACAGTCCTGCAACGCCATCAACGCCAGAAGCCGCAGCCGATCGATGCCCCGCACATCATGATCGATCATCGCCGGCGCACCGATCACCGGCCGCCCATCGGCCCCGAGCGCTGCCAGCGCCACGCACCGCCTCCCGCTGGTGTAGATCGACGCCACCGACAGCGGCAGGTTCTCCCCCACCGCCGTGACCGCCCCCATGGCTTCGATCGCGATCGCCCGCATGACGGGCGAGGTATCGGCGATGGGCAGGAGGCAGTTGCGTGGTCACCGACCTGGACGTGCCTGAGCCGCGTGTCAGAATCTCAGGCTGCCGACCAGCGCCAGGCGCTCGCCGTCGATCACCGGGGCGAGCCACCAGGCTGTCTCTGTCGCTTCCGCTCTGTGCCGGCCGAGGATCAATAGGGTGACTCCCCCGGCAACCAGGGCGCCGGCCGCAGCGAACGCGATCGTCGCCCGGTCGCCAGCGGTCACGGCTTGCAGCCGCAACTTGGTGCCATCCGGGCCGCAGCGGTCCCCGGTGCAATCGGCAGACGATGCCTTGTTCTTCGACACGGCCTAGCATTGCGCGCGTGTGATGGCTCCGCCCGCAGGACGTCTGCGAGCGAACCCCACGCACCGATCGCGAGTGCGTCGCAAGCGGCCAAGCCGACGCGCAGGAGCCGGCGACCGCAGAGAACGCGCCACGCGCCCATCGGCGGCCGGCGTGCCTACGCCGCACCGCAGGCGCGACAATTCCGCTCGTCAGTCGCGAGCCGCGCATGCGAGCGGGGCACGCGGTCATGCGCGCACCATGGGTCGTAAACTCAGGTACGACGGATCCCTGAAACGAAAAACCGGTGAGCGCGAACATAATCCGCGCTCACCGGTGGCTGTTCGAACTTCGCTGACGGTCCGGAACTAGAAGCTGTTGAAGTTACCGCTCATCGTGATCGCGGTGAGCAAACCGACCGTGGCGTTGAAGTACGTGTAACCGGTCGACGCCGAGGCCGGATCCGACGTGTAGCTCGCATCGAGGATGAAGCGATACGCGCGATCCAGGAACGCCTTGGCGGTCGCGCTCGTCGCCGCGTTGGCCATGGCGCCAACGCCGGCAGTGCCAACTGCCGACATCGAGTTCGGGACGCCGTTGCTGCTGACGACGCCGCCCATCTGGTAGATGTCGAACACACGACCGATACCGTTCGTCGACTTGCTGACGAAGAAGTTGGTGTTGCTCAGCAGGAACGCCTTCGCGTCCGCCGCGTTGGCGCTGGTGCTGTTCCAGCACGCGTCGAGGCCGAAGCGCCACGGCACGCGGTGCGCGTCGTACTGGTACTTCATATCGTCAGCCGGATTCGCCGAGCCCTGGTTTCCGGCCAGCGTACCGCAGCCACCCGAGCACCACGCGGAAACGAGGCCGCCACCAAAGGTGGCCGCGTTTGCCTTGAGCGCGGCATACGACGCCGTGATCGACGCTGGCCCAGGTATCGCCCGTGTCGATGCCCGCGAACACCCGGTAGTACGCAGGCGCGAAGTAGGACGGGTTGGTCGGGTTGGGCGAAAGGTATTGATTGCCGCCCCTGGGAATCCCGGTTGGGTCGATGTCTTTGGCGAAGATCTGCTTCACCATCGCCAATGCGCTCGTTGCGTAGGTGCCTCCCCACTGCTTACCGGCCTGAATCAGGGCCCAGGCAACGTCCTCGTCCGCGTCAGTAGCAGAACCGTCGCCGTTGCAGCTGGTGCCCGTGGAGCCATTGCCGCCGCCGCCATTGACACACCAATCCATCAACGTATTGGAGTCGGTCGTGTTCGCGGGATGGGCGGCCCAGTACGCGTAGAGGCCGTCGAACAGCGTCCGGTCGCCCATGTAGACGGCGATGAGCATGCCGTACCCAATGCCTTCGGAGACCGTGTCGTTCTGGTTCTCGGGACGAACGACGCGGCTCTGGTTGCCGCTGGTCACGACGAAGCGGGTCTTCCAGCGCAGGTACATGTCGACCAGGAACTTGCCGCTGGCGCCGGTCGGCTTGGGGCAAGCCCCCACCATGGTGCTGTCCTGCGGGAACGGCTTGGCCGTGTTCGGCGAAGCGGTGAACGTCGAGAGACCATTCGCGCCCTTGTAGAACGCAACGTTGTCGACCCAGAGGTCGTAGCTTCCTGCCGTCACACCAGTCTTGGGGAACTGATCGTAGACGGAGAACTGCAGCCCCAGCAGCGACTTCGGGTTGAAACCGGGAGCCTCGCAATAGATGGCGCCGTTCGCGCACGGACCGGTCGTCGCCTGCGCCGGCAGATAGCGCGGCGCCAGCAGGCCGAAGGGAACGTAAACCGTCTGCCAGGTCGTGGTGACGTTGGTCAGCAGCTTGCCGCGCGTGTTGTACTCGTCGGTGGCGTTGCTGCTCGGCGAAGACGCTGCGCCTGCCGCGGTCCCGTCCGCCGTCTTGATCGTCCCGTCGGGCTGCGGCTGATTCTCCGAGTTCGCCAGCTCGAACCAGACGTTGGGCGCGGTGCCCGAGCCCGCCTTGATGTCGAAGACCACGCCGTCATACATCGATGTGGTCGTGTCGTAAGGATTCTTGGTCTTGGTCGTCGTTGCCGTCGCGGGCGGGGCGGGCAGGACCTGGGCGATCGACGTGCCGAAGCCGACGTAGCTGGTGTGACCCGTCGACGTCGAGTGCATCGCCCACTTGTTCATGCCGCAGGTACCGGCGTTCGGATCCGTGCTGTCCATGGCCGTCGCGATCGGACCGGTGGCGTTCTTCGCCGGCGTCTGCTGGCCGGCGAGGGCATCGCTGAACGTGTACCACCACCCCTGGCGACCGGCTTGCGGGATCGTGATGCCGGTCGTGCCTTCCTCGAAGTCAGAGATCGTATCGGGGCCCGCCGCGCAACCCGCGGGGCGCGTGCTGCCGCCCGCCGCCGGTCATGCCGCCCTGGCCACCGGTCGTTGCCAGCCGTGCCGTTGCCGCCGAGCCCGCCGCCGGTCATGCCGCCCTGGCTACCGCCGTGTTGCCGCCGAGCGAGCCACCACCGACACACTGGCCGTTGGTGCAGCTCTGACCTGCGGTGCACACCGTGGTGCACGAACCGCAGTGCGCGGTGGTCGTCACGTCGGTGCAGGCTCCGCCGCACAGCATCTGGTTGCCCGTACAGCCGCAGACCCCGTTGTTGCAGGTGCTTCCCGCGGGGCAAACGGTGCAGCTGCGTGCCGCAGTGGGCGGCGTCGTTGTTGGAGCTGCACGCGCCGTCGGAGCACTTCATCGAGCCCGTCGCACACGACGCCGAGCAGCTGTTGCCGGCGCAAACCTGAGTGCCCGTGCAGGCCGTGCAGCTGGTTCCGCAGTGCATGGCATTGGACGCGACGCACTGGCCGCCGCAAGAGACCAGACCCTGCTGGCACACGCACGATCCGTTCGAACAGGTGGTGCCGGTGCCGCAGGTCGTTGCCGCACGATCCGCAATTCTGGTTGTCAGTCTGAACGTTGACGCAGGTGCCGTTGCACTCTTCCTGGTTTGTACTGCACTGCGCGTTCGTCGTGCCCGTGCCTTTGGCGCAGCCGGCGATGCAGGATCAGCGCCGAGAGAAAAGCCGTGGCTAGCGACGGCAAGAGAGGCTTGCGTTCGTTCATGATCGACTCCTTCGGGGGAAGACTTCCCAGGCTAAAGAGAGAGAGTGCGGCTCTTGCCCCAGCGGGGGGACTGGAGGGCCGTCGGCACGCATACCACAATTCACGACTTGGCGCACTCCTCGAAACGTAGGGGGTCATTGCAAGGATTGGCGTTCCGCGATAAGTCAGCGCCTATGAAAACCGGTGGTCCTAACTTCTTAAGAACTCCCGCTGGTCGGTGCCCTGGGATCCATGATGCGGGCCGGCGTTTGTCTCCTTACGGTTGTCGCCGCCACAGTTGGCTGCAGCAGCAAGAGCTCGACGACGCCGACCGACGGCGGCGGCACCGGAGGTTCCGGAGGCGGCTCCGGGTCGACCTGCGGCAAGAACGTCACGAGCGGGTGCACGTCGATGAACACCGACCAGGCGCCCGCGAACGGTGTCATCGCCGACTTCACGAGCACCGACGGCGGGGGCCTCTCGATCGCGGGCGGCATCACGACCTACGGCGGCAACGCGGCGCCGACGTATACGGTGAACCCGGGCTCGGTCGAGCTCATGGAGGCCGTCGGCACCGGCAACACCACTCAGTACGCCGGGTTCGTCCTCTTCTTCAACAACTGCGTGAACGCCTGCGCGTTCAAGGGCGTCAGCTTCTCGATCAAGGGCTCGATCATGGGCTGCACCATGCAGTTCTCGACGCAACTTCACCCAGGACGTGTGCAACGACGGCACGACCAGCACCGATCCCAAGGGCTCGTACCGATTCGACGCGGGCGGGAGCTGCCCGGCCTACTCACCGCAGCTGAACCTCAAGGCGCATCACGTCGACGGCGCAGACGATCCAGGTCGACTTCGACGATCCGACGCTGATCGGCGGCGTCCCGGAGACCATGGTCGACAACGGCCACATCACCGGCGTGCAGTGGCAGTTCACGATCCCGCCGGCCGGCGACGGCGGCCCGCACGCCTGCATCGCCGACATCAACATCACCGACGTGAAGTTCTACCAGTAGCGCCCGCCCTCCGCTCGAAGCAGCAGCCCGGTGGCCCGCACCAACCTGAACCGCCGCGCGAACGCTCGAGCTCGGACGCGCGCCGCGGTCGGCTCGCCTCCCGACGCCCCGATCGTCTACCGCGTGGCGATGCCGGATCCCGGCAGCCACGAATTCCACGTCGAGATGCACGTCCCCGCGCTGCCCGAGCGGGCGACGGCCGACATCGTCTTCCCGGCCTGGGCGCCGGGCAGCTACCTGGTGCGCGACTTCGTGCGCCATGTCTACGGCCTGACGATCACCGACGACCGGGGGTATCCCCTTCCCCACGAGCGGCTCGACAAGCAGCGCTGGCGCGTCTCCAGCGGCGGGCACGCCTTCCGCGTGCGCTACCGCGTGTTCGCGTTCGAGCAGAGCGTGCGCACGTCGTTCCTGGACGGCAGCCACGGCTACTGGAACGGCACCAGCCTGTTCTTCTTCGTCGAGGGCGAGCTCGCGCGGCCGTGCGAGGTCGCCGTGCAGCGCCCGCCGCGCACGCGCTGGCGCATCGACACCGCGCTGCCGGCGATCCCGGGCCGGCCGGATCACTTCCGCGCCGCCGACTTCGACGAGCTGGTCGACTCGCCGTTCGAGGTCGGCGACCACGCGCACGCCGCGTTCTCGGTCGCCGGCGTGAAGTTCGAGGTCGCGCTCTTCGGCCGCACCAACGCCGACCGCGCGCGCCTGCTGCAGATCCTGCGCCGCGTGGTGATCGCGACGGCGCAGATGTTCGGCGGCAAGTTCCCGTTCACGCGCTACCTGTTCATCATCCACGCGCTGCCCGTCGGCTCGGGCGGGCTCGAGCACAGCGCCTCGGTGACCATGGACATCACCGGCCTGTCGTTCGAGGACGAGGGCGGCTACCAGCGCTTCGCCGATCTGGCGGCGCACGAGTTCTTCCACGCCTGGAACGTCAAGCGCATCCGCGACACCGTGCTGGGCCCGTTCGACTACACGCGCGAGAACTACACGCGCCTGCTCTGGTTCCACGAGGGTTTCACCGACTACCTGGCCAACGTCATCATCCTGCGCGCCGGCGTGATCGACGAGAAGCGCTTCTGGCGCTTCATCGCCGAGGACTGGCCGCGCTACGCGAGCCGCCCCGGCCGCAACGAGACGCCGCTGGCGGAGCTGTCGTTCGAAGCCTGGATCAAGCTCTACAAGCCGGCCGAGAATCACATCAACCGCAGCGTCAGCTACTACGAGAAGGGCCTGTGGGCCGGGATGGCGCTGGATCTGCTGCTGCGCCGGCGCACCAACGGACGGCGCGGGCTGCCGGAGCTCTTCGCGCGCCTCTGGACCGGCTTCGGCCGCCACGGCCGCTCGATCACCGAGGGCGACATGCGCAACGCCGCGACGCAGGTCGCGCGCGCGTCGATGGACGACTTCTTTCGCCGCTACATCCACGGCATCGACGAGCTGCCGCTGCCGGCGCTGCTGCGCACGGCGGGATTGGTCGTCGCCGAGCGTCCCGAGTGGGCGCTCGAAGCCGAGAAGCCCGACGGCGAGCGCGACCGCGTCAAGGAGCGGCGCCTGCGCGCCTGGACCGGGATCGCGCTGCACCCGGAGCGCCTGCTGGTGCGCAACGTCGTCCCCGACTCGCCGGCGTGGCGCGCGGGGATCACCTTCGGCGACGACATCGTCGCCGTCGACGGCCATCGCGTGGCGCCCGCGACGTTCGCGAAGCGCATCGCCGATCGCAACCCCGGCGAGCGGTGCCGCATCACTTACTTCCGCCGCGATTCGCTCGAGGAGGCGACGCTGACGCTGGCCGAGAACCCGGAGCGCAAGCTGATCATCAAGCCGGATCCGGACGCGACCAAGCCGGCGCTGGCGATCCGGCGCGGCTGGCTGGGTAGTCGCTAGTCGCGGTTCTGGCGCACGGAGATCGCCAGCTTGGCGACGCTCTTGATCACGTGGGGCACGCGCTTGATCAGGTTGATCGACGGCGGGCGCTTCTCGCGCACGGCGAAGGGGATCTCGACCACCTTCTTGCCCTCGCGGTGCGCGCGGATCACGAACTCGCTCGCGAAGACGTCGCGGTCCAGCATGCAGCGGCGCGCGGTCTCGACCAGCGCCTCGCGCCGGAACGCCTTCAGGCCGTGCGTGTCGGTGCCGCCGTAGTGGCAGACCACGCGCAGCATGCCGTTGTAGACCCGCGTGGCGACGCGCCGGAACACCGGACGCTGGTCGTTCGAGCCGACCATGGTCTTCGACCCGACCACGAACTCGGTGTCGCTGCGCTCGAGCAGGGCCAGCGCGCGCGCGTAGAACTCGGTGTCGAGCAGATCGATCTCGTCGCAGATGACGTAGCGGCCGCGCGCCTCGAGGATGCCGGTCTTCATCGCGGTGCCGTAGTTCGGCTGGCCGATCGACAGCATGCGCACCTCGCGGTGCTCGGCTTCTATCTCCTTGCCGATCTCGACGGTGCGGTCGCGCGAGCCGTTCTCGCACAGCAGGAGCTCGTAGGTCCAGCCGAACGGACGCAGCTTCTCCTGCAGCTCCAGCACGGAGCCGCGCAGGATTCCTTCCTCGTTGTAGACCGGGATGACGATCGTGACGTGGGGGGCCTCGGACACCCGGTTCCCTTAACACGATCACCGACGTATGCGCCACGCCCCACGCGACGCGCGCGAGCTGGTCCCGCCGGCATGTGATAATCCAGTGGCGGTGGCTTCCCCGCCCGCCAGCTCCGCGCCCCGCCGGCCAACGGATCCGGGGTTCTCTGCGCGCGCGCACGAGCTGGAGCTGGCCCACCGGGACTTGCTGCCCGGTCCGGCGGGCGCGGTGCTGTCGCTGCGGTTCCTGGGTGCGGTGATCCATCGCCTGCGCCGCGGTACGGCCCGTGTCGCGGCCCGCAACGTCGCGCACCCACCCGAGGGCGTGGTCGCCGTGACCTTCGTGGGCCACGCCACGATGATGGTGACGACGCCAGAGATCCGGGTCCTCACCGACCCGCTGCTGCGCCGATCACTGCTCGGCCTGCGACGCGCCACCGAGGCCGGGATCACCTTCCCAGATCTCGACGACGTCGGGCTGGTGCTGATCTCGCACGCGCACCGCGACCATCTCGATCGGCCGAGCCTGCGCCGGATCTCGCGCCGCGCGACGGTGGTCGTGCCACCGGGCTGCGCCGACCTGGTCGACGACCTGGGGTTCGAACGGGTCGTCGAGCTCGCGCCCGGGGAGAGCCTGTCGGTGGCCGACGTCGGCGTCACCGCGGTGCCGGTTCGCCACTCGGGCGCGCGTGGGCTGGGCGCCGGGCGGCGGCGGCGCGGAGCTCCGGCTACGTCATGTTCGCGCAGGGAACGACGCTCTATTTCGCCGGTGATACCGGGTACTTCTCCGGTTTCGCCGACATCGGCCGGCGCCTGGTGCCCGACGTGGCGATGCTGCCGATCTCGGGCTACGAACCGGCCGGATTCCGCGACGAGCACCTGTCCCCGCTCGACGCGATCTACGCCTTCGAGGACCTGGGTGCGCGGGTCCTGATCCCCATTGCGCACGGGTCGTTCCCACTCAGCTACGAGCCGCTGGACGCTCCCCTCACCTGGCTGCGACGGCTGGCGCTGGAACGCCACCTGGGCGGAGGTGGCCAGGCGGGGCGGGACGAGAACGCGCCGATCGAGAGCGACGAGCGCCGGGTCGCCCCCCTTCAGCACGGGGAAACGTGCTTCTTCCGTAAGCGCCCCTGACGACCCACAATCCCCCGTCATGACCAATACCAACGCGGGCTTGACCAGACGGATGGCGCGGGGCGAAACTGCGCGTCAACTTGGGGAGACGATGAACAGAATGCCAAAACTATTGGGTGGATGGAGCAGTTCGGCGACAGCGGGCATGGCCGTTTTGGCGGCCTGGGTCGCCGTGGTTTCCGGGTGCGGGGGCGGATCGTCGACCCCGGTCACGGAGGATTCGTACTGCACGGACAAGGCAGCGAAGGAGTGCCAGGTGGCCGCGAAGTGCGGGACCGACGTCGCCGCCTGCAAGATGCAGCGCCATACGATCTGCTTGAACGTCAACGCGGCTTCGAGAAGCGCGACGCGCTTCTTCACGCCGGGCAACGTCAGCGCCTGCGTCAACCAGACGAACACGGTCTACGCCAAGGCGAACTCGTCGCAGGCGACGCAGACCGATATCGACGGCATGAACGACATCTGCGCCTACGTTTTCCAGGGCACTTCGACCACGACCTGTACCGTCAAGTACGAGTGCAAGGACAAGAGCCAGATCTGCGACAAGGGCCTGTGCGTGAAGTCGATGACCGTCAGTAAAGACGCCTTCTGCGTGAGCCCCGGCCAGGTCTGCTCGTCCGACTCGTATTGCGCGATGGACACGGCGACGAACCAGCTCAAGTGCCTGGCCAAGGCCGCCCAGGGCGCTCCGTGTAGCGCGACTGTCCCGTGCGTCGATCCCTATCGCTGCGACTCGGCGTCGGGTACCTGCATGACGAAGTTGACGTCGGGGGCGCTCTGCGGCAGCAGCGCCGACTGCCTGCCGGCGGCGCCGTTTTGCGACCAGTACATCGGCTGCAAGTGTGACCTGGGCCTCAGCTTCGCCGCCGGCGCCAATGCCTGCGCCGACTACGGTGGCTCGCCCAACGGCAACACCCCGGCGTGCGGGGCGGGATCGTCGCCCGACGCCGGAACGATCAGCCCGCCCGCCGACGCATCGTCGGGCGGCTGATCGCCCAGCGCTGAAATTCAAACCAACCAATGATGGATCGTCTTCGTCGTGTACCGCCCTGGGCCTGGGCGCTTCTTTTCTCCGTGGCTCTGTGCCTGCCCCGGCTCGGCGGCTTCGGCTTCTGGGACCCGTCCGAGCTGAAGATCGCCGACCAGGCGCGTGAGATCGAGCGCTCCGGCCACCTCACCGACCCGACCGCCGCCGGCCACTACCCGGCGGCCAAACCGCTGAACCCATTCCTCGCCGCGCTGGGGATCAAGGTCTTCGGCGCCCGCGAGCTGGGCGCACGGTTGCCGAGCGCGCTGATGGCGCTGCTGGCGCTCATGGCGGTCTACTGGGCGGGCGCCGGGATCTTCCGGCGCCGCGCCGGCCTGCTGAGCACGCTGGTGCTGGGCAGCATGACGATGTTCGTGCTCGAGGCACGGCAGCTGACCTCGGACGCGCCGGTCATGGCGGCGATGGCGCTGTCGATCGGCGGCCTCGGACGCTACGCCTGGCCGGAGTCGGGGCAGCGGCGTCTCGTCGATCTGCTGATCGGCGTCGCCGGCATGCTGCTGGCGTTCGCCGGCGAGGGCGCGCTGATCAGCATCGTGCTGCCGGCCGCCGCGCTGTTCGGCGCGCTGGCTGTCGGCTACGGATTGACCGCCTCGACCGGCACGCCGGCCGACGGCTCGGGTCCGCTGGCGGCGCCGGGCATCGGCCCGCAGATCCCGACCGGCCGCAAGATCGGCTCGACCGCCTGGCCGCTGATGATCGGCATGGGCCTCGTCGCGCTGATCTTCCTGCTGCTCTCGATGACCGGCATGGTCGCCGGCAAGTATTCGGCGCTGCTGGGCGGCGCGCCGCGCGGCGGGACGCCGACGCACAACTTCGAGTTCCTGATTCGCCAGCTCGGCTTCGGCCTCTTCCCCTGGAGCGCGGTCGCGGTCTTCGCGCTCGCGCGACCGCTGATCCGCCTCGACGACGACGCGGCCGGCGCCGGCGGTCCGCCCGCGCACCAACAGCCGCCTGGCGTTCGGCCAGCTCTTCGTCTTCTTCGTCGCCGGTCTCGGCTTCGCGCTGTCGGCGTACCGCGTGCTGGTGCTCGGCGACGGGCGCTACATCGCGCTGCCGGCGATCGCGCTGGCGATCGGCGCGTTCCTCGACGAGGCGATCGAGGGCAACCGCTCCGAGCCGGTCGCCGGCCTGCTGATCGCGACCGGCACGCTGGTGGTCGCGCGCGACTTCTTCCTCACGCCCGAGGAGCTGGTGTCGCCGCACCTGGCCGACAAGGTGCGCTGGCCGGCGCAGATCGTGATCGGCAACTTCATCCTGGCGCTCGCGGTGCTGATCGCCGGCGGCGTCTACGCCGGGCTGGCGGCGCGCGGGCGCGCGGTCGGCAAGCTGCCGGCGCACAACCTCGGCAAGTCGCCGGGCGCGATCCGTATCCGCATCGACCGCTTGATCAACGCCTGCGGCCGCTACGGCCTGCAGGCGGCGGTCGCGCTCTGGCGATCGGCTTCGCCTTCTTCCTCACGCAGTACCTGGTGCCGACGCTGTCGACGCACTTCTCGTTCAAGCCGGTGCTCGAGTCGTACGCCAAGTTCGCGCGCGGCGGCGAGAAGATCGGCCGCTACCGCGTCGAGGGCCACGGCTCGGGCTTTTACGGCGGCGGCCACACCATGGTCGACCTGCCCAACCAGGGCAAGCTCGTCGACTTCCTGCGCGATCCGGAGCGGGTCTTCGCGCTGGTCTCGGCGGACGACCTGGCGGCGCTCGACAACGCGTTCAAGACCGCGAAGGTCCCCTACTCGGTCGATCGACGCGTCGTCGTCGCGGTTCCTGCTGATCTCGAACCACCTGGGCGCGGGCGAGACCGAGCAGAACCCGCTGCGCAAGGACGTCTGGATGGCGCCGACGCCGCCCGCGGGCCCGAACGGCGTGTGGCAGGCCAACGAGCAGCCGCCGTGGAAGTGGCGCATTCCGCTCGAGGTCGACGTTCGCCGATTCGATCGAGCTCGTCGGCGCCGACTTCCCGACCAGCGTGCGCCGGCCGGGCAAGATCCCGCTCGACCTCTACTTCCGCGTGAGCGCGCGGCCGCCGGCGGGCTTCAAGATCTTCGTGCACTTCGACGGACCGGCCGCGCCGCGCGTGATCGGCGACCACGATCCGGTCAACCACACGTTCGGCACGGCGTACTGGCTGCCCGGGCGAATACATCCGCGACCACTACGACGTCGACGTGCCGCTGATGACGACGCCGTCCGGGTCGTATACCGTGCTCATGGGCTTCTGGCCCGGCGGCGAGGGCAAGCGGCTCAAGGTCACGCGCGGCGCCAACGACGGCAGCGACCGCGTCCGGCTCGGAACGATCGAGATCAAATAACCACATGGCACCGACACGAAGAGGAAAGGATCGACGCCGCCGCGAGGTGAATGTCGTTCACGCCGAGCGCCGCCGTACGGGCGCCGACCGGCGCGTTCACACGCGCGTGATGGTCGACATCGAGGTCGACTACAAGAGCGCCGACAATTTTCTCTTCGCGTACATCACCGACATCAGCGCGATGGGGATCTTCATCCGCACCAACGCGCCCGAGCCGCCGGGCACGGTGATCAACCTGCGCTTCACGCCGCCCGGGCGGACCGCAGCTCAGCCTCGAGGGCCGCGTGATGTGGGTCAACCCCTATCGCCCGGGGAGCTACGACAACATCAACCCGGGCATGGGCCTGCAGTTCATCGACCTGACCGCGCAGCAGCGCGAGCAGATCGTGAACCTGGTGCGCACCTTCGCGTATCTGAGCGACGACGAAGAGCCGAAGGGGAATAGCTAGCCGCGCGCGAGACGGCGTCCCCTCCGATCCCCTCGCCCCGTCTGCGGGCGAGGGGATCGGAAGGGATGGACTGGAGAGTGGGACGGGGGGATCGTCACTCTTCGACGTTCTTCTTCGGGCGCGGGATCCGGTACGTGTCGAGCTTGGTCACCAGCGTGCGGCGCGAGATGCCCAGGCGCTCCGCCGCCCGGCTCTGGTTGCCGGCGCAGGCGTTGAGCGCCTCGATGATGCGCAGGCGCTCGTTCTGCTGGGTGATCGAGCGCGATCGTTCCGCCGGACCGGCGCGGCGTCCGCCACGGCGACCAGCGGCTGGTGCGGGGGCGGCGTCGGCTTGGGCACGCGCACCGGATCGAACTTCTCCGACGGCAGGTGATCGAGCCCGATCGCCGGACCGTCGCACAGCAGCACCGCGCGCTCGATCATGTTCTTGAGCTCGCGGATGTTGCCCGGCCAGGCGTACTGCTCGAGGATGTGCAAGATCGGCTGGGGCAGCTGGGGCTCGGGGCGCCCCAGCTCGCGGCAGATGCGGCGGATGAAGATGCCCGCCAGGTACGGGATCTCCGTGCGCCGCTCGCGCAGCGGCGGGATGGTCAGCGTGATCCCGTTCAGCCGGAAGTAGAGATCGCGCCGGAAGGTGCCGCGCTCGACCTCGGCCTCGAGATCGCGATTGGTCGCGGCGATGAAGCGCACGTCGATCCGCCGCGGCTTGACGCTGCCGAGCCGGGTCACCTCGCGCGTCTCGAGCACGCGCAGCAGCTTGGCCTGCGTGGTGAGCGACAGCTCGCCGACCTCGTCGAGGAACAGACTGCCGCCGGCCGCCGCCTCGATCAGGCCGGTCTTGGCCTGGTGCGCGCCGGTGAAGGCGCCGCGCTCGTGCCCGAAGAGCTCGCTCTCGAGCAGCGTCTCCGACAGCGCCGCGCAGTTGAGGCAGACGTACGGCCCGTCCCGGCGCGGCGACATCCGGTGCACGGTCTCGGACAGCAGCTCCTTGCCGACGCCGGTCTCACCGGTGACGATCACGTTGATCGTCCCGGCGGCCGCGCGCTCCGCGAGCTGGTGGATCCGCTGCATCGCCTGGTCGGGCGCCGGCGCGATCGCCGCCAGCGCGCCGCGATCGTCGCGCAGGGTCTCGGGCCGCAGCAGCGGCGGCGCGCTTGCGCGCGCGCTGCTGGATGATCAGCACCGACTTTCCGATCAGGATCGTGTCGCCGATGGCGATGGCCGCGCGCTCGCCGGGCGGCACCGGCTGCTCGCGCACGCGCGTGCCGTTCACGCTGCCCAGGTCCTCGACGAACATCGCCTCGCCGACGTGCAGGCGCGCGTGGTTGCGCGACGCCAGCGGGTCGTCGACCCGGATCTGGTTGGTCTCACCGCGGCCGATCGACACGCTGCCGTCCTGCGGCAGGCTGTACGTGCTGTACGAGTCCGAGCCGACGACCAGCAGGAATAGCCCCGCGCCGTTGGCGTCTGGTACCACCTGCGGCTGCTGGTTGCCCGGAACCGTCGTGTGCACCTTGAGCCCGATCCCCCCGTTCGGCTTCGGAGTATGGCCGGCGCAGGCGGTACGACCGCAAGAGGGACCTGCGCAACTTGCGCAAAGCGAGCAAGTCGCCCCATGCGCGTGTTGCGCAGCTTGTTGTAAAGGACCGTGTCGAACTGGGCACTCACGGCGGGTTTCACGCAGGTGAACGCCGAGAAACGGCGGAAATTCCCCTCTGATCCCCCTCTGCAGCGCGGCTTTGCCGCACCGATCCGCGCGGGATCGCGCTGGCACGTGGCTTGCCAGTAGTAGGGGAATCATGTCGCTCAACGAACTAGACCAGACCAACGAAAGCCTCTCGCGATCTCTCGCCTTCTCCCTACGCGCTCCTGGCCCAGCACGAGTACGAGACGCTGCTGTACGCGCGCGCCGTGCGCCTGCTGCGCTGCCCGCCCGACGCCTGGGACCTGGTGCAGGACACGTTCGAGCACGCGCTGCGCGGCTTCGGCAGCTTCCAGCCCGGGTCGAACATGCGCGTCTGGCTGATGACCATCATGCAGCACCTGTTCATCGACCGCTGCCGCAAGCGCGCGCGCGAGCCCTGGGTCGAGCCGATCGACGACGACATCGTCGCCACCGTCGAGCCCGAGGTGAACAACAAGCCGGAGTGGGCCACGATCAGCGACGAGCACGTCGCCGACGCGCTCGAGGAGCTGGAGAGCCCGTTCCGCGAGGTCTACAAGCTGCGCCTGCTCGACAAGTGCTCCTACGACGAGATCGCCGAGCGCCTGCTGATCCCCCGCTCGACCGTCGGCACGCGCCTGATGCGCGCGCGCAAGAAGCTGCAGCAGACCCTCCGCCGCCGCGCCTCGACCGAGCCGATGCGCGGCCTCGGCCTGACAGCAGTCTGCTCCGGACGCCGCGGAGTTGAGTTAAAGTCACGCGCGAGCCGCTGCGAGGCGAGCCTACAAGATGCGGATCCTCTACGGAGTCGTCGGCGAGGGCATGGGGCATGCGATGCGGTCGCGCGTCGTGCTCGACCACCTGACCCAGTCGCACGACGTGCAGGTGGTGGTCTCGGGCCGCGCCTACGACTACCTGGTCAAGCGCGCGAACGAGCACCTGGCGGTGCGCAAGATCTGGGGCTACAGCATCGTCTACGAGGACAACGAGGTCTCGAGCTTCCGCACGCTGCTCGCGAACCTGAAGGGCGCGGTCACCGGCTGGCCCGAGAACGTGCGCGCCTACTTCGAGCTGGCCGACAAGTTCGAGCCCGACGTCGTGATCTCCGACTTCGAGAGCTGGAGCTATCTGTTCGCCAAGAACCGCGACATCCCGGTGGTCTCGGTCGACAACATCCAGATGGTGAACCGCTGCACGCACGCGCCGGAGATCCTGGCCGGGCACGAGAGCGATTTCCGCATCGCCAAGGCGGTGGTCAAGCCCAAGGTCGCGGGCGCGTTCCACTACCTCATCACGACGTTCTTCTACCCGCCGGTGCGGAAGAAGCGCACGACGCTGCACCCGCCGATCCTGCGCCCCGAGATCGTTGCAGCCGGATGGCCGCGGCGCGCCGACGCTGGCACCGACGGGAGCGCGAACGACACCGGCGAGCATCTGCTGGTCTACCAGACCTCGACGTCGAACGAGGCGCTGCCGGACATCCTGGCGCGGTCGGGGCGCGAGTGCCGCATCTACGGCCTGCGCCGCGATCTGCGCGAGGAGGTCGTCGAGGGCAACCTGCGCTATCGCCCCTTCAGCGAGGCCGGGTTCATCGAGGATCTGCGCACCGCGCGCGGCGTGATCGCCAGCGGCGGCTTCACGCTGATGGGCGAGGCGGTCTACCTGCACCGGCCGATGCTGGCGGTGCCGGTGCGCAAGCAGTTCGAGCAGGTGCTGAACGCGCGCTACCTGGAGGCCGAGGGCTACGGCCTCTACGCCGACGAGATCAGCGACGAACGGCTCGGCGAGTTCATCGACCGCCTGCCCGAGTTCCAGCGCCGCCTGGCGACCTACCAGCAGGACGGCAACCGCGATCTGCTCGCCAAGCTCGACGAGGTGCTGGCCGCCGCGGCCGCCAGCGAGGGCGGCCTCAGCGACGATGAGTGAGGGCCCGTCCCGGTCCCCTCCCCCCGTCTGCGGGGGGAGGGTTAGGGAGAGGGCAGACCTTGCGAGTCGCGGCGCCCGCGGACCCCTCTCCCTAGCCCTCTCCCCCGCGGACGGGGGCGAGGGGACCGGAAGGATTCGGGGGCGGGGACCGGAAGTCATCGCGATCGCAGCGCTGTCTGCGGTCCTCTGCGCCAGCTCGCCGGCGTTCGCGCGGCGGGGGGTGCGTCCGCTGTTCGAGCCGACCGATCTCGAGCTCGAGAAGACCGGCACGCTCGACATCGACGTGCAGACCGGCGTGATCCGCAGCCAGGGGCCGGCGCGCGTGGTGATCCCCGACTTCGAGCTCGACTTCGGCATTCTCCCCAACCTCGAGCTCGACATCGACGGGGCCTACGCGATCGAGGGGCCAGCGACCGGGCCGTTCTCGTTCGATCACCCCGCGCCCGACAGCCTGTGGGTGGGCGCGAAGGTCGGCCTTTTCGACTGGACCGACGACGAGGCCAAGAGCTCGTGGGCCGTGGGCCTGCAGATCGGGCCCAAGCTGCCGACCGCCAGCGGCTCGCACGGCATCGGCGGCGAGGCGCTGCTCCTGATCGGCCATGCATTCTATAAAACGCATCTGGTGCTCAACGCCGGCGCGTTCGCCGATCCCTTCCCCGATGCGACCAGCAAGCGCCCGATCGGCCTCGAGCTCGGGCTCGACCTGGATCAGGACCTCGACAAAGCCGGCCGCTTCTCGCTCACCGGCGAGCTGTCGGGCGTGCGCTTCGTGTCTGGCGATGCGCCGCAGCTGCTCGCCACGACCGGCATCCAGTTCTCGGCGACCGAGAACCTCGATCTGTCGCTGGTCGTGCTCGTCGGCTTCCTCGAGGGGAGCGACCGTTACGGCGCGCTACTGGGCGTCTCGCCCAAGCTCCATCTTTTTCACTGATCCGGATCTTCACTGAGCCGGATCAGACCGGATCGCCGTCGGCGTTGCAGACCAGCGGCGCCGGCAGCCCGAGGTCGCGCAGCGGCTTCTCGATCACCGCGCGATCGCCGACCACCACGATCGCCATGCGGTCGGGATCCAGGTGACGCTGCGCCAGCTGCTGGAGCTCGGCGACGCCGGCGCGCTCGAGCGCGGCGACGAAGCGCGCCGGCTCGTCGAGCGGCAGGCCGTAAAGCCGCAGCTCGGCGTACTGCGCGGCGATTCCGCCCGAAGTCGACAGCCCCTCGGCGACGCGGCCGAGCAGCGTCGCGCGCGCCTTGGTCAGCTCGGTCGGCGTCACGGGCGCCTCGCGGATCGCGGCGATCTCGCGCAGGAACTCCGCGACCGCCGGCGCGGTCACCTCGGTGAAGACCGCCGCGCGCGCCGTGAACGATCCGGCGCGGCGATAGAAGCCGAAGCTCGAGCCGGCGCCGTAGGTGTAGCCCTTTTGCTCGCGCAGGTTGAAGTTGAGGCGGCTCGTGAAGCTGCCGCCCAGGATCGCGTTGAGCGCGCCCAGCGCCGGCCGCTCCGGCGAGGTGCGGAGCTCGCCGGGGCCGACGAGGCGGATGATGCTCTGGGGCGCGCCCGGCCGATCGACCATCACCAGCCGCGGCAGCGCCGGAAACGGCGGCGTCGGCCGCGACGCTGGAATGACCCGCGCCTCCCAGCCGCCGAACGCGCGCTCGAGCACGCCCGGGCAGCGTGGCGGCGTCGAAGTCGCCCGCCAGCACCAGCGTCGCGTTGTTGGGCCGCCAGATCTGCTCGTGGAACCGCCGCGCATCAGCCGCGGTCATCGGGCTCACGGTGCGCTCCAGACCGTCGACCGGATGGCCGTACGGGTGCCCCACCCCGAACAATGTCCGATCCGAGAGCACGTTCGCCACCGCCTCGGGCTGATCCCGCCGCTGCGCCAGCGAAGTCAGGCGGTCGTGTTGCACGCGCGCCCAGTCCTCGTCGGTGAGCCGCGGCCGGATCGCGACGTCCGCCGCGATCGCCAGCGCGCGCTCCAGCTGCTTCGACGGCACCTGCAGCGTCAGCTGCGAGCCGTCTCGCCCCGCGCCTACGTAGAGATCGGCCCCGAGCTGCTCCAGCTCCTCGGCCACCTCGAGCGCCGTGCGCGTCCCCGCCCCTTCGTCGAGCATCTCCGCCGTCGACGACGCCAGCCCCTCGCGCCCCGCCGGATCCGAGTCGGCCCCGGAGCGCAGCATCAGGCTGGCCGATACGATCGGCGCCACCGCGCGCGCGATCGCCACCACCTCGAGCCCGTTACTGAGCGTCAGTTGAATCGTCGTCGGCGTGCGCAACGGCGGCAGCGTGCCGACCGCGGGCTGCGCCGTCATATGCGCGGGCGTCTCGGTCAAGCGGCCTCCGGGTGCGCGTCGGGCGGCGCCGCCGACTCGTCGGGAACCGTGCGCAGCGCCAGGCGGCTGCGCGCGATGGTCGCCGCCAGCTCGGCGCGCACCGACGAGCCATCGGCGGTTTCGTAGCGCGCGAGATCGCGCTCGACGCCGTCGGGGTCACCGAACAGGTGCTCGTAGTGATTCAGGATGTCGGCGCGCGTCTGCAAGTGATCGAGGCTCTTGTAGTAGTCGGCCAGGTGGCTGTTGCGCGCGCGCTCGACCTCGGCGTCGGTCGGGCCCTTGGTCGCGAACAACTGTAGCTCCTCGTCGACCGCTTGCTGGATCTGATCCAGGGTCACGCCCGGCTTGGCCGTGACGCCGACGTGGAACAGGCTGCTCAGCATCTGCGAGCTCTGGTAGGCGAACGCGTCCTGCGCCAGCCGCCGCTCGAAGACCAGACTCTTGTACAGGCGGCTGGACTTGCCGCCACCCAGAATCTGCGCCGCCAGGTCCAGATCGGCGTCGCCCCGGGCGAACAGCGGCGGCGAATGCCAGCACAGGCGCAGCCGCGGCAGCTGTACGCGGTCGGTGAGCGTGATCTCGCGGGTGCCGTCGAGGACCGCGGGCGGCGGCGTGCGGCGCGCCGGCGCGGGCCGCTTGGCGATCCAGCCGAAGTACTTCTCGACCAGCGCGCGACCGGCCGCGAAGTCGAAGTCGCCCGCGACGACCAGGCTGGCGTTCGACGGCAGGTAGTAGCGCTCGAAGAACGCTCGGACGTCGGCGACACCGGCGGCCTCGAGGTCGGCGTGCGAGCCGATGGTCGGCCAGTGGTACGGGTGATCCGGCGTGTACATCGCGTCGGGGATCACGAGCTCGCTCTGGCCGTAGGGCCGGTTCTCGTACGACTGGCGGCGCTCGTTCTGCACGACCTTGCGCTGGCGTTCAAGCTCCTCGTCGGTGATCACGTCGGCCAGCGTGGCCAGGCGATCGGCCTCGAGCCACAGGCAGGTCTCGAGCAGGTTCGTCGGACCGATCTCGTAGTAGTTCGTCCGTCGTTGCTGGTGGTGCCGTTGTTGTGGCCGCCCCAGCTCTCCATGATCGAATCGAACGACGGATAGGGCGCGTTCTTCGAGCCCATGAACATCAGGTGCTCGAACAGGTGCGCGAATCCGGTGCGCCCCGGCTCCTCGTCCTTGGAGCCGACGTGGTACCAGATGTTCACCGCGACGAGCGGGCTCGATCGATCTTCATGGAAGATGACGGTGAGCCCGTTCGGCAGCACGAACTTTTCGAAGGCAATTTTGCGCATACGCGATGTGGATGACTCGATGGTGGAACGATGGTCGGCGAGACTCACGGAGCCAGGTAACGCCGATCGCTCCTCATCGGTCGAGGGTTGGTGCACCATACAATGGTGCCGGTCCTCAAGTCATCAAGGTCTCGCCGGAGATTGGAGGCGACGAATCGACGCGCCTGGGGGAGATCCGGGCGGCGCCTGGCGGTGGCGGCCGCGATCGGCCTCGGGCTGGCCACGCCGAACCGGGCTGCTGCCGACGGGGCCTTTCCGGATTCGATGCAGATCTTCGTGCCGGCGGAGGCGCCCCACCGCATCATCCTCGGCACCAACTTCGGCCTCATCATCTCCGACGACGACGGCGCGACCTGGGAGTGGACCTGCGAGCCGCGCAACGACGACAGCACCATCCTCTATCAAAAGGCAGCGTCACCGTCGCAACGAATCTTTGCGGTGCTGATCGCCCATCCGATGGTCTACTCCGACGATCTCGCCTGCACCTGGACGGCCTCCGGCGGAGCGCTGGCCTCCCTGGTGGCGCGCGACGCCTTCGCCGATCCGACCTCGGCTGACCATGTGCTCGCCACCGCGATCGCGCCCGCCAACATGCTGCAGCCGTCGTCGGTTTACCGCTCCACCGACGGAGGTCTGACCTTCGGCCCGTCGCTGATCAGCGGCCCGGCGGGCGGTGACATCTTGGGCGTCGAGAACGCGGTGAGCGATCCGGCGACGATGTACGTCGCGATGTACGGCACCGCGAACAACACGATCGATCCGATTGTCGCGCGCTCGACGGACACCGGGGTCACCTGGAGCTCGACGGACCTCGGCCCGATGCTCGGCCCCGCCACCGTCCGCATCATCGCCGTCGACCCCACCGACCCCCGCCGCCTCTTCCTGCGCATCGGCATCACCAGCGGCGGCGAGAAGCTGGGGGTGTCGACCGACGGCGGGCTCACGATTGCCGAGCCGGTGAGCGTCGAAAAGCAACTCACCGCCTTCGCGCGCCTCGCCAGCGGCACGATCCTGGTCGCCGGGCTCGACAGCAAAGACCACGGCGTCGGCTTCCGCTCGACCGACGGCGGGGCGACGTTCGTCCCCTGGGCCAACCCGCCCCACCTGCGCGCGCTCGCCGAGCGCGACGGCAAGCTCTACGCGGCCGCCGACAACTTCCTCGATCTGTTCGCCGCCGGCGTCTCCACCGACGAGGGCCTGACCTGGAAACCGATCCTGACCTACGACCAGGTCAAGCGGGTCAAGCCCTGCGTCAAGGACGCCTGCCAGGCGACCTGCGAGACAATGTACATGCTCACGCTCTGGCCGGCGTCGGTCTGCGGCGACGCCACCGACGCGGGCTCGACGCCGACCACGCCCAAGTCGGGGTGTGGGTGCCGCGCCGCGGGTGACGGCGGCGGCGCCGAAGTCCCGGTGAGCGCAACCGTTGCGGCCGCGTGGCTCATATCGCGCCACCGCCGGCGGCGGCGGTAGGCCTCGCCGACAGTCCGGAGCGCGCGCCTCACACCCGACTACGCCTCAAGACCAAGGCGCCATCTGCCGAAGCGAGACTCATGCAGCCCGCGATCCGCGAGCGACTGGAGAAGTGTTCCAATTTGCCCAGCCTGCCCGCGGTCGCGTTGCAGGTGCTGAAGCTGTGCCAGGGCGAAGACCTGGATCTCGGCCAGATCGCGAAGGTGATCACCAACGACCCGGCGCTGTCGGCCAAGATGCTGCGGCTGGTGAACTCGCCGTCGTACGGCCTGCGCCAGCAGGTAAAGACGATCTCGCACGCGCTGGCGCTGCTGGGCGTGAACGCGGTGCGTACGCTGGCGCTGTCGTTCTCGCTGGCCTCGGACCTGCGCCGCAAGACGCAACCGGGCATCGACCTCACCATGTACTGGAAGCGCTCGGCGCTGTCGGCTGTCGCGGGGCGCGAGCTCGCCGCGGCCAACAAGATGGCGGCCATCAAGGAGGAGGCCTTCCTGGCGGCGCTTCTCCAGGACATCGGCCGCCTCGCGCTGGCGCGGGTCGCCCCCGATCTCTACGGACCGCTGTCCCAGCGGGCCGGCGGTGATCACGTGGTTCTGGAGATGCTCGAGCGCGGGGAGCTGGGCGCCGACCACGCCGAGGTCGGCCAGTGGCTGACCACTACCTGGAACCTGCCGGCGCCCCTGTGCGTCTCGATCGCGCACAGCCACGGCATGCCGCTGCCGGACGGGACCCCCACAGACATCGCGCGCCTCGCGCGCGTGGTCGCTGTCTCGGGGTTGCTGGCCGACATCTGGGTGCGCGAGGACGCGCAGGAGGCGACGATCACCGCGCGCGAGCAGGCACGCGCGCTGCTGGGTATGAATCCGCCCCAGCTCGATCCGGTGCTGAACAGCATCGCCGGCAGCATGGCCGACGTGTCGTCGCTGTTCGAGATCGACCTCGGCACGGCCGACGAGATCAACTCTGTGCTCGACGAGGCGCAGGAGACGCTGATGATGGTGACGCTGGGCAACTCGCGCCAGGCGGCGGCATCCCAGCAAGCGCTGCAGACGATGGAGGCGAAGACGCGCGCGCTCGAGGAGGAGTCGCAGCGCGATCCGCTGACCGGGCTCAACAACCGTGCGCGGCTCGACAGCTTCATCGCCGCCGAGGTGCAGAGCGCCGCGCGCACCGGTAAGCCGCTGTCGCTGATCATCGCCGACGTCGATCACTTCAAGAAGGTCAACGACACCTACGGCCACCCCGCGGGCGACAAGGTGCTGACCGGCGTCGCCAGCTGCCTGAAAGCCAAGCTGCGGCCGCGCGACCTGGTGGCGCGATACGGCGGCGAGGAGTTCGTGCTGGTGCTGCCCGAGACCGACGCCGAGGGGACGATGGTGGTCGCCGAGCGCGTGCGCCAGGTGATCGAATCGGCGGTGCATCCGATCGGCAACGGACAGACGTTGCGGGTGACGATCTCGCTCGGCTGCGCAACGCTCGGCGGCAAGTCGGCGTTCGTCCTTCCGGACGACTTGCTGGCGTCGGCCGACAAGGCGCTCTACGCCGCGAAGCGCGGCGGGCGCAACCAGGCGATCGCGTTCGAGTCGTTGCGCCCGGCCGCCGGCAGCGCGGTGGGCTAGCGAACCGCGGAGGGTTTGGGAACCCTTTGAGGGTGCCCATGACGACGTCTCACCGTCGCGGAAGGGCTCGACAGAGTTTGGACCGGCGTGTAGATTCAACGTTCTTTGTTGACAGCGTTTTCGTGCACGGCTGGGCCCATAGCTCAGCGGTTAGAGCTGGCGGCTCATAACCGCCTGGTCCCTGGTTCGAATCCAGGTGGGCCCACAACCAGGGGCGCGCGGTTGGAGCCACGCTCGCACCCAAGCCGGCCGGCTGCGCTGCCGCGGCACACGCTTTCGCATTCGCAATCCACAGAGTCACAGACGGAGGAAGTACCCTTGCGCGATCAGCTTAGGCGGCTGGAAGAGCTGCAACAACACGACGCCCGCATCCAGGAGTTGGAGAACGCCCTCAAAGCCATCCCCGCCAAGCTCGCGACCACGCAGGCCGACCTGGCGCGGGTCGAAGCGATGCTGACGACCGAACGCTCGGCGCTCGGCGAGACCGAACGCTACTACGCGGAACAGAAGGGCCTGCTCGGCGACGACGAGCAGCAGGTGGCCGGCGCCAAGCACAAGCTGTCGCAGGCGAAGAACTCGAAGGAGTACATGGCCGCGCAGCGCGAGATCGAACAGCGGCGCGAGAGCGTCGCCGGCCGTGAAGGCGAGATCACCAAGCTGGTCGAGGCGGTCGACGCCAAGAAGAAGCTGCTGGCCGATCGCGCCACCGACGTGCAGACGCTCCGGGACTCGATCCAGAAGGACAGCGATGCGGCGCGCGCGCGCATGGCGGAGCTCGAGGGCAAGATCGCCGCGCTCCGCAGCGAGCGCGACGCGCTGGCTGCCAGCGTCAAGCCGGAGGTGCTCAAGCGCTACGGGACGATCCGCATGCGCCGCGGCCTGGCGGTCGTCAGCGTCCGCAACGGTACCTGCCAGGGCTGCAACATGAACATCCCGCCGCAGCTGTACAACACGCTCCAGCGCGGCCTGTCGCTCGAGACCTGCCCGTCCTGTCACCGGATCATCTACTGGGAAGATCTGATGAAGAACGAAGCGGTTACCTGATTCAGACCCTGTCTGGTCATCTAACTCGGAACCTGTCGTCTACCTCGGAACCCTCAGAAGGGTTCCGAACCTCCGCCCGTGCTATAAGCGGCGTCTTCTCGCTGGAGTCGGACAGGTGGCCGCGGCGGCACCGCAAGGTCGCCGTCGAGGAAAGTCCGGGCTTCGTAGGGCAGGGTGCTGGCTAACGGCCAGTCGAGGTGACTCGAAGGACAGTGCAACAGAAAGCAGACCGCCGGCCTCGCAAGGGGCCGGTAAGGGTGAAACGGCGCGGTAAGAGCGCACCGCTCCTCCGGTGACGGAGGGGGCACGGCAAACCCCACCCGAAGCAAGACCAGTCCGGGATCGCGAGGGAAACCTCGCCAGCGTGGCCCGCGTTGAATTTCGATCTCGAGTAGGTCGCACGAGCCGTCCGGCAACGGCCGGCCCAGAGGAATGACCACCACCGGCGGCAACGCCGGAACAGAACCCGGCTTACGGCCGACTCCAGCGAGAAGATTTGTCCCCGCGTGCGGGAATAGCCTGCGGAGCGCACGTTGATTTCTAGGGGGGAGATTCGGCGGCGGCGTGCTCCGGCGCACCCGGCGCCGCAACGATGCCCGCCGGGAACGATCACGAAATACCTGAGCCACCCGCTTGCGCTCGGATCGACTTCACGCCTGGGCGCGACGGAGCGGACGTCGCTTTGCTCATGACTTTCACCCCGTCCTCACTAGACTCGGAGCCCGATGCCCACCATCGATCGCGAAGCCCTCGAGACCACGATGCGCGCGGAGCTTCGCGCGGCCTGGGCAACGCTGCGCGGCCGGCACCCCGGCGAGCGGTTCTACTCGTTCGGTCTCTACACGACCGATCTGGCCGAGTACTTGTCGGTCACCGCGAGCACCGAGGAGGGGCTCTCGGAGGTCACGCAGCGCTACGTCACGCAGACCGGCCGCGACCCGGGCGCGCAGCGGCTGTCGCTGCGCTGGAGCCCGTGCGATTCGCCGCTGCACGCCGAGGGCGAATCGCTGCTGGCCGAGACTTCGCGCATCCGCGGCGCCGGGCCCGACCCCTGTGACGACACGCCCGAGGCCGATGACGCGAACGCGCTGATCTTCGACGTCGCGATCCAGGCGCTGCGCGAGCTGGATGCCGCGGGCGTTTTCGGCGAGGGGCTCGAGCGGGCGCAGCTGGTGCTGGGGATCTGGAAGGGCGACCAGTCCGACGAGGAGCGCATCGAGTTTGCGAGCCTGCTCAACCCGCGCGCGGTCGCGGAGCGCTTCGCACGCGAGATCGCCGACAGCAGCCGCGCATTCGTCGACATGGGCGCCGGCCCGGCGTAGCGTCGCGCCTGCATGGCGGCGCCGCTCGCATACAGCTACGTTCGCTACCTGCACGCCAAGCGCGGCGTCGACGATCGCGCGCTCAACCGCGTGGTGTCGGGATCAGCTGCGCGATGCGCTGGGCGGGCTTCCGGCGCCTCCGCGCGTGCTGGAGCTGGGCGCCGGCGTGGGTACGATGGTAACCGCGCCTCTGCGACCTCGGCTGGCTCACGCGCGCGCGCTACACGTTGGTCGACAGTGATCGGGTCAGCCTGGACGCGGCGGGGGCGCACCTGCGCGCCTGGGGCGGGGCGAGCGCGCGCGACGAAGGCGGCGCGCTGGTCGTGCGCGACGCCGCCCGCGATCTGGAAGTGCGCGCGGTCGAGGGCGACGTGTTCGACTGGCTGGCGGCGCCCGACGGTGGCGACGCGCCGTACGACCTGGTGATCGCCAACGCGTTCCTCGATCTCGTCGACGTCGCGGCGCTGTTGCCGCTGCTCTGGCGGCGCGTCGCGCCGGCGCGGCCGTTCTGGTTCTCGATCAACTTCGACGGCGAGACGATCTTTCTTCCCGAGCATGCGCTGGATGGCGAGGTCAGCACGCTCTACCACCGCGACATGGATCGACGGCTTCACCGCGGGCGCCCCACGGGGGGCAGCCGCACGGGACGCGCGTTACTGCAGGAGATCCCGCGCAGCGGCGCGCGATTGCTCGGCGCCGGCAGCTCGGACTGGGTGGTGCTGCCGTCGGCAGACGGCGGCTATCCCGACGACGAAGGCTATTTCCTGCTATCACATCCTGCACACGATCGAGATGGCGCTCGGCGGCTCGGCGGACATCGATGCGGCGGCGTTCGCGGGCTGGCTCGACGCGCGCCGCGGGCAGATCGATCGCGGCGAGCTGATCTACGTGACGCACCAGCTAGACGTCTTCGGCCGCGCGCCCGAGTGACCCCTCCCGTCCGCGGAGGGTGGAGTACGACCAGCGGAACGAACGCGCGAACGGAAAACGTGACCGCCGCGGTGCCGATCACCGCGAGCGCGGTCGCGACGGCTCCATCGGAGACCAGCGCCGCGACTCAACCCGACCAGCAGCGCCACGAACGCGCGGCGCGCGAAACGCGAGCTGCGCACGTGGCCCGCGGTCGCCGGCACGATCGCCAGCGCCAGCACGTAGGCGTAGCGCAGCAGACCCGGAATCAGGATCCAGGCGCCGGCTCGACCGCGCTGCCAGAGCTGAGCTTCGGCGATCAGCGTCAGCAACGCGTCGGTCTCGATGTCGAACGCCGCGCCGAACTCCGACGACAGGCCGTACCGGCGCGCGATGAAGCCGTCGGCGACGTCGAGCGCCGCCGCCACGCCGAGCGCGGCCGCGAGCAGCCACCCCGGCGTCGCCGGTCCGAACGCGCCGAGCAGCAGCACGAGCGCGAAACGAACCGTGGTCACCCGATTGGCCCAGCCGAACTCGCCCGCGGGCGTGAACGCACGCCAGCCCCGGCGCACGAGGTCCGCCGTCGACAGCAGCGCCACCAGCGACAGCGGCCAGACGGCGCCGGCCAGCGCGGCGCCCGCGAAGCCCGGCGAGCATGACCACGGCGTGGCCGCGGCTCCAGAGCGTGAAGGTGCGCTCGCCGGCCGCATGCGTCCGCCCCGTGACGCGGCGGGTGGCCTCAGACAGCGGCGAGACGTCGATGGACTCCACGATCGCTTCGAGTCTACCGGGCCCGCTGCCGTCGGGCACCCACCGGATGCAGAATCTCGCGCCGCGCGCCGGCATTGGGGCAGGATGGCAGCGGTGAAGACCAACGCCGCCCGCCTGCTGGATCGCCTGGGCATCGCGTACGAGCTGCGCGAATACGAGGTCGATCCCGACGATCTGTCGGCGGAGGCAGTCGCCGCCAAGATCGGCGTGCCGCTGGAAGAGGTCTGGAAGACGCTGGTGGTGCGCGGCGATCGCAACGGCATCTGCTTCGCCGTCGTCCCCGGCGGCGCCGAGATCGATTTCAAGGCGCTGGCGCGCCTGACCGGCGACCGCTCAGCGGCGATGGTTTCGCTGAAGGAGGTCCAGCCGCTGACCGGCTACATCCGTGGCGGCGTCACCGCGCTCGGCGGCAAGAAGGACTACCCGGTCTTCGTCGACGAGACGATCCAGCTCTCGGAGCGCGTGTCGGTGTCGGCCGGCGTGCGCGGCACGCAGATCCTCATCGCGCCCGACGACTACATCCGCGCCACCAGCGCGACGCTGGGCGCGTTCCGGCGCGACGTCTAGAGATCGACTAGTGAAGCTTCATCTCCAGCGTCGGGTGGAGGCGGTCGTCGCCTCCTGATTCGCCGAACGCGCGCACGTCGAGGCCGGTGGGGGCGTGCGCCTCCGACGAGAACGACCAGGATCGATGCACCTGCGAAGCGGCGCAATGCGCGGCCGTCCCCGGCTTGCAGGAGTGCTGCGCCTCGATCACCAGCACGTGGTCACCCGCGGGCAGCACACCGGACCAGAGCTGGGTGAACTCGTCGCTGCGCAGCTCGGCGGCGCCCTTGTTGCGCGCGTGCACGAGGTTGAAATCGATCGTCACCGTCACCAGGCGCGCCGTGAAGTCGTCGGTCATCTCGTCGCGGTAGCGCACCATGACCGGTCCGCGGCCGTCCGCGGCGCTCTGCTTGTCGCGCAGCTGCTGCTCGACGCGCGCGCGATCCTCCATCGCACCGCCGGCCTCGTCGTGGGGCGGCAGCGTCAGCGCCGCGTCGAACGCGACCCAGGCACGCGCGGGCGCGCCGCGGTGCTCGTACGCCGCGCCCAGCGTCATCTCGGCCTTGCGGCAACGCTTGTCGGTGCGCGTCCCGTCGCAGGCCTTGTGAACGAATGACTCGAGGTCACTGATCGCCGGCTCCCACTGCTCCGCACGGCTCTCCTTGACGCCGCGCTCGTAGAGCTCGCTGGGATCGGCGCCCATGCTGCACGAAATGCCGCACGAAATCGAAAGACCCGCCGCCAACCACGTTGCCGCCGCGGTGAGCTTCGCCATGACCGGACCATACACGACCTGCGCCGTCCGTCTCCAGGGCCGCGAACGCGCGAACGCTTTTATCGCGCTGCGACTGTTTTGAATGATTTGGTGCGGGGGGCCATTGCGACTCTGCTTGCCCACCAGAGGGTGGCGACCTTACGATTAGCGAGTAGGTCGTATGTCATTCCGCGCGGTGTCGAGTGGGTTGGGGCCGGCGAAGGTGGCCGTGATCGGCTGCCTGGTGCTCTCCTGCGTCAACCGCGGCGCGCACGAGGATCTCGGCGACGCCGCGATCGATCGACCGCATGCCGACGCGCGAATCGATCGCGGCAGTGCCGGCGGCGCACGCGCCGACGCGTCGTTCGACAGCAGCGTCGATCTGGTTCCCGCCGATGCGCGACTCGACGCCAGCGGCGCTGGCGGCAGCGGTACCGGGGGAAAGACCGGCACCGGCGGCAGTGGCGCCGGTGGCAGCGGCAGCGGTGGAAAGACCGGCACCGGCGGTAGCGGCGCTGGCGGGAAGACCGGCTCGGGCGGCAGCGGCGCCGGCGGCAGCATCACCGACGCGGGCCCCGTCGACGTGGGGCGCGTCTGCTCCACACGCTTCAACTTCGAGAACGGAAACCTCTATGGCGCGTTCATCAACAACGGATTTCAGACCGCGTTCTCGAACCTGAGCCACGCCAGCGACGCTGCCTGCGGCGCCGGCTCACTCAGCATGGCGGTCGCACTGTCGTCCTCGTCGACCAAGGGCGAGCTGATCCTGCCGCTCGGCGACACCGAGAACCTCGCCGGCAAGACCGTGTCGCTGTCTGTGAAGATGACGCCGCAGGAATCGCCCAACGCGTACGTGATCGTCTTCGCCGTGCCGAGCTACGTGATCATCACGACGTTCTCGGCGCCGATCCCCACGGTGTGGACCAACAGCACGGTGACGCTCCCGTCCAACTCGGCGGCCACCGCGAGCACGGCAATCAGCGTCCAGGTGATCGGCCAGGGCGATACCTACGCGGGAACGCTCTTCGTCGACGAAGTCGATATCCGCTAGGCGTGCGTCGACGAGTCGCCGAAGATCGAGCTGCGCACCTCGGCGACGATCTGCGGGTGATCGGCTTCGACGGTCAGGAAGCGACAGGCGATGTCGGTGTAGCGGTCGTCGCCGCCGCAGCAGCGCACGAGGGCGACCGGCAGCGTGCGCGGGCCGGCGTTGGTGCGCAGGTGCAACCGCATGTCGCCGGCGTGCGTGATGTCCAGCGGCACGCTGGTCGAGACCAGGAAGCGCGCGCCGGTCGCCGAGATGTCGGTGAGCAGCACCGGCTCCTCGTAGCTGGCACCCTCGAGGCGGCACATCACGCGGACGTAACGGCGTGGCGCGCGCAGATGCAGCTGAGGTCCAACCAGCTTCACCAGCTCGCGGCGCAGCTCCGCGCCCATCGCGCCGGCCAGCGCCGCCGCCAGAACCGGGTAGCGGGCCGGGTCGGTCGCGGCGGCGAGCACGCCGTCGATGTCCTCGTGGAAGACCGGGCCGCTGTCGCTGGAGGTCGTCATCGCCCCGTCATCGGCCGGTGGGCAGGGGACCTTGAGACAGGGTAGGAATGGGTCATGGATTTCCGTTCCGACAACGTCAGTGGCGTACACCCGACCGTCATCGAAGCCATCGCCGCCGCCAATCACGGAGCGGCGGCGGCCTACGGCGAGGACGTGTGGACGCAGCGGCTCGAGCGGCGCTTCGCCGAGGTCTTCGAACGCGCGGTGACCGTGATGCCCGTCGCGACCGGTACCGCGGCCAACGCCTTGGCGCTGGCGACGTACACGCCGCCCTGGGGGGCGATCTACTGCCACGCGGGCGCGCACATCAACGTCGCCGAGTGCGGGGCGCCCGATTTTTACAGCGGCGGCGCGCGCCTGGTCGGACTGGACGGCGCGCAGGGCAAGCTGTCGCCGGCGGCGGTCGAGAGCGCGATCCAGCGCGAAGGCGACGTGCACGCCAACCAGCCGGCGGCGATCTCGATCAGCCAGGCGACGGAGATCGGGACCGTCTATCGCACCGGCGAGCTCGCCGCGCTCGGCGAGGCCGCGCGCCGGCATCGCATGGTGCTGCACGTCGACGGCGCGCGCTTCGCCAACGCGCTGGTCGGCTCGGGCAAGAGCGCGGCCGAGCTGACCTGGAAGGCGGGCGTCGACGTGCTGTCGTTTGGCGCGACCAAGAACGGATGCATGGGCGCGGACGCGGTCGTGCTGTTCGGCGGCCCCGAGCGCGCCGGCGAGCTCGCGTACCGTCGCAAGCGCGGCGGGCACTTGATCTCGAAGTCGCGCTTCCTGGCCGCGCAGCTCGAGGCTTACCTCACCGGCGATCTCTGGCTGCGCAACGCCCGCCACGCGAACGCCGCCGCGCAGCGTTTGGCGGCCGGGTTGGAACGCGTCCTCGGCGTCCCGCCCGCGGAGGCCGTCGAGGCCAACGAGATCTTCATCGCGCTCGGCGCGCCGGTCGCGAAGGCGCTGCGCGCGGGCGGGTTCCTGTTCCACGACTGGCCCGGCATCGGCGACGGCGGCGCGCGGTTGGTGACCAGCTGGGACACGAGCGACGAGGCGGTGGATGCGTTGGTGGCGGCGGCGGCGCGGGCGCGGGGGTGAGGAGGCGACGCGGGCCGCTGGCTCTCGCAAGGTCTGCCCTCTCCCTAACCCTCCCCCCGCAGACGGGGGGAGGGGACCGAAAGATGCCTCGCAGCGCACCGAGGAGGACCGGAAATTCCCCGAGCGACACCGGGCTCCCCCGTATTTGTTCTCATCCCCTCCCCCCGTCTGCGGGGGGAGGGTTAGGGGAGAGGGGTCCCGCGCACCGAGGAGACCGGAAATTCCCCGCAGCGCACCGGGCTCTCGCGTCTTTGTTCTTATCCCCTCCCCCCGTCTGCGGGGGGAGGGTTAGGGAGAGGGGTCCCGCGCACCGAGGAGACCGGAAATTCCCCGCAGCGCACCGGGCTCTCGCGTCTTTGTTCTTATCCCCTCCCCCGTCTGCGGGGGGAGGGTTAGGGAGAGGGGTCCGCGACCAGCGCGCCCCCCGCCCCGGGGCCTACGCCGCCGTCGTCGCCCTCGCGCCGCGGATGCCGAGCAGCGGCGCGAGGAAACGCCCGGTGTACGACGCCGGCACGCGCGCGATCTCTTCCGGCGTGCCCGCCGCGATCACCTGACCGCCGCCCGAGCCGCCCTCGGGACCGAGATCGATCACGTAGTCCGCGGTCTTGATCACATCGAGGTTGTGCTCGATCACCAGCACAGTGTTGCCCGCGTCGCTCAACCGCCGCAGCACCGCGAGCAGCTTGCGCACGTCCTCGAAGTGCAGGCCGGTCGTCGGCTCGTCGAGCAGGTACAGCGTCTTCCCCGTGTCGCGCTTGGCCAGCTCGCGCGACAGCTTGATCCGCTGCGCCTCGCCGCCCGACAGCGTGGTGGCCGATTGCCCGAGCGCGATGTAGCCGAGCCCCACGTCCTCGAGCGTCTTCAGCACGCTGACCAGCGTGCGGTGATGCTCGAACAGCGCGAACGCATCGGACACCGACGTGTCGAGCACCTCGGCGATCGTGCGATCTTTCCATTTCACCCGCAGCGTCGCCTCGTTGTAGCGCTTGCCCCGGCAGACCTCGCAGGTGACGTAGACGTCGGGCAGGAAGTGCATCTCGACCTGCCGCACGCCGTCGCCCTCGCACGCCTCGCAGCGCCCGCCCGCGACGTTGAACGAGAACCGCCCCGGCAGGTAACCGTAGGCGCGCGCCTCCTGCGTGCCCGCGAAGATCTCGCGGATGGCATCGAACGCCTTGGTGTACGTCGCCGGGTTCGAGCGCGGCGTGCGCCCGATCGGCTTCTGATCGATGTCGATCACCTTGTCGATCGCCTCGATGCCGGTCAGCCCGCGGTGCACGCCCACGCGCTCGTGGCTGCCCAGCAGCGCGCGCTTGAGCGCCGGGTGCAGGATGCCGTTGATCAGCGACGACTTGCCCGCGCCCGACACGCCGGTGACCGCCACGACCACGCCCAGCGGGAACTGCACGTCGATGTTCTTCAGATTGTGCTCGCGCGCGCCTTTGACCGAGATGAAGCCGGTCGGCTTGCGTCGCTCCCGCGGGATCTCGATGCGCTCGACGCCCGACATGAAGCGTCCGGTCGGCGAGGCCGGGTTGGCCTTGATCGCCGCCGGCGTCCCCTCGGCGACGACGCGCCCACCGCCCCGCCCCGCGCCCGGGCCGAAGTCGACGACGTAGTCGGCCGCCTCGATGGTCTCCTCGTCGTGCTCGACGACGATCACGCTGTTGCCGAGGTCGCGCAACCGCCGCAGCGTCGCGATCAGCCGCAAGTTGTCGCGCTGGTGCAAGCCGATCGACGGCTCGTCGAGCACGTACATCACGCCCGACAGCTCGGACCCCAGCTGCGACGCCAGCCGGATGCGCTGCGCCTCGCCGCCCGACAGCGACGCCGCCGCGCGATCCAGCGTCAGGTATTCGAGCCCCACGTCGAGCAGGAAGCCCAGCCGCGCATTCACCTCTTTCAGGATCTCGCCGGCGATCTGCGCGCGCGCGCCCTTGAGGCCCAGGTTCCCGAAGTAGCGGCTCGCCTCACCGACGGTCATCGCGCTGACGTCGACGATGCTCTTGCCGGCGAGCACCACCGCGCGCGACTCCGGCCGCAGGCGCCGCCCCTCGCACGCGCGGCACAGCGACTCGCGGAAGTAGCGGCCGTACCACTGGCGTGTGACCTCGGAGCTGGTCTCCTGCATCCGCTTCTTGATGGTGTTGACCACGCCGGCGAACTTCATCGCCCACGACCCGCTGCCGTGCTTGCCGGCCCAGGTCACCTCCATGCGCCGGTCGCCGGTGCCGTACAGCAGCACCTCGCGCTGCCGCGGCGTCAGGTTCTTCCACGGCTTGTCGAGCGGGATCCCGAACTCGCGCGACACCGCCGCGGCGACGTTGGCGGTCCAGCCATGGTCGCGCCCGGTGCGATCGCCCCACGGCTCGATCGCGCCGGCGCGGATCGTCAGATCCGGGTTGGGCACGATCAAATCCGGGTCGACCTCCAGGCTCGAGCCGAGGCCGTTGCAGTCGACGCACATACCGAGCGGGCTGTTGAACGAGAACGACTGCGGCGACAGCTCGGGCAGGCCGACGCCGCAGCTCGGGCAGGCGCGCGCCTGGCTGTAGGCGCGCTCGCGCGCCTCGCCGTCGACCGAGACCAATATTGATCCGCCGCCCGCCTTCACCGCCGCCTCGACCGAGTCGGTCAGCCGCGCGCGGTCCGACGGATCGATCGTCACGCGATCGATCACGATCTCGATGGTGTGCTTCTTCTTCTTGTCGAGCGCGGTGACGTCCTCGAGCCGCTGGATCAGGCCGTTGATGCGCACGCGCACGAAGCCGGCCTTGCGCGCCTCCTCGAACACCTCGCGGAACTCGCCCTTGCGATTCTCCGCCTTGCGCGCCATCAGCACCGCCTTGGTGCGCGCCGGCAGCGTCAGCAACTCCTCGACGATCTCGGCCGCCGAGCGCGCAGTGACCTCACCGCCGCACAGGTGACAGCGCTGCTCTCCCGCGCGCGCGTAGAGCACGCGCAGGTAGTCGTAGATCTCGGTGACCGTGCCCACGGTCGAGCGCGGGTTCGACGACGCCGACTTCTGCTCGATCGCGATCGTCGGCGACAGGCCGCGCAGCTGCTCGTACTTGGGCTTCTCCATCTGGCCCAGGAACTGGCGCGCGTACGACGACAGCGACTCGACGTAGCGGCGCTGCCCTTCGGCGTAGAGCGTGTCGAACGCCAGCGACGACTTGCCCGAGCCCGAGACGCCGGTGAAGACGACCAGCTGTCGTTTGGGCAGGCGCAGCTCATCGATGGCCAGATTGTGCTCGCGCGCGCCTCGCACGATGATGAACTCCGGCTCATCCGCGCCCCGACGAATTTGTTCGGGAGATTTCGCGATCGGCGGCGTGTTTCTCACGGGGCGCGAGTCTAGCGGACGTACCCGCATGGAGCACGCGGGAAACGGCTGAGGCTGCGCCACCGACGAGATTCGTGGCATCTCGCTTCACGTCCAAATCCGCGCGACCTCCGTAACTGCCCTACGGAGGTACGGATGAGAGCAGTCCTCACACGGGCAGGAATCGTGTGCATTCTGATCGCGGGGTGCGGTGGCGCGGGAGCGGGAGTAGAAACCGGAACCGGAGGCGAGATCGGAGGCAGCATGGGCGGCAGCGCAGGAAACGAGACGCCGACCACCAGCGCGGGCGGAACCACCGGAGGTGTGGGCGGCGGAGCGCCAGGCCTCGGCGGTACTGCCGGCGTCGCGACCGCCGGCAGCGGCGGCAATGGGAGCGGTGGCAGCGCCACCGGCGGCAACGGCTCGGGCGGCAGCGCCACCGGCGGCAACGGCTCGGGCGGCAGCGCCACCGGTGGCATCACCGCGACCGGCGGCGCAGCCGGCGCCGCGGCAGCGGTCCCGCCCACGGCCGTCGTGGTTCCGCTTTACACGGTCGCGAGCGACAAATCGTGGGCAGCGGTCGCGGCCGCCAAGATGGCGCACCCCAAGGTGCCGGTCTACGCGGTCATCGATCCCAACAGCGGGCCAGGCCCGGCCGCCGACGCCGGATACGCGGCCGGCATCGGCAAGCTCCAGCTCGCCGGCGTCACCGTGGTCGGCTACGTGGCGACCGGCTACGGCGCGCGCAGCGTCGCGACGATCGAAGCCGACATCGATCGCTGGAAGTCGTTCTACCCGTCGACACAGGGGATCTTCTTCGACGAGATGTCGAACCGCCTCGGTGACGAGCTGTTGTACAAGACCGTCTCCCAGTACGCGAAATCCAAGGGGATGACGTTCACCGTCGGCAATCCCGGCGTTGACACCAAGCCGACCTTCGTCGGCACGACCGACGTCGTGATGATCTACGAGGGCTCGGGGTTCCCGGCGACGACCACGCTCTCGGGCTGGCACACCAGCTATCCACGCACGAGCTTCGGCCTCTTCGCCTACGGCGTCTCAACGCCGAACCATGCGCTGATCAAGCAAGCGCGCGCATACGTGGGCTACATCTACGTCAACAGCGACGTGTTGCCGAACCCGTGGGACACCGTCCCTGTCTTACCTGAGCGATCTGCTCGCCGACCTGGAGTCCCCGTAGCGATCGCGCGAAACGGCCGCGGCGCCTACGCCGCGGCCACCAGCACGGCAATCTTGCCGAGGGTGTGCCCGGTCTCGATCAGGCGGTGCGCCTCGCCGACCTCGGCCAGGGGCAGGCGCCGGCTCACGTGAACGCGGAGAAAACCGCCGTCGCACCAGGCGCGCGATCGACCTCAGGATCGCGCCCTGGTGCGCGGGATCGATCTCGTTCGCCACGGCCACGCCCATGAACTCGTAGTGAACGGTGATGCCCCGGTAGAGCAGCGTCGGCGCCTGCTCTGCCGGGTTCGAGGCGAGGATCGTCACCAGCTGGCCGCGCGGCGCGACGCACTCGATGCTGCGGCGGAACGTCTCGTCGCCCACGGTGTCGAGCACGACGTCGGCGCCGCGCCCGCCGGTCAGCTCGCGCACGCGCACGCGAAAGTCGACCGTCGCGTAGTCGATGACCTCGTCGGCGCCCAGGACGTCGCGGCAGAACGCGATCGACTCCGGCCGGCCGGCGGTGGTGATCACCCGGCAGCCGTGCAGGCGCGCGAGCTGGACCGCGATGTGGCCGACGCCGCCCGCGCCCGCGTGAATGAGCACGGTCTGGCCGGGCTGGATGCGCGCGCGATCGTGCAGCGCCTCCCAGGCGGTGAGCGCCACCAGCGGCAGCGCGGCAGCGGTCGCGTGATCGACCGACGCCGGCTTGGGCGCGGCGGCGCGCGCGTCGAGCAGCACGTAGTCGGCGTTGGCGCCCGGACCGAACAGGTTCGGGCAGCCGAAGACCGCATCGCCTACCTTCCAGCCCACCACATCGGGCCCCACGCCCGCGACCACGCCGCTCGCGTCGTAGCCGAGCACGATGGGGAACGCGCGCGCCGCGCCGCTGCGCCGGCGCACCTTGGTATCGACCGGGTTCACCGATGTGGCGCGGACGGCGACCAGCAATTGATGTCGGCCCGCGACCGGAACGGGCAGCTCCTCCAGCTTCAGGACCTCCGGGCCACCGTGCTCTCGCAACGTCACCGCGCGCATGCGGGAATTTTGAGCCGCCCGCCGGCGTACGCAACGTGATCGCGACATTCGGATCCGGACGGGCCTTCGCGCCATGGAAACCAGCGGGTGACGAGGCGAGAACCGTCGCGAGCGGCTGGCACCCGAGTTGCTGGCCAAAGACACGATGACGACGAAACGGATGGTCGGGGGGTGGGTCATCGCATCTGGGGCTCACGATGGTGCTGGCCTGCAGCAGCAGCCAGAAACCCGGCGCGGACCGCGACGGTGGTGGGGCCGGCGGCCCCGGCGGTGGTGGTGGGGGCGGCGGCTCCGAGGAAGTGCGGTTCCCCTGCGACGGAACCCTCTTCTGCTCGATCGCCAGGGAGTACTGTCGCGATCTGACCTCTGGGCCGGGCGGAGTCCCCGGGCAACGACGGCGGCCCGTCTGGCACGGTGCATGACGATCTCGTGCGTGCCCTTCGGCGCCTGTGCGGCCCACGACTGCACCTGCGTTCCCGAGAACGGCGCATACTTCTGTGGCGCCTGCACCCAGCTCGACGGTGGCGGAACCGTCGCCACCTGCGGGCAGATCTGAGACTCGAGCTCTCGATCCGAGCTCGCTAGCGCGTCGGGCCCATCATCGGCTCGGCGCCGGGCGCGCAGGTGGCGCCACTGCAAGTCAGCTGGTTCTGCAGGAACGACACGCGGCGCGGGATGTCGACGATCGTGACCCAGCCCGAGGTGCTGGGCGCGCTCGGGCCGTTGTAGGGGATCACGTGGAAGATCGTGAAGCCGGCACCGGCCGGCACCTCCGACGAGTGGCAGCCGGCGCAGGTCTGGCCGGCGAAGGCGTGGCGCAGCGGCTCGCTGGTCACGCTGGGAAAGGACCAGGGGACGGGGATGGTCGAACGCCGACGACTGCGTGCCGAGCAGCGCGCGCCGGGAGCGACGCGAAGCCGGCCTGGACCAGCGCCGCGTTGGCGTTCAGGAAATCGGGCAGCGCGCCGTTCATCATGTTCAGCGTCGCAGTCCGGCGTTTGATCGACGGTGCCGACGATCAGCTCGCGCTGCCCGTGCACCGGATCGGGCAGCGGCCGCAGCTGGCGCAGCTGGTAAGGCGCGGGTTGCCGAACGCTTCGTTGATGCTGAGCGCGACCAGCGTGCTGCCGCGCGGGTTCTCGGCGCTGCTCGGGCAGCGTCGCCGTGCGCACGACCGAATCGGTGATCGCCTGCAGCGCGGCGTTGTAGTCGGCGCCGAACGGGATCGCGCCCAGCGCGTGAAAGCGCGCGGCCCACGCCTGGCGGTTCGGGTAGGCCGTGGTCGCCGGCAGCGCGTAGGTGAGCATCAGCGTGAACGTTCGTCCCTGCGGGTTGAACGTCGGCGCGCCCGGAACGTCGTAGATGCCGTAGACGAAGCGCAGCTCGCCCTGCCCCGCCGCGTGCGCGTCGATGCCGTTGACGATCGCCAGCAACTCGAACGGCGCGCGCGTGATGTCGGGCAGCACGACGCTGTTCTCGATCACGGTCGGCCATTGCAGGCGCAGCCGCGACATGTCGCGCCCGGAGGCGACGATGTTGTTGATGAAGTCGTTGACGTAGTTGTTGGGCGACGTGGTCGCCATCTGCTCGATGAGGTAGCGAAAGCTCCAGGCGCCGTCGGTGGCGTTGCTGCGGCGCGCGCGTCGGTCCGAGCACGGTCGGGTCCTCGATGAAGAGCTCGCGCGCCGGATCGATCGGTCGGCCCGGTCCCGCACGGCGGCGCGCAGTCGAAGTTGACCACCGTGCCGCCGCTGTCGGCGGCCACGGCGACGCCGGTCGCGCGCGGCGGCGTCAGCGTCGCGCCGTCCTTGGCTCACCGCGACGGTGTACGTGCCGGGCGCGATGCTCGGGAAACTGGAAGGCACCGTTGGCGTCGCTGATTGCGGTGCGCGCCGACGGTCCGGTCAGCGTCACCAGCACGCCGGCGACGCCCGAGCCGCGCGACGTGAAATTCGTCAGATCGGACATGGTGATGCGCCCGGCGATCACGCCGATCGGCGGTGGACCGGTGTCGGCGGCGGCGGCGTCGCGCGCGGCGTCGGCGGCGGACGACGTGTCGCCGGACGCGGCATCGACGGCCGCGCTGTCGACACCGGCATCGCCGGCGTCCGGCCTCGGCGTCGCGCGCGGTCGTGCCGTCCTTCGCGCCCGCACCGTCAGACGGTGTCGCGCCGTCACCCGCGGGCGCGCCATCCCCGCCCTGCGCGTCCGACGGTGCCGGCGGTCGCGTCGCGCGCGTCGTGCGAGCTTCGGCCGGCGTCGACGGACGCATCGACCGAGGCGTCGGCGCCGCGTCGACGCTGCCGCCGGCAAGCGGCCGATGATCATGCGCTCGCACCGCCAGCCGCCGGCGATCGCCAGCACGCAACGCCAGGCCCGCCGCCGGCGCGGGCGTCCACCGCGCCGTCACGGCGCCAGCTCCCGACGCATGCGCTCCGCCTCGGCGCGGCGTTTTCCGTCGGGCCGCGCCAGGTACTCGTCGAACGCGCGCGCCGCCTCGGACGCGCGGCCGAGCTTCGCGAGGCAGACCGCGCGCCAGAAGATCGCGTCGCCGCCGCCGCAGATGCGCCGCCTCGGCCAGCGCCTCGGCCGGCCGCGCCAGCCGCACCAGCAGCTCGACGCGCGCGCCGGCCGCCTCGTCGGCGAGCGCGCCGCGCGGAAAGCGGCGCCGGTGCTCGGCCAGCGCGCGCTCGGCGCCGGCCAGGTCGCCCTTGACGTCGCGCCGGATGCGCGCCAGCTCCATCAGCGCCAGCTCGCCGACCAGCCCGGGCCGCTCCGACGCGCGCGTCGAAGCAGGCGAGCGCGCCGTCGATGTCGCCCGCGCGGGTCAGGCGCGCGCAATCCGGGCCCTCGGCCGCGGTGGCCGCTCGATTGTCGGCGCCCGGCTCGAGCGACGGCGCCTCGACCGACGCCGGCGCGGCGGCGGCCGCGGCGCTCGACGCCGGCGGCGTCGGCATCGCCATCGCCCGCCGCGCGTCCGGCGACGCGCGCGACGAGGTTGGTCCAGCGCTGGCCGGCCACGACCGTCGCCAGCAGGCGCCGCGACGACCAGACCGCGAGCTTCCCGCTGTGCACGACGACGTCGACCTTTTCACCGCGCGCGCTGACGCTGAATCGCCCGGAGTCGGGCTCGAGCCGGTACGACGCCACCTGCACCTCGACGCGCGCGGGCGGCGGCGACGCCGCGGGCTCGAGCGCGGGCGAAGCCGTCGCTCCACCGCCCGACGGGGCGACGTCCGCGCTCGCCGAGCGCGATGCCCGATGTCGATGTCGATCCGGCCGCGCAGCAGCGACACCGACGCGCGAGGCGGCCGATCCGAGGCGCACGACCGCCGCGCCCCGCGGCGCCAGCCGCGCACGCACGCCGGCGGCCAGCCACGAGCGGCCGGGCGCGAGCGCGACCGGCGGCACGGGTCGTGGTGCGCGGCAGCTCGTCCGGTGCACGCTCGCTCGACGCGGGAGCGGACGAAGGCACCTGCGGCGCAGCGCGAACGGCAAAGGCGCCGAGCGCCACGGCGGCACGAGGAGCCGCCAGCGCCACCGGCGCGCTCGGACCGACCGCGTTCGGGTGCGGTCGAACCACGAGCCAGACGCTCAGCGCCAGCGACGCCAGCGCACCGGCGCCAGCGAGGAACCGCCAGCCCGCTCGACGCGCGCGCCGCCGCTCGGCGCGCGCGCGATCGGCGGTCCAGCGCGACTGCATCGCGCGCTGCAAGCGCGTCCACGCCGCCGCCTGCTCACCCGGCGCCGGCTCGAAGGCTCGATTCGCGTCGGCGATCCGCTCGGCCGCCGCGTCGCTCTCGTCGCGCAGCGACTTCATGCCGACTCCTCGTCGGGCGTCCGATCGCCGCCCAGGCCCAGCATCTCGCGGCAGCGGCGGCGCACCTCGCCGACGCGCCGCCAGACCGTCGCCTCCGAACAACGCGCCAGCTCGGCCACCTGGTTCGCGGGCAGCCCTTCCATCTCGAGCAGGACGAACACCAGCCGGTGTCCTTCCGACAGGCGATCGAGGCCGCTCTCGACCCGCCGCCGCAGCGTCGCCTCGCTCGCGGTCGCCGGCGGCACGACCGCCTCTTGCGGCAGCTCGCGCCCGAGCAACGTCGCCAGCGTCGCGCGCACGCGGCGCCGGCGGCGCGCGCGCCGCGCCTCGCTGATGCACAGGCGAAAGAGCCAGGTCTTGATCTGCGCCTCGCCGCGAAACGACGGCAGGTAGCGAAAGAACTGCAGGAAGACCTCCTGGCAGGCGTCTTCCATCTCGTCGGGGCGCGCGCCCAGCTTGCGCAGGAAGGCCGCGGCCGCCGGGTAGTACTTCTCGTGCAGCGCGTGAGCCGCGGCGCCCTCGCCGCTCAGGCACCGGGCGACGAGGTCGGAACCCTCGAACGGCTCCGGCGTCGCCTCGTCTTCGCTGTGGATCAGCTCCTGCGACGACGACGCTGCCTGCGCACGCGCGGCCGACGGCCGTGCTTCGTGCGATCGCGCTCCCGAGGTGGTCATCAGAAGACCGCCCAGCTAAGCCCCGCCCCCACCATCAAGCGCACGCGCGATGGCGGAAAGATCTCGGTTTCGCCCGACGCGGATTCGTCGGCGATCAGGAATGTCCCGCCCCACCCGGCGGGTGCGTAGTCGAACGCCGCGAGCAGCGACAGCCACAGCGGCCGCGCCAGCCGCAGTAGCAGCTGCGCGCGCAGGCCGGCGCCGAACCGCGCGCGCGTCTGGCGCTCGCCGTCCAGCAACATCGCCGCGTCGGCGTGATCGAGCGCGACCATCACTTCGGGGCCGACCAGCAACCCGACCTCCGACCGCTGCACCAGATCGCGCGCGACGAAGCCGCGCAGGCCGTAGCTGCGGGCGCGGGCCGCTGCGACCCCGACGGTCTGGCTCTGCGCCGAAGTCATCCAGGTCCCCTCGAGCCCGGCCCACCAGACCGGCGGCATCAACGCCAGCCGGACGCCCAGCGCAAGGACCGGGCTGCTGAGATCCGCGCCGCCCCAGGCGTTCGCCCACCCCGCCGACAGATCCGCGACGAATCGGTCGGGAGCCGGACTCGCGGGCGCGGCATCGACTGGCGCAGTTCGAGCCACCGGCGCGGGGGCGGCTGCCACCACGTCGTCGGCATCGGTCGGATGGCGAAAGTAAGCATCCAGGATCACCACCAGCGCTTGCGCCAGCGACGCGCACGATTCGCCGGCGCGCGGCAGCTCCCGACGCAGGCGCAGCCGACCGGTCGGATCGTGCAGCTCCAGGCGCACGATGTCGCCCGCCTCCGCGCCGTCGGGGCGGTGAATCAGCGCGTACAACGCGTTCCAGTCGCCGTCGGCCTCGATGTCGCCCAGGCGCGCGCGCGCCGCCGCCCGCACCTGCCCCAGATCCGGGCAGAGCGCATCGGGCGTGGTGGTGTCGACCCGCAATCCGTTGCCCCCCACCACCGCCCAAAGCAGCAGCGCCGCGCCAGTCGCCAGGCCCGTCATGGCCCCCCTGCCAGGGGGTGGACGCGGAGGTTGCGGCTGCCCATCGGGCCGCTAGCCTAACGGATGCGCCCGCGCACGGGTAGGCGACAGCGCGCGCGGCGCCGAACGGTCCGGCGCCGCGCGCCCGAGGTCGCCCCCCTGTATTTCCGACGGCGGCGAACGAAGGCTGCAACGAAGCTTTCACGACAATTTCGAGAATCCGGCTTTGAAGCGAAACGGGCCGCCCGGACGGAATCGGCCCGTCTACTGACTTAGAGTCGCGCCGGGGCCGCTTCTCTCGCGTGCCGTCAGGTTTTTCGCGGGGATTGCCTCGCCTGACGCACCGAGCCCACCGTTGACCCCGTCGCGGCACGCGACTACAAGTGACCCGCTGGTCGTCTATGCTCGGAACCCTCAAAGGGCTCCGAACCGCCCGCCATGTACTGCTGGATGGCGGGCGCCGCGCCGCCTATCGCCACCTGGTGGACGAATTCGCCGACCGCGCGGCTGGTAAGCCCCGCCTGCTGCTGGAGGCGGGCGCCCGCGCTGGCATCGCCAACCCCACGCTGATGCGCCCGCTCGATTCACGTGCGCTCTCAACGAACGCCGCCAAAAGAGCTCAATGGAGAGCCCATCCGCGGGAACTTCCGCTCAAAGTCCGAAACTGAAGGAAACCTCAGCATGAACATCTTCAAGCACGTCGAGCGCGGGCAAGTCCCCGCGCGCGACGGCGCTCGACGACACCAAGGAGATCGCGCTCGCCGTGCTGGTCCCGGGTCGGAGTTCGTGAGCTCCGAAGACCGCGGCCAATCGAGGTCAACGACGCGGAGAGCGAGCTCACCCGCGCGGGGTGAAGCTGCAGCGGAGGGCGGGAAGGACGAGAACGAGGACGGGTAGAGATCGGGATTTGCCGCCGAATCTGCCGTCTCGGGATTGGCGCCAAGCTGTGACGAACCGATCGGAGGGCCAGGTATATCGTCTGGTGTCGGGATGGCTTCGTCGTCTTCCAGCGCCACCGACGAGCGGCGCTCCGCCCTGGTCCACGAGAACCTGCGCCTGGTCGCGCTGATCGGGCGGCAGTTCGCCAACCGCGGGGTCGAGACGATCGACCTGATCCAAGAAGGGAGCATCGGCCTCATCAAAGCGTCGCGCCGCTTCGACGCCAGCCGCGGCGTCCGGTTCACGACGTATGCGGCGTGGTGGATTCGCCAGGGGATGGGCCGCGCGATCGCCGAGCAGGGGCGCACAGTCAGGCTACCCAGCCATGTGCGTGGTGCCCTGCGCGAGGTAGCGCAGACCACGCACGATCTGGTGCTGCGGCTGGGGCGCGCACCCGCGCCCGCGGAGATCGCAGCACGCCTGTCGTCCACGCCGGCCCGCATCGAGCAGCTGTTGGACCTTCGCGGTCTGCCCATCTCCCTCGATTCGCCGACAGCACGCCAGAGCGACGAGGTCCCGCTCATCGAGCGGCTCTCCGACGAAGACAGACACCGATCACCACATGAGCTGCTCGAGGAGCGCACGCTGGGCGCGGCGATTCGCACGGCCCTTGAACGCCTCAGAGGTCGAGAGCGCGAAGTACTCGCATTACGATTCGGGATCGACGAGGACCCTTGCAACCTGCAAGAGATATCCGCGCGGCTGGGAGTTCCCGTTCATCAGGTGCGGCAGATCGAGCGACGCGCGCTGAAGAAGCTGAAACACGACGCACGATTGTGGACCTTCATTGGACCTTGATTTAGTCGCCTCCGTAACCATCGATTGTGGCGGACGCCGTAACGTCAACGTGACCTAATCGACACCTGATTGTCGGTTGATGGCCTAGCGCACGCAGCAATAGTGTCGCCGCTCCGTTCAATGGGAGGGTTCCGTGACCAAGACCATCCAGATCACGAGGCGCCGCCATATCGATAAGTCGCTCCTGATCGTTGCGGCGCTGGTCATGATCGGCGGTTGCCGACAAAAGCGAGCCGAGGAGGTCAAGATCGTGCCGGCCGTGGCGGGCGGCGATGGGTCGGACGGCATCCTCGAAGGGTTGCAGCAGGAGCTCGAAGCGGCGCGGAACCAGGACGCCGTGACCGCCGAGCGCATCAAGCCGGTGAAGCCGGTTCTCACGTGCGTCGAGGCGCTGTCAGCCACCGAATGGCGGGCCCATTTTGGATACGCCAACTCCTCGAGCGCGGAGATACCCATTTCCGTGAGCATCTTCAACCGATTTTGGCCGCCGCCAGTCAGCCGTTCGCAACCGACTGTTTTTTCGTCCGGATCCCGCGAGGATGTTGCGCAGGTCGCGTTCAACCCACGCAGCTCCACCGCCTGGGTACTGGGATCGGCGTTCGCAATGGCGAATGGCAGCTCGGCGCAATGCGGGGCAACAACGTTGACGGTCAAGTTACGCTGACCGTCTAGCGGCGACGGCTATGACGCGACGGGCATGTGAAACCGAAGCTCATCGGAAAGGTCACACACGCCATCGCAAATTGGAGCTACAAGGCAAAGGTACGTCGGCTTGCGAGAATTGCGCCCGCAACGAGCTGCGGCTGCCGTGAGCGAAACGGGATCTGGAGGAGACGATGAACGTCGGACGACTTTTGAAGCAATGGCGTATCTTGTTGATTCTCGCCGCCGGTGCGAGTGGTGCATGTAGCAATGAGATGGCTTCGGACAATGGCTCCGATAACGGATCCGATCCCGTTGCCGAGGCAACCAGAGTCCAGTTACAGAGTGAGCTCGAAGCGGCGGCGTCCACGAACGCCGCGACCTCCGCGTCGGTGCGGCCGGTGAAGCCGACTCTCAAGTGCGTCGACAGGTTGTCGTCGAGCAGCTACAAGGCCCACTTCGGGTACGTGAATACCTCCTCATCCGCCATCCCAATCCCGGTGGGGTTCTACAACCGGTTCTTCCCTTCGCCCGCGGATCGCGGGCAACCCACCAACTACCTGTCCGGGACTCAAGCCGACGTGGTCCAAGTGACCTTCAGCAGCTCGAGCCTCGTCTCTTGGGTTCTCGGTTCGGGCGTGGTGATCGCCACCCGGAGCTCGAAGCTCTGCCCGACGGGGACGGGAGGCGCGCCGGGTACCGGCGGGGCGGGCACCGGAGGCAGGGGTGGCACCGCGGGTACGGGCAGTGGCGGCGCCGGTACGGGAGGCAAGGGCGGCACCGCGGGTACTGGGGTTGGTGGCTCGGGCACCGGGGGGGCGGGTCAGTGTCCTTCAACCTGTGACGACCGCAATCCGTGCACAATCGACCTTTGCAACGCATCGACCGGATTCCTCTGCACCAACGTCGCCACGCGTGACGGCACCGTGTGCGACGACGGAAATGCTTGCACGATCTCCGATACCTGCGTCGCCGGCGCTTGTACCGCGGGCCTTCCCAAGGTGTGCTCGCCCGTCGACCAGTGCCACGTTGCCGGCACGTGCGACCCGACTACCGGCGCCTGTTCGGCGCCCCTTGCGGCTGACGGCCTCGCCTGTAGCGACGGGAATGGCTGCACGCTCTCCGACACGTGCCGCGCCGGCGTCTGCACCGGAGGCCCGCCCAAGACGTGCACGGCGCTGGACCAGTGCCACGTAGCTGGTGTCTGTGCTCCCGCCACCGGCGCCTGCACCAACCCCAACGCGCCCGACACCACGGCCTGCAACGATGGAAGCTTGTGCACGGCGGTCGACCTTTGTCAGGCCGGCGTCTGTGTCGGTACCGCTCCCAAAATTTGCACGGCGTCGGATCAGTGCCACGTAGCTGGAACGTGCGTGCCAAGCACGGGTCTTTGCCCGAATCCGGTCGCCGCGGACGGGACGTCATGCAATGACGGCAACGTCTGCACCACCGGTGACGCCTGCCGGGCCGGAGTTTGCACGCCAGCCGTCACATTGACCGCGAGCCACTGCGCGGGAACGGCCTGCGACCAGTGTTCATTCGACGTGGGCACCGACATTTGCTCGCTGTCGCAGGACGGATGCGACAACTGTGTCGCCTCCACCGATGGCTGCGACATGTACCCCGATCCCACCGACCGCCAGCTGTGCGAGGACGCATACGGCTGCTTCACCAACCCGGCGAACAACTGCGTTAGCCAGGGTAACGTGCTCCCGTGCTGGTGTGGGACGAACGGCGGGACCTGCGATACCGACAACAGCGCGCCAACGAAGGCCAACGGACCCTGCCTCGATTTCATCACTGCCGCTGCCAGGATGACGGCCGCGACCTATGACGCCCCGACGATCGAGCTTCGCCTGGTCGATCCCAGTTTCCCGCTCGGAGGCGCGGTGAACCTGATCACCTGCCGATCCAACTTCTGCTCTACCGAGTGCGGCGTTCATTGAGCCGCTCGGTCGTGTCTTCGGCGGCACGCCCGTCGAACCACGCAACTTGGCGGATCGCGATCGGAGCGGTAAGCGTCGCCGGCACGCTTCTCTTCGCGCCGGCGGCGGCGCTCGCGCACTCGCGTTCGTGCGAGAATGACGAGCTCCCTCGCGACGCGCTCCTTCACGCGCATCATCATGGGGGCGGACACCCGCCCCACGGCCATCACCGTCACCACCAGCGGCGAGACGACCGAGAGCCACCACCACCGCCGGCGGACCCGGGAATTGCCGGGATCGATTCGCTGGCCAACTTCGACGTCTCCTTCACCGCACCGGGATTCGCGGCGGACGGCTCGTCGCAGTCGACCTGGCTCGTGAACCTGGTCGGTAGTCCGCCGGACCGCGGCGCAACTACGTTGATCCAGGCGCCAATTGTTCCGATTTCGGTCGATCTGCTCGACTTCGACGGCTCGGTCCGGGTGTTCAACGGCACGACCCTTCACTCTGACGTGACTCCATTTGTCCAGCCGACGTTGGACTCGCCTCTGTTCCAGGCCGCGAGTTACTCGAGCAGCCGCAGTCCGACGCAGTATGTGGACGCTATCCAACGCGCGCAATTCTTCAATACGACGCCGGTCGGCTGGCACACCTCGCTGGCTCCCGTCGTGCGGCCGACACGAACCATCTCGGTTCCCTTTGGCGCCTATCGTTTCGCGCTCAATCCCGACGGGACTTGCTGCGCTTTCGTGAGCGTCGACGCGCAGGTCTTCGAGACGCTGCTCTTCCCGCCCGACCCGACGGACATCACGACGCCAATCGGCGCAGCCGAAAATGCTGGTGACATCACCACCCGAGATTTGTCGATCTTCCTGCTTCCCAACACGGTTCTTTACTCGGGAAGCCCAAGCAATTGCTGCATCCTCGGCTTCCACACCTACGATTTCGAGCCCGGCGACGATACCAACGGCAACCGGGAACGCCGGTTCGTCGTCTCGATCGCAAGCTGGATATCACCGGGCGTGTTGATCGGCCCGGAAGACGTGTCGGCGTTGGCCCATGAGCTGGTGGAAACGGTGAACGATCCGTTCGTTGGTACCGACGGCGTGCACAATCTGACGCCCTGGTGGCAAGAGCCATTGGGCCGCTGCCAGAACAAGAATGAGCTGTGCGACGTGGTCGAGGAACTCCCCGGGGCGGTCTTCCCCTTCGCGATGCCGGAGATGATCTATCACCTGCAGAACGCCGCGCTGCTGTCGTGGTTCCAACCGGGCCAGGCGTCGACCGCAATCGACGGCGCATTCAGCTACCCGGACGAGACTCTCCTGACCGGTCCAACGCCGCTGCTCCCGCTGCTATGCCAATAGCGGCGGCGGCGCGCAATCCGGCCCGCTAGGGCTCCGCTAGGGCGCGACGGTCAGGTCGAACGCGCCGAAGTCCAGGCCACCACGTGCGTCCCGCAGCACGACCCAGAAGTGGACATTGCCGGCGACGCCGGGCGCCGTCCAGTCGTTCCGGGCGAACGTCTCCGTCTCGTCCTCTCCGCGCCCCGTGTTGTCGAGCGCGAACTCGCCCGCGGACGCAAACCACGATACGCGCAGCGACTCTCGATGCGTGGTCAAGGTGCGCGAGGCGAGGTCCCACACCGGATAGCTTTCGGCGGCGGCATCGGGCCACGCCAGCTCCAGCGTCATCTTGGTCCCCGCGGCGACCGAGGTTCCGCCGGGCGTCGAACCCGCTCCGAACACCTTGGTGCCTGCGTTGTCCGGGTCCAACGTCACGTGGTCGATGGTAGGGTTCTGGTTCGCGGTATAGGTCAGGTTGAACGTGCGCGAAACGCTGATGGGCGCGTTGGCGAGCAGGCAGCTGATCCGCTGCAGCTCGAACGCAACGTCGACGTGGGCGTCGGTGCCCCCGGCGATCTCAAGGGTCACGCGGAGCGGCTGGTAGAATCCGCCGGTCACGTCGGGATCCCGCGGGCGGATCGGAGGCATTCCGCCCGGAGAGTCCGGACCGAACTTCATGCAACCGTCGCTGGGCAGCATGGCCATGAAGGCGGCCGCCGGGCCGGCATCGTCGGGCGTCGTCAGGCACGGCACGCTGACCGCGTTGGTCTCGGCCGGGGGCTTGGGCGTGCTGCAGAATGACCACGACAGCCGAGGATCGGCGATGGTGCCCGTCGGGTCGGCCGCCAAGGCGTCAAAGGTGACCATGGAGCCGGGCGCCGCCTCGGCAGGGACACCGCGCACCGCCAGAACGCGCGGCCCGATCAACAACGATGCCGGCGATCCGAGATCCGGCTTGCATCCCGCCGCGGCTCCCGCCAGCACGGCGAACGCGCACGCACAAATCACACCATTCGGGTTGACGGCTCTCATCAGAACTCCAGTCGCGCGCCCAGCACGGCCAGCGTCGGCAGACCCGAGATGGTATCGCGTCGCGTGAAGTTGTAGTTGTAGATGAACTCCTCCGGATTCTTGCGATTGCTGACGTTCTGAACGTCGAGAAAAATATTCAGCTTCGTCCGTCCCATGACCCAGGACTTCTCGAGCCGCACGTCGAATTGGTAGAACGCTGGCAGCCGGATGGCGTTGTGCGCGCCGAACACCGGCTGGTAGTCGTTCGCCTGAACATCGTAAAACGCACCAATGACCGGGGTTCGCGGCGCGCCCGTCGTGTACCGAAAGCGAGCGCCCGCCTCGACACCCCGGCCGATCTGATAGCTGGCCACCGCCGCTAGAACATGGGTTTGATCGACGTCGAAGAGACGCCAATCCTGTCCGGGATGGTCCCGCCTTTCGCTGCGAATCAGCGAGTAGCTGATCCAGCCGAAGAATCCGCGAACCAGCTCTTGTCTCAGCAAGGCTTGCCCGCCGAAGCTTCGGCCCGCGCCGTCCTGGGTCAGGGCCTGGGCCAGGGGCGGCGACGGAAGAATGCTTCGCGAGACCAGGTCGTAAAGGTGCTTGTAGAAGCCGACCGCCTCGAACGTCAGCGTGGGAGTCAGCTTGAAGCTCGCACCGCCCGAGAGATGCACCGCCCGCGACATGTTGATCGTCGGATTGCCGAAGACCGCGCTCATGTCCTCCGGATCCGGCGGCTGGCCGTAGACGCCGCCGCCGGCCGTCAGCGTGATCCGCCTCGTGACCCGAAACGCGGCCGTGACACGTGGATTCGGCGCCCAGCTCAGCAGTTTCGGCCCGGGGTTGTTCGGGATGTCGAATCGCGAGTATCCGAGGGGAGTCGAGAATTCGCTATGCGGAAAGAGCGCGCTGCCCTCGATGAGCGTGGGCTCGAAGCGCAGCCCCGGAACCAGCGTGAGGCGACCGAACGCGATCTCGGCGTTCACGAACGGCGCGGTGTCGATCAGCGTGACGTCCCATCGGTCGGCGCCGACGTCTCCCGCGGGCGGTTGCCCGAACACCACCACATCGCCCTCGCGGGCCGGCAGGTTGATCGAACCAACGCGATCGGCGGTGACGGTTCGCGCCTGCAGATCCAGGCCGAATGACAGCGTGGTGCCGGCCGCGACGCGACGGCGATAAGTCCCGCGCAGCCCGTACTGCCAGGTCGTCGTCGCCAGACGAATCCGGACGTCGCCGAAGAGCTCGTCGTCGGTGCTTCGGTCGTATCCAATCGACGGCGTCAAGATGAAGCTGGCGCCATCCGCGAGCAACCGGCTGTATCTCAGGATGACCCGCTTGTAAGACGAGTCGTTGTTTTGCGTGCGCCGTTCGGCGGGATCGTTCGAAGGAATGGTCCGTTTCAGGTGATCGTCCGAGCCGAGGAGGGTCACGGCCAGCTCTTCGTCTTGACTGGGCGCGTAGGTTGCGCGCGCTTGATAGTCGTCGTACCGGGGGATGGGAACGAAGTCTCCGACATCCCGGGACGTCACGCCGGCCAGCACGCGATCGAGGTAACTGACCCGACCGGCGACCGCCAGGCGCAGGCGCGGCGTCAGCGCGGCCGCGACCATCGCTGACGTGTCCATCACGTCAGCCGCCACGTATCCGTGAACGCCTTCTTTGGCCAGCGGCGCAAGCTCGATCCGCACCAGGCCGCCCAGTCCCCGTCCATACTCGGCACCGTAAGAGCCGGGCGAAAGGTCGATCGACCGCACGAGATCGGCGTTGATGGTCGAGCGGAGCCCACCGACGTGGTACAGGGCAGGGATCTCGACGCCATCCACGTTGACCACGGTTTCTTTCGGCGACGAGCCCCAGACGATGAGCTGACCCGAGCCGAACGCGGCTCGGCCCACTCCGGGAAGGTTCTGCACGACTTTGAGCGTGTCGCCCTGCGTGCCGGGAACCCGGCGCGCCTCCTCGGTGCGGATGCGCGTCTCGACCGCTTCCTTCTTGATGCGCGGCGCGCGAACGATGATGCTGGTTCCGCCCTCTTCGTCGTCGCGCTCCTCGACCAGGTACTTGACCGTGCGACGCTTTCCGACGGCGATGGTCTCGTCAGTCACCACGGTCACGAAGCGGGGGTGTGACAGCTCCACCTTGTGAGCGCCGGGCGGCACCTCGACGAACGCGAAGCGGCCGTCTTCGTCGGTGGTTCCGGTGACGCCACCGAGGTCGAGCAGCTTGACGGTCACGTTGGAGATGGGACGCTTCTTGAACCTCTCGAGCACGACACCGTCGAAGTTGATCTGCGGGGCCGCTTTGACGATCTTCTCCTTGATGACGAAGTCGTAGCGGTAGGTGATTTTGACCGGCGCCGGCTGGTTGTCGATCTCCGCGGGCTCGAACACGAACTGCTTGACCGCCGCGATGGCCGCCGCGTCGAAATCCGGTCCGGCCGAGCCTACGACCTCGACGGCGCCGACGTGTCCCTCGCCGTCGATCTCGATCGAAAGCAGCACCGAGCCGGTGATGCCCGCATCGTGCTTGTCCTTGGGATACTCGGCGGGGACGAACTTGACCAGCTTGGGGGGCTTCGTGACGGTCGGCTCGTCGGCGGCCACGCTGCTGCGCGCGTGCGCGGCCAGGCCGATCGCCAACAGGACTCCCGCGATGACACGCGCGCACGACATTCGGTCAGTCGGCCAGCTCGAAACGGGCGGTGAACTTGTGAATGCCTCCCGCGACCGGATGCCCGCACTGCATGGCGGGCTTGAAACGCCACCGCATCAGCGCCGCCTTGATGGCAGCGTCGAAGCCCGGCTCCAGGCTCGTCACCACCTCGACGTCGGTGACCTCTCCGTTGGCGCCGACCATGATTCGCGCCTTGAATTTGCCCTCGATTCCCTCCTGCTGCGCCTGGGGATAGAGGCTGTAGTTGATCTCGGTCGTCACCGCGGGCACCGGATCCGTCGGGGCCTCGGTGCATGGTTGCTCGCCGGGAGCGCCCCCCTCGAGTTGCTGCTGCGTGTTTCGCGTCCGTCGCTCGGGGATGGCCGACGCGACTTTCACCGCCTTGGCGGCGGACTTCTCCACGGCCGCTGTTTCGCGACCGCCGCCGAGAGCAATCCCGGGCCCCACGTCGTCGTTGCTCATAGTCAGGCCCATGGCCACCGGCGCCGGGGCGAACGCCTTGACGGGAGCGACCGTCTCGGCCTTCGGCAGTGACGCCACCACCCTGGGTGCTGCGTGGTGCACGACGGGCGGCGGAGGTGGCGGTGGGGGCGGCTTGGGTTTGGCCTTCTTCTTCTCTTCGGAGACCGCGACGGAGATCGCGCGCCGCTTGAGCTCCCGATTTTGCGCAGTCGCAATCAGCCCGGCCGCCAGCCCCACGTGGATCGCCGCGGACAGGATTACGGTCGGCGTCCTCATTCGCGGTGCTACTCGCCGCTTTGCTGAACGTTGATCGCGAACTTGGTGACGCCGGCCAGCTTCGCGAGATCGAGGACGTGCACGACGTTGCCGTGCATGACTTCCTTATCCGCGCTCACGACCAGGCTCATCTCGGGATCGGCGGCCACGGCGTCCTTCATCTTTGCGGCCAGCGCAGCCTCGACGATCGGCTCCTCGTTCCAACGCAGCTTGCCGTCTTTCAGCAGCTCCACCTTGCTGGGCTTTTCGGCCGTGCCGTCGGTGGACTTCGCGCGGGGCAACTGGACCTTGAGCGTTTGCGCCACGATGTACGTGGAAGCCACCATGAGGATGACCAGGAGCACCAATACGACGTCAACGAGTGGCGTGACGTTGATTTGCGCAATCGTCCTGGCGCGGCCGCGGCCGCTGGGCATTGTCCCCGCCACGGCTAGGCCTCGAGCCCCGGAACGCGCTCCACGTCGGCAACGCGCGAGTCGTCATCCGTCAGCGCACCCCCGCGCGCGGCGACCCGGTGCGAGTCCTTCACCGCGCGGAGAGACGCCACCAGGACGTTCCCCAGCGCGGCGGCGTTCTCCTCGATGTCGGCGCCCTTCTTCTGAAAGATGTTGTAGAAGATGACCGCCGGCAGCGCGACGAGGATACCGACGGCGGTGGCGAGCAACGCTTCCGCGATACCGCCCATGACGTTGCCCATTCCCGCACCGCCCTGGTTGCTTCCCAGCTCACGGAACGCGGTGACGATTCCGAGCACCGTCCCGAAGAGGCCGATGAACGGCGCGTTGTTGCCGAGCGTGCCCAAAAACAAGAGACCGGCCTCGAACTCATTGCGCTTGAGCCGGACCGATTTGGCCAGGATCTGTTCCACCGCGTCCGCGCCGTCGCCGTAGGACTCGAGCGCCTCGGCGACGATACGCGCTTCGACCGATCGGCTGGTCGATAGGTGTTCGATAGCGGCGGCGAGGTCGGCGCGCGAAAGCGCAGCCTTCAGCTTGCCGGCCAGCTTGGGCAAATCATCCCGCCGTCGGCGGAAGTACCACCATCGCTCGATAATCAGACCAAACGACAGGACCGAGAGCCCTATCAAGATATAGAGCACGAGCCGCGCGACGATGGGCGCGATGAAAACGAGCTTTTGCATGAGCAGGGCTGAATTCATGATCATCTCCCTCAGGGCACCGTGAATGAGAACGCCAGGATGCCCGTTGCCGGCCCGTGGCTACCTTGTGTGTCGACGTCGCCCGCCTGTCCGTATGCCTCGCCCAACAGGTCGGCGCCGTTGGCCACTGCAAACGCGTGCCAGCGGGCCGCCACTTGCCCGCAAAGCGAAAACGAATCGACCCGCACTTGATACGTTCCCGAGGGCGGGGTCTGCGGGAAAGTGACGTTCTCGCGCCTCAATCCGTCGAGGAGGCATTGAGCGTTCGAATCGTAGTCGAGCTTGCCCGCATTCTTGACGTCATCCGCGGTGTAGGGCAGATCGCCGTTCTGCAGCACGGGAAGCGCGACCGTGGACTTGTTCCACACGTCGATGGGCATGCTCGGATCCACCGCGTTGGGGACGCGCACCTTGAGATCGAGATCTGAATCGGTGTCCCATACCAGGGAGATCACCAGCGGCTGACCGCTGGCCGCCAGCGGCTGGATCTTCATGTCGAGGAGCATCGGCGGACCGACCGTCTGATGACCATCCACCGCACGAAACACGATCGCGCGGTTGGCTGGCATCAGCGGGATGAGCGGTGAAATCGAGAGGCTCGTCGAGAAGTCCAATGCGTCGGGGTTGTCCGAATCCGGCGTGCCGGTCGGGACCACCCAGTGCCCGACATCGCCTTGCAGCCCGATCAGAACCGCGCTCGATCCGATGGCGCTTCCACCGAGGGCCCGTCCGGTCGCGCCGGGAAACACGATGTTACTGCTGATGTTGATGCCTTGGATTGTCGGTTTGTCCGACCCACCGGTGATGTCCAGCTCTCCGGGAATGAACTGCGTGCCCTTTCCGGAGAGACGCAGCAATGCGCTCACGCCGGGGTCCGAGCTGGCTCCGCCGTCGCACCCCCCGCCCGCCAGCGGGAACAGCAGGATCACGACGGCGCCCAGCGATGCCGCGCGAACGCCCATTTCAGAAGCCGGCCTGCCCACGGAGAAAGACCGTGTCGCTTTTTTGATTGGTTGGATTGCCGGCCAGGTCGCGTCCGAGGTGGTTTCGGTTGCGGTCGTACTCGACGCTCAAGCGGACATTTCCGACGTTCGCTGTCACGACACCGGCGATCGTCTGGTACGAGAAGCTGCTGGGAACCAGCAGGCGCGCCGGGTCAGACGAGTCGCGATCCGGATTGTAGAAGTCGTAGCGAATGCCCGCTCCGAAATGGGGCCCGAGGCTCTGCGTGAAAGCGACGTAACCCCCAATCTCCCGCAGGTCGCGTGAGAGGGGTCCGAAGGGATCCGCCGGCAAGATACCCCGATCCAGGTCTTGCGCGAGGAAGAGCTCTCCGTAGAGCGTGGTCAAGCCCAGGGATGGGGTGATGATGCCGAGCCGCAGATCGGCCCCGTACCCAAATCGCGTGAAGTTGGACGAGGGCTGGGGCGCCATTCCGGGCAGCGCGGTGATCTCGCCCGGATCAACCACGCCATTCTGGTTGCGGTCATTCCACTGAACCGTTGTCTTGGTGGCGGGCGTCCCGGCGTGAAACCCCTTTCCCGAGAGGCCCGAAAAGCCGACCGCGATCCAGACGGCGTCGGTGATGGGGGTTTCGATCCCGAGCCGGCCCGACACGTCTTTGGCAGCGTTGGGATCGCGCCCTGGCCAGGTCTTTTCACCAAGCGGCTCGCCATTTTGAACTGCCAATGCATAGCGGAGAAAGCGCCACCCGCCCGAAAGCCGGATCCCCAGGTCGAATTCACCGGGAAAAAGGCCACGCTCGGCCGTCGACCGTTCCATGAACAGCCGATCACGGTCGCTCTGGAGGACCTCGAAGCCAAACGGGATCTTGAAGAGCCCAACGGTCAGCATCACGAGCGGTGGGCCATTGGGTTCCGCCGAGGGCACCTTGATCGACGCCTCGGCATCGATCAAGCGCGCGGTCGTTCCATTGACGGTGTTTCCGTCGAGCTCGAGGATGCCTTCCGCATACTCCCGGTCGAGCGACGCCCGCAATCGGGAACGCCGGATCAGAAAGCGTTGCTCGTTGAGGAGGTTGCCGTTGCTCGGATTGAGATCATCATGCGAGGCCTGATTCAAGATGCCCCAGTCCGCCTGCAAGTACCCGGTGAAGCGCAAGGAAGACAGGATCCCTGCGTGAATCTTCTCCAGCTTCTCCTGCACGCTGATGATCTCGTCGGCGCGCTGTTCGCGCTCGGCGCCGAGCTCGGCGGTTGCCGCTTCCAGCGCGCTCTGAGTTGCCACGGCCGCCTCGCGAACCGCGGCAAGCTGCTTGCGGACCTCTGCCACCTCCTCCGCCGATGCGGAAGGCGGTGGCGGCGGCACCGGCGGCGGCAGCGCAGGCCCTTCGATCGGGGCGGACGTGCCTGCGCTCGGCGCCTTGTCGCCAGGCGCTGTCGCTGCCGCTTCCTTGGCGGGAGGAGCTTCCTCAGCCAACACGGGGCGCACGGATGCGAGCCCGATCGCTGCGATCAACCAAACCAGAATCTTCCGACTTCGTCCGCGTGTCCCATGTCGGTGACCCCGGCCGGTGCCGGGCCCCGACAAACAATTGTAATATCCCAAGGCATCTCCAGCGTGCAGGACGACAGGGCGCGGAAGCACGCTATCGCGAGCTCCTCGCGCCACTCATCCCCGCCAGCTCACATCTTGCAGGTGTTGAAGGCCGGCGTCGTGGGCGTGGTAACGGTCTGGCCTACGCTGGTCGTCGGAAGGTTGATGATGCAGTTACTAATCGCCTGTGGCGTGGCCAGCTGGCCGCAGTCCGAGATGGTCATGGGCGTGCCGCCACCAGCGCCGCCAGTGCCCGACATTCCACCGCTGCCAGTACCGCCGTCAGGAGTCATTCCTCCCGTTCCGGACATCCCGCCGGTACCGGATGCCCCGCCCGTCGCTGTCATGCCGCCGGAGCCGGTGGTCCCGCCCGTGCCTTGAGCTCCACCCGTGCCGGAGCTTCCACCCGTGCCGGAGTTCCCATTGCTGTTGCTGCTGCAAGCGCCTACGGCGAGCGCGAGGGTCAACAAGCCTGTCTTAATCAAGTTCTTGAACATGACTCGCTCCTTTACTCGCAGTAGCCGTGGTGACAGGTCTTACCGCCGGTACAATCAGCGTTGCCATTCGGGCACGCCGTGCAGCTGGTGATGCCGGTCCGGACCTTTTCATAAGAGCAACCACACGGGTCGGTATTGTCGGTTTTGGGGAGGATGGGCCCGCCGTCGGCGGTCCGAGTCACTTGCATGGCGCACTGTGGAACGACGCCGGCCCGCGATTGCAAGTTCACGTAGTCGAAGGTCGATTGGTACATCGTGCCAAACGTGGCGCCGAGGAATTTGGCGGCGGAGGGGCTGGTCACGGCGCTCGTCGAGTCGACGGTCACGAAGAAGTGCTCCGGCCCCCAGGCGACGTAGTGCCCGTCCCGAACGTTCTTGCGGTCCCCGGCACTGCGGCTGGAATCGGCGTAATAGGCCTTGTTCTGATTGAAGCCGCGGAGAGCGACCGGAAAAAGGGTCGTGCTGTTCAGGTCGAAGAGGTCGGCCGCTACGAACCCGATCGCCTTGGTCGGATCGTGGCTCCCGACGTAGTTCCTGATGCTCGTGAGCACGTCGCCACCGCCGGCGTTCATCACACCGAAGAATGCCGTGGGCGGGACATTGATCGCCTTGGCGACGATGCCCTGGGTACCCGAGTTCGCGTTTCGCTGCATGATCCCATTGTTGTCCGTGAACGGCGAGACCATGCCGCCCATGCCGCACCCCCAGATGAGCTGCGCCGCCTCGGCCGACATCGCGGTGAACGCGGTGTTCTGTGGGGCCGACACCACGAAGAGCATCGCCTGGACCGGACCCGGAAAGTCCTTGATCGTAGTCGGCTGGGCCACGCCGGCGAGGTTCGGGCAGCTATCCCAGAAGATATCGCTGGCGCCTACGTCGGCCGCGTGCGTGCTATCCAGGGTGCAGCTGGCCTTCGTAACGTTGGTGATGTCATTGGCGAAGTTCGGACCGGGCGACCAGACCGACGCCGTGCCGGTCAGCATGCTTCCGGACATGATCGAGGCGGGCCCGTCGCACGAGCCGAGGCCGTTCTGGTAAATGATCGTCGCCTTCAGGTTCGCGTCGGCGATTGTGGCCATCTGCACGGCGAACAGCGCCGCCGTCGGCTGGTATGCGGTCGAACCCGTGATGTAAATCGGGTTCGGAAACATCGTGGTGTCGCTGCAGTTTGGAGTTGTCTGCGCCCAGCTGGTGCCGGCCGCGAGGCACGCCAGCCCTGCCGCGCCCGCCGCCGCGAGTCCTTTACAGCCTCTCATGTTCGTCCTCCGAAGATAGTTAACGTCCGAGCAGTGTCCTGTCGCAGGACCGGTATCAAAGCTTGCAGTTCGGGCGCAAGCTGAAAGGAACAGTGGGTCGAGTTGTTAGGTCTGCGTTGCGAAAACGACACAGAAATGAAACAGACTGATGTCGCACGTTTCCCGAAACGAACAAATGCCGCCGAGCGTCGCTCGGCGGCATCCGTTGAACTGCGATCGCTAGGTCAGACTAGCGGGGGTTCGGGCAAGAGTTGTCGACGTGCGGGCCAGGGGCCGGGAATGCCGTGGTCGGCGGAATCGGCAGGAAGTGGAACTGGGTAACGCGCGGGCTGGTGATGGCGTCCTGCTTGAAGCAGTTGTAGAGGACGTCCTCCTTGGCCATCGTCGCGAGGACCGGAAGAGCCGGATCGACCCAGTGGTTGATGAACAGCTTGCGGGTCATCGGGTAGAAGTTCGGGTTCGTGGTGTCGAGCAGGGCCTGGATGTTGGTGTCGGTCGGCGCGATGCCCGGAGCGGTGGTCCCGAGGCGGAACGCCATGTTGTTCGAGCCCGGCGCCTTGTCGACCGATTCGCGTCCCGCGTAGCCGATGCTGCACGGGCTGGCCTTCGTGAGGCAGCCGATCTGAGTGGTCTCATCGAACGTCTTGCAGACGCTGGTGCCGACCGTGAAGCTGTTCGGCGTCGGGATCGGTCCGCCAAAGTTGTCGACCTGGCTCACGTGAAGGCGGTAGAACGCGCTCACGACGCGGTTCTGCTTGGCGACGGTAAGCGACGTCCCGAGGCTCGGGTTGGTGAAGCCGTCGAGAACGTACTTGCCGGCCGCGTTGACGACCATCAGGTTGTAAACGCGGTTATCCTTGAGCGGCGGCTTGACCGGAGTGGCGGTGGCGACCATGCAGTTGAAGTTCAGCAGGGTCGTGGCCGGGGCAACGCAGGGCGGGGCGCTCGCGTCCGAGCACTTGACGTTGACCGGGAAGAGGCAGGGAGCGTTGGTCCCGTCGGGGCACATGCCCGCCGGAGCCACCGGGATGGTGGGAGCGAACGAGCCCGCGGTGCAGAGGACCGGAGCCTGGCCCGGCGCGGCGCTCGGCGACCAGTACGCGACGCCCTCGTCCTGGTAGTTGGTCGGGAAGCCGATCGCAAGCACCAATCCAAGGCCCTTACGCTGGGCGATCGCGGCCTTCTGCAAGGTCGTGAAGTCGTTGGGCGCAGCGGCCGTGATGGCCTGGTTCGGACCAACGTTCGAGCGGTGGGGCGCCCCGAACTCCGGCAGCTCGACCAGGGCCTCGGCCGCGGTCGGGTCGGGACGCGTGTCGACGCCAGGCGTTCCCGGAGCGGCCGACGGAGCGTTGTAACCCTCGGCGACCTGCTCGAGACCGGTGCGAACGCCGGCCGCGCTGGTAGCGTCGGCGATGCGGCGGATCGGGTCGAGATCGAGGTAGTCCGAATCGCCCTTGTTCATCGGCGCGATACCGGCATTGCAGAACGGGTTGGCAGTCGCCGACGCGGGGTTGACGGTCGGGATGCCAATCGGGTTCGGCAGGAACGTCGTGGTGTAGTTCGGAATCGACACCGCGAGACCGACCAGGGTCACGAAGGTGTCGGTGGTTCCGGAGAGATCACCCCGGCGGAAGGCGTGCTTCAGCTTCTTGCAGTTGCCGACGACGGGACCCTTGGAGCAGTCGGTGTCGAAGACATCGCCCCAGTTGTCGGCCAGCGCCTTGCGGACCTGGCTGGCGCAGTTGATCCGGTTGATCTGGCGAGTCTTCGGAAAGGCCGCCGTAAGCGCCGGGTTGGCAGAGTTGTTCTGACCGGCGTAGATCAACGCCAGGACATCCTTCCAATCGCGGAAGGTATAGCTTCCGTCCGCATTGCAGTTGGCGTCGTTCGCGCCCGTCGTGTGGTTGAGACAGCAGTTCGGCAGTCCGCCGAGCGCCGGATCGAGGAAGCACACTTCAGGGACCGGACGAGGCGATGGCGTGATGAGCGCGTACGGGAGCGTGAACCCGTTGATCGTGTCGGCGCAATCGCCGCCGGTCGCGTTGTTCAAGCTGTCACGATGAGCTTGGTTGGAGGTCGTCATCGAGATCCCGTCGAGACCGATCAGGAGTTGCTCGCCACGGGCATCGAGCGTGCCCTGGGGCGGGGTCGTCACGGGGCATGCCGTTCCGTTCATGGGCCGGGACATCGGAGCGACGCGCTGCAGGCCAGCGACGAGAGCGGCCTGACCACCGGTCGAGCCGCCGCCGACGTACGTGATGTCGGTGGTCGCCAGGATCGTCGGATCGGCCGTGGCCACGACGCAGTCCGCGAGGACTCCCTTGGTCACGTCTTCCAGCGTATCGGAACCCTTCATTAACAGCTGAGCGGACGCACTAGACATCGCGCCCGCGCCGAACACTAAAACTGTTGCGCCTGCGAGTAGTTTCCTCATTACCATCCTCCGTTTGAAATCCTCGAGCGAAAATGAGCACAGGAGGCGCTCACCTTGCCCGGGTCGCTCCTAGGCAATATCGGGACCAAATGGAGGGAGTGTCGTTTTGCCCGCCACGGCTGAGGTTTTCAATCGTCGTTGTCGAGGGCTGCCTTCGATTCTCAGAATTGTCGTCCGGATATCGGAAGAGGCGTTACCGCAGTCGCACGCGTTCCGTAAGCGTCGCTTGGTGTCGCGATTCCAGGGCGACCGAATATCGGAACCGGTCATTCGATATTCGGAGACATGAGGCGGCGCTGGTCTGCGAAAGCTGCGCCTTCGGTGGCGCTAACTTCGTAACTTCAACGGGTTCCGACATCGACACCGACGAAGCGTCCGTGGCGCAGTGATTGCGTATGCCGTGGCCGGCTGCCAGAGGAGATGTCGTGAACATGTTTCGATCGAGAGCTTCCGGAAGAGTGCTGCTTGCCGTTGTGCTGTTGGGATTCGCGGTCGTGACCACCGACTGCGCCCGGAGGAACGCCGGGGCGCCGTCCGAGGACACCGGAGCGTTTCGATTCTCGTTGAAGCTCTCGAGTCTTGCGACGATCGAAACCGTGAGCTATTCGGTTTCCGGCAACGGCATTACGCCCATTGCCGGCATGATTGACGTCACCGGTACGAACGTGGCCGGCGCGGTCATCTCCGGGCTTCCCGCGGGACCCGGATACTCTGTTTCTGCGAACGCCGTCTCGACCGACGGCAAGACCAAATGTCTCGGCGACACGACGTTTTCGATTATCGATGGGGCCGAGACCGCCGCCCATCTGATCCTCCAATGCACGGGGCCGACAGCTTCTGGCGACGGTATCGTGCGGATCGATGGAACCTTCGACAATTGTCCGGCAGTGAAATCGATCACGACGCTTCCCAACACCGCGCCTGTCGGCGGAACGATCTCGCTCATTGCGACCTACACCGACCTCGATGGCGATCACCTCACCTTCGCGTGGGCTCAGAATCCTGTCGACGGCACGCTAGCCGCCCCGATGGCAGACCGGACGACCTTCACCTGTACGGCGGTGGGGACGACGACGCTGACGTTCTCAGTAAACGATGGAACCTGCACCAAGACCGGCGAGACGACGGTCGCCTGCCTGGACGCGACCAGCGACGCGGGCGCCGGCGGCACGACCAGCGACGCGGGCGCCGGCGGCACGACCAGCGACGCGGGCGCCGGCGGCACGACCGGCGCCGGTGGCGCGTCGAGCATCGGCGGCACGTCCGGGGGCGTCGGCGGCGCGTCGAGCATCGGCGGCACGTCCGGGGGCGTCGGCGGCGCGACGGGCGTTGGCGGCGCGACGGGCGTTGGCGGCGCGACGGGCGTCGGCGGCGCGACGGGCGTCGGCGGCGCGACGGGCGTTGGCGGCACGACGGGCGTTGGCGGCGCGACCGGAACGGGCGGAAGCGGTGCGGGCGGAAACGGTGCGGGCGGAAGCGCATCCGGTGGAAGCGGCGCGGGCGGGAGCGGCGCGGGCGGCGCGATAGCATGCACCGCGCCCTCCAATTGCGTCTCGGTCGCGTGCGAGCAGTGCACGTTCGGCACTGAATCGACGCCCGGCCAGCCGGATGTCTGCACCGGGACCATGGATGGCTGTTTCAGCTGCGACCCGGCCACCATGGGTTGCCAGCTTCTCGCGGATCCCGCCGACCGGGTCCTCTGTGAGAACCTGTACACGTGCCTCGTGGCGCCGACCCACCCTGGATCGGTGCTCCCGGGCTTTTGCCAGGGAACTGGCGGTGATCCTCTCCCCTGCTGGTGTGGCACGAACGCGCTCACGTGCGTGACCTCCAACGCGGCACCGACGCAAGCCAACGGCCCCTGCCTGCAGCAGATCTTCGCGGCTGCCAAGACCATGGATGCGGCCACGATCAATGCTCGCTTCATCGACCCCACGTTTCCGGTGGGTGCCGCCGCAAATCTGGCGATCTGCCGCGGCACCTTCTGCGCGTCGGAGTGCTCGCTCCCGTAGCAATGAACGTTCGCAGCTCCATTGTGGACGTCCGCGCCCGGCGCCGCCTGGTCGACCCCAGAGCGGCGCTGTCGCTGATCGTTCTGCGATTCGGCTTGTTCGGTTGTCAGCGGCAGCCGCAATATCCGGTGCGCGAGCCCATCGACGGCGGCTTTGGTTCGGTCGACCTCGCGATTGCGGCGGATGACTGCCCGGCCGTCACGTTCACGCTGTCACCCGGCGTGTCACACATTGGCGAATCGATCAGCGTCGCCGCCTTCGCGTCGGACAGCGATCCCGCCGCCGGGCTCACATTTTCCTGGACGGCCAGCTTTGGCTCCTTTGCCGACCCAAACTCGGCCGCAACCACTTACGGCTGCCCTGGGCGGGACCACGCCGGGCCCCAGACCATCGCGGTTTCGGTCAGCGACGGGAGCTGCGCCACCACGAAGAAGGCCACGATCTTTTGCCTGGCCCTCGCCGACGGAGGTGGCCCCGCCACGACCGGAGCCGGCGGTGCTGGTGACGCTGGTGCGAGTTGCGTGAACGCCGACCCGACGACATGCGAAGGCGACCTGTGCAACGCATGCACGAACGACAACTGCGACACCCTGATCAGCGCGTCGGTGGACAGTCGCCTTCCGATAGCGGGCTGCGACATCTTCGTCGGCGACGACGAGCGCGCGCGCTGCGAGAGGCTCTATGCCTGCATGCGCGATAGCGGCTGCGTCGAAAACAGCGACCCCAGCAAGTGCTGGTGCGGCTCAGTCGATACCTATGAGTGCGAGACCGGCATGACGCCCGCCAACGGCCCCTGCGTCCAGCAATTCGTCGATGCCGCGGGTAACAGCGACGCGACGGTGATCAACGATCGTCTGACCGATTCTCGATATCCATTGGGTGGGGCGATCAACCTGGCGGCTTGCCGTTCCGTCTCCTGCACTCGGCTCAGCGACCCGCCCAATCCGGTGTGCAGTCTCTAGGTGGATGTGGATGAGGAGTCTCCGCAAATGATCCCAAGGTCGAGCCAAAATTCCTCCCGAGCCCGCGAGCCACGTCGTCGCTTGAACGGCAGCATCTGGCTGCTGTCATCACTTTCGGTCCTGGCCGCCTGTGGCGGGCACCACACTCCAGGCGATGCGATCGATGCCATGCAGGTCTTGGTGACCGACGGCTCCGTTCGCCTGGAGGTCGGCGCGGATGATTGCCCGCAGGTCACCGTCACCGCATCACCCGACGTCGCCCACGTCGGCGCCCACGTCGCCGTCGTCGCGCTGGCGTCCGATGACGACAAGAACGATCACTTGATCTATGCGTGGACCGCGAGCGCCGGGGCCTTCGCAAACGCGACCGTGGCCGCCACCAGTTACACCTGCCCCGGTGCTGGCCCGCAAACCCTCACGGTCGCGCTGTCGGACGGAACGTGCACCGTGAAGAGGAGCGCGACTATCACTTGCTACGCGGCGACCGATGCCGGCAGCGGCGGCGCCGGCGGCGTTGGAGCTGGCGGTGCGGCCGGTGGCAGCGCAGTCGATGCCGGCGACGGCGGCGGCGTCGATGCTCTCGTGGGCGTCGGCGGCGCCGGGGGGGGAGGCGCGGGTGGCGCGGGAGGAGCCTGCGCGGGCGACGATCCAACGAAGTGCGAGGGCGAGCTTTGCAATCAGTGCACGTTCGGCGTCTCCGAAGGAGGAACCGACCTCTGCGACAGTTCGCCCGAAGGATGCTTCAATTGCGACCCTGGCACGATGGGCTGCGACCTCTACGCGTCGTCGGGCCCGGATCTGGCCAAGTGCTTGGCACTTTACACCTGCGTCCGCGACAGCAACTGCTTCGATAGCGCGAGCGCAGACCCCTTCCCTTGTTTCTGCGGCATCAACAAGCCCCGCGACTGCCTGTCGACCAATACGCCTGCTGCGGGGCCGTGCGTTCAACAGTTCATTGACGCCGCGAAATCATCCGACCCGGGAACCATCAATATGAGATTCATCGATCCCACTTATCCAATCGGTGGAGCGATGAACTTGGCTGTTTGCCGGGGGACGTTCTGCGGAAAGAACGCGAGCATGGGGAAGTCACCGTCATGCCCGCTCTGGTAATGCTTCGGTAATCACGACGCACGGGACGCGGTCGTCTAACCCATCCGCGTCACTCAGCGACGGCTGCGGGGTTCTTCGCCCCTTCGCGACCTCGCTGCCCCTCCTCGCGGCTCGCGGAACCGGCGCGGCTCCCGTGACCGGGACGTTCGATGTAGGATCAGTAGCCCTGGCAAGCCGGCGTCGGGGGGTCCGCGCAGAAGCTGGCTCGACAGATGGCGAGGTTCATCGCGCCGCCGATGGGAAACGTCGGGTCGATCAGGCGAAGAGCGATCTGGGAGGGCTCGGTCGTTCCCGCCGCCGCTTCGACTTCCGCACGGCAGGGACCGTTGGCGGGAGCTTGCCCGGTCGTGCATAGTGCCGGATCCGTGGTGCCGCACCAGCACGGGGTCGGATCGCCGTTGACGACGCATCGATTGGAGCGGATGCAGCAGTAGAGCGATTGGCAGCTCTGTCGCTGGGCGTCCGACGCCAGATGATGACAGCCCGCCGTCGGCTGAACGCCCAGCTTGGCGTTCTCCAGCGTCGTGCAGTTATCGAACGTGCATTTGTTGCAGGCTACGCCCTCGTCGGCGGTCGGATCCATCCCGCAGCCGAGCGGGCCTGACGCATCTCCACCATCTCCACCGTCTCCCCCGTCTCCCCCGTCCACGCCGCCATCGATCGGCTCGGCGGCGTCCTCTATTCCAGCATCATCGTCGGATGCGTCGTCCGAGCCGGGCCCACCGTCGACGGGTGGGTCGGCGCAAATGACGACGATTGACTGCGTGACAGAGCACAGACCGCGGGTCGCCGCCACCACGATGCTCTGCGGCCCCGCGCCCGACTTCGGGCAACGATACGTCGTCACGCGAGCGCTCGGATCGGCGAAGCTGCCCGCCGACGCCGACCACGCGTATGTGACTTGCACGCCGGGTGCGAGGTCGACCGGGCCAGCGGTGACGTCGATCTGGCCCCCGAGCTCGACGTCAAACGACGAAACGTCGATCGCGAGGCTCGGGCAGCGAACGCTACTGCTCATCGTCGTGACCGGCATCGACGGGCTTCCACAACCCATCACGCACGAAGCCAGCACCACCGCCGCGCAGCCACCCAGGACAGCCCCGCCACATCGGCGGCGGCTCGCGATCTGACCGCGCGCGCCGGCGGCCGGGCGGCCTACGGCAATCGCTCGCACTGGTCGTAGTAGGGCGGCAACTGGTTGTGGGCGAGGTCGGCCGTCTCCAGATAGCTGAAGACCGACATGGCGGCGTTGATTGCGCCGTGCACGGACCACTCGCGCATGCTGTCGGTCTCTGCTGCGCTCTTCGTGGGATTCTCCGCATCCTGCGCGTTCCACATGATCAGCTCCTGATGCTGGAGAAACCCCGGGTCGCAGAGCGGCAACTTGCTCCTGGCCTCCAGCGCAGCAAGAAGCGCCGGATCCACCGCGGTTCCCACACCCCCGATTGGCCCGGGCGAGAGACACGCGGGGTAGTAGTTGTCCGGTGTGACGCCATCGTGGCGAACACGTTGGTTGTGATCCCAGATGCCGTAAGGGCCATTGAGGTCAGTGGGGGGATATTGATACATGGGGGGATTGTTCCCGTCGTCCGCGTAATAGATGGCCCTCAATGGAGCCCTGACCTGTGAGATCTGTTCCGAGCCGTCAGTAACATTTTCGGCAACGTACACCCGCACGACCTGGCGATTGTGCACGCTGCACAGGTTCACCCACATCTCCAAGTCGCCATTCGTTCTGATGAAGGGCGTCCCCGTGCCGTTCCATTTCAGATAGCTACCAAGCGGAGGAAGGTTGCTGTTGAAGTAATCGTCTGCGGGTACAAACGTGTAGAGGTCGGGATTTGTCACATCGGGCAAGATCGCTGCGCACAGTCCTTTCGCGATGTTGAGCATGTTGGCCGAGACCAGCGCCGCCGTTCCGAGCGAGGATAGGTTTTGTCGCGCCGCCCCGAGAATTTTGGTGGCTTGGACCTGATTGATTACGTCCTGTGGAATCAACTGCAGGGTTCCACCCAGGGTCATCCAGGCCATGTAGTGCGAGGCGGTGTTATCCGCGCTGCTCCGATCGCCGGTCCCTTGGCCGAACGTCGCCAGTAGATTGCCGCCCAAATCGTTCGACGGCCCAAAGAACCCGCCCGAGAGGTTGGCGGGCCGGGTTCGCCCCTCCGATGACGCCGCGAGCGCATCGCTCTGAAGGCCTTTGCCGTCGGCCCTGGGCCCGTGGCAATTGATGCAGATGTGACGGTAGAGCGCCGCACCAGGCGACATCATGTACACAGGCGCGTCAGAAGACGCGTGAACCTGGTCCATCCACGCCGGCCGATTGGCGCCGGTAAACGCCGGGTCCGAGAGCTTCTTTATGTTTGTGGCGGCCAGCTTGGCCTCGCATCCGGTCTTGGTCTGCCAAAGGCCGTAGGGGACTTCGGTTGTGGCGTAACGGCGCAGGTCGTCGGTGAGCTTCGCCTTCTGCAGGGCGTCCGCCAACTGGCGTCGCGAGTCGGCCAAGGTTCTTGCTGCCGAATTGGCGTCGGCGCTGGGGTCTGGCACGACACCGAGGAGTGGCACCGTGTCGGGAGTCCCGTCGATGATCATCGGCTTCCAGTCAGCGCGCCGAGGCTGCCAAGGTGACTGGTCCGTCGGGTCGTAGTCGAACCACTCGGCGTGGAAGGGAACGCCGAGCGGCGGCTGCACGTATTGCCCGGGACGCGAGGGGTCGAACGGTGGAACGCCACCAAAGAGATACCTGTTCACGACTGGATAGAACGTGTTGTTGCCCCGTGGTCCGCCCAGCTGTTCAGCGGTAGACCGAATGGGATCAAGGATGTCTGGGCTGAGGATGTCCTGGCAGTATTGATACCGGATGCCGTTGCGATACTCAGTGAGACGGTCGTTCGCTGCCGCCTGGGCATTCTGGTATCCATCGTCGCCTGGCTTCACCTCCTGATAGGGCTGCGGAGCGTCGATGTAGTACGGGGGATAGGTCCCGTTGGGGTTTCGGGCGTACGGAATCGTGTCCTCGATCAGGCTCCGGTACTTCGGCTTCAACACGGCCGGGAGGCCGACCATCCAGTCGCCCATGATCCGCGGCGCCCGGCAGTCGAACCCGGCGGTGTTCATCGGCATGTGCGGGAAGGGCACGTAGTCGTCGAAGTAGGGGAAGGGCGTGTCGACGTTGCGATAGATGAGGCTCCGCCAGGGAGCCGGAACGAAGGTGTGCCCGACTGTACGACCGCCGCAGATACGCCTCGAGGTTAGCGCCGCGAGACGGACTCGCGCATCCTAGCCCTCCGGGGCCTTCGACCTCGTGGTCGTACTTCGGCGTCCAGGTGACCTCGGAGCCGCCGGCTGAGTTGGGGTCACCGGGCTCCCGAAGTTGGACTCCGTTGTCGACTCGCGGACGAGACTGTCATCGGCCACCGGATAGTCGCGCAGCGACGGCGTGATGTACGGGATCGGCATGTCCTGGTTGGCGCCGCGCGATCGCACCGGGCTCATCCGCTCGAAGCGACATCTCGAAGATCCCGGCGTCGGCGGTCGCGCCGGGCAGGAAGTTGAGCGCCGTCGCGAGCTCGGGCTTGGCCATGCTGGGGAAGCCGCGCGGGTTGTGGCAGTGCGCGCAGTTGCCAATCATGTAGCGCCTGCGCGTTGAGCTCTCCGTCGGTGCGCGGCTTGCGCGGTGCCTGCGACTCGCTCGAGCGGCACCACGTCGGCGGGTGAGCCATGCCGGTGATCACGCCGTAGTCGATGAAGCGCTGCAGCTGGTTGAGCTCGTCGGCGTCGACCGGCTCGTAGGTGCCGCCGGTGCCGGCCGCGCGTTGCGCGACCTGCAGCGGGAAGAATCCCAGCACGAAGTCCTTGGTGGGGCTGCCCCTATGGCACTGCACGCAGCGGATGCTGCCCGGAATCGCGTAGTGCTGCAATGAGACCGAAGTGCTTCGGATCGTCGAGCTCGTTCTGCAGCTTGACGGCCAGCGAGGCCGCGCCCGGGCGCGAGGTTGTCGATGACGTCCTGGTACACGATCTCGTTGGTGACGTACTCCTCGGTCAGGTCGGCGAAACCGGTGCCGTCGCGATACGGGTTCGTCCAGAGCGTCGCCGTCATCTCGTCGTCGCTCCAGAGTAGGTGCCGAACAGGGCCTGCGGGAGCGGGTGCGCCGTCGGTATCGACGGTGTCGGGCCGCGCCACGATCAGCCGCGTCTCCATCTTGCTTGTGGCTCACCTGCCCGGCCTTGTCGATGACCTTGCGGAAGAAGGTCTTGTAGAAGCGCGTGTTGGGCGGGATGTCGAACGTCTGCTTGTCCTTGTCGAACTTGATGCTCGTCCCCTTGGGCACGCGGATGAGGCGCAGCTTGCCGGAGCCGTCCGACCAGAGCGGGTAGGTCGGGCGATACGCGATCACGCCGTTCGCCGCCAGCGTCGCGGTGTCGAAGCGTGGTCAGGTCGGTGTCGGCCAGGTCGTCGGGCAGCGCGGTCGCGTTCGCGAAGAAGGTGTCCTTCGCGGTCATCTCCATCGAAGAGCTCGACGCGTACATCGTCGGGCGCGGGGACGCAGTTGCCGAGGTTGGTCATGACTGAATAGGAATAGGACGCCGCTGCCGCGCCCGGCGGCACCGACGAGCTATCCGCTACGAACATGTCGACGGGCCGGCCCTGGTCCAGCCAGATCTTGAGGAGCCCGGCGAGCAGCCGCACCGGATCGTCGGGCCCGCGGCTCGAGAAAGCCTTCCCGACCGGAGGCATCGCAAAGCTCGGGTCATCTGACATGATCCGCGCCAGGCGGGAGTAGTCGAAGACCGTCGAGAAGGTCGCCGCGGTCACCTGGAATCCGCCGTTCGAAACCGCTACGTGGCAGCTGCCGCAGATCGAGTTGAAACGAGTGAAGAGATCGCTGGTCTTGATGACTTGCCGTCCCGGCATGGCCGGCGCGGTCACGTCCACGCGGGGATCGAGATTCTCCGAAGCAAGAGGGGAAGGCCGGCAGGTGAGCGAGCCGCCGTCCCCGCGGCCCGTGTCGTCGTTGCCGTCGGCGCCCGCGTCGGCAGGAGGCGGTTGAAGCTGCGGTGAGCCGCTCGAAGCAGAGCATCCCGCAACGATCAAGAGTCCGGCGACCATTCCGGAAAGCGAATAGCCCCCTCCCGAGGTGAGCCGCCCCCCCATGCCCTCGCGCCGCGCGTGTGTCATGCGGCGGCCTTCTATCACGCGAAGGTCGATACCCTTTGCAAATAGTCTGCGACTTCGTGGATTGCCGGCTTTCGGTTTCGCGAAGGCGCTCGGCCATCGCTGTTTACTGTGCAGCCGACGGTGTTGTCACTGAACCGTTTCTGCGCGGCCACGCAGATTCGAGAGAAATCTGGCAAGCATCATCGCCCCAGGCGACAGGTCGACTCCGGAGGATCTCATGGCTCTTTCGAAACGAAGCAAGGCAACCCTCGTGAGCGCATTGGCGTTTGCGACGGCGCTGGTCATTTACCTGGCCTGGTCCCGGTCGGAGCCGCGCGTCTCGGCCGCGCAGACCAGCAACGCCGGGAATACCCAGGCGCCGAACCAGGGGTGGCTGCTTGGCCGCAAGCTCGCCGCTCTGTTGAGCAAACCAGCCGCGGCCGAAGCCGCGCCGGAACCGCCAACGCATGCAGCGGGCCCGGCGTGCGACAAATGTACGACCGAGAATTGCGCCCAAGGCGATGACGGCTGCGATTCGATTCCGAACGCCGGTGATCGGAAGCTCTGCGAAGGGCTCTACGCTTGTTTCGCGGATCCGAAGAACAACTGCGTCATCCAGGGCGATCCACTGCGGTGCTGGTGCGGAACGAACATGCTCACGTGCGTCACCGAGAACTCGGGGCCGCAACGAGCGAACGGGCCCTGTGTGGAGCAGGTTTTCGCCGCGGCGAAGACCTCGGACGCCGACACGATCTTCCATCAATTCCTCAACGCGGAATTGCCGCTCGGCCGCGCGGCTCGGGTCACCTCCTGTCGCGGCTCTTTCTGCTCTAACGACTGCAACGTTCATTAGTCGCCCTCCGATTATCGGGCAATGTCTTCGAAAATCGGTGAGTGGGCAGGCCGCGCCACGGCGCCTTCCGCGCGGCGGGCGCGGCTGACGGTACTGGTGTTAACCATTGGAGGCGCTTGCGGATCTCCTCCCCCGGCCGTGGTGGTTCCGGCGCATCCGACCTGGGCGGACGTCCAGCCCATCCTGCGCAAGGAATGCAACGGTTGTCATGGCGGCGACGCTGCGGCGAGCGGAAGCGCACTGGAAGTCGCATACCGCTTCGATTTCTATGATCTGACAGCCGTGCCTTGCGGTGACGCAGCGACCGCCGCGCCGCCAGCCCGATTCGCAGCTGCGGCGTCATCCCAGATCGCGTACGACATCACCTCGGACAGCGCATCGGCTCGCCCCGCGATGCCACCTTTGCCCGCGCCGTGGCTGGCGGACTGGGAGTGGCAAACTCTCTTGCGCTGGGCGCAGGCTCCCCAGAAGGGGACGATGCCGCCCGATAACCGTCCACCGACCGTCCGGGTGACGTCACCCGACCGAACCATCAAGAACCTGCTCACGCTCTCGGGCGACGTGGACGATCCCGACCAAGATTCCGTGGTGGGCATCCTCACGATCGGCGACGCGACACTGAGGATTGATCGACCAGGCCCGTTCTCGTTCGTCATCGATACCTCGCAATGGCCGGACGGCCCTAGCCCGATGACAGCGGTCCTTTGTGACGGGTGGCAGCGCGCGCTCTATGACGAAGCGACCCTCGGCTCGTTCGTCGTAGCCCGATGATGGCGACGGTGATCGCGACGATCATGCCGCCGATCCCTTCCGAAAACCGGATGGTCGTCTGCGGAAATCGACGTTTCTCGGCGACGGCTGCTCCGGCAACGACTTGCCCATCCTGGTCGCCAACCCCCGGTTTTCGTAGCCAAAGACTGTCTCCAGCTCGCTGGTTTCACTTTGATTGCGCCGGGCACGGTTTGTGCTGAGGCGGAGGCCAGGTTGAGAGGGAAGCCGCCTCGGACGGACACAGCAAAGGCCTCACACGAAAGTAACAAAGCACATGCTCGACCCGAGGTAAGGGCCCGCGCAACTTCCGAGTTTTCCCCAGGACTCGGTTCCACGAAGGGGAAGGTAACCAGTCACGCTGGGTTACCTGTCAGTTGGCAATTGGGAGTTGGTCAGAAACCGCTAGATGGAGGATCGAAAATGAGAAGACCCAGTATCACCAGAGGAAAGTTGGTCGCGCTCGCGCTGATCGCGGGCGTGGGCGGCGCGTGTAGCCCGAATCCGGAAGATGCGTCGGATCCAACGGGCCAGGAGGAGTACGTCAAGCAGCTCCAGAGCGAGCTCGACGCCGCTTCGACGTCGGACCCGGCCTCGTTCAACAGTTTCAAGCCGGTCAAGCCGGTCCTGAAGTGCATTGATTCGCTGGGCAATAACCAGTTCAAGGCGCATTTCGGGTACACGAACAGCGCTTCGACCTCGATCTCGATCCCGGTCGGCTTCTTCAACCGGTTCTGGCCGCCGCCGATCTCGCGCGGACAGCCGACGGCCTTCGCGCCGGGCTCGCAAGCTGATGTGGTCCAGGTTCCGTTCAGCGGCTTCAGCGCTTCGATCTGGGTGCTTGGCAATCATCTCGCGATCGCGACCAAGTTCTCGAAGCACTGCCCGGCCGGCGGCACGGGCGGCAACAACGGCACCGGCGGCGTGGCGGGTAACCCCGGCACCGGCGGCGTTGCGGGTAACCCTGGCATGGGTGGCCGTGGCACCGGCGGCGTTGCGGGCAACCCCGGCACCGGCGGCGTCGCGGGTAACCCCGGCACCGGCGGCGTCGCGGGTAACCCCGGCACTGGCGGCGTCGCGGGCAACCCCGGCACTGGCGGCGTCGCGGGCAACCCCGGCACTGGCGGCGTCGCGGGTAACCCCGGCACTGGCGGCGTCGCGGGCAACCCCGGCACTGGCGGCGTCGCGGGTAACCCCGGCACCGGCGGCGTCGCGGGCAACCCCGGCACCGGCGGCGGCTGCATGGCTCCGAGCACCTGTGACGACCAGAACCCCTGCACGGTTGACACGGTCGATACGGTCGCTTGCGTTTGCGTGCACATTGCTACGCTCGACGGCAGCAGCTGCGATGACGGCAATGCCTGCACCGCGATCGACAGTTGCCAGGCTGGGGTCTGCGTGGGCGGTTCGCCGAAGACCTGCACGGCCCTTGACACCTGCCACATCGCTGGTGTCTGCGACAAGGCTACGGGCGCCTGCTCGAACCCGGCCGCTCCCGATGGCCGTACCTGCAGCGATGGCAATGCCTGCACCGTGGGCGACATCTGCGTCAGCGGCATCTGCACCATGGGGACCCCGACCCTGTGCAATGCTCCCGACTCGTGCCACACGGCGGGCGTTTGCGATCACACCACGGGCGCCTGCTCGAACCCCTCGGCTCCCGATGGGACGATGTGCAACGACGGCAACGCCTGCACCACGATCGACAGCTGCCGAGCTGGCGTCTGCACGGGCGGCTCGCCGAAGACCTGCGCGGCCACTGACCAGTGCCACATCGCGGGCGTCTGCAATACGGTCGACGGCACCTGCTCGAATCCGTCGGCTCCGAACGGCACGACCTGCTCTGACAACAACGCCTGCACCAACGGCGACGTTTGCCAGGCGGGGACCTGCGTTGCCGGCACTGCCAAGACCTGCGTAGCGTCGGATTCCTGCCACTCGGCGGGCTCCTGCGATCCGGCTTCGGGCACCTGCTCGAATCCGCCCGTCACCGACGGCACCTCGTGCACCGACAACAACGCCTGCACCACCGGCGACACCTGCCGGGCGGGAACCTGCGTCAGCGGATCTCCTATGGTCTGCCCGCCGGCGACCGACTCCTGCCACACGGGGGGAGCCTGCAACCCGACGACCGGCCAGTGCATCAGCTCCACCGCTCCCGATGGAACGATGTGCGACGACGGCAACCTCTGCTCGACGGGCGACGCCTGCCGCGCGGGCGTCTGCACGCCGATGGTCACCAACCCGGCCAATCACTGCGACCCGGTCGCTTGCGAACAGTGCACGTTCGGTGTCGATGCGGTGCCGGGTGCGCCGGATATGTGCGACTCGTCGCCGGACGGTTGCTTCAACTGCGACCCGGGAACCATGGGTTGCGATCTCCTCACCGATCCCGCCGACCAGGTTCTTTGCCGGAACCTGTACGCGTGCTTGGTGGCGCCGACTCACGCCGGTACGGTGTTGCCGGGCTTCTGCCAGGGAACTGGCGGAGACCCGCTCCCCTGCTGGTGTGGCACGAACGCGCTCACCTGCGTGACCTCGAACGCGGCTCCGACCCAGGCCAACGGGCCCTGCCTCCAGCAGGTCTTCGCGGCTGCCAAGTCGACCGACGCGGCCACGATCAACGCCCGCTTCATCGACCCCACCTTCCCACTGGGTGCGGCGGCGAACCTGGCGATCTGCCGCGGCACGTTCTGCGCTCACGAGTGCAACCTGCCGTAGTGACGAGCCGCAACCGCGGCTGACCAAAGCGCAGTACGAGCTGTAAGAAGCAGTAGCAATCGTAACAATGAAACGGGCGCCGGCGTTGATGCCGGCGCCCGTTTTCATTTGTGCTCAGCGACGTCTCCCCAACAGCCCGCTGACAGTCGCACGAGCTTGCCACCCGCGCGCGCGATGCGCGCTCTCTGGCAATCGAATGGCATGCTCTGAAAATCGGAGTCGACGCCAAGCGCCACACGCGCGATCGCGCCGCCAACCAGGCACCGGCGCGGCGCTTCTCGGTGGTGTCATCTTTGCTTACAGGGCTGACCTGACCGGGGCAACAGTTGCTCGTCCCTCGAGATCGACCAACGGAGGAAGCTATGAAACGGAAGCTCGTAGGCAATATCGCCCTTCTTTTCACAATCGCCGCGACGACTGATGCCGCGGCGCTCGACCTGAAAGGCTCGGACACACTCGAGCTCGTGACCAAGGACGCGATCAATCTTTGCGGATTGAGCGCGGCCCTCACCTACGTCGGTGGTGGCAGCGGCACCGGCCAGGCCGCCTTGGTGGCTGGTACGCAGCAAATCGCACCGATGTCGCGCGAGTTGAACTCGACCGCCTGCACCGCATCGGCGAGCCAGCTCTTGATCGGCCTCGACGGCATCGCCATTGTCACGTCGAACCAGATCTTCGGCGACAGCGTTCAACAAACGTCCGAGACCTTCGACGACTGCAGTGACTCGGTAGCCGGAGGGACGACGCTTTCGGTTCCCGGTTGCACCGCCGCCGACGGCTGTACGACCCCGGGCGTCTACGCCCTGGCCGACTGGAAGGACGTCCTGGCCCTGGTCTACGCTGGACAGAACCACACCAGCGCGGCGCAGCTGATTGCGGGTGCTCGGAATCCGGCGCGCATCGATTGTGGCAGCGCCGTCCGCCAGGCCCTGGTGAACAGCTGGGCGACGATCTTCACCGACAGCGTGGCCGATCCTCAGCCCTGCCGTGCCACCAGCTGTCTCCGCCTGAAGCATGCGTTCCGGCGCGGCGATCTCTCCGGCACGACGGATACCTTCGTCACCCTCGTCGGTCTGGTTCCGATCGCGCCCTATACGACGCTCGCGCCTGGCACGGGCCGAGATCCGTCGGCCACGGCGAACCCGTTCTGTAATGCGGGCACGAACCTCATGAACAAGGGCGACTCCGACTACCTCGACCTGGATCCGATTCGCCGCATCGTCGACGCGGACAGCGCCGCCAACGGGCGCCTCGGATTCGAGCAGGTCGCCGAAGGCTTTCTCGCGCCCAGCAATCCCCCGGTCGTCATCGGCGTCGACGACCGCGTCGAGCCTGCGGTGACGGTCATGGCCGACTACTCGATGTCGACCGAGCAGAACATCCTGCCCGATGCGAGCATCGCGGGATCGGCCGCGCTTCAGGTCGCGGCGCTGCAGCAGCGCAAGGGTCTGGGCGTCGTGTTGACCGTCGAGATCCCGGGAAATTATGCGGACGAGCGGGTCGCTTACTACTCGACGGTTCCTTTCGGAGGCGAGCCGGTCCTGTGCGCGCCCGGCAAGTTTGCTCCGTCGATCGCCGATACGCAGCACCCTTCGACCGCCCTGTGCCCGAACGGCAAGAACCAGCCCTGCTTGTTGCCGGTGAACGTCGACAATCCGTCCGTGCCCAACTTCAACTGTCTCAGCAACTCGCCGGTCCCCGCCTCGCCGCCGCTGAAGGATGAGCGTATCTACAACCTGCTGGTCGTCGACTCCACCGGACACTACGTCCGTGACAGCTACGTGAACCCCAACTTGACCCTGTCCGCGATTCGACAGAACCGCGTCGTGAGCGCGTTCTTCCGTCTGCATATGAGTCAGGTCACGAACCTGGGCGCCTTCGCCTCCGGAATCAACTGCAAGAAGTTCACGTCGACCGACCAGATCGGCTGTTTGGTCGAAGCCAGCCCATGCAGCATTGGTTTCGCGGGACGCGAGTCGGTGGACAACGCTCAGAATATCGCCGCGCAGGTAGCGAACATCCCACCGACGGTGACCAACATTCAGAACCTCGCGACGCTCGGGACGCCGGTCTATCCCCTCGCCCGCCGCCTTTGGGTCAACGCACTCAACTCGTTCTCGACGGTTACCGGAGATCAGCTCACGTTTCTTCGTTGCCTCCAGGGTCAGGTGCCGGGAATCTCCGTGAGCGACATCGATCTCGTCGTTCAACATCGGAACTTCGTTCAGGTACCGGCCGGCGTTAACCGCACCAAGAGCTGCCCGGCCGTATTCCCGTAGCAAGCAGGGCGCAAGCGAATTGTCTTTCGCGGCCGGCGGACTTCGGGCACCGGGCGGCCGCGGAAGATCAGCGCGTGGCGCGGTGCATGCGTGGCGTCGCGGCTCCGAGATGTGACGGACTTGAAGCAAGGTTGTCGTCTGCGCCGACTGGCGGGCTTGATATAGAGGCCGGATCTAGACGGAGGCAGAGAGATGAACTTCGGCAGAGCGGGTGCGTGCATCGTCTTTTCATTGGTTCTAGCGCGCATGGCCGGAGCGGCAGAGCCCGCGCCGGTTGGCCAGGGCCGAGGCACGGAAGCGATGCCAATGAGCGCTTCGCCGGCACCCGCACCCAAGGAAGCCTCCGGTAAGCCTCCCGTTTCGCCGGGTCAGCTCTCGAGTAAGTTCGGCATCGACGACGCCTTTCCAGAGGCGAGCGTCCCGGACAACCGCGAGCGGAACCGAAACCCGTTAGAGTTTGGCTATTTCCTGCAGGATTTGCTCGAGCGAGCGGAGCAGGCGCGAAAGAACAAGGACTTCCAGGCGGTCATCCGCTACTACCGCGCTGTGGCCAAGGCGGTGCCGGACAACGCGAAGGGGTGGAGCAAGCTCTGCGAGGCCTATGATGTTGTTCATGATCGCGAGCGTGCCATCGCCGCCTGCCGCTACGCGCTCGATCGCCCCGCTGTCGAAATGCAAGATTATGTACGTTACGTTCACCTGGTCATCGGAACGACTGCTGACCTGGGAGCAAACGATCGGCAGGCGCTCGGCGAGGTTCTCGAGCACCTCGACAAGCAAGAGGGGACGGCGATCATCGCCAGTCACCTGCGCTGCGAGGTCGCGCTCAAGCTCAAGGACGTCGCGATGATGGAGACCTGCACGCAAGCGCTGGTGAAGGTTGCGCCGGGTGATCCCAAGACCATCGTTTTTCGCTGGTCGCTGGCAGTCATGAAGGGGCAGACCGTCGAGGCGGAGCGATTGTTGATCGACGCGCGAGTAACTGGTGTGCCGTCGGAAGGTATCGAACGTATGGAGTCGGTAACTCCGTCGGCTAGACGATCGACTTGGCTCAAAACCGGAATCGGTGGGGTTGCACTGGTTGGCTTGGCGGCGTTGGTCGCAACCCTGATCGTCGCGATTCGCCGCCGCCGCGCTTTGACTGGTGGCACGGCCTCTTAGGCGCGGTCGTTACCGACCAAATGACTGATTATCGGTCACTGCAAACCGGTGATACGCCGCTGCGCAATTGTATGCGGAATCGTTACAGCTCTAGTGCCGACAATGCTGCTATAGGCATGGCCATGGGCATAGGCGTGATACCGGCGGCGCTGCAAGCGCGATCCACGGCAGGTTCCAGCAGAACGCCAATGAATTCGGTCAGGCACGGTTCGGGCGGCGTCGCGTCAGGCGGGCCGGATCATCCCCTCGAGGTCCTGAGTAGCGGCAGCCCTGCTATCAAGCTCGGCCGGATCGCCGCGACCTCGCCCGCAATGGAGGAGATCTTCAGTGCCGTCAAACGTCTCGCACCGAGCACCGTCACGATCACGCTTGATCGGTGAGACGGGCACGGGCAAGGATGTATTGGCGCACGCAATTCACGACGCCAGCTTGCGCGCCAGCCGGCCGTTCGTGCTGTTCGACTGCGGTGCCGTGCCCGCGAACCTGGTGGAAAGTGAGCTCTTCGGGCACGAGCGCGGGGCGTTCACGGGTGCTCACGCCGAGCATCCGGGCGCCTTCGAGCGCGCGCGCGGAGGCACGCTCTTTCTCGATGAAATCGGCGAGCTGGCGCTCGATCTGCAGCCTCGCCTGTCTCCGCGTACTCGACGATCGATCGGTGCGTCGCGTGGGCGGAACGCGAGATCGGCAGCTGGATGTACGGATTATCTCGGCGACCAATCGGGACCTATCCGCCCTGGTCGCCGCAAAGCAATTTCGCTCTGATCTCTATTTCCGGCTCGGCGCGGCGGTGGTTCACCTTCCGCCGCTGAGGGATCGATTGGAGGATCTGCCATTGCTCATCCCGCAGCTCCTCGCGGATCTCGGGCGTCCCGACATTCGCGTCGCTCCAGCGACCCTCGATCTGCTTCGGGCGCACCGCTGGCCCGGGAACGTTCGCGAGCTCAAGAATACGCTGGCGTGTGCCTTGACATTCGCCGACACCGGCGTGATGGAGCCTCGGCATCTGAAGTTCGTCGCGCCCGCATCGGAGAATTCGGTGCTCGATCGCTTTCCGTTGAGTGGCAAGACCCTGGCCAGCATCGAACAGGTCGCGATCAGACAGACATTGGCGCAAACCCGCGGGAACAAGAGTTCAGGCCGCGAAGCTGCTCGGTATCGCCGCGTCGACGCTCTACGAGAAGCTGAAGAAGTACGGCGGCTGAACCCGATCAGATCGCCAACCGAAGCGCGAGGCCGAGGTCGACGATCGGAGCCTCGACGTGAACCGGAGGGACGGTGGGCATCGCCGGGTTCGGAAGGCCCGTGTTCGGGTCGCACCGATACTGCTGGGGCAGATCGATCGCGAAGCGGAACTCGCCTCCGAGGTGGCCGTAGTGACCGGCGACGAACGCCTCGAATGTGAGATGCGTCAGCAGCGTGACCGAGTAGTCGAGGCGGGTCACGAACGACTTGTCCGATAGGTTGCCGATAGTCGACAAGGTGAAGGTCGTGTAGTTCCAGGAGTAGGGCGCGGGCAACGACGCGAACAACGCAGCGTAGTGTTTGCCGGTATAGAAGAAGTTGAACAGCGCCTCGTTGCGATTGTTGAAGAGCAGGCCGGGATAGATCGCCGGGTCGGAGTAGCCGACAGAGTTGTAGAAGTACTCGCCGCCGAGGTTGAACACGTCGTTGTCGTTGTATTTGCGCGCCCAGGTGAAGCCGCCGACCGCCTGCGTCTTCACGCCGCTCAGGGTCGAGACCTGATACTGCGAGGTGAGGTCGCTCGCGCAGATGAGACCGGGAACGTTCGTGACGACGTCGAAGTCGCTACCGGAGCGGATTCCGACGTCGGTGTAGAGGTCGAAGTCACCGACTCCGATCGAGAAATCGACGCCGCCGCGGACCTTCTGCCCACGCTTCGCGAAGAAGTCCAGACCCAGCTCGGCTGGTCCCTGGACGAGCTCGGCGCGCCCCGCACCAGCGATCTGACCCAGCGTGTTGGTGGCTGCGTTGGGATCCTCGAAGATGCCGAATCCGTAGAAGTTCCAGGCGCGCGACTCCCACGGGAAATGCAACTTGACCATGCTCGTCCCGGGGCGCGCGTCGAACACGTCGAGCGGGTTGCGCTTGATCGGGTGCAGGTAGTCGGTCGGCGTCCAGAACCGGCCGGTGCCCCACTTCACATGCTGTTTGCCGGCGGTGACGAAGACCTTGTGTTCGATGTCGAACGAGATCCACATCTGGTCGAGCACCGCGTTGGGGCCGCGCGAAGCGTTGAACGTCGAGAAGCCGGTCGCCGAGCTGCCGGCGAGCGCGCCGTTCGACGAGGTGGTCTGGCTTCCTGCCACCGGCGTCGAGGTACCGCTGGGCGGCGCCGTCGGATCATAGCTGACACGTCCGCGAATGAAGGCGCGCACGCGCTCGTTGGGGCGCGCATCGAAATAGGTGTCCAGCAGGTTCGGCGACGCCAGCGTCCATTTTTCCGGGTAGGTGTGCGCCAAGGCCGTGCTCTGCGCGCGCAGATAGAGCTGGCCGCCGATCGTGAGCGGGTTCTCGGGCGCTACGTCGCTGCTGAGCCGGGGCCCCTCGTCGGGGCTGCCGAGCAGCACCTCGTCGCGCGTGGGTGCGGCGCCCGGCGCCACCTGCGGCGCCGCGGTCGACGCGGCTGCGGCCGGCGGAACCGAGGTCGGCTCCAGCGGTTCACCGGAGGTGCTGGGTGCGGGCTGCGCGCCACCCGCGGCAGCGGGCGGCGCGGCGGCGGGGGCTGGTGCCGGCGCGGGCGTCGACGGCTTCCCGGAGCTCGCGCCGCCGAACATCTCGTTTTCGGACGGGCGCTTGTCCTGGGCGTGGGCGGCGGTCGGAAAGAAGACGAGCGCAAGCGCGCCGGCAATCGCCGCGCCCCACGCCTTCCTTCCGATCCCCTCGCCCCCGTCCGCGGAGGAGAGGGTTAGGGAGAGGGGATCCGATGATGGGCAGGCGCCGCGGCTCGCAAGGTCTACCCTCGCCCTGGCCCTCTCCCGCTGACGGAGGGTGCGGGAGTCCCGCTCGGAGAGGGGAGCGGAACGCTTCGCAGTTGGGACGGGCACTGGCTAGCGGCTCTTCGACTCGAGCCAGGCCTTCGTGAACAGGTTCGCCTCCAGCGGGTGGAGGTCGACGGCGCGGATCAGGATCAGGGTCGAGTTCGCCTTCTCGACCTCGTCGAAGAAGCGGATCTCCTGCGGATACCAGACCTCGCTGTTCTTCGACTCGCTGAAGACCTTTTTCCACTTCGGATAGTACGAGGTGCGCAGCAGCTTGCCCGACAGCGCATATTCCTGGCGCTTGAGGACGTTCTTGCTGTCCTTGTCGATCCAGATCCGGATCATCGGAAACGCGAGATCCAGCCCCGCCTTGCCCTTCAGCAGTCAGCTTCTGCGCGGTGTAGGCGCCCAGCTTCTCCTCGCCCTCGTCGCTGGGATCGTACTCCTCGGCCAGTCGCGATTCGTCGAAGTCCGAGCGGCGCGAGTTCGTGCCGCCGATGCGCTCGCGCTCGGTGCGACGTTCCCACTTCCCGACGCTGGGATCGTAGAACCACAGGTTCTGATCGATGCGCAGGTAGCCCTGCCCCGCCGACGACTTCGGCTTGGTGAACAGGATCATGAACTTCTGATCCTGCGAGCGCCGGAAGTACAGCGTCTCGTAGACGACGTCGACCTTGTCCTTTTCCTTCTGCTCGATGTACGCGTTCGCGCGCCAGTCACCGTTGTTGTGCTGGCGCTCGTCGACCTGCTTCAGCAGGTCGACCATCTGCGGGGTGGTCAGCGCTGCGTGCGCCGCGCGCGTGCCGCCCCAGGTCAGCATCAGCGCCGCGACGGCAAACGCCCGAATTCTCGGCCTGCGTGAAGTCACCATGCGTTCGATCCTCGATCCAAAAGGCGTTCAAAAACAGTTAAGAACTGTGTGATTTGCGGTCAGCCGAAGTGTTGCATCGCGGTCACCGGCTTGAGCCGCGCCGCCCGCGTCGCCGGGTACAGCGCGGCCGCGCCGGTGATCAACGTAATCAGGATCATCGAGCGCACAACCGCACCCGGGTGAACCGCCAGATGCAGGTGGTCCGACATCAGGAACAGCTGCACCGAGATCGGCACGTGGATGTGGAGCGCGTTCAGCCCTGTCGCCACCGCGGACCCCATGATCGCGCCGACGAGCGTGCCGAAGAAGCCGAGCATCAGCGACTCGAGCAGGAACATCCAGAGCACGCCGCCCCGCTGCATGCCGATCGCGCGCAGCGTGCCGATCTCGCGCGTCCGCTCGCGGATCGCGATCCACATCGTGTTCATGATGCCGATGACCACGATGGCGATCAGGATCGTCATCAGGACGGTGGTCAGGCCCTGCAGCGCCTGCATCGTCCACATCATGAACGACAGCTCGTCTTCCCAGCTGGTGACGTCGAGCTTCTGGCCGGTCCAGTCCTCGCGCTGGACCGACTGGAACTTCATCCAGAACGCGCGCGGGTCGGGCGTCATCATGCGGAAGCCGGCCTTTTCCAGATCGGTGCGCAGGCGCGCCGCCAGCTCCGGGATCTGCGGCACGTACTGGTCCTTGAGCATGATCTGGATGACGCCGGTCGCGTTCTGATTCAGCTGATAGAGCGTGCGCAGGCTGGCCATCGGCACGTAGGTGTTCCACATGCTGAGCAGGCCGATGCCCTGCGCGATCGCCACCACGCGCACGTCGATGGTGTTGTTCACCCCGCGCGGGGTCGGCGCCGAGATCGTCAGCGCGTCGCCGACCTTCGCGTTCAGCTTGTCGGCCTGGTTCTCGAAGATCAGGATCGTCCCCGGCTCGGCGAGGTCATCCAGCTTGCCGCTCGATGATCTGCAGGACCTGGGGAATGCGCGGCTCCTGACGGATGTCGATGCCACTGATGCCGACCTGCATCGAGCCGGTGTCGGACACCAGCTTGGCCCAGCCGCGGCCGCGCTCGACGGCGAACGCCATCTCGGGCAGCGACTTCTTCGCGACCTCGAGCACGTGCTGGTAGTCGGTGACCACCGGGCCGGCCTGGCCCGCGGTGATCTTGTAGAAGCCGCCGACGTTCAGGTGGCCGCTGCTCAGCGTGGTCGCCGTGTCGATCATGGTCTCGCGGATGCCGGTCGAGAGGCCGGTGAGCAGGATCAGGAGCGTGGTCACCGAGCCGATGGCGGTGCCGAGGAACAGCGTGCGGCGGCTGTGCTGGATCAGGCTGCGCAGCGCGATGTTGAGATCGACGAAGAGCTTGGACATGACCGTTACTCCTCCTCGGACATCGCCTGGCGCGGGGTGACCCGCATCGCCAGCCAGGCGGGGTAAAAGCTGGAGAACGCGCTGACCAGCATGACGGCGATGAAGGCGACGATCAGGTTGGTCGTGCCCAGGAACGGATGCAGCCGCGGGCCCGAGAAGAAGAAGAACCAGATGTCCGACTTCGCAGGGATGCCGACCTTGCCGACGACCGCGACGAGCACCGCGCCGACGCCGGCGCCGATCGCGCCGAAGATCACGCCGACCACCAGCGCCTCGATCACCAGCATGGCCAGGATGAACCGGCGCTGGGCGCCGATCGCGCGCAGCGTGCCGATCTCCTTCACGCGCTCGAGCGTCGCCATCACCAGCGCGTTGTTGATGATGACCAGCGCGATCACGAAGATGATCAGGATCGCGACGTAGAGGACGATGCGCGCCAGCATGATGAACTGGCCGATGATCCCCGACGCCTTCTGCCAGGAGATCGCCTTCAGGGGCAGGCCGTCGCGCGCGCCGGCGTCCTCGATCGCCTTCATCGTCTGCGGGATCAGCTTGGGGTCTTTGAGGATCACGGCGGCGTTGAGCACCACGCCGCGCTCGGTCTCGCCGGGCGCGTAGACGCGGTCGACGAGGTCCTCGCGGCGCAGGCGCTGGCCGATGCCCGCGGCCAGGTCGGGGATCTCGGGCGAGACGCCGGGCGTGGCGTTGGCCACCACGGTCTTGCCGTGCGGCTTCTTCTCGTCGTTCTTCACGACGGCCTCGTCCTTGGTCTCCTTGCTTCCGAACAGCTCCGCCTCGGCGTTCTCGCGGCTCACGTCGTGCGCGCCGGCCGCCTTTTGCAGCTGCTCGATCTCCTTGAGCCTCTCGGCGGTCATGAAGCCGTAGAGCTCGCGGAACGACACCAGGTCCATCAGGTTCAGCGCGCCGGCCAGCGTCGACTTCTCCAGGCCCTGGAACTGGAACGTGCCGTAGACGTGCAGGTTCACCGACTGCACGTACCCGCTGCGCGTGAACGCCTTGATGGTCAGCGTGTCGCCGATGCGGATGCGGTACAGCTCCAGCGACGGCGCCAGCTCGCGGTAGAAGAAGGCGTAGCGGCGGTCGAAGTTCTGGTCGTCGGTCTCGAAGAACGCCGCCAGCAGCGCACCGACGTCGTTGCTGTTGTTGCCCAGCTCCTTCTGCAGCTTGGCGCGGAAATCGGCCGTCTTGATCGAGTCGAGCTGCAGCATCACCTCGCGCACCTGCGAGACGTTCTCACGCACCATGCGCTGCAGATCGAGGTCCTTGGCGATCAGCGAGCCGCGCCCGTCGCGCGCGTCCTTGATCTGGTCGAGGCGGTGCGCGGCCTTGAGCTTGAGCTGGTCCTCGTAGACCCATTTCGAGAACAGGAAGCCGCGCTTGCCGGGCGGCACCGCGGTGCCGTCGACGATCTGCATGCGGTCGAACGCCTTGCCGAAGCTGTCGAGGTCGGTGCCGACGTAGCGGATGAAGAGCAGGTCGGCGTCGGCCGCCTGGTTGGCGATGCGGTTCTCGAGGAACTCGAGCGACCCGAGCGGGTCCTTGTCGAAGCCGGCCCAGAAGGCCTCGGAGGCCGCGCGATTGACCGCGTCGGCGTCGTCGGCGCTGATCGCGCGCGCGTCGGCGACCGCCTTGAGGTTCTTGAGATCGCCCTGCAGCAGCGAGACGATCTGCCGCACGTGGCCCTTTTCCGCCTCGATCTGGCGATCCAGCTGGGTCGTGCCGGCTGCCGACAGGCCGCCCGCCAGGCGCTTGCGGTAAAGATCGCGCAGCTTGGCGAGCGCGAGATCGATGGTGTTCCCCGACGTCACCAGCGCGCCGCTGATCCCCATCGGCACGACCGCCTTGACGTTCGGAACCTTCAGCAGCGTCTGGCGCACCTTCGCGAAGTCGTCGAGCGGCGTCAGGTCCTGGTCGCCCATGGTCATGCTGCCCATGACCTCGAGACCATCCTTGGACTTGTTCGAGTAGACCTGGATGTGGCCCGCGACGCTGCCAATGACGCTGCGGCTCATCGACGCGTCGAGGCTGTCGAGCAGCGAGTTGCCGGCGACGACCAGCAGCGCGCCGAAGAAGATGATGCCGCCGACGATGATCGTCTTCAGGCGGCTCGCGAACAGGTTACGGAACGCGATCTGCGCGGTGACCGCGAAGGTGTCGAGCCAGGCGGAGAGCCGATGCTGGGCCATGGTCAGACCGGCGCGCTGACGGGTTGAACGCCAGCGTCCTTCGGTGAGACGCGATCGACGAACTTTCCGTCAGCCAGGCGCACGATCGAGCTGGCGTTGGCCATGACCTTCTGGTCGTGGGTCGAGAAGATGAAGGTCGTCCCCTCCGTGCGGTTCAGCTCCTTCATCAAATCGAGGATGTTCTGGCCGGTGACCGAGTCGAGGTTCGCGGTCGGCTCGTCGGCGAGCACCAGCTGCGGCCGCGCGACGAGCGCGCGCGCGATCGCGACGCGCTGGCGCTGGCCGCCGGAGAGCTCACTCGGGCGGTGGCTGGCGTACTCGCGGATGCCCGACGCGCTCGAGCAGCGCCATCACGCGCTTGCGGCGCTCGGCGGTGCCGAGCTCGCGCTGCAGCAGCAGCGGAAGCTCGATGTTCTGCAGCACGCTCAGCACGGAGACCAGGTTGAAGCTCTGGAAGATGAAGCCGATGGTGTGCAGACGCAGGTCGGTGAGCGCGCGCTCGGAGAGGGCGCGGGTGTCCTTGCCCGCGACTTCCACGGTGCCCGACGTCGGCGTGTCGACGCAGCCGATCAGGTTGAGCAGCGTGGTCTTGCCGCTGCCCGATGGACCGGCGATCGACAGGAACTCGCCGCCGCGCACTTCCAGTGAGATGCCTCGAAGCGCCGGGACGACGACCTTGCCCAGCGTGTAGTTCTTGACCGCATCCTTGACCGAGACGATCGCTGCCATGTGTCAGTCCTCCCGTGCGCGAACAACGAACCAGCGCGACGAAGTATTCAAATTTGAATAAGAGCTGTCAAGCTCCCAGATCGCCCCCCGTCGACGTCCGGCGGAGATAGAACACGGATCCCACCAAGTCAAACCCGGAACATGATCAAAGGACGATCAGGACTACCCGGTTGCGACAGGACGCCGATCTTTTTGCGCCAGGCCGCCGATTTTTTCCGGGGGGCCGACCGCCGGGGCCTCAGCGGAAGGTCGCGAGGATGCTGCGCAAGCGCTCGGCGTTGGGCGGGGTGGTCGCCGCGCCCTTCTGCAAGAGCGGGTTCCAGCTGCCCAGGGTCCGCAAGGCGGTGGCGTCGAGCTCGACGAAACCCATGCTCCAACCCGTGAACTGGCGCGCCTGGATCGGGCCACGACGGAAAACTGCTACGTTCTTGTGCCGCTGGTCGCGCGAGATGCGGTCGTAGAGCGCGCTCACGACCTTCTCCTCGCCCTCGAGGACCTGAACGAAGACGCCGTTCTGGTGCAGCAGAACGCCCGTGACGTCCAGCTCCTGGTTGTGGGCGCGGGCTTGGGTGAGGAGCTCGCTCAGCTTGACGGGCGTGAACGGGCGCGTCTGCACGCTGCCGTAGATCAGCTCGTAGAGGCGCTTGCCCACACCAGTGTCATCGGCTTGACGCGGGGGAAGCTTTACCTGCCCCCCGGGCCGACCCTCTTCAGCGAGTCACCCTCTCCCGTCTGCGGGAGAGGGCCGGGGAGAGGGCAGGCCTTGCGAGAGGCGGGGCGCGCGCGAGCTACTTCACCGAGATGTCGACGCTCGGCCGCAATTCTCCGCAGACCTTGAGCACCTTGTGGATCACGTTGCTCTTGAACGCGTCGATCAGCGCGCGGTTGCCGGCAGTGCCCTCGTCGATCGCGACGTACGCCTGCTCGGTGAGCGCGTAGTCGAAGCGTGGGGCCCACTTGCGCGAGCCGAGGCGCGCGGTGGTCGAGCAGTTGTCGACCATGTACGCCACGCCGCGCGCATGCATGTAAGGGTTCAGCGAATCGACCGACTCGATCACCGACTCGTTGGCCGCCTCGGAGTATGGGTGCCCCTTGTCGAGCAGGATGTCGATCTGGGCCATCATCGTGGCGACGTAAACACCGGCGGTGAACGCGTTCAGGGGGATCTTGTCCTCGACGCGCTTCGCGCGCACGCCGGCGCCGACCTTCCAGGTCTCGGTGCCGTCGATCTTGCCCATCGGGTTCTTCTTCAGCCGGTTGCCCGCGAGCACCACACCGCGGATCTCGTTGCCGGTCGAGACCTCGTCGTAGATCTCGGCGAGGATCTCGCGCGCCGCCGGGTAAGCCGCCACGTACGCCTTCTCGAACTCCGCCTTGCCGGCGGCGTCGAGCTTTTCGTAGAGCGGCAGGATACCTTGCTTCGAGATGATGGTGTTGATCGGCCCGGTGATCGACTCCGCCGAGTTGAGGAACGCCGCTTCCTTGGACTGCCCCTGGCTGACATAACGCCGGTAGAGGCTCTCGATGATGCCGTGCACGGCGCCGAGCAGGATGCCGCGCTCGCCGTAGATGTCCGACTTGAACTCCGACTCGAGCGTGGTCTGGAACGTGTACGGCGACCCGAGGGCGACCGACCAGCCGAGCGCGTAGTCGGTGGCGCGGCCGTCGATGTCCTGCTGCACGGCGAAGCTGGCGTTGATGCCGGCGCCGTTCACTTCCTTGCCCTGCACGTAGAGGCGGCGCACCGACGGGCCCATGCCCTTGGGACACACCGCGATCACGTTGACGTTGGCGGGGAACTTCGCGCCGACGTTGTTGAGGTGGCCGAGCAGAAAGCCGTGCGACAGGCCCAGCGTCGCGCCCGGGCGCAGCGCCTCGAACACGCGGCCGTAGAGCTCGCCCTGCGCCGCATCCGAGATCAGCAGGAGCACGATGTCCGACTCGCGCACGACCGCGAACATCTCGCCGAGCGTGCCGTTCTCCTCGGTGAAGCCGGCGGCGCGCGCCTGCGCCAGCGAGTCGCTGCCCCCGCGCAGGCCGACCTTGACGCGGATGCCGGTGCCCTCGAGCGAGTCGCGCAGGTTCTGCGCCTGCGCCGGCCCCTGCGAGCCCCAGCCGATGACGCCGATCTGCTTCACGCCCGCGAACGCCTTGGGCAGCAGCGGGAACAGGTGCCGGCCGCCCTTGACGATCTGCTCCGTGCGATCGCTCATCTGCACGGTGTCGATCTTGAAGATTTTCGAGCTGAAGCTGAGTGATTCGGCGGCCATGTCATCCTCCCCGGATGTTGCGAGCGTTGATTCGGAGCCCTTTGTATACGCCCGCCCGATGGTTGCGTAAAATGCATTGTTTTCATTTCACTGTTGCGATTTACGCAATACGATCTGTCCGATGGACCACGACGCGCTCCGCCTTTTCCTCCACCTGTCGCGCACGCTGCGCTTCTTGCAGACCAGCCGCGAATGCCACATCAGCCCGTCGGCGCTGTCGCGCGCGATCCAGCGTCTGGAGCGCGAGGTCGGCTGCCGCCTGTTCGAACGCGACCGGCGCACGGTGCGCCTGACCCCCGAGGGGACGCGGCTGGCGGCGCACGCACGCGACGTCGTCGATCGCTGGGACGCGGTGACGCAAGAGCTGCGCGAGAGCTCGGGCGCGGGCACCGGAGCCCTGCGCGGAACGATCGCCCTCTTCGCGTCAGTGACCGCCTGCCAGAGCTTCCTGCCCGGCATCCTGAGCGGGTTTCGCGAGCGCTTCCCCGACATCCACATCCGCCTCGAGACCGGCTACGCCGTCGACGCGCTGGAGATGCTGGCCGAAGGGCGCGTCGACGTCACAGTCGCGGCGCTGCCGGCGCGCGTGCCGGCGCCGCTGACCGCGCGCGTCTTGCTGCACACGCCGCTGGTGTTCGTCGCGCCAGCGTCGCCCTGCGAAGTCCAGCGCCAGGTCGCGCGCCGGCCGCTCCCGTGGGCCGAGTTGCCGATCGTCCTGCCGGCGTCGGGCCTGGCGCGCGCCGACGCCGATCGCTGGTTCCGCCGCAAGCGCATCGCGCCGCGCATCTACGGCGAGGTGGCGGGCAGCGAGGCGATCCTTTCGCTTGTCAGTCTCGGCTGCGGCGTCGGCATCGTGCCGCGCATCGTGATGGACAAGAGCCCCCTGCGCGCCCAGGTCCGCGCGCTCGACGTCGAGCCAGAGATCGGCGAGTTCCGCGTCGGCGTCTGCACACAGCGCCGCAAGCTGCAGTCGCCGCTGGTGCGCGCGTTCTGGGACGCGATCGGCGCGAGCGGCTAGATCGCCGTCGAGGCGGCGAGGTCCGGCTTCTTCTGCACGGCGGGATGGCCGTAGCGGCCATACCAGGCGATGTACAGGTAGCAGAGCACCGGGATGATGAAACAGTGGTGGATGCCGATGCGATCGGCGAGCGCACCCTGGACGACCGGAATCAGGGCGCCGCCGACGATCGCCATGCACAGGATGCCCGAGCCCTGGCCGGTGTGCTTACCCAGGCCATCGATCGCGATGGTGAAGATCGTCGGGAACATGATCGAGTTGAAGAGGCCGACCGCGATCACCGACCACATCGCGACCTGGCCGGTGGCGAGCATGGTGATCACCACCAGGGCCCCCGCACCGAGCGCGTGAAGCGCCAGCAGCTTGCCCGGCTTCACCACCCGCAGCGTGAACGTGCCGATGAAGCGGCCGATCATGGCGCCGCCCCAGTAGTAGGCGACATAGTGCGCGCCGGCCGCTTCGGCGAGCCCGCCGATCTCCGGCTCCTTGAAGTAGTTCACGAGGAAGCTGCCGATCGCCACCTCGCCACCGACGTAAACGAAGATGCCGATCGCACCCAGCACCAGGTGGCGGTAGCTCCACGCACTCTTGTGCTGTTCGGAGGCGGCGTGCGCGGCCTCATCGGCACCGCCCGACGCGGCATCGATCTTCGGCAGCTTGAAGAACGCGATCGCGACCGCGAGCAGGACGAGCGCGATTGCCAGCCCCACGTAGGGTGTCTGCACCGAGCTCGCCTCCGTCAGGCGGTAAGCGTCGGCGGCCGCGGGCGACAGCTGGTTGATCTCGGCCGGGCTCTTGATCACGGTCGAGAGGATGATCATCGAGCCGAAGATCGGAGCGATGGTCGTGCCCAGCGAGTTCAGAGCCTGCGTCATGGTGAGCCGGCTGGACGCCGTCTCGGGCTTGCCGAGAATCGCGACAAACGGGTTCGCGGCAACCTGCAGCAGCGTGATCCCCGAGGCGAGAACGAAGAGCGCCAGGAGGAAGAGCGGGTACGAACGGGCGCCGGCAGCCGGATAGAACAGCACGCAGCCAACGCCGGCGGTGACCAGCCCGATGATGATGCCGTTCTTGTAGCCGAGCTTATTGACGATCGCGCCCGACGGCAGCGACATCACGAAGTACGCGGTAAAGAAGGCGAACTGTATCAACATCGCCTGCGCGTAGTTGAGGTCGAACACCGCCTTCAGGTGGGGAATGATGATGTCATTCAGGCAGGTGATGAACCCCCACATGAAGAACAGCGTGGTGAGCACGGCCAGCGGCGCCGTGTAGTTCACGCCTGTTTCAGTGGCGGATACAGTGCGAACGGCTACCGGTGCGGGGGACGCCAAGGTGAGGCACCATAGCTTTGGTGCCTCCCCGGGGTCAATCGGCCTGAATTTAACGAGTTCCGCGCGGCGTCAGGGCAACAAGGTCTCGCCCATCAGGTACTGGTCGACGCCTCGGGCAGCCGCGCGGCCTTCCTGAATGGCCCAGACGATCAGCGACTGGCCGCGCGTCATGTCGCCGGCCACGAAGACGCCGGGGATGTTGGTCTGCTTGTTGGCGTCGGCGACCACGTTGGTCCGCTCGTCGAGCTTCACGCCCAGATCGGCGAGCATCCCTTCCTTCTCGGGGCCGAGGAAGCCCATCGCCAGCAGCACCAGGTCGGCCGGCCAGACCTTCTCGCTGCCGGGGATCTCCTTCATCGTCATGCGCCCGCCCTCGCCCTTGACCCACTCGATCTGAACGGTGTGCAGCGCCTTGACGTTGCCCTGCGCGTCACTCTCGAAGCGCTTGGTGACCACGCGGTACGTCCGCGGGTCGCCGCCGTAGAGCGCCGCGGCCTCTTCCTGGCCGTAGTCCATCTTGTAGATGCGCGGCCACTGCGGCCACGGGTTGTCGGTCGCGCGGTCGTCGGGCGGGCGCGCCATGATCTCGAACTGCACCAGGCTCTTGCAGCCGTGGCGCAGCGACGTGCCGACGCAGTCGGTGCCGGTGTCGCCGCCGCCGATCACGACCACGTGCTTGCCCTTGGCCGAGATGTAGCGCCCGTCCTCGAAGTTGCTGTCGAGCAGGCTCTTGCAGCTCTTGAGCAGGAACTCCATGGCGAAGTGCACGCCCTTGAGCTGGCGTCCCTCGACCGGCAGGTCGCGCGGGCGCGTCGCCCCGCCGCACAGCACTGCCGCGTCGAAGTCCTTGAGCAGCGACTTCGCCGGAAAGTTCTTGCCAACCTCGGTGTTGGTGACGAACTCGATCCCTTCCTCGGCCAGCAGCTTCACGCGCCGGTCGACGACGTCCTTTTCCAGCTTCATCGGCGGGATGCCGTACATCAGCAGGCCGCCGATGCGGTCGTCGCGCTCGAACACCGTCACCTTGTGACCGGCGCGGTTGAGCTGCGCCGCGCAGGCCAGGCCCGCGGGGCCCGACCCGACGACGGCCACCTTCTTGCCCGTCCGCGACAGCGGCGGCTCGGGCACGATCCAGCCCTCGGCGAAGCCGCGATCGACGATCGCGCACTCGATGCTCTTGATGGTGACCGCCGGCTCGCTGATGCCGAGCACGCACGACCCCTCGCACGGCGCAGGGCAGACGCGCCCGGTCCACTCGGGGAAGTTGTTGGTCTTGTGCAGGCGCGCCAGCGCCTCGCGCCACTGCCCGCGGTAAACCAGATCGTTCCACTCGGGGATCAGGTTGTTGATCGGGACAGCCGGACGCGCCGCCCTCGAGCAGCTTGCCGGTGTGGCAGAAGGGAACGCCGCAATCCATGCAACGCGCGCCCTGCTCGCGCAGCGTCTTCTCGGGCAAGTGGTCGTGAAACTCACGCCAGTTGCCGACGCGCTCCTTCGGATCGCTTGAGCGGGGCAGGACCCGCTCGAACTCCATGAACCCGGTCACTTTGCCCATTGGCTCTGCTTACTTTCCTCCCAGTCGGGCGACGTCGTGCGAGTTGAGCTCGAAGGCGGCCATCTCGGCCTCTTCTGCCGACAGGCCGGTCTCGCGCATCTTCTTCTGCGCCTCGAGCACTCGCTTGTAATCGTTCGGCATCACGCGCACGAAGTACGGCACCCAGTGGCTCCAGGCCGCCAGGATCTCCTGCGCCCGCTTGCTGCCGGTGTACTGCGCGTGCCGGAAGATCAGGCCGTGCAGCTGCTTGATCTCGTCGGCGTCCTCGAGCTTGGCCAGGCTGACCATCTCCTTGTTGCAGTGGCCGGCGAAGCGGCCACCCTCGTCGAGGATGTAGGCCACGCCGCCCGACATGCCGGCGGCGAAGTTGCGTCCGGTCGGCCCGAGGACGACCACGCGGCCGCCGGTCATGTACTCACAGCCGTGGTCGCCCACGCCCTCGACGACGGCCGACACGCCGCTGTTGCGCACGCAGAAGCGCTCGCCCGCGGTGCCGCGGATGTAACCCTCGCCGCCGGTCGCGCCGTAGAAGGCGACGTTGCCGATGATGACGTTTTCCTCGGCGGCGAACGTCGCCGCCGGCGACGGATAGACGATGATCTTGCCGCCCGACAAGCCCTTGCCGACGTAGTCGTTGGAGTCGCCCTCCAGCGTCAACGTCATGCCGCGCGGCACGAACGCGCCGAAGCTCTGCCCCGCCGATCCCTGGAAATGCAGCTGGATCGTGTCCTCGGGCAGCCCCTCGGGCCCGTACTTGCGCGTGATCTGGCTGCCGACGATCGTGCCGACGACGCGGTTGACGTTCTTGATCGGCAGCGTCGCCTGGACCGGCTTGCGCTCCTCCAGCGCCGGCTTGCACAGCGCCAGCAGCGTGGTGTTGTCGAGCGCCTGGTCCAGCCCGTGGTCCTGGCTGATCTGACAGAACCGGCCCACGTCGGGACCGACGTCGGGCTGGTACAGGATCTTCGAGAAGTCGAGCCCGCGCGCCTTCCAGTGATCGACCGCCTTGCGCATGGCGATCGCCTCGGTGTGGCCGACCATCTCGGTGATCGTGCGGAAGCCGAGCTGCGCCATCAGCTCGCGCACCTCCTGCGCGATGAAGCGCATGAAGTTCACGACGTGCTGCGCATCGCCCGCGAACTTCTTGCGCAGCTTCGGGTCCTGCGTCGCGATGCCGACCGGGCAGGTGTTGAGGTGGCAGACGCGCATCAGGATGCAGCCGACCGCGACCAGCGGCGCGGTCGCGAAACCGAACTCCTCGGCGCCGAGCAGCGCCGCGATGATCACGTCGCGCCCGGTCTTGAGCTGGCCGTCGGTCTCGACGGCGACACGGCTGCGCAGGTTGTTGAGCACCAGGACTTGTTGGGTCTCGGCCAGGCCGAGCTCCCAGGGAATGCCCGCGTGCTTGATGCTGGTCAGCGGCGACGCGCCGGTGCCGCCGTCGTGCCCGCTGATCAGGATGACGTCGGCGTGCGCCTTGGCGACGCCGGCGGCGACCGTGCCGACACCGACCTCGGCCACCAGCTTCACGCTGATGCGCGCGTCGCTGTTCGCGTTCTTGAGGTCGTGGATCAGCTGCGCCAGATCCTCGATCGAGTAGATGTCGTGGTGGGGCGGCGGCGAGATCAGGCCCACGCCCGGCGTCGCGTTTCGCACCTTGGCGATCCAGGGATAGACCTTGGACCCGGGCAGCTGGCCGCCCTCGCCGGGCTTCGCGCCCTGCGCCATCTTGATCTGCAGCTCCTCGGCGTGGACGAGGTAGTCGCTGGTGACGCCGAAGCGCCCCGACGCGACCTGCTTGATCGCGCTGTTGCGCGAGTCGCCGTTCTCGTCGCGCACGTAGCGCGCCGGGTCCTCGCCGCCCTCGCCGGTGTTGCTCTTGCCGCCGATGCGGTTCATCGCGATCGCCAGCGTCTCGTGCGCCTCGCTGCTGATCGAGCCGTACGACATCGCGCCGGTCTTGAAGCGCTTGACCAGATCGTCGACCGACTCGACCTCTTCGATCGGCACCGGCGGGCGGTGCGAATCCAGCTCCATCAGCCCGCGCAGCGTGCAGAGGTGCTTGGCCTGGTCGTCGACCAGCTTCGCGTACTCCTTGTAGACCGAGTAGTTCCCGGTGCGACAGGCGTACTGCAGCTTGTGGATGCTCTCCGGATTGAACAGGTGGTACTCGCCGTCGCGGCGGTACTGGTACTGGCCGCCGGGATCGAGCGTGTGCGTCGGCAGCGGCCGATCCGGGAACGCGCGGTTGTGGCGCAGGCGCACCTCGGCGGCGACCTCGCTGAGACCGATGCCGGCGATGCGCGACGCCGTCCAGGTGAAGTACTCGGCGATGAAGTCGCTGTTGAGCCCGATCGCCTCGAACACCTGCGCGCCGTGGTAGCTCTGGATCGTCGAGATCCCCATCTTCGAGCAGACCTTGACGATGCCCTTGCCGACCGCCTTGACGAACTTCTGCTCGGCCTTTTCCGGGTCGGAGCCCGCGAGCAGCCCGGCCGGGCGGGTCATGTCGTGGATCGTCTCGAACGCGAGGTAGGGATTGATGGCGCTCGCGCCGTAGCCGAGCAGCAGAGCGAAGTGGTGCACCTCGCGCGGCTCGCCGGTCTCGACGACCAGACCGACGCGCGTACGCGACCCCTCGCGCAGCAGGTGGTGCTGAACCGCCGACACCGCGAGCAACGCCGGAATCGGCGCGTTGTCGTGGTCGTTGCCGCGGTCGGAAATGATGATGATGTTGTGGCCGCTGGCGATCGCGTCGCTGCAGCGCTTGCGCAGCTCCTCGATGCCACGCTTGAGTCCGTCGGCGCCCTCGGCGACCTTGAACAGCATCGGCACGGTGATGCTCTTGAAGCCGTGCGAGCCATTGACGCCGTTGAGGTGACGCAGCTTCTCGAGCTCCGCGTTGCGCAGCACCGGCGTCGGCAGCGTGATCTGCCGTGCCGAGATCGGCGTCGGCTCGAGCAGGTTGCCTTCGGGCCCGATCGCGGTGTCGACCGCCATGATCAGCTCTTCGCGGATCGCGTCGACCGGCGGGTTGGTCACCTGCGCGAACAGCTGCTTGAAGTAGCTGTAGAGCAGCTGCGGCCTCTCCGACAGCACCGCGAGGGGCGCGTCGTTGCCCATCGAGCCCATCGCCTCGACGCCATCGACCGCCATCGGCGCGACCAGCACCTTGATGTCCTCGGTGGTGTAGCCGAACGTCTCCTGGCGGCGCAGCACCGTCTCGTGGTCGGGCGCGTGCGCCACCGGCGGCGCCGGCAGTTCCTGCAGCGAGACCAGGTTGTCCTTGAGCCATTCGCCGTACGGCGCGGCCGACGCGATCTGATGCTTGATCTCGTCGTCTGAGATGATGCGTCCCTGTGCGGTGTCGACCAGGAACATGCGCCCCGGCTGCAGGCGCCCCTTTTCCAGCACGCGATCGGCGGGGATGTCGAGCACGCCGACCTCGGACGCCATGACGACCAGACCGTCCTTGGTCACGTAGTAGCGCGACGGGCGCAGGCCGTTACGGTCGAGCACCGCGCCGATGCGGACGCCGTCGGTGAACGCCACCGACGCCGGGCCGTCCCAGGGCTCCATGAGGCAGCCGTGGAACTCGTAGAACGCCTTCTTCTCGGCCGACATCGACTCGTGGTTCGACCACGGCTCGGGGATCATCATCATGATCGCGTGAGGCAGCGACCGCCCCGCGAGCATCAGGAGCTCGAGCACGTTGTCGAACTGTCCCGAGTCGCTGCCGTCGGTGTCGATGACCGGGATCAGCTTCTTGAGGTCGTCACCGAACAGCTTCGACGCGAACATGCTCTCGCGCGCGTGCATCCAGTTGACGTTGCCGCGCAGCGTGTTGATCTCACCGTTGTGCGCGATCAGGCGGTAGGGATGTGCGCGCGACCAGTTCGGGAAGGTGTTGGTCGAGAAGCGCGAGTGCACCATCGCCAGCGCCGACACGACGCGCTCGCTCTGCAGATCGGGATAGAACTCGCGCAGCTGCTCGGGGTTGAGCATCCCCTTGTAGACGACCGTGCGGCTCGACAGGCTGGGGATGTAGAAGTGCGCGCTGGGGATGCCGGCCTTGCGGGCCGCGTGGCGGACCTTGCGCCGGATGACGTAGAGCTTGCGGTCGAAGTTGAGGTCGTCGAGCGCCGGCATCTCGTTGGCGGCGTCGAGCCCTGACCCGCGCTGGCCGATGATGATCTGGCGGATGATCGGCTGCGATGCTTGCGCGGTCGGACCCAGCGAACGGTTGTCCGTCGGCACGGTGCGCCAGCCGAGGAGCTCCTGGCCCTCTTCGCGGACCGCCTGCTCGAACAGGCGCTCGCACGCTTCGCGGCTGGCGCGATCGACCGGCAGGAACACCGAGCCGACGCCATAGCGGCCGGCCTCGGGGAGCTTGATCTTGAGCTTGTCGGCCTCTTCAGCGAAGAAGTCGTGCGGCGTCTGGAGGAGGATTCCGGCGCCATCGCCGGTGTTGGTCTCGCAGCCGCAAGCGCCGCGGTGCTTCAAGTTCAGGAGGACCTGGATGCCCTTTTGAACGATGTCGCTGGACTTGCGGCCCTTGAGATCGACAACGAACCCGACACCGCACGAATCGTGCTCGTGTTGGGGGTCATAAAGTCCCTGAGCTGGGGGTGCTACCCAGCTCGGCTCGCCGTCTCGTCTCTCGCTCATCTCCCTGAATCCTCGAAATTACCAAATGGGAAAGTCAGAAACGAGCCACTGTAGCACGGTGTGGTTCAACCCGAGCCGCTTTCTTACGTGCACCTCCGCAAAGAAACACCGCGGAAACACGACGGTAACCGAGTATCGACACTGACCGCGCCGGCGCGCTCGCGCTGACCCAATCAAGCAAGATGGGACCACGAAGGGCTTCGGCGGGGGACCCGCCTACGCCCACGCGTCGTCAGTCCAGAATCCGGCGCACGCTGTCCCGCACAGCAACGTATTCATTCGGAAGCAGCGTGGGCTGGTTGGCGTAGCGTGGCTCGCTGCCCGCCGGGACCGCGGGCTCGTTCGCGCTGGGCACGCCGAGCTTGCCCTCGTGGTAGCGGGTCTTGAAGTCGGTGAACTTGAGGCCGTTGGCCGTGCTCACCACGACCACGCGCTGCTCGGGGCCGATCTCGCCGCGCGCCACCAGCTTTTCCAGCGCCGCCAGCGCGACGCCGGTGTGCGGGCAATTGAAGAGCCCGGTGCGATCGGCGCGCGCCGCTGCATCGGAGAGCTCGGCCTCCGACGCCTGCTCGACCACGCCGTCGAACTTCTGCAGCGTGCGGATCGCCTTCTTCACGCTCACCGGGTTGCCGATCTGGATCGCCGACGCCAGCGTCGGCTTGGCGGTGACCGCGTGGAACTTGTCGTAGCCGTCGCGGTACGCCTGGTAGAGCGGGTTCGCCGCCTCGGCCTGCGCCACGCAGATGCGCGGCAGCTTCTGCGTCAGGCCCAGATCCTTCATCATCTGGAAGCCGGCGCCGAGCGCGCTCACGTTGCCGAGGTTGCCGCCCGGAATGATCACCCAGTCGGGCACCTGCCAGTCGAACTGCTGGACCATCTCGATGGCGACGGTCTTCTGCCCCTCGATGCGCAGCGAGTTCATGCTGTTGGCCAGGTAGACGCCCTCTTCCTCGGCCAGGCGCTGTACGATCGCCATGCACGCGTCGAAGTCGCCGTCGATCGCCAGCACGTTGGCGCCGTTGGCGAGCGGCTGCACCAGCTGCGCCGTCGAGACCTTGCCGCGCGGCAGAATGACCATCGCGCGCACGCCGGCCGCCGCCGCGTAGGCCGCGAGCGCCGCCGAGGTGTCGCCGGTCGACGCGCAGGCGACCGCGCGGATCGGCTTTCCGTCGGCGATCATCTGCTTCACCGTCGAGACGAGCACGGTCATGCCCAGGTCCTTGAACGACCCGGTGTGCGAGACGCCGCACTGCTTGACCCAGAGCTCGGAGAGGCCCAGCTCGCGCCCGTAGCGCTCGGCCCAGAGCAGATTCGTCCCGCCCTCGAGCATCGAGACCACGTTCTCGTTGCGCACGTGCGGCTGCACCCACTCCTTCTTGCCCCAGACGCCCGAGCCGTACGGCCATTCGGTGCGCAGGTAGCGCTCGTCGAACAGCTTCATCCAGGCCGCGCCGCTGCGCGCGCGCAGGTGCTCGAGATCGTGCACGACCTCGAGCAGCGCGCCGCACTTGGGGCAGCGATAAATGATCTCGTCGAGCGCGTATTCGCCCGAGCATTCGGCGGTGCAACGGAAGACGGAGCGGGAAGGCATGGCGGGGAACTTTACCTCAATCTGCGCGCGGCGCGTGCCGTGCCGGCGCCAAGGCGGTGACAACCAGCGTCGAGGGCGGTCGTCGCGACGGGCGCACGTCCTCGGGCGGCGATGATACGATGATGCGCAGGGATGAGCATGGGGAGATGGCTGGCGATGGTGGTCGTGGTGTCCCTCGAGCTCTTCGCCGCCCACGCGGCCCGCGCTGACGCCGGCGCCCGTGCCGGCGCGGAGCAAGGCGACCTTGTGCGGCGCACGAAACCGGTGCGGCTGGAGCTGAGCTATGTATGGCCGGAGCCGCTGCCGCCGGCTCGCACCTCCGGGGAGCACGACATCCAGCGCGCCCGTGCCGGCCTCGGCGAATGCCAGCGGCGCGCAGGAGGCGCTGGCAATCCTCTTCACGCTCTTCGGTGACGCCTCGGGAATCTTGGTGGCCGTCCGCACGCACTCGGTCGCGGCAGGGACGATCCCCATGATCGTGATTCCTCTGGGGGCGGGCATTATCGTGTGCAACCTGTCGCCGCCGTGGCGCGGCGGACCGTCGCCGCCCCCGCAAGGCGGTCGATGTAACACCACGCTGGCGGGCGCGCTGCTCGGCACCGCGGCCGGTCTCCTTGCCCGGCATGCTGATATACGCGAGCGCCGGATCCGGGTCGAGCTCCGAGGACGCGTACAACAATTCCGCACAGACTCAGATCTCGGGCTTGCTGCTCGCCCTCGCCCTCTACACCATCGCCGTGCCGGTCGGGACCGTCGTCGGCTACAATCTAGGCAGCCCGCCCGCGCCGACTCCGGTGATCGTGCCGCCGGTCGCGGTGGCGCCGCTCTTCACGCTGCGGTTCTGACCACCACGCGGGATCGTGGTACAAACTTCGGCTTGAAAATGAGCGCGAAGCGGCCGGCTGTCGAGGTCCACAAGTTCGGGGGCGCGTCGCTCACCGATGCGGCGTCGTACAAGAACGCCGTCGCCATCATCCGGTCGCGCCAGGCACCGCGAGCGATCGTCGTGTCGGCGCCCGCGGGCGTCACCGACGCGCTGCTGGGCCTCGCCGGTCGCGCCGTCGCCGGCAAGTCCGCGGATCTGGAAAAGGACGCCGGCGCGCTGCGCGCCCGCTACCGCAAGCTCGCGCAGGGGCTGGTGCCGCCGGGACCGGCGCGACAAGAGGTCATCGACGAGATCGACCGCTCCTTCGACGAGCTCGACGGCCTGCTGCGCAGCCTGCTCGTGCTCAGCGAGCTGACCGCGCGCACCAGCGACTTCGTGCTCGCGCGCGGCGAGCGGCTGTCGGCGCGGCTGATGGCGGCGGCGCTCAACGCCGCCGGCACGAAGGCGCGCTACGTCGACGCCGTCGACGTGGTGATCACCGACGGGCCCTTCGGCGGCGCGTCGCCGAACCTCATGCTCACCGACCTCACCGCGCGCAAGATCCTGCGCCCGCTGCTGGTGTCGGGCGTGGTGCCGGTGGTGCCCGGCTTCCTGGGCGCGACCCCGGCCGCCGACGGTGACGAGCGCGGCAAGGCGCGCGCGATCGCCACGCTCGGCCGCGGCGGCTCCGATCTGACCGCGACGCTGCTCGGGCGCGCGCTGGGCGCCGCCGAGATCAGTCTGTGGAAGGACGTGCCCGGCCTGCTGACGTCGGATCCGCGCGTCGTGCCCGACGCGCGCGTGATCCCGCAGCTGCACCTGCGCGAGGCGTCCGAGCTCGCGTACTTCGGCGCCAAGGTGCTGCACCCGCGCGCGCTGATCCCGATCGTCGGGCGGCCGATCCCGGTCTACGTGCGGCCGTTCGCCGATCCGTCGGCGCCCGGCACCGAGATCTCCGGGCGCCGCACGCTGGATCGCTACCCGGTCAAGGCGCTGTCGGCGGCGGGCGGCCAGGCGCTGCTCACGGTCACCGGCAACGGCATGCTCGGCGTGCCCGGCATCGCGGCGCGCACGTTCGAGGCGCTGTACCGGCAGGGGACGTCGGTGTCGCTGATCTCGCAGTCGTCGTCGGAGCAGTCGATCTGCTTCAGCGTGCCCGAGGCGTCGGCGAAGCGCGCGCGCGAGCGGCTGGTCGAGGTCTTTCGCGAGGAGATCGGACGCAACGAGATCGACGGCGTCGAGATCGTGGGCGGGCTGGCCACGCTCGCGGTCGTCGGCATCGGCATGGCCGGGACACCCCGGCATCGCCGCGCGCGTGTTCGGCGCGCTGTCGGCGGCCGGCGTGAACATCGTCGCGATCGCGCAGGGCTCGTCGGAGCTGAACATCTCGTTCGTGGTCGCGGCCAAGGACGCGGCGGCGGCGCAGCGGGCGATCCACGACGCCTTCCAGCTCTCCAAGATCGGCGGCGGCGCGGCGACGCAGTCGACGCACGTGGATGCCGTGCTGCTCGGCTTCGGGCAGATCGGGCGCGCGCTCGCCGACATGATCGCCAAGACCGGCCGGCGGGACCAAGCTGGTCAAGGCCGGCAAGGTCGACGAACGGCGTCGCGCTCAACGGCACCAACGGCAAGTCCCAGAAGTCGTCGCTGCGCATCGTCGCCGCGATCGATCGCAGCGGCGTCGTCTTCGATCCCAAGGGTCTGTCACCGCGCGAGATCGCGTCGCTGGTCGCGGCCAAGGGCGAGGGCAAGGGTTTCGCCGACCTGCCCGGGCGGCCAGCGCGCGCTGCCTGCCGAGGCGCTGGCGCTGGTGGGAAAGCACGCGCTGTCGGATCCGATCCTGGTCGACGTCACCGCCGACGACACCGGCCCGATCATCAAGCAGGCGCTGTCGTCGGGCATGGACGTCGTGCTCGCCAACAAGCGCCCGCTGTCCGGCCCGCGCCAGTCGCGCGACGAGCTCGAGGCGCGTGGCGCGCGCGCAGGGCCGCCGCATCCTGTTCGAGGCGACCGTCGGCGCCGGGCTGCCGATCCTCGACACGCACCGCAAGCTCGCCGAGTCGGGCGACAAGGTCCTCAAGATCGAAGGCTGCCTCTCGGGCACGCTCGGCTTCCTGCTCACCGAGATCGGGCGCGGCAAGCCGTTCTCGGCGGCGCTGCGCAAGGCGATGTCCAAGGGCTACACCGAGCCCGATCCGCGCGACGACCTGTCGGGCGCCGACGTCGGCCGCAAGGCGCTGATCCTCGGCCGCCTGCTCGGCTTCACCGGCGAGCCCGGCGACGTCGAGGTCGAATCGCTGGTCGACGAAGCGTCGCGCGCGCTGCCGCTGGCGACGTTCCTCGAGCGCCTCGAGGACCTCGACGCCGAGTGGACCCGCCGCCTGGCCACCGCCCGCGCCAAGGGCGGCCAGCTCCGCTACGTCGCCTCGGTCACCAAGAACAAGATCTCGGTCGGCCTGAAGATCGTCGACGGCGCGAGCCCCTTCTCCGGCCTGAAGGGAACCGACAACCAGGTCGCCTTCACCACCGCCCGCTACAAAGAAAACCCGCTGGTGATCACCGGCCCGGGAGCGGGCCCCGCGGTGACCGCAGCGGGCGTGCTGAACGATATTCTCGGCTTGGTTTCGTGACGACCGACTTCGAACGACTATCCAATCCGCTTCATCCGGTCCCCTCCCCCGTCTGCGGGAGAGGGTTAGGGAGAGGGCAAGCCTTGCGAGTCGCGTCGCCCGTCGAGCCGCGCCTAGTCGGTGTAGAAGAACAGCTGCCCGACGGCGGCGGCATTCAACCCGCCGCTGTTCGACATGGTGGTGATCGTCGACGAGAACGCGATCGTCCTTGTGGTAGTCGATCAGGTTCGCGCGCGCGGCGATTCCCATCGAGAACCAGCGGGTAAAGAAATGTTCGACGCCCGCCTGGATCGGAACGTAGATGTGGACCGCCGTGTTGGTCGCGGGTGGCGTCTTGCCGAGGCTGAAGCCGAGACCGCCACCGACGCTGAGGCGCGTCGACGTCGAGCGGAAGGGCACGAACAACGACCACGACCTCGGGGCTGAAGTTCCAGGTCGTCGGCGCTACCCGCGGCCGCCGGCTTGGTCACCAGGAAGTCGAACGCCGGGAACGACCGAAAGCGAGTCGTTCAGCCAGTACTTGACCGCGATGCTGGTCGTCGGCGCGATCAGCGTCTGCGCGCCGGCCGTGACACCCACGCCGAAGCCCAGCGAGCCCGGTCATGTCCTCCGAGCCTTTCGGCGCGGTCATCGCCTGCATGGGAGGGGGAACGTTCGCGCCCGGCGGCGGCGATTCCTGGGCGAACGCGGGGGCCACGCAAAGGAGCGTCGCGGCCGCCGATGCGGTGAGGGTCAGGGAGCGAAGGGGGGATCTGAACATTTTTTCATTCTCCTTTTAAGTGGCAGGTTGGGAGCAGGGTTTCGGGCCACCGCGGGCCCTCGAGGGGAATCGCCAGGGTCTTCGCGACCGTCAGAAGACGGCGAGAGCCGCGCCCGCGCAGCGACTGCGCTTCAAGGAGTAGAAAATAAAAGTGCGGCATCCGTCACCTTTCGGTGATGGTGCCGCACCGTAGCGGGTCAGTTCCCGCCGGTCAATTTTTTGTCAGTCCAGGAACGAGTCACCGAAGACCGGCGAGCGAGGCTCGCCGGTCTTCGCGATCGTCTTCAAGCTAGAAACGCGTTCGATCTCGCGAGACTAGAACCAGGCGAGGAACGCGCCCGTGCCGGTGACCTGGGTCTTGTCCTGGCACACCGGCGACGGTATCGAAGTTCGCCACGCTGGCGTTGTCGACGCGGATCTCGGGACGGAACTCGAAGCGACCGCCGAGCGCGAATGCCGAGGCCGACGGTGCCCTCGATGAGCTTGACGTGCGCGGGATCTCCGTTGCGCGCGTACTCGAAGCGAGCGGAGGCGGCCAGCTGGTCGTGATACCGAGTAGTGGGCCATCGAGCGCGACGCCGATGAAGCCGTCGATGCCGGCGTTCTTGTCGGTGACGTAGTCGAAGTTCAGGTTCAGGCCCAGGGCCCCGATGGTGTGAGCGACGACGAGGTCGGCCGAGCAACGCGCGTGTCGGTGCTGGCGACGGCGTCGGGCGCCGCAGGCCTCGCCCTTGCCGAAGTAGCCGGTCGCGATGATGTTGGTCCCGACTCCGGGCACCGTGATGTTGACCGACACGCCGAAGGTCTTGGCCTCGGTGATGTCGGGCGACGATGCCGGTGCCGTTCCAGCCGTTGACCACGCTCGCCTGCAGGGTCAGCGCGTCGCTGACCTTGTACGTGGCGCGCACGCCGGTGTGCAGCAACGGAATGTTGAAGAACAGGATCGAGCGCGAGTAGATCCAGTTCTTGTTGGCCTCGATGACCTCGGCGCCGGCGGTGGTGACGAACTTACCGAAGTCGAGGGTCAGGTTGGTGACCGGCGCGATCGTCGCGTAGGCCTGCTGCACGATGAACGCCTCGGCCGAGCGCGTCCGTGCCGGGCAAGTGGCCGCGTTGATGAGCGTGCCCGTGGCGCCGTAGCCGAGATCGAGGCGCAGACCGACCGGATCGGCGTTCACGCCGATGCCGACCTTGGCGTAGTTGAGCGTGAAGGTGTTCGAGTTGAGTCGAAGTAGCGAACGATGACGTCCACCCGGCGGCGTGAGGCTCGTCGTGCCGGTGAAGTTCCACTGGTAGTACGTGTCGACGAGACCCTCGACGGTGATGAGATCCTTCCAGGTCTTGGCGGGCGGTGCAGCCGGCGCCGCAGCGGGCGGCGGCGGCGGCGGCGCGACGACGACGGCCGCGGGCGGCGGAGCAGCCTCGGGTGGAGGTGCAGCGGGCGGCGCCCCGGCGGGTGGTGTTTGGGCGCGCGCAGCGAACGGCGACAGAACGGCGACAGCGAGCACACAAGCGGAAAGACGCATCAATGACCCCCATGGAAAGAAAAACGGTGAGAGATTCGGTGAAACTTTTTTCATCCTGTTCGACAACGGGGGGCAACGTAGCGACCTGCGGCTCAGCCTGTAAAGTCTTTTGACCTACGGGCACTCACATTTTGCCGCTAGGAAACGGGTACGAAATATCCTGGAAACGCGCACGGAAACCACGCGACTCAAATTGCGCGCGATCACCATCGCGCGCGGATCGCGCGCGATCTCTCAACGATTCTCAACGATCGCTGTCGGCGATCGCTCGTTGTCGCGACTGTCCGAGGCCTTCGATTCCCCACTCGACGACGTCGCCAGCATGCAGATATTGCGGCGGTTTGTGCCCGAGCCCGACGCCCGCGGGCGTTCCGGTGCTGATCACGTCGCCCGGCAACAACGTCATGAATTGCGAGACGTAGCTAACCAGGAACGGAACGTCGAAGATCATGTTCGACGTGTTGCTGTCCTGTTTGCGCTGTCCGTTGACGTCGAGCCACATCTTCAAATTGCCGAAATTGGGCAATTCGTCGACGGTGGCAACGAACGGCCCGAACGGCGCAAACGAGTCGGCGCTCTTGCCCTTGGACCATTGTCCGCCGCGCTCCATCTGAAACGCGCGCTCGGAGTAATCGTTGTGCAGCGCGAACCCGGCCACGTGCGCCAGCGCGTCGCCGGCGTTCACGTAACGCGTGACCTTGCCGATGACCACCGCCAGCTCGACCTCCCAGTCGGTCTTCTCGCTGCCGCGCGGGATGATCAGCGGATCGCCCGGCCCCGAAAAAGCCGTGGTGGCCTTGAAGAAAATCACCGGCTCGGCCGGAATCGCCGCGCCGGTCTCGGCGGCGTGATCGCGGTAGTTGAGGCCGATGCACACCAGCTTGCTCGGGCGCGCAATCGCGGCGGCGACGCGCACGTCGGCCGCCACCCGCGGCGCGCGCGCGGCGTTGGCGCTGGCCCAGGTCGCGAGGCGCGCGAGACCGTTCGAGCCGAAGAACCGCTCGTCCCAGTCCTCGCCGAACGCCGAGGCGTCGATGCGCGCGCCGTCCGGCAGGATCAGCCCGGGCTTCTCAGCGCCAATCGCACCAAATCGACACAGCTTCACGGAACCACCTCTTCGATGACGACCAGCAGGTCGCCGGCCTCGACGCTCTCGCCGGCGCCGGCGACGATCTCGCGCACCACCCCGGAGATCGGCGCCTTGACCACGGTCTCCAGCTTCATCGCCTCGGTCACCAGCAGCTTCTGGCCCGCGGTCAGCTTCTCGCCGACCTTGGTGACCAGATCGATCACCCGGCCCGGCATCGGCGCGCCGACCTCGCCCGGACGGCCCGGCGTGACCTTGCGCCGCTTGGGGCCGGTCACGCGCGCCGAATCGTCGGCGACGCGCATGGTGCGCGGCTGGCCGTTGAGCTCGAACGTCAGCACGCGCGCGCCGTCGGGCTCGATGTCGCCGATCGACAGGAGCTTGATGATCAGCGTCTTGCCCGGCTCGATGTCGACCCACGCCTCTTCGCCGACGCGCAGGCCGTAGAAGAACGCCGGCGTCGGCAGCACCGAGGTGTCGCCGTGGAGCGCGCGGTGCTCCATGTACTCGCGCAGCACCTTGGGATAAAGCGCGTACGACACGACGTCGCGCCGCTCGACGGCGACGCCGGCCAGCCGCTCCATCTCGCGCCGCGCGCCCGCCCAGTCGAACGGCGGCATGGCCGCGCCCGGCCGCCCCTCGATGCGCGCCGCGCCCTTGAGCACGTGCGTGCGCAGCGGCTCGGGGAAGCCGCCCGGCGGCTGGCCCAGCGAGCCGCGCATGTAGTCGATCACCGACTCGGGGAAGGTCAGCTCCTGCGCGCGCTCGGTGACCGCGCGCGCGTCCAGCCCCTGCTTCACCATCCAGATCGCCATGTCGCCGACGACCTTCGACGACGGCGTCACCTTGGGGATGTCGCCGAACAGGCGGTTGACGTCGGCGTAGGCGCGCTTGACCGCCTCCCACGCCGTGCCGACGCCCAGCGCCTCGGCCTGCGCGCGCAGGTTCGAGTACTGGCCGCCCGGGATCTCGTGCTCGTACACGTCGGCCGCCGGCGCCTTCAGCCCCGACTCGAACGGCGCGTACCACTCGCGCACCGGCTCCCAGTAGTGCGACAGCTTCTCGAGCCCGTCGATGTTGACGCGCGGATCGCGCGGCGATCCGGCGAGCGCGAACGCCAGCGACGACAGCGACGGCTGCGACGTCATGCCGCGCCATGATGCTGACCGCGCCGTCGACCACGTCGACGCCGGCGTCGATCGCCGCCAGGTACGAGCTGATGCCGTTGCCCGCGGTGTCGTGCATGTGCAGGTGCAGCGGCACGTCGACCGCTTCCTTGAGCGCCTTGACCAGCATCGTCGCCGCGCGCGGCTTGAGCAGGCCGGCCATGTCCTTGATCGCCAGCAGGTGCGTGCCGCGCTGGCAGATCTCCTTGGCCATGTCGACGTAGTACTTGAGGTCGTACTTCGTGCGCGACGGATCGGAGACGTCGCCGGTGTAGCAGATCGACGTCTCGACGATGCGGCCGGTCTTCTGCGCCGCCTCGATCGCGACCGGTCATGTTGTCGACGTCGTTGAGCGCGTCGAAGATGCGGAACACGTCCATGCCGGCGGTCGCGGCCTCCTGGATGAACGCCTCGACGACGTCGTCGGGGTAGTTGGTGTAGCCGACGGCGTTCGCGCCGCGCACCAGCATCTGGAACATGATGTTGGGCACCAGCTTGCGCAGCTCTTCGAGGCGCAGCCACGGATCCTCCGACAGGAAGCGATAGGCGACGTCGAAGGTCGCGCCGCCCCACATCTCCAGCGAGAAGAAGTCGGCGCACAGGCGCGCGGTCGCCGGCGCGATGCGCGCGAGATCGTACGTGCGCACGCGCGTCGCCAGCAGCGACTGGTGCGCGTCGCGCCAGGTGGTGTCGGTCAGGTGGACGCGCCGGTTCTCCTTGAGCCAGCGCACCACGCCCTCGGGCCCGCGCTGCTCGAGGATCTGCTTGGTGCCGGGCGGCGGCGGCGCCTTGGCGACGCGAGCGGCAGGTGCGGCACCGGCGGCTCGGTGTTCAGCACCGCCGGCGGCGGCTTGGGCTTGCCGCGCACGGTGGCGTGGCCGTTGACCACCGTCGCCGCCACGTAGCGCAGGATGCGCGTCGCGCGATCGCGGCGCGGCGTGTACTGCGCCAGCGCCGGCGTCTCGTCGACGAACGTGGTGTGCGCCTTGCCGTCGATGAACGCCGGGTGCGCGAGCACGTTCTCGAGGAAGTGGATGTTGGTCTTGACGCCGCGGATGCGGAACTCGCGCAGCGAACGGATCGCCTTGCGCCGGGCGTAGTTCCACTCCAGCCCCGACGCGGTGATCTTCGCGAGCAGCGAATCGTAGAACGGCGACACGCGCGCGCCGACGTAGCCCGAGCCGTCGTCGAGCCGGATGCCGAGCCCGACCGCCGGCCGGTAGACCGAGATCTTGCCGGTGTCGGGCAGGAAGTCGTTCTTGGGATCCTCGGCGGTGACGCGCACCTGGATCGCGACGCCGCGGATCTCGATCGACTCCTGGTTGGGGATGCCGATCTCGGGATCCGACAGCTTGTAGCCCTGCGCGATGCGGATCTGCGCCTGCACCAGGTCGCGGCCGGTGATCACCTCGGTGACCGTGTGCTCGACCTGGATGCGCGGGTTGACCTCGATGAAGTAGTGGCTGCCGTCCTCGCCGACCAGGAACTCGACCGTGCCGGCGTTGGTGTAGTGCGCGTGGCGCGCGACCTTGAGCGCGTCCTCGGCCAGCCGCGCGCGCAGCGCCTCGGGCAGCGACCAGGCCGGCGCGTACTCGACGACCTTCTGGTAGCGGCGCTGCACGCTGCAGTCGCGCTCGAACAGGTGGACCAGGTTGCCGTGGTTGTCGCCCAGCACCTGCACCTCGATGTGCTTGGGCCGCACCACCAGCTTCTCGAGGAAGACCGAATCGTCGCCGAACGCCTTCTGCGCCTCGGAGCGCGCGCGCTCGAGCGCCTCGCCCATCTCGCCCGCCGCGCGCACCACGCGCATGCCGCGGCCGCCGCCGCCGGCCGCCGCCTTGACCAGCACCGGGTAGCCGACCTTGTCGGCGAAGGCGCGCGCCGCCTCGATGCGTGCGCAGCGGCTCGGGCGTGCCCGGCACCACCGGGACGCCGGCCGCCTCGGCGATCTTGCGCGCCGCGATCTTGTCGCCGAGCGCGTCGATCGCCTCGGGCGTCGGGCCGATGAAGACGATGCCGGCGTCGCGGCACTTGCGCGCGAACGACGCGCGCTCGGACAGCAGGCCGTAGCCCGGGTGAATCGCGTCGATCTCGTGGCGCTTGGCCAGCTCGATGATCTCGTCCTCGGCCAGGTAGGCCGCGACCGGCTCCAGCCCCTTGCCGACCAGGTACGCCTCGTCGGCCTTGTACCGGTGCAGGTGAACGCGGTCTTCTTCGGAGAAGATCGCGATCGTGCGGAACCCGAGCTCGGTCGACGCGCGAAACACGCGAATCGCGATCTCGCCGCGGTTGGCGCAGAGAAGTCGCTTGAAGGGGATGATGCTCATGAGCCCCGGGACAAGTACCACTTTATTGGGGTCCCGCCGAGCCCGAATTGACCCCGACCGGATACGCGAGACCGAGTATGTTTTGTGCCGTTGACTGAGCCACAGGAAAATTCATTCCCGAGCCCGCGGAGCGCGATCTCGGGGGCATGGAGCCAGCGCTGGCGCTGGGGCGTGCCCCTGGTGGCCCTGGCCTTTGCTGGCTCGTTTCGTGTGGGTACTCGCGGTACCGACCGTGCCGGTCGGCGACTTCGCGACCTATCGCGAATCGGCCAACTATCTGCTCGAGTTCGGTTCGCTCGACCACGGTTTCATCTACATGCCGGGGTTCGTGCTCATGCTGGCCGGTGTCGCGGCGGCGGGCGGAGATCTGCTGGCGCAGAAGATGATCGGCGTGGTTCTGGGAACGCTGGCGGCGGCGGCGATCTTCGGCATCACGGCACGACTCGCGGATGCGGATCCCGGCGACCGAGACGGCGATGGCGCCCTGGCCCCGGGACCCGGCGCCGGTGCTGGAATTCGCCGGCTCTGCCCCTGCCCGACGGCCGTCGTCGCGACGCTGCTCTACGCGCTGTGGCCGGCGGGCGTGGCGCTGGCGAGCGTGGTCGGCACCGACGTGCCGGCCGCGGCGCTGATCCTGCTCGCGCTCTGGGCGCTGGTCGCGTGGGGCGAGCTCCGTCCGATCGCCGCCGCGCTCGGCTTCGGCGCGCTCATGGGCCTGGCGGCGTACGTGCGCGCGGTCGCGCTGCCGCTGACGCTGATGTCGGTCGTCTACTGGGCGGTCCGCCGCGGGCGCACGAGCTGGCGCCAGGTGGCGGTGCTCACCGCGCTGACCACGGCGGCGACGCTGGTGGTGCTGCTGCCCTGGGCGCTGCGCAACCGGCACCAGCACGGCGCGCTCAAGTTCACCGACGACCACGGCGGCATCACCGCGCTCATCGGCGCGAACCCCAACTCCGAGGGGACGTACACGCGCGCGCTCAATCGCATGTTCAAGGATCTCACCGGCCGCACCGTGCTCGACGAGCCGCACGCCGAGACCGACAAGCTGGCGTTCGACCTCGCCAAGGACTGGACGCGCTTCGAGCCGCGCTACGCGCTGGGGCTGGTGATCCTGAAGGCCGAGCGCCTGTTCTGGTCGGAGTGGCACCTGCTCTACTGGCCGATCGGGCGGCCGGGTGTGCTGGTCGGCGCGCCCGAGCGCTGGTTCGCGGCGCGCATGAACGCGGCCAACGCGCTCGCCGACGGATTCTGGTATGGGCTGTGCGCGCTGTTCGCCGCCGGCATCACGCTGGCGATCGGCGAACGACGCTGGCGCCTGCTCGCGCTGATCCCGTTCCAGCTCGCGCTGACCGCGACCTACAGCGCGTTCTTCGCCGAGCCTCGCTACCGCGTGCCCATCGAGATGATGGCCTTTCCGCTCGCGGCGTTCGCGCTGCGGCGGCTCTGGATCGTGGCGCGCGCCGCGGCTGGCGGCGGCGCGCGCGTGCCGACCGGCGCGCGCGGCGGCGCGGCTCGGGCTGGCCGCGCTGGTCGCGGCGGCGCTGTTCGTGGCGACGCCGGCAATCAGCGCCGCGGGCGAGCAGCTGCGCGCGACGCATCGCTGGGCGGCGACGGTCTGGATCGTCGACGGCCAGCGCACGCCTGGCGAAGTGGCGTCGCCACGGCGACGCGCGCGGCCCGTCGCCGGTGTCGGGCGCGCCGAACGGCGTGCGGCTCGCGCTGCCATCGGGCTCGCCGCGCCGGTCGAGGCCGAGATCGTGGTCGCGGATCTTCCACCGGGACGCTATCGCGTCGAGGGAGAGATCGAGGGCTTCAATCTGGCAGGCAGCGCGCTGCGCTTCGAGCTCGCCGGACAGCATTCCGGTCCCTCGTCCGCGGGGGAGGGGGGAGAGGGCAAACCTTGCCAGTGCAGCGCCCGCCGGCCCCTCTACCTCCCGCAGACGGGGGGAGGGGATCGGAGATGCTCGTCGCCAGCGCCGCGATCCCGTCCGGCGAGCCCGCGGCCGATCCGACAGGAACGACCAGCAGAGCGCCGCTGCAGGGCGCGCTGGTCCACGCGGGCGGCCCGATGATCCTGCGCGCGCGGCTCACCGCGACCGCGCGAGCGAGCGACGCGACGCGCGCGAGCGACGCGACCGCCACGCCACCCGAGATCTGGATTTCACCGGTCAGGCTCACGACCGAGGCTGTCGCGCCCTGAGCCGCGCGCGTTCCACCGGCGCGGCGCTCGCGCTCTGCGTATCGTCGCTGCTGTTCGCGGTGATGGCGGTCGCGGCCAAGAGCGTCTCGCCGCGCATCCCCGGACCGCAGACCGCGCTCGTCCGCTTCGCGATCGGCGTCGCCGTGACCCTGTCGCTGTTCGCCGCCGGGCGAGCGGTGATCCGCCCGCGGCGCTGGGGCTGGCTGATCGCGCGCGGCTTCTTCGGCGGCATCGCGGTGCTGTGTTACTTCGCGTGCATCCAGCGCGTGCCGGTCGGGGTGGCGACGCTGCTCAACCAGACGCAACCGGTCTACACCATGCTCTTCGCCTGGCTGCTCATCGACGAGCGGCCCTCGCGCGCGGCGCTGTCGGCGCTGCCGCTCACGCTGGCGGGGGTCGCGCTCATCATCGGCGTACGCGCGCGCGACCTGCAGGCCGGCGGCGCCAGCGAGCTCTTCGGGCTGATCCTCGGCGTCGTGTCGGCGATCACCTCGGGGATCGCCGTGACCTCGGTGCGCGCGGCGCGCCGCGACCTGGGCGACGGCCAGCCGTCCGAGACCGCCTGGTCGGTCTTCTTCTCGTTCACCACGCTCGGCGCGCTGCTGAGCTTGCCCGCGGTGACGCCGCCGCTCGGCCACTGGGTGCGGCCGACCTCGCACGAGTGGCTACTGCTCGCGGTGATGGGCTGCGCCGGCGTCGGCGGGCAGGTGGTGATGTCGTACTCGCTCGGTCACGTCGGCGGCGGTACCGCCGGGATCATCTCGCAGTTGACCGTGCTCTTCGCGGTCGCGGGCGGCGTGATCATCTTCGGCGATCCGATCCGGCCGACGTTCGTCGCGGGCGCGGCGCTGACCTTGACGGGCGTCGCCCTGACCGTGCTCAGCGCTTCGCCGCGGCTGCTGAGCAAGCTGCGGATAGAGTGAAGTTGCCTCTCGCAAGGTCTGCCCTCTCCCCGGCCCTCTCCCGCGGCGGACCGCAGGAGAGGGTGACTCGCTGAACCAGGTTGTCTCTCGCAAGGTCTCCCCCTCTCCCCGGCCCAGCATGCGGACCCTGTGCTAGCCTTGCTGGATGGGTTACCGCGAGGTTCCGGTAGGCACCGAAAAGTGCCTGGGCTGTGGAGGGGCGGTGGACGAGGGGACGGCGCTGTGCCCGATCTGCGGCGCTCCGATCGACATCGGCCAGTTCGCCGAGCTCGAGCTGAAATTGAAGCCGCACGTGCGGCAAGCGCGCGCCGCGCTGGCGGTCGCGACGGCGATCTTCGGCATGTGCTTCCTGCTGCTCGTGGGGCTCGAGGCACCGGCACCGACGCTGGTGACCGCCGGGTTCGGCGTGGGGTTGTTCGGCGGCTGCTGCCTGCTGTCGGTGTGGCGGCCACTCGCTGCGTCGGTGATCGCGCTCTCGGTGTTCTCCGCGCTGCAGATCGCGGTGATCGCGCAGGGCCACCTCTGGATGCTGTTCCAGGGCGCGGTGGTCGTCGCGCTCAAGGTGATCCTGTTCGTGCTGCTGATCGGCGGCGTCAAGGCGGGGCTGCGCATCCGTGACATCCGGCGCCAGACGCGCCGGCATGATCGAAAGGTCGTCGCGGCGATCGTCGCGACCACTCTGGCGGCCGGCGTCGTGCTGGGCCTGTGGGTGCGCCAGCAAGAGATGAACGCCTATTCGTCCGACGACGGCTCCGAGACCATGGACGCGATGCAGGAGTAGGATCCGCGACGCCCGCCCGCGAAAATTTGATGCAGCCCTCAGGCCGGCACAGCCGCGGGGAACCTGGTACGGTCTAAGCCATGCTTGCGACCGGCGAGCCCGCGGCGGCGGAGGGCGGTCAGAACGAGACCAACCTGCCGTGGTTGCTGCGTCTGCGCTGGGGCGCGCTGGCCGGCCAGCTTCTGACGATCGTCGTCGTCCGATACGCGATGCATTCGCCGCTCCCGATCGGAGCGCTCTTCGGGCTGCTGGCGATCTCACTGCTGACCAGCGTCGCCTGGCGGCTGCGCCCACCCGGGCTGGTGATCCGCAGCTCGTGGCTGGGCGCGACCATGGTGCTCGACATCCTGGTGTTCAGCGGCCTGCTCTATTTCACGGGCGGCCCGATGAACCCGTTCAGCTTTCTCTATCTCGTGCCGATCGCGCTCGCGACCGTGATCCTGGGACCGCGCTGGACCTGGGCGCTGGTCGCGCTGTCGCTCGCGGCGTCGGCGACGCTGTTCTTCTGGCACCAGCCGCTGGTGCTGGGCGAGTCGCACGCCGAGCACATGCTGCTGCACCTGCAGGGCATGTGGGTCGCGTTCGGCGTCGGCGCGGCGTTCATCGTCTACTTCCTGCACCACATCCGCCGCGCGCTGGCCGAGCGCGAGAGCGAGCTCGAAGCGTCGCGCAACCTGGTCGCGCGCCAGGAGCGGCTGGCGTCGCTCGCGACGCTGGCCGCGGGCGCGGCCCACGAGCTGTCGACGCCGCTGGCGACGATCGCCGTCGTGGCCAAGGAGCTGGAGCGCGCGGTCGCAGGCCAGTGCGTCGAGCCACGTCGATCGAGGATGTGAAGCTGGTGCGCAACCAGGTCGAGCGCTGCCGCGCGATCCTCGAGCGCATGTGCGTCGACGCGGGCGAGATGCGCGGCGAGCGCCTCGCGCCGGCCACCGTCGACGAGCTGGTCGCCGGCTCGCTCGCGGGCCTCCCGACCGAGGTCGCGGTGCACGCCGACGTCGACCCCACGCTCTCCGCGGTGAGCCTGCACGTGCCGGCGCGCGCGATCGCCGAGGCGATCCGCGGCGTGCTCAAGAACGCGCAGGACGCGTCGCCCGCGGGCGCCGCCGTCGATCTGACCGTTCGCCGCGCGGACGGTGCGATCGACTTCACCATCGCGGATCGCGGTCCCGGCATGCCGCGCGCGGTGCTCGAGCGCGTGGGCGAGCCGTTCTTCACCACCAAGCCGCTCGGGCGCGGCATGGGCCTGGGAGCTGTTCCTCGCGCGCACGGTCGTCGAGCGCATCGGCGGATCGCTGCGGCTCGACTCCGACGTCGGCCGTGGCACGACCGCGATCGTACGCGTGCCGCTGCCGGAGCACCGCGAGTGACGGCGCGCCCGCACCTGCTGCTCGTCGACGACGACGAGACGTTTCGCGAGCGCCTCGGCCGCGCGCTACGCGACCGCGGCTACGACGTGGTCACCGCGTCCAGCCACGCGACCGCGATGGACGCGGCGCGCGCGGCGTGTGCCGGCGTTCGCCGTCGTCGATCTCAAGATGCCCGGGCCGTCGGGGCTCGAGCTGGTCAAGGATCTGCACGAGCTGGATCCGCAGACGCGCATCGTGGTGCTGACCGGCTACGGCAACATCGCGTCGGCGGTCGACGCGCTCCATCGCGGCGCGCACGACTACCTGAGCAAGCCGGCCGACGCCGACGAGATCATCGCCGCGCTGCTCGGGCAAAAGGCAGCCGGCGCCGCCACGGGCCCGGGCGCGCGCGGCGCCGATCCGCCGCCCAGCCTGGCGCGCGCCGAGTGGGAGCACATGAGCCGGATCCTCGCCGACGTCGGCGGCAACGTGTCGGAGGCAGCGCGGCGGCTGGGGATCACGCGGCGCACGCTGCAGCTGAAGCTGAAGAAGGATCCGCCGCGACACTGAACGTCCCGCCCTCCTCAAAACATCCAGGTGATCGCCGCTGCCAGCTCGTTCCCGCTCGGGCCCGCGCCGAAGACGTGGCGCCGGTAGTCGAGCTTGAGGCCGATCTGCATCACCGGCCGATACGTGAGCCCCACGGTGTAGATCGTGCGGCGAAACGCTGGATTGGCCACGAACCCCGACGGCACCTTCGCCTGGGTGTCGGCGTAGTCGAAACGCCCGAACAGCGTGACCGACTGGTCGTTGCCCGGCGCGAGCACGCGCAGCAGGTCGTAGCCGGCCTCGACGTAGCCGCCGCGCGACTGCGACGCGACCGGGTCCGGCGCGGGCTCGCCTGCAGGCGTGGCGTCGCGCCGAGCGGCGTCGAGTGCCCGCCGCGTCGCCGATGAACAGGAACGCGACCTCGGCGCGCGCGGTGAACCCGCCGATGCGCGTGCGCGCGTCCGCCTCGAACAGGCTGACCGGCACCTTGCCGACCGTGCTGGTCAGGCTGTTGCCCGACGTCGCGTAGTACGCCGAGCCGCCGAAGATCGTGCCCAGGCGCGGCTCCCAGTCGAGGCGCGCGACGCCGCCCCAGTCGCCGGCGTGCGCGAACTGCGCCTCCTGGTGGCCTTCGCGGATCGCGGTCTCGGCGGTGAAGCCGTTCGCGTTGAAGCCGTTGATCAGATAGAGCTGGTAGCGCACGCCGTCGCGCAATTCACCGAAGATGCCCAGGCCCGGCTCGCGCCAGGTCGTCGGGATCACGTAGGTGTCGACCGCGGGGCGGTCCACGCCGTTGAACGTCGGCGGCTCGTGATAGACGTTGATGATACCGACCGGGACGATCATCAGGCCGCCGCGCAGGCTCACGCGCCGGCTGAGCAACCCGTCGAGGTAGGCCTGCTCGACCTCGGCCTCGCCGCGGTCGCCCGCCGACGAGACCGCGTGCTCGACCTCGAGCTCCGAGTAGAAGCGCAGGCGATCGGAGAAGTTGTGGCCGAAGAACAGCACGAAGCGCCGCAGGTCGATGGTCGCCTCGGGCGGTGAATCGAGCACGTACTTGCCGGGAACGTTCAGGGTCAGCTCGCCGTAGCCACCGAAGGCGCTGCCCTGCAGGACGCCGCCGCGGCCGAGCGCGTTCTCGACGGCGGTCTCGCGCGGGAGCGCGGTCACCGGCCCCTGGGCGGCCTCCGGCGGCATCTCGATCGCCGGCTGAGCGTGCGCAGTTCGAGCCGCCCCGAGGATCACGATAACCAGCGTGCAAGCTCCGTTCAGCGCCGCCGCGCGGCGGGCACCACGCCGATTCATGAAACTGACATTCATTCTCAAAATCATAACGGAGAAGACCGTGTACCGCCGATCCGGCCCACTCGTCAAGGGTGTCCGATCACGCTCGGGAGCATGCACGCGCCGCAAGGCTGCGAAGGATCAGGGGCCGCAGCCCGACGAGCTGATGTTGAACGAAGTCGATGCAGTCGGAGAGCGGATCGCTGCCGCCGACCATGTTGAAGCAATGGCGTAGCAGTTGCCGGTGCACGGATAGCTCACTCGCCAAGCAATCGATCATCATCATGCATTGGGGTCCGATGGACGTGGAATGGTCTACGGCAAGCCGCTGCAGCTGGCGGTGCCCGACGAGTAGCCCTTCATCTGGATGGCGCTGATGCAGTTCGACACCACCATCGACGATCCGCCCGCCGGCGCCGGTGCCGCCCATGCCCGCGTCCACCCATGCTGCTGCCGCCCGCGCCGACGCCGCCCGCGCCGGTGCCGCCCATCCCGCGACCGCCGGTCGCACTGCCACCGGCGCCGCTGCCGCCTGCGCGCTGCCGCCCATGCTGCTGCCGCCCGCGCCGCGGCCACCCATGCTGCTGCCGCCCGCACCACTGCCGCCGTTGCCGGTCACGATGCGACCGCCGTTGCCCGTGACGATCTTGCCGCCGCCGCCACCAGTACCGTCACCCGGTCGGTCGAAAGGATCCGCGCCCTGGCAACCGCCGAGCGCAGCGAATGCAATCCAGCCGACAATTCCCAGCGCGACCACTCGGTTCATAGGCATACCCGTCGGGTAAGGGGGATGACGTTCAGATTAACACCATTCCTGGAGGGACCGTCAGCACGAGCGGCGGTGACGACCGGAGGGCGGACCGACCGCGCAAGGGCGCACCTCATCCCTTCATGCACGGACGGGGCGCAATCGATCACCCGTTCAGTGCGACGGATGAAGATTCGACAGGGAGGAGAGAGAGGGATTCGAACCCTCGGTACGTTTCCGTACACACGATTTCCAATCGTGCCCCTTCGGCCACTCGGGCATCTCTCCAGGTGGAGGTGAAAATTAATGCAGAGGAGAGAGTGGGAGTCGAACCCACGTTGGACTTGCGCCCAAACCTGATTTCGAATCAGGCGCTTTCGGCCACTCAGCCATCTCTCCGAATTAGGGCGATATCTTTAGCACCAGACCGCTGGGAGGTCGATAGGTGTGAACAGGCTATGGACCTCGGCACCGTTCTGTGACAGATAAGGCTCGGTCCCGGGTGACGGAACACCAGCGAACCCCGCCAGGCCCGGAAGGGAGCAACGGTAGCCAGTCGACCGGGTGCTCGGGACCTTATTCTGTTTCTGCCCATGGAACCCTCCGGAGGGTTCCCAAACTCTCCCGCCACCCCGATGGCTGACGTCGTCTACTTGATCCAGGACATGATGTTCACCTCGAAGGTTCGCGAGGTGGCCAAGCAGGTTGGGGTCAGCGTCCAGGGCACGCGCGACGTCGCGGCGCTGGCGGCGGCGGTCGCTGCGGGCGCCAAGCTGGTGCTCGTCGACCTGCGCCTGCCGATCGCGGTCGAGGCGCTGGCACGGCTGGGCAGCGACCCGGCGACGCGCGCGATCCCCTCGGTGGGCTTCATCGACCACGAGAAGACCGACGTCATGGATCAGGCGCGCGCCAGCGGCTGTGGTCAGGTCATGGCCAAGGGGCAGTTCGCGAACGCGCTGCCCAAGCTCTTCTCGTCGCTGACGTAGACCCCGCTTCGGCTCACTCCCACAGCGGGATGAGCTGGCGCAGGCTGCGCACGATCATCTCGGGCGCGCCCCAGGCTTCGGCGTCGTCGATCGCCTCGGCGGTCACCAGCGCGGTCCGGCAACCAGCGGCCCGGCCGGCGACGATGTCGAACGTGTAGTCGCCGACCACGAGCGCGTCGGCGGGCGCGACGCGAAGCATGCGGCAGAGGTGCAGCACACCGTCGGGCGCCGGCTTGGGCGGGCCGTCCTCGCGCGTGTAGGCGGCGATGATCAGGGGCGCGGATTCGTCGTGCGAGACCGGCCGCGCGCCGCCACCGTGCGCGAAGGCGGCGCCGAGATCGAACTTGCGCACGAAGCTCTCGACGACCTCGCGGATGTTGCGGGTCAGGATCGCGCACGGGACGCCGGCGGCGTCCAGACGGGCGAGCAGCTCGAGGCAACCGTCGGCCAGCGTCGCGTTGGCCATCGCGTCGCGCTCGTGGCGGCGCATGATCTCCTCGCCGCGCGCGCGCAGCGTCTCGTCGCCGGCGGCGAGCTGCTCGAGGATCGGCAGACCTGGCAAAAGCCCGATCTCGGCGCGGATGGCATCGAAGTCGAGCAGCGGCTCGGTCAGCGTGCCGTCCATGTCGAAGATCACCGCGCGCGGCGCGGGCGCGGCGGCGGTCATTCGCTGGACTCGGGAGCCCCGCCGGTGCGCGCGATGTCGGAGGTCTTGATCTTGTCGAGGTTCATGCCGCGCGCCCGCTTGGTCATGCTGGGCAGGAGCTCGTCGAGCGGCGGCGGCTCGCCCTTGATGAAGCGCAGCGGGTTGACGCGCGCGACGACGAACGCGCGCAGGTACGGGCTGGTCATGCCGCGCTGCTTGAGACCGTCGACGACCGCGGTGACCGCTTCGTCGAAATCGAGCAAGAGTGCGGCGCGGCGCTCGCGCTCCTCGACGGCGTTGGCGAGCTTGCCCTTCACCCAGCCGTCGACCTTGCGCAGGATCGGGTGGTACGCGCCGCCCGACAGCCGCCCGCGCTTCTCGTACGCGAAGCCGAGCGTCGCCAGCGCCGGCTCCTCGAACTCGAGCGCGTAGTCCTCCTCGGTGCCGCCGACGCTGCCAGCGAGATCGCGGTACATGCGGCGCACGCCGATCGCCTTCTCGCGCAGGTTGTGCGCCTTCTCGATGTTGAGCGCGAGGATCTGATACGCCACCGCGCGCTCGGGCACGAGCAGCGCGACGATGGTCTTGGCGTCGAGCTCCTTGAGCGCCGTCAGGCGGTGGTAGCCGTTGGGCGTCCAGTAGCGCCCCAGGTCGGTGGGCTCGCGCACCACGATGATCGGATCCAGGTAGCGCTTGGTCTTGTCCATCGCCTGCGTCAGGCGGCGCACGTGCGTGTCCGAGATGTCGCGCTGGAACGGCGTCGGCACGATCTGGTCGAGCGGCAGCGCCACCAGCAAGAGCGCGTGGCCGCCGAGCGGCTCGCGGTAGGCGGCGAGCACGCGCCCGCCGTCGCCCGCGACCGCCTCGGCCAGCGGCGCGAGCTCGGACGGAATGGGATCCAGCGCCAGGTCGGTGGCCGCGAGCCCCGCCGGCTTCAGCTTGACGCCGCGCCGACGGCGCGGTGTTCCGCTCGGTTTCCTTTTCGCCGGTTTCCGGGGAGGCATGGTGTAAGTATAAGGAGAACCGCGTCCGTCGTCGGAAGGAGATCGAAGAAGCGATGCCGAGAATGGTGAAGTGCGTGAAGCTGGGCAAGGAGCTGCCCGGGATCCCTTACAAGCCGTTCACCAACGAGCTTGGCCAGCGCATCTACGACAACGTCTCCATGGACGCCTGGCGCCAGTGGATCGAGCACTCGAAGATGATCGTCAACGAGTACCGGATCGATCTGGCGTCGCCGCAGGGGCAAAAGCTGATGCTGGAGCAGGCCGAGAAGTACTTCTTCGGCGAGGGCGCCGATCGGCCGCCGGACTACGTGCCCCAGCAGGCGAAGTAGCCCGGAAGGTCGTCAGGAGATTCCGACCTTGCGCGCGCCCGGCGACATCCTGCTGGTCTCGTGCTACGAGCCGGGCTACCAGCCGATCGCGATCGCATCGCCGGCCGCGTTTCTGCGCGCCGCCGGCTTTGCGCCGGTATCGATCGATCTCGCGGTCGAGGAGCTCGACGCGCCCCGCCTGGAGCGCCTGGCGCGCGCGCGGCTGGTCGCGATCTCGGCGCCCATGCACACCGCGATGTCGCTGGGGCTGCGCGTCGCGCGGCGGCTGCGCGCGATCAACGCGCACGCTCACGTCTGTTTCTTCGGGCTCTACGCCGCGCTCAATCGCGGGTTGTTGCAGCGGCCGGTCGATGGCGGCGACGCGCGCCCGCTCGCCGACACGATCTTCAGCGCGGAGCCCGAGGAGGATCTGGTCGCGCTCGCCCAGCGACTGGAGGCGGGCGCGGACCCGGTCGCGACGGCGGCGGAGGCGCGCCCGATGCATCGCCTGCCCTTTCTGGTCCCCGAACGCGGCGAGTTGCCGGCGCTCGACCGCTACGCGCGGCTGATCGTCGGCGACGAGCGCCGCGTCGCTGGCCACGTCGAGGCGACGCGCGGGTGCAAGTACCTGTGCCGCCACTGCCCGATCCCGCCGGTCTATCAGGGCCGGTTCTTCGCGGTGCCGATCGACGTCGTGCTCGAGGACGCGCGCCGGCAGATCGCCGCGGGCGCGCGCCATATCACGTTCGGCGATCCCGACTTCCTCAACGGCCCCAAGCACGCGCTGGCGGCGGCGCGTGGGCTGCACGCCGCGCACCCGGACGTCACGTTCAGCTTCACGGCCAAGGTCGAGCACATCGTCGCCGAGCGCGCGCTCTTCCCCGAGCTGGCGGCGCAGGGTTGCGTGTTCGTGGTGTCGGCCGTCGAATCACTGTCCAACCAGATCCTCGCGCTGCTCGACAAGGGCCACACGCGCGCCGACGTGGAGGAGGCGCTGGCGATCATGCGCGGCGCGGGCATTTCGCTGCGGCCGACGCTGGTCGCCTTCACGCCGTTCACGTCGATCGACGACTACCTCGAGCTGTGCCGCTTCATCCGCGACAACGATCTCGAGCAAGAGGTCGACCCGATCCAGCTCGCGATCCGGCTGTTGATCCCGCCCGGATCGCTGTTGCTCGAACGAGCGGAGATCGCGCCGCACTTGCTCGGCCTCGACGAAGAGGGGCTCACCTACCGCTGGCGCCACCCCGATCCGCGCATGGACGCGCTGGAAGCGGAGGTCTCGGCGCTGGTCGAGCAGGCGACCCACGACGGCGAGCCACCGCACACGACGTTCGCGCGCATCCACGCTCTGGCCGCGCGCGCCGCCGGCGAGCCAGCGCCGCCGGTGAGTTTGAAGCGCCGCCGCCCCGCCCCACCCCGCCTCTCCGAGCCCTGGTTCTGCTGCGCGCAACCGACGAAGATCCAGCTGGGGAAGACGCAGAAGGTGTAGGGAGGGTCGCCTCTCGCAAGGCCCGCGTGCACGTCGCGTCTCGCAAGGCCTGCCCTCTCCCCGGCCCTCTCCCGCGGCCGGGAGAGGGTGACTCGCTGAACAAACCTACGCGCAGGCCCGCCGCCGCAACCCACCTCAGTAGATCGAGATCCCCGCCGTCAGCGTCCCCGCGGTCGACCAGCCGTCGTCGAAGTGGGCTGCGTTGGCGCCGGCGCGGAACGACAGCGCCAACCGCGTGGTCAGCGCGATCTCGATAAGCGCGCCGCCGCCGAAGATCGGCCCGGTCTGCGTGGTGACCGAGTCGTTGGAAATTGCAGCGCCGCCCTTGGCGAACGCCCCGATCCAGAGCGGGCCCACCGACCAGGGAAACACCTGCGCCTCCAGCGCGAGCGAATGCCGCTGAAACAGGCTCGAGCAGCAGAGCGAGCCGCCGCTGAGCCCGATGTCGAGCATCAGCCCCGCCGAGCGCGTGAAGAACCCACCGAGCTGGATCTGCGACGCCATCCCGCCGATCTGCTGCAAGCCGAGGTTGAAGTCCGAGCTGCCGAGCTCGACCTTGAAGGCCGGGCCGCGCCGATCGAGCGGCGCGCGATCGCCGATGCCGAGGCCGAAGTCTTCGTCGTCCTTGACCGTCGCTTCTTCCGCCATCTCGGCGTCGTGCGGTGTGAGAGCTCCGAGCGCCACGTCGCTGCTCGATCCGCGTGCTTGTTCTTGATGTGGATCGTCTGCTCGGGCGCGAGCTCGGCGTAGCCGTCGAAGCGCATGCCTTCGCTGGCGACCAGCGAGACGCCCGCGACCACCGCGACCACCGCGAGAACCACCGCAATCACCACCAGCGCCTCGCCAGCACCGCCGCCGCCGCCGCCACCGCCACTGCTGCTGCCGCCGCCACCGCCACCGACGTGAATCCCGCCGCCGCCGCCGCGCGCGCCGCCCCCGCCTGGCGGCGAGCCGCGCCAACCGCTCGGTGGGGTGCCACGCACGCCGCCCGCCTGGGGCGGTGATCCCCGCCAGCCAGCGCTCGACGGGTTGCCGCGGACACCGCCGGGACCCTGTTGCCCGCGCGGGCCATGATGCACGTGGCGCGAGCCCGAGCCCGAGCCGTCGATGCTGAATGTCGAGTTGCCCGTCGAGCTCGTCGCCGTCCCACCCGTCATCCGCAACCGGCCCGCCGTACTCACCCGGCGCCGGCCCCGATCCGCCTCCGGCCGGCGGCATCTGGTCCGAGGGTGGAGGCGGCATCTCGGGCCGCGGAGGCGGCGGCGCGTGGTACGGAATCGCGTCCGACCGGCGATCACCCAGCGACTGCACGACGTGCACGTGGTGCCCGCGGATCGCCGGCGGCGTCTGCGCCAGGCGCTGGAGCTCTTCGTTCGGAATCCGATACTCGTTCGACAGGCAGCCGGTCGTCACGTGAACGAGGAACGCCAGCGCAATCAGAAGCCACCGTCCGCTCGCTGATGCCCGAGGACCGGCACCACGACGATCGACGCCGCCCGCCCGCACCCGCGACCACACCTGACCCGGAAGCGAATCTCATGATCCCCCGACACAATTCACGTTCGGTGCCAGCAGCGTCCAGGCGGTTGCGCTCACGCTTTCACGGGCGAAAACGCGGCGCAACGGGCAGCTGTGTGGCTGCGGCGCCACGCCCCTAGCGACACCCGCCGGCCACAGACCTCCTCGCACCCTCTCACGCCCGCGGAGCGGCGATCGTCTCGACGGGGAGCCGCGCGGCGATGTCGAAGTCCAGGCGCGCATGTGCGCGGCGCAGCGCTTCCTCGACGGCGGCCGGTGACTCGCCGCGCGCGAAGATGAAGCCGAGGTAGCTCGCCCCCTCGGGCAGCGGCACGACCGCCTCGCCGGCGCGAATCGAAATCACCACGTCCTCGATGCCCGGGCACCGCGCGCGCCTCGTCGACGCCGTTCACCCCGCGCAGGATCCCGCCGCGCGGGATCGGAATCATCATGACGCCCGACGCTTCCTCCGCACGCACCAGCGCCCGCACGTCCTGGCCGAGCGCCTGCCGGATCACCAGCTCTTCGAGCGGCACGTCGCGCACGAACCGCAGCGCCCGCGAGCAGAGGCCGCCGATCGGCCGCGCGGCGAGGTCGATCACCACCGGCTGCGGCGCTCCCCCCACCTTCGCGCCGCGCCCGCCCAACCGCAGCTCCGCGTGCACCGGCCCGCTGCCGATGCCGACCGCGCGGGCTACACCCGCGACCGCCGAAGCGATCGCCGACTGCGTCTCGGCGGACAAGCGCGACGGCGTCACGTAGATCGTCTCCTCGAAGAACGGGCCCTCGAGCGGATCCGGCTTGTCGAAGATCGCCAGCGGGTGGAGCGTGTCGCCGTAGAGCAGCCCCTCGAGCGCGACCTCGGGCCCTTCGACGTACTCCTCGACGAGGATCTGCCGCGACGCGATCGGATCCATCTCCAGCAGCGCGGGCGCGAGCAACATCCGCCGCAATCGCGCGAACCGCTCGACGAAGGTCTGCGCATCATCGGCGCGCATCACGCCGCGGCTGGCCGACAGCAGCAGCGGCTTGAGCACGCACGGCCAGCCGACGGCGGCCGCGACCCGCTCCGCGACCTCGGCCGGCGGTTCGTCGATGCCTGCCGCGATGAAGCGCGGCACGGCGAGCTGGGACGCGGCCACCGTTGCGCAGATCTCACGCAACCGCAGCTTGTTCCCGACGGCCGCCACCGCGTCGGGATCGCGCCCGTCGAGACCGATCCGGCGCGCGGCCAGCGCCGCCACCCGCGCCGGCCCCTCGCCGCCCACCGGCAGCACCGCGCGCACCGGCGCGTCCGGCTCGGCGGCGGCCCCGGCCGCGATCGCGCCCGCCGCCCCGTCGGGATCGTAAAAGTCGATGACCCAGGAATCCTCGGGCCAGTCCCAGGCACGATCGAGGATCGGGCACCGATCCGACGCCAGCACGACGCCCACGCCCACGCGCCGGGCCGCGGCGACGAACGCCTCGACGGCGTACGAGGTTGTGTGCATGACCAGGACGATGCGTTCCCGACCCACCCGATCGACATAGCACAGAGACTCACCGGCACGTCGCCGCGCGCGGTATACTGAACCCGCACCATGGCCGACGACCGCTCCGCAAAGCCCGGCATTGCTGCCTCTTTGGGCGCGCCCGCGCCGACCAGCGCGCCCGCGGCCTTTGGACGCCCGCCGCGCTCGCCCATGGCGGTGCAGGTGCGCTGCCGATTTCCCAGCATCATCGACTTCGTCGAGACCCAGTCGGTCAATGTGAGCCGCGAGGGGATGTACCTGCGCTGCGACGCTCCACCCGAGGTCGGCTCCAAGATCGACTTCGACGTCAGCCTGGATGACGGCTTTGTGTTGCTGAAAGGCAGCGGAATCGTCGTTCGCGTCGTCACCACCGGTGATAAGGGCCTGGGGATGCGCTTCCTCGAGCTGGACGACAAGAGCCGCAAGCTGATCAACCGCATCGTCGAGGTCAACCTCGACGAGGGGAAGAACCCGACGCTGCCCCTCGACTTCTCGCGGCCGGTGCCGGCACCACCGGTCAGCTTCCCGCTGCCCGCCGCTACGGCGCCGCCCGCCGCGCCCGCGCCCTTCCCGCCGTCTCCGACATCGCCGACCATCGCCATGCCCGTCGCGCCGGCGGCACCCAGCGTGCCGCGCAGCACGCAGACGCGCACGCCCGCCGCGGCGGCGCCCGAGCGTCCCGCCCTCGACGCAGACACGTCTCGCCGCCGCCGCGCCGGCGGCAACGCCGGCCGCGCCCGCGGCCAAGCCGATCCAGATCGGCGACGGCAAGCTGCGCGTGGTGCTGAACGCCGCGACCGCGACCTTCTTCTCGTACAACCCGCTGCTGAACATCCGCATGGGGGGCTTCTTCATTCCGGTCGAGGAGGAGGTGCCGCTCGGGACCACCTACAAGGTCGAGATCGTCGACGCTCAGAACCAGACGCTGGTGACGGGCAAGGGTAAAGTCGTGGCGCGGCAGGAGCTGCGCGTCGGCATCCGTCTCAGCGACGTCGACAAGGACGCGCTCGGGCGGCTGCAGGCGCTGGTCGGCAAGCTCGCCTCGTCGAAGTGACGCTGGGAGAGACGGGCTTGTCTGCGATGCTGGCGGAGGCACCCGCACGCGCGATCCGGGTCGGCGGGATCAACATCGCGCCCGGCGAGGCGCGCACGCTGTCGATCTCGCTCGCGACGCGCGCGAGCGACGACAAGACCGAAGCGGTCGCCGTCCCGGCGTGGGCTGCGGTCGGCCCCAAGGCCGGGCCGCGCGTCAGCATCGTCGCCGCGCTGCACGGCTACGAGGCGGTCGCCGCGCGCGCCGCTGCCGAGCTCACACGCAGCATCGATCCCGCAGCGATGTCGGGCAGCCTGGTGGTGGTGCCGGTCATGCGCGCGGGCGGCCGGTTCGCGCCGGGCGAGCGTGTCGCGCCCAGCTGGGCGTTCCCCGGCGACGCGGGCGGCACGCGCGAGCAGCGCGACGCCTTCGCGCTCTTCGCCGAGGTGACCGTCGGCTCGACGGCGCTGATCCTGCTGGCGGCGCCGCCGCCGGGCCGGCGCGCGCTGCCCGCGGTGCGCGCCGCGATGGACAACCCGCGCACCCGACGGTTGGTGGCGGAGACCGGGTCCGCCGTCGCCCTGGCGGCGCGCGCGCCGGCCGGCTCGCTGCGGGCGGCGGCGGGCGAGGCCGGCGTCAGCGCGCTCGAGCTGCGCGCGGGGGTGCGCCCGGCGAAGAGTCGGCCGACGTGGCGGCGCTGGTTTCGGCGGTGCGCGCGGTACTGAACGCGATTGGCGTCTTGCCGCTCGACGGCCCGGCTAAAGGCGAAGGGAAGAGCGAGGCGAAGCGCGAGGCGCGCGCCGCCGAAGCGCGCGGCGCGCGAGCAGCGTCGCTGGCGCCGCTGCCGGTGCGTCGCACGTCGACGGTGCGCGCGCCCTCGGGCGGGCTGGTGGCCCCGCGCGCCGTCGCGGGAGCGCTGGTGCGTCGCGGGGACGTGCTCGCGCGCATCGAGCCGCCGCTCGGCGGCCGGGCCATCGAGGTAAAGGCGCGGCGGGACGGGCTGATCCTCGAGTCGCCGCTACGCCTCACGGCGCGCGCGAAGACCAAGCTGTTCATGATCGGAGACCTGGCGCGCGCCGATCTCGAACGCGCCGGGGCCGCGCCGCTGCGCGCTCGCAAGACCGACCGCGCGCGCGCGCACGACACCAAGGTGCGCGCGGGCTGGGTCGAGCACGTCGCGCTGCCCAACCTGGGCATCGCGCGGCTGAAGGCGAAGATCGACACCGGCGCGCGCACGTCCGCGCTGCACGTCGCGCGCATGAAGACCGTCGACACGGCGGGCGGACCGGGCCGGCGGCCGATCCTGGAGATCACCGTTCCCGGCGGGCCGCGCGGCAAGCGCCCGACCAAGGTGCGCGCCGCTGTGCGCGAGTACGTCGTGGTGCGCGACACCTCGGGCCGCATGGAGCGTCGCCCGGTCATCGAGACCTCGCTGCGGATCGGGCCGTTCAAGAAGCGGATCCTGGTGACGCTCACCAACCGCGGCGACATGCTGTTCCCGATGCTGATCGGGCGCACGGCGCTGGGACCGGGCATCGTGGTCGATCCCTCGCGCCGATACCTTTTGTCAATTAGTTGACATCCGGTCGAGACAACGAAATCCTTTTGACGTGCGGCCCCGTCGACGAAGCTCCGGTTCCAAGCGCACGCGCGCGGTGCCGGCGGCGTCGCGGGTGGCGGTCCGCCGCGGCGCCGCGGGCCTGCGCGGCAACGTGAACACGCGCGCCGCCGGCGTCGACGTCGCGACGGCTCTGCGCACCAGCCGCGAGGCTCTCTCCGACATCGAGGGGCAGCTCGACGCGCTGCTGGCGGCGCTCCGCGATCCGGCGGCGGCGCTCGACAAGCGCGCGCCGGACCGGCTGCGCGGCGCGACCCAGGACGCGGGCACGGCGCTCGCGTCGCTGACCGCGGCTCTGGCAGCGTTTTAAGCCGATCCGGATCGAGTCATCCGCCGAGGTCGTAGAATGTACGGCGTGCAGTCAACCCCGGCGCCGAGCTTGCGCGAACCGCTGTGGACCCTGACCGCCGCGACGGCGCTGGCGGCGGGCCTGGCGATCGCGGGCATGTGGGTCCCGTGGATCGGGCGGCACCTGCACGCCGCGATCGCCGCGATCTTTCTTTACGCCCCGTCGCTGGCGGCGCGCATCTCCGGCCGCCCGTTCGACTACCGCGATGCCGGGCTCCGCCTCGATCCGCTGGGCCTGAACCTGCGCGTGCTCGCGATCGCGATCGCGGTGACGTTCCCGCTGTTCGTGCTCGGCTTCTTCGTTTTCTATGGCTTCGTATGCGGCCCGCACGGCGGCCCGCTGACCGCGCTGTGGAGCGGGCTCTGTCCCTACTGGCGCGGCCTTCACGGCGGCTCGCTCCGGCTGCCCCCGGAGCTCTTCACGTCGGCGCTGAATCAGTTGATCGTCGTCGCGGTCCCCGAGGAGCTCTTCTTCCGCGGCTACCTCATGGGCCGGCTCGAGGAGCGCTGGCCACCGGCGCGACGGCTGCTGGGCGCGCCGGTCGGGCGCGCGCTCGTCGTCTCGAGCGTACTGTTCGCGCTCGGCCACGTCGCGGTCGTCCCCAACCCGCAGCGGCTGGCGGTGTTCTTCCCGGCGCTGGTCTTCGGCTGGATGCGCGCGCGCACCGGATCGATCTTACCGGGCGCAGCGTTTCACGCGCTCTGCAACCTGTTCGCGGACATGCTGCACACGAGCTACTTCTGAGTGCCGCGTCGCTCCAGGCGGAGCCTCGGCCTTCGGGTCGGATCCGTACCTGAGGCCCGACGCCTGAGGTCCGGGCCGTGTTCCTATTTGCCGGCCTTCTCGGTCAGCTCGACGTAGCTCTTGCCCGACTCGGGTTGCGTCGCCACCGGCAGGCCCGACTCGGCCCAACCGGCGCAGCTCACGCGCCCGAGAGCGTCATGCTCGCCACCAAAACCACCACGCATGTCGACGACCGCGGTGTAGCCGGCTGCCTCGAGCAGCCCCGCCGCCTGCAGCGAGCGCCCGCCGCTCTTGCAGCCGATCACCAGCTTGGTCTCCTTGGGGAAAATCGCCTCGACCACACGCTGAAAGGCCGCGTTCGGCGTCATCCGCCCGCCCTGAAAGTGCAGCAGTGGAATATTGACCGCGCCTACGGGGTGCCCCTGATCAAACTCGGGGATCGATCGCACATCAAGGTACGTCCAACCTTCCGCGAGCATGCTCGCGGCCTCCGCCGGCAACACGCGTTTCGTCATGGCGGCTTCTTAGCACACAAGCCTCGCCCGCCCCACCGTGGTTGCGGTATCATCCTGCGCATGGCTTCGCCCCATTTGAGGGTCGTGGCAGCGGTCATATCGCGCGACGATCGGTACCTCATCACGCAGCGCCGTCCATCGGCGGTGTTGCCCGGGCTGTGGGAGTTTCCGGGTGGTCGCGTCGAGGAGGGCGAGACCGACGAGGCCGCGCTGAGGCGTGAGGTGAGCGAGCGCGTCGGCGTCGAGATCGACGTGCAGATGTGCATCGGCCGTCGCACGCACGACTACGACGGATATTCGGTCGACCTGGCGCTCTACCAGGCGAGCATCAAGGGCAAGAAAGAGCCCGAGGCGGTGCGCGTCGCCGATTGCCGCTGGGTCGCTTCGAACGAGTTCGAGAACTACCGATTTCCGGCGGCCGACCAGGCGACGATGGACCTGCTGCTGGGCATCCGGCGCGGGTGAAGACGGTTCGCTCGAAGACGGGAGCGTATGGCGTCCCGTCGCTGACCTCGATGCACCCGGCGGCGGCGCGCTGGATCGGGGCGCTCATCCGCATGACGTCGGCGCACCCGGCGATGACGCGCATCTTGAACGTCGTCGAAGGTCTGCAGGACCGACCATTTCGCACCAACGCGCTCCTGCTGGGCGAGCCCGGCACCGGCAAGGAGGGCCTGGCGCGCGCGCTGCACTACCTCATGGCGCCGGGCACGCCGCTCGTACGTGTCGATCTCGCCGGCTACAACGATCAGGAAGCGCTGTCGGTTCTGAGCGGCGAGGGCAAAAGCGCGCACGCCGCGGGCGAGATCAACGACGGTGCGATGCTGCTCATCGAGGAGGCGGCGGGTCTGAGCTTGCGCGTGCAGACCGCGCTGCTTACGGCTGCTCAAGACGGGCGTGGTCGACCAGGAGGGAAACTCGGGCAAGATTCCCAAGGCCGCCAAGCGGTTTCAGGTCAACGCCATCGCGATGTCGGATCGCGATCTCGCCGCCGAGGTGACCGCGGGGCGCTTTCGCCACGACCTATACTTCGCGCTCGCGCGCATCGTGCTCGACCTCCCACCGCTGCGCGAGCGCATGCAGGACCTGGCGCCGGCGGCGGTCTGGATCGGCAACCGCGTGCTGCGCAACGCCGGCCGCGACTACGAGCTCATGACCGCCGAGGAGTTCGCGCGCGCGACCAGCGACGACCGCGCGGCCGCGATCGAGCTGCGCGCGGATGCGGTCGAGGCGCTTCAGCGGCACAGCTGGCCAGGAAATTTTCGAGAGCTGGAGGCGGTGCTCGAGCGTGCGCTGATGCTGTATCGCAAGGGCACGTCGATCGGCGGGGCGGAGATCGAAGCGGCCCTCGCAGCCTCGAGCTGACCTAACTTGCCATTTGCAGAAGCTTCGACAGCTTCGTCGCTAGGTTCGGATCTCCCGACACCTTCAGCTTGCCCGTGAAGAAGAGCTGCATCGCGGCCTGCATGCCGCCGTCGATCATCGAGCTGAAGTCGGCGTCGGTCGCCTCGATCGTGCACTGAGCCGTTGCGTGGACGCCCGCCTGGCAGGTCGGCGGCGTCGACAGGAGGTCGACCGTCCAGGTGCCACCGTCTGCGCCGCTGATCTTGAACAGATAGATCGCGGTGACGTCTTTCGCCTTCTCGGGGTTGGTCTTGAGCACCGCGGGAACCTTCTGATCGAAGAACGCTTTCACGGACGTGGCCATACGCGACCTCCAGCAATCATGATCGGTGCGGCTCGGCGCCGCTGTCAACAAACGCGTTCGACGTCATCATCGTCATTCGCGCGCCCGCGCGCCGGGCGATTTCCGTGACGCGCGCTTGAGTTTGGCTGCCGGGCCGGCGACGCCGCTGCGGCGTGCGCCGTTGGCGGCCGTCTTCGCCGCCCCTGACGTCCCTGGCAGCTTGGTCGGCCCGAGGCTCACGAGCGGACCGACTGTCGCGCCGGCCGCGATCTCGGCGCCGGCGGCGACGGTGTAGGGCGCCACGCGCGCGCCCGCGCCGACGTCGGTGTCGATCAGGACCGCGCCGTCGTCGATATGAGCACCGCGCCCGATGCGAGTGGTGCCGCGCAACGAGACGCCCCGCCCGAGCTCGACGTCGACGCCCACGGTGACGCCGCGCTCGATCACCGTCGAGGCTGCGTCGTGAAAGGTCACGTGGCGCATCCAGGCTCCGTTGATCCGCACGCGCATGACCGCCTCGGACTCGCCGAGCTGGCGTCGGTCGTTGACGCCGGCCACGTCCCGGAAGTCGGCGTCGACGGCGCTGACGCCCACGCTGCGCGCCGCGCGGGCGACGATGTCGGTCAGGTAGTATTCCCCCTGCGCGTTGCGCGCGCTCAACCCGGCGGTGGCCGTGCGCAGGAAGTCGGCGGGCGCGGCGTAGATGCCGGCGTTGATCTCGCCGATCGCCAGCTCTTCCTCCGATGCGTCCTTCTGCTCGACGACGCCGATCACATGACCGCGCTGGTCGCGCACGATGCGTCCGTATCCCGTCGGGTCCGGCGGGCTGGTCGTCACCAGCGCCAGGCAGCCGTAGCGACGGGCGGTGCCGACCAGCGCGCGCACGGTCTCGCGCCGGAGCAGCGGCACGTCGCCGTAGAGAATGACCACGATCCCCGCGAAGCGCCGGAGAGTCGGCATCGCCAGCCGCACGGCGTGGCCGGTACCACGCTGCTCGGCCTGCTCGACCGTGCGGATCGTTCCTTCGCCGAACTCCTTGACCAGCGCTGCCTCGACCAGCTCGCGCTGGTGGCCGAGCACCGCGACCACCGGGTCGGCGCCCAGCTCGCGCGCCAGGTTGACCGGGTAGCTGACCAGCGGGCGTCCGAGCAGAGGGTGCAGCACCTTCGCGTGCGCCGAGCGCATGCGGGTGCCCTTGCCGGCAGCGAGGATGATGCAGGCCAAATCGCCGTTGGTGCTGGTTCGCTTGCGGGCGCTCATCGCGTCAGACGCTAAATAATCCCGGCGCCGCCCGAAGTCCACAACTCGTCCCATTCGCTCGCGCGGCGCGCTCGTGAATAGGAGCCCACGCTGATAGTATGCGGCCCCGACCCCATGGGTGGTTACATCCTCATCGTGGAGAGCGACCCGGTCCTGCAACGCCGCATCGGGGATACGCTCAAGGAGGCCCACTACGAGCTCGCCTCCGAGGCTGAAGGCGCCTGGGCCCGGCGCAGCGTCGCGGTGCGTACGCCCGATGCGATCGTGGTCGACACCGTGCTCTCTGACGGAGACGGGTTCCGCCTGGCCGAGGATCTGCGGCGCGAGCCCGAGACACGGGACACACCGATCTTCTTCGTCGCGAGCCGCTTCCGCGGCGCGAGCCACCGATCGGAGGCACGCCGCCGCTTCGCGCCCGCCGAGTACCTGCCGGTGCCGATCGACGTCAACAGCCTGCTCGCGATGATCCTGCAGGCGGTGCCGCCCGCCCGCAACGGCGTCCCCGGGGAGATCCACACCGCGCCGACGCAACCCATAGCCGAACCGCCGACATCGGCGGATTTTAGAACGCCACCTCCGGTGGCTGTGGAAACGCCACCTTCTGTGGCCATGGAGACGCCACCTCCGGTGGCGATGCAAACGCCGCTTCCGGCGGCTCTGAGAGCGACGCCTCCACCGGCGCTGGCCCCATTTCCGCTGGCGCTAGAGACGCCTCCTCCGGAACTGGAGCTGTCGCCCGAGGATCTGGAAACGCCACCTCCCGTGGCCATGGAGACGCCGCCGCCTGTGGTGGCGCCACCGTCCACCGCGACGACGACGACCGTATCGACCGCGACGACCCGCGTGGCGCCCATGCCGGCCCCGCCGCCCGGGATCAGCGAGTCGCTTCGCGATCCGGTGCAGCAGCGCGAGAGCCACGACGTCGAGCGAACGGCAAGCTCGCTGGTCGCCGAGACGACCGACTTCACGGACAATCTCAAGAACATCCCCTTCCCTCGCCTGCTGCAACGGCTGTACGTCCGGCGCGCGACCGGGTCGCTGCTGCTCTTGCACGGCGGGACCAAGAAGATCGTCTCGTTCGTCGAGGGCTACCCGGTGGCCGTACGCTCGAATCTGCTGAGCGAGTGCCTGGGCCAGATCCTGCTCAGCCAGAACATGATCAGCGGCCAGGCGCTGGTCGAATCGGTCAAGCGCATGCAGAAAGAGAAGCGTCGCCAGGGCGAGATCCTGGTCGAGATGGGCGCGCTCTCGCCGTACAACCTCACGCGGGCGCTGGTCGAGCAGTCGGAAGCAAAGCTGTTCGAGATCTTCACCTGGCGCGACGGTCAATTCATGTTCAAGCAGGGCGACGGCGCGCCGAAGGAGGCGCTGCGCCTCGAGCGCTCGCCGGCGGCGCTGGTGCTCGAAGGCATCCGCCGGCACTACGATGCCGCCCGTCAGGTCGCCGTGCTCGACGGGTTCGCGAAGCGGTTCGTCGCGCTCAACCCCGATCCGCTGCTGCGCATGCAGGAGATGACTTCGGAGCCGACGGAGATGGCCTTCATCCGCGGCATCACCGGCGCCGAGCGCATCGAAGATCTGCTGAGCGGCGCCGAGATCTCGCGTGACAAGGCGGTGCTACTGCTGGTCGCGCTGTCGGAGGCGGGCGTGATCATGCCCGGCGAGGCTCCGCTGATGACGCCCGAGCCGGAGGCGACGCGGCTCGCCATCCAGCGCCACGACCTGCGCGCCGGCGGCCCGACCGACGCCGACGTCAGCACCGAGGAGCTGATCGGCGATCTCGAGGACGATCCCGCGGTGCTCTCGATCGAGCCGGCGCCCCAGGCGCCGACCTCCGACGACGGCGACCTGCCGTCTGGACCGCTGACCGGAGTGGCGACGCCGCTCGGCTCGGGTCCCCTGTCGATGGTGGCGCAGACCGTGCGCACGCAGGACTATTTCTGGGCGCTCGGGGTCGAGCGCTCGGCGACGGGCGACGAGATCGACCGCGCGTACGAGTCGCTGGCGCGCACATTCCACGCCGACGCCTACCGACAGAGCCCCGACGAGGATCGCCGGCTGGCCCTGGAGATCTTCGACCGTCTCACCGAGGCGCACCGCGTGCTGCGGGATCCGGCGCAGCGGCGGGCGTACACCGAGGGGATCGATCTCGCGGGCGGCGACACGCAGGGAGGCGCGTTCGCCACCCGACCCAGTGACGCGAGCGCCAGCACGCCGACGAAGGGCACGGGCGGCGGCGGCACCACGGCGGGCAACGCCGCCGCCAACGCTCTTTTCGACAGCGGCATGGACCACCTCAAGGCGCGCCGCCATCACGAGGCGGTCGAGGCCTTCCGCCAGGCGGCGCGGCTGGTGCCGGGCGAGGCCAACTTTCGCGCGGCCCTCGGATGGTCGCTGTTCCGCGAGGCGCCGGCCGATGCGCGCGCCGGCCGGGCGGCGCTGGCCGAGCTGCGACGCGCGATCCAGATCGACGGTCAGAACCTGCGCGCGCTGCACTACCTCGCAAACTACTTCGCCGAGACCGGCCAGCCCGACCTGGCCGTCGAAGAGCTCCAGCGCATCTTGCAGATCGATCCCGACAGCACCGAGGCCGCCGACCAGCTACGCCGGCTGCAGGACGATCGCGCCTAGCGGCGGTTCGTAAGGGGAATTTCCGAAACCCTGCGGAGGGTGTGCTCCAGGGGCACTGACATTGGTGTCGCGCCCGACGGAGATCTGCGAGATCCGGAGGCGCCAACCCCGCGACATCTCATGCCTTGTGTGGGGCACGCGGATTGCTGCGCATCGCCACCGATGCGCTACAAGACCCCCACCGAGAACTGGGTCCCCCGCGAGCAGGCGCCCGCGTTCGATCCGAACCGCTATCCCCCGGCGCTGCTGGCGCGCGCGGCCGCCGCCTGGCTGGGCCTGTGCCAGGACGAGCGTGAGTCTATCATCGCCGCAACGACCGTGACGACTGACCTCGCGCGCCTGGGCGCGCCGCCGGCGATCCTGGGCATGGCGGCGCGAGTGATCGAAGACGAGGTTCGCCACGTCGAGGTCTGCATGCGGGTGCTCGGCGCCCTGGGCACGAATACCAGCGCCACGCCGGCGCAGGGGACCCGCATCGCGGCCGATGCCGACAGGGCGATGCCGGGCGACGACGACGACGACAACGACGGCGACGAGCGCCGCGCGATCGAGGTGCGGCTGGCGCGGGCGCTGATCGCGCGCTTCGCTGTCGGGCAGTCGCTGTCGGCGGCCTGTTTCGCGACGGCGCGCGCGACCGCGCGCGAGCCGCTGATCGCCTGGGCCTATACCGAGCTGCTGCGTGACGAGGCCCGCCACGGCGCGTTCGGCGCGCGCGCGGGCGAGTGGGTGATCCGCCACTGGACGCCGGCGCAGCGCCAGACGCTGTGGTCGGAGTGCCTGCGCGAGATGCAGACGTTCGAGCAGCGGGTCGGCGGCCCGGTGATCAACGGGCCCCAGGTCGCGGCGCGCGGCCACACCGCGGCAGCCGCGCTGGGACTGCTCACGCCCGCGGCGTCGTGCGGCGCGGTGATCTCGTCGATCCCGCGCTGGGTGCTGCCGCACCTGGCGCGCCTCGGCGTCGTCCCGCCCTCGCCTGAAGCGCCCGCGCTGCTGCAGTAGGGGGCGGACGCTCCACTCGCAAGGTCTGCCCGCTCGCTACCCCTTTCCCGCGGACGGGAGAGGGGATCGGATGGGTCAGGACAAGGGTCGGTCCAGCACCTCGCGCACGGTGCGCAGGAGCGTCGTGCGATCGGTCGGCTTGCTGAGCACCGCCGCCGAGCGGCCGCCGCCACCGGCCGAGCCGGGGTGGCCGCTGAGCAGGATCACCGGGATGCCGGTGTCGAGCGCTTCGATGCGTTCCAGCACCCCGTCGCCGGACAGCCGCGGCATCGAGCGATCGAGGACCACCAGGTCGACGCGCAGCTGCTCGCGCTCGAACAGCGCGACGCCGGACTCCCCGTCGCCCGCTTCGATCACGGAGTAGCCGCTGCGGCTGAGGATCTCGCGCAGCGCGCGGCGGACCGAGGTGTCGTCGTCGATGAGCAGCACGGTCTCGCTTCCGCCGCGCACGACGCCGCCGCTGTCGGTGTCCTCGAGGTACTCCACCGCCGAGACCGGCAGGACGATCTCGAACTGCGCGCCCTGACCCGGAAGAGTCTCGCAGTCGAGGCGCCCGCGGTGGTCGGCGATGATCGAATACGCCATCGCCAGGCCGAGCCCGGTGCCGCGGCCGACCTCCTTGGTGGTGAAGAACGGCTCGAAGACCCGCGTGCGGATCTCCTCGGGAATACCCGGACCGTTGTCGGCGATGCGGATCCGCACCTCGTCGGGACGCCCGGGCTCGATGTGGATCGCGATGCGCGGCTGCGGCGTCCGCGCCGACTCCAGCGCGTCGCGCGCGTTCAGGCAGATGTTGAGCAGCACCTGCTCGATCTGGCCCGCGTTGCCTTCGATCGACGGAACCTCGGTCGCCGTCGTCAGGTCCAGCACGATGCGCGGGTCCATGGTGCGCCGGCACATCTCGATCGTACGGCGGACGCTGCGCACCAGGTCCATCGGCGCCTTGCGCGCGTGGCTGTCGGCGCGCGCGAAGATCATCAACTGGCGCACCATCTCCGCCGCGCGCTGGGCGGCGTACTCGATCTCGGCGAGCTGCTCGCTGGTCTGCGCGTCGGCGCCGTCGCGGCAGAGCGCGGCGTTGTGGATGATCACGCTGAGCGCGTTGTTGAAGTTGTGCGCGACACCGGCGGTGAGCTGTCCTACCGCCTCCATCTTCTGCGCCTGGTGCAGCTGCGCCTCGAGCCGCTTGCGCGCGGTGATGTCGAACACCCCGCCGAGGAAACCGATCACGTGGCCCTCCTCGTCGTGGATCGGCGTACCGCGCGAGATCACCTGGCGCACTTCGCCGTTCGGCCGCACCAGCCGATGCTCGAAGTCGTCGTAAACGCCGGTCTCGCGGTGGCGCGCGACGATCCGGGCCACGACATCGCGGTCCTCCGGGTGCACCATCGCCAGGAAGTCCTGGATGCGGCGAGGCGCGTCCTCGGGACGAACGCCGTAGATCTGGCAGAGAGCGTCGTCCCAGGTGATCTGGCCGCGGCGCATCTCCCAGGTGCCCATGCCCGAGGCGGTGGCGGCGTGACGCAGGCGTCGCTCGCTCTCGCGCAGCGCGGACTCGGCGTGCCGGCGCTCCGTGATGTCGATGTTGGAGCCCAGCATGAAGACCACGCGCGAGCCCTGCTTCAGCGGCACGAAGGTCGTCTCCAGGTACTGCTCGCCCACCGTCTTGAACGTCAGCGTCTGGCTTTCACCGGTGGTCCACGCGCGCTCGTAGACCTGCTGATAGCGGTCGCGATCCTCCGGCGCGACGTGCGTGAGTCGCAAGGGTCCCGACAACGTCAGACACCGCATAGCCCGGCGCCAGGTGGTTCATGTAAAGGATCCGGTGATCCCGATCCTTCACCGAGATGATGTTGGGCACGCTCTCCAACACCTGATGGCTGCCGAGCATCACGTCGAGCATTTGCTCGACGGTCGGCGCGGCGCTTTCGGCGCGTGCGTCGGCAGGAACTTCCCTGATCCGCCTATCGTCCCCCATGCGATCCGGCTCCGGGTAGCCGGATCACTGTACACCCAGATCTGTATCTCCCGCCTCCAGGAAGCCGTCGGGCAAGGTCTGTATTTCTCGACGCCGCGGGAGGGCAAGCCGCCCTCCCGCGCGCGGACGTCACATGCATGCTGGAGCCCGGGCTAGTCGTAGTACTCGGCGCCGAGATGCGTGATCAGCTCCTCACCCCGGAGGTAGCGCAACGTGTTCTTCAGCTTCATGAGCTGGATGAACAGGTCGTGCTCCGGGTAGAGGCCCGGCGGGGTCTGAGGGCTCTTCCAGTAGAACGAGAGCCACTCCTGGATGCCGCTCATGCCGCAGCGCTGCGCCAGGTCCATGAACAGCGCGAGGTCGAGGACGATCGGCGCCGCCAGGATCGAATCCCTGCAGAGGAAGTCGATCTTGATCTGCATCTTGTAGCCCATCCAGCCGAAGATATCGATGTTGTCCCAGCCCTCTTTGTTGTCGCCGCGCGGAGGGTAGTAGTTGATGCGGACGACGTGGTGCATGTCGCCGTAGAGGTCGGGGTAAAGGTGCGGCTGCAGGATGTGCTCGAGCACGCCCAGCTTCGAGACCTCCTTGGTCTTGAACGACTCCGGGTCGTCGAGCACCTCACCGTCGCGGTTGCCGAGGATGTTGGTCGAGTACCAGCCCTCGAGCCCGAGCTGGCGCGCCTTGAACGCCGGCGCGAGCACGGTCTTCATCATGGTCTGGCCGGTCTTGAAGTCCTTGCCGCAGACCGGGACGTTGTTCTTCTTGGCCAGCTCCATCAGCGCCGGCGTGTCGACGCTCAGGTTGGGCGCGCCGTTGGCGTAGGGCACGCCGAGCTTCAACGCGGCGTAGGCGTAGATCTGCGACGGGGCGATCTCGGGATCGCTGTCGGCCAGGCCCTTCTCGAAAGCGGCCAGCGTGGCGTGCACCGGGGCGGCCTGGCGGTAGACCTCGGTCGAGCCGCACCAGATCATGACCAAGCGCTCGCAGTTGTTCTGCTTCTTGAACGACTTGATGTCGTCCATCACCTGCTCGGCCAGATCGAGCTTGGATTTGCCCTTCTTGGCGTGAGTCGCTGTTAGCTTTTTGACATAGGCCTGCTCGAACACCGCCGTCATGGGCTTGATGCCCGTCAGGAACTCCTTCACCTCGCTGAGGTGCTCTTTGGAGAGCACCCCCGCCTTGGTCGCTGCCTCGAAGGCATTGTCGGGGAACAGGTCCCAGCCGCCGAACACCAGGTCCGGCAGCTTGGCCAGCGGCACGAAATCGGAGATCGCGGGGGAGCGGTTATCGGTACGTTTACCGAGCCGAATGGTACCCATCTGGGTCAGCGAACCGATGGGCTTCGAGATTCCGCGGCGAATCGCTTCGACCCCGGCCATGAACGTCGTGGCGACGGCGCCCATACCAGGGAGCAAGATACCGAGCTTGCCCGTGGCAGGACGAATGTCGGTCTTTCCGGACTGCGAGAGTGGCATTGAGTCTCCTTGTGAAACGGTCGGTGACAATAGTGCAACACGCGTACCGCCGGGCTTGCGCCCGTAAGTCCCGGTTTTTTCAGTAACGGGGTGTTGAAAATGTGGTAGAAAACGCACCCTCTTCAACACCACACGCCCGTTGAGGGGATCGTGCGTGCCCAAAGGCTCCGGCTCAGCCGTGGCCGGTCGGGTTTCGATCTCTCGACGATGCGGGCGGCGGCAACAACGCAAAAGGAACACCATGGAAACCGCTATCGATTCGTCCGAAGGTACCGAGTCCCAGCCGTCCGCAGACGCCCCGATCACCATCCGCGAGATGATGGAAGCCGGCGTCCACTTCGGTCACCAGACCAAGCGCTGGAACCCGAAGATGAAGAGCTTCATCTTCGGCGCGCGCAACGGCATTCACATCATCGACCTGCAGCAGAGCGTCCGCGCGTTCAAGCGGGCGTTCAACTTCCTGGTCACCACGGTGGCCGGCGGCCGCTCGGTGCTGTTCGTCGGCACCAAGAAGCAGGCGCAGGAGGTCATCCGCGAGGAGGCGTCGAAGAGCAACCAGTTCTTCGTCACCAACCGCTGGCTGGGCGGCACGCTCACCAACTTCCACACGGTCAAGGGCTCGATCGACCGCCTGCACGCGATCGAGAAGATGTCGACCGACGGCACCTTCGAGCGCATGACCAAGAAAGAGGTCCTCGGCATCACGCGCGAGCGCGAGAAGCTGGAGAAGGCGCTGGGCGGCATCAAGAGCATGACCGAGCTGCCGGGCGCGGTGTTCATCGTCGACGTGGTCAAGGAGCACATCGCGGTCACCGAGGCACGCAAGCTGGAGATTCCGATCGTCGCGGTGGTCGACACCAACTGCGATCCGGATCTCATCGACTACCCGATCCCGGGCAACGACGACGCGATCCGCTCGCTGAAGCTGTTCGCGGGCAAGGTGTCCGAGGCCTGTGTCCTCGGCCAGAAGGTCGGCCGCGAGCGCGCCAACCAGCAGCGCGCCAACCGTGACGCCGGCGGCGGCGAAGAGACGCAGACCATCCGCGTCTCGTCGGGCGGCGAAGGCCCGCGCGTCGAGGTCGTCTCGCGCCGGCGCACCGACCTGCCGGTGCCGGAAGCCGCCGCGACGCCGGAGGAGTAGAGCGCAGGGGACTGAGGGCCTCGGACCTCGGGCTTCCGGAAGATCCGGAACCTGAGGCCCGAAGCGCGAGGCCCGAGGCCCTTTGGGGTGAAAATATTGGCGCCGCCCAGCGGTGCCAGTTGAACGTCGAACGAAAATCTTTCCGAGGAAATGAACATGGCAGACATCAGCGCGCAGATGATCAAGGACCTCCGCGAGCGCACGGGGGCGGGAATGGCGGACTGCAAGAAGGCGCTCACGGAGTGCGCCGCCGACATGGAGAAGGCGATCGACTACCTTCGCAAGAAGGGGATCGCCTCCGCGGCGAAGAAGGCGACGCGCGTCGCGTCCGAGGGCACGGTGGCGAGCTACCTGCACGGCAGCCGCATCGGCGTCATGGTCGAGGTGAACTGTGAGACCGACTTCGTGGCTCGCAACCCCGACTTCGTGAACTTCGCGCGAGAGATCGCCATGCAGATCGCGGCGATGAACCCGCAGTACGTCTCGCAGGAGGAGATCCCGCCAGCGGTCGCCGAGCGCGAGAAGGCCGTGCGCATGGAGCAGGCCAAGCAGTCGGGCAAGCCCGAGTCGGTGATCCCGAAGATCATCGAGGGCCAGCTCTCGAAGTGGGCCAAGGAGATCTGCCTGCTCGATCAGGTCTGGGTGAAGGACTCCGAAGGCAAGAAGGACATCCGCAGCCTGCTCACCGATCTGGTCGCCAAGACCGGCGAGAACGTGCGCATCCGGCGCTTCATCCGCTTCGAGGTCGGCGAAGGCCTCGAGAAGCGCTCCGACGACTTCGTCGCGGAGGTGCAGAAACAGGCTGGCCAGGCGTGAGCGAGAAAAAGCGCACGAACGGCAAGAAGAAGGACAAGCCCGACGGCAAGGCGGCCGCCGGTTCCAAAGGCGCGGCGCGGCTGTCGCCGGATCTCGACGACCCGCCGCGCCCGCCGCTCGCGCCGGGCGTGAAGTACCGGCGCATCCTGCTCAAGCTGTCGGGCGAGGCGCTGATGGGCTCGGGCCAGTACGGCATCGACTCGAAGACGCTGGCCCAGATCGCCGACGAGATCATCGACATCCACAGCCTGGGCGTCGAGGTCGCGCTGGTGCTCGGCGGCGGCAACATCTTCCGCGGCATCGCCGCGCAGCTCGCGCGGCATGGACCGCGCGCACGCCGACTACATGGGCATGCTGGCGACGGTGATCAACTCGCTGGCGCTGCAGGCGGCGCTCGAGTCGCGCGGCTCGCGCACGCGCGTGCTGTCGGCGATCGAGATGGAGCGCCTGGCCGAGCCGTACATCCGCCGGCGCGCGATCCGGCACCTGGAAAAGGGGCGGCTGGTGATCTTCGCCGCCGGCACTGGCAACCCGTTCTTCACCACCGATACCGCGGCGTCGCTGCGCGCCATGGAGATCGGCGCCGATATCGTGATGAAGGCGACCAAGGTCGACGGCGTCTACGACAAGGATCCGCAGAAGCACAAGGACGCGCGGATGTTCCGGCGCCTGTCGTACCTCGACGTCCTCAACCGGAACCTCGCGGTGATGGACTCGACGGCGATCTCGCTGTGCCGGGACAACAACCTGCCCATTCTCGTCTTCAACATGACCCGCCCGGGCAACATCCGGCGCGTGGTGCTCGGCGAGCCCCTGGGCACGATGGTGATGGAAGAGCGGCAAAAGACGGAAACTGAACCCTGATCATGCTGGGAACCCTGACAGGTTCCCAGCCCCCCCAGGGTGGATTCGACCCTCGCGCGGAAGGTGCTATTCTGCCGCGCCGGTGACAGGAGATCGCACAGCATGGTGAACGACGTCGTCAAGAGCCTGCAGGGAGACCTGGACAAGGGGATCGAAGCGTTCAAACGCGAGCTGGCCAAGGTGCGCACCGGACGGGCGAACCTGGCGATCCTCGACGGAGTGCGCGTCGACTACTACGGCACGTCCACGCCGCTGAACCAGGTGGCGTCGCTGAACGTCGCCGACGCGCGCCTCATCACGATCAAACCGTGGGAGCGGTCGCTGATCCCCGAGATCGAAAAGGCGATCCGCGCCGGACAGCTGGGACTGAACCCCCAGTCCGACGGCGAGCTCGTGCGCTTGCCGATGCCGGCGCTCACCCAGGAGCGGCGGCAAGAGCTGGTCAAGGTCGTGAAGAAGATGTCCGAGGACGCGCGCGTAGCGCTGCGCGGCGCACGCCGCGACGCCAACGAGATGCTGAAAGAGCTGCTCAAGGACGGCACGATCACCGAGGATGACGAGCGCAAGGGATTGAAGACCGTGCAGGAGACTACCGACAAGTCGGTCACCAAGGTCGACGAGATCGTCGCCAAAAAAGAAGCCGAAATCCTCGAGGTTTAATCACAGATGGCACTGATTTTCCGTGAGGCGCATGCGGCGCCCGACAAGAAGAAGCTCAACGAGGAGTACTTCGTCCTCGAGAACACTGGCGGCGTCGCGGTCAGCACCGGCGGGCTGCAAGTGATCGCCGGTCGCAAGGGCAAGCGCGGGGCGGTGCTGGGCGTGATCGATCCCGGCTTCATGCTGCAGCCCGGTGAGAAGATCATCGTGGTCAGCGGCTTCCCCGGCAAGAAGGCGCACGGCGAGCCGCCGGCACGCGACGGGATACGGGTCTATCACCTGCTCCAGCGCGAGAGCCTGCTGCAGGGGACCGGCACGACGATCCGCCTGGCGCTGAACCAGATGGAGATCGCGCGCTTCGAGTACGACGCCGCGAAGACCGACGGCATCGCCGCGGCAGAAGCCTAGGCGCTGCTCCAGCCCCTCCGCTTCCGGCCCCCGCCGTTTTTCCGATCCCCTGGCCCCGCTCCCTTTCCGGTCCCCTCGCCCCGTCCGCGGGGGGGGTTAGGGAGAGGGGTCCGCGGACGCCGCGGCTCGCAAGGCTTTCCCTCTCCCCAACCCTCCCCCGCGGACGGGGGAGGGGACCAGATCGCTCAGGGACCGAGCTCGAGGAGCGCGTCACCGCCCGCGATCACCTCGCCGATGACCGCCGCGTGCGCCACGCCGCGCCCACGCAACGTCGCCACGAAAGCCTCGGCACGGTCGCCGTCGAGCGCGATCAGCAATCCCCCCGCGGTCTGCGGGTCGTAGATCAAGCCGGCGCGCGCCACGTCGACGCCGGCGACAACGCGCACGCTCGCCTGGTAGTGGGCCTGGTTGCTGGTGGTGCCCTTGGTCTTCACGCCCCCGCCCGCCAGCTCCAGCGCGTGGTCGTAGACCGGCAGCCGCGCCGCGCTGATGCGCAGCGAGACACCCGACCCGCGCGCCATCCCCAGCGCGTGACCGGCGAGGCCGAAGCCGGTGACGTCAGTCGCGGCGTGCGCGCGCGCATCGACCATCGCGCGCGACGCCTCGCGGTTGAGCGCGGTCATGACCGGCGCCGCCTCGGCGAACGCGGCCGCCGACAGCTGGCCGCCGCGCACACCGTTGATCAGCAGGCCGGTGCCGAGGGGCTTGGTGAGCACCAGCGCGTCACCGGCGTGCGCGCCGGCGTTGCGCACGACGTCTCGCGGATGAATCGTGCCGGTGACCGCCAGCCCGTAGAACAGCTCGGGGCTGCGGATGGTGTGGCCGCCCACGACGGCGGCGCCGGCCTCGCCCGCCTTGGCGGCGCCGCCCGCGAGGATCGCGCGCGCATCGGCGTCACCGAGCGCCGTCGGAAAGCCGCAGATCGCCAGCGCCACCGTCGGCGTGCCGCCCATGGCGTACACGTCGGACAGCGCGTTGGCCGCCGCGATCTGACCGTACAGGAACGGGTCGTCGCACACCGGCGTCACGAAGTCGGTGGTAACAACGATCGCCAGCTCGTCGGTGAGCTGGTAAACGGCGGCGTCATCGGAGGTCTCGGTCCCTACCAGTAACCGCGGATCGCGCAGCGGATCACGGCGCGCGCTGGCGGCTCCGTCGACCAGCGCGCGCAGCTCGCCCGGGCTCATCTTCGCAGAGCACCCGCCGCAGCTCGCCAGCCGCGAGATGCCGCCGACAGTCGTCGCATCGCTCATGACGCTCCGTTTACCGCGCCCGACCGCACCGATCCAGCCTGGCCAGCAAGTGAGGGGAGCCGCTGTACGTCCCCTAGAATCTTTGCTGGAAGATTGGTAGATCGAGGTCGATGCCAAAGTTCGACGTCGACATCCCTCACTCGCTGGCCCAGGAAGAGGCGCGCTCCCGCATCGCCGGGGCGACGCCCAAGCTCGAGAGGGACTACGGCGCGACCTGCACCTGGCAGGGAGAGCGCCAGTTGCTGGTGTCGCGGAAGGGTCTCGACGCGCGCGTAAACATCGAGGAGAACCGCATCCACATCGAGCTCAACCTGGGGTTCATGCTCACGCCGCTGTCGGGCGTGATCAAGAACGGGATCGCCAAGGAGCTGAGCGGGATCCTGAACGGCTAGCGCCCGCGGGCAGCAGCCGCAGCGACCTCGGCGTCGCTCGAGTCGGGGCGGCCGGTCAGCACCAACGGCGTCTCGGCGGCGACCCCGTCGCGCACCGCCAGATCGTCGTCGCGCTCGCCGAGGCCGGGCAGGTAGCCGGCGTCGAGACCAACCGCCTCGTTCTCGAGAACCAGGGCCGCGTTCACGCGCAGCGACGCGAGCCGCTCGCCGGAGATCGCGAGCCCGAGACGGCGCAGCACCGACAGGCGCGCCGGATCCAGGACCAGCCCGACGCGCGCGCGGTCGTACTCGGCGACGAGCTCGAGCCCCTCGCGCGGGCTGGGAACGCCCCAGGGCGTGCCCGAAAGCGACACGGCGAGCCGCAGGTTCCGGCGCTCCGCCTGGCGCGCCAGGGCGTCGAGCGACCAGCGACAGCCGTCGAGAGCGAGGCCGATGGTCGCGCGCCGCTCGCCGAGCGCCGCCATGAGCGTTGCCTCGCCGGCTTCACCGTCCGAGAGCGCGCGGCGCCGGAAGTGACGCAGCAGATCCGCCCAGCTCGCGGCCAGCGGGAGCGTCCCCATGTCGAGCACGACCAGAGAGGCGCCGACGCTGCCCGCCAGCGCGCAGACGCGCGACGCGAGCTCGATGGCGGCCGCGCGCTCGTCGCGGTCGCCGGCGCGAGAGGCGCGGCATGCGCTTGCGCGGCGCCGGCGCGCGCTCGGGCAACGGCGCCGCGATCGCGTCGACGCGCAACCCGGCGTGCATCGCGCGCGGCACGAGCGACGCGGCGATCGCCTGCGTGCAACCGTCGCCGATCGCGACGCCGGCGCACCCGACCTCGTTCGCGAGCCGCACTACCGCCTCCTCTCCGACGGAGGCGGGCGGCCGGAGCCCAGTTGCGCACATCAGCATGCGAGGAATCTACCTTTGACAGCGATCTCGTCACTGATATAAATGGGCGCTCGCTTTTTCGAAGCAGCCCGTGGAGCGTTTTTCGCGTTCCCTCCGGAGGTATCAATGTCGGATCGCAGAGGTCGGAAGCTGGCCCAGATCGCTCTTGCAGCGATCGTCTTCTCGATCTTCTCCGTCAGCGTCTCTGCGATCTTGGGCATCAGCTTCACGCCCAAAGCTCAAGCGCAGCTTCACAACGCGCCGATCGACCTCCAGATCTTCCGCCCGGCGATGGACTCCAAGGGGTTCATCACCCTCAACTCGTCGGGCGTTCTCGGTCTGGGCGATTTCTCGTTCGGCCTGGTGACCACCTGGGCGTCGAAGCCGCTGGTGCTGAACGGAGCTCAGCAGTTCGGAACGCCGGCGCAGAACAACCGCTTCGCGGTCAACGACATCATCACGCCGTCGCTGCAGGGCGCCGTCGGCCTCACCAAGCTGTCGCACTTCGGCCTCGAGCTTGGCGTGGTCGTGCCGATGGCGGTGCTCGCCGGCCGCGGCGATCCCACCGACCCCGGCCCGTCGTCGACCAACCTCGACGACAAGGTCTACACTTTCACGCAGCAGGGCCTCGGCGACATCACCGTCCACCCGAAGATCCGGCTGCTCAACGCGACGCGCACCGGGCTCGGCATCGCCGTGATCCCGACCGTGATCCTGCCGACCGGCGACAAGAGCGCGTTCCTGGGCGAGGGGCAGACGATCTTCGCGCCGAGCGTGGTCATCGACACGGAGTTCGGCTACCTCGGCCGTTTCCGCGCCGGCATCAACGCCGGCATCAAGCTGCGCGGCAAGGCTTCGAACTTCATCGACGACGCGAATTCGTTCCCGCGCACGTACGCGGGCGCGCCCAGCAACACCGGCCTCGGGATCAGCATCAAGAACGAGTACACCGGCGGCATCGGGCTGTCGTACGGCATCGTGCCGCAGAAGTTCGACGTCGTGGCCGAGCTGTACGGCCTCATGGGGCCGAACTCGTACAAGATCGTCGGCGGCAACGTCACCACCGACAAGCTCGGCCCCGCGGCCGAGGCGATCGGCGGCATCAAGCTCTACCTCGCGCGCAACTCGTTCTTCGAGGTCGGCGGCGGCTGGCGCGTGCTGTCGTCGTACGGCTCGGCGGCGCCGCGCGCGTTCATCGGCTTCATCTTCGAGCCGTCGATCGGCGACCGCGACGGCGACGGCTACAAGGACGACGTCGACAAGTGCCCCGACGACCCCGAGGACTTCGACGACTTCGAGGACGAGGACGGCTGCCCCGATCCCGACAACGACAAGGACGGCATCCTCGACGTCGACGACAAGTGCCCGAACGAGCCCGAGACCAAGAACGGGTACAAGGACGAGGACGGCTGCCCCGACACGACGACGTTCGACCGCGACGGCGACGGCATCCACGACGACGTCGACAAGTGCCCCGACGATCCCGAGGACAAGGACAACTTCGAGGACGAGGACGGCTGCCCCGATCCCGACAACGACAAGGACGGCATCCCCGACGTCAACGACCTGTGCCCGAACGACCCCGAGGACAAGGACGGCTTCGAGGACCAGGACGGCTGCCCCGATCCCGACAACGACCAGGATCGAATCCTCGACGTCAACGACAAGTGCCCGAACGAGCCCGAGACCTACAACGGCGTCGACGACGAGGACGGCTGCCCCGACAAGGGCCGCGTGATCGTGCGCAAGGGCAAGCTCGAGATCCTCGACAAGATCTACTTCGAGACCGACAAGACCGACATCAAGCCGGAGTCGTTCCCGCTGCTCGATGCGATCGCGGCCACGACTCAAAGGCAACCCGCAGATCCAGCTCATCGAGATCCAGGGCCACGCCGACGAGCGCGGCAACGACGAGCACAACCTCGAGCTGACCGAGGGCCGCTCGGCTTCGGTGAAGAAGGCGCTGGTCCAGCGCGGGATCGAGCCAAGCTCGCTCAAGAATCACGGCTACGGCGAGACCAAGCCGCTGTGCACGCAGCACAACGAGGACTGCTGGAGCAAGAACCGCCGCGTGGAGTTCATCATCCTGCGCCGCACCGACGAAACCCAGCTGCAGGGCGGCGAGGGACAGTGAGAGAGGGCCTCGGACCTCGGGCTTCGGGCCTCAGGTTCGGATCCGGAGCCAGAGGCTCTGAGGCCCGAAACCTGAGGCTCTTTTCCGCGAACGACGACCGCCGTGACGCGGGGCTCATAAGTGTAATCTTCCTTGACTCCGGGTGGCCGTGGGTTAAATGATTCGCGCCTTCCGGTGCGGCGGATATCACTGTGCCCTTAGTCCCAAGGGAGAAGATCGACGACGTCCGGGATCGGACGAACATCGTCGAGATCGTCAAACGGTATGTCGAGATCAAGCGGGCAGGAACTGGGAGCTGGAAGGGGCTCTGTCCATTTCACACGGAAAAAACCCCTTCTTTTCACGTTCACGAGCAGCGCCAGTTCTTCCACTGCTTCGGCTGTGGCGAAAAAGGTGACGTCATAAGCTTCCTCGTCAAGGTCGAGCAACGATCGTTCATGGAGGTCATCCGCGACCTGGCGACGACCGCCGGCGTGGAGCTCGATGAGCGACCGCTCTCACCTGCCGAGCGCCAGGCGCGCAAGGAGGCCGAGTCCGAGCGCGACCGCATGTACCGCGCGATGGATCTGGCCGCGCAGTTCTATCAGGACGCTTACGCCGGCCCGACCGCCGAAGCGGGGCGCGCGCGCGACTACGTGGCCAAGCGCGGCATCACCGCCAAGGTCGCCGAGAAGTTCCGCGTCGGCTACGCGCCGGCGCGCTGGGATGCGCTGCAATCGTTTCTGGCGTCGAAGAAGATCCCGGCGACCGACGTCGAGCGCCTGGGCCTGGCCGGCGTCAACGAGCGCGGGCGCTACGACTTCTTCCGCGACCGCGTGATGCTGCCCGTCATCGACCGGCAAAAGCGCGTGATCGGCTTCGGCGGGCGGCTGCTCGATCCCGACGCCAAGGATCGCAAGTACGTCAACTCGCCCGACTCGCCGCTCTTTCACAAGAAGGAGCAGCTCTACGGCCTGCACGCGGCGATCGACGCCATCCGGCGCGGCGGCGTCGCGATCGTGGTCGAAGGGAACTTCGACGTGCTGTCGTTGCACGAGGCCGGCATCGAGGAGGCGGTCGCGCCGATGGGCACCGCGCTCACCGAGGAGCAGATCGGGATCCTCGGCCGCATCGCCAAGACCGTCGTCGTCGTGTTCGACGGCGACGCCGCCGGCCAGCGGGCGGCGCAGAAGGCGGTGCCCCTGTTCGTCGAAGCCGACGTCGACGGCCGCGTGGCGCGCATGCCGGCCGGGGTCGACCCCGACGACTTCGTGAAGACCGAGGGCGCCGCCGCCTTCCGCCGCCTGGTCGATGGCGCGCGGCCGATGCTGGATCAGTTCATCCAGGATTCGGTGCAGGAGGCCGGGATCCAGGGCACGGTCGCCGCGCTCGAGACCGTGGCGCACTTGTTGGTGAAGGTGCGGAATCAGACTACCCGCGAGCTTTATGCTCAGTCAGCTCGGCTCGAAGCTCGGCCTGACGCCCGAGCAGGTGCGGCGGGCCCTACGCCAGGCGGCGCAGGACGGGCCCCGCATTGCTACGGCCAGCACGCAGACGGCGTCCGCCCCCTCCTCCCCTGCCCCCGCGCCGGCCGCCCGGCGGCCTCTGCCGCCCGAAGAGCTGCATTTCCTGGTGCTGCTGGCCAGCTATCCGGAGCTGGTACGCTCGCCCGACGCCGCCCGCGGCGGCGAATTGCTGGTCGATCCGGCCACGCGGCAGATGTTCCGCGGGCTGGCCGAGCAGGTGGCGCTGACCGGGCGAGTCGACATTCCTGCCTGGATCGACGGCGCTCCGGCAGATGTGCGCGACACGGTGGGCGCGGCGCTGATGGATGGCAGCATCGCCCATGTCGCCGATCCTCCGACGGCAATTTCAAAGCTGTGTGCCAAACTTCAGCTCTTACGAGTCGACGCCGAAATCACCATGTACCAGCGGCTCCAGAGTGAGGCGCAGGTGCGCGGCGACGACGCGGCCGAGCGGGCAATGACTGGTGCGAGGGATTCGACCTAGAACGAACGAAACGAGGGGCTAAAGGCAGCCCTGCAGAGGCCGTAGATGGAAGACGATACCTTCAGCGACCAATCCGACGACATGGACGACGATGACGGCGAGGAGATCCCAAGGACTCCCAAGCCGCCAAAGAATGGCGCCGCCGCCGCTTCGAAGAAGTCGGCCGCCGCCAAGGAGAGTGAGAAGAAGAAGCGCGAGCTCATCACGATGGGCAAAGCGAAGGGCTTCCTCACTTACGACGAAGTCAACGAGCACATGCCCGAGAGCATCGTGTCGTCGGATCAGATGGACGACTGGTTGTCGGCGTTCTCCGGCGAAGGCATCGAGATCGTCGATTCGTCGTCCAAGCTGAAGGTCACCGAGAAGAACGGCGAGTCGGAAGAGGCCGACGAGGACAGCGACGAAGTCGAGACCACGGCGAGCAAGAAGGAAGAAGCCGAGGAGGAAGAAGACGCCGACGGCTACTCCAAGACCAACGACCCGGTGCGCATGTACCTGCGCAAGATGGGGTCGGTCTCGCTGCTCACGCGCGAGGGCGAGGTCGAGATCGCCAAGCGCATCGAGGACGGCGAGCGGCGCGTGCTGCAGGTCGTGCTCAACTCTTCGGTCGCGATCGAAGAGATCCTGCAGCTGGGCGACAAGCTGCGGAAGCAGAAGATCCGCGTCAAAGAGGTCGTCAAGGACGCCGACGAGGAAGACGCCGAGTTCGATGAGCAGTGGCACATCGAGCGCGTCTGCAAGGTCATCGACAAGGTCCGCCGTCTCTTCAAGGAAGCGGAGAAGTTCCAGGAGAAGCTGGACGTCAAGGGCCTCAGCGAGGCCAGCAAGAAGAAGTGGAAGCAGTCGATCACAGATCTGCGCCAGGAGATCCTCGACGCGCTCCAGGAGATGCGCCTCAACAAGAAGCAGATCGACAAGATCGTTCTGAAGTTGAAGGCGTTCGTCACGCGCATCGAGCAGGCGAACCGCGAGATCATCGATTGCGAGCACAAGGCGGGCATGAGCCTGCGCGAGTTCCGCAAGACGCTGCGCGAGATCCGCACGTCGCCGCTGCGCCAGCGCGCCGTCGCCAAGAAGCTGGGCATCCGCGCCGAAGAGATCGAGGACATGTCGCGGGTCATCGCGGCGGCGCAGAAGAAGGTCAAGAAGGTCGAGGAGGAGGCCAAGCTCAGCGAGGACGTCCTGCGCGACACCGTGCGCGAGATCCAGGACGGCGAGCGCATGGCCGAGAAGGCCAAGGCCGAGCTGGTCGAGGCCAACCTGCGCCTGGTCGTGTCGATCGCGAAGAAGTACACCAACCGCGGCTTGCAGTTCCTCGACCTGATCCAGGAGGGGAACATCGGCCTCATGAAGGCGGTCGACAAGTTCGAGTACAAGCGCGGCTACAAGTTCTCGACGTACGCGACGTGGTGGATCCGGCAGGCGATCACGCGCGCGATCGCCGATCAGGCGCGCACGATCCGCATCCCGGTCCACATGATCGAGACGATCAACAAGCTGATCCGCACCAGCCGCTATCTGGTGCAGGAGCTGGGCCGCGAGCCGACGCCGGAAGAGATCGCCGAGAAGATGGAGCTGCCGCTCGACAAGGTGCGGAAGGTCCTGAAGATCGCGAAGGAGCCGATCTCGCTGGAGACGCCGATCGGCGAGGAAGAGGACTCGCACCTCGGCGACTTCATCGAGGACAAGAGCGTGATCTCGCCCGCGGACGCGGTCATCTCGATGAACCTGGCCGAGCAGACGCGCAAGGTGCTGGCGACGCTGACCCCACGCGAGGAGAAGGTCCTGCGCATGCGCTTCGGCATCGGCGAGAAGTCCGACCACACCCTGGAAGAGGTGGGCCAGGACTTCGAGGTCACGCGCGAGCGCATCCGCCAGATCGAGGCCAAGGCCTTGCGCAAGTTGCGCCACCCGTCGCGCAGCAAGCGCCTGAAGTCGTTCATGGAGAGCTAGCGACCAGGTAGCGCTCGGCTCACTCAGGCAGCTTGGCGAAGAACGCTCGTAGTTGATCGAGCACTGCCGCCGGCTCGATCTGCCAGTTGTGGCCGAGCGCCTCCGCAAGGTCGACCATCGACCGCGTCCCGTCGACGAGGCCGAGCATCGACGCGGTGAAGACCGACGTCGTCGCTATCGCGACCAGCGGCGGCGAAACCGGAATCGGCAGGCGCGGATCGCGCACCCAGGGCGCGGCCGGTGCAGGCACCGACGAGGGGACCGCCTCGCCAACCTTCTCGGCGCAGAAGGCGAACACGGTCTCGATCCTGCGCGACCCGCTGTGGGGTGAATCGAAGTAAGGGACATCGCATTGCGACGAGGACCGCAGGGCGAACGCGCTCGCGCTTACCAGATCGTGCACCTCGTCGATCTGGTACTGCTGCGCGAGCGAGCCCCGAAAGCGGAGTGGGCCGACGTTCAGCCAGAGCCCACCCGGCCGCAGGACGCGGTTGATGGCGGCGGCCGTGACCCGCACGTCGGCGGCAACCACGTCGATGAACCAGCTGGTCACTACTGCGTCGAGCGCCTGCGGTGCGAACGGGGGCCGCAACCCATCGGCAAAGAGCCAGTACAGGCCCGGGTGGCGGTCCGCGGTGGCGCGTAAATGGTGGTCGACGACAATATCCTGTTCCGTGCGCGGCGCGACCGGCAGCTCGGGCAGGTCGACGGTCTCACCGCGGGTCAACGCCGCCGCGACGGCCACAGGCAGCGGGTTGATGTCGAGGGCATAAGTCCTCCGGGGCCGCCGGCTCTCGTGAATGTCGGCGGCCAGACGCCCTGCGCCGGCTCCGTAGATCGCGATCGCTCCCGCACCCTGGGGCAAGGCGGGCTCGACCAGCGCGCGCAACTGATCTACCTCTCGCGCACCCCAGGCCCAATCGCGGAAGATGTGCTCGTAGCACTCCATGATCGGGAGCTTCTCGCGTTCCTCGCGGCGAGACGGCAGCGCGATCGCACCCGCGGTCAGCGGACGCAGCAGTGACGCGACCCGGTCCTTCTGGTGTTCGAGCCCGGCCACTTGGCGCGCCAGGCGCTGGCGAGTGTGAGCCAACTGGTCGGCCCGCTCCGCCTCCTCGCGCGTGAAGTAGACCCGTTTTTCGACGACCGCGATGAAGTCATCCAGGCGGCTCGCCCACAGCGCGCGCCACAAGCTCGGGTCATCCACTAAACAGGGGATTCCATCCAAGATGGGATAGGCCGCCCCGCATTGAGGGCAGCTGAAGGCCGCCGCGCCGGCCAGCAACGGGTGCGCGCCACATCGCGGGCAGGCCAGCAACTCATTCCCGTCGGCGACCACGTCCCACCGACATATAACACGAGAAGCGAGATCCGCGGCCCCACCTGGGGCCGCGGGCCCCATTAGCGCGGCATGATGAAGTCGGGAAAGAGCTGGAAGCTGGAGCTCGCCGAGTTCTTCCCGGTGGTGGTGAAGCGGAAATACTTCGTGCCCGACGACGAGAAGGTCACTGCGCCGAGCGACAGATCGGCCCAAGTGTCAGTCGCCGCGTAGGTATCCTGCGTGCCGGGGATGTTCGTATAGGGCCCGCCCTGCGCGGTCGCGACCGCGAGCTGGAAGATGCCCGCGTTCGATCCCTTCTTCACGCGGACGATCAGCGTGAACGTGCCGCTTGGAACGCCGGCCACCCGGTATGTGACGAACTGACCGCTGGCGTTGGACCGGAGGTTGGTCATGGCGCCGGCGCTGGCTCGAACATCACTCACGGTGGTGTGGGTGATGCCCGTGGTCTGGGCGACGGCCGTCTGCGCTTCGGTCTCGAACATGGTCAGGTACTGCTCGTAGGCGCCGATATCGGAGCCATTGCGCGCGGGGGTGGCCCCGTCGTTGCCGTCGCGCGGACGGATGAAGTTCGTACCGCGCTGATCGGTCGTGAACGTCTCGGCGCTGGCCGGAATCCGGTCGATCGCCGTGCTGTGATTCAATAGCGGCAGAACCGTCGTAGGCCCGCCCAGGTTCTGCCGTGTGCCGAACAGGGGATCCACGCCCGTGATGTTCCCAGCCGAGGCCGGAAACGACCCAGGCGAAGACCCCGCATTTTGAACCAAACAGTATTGTGCGATCGGATCGTTGCGGCCAATCGAGAGATCGGCCGTGCTCGTGGTCCCCGCCGTGTTGTTGGCGATGATGGTCGCGAAGAATATGGGGTTGTTGATCGAACCGTTCAGGCCACCGCCCACCTGAGTGGCGGAGTTCTTGGCGATCGTGCTGTGTTGAATGTGAAACTCACCACCTCCGGTGCGGAAGATCCCGCCGCCGTTGGTGGCGCTGTTGTGTACGAAGCTCGTGTTGTTGATCTGGGATTCCTGGCCGGTGCTGTAAAGACCGCCGCCGTCTCCGCTCGCGAAGTTGTCGTTGATCATTGTCCCGTCATACAAGTCTTGGGTATTGGACCCATCGCCGTCGATGTAGATGCCCCCGCCATCGATGGCGTCGTTGTTCGAGATGGTGCTCTGGGTAAAGTTAGCGCCGCCAGTCACCGCAACGAACACGCCACCCCCGCGGTTACCCGACGAGTTCGCGTCGACGAGGGTGCGAGTCAGCCCGACACCCGAGGTGGTGTAAATTCCAGCGCCGTCGTCGATGGAGGTATTTCCGGTGACCTTGCTGTCCGTCAGCGTAACGCCCCCAAGGTCGGCGATACCCGCCCCCTGGAACGCGAAGTTGTTGGCGATCGTGCTGCCGGCGATGGTCAGCGAGCCACCGTTCGATATGCCTCCGCCGAACGGCAGGCTGCCGAAGATTCCATTGCCGTCGATCGTGCAGTTATTCACGTGCACGACGCCGGTGTTGTTGTGCAAGCCAGCGTAACCAAAGTTGGTGAGGTGCACGGTGTTCAACGTGAGCGTGGCGTCGACGTCGAAAACGCCGGAGAGAAAGTTGCTCGTGGTTCCTCGTACTGTGACGTTCTGAATCGTCACAGAGATCCCGGCGCCACCGCTCATGTGCAAGCCGCTGTCCGACCCCGACGCGATATTGCCGCCGCTGAATTGCAAGATCGCCGAGGTCCCGGTCGTCGGACCCGAGATCGTCACCGACCGGTGAATGTCGTCATTGATGTTCGCCGCGACATACGGGTTCGCGTTCCCCGGAATTGTGATGGCGTTGATGGTGCCGGTACCGGATATCGTGCACGCATCGAAAGCCGCCTGGTTATTGACCGACGTGATTGCCTCTTCGAAGCTGCAGCCACTACCGGCCACTGTCGTCGTGGCGTTGACAGTGATGCTCGCCGCCTGGGCGAGCGATGCCAGGCTCATCCAAGCCAGCAGTGCGGTCGTCCCTACCAGTGCCATTCGGATCTTCTTCTCTCCCATCATCATCGCAGTCCTCCCTCGGCGTTGTAGGTGCCGCAGCGAGCCATATCGGCTCATGTTTCTACCGACGGGGCGCTGCCGGATCGGCCGGCCCAACTTGTGCCACTCGCGAAACTCTTCGGCACCGGCTTTCGAAAGCGCCATCGTCGCGCCGACGCGCGCGGCGTGGTTTAATCCCCCGCTTGCTGCGTCGGTTTTCGGTCAAGGTCGGAACGAAGGAACGCGTCGTCGAGCTCGACTCGGGCAACGGTGACGGCGGCGCGCTGCGGATCCTCGTCGACGGAGTCGCTCGCGCGCTCGACGTCCGGCAGGTCGAGCCCGGCGTCTGGTCACTGATGGACGGCGTGCGCCAGGCGATCGCCCAGGTCGACGGCGCCGCGCCCAAGGTCACCGTCGAGATCGCGGCGCCGGGCCACGACCCGCTGGTGGTGCCGGTCGAGGTGACGCCGGCGCGCAGCGCTCGCATCGCGGCCCTGGCGCAGCGGCCGTCGGCGAGCACGTCGGCGCCCGCGGCGCTGCGCTCGCCGATGCCGGGCCGCGTGGTGAAGATCCTGGTGAAGGCCGGCGATCGCGTCACCGCCGGCCAGGCGGTGGTGGTCGTCGAGGCGATGAAGATGGAGAACGAGCTCCGCGCCACGCGCGGCGGCACCGTGCAAGCGCTCCGCTGCGAAGAGGGGGCCGCGGTCGAAGCCGGACAAGACCTGGTCGTGATCGGCTGACGGCGCCGCCGGTGATGAGGCGATGAAAGGATGATGAGTCCCCCGCTCCTGGCGCTCGCCGCGCTGCTGGCGCAAGCCAGCGCCGATCCGGGCCCCGGGCCGGCCGGGCCGCCGCCGGCTGTCCCCGGCCCCACCGCGTCCAGGCCAAGCGGCCCCGCCGAAGCGGCGCCGCCCGAGACCAGCGGCCCCGCCGAGCAGGCCCCGCCCGACCCGGGCGCCCCCGGCACGCCGCAGCCGCCGGTGCCCGCGACCCCGACGACGCCGGACATCGGGCCCGAGACGCCCCCGCGCAACACCGTCGCCCTGCTCGGCGGCGTTTCCTACCGCCTGACGTCGACGGCACTCAGCCCCTCGGTCGGATTCACGATCGGCGGCGCGTACCAGCGGCGCTACGCCACGCTCGCCTCCGCGGTCGAGCTCGGCTGGGCGGTCGAGTTCGCGTTCGATCGCTTCTCGACCGGCGTCATCGGCTCGGCCCCCGACGCCAACGGCGTCGAGCAGACCTACGCCGCGACGCGCACCATCACCTCTACCAGCTTCGCGGTGTTGCAGACGCTGGCGGTGCATCAGGACCGCTTCCGGCTCTGGATGGGCGCCGGCGCCGGCCTGTCGATCGGGTTCTTCTCGAGCCCGGAGCTGGACCTGCGCCCCGGGATCGGCCAATGCCTACCAGCCGCTGGCGCGCGCCGCCGCCGGCGCCGACGTCGCGATCAACAGCCAGACCTCGGTCGGGATGCGCGCCGGGTACAGCTTCATGCTCACCTCGTCGTCGCTGAAGACCGACAACGGCCCGACCATCGCGTTCATGGGCGATCTCTTAGACATCCAGGCCGGGCTCTTCTATCGTTTTCGCTGACCGAATGAGGCGCGGGCTCCCCTTCTTCTTGTTGCTCGCGCCAGCGCTGGCGCTGGCGGCGCTCGGCGTGTTGATGGTGACGTCGACCACCGCGCGCCACGCCACCGCCGCGTTCGGCGACCCGCGCCACTTCGTCGTGCGCCAGGTGATCGCGACCGCGCTCGGCGCGGTGCTCGCGCTCGCGATCGTGCGCGCCGGCCCGGCGCGCGTGCTGCAGGCGGCGCCGGTGATCTTTCTCGTCGCGCTGGTGGCGGCGGTGGCGGTGTTCGTCCCCGGCATCGGCGTGCGCGCCGCCGGCGCGCGCCGCTGGCTGCACGTCGGCGCGCTCACCGGCAGCCCGGCGCCGATCCTCACCATCGCCGTCGCGCTGATCATCTCGGCCTGGGGCCGCGATCCCGAGGACGCGCCGGCCCCGCCGCGCGTCGGCCTCCCGCCCGCCGCCGGCTCGCCGCCGCCCGGCACGCGAACGCCCGATCCGATGGCGCGCCTCGTGCTGGCGCTGCTGATGGCGTTCGCGGCGCTGCTGGCGCTGGTCATCGAGCCCGACTTCTCCGCCGCCGCGATCGCCGGCGCCGTCGGGCTGGCGGCGCTGGCGGGCCTCGGCTTTCGCGGCCGCCGCCTGCTGCCGGCCGCGGCGGCGCTGGTGCTGGCGCTGGTGCTGATCGCGTCGCAGTTCGCCTACGTCAGCGGCCGCCTGCGCGGCTTTCTCGCGCCCGAGCGCGACCGCCACGGCAAGGGCTTCGAGGTGCTGGCGATCGCGCGCGCCACCGCCGTCGCGACCCCCGGCGGCGCGGGTCTGGGCCACGGCGAGGCGCGCCATCGCCTGTCGTCGCCGGGCAGCGACTACGTCTTCGCCATCGTGACCGAGGAGATGGGCAAGACCGTCGCCCGCGGCGTCGTGCTGGCCTGGCTCGCGATGGCCGTCGCCGCGGCGCTGGTGGCGCGCGGCCTCGGCGACCGGCGCATGCGCGCGCTCGCGCTGTCGTCGGCGCTGGCGATGGTGGCGCCCGCGGCGCTGCACATCGCGGTCTGCACCGGCCTCTTGCCGATCATCGGCGTGACCATGCCGCTCGTCAGCTACGACCCGGCGGCGACGCTGGCCGCGTGCGCCGAGATCGGGCTCATCGCCTCGATTGCGCTGAAGGCGCCGGTGCGCACGCCGGAGCTCGCCGGAGGCAGGATGACGACGCCGATCGCCGATCTGCGCCTCGCGATCCTGGCCGGCAAGGGTGGCGTCGGCCGCACCACCGTCGCCGCCGCGCTGGCGCGCGCCGTGGCCGCGCAGGGCCGGCGCGTGCTGATCGCGCAGACCGACGCCCCCGCACCGCCTGGGCAAGCTCTTCGGCCGCGCCGAGCCGGTCGGCACCGACGTCGTCACGCTCGCGCCCGGCATCGACGCGGTCAACATGACCCCCAAGAGCGCGCTGCACGAGTACGGGCTCATGGTGCTGCGCTACGAGACGGTCTACCGCGCGCTGTTCGAGAACCGGGCCGTGCGGGGCTTCCTGGGCGCGATCCCCGGCCTCGACGCGTACGCCATGCTGGGCAAGGTCTGGTGGCACACCACCGAGATGGTGCGCGGCCGGCCCCGCTACGACCTCACGATCCTCGACGGGCCCGCGAGCGGCCACGCCACGCTGATGCTGCGCCTGCCCCAGGCGGTGCTGTCGGCGATGCCGCGCGGGCCGCTGGCGCGCGACGCCCAGGCGGCCCTCGACCTGCATCACCGACCCGGCGCGCACGGCGATGGTCATCGTGACCCTGCCCGAGGAGCTGCCGGTCCGCGAGACCATCGAGCTCGCCCGCAACGCCCGCGAGACGCTGAAGATCCCGCTCGGGCCCGTCGTGGTCAACGCCATGCCCCCCGGCGCCCTGTCGACGCCGGCGCCTGGACGCCGTCCTCGGCCCCCTGCCGGTCCCGACCGGCGATCCCGAGCTGGACGCGACCCTGGCCATGGCGGCGCGCGTGCGGGCGCATCGCCGGACCGCGGACGATATGGTCGCGCGACTCAAGGCGAATCCGGGACTGCCGATGGTGCTGTTGCCACGTGTGCCCACGGCCGACCTCGGGCCTGAAGATGTCGAGCAGCTTGCCGGACTCTTGCGCTAAATGTCGTGATCTCGCCTCTCCTCGTCCTCCTGGCCACCGACGTCGCAGCACCCCACCTCGCGGCGACTAGGGCCGAGACCCCTCCCGTCATCGACGGGAACCTCGACGACGAGGTCTGGAAGACGGCAGCCCCGTCGTCGGCGTTCACCCAGCAGACCCCGTTCGACGGCGTCGCTCCGTCGGAGCACACGACCATGCGCGTGCTCTACGACGACGAGGCGGTCTACTTCGGGTTCGACTGCCAGCAGGTGCACTCGCCGATCATGGGGCGGCTCACCCGCCGCGACCACGACTCGGAGAGCGACTGGGTCTGGCTCCAGATCGACTCGCGCCGCGACGGCAAGAACGCGGTCATATTCGCGGCCAACGTCGTCGGCGTGATCGCCGACGGAACGATCCGCGACCAGACGGTGTGGTCGTTCGACTGGGACGAGAACTGGGAGGCGCGGAGCGCCCGCCACGCCGACGGGTGGTCGGTGGAGTTCCGCATCCCGCTGCGCATCCTGCGCTTCGCGAGCGGGCTGCCGGTGCAGAGCTGGGGAATGCAGGCAGCGCGCTACATCGCCGACCGGCAGGAGACCGACCTCTGGGCCTACACCTCGCGCGACGTCGCCGGCGGCGTCGCGCGCTTCGGCAGCCTCGACGACCTGCGCGACCTGAAGCGCGGCGGGCACTTCGAGCTGCGGCCGTTCGCGCTCGGACGCCTGCGCCGCCGCGACGCCGCGCGAGGACACGGTCGCGCACGGCTACGACAAGAGCGGCGCCCTGGGCCTCGACCTCAAGTGGCACGTCACCCAGGACCTGACGCTCGACGCGGCGATCATGCCCGACTTCGCGCAGGTCGAGGCCGACCAGCTGATCCTCAACCTCACCAACGTCGAGACGTTCCTGCCGGAGAAGCGCGCGCTGTTCCTCGAGGGCGCCGAGGCGTTCGCAACGCCGCTCCAGGTCTTCTACTCGCGCCGGATCGGCAACGCGCCGACGAACCCGACGTTGCGGAGCGACATGGCCGGCGACGGGAATCGACCGAGAAGCTGGTCGAGGTCCCCGAGACCGCGCTCATCTACGGCGCCGCCAAGCTGGTCGGCAACCTGAACAGCCACTGGACCGTCGGCGCGATGAGCGCGTTCACCGCGCCCAACCAGGTGGCGGTGCAAGAGACGACGAGCGACATGTCATCGAGACGCACACGCGTCGGCGCAGCCGGCGATGTCGTTCAACGTGCTGCGCCTCAAACGCGAGCTCGGCCGAAACGCCTACCTCGGCCTGATCGGAACCGGCGCGACGGTTCTGCGACGAGCAGACCTCGGGATATCCCGTCCTGACGAACTCCGGATCCGAATTCAACCGTCCGATCTCTGTCCCTCGGGCGCGACGGTGACGCCCGGATCGAGCTGTTTCCACGACGCCTACCTGGGCGGCATCGACGGGTTCTGGCGGTCGGAGTCGGGCAACTACATGGTCGCCGGCCAGGCTGTCATGTCGCTGATCGAGAACGGGCCACCGCGCTGGCGCAGTCGCCCCACTGCTCGACGGCACCCAGCATCAACCCCGGCGACCACGCCCCCGGGGGCTGGCTGCGCATCGCCAAGGAGGGCGGCAAGCCGTTCGTCTGGGCCACCGAGTACACCTACGCGGGGCAAAAGCTCGACTACAACGACCTCGGGTTCCAGCTGCGCCAGAACCTGCACGAGTTCAAGGCCAGCCTCGGTTACCGCACGCTCGAGGCCGGGCGCTACACCATCGACACCGATACGAAGCTGGAGCTGGACGTGCGCCGGAATCTCGCCGGCCTCGACCTCGCCGACACGCTCGAGCTGAACACGCGCTGGCACCTGCGCCGGTTCTGGACGCTCTTCTTCGCCGCCGACGCGAGCGGCTCGCACTTCGACGACCGCGAGGTCGGCGACGGCACGGCGCTGGAGCGCGTCGTCGTGGCTCGGCGGCAAGTTCGAGATCTTCAGCGATCCCCGCCGCAAGGTGTCCGGCAGCCTGGCCAACCAGACGCAGTTCATGCGCAACGGGGTCAACACCCTGGTGCAGGGCTCGCTGATCCTGCACCTGATCCCACCGCTGGAGATCGAGATCCTGCCCCAGGTCACCTACACGCGCGGCGAGCCGCGCTTCGCCTGGAACGCCGCGGTGATGCCGCCGACGACCACGCCGCCGATGGGTCAGACGTATTACGCGTTCGGCGACCTGACCGCCAAGAGCGCAGGCGGAACGCTGCGTGCGAGCTACGCATTCACGCCGACGCTGACCCTGCAGACCTACGCCCAGCTCTTCCTGGCATCAGGCCACTACGACAACCTGCAGCTCCTGTCTCCGGTCACACCCAAATCGCAGGTCACGCTCTCGGCCCTCTCGGCCAACCGGGGAAATGCGGCAACGCTCACGACCAGCCCCGCGGACTTCGAGGAAGCGGCGCTCAACGTCAACGTGGTGCTGCGCTGGGAGTACCACGTCGGCTCGACGCTGTTCCTGGTCTATTCACGCTCGCAGATCCCCAGCGTCAATCTGGGGATCAACGACGCCGCCCAGCTGCGTCCGTCGGCGGTCCTGCGCGGGTCGGCCGTCGACGTCTTCCTGGTCAAGCTCTCGTACTGGTGGGCCAGCTAGGGCTCAAGCCCAACCTCACATCGTCCGACACCGGAGCATGGCTCGGAACCATGGCGACAGGGCCATGATCGTAACGGGCGTCGACCGTGTACCGTCGGGGTCTTCTCGTTCGTGCTCGACCGGCGCTATGACACCTCGCGGCCGCCGTCCACGACAGCCTCGAGATGCGCGCAGCGATCGACGAGACGCTGTCGCTGCTGAAGGACGCGGAGACCGGGCAGCGCGGGTTCATCCTCACCGGCGACGAGCCATTCCTGCGGCCCTACGAGATCGCGACGGAGCGCCTCCACTCGCGAGCTCGGGCCGGCTGGCTCGAGCTCGCGAAGGACGGCGCCGCCGAGTCGGCCAGCGTCCTGGAGATCGACCTGAGGCAGACCGGAAGGAACCTTTCAGCTCTCGATCAGCATCGGCGAGAGCGTCTACGACCCCCAGTCGCCGACGTCACTCGAGTCGCTGATGGAGAGCGCCGACCGCGCGATGTACGAAGAGAAGCGCGGACGGGCACGCCGCGGGCGCGCCGGCGGTCGATCGCTCGTGCACTAGACCGCTCGCGACCCAAGTCATATGACTAACGGGCGTTAGTCATATGACGATCGCACCGTCCGTCGATCGCGCTCTGCAGAGAAGTCTGCGCAATCCGAGCCTTGATGCGCGCGTGCCTGCGGCATGACGGCTGCAACTACGTCGTGTCGTCCCTCACGGTGAGGGCAAGACGAAAAACGCAGACGCAGGAGAAATTTAGAATGAACACCCAAGATGGTCCATGGTCTCAAGGTGAAGTCCGCGCATCAAGGCCGCCGGCTTCGGGCCCAACCACAACCGCGTCGTCGCCTCGGGTCTCAAGGTCAAGTCCGCCATCAAGGCCGCCGGCTTCGAGCCCAATCACAATCGCGTCGTCGCCTCGGGCCTCAAGGTCAAGTCCGCCATCAAGGCCGCCGGCTTCCAGCCCAATCATAACCGCGTCGTCGCCTCGGGCCTCAAGGTCAAGTCCGCCATCAAGGCCGCCGGCTTCCAGCCCAATCACAACCGCTCGCTCGTCGTTCTCTAGTCCGTCCTCCACGTCCCTGGGATCCCAGAGGCGGTCCACGACCCACGTCGCCCGACTCAGTAGACGTCGTGCGCGGCCAGCCAGCGCGCGATCTCGAGCGGCCGCTTCATCGTTTGAAGTCTGGGCGTAGTTGCTCTTGGCTTCTACGCGCAAGCGCAAGGGCCTGCTGCCGGCTCGCGCGCTTTGGCCCACAGAGCCTGCGCCAGCAGGAATTCTGTCTCGGCAAGATTCGAGCTGGCTCTCGCTCGAAGTTGCTGACGAATGGAGTATGCGCGTTCGAGCCTGGCGATCGCCTCCCGCACGTTTCCCAGACCAAGCGAGCTGCGACCAATAATCGTGAGCGCGCTCGCTGCCGAGGGATTATCGATGCCCATCTCCCGCTGCCAGATCGCCAGCGCGCGACGTCCCAATCCCTCGGCCTCGCTGAAACGACCGACCACGTTGAGAAGATCAGCACGATTCTCGAGCTGCACGCGCCGTCTCGGGGTGATCGACGCCCAGCGTCTTCTCGTCGATAGCAAGCGCGCGCTCGCTGTAGGGGAGCGCCTCCTCGACCCGATCCAATCTGGCGAGCACGTAGGCGACGTTGCCCAGAGAAATCGCGACATCGGGGTGTTCCGCGCCGAGGATCTGCTCCTTCAGCCGCACGACTTCCTGAACCGCGGCGAGCGCGTCTGCGTAGCGGCCTTCGGAAATCGCGATCACGCCACGATTGTTGACGAGCCACGCGCGCCACAGACCGTGGCCACCCAGACGACGAAGTGTCGCGTCGGCCAGCTCCGACCAAACCCGCGCCTGCTTCGAATCGCCGCGCACGATACCCCACGACGAACGTCAGATTGATCGCGCCTTCCGCAACGACCTCGTCGTCGCCGCCGGATTGAGCGTCCCAGATCGCCTCCTCGACCAGTGTCTGCCATCTCGGCGGGCCGAGGTGCTCACCTCTGCCAACCGACGCACCGCCTGCGCTGTGAGCGGCAGGTAGCCGATCGTCCGCGCCTCGTCGGCCAGCGGACGTGCCAGCGCCAACGCCTCGGCGATGTGCCCGGCGTCGGTCAGCGCCTTCACGCGCGCGAGCTTAGGTTTGATCTTGCTCGACGCGTGCCTTGGTCACCGGATCGTCGGGCGGCTTGACCACCGCGCGCAGCACCGGGATGTCGCTGCAGCGCTCGAGGTCGCCGAGGCCGTCGACGACGCTGGCCGCCTTCTCGACGGTGTTGCCGTCGGCGTGCGCGAACAGATCGGTGACGGCCTTGACCGAGTCGAGGCGGCCCTGCAGGCACGACATGCGCAGGTCCAGCACCTCGGCGGACTGCTCGCCGCGCACGGCGGTCGCCTCGCACGCGTCGGTGTACGTCGAGGTCCAGGCCGCGGTGTACTTGTCGAGCGCACGCTTCACGGTCTCGAACGTCTTCTCGGCGTAGGTCTTTCCGGTCGCCGCGGAACGCCGCGTGGATCGCATCCTTGCGCGCGGTGGTCGCCGGGATTGGCTCCCAGACGCCGGCCAGCTTCAGCGCGCCGCCCTCGCACGGCGAGTGGCGCGCCTGCAGCGTCCGCGCCGCGCCGACCACCATGCCGACCGCCATCACCGCGGTCGCCGCGCCCGCGGCCCAGCGCCGATGCGCCACCGACGGATCCTTCTCCAGCGCGTCGAGCAGCGCGGTCATCGACGGGTGGCGCTCGGCGGCCGACGGCAGCAGGCCGCGCAGGATCACCCGCCGCACCCACGACGGGACCTTGGTCCCGTCGGGCGCCTCGCGCACCACGCCCTTGGCGACGCTCGCCATCAGCGCCATGAAGCTCTTGCCCTCGAACGGCCGCTCGCCGTAGAGCGACTCGTAGAGCGCGACGCAGAAGCTGAACTGGTCGGTGCGCGCGTCGCCCGGCTTCGATGCGAACTGCTCGGGCGCCATGTACGCCGGCGTGCCCAGCATCGCGCCGGTCTGAGTGAGGTTGGCCTCGAGCGCGCGCGGCGACGCCGCGCTGCTCGAGCAGGATTCGCGTCGACTGCGTCGGGCTCTTGCGCGCGTTGGGCGCGGGCACGACGCGCGTGACGTCCACGTCGACCGGCGCCGACTTGGCCGGCCGCTTGGTCCCGCTGGCGATCGGGTGCGGCACACCGTCGCCGAGCGACGGCATGACCGGCTCCAGCGGCAGCTCGCCGCTCTTGGCGATCTCGGCCGCCACCGCCTCCGGCGACGCCACGGGGAACGGATCGGCGACGCCGGTCTGGCGCGCGAGACCGAAGTCCATCACGCGGACCTTGTCGTCGTGGCCGACCATCACGTTGTCGGGCTTGAAATCGCGGTGCACCAGGCCCGCGTCGTGCGCCGCCGCCAGCCCGCGCCCGGCGGCGACGAACACGCGCAGCACCTCGCGCCAGTCGCGCGTGCTCGCGTTCAGCCAGTAGCGAACGGTGTCGCCGTCGATGAACTCCATCGCGATGAACACCGCTTCGCCGAACGTGCCGACGTCGTAGACCACGACGACGTTGGGATGCGAGAGCTTGGCGATCGCCTGCGCCTCGCGCAGCAGGCGCGTGCGTCCCTCGGATGTGCTCTGGCCGGCGCTCGTGCGCGCGCGCAGCAGCTTGACGGCGATCTTGCGATCCAGCTCGGGATCGTAGGCCGCGTAGACGTCACCCATCCCGCCGCGCCCGACCAGCCCCAGCACCACGTAGCGCCCGATCGAAGCACCTCGGGCCAGAACATCCGGGTCGATACTGCTCGGGTGATCCTGCTCAGGAGGCATCAGAAGAGAACGTCCGAGCGGGACAATCGGCAGGCCTGATCCCCGGGTTTAGCTCGTTACAGGTCTATAACGTTTCGTATTTCTCCCTACTTTTGTCTCACCCCGGCGGAATGCTCCGCCAGATACTCGAGCACCGCCTCCCCGACGAATTCCTCGACCGAACCGAAACCCAGGTCCTGCGCGTGCGCCTCCGCCGAATCGCCGATCGGGCCGAATCGGCGCTGGTACCAGGTCAGGAGATCCTCGAGTGTGAGCCCAGCGTCGGCGGGCGCGGCCGCACGCAGGCCCAGCGAGCGCAGGATCGCCTGCTTGCGCCGTACCTCGACCAACGTGGGCTGAAGTCGCCCCAGGTGCGCGAGCGCCGCCGGCAGGCGACGGTTGACCTGATCGGGAACGGCGCCCAGCAGGGCGTCGATCGACCGCTGCTCTCGCGCGAGGTCGGCGCGCGCATCGGCCGATAGAGAGACCGAATCGGCAGCCGGCGATGAGGTCGCGGGAGCGCCGGCAGCGGAGGGGTCGAGGATGCCCCGGCGCGCCGCCTGCTCGTCAGCGAGATAGAGCAGCAACGCGGCGCCGAGCGCGTCGCGGGCGCGCGCGCGATCGAGGCGCAGGTGGCGCTGCAGCTCGACGGTGCTCACGACCTCACCGTCGTCGCCGCTCGTCACACCGCCGCTCGAACCAACCTCGGCCTCGTGCAGAATCATCTGCTCCCAGAAATAGGTCGGCTCGAAATCGAAGCTCGGCGGCATCCTCGTCACGGGCGCGATCGTGCCCGCCGCGGCCTCGGCGCGAAGGCGTTCGAGCAAGCGGATCGCGTCGGCGCGTTTTACTTCGGGGCGGCGTTGCGCGATCTGCGCGCGCAGCGCCGCGAGCTCGGCGCCGGGAACGTCGAGCCCGGCCCCCACCGCGAAGAGCTGCGGCCAGGAGCGCTCGGGGTAATAGATCGCCTTCGCCGCGCCCAGCAGGAGATCGTGCGACGCTGCCGAGATCCGCCCGGCGTCGCGCGCCTCGCGCAAGCCGGCGCGCAGGTTCACCATCGCGTCGGACAGGCTCCGGTAACCGTCGGCGGCCGGCGCGTGCGCGACCGCGACCTCGTCGTCGTCCTCGAGCTCTCCGCGGTGAAATGCCTCGAAGACCTCGCCGACGCCCTCCATGCCGAACGCCGCCAGCTCCGCGGCTCGCAGCGCGCCCATGCTCGACGCGCCCAGCACGCGCACGCCGCGCGAGATCGCGTACAGGATCTCCTTGTGCCACACCGCCGGCGTCTGCTCGAAGAGCCCGTCGATGATCGCGATGACGCGCGGGCCGCGCGCCATCAGGCGGTAGACGTCGCCCATCGACACCGGTGGCAGATAGACCGCGTCGAGGATCCGGCGCGCCTCGGCGATCGGCAGGCTCGGCCCCAGAAACACGAAGACCGACGAGAGCGCGGGCGGCTCCGTCATGATTCACCCGCCTCGGCGGCCGCCGCGGCGACCGCCGCCATCTTGCGCCGCGCGCGCTCGCCCGGCAGGTGACCGCCCGGCCCCTCGAGCCCGGGCACGACCACGCGCGCGACCGGCAAGCCGATGTCCGGCAGCGTGAGATCGACGACCACGACCTGCTTCACGCCGACGGCGCGCACAGCGTCGAGCAGGCGCGCGACGTCGTCCTCGAACGTCTCGGTCGCCAGCGACGGCCGCGCGTCGAGGCGGCCGTCCGACGGCGCGCTGGTGATCTCTTCCCAGATCGCGGCCAGCAGCTCGGGATCGCGGTTGCGCGTGTACTCGTGGCGCAGAAAATCATCGCGGCTGCCCGAGATGTACGTGAGCCGGGTCTGCACCGCCTCGGTCAGCGCGCGCGACAGCGCGACGTCGGGGGCGAGGTGGCAGCCGAAGCCGTAGTGAATCCCCATCGAGCGCATGCGCGCGCGGTCCGGCGGTTCGAGGATCGCGCATCCGTAGACCGGGATCCCGACGTCGGTCGTGAGATCCCAAGCGACGGTGTGCACGTCGGCGCGGCTCACGCGATCGATCACCTCGCGGCAGTAGGGATCGGCGATCCGTTGCAGATCGACCTGGCGCAGCTCGCTGTCGAGCCGCCACAGCGCCTCGCCGTCGCGCTCGATGATCTCGCAGAACCCGTGCACGACCGCCTCGATCAAGCGGTTGCCTGACGAGAGCCCGTTGGTGCTGCGGAAAAGATCGGGCCCGCGCTCGGGCGTGCCGACGAAGTTCAGCGTCACCATGTCGAGCGGCGTCCAGCACGGCCGCTGCCTGAGGATGTCCCAGCCGAGCACCCACGGCCCGGGCACCTCGGGCAGCGGTCGCCGGTACTGCGGCAGCTCGGCGGGGTTGATCACGTCGTCGCCACCGGCGGCCGCCGCGCGCGCCAGCGCCTGGTACGACTCCCAGCGCACCGGATTCACCATGCTCTCCGCGTGCCAGGTCTCGAGGCTCTCCATCAACGCCGACGCTTTCGCGGCGTCGTGATCGAGCCCCTTGCCCTGGCTGGTCGCCAGCGCGCGCGCGTTCGGGCGAATCGCGACGTAGACCGGCACGCCGATGACGTCGAGCCCGGTGATGTTCGCCAGGCGGGTGAGCCCGACCCGCGGCATGAGCGCGCGATACTCGGCCACGGTCTCGCCCGGCGGCCGCGCGCGGTGGGTCCCGCGCACGAAGTTCTTCCGCGCTGCGTGGAGGTCGCCGAATATCCTCACCCCGGCAGCCACGACGACGAATCGTATCATGCGCGAAGCGCGCGACGATCTACGATGGCGACGGAGAACCGACTTGCGCCGTGCTCCCACTCGCTCCGTGCTGCTGCGCCGGGCCATCGCGCGTCATGAGCGCGCGATCGCGGCGCGCGACGCGCGGCGCCTCGGCCCCGCAGAGCGCGCGGCCGCGAGCGCCGTCGAGCTCTATACGCGCGCCGAGGGGCCCGGGCACGCCGACGTCGCCAACGCGCTGGTCGATCTCGGGCAGATCCGCGAGCTTCGCGACGATCTCCACGGCGCCGCCGAGGCGCTCCGGCGCGCGCGCGCGATCCTCGGGCGCTCGGTGCGCCGCCGCCAGCTCGACGATCCTGACATCGCGCAGCTGGTGGTCCGCGCCGGGCGATTTCTGGGAAGTGTGCAGCGCGCGCAGGCCGACCACGCCGGCGCCGATCGCACGCTCGCGCACGTGCTGCGCGAATCGACGCGCCTCCTCGGCGCGCGCGCTCTCGAAACCGGCGCGGTGCTCAACGACCTGGGCGTGCTGCGCAAGTATCAGGGACGCTTCGACGAGGCCGCGGCCTTCTACCGGCGCGCGCGGGCAATCGTCGACCGCTCCGCCGAGCGGCGCGGGCACGCTGCCGCCACCCTCTATCACAACCTGGGCGGGCTCGAGCATTCGCGCGGACACCACGCGCGCGGCGAACCGCACGCGCGCCGCTCGGTCGAGCTGCGTACAGCGCTGCTGGGGGCCGACCACCCGATGGTCGCCGCCGACGTCGCCGCGCTGGCGGCGCTTGTCGAGGGGCAGGGTCGCCTCGCCGAAGCGGCGCGCCTCTACCAGCGCGCGCTGCGCGTGTTCCGCCGCCAGCTCGGCGCCGGCAGCAGCGAGGTCGCGGTCAATCTGTGCGCGCTCGGCGGCGTGCGCCAGGCGCAGGGCCGGCTCGCCGACGGCGAGAAGCTGATCCGCGCCGCGCTCTCTATCCAGGAGAGGCTCTTCGGCCGCAACCACCCCGAGACCGGAATGACCGCCAACAACCTCGGCATCCTGCTCGCCGCGCGCGGCCGCACCGCCGAGGCGCGCGCGCTGTGTGCGCGAGCGGTCGCGATCTTCCGCCGTACACTGGGAGCGCGACACCCGCACACGCGGCAGTGCGCGGCGAATCTGGCGCGACTCGGCAAATAGCTGCGGGCGGACGTCGCCTCTCGCAAGGTCTGCCCGCTCCCTGGCCCTCTCCCGCCGACGGGAGATGGGACCGGAGTGTTCTTCAGCGAGTCACTGCTCCCGCAGACGGAAGAGGGGACCGGAGCTCAGTGACGCGTGGCCAGGGCGCGCGGAGGCGTCGCCGTCGGATGCTTCGCGATCCAGCTATCGATCGCGACGACCTTGTCGCGCCACGGCGCCTTGTCGCCGTACGCCGCCTTGGCCGCCTGCGCCAGCGCGCCGGCGCGCGCTGCGATCGCGGCCGCTGTCCCAGAGCGCGCGCGCCAGCAGAAAGCGCGTCTCGCCCGATCTGCGACGGCTCGGCGCCGCTCTTCTCGCGGATCGCCAGCGCACGCTCGAGCGGCGCCAGCGCGGATTCCGGCGCGCCCTGCTCCAGGTAGCCTCGGCCGATGCCGTTCAACGAGTCGCCGTAGTAGGGATGATCGGGCGGCAATTCCTTGTTCCAGACGGCGATCGCCGAGTTGAACAGCGCGCGCGCCTCATCGTAGCGGCCGAGCGCGTTCAACATCTCGCCGCGGTTGCTGATGTGCATCGCGACCTCGGGGTGACCGGCGCCGAGCGCCTTGCGCAAGATGTCGACGGCGCGCTGGTTGTAGACCAGCGCCTCGCCCGGCCGCCCCGCCTCCGACAGCGCCATCGCCAGGTTGCCGATCGGGCGCGCTGTGTCGGGATCGTCGGGGCGCAGGCTCGCCTCGGCGATCGCGCGCGCGCGCTGGTAGGCGGCGATGGCCTCGGGGTAGCGCCCCTGGACGTGGTACAGGATGGCGACGTTGTTCTCGACCCAGCACTGCAGCCGATCGTGGCCGCCCATGCGCCGCAGCGTCGCGCGCGTCTGCTGGATCCAGCGCTCGGCGTCGGCGTAGCGCCCCTGGTGGTAGCCGATCGCCTCGATGAGATAGGCGGAGCTCTCGGCCTTGAGCTCGTCGTCGCGCGCCGCCTCGGCGATGAAGAACGCCTGCTCGAGCATCGCCTCGGCGCGCTTGGGATCGCCGACGGTCTCGAGCTCGCCCTGGATCGCGTCGGTCTCTGCCTGCACCGGCGCGTAGTCGATGTGACCCGCCTCGGCGACGAGCGCGGCCGCCATCTTCAGCGCCTCGGCGAGCCGTCCCGCGTCGCGCGTCGCCTTGATCTCGGCGATGCGCTGGCGCGCGCGATCCACGCGCGCGCGCAGCTTGGCGTCGTCGGGCGGCTGCACCAGCGAGCGCAGCAGCTTGACGTCGCCGCAGCGATCGAGCGTCGGGATCGAGCCCGCGGCCGTGACCGCCTTGCCGACGACGTCGCCGTCGGCCTTGACGAAGATCTCGCTCAACGCCTTGACGCCGCTCAGGCGCTCGTTGAGGCACGACATGCGCAGGTCCAGGACCTCCGACGATTGCTCGCCGCGCGCGTGGGTCGCCTCGCAGGCCTCGGTGTACATGCCGAGCCAGCTCTCGAGGTAGCTCTCGATCACGCGGTTGACGGTCCAGAACGCGTCGGCGGCGTACTGCTTGCGCGTGGCCATGAACGCGTGCCGCGCGAGCGCCTTGGTGCGCGGGTCCCAGATGCCGGCGATCTTTTCGCCGCCGCCCTTGCACAGCGCCGGACGCGCGACCAGCAGCATCGCGCGCGCGGCGACGACCGCGACGATCGCCGCCATCGCCACCAGCCGCAGCCGCGGGTGGCGCCGGTAAACGGCGCGCGCGCGCAGCCAGATCCGCGCCGACCACGAGCGCGGCCGCGCCGCCTCGGCCGCCGCCAGGCGCCCGACGACCGCGACCGCCGTCGCCGGACGCAGCGCCGGATCCGGCGCCAGGCAGTCGCGGCACAGGCGCGCCAGCTCCTCTTCGACCGGCGTCGCCTCGGCGGCGCTGGGCCAGGTCAGCGTCATCTCGCCGTCGGTGCGCGTGAACTGCGGCCGGCTGCCGAACAGCAGCTCGTGCAGGATCGCGCCCAGCTGCCAGACGTCGGAGCGCAGATCGGAACGGCCGCCCATCACCGCCTCGGGCGGCATGTACGCCGGCGTTCCGCCGTGCACGGTGGTGTTGTCGTCGCTCTCGATCGCCAGGCCGAAGTCCGAGATCACCAGGCGGCCGTCGGTCATGCGCAGCACGTTCTGCGGCGTGACGTCGCGGTGGACGATGCCGACGGCGTGGATCGCCGCCAGCCCCGCGCAGAGAGCGCGCGCATCGACCAGCCGCTCGACCAGCGGGCGCAGCGGTTTCTTCTCGCCGGCGCCGGCCGCCCTCCTCGCGCAGCATCGCGCGCAGGTTGCCGCCCGCCGCCAGCTCCATGGTCACGAACCAGTGGCCGTCGGCGCGCCCGAGGTCGAACACGCGGCAGACGTTCGGGTGGCGGATCGCGCGCGCGACCTTCACCTCGCGCGCGAGGCGCTTGATCCAGCTCTTCTCGGCGGCGCGCGCCGGGTGAAGGATCTTCACCGCGACCGACTCCCCCAATACACGATCCCACGCGCGAAAAACCTTACCGCTGCCGCCTTCTCCAATAACCGCCTCGATCTGGTAGCGCGCGTCCAGAACCGCGCCCGCGTCGAGCGAAAGCACGGGCGCGTCCTTGCGCTGCACCACGCCGGTGGTGACGGTGTGCTCGTCGTCGAAGTCGGAGTCGGGCAGTCCGTCCCGGGCGACACCGCGGGAGAAACGGTCGCGACTGAGAAGGGTCGTCCGTCATTCTCCGCTTTCCCTCGCGAGGACTCCGCCCGGACTGTTATACCTCTACACTGGGTTCGGGCGCGCGGCCGAGGCGCGCACCGACGAGAGACAGGCTGCGGCAAGATTTTCGGTAAATGGCGTCAAGTCTGACGAGGTGAGCCAAACAATCCCGCGTCGGGGCGCCCCGCGGGAGGCCGCACGCGTCCCGGTCTTGCTGCTCGCGGGGACTGGCGCGGCCGTCGATCTCCTGAATCAGGCTGGGATCTCCCGCCGCGTGGTCGCCATCGAGGCGGGCGTCGACATCGGACGAAGACCGCCGCCTGCCGCCGACGGACGCGGCCACGCTGGTGCTGCCCGACCGGAGCGTGTCGAGCCTGCACGCGCGAATCCTGAAAGTACCGGCGGCGGGCGACCGCCCCGACAGCTTCGAGATCCAGGACCTGGGCAGCACCAACGGCACCTCCGTCGACGGGCGGCCGATCACCGGCCCGACGCCGCTGCGGTCGGGCGCGGTGATCTTCATGGGCGCGCAGGTGGTCGTCTTCCGCATGGTGACGCCGGCCGAGATCGCGGCCATCGACGAGGACGCCGCCCATCCGTTCGCGCCGGTGCCGACGCTGTCGCCGGCGCTGGCCACGGTGTGCACGCGGCTGCGCCGGCTGGCGCCGTCGCAGGGCGAGATCTTTCTGCTCGGCGAGACCGGCGTCGGCAAGGAGGTCTTCGCGCGCGCCATCCACGAGCGCAGCGGGCGCAAGGGACCGCTGGTGGCGATCAACTGCGCGGCCATCCCGCGCGAGCTGGTCGAGAGCGAGCTGTTCGGCTACGAGAAGGGCGCGCACTCGACGGCGCAGGGGCGCAAGACCGGCTTCATCGAGGCGGCGCAGGGCGGGACGCTGTTCCTCGACGAGCTGGCGGAGATGCCGCTCGAGCTGCAGTCGAAGCTGCTGCGCTTCCTGCAGGACCGCAAGTTCACCGCGCTCGGCTCGACGCGCGTGCAGGAGGCCGACGTGCGCATCATCGCCGCCAGCAGCCGCTCGGCGCTGGCGACGAAGGCAGGCGCGGCCAACGCCAACGTGCAGGCGGCGCTGGTCGGGCGCCTGGGCGCGCATCCGATCCAGCTGCCGGCGCTGCGCGAGCGCGTCGAGGACCTGGGGCGCCTGGCCGCGTTCTTCCTGCGCGGCACCGACCGCTCATTCGACACCGAGGCGTTCCACGCGCTGTGCCTGTACGACTGGCCGCACAACGTGCGCGAGCTGCAGAAGGTGGTCGCCGAGGCCAAGCTGCTGAGCGAAGGCGCGCCGGCGATCTCGTTCGAGCACCTGCCGGTCAGCATCACCGCGCTGGTCGAGGCGGGCGAGCCCGCGGGCGCTCCCGGCGACGGGCCGCGCGCCCGACGGCGTGGTGCACGAGGCGATCGATCCGGCGGTGAAGACCGCGCGCACGCGGCGGCCGGCGCCGACGCGCCGAAGAGCTGACCGAGCTGCTGGGCCGCTACCAGGGAAACGTCGCCCACGTGGCGCGGCACCTCAAGCGGCAGTACGCGGTGGTCTGGCGCTGCATCCAGCGCTACGGCATCGCCGCGGGCAGCTTCCGGCCCGACGCGGGCGCGGGTGGCGCGACGGTGGAAGCGCCGCCGCCGGCCCGGGCGACCGAGGATCTGGACGAAGACGACGACGATCTCGAAGCCGAGCGGGCAAAAGGATCGTAAAAGAGGCGCTCACCTCCATGTCGACCTCTGCAAGACCCCGAAATCGGCGCGGGCATGCCCCGCCGCGTCCCCGAAGCGCACGCGCCCTCCCCTCCACCGGCGAAGGCGGGCGCGACTCGTCGGCGCGCGTCTACCTGCGCCAGGGGCGCTCGCGGCCGCTCTGGTTCGGGCACCCCTGGGTCTACGAGAACGCCATCGATCGCGTCGAGGGCGACGCCGGTCCCGGCGACGTGGTCTCGCTGGTCGACCACGACGGGCGCTTCATCGGGCGCGGCTTCTACAATCCGCGCTCGCAGATCCCGGTGCGGCTGTGCACGCGCCAGGACGAGCCGGTCGACGCCGCATTCTTTCGCGCGCGCATCGCGGCGGCGCGCGCGTTGCGCGCGGCGGCTGGGCCTGCCCAGCCCGACCACGACGATCTATCGCCTGATCAACAGCGAGGGCGACGATCTGCCCGGCCTGGTGGTCGACGTCTACGACGACGCGGCGGTGGTGCAGATCACCACGCTGGCGATCGCGCAGCGCAAGGCCGAGATCTTCGACGCGCTCGAGGCCGAGCTCGGCGTGAAGACGATCTTCGAGTCGTCGTCGGCCGGCTACGCCGAGCTGGAGGGCTTCGCCGCCGCGTCGCGCGTGGCGCGCGGGGAATCGCGCCCGACGGTCGGCGGGCTCGAGGACGGCATCCGCCTGGAGATCGAGCCGCTCGCCGGGCAGAAGACCGGCATGTTCATCGACCAGCGCGAGACGCGCATGCGCGTGGGCGCGCTGGCGCGCGGCGCGCGCGTGCTCGACTGCTACGCCTACGCCGGCGGCTTCGGGCTGCAGGCGGCGCGCGGCGGCGCCGCGTCGGTGATCGCGGTCGACAGCTCGGCGCGCGCGATCGCGCGCATCGAGAGCCACGCCGCCGCCAACGGCGTGACGCATCGACGCCGTCGAGGCCGACGTGTTCCGCTTCCTCGAGACCGCGACGCCGCGCTCGTTCGATCTCCTGGTGATCGACCCGCCGAAGTTCGCGAGCGCGCGCAAGGATCTGGAAGCCGCGCGCAAGGGCTACGAGCGCCTGAACGCGCTGGCGCTGGGCGCGGCGGCGCCGGGCGCGGTGCTGGTGACCTGCTCCTGCTCGCAGAACGTCGACGCCGAGACCTTCGAGCGCATCGTCGCCGCCGGCGCCAAGCAGGCCGGGCGCCGCGTGCGCGTCTTCGAGCGCCGCGGCCCCGCCGCCGACCACCCGCTGCCGCCCGGCTTCAGCGAGGGCCAGTACCTCAAGATCTTGCTCTGCTCTACGTCGACTAGGGCGCGGGGCGCACGCCGGAGGGCGCGCCGTGCAGGAGCGCGATGTAGTAGATCAGCATCGCGACGATCATCACCAGCGACACCCACTCGAAGGGGACGCGCCCGAACAGCTTCCAGCGCCGGCCGAAGAAGCGCCCGCGCGAGCGCGTGAAGATCTGGTTCTGGATCGACGGCAGGAAGCTGGGCGGCGCCGCCTGCTTGAGCCGCCCCAGCGAGCCGAGCGCGCGCCGGAAACCCTCGAGCTCGGTGCGGCACTGGATGCAGACGCCGAGGTGCTTCTCCAGCTCTTGCTTCTGCGGGTCCGCCAGCGAGCCGTCGACGTAGTCGCTGAAGAGATCCGATGCCTGTTGGTGATCCATGTCGTGGTCAGCGCGTGTGCTTGTCCAGGTACTCTTTGATCGCCATGCGCGCCCGGTGCAACCGCGACTTGATCGTCCCCTCGGCGAGGCCCGTGATCTCGCCGATCTCCTGATACGACAGCTCTTCGACGTCGCGCAGGATGACCAGCAGCCGGTGCTCCTCGTCGAGCGCGGCGATCGCCGCCTGCATCAGCTGTTCGAGCTCGGCCGCCTCGAGCATGACGTCGGGCGCGACGATGTGCGCGTGCAGCGGCGAGCCGCCGCGCGCGGAGATCGCCCCCTCGCGCTCGTCGTCGAGCTCGCCGCCGTCGGTGTGCCGGCGCGACAGGTACTTGATCCGGTTCTTGCAGTGGTTGGCGGCGATGCGCAGCAACCAGGTCGAGAACTTCGACTCGCCCCGGAAGCCGTCGACGGTCTTGAAGACGGTGACGAAGACCTCCTGCGCGATGTCCTCGGCCTCGGGCCGGTTGCCGATCATGCGGTAGACCAGGCTGAACACCTTGTCGCCGTAGAGGCGCACGATGTCGTTGAAGGCCTGCTCGTCGCGCTCCTTCAGGCGACCGATCAGCAGCCGCTCGGCGACGCTCATGACGTAGGGGGCCCGGCGCAGGCGGGCCCTCGCCAAGCGGAGAGTTGCCTCCACGCTCCTTCGGACAGCCCAGCCAGGGGAAAGTTCCCATCGTCGCGCATCGAGCGAGGCAGTTTAACGCGGGCACGCCATCGCGCGCGCCCCTCGCGCTTCTACGGCTGCGGCACGAAGATGCGGAGGCTGGCGCCGACGATGGTGTCGCGCGGGGCGTCGCCGCGCTGAAAGGCATCCTGGCGCAGGCCGAAATCGAGCCCACCCGCCTCGGAGACCGCGGCCAGGCCGGCGGTGAAAAACCCATTCTGGGTGACACCGTCGTACCCGCCGCCCGCGCGCAGGACGACCTTCTTGGCCAGGAACAGCTCGCCGCCGCCCGAGACCCGTGTCCCTTTGCGCGGCAGCGGCGAATCGGCGGTCAGGTTGGTCACGCCGTCGACGGCGACGAGCAGGAAGTCGGTCGGGGACAGGGCGACGCCGTATCCAATCGCCTGCGGCGCCACGCCGAGGTTCAGATCGCGCAGGTTGTAGCCAACGACGCCGACCGACAGCACGCTCGCCGGCCGCAGGGTGATGCCGACGTCGTAGGTGAACCCGCCGATGCCGCCCGCGAGCGACGTCTGATCGCCCGAGAGCCGGAAGTACTTCGCGGTGGCACCGACCGCCAGGTGCTCGCCGAACGGAAGCGACAGCGCGAGCCCGACCTCGTGCCCGTGCCCCCCGGCGGGGGCGCCGTCGGGGTTGTCGGTGTGATAGGTGTAGTAGAGACCGCCCGCGAGCTTGTAGCCCGACGTCGAGTCGACGATCGACGCGTGCAGGTAGTTGTTGTTGCCGTTGTGGGCGAAGAAGTAGTCGGCCTCGATGTTGTACGACTGGGTCAGGGACATCCCCGACGGGTTGAGGAGCGGCCCCGTTCCCGAAGTCGCCGCGCCTCGCAACGTCTCGCCCATGCCCAGCGAGCGCGTACCGACGAAGCCCTCGGCGGCCGACGCCGACGACGTCGCGAGCATCCCCACCAGCCAGGTCGACAGGACTGCTCGAAAACGCGTGGGGCGGGTCGGCAGACGCATGGAGGTCGATTCTAGGGACGCCGCCTCGATCGTCCAGTAATGACTGAAGCCGCATGCCGCTGGTTGCCTGCGAGCTAACGCCAGTTGCGCTCGGCGAGGCTGGAGAAGCCCTCCCAGCCGACGACGATGTGATCCAGGACAGAGATCCCACACAGATCGCCGACCTCGCGCAGGCGTGCGGTCAGCTCCAGGTCCTGCCGCGACGGCGTCGGATCGCCCGACGGATGGTTGTGACAAAAGATCACGGCTGCCGCGGCCGACCGAATGAGGGGCCGGAAGACGTCGCGCGGGTGCACCTCGACGCCGGTCAGCGACCCGCGCGCGAGGCAACGCTCGGACTGGATCCGGTGGCGTACGTCCAGTGCCAGCGCCCAGAACTCCTCGACCGCCGAGGTCGCCAGCCGCGCGCGCAGATGGGTCCAGACGTCGCTGGCCGAGGTCAGGCGGCGTCCCGGTCTCGGACGCTCACCGACCGACCGACGGCCGAGCTCGACAGCGGCCTGGATCAGCGAGGCGCGCGCCCGGCCGACACCACGGTGCGCACACAGCTCCTCGATCGAGCACTGGGCGATGCCGACGAGACCGCCGCTCTCGGCCAGCAACGCAGTCGCGAGATCGATCACGTTGCAACCCGCCGTGCCCGACCCGAGGACAATCGCCAACAGCTCCTGGTCCGACAGGTGAGCCGCGCCGTACGAAAGCAGACGCTCGCGCGGCCGAGCGTCCGGATTCAGAGCCGCAATGGTGACCATGCGCAACGACTTCGCAACCTACGTGCCACGCCGAGGTTCGGCGCAGGTGACCTGTGTGTACCCGTTGCGGACACAACCAACGGCAAGAAGCCGTAGCGAAGCCCGGCGACTCACGGAATCGGACGGCCCGGTAAGAAGCCGCAAAAATAAGCGTGAAAATAGGAAAAAACTGGATTGGCTTGTGTTGAAAGTTCGTGCTAGCGTTCTTTCAACGCTCGTGCTTGGCGGGTAATCCCCGCACCGGCGCTGACGGGTTGCTGAGGTTCCTCGGCGATCCTCGACTTTCCGACGATTTTTCAAAGCAGATTGCGACAGGGTGCAGCAGGGTTGGGTTGGCGCGCATGGGCGTAGCGCCCCTCGTTCTGACAGGAGTTCAGCCTGAGTTCCGACGACGATTCAAGGCTCGCGCGGGCTATTAGCCGCGCAGAGCCGGATGCAGATCTTTCATCTTCTCAATCGAGTGACGCTCCCGAACGCGAGAGCCTGAGTCGAGGTGACCCGAGCAGCGGCACCGACGACGGTGTGCCGACGATCGTCATACGACGCTCGGAGCACGACGACGACGTCGCCAACGCGATTGGAAGCTCGGGGCCGATGCCGATCCCGGCGCCGGCCACGCAGGAGACGTTCGTGTCGGGAGGCTCATCCTCATCGGGAGTCCCGCCCTCATCAGCCCCTTCCCCGGCGCCCCCGTCGGAGGCACTCCAGCGCGCGCTCCAGAAATTGCGCGAAGTGTTTCACATCCGTGAGCTGCGCCCGGGCCAGGCGGAGATCATGGAGTCGGTGCTCGCCGGGCAGGACACGCTGGCGATCATGCCGACCGGCAGCGGCAAGTCGCTGACCTACCAGCTGCCGTCGCTGGTGTTGCCGGGCCCGACGCTGGTGGTGTCGCCGCTGCTCGCGCTGATCGAGGATCAGGTTCTCAAGCTCAAGGCGCTGGGCATCCCGGTCGCGCGCATCGATTCCACGCGGACGGCCAAGGAACGCGCCGCCGATCTCGAGGCGGTGTGCGAGGGCAAGATCAAGCTGGTGCTGATCACGCCCGAGTCGATTGGCAGCCCGACGGTGCAAGAGGCGCTCGCCGGCGTGAAGTTCTCGCTGTTCGCCGTCGACGAGGCGCACTGCGTGTCCCAGTGGGGTCACGACTTCCGGCCGTCGTATCTTGGCTTGCGCCGCGCGGCGCAGGTGCTGGGCCGCCCGCCGATCCTCGGTCTGACCGCGACCGCGACGCCGGCGATCGGCGACGACGTCCTGGTCCAGCTGGGGATGAAGGACGCGAAGGTTTGTCGCGTCTCGTTCCACCGCCCCAACCTGGCGTTCGACGTGCGCAAGGTCGCCGGCGAGGCCGACAAGCTGCGCCAGCTCGGCAAGCTCATCCAGCGGCTGCGGCGCCCGGGCATCGTCTACTGCTCGACGGTGCGCGCGGTCGACGATCTGTACGTGGCGCTCCGCCACGGCAAGATCCCGGTCGAGCGCTACAACGGCAAGATGACGACCGACGAGCGCGAGGCGGCGCAAGCGTCGTTCATGCAGCCCGGCCGCAAGGTCGTGATGCTGGCGACCAACGCGTTCGGTCTCGGCATCGACAAGCCCGACATCCGCTACATCATCCACTACCAGATGCCCGGCTCGCCCGAGTCGTACGTGCAGGAGGCGGGACGCGCGGGCCGCGACGGCAAGCCGGCGCGCTGCGTGCTGCTGTTCCAGCCCGACGACATCGCGATTCAGGAACACTTCCTGAAAGAGGCGCACCCGACCAAGAGCCAGGCGCGCATGGTCGCCGATGGTCTTTACGCCTGGAGCGACGAGGGCAAGGAAGTCTCGGTGCGCGACCTGGCGCTGTCGATGGCGCTGCCCGAGCGGCGCGTGCGCGTGATCCTGTCGGTGCTCGAGGCGATGGGCGTCGCGCAGGAGGTCAAGGCCGCGCGCTGGCAGGGCGTCGAGCCGCGCCCCTCGCGCGAGCAGATCGACAAGGCGGCCTCGGTGTTCGAGGCGCGGCGGATCTCAGACCGGCGGCGGCTGGCGTCGCTGCTGGCGTACATGAACACGCAGCGCTGCCGCGTGCAGATGATGCGCGCCTACTTCGGCGAGCCCGAGGGCGCCGAAGTGCGGCCTGTGCGATTCGTGCGCGGGCCTGGACAGCGAGGTGTTCGATCCCGGATCGGCCGACGAGCGCCACGGGCTGCACGCGGCGACCGACTTCCACGCGCGCCCGCGACGGCGGCGTCGCGGCGCGGTGGCGAGGTGCGCATCGAGGCGCGCAAAGGCGAGGGCGCCCAGCAGCCGCCGATCGGCCGGCCAGCGCAGCCCTACGTGCCTCCGGCACCGGTGTTCGAGACCGCGATCCCCGGCGACATCCTGCCGCCGCTCGCGGCTGCCGAAGTTCCAGCCCCGCCCGAGAGCGAGCTCGCTTTCGACGAGGGCATCTGGAACGAGATGCCCGAAGCCGGCGCATGGCTGGCCGGCGACGCGGTCGTCGATCCCGACGACGGCTGGTTCCGCGAGGACGCGCCGCCGAGCGCGCTGCCGGCAGTGTCGAACGGCGTTCACGACCCGATGGTCGGCGACGGTGCGCTCGCGGCAGCCGACAGTGCGCTCGCGGCAGCCGACGGCGACGCGGCCGCGCCCGCCGATGCAGCGACAGCGCCATCGCCGGCCCCCAACTTCGACAACGACTGGGCGGCCGTGCGCGACGCCAACATCCGGCCCTACGCCGAGTGGCGCGTGGCCCCGCCGGTTGCGCTGCCGGTCACCAGCGGCGGCAGCGCCGGCAGCAACCGCCCGCAGCAATCGTTCCAGCACCACCCCAACAACAACCACCACACAAGGGCAATAACCGCGGCCCGAACGGCAGTGGCCCGAACGGTGGCGGTGGCGGTGGCGGCGGCGGCCGTCGCCGACGGCGGCGGCGCCCGAACGGAAGCGGACCGAGCGGCGGCGGCGGCGGCGGTCGCCCGATCGCGCAAGGGCCGCGAGGGCGGCGAGCGCAACCGCGATCGCGGCCCGCGCCTCCCCGGCTTCTACAACCCCGGCGGCGACTAGCCCGGATCGGCCGACTTGAACCAGCTCACGAAGCGCGCGATGCCGTCTTCGATGGCGACGCGCGGCGCGTAGCCCAGCTTCGTGCCCGACAGCGCGAGGTCGGCCAGCGTGCGGCGCATGTCGCCCGGCTGCTCGGGGCGCCATTCGATCACCGGCTTCTTGCCGAGGCGATTGCGAGATCAGCTCTACCAGCCGCATCAGCGACGTCGTGCGCGAGCCGCCCAGGTTGTAGATGCGGTAACCCGGCACGCGCGCGCGCGCCTGCTCGTCGATCGCCGCCACCGTGCCGTCGATGATGTCGTCGACCCAGGTGTAGTCGCGCGAGGTGCTGCCGTCGCCGAAGAGCTCGATCGGCTTGCCCGCGTCGATGAGCCGCGTGAACTTGTGGATCGCCAGGTCGGGCCGCTGCCGCGGACCGTAGACCGTGAAGAAGCGCAGGCAGGTCACGTCGAGCGACTGCAGGTGGTGCGCGGTGAAGGCGCAGAGCTCGCCCGCGCGCTTCGTCGCCGCATAGGGCGACGCCGGCTTGCCGCACGGGTCGGACTCGCGGAACGGCACCGCGCTGTCGACGCCGTAGACCGACGACGAGGACGCGAACACCACGCGGGTCACCCGATGCTTCCAGCACGCGTCGAGCAGGCGCGACGTGCCCGCGACGTTGACCTCACCGTAGCGCAGCGGATCCGCGATCGACGGGCGCACGCCCGCGAGCGCCGCCAGGTGCACCACGGCGTCGGGCCGCGCCTCGGCGAACCCGCGCGCGAGATCGTCCGGCGACGTGATGTCGCCCTCGACGAAGCGGAACTCCGGCCGCGCGCGCAGCCCCGCCAGGTTGCGCTCTTTCACCGCGCGCGGATAGAACGCGTCGAAGTTGTCGAGGCCGACGACCTCGTCGCCGCGCGCGCAAAGACGCTCGGCGAGATGCGAGCCGATGAATCCGGCCGATCCGGTCAAGAGAATCCGCATGCGCGCGAAGAATAACGGCCGGCGGGCGATTTGTCGCGCGCGGCGGCGCCTCAGCGCCGAGGATCAGCAGGCGTTTGTGAATCGGTGACCGGCGCGCGGAGGTGCAGCAAGAACTCGATGTTGCCCTTGCCGCCCGTGATCGGCGACGTCGTGCGCGCCAGGACCTGATAGCCCAGGCTCGCGGCCGCCGCTTCGATCTCCGACAGCGAACGGGCGCGCGCCGCCTCGTCGCGCACGATGCCTCCCTTGCCGATGTCGGCGCGCCCCACTTCGAACTGCGGCTTCACCAGCGTTATCAGGTTCGCCCCCGAGCGCCCGAGCGGCAGCAGCGCCGGCAGCACCAGCCGCAGCGAGATGAACGAGACGTCGACCACGATCACGTCGACCGGTTCGGGCAAGAGATCGGGCGGCGCCAGGCGAATGTTGGTGCGGTCCATGACCCGGACCCGGGCGTCGGAGGCGATCTTCCAGTCGAGCTGCCCGTGCCCCACGTCGACGCAGTAGACCCGCCGCGCGCCGGACTGCAGCAGGCAGTCGGTGAACCCTCCGGTCGACGCCCCCACGTCGAGCGCCACCTGTCCGGCCACGTCGACCGAGAAGGTGGCCAGCGCGTGCGCCAGCTTGAGCCCCCCGCGCGAGACGTAGGGCATCGGCGCGCTGCGCAGCCGCAGCTCGACGCCCGAATCGACCAGCTCGCCGGCCTTTTCGACCGGCCGGTCCCCGGCCAGGACCTCCCCCGCCAGAATCAGCGCCCGAGCCCGCTCGCGCGACGGCGCCAGCCCCTGCTCGACCACCGCCAGATCCGCCCGGATCCGCCCCCCGCCCCCGCGAGGCCCGCTACGCCGCTCATCCGGGGCTGCCACGAGTCGATTCTTACCACCTTCGGTTGCAAACTCGATCGCCCTGCGTAGAATGTCGCCGCGGTCGAGGCACCCCGGACGACCGCGATGGGGCTGTAGCTCAGCTGGGAGAGCGCCTGAATCGCACTCAGGAGGCCGACGGTTCGATCCCGTTCAGCTCCACGATATTCACTCGAGTTTTTCTTCTTGAAAGTCGATTTGAAACGATTCGCGGCCCAATCGTTTCAAACTCAGGAGGCGAGTCGGCCACCCTCCAGCACGGTCATCACGCGACGCTGCTGCGCGCCCGCGACCGCCTCGGGCTTCACGTAGCTCTGGATCGTCGTGGTGCTCGACTCGTGACCGAGCGAGGCCGCGACCACGTGGGCGGACACGCCGTTCTCCACCGCCAGCGTCGAATGGAGCCCGCGCATCCCGTGCGCGGTCACCTTCGGCACGCCGGCCGCTTCGCAGATGCGCTTCACCCACTTCCGGACCCAGTCCCGCCAGTGATGCCCGAAGAGCATCGCCTCGGGTGACTTCCCCTCCGCGAGCTCCTTGAGCAACGGCCGGAGCAGCTCCGGCACCTGCAGCGTCCTCCGCCCCGCCTCCGTCTTCGAGTCCGGGATCCAGAGCAGCTTCCCGTCGTCATCGAGATCCCGCACCACCCGGGAGATCAGCGCTGAATTTCTCGTCTTGGCCATACAACCGACCGGGCGCCCCGTCGCGCTCCACGCCGTCGCGTTCGAGGTAGGCGAGATGTCGACCGGCGAGCTTCCGCCCGTCCGCCGTCATCGGCACGTATCGCGACTTGATCACGCAGCGCCGACTTAGCGCGTGTGGCTCCCGCACCGCGACGCGACCCGGTTGATTTGTCGTCCGCTGTGCGCGCGCGCCTTTGCCGGTCGGTCGCGGCGCAGTGCGTGCCAGCCGGACATAGAACGGTTGAAGGCCTTCCCGATCCGGATGATTCCGGCGCCCCATTCGGACGCTCCGCCACTCCTTCGCGACGCATCTCTTGGAATCCGGCTACGACATCCGCACGATCCAAGAGCTCCTCTGTCACAAGGACGTCAGCACCACGATGATCTACACCCATCTCCTGAATCGAGGCGCCGGTGGCGTTCGCAGTCCGCTGGATCGCTGACCAGCCTGCGACCCTCGCCATGCCCTCTCGCGGCCCCTGGTCGCGGCCCTTGTCGGATTATCCAGCGAGGCCCTCCGTCACAAGCTCGCGAGATCGCGATGGACTGGTCTTGCAATGTGGGCGCGAGATTGCTGTGGCCAAGGATTATCCGACTGTGGAGAATGTGAGTTAGGCCACTCCGCCCATGCCCAAAGCTTCCGCGGATACAGCGCGCAAGCTCGCGCGCCTCAGCACGGACTGCTCGTTCCTTCTGACGCACATGATTCGGCAGAACGGCAGTCCCGCCAAGACTGACGCCGATGCGCGTGCGACCATCCTCTCGTATCCTCGGGCTTTCTCCTGCCGGAACGCCGATCCTCAAGGGCGGCCCGGTGGGCTGGTACTCCGCGGTCGGCGGCGCGAATCTCATGATCCCGCGTCCGGCACGTTCAAGACTGCCGCGGCGTCGAGGGCGGTGTGCTTCACCGACAGCACGCTCGCGGGTCTTCGGGCTCACCGCGTGGTGTTCGACGTCAAGTACGGACTGGCGTTCGACCGCGAATGGCTCTTCAAGCAAGGCGCCGCGCCTTGCCTAAACATCCGTGAGGATCTGCTGAAGGGCGAGGTACCGCTCCTTGCTGGGGAGAAGTTCCCGCGCAAGGTCTACAACTTCATTCCGGAGAACCTTCACCCGTTCATCAACATTATCAACGAGTCGTTCGATGCGACTCACGAGCGCGAATGGCGGCGATCAGGAGACCTGGAGTTTTCGCCAGCGGACCTCAGGTTCATCTTCTGTCCCGAGGGGGACTTCGCAACGTTTTCAAAGCTACAGTACGAGGGATTGCCGCCCCTGTTCGACCTCGACTGGCTCGACCGCGTGTAGGTAGCTGGGGATGGCCTAACCCGCCGTTGCAGCGGCCGGGCGCCCTGCGGGCTCCCTCTCGCGCCCGCCGCTGAACGGCAGTATCGTTGATATGGAACGACCCAACAAGTTTAGTCAGCGTTCGCGCGTCGATAGTTCTTCCTCTCGTTGTTGGTTGATGAGCCAGGGGATGACGGGCCGAAGGCGGCTGAGTCGACGGTTGATCAGGCTGATATTCGAGGGTTTGATCGCTGCGAGGGTGATCGCAACGAGGTACCTCACAGTCTTTGATTCGTCGGGAGCTGCCTGCATCGCGGGTTGGGTACCGCATAACGAACTTCGAGGATTCTCCTTTCCGTGCTGCTCTGGCCCGTCATCTCCTGGTTCATCGTGTGGTGGTTCAGCGTCGAGGACTTTCGCGTGGAGCTCGCGGGCTACTGCGCGCTCGCGGTCGCATGGCTCTCGGCCAGACGGCCGATCGCCCACATGAAGCCCCCGAACTCGCGGGCAACGGCCGTCGCCACCTTGGCGGGCGGCTTGCGGTGCAATGTCAGCTTCGTGAATTTGCGATGCAAGCGCTCCTGGGCCTTCCACGCGATCTCGGAGATGCCGGCCGGCAACGTCGGCAAGGTTTTCTTCAGCCGCACGTTGAGACATGGTCGATGTCGGGCATGCCACGCGGCCTCCCCGAGCACGTGCCTCACGTGCGCGTTGCCCGTGCGCGTGATCCGACCCTTGGCTTCTCGACCTCCGCTAGAATATTCCGACGGTACGAGCCCTGTGTACCCCATGAGTTCGGTGGGTTTGCGGAAGCGCTGGAAGGTGCCCACCTCGGTGACGATGGTGACGGCCGTCAGCTGGCAACGCCGCGCATCGCCTGCAGCGCCTCCACTACGGCTCTCTTCTCGGGTGGCGCCGATGCGATCGCTCGATCGATCGCGAGGTCCAGCCGACCCAATCGCTCACGTTGGTGAATCACCTCGGCGACGCTGTCGCCGAGGGTGACCTGTTGGGGCTCGAAGTCGAACTTGATCGCCTGCACCCACCGCCACCACGGATGCATCCACGCGCGGCACGCGTCTGGATGCCGAAGGCCATTTCGAAGCAGGTACTTCGTCAGACGATGCTTCGCCCGGCTCTCGTCCCTCTTCGCCGCTGCCCGCGCGCGCACGAGGTCTCGCAGCGCCTCGTGGGCCGCGTCGGGAACCCACACCGGGGTCAGCGTCCCGCTCTGGTAGCAGAGCGCCAACTTCTCCGCGTCTCGCCGGTCCGTCTTGATCTTGTCGCCGGGCTTCCGCGGAATCAGCGACGGCGCAACGACCTCGCAGTCGATGCCCATCTTCGTCAACTGCCAGTAAAGCGCGTACCCCGTTGGCCCGGCCTCGTAGCAGATCTTCAGGCCCTCCGGGCCTCCGAGTTGCTCGATGAACCTCCGCACCGATTCCGGGCGATTCGAAAACTGCCCGAGACTCCGCGCTTTTCCATGCCCCTCGCCCACCGCGGCCGCGATGGTCTCGCCGTGAACATCCAATCCTACGTATCGTGTATTCTTCATCATGGCCGGCTCCTCCTTTGTGGCTCTGCGGCTGGACTTTTCACCGAGGCCAAACGTAACGCACGCTCAGGCGTGAGCCGGTCGTTCCATTCTGACTGGCCAGGCAAAGATGACCCACTTCGCCGATCTCAGTACGACGACCCAGATCGCCCGCGGTCCCCACGTGCGCGCAATCGGCTGGTTGTCCGCGAAGTATTCATATCCGAAGGGGCCATCGCCGGAAGCGTTCATCGAACGTCTGCGATCGCTTTGCGGGCGGTGGGGTGAGTCAGTTCGAGCGTTGGACTGGCCGGTTGCGGGCGGCTTTCACACCTGCGAACTTTGCAACGACTTTCGCGCTGCGGGGAACTTCGGTGTGCCTGCGGGTGCGGCTCTCTTTGTCGCGCCGGAAATGGTCGCGCACTACGTCGAGAAGCACGGATACCTTCCCCCCCAAGAGTTTGTCGATGCCGTCATGGTGTCGCCCACGCCCGGGACCGCTGACTACGCGGACGCCGTGAAACTCTTCGTTCCAGGGTCAGCTGGCTAACCGCGCGTTGCAGCGGACGGCGCTTGCGCGCCGCCGCTGAACGCGTGATCGTTAGCCAAATAGCCGTGCCCGTTGTTGGACATATGAATGACACAAAGTGGGACGAGGTTCGTCTCGCGATGTATGGCCTTGGCCCGAGCAGTCCCAAGTGGCGCACCCGGGATCGAGTATCTGGCTACGTATCGGACTGGGACGGAGAGTGGTTCTATCACTTCCGAACCGGCGGCTATGACACCATCGAATGGGTGGACATCGCGACGGCTGACCCAGCCCAACGCGAAGCGGTCCGATCGGCACTTCGTGCTGTTCATGTTCCGGGGGAGGAGACGCTGGCGGGGTTCCGGGTCCATGGATTCACTGAACCAGGACTAGTGTTGGAGTACCTGTGATACTGGCTAACAAGGCGTTCCAACGGACGATGAACGCCAGGACGTTAGCCGGACACGTGGAACGCGCGCGGCTGTCGGATGTCAAAAGGATGATGCTCCGAGTTCTTGGCGCGGCTCTCCTGCTCGTCGCGTGCACAAGCAAGGGTACGTCGCTGGCCGTACGCTCGCCTGTATTCGACGCCGCGCCGCCGGGAGACGACGTCGCATCCGACAGTTATTCCCTCGGAAAGATCCGTTGTGAGGTCCACGAAACCACTCTGATCACGGCGATCGTTCCCGCAACAATAGGTGACCCTGATTTTGATCCCGAGTACGTCGATGCGCGTCGGGGGCTCTTTCCGAATGCCAACGTGTCCGTCGGTCTCGGCTGCCTGGCCCCCGACGCGGCACTCGTCCGCGCGAAGTACTGTCCAGACTGCCGCGGCGCGCGTGGCGCGTGGATGTCCGCGCATCCAAACGTCGATAGTCGTGGGTATCGGCTAACCGGCCGTTGAAGCTGCGGGCCGCTTGCGCGGCCGCAGCTTAACGGGCACAGTCGTTAGCCGGACGAGCGACGCGTGTGCCCTTCGTGCCAAGCCCTTGACGTTGAGTTCGCGATACGAACTCCCGGAGAACTGGCCAAAGCAATTCGCGTCGTTCAAGCGAACGTCGCCGACGGAACACTTCGGCCGATCGAGCAGCCAGGAGCGCCGCCGATCACGAGCGTCCCGCCCCTGATGGTCCCTGGCCCGATGTGGTCGCCTATCTCTTTCGCTGCGCCAAGTGTGCAACCCAGTTCGAACTCTCGGCCGAGACCTACCATGGGAGCGGCGGCTCTTGGCGTCGCAGGGACTCAGCGGGCGCCGTCTAACACACTGTTGCAGACGGACCGGCGCGTCGGTCGCTTCGCTCCCTCTCGCGCCGGCCGCTGAACGGCTATATCGTTGGGCAGACCGGCGTGAGTAACCAATCAGTCGCCAGAAAGGTGGTCCGGTGGGTGTCGGGCGCGGTCCTCGTGCTTGCCGGCTTCCAGGCACTCTACCTGGCGGCATTTGACTCTTGGCTGAGTTGGGGGCCTCCGACTCCGACGCCCGAGTTGCATCGAACGTGGTCGCACCGCTTTGCGCTCATAGGGCTCTTCTGCTTCGTGCTTGCCGGAGTCGCCATCTGGTTCTTCCGCCCTCGTCGGGTGAATCTGGGTGACTCTCCGCTCGGGCCGCCGTGACCGTCGGCGCTGTCCAACCGGCCGTTGCAGCGGCCAGTCGCCTACGCGGTCCGCTCGACGGTGGGCTCATGCCGCGACGGCGCGGGCTGCGCCCGCACCTCCTCGCGGCCGTGGTACGCTTCCACGACCGTTTGGCGCCTGCCGCTGAACGGCAAAATCGTTGGGCGGACAGACTGACACCGGTGGGAGGGCGAAGATGAGGGACATGCGGCGAGGCGAGCCTCGGTGATGGGCTTCTGGTGTGCGATCGCCGCCGCGATGGCCAGTTGCGGCGGAAGTGGAAGCAGTGCAACCGACTGCCCGTCGTATGTCGTTGTTCCGGACGCGGGGGCGAGTGGCTTCTCGTCGGTCGGCGAGTGGCGCATCGACGCGGTATGTGCGCAGTACTGCCAGGCGGACTACCCGGTCTGCCAGCTCGCGACTCCGACTTCGGTGAAATGTCAGAAGGGGTGCCAGTGATACACAAAGGTCGACCGCACTCGGTGCCGTTGCTCAACCCGGCGTTGAAATCTGACGGCGCTTCGCGCCGCAGGTCAACGCCACGACGTTATGCCGACGGAACGAGCGCTGTCATGTCGAGAGCGAGACCAGTGATTCTCGCGGCATTGATGGTCGGAAGGTTTTCCGCGATCCCGACAGCTCGGTCCGAGGACGGGTCATTTGTTCCGGCGAAGGGATTCGTGCCCGATGCGGTCACTGCGCATCGGATCGCCGAAGCCGTTTGGATCCCGATCTATGGCGAGAGGGTCATCGCCAAAGAGAAGCCTTTCAGGGCCACCCTGCACGGCGAGGTGTGGACGGTCACGGGGAAGGACTTGCCCGCGGGCCGGTCCGGCGGCGTCGCCGAAGCAGACATCTCGATGCGCGACGGTCGAATTCTTCGTGTCATTCACGGAAAATGAGTGTGCGTCGACCGATGCTCGCGCTGTCTGCAGCGGCCCCGGCGCGTCGGTCGGCCCTCCGGGCCTCCCTCTCGCGCCCGCCGCTGAAGTATCGTTGGACGCCTCATGGCCGTCGAAAGCCCAGACAGCGCACCCACGGCCGTGGCGGTGTGCAGCGCCGGCTCCAGAATGAAGGGGAGTAGCGGCGGCTTCTCAGGAGATCACCGCTTCGATCTTCAATCACAAGGGTGGTCTATGATTGGACCCGTAGCCTGTCCCGCCTACTGGTAAGTGGGGAGACCATTGTGGCGTGGGGCCGGCAGTGTGGTCTCGTGGCACGAAAGTCGGTTCGAGCCGACGCAAGTCGCGAGAGGTGAAGGGATCCTGACAATCTCTCACCCAGCGGCGCCTGATGGCATACTGCTGAAGTGGGTAGCGTGGTCTGGCCGATCGCACGTTGGATCGGGTGGGCAGTTTTTGCGCTGTCGGCGGCGCTTGGATGCGGGGGCTCCGCCGCCGGGCCGGATCCGCGGTGGACCTCGACGCATTTTCGGTACTTCGCCGACCCGAGTGATACCGACCCGTGCGCGTCGGTGACCGATCTCCTCGAGCAGCATTTTGCTGTCATGCAGTCGTATCTCGGCTTCGACTGGCCGGCGTCGAAGACTGTCGACTACAACAAGTTTCGCGATGCGAGCGCCTTCCGGACCAGCTCCAACTGCGAAGCCCACCAGGTGGCGTGCGAGTCGGCGGGAACGGTGCAATCGACCAACACCTTCGACCAGCACGAGCTGATCCATGCGTATCTGTCGTCGAGCGGCCGTCCGCCGGCGCTCTTCGAAGAAGGCGTCGCGGTGGTCCTGACCTGGCAAAGCATGCTTTGCACGGCGCTCACAAACCCGGCCGCTCCCGACCTTTCATGGGCGGACGCCATTCGCATCGGAGATCCGAACACCGATGGCCGCATCTACCTGTCCGGCGCCCGGCTCGTAGGCCATTTACTGCGACGCTACGATCCCCGCCTGTTCATGTCTCTCTACCGCGCGCTACCTAGGACCGCGACGCCGGACATGGCTAGCGGTCAAATGATGAGTCTCTACGGCAAGTCGGGAGACGAGCTGTGGGCCGAAGCCATTGCGGATCCTGGGTGTGTCCCCATCTGGCCGTGCGCGCGCGATGCATTGCCGCTCGACGGAAGCGCGGCGCACCTCGCGGCCAGTTGCTCCGGTATCGACCATGACCAGCGGACCTTCCGCCTGACTGCCACCAGCGACCTCCTTTTGTCCGCGAACGCCGATCCGCAACTGGAGCTCTTCGCCTGTGATCCCGACGCTCCCCCACCGCCTATCTCCTTCTTCCCCATCTGGGACGGTCCCCAGCGCTCCGCTCTGATGAATCTCGGCCCAGGCAACTACTTCCTCGACTTCTTCAACTACCCAACCGATCTCGCCCTGTCGATCCCGGATGGCTCCCCAGCCGGAACGGACTGCACAGCGTTGCGGCCCTTGCCGCTATCGTCCAGTCAGTATCCGATTCAGGTCACGTCGCCGCTCTCGGCGGGCGATTGGTTCGTCGCGTTTCAGATCGGATCGCCGGCTCGCACGTTGACGGTCTCGAATGACGAGACGACCGACTTGTTGCTCTGTCCCTCTTGCGATTTCACCGCGGCCACCTGTACGGCCATACCCAAGGCGATGCTGGCGCTCGATGTAGATCTAGAGCAAGTCGTCTATGCACGACTGAGCGGACCAGACATGAAGATCGCCCTGCCCTAAAACTCGGCTGAAATCGACCTTCTACAAAAACCCTGTTGCATTCGATTCGCGGAACACTCTATGTTCCGCGCGTGTTGTGGGATGGGTTGAGAGGCCGGAGTGTTGTTGCGTTCGTTGGTTTGGCGGCGGGCGGGTTGGGCGCCTGTACGGGGCAAATAGGCCCTCCGCAGGGTCCGCCAACACCCAATCCAGGGTGTACCGAGATGATTACGAAGCCGATCGCGGCTTTCGGCACGACTGGCGTGCGCAACGGTGAGTTTTCGGTTGCGTACGATCCGCGTCCGGTGTCGGCGCAAGGCAAGGGAATCAGCTACGTCTACGCGGCCGCTCAGGAGCTGACCCTCGATCCGGCGGTGGCTTTCCCTTCCTGCACCATCGCGAAGAAGATCGTCGTCTACGTCTCGGAGAAGGGTGGTCAAAAAGACACCTGGAACCCTGCAGACGGAAACAAGTTCCTCCCCGGCGCCAACAATGCCTCGGCCCCGTTTCCGACCGCGAAGCTCCCCCAGAAACAGGTGTGGGCGACGGATCAGGTCATCAGGGTTGCTTCCGATGGCACCGTCTATCTTTCGATCCTCGAAATGTCTCCGTTCACCTCCTGCGCCGATCCTCACACCACGGCCAACGCGCCATTCAACCAGGTGGATATCTTCGTGTCGGCACCTGGCGCCAAGGAGTTCCACGGGTTGGTCGTCGGTGATAACTCCGAGCGACAACCTGGCGCCAACGGAACGATAGAGTTTTTCGACCATCCCACCATGGCCGTGAACCTGCTCGATCCGACGCAGGCCGTTGTCTTCTACTCGGTCTTCCTGGACAGAACAGCTCACCCCACCATATTTCGAACGGTGCGCCGCGCCACCGACGGAAGTATCAGCATCATCGGGCGCCAGGCGGAAGCTGCGACGCGATCTTTCTCCAACCTCGCGTTCGACGAGTTCGGCAAACTGTATTCGGCAGATTCCAGCCTCAAGGTCGTCCAGTCGACCTGGAATGCGTCGACCGCGCACTGGGATCCCTCGCCGATCCAGGGCGGCCCCGCCGTCTTCCCCTACCGGACCTTTGATCCCGCTGGCATTCCCCTGGACACTCAGAAAACCTTCGGCGCGTTCCCCGATGAGACTCCGGCGCTGGCTGTGGGTACGCTGGGTCGCAACACTGAACCGTCAGTGTTCCTGGAGTACGAAGTTGACAACCCGGCGAGGGCGGATTTCCCCGTCGTTCAGATAAGCACAGCGCTTGCCAGTCAGATTGGCACGACGGCGGGTTGGGGGACACCGGCCCCCTTCCCCGCCGCGCCGGATTCCATCTCGGTGTTTCATCCCGCGCTCGCCCTTGATCCAGTGGCCAACGCGCTCGACGCACTGGTGATGGAAACTCAACCGGCGAGCTCGCCGGCGGCAACGATCGTCAACACCTTCTGGGCTCGCTTCGACCCGACCCAGCTCGATGCGACGCCCGTGGGACCGCAGAGCGTACCGACGACCGCGCCGACAATCGCTGACCTGCCGGCGCGCGAGCCATACACGCTGCTCCAGAATCAAGGTACCCGCTTTCTCGGCGAGTATCTCGGCTTGGCGGTGCAAGGCGAGACACCAGTCTTCGCCTACCTGGAACGACCCGCGACTCAGTTCACGTCGCTCGGGATTGGATTCATCAATCCTCTGTGTCACACGGCGCAATTCTCCAGCTTACTATCCGGTGATACTTGGGAGTGTTCGTGCTCGTGTCAGGATCAGCAAACTCTGACCTCAAGGATGAGCAACGTACAAGGTTGCGCACCGGTGGATTCCAGCGCCAATGGCGTGTGCGCGGGGATCTGCCCGGGGCGGGCAGATGGCATCGCACCGTTTAGCCCGGCTGTGGTTTGTAGTACCTCTACTTCGACCGGACCGGCGCGCTTTGTCGCCTCGAACACGTGTCGCGCGACAGATGGTCGGCCCCCCGGCGGGCTGGTGACCGATTTCGGCGACCTGGTAGTTACCGGTGGATCGTCGTCATCCGTCACGATGAACAAGGCCGGTTCCCACTTCACCACCACGATCGGCGGTACAGTCTCGGCCAACCTGTCCGGTCGACCGGCCGCCGGCACCAGGATCGAGTTTTCGCGGATGAATATGACCGCGCAACCCTTCTCGGCAGGGGCCTTCGGCACTGTTCACGACCTCGGAATCTCGCAGAAGTTTCGGTTCGCAGGGACCTTCACCGACGCCACCCATTTCACAATCCCGCCGGCCGCCGGCCAGCTCGACGTCAGCTCGTTCGTCACACCGGCTTGTGGTGGCAGCCCTTGTGACGATGTCCAAAACACTTCTCACGAAGTGAACTTCAATCCCATCACCGGTACCCTGGACCTGACCGCACGGCGGTTGTCGTTCGACATTTCTGAATCGGACGGCCCCGACACCATCGGCATCCACTTCGATGGAACGGTCACGCAGACTCCGTTGGATACCGACGGCGACGGCGTCTTTGACGCAGCCGACAACTGTCCTTTGATTGCCAATCCCACGCAGCAACGGGTGGCGTCGCCGCGAGTGGTGGCTCCGCCGGCGATGACGATCTCGGTCTGCACGGGCGCGAACCTAGGTCAGCCCACCGTAACCGACTCGTGCGGAGCAGGTGGGATTGTGGTCAGTAACGACGCGCCCGCGACGTTTCCCTTGGGGCAAACGGTGGTCACCTGGACGGCGCGCGACGCTCGCGGCAATGTGGGAACGGCCACGCAAACCATAACGGCTACGCTGGTCGACAACGCCTCGTGCTGCCCCGCGGGGATGAACGTCATCATAGGAACCTCTGGGAACGATGTACTGGTTGGAACTGCCGGTGCCGACTGCATCCTGGGGTTGGGAGGTCAGGATCAGATCTCAGGGCTTGGCGGCGACGACCTGCTGAGCGGTGGCGACGGTGACGACATCATCGATGGTGGTAGCGGAAATGATCGGATCTACGGCGGTCCGGGACAGGATCATCTGCTTGGTGGCACGGGCGACGACCTACTGGATGGCGGCGATGGCGTCGACTTGCTCGAGGGCCAGGCGGGAAACGATACGTTGTTCGGTGGCAATGGCGGAGATCATCTGCTCGGCGGCGACGGCAATGATCAGCTTCATGGCGACGCTGACGACGACACGCTGGAAGCCGGCACGGGTACTGACTTGCTGGACGGCGGCGCGAACAACGACACCTGCGTTGCCGGAACTGGCGGGACCAAGACCTTCATTTCGTGCGAGACTAAGCGGTGAGGACCGATGACGAAATGGATCGCGCACGCCATCCGATCTTTTTGTCTGTTCGCGCTGGTCGTGGCTGCGGGTTGTCGAAGTCGAGCGCCCGCCAATCCAGGTGGCCTGGACGGGGCGGCCGGAACCGCGGGTAGCGAAGCAGGTACCGGCGCGGGCGGCATGCTGGCGTCGCCCATGTGCCCCGCCAGCGCCCCGACCGCCGGGACGCCCTGCCAATCAGGCGCAACCTGTCAGTACGGATCCGATCCGCGAGGCAGAGGCTGTCGGACCTTCGCGCAGTGCGGGTCGGCTCAGACCTGGAAGGTCACCGTGCCGACGGTCGGTTATCCCAGCTACTGCGTGCCCATCACCGCCGCGGCGACCTGTCCTGCATCGGTCGCCGCCGCCCAAGGTCAGTCCTGCTCTACGGATCTCTCATTCTGCAACATCGGTGGGGCTGCGTGCGCTTGCACGGCATGCCCGTGGAACGGAGGAGGACTGGGGACGAGCTGTGGCACCCAGCTGACGTGGCACTGCCAGAGCGCAGCACCGGGAGACAGCCCCGATTGTCCGGTGCTGGATCCGAATCCGGGCACGAGCTGCAGCAGCGAGGGTCTTTCTTGCACCTACTACTGCGGAGGATCGGGCAAATATGTTTGCCAGGGTGGCTACTGGGTGGCCACCCTGGCGGATCCGTGTCCGATTTAGAGGCGAACACGAATGAGAGGCATGCGACGCATTGGCGACGGCTCACTCAGAACCGACGAACCGCCCCCCAGAGCTCTCCCAGGCCGTCGCCTTGTCGATGACGTTGAACTGCCCACGGCGACGGAGCGCATCGAAGGCTGCATCTGAGTCGGCGTAGCAGTCCTCCGGCGGAGGATCAGAGAGAAACAAGAAACGCGCCCGCGCCCTCACCACTCATGGCGCGAGCAACGGGAGCGCCGGCCACGCGCGGTGAAAAGCTCGTCGCCCAGTAGGACGCGGCGACGCGCGCTCTCGACTTCTTCGGCTCCGTACCGGGCGGGCGGAGGAAAAGCCGCCAACGAGCGCTACGCGCAGTGCTAAGGTCGCCGCCCATGGCGACCAAGGTCTTTCACTACCCGAACTGCTCCACCTGCCGGAAGGCGCTCAAATGGTTGGATGCGCAAGGCGTCGCCTATGAGGCGGTCGACATTGTCGCCGCTCCGCCGACGAAGGCGGAACTCCAGCGGGCGTTGAAGACCGGACTGCCGCTCAAGCGGTTGTTCAATACGTCGGGGCAGTCGTATCGCGACGGGGGCTGGGGTCGCAAGATCGACGGGATCGACGAGGCCGAGGCGCTGGCGGCGCTCACTGCGGACGGCAAGCTCATCAAGCGGCCGTTCGTGCTTGCCGGCGAGCGCACCCTCGTGGGCTTCGACGAGGCGAAGTACGCCGACGCTTTCGTCAGATGACCCGGACTACGAAGGATTCTGCCGGAGTGAAACGGAGTCCACCGGAAGAGTCGAACCTTTGCTAAGTCCGCAGCCTCGGTCGCAAATCCGCATGATGCCTAAAGGATTCCGAGTCTGCGTACTAAGGTTCGACTCCCGGGCCTCCCACGTAGCCCACGGAACGCCCGACGCCCGTGAAGGAGCCCTACACGCGCAGCTGACTGATCGTCACTGTGCAACATCGACGCGGACCGAAGCACTGCCTGCCAGTAGTCGAGGTGCGCACCACGAAGAAGACTTCGATTAAGGGATCAGCGGGCAGATGAATTGTCCGTTGAGGCTCTGTACACCCGTGCAGACCAGCGGACATTGGGGGCCTCCATCGATGGGGGGCAACGCGCACGGGGGACAGCACTTGAGGCCGTTGCCGCACGCGTCCTGCTTGGCGTTGCAGGCGGCCCCGGTGGTGAGAACGCCGCGCATACACTGGTGGTTGACGCAGCTGCAGCCGCCCGGGGGGATCACGCACGCACCGCCGCACACCGCGCCCGGCGGTATGGGTTGATCGGTGGTGGCCAGGCAGGAGCCGCAACAACCGTCGCTCCGTTGAAAGATGCAGTCGGCGTCGGCGTTGCAGAAGCCGCGCATGGACGCGTCGGGACCGGTAGTACACGCGCCTTGGTGGGCGATCGTGACACCCGCGCAGTTTGCCTCGCAGGAGTTTGCGTACGTCATTCCATCCGCGCCGCACACGGGTTGGAAGATCGCGGGGCAGATGCAGCCGCCAGCGTCACGCGCGCCGGCGCCGCCCACGCCTGCGCCGCCACTTCCCTTGCCGCCGGCCCCGCCCGCGCCGGCGCCGCCGATCCCGTTGCCGCCGCTCCCTCCGGTCTGATTGCCCCCCGTTCCAGATCCTCCGGTGCCGTTGTGACCGCCGTCCCCTCCGATCGGGAGCGGGGTGATCGACCCGCATCCCAGCGCCAGGGTGCCCAGAGCCAGCGCGGTGATGGTGACTTCGACGCTTGACGGCAAGACGCGGCTTCGCATCCCCACCAGCGTTAGCAACCCATGAGCCAACGAGCAAGTCCGCTCCGGCAGGCTGATTGGCACCGGCCTACCCTGACGGTCCCTTCATGCGGGTCACGAATTTCTGATGCGGCCATCAGACTCTTCCCGATCGGCAGGGACGGAACGCGCCCTATGCGAGCAGGGATTTGATCGCGTTGCGTGCTTATCCGGTAGCTGCGAAACCGAGCGCTTGATGTCCTTGACGAGGCCACGATCGCGGTGACCGAGCGCGGCTCGGGCGGCGGCAGCGAGTGTGCCGGGCTGGGCCTCGGCGAGCACCTCGATCAGGGCGGCTGCCTGGCGGCGGTCCTTTTGCGCCTTGATCGAGGTCGGGCCGCGGCTGCGGCGCTCGGCGACAGCGAGCTTGTGGAGTGCGTAGCGCCCAGCGTCGGGCACGTTGACCAGTACGGCATGTGGTCCGAGGAACAAACCACGTCGGACGTCGTCGCGAACGAGGTAGTCCATGTAACGGAGCGGTTGCGCAGCGAGCCCCAACGGAGCGACCAGCCGGGACCGTTCATGGCGCGGCGTGCGTGGGGTCGTCAGGAGGTCGACCTTGATGCCCGACTTGCGCGACGCGAGGGAAGTGCTCGGCCGCTTGAGATCGAGCTCGGGGACGAGGAAAAAGGACGGATCGAGACTCTGCAAGATGCCCGGCACGTCGAGCGACGTCTCCTGGACGCACGCGATGGTTACGAACTCGTTCCGGCACAGGGTGTTGAGAGCGCGCCAGTACGCTAAGGCCCGACGCTGCGACAGATGCCAGTCATCGTGAGCGGATGGTCGTCCAGGCTGACGTCCGCCTGTACCTAGTTCCCGAAAGGTGGGATCCGCGCGACGTTGATCGTTCGCGTCCTCGAGATCGGCAATCGTTGAGTACCTAGGGTTTACCGCAGTACCACCTCGCCCGGATGTCCGGTAGACACAATCCCTGTTCTTGGAGTTGGACGCGACCGCGGGAGGGACACCATGGCCATCGCAGGACTGACGATCGTCGGGCGCCCCTTCGGGATCTGGCCTGCCACGCTGCAGGTGATGCCGGAGGGGTTGCTCGACGCCGGCTTCGGGTGCTCCCCTCGCACTGATGGCCCTGCCCATCGTCGGGGACGCGCCGCCGATCCCGGAGCTGCAGCCGGTGCTGCCGAACGGGATCCATCTCCGCTGGGCGTTCGACGTCACGCAGAGCTTCAGCTTCCCCTGGTGGGGCTTTTACATTTTCCGCCGCCTCACGCTCACATCGGGGGCCGCCACTTGCGCCGCCTCGCAGCTCGGATCGTTCACGCCGGGGACGCTCCCTTCGACGGAGCTCACCATTCCCCTGGGAACCTTTCACAGCGATCAGAACCTGCGCCTCACCGACGACTTCCCTGCCGCGGGGACGGTGGAGATCGATCTCTCCGGACGGACGTTCGTCAGCTTCCAGATGAACCCGGCGCAGCCCAACCGGCACGTCGACGTGAAGATCGGCTTCGTCGCCGATTTTCCGCCGCCCGGCGGTACGCCCGGCTCGCCCGGCACCGGCGGACCCGGTAGCGCCGGCGGGCTCGGAGCGGGGGCGCCGCAGAGCGGGGTCTGCGGCTGCGGGTGCGAGCACGCCGCGCTCCGTCCGCTCGTCGACGGGGTCGTCGCGCTTGGCGGTGGGCAGTACCGCGCCACCTTCGGTTACGACAACGCGGGCACCTCGGCGACGTCGATGCCCGTCGGTCCCGAGAACCGCTTCTTCCCCGACCCGTCCAATCGCGGTCAACCGACGCTGCTCGCCGGGGGACAGAAGCATGGCGTGTTCAGCGTCGTCTTCGACGGACAGCGCCTCTCCTGGCGGCTCGGTGGCAACACCGTCACCGTCTCGGCCGCCGACGCGCAGGGCGGCGGCGGTAGCGGTGGCACCGGCGCGGCCGGCATCGTGGTCAGCGCGCTCCGCCTCGGCGTCGTGGTGGCGACGCGCGTCGTCTCGGGGCGCGCGGGCCAGGTCGTGACCGTGCCAATCGACCACGAGTCGTTCGACTCGGTGAGCGTGTCTTCGGGCCCCGCACGCCTCGTCGACATCTGCGCGACGCTCAACACCGACGGGCGCACCTCGAACTGGGCGCCGGTTCCGGGCCTGACGCAACCGATCGCGCTGCCGGTCAAGGGGCCGAAGTACCCCATCTCCACCGGGAACCCCGACGTGAACGCGTCGCAGGGCCACGAATCGCTACTTCTACCGGACCACGCTGGTCGACGCGGCCCAGAATCAGAGCAAGCTCGGGGTCGCGACGCCTCCGGTTCTGTTGCCGGCGACGGCGGTTCCGGAAGCGCCAAGGTGGGCAACGGCGGTCGGCGGTGACCGAAGCATCGCGCTGTCCCTGCTGGCCGTCGCCGACCCGACGGTCGTCAGCTATAACGTTTACCGCGCCGATTCGCCGCAAGTGGCAAACGACGTTCGCTCGATGGGTCCGCCGATCGCGACGGTCAACGACACCCGCCCGGTCAGCGAGCGAGGCAATCCTCTCCCCGTGCCCGCCGACACCAACGTCGTCCCGTACCAGGACTACTTCTATCGGCTGACCGCGATCCTCCCAGGCGGCGGCGAGTCGCCTGCGAGCGCAGTCATGAGCGCGCGGCCGTTCGATGGCTCTCCGCCTCCCGAACCGACCTGGGAGCGATCGGAATGGGTCAAGTTGGACGCGGGCGGGGGCGAGCACCCGTTCACGGACACCGATCCCACACTCACGCCCGCGATCGCCGTTCGCGTGTCGTTCGCCAGCACGACCGTAGCGCGTGTGGTGGTCCAGTCGCTCAGCGGCAGCAGCTTCGAGCCGGTGTCCACCTGGCTGAACCCGGCGCCCGCAAGCGGCGCGGGGACAACGAAGTTTCAGACCTACTTACACACGCTGGACGCGGAAGATAATCAGACGCTACGTTCGAGGGCAGTGACTTTGGGTGGCCGCGATGGTCTTTCATCCACCCGGGAGATTGCTGCCCCATGATCAAGATTCGTGTGATGGGTTCGGCGCGCGGCATGGTGTTGCCGCTCGTCGCAATGCTGGTTTCACTGGCTGTAACGCGTCGAGCGCTGGCGGACGACGCAGCCTGCGCGGCCCTGTCCGCACGCCCCAACGAGGCCGTCACCTGGCTGACACTCGGCGAGGCGCTTGCCGCCGGGCGGCACCTCTCCTGTCGCGGAGCGCTCCAGAAGCGGTTCTTGGGGCATGAGGAACCACTGGCCCCGGATTCCCCACCTGACACGCGGCTCGTGAGCGGCGCCGCGCGCGAGGCGCTCGCTTTGACCTGGACATCGGCCCAGCGTACTCGGGCCCTCAAGCTCCTCGTCGATGCCACGAGACCGACGCTCACGCACTGCACACCCAAACAGGTCAAAGATGGTATTACCTGCCCGATACCCGAAGGAGATCCCAAGGCGTGGTGGTCGTTTCGCGCCCTCTTGTTGACAGAGACGGGAGACCCGCCGGACGGACCTTCATTCAGCGCCGCAAGCGCTGCCGGGCGTGAATTGGGCTGGACGGCGCCTGGCACTGCGTCTTCCGAGGGTTGCAGCCCGCTCGGCAGCCGCCGGCCGGCCGTTGAGCCTCCCTCCACCGATCCGAGCACGACCTGCGGCGTCCACGGCTACAGGATCTGCCCCGTGAGGGAAAAGGCCACCTGGGTCGAGGTGGCGTACACGCCGTGTGAAGGGGACAAGCTCGAGAAGACCGCCTATGTGGACGAGAACAAGGACGGCGTCGACGATGCGCTGCTCTGGATTAGATACTCTACATACGATGGCGAAGAGGTTTCCGGGAAGCGAACCTACCTCGACATCGTGGACGGACGTTCGGGGCGCATTCTCCTCCACGGGCTGGTGGCCGCCAGCCAGATCACGTCCGAGGGCGCGAGATCGTTCGCTCTGACCGTACAGCGGCCGTCGGCGGGCCGCCTGCGGCTCGAGCCCCCTGCTTCCCCGTCCGCGGCGGAGGGCCCAATTCGACACGCTAATCCGGAGTTTCTCGCGCCTGGCACATACACGCTGGGCCCGAATGGATTTCGTCGCACCTCATCGGAATGAAGACGCGAGGGAGTCGGCATGTGGAATCTCGTCGATCCGTTCAGTGACCCCAAGGATCCCAACCAGCGGCGCGCGTTCTACTTGCCGCTCGCCAGCAAGCCCCCTGGCGTAACGTCGATTCCACCCGTCACATTCGACGCCTTTCAGCCGCAGGACCTCACGCCGATCGCTGGCAGTGGAGCCAACGCAAGTCGTCCATCAACTCCGCCGCCTCGTCGTTCAACCTCGCACGCGCCATCCTTGTCTCCCCCAAAGATCACCGATTCACAGAGAGCGCTCACGGCGAAGACGTCCCCCAGAACGCCCCCAAGTGAACAACGATCTGATCCGCGATCTTCTTCCCACATTTTCATCGCGCGAGCGTCCCGACCCAGATCGGACCCGAACCAAGTGCGTCGACGAGCACACCATAGTGCGGGTCCGCTAGGCGAAGCCCACGTTTCTCAGGGCGAGGGAGGCTCCCCGGAGGTCGGCCGCAGCGATGGTTCGACCTCCGGTGCGCCGACGGCTTACGGGCAACCGCCGTTGAAATCAGTGACGCCGATCTGATTGGTGCAGAAGAAGCGCGCCGGGAACTGTCCCTGCCTACGAGGATCCCGGTTTTGAAATCGGAGTACATGGCGTCGGTCACGCAGGGACTCGCCGACCTTGGCGCGGGGCCGCTCACGGCGGCGCAGATGACCGCCATTCGCGCGCAGCTCGACTACGCGGCGAGCGCAACTCCTGGCGTCATCGCCTCCTCGAAGCTGACCTACAGCACCTGCCTATAGGCTCCGTGCTCATCGTCCGGGATGGCCCGGCACCAGGACTCCACACTCGAGCGCGAACCTGACCAGCGCGGCGCGGCTGGAGAGGCCAAGCTTCTCCATCACGCGCGAGCGATAGGTCTCGATGGACTTGACGCCCAGCCGCAACTCTTCCGCGATCTGGGCGTTGGTGTAGCCTTCGGCGACGCGCGCCATCACCTCACGCTCCCGCGTGCTGAGCTGGGCCACGCCGCGGCCGAGGGCTCTATCACTCAGCTTCGGCTCCATCGAGCGCTGCGACAGTTTCAAATCGATCGACGTGTCGATGAAGGTGCGTCCCTGCGCGACGGCGCGTATCGCGGCCAGGAGCTCCGTGTCGACGGCGTTCTTCACGACGTACCCGACCGCGCCCGCGTCGACCGCCGCGCGGATGTAGCCGAGCTCATCGTGAACCGTCAGGACCAGGATTCGGGACTTGGGGCGCATCTGTTTCACGGCGGAGATGGCAGCCAGGCCCCCGCCGTTGGGCATGCTGATGTCCATCAACACGACGTCTGGGGTGGTGGCCTCGATTCCGGCCTCCGCGTCTGGTCCATTGGCAGCCTCGCCCACCACCTCCATGTCGGGCTGGGTGTTGATGAGGGCCCGCAGCCCGCCGCGCAAGATCCCATGATCGTCTGCAATGAAGACCCGGATGCTCACGATGGCACCGGCGGCGGCGCTGGCAGCGGGACGCTGACACAGATCGTCGTGCCGCGGCCGCCGGACGATTCGACGGTCATGGCGCCGCCAATCAGGTGCGCCCGTTCGCGCATGCCCACCAGCCCCAGCTGGCGGTCGGAGTGGGCGATGCTGCTGTCGAAGCCCTTGCCGTCGTCTTCGACGACCAGGCGCACGACCCGCTGGGTGCGATGGAGAAGAACGCTGACCCGGCTGGGGGAGGCGTGCTTGGCGACGTTCATCAACGCTTCCTGCGCCACGCGATAGAGCGCGATCTCCAGTGATTCAGGGAGTCGGGGCACTCGGGGGCCGGTCACGTGAACTTCGACGCCGAACGGATTGGCGCGCGCCACATCGCCGCTCAGTCGCTCCAGCGCCTCTTCGAGGCCCAGATCGTCGAGGACGCTCGGGCGAAGTCCCCGCGCCATCCTCTGAACCCCCTCGAGCGCGTCGACCACGAGGGAGCGCAGCGCGCCCGCCGCGCCCTGAGCTTGACCCAGGCTCTGCGAGCCCTCGACCGTCTTGAGCCCGATCAAGAGGGACGCCAGTGTCTGCGCCGTCTCGTCGTGCAGCTCGCGCGCGATTCGCCGGCGTTCTTCTTCCTGGGCGGTGATCACGTCGCTGAGAAGGGCGCGGATTGTCTCTTCCGCGTAACGCCGCTCGGTGATGTCGCGATTGACGCTGACGTAGCCGAGCCGTTTGCCGCCGCTGTCGAAGAACGCCGCCGCGCGGGATTCAATGTGGATGCGCTTTCCATCCTGCCTCCGGTGCGTCAGCTCGCCATGAAAGCGTCCGGTCTCGACCAGTCGCTGGATCGCCTCGGCGCGCTCGACGCCGACGAAGTCGGTGCGAAACACCAGAGCGTCGGGCTGGCCGAGGACCTCGTCGGCTCTCCGGCCATAGGTCGATTCGGCAGCCGCGTTCCAGCTGGTCAGGATGAACTTGTCGTCGCTGGCGACGACGGCGTCGGTGACGGTCGCCAGCAACAAGTCCAGATAGCGCGTCTGGGCCTCGGTCCTCCGCCGGTAAGTGACGTCGCTCACCGAAGAGAGGACCGCCGGATGCGCGCTGAACTCGATGCCGAACGACGCGATCTCGACGTCGATGATCGTTCCATCCTTCTTTTGGTGTTCTTTGAAGGGAGGTTCATTCTTGAGCTCGACGGTCGCCGGATACTTCGCGAGGGATGAGATGCCCGGCGCTCCCTCTGCCACCTCGAGGTCCCTGACGGTCATCGCCAGGAACTCGGCGCGAGAGTAGCCGTAGTGGACCTGAGCCGCGGCGTTGACCTCGACGAAGCGGTCGGCGTCGGCGATCCACATCGGCAGAGCGTTGTCCTCGAACACCCGGCGGCAGTCTGCCTGCCCTTGCGACCAGCCGGACGTCACGAGATCGGACATCTCGAGACTATGCTCCCTTCGGGGGTGCGCGCCGGGCCATTCGCACCCGGCGCTCCGATTCCTCGGTGCGAACGCGTCACGACGGCAGGGAAGGCCTCGCCGGCGGATCGGCGAAATCGAGGAGCAGGAGCTCTGTTCCTCCGCGCGCCGTGAGCGAGACCGCGCGCTCGGCCCTGACCCCCACGCCGTCGCCGGTCGTGAGGGCGATGTCGCCGAGCGTGGCGTCGCCCCGCACGATGTGGAGCCAGGCGCTGCGTCCCTGCGCCAGCTCATGGACCACGTGCTGGCCGGGATCGAGCATGGCCGAGAACAGGAGGGCGTTCTGGTGTAAGAGCAGCGAGCCTCGCCGTGCGTCGGGCGAGGCGACGACGCGCAGGATTCCCCGCCGCTCGGCGGAGCTGAAGCGCTTCTGCTCATCGCTGGGCTCGAGCGCCAACGCCGACGGACACACCCAGAGCTGAAAGACGTGAGCCCAGGCAGTCCGAGACAGGTTGGTCTCGGTGTAGCGCCCCCCCTGCCCCGTGCTCGCACACCTGAACTCGCCCGCCTGGATGATGGACGAGCGGCCCACCGAGTCCTCGCGCGTCAGCGCGCCCTCGCGTACGTAGGTGACGATCTCGGAGTCGTGTTGGGGATGGCTGAGACGCGCCCCCGGGGGCAGGCGATCCTCGTTGAGCATCCGCAGCGCTCCGAAACCGCCGACCAGCGGATCGTCGCGATCGCCGGCAGAGAAGGTGAGCCACGCTTCTTGTCGGCGACGTCCATGGTAACGGCGCTCGTCGGCCCGGCGGAGCGCGATCATGAACCTACCTCGCCGCTCGTGTCGAGCATGGGAACCAGCTAGCGGGCTTCGGTTACGGTGCTTCCGTCGATCGTGACCGCAGTCTGCGCAAGCAGTCGGCCGTTGATCGAGGCGCCGGTTCGCAACGTGATCGCCGTCTGACTCAGAATCACGCCCTCGCCGTGCGCGGTCGTGCCGAGATCGACGAGGCCGGCGACTTGCCAGAAGATGTTCTTCGCCTGCGCGCCGCCGGCGAGAATGACCTTGGTGGCGCTGCTCATGGTGAGATCCTGAGCCACTTGAAAGATCCACACATCCGTCGCGCCGCCGCCGAGAGTGACGTCGCTGGCGATCAGAACGCCGGTACTCCATTTGTAGACGCCGGGACCGATGGTCATGCCGCCAATGCTGCCAGCGCCGAGCTCGGTGACGCCGGGCGCGCGCCCGGCCGCGTCCGTGAACGCAAGCTGCATGTCCCCGACGGCGGTGGTCAGATTGGAAGGCGTCGGAGGTGTGTAGTCGGCTGCATATGCCTTTCCCGTGACCTGGGGAGACGTGGCGAAGCCGCCGGTCGAATCGGCGGTCAGCGAGAATCCGGTCAGGAAGGAAGCGGCAGATGGGCTGATGCCGACGTTCCCGGTGACCGTAGAGGCCGGAACCGTGGAGATCCCGCTCTTCGCGAGGATCACGTATCCACCGGCCGTGCCCAGGTTCACGGCAAGCGCCGGCGTCGCGCTGTCACCGGTGGTGTTCCCGGCGTCGTGCGGGCTGGCAGTGCTCGAGCTCCCGCAGGCTGCCGCCAAGGCAAGAAGAGGCAAGAACGCTGATCGTGAATTCAAACAAGCTCGGATAGACATCGCGATGACTCCTTTGTTGGTTCCAGTGTGTCGCCGGGTCGCTCACGACCCGCGCCGGGGTGAGATCGAACATCAGCGGGCGCTGAGCCCCGGTGTGCTGATGACGATCTCCACGCGCCGGTTGTTGGCGCGATCCTCCGCTGTCTTGTTGTCGGTGATCGGCTTGCTCGAGCTCATCCCCACCGCGGTGATCTTGCCGGAGTCGACACCACGAGTGACGAGATAGTCGCGGACGGCGGTGGCCCGGTTCAACGAGAGCGGCTGGTTGACGCGATCCGATCCGCGGTTGTCGGTGTGGCCCTCGACGACCATGCGTTTGTCATTGTCCTGCGCCTTGAGCGCCTCGGCGACCTGGTCCAGCTTGGCCGTCGCGGTGTTCAGGAGCTCGTACTTCCCGGACGCGAAGAGCACGCTGCCCGACAGGGTGATGACTACACCGCGGGTCTCCTCTTTGACGGCCGCGACGTCCTTGAGATCTTTCATCGCGCCGGCCAGCTTCGTCTCGGCCGCGATCCGCGCCTGCTTCTCGACCTCGAGCTGGCTCGCCGTCGCCTGCAGGTCTTTGTTCTGTGCCGCGTTGATGGCGCGCAGATCGTTGGTCGCCACCGCGTTTTGTTGGCGCTCCTCCTTCATTTGATTGCGGGTCGCGACCAAAGCGGCCTGGGTTGCCTTCACTTGACTGTCCCGAACCATCACGCCGGTCTTGCCCGCTTCGACAATCTTCTGCCGATCCAGCTCGGCCCGCGCTTTCGAGTCGGTCAGCTCGATCTTTCGATGGGCGATGTAGGCATAGTCGCGGCACTCGAGGGTATCGCCATGGTCGGCGAATTCCGTATTGGCCTGGTCCAGAGCCTTTTTCGCGTCGTAGAGATCGGTTGGCGTCAATTGCGACGCCGGTCCGTTGCTCGACGTTGTGAACTCCTGCCGCGCTTCTACCAACTGCGGTGGGGCGGTGGTGGCGCAGGCGCTCAGCATTCCCGCGAGCACCGTCGTTGCGATCAGAGTCATATCTCGTGTTTTCATGGTGGATTGTCCTTGTTGGAAGCTGTTGGAGTGAAGCTACGGATTGCCGCGCGCGCGAACGGCCTTGAGCTCTTCGCCTGCCCTCACCGCATCGGCGTGGACCTTGACCTCGCGCGCGAGGACCAGGGCCAGCTCGGCATCCGACTGGGCCCGCGCCATCACCAGTGCGGCCCGTTGATCCCCCTGGGTCGACATCTTCTGAGCCTCCTCCATCTCCTCCTTGGCGAGCTGCAGGTGCAGGGCGGCGGCAGGCACGCTGAGGGCCCCGATCTCCTCGGCGCCCCGAATGCTGGCCTGCGAACGGTCGAGCTGGTAGGGCGGAATCGGCGCCGTCGTTGCGCAGCCTGCGAGTCCCAGGACCGCGAGTGATGTCATTACTTTGGTCATCATGTGAAGAGTCCTTTGTGAAGAGCGGGTAATCGGCAAAGAGCCAAGTCGGTCAAGGCGTGGGTCTGACGATCGCGTTGGTGTCCATGGTCACCGCGGCGACCCGCGCCAGCGCCCTCCCGTTCAGGCTCGCCCCGGTGCTGAGCGCGATGGCCTGGTTCGCCATCACCGTTCCCTGGAAGGACGACGTCGAGCCCAGCGTCGCCGAGGTGCCGACTTGCCAGAACACGTTCGTCGACTTGGCGCCGCCGGCGAGAACGACCTGGCGTCCGGAGCTGGTCGTCAGCGTGGACGCCATCTGAAAGATGAAGACGGCGTTCGGGTTGCCCTGCGCGTCGAGGGTGAGGTCGCCCGACGAGATCTCGAGTGAAGAGGTCGATTTGTAGAGACCGGGCGTCAGGGTCTGGCCGCCGAGGTTGCCGGCGACGCTGATCGGACAGAGCGTCCGGCCAGCGGCGTCGTTGTACGCCGTTGTGAGGTCGGCTTCCGCTTGCGCCGCCGTCGGGTCACCCACGTGCTGGGTCCCAATGACCGTTCCAGGCCCGAATCCAGTCACTGCCGTCCCCGGGCTCAACCCGAGGTCGCCGGTCACGACCGTGAGCCCGGTGTTGGTGACGGTGGATCCGGCCAACACGGCGAAAGGCGCCGCTCCGCCCAGCACCACTTGCCCCTGAGCGCACGCAGAGCCCACGTCGGTTCCAGAGTCAAGCGCTTCGGCGTCGGCTGCTCGCGTGTCGAGCGCGACGGCATCGGGAGCCACGGCATCGTGTGCGACGGCATCGTGTGCGACGTCAGGTACGACGGCGTCGTGCTCGCCCGCGTCGATCTTGCCGGTATCCGGGGAGCCGACGTCGGCCACCTGCGTGTCGGCGTGCCCGGTATCCTCCGGGCGAGTGTCGGCGAGCCCGGCTTCGGGACTTCGCGCGTCCGCTGCGTCGGTCGGCGCGACCTTGCCTGAGGTCCCTCCGCAGGCCGGCATGACGACCAACACGAGCGACAGTGCGAAGGTCTCGAGGCTATTCTTCAATGATCGGGTCATTATTTCTCCAGAACGTGGGTCCATGCTGGCGGCGTGTGACTTGGAAGCGCCCGGTCTCGCCGCTGTTTCGCTGCTGCTAGAGCACGTTCCGGGCCATGTGCAGAACGCCATTGAGTCCCCGCACTTGCGTCGCGAGCTCCTCGAGGGGAGACCCTCATCCCATCAATACGAGAGACCTCGTCGATCACTTTGACGTCACTTCGAAGGCGAAGCGACGGGCGACGGGCGCGATAGCAGCGCGGCGTCAGGCGGCGATTTGCATCGGACCGACCGCATCACCGAGCTCCTGCTCGAGATGAAGGCGGATTCGGTTCTTGAGGTGAGACTCGAGCTGGCGGGTGCGCTCGCGCGTCACTCCAAAGCAAACGGCCAGGCTTTGCAAAGTGACCGGATCCTCCTTCATCAACCGTCGCTGAAAGATCTCGCGCTCCCTGCCGCGAAGGTGCTCACCGAACGCTTGCAGGTTCGTTCGCACCCGCTGGACGAGCTCGGCGCGCTCGACCTGCACATCCGGTTGCGACGTCGGCGAATCGCTCAGCGCATCTCCCAAGGTCTTCGGGGCATCCGCACTGGACCTAAGCGGTGTATCCAACGACGACTCGCCTGCGGCGAACCGGTCCAGCATCGCGACGACTTCCTTTTCTTTGACGTCCAGGCTCTTCGCGATCTCTTTCGTGTCGATCTCGGCACCCCGAGCCTCGAACTTCTTCCGCGCCTTTTGCAGGCCGAAGAACAGGCGGCGTTGCGCCTGCGTCGTCCCGGTTTTGACCAGGCGCCAGTTTTCAATCGTGTACTTGAGAATGTACGCTCGGATCCACCACGACGCATACGAGCTCAGCTTGACGCCGCGGCTCGGGTCGAATTTTTCGACAGCGTGGACCAGCCCGAGGTTTCCCTCCTGGATCAGATCGCGGATGTCCGTTTGCGAATGGCAGTGACGCCTCGCTATCTTGACCACCAGCCGCAGATTGGCTTTCACCAGGCGCTCGGCCAAACGCGGGTCGCGGCCCTTGACATACTCGCTTGCGCACCGATTCTCTTCGGCGGCATCTATGGGGGCGCTTCCTCGCATATCCAGCCGATTTCGTAGCTTGACGGACATTGGTCACCTTCTGACGTTTGATATTGCCGCCACAAGGTAGGCACCGTCAGGGAGGCCTCTAGTCCGGAAACCCCGTCTCGGCTGTAAGGGTTTACCGCTACGACGGAGACGGCCCTGCGTCGGGCTCCGTGCGCTTGCCCAGCGGATCCTTGCCGACGATCATCCCGTAACGTTTGAGTTTGCGGTACAGAGTCGCCGAACCGATCTTGAGCTGTTCGGCGGTGTGCGTCTGGTTCCCGCCGTTCACCTTCAGCGCCGCGATGATGTAATCCCTCTCGATCTCGTCGAGCGATCGCAAGGCGCCCTTCGTGGCCACCGGTATTGAAAACGCCTGGCGGACCTCCTCGGGAAGATCCGCGACCTCCACGCGATTGCCCGACGCGAGCGCGACCGCACGCTCCATCGCGTTCTCGAGCTCACGTACGTTCCCGGGCCAGTGGTAGCGCAGCAGCTGATCGGCGGTGGCCGGAGCGAGGCCCGTGATCTTTCGCTTCATCCGCAAGGCCGCGTCGGCGAGCAGGACCCGGGCGAGCGGCAGAATGTCGTCTCGGCGCTCGCGCAACGGCGGCACGTTCAGTTCCACGACCTTCAAACGGTAGTAGAGATCCTGTCGAAAGCTGCCGTCCGCGACGGCGAGGGCGAGATCCCGGTTGGTCGCGGCCAGGACGCGCAGATCGATCCGACGGTTCTTGTTCTCGCCGACGCGCCGGATCTCGCGCTCCTGGAGCGCGCGCAGCAGCTTCACTTGCATTCCCTTCGAAATCTCACCGACCTCGTCGAGCAGCAGCGTTCCGTTGTTGGCGGCCTCGAACAGGCCCGGCCGATCCTGGTTTGCCCCGGTGAAGGCACCGCGCGCGTGGCCGAAGAGCTCGCTTTCGAGGAGGGTCTCGGTGATGGCGCCGCAGTTGACTGCGATGAATGGCCCGGTCGAGCGCGTCGACTCCTCGTGGACCAGGCGCGCTATCCGCTCCTTGCCCGACCCGCTCTCGCCGGTGATGAGCACGGTGGCGTCGAACCTGGCCACCCTTCGCGACAGGTCCACGAGTCGCTCCATGGCCGCGCTCTTGGCAATGACACCCAGGGGCTCCTCGACGTCCGTGGCCACGCGCACCAGCGCCCGGCGATGTTCGCGCAGCTTACGCTCGGTCATCTTCAATGTTTCGGTGACCCGTTGAAGCGAGACATCGAGGCATTCCTTGAGGCGGCCGGGCTCGAAAAAGCGCAGCTCCTGCGCGCGTTCGTCGCCCCATTCTTCGCGCGTGCGCCCGAGGAGGTGGCAGCCCGCATCGCCCCTTCCCATGCAGCCATCCTCGAGGACGTAGATCTCCTTGCCGACGGTCCGGCTGATGTACCCGCTGGTCAAGCCGCAGATGGTCCAACACATGGGCTCGTCCGAACGGCCGAAGTGCAAGAGGTGTTGCTCCGCCTCATAGGAGGCGCTGAGCATGACGCCCTCTTTGGACAGGGGTTCCTTGCTTCCTGCCTCTACCCGAAACAGCCCTTCCAGTGCATGAATGCGCGTGCCTGCGCGACGCCAGTCGTCGTCGCTGTCCCACTTGAACTCGGATTGCATCGCCTCTGCCATGCGCCATCCGTGAGCGAACCCGAACTGGGTCAGCACCGCCCGGGCGGCAGTGAGCCCAAAGTTCTCGACCAGGTACTTCCGCAGAAGACCCATCGCGACCGCGTCCAACAACAGCGCGCGCTGTCCCGCGAAGCGGATCGCTCCGCCTTCGGGGTCGAGCTCCAGGAGCTCTTCATGATCCAGATCATCGGCCCGCATCCGGTGTTGTCCCTCTCTGTCGTTTCGGGGCAGAAAGTAGGGCGTCTCGATGAAAAAGGCGGTTCACGCCGTGTTTCTCGATCCAACTGCCCGGACTTGTTTGATTCTTAGGCGATGCGCCGAACCGTTGCATCGGTTTCTTGCGACGTTCGGTGGCAAGTCGGTTTTTGCGACGGTGTTGAATCAAACTTCGGTCGAGACGACGTCGGCGATCCGGTTCATTCTGAGGAAGAAAGCATGGAGAATCTGATCACGACCGTTGAACCTTCGTTGATGAGCCCAGAGAGCGGACCGCCGATCGCCGTTCTGGCGCCGGTGCTGGCCGCGCGCGTGGTGCCACGTATCGCTTGCCAGATTTCCTTCAACGGCATGCTCGCGAGCGAGCCGCCCCGCGCCGAGGTGCGCGCCTGGTTGGAGAAGCTGGGTGCGTTGACGAGCTCGATGACGGCCGGACAGGTGCTGATCGAGGCGGTCGACCGCGGTCGCAAAGAGCAACACTATCGCGTTCGGATGGACCTGACCTTGCCGACCAGCGTGGTGGTCGTCGACTACGACCACCCGAGCAACGGCCCGCACGAAGACGTCTACGTGGCGATCCGCAACGCCTTCCGGGCCGCGCGTCGCCAGCTCGAGGCTCATGCTCGAACGCTGACAGAGGCTACCAGCGACCCAGCCACGCACGTGGCTTCGTAAGCAGGCGGAACACCCCCGCCTCTCCGAGCCCGTTCCACTGGGTCACCGAATCGATGACGGCGTTGAGCCGCCTCTCGGCGTCCTGCGCCCGCCGCATGACATGGCCGTTCACCACGACGGGGGCGTGGCCGCGCTCGAAGTGTTCAGTCGGTCGTTGCAAACAGGGCCGCAACGCCACCAGCGCCGCTTGCGCTTCGGAATGGACGGCGTGGGCGTGGTCCTCGTCGCGGATCGAGAAGGTCGCTCGCTCGAGCAGAGCCACGCTCTCCCGCTCCAAGTTGTCGAGAATGGTCTTGTCGGCGTCAGTCATTGAGAACTCCCCTTACCTATGGGATCCCTCGAATCGCGCGGCGAGATGGAAAAGCAATGCGCATCGTTCGGGAAAGCGGACGCCTTTCGTCACTTGACCATCAGGTGCATGAGGTGCATGTTCTCGCGTAGCGGGTCGGGCCTCGTCTCGCTCTCGCCCACGCCACAAGCTTTTGGTGACCTGGCCGAACGGCCGATTCAGAAGCGTCGCGGTTGGAAGAAAGCGATGAGTGAGAAAGATGGCTGGTCGTTCGCTCGCGCGCTCGTCACGGCGGACGCGGTCTTCGCGTGCGCAATGGTGGCACCGTGCTTGATGACGGCCGACATGCGCTCTGCGTCGACGCCTGGCTCGACCGAACCGCCGGGGGTCTTGCCCCGGAGGTTCTTCTTCATCTCTTCGAAGCGGCGCTGAACGCGGTCTGGATTCGAACCAGGACCACACTCGGTGATGTCACGCTCACGGCGATCGCCGAGCGCGTCCTTCACAATGCGTCGGAGCGGTTCTCACTGTTGTGGTCGCTCAAGCTCGAACCAACGAGCGGGATCCAGTGCCGCGAGCTTCGCGAGCGCATCGGCTCTGTCGACCCCTCCGAGCTGCGCGAAGCCGTCCGCTTCGTGCTGGTGGAGCTTCTGACAGTTCTCGGCAATCTGACGGCCGAGATCCTCACGCCCGCGCTCCACGCCGAGATCTCCGGCGTGGCCCTTCCCGACGCAATCCGCGTCGGAGCGAGGCCGGTCCGTCAATCTGACGACCCCGTGAACGCCGAGAGCGAAGAGAAAAAATCATGGCGAAAGTAGTCGACATTCCGCGCATCGCGACCGGCGTCTCCAATCTGGACGCGATCTTCAACGGAGGTTTGCCCGACGGCTCCGTGACGGTCGTCAGTGGCCCGCCGGGCTCGGGCAAGACGATCTTGACCCAGCAGATCGCTTTCCACAATGCGTCCGCCGGCCAATCGCGTCCTCGTCGTTCGGCACGCTTTCGGAGCCGACCGCCAAGACGCTCCGGCACCTGCAGCAGTTCTCGTTCTTCGACGCCGATGAAGCTGGAAGCTGGCGTCCAGTTCGTCGACCTCGGCGTGATGCTGCGAACCAAGGGCCTGGAAGCGGCCACCGATCTGGTCATGCAGCACATCAAGAAGGTCAAGCCGACGATCGTCGTCATCGACAGCTTCAAGGTCTTCGACGATCTGGCGCGCTCGAAGGAAGAGCTGCGCAAGTTCGACTACGAGATCGCAGTCAACCTGATGGCCTGGGAGACGACCGCGTTGCTGCTCGGCGAGTACGGCGTTGCCGACTACGACAAGAATCCCCTGTTCTCGATCGTCGACGGCCTGCTGGTCCTGTCGCAGCGGGAGTCGCTGGGCGAGCAACAGCGGTTATTCAAGATCATCAAGATGCGCGGGACGAACCACAGCCGCGACGAGCATCCGTTCCTCATCTCCGGCAGCGGCCTCGAGATCTTCGCTCCCCGGCTGGCGATCCGGCGTGAGCCGTCGCCGAGCGGCCCGCAGGCGCGCTGCAAGACCCAGATCACCAAGCTCGACGAGCTTCTCGGCCCCGGGATCCCGTGGGGCTCGAGCCTCCTCATCGGCGGCGTCGCCGGCACCGGCAAGACGGTCCTGTCCCTGGAGTTCATCTACCGCGGCGCTCTGGCCGGCGAGAAGGGAATCCTGTTCTCTTTCGAAGAGACCGACGAACGCTTGCGGGCCGCGGCGCAGGGGCTTGGCTGGGATCTCGACCGCGAGATCGACCGCGGCATGATCGAGATCGTCTTCATCCCCCAGCCCGACATCCTGGTCGAGGCCCACCTTCTGATGATGCAGGAACGCGTCGAGGCGATGAAGGCCAAGCGCGTGGTCATCGATTCGGTCTCCGTGTTCCTGCACAAGCTCAAGGATCCCCAGCTCAGCCGCGAGAAGATCTTTCAGCTGTGCAGCATCGTCCAGAACGCGCAGGCGGTCGGCTTCTTCACCACCGACATCCCCTATGGATCGCACCAGGTGAGTCGCCTCGGGGTCGAGGAGACGGTCGTCGATGGCGTCATCATCCTCAGCTCCACCGAGGAAGGATTCGAGCGCGAGCGCTACATCGAGGTGTACAAGCTGCGCAACACGGCTCACCTCAAGGGGCGGCACAACCTGGTGATCGGCGAGGGCGGCGTCGCGGTCTTTCCACGCTACGGCGAGGATTTCCAGCAGGACGCACCGCCACCCGCGCTGGAGGTCGCCACGCGGCTCGGCTCGGGGATTCCTGGGCTCGACGAGCTCCTGGAGGGCGGCTTCTTGAAGCGAAGCGTGACCCTCGTCTCGGGCAGCGCGGGTGTCGGCAAGAGCATGTTTGGATTGCAGTTCCTTCTCGAGGGCGCGGCGCAGAAGCAACCGGGCCTTTACGTCACGCTCGAGGAGGGCCCCGATCAGATCGTGTCGAGCGCCGATGCGCTGGGGCTGCCGCTGCGGGCGGCGGTCGATGCGGGGCTGATCCAGATTCTCTACGTTTCCCGGGAGCACCTTCGTGCGGGCCAGTTCCTGACGGTCCTGGCGGATCGGCTCAAGGCGCTGCAGGCGTCTCGTGTCGTGCTCGATGCGGTGACCCAGATGCTGACGGAGAACATGGCGATCGACGAGCTTCGCCACATGCTCTACAAGCTGGTCGTTCGCTTCAAGACCATCGGCATCACCAGCGTCCTCACGCTGGAGGCACCGTTCCTCTACTCGACCGAGCGTGTCACCGAGCAGGGCCTGTCGCCCATCGCCGACAACCTGCTCATGCTTCGCTATCAGGAGACGGACGGGCGATTGTCGCCCATGCTGACGATCGTGAAGACGCGCGGCAGCGACCACGATCGAAGGACCCACGTGATCACCGTCGGCAAAGGCGGCATGCGCGTCGCACGGCCTCGTCCGATACACCGCGAGGACAAATGACATCCCGACGGCGCAGGGCGCACGGTCAGACCGCTCCCCCCAGCGCGGGCGGCTTGGCCACCGACCCCGCTCCAGCCCAGCAGCGGCTGGAGCACCTCTACGAGATCAGCAAGCTGTTTGCGAGCTTCGAAAACATCGACCGGACTTTCGAACCCGCTCTGGGGATCGTTGCCAAGGCGCTTCCGCTGCGCAGCGCGGTTCTCATCGAGCAAGAGACGGGCGGATCCAAGATGGTCGTCTGGCGCGCCGAAGGACAGACCGCAGAAGAACAACGGGCGGTCAAGGCGCGCGTCGAGGTGGCCTACCGGTACCTGGTCGGCGCCGGATCGACCGAGTCCCTCGAGCTACGAGAGCTTGCGGGCAAGACCGCCCTGCCCCGTCCGATGGAGAGTGATGGAGAGCCCGGCAAGAGATCCATCGTCATTCCCCTCGTCGTGCCCAATGGTCCCCCCTTCGGGGCACTGGCTCTGGAGGGAGCGCGTCCTCTCGACGAGACCGATCTGATGTTCGTCAACGCGATCAGCAACCAGCTGGCGATGGCGCTCGATCGAAAGCGTGCCTGGCAGGCCGACATTTCTCGGCGAGAACACGCCGAGCGGGCGCAGACCTACGCGGAAGAGATGAAGGCCGAAGCGGAGCGGCAGCGAGCCTGCGCCGAGGGGCTCATGGAAAAGTTCGAGGCGCTCGCGGCCGCCAACGCGACGTTGTACCGGCAGGAGCAGCAAGCGGTGCGGGTGCGCGAACAGATCCTGACGATCGTTTCGCACGACCTGAGGAATCCCCTCGGGACGATCCTGCTCACCACCGCCATTCTCGGGAAGAGAGCGGTTCCGGACGAGCGGCGAGTCGGCCTTCCGTTGGCCCTGGGGCGCATCAAGCGCGCCGCCGACCGCATGCAGCGGCTCATCGAAGATCTCCTCGATTTCGCCAGCATTGAAACGGGTCGCCTGGCCATCGCCTGCGACCTGCACGATCCGCGCGGCATCATCGACGAAACGCTCGCCAGCTTCGAAAGCGCGGCACGGGCGAGTCACCTCCTGTTCACGGCCGAGGTCGAGCCACGTCTTCCTCGGATCTCTTGCGACCGCGACCGCATCCTGCAGGTCCTGTCCAACCTGGTTGGCAACGCAACCAAGGTAACCGCCAGGGGCGGGCATATCACCCTCCGGGTCGAGGCGCGCGACAACGAGCTCTTGTTCTCGGTGGCAGACGATGGTCCGGGTATCGGCGAAGATGACTTGAAACACCTCTTCGAACGCTACTGGCGCAGCGACGATGTCCAGTACAAGGGGACTGGCCTCGGTCTTGCCATTGCGGCTGGAATCGTGGCGGCTCATGGGGGGCGGATCTGGGCGCAGAGCCAGCTCGGACACGGCGCGACCTTCTGTTTTTCCGTGCCAACCGTCGAAATCGAGCCCAACAGCAAAAACATGAGTTAATTCTGTGCACAAGCTCAAAGGAATCCTTACCGTGAGTAGGTGATCGAGACAGCCGTTGATGGGGTGCGACAGACACAGCGCAACGGCAACGCCGTCCTGGTCGTCGATGACGACACAGATCTGCGGGAATCGTTGGGCGATGTTTTGCGAGCCGAAGGCTACGCCGTCACCTTGGCCGCGAATGGTCGAGAGGCGCTGGATCTTCTGCCCGGTCTGAAGAGACCCTGTGCCGTGGTGCTCGACATGGCGATGCCCGTCATGAGCGGCATCGAGTTCTATCGAGCGATGAGCGGGTTACCTGCGCTGGCGGATATACCGGTGGGGATCTTGTCCTGTGACCCCGCGCTCGCGCCCCGCGGTCTGCCCAAGATGAAAAAGACCAGCGTCGAGCAATTGCTGACGATGGTGAGCGGGCTTTTCTGGCAAGCACGCGATGCGGGTTCAGCGGCAGGGGCTGATTCATCCGATCCGAAAGCATGATGACAACACCGCGGTGACGAGCAACAACACCGGGGACTTCTCGGACATCCGTGCTATGCAGAGGGACGCGCCGGCGGGTGCGGCTCGACGGATGTGCCATGGATAGACCTGCGCTTGCGCTTTACGAGACCGGCCACGACCCCCGATCGCTAGATCGGGGCGAAGGCGCGTGAGACGCACGCGCTGCCTCCCGCGCGAGCCTCTCGGTCGCCTGGAAATGTCGTAGAGGGGCGCGGGGCGTGGCTGTTTCGGCGCTACGCGCGTGGCTGACGCGCGCAACCTCCTTCGGGCGGGGCCCTCCGGACCCGGCGCAATCGTTGTCTGCACGGGCACAGGAGCAACCGCTCCGGTCCGAGCTGCTCAGTGTCGATCAGCTCGCGCGGCACGCCGCTTCGCTCGCGGTGTCACACCAGCTGGCCCGGGACCGCGGGCCCGATCTGCTCATCGCCCGCCTCGATGAGAACGAGCGAATTCTGCTCGAGACTTATCAGCTGGCAGCCACCGCCGTCGCCCGCGACCGGCGCATCTCGCCCGCCGCGGAGTGGCTGCTCGACAATTTCTATCTGATCGAAGATCAGATCCGGCTGACGCGAAGAAACCTGCCGCGCTCGTACAGCCGCGAGCTCCCGCGGCTCGGCGCCGGCGCGGACGCCGGCAACCCACGCGCGTACGCCATCGCCCTCGAGCTCATCGCGCACGTCGACGGGCGCATCGACTGGGACAGCTTGAACGGCTTCATCGCGGCTTACAAGCCCGCCCACCCGCTGCAGCTCGGCGAGCTTTGGGCGATTCCGATCATGTTGGGTCTGGCCTTGATCGAGAACCTGCGCCGCGTCGCCGCGCGCGTGGCGGCGGGGCGTCGAGATCGGGATCTGGCCGACGACTGGGCCGAACGAATGATCGCTGTCGTCGAACGAAACCCGACCGATCTGGTCCTGGTGCTGGCGGACATGGCGCGCGCGAACCCGCCGTTGACCGGCGCGTTCCTCGCCGAGCTGACGAGACACCTGCAGGGGCAAAGCGCGCATTTCACCTTCGCGAACAGCTGGCTCGAGCACCGGCTGGCCGAGCAAGGACAGACCATCGAGCAATTGGTCCGAGGCGAGGGGCAGGCGCAGGCCGCCGACCAGGTCTCGATGGGCAACAGCATCACCAGTCTGCGCTTTCTGGGCGCAAACGATTGGCGAACGTTCGTCGAGACCCACAGCCTGGTCGAGCAGGTCCTGCGCGAACGATCCCGCGCAGGTCTATGCCGACATGGATTTCGCGACGCGCGATCGCTATCGCCACGGGATCGAGGAGATCGCCAAGCGGAGCACGTGGGAGGAACACAAGGTCGCAAGCGAGGCCATCCGCATGGCGCGCGCGTCGGCCGATACGGCCCGAGGGCAGGACGCCCGCTCGGATGGCGCACGTCGGCTACTACTTGATCGATCGCGGGCGGCGGGCCCTGGAGGTTCGGGTGGCCATGCGCGGCTCCCTGTCGCGTGCGGCCCGACGGTTCGGCAGCGGCCGGCCGTTGCTTCTCTACGGACTCGGCATCGGCGTCGTGACGGCGGGGGCCACGGCGGCGTTCCTCGAAGTCTTGCTGCATCTTTCGCGGTCGTGGCGTGCCGTCCCGCTTTCGTGGTGGTTTGCTTGGCGGCGCCCCTCGTTCTCTGCGCCACCCATCTGGGCGTCGGCGTCGCCAACTGGCTGGTCACGCTGCTCGTGGCCGCGCGACGTCTGCCGCGGCTGGATTTCAGCGACGGCATTCCCGCGGACAGTCGAACGATCGTCGTCGTGCCGACGATGCTCTCGAGCCCCGCCGGCGTCAGGGATCTGCTGGAAGGACTCGAGGTGCGGTACCTGGCCAACCGCGACGAGAACCTGCATTTCGCCCTGCTGACCGACTTCACCGACGCCCCGGCGGAGATCCTCGCCTCGGACGCCGAGCTGGTGCGCGTTGACCCGCGAAGGCATCGAAGCAGCTCAATCAGAAGTACGCGGCACAACGCGCCGACATCTTCTTCCTCTTCCATCGGCCGCGGCGCTGGAACGTCCACGCGAAGGCGTGTGGATGGGCTACGAGCGCAAGCGCGGCAAGCTGGCGGAGTTCAACGCCTTCCTGCGCGGGGGTGGCGCGGGCGCGTTCTCGGAGGTCGTCGGCGATCCCGCCGTGCTGGCCGGCGTCCGCTACGTCATCACGCTCGACACCGACACGCAGCTGCCGCGCGATGCGGCGCGCGAAATGGTCGGGGCGATGGCCCACCCGCTCAATCGGCCGGTGCTCGATGCGGCCCGCCGCCGCGTCGTCGACGGCTACGGCATCTTGCAGCCGCGCGTCGGCGTCAGCCTGCCGAGCGCCCGCCGATCCTGGTTCGTGCGCCTGTTCGCGGGCGACGCGGGCGTCGACCCCTACACGCGCGTCGTTTCGGACGTCTACCAGGATCTGTTCGGCGAAGGGTCGTTCGTCGGCAAGGGCATCTACGACGTGGACGCCTTCGCGCAGACGCTGCGGCGACTTCCCGGAGAACACGATCCTCAGCCACGACCTTCTGGAAAGCGCGTACGCCCGCTCGGCCCTGCTGAGCGACGTGGAACTGTACGAGGAGTACCCCTCGCGGTACCCCGCCGACGTCAGCCGCCGGCACCGCTGGATGCGCGGCGACTGGCAGATCGCCTGGTGGCTGCTGCCCCGGGTCCCGCGCTTTGCGGCGCGGGACCGCCCCGAATCCGATCTCCGCGGTGTCCTGGTGGAAGATCTTCGACAACCTGCGCCGCAGCCTGGTTCCGGTGGCGATGCTGGCGCTGCTGCTCGTGTCCTTTCTGCTGTTGCCGCCCAAGGACGTGCGGTTGCGTGGCGTCCTTCGTCCTGGCGGTCCTCGGCGCGGTTCCCCTGCTGTCGCTGCTGGCTGACCTGGTCCGCAAGCCGGCCGACCTCCCTCTCATGGCGCACCTCCGGCTGACGGTCGGGGCTGCCGGGACGCAGGCGGCGCGGCTCCTGTTCACGCTGGCTCTTGCTCCCGTACGACGCGTACGTCAGCCTCGACGCCATCGTCCGCACGCTGGCGCGGCTCCTCTTGACGCGCAGACGCCTGCTGGAATGGAAGACGGCCAGCGACGCGCAGCGCGGCCGCGGCACCTCGGCTTGACCGCCATGCTGGTCGCACCGGCGATCGCCATCGAGGCGATCGATCTTCATCGTCCGTGATCGGCCGACCTCTCTCGCTGCCGGCGGCACCGCTGCTTGGCTTCGTGGCTCGTCTCGCCGGTCGATCGCCTGGTGGCTGAGTCGCACGCTGGCGCCGCCCGCCGTCCACCTCTCGCACCGGCAGCGGCGTTTCCTCCACAAGCTGTCGCGGCAGACCTGGCGGTTCTTCGAGACCTTCGTCACCGGCGACGAGAACTGGCTGCCGCCGGACAATTTCCAGGAACACCCGGCGCTGGTCGTCGCCTCGCGCACCAGCCCGACCAACATCGGCATGGCGCTGCTCGCGAATCTCGCCGCCTTCGACTTCGGCTATTGCATCCGTGGCCGGTCTGCTCGACCGAACGCAGAAAGACGTTGGCGACCTTGGCCCGGATGGAACGGCACCGCGGACATTTCTACAACTGGTACGACACGCGCTCGCTCAAGCCCCTGCCCCCGCGCTACGTCTCGACGGTGGACAGCGGGAATCTCGTCGGACATCTGCTGGTGCTTCGCAGCGGTCTGCTGGAGCTGATCGAGACGCCGCTCTCGACCGCGCGCGCCTTCGACGGACTTCGCGACACCGTCGAGACACTCCTGGACGTCGCCCGCGGCGCGCGCCGCAAGCCCGACGCCTCGGCCCGCTCCCCGGGAGCCGCGGCTCTGCTTTCCGGTGTGCAACGCCTCGACGATCTGCTGGAGCAGCCGCCCCGCGGGTTGACGAATGCCGCGCGCTTGCTGTCGCAACTGACGGAGGCCGCAACCGACCTTTCCGCGGCGCATGGCACCGGCGACGAGCTCGCATGGTGGGCAGCCGCCTTCGAGCGCTCCTGCCGGGATCACCACGACGATCTCGTGCGGATGGCCGCCTGGGTCGAGCTCACTGCGCCGGCGGAGTCTCCTGATCTCCCGCAACTGTCGGCGTTGGTGACGGCGCTCGATGACGGCCTCAGTCTGCCGTGACATCGCCTGCGTTGCCGAGCCACGCAGTCATCCCCGCTCTGGATGGAGTCGTCGAGGATCTGAAGCGGACCCCGGGTCCCGACGGCCTCGAAACGCAGCGGGCCTCCGTCCTCGACTGGTGCGCGCGGCTCCGTGTCGCCTTGACCCTCGGGGCCCAGCACGCCGCCGACCGCATGAAGGCCACCCATGACCTGGCGACGGCCTGCCAGGAATCTGGCCGAGATGGACTTCTCGTTCCTGTTCGACAAGTCCCGTGACCTGTTCGCGATCGGCTACAACGTCGGCGACCAGCGTCTCGACGGCAGCTTCTACGATCTGCTGGCGTCCGAGGCCCGGCTGGCAAGCTTCGTCGCGATCGCCCAGGGCCAGGTCGGCCAGGAGCACTGGTTCGCGCTCGGCCGGTTGCTGACCACGACGGGGGGCGACCCCGCTTGCTGAGCTGGAGCGGCTCGATGTTCGAGTACCTGATGCCGCTGCTGGTGATGCCCACCTACGAGAACACGCTGCTCGACCAGACGTACCGGGCCGTCGTGCGCCGGCAGATCGACTACGGCCGGCAGCGCGGCGTGCCGTGGGGCATCTCGGAGTCGGGCTACAACACCATCGATGCTGCAGCTGAATTATCAGTACCGGGCGTTCGGCGTTCCGGGCCTGGGGCTCAAGCGCGGCCTCGCCGAGGACCTGGTCATCGCGCCGTACGCCAGCGCCCTGGCGCTGATGGTCGCGCCGGAGGCGGCGTGCCGCAACCTGCGAGCGACTGGCCGCCGAGGGCCGCGAAGGGGACTTACGGATTGTACGAAGCCATCGACTACACGCCGTCGCGGCTGCCGCCGGGAGCGTCGTTTGCGATCGTGCGGCAGTTCATGGCCCACCACGAGGGCATGAGCCTGCTGTCGCTCGGCTACTTGCTTGCTCGACAGGCCGATGCAGCGCCGCTTCGAAGCCGATCCGATGCTGCGCGCCGCCGACCTGCTGCTGCAGGAGCGCGTGCCCAAGGCCGCGCGCCGGTCTTCCCCCACGTCGCGGAAGCCGGCATGCCACGCGGCGCGGCCTCGCCGACGACGAGGGCACGATGCGGGTCTTCACCGATCCGGCGGGCCCCGTCCCGAGGTGCATCTGCTCTCCAATGGCCGGTACCACGTGGTGGTCACGCACGCCGGCGGCGGCTACAGCCGCTGGCGCGACCTGGCCGTGACGCGCTGGCGCGAAGACGCGACGCGCGATTGCTGGGGCACGTTCTGCTATCTGCGCGATCTGGAGAGCGGCGCTGTCTGGTCGACGGCGTGGCAACCGACGCTCAAGCCGGCCAAGCGCTACCAGGCGATCTTCACCCAGGCCCGCGCCGAGTTTCGCCGCGCGCGACGAGCCGCATCGACACGCACACGGAGATCAGCGTCTCGCCCGAGGACGACATCGAACTGCGGCGGATCACGATCACGAACCGATCCGAAGTCGCCGCGGACGATCGAAGTGACCAGCTATGCGGAGGTGGTCCTGGCCCCCCAGGGCCAGGACCTGGCCCACCCGGCGTTCAGCAACCTGTTCGTGCAGACGGAGCTGGTGCGACCGACGGCAGGCCATTCTCTGCACCCGCCGGCCGCGCTCGGCCGACGAACAGCCGCCCTGGCTGGTGCACCTGATGACGGTGCAGGGGACGACCGCGGGCGAGGCGTCGTTCGAAACCGACCGGATGAAGTTCATCGGCCGGGGCAGGACCCTGGCCGCGCCCGCGGCCCTGGAGGCACGACAGCCGCTGTCCGACAGCGAGGGGCCGGTGCTCGATCCCGTGGTCTGCATCCGCCAGGTCGTCGTGCTGCAACCGAACGAGACCGCGCAGGTGGACCTGGTCACCGGCGTCGCCGAGACGCGCGAGACCGTCACGGCGCTGATGGAGAAGTACCACGACCCCCACCTGGCGGATCGCGTCTTCGAGCTGGCCTGGACGCACAGCCACATCCTGCTGCAGCAGCTCAACGCCACCGAGGCCGATGCCCAGGCGTACGCCCGGCTGGCCGGTTCGGTGATCTTCGCCGCGGACGCGCACCGGGCCAAGGCCAGCGTCCTCGCCCGCAATCGGCGCGGGCAATCCGGCCTGTGGGGCTACGGGATCTCGGGGGACCTGCCGATCGTGCTGGTCCGCATCCGCGACCGCACGAAGATCGAGCTCTGTCGCCAGGCCGTCCAGGCGCACGCCTACTGGCGCATGAAGGGCATCGCGGTGGATCTGGTGATCTGGAACGAGGACGACTCGGTCTATCGCCAGACGCTGCAGGACGCGATCATGGACCTCGTCGCGGCCAGCCCGGAGACCGCGCTGGTCGACAAGCCCGGCGGCATCTTCGTGCGCCGCGGCGAGCAGATGTCGGAAGAGGATCGCACTCTCCTGCAAACCGTCGCGCGCGTCGTGCTGTTCGACGACGCGGGCACGCTCTCCGAGCAGGTGGAACGCGCGGGCGGCGCCGAGGTCTCCGTTCCCCGCTGCGAACCACGCGCCGGCGCAGCGGGCCTGCGCCGGTCACCGAGTTGCCCCCGCGCGATCTTGCGTTCTTCAACGGCCTGGGCGGATTCAGCCGCGACGGACGCGAATACGTCACCCTGCTGCGACCCGGACAGACGACGCCCGCGCCGTGGGTCAACGTGATCGCCAACCCACAATTCGGCACGGTCGTCTCCGAGAGCGGCAGCGCCTACACCTGGTCGGAGAACAGCCACGAATTCCGGCTGACCCCGTGGTACAACGATCCGGTCACCGACACGAGCGGCGAGGCGCTCTACATTCGCGACGAGGAGACCGGGCACTTCTGGTCGCCCTCGCCCTGGCCGGCCCCGGGCGAATCTCTTACGTCGCCCGCCACGGATTCGGCTACAGCATCTTCGAGTACACCGAGGACGGCATCGTCACCGAGCTGTGCGTCTTCGTCGCCACCGACGCGCCGGTCAAGTTCGCCCGGCTGCAGATCGCGAATCGCTCCGGCCGGCCGCGAAAGCTGTCGGTCACCGGCTACTGGGAATGGGTGCTGGGCGAAGTGCGCGACAAGACGCTGATGCACGTGGTGACGGCGATCGACCCGACGACGGGCGCATTGTTCGCGCGCAACTCGTACAGCCCTGACTTTGCCGAGCGCGTCGTCTTCGTCGACTGCAGCGAGGTCGCGCGCACCGTGACCGGCGACCGCACCGAGTTCCTCGGCCGGAATGGGACTCTCGGCGACCCGGCCGCCTTGCGCCGCACCCGACTGTCCGGGCGCGTGGGGGCGGGACTCGATCCCTGTGCCGCCATGCAGGTACAGGTCGAGCTCGCTGACGAACAGGAACGAGACGTCGTCTTCACGCTCGGCGCCGGCCGCGACGAGGGTCACGCGAGGCAACTGGTGCAGCGCTTCCGGGGACCGGCGCGCGCCCAGGGGACGCTGGAGGGCGTGTGGCACTACTGGAGCCGCACGCTGGGGACGCTCTACTGCGAAACTCCCGACCCGTCGGTCAACTTCCTGGCCAACGGCTGGTTGCTCTATCAGGTATTGGCGCGCGCATGTGGGCTCGGACCGGGTTCTATCAGTCGGGCGGCGCGTACGGATTTCGCGATCAGCTGCAGGATGCGATGGCCCTGGTTCATGCCGAACCGGTCGTGCTGCGGGAACATCTGCTGCGCGCGTCCGCGAAGCAGTTCCGCGAGGGCGACGTGCAGCACTGGTGGCATCCGCCGGCGGGACGCGGCGTGCGCACTCACTTCTCGGACGACTATCTGTGGCTGCCCTACGCGACGTGCCGGTACGTCGCAACGACCGGCGACACGGGCGTGCTCGACGAGCGGACGTCGTTTCTGACCGGCCGAGCCGTCCCTCCCGAGGAGGAGTCTTACTACGATCTGCCGCATGCCTCGGACGAGAGCGGCACCCTCTACGAACATTGCGTGCGCGCGATCGACAACGGCCTGCGCTTCGGCGCGCACGGCTTGCCGCTGATGGGTTGCGGCGACTGGAACGACGGGATGAACCTGGTCGGAGCGAAGGGGCGCGGAGAGAGCGTCTGGCTGGCGTTCTTCCTGTTCGACGTGCTGACGGAATTCGCCGCGCTGGCCCGCGTGCGCGGCGATGTCGCCCGCGCCGAGACGTACAGCGCGGAGGCTGACAAGCTGCGACTCAACATCGAAGCGTACGCCTGGGACGGGGAGTGGTATCGGCGCGCGTACTTCGACGACGGCGAACCGCTCGGCTCGGCGCAGAATCCCGAGTGCCAGATCGACGCCCTGCCACAGAGCTGGGCGGTGTTGTCCGGTGCGGCACCCCGGGACCGGTCGATGGTCGCCATGAACAGCGTCGAACGGCTCCTGGTGCGACGCGACGCTGGGTTGGTCCAGGTCCTGGATCCTCCGTTCGACAAGTCGTCGCTCAACCCCGGCTACATCAAAGGCTACGTGCCCGGCGTCCGCGAAAACGGAGGGCAATACACCCATGCGGCGGTGTGGACGGCGATGGCGTTCGCCGCCATGGGCGACGCGGAGCGTGCCTGGGACGTGTTTCGTTTGATCAACCCCGTCACCCACGCGGCAACGCCCGAAGGTGTTGCGAGGTATCGGGTCGAGCCCTATGTCGTTGCGGCCGACGTGTACGCGGTCGCGCCGCACACGGGACGGGGCGGCTGGACCTGGTACACCGGTTCGGCCGGCTGGATGTACCGTCTGATCACGGAATCCCTCTTGGGGCTGCACCTCGAGGTCGATGCTCAGGGGAGCGCGAGCTTACGCTTCACGCCCTGCCTTCCCGCCGGCTGGTCCGGATTCAAGATCCACTACCGCTACCGAGAGACGCTGTATCACATCGAAGTCCGAAACGGCGGCGGCGGTGCCGCCGTGAAGCGAGTCACCGCCGACGGACGGCGACCGACCGGACCACCTGGTGCCGCTCGTCGACGATCGGCACGAGCACCAGGTCGAAGTGGACTTGGCCTAGCGCGTTGCACACGGATTGAAATAGAGATGGCGGGTGGCGTGAATCGTGCTTACCTTCCGGACAAGCGCCCACCGTTTCGGGCCTCGAGAGACGAGAAGGTTCACCATGATCACGTCAGCTACCGTTTCCACCAAGAGCGCGCCCCCCATCGCGCTCGATCCGTACATCGCAACAACTAACTTGGGGTTCAGCCGCGAAGACTCTGGACGGCAAACGCTCTTGCGGCTCGAAGGGGCATTCGACGCGCTCTCTGCCCCGGCGTCGCGCTCCGCGCTCGATACTGTCGTGAACGATCGGAGATCGCCGGTCGCGATCGACATGTCGGCCGTGCGCTTGATCGACAGCTCGGGCGTCGGCGCGGTCGTCTCTCTTTACAAGCGCGTCGTCGCACAGGGCGGCGAGCTCAGCGTGCGCGGTCTCAACGGCCAGCCGCTCGCGATATTTAAGCTCTTGCGTCTCGATCGCCTCATGGCCGCCGAGCATTCACGGGCGGCATAGGCGCGAGGAGCATCAAAGTCGCAGCGAGAGGCCCACGTTCGCGTCGGTCTCGGCCGTGAACTTGGGGACACCGATCAATTCATCGAGCGCGAGGACGAGCGAGAGGCTCGACGATAGGCTGTACTCGAAACCGACGCCGGGACCGAAGAGGAGTGGTCCACTTGGAACGGTGTCGAAGCACTTGGCGTTCTGGGAGGGTCCGCAGTCGGACTGGTCGCCGGCCTGAGCGACGTGCCGGATGAGACCACCGCCGACTGCCCCCGACACGAACGGGCGGAACGCGCTCCCCGGCGCGTTGAAGATCCACTCCGCCCTGGCCAGCACGGCGAACGCCCCCTTTGCCGGGGAACAGACACCGTCGCTGCCGCAGGCGCCTGATGTCGCGCCCCCGCCGCTCGGTCGATACTCGGCGGCGCCGGTGATCAGTTGCAGGCGGCCCTGAACGCCGAGGAGCAGGTTGGGCGTCACCATGTAGCCGACCGCTGGTGCGACGTGCCCGAGGCTCGCCCAGGCGAAGCCGGAAGGAAAGATGTCGAGCTGGCGGACCTCGCCCACGCCACTGGTCCAACCGATTCCCGTTCCGGCCATGAGCGTCAGCACCCACCGCTTGTCCTCGGCCGACGCCGCTCGCCGGCGCGGCGACGTCGACGGATCGAGCGACCTCTGGCAGCGACAGCATGACGACCAGGGGATCGACCGAGGAGCCTCTCGAGGTCATGCGCTTGCCGTTGGCGCCGCGCGCCTCGATGTAGTATTCGACGTGCCCGCCAGCGGTCGCTGCCTCGGGAATCAAGCCCAGGTGGACGCCGTTCGGCTGACGCTGCATGGTGACCTCGGTGAAGACCGCGGCGCCCGCGGGCCGGTAGCCGAGGATCACGGCACGTTGGCCGAGGCTGACGTCCGCCGCGACGGTGATGGTGAGCGGGTTGCCGCGCAGCCCGGTCCGAACCGGATCGTGAGCCAGGAGCTTCTCGGCCGGCAGCGCGACGGCGGCCACCGGCGGGGGCGCGGGCGTCGATGACGCGGGCTCGCTGCTCAAGCGCCGGACCGCCTCGTCGAAGACCGCCTGGATCTGTGGATTGGCCAACGCGCGGCTCAGGTGGATCTCGGGCGAGATCTGCAAGCCCTGGTGAAACATCTTGATCGCCTGCTCCCGGTCCTTGTAGCCGCCCACCAGGACGATGCCGAGATTGATGTAGGTGCGCGCGCGAATCTGATGCTGCGAGAGGCCGTGCGCGTCGGCGACATCGAGGGCTTGGCGCAGCAGCCGCTGCGCCTCCTCGAAGTTCAGTTCCTGGTAAGCCTCGACCGCCCGGCGATTGAGCAAGGTGATCGCGCCCACCGCCCGGGTTTCATCGTCTTGGGCTGCGTGCGCTGCGCTGATGGGCAGGAACAGGCCCGCTGCCGACACCGACGCAATCACGAACCGCGCTAGCACCGCCGTGGCTATCGTTGTCCTTCTCGCACTAGATAGGGCTCTCATCGCGAACTACACGGGTCAATAACGGCGGGTAGCGGCAAACTCTTGAACATCGCGCGATCGCGACGCTGCGCGAGAGCCCACATCTCCATTCAAGGTCCGGGCAATGAATGCCGAGTTAAGGCTGTGGTGTCCGAGGATCCACCAGGCCACAATGGAGGGGTGCCTCAGGAAGTGAGGGAACAGCCGTCGCGGCCTGGCTCGCGCCCGATTCCGACGCCTGAGCCTTTCGGCAAATACGTCCTCTTGCAGCGGCTCGGCGCGGGAGGGATGGCCGAGGTCTTTCAAGCGGTGGCTGGCGGTCCCGAAGGGTTCCAGCGGACGCTGGTCATCAAGCGGATGCTGCCGCAGCTGACTCAGGACGAGGCCTTCGTACAGATGTTCATCGACGAGGCCAAGCTGAGCGGCCTGCTCTCGCACCCCAACCTCGTCCAGATTTACGAGTTCGGGGAGGTCGACGGCTGCTTCTTCATCGCCATGGAGCAGGTTCATGGACGGACGCTCGCGGCGATCAAGTCCAAGCTGGCCTCGACCGGCCGGATGGCGCCGGTTGACGCCAGCGTCGAGATCGCCCGTCAGGTCTGTTTGGGTCTCAAGTATGCCCACGAGCTGCAGACGTCGGACGGCAAGCTCGCTGGGGATCGTGCACCGAGACATCTCTCCGCCCAACGTGATGCTCGACTTCCACGGCACGGTGAAGATCCTCGACTTCGGCATCGCGCGCGTCAGCCACCTGGTCCGCGACACCCGCACGCAGGTGGGCCTGATGAAAGGAAAGGTCGCGTACATGTCACCCGAGCAGGTCGAGCTCGGGGAGATCGATCATCGATCGGACCTCTTCGCGGTGGGGATCGTGCTGCACGAGTTGCTGACCGGCCGGCGCCTGTTCCGTTCCAACACGGACTACGCCACCAGCCGGATGGTTCTCGAGCTCAAGATTCCTCCGCCCTCGATGTTCAACGCCTCGGTGCCTCCCGCGCTCGACCAGATCGTCATGCGCGCTCTCGAGCGGGACAAGGACGCGAGATATCAGAGCGCCGGAGCGATGGTGAGCGATCTCGAGCGCGTGATTCAGGAGCAGAGGCTGTCGCCGCGCGAGCACCTCAAGCTCCTCTGCGAGCTGTTCCCGGAAGGGCAGGCGAACGACAAGTCCGTCAGTCCCATCACGGGATCCTTCTCGTCTACCACCGCGGCGCGACGCGCGACCGCGGAGAAGGCAACGTCACCCGGGACCCCCGCCGAGCTGATGCGAGACGACGCGGTCACGGCCTCGTCCCCGTCCTTCGCGCGGCGGCTGGCGGCGTCGCCGGCGGCCGTCCGCGGTCCCGACGACTCTTCGCTGTACCCACCTCCACTCCGCCCCGTCGCCGACGACTCGCGCAGGCGCGTGCCGTGGGCGGCCGCGGCCGTGGGAGGCGCCATCGTGGTGGCCATCGTCGTGGCGCTGCTCACGCGCGATCACAGCCCGCGCGCCAGTGGACAAGGTCGACGTCGCGCCGGTCGCGAGCAGTCCAGCGAAGCCGGCGGCGATCGCGACGGTGCGTCTGTCCGTCGATTCGAACCCGCAAGACGCCGAGGTAACCGACGTCGACTCCGCCAGGTCGCTGGGACGAACGCCGTTCACGGTCACGTTGAACCGCGGCACGACGGCGCTGACCTTCCGTTTCGCCAAGGCCGGGCACCAGCCGGTGCTCTACAAGATCATTCCCGATCTCGACAAGGCCGTCCACGTCGACCTGCCGCGGGAAGCGCCGGCGAAAGAGCCCGTCAAGGTCGAACCGGCCCCGGTGGCTCGCGCGCCGCTCGCGAAGAAGAAGAGCCGGTGTCCGCGCCGAAGGCGACTCGAGCGCCGGTTGCCGTGCCGGCATCCAAGGATTGCCTGTTGACCGTCGGATCCGTCCCCTGGGCCGAGCTCTGGATCGACGGCAAGGACGTGGGGCAGCCCACTCCGGTCGTGCACCTCCCGGTGACCTGTGGCGCGCACAAGCTGCGCTTCAAGCGGAGCAACCCCGATATCGACCATGTCGAGAGCGTCAACCTGAGCCCCGGTCAGGAGCTCAAGAAGAACTTCAATCTGGAGACCGCCGACCAGGACGGCTGAACCGCGTGCTCGTTTCGGGCGGGGCGGACCGTGATCCGCGAGCGGGTTACCCGCCGTCCGGCGGCGTGACTTCCGGCGGCCACTCGTTGACGCTCGCGCACTGCCAGACGGCGGTCGCGCCTTTCGTGACGCAGACGCAATAGCCAATCTTTCCGTTCCCGCCGCTGTCCTGATACGAGTTGCGCCGAGGTCGAGCCGCAGACCTCGCCGCAAGTTTCACCCGGCGCCAGGGTGCAGGGCGTGGCGTTCGGAACGATCAGATTCGAGCCAACCTCGACCTGAGTGACCGGACACAGCTGGAAGCGGTGTCGGCAGGTTGAAGCAGGTGAGCGTGATTGGCGGATAGGTGCAAACGCCCAGGTTCGGGCACTGCCAGGTTTGCCCCACTCCGGGACAGGTGCAGAGCTTCGCCGCGCGAGCGATGCCGATGCTGGCGAGGTTGAGGCCACAGCCCTTCGTGCACGGCGGTTCGCCGTTGCATGGCGTGATCTTGTCCTGGATGGTCCCCAGGCAGGCCGTCGGCGGGGCGTCGGAGGCCCCGGTGTCGATCCCGGTGTCGACCGTGGCGGTGTCCTGTGGGACGTCCTGCGGAAGGTCCGGGGAGCGTCGCCGGCGAGCCGTCCTGACCATTCGCGCCGCTGCTGCCACCGAGGTCGCCCGCGCCCCCGATGCCCGAAGCGCCTCCCGTCCCCGGATGATTGCCCGCGCCGCCCCCGGCACCGGCGGCTGCGTCGTTTGACGAACCGTGATGGAAGGACTCGGGGCCGCAGGAGTTGCCGAGGCCGAGACCCGTGAAGAGGATTGCCAAGGCAATGGCACGACCGGCGACAAACCGGCGACCACCGCTCTTTCCAAACGCGTCAGGCACGGGCATCACGGGACCGGAGCGAACCCGACGAGCGCCGACGTGGTGAAGGTGCCGTCGGTGGCGCCGCCAAAGATCGTGGCGCGGTTGGGGAAGAAGGTGGTGACGTTGGCGTCGGAGAGCTGTATCGAGCCCGCTGGAGGCGCAGCCGCGTCGGGCGGCGTCGAGTCGGGAAGCCGCTGGCTCACGTCCAGCAACTGACCGCTCGGAGACACGCTGTGGTACTCGCGCCAGCCCGTCACCGGGTTCGGCCTGACGTTCGCGCCCATCGTGTTGGTTTGACCGGCAATGTTCCAGCCGACCGCCGGGATGTGCGCGTCCATGCTGCAACCGATATAAGAAACGATGTCGTACCCCGAGTAGAGGAACGGCGTCCCGGTCGCTGCCGGCACAGCACCCGCCGAGCGGGCCAGGAAAGCGGTGAACGTGCCGGCTTCTTTCGTGAGCGCGCTGTTCAAGAACACGAAACCTGCGAATGACGTGTTGTAGCTTGCCGGCGTCGCCGGCGTCCCGCTGCCCAGAATCGCGCGCGAGTTCACGACGCTCGAGCCGATTCGCGTTGATGCGGGATTTGATCTCGCACTGCTCGAAGAGCGCGATGTTGGCGTTGCCCCAGATGAAGTCGGTGTCACCGGTGATGAAGGAGTCGTAGAACCAGCTGACGCCCTTCAACTGCAACGTGTCCTGGTAGCTGATGAAGTTGCTGTGCTTGGCGACGAGTGTTCCGGTCTGGCTGGCATTGAAGTAGATCACCTCGGCCGCTGAGCTGGGCGTGTAGCCCGTGTAAGTCGGGCTGTTGGGCGGCGGCGGGATGAGGCTGCCCTGGGCGTGCAGGTTCTTGATGGTGATGCCGTCGAAGACCACGCCGCTGGCGCTGGAGATGAGGAGCACCGAACGGCCGCCAGCGGTCCAAGGCCCCGGTGGTCGTGCCGAGGCCCGGGAGCGGCACGCCTTGACCCTGCCCGACTCCTGGATTGAAGGGGTCGGAGTTGTCGTACTGGATCACGGCGTCGAGGCCGTTGTTGGTCCCCTTGAAGGTCACGTTGTTCTTGCTGCGAAGGAAGAGCATCTCCTGATAGACGCCCGGCGCGATGTTGATCGTCCGGGCCGTGCTGCCCGGAGCGAATGAATCGATGGCGCCCTGAACGGTGGCGAAGTCGGCGCTGTTGTCGGCCGCCACGTTGAGCGTCGTCGGAGCCACCGCCTTGGTCGTGAAGGTCCAGCCGGTCGGGGCGGCGATTCCCGTGAATGTCGTCGCCGAGATCGTTCCCGCAATGAGACCATTGTCGATGGTCACGTAGTACGCCGTGTTGTACGCGAGCTTGTTGTTGTGGGGAACGATCGTGACGGTGTTCCCGTCGACGAAGATCGGGACGTAGTTGACCACCCGAACCTGGCTGACGCCCGCCCCGGCGACGTTACCGATGATGTTCACTCTCGATGTATTGAGGCTGGCGCTGGTCAGCGAGCCGCCGCTATAGATCGCGTACGTATCGGCGACGTTGATGCTGTCGACGATCGCTCCGTTCGAAGCGAGGTGAATCGCGATGATTCCGCTCGTCCCGAGCGTCGGTGGCGCGTCGAAGCCGATGCGCAGCAACGTGTCGATCGGCACGCCGGTGGCGTTGTTCGCGGGCAGCATCGCGCCGGCGGCGACCGCCAACGGTGTCGAGGCCGTGACCGGAACCGTACGCGGATTCGCCAGCCCGGGACCGGTGGAAAGCGGGGCGTCGGGGCGATCGTCGGGTTCGAGGAACAGCGTCCGATGCATCGGCGACCGAGGTGTCCGTCGTCGAGACATCGTTGGACGTGGAGACATCGACACGGGCGTCGACGGGGGGAACCGAGGTCGGGCTGGACGTCGGCCGTGACGATGTCGCTCGACGCGTCAGTGCCCACGTCCGACCCGGTGTCGGCACCCTGGAGGTCGGGCGCGGACGTGTCCGGCTTGGCGAGGTCCGGTTTCGACGTGTCGGCCCTGACGTCGCATGCCTCCGTCGGGCCCCGCCTTCGTCTTGCCGCCGGCACAGCCGGCAGCCCCGGCGGCCATGAGCACCAACAGGGTGAAGACCCGCGCCGCGATCCGGTTCGACGTTCGTGCCATGTGGAGATCCCCTGTAGCCAAGTGCCTCTATTGGAGGCGTCGTGACAAAGTGAAGCGCCCCATGCAGAGCGCACCCGCCCTCACAGTACCTGGGTTTTTCGAGCAAGTCTTCTTGCCTGAACTTCGCGAAACGCTGGCGCGCCCTGAGCTCGGTTGCCGAGGTCGTACAACGGCGCGCACGGTGCCACCGCCACACACGTAGGGCGCCACCGACCCACACGGCCCGGTCTACTGCGGGCCGGCGCCGGTCTGAATCGCGTCCTGCAGGCCGTCGAGGCCGTCGAGGGTATACGCGTAAGGCGGAGAGGTGAATGGCGTGCCGCCTCCACCGGCGGACATCGTGCCGCTCACCGTCAGGTAGAGGTTGTTGTTGGCCGTGATGAAGGCGGTGGCCTGGTCGGCGGCGCTATTGAAAACGAAGGGGCTGGCGACGCCGACGAAGACATTGTTCTCGAGGAGGAGCCCCGCCGCCATGCCAGCCCGCACGCAATAGGAGTCGCCAGTCGCTGAATAGAGATTGTTGAAGAGGTGGTTCTTGCCGTAACGAACGCGCGGCTGCCGCTCCGAGACGTTGTCGGCCCACCAATCGTGATGCCAGGTGACGTTCAGCGCGTTGACGTCGATCGGCGAGTTGTCGGTCCCTCCCACCAGGTTGCTGAAGCGGTGACCCGTGCTGCCACGTCGAATCGGAGCCGATGTTGTCGGTACGCTGGGTGTAGTGAAATTTGGTCCAGGACACCGTGACGAAGTTGGCCCCGGTCGTGATGTCGAGGTTGCCGTCGGTGCCGTCGGAGATGTCACAGTGGTCGAACCAGATGCGCTGCGCGCCGCCATAGACTGACACCGCATCCAGGCCGGATGAGCAACCGATCGTGGGATCGTAGGTCGGATCCAGAGCGCAGTCGCCGACGCCAAACCCGACGATCGTGAGGTTGCGGACGATGACGTTCACCGAGCCATTCATCTCGAGGTGCCCGTGCAGCGAGGCTCCGCACAATCCGATGATGGTCTTGTTCGATCCCACGTAGAATTGTCCGGTCAGTGATCCGGTGACGTAGAGGACGCGCGCGGTGGTGCCGCCCGCGTTGTTGTTGAAAGCGGCCGTCGTGGTCACGTTCACCGGCGTCGCGTCGCCAGCCCCGGTCGTTCCGCTCGGATTCAGGGCGTGCACGGCGGCCCAACCGACGAGCGGGCTTGCCGGAGGCGGTGTCGTGCAGGAGACGCCAGCGTCTGCCCCCGCGACACCCGCGATGCCGCCCGTGCCCGCGACGCCGCCGGCTCCCGATTCGCCGCCGTCACCACCACCCGCCGAACCACCGGTCTGCCCGTCCCCGCCCGCGCCGCGCCCGGCCATGTCGGTCGTTCCCCCGAAGCCCGCGTCAATCGGGTCCGACTCGCCGCCCGCCAATCTGCATCCTGCCACCGCCGCGAAACCCGTGAACAAGGCCAGCTGAAGAATGCTCTGCGGCACAGCCTTGGAGATTCTCGTCAGTTCGACCGCCGGTCTGAATGTGAGCGTCGGTGAGCGAACGTCGAGCGGATCGACGCATCGGATCGATCACCTGCGGACCTAGTCCGGCGCAGGACGGTTGCGACAGGCGGTCACACGCGCCGATCGCGAGCATCCAGCTCGTCGAGCGCGGGCTCGAACCAGCGATTCGGCGACGCCGGCAGGCTCGCGGCCGCGATGGCTTGCCCGTGGCGCTTCTCCTTCTCGCTGGGCATGTGCAGCGAGATGCGCGCCGCCAGCTCGGGGAAATCGGCGCGCAGCACCTGGCGCGCGACGTCGAGCATGACCGCGCCGCCCTGGCCGGTGGTTCCGCGCCCGAGCACGAGCACGAACTGGAAGTCGTAGACGCTCGCGAGGTGGGCAACGGCGTAGCCGAGATAGACGCCGAAGGTCTGGTAGACGTCGGACGCCCGCGGATCGCCGCGCGCCATCAACGCCTGCAGCTCCTGCAGCTGCGCGGGCAGCGGCGTCGCAGGCGCGACCTCGATGTGCGCCGCGGGCAGCAGACGCGGCCCACCGCCTGCTGCGACAGGTACTGCACGCAGCAACCGAGATCGCCGGACCACTCGTCGGCCGGCGCGTCGGTGCGGTAGTCGATCGGGACGAACGCGATCTCGTTGAGCCAGGGCGTGATGCGTCCGCTCGCCGTGACGTAGCCGCCCGCGGTGCTGGTGCCGAGCGCGATGCCGAGCACGCCGCCTCCGCGCAGCGACATCGAACCGAGCAGCGCGGTCACGTCGCCGTCGTTGGCGACGTCGAAGGGCACGCCGTTCCATTCGCGCCGGAGGTCGCGGAAGATGTCGCGCACGCGGCTCTCGAACAGCGCGCGGCGGTACGCCGCGGAACAGCGACGAGAACTTCACCCGGTTGTCGACGTAGACGCCCGGCCGCGCTGCCGCCGATGGCGTCGACGCGCGGCAGGTGCGCGGCCGCGCGGCGCAGCGAATCCATGATCCCGCTCCAGTGGTAGTCCGGGTCGGGCTGGTGGTACGGATCCCACTCGGTCTCTTCGCTCCAGACGACGCGTCCGTCGATCAGCGCGGCCACCTTGCGGTCGCTGCCGCCGAGATCGAAGCCGATGCGACACCCGTCGAGGTGACCGCCCAGGTCGGCGCTGCTCGAGCGTTCGGCAGGGAGGGTCTTCGTCTCCACGATCTCGATCGGGTGGCCGTAGACGCGCTCGCCCACGATCTCGGAGTCGAAGCGCCCGGTCGCGGTGTCGTGGAAGTGCGCGCGGAGCTCGGCCGACCAGCTCGGCCGGCGCGTCGAGGTGAATGCGGAATCCGCCGTGGGCCCAGAGCGCGAGCTTGACCAGGCGCTCGAGCATCCGGAAGTCGTCGACGGCGCCGGCCTCGCCCGCGGGGATCGAGATCCGCGGCGAAGTGCGAGATGGCGCCGCCGTCCTGCTCGAGCGCGAAGCGGGTCCGCACCGGCCGCCCGGTGTCCCGCGCCCGCTGCTGAAACGCGCGCCAGGCCAGCGCGGCGGGACGAAACCACGGGTCGACCAGCGGCGCGACCGCCGGCGACGGCACAGTAAAATGTTGGGCCGCTTCATGACGCCTCACACATAGCAACGTGGGGCCGGGCCCGCGCTGTTCAAGCTGGCCCGGCGCCAAGCGCGCGGTCGAGCACGGACTGGCTGGTTGGGCTACTGCCGGCGCTCCTCGTCACTGGATTGTGTGCACCATGCGGCGCACGTCCTCCGCATCTCGGCGGCGGGGCACCAGGCAAAGGAGATCCCGTTCGGACCCGGGACGGCGCCGCCACCCCAGATCACGCTCGAGCGCCTCGCAAAGCCGGCCGGCGCCAAGCAGGCGAGCCATCGCGGCACGGCCCATCCGGCGTCCTCGCGCTCCGGCTCCGGATCCGCGCCCAAGCGTGGCTCCAATGATGCGATGATCATTCACTGAGAAATCCCGATGCCCCATCGATTGCCCCCGCTGTCTGTCTTCGCCGTGGCCGCGTCGGCCTGGCTGGTTCTCACGACGGGCATTTCCTCCGCCAACGCGGCCGAGGGGAACGGCTCGGCGCAGGAGGAGGCGCTCATCAAGCACGGTCTCGAGCTCCGCGAGAAACGCGACGACGGGGGCGCGCTGGCCGAATTCAAACGCGCCTATCAATTGTCCAAGAGCGGGCACGCGCTCGCTCAGGTCGCTCTCGCCGAGCAAGCGCTGGGTCACTGGGTCGACGCCCAGACCAACCTGACGCAAGCGCTGGAGCGCGCGAATGATCCGTGGATCGCTCGAAACGAAAAGCTGCTCCGGCAGGCTCTCGCCAGCATCAAAGGTCACACCGGCTCGCTGGAGATCACCGGAGCTGTTCCGGGCGCCGAGCTCCTGATCAACGACGAGAAGGTCGGAACCTTCCCGACGCCCGCGGTCCTGGTCCCGGCGGGCAGCGTCGCTCTCGAGGTCCGGGCGCCCGGCTACTTGCCCGTTGTCCGCACTGTTCTGGTTCCCGCGCGGGGGCTAGCCCGCGAACGGGTCGTTCTGGTCGCTGCTCCTGCCGCCGCGACGATCGAGCCCGCGCAACCGAGGGAGACGCCGGCGAACCCGACGACCCTCGCCGTGTCGCCTTCCATCTCGACGACGACGCCGACGATCTCCGCAAGCGCCGCTCCCGCGGAGTCCGGCGCCGGCTGGAGCAACCGCAAGAAGGTGGGCGCCGGCATCGCGGCCGGCGGCGCGGCGAGCTTGGCGGTCGGCATCGCTTTTCAGATCGTCCGAGAGCAGAAGGCCGGCGCGTTCAACGACGACCACTGCGGCGTGACCGGAAGCTTGCCGACCGGGCCCATCGATTGCCGTTCCCGCTACGACGGCGTCCAGAGCGCCGAGAAGCTCGCGCTCGCGGGCTTCATCGGCGCCGCTGTGCTGGGCGGCGTGGGAACGATACTTGTTTCTCAGCGGCGGCAACGCCCCGGGCGACGGCGCGACAGCCAGCGCCTCTCGCGGCCTGGAGTGCGTCCCGACCGCGGGATGGGGCGTGGTCTGCGCGGCCCGATTCTGAGAAGCGACGGACGCTGGATCAGAGCGGCGTCGTCGACAGCGCGAGCCGCATGAGCTCGGCAGCGCCGAGCGCGCGCGTCCAGATGGCAACCTCGTCGACTTTGCCGATGAACTCTTGCCCGGCAGACGGCGGGGTCCCCGCCGGCATGCAGCCCACGTGCACCGGCGTCTGGAAGACCGGCACGCTGGTGGCGGCTTCGTTGAATTCTCCATCGAGCGCGCCGTTGACGTACAGGCGCACGCGCTGGGCCGCCGGGAGCGTGCCATCGAAGACCAGCGCCACGTGGTACCAGAAGTTGGCATTGAGGGTCTGGCTGCCGTTGAACCGATCGTTCCCGATGTCCGTGTACAGGTGATAGTTGACGTCGAGGTTGTTCCAGACGAACAGCGTATAGGAGCTGTCCGACAAGTAGTCCGCTCGCTTGCCGACGATCCCATTGGACGCGGGACTGAACCCGGTCGGAAAGATCCAGGCCGCCACCGTCAGCTGCGTCGTCGCTTGCAAGCTCGAATCATCGGACACTTCGACGCAGCCGCCGCTGTCGACGAACATCCCGGCCCGCCCGTAGTGGCCGGCGGTGGTCGTGTTCGGCAGGGTGTCCGCCGCGCTGACCGCCCTCACCGCCGTGCCGTTGTTGTGGCGACAGCTGTCGATGACCTCGCCGGAGCTCCCGTTCCACGACGCCTCGTCCATATGCATGATGAGCGCGCATCCTGCCGATGACGATCCGCCCGCGCCGCCCATGCCCGCGCCGCCCATGCCCGCGCCGCCCGTCCCTGCGCCGCCCGCCCCTGTGCCGCCCGCCCCTCGCATCCCTCCATTTCCCGACATGCCGCCGTGGTCCGTGGACGAGTCGGGCAGCGATGCACCTCCCGCTCCCCCGTCCTGGCTCGCGGGATTGAGCCGCGTACAGCTGGCGGCCGTCAAAAGGCAGAGCGAAGCGGTGAGAACGATCGAGCGGTGGCTCATTGCGTGCGCTTCCATTGTCACACGAACCGGCGCCAGCGAGAACGCCCGCGGAAAGTAGGTGACCGCGGCACGGAAACGACCCAACAAGGTCACGTGCCCGCATTGATCGCGGGAAAGATTCCGGCCCTCGCACGTTTGTGGGGGCGTGATCACCACGTCGCCAGGCACGACCGGAGCCGCCGCGGTCGCAGCCCCGGGAGAGGGCGCCGACGCGCCCGCGCGCCCGACGCCGACGCGCGGGTCTTGGCTCGGGCGCGCGCTCAAGTACGCCAGCACGGCGGCGTCGCTCGTCGCAATCCTGGTCGGTGTCTGGATCAGGTTGGAGCAGGGCCACATCGAGGAGCGCCAGAAGGAGCGCGAAAAGCGGATCACCGCGGAGCACATGACCGTGGAGTTCACGGACAAGATCTTCGGCCACCTCGGCGACCTGGCGATCGTCGATCGAAAGCAGCGCGAGTCGGTCGTGATTGATCTGCTGGGCATGGTCACGGAGGCGCGCACGAGCCAGAGCGGCGAGGGTGGGGATGCCGAGCACCTGCGCACGCTGCCCCTGCGCCTGGCCCTGGTGGCCGGCAACGACGAGAGCCTCGCCGAGCTGGGCGGTGTGCCCGACCTGTATCGGGCCTGGATGGACTACGCGAAGCTGAGCGGCAACGAGTCGATCCGGGTCACAGCGCTGCGCGCGCTGAACCATATTTGCCTGGCCAGCAGCAGCACCAGCGCCGCAGGGCCGCAACTCGCAGGCGGCGAGCGCGGCGAGCCTCTGCTCGGCTATGTCGGGGACGTGCTGGCGCTGTCAGACGACCTGCGGACGGATGTCTCGGAAGTAAGGGAAGCGTCGGTCACAGTGCTGCAGACGATCCTTCGGGTGATGGCCCGCGACCCCCTCAGGTACCGGAACACGCCGGCGCTGGACGGGTTGCGGAGCGCGCTCGCCAACCTCGTCGGGGCTGCGTCGTCCGCCGGCGGGGCGACCAGCGAAGGGACGGTGGTGACGCGCGCGGCTGGTGCGCTACAGGCCATGACCGACTCGGGTCTGGTGCGCGAGCCGGCCGCCGTCGTGAAGGCCGCGCCCCCGCCGGCTTTGCCGGGACCGCCGGCTCCGAGCGCGCTCGACAGCTTGGTCGACACGCTCGCCAGCGCCAAGGGCGACGACCGAGCGGCGGCGGCGATGGCCCTGTACGCGTTCAAGCGGCGGGCGCCTCTCGACGGGCTAGAGCGCGCTCGGCAGCTCGTGGAGGCGCTGGGCGATCCCGATCCCGCCGTCCGCAAGTACGTGGCCGAGTTCCTGATGCGCAACGCGGATCGCAATATCGTCGACGCCGTTTGGTCGGCGATGAAACCGGTGCTGCAAACTCCCGTCCCGGGTAACCGCCTCTACAACTGCGCGGTCGTGTGCACCACCTGGACGCGGGTGCTGCCGGGCGATCTGGACGACCTGCGCGAGCGCATGCGTGAGTGGCTCAAGAGGCTGCGCGAGACCATCGGCGACAAGAACGAGTACCGCCGGACCGCCGCCCTCCTGGAGGAGGCTGACATCCACCGCGGGGCCACGCACGCGCGGCCCTGACCTTTCGCGCGCTCACGACATCCAGTTCGCATCCTTCTGCGCGGCCCACTTGGTCGTGACCTTCTTGACGTTGCTCCAGAAGTCGACGGCGCTGCGGCCGGTGATGTCGCCCTGGCCGAACTTCGAGTCCTTGGTGCCGCCGAACGAGAACGGATCGCGCGGGACGGGCACGCCGATGTTCACGCCCAGCATGCCGCTGGTGCTGCGATCGGCGACGCGGCGGGCGACCGAGCCGGTTTGCGTGAAGATCGCGGTGGCGTTGCCGTAGCGATTCTGTCGTTCGATGGCCAGAGCGTCGTCGAGGGTGCCGACGCGGATGGCGGTCAACACCGGGCCGAAGAGCTCGGCGGTCGCGCACTCCATGTCGGGGCGCGCGCCGTCGATGACGGTGGGGCCGAGCCAGTTGCCGCCCTCGCACCCGGACGGCGCGGCGGCGCCGCGGCCGTCGGCCAAGATCTGGGCGCCGTCGGCCTGCGCGCGGTCGATGGCACGCACGAGACGCTCTCGCGCACCGCGATCGATGAGCGCGCCCATCTCGGGGCCGAGCTTCAACCGTCCGGCCGCCGCGGCGATCTTCGGGATCAACTGGCCGGCGCCGTCCACGGCGACGAGGAGGCTCCCCGCCATGCAGCGCTGGCCCGCGCACCCGGTGAACGAATCGACGACCGCCTTGATGGTCAGCTCCTCGTCGGCGTCGGGCGCGACGATGAGGATGTTCTTCGCGCCCCCGAGGCAGAGCGCGCGCTTGCCGTGGGAAGTGGCGCGCACGTAGACGGCCTTCGCGGCCGCCGACGAGCCGACGAACGCGACCGCGGCAAGGTCGGGGTGATCGACCAGCGCCTCGACGGTCTCGCGCGCGCCGTGGACGATCGAGAATACCCCCGGGGGATACCCGGCCTCGTTCATCAGCGCGCCCAGGCGGCAGGCGGAGAGCGGCACCTTCTCGGACGGCTTGAGCACGAAGACGTTGCCGACGGTGAGCGCGATCGGGAACATCCACAGAGGCACCATCGCCGGGAAGTTGAACGGGGTCACGCCCAGCACGACACCCAGGGGCTCGCGCCGGTACTCGCAGGAGACGCCGCGCGACACTTCGAGCGCGCCGCCGGCGTCGGCGTTCTGCAGGCTGGAAGCGTACTCGACGACCTCGACCCCGCGCAGGACCCCGGCGCGCGCCTCGTCGCGGGTCTTGCCCGATTCCGCCGCCACCAGGTTGGCGAGCTCGTCGACGTGGCGAAGCAGCAGATCGCGGAATCGAAACAGCGGAACGGTGCGCTCTTTGACCGGCGTCGCGCTCCATTGCGGCCACGCGGCGGCGGCGGCGGCGATCGCGGCGTCGACGTCGCGGGCAGTCGACATTCTGACCGTTCCGATCGCCTGGCCGGTGTACGGGCTCTTGATGTCGAGCGCGGCGCCCTCGGCGACGACGAAACGCCCCCCGACCAAGTTGTCGGCGGATTGCTTGGATGACGGCAGATCGACGAATGGCATGCAACACCCCCGTTCGGCTGAGCTGTTCGGCTGAGCTGAGCTTCAACCTTTGACGGCGCCGGCGGTGAATCCGGCGATGAATCTGTCCACGAACAAGTTGTAGAGGATCGCGATCGGCACGCTGGCGATGAAGCACGCGGCCATCAGCGATCCCCAGAAGTATACGTCGCCGCGCACGAGGAAGGTGGGCACGCCGACGCTGATCGTGAACTTGTCGGCCGCGGTCATGAAGGTCAGCCCGTATACGAACTCCTGCATGACCAGCGTGAAGGTGAAGATCACCACGGTCAGCAGGCCGGCGACCGACACCGGCAGGATGACCTTCACGAAGGCGCCGAAGTGCGACAGCCCGTCGATCATCGCCGCCTCCTCGAGGTCGCGGGGCAGCACCTTGAAGAAGCCCATCATCAGCCAGGTGCAGAACGGGACGGTGAAGCTCGGGTAGACCAGCACCAGCGACCACAGGGAATCCTGCAGCCCGAGCACGCCGATGATGCGCGAGAGCGGGATGAACAGGACGGTCGGCGGCACGAGGTAGGTCAGGAAGATGCCGATCGCGAGCCGTTCACCGATGGGTCCGGTCAGGCGGGCCAGGCTGTAGCCCGCGGGCACCGCGAGCAGCAGCGTGATGAGCACGACGATCACGCCCACGAACAGCGTGTTGCCCGCCCACTGCACGAAGTGGGTGTCGTTGAACAGCATCTGGAGATTCTCCAGCGTCGGCGGGCGATGGAACAGGAAGGGGTTGTGGTTGGGATCGAGCAGATCGTTGGTCTGCTTGAACATGGTGATCAGCATCCACAGGAACGGGAACGCCGCGAAGCTGACGAACATCGCGATGATGCCGAAGCTCAGCGTCTTCCGCCCGGCACGCTCGAGCCGCGCGCGCCTGGCCGCTGCTCGCGCGGCTCTCGCCCCATCAGGCCACCTCCGTGCGGCGCGCGAGGCGCAACATCAGGATGGCCGCCGCCGCCAGCACCGGCAGCAGGAACAGCGCGGTGGCGGCGCCGCCCGCGAGATCGCCGCCGTCGATGCCTTTGAAGAACGCCAGGCTGGCCAGCACGTGGGTGCTGTCGTACGGACCTCCGCGCGTGAGCACGTAGATCACGATCATGTCGGTGAACGCGAACACGAACCCGAACAGCAGCGCGACCAGCTGGATCGGCATGACCAGCGGCAAGGTGATCTGAACCAGGTGGCGGAGCGTCCCGGCGCCGTCGATCTCGGCGGCGTCGTGGATGTCCTGCGGAATCGACGACAGCCCGCCGAGCAGGATCACCGTCGCCAGCGGCAGCGTGCGCCAGACCTGGACCGTGATGATCGCGGTCATCGCCAGGTGCGGCTGGCCCAGCCAGATCGGCCATCCGCTGAAACCCAGCCAGCGCAGCGTCCAGTTGATGACGCTGTAGATCGAGTCGAACATCCACAACCAGGCGATGCTCCCCAGCGACATCGGCGCGACCCACGGCAACAGAATCAGCAGGCGCACCAGCCATTTGCCGCGAAAATCCCGCTGCAGGGTCGTGGCGAGGATGCTCGCGAGGATCAGCACCAGGATCTGCGAGGTCGCCGCGAACAGGAAGGTGTTGCCGAGCGCGCGCGGAAACGCAGGGTCGGCGACCGCGCGGCGAAACGTCGCCAGGCCGACGAACGACGCGTGCGCCGAGCTGATCGATACGTTGGTGAAGCTGTAGACCACGGCGAGCACGAACGGCAGCCCCACCAGCGCGAAGATGTAGACGATCGCCGGCGCCAGCATCAGCCGCCCGAGCCAGCTCGCGCTGTCGGCGATGCGCGGCGCGCGCCGGCGCCGTTCGCGGTCTTCACGCGCGCGCCGCCCCTGCCCCAGTCGACGGCGATGTCCACGTCCGGTCGGGGGCGCGCAGTCCGCTCGTCTTGTCGAAGAACTTGAGATCTTGCCGGCGAATCGACAGCTCGTAGGCGCGCCCCGCCTCGACCGCCAACCGCACCGTCGAGGGCAGGTTGACGATGATCTTCCGATCGCTGGCGATGTCGCGCAGCGAGCCGTAGAGCAGCCGGTCGGCGCCGAGGTTCTCGACGCGATCGACCTCCAACCAGAAGTCGACCAGCGGCTCGGACGTGACGTTGGCGTAGCTGCCCTTGGGCAGGAGCTGCTCGGGCCGGAAGCCGACCAGCGCCCCGTCGCGCTCGAAGAAGTTCATCGGCGGCGACCCGAGGAAGCCGGCCACGAAGGTGTCGGCCGGCTCGTCGTAGACCTCCTGCGGCTTGCCGATCTGGCGCACCTGGCCGCCGCTCATCACCGCGATGCGGTCGCCGAGCCCCATGGCCTCGACCTGGTCGTGCGTGACGTAGATGGTGGTGGTGCCCAGCCGGCGCTGGAACTGCTGCAGCTCGTCGCGCGCGCTCATGCGCAGCTTGGCGTCCAGGTTCGACAGCGGCTCGTCGAGCAGAAAGACGTCGGGCGAGCGCACCATCGCGCGCGCCAGCGCGACCCGCTGCCGCTCGCCGCCGGAGAGCTGGCGCGGCTTTCGGTGCAGCAACTTCTCGATGCCGACCGCGGCGGCGGCCTTGCGAACCGCGTCCGGGATCGACGCGCGGCGGCCCCCTGCGCCTTCAGCGGGAAGGCGATGTTCTTCTCGACGGTCAGGTGCGGATAGAGCGCGTAGCTCTGGAACACCATCGCGATCTTGCGCGCGCGCGGCGGCAGATCGTTGACCACCTGCCCGCCGATCATCACGTCGCCCGAGGTCTGCTTTTCCAGCCCGGCGATCATGCGCAGCAGCGTGGTCTTCCCGCACCCCGACGGCCCCAGCAGGACCAGGAACTCTCCCTCGCGAATCTGAAGATCGACGCCATCCACCGCCGTGTGATCGCCGAACTCTTTGCGGATGGCCCTGGTCTCGACGGTCGCCATCAGATGAGCTTGCGCTCCTTCCACTTGGCCCAGATGGCCTGGTACTTCTTCTCGGCCTCCTGGACGGCGTCCTCGGGGCTCATCGATCCGGTCGCGGCGCGCGCGAACATCGTGTTCAGCACCCAGGTGCTGTAGCCCTCGTCGACCGCGGCGTTCGAGTAGCCCGGATAGCCGACGTTGGTCGCCCACTCGAGCGCGTCGGCGAGCACCGCGTACTTGTCGGGCGGGTTGGCCTTGGGATCCTTTTTGATCAGCTCGGCCAGGTCCGGCACGCGGCTCGGGAAAGCAGGGGAAGTTGTAGAACTGACCGGCCAGGAACGCCTCGCGGAAGGCGCCGACGTAGTCGATCAGGAACTTCTTCGCGCCCTCGATGTTCTTCGAGAACTTCCAGATGGTGTAGATGCTCATCACGTGCTCGAGGCCCATGCGGCGCACCGGGCCCTGCGCCGGCCTTGACAGCCAGATCTTCTCGTGGATCGGCATCCTCTTGTTCTCCGCCTCGCGGGTGACGGAGATCGCGTTCAGGACCATCGACACCTTGCCCGCGAGCATCGCGCGGTTGTTGGACGACGCGTCCCACGACAGCACCTCGGGCGACATCGCGTCCTGATACAGCGCCTTGACGAACTTCACCGCCTCGAGCGTCGGCTTCGAGTTGATGACCAGGTTGCCCTCGGCGTCCTGCTCGCCGCCGCCGAACGAATACAAGATCGCGCGCATCGCCATGGCGGTGTCGATCTCGCTGGCCAGGCCGACGCCGATCGGAATTCCGGTCTTGTCCTTGATCTTCTTCCCGAAGGTCCGGATCTGCTCCCAGGTGTCCGGGCGTCCCGCCGGCCTCGTCGAACAGATCCTTGCGCCAGTTGATCGGGTCGGGGACGAAGCTGTCGGAGAAACCGAAGTACTTCTTGGTCCTCGGGTTGTAGGTGCTCTTGACCGCCAGATCGATCGGCTTGCCGTAGCGTCTTCTCGCACTCCTGGTAGATCTCGGTGTGATCGATCGCGTCTTCTTCGTAGACCGGGCGCGGCCACAGGAAGCCGAACAGGTCGTGCCCATTTTTCGATGACACCTCGGCGGCGGCGGTCGGGTTCAGCGCCGGGATGCCGACGTTGTCGACCGTGACTTCGGTGTCGTTCTCCTCGCCCCACTTCTTGATGTAGGTGCCGTTGAACCACTTGTCGAACGCCGGCACGAAGTGGTTCCACTGAATGATCCGTAGGGTCTTCTTGCCCGAGGGTGAAACGCCCGCGGTGCCCGTGCCCTTCTTGCACGCGCTGATCGCGATCCCACCGCCGAGCGCGGCCGCGCCCAGGGCGCCAGCCTTGATGATGCTGCGCCGGGAGGTCCTTGTCGGTTTTCCGGACATGGCCGTCCTCCTTTGGTCGAATGACTCGCTGCTGCCCGGGTAACATCAGGCGAGCGTGCGGGATCGTCAAGTCGTGCGGCGTCGACGCCGGGCGATCAGGGACGCAACCCGAACACCGACAACTTGCCGCCATCGGGCGCGCCCTGGGACACGACGTAGACTTTGCCGTTGGCCACGACGGGGGCGGTGAACTTGGCCAGGTTGCTCAGTGCATCCGTGCCGGTCGCGGGGCTGGTCCAGATCGGCGTGGTCAGATTGGTGGCGTCGAACGCGCGCAGGGTTCCCGGCACGAGGTTGTGCCAGGCGTCGTTGCCGGGCGCGGTGCTCGCGGAGACGGAGGTCGCCCACAGAATGGCCGTGCCGGGCGCCGAGCCGTTGGCCGACAGGCTCAAGATGCCGCCCGGGTGCGCGGGACGGAAGCCGCTGAAGGTCGACGCTGCGGTCGTGTTCAGCTTGTTGCCGTTGAACGTGAACGAGCGCAGCAAGGTCCCTTCCGACCAGATGTAGATCGTCGGCCCGGCCGGTCCCTTCCAGTAGACCGGACCACCGTGGGTGTGTCCGCCAACGGGCAGCTGCTGGATGATCTGGTTTGCGGTTGCGTTGAACTTGCCCATGTTCGTCGGGTCGATGACGTTCAGATATCCGTCCTTGCCGCCCATCAAGATCACTTTCGGATCGGGCAGCAGGATCGCCGCCGTGGTGTAGTCCAGATCTTGATCGTTGATTGTCTTCGCGTTGTACGCGGTGAACCAGTCCATCAGTTTCAAGCCCGACGACATCAGCTGGACACGCGCGACGCTGACCCCAAGCTGGCTCCCGTTGTTCGTCGCATCGAAAGCGCCGTTGCCAACCACGAAATAGACGCTGTTGTTCTGATCCGCGACCAGTCCCATCCCCGACTGCCAGATGCCGCCCATGCCGGAGTTGGGCCCGCCGATCGACGGCGGTGACGGACCGCCGTTGGGCGTGGTGCAGAGGATTCCGGTCTGAGCGAGCGTGCTGGCCGAGTAGGCGAAGAGCCACCCGTGATAGGGCTCGTCGTCGCAGTGGCTCCCGAACGCGACGTAGACGTTGCCGCCGGTGAGCAACAGGCCCGGGCGGTTGAGGTGGTGATACGGATCGAAGGTGACGGTCGTGCCGTTGCCGTCCGGCGCCGTCCCCGGTGCCGAGCCCACGATGTCGACCGGGCTGCCGGGCGCATCCTTGCCGGTGAGAACGTCGAGAGCATGCAAGCGCTGGAAGTACTTGCCGCCCTCGAAGTTCTTGGTCACGACGTACATGCGACCGGTAGCGGGATCGATGACCGGCGTCGACGTGATGCCCGTCTTGGGGAACATATCTCTGCAAGACACGGTCGCGGGCGCCACGACGGGCTGGTTCTCGGTGCCGGGCGTCGTGTCCATCGGCGTTCCGAGGGTGACGCTCCACAGCGGATTGCTGACCACCGCGTCGTCGGCGTCGAACGCGTAGACCGTATCGTGCTCGGTCGCGACGAACACCACGTTGCGACTCGCGCCCCCGATCACGAGACCCTGCATGTACAGCGGCTGAGCGTAGACCTGCCCATCCACGGGCCGCGAGAAGACCAGACCGAACGCGCCGCCTCCCACGTTCGCGACGGTCAGGATGGTCTCGGAGAGGTTGGCTCCGTTGCGGACGTTGTCGTATCGGTTGGTGACGACCGAGATCGGTGTTCCCGGTGGCGGCGCGTCCACGCGCACGTCGGGCGCGCCCATCGCTCGATCGGGCATCGGCGCGGGAGGGTCGACCGGCGCATCGGCCACCGCTGGTCGGTCGAGCGACTTGTCGACCGCCCGATCCACGGCGGCATCGGGTGACGAGGCGCGCGGCCCGCTCTTGGAGCCGGCACACCCTTGCGTCAAGAGCATGGCCAGCGGCGCGGACACACCAACCAGGAATCCCAAGTGCCGGAGCTTCACTTCGATCAAGTGCCACCGGGGGGTGGGAAGGGTCACAAAAGCAACCCGAAGCTCTGCCAACCACCTCAAGAACGGAGTGGCTCGCCCTGCATGTGCCCTCCCCCCGCGAGGGAGCTAGGTATCTCGTGAACCAGGTCAACCGCGAGCGAGATCAATTTCGCGTGTTCGCGGCATCTTGTGGTACGTGCTGTGACGCGCGCGACCCCACCGTGATCCCAATGACCGCAACGACAATCCACCACTTCAGGTCCCCCAGTCTCGCGCTCGGGCTGCTCGTGCCGGCGTTCGCCGCCGCGTCGTGCCTCATCCAGAAGGCCACGCCCACACCGGAGTCGGGAAACACGGGCGCGGTGAGCTCGCAGGTGGCCGACATGCGACCGGCGGCCGAGGCTGCGCACCGGCGCGTGGGGACCGCGCTGATGAGCGGGCGTCTCGACGACCCGCGCGTGCGGACGCTGGTGCCGCACAATTTCGACTCGCTGACGCCCGAGAACGAGATGAAGTGGGAGACCATCGAGCCAGCGCCCGGCATCTTCTCGTACGCCGGGGCCGACAAGCTGGTGGCGTTCGCGGCGGCGAATGGGATTCGCATGCGAGGCCACACGCTGGTCTGGCACTCGCAGCTCCCTTCCTGGGCGCGGAGCTTGCCGCCCGCGCGAGCTGCGCGCCGCGATGGTCAGGCACGTCCGCACGGTGGCCGGGCGATACCACGGCAAGGTCGCGGCGTGGGACGTGGTCAACGAGGCGCTGGCCGACGGACCGAGCGGGCAGCTCCGCGGCGACTCACCGTTCACCGCGCTCGGCCCGACCTTCATCGACGAGGCGTTTCGCGCCGCGCACGAGGCCGACCCCGACGCCCAGCTCTTCTACAACGACTACGAGATCGAAGGTGAGGGGAGCGCCAAATCCGAGGCGGCGTTCGCGCTCTGCAAGCGACTCGTCGACGCAGGGGTTCCCATCGCGGGCGTCGGCTTTCAGATGCACGTCGACCCCCGCCACTGGCCGTCGGCCGCGAGCATCCAGCGCAACATGGAACGCTACGCGGCCCTCGGCTTGCGCATCGAGATCACCGAGATGGACGTTCCGGTCGGTGAGATCCCCGGTACGCTCGACGAAAAGTTGCAGCAGCAGCGTGCGATCGCGCACGACATCGTCGCGGCCTGTGTCGCGGTCGAGCGCTGCGCGGCGATCACTTTCTGGGGTCTCACCGATCGCGACTCCTGGCTCGAAGACCCCCACTGGGGAGCGCTGCGCGGCCACGGGCCCCACCGGGCCCTGCTCTTCGACGGCGCCTATCGGCCGAAGCCGATCGTGCTCGGCGTGCTCGACGCACTGGGAGGCCGCTGAAGGCGAGCGGCCCGCGCGCGCGAATCGATCGTTCTTTGCGATGGGAATGCCCGCGACCGGGCACAAACATCCCGCTGCCTCGATGCACACGCGGCGGCCCCACCCACCGAACGGAAAGATAGGCCTCTCTGGCATGCCCCCGACTGTCCCCCCCACCTGCCGCGTGTGCATCGATCGCAGAACGCTCTTGAAGTGCGGCGCACTTGGCGCCGCATCGGCGGCGCTCCCCGCGTGTGACCAGCGGCCGCTGTCCACCGATCTCAATGGTGACGGCGGCAGTGGCGGCGCCGCCGAATCGGGCGCCGGTGGCAGCCCGTCGGTTCGCGGCAGCGGCGGCGCGCCTGGATCGGGAGGCTCAGCGGGTGGCGCGCCGGGAACGGGCGCAGGCGGCGCCCCGGGCACGGGATGCGCCGGCGCGGCGCTCGCCGTCGGTAACGCCGCCGCGCTCGCCGTCGGCAATCTGCAGATTGTCGGCGGGCAGATCGTCCTCGGCCGCGACACCGTGGGCTTGTACGCGATGTCGAACGTCTGCACGCACCAGGGCTGTGCCGTTGGTGTCATCGGCGCCGCGGGACAGGAGACGCTGTCCTGCCCCTGCCACGGTTCCGCCTTCGATGCCAACGGCGCAGTGACCCGCGGCCCAGCGCGCACCCCGCTGGCGCACTACCAGATCACGTCCGCCGCCGACGGCAGCCTCAGCGTCTGCATCGGATCCGTCGTCCCCGCCTCGACGCGCACCCCGCTGCCCTGAACGGGTCCATCGGGCGGGAGCTGATTCCACCTAACCCGGATCCTCGCTGCCGCCACTGAAGGCACGATGGGGACATCGTCGGCATCACGAGGAATCAACACGCGTACTACGACCTGGCTCACGGCGATGCCCTATGCGGCGCTGCTGCTGGCGCTGGGCGCTCATGGTTGCGAGGGCCACTCGGGCGTTCCCAGCGGAACCCGCGGTACCACGGGCCAGGGTGGCGCCGGTGCCGACCAAGACGGCAGCGCAATCATCATCACGGGTTTTGGTGGCAGCCCCGGGTCAGGCACGGGCGGGCACCCCGGCAACCCCGTGGACGCGGCCTCGCGTCCGGATGACGCGGGCTCTCGGCCGCCACCCGACGCGAGCGACGCGGCTCCCCGGCCGCCGCACCAGAACGACGCGGCCCCACCGCCCCCGCCGCACCAGAACGACGCGGCCCCACCCCCGCCACACCCGGGTGACGCGGCTCCGCCTCCGCGGCGTGACGACGCCGGGCCCTAGGCTCGTCCGCAACAGCGGACGGGGCAATCTCGTTCAGGTTCACGCCGCTACTCCAGTTTTGGCGCCGTTCGGTTCGTGGCTTCGGTCGAAGCCGGTCTTGATGGTATACGTGGGCGCGGTCGGCGAGCACGCCGATCGGGGCCTCCGCGGGAGCGAGGCCCGTCAGCCACCGGCACCGGAGCACCTCAACCGCGATGAACAAGATTGCGCCCTTCCTCATCAGTCGAAAGGGCCTGATTCCGCTCTACCTCGTGTTTCTCGGCGCCTTTGCGGGCGCTTCCGGCAGTCGGCTGCGCTCGCACTCGCAGTACAACCACTACGTCTACCTGGCCGACGGCTGGTTGCATGGCCGCCTGTCGCTCGCCGGCCCGCCTCCGAATGAAAACGATTGGGGGCTGATCGAGGTCCTGAACCTCCGCGACGGCACCACGCTGAAGGGGACCTTCAGCAAGCGGATGCCCGACCGGTTCACGCCGCTCAAGGGAACGCCGCGGACCATCTCACCCGACCAGATCGCCTCCCGCAGCAATCTTCGGTACGTGACCTTTCCGCCGTTTCCCGCGGTGCTGATGCTTCCCATCGTCGCAATCAGCGGTCTCGCAACCAACGACGTCATCTTCACGATTTGCCTGGCAGCGTTCGCGCCGGTGCTCTTCCTGAGCCTGCTGCGCGAGCTCGTCAAGCGCGGATACTCGCGCCGCACCCCCGAGGACGATCTGTGGCTCATGTTCGCGTTCGGCGCGGGGTCGGTCTTCTACTACGCGTCGGTCCTCGGCCAGGTCTGGTACACGGCCCACGTCGTCGCGGTCCTCATCGGAATCCTCTTCGTCCGCGCGGCGCTCGACGCCCGCCACCCCGTGACCGCGGGCTTGCTCCTCGGGGTGGGGATGGCGACCCGCCCTCCGCTCGGGTTCATGTGCATCTTCTTCGTGCTCGAGTCGGTGCGCGTGCTGGGCGGCCCCAGAGAGGCGCTCAGGAACCCTCAGAATCGCGTCCGACTGGTGGTGCTGCTGCTCCGGTTCGGGCTAGCGGCCTCGGCGATCGCGGCCGTGATGGTCGTCTACAACTACGTTCGCTTTCAAAATCTGAGCGTCTTTGGCCACGAATACCTGAACATCGCGTGGGCGCAGCGGATCGAGCGCTGGGGGCTCTTCAACTACCACTTCCTGTCGCGCAACCTGACCGCGGCGCTGCTGCTCACGCCCCAAGTCTTCAAGAACTACCCATACGTCAAGGTCAGCTCCCACGGCCTGTCGCTCTTCATCACGTCGCCGTTTCTCATCTACTGCTTGCTGCCGCGCGAGCGCAGCCCGCTGCGGCCGTCGCTCTGGTGGACCATCGGCGGCGTCGCGCTTCTGCCGCTGCTCTATCAGAACTCCGGCTACATCCAGTTTGGCTATCGCTTCAGCCTCGACTACATGGTCTTTCTGATGACGCTGATCGCCGTCGAGGGACGCCCCCTGTCGCGGGTGTTCAAGACGCTGGTGATCATTGCCATCGCGATCAATCTCTTCGGAGCGATCACCTTTGATCGTCTCGGCGAGTTCAGGTACGAAGGGTTCTTCCCCCATGGCGGCGACTGACACCCTGCTCGAGCTGGCCGCGCTGTTCGCCGCCGACTCCACATTGAACGACGAGATCGCGCTCGCGCGAACGAAGCATCGAGACGGTGCGGCCCGATCTCGCCTGGTTCGCGTTGCTCGACGGGCTCAAGGCGCGCGAACTCGCCGCGGAGCTAGATTGGAAGAGCAGCCCAAATGACGTCCTCTTCGGCCTGAAGACGCTCGTGAGCCTGCCTCGCGATGGCTGGGACGGGTACGCCGAGGAATGCGATCGACGAGTGGATCCCGATCGAGATTCCTTCGTCCAATGCTACCTGCAGATCGCCGATCTGCGCACGAGCCCACACGGCTTATCGGTGGTGGTGCTCGACTCGGGCGGCGACAGCTACGTGGCCGCCCTGCTCGAGACCTCCAAGGTCGCGCGAGGCCTCGCGCTCGCAGGCGAGGTCGGCCTCGACTCGATGTTGCACATGCAGGGCAGCGAGCGCATCGGCAGCCGCGGCGCGAAGTAACTGTCGGCGGCTCGGCTCACGGCCCCCAGGTCGTCCCCATGGGGCTCGTCGGCGAGGGGAAGTCGACGAAGGCCCAGCTGCAGTCGACGACCTTCGAAGGATCAACGGCCTGGGTCGGTGTTCCGGTCACGATCGACGCGGTTGTCGGCCGACGGCAAGATCGGCAGGTTGACCGCGTTGACGGTGATGTTTGCGTCAGAGGAGATCAGGTTGATCGTTTGCGGATCGTCGGCGACGACGTCGTCGAGCGAGATCGCCAGCGGATGGGCGGGATTGTCGTAGCCGCCGCTCGATTGCCTCCAGCCCCTGCAGCTTGACGCCGCTGGTGCCCAGGATGCGCACGTTGGAGAGGTAGATGTCGTGGAAGTTCGGGAAGAGCGGCGCCGCAGCCTGGTGTCGCTGTTCACCGGAACGGCCTTGGTGCTGTAGTACGGCGTGTACAGCAGCGCGTTCAACGCGTTCCGGATGCAGATGTGGTCGTAGTAGACGTTGCTCACTTCGCCGCCGCGCGCGTAGTCCGACTTGATGCGCAGGCCCTCTTCGGAGTTGTCGAAGCTGTTGTCGTAGACGTGCACGTTGGTGACGCCGGCGTTGGTCTCGCTGCCGACGGAGATGCCGTGGCCCCAGTAGATGTGGTTGTGGGCGATCATGATCCCCCACTTGCGGTCGGCGCGGACGTCGCGGTTGCCGTCGACACCCAACAGACCAGAGCCCGCGGGGCTCGGGTTGGCGGAACCCTTGAGCACGATGTCGTCGTCGCCGGTGCTCACGTAGTTGTAGGCGAAGACCACGTTCTTGAGATAGCCGTCGAACGAGATCGCCGCCGCCGACGTGGTCGCGCTGCCGGTGTTGAGCTTCACCGACGTGGGCTTCGACGCCGACGCCGGATCGAAGGCGTCGGTGTTCTTGACGTTGTCCTCGCCGAACAGCGCGCCGGTATAGAGCGGATTGAGGTTGCCGACCGGGTTGGCGTACGCCGCCGTCGACGGCGTCTGCAGCTTCACGCCCCAGACGGTGAGCCCGTCCACGCCCGACGGCACGAAGTGGAAGTTGGCGCTGTTGTTCATGGTGATGCGGTACAGGGTCAGGTTCTTGGCGTAGCTGAACACCATCATGCGGAAGTTCGACTGCGACGCGACGCCGGTCCTGCCGTTCTCGACCAGGTTGCCGAGATAGGCGAGATCCCACCAGGTCATGTTGCGCGCCGACGACTTCGAGTTGACGACCGTGCCGCCGTCGTCACACGCGGTGCCGTCGGGCGCTTGCATGCCGGCGGCGTAGGCGACGTAGGTGTTGGAGCAGGTCATGTCGACCTTCATCAGCGGGTAGAGCTTGTTGGTGGTGACGATCTCGGCGTAGGCGCGGCTGTCGATGCTGCCGTCGCCGACGATCGCCGAATTGACCAGGTTGCTGCCGTTGATGAGTGCCGTGCAATTGCTCGAGCTGCCAGCCCTTGGTGGCGCTGACGGCGGTGTTCGCGCAGTAGGGACCGCCCGATTTCGGGGAGAACGCCACCGCGTCGCGCGTCGCGAACAACGTGACGCCGGTATCGAGCCACAGCGTGACCCCCGAGGGCAGCGTGAGCGGGCCGCTGATGAACGAGTCGCCCGGCTCCCGGTGCTGCTGACCTCGAGGCGGACCGCGAACTTCGAGCGCGCGGTACTGCGGCTTGGCGAGCTCCTCGCCCGAGAGCGCCGGCGATGTTCAGGTTCGGATCGCCGGCCGCCATCTGCGCCGCCGTGGCGTCCGAGTCGACCTGCGCGATCGCGGCGCCGACCTCGGCGTCGACGGCGGCGCCGCAGGCGTCCAGCGCCGCCTGGATGCGCGCCTGATCGGGATTGACGACCGCCGGATCGGCCGCGACGCCCGCCCCCGGCGGCGAAGGGTCGGCTTCAGGCGGCAATGCTCCATCCGGCCGCTTGACGTACTTGTCGCTGGCCTCGAGCGTGCTGCACACCTGATCGTCGGTCGGCAGCAGCGGCTCGGGCGGCAGGTCGGGATCGAACGTCACGGTGCCGACCCGGAACGGCGCGGTCGAGTACATCGCGCCGCCATCGCAAGCGGCGGCGGCGGCGCTCGCGAGCGTGAGGGCCAGAAAGAAACGAACCCGGGCGCGCGGCCCGTGAAGGGCGGTTACGGTCGGATTGGATTTCATGTTGTTCCTCCGCGTTCGAAAGGCCTGCGAGGACAAGACTAGAACCTCACCAGCGCGCCGAAGCCGGCGCTGCGCGGCCGATCACCGGGCGCGAGATAGGCCTGCGTCGTTCCCAGGTTGTTGCTGTAGATGGGTGCCCCCAGGTTGACGTCCTGCTGAGCCCGGTTCTGAATGCCGGTGAAGAAGACGTAGGCGCCGAAACGATCGGTGAACGCGTACTTCGCGCCCAGCGAGTATTGCGCCGACCGGTAGTCCGCGCCCGTGCCGTAGAACGCGTTGCTGAGATCCGAGAGGAACCCCGCCGACGCCATCAGCGTGGCGCGGCCAATGGGCTGCGCGATCGACGCCATCGCGCCGGTCTGGCGCATCACCCCTTGATTGAAGGGTGCGTAGAAACCGCTGGTCGGGGGCACCAGCAAGAGAAACCCATAGTTGCTCCGCTCGACGCCGACGCCCACGTAGGTCCCGAACGGGCAGCGAAACGACGCGATGATCTCGTAGTAGTAGGTGGCGACGCCATTGAGCGCCTCGGTCCGCAGGCCGAAGCCCTGCTCGAGGTTGTCGACGTCGACGCCGGTGTTGGCCTGGCGATCGTACGCCGCGCCCAGCGAGAACCCGCCCACCCGGAACAGCGCCGCGAGCGAGAAGCGGTCGCGCCGCGCGGACGTGAGAGAGCGTCTGGTCAGTGGCGAATACGAAGCGGCGACCTGAATCGCTGAGCGTTCGTGGAAGAGAGGGAGCGCCGGGGACACGTAGTGAAGCGAGTTGTGATAGCGCTCCTCGCCGCGCCCGAAGATGCTCTTGCCGTTGCCGCTGAACTGGGCAGAGGTGTTGTTCCACAGGTCGAGACCGAGCACCGACAACCCGAGGTTGCCGCCCATGTCGCCGCCCGATCCCACCAGCCGCCGATACGCCGAGTCGTTGTTGCCGGCGACCAGTCGGCCGAGGCGCCGGTTCTCGACGCCGACGAAGCTGTTGCGGGAGACGATGCTGGTGTGGGCGCCCTGATCGGTCAGGCCGCCTTGCTCGAAACCGGCGAGCGCGCCCTCGAGCTGCCAGAGCGCGCTCGTGTCCCCTCCCACGGCGACCGCACCCGCGAATCCAATTCGTGACCCGCCGTCGACGACCCGAAATCGCGGGTCATAGGGAGTCGCGCCGCCTTTGGCCCAGGAACGTTCGAGCTGGACGTTGAGAAAGCCGTAGACGCGCGATTGCACGAGGCTGGTCAACGGAGGAATGCCCGACGGAATCGGCGACGGTGGCGGCGCAGCAAGCGCGAGCGGTGGTGGTGAAAGCGCGAGATCCGACGGACCACGCGCGCCGGCCGGAACGCCGGGAGGCGCGGGTGGCGGCGCGGGCGGGGTCGTAACGACGGGCGGCGCTGGCGGCGGCACAGCACCGGTGCCCGGGTCATCGGGCGCGGAGGGCGACGTTCCGGGCGTGGGGCCGACCTCAGGCGCAGGCGCCGCGGCAGGTGGCGGCGGCGCAGCGGGAAGGTCGGCTGGTCCCGCCGCCGGGGCCGGTGCATCGGGCCCGGCGGTTGCCCCCGTGGCGCGGCGATCGTCGTTTGGCGCCGCGTGCAGCAACGTCGAGCCGCCGACGGGGATCAGGATCGAAATCGCCGTCGTGAGAGCGGCGATCAGCGAAGGCTTCGTTTTCCCGTGTTTCAGGACCCGCTCATTCTGGTTCATCGTTTCACCGTGGATACAATGCCGGCGATCGGTTTCGGCCCATCTCTCTTCGTCTCACCCAACGGATAACGATCGAGACCTGCACGCTTCCTGGGCATCGGCGCAGATCGTAGAGTGTTCATAGCAGCCTTTGCCGGCTCGCCCGTGTGAGACTGCAGCGAAAGACCAGCACCGATCGTTGCCGGCACCGCTCAGGTCACGTAACGTCCTCCCGCCAAGATGGGTCTTCTCGACGAGCCGGCGCTGGAGCGCGTGGTCGCGGCCGGCTGCTCGGCGTGCGGCGCGCACAAGCTCACTTTCCTGACGATCGTCGACGGCTCGCTGCCGCTGATGGGCGGAGAGCCGGTGGGCAAGCTCACCTGGGCCTACGACGGGGAGAAGTTCGTCGACGGCGTCTACCGCATCGAGTGCGGCGATTGCCACCACGTCATCTTCGACGCCGACGTTTGCCCGCGCTGTCACGCCCCGGGCGGTCTCGAGCGCGCTCTTCACGCCGCCAACCGCTGGCCGGTGCCGACCGCCTGTCCGATGTGCGCCGAGGAAGAGGTGATCTACCGCGCGTTGCTTCCCGCGCGCGTCGTTTACGAGGATCGGCGCGCCGAGAAGGCACGCACCTCCACCGAGCCGCACGACGAGGGATTCCACGGATACCGCGTCGATTGTCGTGACTGCGGCACGGTCTCGGAGCTCATCGACAGCTGTCCGCTGTGCAGCGCGCCCGGACCCCTGCGCGCGCGGCCTGGGTAGCGGGCCGGGCCCGGCCGATCATTTCTCGACGCGGTTGGCGGTCGTCATCGCCAGCAGCATCGCATCGGCCAGCTCGGGGAAGCGGGTGATCTTCGCGAGGCGGCGACTGCCGAGCATCGTGCGCCCGGCGGTGGCGCTGCGATGGAGCTCGCGGAAGAAGTCGCGGTCGCCGTTGGCGCGCGCAGCGCCGAGTGCCCAGCCGGTCGCTCCGACCGAGGCGCCGAACAGGATCGGGCCCGAGTTGGTGTCGCCGGCGCCGCCGGCGGCACCGAGATACTCGCGCACACCGCTGAAGCCGAGCGCGTCGATCCGTCCTCTCGTGCGCAGGGCTTCGTACAGCCGGCGCGACAGCGCTCCGTCGGCGAAGCTGATGAAGTACGCCGCCAGCGCCGTGCCCGAGCCGCGCGGCGCATCGACCGGCGTGCACGTCCCGCTGCGCATGCGTTGAACGAGGTAGCCCGACGCCGAGACGGCGCAGTGGCTGAAACGCGCGGCCCAGCTCGCGAGCAACTCGCGGCGGTCGGTCCCGGTCACGGCGGCGTGAAGCCCGATCGAGCCCGCGACCGCCGCCACGTCGGGCGGCCAGGTCTCGCGCGGGTAGGTTTCGATCAATCCCGTCGGCGACCGAGCGAGGCGCTCGGCGAGCGCGGCGGTGAGGCGGTCGTGCAGCGCCGCGTACGGCGTCTCGGGATCGACCGACCTCAGCATCCCGAGCGCGAGGTTGATGTAGCCCAGATAGGCGTGCCCGTCTCCGGGCCGCATCTCCTCGATCCCGTTCGTGCCCCACACGCGGGCCGCGTATCCCAGCGTGTGCGGATCGACCAACCGCGCCGCCGCCGCGCGCATCGCCGGCAGATACGCGTCGCGTGCCTCCGGATGCTCGCGGACGATCTGGCCGAGGCCGAGGATCGTCATCTGGTACAGCGCGACCGCCGCCTGTCCGTCCGAGCGCGCCAGAGCGGGTGCGCGCGTGGCCGGGCTGTGGGGCTCCATTGCCTGCGCGACCGCTCGCGCGGCGGATTGCTGCGCGGCGAGCTCGCCGTCGAACAGTCGATCGGCGCTCTGTCCGCAGATCTGGCGGGGCACCGCGAGCACGACGAGCGCGAGCGTCGCGCCCGCGAGCCCGAGCTGGATCGTCCGGCGGGCGCCGGGCACTCGTTGTTCCCCTGTCGTCATCGCGAGCCTCCGCAAGCGCGCGACACCGCGCTCGACGCGAGCTGGGTGTCGGTCAGACCGAAACGGCGCTGGCGGCGCCCGAACGCGGCCAGCGCCGCTTCCAGCTCCGCGCGCCCGAAGTCGGGCCACAGGACGTCGGTGAAGTAGAGCTCGGCGTAGGCCGCCTCCCACAACAGGAAGTTCGAGAGCCGCTGCTCGCCCGACGTACGCACCACCAGGTCGAGCGGCGGCAGGCTGTGGGTGTCGAGCGCCGCGGCGAACATCGTCTCGTCGATCGCCTCCGGACGCAGGCCGCCGGCCGCACGCTGCGCGAGCGCGCGCGCCGCGCGCACGATCGCTTCGCGACCACCGTAGGACAGCGCCAGGCAGAGCCTGAGATCCTGATTGCCCGCGGTGAGCCACTTCGCCACCGCCAGCGCGTCGCGCGCTGCGCGCGGCAGGCGCGTATCGTCGCCGATGCTGTCGAGCGCGACGCCGCGCGCGAGGAGCTCCGGAACCTCCTCGTGCAGGAACGTCGCCAGCAGCTCCATCAGGCGCTCGACCTCGTCGGCGGGGCGGCCCCAGTTCTGCTCGGAGAACGCGAACAACGTCAGCGCTGACAGGCCGAGCTCGCGCGCCGCGCGCACCGTGCGCCGGACCGCCTCGGCGCCGGCCCGGTGTCCCTGATCGCGGCCGAGACGGCGTTGCGCGGCCCACCTTCCGTTGCCGTCCATGATGATGCCGACGTGGCGCGGAAGGGCGATCACGACGCCACCTCCAGCGCCGGGGTTCGTCGGGCGTCGCGGCTCGCAAGGTCTGCCCTCTCCCTAACCCTCCACCCGCAGACGGGGGGAGGGGACCGGAAAACTCCCGGCCGGAACCAGAAGGCCGACCGGAACCAGAAGGCTGGGCGGAACCAGAACGTTTCCGGTCCCCTCCCCCCGTCTGCGGGGGGAGGGTTAGGGAGAGGGGTCCGCGATCCCCTGCCATCCCGCATCAGCGCGCCGAGCACGCGCGCCGCGTGCCCGACGGGAATCCCGAGCGCGCGCAGAGTGCGCCAGTGATCCGCCAGGGCCAGCGCCAGCAGCTTGGTGCGCGTGCCGGGCGCGCGCCGCGCCAGACGAAACACCCGCTCGCTCCAGCTCCCCGCCAGCAATTCGCCTCCTAGCGCGCACACGGCGGCGGCGAGGACGCGCGCGTGACGGCCCTCCTCCTTGACGAACAGGCCCAGCGCGACGCGGTAGTCGTCGTCGATCGACCGCCACCGGGCGCGCCAGATATCGCGCGCCATGCGCCCCTCACCGCTCGCGCCGAGCTGGAAGCGCGCCAGCGACCAGATCAGCACACACCGTCGCGCGGGCGCGAGCCCGGGTGGCTCGGTGATCGTGGGGAGCGGCCTCCGTTGATTGTGCTCGAAGTACCTGCGCCATCCGATCCAGCTCATGGGTCCTCCTTGGTCTCCGTCGAGGATCCCCGCCCGCGCGCGCGCCGCGGGCGCTACCGCGGCGAGCCGTCGCCCGGTGCGCGCCAGTGGTCGCTGGCGGGCGTGACCGGTCGACCGGCGCGCCGAGGCCGCTCGCGGGCCCGGATCGACGGTTCGCGGGGACGCACCGACCGTCCGCGCGCGTCGCGGGTTGGCGCCGCCCCCGCGCGCAGATAACGTTAGAGGTGTTGAGCCGCAGCCCCTTGCTCCCCGAGCCGGCGCCCGAACCGTCGATCATCCGCAGCACGCTGCGCGCGCTGCTGCATCCGCGCCGCCTGGTCCCGGTGCTGCTGGTGTCGGCCGCGCTGGTGGCGGCCCAGGGCAACTACAGCCGCGACCCGCTGGCGATCCCGCTCGCGATCTTCATGTGCCTGTCGTTCGTGGTGGTCGCGCCGGTGTCCTGGCGCGTGCTCTTCCCCGAGCGGATCGATCTGCGCCACGGCGGCGTCCGCCTGATCCTCTACGGCGCGATCGGCGCCGGCGTCGTGCTCTCGATCGGCGTGGTGGCGCCGCGCGCGCTCGGCATGGGGCACACCTTCCTGACCGCGCCGTCGAGCGTGGTGGTGTCGCTGGCGCTGTTCCTGGTCGGCGGGCTGGGCCTGGGGCGCGACATCTGGCTCGAGAGCCGCTGGCTGCGCGCCGAGGCGCGCGCGCTGTCGCACGCCCGCGACGCCGAGCGGGCGCAGCTGCTGGCGCTGCGCAGCCACCTGGATCCGCACTTCCTCTTCAACACGCTGAACGCCATCGCCGAGTGGTGCCGCGAGGACGGCGAGATCGCGGAGCGCGCGGTCATGCAGCTGTCGGCGATGTTGCGCACGGTGCTGGCCGGCGTGCGCGCCGCCAGCTGGCCGCTCGCCGACGAGATCGCGCTCTGCGAGACCCTGCTGTCGCTGCACCGCCTGCGCGATCCAAACCGCGTGCGCGTCGATTGGCGCTTGCCGGAGCCGCTCCCCCGCGTCGAGGTGCCGCCGATGCTGCTGCTGCCGCTGGTCGAGAACGCCGTCAAGCACGGGCCGGCCGCGGGTCACGACGGCGTGCTCTCCATCGCCGCCGAGGTCTCGCCCGACCGACGGCAGCTGCATATCTCGCTGCGCAACCCGGGGCGCTATCTCGGCCGGCGGGCCGGCGGCAGCGGGATCGAGATGGTCGAGCGGCGCCTGGCGCTGGCGTACGATGGGCACGCGGCGTTCCGGATCGCCGCCGACGGCGAAGCCACCCTGGCCGAGGTGACCCTGCCTCTCGACCACGCGCCCGCGGGAGACGCCGGCGTGAGCGACGGCACGGCCTTGCGCGTACTGGTCGCCGACGACGAGGCCATCGCGCGGCGGCGCCTGTTGCGCCTGCTTGACCGCCTTCCCCGACGTGGTGATCGCGGGCGAGTGCGCGGACGCGCACGAGGTGCTCGAGCGGGTGCGCGCGGGCGGCATCGACGTGGTGCTGCTCGACATCCAGATGCCGGAGCTGACCGGGATCGAGGCGCTGCAGCTGTTCCCGGCCGACGGGCCGGTGGTGATCTTCTGTACCGCACACACCGCGCACGCCATCGCGGCGTTCGACGTGGGCGCCATCGACTATCTCTTGAAACCGATCGAGGCCGCGCGGCTGCGGCTCGCGCTCGAGCGGGCGCGCGCGCACGACGGCCGCCGCCGCTATCGCGAGGAGCTGGCGCGGTTGCAGAGCAGCGCGACCAGCGCCGCGCCGCTGCGACGGCTGGCGCTACCGACGCGGCAGGGGATCGTGCTCATCGATCCGGCCGAGGTCTCACACGCCGTGCTCGACGGCGAGCTGGTCTCGGTGCACGCTGGCGCGGACGTCTATCTGTCGGCGCTGTCGCTGCAGGAGCTCGAGGCCCGCGTGCCGGGCGCCGAGCTCGTGCGCGTGCACCGGCGGGCCCTGGTCAACCTCGGGCACGTCATGCGCCTCGAGCCCAACGAGGTCGGCGGGTTCATCTTGCGGATGCGCGCGGGCCAGGCCGTCGAGGTCTCGCGGCAGGCCGCGCGCGATCTACGCAAGCGCCTCGGCCTGCGCGGCTGAACAGACGCGGGCGCCTATTGGTTGATGGAGCCGGCGCGGAACCCGGACAGGCGTCCTGTCGAGCGCACCGCCGTGAGCGGTGGCGGCACCGACACCGGCGCGGGTGCCGACGACTGCGGCGGCGACGGGGCCGTGCCGCCGCACGCGACCGGCGCGTTTCCCTGCGCGAGCTGCGCGCAGTCGAACGTCGGCAGCGCCGCCGAGCAGTCGACGATGACCTGCTGCAACTCCGCCTGGGCCGCGGCGCTGGGCGCTCGCTGGCCGCACGTGCCGTCGTCCTCACAGCACCCCTGCATCACCGCTGTCAGACACCCCGACCGGTCGGACGCCGGACCCAGACCGCACGCGATCTCGCGATCGCACACCGGCCCGGACAGCTGCGAGCAATAGGACCCTTTGCTCATGAGACCGTCGTCGCAACTGCCCGCCCCGCCGGCCGCCAAGATGATGAAACCCAGCGCCGCGCGACGCGCTCCCCGTCCAACCGTTCCTCGCATTTGGTGAGGAACGTCGCAAAGAAGCTCAGCCGGCACAAGCTCCAACTCGAGGTATCCGAAGAGAGCTGGGCTAACCCCGGGTCCGTCCTGCTGGCTGTTGGAACGCTATGCAGACGGCGGATACCGGTTTCCCGAAACATCGTCTTTCCGAACCCTTCTGGCCGCGATCGTGGTCTACAGTCACACTACGCGTGCGGCGTCGATCTTCTAGGGCGGCTTGAGTGAGGCTACGTAGGTCCATGTGCAGATTTTTGAGCCAATCGATCGACGTTCGGCCACATTGAGCCTCGGGCGAGCCACGCAAGAGCGCTGTCCCAAAGCGTGATCTCGCGCGGCCCGTCAGACCCGTTCGTCCATTCCTCGCTCGGCCAATGTCGTCAATCGTCCAGCTCCCTGGTTGAACTTCGAGCGACCCATGCAACTGGAGATGTCGCAAATGAAAAAGACTCGCGCCCTGATCGTGGTGTCCTTCGCAGCGGTGGCAGTTGGTGCCGCAATCGCGTCATGTACGTCGTTTTCGTCGGGCGACAACGGGGGAACGGGGGGCGCCGGTGGTGAGACCACGGGCGGCACCGGCGGCATGACCACGACCGGCCAGGGCGGTACGCCCGACACCGGCACGGGCGGTTCGAACAACCCCGGCACCGGCGGCTCGACCACGCCCGGCACGGGCGGCAGCACCAATCCGGGCACCGGCGGCGCGGCCGGCAACGGGGCAGGCACCGGCGGAAGGACCGGGGTGGGCGGCACGACCGCCGGTTTGGGCGGAGCGACCGGCGCCGGCGGCACGGTGGTCAACACCAACCTCCCCTGCGACGTCTTGAACGCGGCCGGCAACACCTGCGTGGCGGCGCACAGCACCATCCGGCAGCTCTACAGCAAGTACACCGGTCCGCTCTACCAGGTCTGCAAGGGGGCCACCCAGATGGGCCCGAATTCGTGCCTTGGCGGAGCCGCGGCCGAGATGGACATCCCACAGTTGAACGGCTACGCGAACGCGGCCGTACAGGACACCTTCTGCGCCGGCGCCGTGTGCACGATCTTCACGATTTACGATCAGTCCGGCATGGGAAATCTCCTCCGGCCGTCGCCCAAGGGGGGTAACTCAGCGACAGCCAACAACCCGGCTGTCGCCACCGCCCTCCCGACAAAGGCCGGCGGCCACAACGTCTACGGCATCTACATCAGGAAGCTTCAGGGGTATCGCGCCGGATGCACCCAGTGCGCGATCGTGACGCCGAAAGGAACGGCGAAAGGCGACGAGCCCGAGACCGAGTACTTTGTGACCAGCCAGAGCAACCTGATCGACGGCTGCTGCTTCGACTACGGCAACGCCGAAACCACCTCCAACGACGACAACAACGGCACGATGGAGGCGGTGTACTTCGGAGGCGGCGTCGCCTGGGGCACCGGGGCCGAAGGCGGCCACGGCCCTGCCAACTCGCCCACCCTCAACCCGTGGGTCATGGCCGACCTCGAAAACGGCCTCTACGCCGGATTCTCGACCACGAATCCCTCGAACGCCCAGCAGATCCTGACCAACACCGCCCTCCACTTCAACTTCGTCACCGCGCTGCTCATCGGGGACTCTTGCTCCGGAGTCGCTGGATGCGGGACCTCGCCGACCGCGAAGGTGGGTGGTCGCTTCGCGGTCCTTGGCGGCGATGCGACGTCCGCCAGTCCGCTCAAGGTCATGTACGACGGAATTCGCCCGACGCTCAACGGCTACAACCCCATGAAGAAAGAGGGGTCGATCATCCTCGGCACGGGCGGCGACAACAGCAACCAGGCTGAAGGATATTTCTACGAAGGCGTGATGGCGAGCGGGGCCGCGACGGCCGCCACCCTCGCAGCCCTTCAGGCTAGCATCGCCGCCGCGAAGTACGGCCAGTAGCTCGAACGCCGACATGCTGCGCAAATCGCTGGTCTCGTTGGTATTGGGGGGGAGCCTCGTCTCCATTCCGGTCGCGGCACAGGAGCCCGCGGCCGAAAGCACGCCCGAGGCGCCTCCCGCAACCGCGCAACCGACCCCTCCGCCACTTGCGGCGGCCCCGTCCGAGGTCAAATCCGAGGCAGATCAACCGGGTGGCTGGCACACGGAAATCGGCGGCTACTTCCGAGCGCCGATGGCCCTGGGCATCAGCTCGCGGCCGAATCCCGACACCCTGGATCAGGACCCAAACAGTCCGACGCTCGGCAAGCTGACCGGTCCGAACCACACACAGGTCTCGTACGGGCCCAATCGGGTCATGGACTGGAACTACTACAGCTTCGCGTATACGCGACTGCAGGAGCAGGACTGGGCGGAGTTCTTCATCCATGCGAAGAAGAAGCACGTCGACGCCGCGGTCGGGTGGATGGGCTATTGGTTCGGCGGCGTCGGTTTTCGTAACTACGACGCGGCGTGGGCGCCGGGTCTGGCCTATGTCGCCCTCGATAGCGACTTCCAGGTTGCCGGCTACAACCCGAACATTGCGTTCACGGCGGGAGCGTGGTGGCCGCGGTTCGGATACTTCGAGAAGTACGACACCTATACGCTCGGGCGATTCCGTCAGATGGGCGGACAGCTCAAGCTGACGGTCCCCATCAACCCGGATGTCACGCCGATCATTACTACGGGTTTCGGCACCAACCGGGACGGCTCTTTCAACACGGGTGCCCCCGCCTTCTACGGGTCGGTGACGTCGATCGACTTGCTGTGGTACTTGAACGCCCAGATCAAATTCAACAACATCCTCGACGCCTCGTTTCACTACAACACCATGTGGACCGCGGACCCCAACAAATGGAATCAGTCCATGGTGTCAGGCAAGTCCTTCACCGCGGCCCAGCAGGCTCACCTGACCGTCATCGGCGCCGAGGCGCACGTCCGTCTTCCCCGCATTGGTCACATCTGGGTATCCCCGTCGTTCATCAGCGTCCGCAATGGGTGGGCGCTCGACAACGGGGGCACCGAGGTCATGCATTCGCTGGGCGGCGCGGGCGTTGCCGGGAACTACCTGGGGTTCGTCGGCAATACCGACGTCGACAATGGCAGCGGCTCGATGTTCAATGTCGGCTTCCTCTACGAGAACTCGCTCTCGAACGCCCGGGGCAAGGCGCCGGGGGCTCTGCCGGACGTGATGTTCAGCGTGTTCGGTCTGTATGCGGACGCCAATCTCAATTTGCCGACGCCCCCCATGGGTACCCCGACGACCGGTATCCCCCCGCACAACATCAAGCAGTTCAAGTGGGGCGCGGACGCAACCCTGCAGTATTTGACCTGGCTCGGATTCATGCTGCGCTTTGACACCGTCAATTACGACCTCGATCAACCCGGGCTCGTCTTCCTCGCGGTCACGCCGCGGGTGATCGTCACGTCGCATTTCCTCTCGACCGAACGCATCTATCTCCAGTACTCGCGATACAAGTACGGCGACAAGATGACGCTCGCTGGGACGCGGCCGTGGCTCCAGCCTATCGTCGCGGGGAGCAACGTCCTGCAACAGGGGGCGTACCAGGGTGCGACGCCCGACGAGAACGTCATCAAGCTCCAAGCCGAAATCGCGTTTTGAACTTGAGCCGCGATCCTTTCGTCCTCGGAGTCGACTTCGGAACGGATTCCGTCCGCGCCGTGGCGGTGGGCGCATCGAACGGCACGATCGCCGGTAGCTGCGTGGTGCCCTATCGCCGCTGGGCGGACGGTCTCTATTGCGATCCGATCGCCAACCGATTTCGACAGCACCCGCTCGATTACCTCGAGTCGATGCAGGCGGCGATCATCGGCGCGCTGAGAGAGGGTGGAGACGGCGTCGCCTCGCGGGTCGCGGGCATCGCCGTCGACACCACCGGCTCCACGCCGGTGCTCGCAGATCGGGAAGGCACTGCGCTTTCGTTGTTGCCCGGGTTCGAGGACGAGCCGGACGCGATGTTCATCCTGTGGAAGGACCACACGTCGGTCAGCCAGGCGGAGCGGATCACCGCGCTGGCGCAGAGCTCGCAGGTCGACTTCACGAAGTACGAAGGCGGCATCTACTCGTCGGAGTGGTTCTGGGCCAAGGTCCTGCGTGTCATGGAGACCAATCCACGCGTCGCGGAGGCCGCGGTCACCGTGCTCGAGCACTGCGACTGGATCCCGGCGGTGCTCACTGGCACCCGCGATCTGACGCAGATCCGGCGCAGCCGCTGCGCGGCCGGACACAAGGCGATGTGGCACGCGCAGTTCGGCGGCTACCCGTCCGACGAGTTTCTCGCCGAGCTGCACCCGCGGCTGCCGCGGCTCAAGGCCTCGCTCGGCACCGAGACCTGGACGTCGGATCTCCCGTTCGGCACGGTCTCCGACGAGTGGGCGCACAAGCTGGGGATCCCGCGCACGACGGTCGTGGCCGTGGGCGCGTTCGACGCGCACATGGGCGCGGTCGGCGGGGGCATCCAGCCCTATCAGCTGCTCAAGGTTATGGGGACCAGCACCTGCGACGTGCTGCTGGCACCGCGCACGGAGAAGCCGGAGACGCTGGTCCCCGGCATCTGCGGTCAGGTCGACGGCTCGGTGCTTCCGGGCGCGATCGGCTACGAGGCGGGGCAGTCGGCCTTCGGCGACGTCTACGCCTGGTTCAAGAAGCTGCTCTGCTGGCCGCTCGCGCTCATGCCGGCGGAGCTCGGCCCCGCGGATCCGGCGGCGCGCGAGCGGCTCATCACGGCGTGGACGGATCGGATCATCCCCGAGCTCGAACGGGCTGCGCTGGCGATCCCGCCCGCCGAGACCGCCGTCCTCGCGCTCGACTGGATGAACGGGCGTCGCACGCCCGACGCCAACCAGCGGCTCAAGGGCGCGATCACCGGCATCCAGCTCGGGACCGACGCGCCCCGGATCTACCGCGCGCTGGTCGAGGCGACCGCCTTCGGCTCGCGCGCGATCGTCGAGCGGTTCCGCTCGTCGGGGATTCCGATCGAGAGCGCCATCGCGATCGGCGGCGTCGCCAAGAAGAGCCCCTTCGTCATGCAGACGGTGGCGAACGTCATGAACATGGACATCGCCGTCTCGGCCGCCGAGCAGGCGGTGGCCCTGGGCGCGGCGATGTTCGCTGCGACCGCGGCTGGTCTCCATCCCACCGCCACCGACGCACAACGTGCGATGTCGGCGGGAATCGAACGGGTCTACCACCCGGATCCGGAGATGGCAGCCCGATACGACGTGCTTTATAACGAATACCTCTCGCTGGGATCGTTCGTGGCGCGCGAGCTGACCCACTGAGAGAGCGAGGTTTTCCCATGATCGATCTCCGCAAGAACGAGCTCTGGTTTCTCACCGGCAGTCAGCACCTGTACGGCGACGACACGCTGAAGCAGGTCGCCGAGCACTCGCGCGTGATCGCCGATTCGCTGGATCGCTCCGGCAAGATCGCCGCGCGCGTGGTCGCGAAGCCGACGCTGACCGATCCGGACGCGATCTTGAAGGTGTGCCTGGAAGCCAACGCGTCGCCGGCGTGCGCGGGTGTGATCACCTGGATGCACACGTTCTCCCCGTCGAAGATGTGGATCGCCGGGCTGACGCGGCTCGATAAGCCGCTCGCCCACCTGCACACCCAGTTCAATCGCGATCTGCCCTGGGGCGAGATCGACATGGACTTCATGAACCTGAACCAGTCGGCGCACGGCGACCGCGAGTTCGGGTTCATCGGGGCGCGCCTGCGCCTGCCGCGGAAGATCGTCGTCGGGCACTGGCAGGACGAGGCCGTGCTCGCCAAGCTCGATGGCTGGGCGCGCGCCGCGTGCGCGTTCGCCGATTCGCAGCGGCTGAAGATCGCGCGCTTCGGCGGCATGAACATGCGCGAAGTCGCTGTGACCGGCGGCGACCGCGTCGAAGCACAGATCAAGCTCGGCTGGTCGGTCAACGGCTACGGCGTCGGCGATCTGGTCGGGCGCATCGCCGACGTGGGCGAGGCGCAGATCGATGCGCTGGTCGCCGACGTGCGATCGTTCCTTCGCCGTGGTGCCCGCGCTGGCCGCCGGCGGCGCGCGCCATTCGGTGCTGCGCGATGCGCTCCGGCAGGAGATCGGCATCCGCGGCTTCCTCGACGAGGGTGGGTTCGCCGCGTTCACCACGACCTTCGAGGACCTGTACGGCCTCAAGCAACTGCCCGGGCTCGCTTGCCAGCGGCTCATGGCCGCCGGCTACGGCTTCGGCGCCGAGGGCGACTGGAAGACCGCCGGCCTCGTGCGCGCGATGAAGGTGATGTCCGCCGGCCTGCGCGGCGGCGTCTCGTTCATGGAGGACTACACCTATCACCTCGAGAAAGGTCGAGAGCGCGTGCTGGGCGCGCACATGCTCGAGGTCTGCCCGTCGATCGCAGATCGCGCGAGCGGCAAGCCGTCACTCGAGATCCACCCGCTCGGCATCGGCGGCAAGACCGATCCCTGCCGGCTGGTGTTCGACACGGCGCCGGGTCCGGCGATCGGCGCCACGCTGGTCGACATGGGCGGGCGCATGCGGATGATCGTCAGCGAGCACGACGTGGTGAAAGCCGATCAGCCGCTGCCGAAGCTGCCCACCGCGCGCGCGGTCTGGATTCCGCGGCCGGATCTGCAGACGTCGGCCGAGGCGTGGATCCTCGCGGGCGGCGCACACCACACCAGCTTCAGCCTCGGGCTCACCTCCGATCACATGAAAGACTTCGCCGCGATGGCGGGTGTCGAGTTCATTCGCATCGGCAAGGGCACCGAGATCGCGGCGCTCGAAAACGAGCTGCGCTGGAACGACGCCGCCTACCGTCTGCGCGGCTGAGCGACCTTGATCGGCCTGAGTGAGGCCCAACCGAGAGACCCAAGCGACGACCCGGCGCGCAGGACATCGCCCGTACCGTACACCATCGATGCGGGCGTGGTGCATGGGGTCGATCACGGGCGGTCGCGCGCGTCGCTCAGATGGGCGTGCAGTCCGTGGACAGCGAGCCGATGGTATGAAAATGCGATGCCGACACCTGGGCGCCGAGCAGGCTGGGACCGCTGACGGTCATCATGCCGGGACCGAAGGTCACGGGGCCACCCTTCGTTCCCGTCTGGCCCGTCTGCTGGATGGACAATGTCGTGCCGTCGAACGTGTACGTTCCGGTGCCGCAAATTCGCTTCTGCGGGCAGGTCAACGTCGTACCGACGTAACCAGGCGAAGGGCAGCTGACGATCGAAGCCGTGTTGTCGGCCTTCAACTGGAACGAGATCACCGCACTGGCAGTCGCTTGCGACCCATTGGTGAAGTCGACCGACTGCAGATCCCAGATGCCAACCACGGTGGTCGGGGTTGGCGCGGTACCGCCGCTGCTTCCACAACCCGCAGCGGCCAGGAGCGTCGTAAACAGCATGGCGGTGATTGATTGGCGCACGCCGAGAATTTAGTCCCCAATCAGATCGCACAACCTCTTCTTGCGTATTTTGCGTCCGCGCCTCTAGGAAGATCTGCTCAGCGCGGCCACGCCGAGTACGGGGAGCGGGCGTGATGGCGAACTGACGCTATCGCCAATGCCCTTCGGCTAAGCGCGAGGGCGCATGCGCCGGCGCAGCGCCATCACGCCAGCGAGCACCAGCAACACGACGCCGCCGCGCTCGAACGGGCTAGCACCGGCGCCAAGCGCGCAGCTGCACCCGCCGGCCGCGCCGCCGGGCGTTTCGGGGCCTCCCGATCCGGCGCCCCCGGTGGTCTGGCCACCGCTGCCGCTGATCGTCGCGCCGCCCGCACCTGAACCCGAGCCGCCGCTGCCGTCGCCAGCGCCACCCGTGCCGCCGGGCGTGCTGCCGCCCGCGCCGCTGCCCCCCGCCCCGCCCTGAGTGCCACCGTCCATCCGGCTGCCGCCCGCGCCGCTACGACCACCCGTGCCACCCGTGGTGCCGCCGGCGCCTCCGGTCGTACCGCCCGCGCCGCTGCCGCCGGCTGCGGCCAGGCCGAACTCGTACGCGCCCAGATCCGGCGCGGCGCCCGCGAACGGAAGACCGACGTTCGTCCCCTTGTCGATGAGCGGGCTGCCCGCCGCCAGGCGCAGGAAGCCGGTGTTCGGCATGCTGCCGTCGGCCTGGCGCGGTCCCTGGTACGAGGTATCCAAGGTCGTGTTGACGAAATCGGTGGCCGCCTGCGCGATGTTGAGGTCCCAGGTGTTGAACGCGGTGTCGACGCCGGTCATGTTGGCGTTCTTGTTCGGAAACCCGATGTTGTTCCTCATCTTGTGCGCCAGCGCGCCGGTGAGCGTGATCGTCGTGTTGGGGTCGCCTGCCGGGCTCGCGAGCATGTTGTATTGCGTGCCGTTCATGAACGACGTGTTGTTGTACCAGGTGTTTCCACCGGTCGAGTGGTTGGCGTAGAAGCCCGACGCCTTGTTCTTCCAGGCCACGTTGTTCTGCACGGTGTGCCGGATGCCGGTCGCGCTGCTGCCCATCTTGAAGCCGTTGCCGTTGCCGGAAGCCGGCGAGGTGGTTCCGCCGTTGGCGAAGCCGTTCATGACCGCCCAGCTGTCCTCGACCAGCACCGGGACCTCTTGCGAGATCAGGTCGTAGCCGTCGTCGGAGTTGATCCACGCGCGGCAGCCACGGATGATCGTGCTTGGCCCGGTGGTCTGGTAGTGCACGCCGAAGCCGTCACCGTTCTGGCCGTCGCCCTGGCTGCCGTTCTTGTCGTAGTTGTCGTGCGAATCGCAGTTGAGGATCAGGTTACCGCCGGTCCCGTTGGCAATGAACAAACCCGGCCCGAATCCGTGGTGGATGTTGAGCAGCTCGAACGTGTTGTTGCTGGCGCCGTCGGAGCGCAGCTGCGAGATCGAGTGATCGCCCGACGCGCCAACCGGGCCGTTGGCAATCTCGAGCCCGCGCAGGTGCAACCAGTTGCCGGTGACGGCGATGCAGGGCACGTCGGCGGCCTTGTTGGTCGAGACGTAGGACGAGCAATCCAGGATCGGGTTCTCGTTCTGATAGGCCCAGAACTTGATGCGCATGCTGTCGGACGTTCCGCTACGCGACAGCTTGATCTGGCGGGTGTTCTTGTACGTGCCCGCGCGCAACCAGACCGTGTCGCCGGCGACGGCCACGTCGTGGCCCTTTTGAATGGTGGCGAACGGGGACGCCATCGTCCCGGGGTTGGTGTCGCTGCCGGTCGGAGCCACGAAATACTCGGTGGCGAGAGCGCGGCCGGGCGTCACGAGCACGACCGCGCCGGCGACGACCGCAACCAAACCAGCGACAAATGACGACGACGTCACCGCGAACGAATGCTTGTGCGCAGACATGATGGCTCCTTGCAAATTCCGGCTAACCCCGCGAGAGAACGAAATCATCGACTGAAACCGTCTGCCCCGCGGTCGTGACGGTCACGGAACATTGGCCATTGCTGACGGAGATTCCCGGGATGGTGACCCGCGTCCATCCGGTCGCCTGGGGAATGGCCGCGGTCACGTCGGCGCCGCCGAATCCGCTGGCGCGAACTTGCGCCCCGGTCGCGCTAGCCTCGACCCACAGCGACAGCGCGTAGGTGCCGCTGGGGAGGCCGGCGACGTGCTGGCTCAAGCTCGACGTGCCGGTGAGCTGCCAGGACCAGCGACCAGCGTGCGGTGTCTGCACGTTGGTGCCATTGGTCGTGGTCCAGCCCGCCGGCTGGGTCATGACGACGCGATCGGCCTCGAACGATGGATTGAGAACGTAGTTGTTGCGCGGGTCGACGCTCCAGGCGCCGGTGGTCGTGTCGATCGACCAGTGCGTGAGCGATTGCATGCTCGGCATGGTCCCGGCGAACGACAGCGGCATCCACTGGTTGAACCCGAGGCCGTTGCCCGCGAAGTCGCTCCAGCGATCACCGGCGAAGATGATCGTGTTCTGGGCTGTCCCCTTGACGCTGACGAAGAACCCGGTCTGCGTCACGTGGCTGAAGTCCGAGTTGGTGCCACCCATCACGAACTCCGCCGAGTAGGGCCCGTTGATATTGGTGGCGGACACGCAATAGCTCGGGGACGCGTTCCAGCCGTGCAGGTCCGACGAGCAGAAGTAATACACGCCGGCGTGCTTGAACATGCAGTTCCCTTCGCGCCCGACGCCGCTGTAGACCAGGACCGCGTTTCCCGCAGCGAGATAGTCCGCGGCGCGCAGCGGAGAGACGTAGCGATGCGCGCGCCCCATGCTGCTGGAGCTGATCAGGTACGCCTTGCCGTCATCGTCCTGGAACGTCGTCTGGTCGCCGGTGGCGCCGTTGACGATGCCGGGCAGGTTCATTTGCACGTTGTTGAACGTGAACGGTCCGATGGGCGTGTCGCTGGTCGCGAAGTAGAGCCCGCCGCCCCCCTGGGCCACCAGCACGTATTTCGTCGTCGCCGCGTGATAGACGACGCCGAGGCGTCCGAACCAGCCGGCGGTGTTGCCGGGCATCACCGTGCTCTCCAGCTTCCAGTCGACCAGGTTCTTCGACGAGTAGATGGTCACGCCGGCGAACGACGTGTCGCTGTTGTCGCGCGTCGGGTTGGCTGCGTAGGTGACCGCGCCACCGTACTTGACCCCGTACCAGTAGAAGGTGTCGCCGACCTGGAGGACGCCGCCGCCCTGCGAATAGATCGGCGTGCCCGCGGTGTCGCGCCAGAACTGATCGTTGATGATGACCGGGGCGCCGGTCGCGCCGCCCAGGCCGCCCGTGGCGCCGGCCGCTCCGCCTGCGCCCCGCCCGCCTCCCGGTCCGCCCGCGTCCGGGCGGACGGCGGATCCCGCGGCGCCGCCGGCGCCCGCGTCGTCGGTCGCTGCGCCGCCAGCACCGGTCGTGATCCCGCCGGTCCCGCGCGCACCGCCGAGCCCGCCCCCGGGCGCGCCGCCCGTGGACTCCGCTGCTGGCGGCGACGAGCCGCAGCCCGCGACCAAACCGACAACGACAACGCCCAGGCTCGCACTCGCGCCCAGCAGGCAGAGCGCGCGCGTAGAGAAGGGGCGGCCCCGGCGGGAGGATGGCCGGGTTGGAGGGAATGAGCGATGCACCCTGAGGAATAGGGCCGCTCCAGCAAATTTTGGTGCGTCCGGTGCGGATTTTCGACGCGATGCTCTCGCGGTGAGGCCGGTCACTCCGTTTAACCGTCTGCCGTTGCGGTAAGGTGCCGCGTGGCGCGAACCAATCTACTTAGCTTACGGGCGACGACGAACAATCTGCCGACGGTGGCGGGGCTGCTGGCGTCGAGCCTCCTCCTGGGCATGCTGGGAGGCGCTGGATGCGGCTCCCTGCGCCGGCGCTCCGATGCGCGCCCGCCCGGCGGCGGGCCGAGCCGGCCGTTCGCGGCGCACGCGACGCCGTATCACGCACCGGGCGCGATCACGCCCAACCACGTGCCGCGCGCGTCGCTCGACGCGGCCACCGCCGCCTACTATGACCAATGGAAGCGCGCGTACCTGGAGCCGGCGTGCAAGCCGGGCGAATACCGCATCCGCAGCCTGGGCGCGACCAAGGCCTACGCCGTCTCGGAGGGTCACGGCTACGCGATGATGGCGCTCCCGCTCATGGCCGGCCACGACCCCGAGGCGCAGCACCTGTTCGACGGCTTTTACCGCTACTACCAATCGCACGGCAGCGCGCTCAACCGCGAGCTCATGGCCTGGGCGCAGAACAAGAACTGCGAGAACGTCGGCGGCCCCAACTCGGCCACCGACGCGGATCTCGACATCGCCTACGGCCTGTTGCTCGCCGACCGGCAGTGGGGCAGCGGCGGCGACGTCGACTACCGCGCCGCCGCCGAGGATCTGATCAAGACGATCTCGAAGGTCGAGGTCACGCCGGCGAACAACCTCCTCGTCGGCAACTGGGTCACCGACGCGCGCAACCCGCGCTACAGCGCCGCGCGCGGCTCGGACTTCATGCCCGAGCACTTCAAGACCTTCCAGCGCGCGACCGGCGATGCGCGCTGGGACACCGTGCTGACCAAGACCTATGACCTCATCGCGCTCATCCAGAAGCGCGACTCGCCGGCGAGCGGACTGGTCCCCGACTTCATCATCGACGCGGCCGGCGACGACCCGCGCCCCGCGCCCCCGCGCTGGCTGGAAGCGCCCACCGACGGCCAGTACGCCTGGAACGCCTGCCGCGTGCCCTGGCGGGTGAGCACCGACTACCTGATCACCGGCGACGCGCGCGCGCAGGCGGCGATCCGCCGCATGAACGCCTGGCTGCGCCGCAAGACCGCCGACGACCCGGCGCGCGATCCGCGCGGTCTATGACCTCGGCGGCGAGCCGGTCAACGACTACACCAGCCTCGCCTTCAGCGCACCGTTCCTGGTCGCCGCGATGGTCGAGCCCGAGCAAGGAACCAATCAACCCTGGTTGAACGCGCTCTGGGACCTGATCGCCGCCGCGCCGGTCAAGGAGTACTACGGCGACAGCATCAAGCTCTTCGCGATGATCGTCGCGTCCGGCAACTGGTGGTCGCCGTGAGAACGGCTAGCTCGCGATCTCGCCGCGCACGTCGAAGCTGACGGCGCCGGGGCGAACGACCAGGCCATCGATGATCAGGATCTCGGCGTCGGGCGCGTGGCCGAGCCAGCGCATCCGAGACCGAGAAGGCTCCGCTTCAATTGAGCTGCGTCGAACGCGGCCGCCGGCCCCAGATCGCGTCCCAACCTTTTCGATACGAATCGGTCGCCACCTGGGCCGGGCCGCTGGTCGGCGTCTCGCTCGTCTCGACCTTGGGCGCCTCGACCTGGGTGGTCACGTCGAACAGGAAAGGAACATCGTCGCGGGGGCGCATCGAGATCACCTCGCCGCTGATCGGCTTGCCCTCCTCGAGCGGCTGGAGGATGCCAGCCTCGATAGGCCCTTCCTCCCCGCGGCGCCGCAGGATGTGCAGGCCGCGCTCGTCCTTGCCGAAGACGGCCGCGACGTCCTTGAACGGCTTCGGACTACGAGGCTTCTTCACTCACTCAACTATGCCACCAATCCGGCCGACTCCAACCTGCTCACCTGGAACGCGACCGCGCCGCGTCGAGGCCGGCCGCGCTCAAAAACAGCAGCCGATGAAGGTCGTCGCCGACGGCTCAACCGACGTCGGCGAGCCGGTCGTGACGATGATGCTGCGGCCGATGCGCGCCGCGACCGCACCCTTGCGGCGCGCGGGCAGCGACGGCAGAGCCGTCCAGGCGTCGTGCGCGGGATCGTAGACCAGCACGTCGGAGTTGGGCGTGACCCCGGCGGTCGATCCACCGATCACCAGCAGGCGCCCATCGGACATCGCGCTCGTCGACGCGCCGATCTCGGAGCGCGCGAGCGGAACCGGGGTGTGATCGATCCAGGTCCCGCTCGCGGGATTCCACGCGCTGTCGGCGGCGCTCCAGCGCCAGACGTCGGCCACGTCGGGCGGCCGCGGTCCGGTGCTGAAGGTGCCGCTGAATCCACCGACGATTATGATGTCGCGGCCGACGGTGGCGACACCGATGTGCGTCTCGGCGCCGGGGAGATTGGGACCAGGACGCCAGCTGTCGGTCGCCGAGTCGTAGACGTCGATCTGCCGCGTGACCTGCAACCTCGAGTCGGTGAAGCCGCCCATCACCCAGAGCTCGCCGTCGATGACGGCGCCGTTGGCCTCGAAGCGCGCGAGCGGACACGGCGCGCCCTCGCTCCAGGCGAAGACCGCGTCGTCCCCGCCGGCGTCGGACGCGGCGTTGTCGCCACCGCCATCGCGGGCTCGGGCAACCGACCCGCACGCGATGCTGCAGATCGGCAGGATCGCGGCCGCGAACCATGCCCGTTGCGCCATGACCGGGAGTGTGCACCAATCGGTACCCGTACCGCCCTTGTAGCTGCAGCGCCCCAGCAGCTCGCATTCCGCGCGCACATTCCGTGATCGATGGGGCCAGGTTGGAGCATTGAAACCCATGACCAGGTCTCTATGTGTCGCGGCAGCAGCCGTTCTCTTGGCCTCGGGATGCTCAGGGGGAGGCGGAGGCGCCAATCAGGGCAGCAGTGGAGGCAAGGGCGGCAGCGAAGGACCCGGCTCGGGCGGGATCTCCGGCGGCGCCGGCGGAATGACGACGGGCGGCGGAACCGGCGGCGGCCCGACCTCGGGGGCGGGCGGGGCCACGTCGGCCGGCGGTCAATCGGGCGCAACCGGTGGCATGTCGGGCGGCGCCGGCGCCTCGGGCACGGGCGGTCGCACGGGCGCCGGTGGAATGACCGCGGGCACGGGCGGATCGGGCGGAACCGGGCCGGCCATCGCGTTCCCGGGCGCGCAGGGCTTCGGCAAGAAGGCGATCGGCGGCCGCAACGGCGTGGTGTTTCACGTCACCAACCTCAACGACGCCGGCGCCGGCTCGTTCCGCGACGCGGTGAGCGCGTCGAACCGCATCGTCGTGTTCGACGTCGGCGGCTACATCCAGTTGGTGACCGCGGTCTCGGTCAAGAGCAACATCACGATCGCGGGCCAGACCGCGCCGGGCGGCGGAATCGGCTTCCGCGGCGGCGAGATCTCGTTCGCCAGCCAGTCGGACATCATCTGCCGCCACATCCGCATCCGCCCGGGCAGCGAGACGGCCAGCTCCACCGACGACGCGCTCAGCCTGTTCCGCGCGCACACCGTGATGATCGATCACTCGTCGTTCGAGTTCGCGCCCTGGAACAACATCGACGCGGTCAGCGACGACTGGCAGAACTTCCCGGTCACCGACGTCAGCATTCAGGACACGTTGAACGCCGATCCGACCGGGCAGCAGTTCGGCGCGCACACCGAATCGGTCCAGAGCAACATGGCCTGGTACCGCAACATCTTCGCCAACTCCCACAACCGGAATCCGCTCGCGAAGATCAACACGGTCTTCGTCAACAACGTGCTCTACAACTACGGGGCCGGATACACCACCCACACCAGCACCAACTTCTCGCACGACATCCTCAACAACTATTTCGTCATGGGCCCGGCATCGACGGGGACCGACGACACCTGGTTCCAGGTCGACAAGAACCAGGCCATTTACTACTCGGGCAATCTCAAGGACACCAACCTCAACGGCACGCTCGACGGCGCGACGACGACGCCGTTCTGGTATCAGGGCCCGGGAACGATCCTGACCACCCCCTGGTCGACCGAGACCACGGCGACGCCCGCGCTCGACACCGCGTCGGCGTATCGAGTTGCGCTGTCGAAGGCCGGCGCGTTCCCGCGCGATCCGATGGACGCGCTGATCCTCGGCCAGATCGCGACGCTGGGCAAAGGCACGACCGGCCAGGGCGCCGGCACCGTCGGGCCCGACAGCGGGTTTTACACCAGCCAGGCGCAGACCGGTCTCGCCAACAACGGGTACGGAGCGATCACCGGTGGCACGCGGCTGACCGATACCGACAATGACGGCATGCCGGATGTCTGGGAGTCGGCCAACGGCACCAACCCCAACACCAACGACGCCATGACCAAGGCGCCCGACGGCTACGCGCTCATCGAGCACTACATCAACTGGTTGGCGGAGCCGCATGCGACCAGCACCGCAGGCGCAGCGGTGAGCGTCGATCTATCCGCGTACGCGGGCGGCTTCGCCACCGTGGCGCCGACGTACACCGTGTCGGGCGCGCAGAACGGTACCGTCACGCTGGCGGCCGACCAGCACACCGCTCAGCTGACGCCGACCGCGGGCTTCCACGGCCTGGCGTCGTTCGCATTCAGCGTCGCCGGCACTGACGGCACCTCGTACAAGAGCAGCGTCGTCGTCCTGGTGACGCAGTAGCCAGCGCCGTCTTCCCGTTGCGCGCGATCAGGGCCATCGCCCTGCGCCGAGCGCGACCGTAAGGTCGAGCATCAGGCCAGGACGGATCCGGTCGGGCGCGACCACGGTCGTCGGCTGACCGTCGACGGCGACGTCGTAGTGGGTGGCGATCGGCAGCAGATCGGCGTAGAGGCGCGCGCCCAGGCGAACCCGATCGCTGTCGCCGAACGCGGCCGCCACGCCGGCGGCCCCGGTGAGCGCCAGGCTCGTCGACCAGCGCGCGGGTGTGAGCGCCGCCGAGCCGTCGCGCGTGCCCGCCTGTGGCGTGAGGTGGATCGTGTCGGCGCCGGCGCCGGCGCGCGCCTCGAGCGCGAAGCGCGAGGAACGACGATCGATCGCGAAGCGCGACGAGCGGCGAGCACCGAGCGGCCACAGGAGGGAAAGCCCCGCGCGCGTGGCAATGGTCGCGAGGCGCACGCTCGCGAGCTCGCCGCTGGCATCGGCCGGGATTTGATACTGGCCCGAGGCCCACGCCCCGAGATGCCAGCCTCCACCGGCACCGGCGGTCACCGGGGCCGTGACCACGACACCGGGTCCGCTGACCAGCGGCAGGGCGGCCGCGAATGTCTCGGCCGCGTAGAACACACCGGCGCGCGCGCCGCGGCTCCATCGCGGCGAGGGCTCCACCGCCGGGGTTGCGGCCAGGACAGCGGCGGGCGGAACGATCGCCGGCGCAGGAGCCTCCGGCTTCGGCGCCAGCAGGCGCTCGGCCTCGTCGCGCGAGATTCCGGCGCGATCGTTCTCGAGCACGGCCGCCAGCGACAGGTCGATCACCTCGGCGAGCGAGGTCAGATCGAGCTCGTCGAACTTGCCCGACAGATCGACGTCGCGGATCAGAAAACGCGCGCCGGAGCGGCCGACGAAGTAGAGATGCGCGCGCCGCGGGTTGCCGAGATCGACCCAGCAGCGCGTGGCGCCCGCGCGCGGATCGGGGTCGGGAGCCGCGTCGAGGATCTGCGGCGCGCGGAACGACTCGAGCCGCCGCCAGCGAATGGCGCCCGAGCCCCTTCTGGGACGCACCAGGGCTCGTACGCGCGCCAGATCGGCCTCGGTGCCGGCGACGGCGATCTCGATCGCGCCTTGGGCCGCCCAGACGCTTCCGGTTGCCGGCGATGGAGAGGGACCCGACGTGGCCGCCGGCGCGGCAGCCGTCGGCGCGGATGACGCCGCGAACCAGAGCTGCAAGGCGGCGGCGCCAACCGCGGCCGCGAGCGCTGTCACTGGAGCTCGGACAGGCGGCGGCGCGCCAGCGCGCTGTAGGGGCTGTCGGGGTAACCAGCGAGCAACCGCTGCCAGGATGCGCGTTCCGCGGCGCGATCGCCAAGCCGCGCTTCCGCCTGCGCGCGCCCGTAGAGCGCTTCGGGGACCAGCGCGCCGCCCGCCGCACCGCCGAGGTAGCGATCGAACTCGGCGAGCGCCGCCGGCGCCGACGCGCCATCCAGCAGCAAGCGCCCGAGCGGAACCGAGGCGACCAGCGCCTCTGACGATGCCGGGAAGTCCTTTTGAAGGCGGCGGTAGAGCGCGATCGCCTGCGATCCGCGGCCCCCAGTCTTCGCGTCGCGCGCCTGGCGCAGCAGCTCGCCGGCGGTCGTCCGGATCACGGGCCGCTCGCGCGGGCGGACCGTCACCCGCTCGCGCACGGAGACCGCGGGCGCGGGCGTTTCGTCGGCCGCCGCGGGTGGCGGCTCCGCCCGCGGCGCCGGTGCTCGCGACGCCGGGCGATGGGTCGGCTCGACAGCCGGTGCGCGCGCAAGCAGCAGCGGCGCAGGCGAGCGGGCGGCCAGCCGAGGCCACAACCAGGCCGTGGCGCTGGCCGAGCCGGCGATCAGGATCAGCCCCGCCGCGGCCGCGGCCGCGCGCCCGTACCAACGCCGCCGGCTGGGACGCGCGAGGCGCGCACCACCACGCGCCGCACGCCGGGCGAGCGTCGCCATCTCTTCCAGCCGGATCTCGTCGCCGCGATCGACCGCGCGCATCTCGGCAAAGTCGGAGGCGACCTGATGGATCAGGCGACACGACTCGCACGACGAGAGATGGGCCATCAGCGCCGCGCGTTCGGGTGCCGACAGCGGACCGCGCTGCGCGCGCGCCACCAGATCACCGCGACAATCGCCGTCGCCCGCGCGCAGGCTCACGGTTTCCCCCGCAGCATCTCGGCCAGCGTGGCGTCGCCTGCCAACCGCCGCCGCAACGCCTGCTTTCCCAGGCGCAGCCGGCTCCAGATCGTATTGGGCGAGACGGCTTCGGTCTCGGCGATCTCGTCGACGGTGTAGCCGAGGAAGAAGTGCAGCGCGAGCGCCTCGGCGATGACCTGAGGTAGCTCGTCGAGCAGGCGGCTCACCACGACCCGTCGCCGGGCGGCGAGCGCGAGATCCAGCGGCGACCGATCGGCGGCGTCGGGCAGCTCATCGATCGGCTCGTCGACCATCTCGACCAGCTGAGCGCGGTGGCGCACACGCCGGCGCGCCGCCAGCGCCGTGAGCAGGGCGACGCGCTTCGCGAAGTGCGCGACGCTGGAATCACCGCGAAACGTCGGCAATCCCTCTATGAAGCCGATCACGGCGTCCTGCATGACGTCGTGCACATCCATGCTGCGCCCGAGCACCTTGCGCACGACGATCAACATCGAGCTGCCGACGTGGATCACGAGCGATGCCGCGGCACCAGCGTCGCCGCGCGCGGCGGCCAGCGCCAGCCCGCGGAGCTCGTCCGGACGGTCTAGCGGCGCTGGCGCCGCCGAAACCGGCTCGGAATCGCGCGCAAGCGGCTTGACGACCCGTGACATCCTGGAGAGCATCGTCGCTCAACCGGGATTTGCCGGTCAAGCACGCGGCGCGCGGCGGATCGCATATCATTCACGCCACGCCCCACTGGTGAGGCTGCTGCAGGACGATGCGACGCAATTGGGCGATAGGCACGACGTTGTGCGCCGTCAGCGCGCTCGGTGCGGGGAACTGCGGTCCGCGCAGCCAGCTGCTGGGAACGATCGACTCGGGCGGCGACGGCGGGCTGGTCACCGCGGCGCCGTCGTATCTGGTCGGCGCCGACATCACGTTCGTCCAGGCCGACGAGGCCAGCGGCGCGACCTACAGCGACGGCGCCCCCCGCGACATCGTCCAGATCCTCAAGGACCACGGCTTCAACGCGATCCGCACGCGCACGTTCGTCGATCCGCGCGCGGCGGACGGATACGATCCGGTCAACGGCTTCGGGGATCTGGCCCACACGATCGCGTTCGGCCAGCGCGTCAAGGCAGCCGGCCTGCAGTTCCTGCTGGATTTTCACTACAGCGACAACTGGGCCGACCCCGGCAAGCAGTGCGTGCCGATCGCCTGGCAGGGCCGGACGCTGCCGCAACTGGCTCAGGCGCTGCACGACTACACCAAGGACGCGATCACCCAGCTGGTGGCGGCGGGCGCGCGGCCCGACATCGTCCAGCTCGGCAACGAGATCACGCCCGGCCTCTTGCTGCACCTCTGCGACGCGAACGGCATGCCGACCGGCGGCAGCCCCGTACCCGGCAGCGTGAACAACTGGGCCAACCTCGGCATGCTCTTGAAGGCGGCGAGCGCCGGCGTCCGCGAGGTCGACGCCAAGATCGTCCTGGCGATGCACCTCGACCGCGGCGGGGACAAGGCCGCCGATCGACCGGGGAGCGCGCTGCAAACCAGCATCGATTGGGTCACCAACGCGCGCAACCAGGGCGTCGCGTTCGACGTGCTCGCCGAGTCGGCATATCAGCTGTACCAGGGCGACCCCGGCAGCGACGCCAGCACCACCGGCACCTGGACCACCACCTTTTCCGGGCTGGCGGCGCGCTTCCCCGATCTCCGGTTGCTCGCGGTCGAATACGGCCCGCTGCAACGGGACATCAACGACATCGTCTACGGATTGCCGGCTCACCAGGGGATGGGGGCGTTCGACTGGGAACCGACGCATGAGGGCGCGTGGAATACCGGCCACTCGCTGTTCAGCGCGGCGGGCAGCCGCTATACGTCGACGACGGATCTTTCGCTCTACGATGCAATGCGAACAGCGTACGCTGCGCGGCTTTAGCGGAGGACCGGCGCGGTGATTGGTTTTGGCGGCTCACCTCACTCTACCGGGGCGATTCTTCACCGCACGGAGCTTCAATTGATGCCGAAACGCCTCGCGCTTTGTCTGTCCTTGCTCGCCACCGCCACCCTCGGGGGGTGCGGCAACCAGAATGCTGGCACGTCCGACGGATCCAGCGTGGGCGGACGCTCCGGGACCGGCGGCGCCGCTACCGGTAGCGGCGGTACCACGGGCAGCGGCAGCGGCGGCAACGGCACGACCAGCGGCGCCGGCGGCGCAGTCACCGGCACAGGCGGCGGAAACAGCGGCAGCGGCGGCGCGCCGACCGGTACCGGCGGCGCGAGCACCGGCGCGGGCGGTGCGGCCGGCGCCGGCGGCAACAACTTGCCGAGCTTCTTCTTCGGCGCCGACATTACGGATCAGGAGCCGGCGCCCGCGGCCGCGATCAGCAATCTCCTGACGCAGATGAAGGCGCACGGTTTCAACTTCGTCCGCCTGCGCACCTTCGTCGATCCACGGGCCGCCGACGGCTACGACAAGACCAACGGCTTCGACGACATCACGCATACGGTCGCGTTCGGCAAGGTGATCAAGGACGCGGGGATGGGGCTGCTCATCGACTTTCACATGAGCGACAACTGGGCCGATCCCGGCAAGCAATGCGTTCCGGTGGCGTGGCAGACGCTGGCGACGATCGCCGATCTGTCGGCCGCGCTGCACGACTACACCAAGAGCGCGATCACGGCGTTGATCGCGGGCGGCGCGCGGCCCGACATGGTGCAGATCGGCAACGAGACCACGCCGGGAATGTTGCTGCACGTGTGCAGCGCCCAGGGCCAGCCGACCGGCTCCAACCAGATCCAGGGCGCCGCCACCACCGCCGGTTGGCCCAACCTCGGCATGTTGTTGAAGGCGGGTGTCGCCGCCGTCAAGGAGGTCGACCCGAGCATTCTGGTGTCGTTTCACATCGATCGCGGCAACGACTTCGCGGCGAGCAAGAACTGGATCGACAACGCCATCAAGCAGGGGGCGGTCTTCGACGCCTTCGGTGAATCCTGCTATCAGCAATACCAGGGCAATCCCAGCGATCCGGTCGCGACCAAGGCGGGCTGGATGTCGACGTTCACGCAGCTCACCACTACCTATCCCAATCTGCGTTTCTTCGCCGCCGAGTACGGGCCGATGGAGCGCGAGATCAACGACGTCGTATTCAACCTGCCCGGCAACAAGGGGATGGGCACCTTCGATTGGGAACCGACCAGCGGGGGCACCTGGAACGCCGCGCAGCCGTCGGACCCGATGGGAACCACGACGCACGCGCTGTTCCGCCGCAACGGCAACACCTACACCGCTCTCGCGGACCTGCCGCTGTACACGCAGATGATGATGGACTACGCCTCGCGGTTGTAGCGGCGACCGTCAACGTCAACGATCACGAGGAGTCAGGCCGGCGGCAGCGCTCCGCTGCGCAGGCGAACCGCCTGCGCGCGGTAACGCTCGACCGACTCGCGCAAGATTCGTCGCGCTTCGACGCGGTCGATGCGCCCGCCAACCTCGACGCTCTTCCCCTCGAGGATCTTGTAGTCCTCGAAGAAGCGGATCATCTCGTTCATCGAGTGCTTTGGCAGGTCGGCGATGTCCTGGTAGTCGGCCACCGCCGGGTCGTTGACGTGGACTGCAATGATCTTGGTGTCCACGCCGTGCTCGTCGCGCATGCGGAAGCCGCCGATCGCGCGCGCCTGCAGAATTGCCAGAGGCACGACCGGCTCCTGCCCCAAGACCAGCACGTCGAGCGGATCGTCGTCCTCCGCATACGTTCGCGGCACGAAGCCATAGTTCGCCGGATAGTGCACGGCCGAGTAGAGCACCCGATCGACGCGCAGCAATCCCGTGTGCTTGTCGAGCTCGTACTTGTTCTTGTCGCCCTGGGGCACCTCGATGACCACCGGGAACACGTCGAGGTCGTCGTCGGGCGGCAGCGCGATGTCGTGCCAGGGATGTGCCACAGCTCAATTCACCTCGCCCGCAAAGCTAGCCACCCACACGCGGCGCCGCAACCTGACCACCGACGTCATGGCGCGAGCGCCTGGTTGATCAGGTTCGCGAGCCGCCGCCCCGCGAGCACGATGCGCGCCTGACCGAGCCTGGTCGCCGCGGCCTGATACTGCGGCGTGATCGTGAAGGGGCCGTCGCCGACGCCGATCGGCGCGACGTACACCGCGCTCTGCGCCAGATCGAAGCCCTCCTGGACCCAGACCGCCACGTCGGCGATGGCAACCTTCTTGGTCTCGGTGCGTGGCAACGTCGCGGCGGCCGCCTCGACCGGCGCCACCGCGTATCCCGAGCCGGCGATGTCGTCGAAGAACGCGTGGAGCTCGGGCGGCGGCCCGAAGGGGCAGTAGCGCGGGTCGTCGCACACCGGCGGCTGGGTATTGCCGGTGATCTTCACGTTGTTGCCGCCCCGGTCGCCCTTGGGATCGGCAGCGTCGAAGCGCGCGGCACAATGAAGGGGCTGGTGGATGTCCCCCACGAGGTGCAAGAGCCACACGAGGTCGTAGGACTTCACGTCGTCACTGGTCGCCGGCGCAGCGAGCGCGGCCTGCAGCAACGGAATCATCGTGGCGACGTTGGGCGCCGGCGCCGGAACCAGCGCCGTGTTGTCGGGCGAGAACGGCTGGTCGACGAAATGCCAGTACGCGTGCCGCAGGTGATCGGCATAGCCGGCGTTCTGCGCCGCGGTCGCAGCGGCCTGGTCGTCGTTCTGATACGTCGGATCGGACTTGATCGAATCGGCCCAGGTCGCAGCGCGCATGAACGCCATGCGATCCGCGTCGCCGGGCGCGGCGCCGACGATCCAGTTGGGGTAGCGCGGGTTCAGCTTCAGGAGCTGCGCGACGCGCTTCTTCGCCGTGGCGTTCAACTTCTTGAACGCCACCGCCGCCACCTCCATGTGACCGAAGTCGTCCCACGCGCGTGCGGGCGGAGCGGTGGCCAGCAGCAGCACCGACGCCAACATCAGGACAGTCGCTACCCGCACGGGTGCCAGGATTTCAGGGTCAGCCTCGTGCGTCAAGCGCACGGCCGATGGGCGCGCGGCGACCGCAGATCGGACAGACCGCTTCCAGCACCCCGCGGTAGGGCGCGGCGTCACCGGCAACGCGCATGACGCCCAGGCAGAAGCCATCCTCGCAAAGCACGCGGTCCGCGCGAAAGACTTCGTGAACCGCCCGCGAGGCCTCGGCGGAGACGGGCGCCCAGGGCGCTGATCGATCCTCGGACATCCTTGGCGCCATCTTACAACGAGCGCAAACCCGGGGTCTTCCTGGAACCCACCAACTGGAAACCAGTGAGCGTTACATCTTCGTGACCCGTTCCCGAGCTCAGTCACCGGAGAAGGTCACATCGACCTCGTTGCGCTACGAAAATCAGGGGATGTGTGGGTGGCATGCACGCTGCAAAAGCCTCGAGGCCTACTTACGGGGAGGAACCGACAATGAAGATCAATCGTGCACTGGGAATTGGCTTGGGGTTGGTGGTCATTGGCGCTGCGCCGATGGCGTTCGCCGACAACGTGGTCGTGGGAGCGCAGCCGACGTCACCACCGGCGCCGGTCGCCGCCTCGCCGACGCCGCCTTCGGCGGTCGTCGTGCAGCCGACGCAACCGGCGGCCGCGCAACCGGTCGTCGTCGACGATCCCGCGCACCGGACCGTGGTGCATACCGACGTCACGCCTACGCACAGTTACATGGGCACGATCTTCGGTAGCGCGTTCATGGGCGGCGCCGCCGGCGCGCTGATTGGCGGCGCGATCTACTTCCTGGGCAACCAGACCCACCCTTACAACATCGCCTACTGGGCGGCGGGCGGCGTGCTGGTCGGGACCGGCGTCGGCATCGCGCAGATCATGGTGCAGGAGAGCCGCGTGTCGCAGGCGACAGCGATGGCGGCCGATCCGGCGCCAACGCTGCGGCTCGCGCTGTACCAGACGCGCTTCTGAGTCGAACACGGCGAGTGGGCCGAGGGCGCGGGCGGCGGCAACGTCGCCCGCGCGGTTTCACTTTCGGGATTGGATCAAACACAAGACACGCAACGCTTCGGCGACGCTCCAGGCCTGCGCCATGCAACCGCGCGGCGCAAACGGCGGCTCGGCGTCGCAGATCTCGCTGATCGTGCCGATGCACGACTTGCTCAACTGCTCTTCCAGGCCGCCCAGCAAGCGAGCGGCGCCCGCGGCGTCGTCGGGATGAGCCTTGAGCCAGGCGTCGACGAACGGACCGACCAGCCAGCCCCAGACGGTGCCCTGGTGATAGGCGGCGTCGCGCGCGCGCAGATCGCCGTCGTAGCGCGGCTTGTAGTCGGGATGCCCCGGCGCCAGCGAGCGCAGCCCGAACGGCGTCGCCAGCTGTGCCGCCACCACGTCGAGCACCGCGCTCCAGCGCTCCGGATCGAGCACCGGATGCGGCAACGAGATCGCCAGCAACTGGTTGGGCCGCAAGCTCGCGTCGTCGCGCGGGCCCGCGCCGTCGCTTCCCTCGCCGTCGACGACGTCGTACAGGTATCCGCCTTCGGCGTACCAGAACCGGCGATTGAACGACGCGCGCAACGCCGCCGCGCGCGCGGCCACGTCGGCGGCGCGCAGCGCGATGCCGTGCTCGGCGGCCCAGCCGTCCTTCTCGGCTTCGCCCAACCAGCCGTGCATCAGGCGAGAGCGCGTTGTAGAAGAGCGCGTTGATCTCGACCGCCTTCCCCCGGCGCGGCGTCACCACCCAGTCGCCGACCTTGGCGTCCATCCAGGTCAGCTGATAGCCGGGCGCGCCCTGCCGCAAGCAGACCGTCGAGCGGATCGACGCCGATGCCGAAGCGCGTGCCCGCGATGTGCTTCTCGATGATCTCGGCGAGCCGCGGCAGCAGAAATCGGCGCGTCTCCAGATCGCCGCTGGCGGCCTCGTAGCGATCCAGCGCGTGGAAGAACCACAGCGTCGCGTCGGCGGTGTGATAGAGCCCCTCGTTCTCGCCCTCGGGAAACAGGTTGGGGATCAGGCCGTCGCGCACGTGATGCGCGAAGGTGTGCAGGATGTCGCGCGCCTCGGCGACGCGGCCGGTCATCAGCGTCAGCCCTTCGAGGCTGATCATGGTGTCGCGGCCCCAGTCGGTGAACCAGGGATAGCCGGCGATCACCGTGCAGGCGGTGTCGCCCTGCGCGTTCAGGATCGCCTCGTCGCGCGGCCGCGTGTGCGGCTTGATGATGAACTGATCGGCGGCCAGGATCAGCTCGGGGCGAGCTCCGCGCCCAGCCCGCTGCGCAGCTCGGGCCGCGCCTGGGCGAGCAGGCGCAGGCGGCGCTCCTCCTCGAGCGCGTGCACCTCGGCGGCAGGGAGCGCCTTCACCTGCTCCCAGCCTCCGTCGATGCGACCAAGCGGATCTCGCTCCCGGGCGGCAGCGTCACCGCCAGCGTCCCCGCCGAGTGCAAGCGTACCGCGCCAGTCGTAGCCGCGCGCCTGCTCCAGCCGATAGCGAACGTCGACGTCGCCGTTACCGCGCCCGATCTCGGCGGCGCCACCGTCGACACGCAGCCGCAACGGCGGCAGTGACGGGTTCGGCGGCGCGATCTCGAACCCGTCGGCAACCGCAGCGATCCAGTACCGCGCCGGTTCGCTGGCGGCGACCGGGTTGTCGTGCGGTCGCATGTCGAGCAGCGGCTCCAGCACCAGCCGCACCGGCGCGCGCGCCGCGATCAAGCGATAGCGAATGAGCACCGTGTTCTGCCCGTGCGGCATGAGCAGGCTCTTTTCCAGCACCAGGTCGCCGGACTCGTAGCGCCAGCACGGCCGGCCGTTCTCCAGCTGGAACAGCACCAGCGACGGCGGCAGGTCCGGCCCGGGTGATTCCACCGACGGCACCGGATCGATCGCCGACAGCGGCATGACCGTGCCGTCCGGCGAGCTGCACCGTCTCGACCAGGTGGTTCAGCATCAGCGTGCGCCCGAGCGGCGCGGACAGCGACGCGACCAGCGGGCCGTGGTACCGGCGCGTCGGCATCCCCGCCAGCGTCCCGCTCGCGTAGCCACCGAGTCCGTTGGTGATCAGCCACTCCTTGCCGATCAATCCCGCGTCGGGATGGCCGCGCCGCCAACCGACGCGCACCGGGCCCGCCAGCGGCGCGGAGAGCGCGCTCGTCGTAGACACTGACGAAGCGCTCATGGCGCCCCCGGCGCCATCACGACGGCGCAATGACCGGGCAGGCGCCACCCCTGGTCGTCGGTCTCGACGGGCGGCGTGCCGCGACCGCCATAGCGCACGTCCTCGCTGGACCAGATCACGCGCCAGCGGCGCCCGGCAGGCGGCGCCAGCAACGGCTCGGGCGCGGGCACCAGAGGTTGATCGGCGCCGAAGTTCACCAGCAACAGCCGATCGTCGGTCGCGACCGAAGATGCGCAGCAACAGCGACTGCGGTCCCAGCACCACGCCGTGCACGCGGTCGGCTTCGTGCTGCGCCAGCACCGGATCGTCGCGCCGCAACGCCAGCAGATCGCGGTGCAGGTTCCACATCTCGGCGCCGCGTTCGCGGGCGCTCTCGCTCCAGTCGAGCTTGCAGCATGCGGAAGGTCTCCTCGGCGGCGGGATCGGGCATGCGCTGCTGGTTCTCCGGCGTGGCCAGCGACGGAAACTGCGTCAGGAACTTGCGCCGGCCGGCGGCGACCTGCGCGGCCAGCGGCGCGCCGATGATCGGCGAAGTAGTGAAACGGACGCGTCGAGCCGGATCTCCTGGCCCTGGAACAGCATCGGCGTCGCCGGCGCCAGCAGCATCAGCGCGGTCATCGCGCGCAGGTCGCCGGGCGCGACCATCGATGCCAGCCGCGCGCCGCCGGCGTTCGCGACCTGATCGTGGTTCTCGAGGTAGAGCACGAAGTTCTGCGCGCGCAGGTCGAGCGCCGGCGTGCCGCGGCGCTGCTTCTGCCAGGCGTAGCGCTGGCCCTGGTACAGGAAGCCCCAGCGAATCGCCGACACGAGCTCCTGCGCGTGGCCGCGATAGTCGGATAGTAGGCCTCGTTGTGGCCGGTCAGCGCGACCACGGCGCTGTGGTGGAAGTCGTCGTTCCAGAGCGCGTCGAGCCCGTAGCCGCCGCGGCTCGTCGGGCGCACGAGCTTCGTCTCCTGCGGCTCGTTCTCGGCGACGAGGAAGGTCGCGCGCGTCGCCGGCCGCCTCGCGCACGCGCCGCGCGATCGCCGACGATCAGATGCTCCGGCGAGGCGTCGTAGATCTGCTGGGTCGCGTCCAGGCGCAGGCCGTCGAGGTGAAACTCGTCGATCCAGTAGCGCGGCGTTCTCGACGAACAGCTCGCGCACCGGCCCGGCGTTGTCGCCGTCGAAGTTCAGCGCCTCGCCCCACTCGTTCGCGTATCGATCGGTGAAGTAGTCGGCCGAGAAGCGCGCCAGGTAGTTGCCGTCGGGGCCGAGGTGGTTGTAGACGACGTCGAGGATCACGCCGATGCCCAACCGGTGCGCGCGCATCGACGAAGCGGCGCAGGTCGTCGGGCGGCCGTAGAGCCGCGTCGGCGCCCACAGGTCGACGCCGTCGTAGCCCCAGCCGAAGCGGCCGGGGAACTCGGCGAGCGGCATCATCTCGATCACGCGTGATGCCGAGCTCGCGCAGGTCCGGCAGCCGCTCCGCCGCCGCCGCGTACGTCCCCGCCTCGGTGAAGGTGCCGACGTGCAGCTCGTAGATCACCTGGCCGCGCGCGCCGCTGCCGCGCCACTCGCCGTCGCTCCAGGCGAAGGCGCGCGGATCGACGACCTCCGACGGCCCGTGCGGTCCCTCGGGCTGAAAGCGCGACGCCGGGATCGGGGTAGATCGTGCCGTCGTCGTCCAGCTGGAAGCCGTAGCGATCGCCCGCGCGCAGATCGCGCACCAGACCCGAGAAGTAGCCGTCCGGCCTCAGCCGCGAGCGGCGACGACGACGCCAGCTCCGTGCCGTGCCGCGCGACCACGCGCCGGCAGCGCGGCGCCCAGACGCGCAGGTGCGTGCCGCCGGCCGACGCAGTCGGCTCGGCGCCGATCGGATAGCGACGCGCGGCCGCCATCGCCGGCGCGGCCGGTTTCGCTGCATGCCCGCGCGTCATGTCTTCACCCGCGCAGGCTCGCGCCCGGTCTCGGACGCCAGCCGCGACAGCCGGTCGCTGTTCGCGCCGTCGGCGGCGAGGTCGTCGATGTCGCGCGCCATGCGATAGCTCCAGTTGCCGGCGCCGGTCTCGCCGGGCACGTTGACCCGCTCGCGCGTGCCCATCACGTCCTGGAATGGAATCAACGACAGCGTCGACGGCGCCGCGTAGATCGCGCGCAGCAGGAGATCGCGTACCTGGTCGTCGAATGGCTTCGCGGGATCGAGCTCGCCGAGGCCGGGGAGCGCGCGCAGCTTGGCGCGCTCGTCGGGCGTGAGCGCGTCGTACCAGGCGGCGGTGCTGTCGGTGTCGTGGGTGGCGTTGGTCGCCACCGACGCCGCCGGCCACGACGCCGGATCGCGATACGAGCCGTCGTCGTTCTTCTCCCAGCGCAACACCCGATAGCCGGGGATCGCGAGGCGCTCGAGCGACGGGCGCAAGAACGGCGGCTGCGGGCCTAGATCCTCGGCCACCACCTCGCCGAAGCGGCTCATCATGCGCATCAACGTCTCGCCGAGCCGCAGCTGCGCCGGCTCGTCGGGCGGCGAGAAGCCGTGCGATTCGCCGTCGGTGCCGCGGTAGTAGGTCCGGTAGAACCCGACCGCGTGGTCGACGCGGTACAGGCTGAACAGCGTGCCGGCCCGGATGGCGCGATCGTGCAACCAGCCGAAGTCGGAACGCTCCAGCGCGGCCCAGTCGTAGATCGGCAGGCCCCAATCCTGTCCTTCATCGTCGCCCTGGGCCTCGCCTTCGCCGCTCTTTTCTTGCGGTGGCGTTCCCAGGTGGCGGTCGAGCCGGAACACGCCGCGGTTGGCCCAGACGTCGGCCGAATCGATCGAGACCACGAACGGCAGATCGCCCATGAGGTTGACGCCGCGTGCAGCGACGTCGCGGCGCGCGCGCCGCCACTGCTCGTCGAGCTGCCACTGCGTCCACTTGACGCGCAGGATGTCGTCGCGCCGCTGCTCGCGCCAGGCGGCGACCACGTTCGGCGCTGCGCTCGCGCGCGCCGCGCGGCCAGTCGACCCAGCTCTTCTTGTATTCGTCGTGCCAGGTGCGGAAGAGCGCGTAGTCGTCGAGCCAGGTGCGGTTCTCCTTCATGAACGCGATCAGCCGCCGCGCCCGCGCGCTGTTGCCGTTCCACTCGTCGCGCAGGAAGCGCGCGAACGCCAGGCCCAGCGCCTCCTGCTTCACCGCGCGCACCGCGCCCCAGTCGACGCTGGCCGCGCCGATCGCTCCCGCGAGCTTCTCGCGCGCGGCAGGCGGCAGTGCGTCGCGACCTCCTGCGGCCATGAAATCCTCGCACGCGTCGAGCGACAGGTAGACCGGGTCGAGCGCGTAGGCCGAGGCGGGTGAGTAAGGGCTGTCGTCGCCGCCCGCGAGCGCCTGCACCGGCAAGAGCTGCACGACCGAGAAGCCGGCGCCCGCTGCCCAGCCGGCGAACGCCGCCAGGTCGCCGATCTCGCCGACGCCCCACCCCGACTTCGACCGCAGCGAGAACAGCGGGAATCACGACGCCGGCGCGCCGGCGCCGCCGCTCGGCCTGCTTCTTCGCCACGCGCACCGGCGCGGTCGCCGCCTCGCGCAGCGTCTTCTCGTCGAGCGGCCGGCGCAACATCACCAGCGAGCGCGCTTCGACCTTGTATTCGCGCCCGGCCGCCGCGTCCGCCGCCTTGTCCGGCTCCGCGGTGTCGAGCTGCACCAGCCAGTCGCCGGCGCCCTCCTCGGCGGGCAGCTTGAAGGTGATCGGCTCGTGGTGCGCGTTGAGCAGCACCAGCAGGCCGTCGTCGATGAGCCGCGCCCCGCGCTCGTCGACCGCCGGCAGCGCGTCGCCGCCGACCATGAACGCCAGCGACGAGATCCAGGGCATCTGCCAGTCGGTGGGCGTCATCTCCTCGCCGTCGGGGCGCAACCAGGCCAGGTCCTTGTAGTCCGACTCCCAGATGAAGTCGCCCTCGAAGAAGCGCTGGCGCTGCAGCGCCGGGTGCCGCTGGCGCAGCTTGATCAGGCGGCGCGTGAAGTCGAGCAGGCTACGCCGTCGATCGTCGAGCGTCCAGTCGAACCAGGAGATCTCGTTGTCCTGGCAGTAGGCGTTGTTGTTGCCGCGCTGGGTGCGGCCGATCTCGTCGCCGCCCAGCAACATCGGCACGCCCTGCGACAGGAACAGCGTCGCCAGCAAGTTGCGCTTCTGCCGCTCGCGCAGCGCGATGATGTTCGGGTCGTCGGTCTCGCCCTCGACGCCGTGGTTCCACGACTGGTTGTCGTCGGCGCCGTCCTGGCCGCGCTCACCGTTGGCTTCGTTGTGCTTGCCGCCGTAGGTGACGAGGTCGTGCAGGGTGAACCCGTCGTGCGCGGTCAGGAAGTTGACGCTGGCCTGCGGCTCGCGCCGATCGCCCGCGTACAAGTCGGCCGATCCGGTCAGCCGGTAACCGATCTCCGAGGCCAGGTTGTCGTCGCCCTTCCAGTAGCGGCGCAGAGCATCGCGATACCTGCCGTTCCACTCGGCGAACGGCGCGGGGAAGCTGCCGACCTGGTAGCCGCCGATGCCGGTGTCCCACGGCTCGGCGATCAGCTTCACGCGCGACAGCACCGGATCCTGGTTGATGATCTGGAAGATCGGCGCGTAACGATCGAACGACGCGTGCGAGCCGCGGCCGATGGTGGTCGCCAGATCGAAGCGAAATCCGTCGACGTGCATCGCGGCGACCCAGTAGCGCAGCGAATCGACGATCAGGCGCGCGGTCTCCGGGTTCGACGCGTTCAGGCTGTTGCCGGTGCCGGTGAAGTCGAGGTAGTAGCGCGCGTCCGGCATCAGCCAGTAGTAGCCGGCGTTGTCGATGCCGCGCAGGCTCAGCGTCGGGCCCAGCTGGTTGCCCTCGCAGGTGTGGTTGTAGACCACGTCGAGGATCACCTCGAGGCCGGCGGCGTGCAGCGACTTGACCATCGCCTTGAACTCGGCGACCTGGCCGCCGGGCGTACGGCTGCTCATGTAGCGTTGCTCGGGCGCGAAGTAGCCGAGCGTGCTGTAGCCCCAGTAGTTGCGCAGCGACTTGTCCTCGAGGAAGCCGTCGTCGGCGAACTCGTGCACCGGCAGGAGCTCGACCGCGGTCACGCCGAGGTTTTTGAGGTGCGCGATCGCCGCCGGGTGGCCGAGACCGGCGTAGCTGCCGCGCAGCGCCTCCGGTACCTCGGGGTGCTTCATGGTGAAGCCGCGCACGTGCGCTTCGTAGATCACGGTGCGACCGCCAGGGCGTGCACGGCGGTCGATCCTTGCCCCAGTCGAACTCGTCGTCGACGACGACCCCTTTGGGCACACCGGCGGCACTGTCGCGCTGGTCCATGGAGAGATCCGCGCGCTCGTTGCCGATCTGGTAGCCGAACACCGGTTGCTTCCAGTCGACCTCGCCCCACAGCGCGCGCGCGTAGGGATCGACCAGGAGCTTGCTCGGGTTGCAGCGGTGCCCCTGCTCGGGCGCATAGGGTCCATGCACGCGCAGGCCGTAGAGCACTCCCGGCTTGAGATCCGGCACGTAGGCGTGCCAGACGTGCGCACTCCCCTGCATCAGATCGAAGCGCGCGGTCTCGCGTGTCGGGTCCTTGGCGTCGAACAGGCAGACCTCGACCCGCGTGGCGACGCGCGAGTAGAGGGAGAAGTTGACGCCGCCGCCGTCGTAGGTCGCCCCGCGCGGGGTCGGATTGCCGGGCCAGATGCGCATCGCCCTACAACGTAAGGCAGAGGTTGGATTTGGGAACGGGGGGCGGCGCGATCTAGCGCGCGCGCAAGTACTGCTCCGGCCAGGCGACGTCGGCGCCCAGCTCAGCGGCGGCGTGCAGGGCGAAGTAGGGATCACGTAGCATCGCGCGCGCCAACAGCACCATGTCGGCTTGGCCGCTGCGCAGGATGTGCTCGGCCTGCGCGGCCGCGGTGATGACGCCCACCGCGGCGGTCGCGATCGGCGCCTCGGCGCGAATGCGCGCGGCGTTGCCGGCCTGGTAACCGGGGCCGGCGTCGATGGGAACGCGCGGGGCGATCCCGCCTGACGAGCAGTCGATCAGATCGACGCCGTCGCGGCCGAGGCGCCGCGCGAGCGCGATCGAATCCTCGATGTCCCAGCCCTCGGCGCCGAGCCAGTCGGTGGTCGACAGGCGCACCGCGAGCGGCAGGCGATCGGGCCACACCGCGCGGATCGCGCGCACGATCTCGAGCAGGAAGCGCGTGCGGTTGTCGAAGCTGCCGCCCCACTGGTCGTCGCGGCGATTGGCGATCGGAGAGAGAAACTCGTGGATCAGGTATCCGTGCGCGCCGTGAATCTCGATGAGATCGAAGCCGGCGGCCAGCGCGCGGCGCGCTCCGGTCGCGAACGCGGCGATGATCGCCGCGATCTCCGCGGCATCGAGCGCGACCGGCGTCTGATACCCGGCATCGAACGCCACGGCGCTGGGCGCGACGATCGGACGCCACCCCTCGGGGGGATCGACCGGCTTGCCCCCTTCCCACGGGCGAGCCGTCGACGCCTTTCGTCCGGCGTGCGCGAGCTGGATCCCGGCGGCGGCGCCCTGTGCGTGCAAGAAGCGCACGATGCGCGCCAGCGGCGGCACGTGCTCCTCGCGGTAGATCCCGAGATCGGCGGCGCTGATGCGCCCGCGCTCCTCGACGGCCGTCGCCTCCGTGTGAACCAGTCCGGCGCCGCCGACCGCGCGGCTGCCGAGATGGACCAGATGCCAGTCGTCGGCGAATCCGTCGGTGCTGGAGTACTGGCACATCGGGGAGACCCCGACACGATTACGAAGAGTGAGCGACCGGAGAGAGAGAGGAGCGAAGAGCATGCGGGGGCTTACCGCCCGAGAGGCGGAAGGTCAAAGGAAGGGGATGGCTAGCGTGTCCGTGCTCGTGTCCGTGTCCGCGAGCCGATCCTACGGCGCAGCCGGTAGCAACCCTGCGACTGTCTGGTACCAAGTCATTCCCAGCAACGCATATCCCGCCGTATTCGGATGCAGATCATCCGTCATCAGCGATGTCTTGTAGTCCGCGTGCGCCGTGAACGCTCCGTACATGTTGACCAGCTGTACGTGCTTGCCGGCCGTCGCGCGCTGCGCGATCAATGCTGGTATCGCCGCGTTGTAGGCCATGATGCGCGTGTTGGTCGCGTCGGTCGTCGTCGGCACGATCTGCGCCACCACGAGCAGTGACGCCGGAGCGGCCGTGGTGATCTGGTCGATGAGGGCGGCCAGACGCGTCGGCGCGTTGGTGACGTCGATGTTCTGGTTGATGTCGTTGGTCCCGATCATCATCAAGATGATGTGCGGGTGGAACATGGTGATCGCCGCGTTCACCAGCGGCTGGATCCCCAGACGACCCACAGCCGGCTGGTCGTTGATGGTGTACCCGCTGTAGCCTTCGCAGCCGATCGGGAACGGCTTGCCCTGAACGATCCCGCTCGCGGGCCCGTTCATCCGGCGGCCCACGAAGGTGATCGCCTTGTTGGCGAGCACGGCTTCGCTGAACAGCTCGACGCGGTAGCCGCCCATTAAGGTGGGGAAGCCCTCGGTGATCGAATCGCCGAGCGGCATGATGATGCAGGTCCCGGTCGCGGGGCAGGGATTGAACGGCGCACCGCCGTCGCGCGTGTCGCCGCCGGCGGTGTCAGACGCGCCCGCGTCGGGACGGGTATCGGCCGCGGTGGCGTCGCGCACATCGGGCGTTCCGCGATCGACGGCCGCGTCGGGGGCGCTGCCGGCCGCGCCACCCGTGGCAGCGCCCGCGGCACCACCCGCGCCCCCACCGGCCACGCCGCCGGTCCCGGCGCTGCTGCCGCCGGTTCCCGCACCACTTCCGCCGGTCGCGCCCACCTGCCCTCCGGCGCCGCTTCCGCCGGTGCCAGGTGACGTTGTCCGAGCCGTTTCGCACGCGCCCGCGGCGAGCGCCGCTAGCAGCGTGACCAGAGCCCCCGGAAACGACCGCGGCCTTGGCGACGTCATGGGCGATTTATCGTCCCGATACGCCGGCGCCGTCAAGGTGCGGCACATTACCGGATCTGCGCGCGAACTAGGGGTGCAGTACGACGGGCGACAATGATTCCGGCGTGAACCTCGGCTTTCCCGCAACAACGGCCGCGCTCGGCCGAAGACCAAGGAACCCCATGCCAGTCACCGGTTATCGCACCGTCGACATTTTTCCCCCCGCAGAGATGGGCCCGGTCACTTTCGAGCGCATGACCGGCGGGGAGGCGCTCGGGGCACCGTTCGAGCTCGACGTCGACGTCCTCAGCCCCACCGGTGACATTCCGACCGCAAAGGTCCTGGGCAAATCGTTCACGATCGCGCTGTCGCAGGGCTTTCCGCCGCCGCGCTACTACAACGGGATCGTGACGCGTCTGGCGCAGGTCGCGTGGACCGGCGCAGCCTTTCGCTACCGCGCCAAGCTACGACCGACACTGTGGATGATGACCAAGGTGTCGAACTGCCGCATCTACCAGAACACGACGATCCCCGACCTCATCATGGAACGCTTCGGGGCCCACGGCGTCACCGTCAAGAAGCACCTTGGTTCCGACAGGTATCCCAAGTGGGAATACCTGGTCCAGTACAACGAGACCGACTTCAATCTGGTCAGCCGCCTCATGGAGCACGAAGGCATCTTCTATTACTTCGTCCACGAGAAAGGGAAGCACACCATGTGGCTGGTCGACGCGCTCACCGTGCCGGATGCGGTCGCCGGCCATTCGAAGATCCAGTTCTCGCCCACCGGTGATCGGGCGATGGATCCGTCGAAGCAGCATGAGACGATCGATAGCTGGGGTGAATCGTCCCAGGTCGAACCGGGCGCTTACGCGGCCAAGGAGTTCGATTTCGAGGAGCCGGGCAAGCCGCTGCTGTCCACAAAGCCGGGACCTCACCCGCCGTCGACAGCCGACATGGAGATCTTCGAATACCCTGGTCACTTCATCGCGACGCCCGATCGCGACGACTACGTCCAGCGCCGGCTCGATGAGCAGCAGCTCGATTACCAGCAGATCCAGGGGACCGGCAACGCGCGCGGGATCGCGGCCGGCTTCCTGTTCACGCTGACCGACCATCCCGCGGCGGCGTTCAATCGTCAGTACCTGGTCACGTCGGCGACCTACGCGCTCACGGCGACCCAGCACACCTCGGGCGGTGCCGATGCTGACCCCGACTTCCGATGCAGCTTCGTCGGCATCGACAGCAAGCGCCATTACCGGCCGCGGCTCGCGACCCACAAGCCGTTCGTGCAGGGGCCGCAGACTGCGATCGTCGTCGGTCCCAAGGGCGAGGAGATCTGGACCGACAAGTACGGCCGCGTGAAGGTTCAGTTCCACTGGGATCGCTACGGAAAGCGCGATGAGAAGAGCTCGTGCTTCGTGCGCGTGTCACAGGTCTGGGCCGGAAGTGGCTGGGGCGCGATGCACATTCCGCGCATCGGCCAAGAGGTGGTGGTCGACTTCCTGGAGGGCGATCCCGACCGGCCAATCATCACTGGACGCGTCTACGACGGCGCGAACATGCCGCCCTATGCGCTGGGCGCGAACGCAACCCGGAGCGTGCTTCGCAGCCACAGCACCAAGGGCGGAGGGCCCAATAACTTCAACGAGCTCTCGTTCGAGGACAAGATCGGTGCGGAGCAGGTGTTCTTGCAGGCGGAAAGAGATCTGGAAATCCTGGTCAAGAACGACGAAGCGCGCGAGGTCAAACACGACCGCATGAAGAAGATCGGCCACGACGAGACGGTGGACGTCGGCAACAACCGTACAGAGCGCGTGACCAAAGACGAGACGATCAAGATTGGCCAGAACCGCACGGAGACAGTCGGCCAGGACGAGAGCATCTCCATCACCGGCGCGCGGACCCAAAAGGTCGGCAAGGACGAGAGCATCTTCATCACCGGCGCACGGACCGAAAAGGTCGGCAAGGACGAGCACGTCTCCATCATCGGCGCGCGGCGAACGGTGGCAAGGACGAGACGTCACATCGGGCGCGGACCGAAGGTCGGCCAGGACGACACCGTCAACATCGGCGGCAAGAGCACGGTCATGGTGTCCCAGGACCAGGTCGTCACGGTCGGCAAGAAGCTGACCCTGAACGCGACCGACGAGATCATTCTGAAGAGCGGCAGCGCCAGCATCATCTTGAAGTCGAACGGAGACATCACGATCAAGGGCGCCAACCTGACCCTCAACGGCTCCGGCGACATCGCCGTGAAGGGCAACGGCAACGTGACGGTCAAAGGAAGCAAGGTCGCGCAGAACTGATCGAGGATCGTGCATCTCTCCGGTGTTTCCCTTGCGGGGTAACATCCAGTGCTTAGCTTGGCTCCCACCTCAGATCTTGGAGCCTGGCCCATGGAACACTCCGCGACCAACGGCAGTAAGATTCCTAACGTTCTTCAGCAAGCAGAAGACGCGATCATCGCCGATTGGATCAGGGAGCTCGGCGCTTTCGGCGGTCGCACCGATTCGCTCATCAAGGGCGCGGATCTCAAAGGGGAATGCGTTCAGTTCCTCCAGCTTTTCAAGCCAGTCATGAGCAGCGGCGATCGGAATCCGACCAGCCAGACCTGGGGCGCGGTTCGCGATTTTCTCGCTGGCATATCGCGGTCGCGGGGTACCCGTGGTTTCACGCCCAGCCAGACGGCGTCGTTCGTCTTCGCGCTCAAGCCCGCGCTGCTTTCGCGACTGCAGGCCGTTGCACGCCAAGGATACGGACGGCCTGTACGAGGACGTGTCGATCCTGAACCGCGTGCTCGATGCGCTGGGCCTCTACACCACCGAGGTTTATCAGAAAACGCGCGAAGAGATGATCGCGCGGCAGCAGCAGGAGCTGCTGGAGCTTTCGACACCGGTGGTGAAGCTGTGGGACGGGATCCTGGCGCTGCCGCTCATCGGCACGCTCGATTCAGCGCGCACCCAGGTGGTGATGGAGTCGCTGCTGCAGAAGATCGTCGAGACCGGCGCACCGGTGGCGATCATCGACATCACCGGCGTACCCACGGTCGACACGCTGGTGGCGCAACACCTGTTGAAGACGATCACCGCCGCCCGGCTCATGGGCGCCGACTGCATCATCAGCGGGATGCGGCCGCAGATCGCACAGACGGTCGTGCACCTGGGCGTGGATCTCGGCAACGTCGTCACCAAGGCGTCGCTGTCCGACGCGTTCGGGCTGGCCCTGCGACGCCTGGGCATGAGCGTCAGGCGAGAGGGCAAGGCCCGGCTGAGCGGTGCCAATCACGGACCCGACAGCAACGCCGATCCTCAGCACGGCAACGACGAGTAGCTGATGGAACGCATTCCGATCCTGCGGATGGGCAACGTCCTGCTCGTCACCATACAGGTCGACATGCACGACCGCCTGGCCATGCAGCTGCAAGACGATCTCTCCAACAAGATCGTGTCGGCGGGCGCGCGTGGCGTGCTCATCGACATCTCGGCGCTCGACATCGTCGATTCGTTCATCGGACGCATGCTGGCCAACATCGCGGCCACGTCGCGCATCCTCGACGCGGCGACGGTTCTGGTCGGCATGCAACCGGCGGTGGCGATCACGCTGGTCGAGCTCGGGATGTCGCTGCAGGGGATTCGCACCGCTCTCGATGTGGAAAGGGGGATGACTCTGCTGAACGAGCTCGCGGCTGATCGATGGGACGGCGACGGAAGGGCGAGCTCGCGCTCGTGATCGTCAAGACTGAAGTTCTCGCGGTGCGCTCGAACGACGACGTCGTTATGGTGCGCCAGGCGGCGCGCAACTGGTGTGTCGAGCTTGGATTTTCGCTGGTGGATGTCACGAAGATGGTAACCGCCGCCAGCGAGCTGGCACGAAACACGGTGATCTACGGGGGAGGTGGCACGGTGCGTTTCGATCGAATCGAAGAAGCCGGGCGGCGCGCGCTGCGATTGACCTTCGAGGATCAGGGGCCGGGAATCCCCAACATCGATCAGGCGCTGAAGGATGGCTTCACCACCGGTAACGGCCTCGGTCTCGGCCTGTCCGGGGCCAAGCGCCTGGTGAACGACTTCGAGATCTGGTCCGAGGTCGGGCGCGGCACGCGCGTCTCGATTGGACGCTGGAAATGATCGTCACCGGTAGCCGCTCCCAGAGCCTGCACGTCCCCGTGCTCGACTCGAGTCGGGTTTCCGAAGCCCGACGTGCGATCGGAATGCTCGCGGGCGAGCTCAGGCTCTCGGAAGCTGACGCCGGCCGAGCTCAGATCGTCGCCAGCGAGCTCGCCAACAACCTCTTGCGCCATGCGCGCGACGGATTCCTGGTCGCGCGCGCGTTGCAGGACTCGGAGGGACGCGGGTTGGAGATCGCCGCCATCGATCGCGGGCCGGGCATGGATCTGGAGCGCTGCCTGACCGACGGCTTCTCGACCGGCGGCACTCCAGGGACCGGGCTCGGCGCCGTGCGCCGCCTCTCGGATTCCTTCGACGCCTATTCGCTGCCCAGCGGTTCGATCGCCGTGGCGCGCGTGCTGGCCGAGCGGCGAGGCGCGCCGGCCCACCGCGGCACCGGTGCTTCAGATCGGCGCGATCTGTCTGCCCAAGAGCGGCGAAGAGATGTCGGGCGATGCCTGGGCCGCCACGACGATGGCGGGCGGCCGGACGCTGGTCATCGTCGCCGATGGTCTTGGCCACGGGCCGCTGGCCGCCGACGCCAGCATCGCCGCGCTGGTCGCGTTCAACGACGAGGCGCCTTCGGGGCGGGGACCGGCCGACATCCTCGACCGAGATCCACCGCCGCCTGCGCAGCACGCGCGGCGCCGCGGTGGCCATCGCCGAGATCTCGCCGGCGAGCGAAGAGATTCGATTCTCTGGCCTCGGCAACGTGGCGGCGGTGGTGATATCGGGCGCGTCGCGCCGCGGCCTGGTCTCGCACAACGGAATCGCCGGGGGCACGCCGTCGCCGCCGCGCGAGCTGTCGTATCCGTTCCCGCGTCAGTCCCTGCTGGTGATGGCGTCGGATGGTCTGGCGACGCACTGGGATCTCGCGCGCTACGCCGGCGCCGCCACGCACCACCCGTCGGTGGTCTCGGCGCTGCTATGCCGGGACTTCTCGCGCGGGCGCGACGACCTGACGGTGGTCGCCGTTCGGGAGGTGACCTGACATGATCGACGGCTCCGCTCTCGCGACGGTCGCTGGTCTTCGTGCGCGAGATGCGCACGCCCGACGAAGGCATCGCCGCGCAACAGGGGCTGCGCCAGGCGACCAACCTGCTCGGGCTCGAGGGCTACGAGCAGACGCGGCTCAACACCGCCGCCGCCGAGCTGATCCGCGAGGCCGGTCTGCCCTCGAGCAGCCCACTGGCGCTCGATCTGCGTATCGTGGTCGACGAGAGCGGCGGCGCGAAGTCGCTGGAGGTCTCGCTGGGACTGCCGCAGCCGATCGCCCTGCGCATGCGCCACAGCCTGAGCCGGGGTGGGTCGAACGACGACGCGGACGGCAGCGCCGACGCGCCGTCGGGGATCATCGCCGCGCGCCGGCTGGTCGACACACTGTCCTTCCGCGACGAGGGCAGCCCGCCGGGGGTCGTGCTGGGGTTGCGCCTCGACCGCGACACCGCGGCGGCGCTGAGCCCGGTGCGCCTTGCCGAGGTGGCGCGGGAGATGGCGTCGCAGCGCCCGGCCGATCCGCGCGCTCGAGGTCGAGCATCTGACACGCGAGCTCGCGCGCCGCGACGATATGCTGCGCGCGCTGCGCGGCGAGCTGGAGGACACCAACCGCGGCGTCATGTCGCTCTACGCCGAGCTGGACGAGCGCGCCGAGTACCAGCGCCGCGCCGCCGATCTCAAATCACGCGTGCTGTCCGACATGGGACACGAGATGCGGACGCCGATCCACTCGATCCTGTCGATCTCGCAGTTCCTGCTGCAACGGCTCGACGGCGACCTGACCGACGAGCAGGACAAGCAGGTGCGCATCATCCGCAACACCGCACGCGATCTGGCGCAGTTCATCGACGACCTCCTGGACCTCGCGAAGGCGCAGGCGGGCAAGGTCCCGGTGCGCATCGAGCAGTTCGGCGTGGCGCAGCTCTTCAATACCCTGCGCGGGATCTTTCGCCCGCGCGCACAGGAGGCGACGGTGCCGCTCTACTTCGACGATCCGCCGGAGATGCCGCCCCTCGTGACCGACGAGTCCAAGCTGTCCCAGATTCTGCGCAACTTCATCTCCAACGCGCTCAAGTTCACTGAGCAAGGCGAGGTGCGCGTGTCGGTGACCGCGGGCACAGGGCGACACGATGACCTTCTCGGTTACCGACACCGGCATCGGCCTCGCGCCCGAGCACCTCAACTACGTGTTCGAGGAGTTCACTCAGATCGACTCGCCGCTGCAACGGCGTTCCAAGGGGACCGGGCTCGGGCTGCCGCTGGCCAAGCGCCTGGCGTCGCTGCTGGGCGGCGATGTCTCGGCGCGCAGCTCGGTCGGCGGCGGCTCGACGTTCACCGCGACGATTCCCAGGCGTCTTCGACGCCGCCCGCCGAGTCGACCGAAGCACCTCCATCCAACGCGACGACGACGGCGCTGATCCCGATCCAGAACCGGTATCGCGCGGTGATCATCGATGACGACGAAGCCGCTCGCTACGTGCTACGCCGGCGCCTGGGCTCGTCGTTCAGCGTGGTCGAGGCCTCGAACGGGCGCGCCGGGATCGAAGCCACCCGCGCATTGATGCCGGACGTCGTCTTCCTGGACATCCGCATGGCGGGACTGACCGGGTTCGAAGTCCTGGCCCTGCTCGGTACCGACCCAGCGATGGAGCGAATTCCGGTGATCATCTTCACGTCGCAAACGCTGAGCGACGGTGAGCGCCAGCGGCTGGAACGCGCGCGCGCGATCCTGGACAAGGCCCAGCTGTCCGAGGAGGGTGAGCCGACGCTGCGTGGAGGCGCTGGCACTCGCAGGAATCCCCAACCACGTCGAGCCACTCGGATGAGCGCCGCCAGCTCCAGGCAGATGGTCAGCGACAAGCTGGGCTCGATCCTGGTCGTCGACGACGACCCCGCCAAACGCTACATCGTCTCGCGCGTCCTGCGCGCCGCCGGCTTCGAGATCGTCGAGGCCGAGGACGCGACGTCTGCGCTCGCGCTCGCGCGCAGCAACCCGGATCTCCTGATCCTCGACGTCAAGCTGCCCGACGGCAGCGGCCACGACGTGTGCCGCGAGCTGAAGTCGCGGCCCGCGACCGCCTCGATCCTGGTTCTGCAAGTCTCGTCGTCGTTCGCGACCGGCCTCGACCGCGTGGCGGGGCTCGAGAGCGGCGCAGACGCCTATCTCACGCACCCGATCGAGCCGCAAGAGCTGATCGCCACCGTGCATGCGCTGCTGCGCATCCGGCGCGCGGAGCAAGAGCGCTCGGAGCTGTTCGCGCGCGAGCAGGCGGCTCGGCAGGAGGCCGATCGCGCCAACCGACTCAAGGACGAGTTCCTGGCCACGATCTCGCACGAGCTGCGCACGCCGCTGAACGCGATCCTGGGATGGGTGCAGCTGCTGCGCACCGGGCGGCTCGACGCGGATGGCCGCGACCGTGCGCTGGAGACTATCGAGCGCAACGCGCGCGCGCAGTCCGAGCTGATCGAGGACCTGCTCGACATGTCGCGCATCATCTCAGGCAAGATGAACCTGGCGGTGAAGGACGTCGACCTGGCCCGCGTCATCGGCGAGGCGGTCGAGGCGGTGCGACTGGCCGCCGACGCCAAGGCGATCCAGCTGGCCACCGAGGCCGATCCGACTCTGGGCAAGGTGAAGGGCGATCCGACCCGCCTGCAGCAGGTCGTGTGGAACCTGCTCGCCAACGCGATCAAGTTCACGCCGCGCGGCGGACGCGTCACGCGTGACGGCGCGTACCAACGGCCACGCCGAGATCCAGGTCAGCGACAACGGGCGCGGCATCCCGCCCGAGTTTCTGCCCCACGTCTTCGAGCGATTCCGGCAGGCGGAGAGCAGCACGCGCCGCGCGCAGGGCGGCATCGGCCTGGGGCTGGCGATCGTGCGCCAGCTGGTGGAGTCGCACGGCGGCACGGTGCGGGCCGAGAGCGAGGGCATCGACCGCGGCGCGACGTTCATCGTGAGCCTGCCGCGCGACGCGGTGATCTCGTCCGCCGTGCTGGCGGAGAGCGAAGGGACGCCGCGCGCGACTCCGCCACGGCCGGTGTCCCTGGCGCAGCCGGCGTTGAACGGGATCAAGGTGCTGGTCGTCGACGACGAGCGCGACGCGCGCGAGTTCACCGCCACTGTGCTGCGCCACGCGAACGCCGACGTCTGGGAGGCCGACTCCGCTGATGCCGCCCTGCGAGCGCTCGAGCGGGTGATGCCCGACGTGATTCTGTGCGACATCGCGATGCCGGATCGCGATGGCTTCGACCTGATCGCCGCGATTCGGAATCTGCCGGCGCCCCGGCGCGACATCCCGATGGCAGCGCTGACGGCCTACGCCAAATCGGAGGACCGACACCGCGTCCTCGACGCGGGATTTCGCGCGCACCTCGCCAAGCCCCTCGACCCCGCCGACATCGCGGCGGTGGTCGCGGAGCTGGCGCACGCGGCCGTCACGTCACCCGGCGGCCCTGGATGAGGTGCACCACGACGCTGATGATGGCGAGCACGATGAGCACGTGAATCGCCGCGCTGGCGACGTGGAACACACCGAAGCCCAGAATCCAGGCCAGACCGAGCAGGATGGCGAGTGCAATGAACATGGGAACGACCTCCAATCCGTGTACGAAGAAAACTAATGGCGGTCGAGCTGCAGGGTAGATGGGAGCCGGCGGCGCTCTACGAGTCGTGTGGCGGCTCGCCGCCGGTGACCGGAACCTCGGCCGCTTTCTGCGCGCCGCCCCCGCTCCCGCTGAGCTCGGCCGCGTCGGCCTTGCGCACCTTGTCGGCGATCTCGATCGCGATCTCCGCCGACGTCGCAGGGCCGGTTTCCGCCGCCAGCTTCGCGTACAGGTTCTCGACACGCTGATCGCGCGCGCGCAGCTCGTGATCGACCGTGCCGTCGCCGGGCAGCTCGAAGCGCAGCTCCTCGAGAATCATGCGCGCGCCCGCGGCGACCGGCAGCGACAGCAGCGCGCCCACGATGCCCATCAGCTTGGCGCCGATCAGCAGCGCGATGGTGATCGCCCACGCCGGCAGGCGCAGCACGTGGCCGTAGACGCGCGGGATGATGATCCGGTTCTCGAGCTCCTGATAGGCGACGAACGCGACCACCACGACCACGACGATCACCGTTCCGCGCGGCAGCGCCGCCGCCACCAGCGGCACGGCGCCGAGCACGCCACCGATCAGCGGCAGCACGTCGGTGATCCCGGCGAAGACCGCGAGCGGCAGCGGGTTCTTCACGCTGCAGGCGCGCAGCAGCACGTAGGCGAACAGCGACATCAACACCGACGTGATGATCTGGCCGCGCATGTAGCCGCCGACGATCGTCTCGAGGTTCAGCATGATGCGCGCGAGGCGGATGTGGAACCGGCGCGGCACGATCGCGTACAGCGCCGCCTGCGTCGACGACGGATCGGCCAGGATGTAGAACGCCAGCGCCAGCGTGGTCAGGCCCCAGCCCACCACCTCGATCGCGCGCGACGAATATTCCAGCGCCTGCTTGCTCGACGGCACGAGGATCTCTTGCAGCTGCGCCCGGCGGACGGCGTTGGCGATGGGCAGCGTGAGGCGCGAGCGATCCAGCTGCTCGGCGAGCTTTTGCTGCATGCCGGGCGCGGCGTCGGCGAGCTGGCGCACCTGATCGACCAGCGCGGGAATGGTGACGAAGCCGATCAGGAGCAAACCGGCCGCCAGCGCCAGGAAGACCAGCGCCAGGCTGCCGGCGCGCCCGAGGCCGAGGCGCTGGAGCGCGCGCACCGCGGGGATCAGCGTGCCCACGAGGATCAACGCGACGATCAACGCGACGATCACCGGCCAGACCTGCGCGGCCAGCCAGCCGCCGCAGACCAGCGCCAGCGCCAGCAAGATGCCGTTGTCGCTGACCGTGAAGCGGCGCGGCTTCCGCTCGGGTCGCGACCGGGTCGAGGCCATGCGTTACGACGCCTCCGCCGACTGCTCGATCACCTGGTGCACGAAGCGCAGCTTCTCGACCGCCGGTTCGGGCAGCACGAACGGGTAGGCGTCGTGAACGCCCATGCTGCGGTTCAGGGCGTTGAGCGCGATGCTGAGGGGCACCCAGGCGCCGACCAGATCGTCGAAGTCGTCGAAGTCGAGAGCGCGCGTGTGCGCCTCGAGCGCGCGTTCCCGGCGCGGACCGCCCGCGCGCCCGCCGACCGACTCCGGGCGGAGATCGAGCCCGAAGCTGCGCGCGGTCTCGATGGTGTCGACCATGTGCAGGTAGTGAGCCCAGCTCTCGGCCCAGTCCTCCCACGGGTGCATCGACGCGTAGGCGCTCACGAAGCGGTTGCGCCAGTCGGCGGGGGCGCCGTCGCGATAGTGCTTCTGCGCGGCCTCGTCGTAAGGCGCGCGCTCGTCGCCGAACAGGCGGCGAAAGGGCTCCAGCGCGGGCGAACCGTCGACCAGGCGGTCCCAGTAGTAGTGGCCGATCTCGTGCCGGAAGTGACCGAGCACGGTGCGATAGCTCTCGCCCAGCGCCAGGCGGGCGCGCTCGCGCTCCGGCGCGCTGGCCTCGGCGACGTTGATGGTGATGAGCCCGTGATCGTGCGCGATGAAGACCTTGCTCTCGCCCGGCAGGTCCTGCTTGAACGCAAACGCGAGGCCCTGAGGGGTGCCGTCGGCGCGCGCCTCGACCGGCAGCCGCAGCTGCAGCAGCGTATAGACCGCGCGACGCTTGCTCTCCTCGAGCGTGAGCCAGGCTTGCTTGGCCGCGGGGTCGGACAGGTTGGGAATGATCTCGTTGAGGCGGCAGGCGCAGCAGAAGCGCTGATCATCGGCGTCGGGCACCGCCCAGTTGCACGCCGCGTGATCGATCTGGTTGCCGCACAGGCGATAGCGCGCGCCCTTGGCAACGGCACCGAGCGCGGCGAAGACACCTTCGGCCCCCGACACCGGCTCGAGCGCGGTCAAGACCTGCCGGTCGGGCAGATAGGCCAGCGCGTGACCACAACCAACGCACTGGAAGCTTTCGAAGTGCAACGTCTGCTGGCAAGAAGGACACGTAAATAGCTTCATGGAGGCTCCGAGCCCGGCCGATGGTAAGTAGCATTTTGAAGACGGCAAGACGGGCACCGGCACAAAGGTGCCGCGCCCGAGCCGTCGATTCATGGGCTTCGCGCGCCGGGGTCACGGCGATACCGAAAGGGATCCCTCGATCACCGTTGGGTGACGACCAACTCCGTGCGGCGGTTCAGCCGCCGCCCGACCTCGGTGGCGTTGTTCGCGATCGGACGTTGCTGGCCGAGCCCGCTCACGTCGATGCGTGAAGCATCCGCGCCGTCCTGGACCAGCAGCGCCTTGACCGCCTCCGATCGGCGGCGCGAGAGGTCGAGGTTGTCCTCGGGCCGGCCGACGTTGTCGGTGAAGCTCTCCAGGCGAACCATCGCGCTCGGGTGGGCCTGCAGCAACGCCGAGATCTGATTGATGGTCTCTCCGCCGGCCGACGACGGCTCGACGCCGCCCGACTCGAACCCCAGCGGCGGCAGCGTGAAGCGTTGAGGTGTCCTCACCTCGGTGGCCGGGGCCGCCAGGAAGACCGCGAGGCTGCTCACCATCTCGTCGCGCGCGATCGGCGTGTCCTCGCGTGCCGCGGGCGGCGATGGCGCGACGATATTCGGTCGGCTCGTCGGCGCCACGGCCGGAACCGCACCATGCGCGACCACGTCGCGCGTGTGCTCGGCGCCCCGGCGCACGCCGCGCACCAGCGGAATGAACAGCACCGCGGCCAGCGCCAGCAGAACCGGGAGCACCCAGACGCGGCTGCGTGGCGGGGGCTCGAACACCGGGGCCTCGTGCGCGCCGCGCGGCAACGGCGCGGCGGCCAGCGAGCCGGGCGGCGTCTCGAACGCCGACGCGACCGACTGCGGAAGCCGGCTCACCCATTCGCGCCGCTGCGAATTCAGCATCTGCCGCAGCCCGCCCGCGCTCAGGTTGCCGGCGCTGTCGGCGACCGCGAGCACGGCGATCGAGGCGACGCCGCCGAGCAGCCGGTGCGCCGAGTCGCGCCGGATGCCGCTCGACTGCGCCACCGCGTCGGATATCGTCCATGAACGCTGCCCGAGCTCGTCGTCGAGCAACGACGCCTCGTGCGCCCCTCCGTCGCCCCCGGCCGCGTCGAGCAGGACCGCGGCGCCATCGGCCGATGTCGCCCGACGGTCGCGCTTCTCGTCGACGATCTCCTTCAAGTAGTCGGCGCCGGTCTCCGATCGCGCGACGTCCGAGAGCGCGGTCAGCACCGACGGGATGCCGGTCGATACCGCCGTCCGCCGTCCGTTCGCGGTCCTCGCCGAGTCGAGAGGCGACCGCCCGCACCGCCTCGGGCGTGATCTGCCGGTGAATGACGCTCATCAGATCTGGAACCACTGTGGCTGAGGACATCGCGCACCTCGCTTTCCCGCCGCGGCGACGAGCTCGCCGGCGGCCTCACAGGGAAGCTGCATCGACCGTGCCCCTGACAGCGCGAGCATGGCGTGCCATTTGGGCCTCGGTTTGCAGGGTTCTCCGTAGCGAACCGCAGCGGAGGTGACCCATGAGGTGGGACAGGAATAGTGTGCGCGAGGGAATGTTCGTCACCAGCACCAAGGGGGAACGCATCGGAAAGATCATCCGTCGGGACGACGACACATTCGTCGTCGAGAAGGGAACACTGTTCCCCAAGGACTACGAGCTGCGATACGACCACATCACCGACGTCGACGGCGGCGCGATCACCTACTCGCTCTCCGACCTCTTCCAGCGGGACGAACGGACGGCGCGACGCTCGGCCATCGATACCCCGGCGACGACGGCATCACTCGCGACCGACGCTCCGGTTGCAACCGCGGCACCCGCCGCGGCACGGACGGCGAGCACGAAGGCCGCCACGACGGCGGCGGCAGCAGAGTCGGGAGACAACGAAGTACGCATCCCGCTCATGCAGGAGGAGCTGGAGATCGAGAAGGTCCCGCGCGAGTCGGGGCACGTGCGGATTCACAAGGGCGTGAAGACCGAGGAGCGGCACTTCACCGTGCCGGTCCGGCGCGAGGAGATCGTCATCGAGCACGTGACCGCGTTCGCCGGCGGCGCAGGCACCGGCGAGTCGGTGACGTTCGAGGAAGAGACACTCGACATCCCGTTGCACGAGGAGGAGATCCGCGTGACCAAACGACCGGTGTTGCGCGAGGAGATCGTCGTACGAACGGTCTCTCATTCGATCGAGAAGGAGGCGACGGCGACGCTGCGGCACGAAGAGGCCGAGGTCGAGGACACGCGCAAGACCGCGGCCGCCGACGAGTCGCGCTCCGAATCGCGCTCGGGCGACGCGCGATTGAGCGACGGCTACGGCGCGCCGGGAAGGCACTGAGGCGGCGGAGCCGTCAGCCGGGCGGCTTCACGCTCGACGGCGACGGCACGGGCGCGAGCGGCGCGGCGGTCAGATCCCGCAACGCCACCGCCCGCTCGTGCGGCGCGCCGCCCTTGCTGCGCAGGAGCCGCTGGGCCGGGTAGATGCTTCGATTGCCGGTCAGCAGGTAGGCCACCACGCAGACCACGACCACGTGGGGAAACGCGGAAGCGCCCAGGAGCTCGACGGCCATGATCGACAGGGCCAGCGGGGTATTGGCCGACGCCGCGAAGACCGCGGCCAGCCCGACCCCGGCGCCGAGCTCGAGCGGGATGCCCAGCGCGCGGGCCAGCACGTTGCCGAGAGCCGCTCCGACGAAGAACAGCGGCGTCACCTCGCCGCCGAGAAAGCCGGCCGCGAGCGTGATGGCCGTGAAGACCAGCTTGAGCGCGAACGTGTGGGACGCGAGCTCGTGGTCGGTGAAGGCGCGCACGATGGTCGGTACACCCAGACCGAGATACTCGCTGGTTCCGACGAGCCTCCAGAGGCCCACCACGATCAGGCCGCCCAGGAACATCCGAACGGGGAGCCGCGAGATCCGTGCTTCGCCCTGCCTCTTCAGGAACGCGGTCAGGTCGATGAACACCGTGGTCGCGGCGGCGACGGCCGCGGCGAAGACCAGCCACTTGAGCAGGAGCAGCGGCCCGAGCGGCACGCGCGCCACCGTTGGGTAGTGCGTGTGGACGATGCCGAGCGCCCGCGTCGTCAGGTCGCCGACCAGTGACGCGACCAGAGCAGGGACCAGCGCGTCGTACTCCATGCGTCCGAGAACGATGAACTCGAGCCCGAACACCGCGCCCGCGATCGGCGTACCGAAGACCGAACCGAAACCACCGGCCGCGCCGGCCGCGAGCAGCTGCCGCCGCACGAGGCGGCTCACCCGCAGCCGGTGCGAGACCCAGTCGGTCAGGCTCGCCCCCATCTGCACCGCGGTCCCCTCGCGGCCCGCGCTGCCACCGAACAGGTGGGTCAGCACCGTCCCGATCAGAACCATCGGGGCCATTCGCAGCGGCAGCTCGGGACCTTCGTCGTGGATCGTGTCGATGACGAAGTTGCTGCCGCCTTTGATCGACGCACCGAAGCGCTGGTAGATCGCGCCGATCGCCAGGCCCGCGATCGGAAGCGTGTACACGATCGCTTCGTGCGCGTTGCGAAAGTCGGTCACGCGCTCGAGCAACCACAGGAACAGCGCCGAGGCGCAGCCGCACAGCGCCCCGACGAGCGAGCCGAGCGAGATCCACTGGCCGAGGGCAGTGAAGCGATCGCGCACGGTCATTGGTCGTCTCGATTCACGTGATCTCCTGGCTGGACGCCGGAGGGCTCACGTACCTACGGCGCCCTGAAAAGGGCTGCAACGTAGGAGTCATTGGCGGTCCAATCTGCCGCGGGTGTCGGCGGACTCCACCGCCATCGTGTTTGCTTGCGAGCGAGCGTGCGCTCCGCGGATCGAGAAGTCAAGGCGGCGCCGGGGCGATGCCTCGTCAGGTGCCCGACAGCACCGAGCTGCGGCGCTCGAGGCTGTCCGACGGCCAGAGCTTCATCGCGTCGTAGTAGTCCTCGAACGCGGGCACGCCCTCGGGCAGCTGGACCCACGGGACCTTCGACCGAATGTAGATGTGGACGTCGGGCTCGAGCAACTGGGGATCGTCGAGCGTCCCGACGCGCACGAAGCGCAGCGTCGACAGGCCGCCGTACTCGCTCCACACCGCCGTTCCGCACGACTGGCAGCTGTAGATGCCGTGCGGGCGGCCGCTGTCGGTCGGCATCTCGAACCGCTCGGGCTCGGCGCCCTCGAGCTCGAGCCGCGTGGTCTCGATGAGCGCGTTGATCACGAACGCGCTGCCGGTCTGACGCTGGCAATCCAGGCAATGGCAGCAATGGACGAACATTGGCCCGGTCGTCATGCGGTAACGGATGGCGCCGCAGGCGCACCCTCCCGTGAGCTCTTCGCCGGTCGTCGACTCGTCGTTCGTCGCCTCGTCGTCCACGACGATAAAGTTACCTCAAGAAAGGGGTCGATTCACCCGCGCTCGGCTTCGTTGGCCGGCTCACTGAGTCGGGTCGAGCACACGGCCCTGGAACAGGATCGCGCCGGTCGCGTCGTCGCGGATCACGAACAGGAACGGCCGATCGACCGCCAGAAGGTTCAGCGCGGCGGACTTCCGGCTCACGACCACCCCGGTCGCGGCCGAAGCCACGGTTCCCTGCTCGTCGACGGCGATGGTCGCCTGATGAACCACATCGGAAACATAGAGATCGTGCGTGCCGTCGATCCCCGACAGATCGGCCCCGGCCCCGAACGCCTGTTCCATGCCCAGCGTTTCGAGCGTCTGCACGAGGTCGGTCTTCGTGACGAATTTGAAACGGGGCATCGCGAGCGCGCCCGAGGACGCGGTGGCCTCTCCGTCGAGGATAGCGCCCAGCGACGCGCCGGTCAGCGCCTGCTCGAACGCGTCGAACGTGCCCGCGTCGGGAACGATCACCACCATCGACGTGGTGTTGCCGCTGTAGGGAAGCGCCGCAGCCTTGTATCCAGCGCCGCTCCAGATCGCGATGACATCGGGACCAGTCATGATCGGCACGGTGACGTCGCCCGCGGGTGCGTGAAACACCCCGTCGAGGCTCTTCGGGTCGAACGGCGTCAGCCAGCTTGCTTTGAAATAAACCGCATTGGTCAGAACCAGTCGCGTGTCGGTCGTGATCACGCCACCGGGAAGCAGATCGAGGATCTGCCCCTGGGTGTTATCGGACACCCACTGGTTGATCTGCTGGCGGGCGGGCTCGGGCGTGGCGAAGTCGACCACGCGCATGCCGGCGCCATAGCTCTGCGCCAGCAGATCGAGATAGGCCGGCAGGAACTGGTAGCCGGTCTGGCCCCAGGTCGCATTCGCGATCGAAAGCTGAAAGCCGGAGGCATCGGTGGGCGGCGCCGTCAGCGCGAGATCCAGCGCGTCGAATGCGGGGTGGAGACGCTCGGGCGGCAGAACGAAGTGCATCGCCTGCGCGACCTCGGCGGCCGTCGCACCTGCCGCGCCGCCGTAAAGCATCGCCATCGCGATCGAGATGCTGGCCGGCGCGAAGACCAGGTTGCCGCTGCCGCCGCGCAGCACGTGGTACAGGTCGACGGCGAACGCTCGGTTGTCGGCCGCAAGCTGGGCCGTGTCGTCGGCCGAGACCACCGGCGCGGTGATGCGCGCCAGGTTCGACCGCTGCTCGGCGCCGGTGGCCGGCTTGGTTGCATCACAGCTGACCGCCGCCAGGGTGCCGGCGAGCACCCAGCTGAGCAGCGAGATCGTCCCGCGCTTGCAACCGTTCGTCCCAGTCATGCCGTCCCAGGGTAGCAAGTTTCCGACCACGCGCGCCGCGGCGGGATCTCGCCGAGTTCCGCCGTCCGGCCCGCGCGCGCTCCCCGGATTTTCGAGGCGGGGACCCGGATTTGTGAAACGCCAGGACGCCAGGCTGGGCGGGCGCCGCAGCTCGCAAGGTCTGCCCTCTCCCTAACCCTCCCCCTGCAGACAGGGGGAGGGGACCGGACCTTCAGCGAGTCACCCTCTCCTGCGGTCCGCCGCGGGAGAGGGCCGGGGAGAGGGCAGGCCTTGCGAGACGCGATGCCCGCGGCAGGCCTTGCGAGACGCGCCGCCCGCGACAAGCCTTGCGAGCGGGCGACGTGCTCCCCGCGCCGCGCTACGGCGCCAGCTCGGCGCGTCGTCGCTGGGCCTCGCGGCGCCGGGCGGCGTCGGGGCGCGCGAGGTAACGGTCGAAGGCAGCGCGCGCCTCGTCGCGGCGACCGAGCTTGGCCAGGCAGACCGCGCGCCAGAAATCACCCTCGCCCTCGGGCAGCGCGCGCGCCTCGACCAGCGCGTCGTTCGGCCGGCCGAGGCGCAGCAGGAGCTCGACCCGCGCGATGGCGGCTTCGGCCGACAGCGTGCCGTGAGGAAACCGCCGGCGGTATTCGTCGAGCGCGTGCTCCGCGCCGCCGAGATCACCGCTGACGTCGCGGCGCAGACGCGCGATCTCCAGCAAGGCGACCTCGGCGGAGAGCCCCAGCGACGCCGACTGCGCCTGGAAGCAGGCGATCGCGCGATCGGTCGCCCCGGCGCGCGCGTGGGCCAGGCAATCGAGATCGGGCGCGGCCGGCGCCGGCGCAGCCTCGGCAGCGGGGCCCAGCTCCAGCGCGGGAGCGCGCGCCCGCGTCGCGCCGACGCGCGGGGCAAAGGTCCAGTGCTGCCCGGCGACGACCCGCGCCAGCAGCCGGCGCGACGAGTAGATCCGCACCGCACCGCTCTCCACGGTGACGCCGACGCGCGTTCCATCAGTGTCGACGTGAAAGTGCCCTCCGTCGCCGAGGATGCGCAGCGACGACGCGCGCACGGAGATCGCCTCCGCCTGGCGCGCGGCGCCCGGCGCCGCTGTGGGCGCGCCGCCCGCGTCGACATCCAGCTGCCCGCGTGCGAGCGCGATCGCCGGCTGACCCGAGGTGTCCGGCAACAGCGTCGCGACACCTTGGCGCGACAGCCGCGCACGGACGCCGTTGGCGGCGACGACCTCGCCGAGGATCGGCGCCGGCAGCGACGCACCCGCGCTGTCGCTCGCTCGCGCGCCGGTGACCGCGGGCGGCTCGCGCGCGATCGACGCCGGCGGTCCCGAGAGCGCTACCGGCACGACCGGCGCGGGAGCGACCAAGGGCGCGACGACGATCTCCCGGGACCGGGACGGCCGTCGTGCCACGAGGACGGCGAGCACCGCGATCGCGACCGCCGCCAGCGCGAGCGCGCCCGCGCGCCACTCGCGCCCGGCGCGCGCCGGCGCACGTCGCCGTCGCAGCGCGTACCAGGCGCGCGCTTCCTCCGTCGCATCCGCCTGCCAGAGGCGATTGGCTGCGACCAGCGCCGCAGCGACAGGATCGACGGCGACCGGAGCGCCTGCGCCGGGATCACTAGAGCGATCACCGATCTCGATGAGACGCCTCGGCGAGGCGACCGGCGCCCGCTCGTCCGCCGCGGCCTCGAAGCCTGGCTCCATCGGGCGGCTCATGTCTCGTGCCTCGCTTCTTCGCGCGCCTGCGTGGCGGTGCCGGGATGCGCGGACGCGGGCGCGCCTTCGCCGGTGTCCGTGTCGAGGGCCGCGCGAAACAGCCGGCGGGCATCGTGCAATCGGCGCCAGACGGTGGCCTCGGGGCAGCCGGCGATCTCGGCGATCTGCTTGCCCGACAGACCCTCCATCTCGTAGAGCACGAAGACCAGGCGCAGCCCCTCGCCCATGCGCTCGAGCGCGGCGCTGCACAGACGCGCCAGCGTGGCGTCGGTGCGGCCGGCCGCCGGGACCTGCTCGCTCGCCTCGGGCCGGCGCTGGACCAGCAAGACCTCGAGCACCTGACCGATGCGACGCCGGCGGCGGGCGCGGCGCGCCTCGGTGATGCACAAGCGATAGAGCCAGGTCTTGAGCTCGGCCTCGCCGCGAAACGACGGCAAGTACCGGAAGAAGCGTAGAAAGACCTCCTGGCAGGCGTCCTCGAGCTCGCCCGGGCGCGTGCCGAGCTTGCGCAGAAAAGCGGACGCGATCCCGTAGTAGCGCTCGTGCAGGGTTCGCGCCGCCTCGCCGTCGCCGCCGACGCAGGCGACGATCAGGTCGCGGTCGGTCGCGCGCGTCACCGCGCGGGCAGCGGGCGGCGCGCTGAGGGTTGCGGCGATCGGGGGCATCCGATCTCCCTTGGAGTCCGCGTCGTCCAATACCTTCACCGAAATCGGCGCGGTCGCGATGATAGCATCGCGCGGTGCTGGCCACTCGGTTCGCTACCTGCACCCGCCGGCGCGCGCTGGTCGCTGCTGGCCTGGTCGTCGCGGCGTCGATGCTGGCCCGCGTCGCGCGTGCCACCGACGCTCCCGTGATCGGCGACGTCGCGCCGCCGATCACCGCCGAGACCCTCGACGGCGCGCCCCTGCCCGCGGATGGGGCCAGCGACAGGGTCACCGTCGTCGATTTCTTCGCGACCTGGTGCCGTCCCTGCCACCGCGCGCTGGCCGACCTGGCCGCGATCCGCGCCAGCCTGGGACCGCGCGTGCGCATCGTGCTGATCGACGTCGAAGAGGATCCCGCACGGGTGCGGCGCTTTCTGGCCACCACAACCCTGCCCGAAGGCGCGCAGGTCGCGCTGGATCGCAGCGGCGCAATGGCGCGACGCTGGGGGCAGGACCGCTTCCCCACGACGTTCCTGCTCGACGACAAGAGCGTGATCCGGCACATCAACCGAGGCTGGGGGGCGGGCTATCGTGACCGCCTCGGCCGCTGGTTGCGCCCCATGCTGGGGAAATAAGCGGAATTCGCGGTCGCTGCGACCGGGAAACGCATTTTAATGCGCCAAAAACTCCTTTCTGAGATGCACCTCCTGGGGCAGTTTCTCCCCTTATGTATCCGGCAGATCGACTTGCCGGGCTCGACAACAGGAGATTTGAGATGAAACGTCCCTCTTTCGCGGCAGCAACTGGTTTCGGAGTGGTGATCGCCCTCGGGTTCATTGGTTTCGGGTGCAGCAGCTCGAATTCGTCGTCAGGGACCGGCGGCGCGACCGGCAGCGGTGGCGCAACCGCCAGCGGTGGCGCAACCGGCCAGGGCGGCCGCACCGCCTCCGGTGGCGCGACCGGCTCGGGGGGCAGCACCGCGGACGGGGGCCAGACGCTCCCGATGTGCGCGAGCCCGGCGCCCGCCGACAAGAGCGTCTGCGACAGCAACCCGAGCTGCGCAAAGAACTGCGGGCTCGACATCCACACGCTCAGCACCAACCGCGCGCTCAAGGCCTGTACCTGCAGCGGCCCGATGGCGAGCGGCGGCATGTGGTCCTGCCCGAGCACGAACGGCGCGTGCGTCTACCCGCCCGACCTCATCCTCGACTGCTTCCGTCTTCCGAACCCGGTGCCGGCGTGTCCGAGCACCGCGGCTGACGGTGGCGCCGATGCCGGCAGCGGCCTGATCAAGTCGGGCGGCACGTCGTGCGTCCCCCCCAACAGCGAGGTTTGCGGTAACCCGTGCGGCTCGGCGACCGCCAACACGTACCTGGACGGCAACAACAACCCCAAGATGGGCTACTGCGTCTGCATCAACGGCGTCTACCAGTGCGCCAGCGCCAACGAGTACCCGCCGCAGAACTGATCGACTGACGCCCCCCGACCGCCGACCGCTGTCCGTAACGTGTAACGAAAAGGAGCGCCCCCATGATCGTGCATGTCTCGATGGGACCGAATCCGCCGCGTACCCGTTCGTGGATACGTCAGGCGTTGCTGAGCATGACGTCCATGGCGGCGGCGGCGGTGATGGCGGTCGGTTGTAGCTCGACGCCGGCGACGTCGTCGGGCGGCGGCGGTTCCACGGGCAGCGGGGGCGGCTCGGTCACCGGTGCCGGCGGCGGTTCCGTCACTGGCACCGGCGGCGGGAGCGCAGGTGGCGACACCGGGACCGCGGGCACCACCGGCACGGCCGGCACCACCGGCGGCACCGGCGGCATCACCGGAACGGCCGGGACGACCGGGACCGCGGGCACCACCGGCGCCGCAGGCACCACCGGCGGCACCGGCGGAGCGGGAGGTGGGGGCGGCGTGACCACGTCGGCGCGCAGCGTGACGTCGTTCGACAGCGGCTGGCTCTTCATGCTCGGCGACCCCGCCAACGCCAGCACGACAGCCTTCGCCGACGGCGCCTGGCGATCACTCAACGTCCCGCACGACTGGAGCATCGAAGGACCGTACGACCAGAACGCGACAACGCTGGGCAACGGCGGCTACCTGCCGACGGGGGTCGGCTGGTACCGCAAGCACTTCACACTGCCGACGACCATGCAGGGCCAGCGCATCTTCGTCGAGTTCGACGGCGTGATGGCGAACAGCTCGGTCTACATCAATGGAACGCTCCTGGGCACGCGGCCCTACGGCTACGTGAGCTTCCGCTACGAGATCACTGCGCAGGCGACGTTCGGCGCCACGCAGAACGTGATCGCCGTGCGCGCCGACGACTCGGCGCAGCCGGCGTCGCGGTGGTACGCGGGCGCGGGCATCTACCGGCACGTGCGTCTCATCGCCACCAAGCCGGTGCACATTGCGCAGTGGGCGACCTTCGTGACCACGCCGACGGTGACGACGACATCGGCGACAGTTCATGTCGCCACCAGCGTCGTGAACCAGGGCACCACCGCGCAGAGCGTGAACCTGCAAGCGACCGTCGCGGATCCGAGCGGCGCCCGACTCGCGCCGATCTCCACCCTGTCGGCGAACATCGCCGCCGGAGCGACCGGCAACTTCGCGTTCGACATCCCGGTCAGCAACCCCAAGCTCTGGAGCACCACCACCCCGAACCTGTACCAGCTGCTGACCAGCGTGATTGCCGGCGGCGCGACCCAGGACGACGAGGTGACCACGTTTGGCATCCGCACGATCAAGTTCGATCCCACGGCGGGCTTCACGCTCAACGGCACCGGGCTGAAGTTCAAAGGCATGGGTATGCACCACGAGATCAGCGGGCTCGGCTCCGCGGTGCCCATGCGCGCCTGGCAGCGGCGGCTCGCGCAGTTGAAAGCGATCGGCGTCAACGCGCTCCGCACCTCGCACAACCCCTACGCGCCCGAGGTGCTCGACCTGTGCGACCGCATGGGCATCGTCGTGCTCGACGAGTTCTTCGACGCGTGGACGGCGCACAAGCTCGTGGCCGACTACGGTGGCGCGTCGTTCAACATGTGGGGAACGACCGATTTGACCGACACGATCAAACGGGACCGCAACCACCCCAGCGTGGTGCTCTACAGCATCGGCAACGAGATCCGCGACGGTTTGACCAGCAAGATGGCGACCGCGACCAGCCTGACCAACATCTGCCACACCACCGATCCCACGCGGCCGGTGACGCAGGCGTTGTTCCGCCCGATGGATAGCGGCGACTTCCCCGGCGCGACCGGCGCGCCGGCGAGCGGGCCGACGATGCTGAGCATCCTCGATGTCTTCGGCGCCAACTACCGCATCGCGGAGGTGCTGACGGCCATCGCGCTCACGCCCAAGCACGCGGGCGTGGTCACCGAGGACGGATCCACTACCACGTCGAACTGGGGCATGGTCACCGGCACGCCGGCGCTGACCGGCGACTTCTACTGGACCAGCCACGACTACCTGGGCGAGGCCGCCGGCCTGTGGCCGCAGATCGGATCGACCACCGGCATCATGGACCGCATGGGCACGCTGAAGCCGATCGCCTACAGCTTCGCGACGGCGTTCGGCGCCACGATGGCGATGCCGCCCACCGGCACGACCGCGACCAAGATCGTGCTCACGCCCGACCACACGTCGTTGCTCACCGACCCCAACGACATCGTCTACGTCAAGGCGACGATCGCCGACGCCAACGGGCGCGTGGTGACGTCATCGGCGACCCCGGTGACGTTCAGCGTGACCGGCCCCGGCACGATCGTCGCCGTCGACAGCGGCAGCGTCCAAGCCGAGTCGTTCCGCGGCACCCAGCGCATGGCCTACCAGGGCCTCGCGTTCGCGTTGATCCAGGCGACCGGCCCGGGCGCGATCACCGTCAGCGCGTCGGCGACCGGTTTGACCGGCGCGACGGCGATGGTCACTGCGACGGCGGGAACATTCGTGCCCTGCTCCGGGACCTGCGACTAGGCCGCATCTTCGCGAAGCTGGTATAAAGCCAGCGAATGTTCCCGCGCGCGCTTTACGCCGCTTTCGACCGATTCCCATCGCGAAAGGGCGCCAGTGTGCACATCGAGCGTTTCGCGCGCGCGCTGTTTGCGCACGCGCGCGGCGGGCTGCTCTACGTCCTCGGCGGCGACGGATTGCCGGCGTATCAGCGCGAGTCGAGCGACGGAAGCATCGATCGAGACGACGTCGAGATCGTGCGCTTCAGCCGCACGATCCCGAACTACCTTGAGCGGGCGATGGCTTACAGCGCACGACTGTCGGCGCTGCTCGATCAGCGCGGCGGCGCGCTCGAGATCTGTCATTTTCGCGACCCCTGGAGCGGGATCCCGATTGTCTCGCGGCCGCACCCCTACGCCTGCGTGTACGAAGTCAACGGCTTGCCCTCGATCGAGCTGCCGTTCGCCTATCCCGGCATCGACCCGGCGACGCTTCTCAAAATTCGCGCCGACGAGCAGCGCTGCTGGAAGGCCGCCGATGTCGTCGTCGTCCCCGCCGAGACCATTGCGCGCAACCTGGTGCACCTCGGGTGCGAAGCGCAGAAGATCGTCGTGCTCCCGAACGGCGCCGATGTCGACGGTCCGTTCACCGCGGAGCGCGTGCGTCCCGCCGGCGCGCCCGAACGATACGTTCTCTACTTCGGCGCGATGCAACCGTGGCAGGGAATCGACACGCTGCTGCGCGCGTTCACACGCCTCGCCGACTTTGCGGATCTGCGCCTGGTCCTGTGCGCGTCGCATCGCTCGCGCCAGGCGCGCCGGTACGAGCGGCTCGCGGAACGGCTGTTGATCGCGGATCGCATCGTCTGGCAGTTCGCGCTGTCCGAACCGGCGCTGGCGCCGTGGCGCTCTTTCGCGCTGGCATCAGCGGCGCCGCTGCGCGAATGCGCGCGCAACCTCGAGCAAGGATGCGCGCCGCTCAAGATCCTCGAGTCGATGGCGGCGGGCGTGCCGGTCGTCGCCTCCGATCTTCCCGCGGTCCGAGAGCTCATCACCGACGGTGTCGACGGGCGTCTTGTGGCGCCCGACCGTCCCGCCGATCTCGCGCGCGCGTTGCGATTACTCATCGACTATCCCGACGAGCGCGCGCGTCTGGGACAGGCGGCGCGGCGCCGGATCGAGCAGGACTTCACCTGGCAATGCTCGCTGGCCAAGCTGGAACAGCTCTATCGCAGGTTGTCGGCGCCGCAGAGGATCGCGTGCTAAAAAAACCGGTCACGTACAATCAGCTCGGTGCGGAGCAACGGGAGATCGTCCGCGCGAAGCAGTTCAGTGGAAAGCTCAGCGTCCCCGCGTTGATCGATTTGCTCGTGCCTCTGGCACACTTCGATGAGAGCGGCGACCGCAGCCGGCGCGCCTTCCGCCGGTTGTTCATCGGCAGCTGCGTGGCGACGGTCGGTACCGCGTTCCTGCTGGCGATGAGCGGCGCCGCCGCCGTCGTCCCGGTGCCCATCGCCGCCGCCGGGCTCGCGATCGGCGCGGGGCTGCGGTACCGCCGCCTGCGCTCTCTGGATCTGTCGAACAACCTGCGCCAGGTCGTCGTCCCGCTGCTCGCCGTGCTGCGCGAAGAGGTCGGTCCGCAAACGCCGATCGCGCTCGAGCTCGATTTGCGCGCGCCGACAGCGAAGCAGAAGCTCGTCGATGAATCGCCGCCCCGATCGGAGCACGGGTACTTTCGAGTCGTCGATCGGTTCTACAAGGATGCCTGGATGACCGCCGAGGCCGAGCTGGCGAGCGGCGCGCGGCTCGGCTGGACCATCGTCGACCAGGTGCTGGAGCAAGAAAAGTCCAAGCGGAACGCGCGCGGCAAGACCAAGACCAAGACCAAGTACAAGAGACGAACGGATCTGAGCGTGAGGCTGACGTTGCCGCGACCGGCGGGTACCGCCGACGGCGAAAAGCGGGAGACTATCAAGGTCGACAACTCGGTGAAGTCCCGCTCGCTCGAGCCGATCGACCCGCGCCTGCTGATCGATCTGGTGGCGTCCGCGTATGGCGGACCCGCGGTCACACCGGCTTCACCATCAGACCCGGGGATGCGACGGCCGTGAGTCCCTTCATCAAGAAGTGCGAGTGCATGCGTGGATTCTTCACGCTGCGGCCTTGCGATCAAACGGCGAGCCAGGCCTGCGCTCGCTGCCAGCGGATGATCTGCCAGGCGCACCTGTTGGGTGCGTCCAACCCGCCGCTGTGTCTGGAGTGCGCCGCGCGAGACGACGAAGCGCGCGCCTTCGACGGCGACTACGACGACGCCTGGCTGCATCGCTACCGCCACCGCTATTACACCGACTACCACTACCGCCCCTACTCGCACGGGATGCGCTCTGCCCTTTACTACAGCGACTACGACGCTCGCCGGTTCGATCAGAATGCCGCCGGCGCCGACACCGACGAGCCTGACGACGCGACGGGTGGCGGGCTCGGGGACAGCTAGGCCGCGGAACCACGGGCGCGAGGCAATGCGACTGCTGTGGCTGACCGAGAACTACCCGCCGGATCGGGGCGGGATGGCGCAGTCCTGCGACCGTATCGTCCGTGGCCTGCGCGGCGCGGGCGTCGAGATCGTGCTGGGGCACGTCGGCCGCCGCTGGACGGAGTGGACCGTCGAGGCCCGGCTGGGCGGCGCCGAGATCCGGGGTCCCGCCGACGACGACATCGGTCACGCCGCCAACCGACTCTGGGCCATCGTGAAGGCACGGCACGCCGAGAAGCGGTTCAGCCACGTGGTTGCGTTCGGGGGTCTGTTTCCACTGCTGGCGGCGCCGCCATTCGCGGCCTGGCTCGGGGTGCCCCTGGTGACGCTGCTGCGCGGAAACGACTTCGACACCGGCCTCTTCCGACGCGGCGACGTGGTACGCGAGGCCCTGGCGCGCTCGGCGTCGGTTTGCGCGGTCACGCGCGAGCAGGTGGAGAAGGTTGCGGCGCTGCACCCCGATGTGAGCGTCGAGTGGACACCCAACGGCCTCGGCGAGACCGACTGGCGGCTCCTGCCGCAGGATCGCGCGCGCGGGCAGCTCTGGCGCGAGCGAGAGGTCGCGCCCGGCCGGCGCCTGCTCGGATTGTTTGGACAGCTCAAACAGAAAAAGGGGACGCTCTTCTTCCTGGAGAGCCTGCGAGCTTCGGGACGAATGGGAGATGTTCACCTCCTCATCGTGGGCGACGTCGAAGAGCCGGTGCTGGCCTGGTTGCGCGAGCACGAGCCGGCGCACGCGTGCACGCTGTTGCCGTTCCGCGATCGCTACGAGCTCTTGCCCCTGTACGGAGCGATCGATCTCGCCGTGCTGCCGTCGTTTTACGATGGCATGCCGAATGTCCTGCTCGAGGCGGCGGCCCTCGGGGTCCCCATCCTGGGCTCCGACGCCGGCGCGATGATCGACGTCATCGGCGCCGAGTCACCGTTTCTCTTTGCCGCGGGCGATCCCCACGGCTGCCAGCTCGCAATCAACCGCGCTGTCGCGGCCGACGCCGCCGAGCGGGGGCGCGTGGCGGAGTTTGCTCGCCGGCAAGTCACCGAGCGCTTCACCGCCGCCGAGGAGACGCGACGATACCTCGACATTTTCAGCCTGCCGGTGTTGAGATCGCCAGCATGAGAACGCTTCGAAGCGCGATCGCCGTGGTGTTGATGGCCGGACTTGCGACGACGGCCTCCGGCGCACCCACCCGCAGCGTCACGATCGAAGCCGCCGGTCACAAGACGCTCGACCTTTCGCAGAATGGCGACACCGTGACCGTCACGCCCGCGGACGGCTCGCCGGCTCTCGTCGGAGATGTCCGTCACCCGGGCAAGCGGAAATACCGGCTGCAAAGCGGCGAGCCGGTGGCAGAGGTCAAGTCGCGCGAGGAGACGGCAGCGGGCGACGACCGCGGCTTCAAGATCAAGTCCCCGGACGGCAAGCTGCTCTGGAAGGTGAAGATCGGCGCCGACAAGATCAAGATCGCGGCCAACGACGAGGGAACCAACGCGTGGGAGATCTCCCTCAAACACGCTGACAAGGTCAAGGTAACCGATCCGTCCGGGCACGAGGCGGGCAGCGTCCGGTATCACTCCGGGAGCACGCGCGTGGAGGTTCGCGATGCCGCCGACCACGAGGTCTACAGCGCCTCGACCGATCTCCGATCGTCGCTGTTCGCGATCTTGCTCATGAAGGACCTTCCCCCGCGCGACAAGCAGATCCTGATGGCCGAGCTGATGGCACGCGGCTACTGAGCCGCCATCCCTATCGACACGCCCGACGATGGTTCTCTACTACGCCATGGGAGGCGGGCTCGGCCATCTGGTGCGCGCGCGGGCGGTGCTGTGCTCGCTGGGGCTCGAAGCAGAGGCCGCGATCCTGACCGCCTCGCCGTACGCGCGCGATCGACGCGTGGTTGGTGACATTCCTGCTCACATCGCGCCTTTCGGACCGCACGACGTATTCATTCCGTGGGTCGCCGAGACGCTGCGGCAGCTCGCTCCCGACGAGATCCTCATCGACACCTTTCCCGGCGGGCTCATGGGCGAGCTCGCCGGCCTGGCTGAAATCACGCACAGCCGCCTGACGTATGTGGGCCGGCTCCTCAAATCGGCGGCCTACTTCGAGCTTTATCCCGATGCCCGCGCCATACGCTTCGCGCGAGGCCATCTGGTCGAGCCGCTGAACGCCGACCACGAAGCCGACGTCCGGCGCATGGTCGAAGGCGAGCTCGCTCCTCTGGAGTTGCACGACCCCGATCCCGCGCCCGCAGACGCGGTGCCCGCGCTTCCCGAAGCGTTCTGGCTCGTCGTTCACTCCGGACCGGCGGACGAGGTGGCGGAGCTCCTGGCGTATGCGCGCGATCTGCAGCGTCTCGAGAACCGCAGCGCCCCCATCGTCGTGGTCAGCCCGATCCCGGCCGCGGAGGTGAATCTCGGCGACGCGCTTCACGTCGACGTCTACCCGGCGACCCCTCTATTCGCGGGCGCGGCCCGGATCGTCAGCGCCTGCGGGTTCAACGTCATGCGCCAGACGCTCGCGCACCGTGACCGGCACAGCTATCTGCCGTTGCCCCGGCGCTTCGACGATCAATTCGCCCGGGCGGCGCGCCGCCGCGCCTTACCCGTGCGAGGTTCTGGTCCTACGGAATGAACAGGTTCCTGCAACCGCTCGGGCACGGGTTGCCGTCATTGACGCCGTCGTCGCAATCCTCGAATTGCGGCTGGACGACTCCGTCACCGCAGAACTGGTCGTACTTGCACTTCGGACCGCACTGGCCGTAGCCGCCGGCGTTGACACCGTCGTCGCACTCCTCGCCGATGCCTACGATTCCGTCGCCACAGATCGGCAGGCACTCACTGGGCGCGGCGGTGAATCCGCTGAGCGTCAGCTCATACGTCGAGCCGTTGGTCTTGCGCTCGGCCTGAAAGACGGCGACCTCGTACACCTGTTTGTCGGCCAGGCCGAACGTCGCCGTGCCAGCGCCGGGCGTGATCGTCACCGAATTCCCATCCGACGAGTGGATCCCTCCGAGATCGACCGCGAGCTTCCGGTTGATGAACAACCAGACGTCGTCGTCACCAAAGAAGTCCAGCTTGTAAGTCTTGCTGGCGTCGTACTGGAACCAGTAACGAACCTCGCTGGTGAAGCTAAAGTTGTGCAGCGGCGCCGGCGTCCCGGGCTCCGGGATGAATTGCATCGAATAGGGCGGGCCAACCGTCGCCGTACTTCGCTCGGAGAGCGGCGTGAACATGTCGGCGTCGACCGGGAAGAAGAACGGATTCCCATCGAGCAGCGCGGTCTGAAAAATTGCCGAATATTGGCCGCTCATGGGGTCGGTGATGCACTGGAGCAGCTTGTAACCCATCGCCAGATCCGTGTCGCACACGGTCGTGCCGAACGCGAACGTGCATGGGATCGGCGCGCCGGTGGCATCGAGCTTCGCCTGCGTCATGCCGCCGCAGAAGTACTCCATCTTGGTCAACGGCCACTGCTCGCCGTTCGGACCCCAGCGGTTCACGTAGGTGCCGTTGCCGGTGTTCCACAACGTCAGCTTGCCGGTCGTGGTGTGATTGGTGCCAGGCGTATCGCGATACCATTGGGCGAACGTCTGCGCGCTGGTGATGTACGCGCCCGCGAGTCCGGTGAAAACCGGTTTGCCAGCGGCGTCGAGAGTCGTCTGCACCAGTCCCGGCAGCGCCTTGGTCAGGCCCATCGCGCCGGACGGCTCGAAGTCCGCCGGATTGTGGTACCGGAAATCGCGGTAGACGACCGGCACCTTCATGCTGGCGCCCAGCGGCGGCTGGGCGCACATGAAGCCGGCCTCGATCTGGCAGGTCGACGAGCAACCGTCGCCGTCGACCTTGTTGCCGTCGTCGCAGACCTCTGGCGGCACGAGCACCCCATCACCGCAACTCGAGACGCAGGCGCCGCTGGCGCTGGTGCAGTTGGGCTCGGTCGTGCAATCAGCGGAGCAGCCGTCAAAGGGCGCCGTGTTGCCGTCGTCACAGCTCTCGGCGCCCTCGATGAGGTGGTCGCCGCACTTGGTGGGGGTGCAGACGCTGGGGTTGCCGCTGCACTTGAACCCGAGCTCCACCTTGCAGGTGGCGGAGCAGCCGTCGCCCGCCGCGGTGTTGCCGTCGTCGCAGAGCTCGGGAAGGACGAGCACGCCGTCGCCACAGCGCGCGACGCGGTGACAGGGCTTGCCGGGGGGATTGCACGAATAGCCCGGGGCAACGGTCTTGCAATCCGAAGAGCAACCGTCGTCCGGATTGGTGTTGCCGTCGTCGCAGGCTTCGTCCGAGGTGCGGATGCCGTCACCACACACCGTGGGGATGTTCGAGGGGCCCCCCCGATCGATGCGCGAGCCGCCGTCGATCCCCGGCCGGACGCCAGTACCGCCGCTGCCGGTCATCAAGTCGGCGAGCGGGGCGACGCGGGCGCAGGCTCCGACGGTGAGGGAAAGGAAACTCAAGCCAAGCAGAAGCCAAACAGGGGAACGCATCGAAGAGCCTCCCAGTGCTGCCGAAGGTAAAACCAGGCGAAACCAGGCGGGGGCTGGTCTGGGGAATTCTGCACCAATGTGTGTGTCGGGCAAAGGCGAAAGGCGTTGAATGCCGTAATTCGCTTGCGGCGGCGCGGCCAAGATCCCGGCGATGATCCGGTGGCGAACACGCGTCGTCTGGCACGCACGATGGCAATCATCGCGTGGGTTACGAATTTCAACGATTGACATGATTCGGCGTCGGCGCAGTATGGTCGCCGTGCGGCGTATCGACGCACGCCTTGGGGGGGGCGTCACAGGAGGGAGTCCGGCTTGGGGTGAGCCCATGGCCGCCGTGCTGGCGTTGCTGGCCGCGGCGCTGCTGGCCATGCCGGCGCGGGCGAACCAGGCGGCGGGTCCCGAGCCGAACCCGGCGCCGGGAAACGCTGCGCCGCAGCCCCCCCGGTCGCCCCGAGCCCCGGCAGCGCGCCCGCGACGGACCCCAACGCCGTCGTCCCCGAGGCCTCGCCCCAACCGACCGCGCCGCTACCGCCGGCGCCACCCCCGGACTTCGCCGCTCCCATCCCGCCGGCAGAATCCGCCGCCGACGCCACCCGCCCCCGAGGAGCCACCGCCCTCCATCATCCCTTGGCTCAGCTTGCCGCCCCGGCTGCCACCGACGCAGATCCACGCGTTCGTCAGCCAGGGCTACTTCCGCAGCACCCGGAACAACTACCTCATCGACAACTCCACGCACGGCAGCTTCGAGTTCACCGAGGTCGGGATCAACTTCACGCAGCTGCTGACCGACGAGCTGCGCACCGGCATCCAGCTCTTCAGCCGGCAACTCGGCAAGGACGGAGATTTTCGTGCGCGGATGGACTGGTTTTATCTCGACTATCACTTCGCCGATTGGCTCGGTCTGCGCGCCGGCCGCACCAAGATTCCCGTTCGGCCTCTACAACGAGATCAACGACATCGACTCGGCGCGCGTCCCGATCCTGTTGCCGCAGTCGCTCTATCCGATCGTCAACCGCAACCTCCTGCTGGCGCAGACCGGTGTCGAGCTCTACGGCTATCTCGGTTTGGGTATCGCCGGCGGCCTGGAATACCGGTTCTACGGCGGCACGCTGTACGCCGATCCGCCGGTCCTGACCGCAGGGCGCGGTCCTGAATACATACAAGGTCCCCTACCTAGCTGGCGGCCGCGTCATCTGGGAAACGCCGGTCGGACTGCGCCTGGGCGGCAGTGTCCAGGCGTTGCGTTTCAACATCAACGCAACGTTGGCCGCCCCGCCCGGAATGCAGGCAGTGACGCTCGAAGAGGATCTTCCCTTCAGGCTCTGGCTCGTGTCGGCCGAATACGCGCTGCACGACCTGCTGCTCGCCGGCGAATTCGGCCACTGGCACGCCGACGTCGACCTCACCGGACTGCCGCAGACCAGCATCACCAATCAGCGCTTCTACGGAATGGCGTCCTACCGGGCCTCCACCTGGTTCTCGCCCGGCGTCTACTACTCGTCGTTGCTCAGCGACATCCACAAGCCGCTGACACGCGACAACTACCAGCACGACTTCGCCGCGACGTTGCGGTTCGACATCAATTCGTACTGGCTGGTCAAGCTCGAGGGGCACTACATCGACGGCACGACCGATGTCTTGCCGGCGCTCAACAACCTTTCGCCCGCGCTCACCGATTCAGCGGCGAAGGAGATGCTAGCGCGGCAATGGTTTGTCTTTCTGGCCAAGACGACCGCCTACTTCTGAGCGCCCACGACCATGCGCCTCCAGCGTTCACCGTCCGCCCGACCCCGCGCCCTGCGGCTCCTGCGCGGCGCTCTGGCAACCGCCGGAGCCGCCGTCGCGGTGGTGGTGATCGCGGCCCTCGCAGCGCCGCGCGCGCTCGCCGAATCGTCGGGGGCCTACGTCCTGATCGTGCACCCCGCCAACCCCGAGCGTGAGGTCGATCGCGGCTTCGTGGCGCAGGCCTTTCTCAAGAAGGCCACCCACTGGCCGAGCGGGATACCGATCCAGCCGGTCGATCTGGATCAGAAATCGCCGGTGCGCCGGCGCTGGAGCAGCGAGGTGCTCAACCGATCGGTCGACGCGGTCAAGAGCTACTGGCAGCAGATGATCTTCTCGGGCCGCAGCTTGCCGCCGCCCGAGGTCAACAACGACGAGCAGGTCATCGACTTCGTGATCCACCGCGTCGGCGCCATCGGCTACGTGTCGGCCGACGCCAACCTGCACGGCGCGCACGTGCTGAACCTGCGCCAGTAGCCCGCCCGTCAGGCCTTGCGGAAGATCCGCTCAGCCGGCGCGTGCTCGCGAAATACCACGCCGTCGAGCGCGTCCGGCGGCTGCTCGCTGTGGCCCAGGCAAAGGAACCCGCCCCGACAGAGGCCGTTCGCGAGCTTGGCCACGACCCGCCGGCGCAGCTCGCCGCCGAAATAGATGAGCACGTTGCGGCAGAAGATCACCTGCATCTCACCCGGCGGCTGGTCCGAGACCAGGTTGTGCTGGAAAAAGACGATGTTTCGCCGCAACGATTCGCGGATCGCGATCCGGTCGTACGCCGACGACACGTAGTTGTCGAACGACGCCGTTCCACCGGACGCGCGATGGTTCTCGGCGAAGCGGCGCGCGAGGTCGGCGGAGTAGACGCCTTCCTGCGCGCGCTCGAGCGCCGGCGAGCTCAGGTCGGTCGCGTAGATCTGCGTGCGATCGTAGAGCCCCTCCTCGGCGAGCAAGATCGCGGTCGTGTACACTTCCTCGCCCGAGGCGCAGCCGGCGTGCCAGATCTTGATCAGCGGATAGGTGCGCAGCAGCGGAACGATCTCGCGGCGGAAGGCGAGGAAGAACGCCGGATCGCGGAACATCTCGCTGACCTGCACCATCAACTGGTCGAGCACGACGCCGAACAGGCCGGGGTCGCCGAGCAGGCGGTGTTGCAGATCGCCCAGGTTCGCCGCCTCGCTGCGCGCGAGCGCCGAGAGCACGCGCCGCCGGATCGACGGCGCCGCGTAGTCACGCAGATCGTAGCCATAGCGGGCGTGAATCGCCTCGAGGATCAGACGGACCTCGATCTCCTCAACCTCGGGGTCCGCCGACATGCTGTTGGTTCTCCGCCAGCCACGCCTGTAGCATGGTCAGCAATTGATCGGCGTCGATCGGTTTGGTCAGGTAGTCGCTCGCGCCGGCTTCGATGCACTTCTCGCGCTCGCCCTTCATCGCCTTGGCGGTGAGCGCGATCACCGGCAGCCGCTCGAAGCGCGCGTCCTGGCGGATCCGCCGCATCGCCTCGTAGCCGTCCATCTCCGGCATCATCACGTCCATGAGCACGCCTTCCGTGTCGGGGTGCTCGCCCAGCACCTCCAGCGCCGCGCGCCCGGTGTCGGCGGTCAACACCTCGGCGCCCTTCGCGCGCAGCAGGGCCGACAGCGCGTAGACCGTGCGCATGTCGTCGTCGACCAGCAGGATGCGCCGCTTGTCGAGGTGGACGTCGGCCAGCGGCACGCGCGGCGGCGCGAACGTGCGGCTGGCCGGCAAGCGCGCCTTCACGTGCTGGATGAACATTCGGATCTCCTCGAGCAGGCGCTCCGTCGAGCGCCCCTCCTTCAGCACCACCGCCTCGGCGTACTCCTCGAGGCGGCGCGTCTCGTCCTTGGTCAGCGCGCGGCCGGTGTGGACGACCACCGGCGGCGTCTCGACGTCGGTGCGGGCGCGCAACCGTTCGAGGAAGCCGAGGCCGTCGACGTCCGGCAGCCCGAGATCGAGCACCATGCAGCTGAACTTGTCGTGCTCGAGCGCCTGCAGCGCCTCGCCCGCGCTCTGCACGTAGCGAACTTGCAGCCCTTCGCCCTCGAGCCGCTCGACCAGCGTCTCGCCGCGCGAGGTGTCGTCCTCGACGACCAGGATGCGCCGCGAGCGCTCGATGGTCTGCGGCGCCAGCGTCTCGACCACCGCGACCAGCTCCTCGCGCGACGCCGGCTTCGCGAGGTAGCCGACTGCGCCCATCGCCAGCCCGCGCTCCGGCGCGTCGAGGGACGACACGAAGTGGACCGGGATACGCCGGGTCTCGGCCTCGAACCCCAGCCGCTCCATCACCGCCCACCCGTCGATGTCGGGCAGCCGCACGTCGAGGATGATGCCCTGCGGGCGATGCGCCTTGGCCAGGCGCAGGCCCTCGCGGCCCTCGGGCGCGATCACGACCTTGAATCGGCGCGCGTGAATGATCTCCGCGAGCTGCGCCGCGAAGATCGGATCGTCCTCGATGATCAGCAGGTGAGGCTCGTCGGGCTTCAGGGTCTCGCGATCGTCGGCGACGCGCGCCACGGGAGCGGCGCCACCCGCAGGGGCCGCCGCCAGCGCGGCGTGTCCAGACAGCTCCGCCGACGGCGAAGAACCCGCCGGCGCGCCGGGGCCCTGGTCGGGAAGAAAGAGCGTGAACGTGCTGCCCTCGCCGGGCACGCTGTCCAGCCGCAGCTCGCCGCCCAGCAGCAGCGCCAGCTCGCGCGCGATCGAGAGGCCCAGTCCCGTGCCGCCGTAGCGACGATCGGTGCGCGCGTCGATCTGCTGGAATGGCGCGAACACTCGCTCCTGCTCCTGGCGCGCGATGCCGATGCCGGTGTCGGTGACCACGAACGCGACGGTCTTCTCCGCGGTCAGGTCCGGACGGCCGAAGGACGTGCCCGGCGCCGGCCGGCCCACGTGCAGCGTGACGCTGCCGTGCTCGGTGAACTTGATCGCGTTGCCGAGCAGGTTGGTCAGGATCTGATCGACGCGCTGCCGATCGGTCAGGATGTTCTCGGGCAGCGACGGCGCGACGTCGATGACCAGTTCCAGCCCCTTGTCGTGCGCCAGCGGCGTGAACACGCGCTGGGCGCGCTCGGGGAACTGCGCCAGCGCCGACCGGCTCGATGAAGATCTCCTGCTTGCCGGCTTCGATCTTCGCCAGATCCAGCACCTGGTTGATCAGCGCCAGCAGATCCTTGCCGGCGGAGTGGATGGTCTTCGCGAAGTCGACCTGCTTGTCGGTCAGGTTGTGCTCGCTGTTCTCCGACAGCAAGTTGGACAGCAGCAACATGCTGTTGAGCGGCGTGCGCAGCTCGTGCGACATGTTGGACAGGAACCGCGACTTGTAGGCGCTCGCGTCGGCCAGCGCCTGTGACTTCTTCTCCTCGCGCACGCGCGACTCCTCGAGCGCGACGTTGTTCTCCTCGAGCGCGCGGCGTTGCTCCTCGAGCTCTTCGTTGGCGCGCGTCAGGTTCTCCTGCTGCGCGCGCAGCTCCTCGTTGTTGGCGGTCAGCTCGTGCTCCTGATTGGCCAGCCGCTGTGCCTGCCGCCGCGTCTCGGCCAGCAGATCGCGCATGGCGGCGCGCGAGCGCGCGACCTCGAGCGTGATGGCCAGCGTCTCGCCGACCGACCCCAGGAGCTCGCGGATCTGATCGGTGCACGGCCGGAACAGCGCAAGCTCGAGCACGCCGGTCACGCGTCCCACGTGGACCAGCGGCACGAGCACGATCGCCTTCGGCGACGCCTCGCCCAGGCCCGAACGCACGCGCAGGTAGCCGGGCGGCGGATCTTCGATCACCGTCAGGGCTCGCGCGAGCGCCGCCTGGCCGACCAGCCCCTCGCCGAAGCGAAACGCGGGCGCCGCCGCCGCGTCGTTGCCGCCACCCGTGGGCGCCAGCGCGAACTGCGAGACGAGCTGCAGCGTGTCCTGCTCCGCGGCGAAGTAGAACGCGCCGGCGGGCGCCTCGACGTGGCTGGCCAGCAAGCGCAGCGCTCGCTGCGCGATCTCGCGCAGGTCCAGCTCGCCACGCAATTCGTTGGCCAGCTGCGAATGACCGCCCTTGAGCCAATCGGCGCGGTCGCGCTCGGCGGCCAGGCGGCCCAGGTTCTGCGCCATCTGGTTGGCGTCGCGCGCGAGCGCGCCCAGCTCGTCGCGGGTGGTCACCGGCAGCAGGCGCGTGAAGTCGCCGCTGCCGAAGCGCGCCAGCCCCGCCGAGACATCCGTCAGGCTGCCCAGTAACCCGCGACTCAATCGCACCGAGAGCGCCAGCACCAGCACCAGGCAGACGAGGATGATCACCACCCGTAGCTCCGCCGCGGTCCGGCTCTCGGCGCGCGTCGATGCGAACGCCGCGCTCAGCTCGTTGCGATCCAGGCGAGTCGTCTCCTTGAGCAGCGTGGCGACATGGCTCAGCTTCTCCTGCATCATGCCCATCTCGCGCACCGCCGCCTCGCCGCGATCGCCCTGCACCAGACGCTTGGCGACGTCGTAGCCGATGTCGAAGTAGTCCTCGACGGAGCTGCGCACGCGAGCGAGATCGGAGCCGGTGAGCACGTCGGACGCCGAGGCGAGCGACGCCAGCAGCCGATCGCGCAGGGCGCGCGTCTCGGCCAGCATCTCCGGATCCTGCGCGCCCGCGGCGTCCTGCAACCCGCGCGTCAGCGCGCCCAGCTCCGATTCCAGGCGCGGTCCCAGTGCCAGCTTGGGGACCAGCCGGCGCTCGATCTCCGCCAGCTTTCGCTCCTCGCGCAGGCCGATGAGCCAGCTGACGAGGATCACCAGCAGGAACGCCATCCCGGTGGCGCCCACGATCGTCATCAGCCTGGCGCGAAAGGAGAAGTCCACGCTCACCGCCCGGTGGTGATTGTCGGCCTCGGGGGAGGGCCTGTCAAACGGCGGGGGGCGGCCGTCTTCGGCCTACGTCATCAATTTCAGCTTGCCGCTCGCCGGGATGCTCGGCGCCGCCTGGTTGTTGACGATCCCGAGCTCGTACTTGTGCTTGGTTCCCTTGCTCCACTGCCCGAGCACCAGCGGCGTGCGGCACACATTCTTGAACGGACCGGCGCCGCCCCACTTCACCTCGCCGACGACCGTCTTGATGTTGGTGGCGGCGATCGCATCGCGGATCGAGGCCGCGCTCCCGAGATCCTTGGTTCGTTTCAGCGTGTCGACCGCAACCTCGAACAGCGCGTGAACGAACCCGATGCACTGGGTCCACTGCTTCTTGGTCGTCGACTCATAGGAATCGCCGAGCTGGCGCGCGGACTGCTTCGTCAGCGACGACGTGAAAGGATGCTCCGGCGTCCACCACACCTCGGTCGACAGGCCGTCGCCGCCCAGCGCCTCGATCGCCGTCGGGAACAGCAGCGCCTTGCCCAGCGTGACCACCTTGGGATGAAAGCCCTGCTGCTTGGCCTGGGTCAGGAACGTCTTCGCGTCGGGCGGAATGACCACGCCGGTGACGATCTCGACGCCCTCTTTCTTGAACGCGGCGATCTGCGCCGAGAAGTCGTTGTTCATGTTCTGGAACCGCCCCGGATCGATCAGGGTGAACCCGGCGTCGGCCAGCGGCTTGGGGAAGCCCAGCTTCTTGTCGCCCCACGCGTTGCCGTCGCCGTCGTTGGGGAACAACCCGCCGACCTTCTTGTTGGTCGTCACCGACTTCCACCCCGCCATGAAGTTGGCGATCACGTCCTCGAGCCCCCAGAAGAAGTGATAGGTCCAGGCGAAACCCTTGGCCGGATCGCCCTTGCGCCCGAAGAACCAGGGCTGCCAGGGCACCATCGTCGAGATGCAGGGGATCTCGTTGAGCTCGCAGGCGTCGGAGACCGGGTTCGCGGTCTCGGGCGTCGACGACACCAGCATCAGATCGACCTTCTCTTTCAGGATCAGATCGTTCGCGACCTCGCCCGCGCGGTTCGGGCTCGATTGGCTGTCCTTCTGAACGATCTTCACCGGCACCTTCTTGCCGTGCAGCTCGATGCCGCCCGCGAACAGCTTGTTCATCTGTTCGACGGTGAACTTATCGGCCTCGCCGAACGGCGCCAGCGGGCCGGTCTGCGGCGACACGAACCCGAGCTTCAGAGTCTTCGCATCGGCGAAGACCCGACGCACTGGAAGTCCCAGCGCCGCTGCGCCGGCCAACGTGCCACCGGCCTGGATCAGCGTACGACGACGAAAACGGATGCTTCCCATGGGGCCCTCCTGCGCTGCTGCGGGTTTGTCGGGTTGACTGCGAGCTGCCTGCTGCGGGCTCGGGCGAAAGCTGAGGCCGAATCTACTACCAACCCCGCGATTGGAGAATCGCGGTCAGCATCCCGCGCGCGCGGGCGATCTGGTCGTCGTTGATCTCGTGCGCCGCCGACGGGTAGATCGGCGCGTCGACGCGCGCGCCGAGCTGCCGGAAGACTGCTGCGGTCTCGATCATGCGCGCCGCCGGCACCCAGGGGTCCTCGCGGGCGCCGCCCAGCAGCACCGGCATGCCGTCGAACGGCGTGCCTTCCGCCTCCCACTGCGTGCCCGCGGGGCCGATCAAGCCCCCGGTGAATGCGAACAGCGCGGCCACGCGCCGGCGGCGGCGATAAACGTATTCTGACGCGAGGCAGGCGCCCTGCGAGTATCCGACGATCACCTGCTCGCCGTGCGGTGTCCCGCGCGCCGCCAGGTCGTCGGCGAGTGCCCCGATGCGCGCGAGCGCCGCGCCCAGGTGCGGCTGGTTCTGCTCGACCGGCATCATGAAGCCGAGCGGATACCAGGTCCGGCCGTGCGCCTCGGGCGCGACGTAGGCGACGCCGGGCGAATCGAGCCGCGCGACGATCTGCGACTCGAGCTCGCGCGGGTCCTGCCCGCGACCGTGGATCAGGATCACCACGGCGCGGGCCGACTCGAGTCGGCGCACCAAAATGAAGCAGTGGCCCAGCGAAGTGCGGATGAGCCGGGCTCAGTATTTGAGTGGCTCCAGGAATTCCATGATCTCCTTCGCCCGGCTGGCGAAGACCGGCGGAACCTGGAAGCTCTTGCCCAGCTCCTCGAAGCGCTCGTCGACCAGGAAGCCCTGCGGCTTGGAGACCGTCGCCTCGAACATCGCGCCCGACGGCGTGCGCACGTACATCGAGTCGAAGTAGCCGCGGTCCTTGCGCTCCGAGGTGTCGGTGAACCCGAGTCCCTCGAGCTGCGCCTTGACCGCGTCCTGCACGGCGAAGTCGGCGACCTGGAACGCGCAGTGGTGAATGATCCCTTCTCCGAACGTCCAGGTCGCGGGCGCCATGTTCGGCTCGAGCGCGAAGTCGACGATCTTGCCCGGGCCACCCTCGCCGAAGACGTAGCGCACGAACTTGCCGTCGCTGGCCAGGCGCCGGCCGCCCCACGCCTGGTTCATGAACTCCTCCGACGATTCGAGATCGCGCGCGCTCACGGTGATGCCGTGGGTGCCGCGGATCGCGAGCTCCGCGGGCACCTCGCCGTTGGAGTACGGCTTGCGCGGGTCGTCCTTGATACCGCAGAGCTCGTAGTCGATGCCGCACGGGTGCTGAAACTGCAGGATCTTCTCGCCGAAGCGCTCGGCCTCGCGCACGGGCAGTCCGTGCGCTTCGAGCCGCTTTTTCCAGAAGCCGAGCGACGACACCGGCACCGACAGGCTGAGGATCGTCACCTGACCGGTCCCTTTGCGGCCCTTGCGGCCCGATTGCCGCATCGGGAAACAGGTGACCAGCGTGCTCTCCTGACCGAGATCGTTGCCGTAGTAGAGGTGATAGATCGGCGCCACGCCGTCGTAGAGCGCGGTCTTCTTCACGCTCTTCAGCGACAGCACCTTGGTGTGGAAGTCGTAGTCTTCCTGAGCACCGCCAGTGCACAACGTGACGTGATGATGCCGTTGGATCGTGGGGGCGGAATCGGACGAGCCTTGGGTCATGGGCGTCCTCCCTGAGATGGGGCAGCTCCAGCGCCGCGCCCTGATTCTGGCGCGCGCCTCGGGTACCGCCAAGTCCGATTTCCGCGACCACGCCGCCCGGCGGACGTCGCCCGCGCCGCGCCGGATCGGTCAACCAATCGCACACCGTTGGTCTACGATGCGGGCGGTATGCGCCCGCAGAGGACTCCGGATCGGGCGTGGCGCGTTCTCATTCTGAGCATGGCATTTGGCACGTGGGCGCCGCGCGCGGACGCCGCGCCGGTGAGCCCGGCGACTCAGTTCGGCGGCTCCACGATCGAGTGGCTCGACTGGACGCGCGGCGCCGGTGCCCAATCATGCGCCGCCAGCGAGGCGTTCGCGGGCGTGGTCGCGACTCAACTGAGTGAGCCCCCCGCCGCAGCTTCGCGACGCTCGCATCACCGCGTGTCCATTGCGATCGAACGCCAGGGCGGCGGTGCCTCGTCGCGCTGGTCGGCCGAGCTGCGCCTGATCGCCCCCGACGGCAGCATCGCCGGTACCCGTCACATCGAGCGCCAAGGCGAGTCGTGCGCGCCGTTGATCGACGCGCTCACGTTGATGGCGTCGTTGATCTTGACGGAGGTCTCGGGGCCACCGGCGCCACCGGCGAAGCCTGTCCAGCCACCGCAACCGGCAGAGGCGCCGCCGCCCGAGCCAGCCGCGCCGCCGCCGGAGCCAGCCACGCCGCCGGCAGAGCCCCCGCCGCCCGAGCGTGAGCCGCCCCCGCCACCCTCGGCTCCCGGCCCCCCCGCCCCCAGCGGAGCCGAGGCCACCTCGCCCCCGGCGAGGCCCGCATCCCCCAGCCTGCGGCCGTCGCGCGTCGCCGCCGGCGCGGGGATCGCCAGCAGCACCGGCTTGCTGCCCAAGAACCTGGCGCCGGCCGCAGAGGTCCGCCTCATGCTCGCGCTCGGGCCGATGCCCACGATGTTCGCGTCGGGGCTGATCTGGCGATCGCAGAGCATCCTCATTGCCGGCAGCGGGAGCGCAACCACGCTCGGCCTATGGCTGGCCGGCGCGGGCCTCTGTCCGATCGATCACCGCTGGCGCACCCGCGCGCTCAGCGCCTGCGCCGGCGGCGAGCTCGGGCGCCTTCACGCGGCCGGCACCGGATTCCCGCAATCGTTCGACCAGGACCGCTGGGCGGCCGATCTCACCGCGGGCGGGCGCCTGCGCCAGACCATCGACGGCAGTGACTTCTACATCGCGCTCGATCTCCGGGTCGCGGTCCCGCTGCTGCGCAACCGGATCATCTTCGGCGACGCCACCGGCGCGCCCGTCGAGCTTTTCCGCATGTGGCCGGTCGCGGCCATCGGAGCGCTGGAGGTCGGGTACGCCTTCGACTGACCCTCGATCTCGAAAGAATCTCGAAAATCGATCATAGAAATGGCCGCTCCGTTCCATTCATCTCGTGTGGGCACGACCTCGATGCCGGTGGGGAGCTCTGAGAGTGGCGGGGAGGCGGGGCCCACGCCTAATTCCCCACCTGGCGCAGTCGGGGCCGATGCCGCGATGGGCATGGCCTTCCGTCGCGTCTTCGACGCCCACGCCCGCTACGTCTGGCGGTCGCTGCTGGGCTTCGGCGTCGCCGACAGCGATGTGGCCGATGCCAGCCAGCAGGTGTTCGTCGTGTTGCACCGCAAGCTCGACCGGATCGAGCCCGGGTGCTCGATGCGCACCTTCATCTATGGCATCTGCCTGCGCGTCGCCGCCGACTTTCGCGGGCGCGCGCACCTGCGGCGCGAACGCCTCTTTGCCGAGCCACCCGACACCCATCTTCCGCCGACCCAGGAGCGGCAGCTATCGGATCGCCAGGCGCTGCACCTGCTGGAGCAGGCGCTGGAGCGGCTGGATCCGGCGCAGCGCACGGTGTTCGTCCTGTACGAGATCGAGGAGCAGACGATGCCGGAGATTGCCCGCACCGTCGGCTGTCCGCTCCAGACCGCCTATTCCCGCTTGCATGCTGCCCGTCGCAGCGTGGCAGCGGTCATGGGCAGCGCCGCCGAAGGGGAGGGGTGAGGATGCACGCCGAGAGGAGGACGACATGAAATCGGTTGGCGAACACACCGCCCCGCCGATGCGGCTGCGGCTCGAGGCGGCGCCCGGCTCGACGCTGGAGCAAGCGCTGAATCAGGCCTGCTCGCGGGGGCCCAGCGACCAGCAGATGCGCGCGCTGGAGCGCGCTGTCCTCGGCGCGCTGGGCCCGGCGGGAGCCGCCTCCGTCGTCGCCGCGGCGATGCGCGCTGGGCGTACGACCGCGACGGTCGCGCCCTCCACGGCGGGGCTTTCGATCGCGATGACCAGGGTCGTCGTCGGGATCGCGCTGGCCGCGGCCACTGCCGGAGGTGTCTGGGCCTGGCGGCGGCCGGCCGCGACGATTGCCACAACCGTGAGCACATCGGCGCCGTTGACCGGCGAGCCGGTCGAGCCGCCCGCGCCCGCGCTGCTGGCGCCCTCGATTGCGGCACCGGCGCGGCGACCCGCGATCGCGCCCGCGCGGCCGAGACACGCGTCGGGAACCACCAGCGCGGCGGCGGCCAAGGAGTCCTTGCGCACGCCCGCGAGAGCCGACGATGCACCCGCCAAGCCGGTCGGCGCGCCCGCCGACGACGGCGAGGAGCTACGACTGCTCTCTCGCGCACACAGCGCGCTGGCGGTCGATCCGGCGTTCGCGCTCACGCTCGCGCACGAGCACCGGCGGCGCTTCCCCAGCGGCTCGATGGATCAGGAACGCGAGGTCATCGCGGTGAGCGCGCTCATGGCGCTGGGTCGCGTCGACGATGCGCGGCAGGCCGCCGATCGCTTTGAGCGCGATCACGCGGGCTCGGCGTACGTGGCGCGCATACACGCGATCGTCACGCCTGGGGCGTCGCCCTGACCAGGCGACGCCCGCAACCGGCGCGGGCGGGATCATAATCGGGACGCGGCGGAGCCATTCATGGTCGGAGGAACGAAAATGGGTTGGGGAGTCATCCAGGGATCGATGGTGGCGGTCGGGCTCGCGGGCGTGGCGGCGAGCGTGGTGTTGGTGATGGGCTGCGACGAGCGCGTGCTGGTCGGCAACATGCGACCGGTAGACGGCGTGACCGGCTACGGCGGCAGCGACGGCGCCAGCCGAGGCGGCAGCAGCGGCGTGGGCGGCAAAGACTTCGGCGGCGCGGGCGGCGGCGTCATCGGCACCGGTGGCACGGGCATTGGCGGCTCGCCTTACACCGGATCCGGCGGCGCGGGCATTGGCGGCTCGCCTTACACCGGAACTGGCGGCGCGGTCGTGTCACCGGGCGCGGCCTGCCCAACCATTTCCACCGCCGTCAACCACGTCAATCCGTGTGGTCACGCCTCGGGCCTCGCCTACTCGCCCGACGGCACGATGCTGGCGGTCGCCAACATGGACAGCACCCAGGTCAATATGTGGCGGCTCTCCGACGGCGCGCTCGTCAAGACGTTCGCCGGGATCGCTCAGACCAACTACGATGTCGCCTTCTCGCCCGACGGCAAGACCCTGGCCGTCGTCGGTGCGCCGGGCGGATCGCAGGCAGTGGGCCCGACCGCGAAGATCTTCGATGTCGCGAGCGGCACGCTCATCCGCACGCTGCCGACGAACTCGGGCTTCTACGTCGACTCGGTCGCGTTCTCGCCCGACGGCAGCTATATCGCGACCGGCGGGGCGATGAGCGCAATCGACCTCTGGCGCGCGTCCGACGGCTCGCTGGTCGTCAGCATCCCCTACCCGACCTCAGTTCACAATGTTCACTTCTCGCCGTCGGGAACATTGCTGATCGCCGGCGGCGTCGACGAGCGCGCGACGATCTGGAACGTTCCTTCAGGCACGTTGGCGATGACGCTGAACGGAATCGCCAGCGAGATGGCCGACGCCACGTTCTCGCCCGACGGCAAGCAGATCGCCTCCACCAGCAACGCCGGCAACGGCGTGGCGATCTGGGACGCTGCGAGCGGCGCCCTCGTGCAGTCGATGTACCATCACGCCGCCTACGTCAGCAGCGTCGTCTGGATCGGCAACGACCGCATCATCAGCGGGGACTGGCAAGGCGTCGTCGTCTCCTACGCGCGCGTGAGCCCGACGGAGTTCGTCGAATCGGGGGGCTGGAACACATACGGACAGGTGCTGGGCATCGCGGTCTCGCCCGACCAGACGCGGATCGCGACCGGCGCCGGCAGTGCTCCTCAAGGCTTCGAGTTCCTGCAGCTCTGATTGTCGTTGGATCTTGGCGCTCAGGGGAGCCCGGTGACCGGGAAGGGCGCCGGGCGCAGCACGTTCGAGCCGTCGCCAAGCTGGCTGTGGTTGTTCACGCCCCAGCAGAGCACGGCGCCGCGACGCAGGCGCGCGCAGCTGTGGGCGCCGCCGACGGAGATGCCGACCGCGTCCTCGATCGAACGCGCGTCGACGGGAACGAGGCGGATCAACCGCGGCCCCATCGTCCCGTCGCCGATCGCGCCGAACTCGTTGCGCCCCCAGCACGAGACGCGACCCGAGCGGCGCAGCGCGCATACGTGCAGATCGCCGGCCGCAACCTGGACCGCGTCGGTGATTCCCGGCACCGGCGTGGGCCGCGCGCGGTTCTCGCGCGACCCGTCGCCGAGCTGGCCCGTGTAGTTGTTGCCCCAGCACAACACCTGCCCGTCGCTGCCGCGCACGCCGCAGATGAAGCCCGCGCTGTTGCTGACGTCGGGGACCTTCTTGCCCGCCTGGGTGTTGTTGGCGATGGTGACACTGACCATGCCGTCGGCGCCCGGGCACCGGCGCGGGCGTGGGGCGCGCGTCGGTGCCCTCGTCGCCGAGTTGCCCGCTGTCGTCGGCGCCCCAGCAGAGCAGGCGCCCGTCGGCCGTGGCCGCACAGGTGTTCGAGCCACCGGCGAAGATTCGCTGCACCGGCGGCAGGCCCGCAACCGGCGCCGGTGCCTCCGCCCCGCTCGAGGGCGGACGGCCGAGCTGGCCGCTCTCGTTCGCGCCCCAGCAGGTGACCGCGCCGCCCACGAGCAGCGCGCACGCGTGCTGGCGCCCCGCGACGATGGCCTGGACCCCGGCCACACCCGGGACTTCCAGCGCGACACGGCTGAGGTTCGGCGACGGCTTGCCGAGCTCGCCGCGCACGTTGCGGCCCCAGCACCAGACGTGACCGTCGTTGGTGACGGCGCAGGTGTGGACCTCGCCCATCGCCACGTCGCGGACGCCGGTGACCGACGCCAGCACCGGCGCGCCGTGAGTGTCGAGCGTGCCGTCGCCGAGCTGGCCGCGGCTGTTGTTGCCCCAGCACACCAGGCGATCACCGCGCACCGCGCAGTTCTGCGAGCCGCCGCTCCACAGACCCGCCTGGCCGACGACGAACGACACCACCGACGCGTGGTCGGGCACGCGGTGGCGCGGCCAGGCGATCGCCGCCAGCACCGCGGCCACCAGCGCCATCAGCAGCGGCGTGCGCCGGTGCCATCGGCGCCGCGCGCCCGCGGTGACGATGGGCCCCACCGACGTGCTCACCGACGTCGTGCCGGAGGCGTGCGCCAGACCGCCGGTGACCGCCGCGGCGCGCGCGGGATGCTCGTGCGCCGCGGTCGCGCCGTCGCTGGATCGGGCTTCGCTGGCCGCCAGCGCCTTCGCGGCGTCGATGACCCCGCGGCGCTCCTCGCGCATCGACGACAGCTCGGCATCCAGAAACCCCTGCAGATCGAACGGACCCTCGGCGTGCGCCAGCTCGGCGGCGATCTGCTCGAGGCGCGTCGCCGCCGCCAACGCGTTCGGCGGGCGCAGGGTCCGGTCCTTGGCCATGAGCTCGAACAACAGCGCCGCGAGCTCGGGCGGCACGTCCCGCTCCTCGAAGATGTCCGGCGCCGGCTCGTCGAGGATCCGGCGCGCGATGGCCGCGCTGTCGTCGCCGTCGTACAGGCGCTCGCGCGTCAGGGTTTCGTGCAGCACCACGCCGAGTGCGAACAGGTCCGATCGTCCATCCAGCTCCTGGAACCGCAGGTACTCGGGCGCCATGTAGCCGACGTTGCCCTTGAGCACGCCGACCCGCGTCTGCTCGACGTTGTCGCGCGCCTTGGCGATGCCGAAGTCGGCGACCCGGACCAGGCCGTCGAAACCGATGAGCAGATTTTTCGGCGAGATGTCGCGATGCACGACGCCCAGCGGCGTCCCCTCCGCGGAAACCAGCTCGTGCGCAGCGTGCAGGCCGCGCGCCGCCTGGGCCAGCACTGTCACGCAGAACGCGACCGGCAGCAGGTGCTCGCGGGGCTGGACGCGCGCCAGCACCTCGGCCAGCGACGGGCCGTCGACGTAGTCCATCAGCAGGAATGGGCCGTCGGCGTCCTCGCCGACCTCGAGCGCCGCGGCAACGTTGGGGTGGCGGATCAGGCCGGCCAGACGCGCCTCGTCCAGGAACATGGCGCGAAATGCCGCGTCGCCGCGCAGGTGCGAATGCAGCCGTTTTCGCGCGAAAAGCCGCGAAAAACGACCTTGCTGCCGCGCGACGAGCTCGATGTACCCCATCCCGCCCTCGGCGATCCGGAGGATCACGACGTCGCGAACCAGCTCCGGCGCTGCCGAAGTCATGCCTCGGAATCATATAACATCACCACCATGACCCTGGACGCAGCCGACGCATCACATTGGAACGCGGTGCTGGCCCTGGCGCCGATCGAGGGCACGGACAGCGATGATGACGACGACACCCCGGCGCGCGCGTGGCAGAGCCTCGCGCGCGGCGAGGCGGAAGCGATGGAGCCGCGCATGGCCGACCTGTTCGCGCTGGCGTCGGCATCGCGCGATCCGCGGCTGGTCGTCGAGGTGACGGCGCTGCGCGCGCTGGTGCTGGCGTCGCTGGCGAAGACCGGCGATGCGCTGACCTTCGCGCGGCGGGCATCGCTGATGGCGCGGACCGAGGCCGAGCCCGACGCCGAGCTGCTGGCCAACATCGTGCTCGCGCGCATGCGGCGCCACGTGGGGAAGCCGCACCTCGCGGTGCGCATCCTCGACGCGCTCGCGCGTCTGGTCCCGGACGCGCCGCGCGCCTGGCTCGAGTGGGAGCGCCTGCTGGCGGGCGGCACCTCGCCGATCCGCGACGCACACGACGTCGAGCTCGACACGCCGGCGCCCTTGGTCCCGTCGGCGCCTGAGGGTCATTCATCGCCCGCGGCCCACGCCGCGATGGCGCCGATGCCGACCACCGCGCCGGCGCGTATCGGCCGGCGGCTGCTGCTGGCGGCGCGCGCCGGCAACCGCGACGATTTCGAGCGAGCCGCGTCCGCGGTGCTCGAAGCCACCGCGGCGTGGTCCGACGTGCAGGACGAGGCGCGCGCGCTGATCGCGCTCCTCGATCCCGATCGCGCGGTGCCCGACTCACTGCGCGACTTTCGCCACGGCGCCGACGAGGCGCTGCGCTACGGCCTGTTCGGCGCGCGCGTCGCGCCCGGCGAGCAGGAGCCGGGGATCAACATCTTCGCGCTCGCGCGGCCGAGAGAAAAGGGCCGCCGCGTGCTGATCGACGGCCTGGGTCTGTTCGCGCCCGGCCGCCTGATCGCGTGCGAGGAGGGGGCGCGGCGCGCGCACGGGCGCACCGACGCGGGGCTGGCGATGCTGGTGCTCGCGGGGCCCGAGCCGACGCCCGAGGCGGAGTTCTTTCGCCGCGTGTACGGCTTCGCCTATTCGCCGCGCACCCACCGCGGCGTGCTCGACGTCTTGCTCCACCGCATGCGCAAGCGCATCGAGCCGAGCGGCACGATCGCGCGCACCGACGGCCATCTCGCGCTCTGCCTGCGCGTCGCGGTCGCGGTCGCCGATCCGCGCTGCGCGCCGCCGGCCGCCGCGCGCATCCTGTCGGCGCTCGCGCGCCAGCCGCTGGCGACCGCGGACGGCGTGGCCGCGCGCCTGGGCATCACGTTGCGCGCCGCCCAGCTGGCGCTGCAGCAACTGGTGCACGACGGCGCCTGCGTCGCGCGCCGCACGGGCCGCCACCTCGAGTTCCAGCTCTGCGACTCGACGTTCCGCGAGCCGACCGGGACGGACGCCCTCCGCCCCAAAGACTCCGATCCGCACGATCACGTAAACGTCAACGATCACGTTCACGTCAACGTCAACGATCACGGGAGCGGTCCCGTTCACGTGCACGTCAACGATCACGGTGGCGTTCACGATCACGGATACACGGGTCGGAAATTAGAGTCGCTCCGTGAACGTGATCGCTCCCGTGATCGTTGACGTGCACGTGAACGGGACCGCTCCCGTGATCGTTGACGTGACGTTGACGTGAACGTCTACGTGACGTGGACGTTGACGTTCCCTCAGGGCGCGCTGGCGATCTTCAGCATGACTACGCCGTGCGCGGGCACCGCCGCCGCCGTGTAGCTGTTGTTGAACGTGCCGAGGCGGCGTGCTGCCACAGGTCGCGCACGGTCGCGTTGCCGGCGGGGATTCCGATGTCGGTCCACTGCACGGTGATCGACGCGGCGGCGGTGCCGCGGTTGAACAGCGCGACCGCGCGCGTGTTCGTTCCCGCCAGCGGCTTCGACCAGACCTGGAGGTTGGTGGCCGGCGTGGCCGCGATCTGCCCCTGCATTCCCAGCGGATCCTGATCGACGGCGATGACGTCGGCGTTGGTCAGGATCGCCTGCGTCGCCGCGCTCATCGAGCGGATGTCGTTGCCGGCGATCAGCGGCGCCGCCAGCATCGCCCACATGCTGAAGTGGCTGCGGTCCTCGTCGGCGGTCAGCCCCTTGCCGACCTCGAGCATGTCGGGGTCGTTCCAGTGACCCGGGCTGGCAAAGCGCGCGAGCGGCGCATCCTGATCGATCAGCGACAGCACCGACGCCCAGCTGGCGTTGATGTCGAAGCCGATGCGCCACATGTTGGCGATGCGTGCCGTAGTTCCAGCCGGCCGCGGTCGGCGGCTGCAGATCGTTCGGTGCCGTTGCCCGGGTTGATGCTGAAGACGATCGGTCGCGCCGTCGCGCGCAGGGCGTTGCCCATCGCCGTGATCGACGCGCGGCTGCCCGTGCAGAGATCGTACTTGAGGAAGTCGACGCCCCACGATGCGAAGGTCTGCGCGTCCTGCGCCTCGTGATTCAGGCTGCCGACGGCGACCGCGGGCGTGCTGCGGACCGTAGACGCCGACGCAGGTCGCGCTGTTCGCCGACTCGTAGATGCCGAGCTTGAGCCCCTTGCCGTGCACGTACGCGGCCAGCGCGGGGATGCCCGCCGGGAACTTGGTCGTGTCCCAGTGCAGCTTGCCGGTGGCGTCGCGCCCGTTCATCCAGCAGTCGTCGAGGTTGACGTACTGGTAGCCGGCCGCGGCCATGCCGCTGGTGACGAACGTGTCGGCGACGCCGCGGATCAGCGCCTCGTTGATCGAGCACTGAAAGGTGTTCCACGAGTTCCAGCCCATCGGCGGCGTCGCGGCCGGGATCGCCGGCGCTCGCAGCGTCGCCCGCGTCGGCCGCGGAGTCCGCGGTCGGCGGCGATCGGCGACGGGTGCTCGGCGGCGCGATCGACGCCCGCGTCCACGCCCGCGCCGGTTCCGCCGACGCCGGCTCCACCGGCGCCGCTTCCGCCCGCGCCCATGCCCGCAGCGCCCCCTGCGCCGACCGGCCCGCCGCCCGCGCCGCCGAGCAGGCGCAGCCGACCCGCCGCTACCCAGCGCGGCGCCGGCCGCGCCGCCGCTGCCCGTACCCGCCGAAGGTGCTCGAGTGGCAGCCGACCACCGGCGCCATCAGGGCAGCCAGCACGCAGCTCGCCAAAAATGTCCCAAGAGAATGCCGCATGATTCGCCTTCGACTCCCTATTGTCCGTGCGGCCTCGCATTTGGCAGCCGAAGTACCGCCAAACAAGGGACCGCGCCGCCGAAAGTGATGCCGGCCGTGCGCGCAAAGTGGCGGCAGGCGTCGAAATCGGCCAGTCAGTCGACGCTGGCGTCGACGCCGGGCGGCGCGGCGGTAAATAGCGCACCGGCAAAGAGCCGGCCGATCTCGGCGGCGCTCAGCGCGCGGTGATAGAGCATCACCTCGTCGATGCGGCCGGGAAAGAGCTCGGTGGGCACGCCGGTGGCGTCGTTGCCGTTGCCGCCGATGATGAGGGGCGTGGTGTCGGGCGCGAACGTGCCGGTCAGCGCCTGCGAGGCAACTGCGACGCCGTTGACGTAGAGCACGGCGTTCGTCCCGTCGTACGTGCCCGCCAGGTGGACCCAGGTGCGCGGCACCACCGCGTCCTTCGCGATCAACAATGCAACATCATCGACCCCGGTCGTGATGAACAGGTTCGGCTTCACGTCGCCGTTCAGCGAGACGTGATAGTGCTGCTGGATGCCGCTGCCGATCTGCCGCGACGCCGCCGTGGCGTATCTCATGACCGTTCCCTCGAGGTAGATCCAGCTGGCGACCGTGACCTGATCGACGATCCCGTCGATCGACGTCGACGGCGCGACGTTGACCCAGCCGATACCGCCGAGCTCGAGCGCGGTCCCCGACTTGCCGGGAACCCACTCCGCATCGGCGTTGACGCCGATCAGCGAGCCGTTGTTGCCCTGCCCCGAGCTGTCACGCGCGGTCGCGCTGCCGGTGCCGTCGTCGAGCTTCCAGTAGCCGACCAGACCGTCGAGCAGGCCGGTCGGGATGCACCCCGCCGCGTCGGCGCTGCCGCTCGCGCACGGGTCCGGCGACGGCGGCGGATCGACTGCGATCAAGAGCCGCGGCGAACAGGCGGCCGCCGCGAGGCAGAGCGCGCCGATCGCCAGAGCCCGGGCGGCGCGCAGGCGTGTGGTCAGAAGGTCGCAAGCATCCCCGCATGAGCAAAGATGGACGGCCGATTCAGATGTGCCACGTCCATGTCGTCGGTGCGAACGGTCACCGACGGCCAGGTCATCATGCCCTCGGCCTCGGCGGTGAGCGCCATGTGCGATCCCAGCGCGACCGCCAGACCGCCGCCAGCCGAGATCAGCGCCGAAAACGCCGACCCGTCGTGCTCGCGCGCCGCCGGCGCGCCGGTGCCCTGAACGCCGAGGTGGTGCACGCCGGCCGCCGCCGACAGCATCGGCTGCACGCGGCGATCGGCGCGGAACAGGCGCACCAGGCCCAGCGTCAGCATCGCGCGATCGAGCCGTGCGCCGGTTCCGTCGGCGGCGGAGAGGCTGGCGCCGGGCCCCAGCCCCGCCAACGTCACGCGCACGCCGATGCCGTCGACGCGCCCGTAGGTCAGCGCGACTCCGGGCGCCCACGACGCCGGCACCGAATCGAAGCCGGCGAACAAGCCGGCGCCGACCGCCAATCTCAAGCGCGCGTACGGCGCGACTGCCGAGCCGTCGGACGTCGCCTCGGCGGCGCTCCGCCCGTCGCCACGTCCCGGTCCAGCGAGGTCGAGCGGCCACATGCCCGGCAAGCTCGCGCGCAGGAAGTCGACGGTCTCGACGGCGAGCTGAGCCGCGGCGCGCTCGCCGTTGGCGGAGCGGATCTGCACCCGCTGCACGGTCGTGGTGCGCGTCATGCGGTTCGAGACCCAGACCACGACGCCCGACGAGCCTTCGTCGGGATCGCGCACGATCGCGAACGCAGCCACCGGCGACAGGTCGCTGCCGGCGCGTTCGATCTGCACCATCATGTCGCCGCCCGGCTCCAGCGGGCGGGTCACGACCTGGAACAGCGCCGCGCCGAACTCACCGGCGATGCGCAGGGTCGCGTTGCGCGTGAGCTCGTCCTCCGCCGGCGGTGACAGCACCAGCACCAGGCCGCGCCAGGGATGAACCGCCGCCATCGCCGCGACGGCATGGCTGTTCACGCCGGGAACCAGTTCCAGGACGACATCCGGGACCAGGTCCGGCACGAAGACGAGCAAGCTCGCGATCACCGCCGCCCTTGCGTTCATCAGCCGGCACCGACAAGAGTGCCTGCGAGACAGGGCAACACAGCTGGCCAGCTTTGGCAACGAGATCGCACACAGGGAATGTCGTGGCGAGCGCGAATCGATCATTCCTCGATGGAGCTCGGCCGCGGCGCGGCGCCACGACCCCGTCCCCGTCTGCGGGGGCGGTTTGACGCCGGGCCGGGGCAGTCACATCTCCATCATCAGACCCGCGACCCACGTGGTGTCACCGAGCCGCAGCGCCGAGGATGAGCCGAAGCCGTCGAGCCCGAGGTGGCTGACCTCGCCGAACAGCGAGATGCCATTGACGCCGGTCTCGCTGTCCATGGTCCTCATCCCCTCGGCGTCGATGAACGACAGATCCAGCGCGATGCCGGCGGCGGCGTTCCAACCAAAAGTACGGCCCCGAGTCGAGCTCCCGGCTCCCCGTGTTGGAGACCGACCAGATCGCGCAATCGAGCCCGAGCTTCGCAAAGGGCACGACCGGCGACCCATAGCGCTCGTGCAGAAAGTCGGCGCGGTAGACCGCCTGCAGCGCCAGCGGATAGAACGTCAGCGACGTCTCGTCTCCGGTGCGCGTCATCAGGTCGCCGGCCAGCGAGTTGGCGCTGGCCCGGTAGAAGGCGAAGCTGAAGCCGATGGCCAGGGTTCCACCGCGGTGGAGGATCTGCCGGTCGAGCTCCAGCCCGGTCATCAACCGTTGCTTCGAAGAGAAGGTCTGCTCGAACGGACGCGCCGTCGAACCGCGATCGGCAAATTCGCTGTCGACCCCCGGATAGTAGGGGCCGAAGCGCAGCTCGAAGTTCCAGTTGCGCGGCGACGGCGACCAGGCCGGCGTCTCGGGCTCGTCGCCGAAACGATAGCCGTGAGAGATCCGGTTGGGGTCTTCGTCCTCGTCGGCGCGGGCGGCGCGCTCGGCCGCCAGCGCCAGCACGATCCCGAGCGCTGATCGCCCAAGAGCCGATCGCAGAGCCGCCCGCCCCCATCGCGCGCGGCGCGCCGGCCGGCCACGCGTCACGCTGTCTCGCCCGAGGCGTCCTCGGCGTCGGCGGCGGCGCGCGGCGATCACCACCGCCAGCGCGCACAGGACCGCGGTCGCCGCCCCGCCACTCCGCGGCGCGCCAGCGACCGCGCACCCGACCAGCCCCTCGCCGCCGTCCTGCTTGTAAAGGTCGTCGAATCCCAGCGTCGGCATCGGCGTCACCGTGGCGCTGTCCGACACCGCGCTGGGAGTGCCATCGGCGTTGATCGAGACCACCGCCACCTGATAGGCGGTGCCGTTCTGCAGCCCCTTCACGCGGACCGAGTTGGTGCCCGACGCGCAACCAGGCCCGAGCAGAGCAGCGTCGGATCGAGCTTCGTGAACGGCGCGGTCCCGGCCGGCAGCATGCGCCGCGGTGCAGCTGTCGAACGCCGGCCGCGCTCGCCGTGGCCGGCGCCGGCGAGCACAGCACCTGGTAGCCCTGCAGCGAGGTGACCGTCGCCGGCGGCGTCCAGGTCAGCAGGAACCCGCTGTCGGCGGTGGTCGCCTGCAGCGCGGTCGGCGGCGTCGGGCCGGCGCCGCCGACGCCGACGCTCACCATCGGCTGGCTCGCCAGCAGCACGCCGTTCTGGCGGATGATCGCCCACACGTTGGTCGAGATCGCGCGTGGTCAGAGTCGTCGAGCAACTGCCGCCGTTCGCGGCGGCGGTGAGGATGTTCGCGCTCGAGAAGGTCACCGTTCCCGACGTGACGCTCGGCGCTCAGCGTGAGAGGAGAGCCGAGCGAGACGCAGCTGGTGGACGCAGTGTTGTCGCAGTTGGGACCGACCATCACCGTCGCGGTGAACGTGTCGCTCGCCCCGACGTTCGCGAGCGAGTCGCTGTTGATCGAAACCGCCGCGGACGAGGTTGATCGGGCAGGTGCAGCGCGCCGCCGGCAGCAGGCTGGTGAGCTGGTCGGGGGACAGCGCGTGGTGGGTGTTCGAGGAATCAATCTGCTGACAGCACGACCGTGAAGTCGGAGGCGCCCAGCGTCGCGGCCTGGGCGTGGACTGCGAACGCCGGTAGCACGACCGCCATCGCCACGAGGGCGCCGGCGGCGAGTGACCTCGATCGAAGAGACCTGCGGGCGCGGCGGCGACGTGTTTCTCGCATGCGGAAGAGATTTGCAACCGTGGGACCAACCGCGCAGGCCGTGCGCCGGCGCGGAGAGCCGCGCAATCCTGGCACGATGCTGCCAATCTGTCAGTGGCCGCCCGCACTCGCGTGCAGGAACGGCCGGGCAGCTCGACCGCTCACGTGGGCGCGCGCACGAGCCGGAAATCGTAGCCGGCGGTGCAGAATGGCTGATCGCAGGTGCCGCCGTCGGGGGTGCGCCCGGCCGGATGGGTGACGAAGTCGACGATCAGCGACTCCTTGACCGCGAACACCGCGTCGGTGTCCAGGTAGGGGTCGCCCTTCACGAAGAGGTGGGTGGTGACGGCGCCGTAGCCGGGCGCCGAGACAATCAGGTGCACGTGCGCCGGGCGGAAGGGATGCCGGCCCATCGCGCGCAGCATCACGCCGACCGGGCCGTCGGTCGGGATCGAGTAGCTCACCGGCTTCACGGTGCGAAAGCTGTAGCGCCCGTCGGCGCCGGTGGTGAACCGGCCGCGCGCGTAGGACGCGCCCGGTCGCTGCACGTCGTAGAAACCGTCACCGTCGACCTGCCAGACGTCGAGCACCGCGCCGGCGATCGGCGCGCCGCCGACGTCGAGCACGCGCCCGGAGAAAAAGGTCGGCGTGCCCGCAATCCCCTGCGGCGATGTCGCTGCCCATCGGCAAATCGTGCGCGTCGGGCAGATAGAACGGGCCCAGCACCGTGGTCTCGGACGCGCCGCTCGGCTTGCGGTGGTTGATGGCGTCGACCAGCATCGACACGCCCAGCGTGTCCGACAGCAGGATGAACTCCTGGCGCCGCTCGTCGCACTTGTGGCCGGTTGCGGTCAGGAACTCGATGCCGGCCAGCCACTCCTCCTCGGTGAGCTCGGTCTCGCGCACGAACGCGTGCAGGTGCCGGATCAGGCTGGCCGCCACCGCGGCGAAGCGCGCGTCGGCCTTGGTATCGATCTTGGCCGACGACGGTGTCGGTGAGGTTGGCCTCGGTGAGGTTACGCATGAGAGGAGCCTCCTGTTTCGTCGGGCGGCAGGACCAATCGACGCTGCACCGGAAAGAAATGTACGTCGAAACGGCGCGAGAACCCGCCCCACAGCCCGCGCGGGAACTTGATGGTGACGGCGATCGCCAGCGCGCCGAGCCCGACCAGGTACCAGGTGCCGAAGTCCGACGCGATCTTGTTGAGCAGGTAGAAGATCAGCGCGCCGATGATCGGCCCCTCGATCGTGCCGATGCCGCCGATCATCACGATGAAGATGCCGAACGCGCTCCAGTTCACGGTGAACGCGGCGTCGGGCGAGATGCGCAGGTTGCCGAGAAAATAGAGCGCGCCCGCGAGCCCGGCGCCGAACGCCGCCGCGACGTAGACGCCCAGCTTCGTCCGGCGCACGTGGATGCCCTGGCTCTCCGACGCGACCTCGCTGTCGCGGATCGCCAGCAGCGCCAGCCCCTGGCGCGAGCGCAGGAGCAAGTACGTCGCGCCGATCGCGACCACCGCCGCCGCCAGGCAGAGCCAGAACGTCAGGTGGATGCGCGTCGCCTTCTCGATCCCGCGCAGCGCGGTCAGGCTCGTGCCCGAGCCACCGCCGACCGCCGACCAGTTGGCGATCGACAGGCGAAAGACCTCGGCGATCACCCAGGTGCCGATCGCGAACGTGCCGCCCTGCAGGCGAAACGCGATCTGCGCGACGGGGATCGCGACCAGCGCGGTCACGATCGCGGCCAGCGGCACCGCGACGAACGGGTTGATGCCGGCGAAGTTGCCCATGACCAGCAGCGCGTAGCCGCCCAGGCCCAGGAAGGCCTGCTGCCCGATCGACACCATGCCGCCATAGCCGGCGAGCAGGTTCCACATCATCGCGTAGATCAGGTAGCAGGCGATCTCGTCGATCTCGCGCAGCGTGCCCGCCTCGGCCCACAGCGGCAGCGTCGCCAGGAACGCGACGACCAGCAGCGAGACCAGGCCGCCGGCGCGGCTGGCGCGCGTGGCGCGGTGGACTTCGAAGGTGCGGAAGGTTGCGCTCACGACATCACCTGGTCTTCGCGAAAAAGCCCGTCGGGCGAAAGAGCAGCATGCCCAGGAAGACGATGTGGCCGAGCCAGATCCCCCAGCCGGGATCGAACCGGAAGCCGATCACCTGGGTGACGCCGAGGATGATTCCACCCAGCAACGTGCCGTAGAACGAGCCCAGGCCGCCGATGATCACGGCCTCGAAGCCGTACAGCAGCAGCGCCGGTCCGTCGGCGGGCGCGAACGTGGTCTTCATGCCGTGCAGCGCGCCGGCCACCGCGACCAGCGCGAACGCGATGCCGGTCGCCATCGCGTAGACGTGGCGGTGATCGAGGCCCATGAGCTGGGCGGCGTCGCGATCGTCGCTGACCGCGCGGAACGAGCGGCCGAGCGCGGTGCGGCCCGAGAGCCACTGCATGCCGGCGGCGATCGCGACCGCGATCGCGAACGTCAGCAGCGGCAGCGCGCCCACCGACAGCCCCTCGGCGATCGAGATGCTCGCGACGTTGAGGCCGCCGGACTCGATCGAGCGCGGATCGGCGGTGTAGATCTCTTGAAGAAGGTTTTCGATCACGATCGCCAGGCCGAACGTCACCACCAGCGACGGCAGCGGATCGCGGCCGACGACGCGGTTCAGTACCAGGCGCTGCAGGCCGTAGCCGGCGCCGAACGCGATCGGCAGCATCAGGATCAGCGCCAGCCAGGGCGCGGCCGCCGGCGGCAGGCCGAGCGCGACCGCGACCGAGAACACGCCGAAGGCGGCGAGGATGATGAAGTCGCCGTGCGCGGTGTTGGTCAGGCGCATGACGCCGAAGATCAGCGACTGGCTCATCGCGAACAGCGCGTAGAGGCCGCCCAGCAGCACGCCCTGCACGATGGTCGAGACCCAGCTCAGCGTGCCGGTCATGGTCCCCTCGGATCGCTTCGCCGCTCACACACCGAAGTAGGCCTCGGAGATCTGTTCGCGCGTGAGCGCGCTCGATGCGCCGGTCAGGGTCACGCGCCCCTCTTGCAGGCAATAGAGCCGGCTCGACACCCGCTGCGCGGTGGCGACGTCCTGCTCGACGACGACCACGGTCATGCCGCCGTCGCAGATCGCGGGGAGCGCGTCGTAGATCTGCTTCACGACGATCGGCGCCAGGCCCAGCGACAGCTCGTCGCACAGCAACAGCTTCGGGTTGCTCATCAGCGCGCGACCGATCGCCACCATCTGCTGCTGCCCGCCCGACAGCGTCGCCGCCGGCGCGCGCCGCTTCTCCGCGAGCAGCGGGAAGAGGCGGTAGATCGCGTCGAGCGTCCAGGGGCCGGCGCGGCGCGCGCTCGCGCCCATCAGCAAGTTCTCCTCGGCAGAGAGGCTGGAAAAGAGGCGCCGCCCCTCGGGCACCATGGCGATGCCGCGGCGGACGATCTCCCCGGGCGGAAGGCCGCCGATCGGCTGGCCGTCGAGCGTGACCGCGTCGCGCCGCGCGCCGAGCACGCCGCAGATCGTCTTCAGGAACGTCGACTTGCCGGCGCCGTTCGCGCCGATCAGCGCCACGATCTCGCCGGCGGCGATCTCGAAGTCGACGCCGAACAGCACCTGGAAGTCGCCGTAGAACGACTCGAGCCGTTGTGTCGCGAGCAGGGTCACGCCGCGAGCCCCAGGTAGACCCGCTTCACCTCGGGGTCGTTCATCACCGCGCGCGGCTCGCCCTCGGCGAGCGGCTTGCCCAGGTTGAGCACCAGCAGGCGATCCGCGACCGCGAGCAGCGCGTGCACCACGTGCTCGATCCAGATGATGGTGATGCGCTGGTCCTTGATGCGGCGGATCTCGTCGACCAGCACGCGCGCCTCGTGATCGGTGAGGCCGGCGGCGATCTCGTCGAGCAGCAGCAGGCGCGGCTCGGTGGCCAGCGCGCGCGCCAGCTCCAGCCGCTTGCGATCCAGCAGCGGCAGCGACGCCGCCAGACGGTTCGCCTTGGGCAGAAGACCGGTCTCGCGCAGGATCTCGACGGCGCGCGCATAGGTCTGGCGCTCGCGCTTGCCGGCGCCGAACGACGCCGCGGCGACCAGGTTCTCGAACACGGTCATCGCACCCCAGGGCTGCGGGATCTGGTACGAGCGGCCGATGCCCAGGCGGCAGCGACGGTGCGGCGGATCGCGCGTGACGTCGCGACCGTCGAGCACGATCGCGCCTGCGTCGGCCTGCAGATCGCCGCTGATCAGATTGAACAGCGTGGTCTTGCCGGCGCCGTTGGGTCCGAGGATCCCCAGCGTCTCGCCCGCCGGCACGCTCAAGCTGACGCCGTCGACGACACGAAGAGCGCCGAAGCTCTTGGAGATCTTGTCGAGCGAGAGGCAGGGGGTCATGCGGACGAGCGCTCCGGCCCCCTCCCCGAATCATTCCGATCCCCTCGCCCCCGTCCGCGGGGGAAGGGCTAGGGAGAGGGGCCGGCGGGCGCCCCGGCTCGCAAGGCCTCCCCTCTCCCTAACCCTCCCCCCGCAGACGGGGGGAGGGGACCGGAAAGGTTCGAGGCCCGCCTCTCGTAGAACTTCGCCAGTCATGCCACCGACGGCCGCCGGCCTTCCCACGCGTCCTGCAGCAGCTGCCGGATCGCCGCCAGCTCCAGCGGCCGCGGGTTGTAGTACGGATTGCGCAGCGCGAGCTCGGCCGCCTGGTCGAGCGCCTCGGCGGGCAGCCCGAGCTGCTTCAATCCCAGCGGCGCGCCCAGCGCCCGCGCCAGATCGTGGAGGCGCGCCGCCGGATCCGCGGCGCCCGGCCCGGCGGCGGTCAGCGCGCGCGACATGCGCGCCATCGCCTCGGGCGCGGCGTCGCGGTTGTAGCGAAGCGCGTGCGGCAGCACGATCGTGTGCGTCTCCGCGTGCGGCAGATTGAACGTCCCGCCCAGCGTGTGACAGAGCTTGTGATGCAGCGCCATGCCGACGGCGCCCAGGCAGCTGCCGGCGAGCCACGCGCCGTAGAGCGCCTCGGCCCGCGCATCGGCGCGCGCATCGGGAACGATCGCGCCGCTGCCGACGCCGACGACCCGGGGCAGGCTCGCGGCGAGCGCGCGCATCCCCTCTTCCGCCATCAGCGACGTGATCGGGTTGGCGTCCTCGGCGTACAGCGCCTCGGCGCAGTGAGCGATCGCGTTCATGCCGCTGGGACCGGCGACCGCGGGCGGCAGGTTCGACAGCAGCGACGGATCGTAGATGACGGTCTGGGGCATCACGCGCGCGTCGCGGCCGGTCTTCTTCTGGCCGCCCGCGGTCACGCCGTAGATCGGCGTCATCTCGGAGCCCGAGAACGTCGTCGGGATCGCGACGACCGCCGGCACCCCGGCGCCCGCGATCGGCGCACCGCCGCCGGCCGCGGACAACACGTCCGCCGGGAGCGCCATCGCCTTGGCGAGCCCGATCGTCGAACCGCCGCCGATCGCGACGGTGCCGTCGGCGCCGAGATCTCGCGCGGCCGCGCGCGCCGCCGCCGCGGTCTCGATCGGCACGTGCATCACCGCCTGGTCGAAGATGCCGGCGGCGCGCTCACCCAGCCGGCTGCGCGACCGCTTCCGCCAGCGCGCGCTGCCGCGGCGTGCACAGCACCAGCGCGCGCTTCGCGCCCAGCCGCTCGACCTCGCGCTCGATCGTGTCGAACGAGCCGGCGCCGAACACCGTTCGCGAGGGCAGCCCGACGTGAACGAAAGATCGCACGCGCGTCGCTCGTCAACCGCGCGGGTAGTAGGGTGGGATCTTCGCGTCGACGTTGACCCAGACCGACTTGGCCTCGGTGTAGTCGTGCATGGCCTCGAACCCCATCTCGCGCCCGTAGCCCGAGCTGGCGACGCCGCCGAACGGCGAGCCGGGATTCACGCGCTTGTAGCAGTTGATCCAGACCATGCCGGTGCGCATCGCGGCGGCGATGCGGTGCGCGCGCTGCAGGTCGCGCGTCCAGAGCCCGCCGCCCAGGCCATACGGCGGTGCCGTTGGCGATCGCGACGACCTCCTCCTCGTCGCGGAAGGTGGTCACGCTGACGAACGGACCGAAGACCTCTTCCTGGCAGACGCGATCGGCGGGCTTCGCGCGCACCACCGTCGGCTCGAGGTAGTAGCCCTTGGCGAGCTCCGCCGCCGCGGGCGCGCCGCCGCCGAGCAGCACCTCCCCGCCCTGCTCTTTCGCGATCTTCACGTAGCCGAGCACGCGGTCGCGGTGCTGCGCCGACGTGAGCGGCCCCATCTCCGTCGCCGGATCCAGCGGGTTGCCGAGCCGGATCGTGCGCGCCAGCGCGAGGAAGCTGTCGAGGAACGCGTCGGCGATCGTCTCGTGCAGGATGAGGCGCGAGCCGGCGATGCACGCCTGGCCCTGGTTGTGAAAGATCGCGAACGCCGCGCCGTTGACCGCCGCCGGCAGGAGCGCGTCGTCGAACACGATGTTCGCGCCCTTGCCGCCCAGCTCGAGCTGCACGCGTTTCAGATTCCCGGCCGACGCCTCGACGATCTTGCGCCCGATCGCCGTCGACCCGGTGAACGCGATCTTGTCGACGCCGGGGTGCTCGGCCAGGTGCTGGCCCGCGGTCGCGCCGTAGCCGGGCACGATGTTGACCACGCCGCGCGGAATGCCGACTTCGCGGCAGAGCTCGGCGATCTTCAAGCTCGACAGCGGCGTCAGCTCCGCCGGCTTCAACACCACGGTGTTGCCGGCCGCCAGCGCCGGCCCCAGCTTCCAGCTGGTGAACATCAGCGGAAAGTTCCAGGGCACGATCTGTCCGACCACGCCGACCGGCTCGCGCAGCACGTAGTTCAGGAAGCCCTGCTCGACGGGGACGACGCTGCCCTGCACCTTGTCGGCCATGCCGCCGAAGTAGCGAAACGTGACCGCGGTGCGCGGCGCGTCCAGCGCGCGCGTGTCGCGCATCGGGTGGCCGGTGTCGATCGCCTCGATGTGCGCCAGCTCGTCGGCGTGGGCCTCGATCGCGTCGGCCAGCTTGAGCAGCAGGCGCCCGCGATCGGCGGCCGCCGTGCGCGACCAGGCGGGGAACGCCGCGCGCGCCGCCGCGACCGCGCGGTCGATGTCGGCCGCGCGCGCCTCGGCGACCTCGGTGATCACCGAGCCGTCGTGCGGGTTCAGCACCGGGATGCGCCCGCCGCCGTCGGCGTCGGCGAACTCACCGTCGATGAAGAGACGATTCTGGATCGGTGGCGAGGCGGTCACGATACCTCAGCGCCTAGAAGTCGACCGGCCAGGGCTTGAGCTCGCCGCGCTCGTAGCGCTGGGGCAGATCCGCGGTGGCGTTCTCCCAGACCAGCAGCATCGAGCGCTTCTTCGAGAAGCCCTGGTGCCGGATGTCGGCCGGCATCGCCGCGACGTCGCCCGCCTTCATGGTCAACCGCGCGCGCGGGCGCCCGGTCTCGCGGTCGGCGACCTCCCAGGTGATCTCGTCGGACAGCTGCATGAACCACTCGACGCGATCGTTGCCGTGGATGATGGGCAGGATGTACTCCTCGGTCGTCGGGCAGAACAGGCTGCGCCCGCACACCGAGGTCACCGACGGGTTCCAGGTGACGTCGGAGCGCGACAGGTACTTGAACAGGTTGAGCGCGTGCAGCTCATTCTCGAAGCCGGGCTCGGCGCGGATCTCCGGCTCGCTCTGGTCGACGTCGGCGAACGCGCGGTTGACCGGGAAGCCCGCGGCGTCGGTGCGCAGCGGCGAGTCGCCCTCGATGCCGGTCATGCGCTTGGTGGCGACGCGAAAACGATCGATCGCCGCCAAGTTGTCGCCGTTCTTCTCGCCGAAGGGGCTGCCCTCGACCTCGGCGGGGGCGGCGAACGGATCGAAGCCGGCGTTGACCCAGTCGGCGAGGATCTCCTTGAACTTCGCCATCGCCATCGGGCTGTCGAACGCCTCGACGTACGACAGCCCCGCGCCGTGGATCGCTTCGTTGTAGCGGCCGGCGAACAGCTCGACGCGACCATAGAGGTTGCGCGTGCCGAAGACCGCGTCGAAGTTGACCAGGCCATAGAAAAAGTTCCACGCGACGTCGCGCATGATCGCGCGCAGGAACGCGTCGGCGCTCATGGTGTGCGACTGGCGCTTGCCCTTGGCGGCGACCCCGCCGCCGGAAGCGACAGGCCAGGTCACGGTGACGAAGTACTCGTCGCGCGCGAACGTGAACGCGCCCAGCTGGAACGTGCTGTACCCGGCAATCTTCTCGCCGGCTTTGGCGGAAGCTTCGTGAGTCGTCTGGACCTGCGGATTGGCGGCCATGGCATTCCTCCTCAACGAAAACAGATCTCGCCCCACTTCTCGACGGTCAGATCCCCCTTCAACGTCTGCTGGATCATCGCCGACGGGCGCGCGGCATTGAATCGATAGGCGGCGCCGACCGGCAGCAACGCCTGGTGGCCGCGCTTGAGGTGGATCGTCCCCATGCGCTTCCCGTCGGGCTCGCCGGCCAGCAGCACGGTCCCCGGCTTGGGGGTCTTGTCCGGACCGGACAAGGGCGCGTTCGCGAGCTTGACCAGCTCGACCTCGACCTCGCCGTCGAGGACCACGACGAACTCGTCGTGAGCGCAGGTCATCCAGCGCGAGCGCCCCTCGGCGCGGATCGCCTCGATGACGTACTCGAGGTTCTTCGCGACCGCGGTTTTCTCGTAAGGCTTGGCCTTGCCGACGACCTCGAAGACGTTGGAATAGACGTAGTGTTTGGGATCATCGTTGATGATCTCGATCGTCCCCTTCTCGTACTTGTCGAGCGAACCGAACACCGTGCGATAGGTTGTCATTTCCGTACCTCGCGGAAGGAGATGAGCCGCCGGGGGCGCTGGCGCGGAGCCGATCTGGAGGTGAGATACTCCCACAGCGAACGAAAACGGCAAGCCGGAGAGCGTCGGCGTATCCTCCTCGGCGTGAAAGCGATCGTGATCAGCCGGTTTGGCGGCCCCGAGGTCCTGGAGCTCCGGGAAGTGCCGGAGCCCGTGCCGACGCGCGGCGACGTGCGCGTGCGGGTGCACGCGACGGCGATCAACCGCGCCGACCTGCTCCAGCGCGCTGGCTTCTACCCGGCGCCGCCCGATTCACCGCAGGACATCCCTGGACTGGAGTTCGCGGGCGAGATCGACGCGGTCGGCGAAGGCGTGACCGAATGGACGCCCGGGGATCGGGTCGTCGGCCTGTGCGGCGGCGGCGCCTACGCCGAGTCCGTGGTAGTCCCCAGCCGCACCGTCGCGCGCCTGCCGGCCGGCTGCTCCTTCACCGACGGCGCCGCGATCCCCGAGGCGTTCATCACCGCGTGGGATGCAATGGTGGTGCAGGCGCGCCTCGCGGCCGGCGAGCGCGCGCTGATCCACGCGGCCGGCAGCGGCGTCGGCACCGCCGCGATCCAGATCGCGCGCGCCGTCGGGGCGCGCGTGATCGGCACCAGCCGGTCGCCGGCGAAGCTCGAGCGGCTGCGCCCGCTGGGCCTCGACGACGCGGTCGCGATCGACCGCGACGGCCGGTTCGCGGCGGCGGTCATGCAGGCGACGGCCGGCGCGGGCGCCGACGTGGTACTCGAGCTGGTCGGTGGCGCCCACCTCGCCGAGGATCTGGCCTGCGTCGCGTTGCGCGGGCGGATCGTGCTCGTCGGCATGATGGGTGGCACCACCGCCGAGCTGGACTTGCGCGCGATCCTGAGCCGGCGCGTTCAGATCACCGGCACGATGCTCCGCTCGCGGCCTCTGGAGGAAAAGATCGCGGCGGTGCAGCAACTGGCGCGCCACCTGATGCCGCTCTTCGAGCGCGGCGCGCTGCGGCCGATCGTCGATCGCGTGCTGCCGCTCGCGCAGGCCGGCGACGCGCACGCCTACCTCGCGTCCAACGACAGCTTCGGCAAAGTCGTTTTGTCCGTCTGATCGCACCGCTCGAAGATTTGCGAGCGCGCGCATTTCGTTGTGTCATGCGCCAATGGAATTCCTCTTGGTCGTCTACGGCACCGAGCGCGATGTGCTGATTGACGGCGTCCCCGCGGGGATCACCAACCATCTGATCACGCTCGCACCCGGGGCGTACACCGTGTCGCTCGATGGCAACCTCGACTTCAAGCCAGTCGAGCAGGAGATCCTGGTCACAGGCACCTCTCCCTTGAAGCCGCTGAAGGTCGCATTTGTTTAACCAGCCGGCGAGAACGTCGCGCGGCGTCGCGTTCGCCGTTGCCATCGCGGCGTTGGCCGGTTGCGCCCACTACCCGCTGACCGCGGCGCTGCCGCCGCAGAAGCCGGCCGCGCGCTACGCCTTCGAGCAGATCCCCGCGCCCGCCGCCGACGACGATCTGTTCGTCTGCCTGACCTTCTCAGGCGGCGGCACGCGCGCGGCGGCGTTCTCTTACGGCGTGCTCCAGAAGCTGCGCGACACCTCGATCGTGCGCGCAAAGGACGGCCGGCACGAGACGCTGCTCGACGAGGTCGACTGCATCTCTTCGGTGTCGGGTGGCTCGTTCACCGCCGCGTACTACGCGCTCTTCGGCGCGCGCATCTTCCAGGACTATCGCGGCGTGTTCCTCGACCGCAACGTCGAGGGCGAGCTGTTCTGGTCGGCGGCGAACCCACTCAACTGGCCACGCCTGCTCTCGCCGTACTTCAGCCGCATCGATCTCGCCGCCGAGCTCTACGCGAACACGATCTTCCAGAACAAGACCTACGCCGATCTGCTCGCGGCCGCGCACCGGCCGTTCATCATCCTGAACGGGACCGATCTGGCGACCGGCGACGGGTTCGAGTTCACGCAGGACCAGTTCGACCTGATCGGGTCGGAGCTCACGGCGCTCCCGATCGCGCGCGCGGTTGCTGCCTCCTCGGCGTTCCCGTTCCTGCTGACCCCGATCACCTTCAGCAATCACGCGACGCCGAGCTGGTACACCGCGCCGCGCGGCCTGAAGCACGCCGCCGCCGACTATTACATCGACCGCCGCCGGTACACCTGGGCAAGCCACCAGTCGACCTACCTCGACAAGGGTGCGACGCCCTACGTACACGTCATGGACGGCGGGCTCGCCGACAACATCGGGCTGCGCGCGCTGGAGCGGCAGCTGGTGGACCCGACCGGCTTCGTCGCGCGCCGCTACAACCTGGCCAAGGCATCCAAGGTGATCTTCATCGTCGTCGATTCGAAGGCGGGCGCGCCGGCCACCTACAACAAGAGCGAATCCGCGCCCGGACTGGTCGACGTCGCCTTCAAGACCGCCACGACCAGCATGGACAACTTCAGCGCGGAGACCATCGAGTTCCTGCGCGACCGCCAGCGCGAGCTGGAGCAGGCGCGGCAGGACATCGAGGTGTGCAAGCAGGTCGCGCGAACCCCGAGCGACTGTCCCACCTTCGCGGCGCCGGCCGAGATCCACGTGATCGACGTCAGCCTGGAGGCGATCGCCGATCCGGCGCGGCGCACGCAGTTGCTGTCGATCGGCACCAATTTCTCGCTGCCCAGCACCGACGTCGATCTCCTGATCGCCGCCGCCGCCGACCTGCTGGAGCAGAACCCCGACTTCCAGAAGCTGCTGTCGGCGCTGCGGCCCCCCGCGGGCGCGCCACCCCCGCCGCCCGCCACACAGTAGAAAATGGACGCCGCTACCAGTTCGCCGTTCAATAGGGCGCCATGGCGTTCGAGGGCGACGTCGCAACCTTCCCGGTCGGCGATCTGCTCGCCTGGCTGGCGCAGCGCCGCGCGACCGGGGTCCTCAGCCTCACCCGCCGGCTGACCGCCCGGCGATTTCACCTGCGTGCCGGCCAGGTGCGCCTGGTCAGCTCGTCGGAGCAGGAGATGCTGCTCGGACAGCTGTTGATCGAGCGCGCGATGCTGGGGCCGGACGCGCTGGCCCAGACGCTGGCGTCGCGTGGCAAGTCGCGGGCGCGGCTCGGGCGGTTGCTCACGCGCGGCGGCCTGGTGACGCCGGCTCAGCTGCAGGCGATCCTGGCCGACAAGACCCGTCGCCTGCTCGCGGACGCGATGACCTGGGACGAGGGTCGCTTCTTTTACGAAGCGGCCGACGAAGGGGCGAGCGTGACCGATCAGCGGCGGCGCGCGCGGAGCGAGGACAAGCGCGCGATCGCGGTCGCGGTGGACCTGTCGGCGGCGCTCGAGCAGATCCGCCGTGAGGTCGCCGAGCGGCGTGCTGCCAGCGACGACGCCCACGCCCACGGGGACGCCGATGCGTATCTCGATATCGACGACGGTGACGTGGTCGAGGCAGTGCTCGCGGCCGACGAGACGCCCGACGACGAGACCGGTCAGCCGCACTGACGGCCGGGCGATTCTGGTAGAGTCGCGCGGCGCGCGAGATGGACGTCATCGAAGGCCAGGTGCAACCCACGCACGCGGAAGAGCGCATCTCCTCCATCGACGTGCTGCGCGGCGTGGCGGTGCTGGGCATCCTGCTGATCAACATCGAGGACTTCGCCCTGCTGCATTCGAACAAGAGCGCGGCCGGCACCGAGTGGGTCGGTGTCTTCGTCCCGGCCCACCTCAGCCACCAGGCGATCGCGGCCTGGGTGGGGCTGCGCACGCTCTTCGAGGGAAAGATGCGCGCGATCTTCTCGATGCTCTTCGGCGCCGGCGTGGTCTTGCTGACGTCGCGGCTCGAACGGCGCGGCGACGGCACCCGCGTCGCCGATATCTACTACCGGCGCACTCTGTGGCTGCTCGCGATCGGCGTCGCCCACGCCTACCTGCTCTGGGAGGGCGACATCCTCTACGGCTACGCGATGTGCGGGCTGTTTCTGTTCCCGTTCCGCCACCTCGCTCCGCGCCGGCTGATCCTGCTCGGGGCACTCGCGCTTGCGATCTCTGTGCCGCGCGCCGCCGCCGTCGCGGTCCACCGCGGTGACCTACGCACGCGCGCGGCCGCCGCCAGCGCCGACAAGGCGGCGGGTAAGACGCTCACCAAGGCGCAAAACGACGCGATCGACGACTGGGAGGAGATCACCGACGACTACCAGCCCGGCGCCGACAGCCTGCGCGAGATGAACGCCGACTACCACGCCGGCTACGGCCACCTGTTCCTGCGGCGCGCGCAGCTCGTGCGATACGTGGAGTCCTCGGACTTCTACGGCTGGGCGTTCTTCGACAGCATGGGGATGATGCTGATGGGAATGGGGCTCCTGCAGCTGGGGGTCTTCGGCGCCGCGCGCTCGCGCCGCTTCTACCTTGCGATGATCGCGATCGGCTATGGCCTCGGGCTGCCGATCGGCGCCGCCGCCAGCTACGGCTTCTACACCAACCGCTTCGATCCGGTGAAGGTCGTCTGGTTGACGGCCGCCTACGATCCCGCGCGCGTCGCGGTCGCGTTCGGGCACATCGGCGCCGTGATGCTGATCGTGAAGTCGAGCCGCCTGCCCTGGCTCACGCGCACGCTCGGCGACGTGGGGCGCATGGCGTTGACCAGCTATCTCGGCGCCACGCTGATCTGCACGACGCTGTTCAACGGCTACGGCTTTGGCCTCTTCGGCTCGCTACGCCGGCACCAGCTGTACCTGGTGGTGCTCGGGATCTGGATCGCGCAGATGGTTTTTAGCTGCCTGTGGCTGCGGCGCTTTCACTTTGGACCGGTCGAATGGCTCTGGCGCTCGCTGACTTACTGGCGCCGCCAGCCATTCGCGCGTTCACATGGTGTGGGCGCGGTGGCGCGGGACGCTGGTGCTGGTTGACCCGCGCGCCTGGAACTCCGCGCCGACGGTCACGCCCCAGAACGGAACATACTCGTCGGCGAAGCGCGGCCTGACCGTCTGACCGGTGTCGGGATCCTTGCTGGGCGTGAAGTTGGTCCAGGCCCAGCCGACCTTCAGCCCCACGTAAAACACGTCGTTGAGCGCGTAGTACAGCGTGGCGGTGCCGAGCACGTCGAACATGTTGTCGCGCACGACGCTGAGATCGGATTGCAGGATCTTCATGCCCGCGCCGAATTGCAGCTCCAGCTCGACGCGCTCGCCGAAGTCGAAGCGCTTCTCGAAGCGCGGGTTGATGTATCCCTGGCTGCCCTCGAGCGGGCCTTTGCGAAATCCCGCGATGTAGCCGAGATAGAGAAACGCCACGTGTCGATAGCGCGGCTCCAGCGAAACTGAAAAGAAGTACGGCGCCTTCGTGCCGACCACGCGCGCGTCGGCGCCGGGATAACCAACGACGGCGACCTCGGCCTCGACGCCGAAGCGCTCGCGCCGCGCGAAGGCGTAGCTCGCGAAGATGTCCTGCTCGGCGCCCAGACCGGCGGCCACGTTGGACACCAGGTTGTCGCCGCTGATCTGGTTGGCTGCGGCATAGCCGATCGAGAGGCCGGTCTGAGGCACGGTCCAGGTGATACGTGGCCGCTCGACCCACTTCTGCTCGCCTTGGCCCTCCGCCTGGAACACGTTGTAGCCGCGAAAGACGTAGGCCGAGAGCAGATCGATGCTGAGCTCGAATTCGGGCTGCAGGCCACGGCTCGCGGCGGCACCGCGCGCCACCGGCCCCTCCGTCAGCTCGAGCGGCTCGTTGTATTCCTCGAGCGAGGGAATGAGCGCGCTGGCTGAAGGCGCGTATCCGAACGCATCCAGCGCCACCGCCATCGCCAGGATCCGGGCAGCAGGCGCCCTGCGCCTGCTGCCCGTCACAGCGATTGCTCCAACAAAGCCAGGTCGCGGGCCACCTCGGGGGCCACGGCCGCGGCCGGCCCTGGGGCGGCAACCGGCGGCATCGCGACCGGGCGGGCGGCCTCGGCGGTCGGGATGCCGAGCCAGCGCGTGTCCGGCGCCAGCGTCTCACCCTTCATCAATAGCGACAGCGGCCCTACCGACGAGCGGTCCTTCATCTCCGTGTCGTACAGCACGACCGCCATGTTGCCGACGGTGCAGCGATCACCGATCTGAACGATGGACGCCTTCATGATCCGATCCTCGAACAGGTGATTCTGAATCACGGCGCCCGCGTTCAGCGACGCGCCGTGACCAATCTGGACCAGATCGAACTCCGAGAACAGCGTGGTCTCGAGGTAGACGTCGCGCCCGATCTTGCACCCGAGCATGCGCAGCCACGGAGCGGCGAACGGCGTCCCCAGCAGCAACGTCAGCACCGGCGTCGCCACCGACTCGTACGTTCCGTTGAGCGCCTCGTTGAGCCACACGAACATCGACCAGAGCGGCTGCACCGTGGGTACGAACGTGCCAATCAAAGTCACTTTCACCGCAACGACCGACAACAGCGCGGCCGCGGACAGCCCCATCTCAATCAGCGGCACGCTGAGCACCCACAGCCCCGTCGACAGCCGATCGTGGGCGAGCGAGGCCAGCGCCGTAAGCGCGACCAGCACGCCGGTGATGATGGTGGCCGGCAGCACGATGCGTAGCGCATCGACCAGCAGGCGTTGTGCGATCAGCTTGCGCGTCGGCTCGTGGGTGACGGCGCGATCGAAGCCGCCCACGCGCGGGCGGCGCGGCAACGCGAAGCTGGGTGAGCCGAGCCATTCGGTCCCGTCGGGCGTGCGCGCGTGCGCGGCCGGCGGCGCCGACAGGCAGCCGAGCAGGCATTCGTTGCCCAGGCTCGAGCCCACCGGCAGGATCGCGCCGTTGCCGACAAAGCTGCGACGCCCGATGCGGCTCTCGGCCAGCTCGAGCAGGCCGCGATGAATCCGGTTGCCGCCGATCATCGAGCCGTCGGCGAAGAAGCTCTGCGCGCCGATGTGGGTCAGCTTGGGCGAGATCTGCGAGACCGTCGAGATCTCGGCGCGCCGACCGATGCGCGCGCCCAGCATGCGCAGCCACGCCGGCAAGTAGATCGTCGTGTAGAGCGGCCGCGCGATCGTACGCGACAGCTGCATCAACAGATCCGAGCACCACTTCCGTACGTAGAAGAGGCTGTCGACGCGATAGACGCCCGGCTGCACCGACGGCAAAAGCAGGTGGTTGAGCACCACCAGCCACAGGCAGAAGACCGCGATCGTCAGCGTGCCCGCCGCGGGGATCGCCGCCAGCACCCAGCCGAGCCGGTTCGTGTCCTCGGCGAGCGAGATCAACATCCAGCCCGGCACCACCGTCGGCAAGAGCGCGATGAAGAGCCCGACGTAGGCGAGCAGCTGCAGTGCGCCCAGCATCGCCCAGCGGCGGCGCAGCGGCGCGCGGTCGCGCGCCATCGCCAGCGACGGCAGGCGCACCTCGGCCGGCTGCGCCGGTGATCCGCGGCGCGCCTCGCCGGCAGGAATCCGCGCGCCGTCGGGCAGCAACGATTGATCGTCGAGCCGCGTGTCGTCTCTCATCCAGGCGTCGAGCCCGAGCGCGGCGTGCGTGCCGACGTAGCAGCGGCTGCCGATGTCGACGGAGCCAATGTGAAGCAGGCCGTCCTCGACGCGATAGCCGAGGATCTGACTCTCGGCGCCGATGCTGGTGTCGTCACCGATGCGCAACAGATCGAACGCGCCGAAGAACGGCGTCGAGATGGTGCATCCGCGGCCGACCTTGGCGCCCATCGCGCGCAGGTACAGCGCCATGAACGGCGTGCCGGCCAGGTACGTCGAGCCGGAGATCAGCTGGAACCGCCGCGCCAGCCAGAAGCGCAGGTAGTACCAGCTCCACAGAGGGTACGTGCCCGGGCGATAGCGCCCGATGAGGATCCACTTGGCCGCCACGCTGAGCGACAGCAGCGCCGGCCAGATGCCGGTGAGCACCAGCAACGACACGCCGACGCACGAGCCGAGCGACAGCCGGCCGGCACGCCAGGCGGCCACGGAGAAGTACATGCCCCAGTACGGCAGCGCCATCACCGAGTAGACCAGGTAGAGGCCGATCGCTTGCGCACCCGCGAAGGCCGCCCGCAGCGCGCGCGCCGCGGCCCCGAGCGGCGGCTGCGCGGGCTCCTCGTCGCTCTCGATCGCGGCCGGGGCCGGCGGGCGCACCCGCTCGCGCGGCCGGCCGGCGCCCTTGGCTCGCAAATGCACCGCCAGCGCCGCGATCGTCGGGTGGTTGTAGACGTCGCGGATCGCCACCTCGACGCTCAGATCCTTGCGCAGCTCGGACACCAGCTGCGCCGCCAGCAACGAGTAGCCGCCCAGCGCCAGGAAGAAGTCGTCGTCGATCGAGATCGCATCGTTGCGCAGCACGCGCGCGTAGGTGGACAGCAGATCTGCCTCGAGCGCATCGCTGGGTGCGCGCATCGTACGATCGGTGCGCACCAGCGCCGCCTGCGGCTTCGGCAGGCACTTGCGGTCGACCTTGCCGCTCGGCAGCGTCGGGAACGACTCGAGCACGTCGAGGAACGCCGGCACCATGTACGCGGGCAGCCGCGCGCTCAGGTTCGCCAGCAAGCGGTTGCGATCGAGCCCGGTCGCGAGATCGCGCGCGATCACGTAAGCGGCCAGCGCGCCATCTCCCTCGACCGCGATGACCGCCGCCGCGCGGATCTCCTCGTCCTCGACGAGCACGCTCTCGATCTCCGACAGCTCGATGCGATAGCCGCGCACCTTGACCTGGTTGTCGAGCCGCCCGTGAAACAGCAGCTCGCCGTCGCGGTCGACGGCTGACCAGATCGCCGGTGCGATAGGCGCGCGTGCCCGGCGCGGCCGAGAACATCGGCAACGGCGCGAACCGCTCGTCGGTGAGCTCGCGCTGGCCCAGATAGCCGCGCGCGAGGCCCGGCCCGGTGATGAAGAGCTCGCCCCGATCGGCGTGCGCGACCGGGCGCCCCTCCTCGTCGAGGATGTGCAGGCCGTAGCCGCGCAGCGGCCGCCCGATCGTGACCGGCTGTCCGGGCGTGCACTCGGCGACCGTGGTGTTGACCGTGGTCTCCGTCGGACCGTAGACGTTGAGCATGCGCCGGCCCGGCGTCGCCCAGCGCGCGATCGCCTCGGGCGGGCAGCGCTCGCCGCTGACGATCAGCAGCCGCACCGACGGCAGCGCGTGGGTCATCATCGCCAGCGAGGTCGGCACCGTCGAGAACACCGTGACGTTGCCGCCCGCGACCAGCAGCGCCAGGTCGTCGCCGAAGCGCGCGGCGCCGCGGTCCGGCACCACCAGCGCGGCGCCGTTCGAGAACGCCATCCACATCTCCTCGACCGAGCCGTCGAAGCCCAGCGAGAACCCTTGAAACACGCGGTCCTGCTCGTTCAGGCGGACGACTTCGTTGAACGCCTTTACGAACTCGACAACGTTACGGTGCTCCGCCATCACGCCCTTGGGCCGGCCGGTCGAGCCGGACGTGTAGAGCACGTAAGAGAGGTCCGACGGCGACACGCCGGTCTGCTCCGGCGACAAGCGCATCGTCGAGAGCGCCTGCCAGGGCTGGCAGGGATCGTCGATCGCGACCACGCTGGCGCCGGCCGCGTCGAGCACGCCCAGCGCATCGGCGCCCAGCTTGCCCTCGCTGACCACGGTGGTGATCGACGCCTCGGCGAGGATGTGGCGGATCCGCTCCGGCGGATGCGACGGATCGAGCGGCAAGTACGCCGCGCCCGCCTTGAGGATCGACAGGATCGCCAGGATCGCGTCCGGCGAGCGCTCGACCATCAGGCCGACGAGCTCGCCGGTCGCAACGCCGCGACTTCTCAGGTGGCGCGCGAGCTGATTCGCGCGCTCCTCGACTTCCGCGTATGACATGGCTGCGTCGCCGCAAATAATCGCGGGCGACTGCGGGTGGCGATCCACCTCGCGCTCGAACAGATGATGCAGACAGGACACTCGACCTCCGGGGGGGGCAGGGGGCGGGCGTGGTCACTCTTTAAGATCGGGGGCCTGCCGACAGAAAAATCCTAGGCCATGCAGGGCTGTAGCCTTGTACCCCCAACACCCACAAAGCAGTCAAAATCAGCGAAGATTTTGCGATTTGCGGGAACTAACGATGGGGAGATCACGGTTTGTCGCATTGCGCTCGAATACCTGGCGCAGCAACCGTGACTCGCGTCACTGTACCCGGAGGGGTCAGGGGATCGGGATCCCCTTGCGGATGAGGATCCGCCATTGAGGGGACTTGCCCGGCGGAATCAGCTTGGCGGGGACCGGATCGAAGTTCTTGAGCGTCGCCTTGACCTCACCGTCCATCGGGCCGGCGATGTGCTGGTCGAAAACGATGACCTGCGCTTCGGCGAGCTGTTTGCGGAACGCCCTGGTCAAGAACTGAGGGTAATGGCCGTCGAAAAAGATGATCTGCTGGAAGAACATCGGGCCCAGGGGAATGTGTCGCGTATAGGTCCAGGGCGGGAATCCTCCCGGCCCTATCCACTGAAATCGATCGATGTGCAAACGATCGAGGACCGCGTCGATCACCTCCGCAGCCTCGCGCGCCTTGACGTCGGCCTCGTGGATGTTGCGGGCGTTTTCCCGGTAGGTGGCTGGGGGCACCCAGTCCGGAACCAGCACCACCAGGAGCGCGAGCGGAACCACGGCGGCCCTCAGCAGGGGTGATGCAGCCGCCGGCTTGGAGACGGCCGTCCGAACGACATCGGTCATCAGTGTGAAGAGGACCGCAAAGAAGATCGGGACCATCAACACGAAATGGTGCGGATAGTAGTAGCCCGTCATTCCGACGGCGAGGAAGCTCGTGAGGAGTCCGAGCATCAGGACCTGGAAGCGGCGCGAGAGGCTGTCCCGAGCCGCTGGATCGGTGCCCGTCTTCGCGGAGAACAAGTAAATCCCGAAGCAGTAGGTCAGGGTGATGGGCAAGAACAGGGAGTACTTGCGGAAGGTCTCCCAGCTCAAATCGAGCGTACCCAGGATGCGGATGTACGGCGAGCCGAAGATCGTGACGCCGGAGCCGACCATCGAATGCAGGTAGAGTCCGATGAAGGCGGGCAACCAGCCGACGACGAGCAAGAAGAGCGCACCGACGACACTCGCGAGCAGCAGCGGCCCCCAGAAGTCCTCCCAGGGACGTTTGGTCTCCGGATCGATCGTCAAATACGATGCGATGACCGCGAGCAGGAACGGCTCCTTGAGCCCCATGGCGACGCCAATCGCGACCGCGCGCAACCCAAACGCCCTGCCGCCGGGAACGCCGACGAGCAGCATGTAGCCAACCATGGCCACCAGCGCGTGGCTCTCCGTCTGGACCATGCCCGCAGAGTCGGCAGTGAAAGCGGTGAGCATCAGGAAAACGGTCCACAGTGACAGGACGACCGGCGCCACCCGAATCGCCTGCGTGCGGCTCTGGATGGCGCGCAGAGACGCGAGCGGCGACAGAGCCACCAGCACGAAAGAGAGAATCTGGGTCACGTGCGTCAGAAAGGGACCGCGAGTGACGAGATAGCTCAGCGCCGACAGCAGGAAGATTCCCGGTGGCTTGATGTCCCAGAGATCGCGATATGGCGCGTAGCCTTTGAGGATGCCATGACCGATCGTCCAGTAGATCGGCGAGTCCACGTTGTACGGCAACAGACACTCGTGCCAGACCCGGACGGCGACGATCGCGACCGCGTACGCGAACCCGCAGAGCGCCGGCACCGCAAAGACCAACGCCGCCCACGGGTCGTCCGTGAACCGCGGTCCCCAGTCCTCGATCCAGCGTCTGGCTCGACGCCAGATCTCCTTGGCCCTCATGATGCTGCCCCGCGTCCCTATAGCTTCAAAGGCGGGCGAAGGTCAACGGCCGCGACGGCGCCGAATTAGCAACACCGCGAGCGCCACGAGCAAGTTTCCCACGAGCGCCGGCTCATCCGAAACGGCGACAGCACAACCACAGCCGCTGCCGCTCTTGGTCGAGCCTGGCATCGCGGCGCCGTCGGCGATGGACGTCACACCGCCGTCGGGCAGAGCGTTGCCGGGGTTGGCGTTGCCCGCTGCGATCGCCGCGGCGATCATCGCGCTGTTGTCGGTCACCACGACGCCAGTCCCGACGGCGCGGCGTTGCCACGCTATGGCCAGGGCGGGCGAGTTGACCACCGCGGCCGGCGGCGTGCGCGACTGCTGGTAGGTGCAATACGCCGCGGGCGGCGGCATCGCCATCCGCTCGGTCGTGCCATCGGGCAACGTCAGCCGGACCGGAGCGTCACATATCGAGTACTGCTGGTTGCCGCACTCATACACCGCCTGCGCGCTCAGCATGTTGGACACGTCGGGCAGATCGGGGTTGAACAGGAAGAGCGGATCCTTGGTCATCTGCGGTGGCGAGATGAAGGTCGCAAGGCGCGTCAGATACGGGGCCTTGTCGAACAGCGTTTGCGCCTCTTGCAGCGGCGCGACGATCGTCGCCTGAAAGCCATTGGTCGCGACCACGGCATCGAACGGCGCGAACTCGCCCGGGATCTGCGAGTAGTAAAACGACACCTGGTTGTAGAACGCCCGTTCGGCGACACCGGCCGCGACCAGGCTCGCGGGCTCGGGAATGTACTTCTCGAGGAACTTGAGCAGGCTCGTGTCGCGCGGCACTGCCTGTTGCGAGAGCGCATTCATGTACAGCGGCGGCGTCGCGGCCGCCCTCAGCACGTCGAGGTTGACCAGCCCCGGCTTCCAGATGGCGCCGTCCATGATGCGCGCGGAGCCGGCGTACTCGGTGGTGAACGCGTTGCCGCCCGCCTCCGTGGCGGCTTGCGTGAGCAGCTGTGCGTAGTTGGATCCGCGGCCGAACCAGTCGAGCTTGGCCAGGTTCAGCGTGATCTCGTAGTAGTTCTGCGGCACGGTCCGCGATGGCGCCAGCACCCAGACATTCACGCGCATGTTGGACGTCGCGGCGATCGCCGTCAGCCGCAGCGGAACACAGGGCGAGGGCGCGTCGAACCGCAAGATGATCGGGCGGATCGCGCTCGCGCTCTGATCTCCCATCAGCTTCAGAGCGACGAAGTATTTGTTCTCGCTAACGTAGGTCTCGATGATCCCCTTCGCCTGATCCGAAACGTAGTAGCCGTTGGTCGACAGCCAGGCCTCGATGTCGGACGCGTCCGGGCCGTGAATCACCGCCGCGTCGTAGGGGCCCACACCGCCTTGAAAGATCACCGTGACCGAGCCCGCGTCGACCGCGGCCGCCGACGAACCACCGGCCCCGGAAACGCCCCCGCCTCCGCCCGCCGTGGGCGGATAGAAGAGCGGGCGACACGTCCCCTCTTCGGTGGTACTGAGCTGAAAGCTCGGGTTTGTCAGGTTCGACACGACGGTGAAGACCGAGTCGGTTCCGGTGTCCAGCGTCGGTGCGGCGTCGACCGGCAGGATCCATGAGAACTGCGCGGCGGGCCCGGAATAGAAGATCTGGATGTGCGCCTCGATCGACGTCCCCGCCGGCGCGGTCGGATCGACGCGGAAGAGGACGTTCTCGCCGGTCTGCGCGATCGGTGTCGGGCCGAGCAAGCCGCCCGGTTGATCGCAAAAGAAGCCGCCACAGGCCTGCGCTGGCGACGGCCGCGCCGACAGCGCCGCCACGACAACGGCCAACCCGATACCGGCCCTGGCTGGTCCCACCATCCGAGGCGTCGTGTTTCGCATGCCGGTTCCGGGTCGCAAGGAGCGTGCCGCCAGCGATCAAGCCAATGAATTCGAGACATTAGTCGCGACCTCCGCGACCGGACCCGGACATCGACGACGTACCCTGGCGGGCAGCGCGACAGATTTGTCCCAGATCGGTCGCGGGGCCACCTGTAGCGTGAACGAATCAGACTGTCGCCGCTGATTCACGATCGGGAGCCGCCACGCACGCGATTTCCCGCGGATCGCGCATGGCATCTCGCTTGCGATGGTTGCGCGGCGCGATGCGAACCAGACCGATTGTGGGTGCCTTGCTCCTCGTCGCGCTCGCGGGATGCGACGACGGGGCTCCTCCGCTCGACGAGCTTCCGCTGCGCGACGCCTTGCGCGCGGATCCCGCGGTGATTGCCACGCTCTCCGACGACGCGCGCCAGCGGCTGGCCGCGCGGCTGGAGGCGGCGCGCGCGGGTGACGATTCGGGTGACGCTGTCACGGGCGATCCCGCGACGACCCAGGCCGCGGTGCTGGTGACCGAGGCGGACGCCGCCCGCGCGCAGCGCTCCGGCGACGCGTTGATCGTAGGCGCGATCGGCTCGGGAATGGCGCGCGCCCTGCCGAACACCGCGGCGGCAACGCCCGGGACGCTTCCGCCGCTCGAGGTCGAAGCGACGGCACCGGCGCTGACCGAGCTCGAGTCACGCGCGCTGCAGGGCGAGGGCGCGGCGCTGTTACGGGGCCTGATCGCGGCGTCTGGCGCGCGCCACTTGCACCGCGTGGTCGGCTGGCCGACCGGCGCGGTGGCCATCGGCGATACCGTGTACGTCGGCGCCGCCTGGCTGGCCGCGCTCGCGCCCGCGCTCGCCGACGGCGGCGCCGACGCGGGAGCGCCCGCACCGAATGGCTCCGCGGCGGCGAGCAGCGGCCTTGCGGCCATTGCCAGCGCGCCCGCTGCCGCGACGGCGACGGCGAGCGGCGGCAGCGACAATCCCGACGCCGGCGGGCTCCGCGCGACGCCGCCTGCTGACAATGTCGGTACGCCCTACGGCTACGACGCTGGCGTGATCGTGGTCTACCCGCCGTCGACGCCGCAGCCGCCGCCCACCAGCTCCGGTGACTCGTGCGGCGCCGCCGCCGACAGCTGCGCGGCCTGCAGTGCCGCTTCGACCGACGACAGCGACTCCTGCGACGGCAGCACCGACGACAGCGGTGACTCGTGCGACAACACCGACGACGGCAGCGGCAGCGGCGATTCGTGCAACAGCACCAGCGACGGCAGCGACGACTCCTGCAACAACACCGGTACCGAAGGCGGAGACGACACCAACTGCCAGGTGTCGCGGCGCAGCCGACAGCACGGTGGCACGAGCCCGCGCATGATGCTCTCGATCTTCGCGCCGCTGGCGTTTCTCCTCTCGCGCCGACAGAGGCGGCCATGAGACCGGTGGTCATTGCCTGGCTCGCGCGACACCACGTTCCGAGCGAGCTCTTTCCCGACTACTTCATGCTGGCGGCGCTCGCCGTCGTCGTCGGGTCGCTGATCGCGTTGCAGCTGGCCAAGCGTGACGGAGCTTCGGTCGCGCACACGGCGCGCGCGATCGCCTGCGCCTACGTCGCGGCGCTCGCCGGCGGTTACGTGTTCGAGGCGCTGCGCGCGATCCCCGCGGCGCTCGCGGCCGGATCGTGGCGCCCGATGACCCACACCGGCCGTGCGGCGTATGGCGGCCTGCTCGCCGCGATCTTCGCCGCGGCCGCCTACTTGAAGATCTCCGGCGAGCCGCTGGCGCCGTTCTTCGATCGCGTCGCGATCGGCACCGGCCTCACGTTCGCGCTGGTTCGCACCGGCTGCTTCCTCGCCGGCTGCGACTACGGCATGCCGACCGCCGGCGTCTGGGGCGTGCGCTTCCCGCCCGGAAGCCTGGCTGCGCTCGATCACCTGCGGCGGGGATTCGTGCCGCCGGGTGCGCCGAGCCTGCCCGTGCATCCGACGCAACTTTACGAGGCCACGCTCGGCCTCTGCGCCGCGCTAGCGGCAGCGGTTCCGATCGCGCGCGGCAAGCGTGACGGCACCGCGTTCGCGACGTTCCTGTCGATCTACGCGGCCGGGCGCTTCGCCATCGAGCTCCTGCGCGGCGATCAGGATCGCGGTGCGGCGCTGGGGCTGTCGACCGCGCAGTGGGTGTCGGTGTCGATCGCGCTCGCGCTCGTCATCGCGTACGTGGCGGTCACGGTACGTTGATGCTGGCGATGTTCGACCAGTCGCTGGCGTTGCCGGCGGCGTCGGTGCTGCGGATCGCGAAGCAGGCCGTGCCGCTCGGTAGCTGCGAAAGGCGCGCGCGCTCGGGCGACCCGGCCGCCGACGGCGCGGGCGCAGTGGCGACGGGGGCGGTGGTTAGGTCTAGGGGCAAGCCGACGCGCGCAGGTCGTAGGTCGCAGCGCCGCCGCTCGGTCCGTCGTCGGTGGGCGAGGTCCAGCTCGCGACCACGCTGCCGGCCGGCGCGCTCGCGGTGTAGAGCTCGAGCTCGGCAACCGCGAGATAGAAGACGCCCGCCGACGCCGCCGACAACCGGGTCGCGTGCAGCTCGACGTAGCGGAGCGACGTCGCGGCGAAATCCACGACCAGGGGCAGCCCCGCCGCGGCGACGTACCCGGTCCTGGTCGCGACCGTGGTCCAGGCGAGGCCGTCGGGGCTCACGCGCACGGTGAAGTCGGGCGGGAACAGCGCGACCAGCGCGTCGGCGGGCCAGAGCTCGATGCGGCCGGCAATGGTGTTGGCGGGATACTCGACGCGCGCCCACTCTTCCTGACTCGCGCTCGCCGCCGCGCTGGCCCAGAAGCTACCGTGGTCACCGTCGATGAGCGCGCCCGCGCCGAAGCTGGTCGACTGCTCGCTCGAGCGCGTGACCGCGCGCGCCGCGACCAGCTGGCCGCCCGGCGACGGCAGCGCCACGCTCAGGTCCTGGATCGCCGCGGGCGGCGTGGTGTCGGGCAGACGCTGGGTCGCGACGACGGCGATGTTCGACAGATACGACGCGTTGCCGGCGGCGTCCTTCGCGATCAATCCGAAGTGATAGGTCGCGCCCGCGGTCAACCCGCTCACGGTGACCGACTGCGCGCTGCCCGCGGAGATCGGCGCCGGCAGGCCCGGGACCAGCGTGGCGCTGGCGAAGTTCTGCGACGTCAGCGTGCCCGCCAGGTAGCGGATCTCGTAGCTGGCGGACGTCCCCAGCGTGGCGTCGCCGCCGGTCGCCTGCCAATCGAGCTGGATGTCGGTCGGGCTCGATGCGTGACCGGCGAGAGTGCGCACCGGCGCCGGCGCGACGTCGTTGGTGCGCGCCGGCAGCACCGCCGACAGCGGTCCGATGTTGCCGGCCTCGTCGATCGCGCGCACCGCCCAGTAGTACGTGGTCTCGCCCGCGAGCCCGGTGACCAGCATGGTCTGCAGCAGGCCAGCCAGCACCGGCGTGGGCGCGCCCGGAACCAGCGCGACGCCGCCCAGGTCGGCCTCGGTGAACGCGCGCGTCGACTGGAACACCTGGTAGCGCGTCGCCGTGCCGGCGGCGCCGTCGTCACCGGGCGCGATCCAGGTCAGCTGCGCGCGGCCGTCGGTCGCGGCGGCGCTGAAGATCGCGGCGTCGGCGACGATCGCGTAGTGCTTGCCGAAGCTGACGCCGGTCGCCGTCGCCGCCAGCCGCACGTAGCGCGCCGATTCAGCCGGGAAGCCCCAGACCAGCGTGTCGCCGGTGGCCGGCACGAAGCCCTGCTCGGTGGCGACGGTCTTCCAGTTGTTGTTGTCGGCGCTGACCGCGAGCGTGAAGTCGCGCGGGAAGAGCGCGAGGTAGCGCGCGTCGGGGGTCAGCTGCACTTGTTCGATCGACGACGCCGCGCCCAGGTCGAACGTGAGGCTCTGGGGATCGTCTTGCGCGCCGCCCGCCGACGACCAGGAGCTGGCCGCGTCACCGTCGATGGCATTGGCGGCCTGCCATGACGGGCCCAGCGTCGACGACGCGGTCGCGGTCGCAATCGTGAGGCGCTTGCCGGCGGTGTCGGGCCGCGTGACGCTGAACGACGCGGGCGCGCTCGGCTTGGTCAGGTCGGGAACGACGACCGTCGCGATGTTCGAGAGCGGCGACGCGGTGCTGGTGTCGTCGATCGCCTCGATCGCGAAGTAGTAGGTCGTCTGCTGCTGCAGCCCGTTGATGGTGGCGGTTTCGACGGTGCCCGGCCAACCGAGGCGCGGCGACGGTGATCGTGGACGCGGTGCCGAAATTCGCGGCGGTGATCGGCGAGCTGGCGTAGCGCAGGTCGTAGCGCGTCGCCGTGCCGGTCGTGCCGTCGTCGCCGGTGCGCGGTCCACCGCAGCGTCGCGCTGGCGCTGGTGCCGGAGATCGCGAGCGTCGCCGCCAGGTCGGTGATCGCGGCCGGCGCGACCGGCGGCGTCGACGCCGCGCTGTCATTCGAGACCGGGCCGGTGTTGCCGGCTTCATCGATCGCGCGGATCGCGAAGTGGAAGGTAGTCTCGCCGGCGAGCCCGGTCACAGTGAACGACTCGGCCGAGCCCGCGGCGTGCGGCGCCGGCCCCACGATCGGCGTCGCCGCATTCCAGTTGGCGGCGGTGATCGGCGACGACGAGCGGCGCAGGTCGTAGCTCTGCGCGGTGCCGCTGGTGCCATCGTCGCCGGTCGCGGTCCAGCGCAGCACGACGGTGCCGGCGGCGGTGCCGGTGGCCGCGGCCAGGTCGCCGATCGTCCCCGGCGCGAGCGTGTCGTCGGACGCGAACGCCAGGAGATTGGAGATGCGTCGACCAGTTGCCGCGGTCGTCGCGCGTCTCGATCGCCAGGTAGTAGGTCTTGTTGGCCAGAAGGCCGCTCACGGTGGCGCTCTGCGCCGTGCCGGCGCCGCCGGGCGACGGCGTGGTGGCGCGCGTGCCGGTCGCGAAGGTCGCCGCGGTCAGCGGCACCGTCGCGTAGCGCAGGTCGTATTCCACCGCGGTGCCGGTGTTTCCGTCGTCGCCGGGCGCCGTCCATCCAACCGTGACGCTCCCAGTGCCGCGCGCGAGCTGGCGCAGGTCGGTGATCGCCGACGGCGGCACCTGCGGCGTGCTGGCGCTGGCGTCGTTCGAGACCGGTCGAAAAGTTCCCCGCGTCGTCGCGCGCGCGCAGCATCAGGTGGATCGCGCGTCTCGTTGGGCAGGCCGCTCACCGTGAACGTCTGATGCGTGCCGGCCGGACGCGGGCGCGGGCGCGGACAGCGGTCGCGGCGCTGGCGAACGAATTCGCGTCGAGCGGGGTCAGGCTCCAGCGCAGGTCGTAGGCCTGCGCCGTACCCGCCGTGCCGTCGTCGCCGGGCGCGGTCAGCGACACCACCAGCGTGCCCGCCGCGGTGCCGGTCGCCGCCGCCAGGTCAATGGTCGCCGACGGCGGCATCTCGTCGGGCGTGCTGCTCGACGCGACGACCGAGATCGCCGAGACGTTGCCGCGCTCGTCGCTGGTCTCGATCGCGAACCAGTAGCGCACGCCGACCGCGAGGCCGGTCGACCGTGTAGTGCTCCTGGGTTCCGGCCGGCGACGGGGCCAGGCCGGGCGCGCTCGGCGTCGCCGCCGAGAAGTTCGCGGCGTTGATCGCCGGCGCGTCGAGTAGCGGATGTCGTAGCTCGTCGCCGTGCCGACGTTCGCGTCGTCGCCGGGCGCGGTCCATTGCAGGATCATCGTCGCCTGCTGCGCGGCGCGGCCGCTGCCGCCGATCACGGCGAGGTCGGTGATCGCGGCCGGCGCCTCGTCGCGCGTGCGCGCCGACGCGACGTTCGACAGCGGCGAGACGTTGCCGGCGGCGTCGATGGTCTCGAGCGCGACGTAGATCAGCGACTCGGCCGGCAGCCCGCTGATCGTCGCGGCCTCGTGGGTTCCCGGCGCTTGCGGGGCACCGACGGTGACCGGCGTGGCGGAAGCAAAGCTGCTGTCGTTGATGGGCGCGGTCGAGACGCGCACGTCGTAGCGCTGCGCGGTGCCAGCGAGGCCGCTGTCACCCGGCGCGGTCCAGGACAGCGCGAGGCTGCCGCCCTGGCTGCTGACGGTCGCGGCGGCGAGGTCGGTCACGCTCGCCGGCGGCACGTTGTCGGCGGTGGTGCCGCGCGCGTCGTTGGAGAACGCGCCCGCGTTGCCGCCGGCGTCGATCGCGCGGATCGCGAAGTGATAGAGGGTCGCGCCCGAGAGGCCGGTCGCGGTGACCGTCTCGGCGGTGCCCGCCGCGTGCGGCGCGAGCAGACCACCAACCACGGTCGCCGCGCTCCAGTTGGCGCTGGTGATGCGCGCGCGTCGAGCGGCGCAGCTCGTAGCTGGACGCGGTGCCGGTGGTCCCGTCGGCGCCCGGCGCGGTGAAGGTCAGCGTCGCGGTGGTGGCGGTGGCGCCGGTGACCGCGAGATCGGTGACCGTCGACGGCGGCATGCCCGGCGTGGTCGCGCAGCTCGAGTTCGACACCGGCGATACGTTGCTGCCCTTGTCGATCGCGGTGAGCGCGAAGCAGGTCGTGGTCTCGGCGGGCAGGCCGGTGACGTCGAAGCGCTCGAGGTAGCCGGCCGGGTGCGGCGCGGGCGCGCCGGCGATCGGCGTCGCCATCGCGTAGCCGGCGCTGTCGATCGCCTGCAGCGCGCGCCGGACGTCGTACTGCTTGGCGGTGCCGGTGGTGCCGTCGTCGCCGGGCGCGGTCCAGGCCAGACGCAGCGTGCTGTAGTCGGTCGGATCTTCGTAGAGCTCGACGTCGCCGAGCGCGGTGTAGAGCTTGCCGTTCCAGGGCACGGTCTTGGTGACGGTCAGGCGCGCCGCGACCGCGGGCACCGCGCCGAGCAGCCACTCTTCCCAGTCGCCCGCGCTGGTGATGCCGGTCTCGGCGACCACGGTCTTCCAGGTTGCCGCCCGCGGTCGCCTGCACCTCGAGCTTGAAGTCGGGCGGGAACAGATCGACGTAGCCGACGCCGGCGCGCAGGCGCAGCCGCCCGAGCTTGCGCGCGCCACCGAGATCGAACGTCACGCTCATCGGCTGCACGGTCGCCGACCCCGGGCTGATCCAGACCGTCGCCGCGTTCGCGTCGAGCAGGTTGTCGGCGCCGGTCTCCGGCGAGTACGAGCCGCTGGAATCTGGTGACGGTGAGCGCCAGCGCCGGGCGCTGCGTGGGATCGACCGGCGCCGCGACCAGGTCGGTCACGCGCGCCGGCGCCGTGCCGTCGAGCGTGCTGCCCGACGCCAGGTTCGACATCGGCGAGGTATTGCCGACGTCGTCGATCACCTTGATCGCGAAGTAGTAGACGCTGGTCGGGTCGAGCCCGGCGACGGTGACCGTCTCGCGCGTGCCCGGATCCTGCGGCGCCGCGTCGGCGCGATCGCCGCGCTGGCCCAGGTCGCGGCGGCGATCGGCGTCTTCGCGTAGCGCAGCTCGTAGGCGGTCGCGCGTCCGACCGTGCCGTCGTCGCCGGTGGCGGTGAACGACAGCGACAGCGACGGTCTTGGTGGCGCCGCTGACAGCCAGGTCGGCGACCGGCGCCGGCGCGACGCCGGGCGTGGTCAGCGTCGCGACGTTGGACAGCGGGCCCGCGTTGCCGTCGCTGTCGAAGGCCTTGATCGCGAAGTAGAGCTTGGTCTCCGCCGGCAGCGCCGCCAGGTGGTGCACCTCGATCATCCCGCCGTGCAGCGGCGGCAGCGATCGAGAGCGGCGTCGCCGACGCGAAGCTGGTGTCGTCGATCGGCACCGTCGACTGGCGCAGGTCGTAGCGCGCGGCCGTGCCGGCATAGCCGTCGTCGCCGGGCGCGACCCAGGTCAGGTCGGCGTCGATCGACGGCGCCAGCGCGTAGGCCTCGAACTCGCCCATCGCCGCGTAGACCGCGGTGCCGGCCGCCGGGCCGCGCTTGCGTGATGTAGAGGCGCACGTAGCGCGCGTAGGTGACCGGCGCGCGTCCACTCGTTCCACTCGGCGAAGCGTGCCGATCAGCCCCTCGACGTGAACCAGCGGCGTCCAGACCAGCTTGTCGACGCTGGTCTGGATCTCGAAGTCCTGCGGGTAGCTGCCGACCAGATCCAGCGTCGACGGGTTGGTGCGGAACCGGTTGAGCGGCTGCGCGCGTGCCGTAGTCGAAGATCACCCACGCCGGCGTGGTCGGCGACGGCGCGCCTGGCTGACCCAGGCCGTCGCGACGTCGCCGTCGATCAGGTTGGTGGGCGCGCGCTGCGGCGAGAGCTGGTCGGAGACCGAGTCGATGCGCGCGGTCAGCTTGACGCCCGGGTTCGAGAGCGAGACCGCCAGCTCGCCGACCCGCGCCGGCGGCGTGACGTCGGCGCCGTCGGGCGGGCATCGCGAGCACGATGTTGGAGACGCCGCCCGACCGCGCCCTTCTCGTCGACGGCGCGCAGCGCGAAGTAGTAGACTGCCGCCCGGCTCGAGCGCCGGTGACCGCGAAGGTCTCGCGCGTCCCCGCGGGCGCGGGCGCCGGCAGGCCGGTGAGCGGCGTCGCCGCGTCGAAGCCGCCCGCGGTCAGCGGCGCCGTCGACAGGCGCAGGTCGTAGCTCGACGCCTGTCCGCTCTTGCCGTCGGCGCCGGGCGCGGTCCAGGCCAGCGTGATCGTGCCCGGCGACGCGCCGGCCACCGCGTCGAGCGCCGCCAGGTCGGTGATCGTCGACGGCGGCACGATCAGCGTCGACGGCGCTGGCGATGTTCGACAGCGGCGACACGTTGCCGGCCTCGTCGGTGGCCTTGATCGCGAAGTAGTAGGTGGTCTGACCGGCCAGGCCGGTGACGTCGATCGACTCGGGCGCGCCGGCGCTGAGCGGCGCCGTGGTCGGCGATCGGCGGTCGCCGCCGCGAAGGTCGCGTCGGTGAGCGGCGCGGTGGCGCGGCGCAGGTCGTAGCTCTGCGCGCGGCCCGCGCCCGGGTCGTCGCCGGGCGCGGTGAAGGTCAGGCGCAGGGTGTCGGGCGCGCTCGACGCTTCCTGGATCGCCATCTCGGCGATCGACGCGTAGTCCAGCCCCGACTCGTGCTGGAACGCGCGCACCACGCGCAGGCGCACGGCGGCCGGCCAGCGTCGGCGGGAACGACGACGCGCGACCTTGTCGGTCGGGCCGACGGCGGCGTTGCGCTGGCCGCCAACCGACGGTCCAGGTGTCGCCGTCGGCGGAGACCTCGACGTCGAAGTCGACCGGGAAGAACTGCGGGTAGGCGGCGTTGGGCGTCAGATCGACGGCGTCGATCAGAGTACGGCGTGTAGAGCCGCACCGTGAGGAACTCCTGGTCGGCCTCGGCGCGACCGGGCGAGATCCAGGCGCTGGTCGGAGTTGCCGTCGAACGCGTTGCTCGCCGCCCAGTAGGTCGAGAACTCGCCGCTGGCGTCGGCGACCTCGCCCTGCGCCGCGACGCCCGGCAGCGCGCTCGCGGCCAGATCGACGACCTGCGGCGGCGCGATGCGGTCCTGCGCGAGCAGCGCCTTCTCCGGCGACGGCCGCGCTCACCAGCCCGGTGGCGTTGCGCGCGTAGACCACGAAGTAGTACGTGGTGCCGTGGACGAGGTCGGTGATGTGCGCGCTGGTCTGCGTTCGCCGTCAGATCCAGGGTCTGCGTGTAGAGGCCGCTCGCGGTTCCCCAGCGCACGCGATAGCCGGCGAGGTCGCTCTCGGTGTTGCGCTGTCCAGGACAGCGTGCACGTCGCTGCGATCGCCGGCGGTGCCGTCGAATCCGCTGGGCGCCGCCGGCGGGTGGCCCGCGGCCGCGATCAACTTGGCCAGGTTCAGCCGGCCGCCCGAGACGGTCTTGCCGGCCAGCGCCGGCACCGCGATCGGTGGTGTCCATGAGCTTCTGCTTGACCTCGGCGTAGGTCGCGTCGGGGCGCGCCGACAGGAACAGCGCCGCCGCGCCCGCGACGTGCGGCGTCGCCATCGACGTGCCGCTCCAGCTGGCGTACTGGCCGCCGGGCAGCGAGCTCAGGATGTCGACGCCGGGCGCGCGCCAGGTGGACGCGCGTCGCGCCGTAGTTCGAGAAGCTGGCCAGCTGGTCGTTGGTGTCGGTGGCCGCCACCGAGACCACGTTGTCGACGGCGTAGTTGCGGGATAGTCCGGGTACGCGTCGTTGTTGTTGGCGTTGTTGCCGGCGGCGGCGACGAACATGCCGCCCGCGGTCGCCAGCGTGCGGATCGCGTCGTCCAGGTACGAGGCGTAGCAGCTGGGCCCCAGGCCGCCCCAGCTGGCGTTGACCACGCGCGCCTTCATCTTGGCGGCGTAGAGGATGCGTCTGCGCGCCGTCCCACGGTCGAGCCGCCGCCCGACGCGGCCAGGAACTTCAGCGCCATGATCTTCACGTGCCAGTTGACGCCGGCGACGCCGACGCCGTTGTTGCCGACGCGCGCCGATGGTGCCCGAGCACGTGCGTGCCGTGGCCGTTGTCGTCCATCGGGTCGCCGTCGTTGTTGGCGAAGTCGTAGCCGTGGACGTCGTCGACGTAGCCGTTGCCGTCGTCGTCGATGCCGTTGCCGGGGATCTCGCCCGGGTTGGTCCAGATGTTGGCCGCGAGGTCGGGGTGGGTGTAGTCGATGCCGGTGTCGATGACCGCGACCAGGACGTCGCGACGAGCCGGTGTTGGTGTCCCAGGCCGCCGGCGCGTCGATCTTCGCCATGCCCCACAGCTCGCCGTAGCGCGGATCGTTGGGCGTCGCGAAGGCCTGCACCAGGTAGTTGCGCTCGGCCTTGGCGATCCCTGTCGGTGCCGGTCAGCGCGGAGATCGCGCTGTCGGCGGTGGTGGTCTGCGGCAGCTCGACGCGGAAGTAGCCGAGCGTCGTTCATCCCGCCGTCGTCGCGCGGCGATCGAGCCGCCGACCGGCGCGACCGCGGCGCGCAACGCGTCCTGCCCGACACGCCCGCACCGGCGCGCACGATCACCTCGTGCGCGAGATACTTCACGCCATCGCTGGTGGTCAGCGTGTCGCCGTCGTGGGCCGGTCGGGGTCCCAGCGACAGGCCGCAAAGCCCGGAACCAAGCGCGAGCAGCGCGGCTAAAACCAGAGCACGATGCCCGATCCCTGTCCCCCGCCACCAGTGCATCGCGTCAACAATAATGTCGGGAGAATTACGTTAAAACTTTATGGAATTTCAAAGGCGCTGTGTCGGAGGGAGCCCCCGACAGTCGCCATTGTCAATCTCGACGGGAGCGCGCCGACCGGCTAGAAGTCACTCCCCTTTTGGCGAACCGAGCTTGGAGACGTAGCGATTCCGTCGGCTGATTCTGGGGACCCGTCGCCCGCGTGCGGCGGCCTCCCCGGCCTGCCCGAGAGTCCGGCTGCGCGCCTGGCAGCGCGAGGCGCTCGCGCGCTTCGAGGCGAGCACGGCGCCGCAGCTTCCTGGTGGTGGCGACGCCGGGCGCCGGGCAAGACCACGTTCGCGCTCACCGCGGTGCGGCGCGCGCTGGTGGCGCGGCGGGTGCGGCGGTTCGTGGTCGTCGTGCCGACGCAGCACCTCAAGAACCAGTGGGCCCACGCGGCCGAGCAGATGGACCTGCACCTCGATCCCGACTGGTCGGCGGGCTACGGCAGCCTGCCGTCCGACGTCCACGGCGTCGTGGTCACCTACCAGCAGGTCGCCGCCAATCCGGGCGCGCTGCGCACGCTGGTGCGCGGCGCGCTCGCCGTGCTCGACGAGATCCACCACGCCGGCGAGAGCCGCGCCTGGGGCGACGGCGTGCGCTTCGCGTTCGAGCACGCGGCGCGCCGCCTGTCGCTGTCGGGCACGCCGTTCCGCTCCGATCAGAACATCATCCCGTTCGTGCGCTACGACGGCGACCTGGCCGAGGCCGACTACGAGTACGGCTACGGCGAGGCGCTGAAGGATCGCGCGGTCGTGCGCCCGGTCTATTTCCCGCGCATCAAGGGGCACATGGAGTGGACGGCGCCGGACGGCCTGGAATACGCGGCGACCTTCGACGATCCGCTGACGCGCGAGCTGGCCAACCAGCGGCTGCGCACGGCGCTGGACGCCGAGGGCGACTGGCTGGCGGCGGTGCTCGAGCAGGCGCACGCGCAGCTCTGCCACCTGCGCGCGCGCGACCCGCGCGCCGCCGGCCTGGTGATCGCCATGGACCAGGAGCACGCGCGCGGCATCGCCGGCATCATGCGCGAGCGGCTGGGCGTCACCGCGGTCGTCGCCACCTCCGACGAGCCGAGCGCGTCGGAGAAGATCAGCGCGTTCGCCGACGGCACGCCGCCCTGGATCGTCGCCGTGCGCATGGTGTCCGAGGGGGTCGACATCCCGCGCCTGCGCGTCGGCGTCTACGCGACCAACACCGTGACCGACCTGTTCTTCCGGCAGGCGGTCGGCCGTCTGGTGCGCTGGTCGGGGCGCGATGCGCGCCAGACGGCGTACATGTTCATCCCCGACGACTGCGGCTGCGCACGTTCGCGGCCGGCATCGCCGAGCAACGACGCCACAGCCTGCGCCGCCAGAAGAGGCGTTCGGACGAGGAGGAGGGCGGACGGCGGCCGCGCGACGACGAGCCGGACGACGCCGAGCGGCCGGGCGGCGAAGAGGAGCAGCTGTCGCTGTTCACGCGCCATCTCCGCGGTTCCGCTCGACGAGCAGGGGCGCCGGCTGGACGGCGTGCGCGTCTACGACGACGCCGACGCGCATCCCCGATCTGGTCGGCGCGAGCGGCGAGCTCGACGAGCGGCGACGCGCCGTTGGTCGCCGAGGCGGCGGTGGTCGGCTCGGCGCCGGTGCCGTTGCCCGAGCCCGAGTCCCGCGCGTGGCGGCGACGGCCCAGGCGAAAACAGGAAGACCAGCGCGCTCGCGCGGCGCCGCGCAATTGCGCGAGCAAAACAGCGCGACGATCGCCGATCTGGTGCACGTGACCGGCAAATCACACGCGACGCTCAACGCCGAGTTGAACCGCCGCAGCGGCATCCGCCGAATCAGCGAGGCCACGGTGCGCCAGCTGGAACGACGCTTGGAGCTGGCCAAGCGGCTGCTGCGGCCGCGTTTGAACGCGCCCGAGAGTCGCAACGCCGGGCTGCGCACCAATCGGCGCGCAATTCGAGCAACCGGCCCAAACGAGGCCGTCTCGCCGAACGGGGTTGCCCAATCGGCGCCGATCAACCGTTCGCGAGAATACGGAGTCTGCCGTAAAGGACCACCGGTAACCCAACCCCGGCCAACCCAAGCGTCGCGATCGACGTCGCGATTGTCGGAGTGGGCGGCCCTTCAGCGCGAACAGGATGGTCCCTCAAGTTTCGGGCATCCCGGAACGACACGCGATTGGCTGAAAAAGAAGATGCTCGAAACGAAATTTGGATTGCGATTTCAGTGGAGCCCGGCGGCCTGTTAGCGCATACAATCTCCCCCGATGAACATTGCGACCCTCGTTGCCAACTTCACCAATCAGCTCACCTCGATTATCGAGCGCGAGACACTCGACCGCGCGCGCGCGGCCGTCGTCGGCGCGCTCGGCTCGGGAGATGGGCGCGGCGCCAGCATCAAGGCGCTCGACTTCGCGGCCGGCCGTCCTCGCAAGAAGGCGCCCAAGCAGCTTTGCCCCGTGCCCGGCTGCAAGAATCCGGCGGCGCCGGTGTTCGGGATGGTCTGCGCCAAGCACAAGGACGTGGCCAAGTCGAAGATCAAGAAGTACCGCGAAGCGCGCCGCGCGAAGAAGATGAAAGCCGCCGCCTGAGCCACACCTCCGGCGTCTGAGTCGGAAAACGGTAACGCCTGCCCCGGCGCCAGCGCAACGCTGCCGGGACTGGCGCCGGCAGTCCGCGTGTCGGGCGCAGGTGACGCGCCAGGAACCGATTCGGAACCGAGCGGAAAGGTCGAGGCTTTGTCCGTGCGGCATCGCTCACGTGACGCGTTGTCGCGGACGACTCGTCTTCGCGCGATCTCGCGCGGCGCCGCTCACCATCCGTCGTGGTAGCACGAGCGGCCGCTGGGATTCAACCAATCGCCCCGGCCGCCGCGCGTCGGCATTTGCGCCGTTGGTCCTGGCGCTGCTGGGGCGGTTGCTCGAAAGTAAGGCGACGCAACAACGCGCGGTTGCCCGACGCGGGCCCGCTCTGTAATGACCTCCAGTACGGCAGCTCGTTCGTCCAGGCGATGAATTCGGGGAACGGGACGGAGCCCGCCCCGACCGGCGGCGCCGCTGACCGGCGGCTCGTATCATCTGACCTCGACGCACCTACTACCCGCTCGTCGGCTGCGCGGTCCGGATCCGATCGCCACCGTCCTGCTGGTCAGCTCGTCATCGCCGACGCAGCGGCACCATCCAGACCGCGTCGGTGACCAGCGCTGGTTACTTCGTGAGCGAGTCGACGTCGTACCTGATCAAGCCGCGGCAATCGTTGCAGTCGTACGCACATCGACTGCGTCGTCCCCGATCCGGCGGGCGCTGCGTCGGCAGCGGCGCGCATGCATCGCTTACAGCGCCAACGCCGCGACCGAGATTCAGCTCTATCCCAACCCGCCGGTTGCGGCAACCACATCGACAGTCTACGACCTGGACTTCGTATCGCGCGGCGCGAGTTGTCCAGGCGCCGCCGACGGTGCTCGGCTGGCCGCGGGCAGCTGTTGCCCAGGTACGCGCGCCGGCCGACGATGAAGTAGCGCATCTGCTGCTGGTGCCATCGCCACGTCGGCGTCGGTGTACGGCTTGCGCGTATCCATCGGGACGAGCGGCGCGATCTGCGCGGCGACGTGGCCGTTCTCGCCGACCCAGTTGAGCTGTCTTCGAGCTTGATCAAGGATCTCCCAGACCTGGTTCACGAAGTCCTGGATAGCAGCGGGGCACCTGCTGGCAGGTCTCGGCCAGCGTCGATTTGAGCGCAGCCAGGCCGATGAAGTCGTAGTCGGCGGTGGCGAACGTGTCGTCGGCCCCTTCGGGGATGAAGTAGAGCTGCTTGGTCGTCGGATCGGCGTAGGTGCCGGCGTTGGCGCCGACCGGCTCGGCGAGTCGCGGCGTAGGGCCACGCGCCCCAGTGCCCGGTGATCACCATCAGCGCCCAGTAGCGGTTGAACTCGTGCAGGTTCGCGTACATCGCCGCCGCTGCCATCGCCGTCGCGGGCGGCGTCATCGCCAGCGCCTGCGTGAGGTTGTTGATGAGCGTGCGGTCGTCGGGCCCGCTCTGCGGCTCGAACCCCGACAGATACTGCGGGCTCGAAGTCGGCGTAGTGGATCGTGTACAGCGGCCCCGACGAGTCGGTGAAGAAGCGGCTCAACATCTGCGCGCGCGGCTCCTCGACCTGCGAGTACAGGCCGAGCGGCTGACCGTTCATGGTGACCGCCGACGTGATTCGCGCGCGACGCCGGCACACCGCCGACCTGCCGGATCGACCAGTAGGCGAGGCGCTCGTGCATCATCGAGAAGTCGGTGCTGACGTTGTTGAGGTAGAGCTCCTTCAGGCCGAAGAAGCGGCCGCCGTCGACGAACTGATCGGCGTGGACGCGAAACGCCGGTTTGGAGTCGATCGGTAGAAATGACTGCGTGCCTTTCAGGTTGACGCCGATCGGACCGTAGGCCCGGCCGTCGTAAACCAGCGTCGCCGGCACCCAGGTGTCGGGTTGCGCGCGCAGCGAGGCGATGCCGGCGTCGGCGATCTGCAGCTCGTACGGACGGCATCGCATCGTCGCCGAGGATGCGGTCGCTGATGTCGCCGGCGGCCGGGATCATCTCGGGCGCGTCGGTCGCGACCTCGGCAGGCGCGGGCGCCGCGCTACCGCTCGGGTTGGCGGCGCCCGGCGAAACGTGCCACTCGGCGGCGACCCAGCTCGACGAGCCGTCGGGCTCGCGCGCGCCGGAGAAGTCGACGACCTGCGCGCCGTAGGTGACGCGATCGATGAACGATCCGTCGGGACGCGCCAGCCCGACGCTGCCACCCGCGGACGAGAGCGAGATCGCAACGTGCGCGGGACCGACCGAGGGACGCCCGTCGCACCACAACACCAGGCGGCCACCGGCGGGCACCGTGACCCGGCGGGCAGCACGGCGCGCCGCGGTTGGTTGAAGTCGTCGGTCAGCGCGTAGCCGCCAAGCGAGATGTCGCCGCTCGTCGGGTTGTAGAGCTCGACCCAGGGCGCGGCGGCGCCGGTGTCGTCCTTGGCGCTGAGCGCGTTCGCCGCCATGATCTCGTTGATCGAAATCGCGTGGTCGTTGGGATCCGCGTAGGGAGTGCCGGCGTCTCCGATGATCGCGCCGTCGGCGGGCGGCGCGGCGGACGATCCGCCGCACGACGCGCCCAGGACCATGAGCGCCACGCCGGCGACCGTCGCAATCGACGTCATCGCTCGCTTGGCGAAGGCAAGACCACACCGTCCTCGATCGCTTTCAGCGCTCACCTCACCCTCCTCCGCCGTGTTGGCAAAAGAGTGTCGAGCAATCGCCACACCAAGCGACAGGACGCGATCGCTCGACGTGTTCGACGCGGAGGCGGTTACCGGCGGCAGGTCGTGCGGGATCGGCCCGTACCGAATGGTAACCGGTGCCGTTGCTGCGAGCGCGAGCGAGCTATGCGGAGTTCGAGAGCGAGCGCGGACTGGCCTTTAAGGACCGCGCGTTACTTCAGCTCGAGCAGCTCGACCTCGAACAGCAGCGTCGCGTTGCGGCGGGATCACGCCGCCGGCGCCGCGCGCGCCGTAACCGAGCTCCGGGGGAATACGCAGCGTCCGCTTCGAGCCGATCTTCATGCCGGCGACGCCTTCGTCCCATCCCTTGATCACCTGACCCTTGCCGAGCAAGAACGAGAACGGCCGGCCGCGATCGACCGAGCTGTCGAACTTCGCCCCCTTGGCGCCGTCGACCCAGAGCCATCCGGTGTAGTGCATGACGCAGGTCTTGCCCGCGGCGGCGGTCTCGCCGCTGCCGGCGTGGGTGTCCTCGTACTCGAGCCCGCTCGACGTCTTGGTCATCGCCATGGCGCGGCAGTATGGGGCCGCGATCGGCTCCAGTCCAGGTCAGTCGGCGCAGATCTCCGTCGGGGTTGGTCGAGCGGAACCGGGCCGGCCTGCAGCGCGCCGCGTCGCGATCACGCGGTGGCAACCGTAAGTCGTGCGAAAACGCGAGCACTTGCCCACGAAGAAGCCGAGCGCCGGCGGCCCGGCGGCGGTGACCTCGTGCTCGGCGCCGTCGGTCAGACATTCGCCCTGGCATTCGACGCCGTCGCGGCAACGCTTGCCGCCGTCGGGGGTGGGACAGAGACAGGACATCGTGCCGTGCTGCGCGCCCAGGAGACCGTGCGCCGCCCATTCACCGCCGCAGGCGCTGCACCCCTCCTCGGTGGCCGGCTCGCCGTTGGCGGCGGTGGGGCCGCGAAGCGGCGGCGCGCGCCGGGGCCGGCGGCGAATGGTGCGAGCAAGCGATCAGGAGCGCGAGCAACGAAAGGATCGACACGACGGGCGCCGTGGCGCATACGCACCGCTGCTACCAGACCCCGTACTCGTACTGAGGTACTCGCGTTAGTAGAACAAATACACCCACCAGTTGTGCATGGGCGTGCCGTCGTCGTTCTTCGCCGCCGTGCCGGGGCCCGGGAAGTTCTGGTAGAGGTACGTCGTGCCGTGGCCGCCGCAGTCGTCGTCGCAGGCCGGCTGAGTCGGCGGGGCAGGGCCGCTGTGCTGCGCGCCGTAGAGCGTGTCGGTCATCGCGTTGGTGTACTGCGTCGTCTGATCCTTGCCGTTCGCGCCGTTGTGCAGGCCGTAGTTCTCGCACGACGACAGCACCATCGGGTCGGGCGTGTTGGCGTCGTACGAGTAGGTGCCGGTCGTGTTCGCGTAGAAGTGCGCGTTGCCGCAGCCGCCGGACATGTCGGCGATGTTGAACACGCGCGCGGCGGTCGCGCCCGACGCCGCGTTGATCTTCGAGTCCCAGACGATGCAGTCGGTGAGCTGCGTGCCGTTGCTGTTGCAGGCGCTGTAGAAGTTGCTGAACGGCGCGCCACGCGCGTGTTGAGATCCCAGTTGAGGAAGCGCGCGGCCTGCTTGCGCAGCGCCGGCACCGCGCTGCGCGTCCATGTAGCGCTCCCAGGCGTGCCCCATCGCGTGCTGGTGGCAGCCGGCGCCGCGCCAGGAGTTGAAGTCGGTGATGCGCACCGTGACCTTGCAACCGAGGCCGGTGATCGTTGTCGCCGTTCGACGCGCTGACGAACTTGTCCGCCACCTTGGCGCCGTTGGCGTCGTAGACCTGCTTCGTCTCCTGCGTCTCGCCGCACTTGGGCGACGTGCTGGCCATGCACCAGACCTCGTTGATCACGCCCTTCTCGAACAGCTCGCACAGCGTGAGGTTGGGGCCGGTCGGATCGGCGGGATCCTTGATCTGCAGGTTGGAGTCGGCGAACGCCTGCGTGTTCCACGAGGTGTAGTTGATGGTCGAGCCGGTCCCCTTGGGCGCCTGCACGATCTTCACCAGCTGGTAGGACACCGTGGGCTGCGCCGTCGCGTTCTTGTACTTGTGGAAGCTGGTCGCCTCCTTCAGCGCGGCGATGTGCTGATCGATCAGCGTCTGCGCGTTCGGCGGTCTGCTCGAGATCGATCACCAGCACGCGCGGCTGCAGCTGCGAGATCTGATCGTGGTTCTGCGCCAGCCAGGGATCGGAGTTCGCCTTGCTGGTCGCGTTCGGCCAGATCAACGTCCCGGTGAAGCCGCCGACGGGACCGGTGGTGCCACCCGCGCCACTGCCGCCGCCGCCCACCATTCCGCCGGTGCCGGGTTTGTTCGACCCGCCGCTGCCGGTCACGGGCGAGCCGGCCGCGCCACCGGCGCCGCCGCCGGTCGCGCTGCCACCGGCACCCGCTCCGGCCGCTCCCGAGGCTCCCGCGCTTCCGCCCTGACCTCCCTCGGTCGCGGGCGTGCTTCCGGCGCACGCCGCGAGCGCGAACACGGGCAACACGGCCACGAAACGCCATCGATTGGAGCCGGGAATCAGCGACATCGGTGAGACCTCCTCGGAAGCGCGAGCGCCTCTGGCGGGGAACAGCGTCGACCGTAGATCGGTGCCCTGAGCACGCACCACGGCCGTCTAGACGTCACAGCGGGGCGACACCGCGGCTCAGGAAACGTCGCGCCTCCCGCGACGCGCGCGGTCGGGCCCGCGCCGCGGGCGCGTAACCGCGCGCGCCGGGCGGCGTAGGCAATGCAGGAGGAGATCAAATGCTCATCAAGGTCACCGAGAATGTCTTGCAGAAGCTACGCACCTTCGCCGACCGCGCCTCGTTTCTGGGCCCGACGCTGGCACGCCTCACGGTCGGACTGGTCTTCGTCGGGACCGGCTGGGGCAAGCTCCACTCCATCCCCGACGTCACCAGCTTCTTCACCGATCTGCACATCCCGGCGCCCGGCTTTCACGCGCGCCTGGTCGCCGGCACCGAATTCTTCGGCGGCCTGCTCGTGCTGCTCGGGCTCGGCACGCGCCTGGTGTCGCTGCCGCTGGCGTTCACGATGGTCATCGCGATCCTCACCGCCAAGCGCTCCAGCATCGACGGGCTGACCACGCTGGTCGGCTTCGAGGAGTGGAGCTACCTGGTGATGTTCCTCTGGATCGCGCTCGCCGGCCCGGGGCCGCTGTCGCTGGACGCGCTGATCCGCCGCGTGCGCCGCGCTCGAGGAACGCCGGCGGCACGAGCGGGCTCGGCGAAGCGGTCACGATGAGCCACAGCGACGCCGGCGGCACGAGCGGGCCGGCGAATCGGTCACGATGACGCTCTACCGCAGCGCGCGACGGGAATCCGCGTATCGGCGCGAGGGGCGGCGTGGCGGCGCAGACGCGAGCGGCGAACGCCTCGAGCTCGACCTACGATGCTAGGTCTTGGTTCCGTCGCCGCGCGACTTCGCGGGCCGCTCGGCGTGGCCGGCCAGGTTGTGCGCCGACCCGACCAGCGCCAGGTGCGTGAGCGCCTGCGGGAAGTTGCCGAGCAGCCGGCGCGCGGCGGGGTCGTACTCCTCGGAGAGCAGGCCGAGATCGTTGCGCACGGCGAGCAAGCGCTCGAAGAGCGCGGTCGCCTCGTCCATGCGCCCCATCTGCACGTAGGCGTCGACGAGCCAGAACGAGCACGGCAGGAACACGCCCTCGCCGGGCGGCAGACCGTCGACGGCGGCCGTCGCCGTCGGGCTCGGTGCGGTAGCGCTGCACGAAACCGTCGCGCAGCAGCTCGCGTTCGATCCCCGCGACGGTGCCGACGATGCGCGGGTCGTGCGGCGGGAGAAAGCCGACCATCGGCATCAAGAGCAGGCTCGCGTCCATCCGCGGCGATCCGTACGACTGCGTGAACGCGTTGCGCGCCGGATCGAACGCGCGCGCGCAGACCTCGGCGTGGATCCGATCCCGCGTGGCGCGCCAGCGCGCGACCAGCTCCGCAGTCGTCGTCGCGGCATCGGCGTGCGGCGCCTCGAGGGAGAAGCACTCGACCGCCTTGATCGCGCGATCGAACGCCACCCACGCCATCACCTTGGAGTGCGTGAAGTGACGGCGCGGCCCGCGCACCTCCCAGATCCCCTCGTCGGGCTCGGACCAGCGCGACTCCAGCGACTCCAGCAGCGCGCACTCGAAGTCCCAGGCCCAGGGATCGGCGCCGATGCCGAAGCGCCGCGCCTGAAACAGCGCGTCCGACAGCTCGCCGTACACGTCGAGCTGCAGCTGCTCGTGCGCCTGGTTGCCGATGCGCACCGGGCTCGAGCCCTCGTAGCCGGGCAGCCAGTCGGCCTCGTACTCGGTCAGCCGCCGCTCGCCCGACACGCCGTACATGATCTGCAGGCGCGCCGGATCGCCGGCGGCGGCGCGCAGCAGCCACTCGCGCCAGGCCGCCGCCTCTTCGGTGTAGCCGGTCAGCATCAGCACGTAGAGCGTCATGGTCGCGTCGCGCAGCCAGCAGTAGCGGTAGTCCCAGTTGCGCACGCCGCCCGGCCACTCGGGCAGCGACGTCGTCGGCGCGGCGACGATGCCGCCGGTCGGACCGAACGTCAGCGCCTTCAGCACCATCAGCGACGTGAGCACCGCCTCGCGCCACGGGCCTTCGTAGCGGCAGCGCCCCGACCACTCGCGCCACCACGATTCGGTGTCGCGCAGCGCCGCCTCGGGATCGATCGCCGCGCGGCAGCGGCTCGTGCGACGGGAACCAGGTCGCGACCATCGCGCGCCGCTCGCCGGCCGCGACGGTGAAGTCGCCCACGGTGGCCAGGTCCTCGCCGCGCATCGGAATGTCGCCGCGCAGGCACAGCGCGTTCGGGCCGGCGACCGCGACCAGCGCCCCCTCGCGCTGGCGCACCCAGGGCAGGAGGCGCCCGTTGTCGAACCGGATCACCAGATCCAGACGCATCGGCACGCGACCGCGCCGCCCCTCGACGATGCGCACCAGATCCGGCGCCTGATCGCGCACCGGCATGAAGTCGATGAGGCGCACCTCGCCGTCGTCGGTCTCGATGTCGGTCTCCAGGACCAGCGTGCCCTCGCGATAGCGCCGCTTCACGCGCGCGCACCGGCGCCGCCGGCGCGATCGACCAGCGCCCGTGCTCGCGCGCGCCCAGCAGCGCCGCGAAGCAGCTGCCGGAGTCGAAGCGGGGAAACGGCGCCCAATCGACCGAGCCGTCCTTCGACACGAGCGCGGCGGTCTGGGTGTCACCGAGGAGTGCGTAGTCTTCGATGCGAGCCATGGGGGATGTAGCTGCCTGTTCCAGGTAACCATCGGCGGGCGTTTCGGCTACGGCGGAGCTCGCGGAAGGGGCCTGGGCCCTTTCAGCGCACGAGGGGTAGCAGGAGCTCGAACACCGCGCCCGATCCCTCGGCGGCGGGCCGGTTCGCCGCGGCGATGCGGCCGCCGTGCTCGACGGCGATGTTCTGGCTGATCGCCAGGCCCAGGCCGTGGCCGTTCGGCTTGGTGGTGAAGAACGGGTGAAACAGCATGCGTTCGTCGCCGGGCGCGATGCCCGCGCCGTGATCGGCGACGGCGATCGCGACCTCCTCGCGGCCGAGCACCAGGCGACGGGTCGCGGCCAGCTCGACGACGCCGCCCGACGGCATGGTCTGCGCCGCGTTGGCGAGCAGGTTCGCGATCGCCTGGCTCACCAGCAGCGGATCGACCTCGAGCGGCGGCAGCGGGTCGGGCTCGGAGCGCGCGAGCACGACGTGGTTCTGCGCGAACGTCTCGCGCGTGGCCGCGACCGCCGCGTCGAGCAACTCGCCGACCGGCGTGACCTGGACCCGCGGCGTCAGCGGGCGCGCGAAGTTGAGCAGCCGCCCCATGAGCGCCTCGACGCGCGCGATCTCGGCGCTGAGAGCGCGCGCCGTCTCGCGCGCGCGATCGGGATCGTGCGGGTGCGTGCGCGCCAGCAGCTGCACCGCAGCCTTCATCCCGGCGAGCGGATTCAGCACTTCGTGCGCGAGCTTGGTCGCGAGCTCGCCGATCGCCGACAACTTCTCGCTCTGGATCAGCCGCCGCCGGTGCTCGGCCAGCGCGGCGTCGGTCTCCTCGAGCTTGCCGATCAGCGCCGCGACCTGATCGCCGAGACCGTCGAGCTCGCCCTTGTCCGACCGGACCTGAATCCGCGTGCGCTCGGCCGCCGACTCGACCTGCACTTGCAGCTCGTACATCGGCTTGGTGATCCGCCGCGCCCACAGGAAGCCGACCAGCAGGCTCGCCGCGGCGCCCGCCAGCGCCGTGCCGACCAGCAGGCGCGCGAGCCGCCGCAGCGACCGCTCGGAGCCGGCCAGCGCCGCCTCACCCTGCTGGCGCTCGCGCGATCCGAACTCGCGAAACGCGGCCAGGATCTTGTCGAGCCGCGCCTGGTTCTGCGTGAGCGTGATCTTCGCCTGCGCCTCGTCGCCGGCGTCGAACTCCTGCACCGCGCGCAGGCGCGTGGCGTGATAGTCCTCGTACTCGCGCTCCATCGTCGCCAGCAAGCGGCGCGCGTCGTCGGTGGTCACCGATTCGCGCGCGCGCTGCATCCAGATCTGGAACGCCACGCGGCTCGCCTCCAGCTGCTGCAGCCGGCTGCGATCCCGCGTGAGCATGTACTCGGCGGCGAAGCCCTTCTGGTACAGCAGCGCGGAGAACGCGCTCGCCTCGTCGAGCAATGCCAGCTCGCGGCTGACCGCCGCGCGCGTGTCGCGCGACAGATTGCCCAGCGACACCAGGCCGACCGCGCAGACCACGCCCACCGCCGCGACCGTACCCAGCGACGCGAGCGCCAGCCGCATCGACAGGCGCGAGCCGGACCGCTTCGTCATCGGCCCAATTATGAGCTATCTCAGGATCAAGTCGTCACGGCGGTTCTGCGGCGTGCGCCTGATCATCGTGTCCCGGGGCCTTGGGGTGCTGCGAGCCGTAGCTCACGGTCTTGATGTGGGCCGGCGGCACGCCGAGCCTGGTCAGGTAGTCCTTGGCCTGGATCGCGCGGTGCTCGCCCAGCGCCAGGTTGTACTCGACGGTGCCAACCTCGTCGCAGTTCCCCTCGATGCGAACGCTGCCGTTGCGCGTGTTCTTGGCCATACCCGCGACCTTCTGCAGGATCGGCCGCGCGTCGTCACGCAGCAGCGCGGAATCGAAATCGAAGTAGACCGCGAGCTCCTTGTTCGACTTGGAATTGTCGGTCGGCTCGGCCGCGGGAGGCGGGGGCGCCGGACGGCGCGGGGCGCGGGCGTTCGACGGCGACGGGCGCCGGATGAGCCGGGGCGGCGACCTCGGGGGTCTGAGCGTGCGAGCAAGCACCGGCGATTCCGATCACGAGCAGGACCGGCACGAGATGGTGGTCGAGCTGGGACAGCGCGTATTGCGACAGGCGGCGATTCAGAGTTTGGGGACTCATGCGTCGGGCTCCTTTTCCGAAGGGGTGATCTCAACGAAGGACCAAAAGCGGCTGCGTAGCTTCCGCAAGCTTTCGAAGGGGTCGGGCGCGGCGCGCTCGATCAGGTAGCGCAGCTTGACCAGCAGCGTCGCGGACGTCTGGAACAGCCCGCCCAGCGACGCGGCATCCAGGTGAGCGCCGTCGGCGGCGCAGACCACCCGCCCGACCACCACGATCTGGCTGTCGTCGGCCAGCGGGTGAAACCGCGCGAGCAGGACCCGCGGCGAGACGGGAACGGCTGGGGCGATGGCGTTGGTCGTCACGAGAGGCTCCGCGCCGCCCGGTGTTGCATCGGGTGGACCAACCGCGGGCGGTGGCAGACCAGCGGCGAGACGCGCCCTCCAGCCTCGGCCGCGGAACAAAATCACTCAGGCGCCGGTGCGCGCGCCTGATTTTAGAACCTCGTCAGAGGTTGGTCCCGACGTTGCCGAACGTGATGCTGGGTCCGAAGAGAAACGACCAGTGGCTGGCCTGCGGGGCCGGTCGATGCGTTGGGATCGATGGGAAAATCGTTGCGCAGCTCGTACGCGCCCCACGCGTGTAGGTTCACCGACGCCTGTGACGGCTCGCCGCGGTTGCCGATCGGCACGCCGACGCCGAGGCCGGCCAGCACGGCCAGCGTGCGCGGGAACCCGGGCGTCGCCGCGAGGCCGATCCCCATCGCGCCGAACTCCAGGCCGAGCAACCCCTCGTGCCCGTCTCGGTCGAGCCAGGTGAGGCGCGAGAGCACGCCGAAGTTCAGCGTCAGCACGTCGCTGGGCGCGGTCATGCGGAACAGGCCGGTCGGGATCGCCGCGGTGGCATAGAAGCGCAAGTGCCCCTCGCCGACGACCACCGCCCACTGCACCGACGGCAGGTTGACGTGCAGGTCGCTGCCGCCGACGTCGTGCGCCTCGTCGACGATGTGCGACACCCGCACCGTCAGCCGATCGAACTGCGCCTTGACACCACGGATCCAGAACACGCGCGGCTCGGCGCCGGGACGCAGCACCATGCGCTCGACCAGCTGCGCGTCGGCGCGCGGGTTGTCGTCGACCTTGGTGACGTTGACCTCGACCGAGATGTCCTGGGTACCGTCCTCGACGCGCAGGCGCTCGCGGTGGATCAGCAGGTGGCAGCTGTCGCGCTGCGAGAACGGGATCGAGGCCTGCACGCCGGGCGCGATGTGCTGTGGGCGGCCCTGCCGATCGGCGCAGATGAGATCGATGAGTGGCGTCTGCGACAGCGCCGAGGCGCTGAACGGCGCGGGCACGCTTGCCTCGCGCAGCGGCCGCTGCAACGGCTCGTCGACCATGGCGAGATCGGTCGACGCGAAGACGTCGGGCAGCGTGTCGACGCGGTAGCCGAATCGCAGCGCCACGAAGCCGCCCGCCAGCGGCTCGCCGCGGATGTGGGTCGCGCCCTTGACCATCGTCACCCGGTAGACCGCCTCGATCGGCAGCAGGACCAGGCGCGCGTGATCGCCGCAGGGGCAGGCGTGCACGATCGCGTCCCGATTGGTCGGGATGAAGTCGACGCGCCCGAAGCCCTCCAGCTCCAGATTCGCGCGCGGCTGCAGCGCCGACCGCGTCGCCGCGCGCGCGACCGCCAGCACCGAGCCGTCGGGCTCGGGCCGCGTCGCGATCACCGTCGCCTGCGCGCCCTCGAGCTCGTTGGTGCCGAGCTGCACGTAGATGCCGTCGCGCTCGCGCTCGACGCGCTGGACTTCGGCGGTGTCGCCGTTGACGGTCCAGCGCAGGTTGCGCACGTCGCCGCCGCAGCGCTCGTCGAGGCGCACGATCACGCGCGTGGCATCGGCGTGGCGCAGCGGCTCGCCCGACACGATCGCCGCCGTGCAATGCAGGACCGGCAGCGTCGCCGACTGCGTGGTGTCCAGCGTCTCGCCCTTGCGGATCGAAATGTGCGGCGCCAGGCGCATGCGCAGGGTCACGCTGGTCGCGGAGGCGGCGACCGCGCGCACCTCGACGCCGTTCTCGAGCAGCTCGCAGCGCGCCGGCGCGCAATCGACCGACGCGACCGCCTCGGGGTGCAGCAGCGCCACCCGTCCTACGCCGGCTGCGAGATCGACGGTCGCGCTCGCCGGCAGCAGGTGATCGACGACGATGCGCGCCGGCTTCAGCGTCGCCGCTGCCGGCGGCGCAGTTTTCGCCGCTGCCGTCGCGTCGAGAGCGGTGTCGGGTACGACGCGAAACACGCTGGCGAGCGGCAGGTTCTTGGGAACCGCGAACACGCACTGCTGGGCGCTGCCGCTCGGCTTGGGATCGCGGCAAACGTCGTCGCCCGACGTCGGTGGCGGTCCCGGCGCGGTCCAGCCGACGCGCAATCCGTCGAGGTGGGTTCCCTTGACCTCGAGGCGGCCCTCGTCGGGAAAGAAGACGATGCCCGCCGGATCGATGTCGGCGGGCGCGCGCGGCCCGATCGCGGGCGCGGCGCCGGTGTCGGCGGCGCGCGCCCTTGCAGCGTTTGCAGCGAGCGCAACCACGCCGGCAAGAACCGCGATGCATACGGGCGCGCGCGTGATGGTCGGATGCTGGACGCTTCGAGGGCTCGGATAGGAGGTCTGGAACCCTCCGAGGGTTCCAGATCAGTCGTCAGACGGCAGCGGCGGCGATGCATGTGCACGAGGACGGTCCGGCGCTCCCCTCCGCAACGAAGCAATAAGCAGGCCCCAACCGCGCCGCTGCGACGATGCGCCCGGTGCGAATATAAATCATCCACGCCCAGCGACGGCGGTCGATTTTCGACCGGCGCGGTGTATGAAACCGTGCGCGAGCAATCTGGTGAACGCGCCCGACGACATTCGGCACGACGTTGCAACCGAGGCGTTGCCGTCCTTGAACGTTCGCGAGCGGAACGCGCGCGAGCGGGCCGCCGTGGTCGCGCTCGTCCGGCGCTACGGCTGGAACGCGACGTCGTTCCAGGTGCTCGAGCCCGGGTACCACTACTTCTTTCGGGCGGCGGCGACGACGCCTGCGTCGCCTACGTCGACACCGGCAGCGCCTGGGTCGCCGCCGGCGCGCCGCTGGCGCGCGAGGAGCGGATGGCCGCCGTCGCCGGCGCGTTCGTCGCGGCCGCACGCGCGGCGGGACGTCGCGCCTGCCTGTTTGCGACCGAGGAGCGCTTCACCGCGCAGTCGCCGCTGCGCTCGCTGCCGATCGGCGAGCAGGCGGTCTGGGATCCGGCCGACTGGCCGGCGGCGCTGGCGCGCGGCGGCCGCCTGCGCGAGCAGCTGCGGCGCGCCCGCGCGAAGGGCGTCAGCGTGCGCGAGGTCGACGCTGACGAGGCGATGAAGCCCGGCACGGCGACGCGCGCGGCGGTGTCGGCGCTGGTGGAGCGCTGGCTGCGCTCGCGCGAGCTGGCGCCGATGGGATTCCTCGTCCAGATCGATCCGCTGACGCTGCTGCCCGAGCACCGCCTGTTCCTGGCCGAGCGGGTGAGCGCAGCCGACGCGGGCAGTCCGGCGGGCGGTGGTGGCGCTGCTGTCGATGGCGCCGATCTACGCGCGCAACGGCTGGTTGCTGCAGCACCTGATCCGCACGCCCGACGCGCCCAACGGCACCACCGAGACGCTGATCGACTGCGCGATGCGCTGGGCCGCGGACGCGAAGGCCGATCTGCTGACGCTCGGGCCTCGCGCCGCTCGCCGGGCGAGGTGCGCGCGCCGCTGCGGCTCGCGCGCCGCGCGGGACGCGCGCTGTTCGACTTCGAAGGGCTGCGCGCGTTCAAGGCCAAGCTGCGCCCGGCGCGCTGGGATCGCGTCTTCCTGTCGTTCCCGCCCGAGGCCGGCGCCGGTGCGCGCGGTCCTCGACGTGCTGGCGGCGTTCGCGCGCGGCGGCCTCTTGCGCTTCGGCCTGCGCACGCTGCTGCGCGGGCCGATGCTGGTCGTGCGCCTGCTCGCGTGGCTGCTGGTGCCGTGGACGGTGCTGCTCGCCAGCGTCGACGCGCGCGTCTGGTTCCCGCGCCCCGCGGTCAAGTGGGCCTGGGTGGCCTTCGACGCGATCCTCGCGGGCCGCTGGGCTTGCTGCACCGCCGGTGGCGCGACGGGCTCGCGCGCGCGGTGACCGCCGCGATCGGCGCCGACGCGGTGCTGACGCTGTTTGAAGGGGTCACCTGGAACGTGCCCGCGCAGACCACGCCCGGCGAGTGGGCGGTGCTGGCGCTCGCGATCGCGGCGCCAATCGCGGCGTTCACCACACTGTGGCGCGCGCGGGTGCGCGGGCGATGAGCTCGTCGGATATCGAAGCGCCAGGACGCCAGGATCGCCAGGATCCGGATCTGGCCCATGGCGTCCTGGCGCTTCAGATCCGGCGCGGGATTCGCCCGACGCGCTAGCCGCCCGATGACCAGACGGCGCGCAGCCGCGCGGCCACGTCGATGCGCGGCGGCGCGGGCGCGACCGACGGCTCGTCGGCCGCATCACCGGCGAGCGTCACGCGGTCGAAGCGATCGAGGATCGCGTCGGGGATGAAGCGCGTGCGCGGCGCGTAGACGTGGCGATCGCCGAAGCGGCTCTGCTGCCGCACGAAGAAGCGCAGCGGGTGAACCAGCGCCAGCACGTTCTTCGCGCGCGTCATCGCGACGTAGAGCAGGCGGCGCTCCTCCTCGATCTGCGCCGGGTGCCCGGTCGCCAGGTCCGACGGGATGGATCCGTCGGCGGCGTTGAGGACGAAGACGCTGTCCCACTCCTGCCCCTTGGCCGAGTGGATCGTCGACAGGATCAGGTAGTCCTCGTCGAGGTGCGGTGGCCCGGCCTCGGCGCCGGTCGCCTGCGGCGGGTCGAGCGTGAGGTCGGAGAGGAAGCGCTCGCGCGACGGCGCGGCGGCCGCCAGCTGCTCCAGCTGCTCGAGATCGCCGAGGCGCACGCGCGCGTCGTCGTAGATCCGCTCGAGGTGCGGCTGGTACCAGCGCCGCACCAGGCCCATCTGCGCCGTCCACGGCGTCGCCGCCGCCGGCGTCGCGCCGCACAGGAGCGCCGAACAGCGCCGCGAACGCGGGCCAGTCCTCGGCGGCGGCCGCCGGCGGACCGAACGCCGACAGCGCCGCGCGGCAGCGCGAGGCCGGCGGCGCCGACCTCGCTCACGTGGCGCACCAGCCGGTCGGCGATGCGCGGGCCCATGCCGGGCAGGAGCTGCGCGACCCGGAACGCCGCCAGCGTGTCGCGCGGGTTCTCCGCCCAGCGCAGGCAGGCCAGCGCGTCCTTGACGTGCGCCGCCTCGAGGAAGCGCAGCCCGCCGAACTTCACGAACGGGATGTTGCGCCGCCCGAGCTCGACCTCGAGCGCGTCGCTGTGGTGCGCGGCGCGGAACAGCACCGCCTGCTGGCGCAGCGGCACGCCGGCCTCGCGCCGCTCGAGGACGCGGCGGACGACGTAGTCGACCTGCGCCAGCTCGTCGGCGACCGTCGCCAGCTGCGGCCGCTCGCCGCCGCGCCGGAGCGAGAACAGGTTCTTTTCGTAGCGCTCGGTCGCGAGCGCGATCACCGCGTTGGCGGCGTCGAGGATCGGCGCGGTCGAGCGGTAGTTCTGCTCGAGCGTCACCACGGCGGCCGGCGGATCGTAGACGCGCGGAAAGGCCAGGATGTTGTCGACGCACGCGGCGCGAAAGCTGTAGATCGCCTGCGCGTCGTCGCCGACGACGGTGACGCCGCGGCCGTCGGGCTTGAGGCGGCGCAGGATCTCCGCCTGCAGCGTGTTGGTGTCCTGGTACTCGTCGACCAGCACGTGGTCGAACAGCGCGCCGATCCGCGCCGCCAGCGCGTCGTCGCTCATCAGGTGAAACCAGTAGAGCAGCAGATCGTCGTAGTCGAGCACGGCGCGCGCCGCCTTGGCGTCGACGTAGGCCGCGAAGAGGTCGCGCAGCGGCGCCTCCCACTCGAGGCACCAGGGAAACGCCGCCTCGAGGCCGGCGCGCAGCGGCTCCTGGGTGTTGACCGCGCGCGAGTAGATCGCCAGGCAGGTGCCCTTGCGCGGAAAGCGGCGGTCGGTGCGCGCCAGCCCGCGCGCGTGGCGCAGCTGATCGAGGAGATCGGCGGCGTCCTCGCGATCGAGCAACGTGAACGCCGGCGCGAGCCCGATCGCGGTCGCGTGGAGCCGCAGCAGGCGATTGGCGATCGCGTGAAACGTCCCGGCCCAGGTCAGCCCGGCGTCGCCCGCCCCGGCGCCGGCGTTGCGCGCGCGCGTGGCGTTCACCAGGCGCGCCGCGCGCCGGGTCATCTCCTGCGCCGCGCGCCGCGAGAACGTCAGCAGCAGGATGCGCCGCGGGTCGGCGCCGCGCGCGATCAGCGTGGCGACCCGATGGGCCAGCGTCTGGGTCTTGCCGCGTGCCCGCGCCGGCGATGATCAGCAGCGGTCCGTCGGCGCTGCCCGCCGCCGCCCGCTGCGCGGGGTTGAGCTTGTCGCCGCCCGGAACGTCGTCGAATTCACCACTGCGGCGCCTGAACGGCTCGCATCGTTCGATGCTATACAGATGTTCAGGCTGCGCAAGTTCTGGAAAAGCGCCAGGAAGCCGGGACGCCAGGGGGCCGGACGTGAATAGATCGGATCCGGACTATCAAAGTCCGGACCCTGGCGTTCCTGGCGTCCTGGCGTTTGACAGGTCCGCCGCTGCTGGCCAGGGTAACGCCCATGCCGAGCGACGAAGCCACCTGGTCCGCGGTCGACGACTTCATCAACGGCGCGCTGATCCCGCCCGACGACGCGCTGGCGGCCGCGTTGCGCGACACCGAGCCGCCGGACTGCCGCCGATCAACGTCACGCCCGCGCAGGGCCGCCTGCTGCACATCCTGGCGCAGACCCAGGGGGCGAAGGCGATCCTCGAGGTCGGCACGCTCGGCGGCTACAGCACGATCTGGCTCGCCCGCGCGCTGCCGCCGGGTGGCCGGATGCTGACGCTGGAGCTCAAGCCGGCGACGGCCCAGGTCGCGCGCGCGAACCTGGCACGCGCGGGCCTCGACGGCGTCGTCGAGGTGCGGGTCGGACCCGCGATCGACAGCTTGCGCGAGCTCGTCGCGCGCAAGCCCGCGCCGTTCGATCTGGTGTTCATCGACGCCGACAAGGTGAACAACCCAGACTACTTTCGCGCGGCGCTCGCGCTCACGCGCTCGGGCAGCCTGATCATCGTCGACAACGTCGTGCGCGAGGGTGAGATCCTCGACGAGCACAGTCACGACGCCAACGTGCGCGGCACGCGCGAGCTCTACGCGGTGATGGGCGCCGAGCCGCGCGTGGTCGCGACCGCGATCCAGACCGTGGGCGCCAAGGGCTACGACGGCTTCGCGATCGCGCGCGTGCGCTGAAGACGCGTGGGGCGTAGGCGCGTCCCCCGCCGGAGCATGTCAATCATTGCGGCAGGACCGTGTCCCAGCCTCTTTGATCGTTGATCATCTGATCGAGCCAGGGCTCGAGCATCGTCCCGTTGGTGGTGGACGTGGTCATCGTGCCGAGCAGCGTGTGTTGCTGGCCGGTGATCACGAACGCGCGAAACGCCACGCTGGGGGCCAGCCGATCGTTGATCATCTGCAGCAGGTCGGTCTGGAACACGGCGGGCATGAGCATGAAGTAGGTGCGGATGGTCGCGTCCTGCAGCGACGACAGCAAGGCCATTCGATCGTTCGGGTAGCTGGTGGCCAGCGTGGTCTCGAGCTTCGAGAAGTCGGTCTGGCACCCGGCGCACAGCCCGTCGATGAAGCCGCCGATGTTCCAGGCGCTGATCCAGGCCTGCTTCTCGGCTGCCGGCAGCGCGTCGCCCTCGAGCAGCGGCCCCGCGTCGTCGACCAGGTACATGCGCGAGCCCGGGAAGGTCTTGCGCGTGAGATCGTAGGTCAGAATCGCGCCGAAGCCGCCCGCGCTGGATCCGCTGACCACCACGCGCGCGGGATCGGTCCAGGTCGAGGCGACGCGGCTCAGGAACGCGACCGTGTCGGGCAGGCCCTTGTGGTAGTAGGTCAGCGGCGCGCCCGCGCCGGTGTACGTCGGGACGTTGTCGCCGACATGCAGATCGCCGGTGCAGTACGGGACGTAGATCATCGTCGCGTTGCGGAAGGGGTTGGTCATGCGCGTGCGATCGAACTGCTGCGGCAGGTTCTGCTGGCGCACCGCCCACTCGGTCGCGCCCACGGGACCGTGCGTCGCGGTGTCGGCGACCACGCAGGTGATGTAGTCCCAGCAGGCACCGCCACCTTCGTAGAAGATGAACAGGTCGCTGGTGTCCTGCACGTTGATCGCGAAGCCGGTCGGTGTCCCGTCCTGGCACTTCGATTCGGGCACGTCGATCCAGGTCCAGGTTCCTGGCGTCGCGGTCAGCGGTTGCTGATCCCGCGGCACGCCTCGGTACCCAGCATCGACGCCCGCGTCGCCGTTGCTGGCGCTGTTGCTGTTGCAGGAGATCGCCAGCGTCGCGGCCGATGCAATCAGGACAGCGCACCTCGTCGAGCTCGAGCGTGAGGATGACATGGCCCTCATTGTGGGCCCGAAGCGTAGGATTGACCAGCGTCGGTACGGCGTGCGTGACCGCGATCAGATCGCCATCGTCGCGGTACAATGATCGAGCTGGTTTCAATGCAAGTTGGCGACAAGAGCGGATCGGCGGAACCAGCGGACCAATCGGTCGAGGGCCGCCTGGCCGCGCAGATGGAGACGATCATCCTCACGCGGCTCGCCGCCGATCGGCTGGTGTTGCCCGCGTTGCCGGCGGCGGCGCTCAAGTGCATCCGCTTGCTCAAGGATCCCGAGCTCTCGCTGAAGACCGCGGCGACCGCGATCGAGCAGGATCCAGTTCTGACCGCGAGCCTGATCCGCCTGACCAACAGCGCCGCGATGGCGACACGCGAGCCGGTGAAGAGCGTGCTGTCGGCGGTGACCAAGATGGGCACCGGGAAGCTGAAGACGTTTCTGTTCGAGGCGTCGGCCAATCAATTGTTCGAGTCGCGCGACGAGCGCATCGCGCGCAGCTGCCGCGCGCTCTGGGAGCACTCGGTCGCGGTGGCCATGCTGGCCAAGGACGTGGTCGCGTTCGCCAACGCCGGCGATCCCGACGACGCGTACCTCGGCGGCTTGCTGCACGACGTGGGTAAGCCGGTCGTGGCAGTCGCTGCTGTTGCAGGCGGAGCGCGCGGCGACCCAGCAAAAGGCGCACGGCGGGCTGGATCGACTCCGCGCGCTGGACGCGCGTGATCGCCAGCGCGCACCGCAAGGTGGGCATTGCGATCGCGCGCAAGTGGGACCTGCCCGAGACGGTCGCCAAGTGCGTCCAGAGCTGCGACGATTACGACGCCGCCAATCGGATGTCCGCGGTCAACGCGGTTCGCTTTGCCAATGCGCTCGCCAAGCGCGAAGGCATCTACCTGGGCGACGTCGACGGGGCCGACAACGACGCGCTGATCATGATTGGGTGCTCGTTGCTCGGTCTCGACACCAGCGTGATCGATCGTCTGGTCAAGGACCTGCACGCCCGCGTCGGCCGCCACCTCACTTGAACGGCGGACCTCAAGGGGTGAGCACCAGCGTCGCGATCGACTGCGCGGGCAGCGGGATCGCCGCCGCGCCGTAGGAAACGGCGGCCGCGCGCTCGGTGTCTCCCGACGTTCGATAGACAGCCGCGTTCCCGAACGTGCCGCCGCCGGTGTCGACGGAGACGACGTGATCGGCGCTGTCGGTGTTGAGCAGCACGACCGTCAACGACGCGCCGTCGGGCGAGACGAACGCCGACGAGCGGACGGCCGCCGATCCGTTCGCAGCAGCGCCGACGCGCACCCAATCCGGGTCAGTCCAGCGCGCGAAGTGCTTCATCGCATAGTAGGTGTCGTTGATCGTGTACTGCGACGAAGGGTCGGCGCCCTCGATGGTCACCAGGCCGGCCGGAGCGCCTGACGCCGGCGGCGCCCAGATCATCCCCCAGTAGATGTACGCGGCGACTCCCTCGGTGGTGAGCGCGTCCTGGATCATCCACGCGGTGTTGAGCATGCTCGGCGACTGCGGCGCGTACTCCGTCATGAAGATCGGCTTGCCGCCCGCGTTCCTGGCCGCGTTGGCGACGTTGGTCATCGACGTCGCGTACGAATCGGGTGCCGGATCGCTGCCGGCCATGCCGCCGCTGTACAGATGGTGAGCCAGCACGTCGAACGATGCCGGCGACATGTTGTTCAGATAGCGTTGCACGCCGTTGGTGGCGCCCGCGGTCTCGGGGCCGACGATCTTTGGCTTCGTCGCCAGCGTCGAAGCCGCAATCGCGGCGGAGACCGCATCCAGCGCCCGGCCGTACCCGGCGTTGGTCGCGTCCTCGGCAGTGTCGAGCTGGCAGGTCTCCCAACCGGCGTTGAAGAAATCGGGCTCGTTCTGAATGCTGATGTAGTCGGGAACGACGCCCTGCGCGGAGTAAGCGGCGATCGACCGCACCCACCAGTCGGCGAACTGATCGTATTGATACGCGCCACCGCTCTGAAGCAGCGTGCCGCGCGAGCCCTTTGTAAGTCCGTTGCTCTTGAGATAGCTCGGCGGCGACCAGGACGACATCAGGATCTTCGGCGGGTGGCCGAGCGCCGCGGCCGCCTTCTGAACGATCGCGACGGTGTAGACGTCGGTGAATCCGGTATCGGGCGTCGTGCCCATCGCGGTCTGATTCTGGTACCAGTTGCCGACCCGCAGGATGTCGATGCCCATGTCGACGAAGAGCACCTTGAAGATGTCGTCGTTTCGACTCGACAGAAAGTTCGTGTAAAACGCGACCGCGCCGCCGAACCCGACCAGCGTCTGGTGGCGCTCGGTGACGTCGACGGTCACCGTGACGTCGACCGGGCCGGGCTCGCTTCCGCCCGCACCGCCCATGCCCCCCAAGCGCACGCCGCCCCCCGCACCGCCGCAGGCCCCGAGGCCCAGGGATGCCGCGATGACGGCCAGCGCCAGCCCCGAGGGCATCCGCGGTGCGATCGCTGGAAAGTGCTCGCGCAAAGCCCTCACGACGCCTTCGTCTTGTTAGTGAAATCGGCCGCCCAGGTCAAGCATGCCGCGGCGGCCGGGCCTCATCTCGCGATCTTACGCCGGCCGCACGCGAGCGGTCGATCCCAGTCCGCCGCGGGCGAAAAAGAAGGCGGGCGCTGGAGATGATCCCCCCGTGCGGGGTATATTGTCGGCGATTCAATGCTGGAACCGGGCGCACATGTTGGCGCTTACACGATCGTTCGCCCTATTGGTGCCGGCGGCATGGGGGTCGTCTACCTGGCGCGTCACCGGCATATCGGCCGCGACGCCGCGATCAAGGTGCTGCTGCCCGAGCTGACCAAGAACGACGACATCGTCGCGCGGTTCCTGACCGAGGCGCGCGCCACCGCCGCCATCCGCCACCCCGGCATCGTCGAGATCCTCGATTGCGACATCGATGCCAGCGGGCGCGCCTACATCGTGATGGAGTACCTGCGCGGCGAGAGCCTCGCGAACTGCCTCGCGCGCGCGCGACGCTCGCTGAGCGCGCTGCCCACGGTGGTGTCGGTCGGGATCCAGGTCGCGAACGCGCTGTCCGCCGCTCACGAGCGCGGCATCGTCCACCGCGATCTCAAGCCCGACAACCTGTTCCTGTCGACCGACGGGGCGGCGCGGACGCCCATCACGATCAAGATCCTCGACTTCGGCATCGCCAAGCTGGTCTCGAGCAACAACGAAGGCAACCAGCACAAGACCCGCACCGGCAGCATGCTGGGAACGCCGGCCTACATGTCGCCAGAGCAGGCGCGCGACGCGAGCTCGATCGACGACCGCGCCGACATCTACGCGCTCGGCTGCATCCTGTTCGAGATGGTGGCCGGGCGACCGCCGTTCGTGCGCCCCGGCGCCGGCGAGGTGATGATCGCGCACGTGATCGAGGCGCCGCCGCGGCTGTCGTCGCTGGTCCCCGAGGTCGAGCCGCAGCTGGAATCGCTGGTGAGCCAGATGCTGGAGAAGGATCCGGCGGCGCGCCCGCAAACCATGGCCGAGGTGCAGTCGCGGCTCGAGGCGTTGGTCGCTGGCCGGCCCGCGCCGGTCATGACGGCGATCATGCCGACCGTCGACGCCAGCCAGCCGCACATCGTGATCTCGACGCCGCCGCCCGGCTCTGGGTCCGGTGCGCAGACGTCGCCGCTGTTCGGCTCGACCGCACGGTTCCCCGATGCGGCGGCGCCCGCTCCCGTCCCCGAGGCGAAATCGTCGTCGGGGCGAATGGTCCCCGGCGGCACGCTGGTGATGCCGGCGGCTACCAGCACGACGACCACCCACTCGACGACCATGAGCGACAGCGCCGCCGAGGTTGGCTCGGGCGCTACCAAGACTTTGTCGTCGCGCCGGCGCCCCGCCGTGCTGGGCGTGGCCGTCGCTGGCATTGGTCTGGTCGTGGTCGTGCTCGCGATGCTGCTGAAGCCGGGTACGCCCACCGGTACCACGGGGCCCACGACCGCCGCGGTCACCCCGCCCCCGCCTCCTCCGGTCACGCCGTCCCCGCCGGCTGCCGTCGAGAATCCGCCCTCCGGCGAGACACCTCCGGTCGTGGCGATCCAGGAACCGGCCAAGCAAGAGCCGAAAGAACAAGCAAAGATCGAGGTGCCCGCCAGGCCGGTGGTGGTCGAGGTCAGCTCGGACCCGTCGGGCGCGGAGGTCTGGCTGCCGTCCGACACGGAGGCGCGCGGCCACACCCCGTTCAAGGTCGCGCTGGATCCGAAGGCCGATCCGACGCACGTGGTTCTGAAAGCGCGCGGGTACGCCGACAAAGCAATCGACATCGACCCCGGCAAGCCCGAGCCAATGTCGGTGAAGCTCGACCGGAACGCCCCCCGCGAGCACGTGAAGAAGAAGACGGAGCCCGGCGAGAAGAAGCCGCCTAAAGACGACTACCGAAGGATGGGAGACTGACGAATGAGCCGATACCGCCTGCGCGGTTTCTCGAGCCTGTGTCTGACGCTGATCCTGATCGCCGGCGCTCACGTCGCCCACGCCTCCGAGGCGGGGAAAAAGGCCGCCAAGCCGCACTACGAGAAGGGGGCGAGCGAGTACAACCTCGGTCACTTCGCCGAGGCGATCAGCGAGTTCGAAAAGGCTTATGAGCAGGATCCCGCGCCGATCCTGCTGTTCAACATCGCCCAGGCGCACCGGCAGAGCGGGAACAACGAGCGCGCGGCGTTCTTCTACCGCCGCTACCTCGAGCAAGAGCCCAACGCCGACAACCGCGCCGACGTCGAGAAGCGGATCAAAGATCTCGAAGCGGTGATCCAGCAGCAGAACGACGTGAAGCGCCGGCCACCGACCGAGGTGACCGATCAGGATCACCAGGGGACCGCCGGGACGTCGCCACCGCCCCCGGTCGCGCCGCCGCCCGCCGCGCCGCCGCCCGCGGTCGTCAACACCGCCGCCCCGCTTCCGCCGATCACGCCGAGCTCGCCGCGCACCGATAGTGGGCCGGTTGCCGCCACGGTCATGGGCACCGTGCCCGAAGCCGAGACCGCGCACCCGGTGCATCTCTGGGTCTCGGCCGGTCCGTCGTTCCCCAGCTTCTCCGGCCGCGACCTGCAAGAACCCACCATGCTGTCGCTCCGCCTGGGCGCCAACTACGGCATCGACTTGCACGGCGCGGGCGTGATTGACGTTGGAATCAGCGGCTCGTACGCGCCGTTCCAGTACCGCACGATCGACGCCGCCAACGAGAACCGCTCGGCGGGATTCTGGGGCTTGCTCGCCGACGGCGACTATCGGTTCCGCATCGCGCCCGGCTTCGATCTGCTGGGCGAGGTCGGTGCCGGCGTGGTCTGGTGGAGCGGCATCGGCGCGAACAACCCGTTCACCACCGACGGTGTAGCCGCGACCGGAGCGGTGCCCATGCCGTCGCTGCTGCTCGGCCTGGGCGGCGTGTACCACCTGCTGCCCAACCTCTCGATCTTCTTCGAGCCGACGTTCCTGCTCAGCAAGACCACCGGCGACGGCCTCAGCAGCGCCGTCTCGTCGGTGAGCCGCTTCGATCTCGCCTTCGGCGTCGGCTACTCGATCTGAGGGGGACCCCGGCGGTCGCGCTCACTCCTCGGCGCGCTTGGCGATGAGGTCGGCGAGCTCGCCGCCGATCTTGTCGATGACGTCGACCTTGCGGGTCATCGCCTCGTACCAGTGGGTCGGGTCGACGCCGAAGCCGCCGTCGAGGTGAGAGAGCGCGATCGCCTCGAGCCGCCGCACCTCGGAGAGCGGAGGCTCGGCGAGCTTGTCGTTGAGCTCGGTGACAATGTCGCGCGGCGCCGCGGTCGTGAACAGGCGCAGGAAGCTCTCCTGGGCGCCGAACAACGCGCCGACGGTGAAGATTTGGCCGGGCGCGAAGTGGTCACGCCCGAACGCCACCGCCAGCTGCGCGCGCTCGCGGCCCGTGTTCTCCTTGGCCCACATCAGTGAGCTGAACGCCACGCTGAGCACGCGCAGCCGTTCGGGCGCATCGGCGGCGATCGCGTCGATGGCCTCGAGCAGCTTGGCGTTGAGATCGGTGTAAGAGTCGATGATCGCGTGCGGCGCCGCTCCCTGTCCGTCGACGTCGGCGCGGAGCGTGGCCAGCGCCGCGGCCACTTCGCGCAGCCGGCTCACGCGCGCCTCGATCCCCGGCGGCAGCTCGGCCTCGGCAACGGTGAACGAACCGAGGTCGGCGATCCAGCGATCGGTCTCGGCACGTTGCTCACCAAGCTCGGTGACGTACCGCTGCCCGTCGCTGCCCAGCAGCACCGCGGTCTCACCGCGCTCCTTCTGCGTCTCGTGCACCAGGCGCGCGATGCGCTTAGCCAGGTCGAAGAGCGTCCGCGGGGACGCCGTGGTGATCGCGAGCGCGCCGCGCGTCTCGATGAGGATCCGCTTGGCCATTCGCGCGGCTTCGAAAGAGCTGACGCGCGTACCGAGCACGATCTCCGCCGCCGACGCGACGTCGTCGACCTCGATCGGGCTCAGCTCCGATAGCGGGCGGCCCAGGCGCGCCACGATCTCGCGCTCGACGATGCGGCCGCGCGCTGCGCCGAGCTCGGTCATCAGCACGCGGCTGATCACGTCCTTGGGGCGTTCGGCGTGACGTCCCCAGAACGAGATCTGCTTGTCGATGCACGATCGACGCAGCTGCCCGGCCTCGGCGCCGGCGCGCAGCGCGTCCTCGAACGTCGCGCCCTCGAACCGCCAGCTCCGCCCATCGCTGCGCATCAAGATCGCGCACTGGCCGTTCTCGACGACCGCGCGTGCCTGCTTCCCCGTCGCACAGAACGACAGGATCGATTCGGTTTCTTTCGCCCCCAGCGCCACGCTGGAAGATTGCGCGAATTCCTGTTTCCAGGGCGTTTCACTCCGACGGGGATATGGTTTCCGACGGAGACGCGCCGCGCGCGGGGCGTGGAGAATTGATGGGTGGCCTCGACTGGATTCGAACCAGCGGCATCCGCCTTCGGAGGGCGGCACTCTATCCAACTGAGCTACGAGGCCTTGGTCGGCGATGTTTAACGCGATGGGTGGGGGGTTGCAAGACGTAGCGGTGCGAAGCGGCAGGCCGCCTCCTTCCGGTCCCCTCGCCCCCGTCCGCGGGAGAGGGTTAGGGAGAGGGTCCGCGGGCGCTTCGGCTCGCAAGGTCTGCTACGTCAGCTCCTCAGCCGCCCCAGCAACGCCGCCGCATCCTGCGGCCCCGGCGACGGGCTGCCCAGCAGATCGGCGGCGATCTGGCTGGGCGCGGCGTGGCGCACGCCGTCGCGCTCCCAGGTCTCGGCGAAGACCACCGGGTCGAACGGCTCGAGCAGCACGACGTTGGCGCCGTCACGCACCGCCGGCAGGTCGAGGCGCCGCGCCGCGCGTTCGGGGTTGTCGACGTAGCAAGCGATGACGTTGGGCAGGGGCTGATGCGCGAGCACGGCCGCGCTCGCCCGCCCCGTGACCGCGTAGGGGATGTCGGCCTCGCGCAACCGGCACAGCAGCGCGCGCGGCCCGCCGATGTCATGGCAGAGCAGCGCGCGGTTCGCCTCGAGGAACCGATACTCGGTCGTCCAGCGCCGGATCAGGCCGGGGACGTCGACCTCCGCGACCGAGCCGCGCTCGTTCCGGCCCACCAGCTCCTCGCGCTCGAGCAGCGCGAGCAACCGCGACACGTAGCCCGGATCGGTCTCGGCGCGCGCGGCGAGCTGGCGCACGCCGAACGGCGGCGAGCGATCGCACAACGCCCGGATCAGCCGCGACGCCTTGGGCCCGTCGAGCGAGCGCATGTCACGCGTCTTGGCCCACGGGTTCCGCTCCTGACCCTGTCGATCGATGAGGATGCTCGGGCGATCCAGCGCCAGGCGCACGTTGCCCGCGAGATCCACGTAACCGATCCCGCGCGCGAGCAGGCGTTCGCGCGTGCGCGCGCCCAGGAACGGCGACACCACCAGGAATCCGTCGGCAGCGACGGTCTTGAGCGCGTCGGCCGCCGCCGGGACCAGGCTCGGGTCGAGCTGGCGCTTCGAGGCGATCGCGACCGCCGCGTTGGCCCCCGCCGGCGTCTTGATCAGCAGGCGGGCGTCCGACGCATCGTTGGTCTTCACCGCGACGCTGGTGCTCCAGTGCGCGGGCAGGCAGCTCTGGATCTCGTCGATCGCGGTTCGCAGAAGAACGTTGTTCGCGGGCGCCAGGTTGCGCATGCGCATCATGTTGCGCCTCCTGGACAACAGGGTGAGTGCAGACAACACCGCCGTCAAGAAATCGACCTGACAGATCTTTTTCCCCCGCCGCACGTCGAAGCCCGCATGAGAAAATGCGGCGGCATGAAAAATATCTGCCACGCGCACGGACCGTGGCTGTGCGCGTTCCTCGGATGGCTCGTTGCCGGCTGCGCGACTGCGCCGGTGAGCGCCCCCGGCCTGCCGCTGAAGAAGGTCGTCATCTACCGCAACGGCGTCGGCTATTTCGAGCGCGCCGGCCACGTCGAATCGGACCGCGTCGAGTTCCGCGTGCGCCGCAACGAGATCGGCGACTTCCTCGCCACGCTCGCGGTGCTCGAGCGCGGCGGCAGCTCGGTGCGCGCCGCCGCCTTCCCCATGCCGCCCGACAGCGCGGCCGACGCCGGCGCCAAGCTGCAGACGGTGGTGATGTCGCTCGACGGCCACGAGCACGATCTCAACGTTGGCTACATCGCCGCCGCCCCGATCTGGCGGCCGTCCTACCGGCTGGTGATCGACAAGGACGGCGCGAGCCTGCAGACCTGGGGCATCGTCCAGAACCTGTCGGGTGAAGACTGGCGGGATGTCTCGCTGTCGCTGATCGCCGAGGCGCCGCTGGCGTTCGACGCCTCGTTGGCGCGCGCGGTGGTGCCGCCGCGGCCGCAGATCACCGACGACGGCGAGATCATCGCGGTGGTGCCGCACAGCGAGACCTCGCTGGAGCAGGCGCCGCCACCACCGCCCGCGCCAGCACCCGCCGAGCCCGAGGCGGAGGCCGATATTCCGATGGCCCTCGGTGGCGCAGCCGGCAAGATGGCGCCTGCCGCGCCGCCGTCACCCTCGCGCCGAATGACCGACCGTCAGTCCCCGATGCCCAAGGGCGGCGGCGGCTTCTCCGGCCGCGCGCGCAACGTCGCGGCGCTGGCGACGGTGGCGGTGCAGGCGGGCGCCACGCGCTACGATGTCAGCGGCAAGGTCACGATCCCCGACGGAAACGCGACCATGGTCATGCTGCTCGACAAGCATGTCCCCGGCGAGGCGGTCGCGCTGTTCGCGCCCGACCCCGGTGTGCCCGACTCGTCGTCGCACCCGTTCCGCGTCGCGCGCTTCACCAACCGCACCGGCGGGCTGCTCGAGCGCGGGCCGCTGGCGATCTTCGCGGACGGCGCGTTCCTGGGTCAGGGGATGACCGACCCACTCCCCGACGGGGCGACCGCGACCGTGCCGTTCGCGCTCGAGCGGACGCTCGCGGTGGAGCAGAGCCACGAGACGCGCGAGGAAGGGGCGCGGCTCTATCACATCGAGGCGGGTGTGCTCACGATTGCTCGCGAGCAGGTGCTGCTCGCGCACTACCAGCTGCGCAACGGCGCCGACCACGACGCCAAGATGCTGATCAAGCATCCGCGAAGCGGCGGCGCTCGGCTGGTCGCGCCGCCCGCCGGCACCGAGGACAACGTCGGCACCGGCAGCGCGCTGGTACCGGCCACGATCGCCGCGCACGCGACGACCAAGTTGACGGTCGATGAGCGGCAGCAGATGACCTGGACCATCGACTGGCTCGCGCCGCTGGCCGATCAGGCGGTCCAGGCGTACCTCGCCGACAAGCGCGCCAACGCCGACCTGGCGGCGCAGCTGCGCGCGGCGTGGGAATTCCGCAAAGTGCTCGCGCGCGCCGGCGACGAGCGCGCGAAGATCGCGGTCCAGGACACCGAGCTGCGCAGATCGACCGAGGAGACGCGCGCCAACCTGAAAGCGCTGGAAAAGAACACCACCGCGGGGGATCTACGCGCGAAGCTCACAGCGCGTCTGGCCGACACCGCCGCGCGCCTGGACGCGATCGGCAAGCGCATCATCGAGATTGATCTGCTGGTCAACGAGCAACGCGTGCGCTTCACGGAAGCAATCCGGGCGATCACGTTGCGCGAGCCGCTGGCGGTGGATTGAAGGGTGCGGGAGCTCCCGCTTGAACATTGATGCGCGCGACGGCTTCCGGGACCCGCCCGAGCGGGCGTGGTAAGTTCGAGTCTCCGATGGCCAAGCACGGGCGATACAAGATCGTGAGGAAGGTCGCGGACGGCGGGATGGCGGAGATCTTCCTCGCGACCCAGCTCGGCCGTGAAGGCTTCCAGAAGCCGGTGATCCTCAAGCGGATCCACTCGACGATCTACGCCGACCCGCAGTTCCGCAACATGTTCCTCGACGAGGCGCACATCTCGATGGCGCTCTCGCACAGCAACATCGTTCAGGTGCTGGACCTCGGCCTCGGCGGCGGCCGGTACTTCCTGGTGATGGAGCTGATCGACGGGTGGGACCTGGGGCGCATCATCAGCCGCGCCGCGCTCGCGCGCGTGCCGATGATGCCCGAGCTCGGCTTGTATGTCATCGCCGAGGTGCTGCGCGGCCTGGCCTACGCGCACGGCATGAGCCAGGAAGGCAGCCCGCTGGGGATCGTCCACCGCGACATCAGCCCGCACAACGTCCTCATCAGCGAGCAGGGCGAGGTGAAGCTCACCGACTTCGGCATCGCCAAGGCGATGAACAAGCGCGAGCAGACCGGCACCGGCGTGGTCAAAGGCAAGGTGTCGTTCATGTCGCCCGAGCAGGCGCTGGGCAAACCGATCGACGCGCGCTCCGACCTGTTCTCGATGGGCACCGTGCTCTATCAGCTGATGACCGGCGTGCGGCCGTTCGAGGCGCCGACCGATCTCGAGATCTTGTTGCGCGTGCAGAAGGCGGAGTTCCGCCCGCCCGAGGAGGCGCGGCCCGACATGGAGCCGGAGCTGGCGCAGATCATGATACGCGCGATGAAGCTGGATCCGGCGGATCGCTACCAGAACGCCGACGAGATGCTCGCCGACGTCGAGCGCGTGATGCGCACGGTGTTTCCGCCGGCGGGACCGACCGAGCTCAAGCGCTGGCTGGTCGACCTGCAGCGCGAGGACGGCGCGCCGTCGATCGGCAAGGCGCCGGCGCTGTCGCACAGCACGCGCACCGGGACCGCCGAGCTCGAGGGCAAGGACGTCGAGCTCAGCGACTCCGAGGACGATCAGGTCGACGGCGAGGAGAACACCAAGCTCGCGGTGCTCACGGGAACCGGTGAGGGACGGCCGCGCCTGTCTCGCCGTCGCGCTGCCGGCGCCGAGCTGCCGCTGCCGGTGCCCGAGGACGACGAGGCCGCGTTGTCGGGACGGCACAGCCAGTCGGAGCTGGCGCTGCCGATCCCCGAAGTCGACGACGGCCCGCCTCGCCAGCGCTTCGGGCGCGGCGGCGGGCGCTGGCTCGGGTTGCTCCTGGTCGGCGGCGTGCTGCTGATCGTCGGAGCGGCGCTGGCGGGGAGCTATCTCGGATCGCGCGCCGAAGGAGAGGTGACGCCCGCGATCGGCGCGGTTGCGCCGGGCCCGGAACCGGCTGCGGCGCCGGCAGCGGCCGCGGCGAAACACCCGGCCGAGGCGACGCCGGCGCCGGAGACGGCCGCGGCTGCGAAGCCACCGGCGCCTGCGACGCCACCGCCTGCGCCGGCAGCGGCGGCGCCCGCGGCGGCGCCCTTGCCCGCGGCAACGCCTCCCTCGCCCGCGACTGCGGCCGCACATCCCGCGCCCGCTGCGGCTGCCCCCGCCGCAACTCCGGCACCAGCAGCGGCAAAGAAGCCGCGCGACGTCACCGCCGAATCGGGGCGCGCGATCATCGAGCTCAAGGGCTTGATGCAGCCGGATCCGTCGCAGCTGCCACCGACCCCGCCGCCCGCGGCGACGCCGCCACCGCCGCCGCCCGCGGCAGCCGCCCCGCCACCGCCTCCTCCGCCCGCGCCGGCGAAGCCCGCGGAAACGCCTCCGCCGCCCGCGCCCGCCGCGCCGCCCACGCCGTAGCAGCGCGTGGACCCCTCACCCTAACCCTCTCCCCGGCGGACCGGGGCGAGGGGATCGGATGACGGGCGGAGCCGCGCCCAAACAATCCATGACGGGCCGAGCCGCGCCCCAACAATCCGATCCCCTCCCCCCGTCTGCGGGGGGAGGGTTAGGGTGAGGGGTCCGCGAACCGCGGACGCGTAGCACATTTCACGCCCATGTGGGCGTGGCTGCGTCCATTTTTCGCCGCGCGCTGCCCTTTCCGTTTCTCCTGCCAGCCGTGTCCATTGCGTTGAGAGACACGGCGAAACAACCGAAGACGAAACAACCCATCCAGGAGAACCCATGACACCCCGCGCTTCACGTTCCGTCCGCTTCGCTCGCATCCTCCCGCTGCTCACCATCTGCCTACCCGCGATGGCGCTTCCCGCCTGCGGGCTCAAGAACGGAGACGACGGATTCCGCGAGGGCGTCCCCACCAGCGACGCGGTGGCGCTGAAGGTTCCGAGCGGCCAGGTCGGCGCGTCGAGCCAGCTCACCGGCGTCGACGGCGTGGTCGGCACGAAGAGCGCGCTGCTCGGCCAGAAGGCGGACCTGTACGTGACCACGCGCAACGTGACCGACATCGTCAACGGCGGCACGGTGGCGGTGCTCACGCTGGTGCACACCATCGTCGAATTCCCGCCGACCAGCATCGCCGCCGACATGGCGGTCTGGGGTCCGTACAGCGAGCCGCTCAAGGCCAACGCCTGGCGCCTGACGGTCACGCGGACCGCGCCGCACAGCTACGACTACGTGCTCGACGCCAAGCCGAAGCTGGCGGCCGACTCGGCGTTCATCTCGATCCTCACCGGCCACCACAACGCGGTCGTCGGCGCGCACAACCAGACCGTCGAGGGGCTGGGCGACGGCACGTTCACCCTCGACTGGGACGCGGCGCAGACGCTGCCCGATCACGACAACACCGTCGGCAAGGCCGACTTCACCTACGCGCGCTCGAGCTTCACCGATACGGCGACGATCGGCGTGGTGTTCACCGGCATCAAGGACGCCGGCAACAGCGAGATCTACAACGCCGAGTACCTGTGGTCGGCGACGCCGGGCAACGGCGGTGACTTCGAGTACGCCGCGCACCGGGACGCGTTCCCCTCGCCGGGCCCGACCGGCAGCGCCAAGGAGCTGCTCTCGATCCACAGCCGCTGGCTCGAGACCGGCGCGGGCCGCTCGGACGTTCAGATCACCGGCGGCGACGCGCCGACCCCGGCCCCGACGGTCAACGAGTGCTGGGACATCAACTTCAACAGCACCTACAAGAACACCAGCTACGACCCGACCCAGACCTGGGGCGCCGAATCGACCTGCGCGTTCACTCCCGCGGCATACTCGACGCTGAACTGATGCCGAAGCCGACCCTAGAGGTCCTGCAGGGAGGCAGCGCCGCCGATTCACGGGCGGCGCTGCGCGATCTGTATTCGAAGTACGGCGGCAGCGTCTTCGGGCGCTGCTCCTATCTGCTGAAGGATCGATCGAAGGCGGAAGATGCCATGCAGGACGTGTTCGCAAAGGCGCTGACCCACCTCGGCGAGTTTCGCAGCGAAGCGTCGCCGCTGACCTGGCTGATGAAGATCGCCACGCACCACTGCCTCAACGTGCTGCGCGCCGAGCGCGCCCCCTGGCACCAGCGCTTCCGCCGCCAGGAGCAGTCACGCAGCGAAGGCCACGGCGGGCCGCAGCTGTTCGAGGATCGCGAGGCGGTGCGACACCTGCTCTCGCGCTGCGACCTCGAGACGCAGACCGCCGCCGTTCACTACTACGTCGACGAGATGACTCTGGAAGAGATCGCGGTTCTGCTCGGCCGCTCCGTTCCGACGATCCGGAAGCGGCTCGAGAGCTTCACGCGCCTCAGCCAGAAGGAATACGCGCGGAAGACCGAGAGCGAGCGCCAGAGCAACGAGGAGAAGCAGTCATGACGTTAGAGCCTCACATCAAAGAGATGGCGCTGCGGCGCTTCTGGGCCGGCGAGCTCGCCGCGCCCGAGAAGCCGGTGATCGAGGCGCACACCGCCGCGTGCCCGCGTTGCCGCGCGCGCCTCAAGGAGATGGGCGACGAGCAGCGGCGCTTCGAGCAGGAGATCTCGTTCGATCGCTTCGCCGCCGGCGTCGAGCGCGCCGCGCGCACGCCGCGCCGGGTGCCGGCGGCGGCGCGCGGGCTGTCGCTGTCGGGACCGACCATGCGCTGGTTTTTTCCGCTGGCGAGCGTGGCGGCGGCGGTGGCGCTGACGTTCACCGTCGCGCCGCGCCTGCGCTCGGGCGATTCGCCGGTGGATCACGCGCTGAACCACCTCAAGGGGGGCGGCAGCGGCATCACCGTGCAGATCGCTCCCGCGGGCCGCGGTCCACAGCGCACCGCCGCCGTCAGCGCGCCCGAACCGCTGTCGCCCGGCGAGCGCCTCCGCATCGGCTATCAGCCGGGCACGCATCAGTACGTCACCGCGCTGTCGATCGACGACCAGGGCGAAGTGTCGCCGCTCTACCCCGAAGCCGGCCGCAGCCTGTCGGTGAGCCGCACCAAGGGATCGATCGGCTCGACGCAATATCTGCCCGACAGCATCGAGCTCACCGGCAAGGGGAGCGAGCGCGTGATCGTGATCCTCAGCGACCAGCCGCTCGAGGTCGAAGCGGTCAAGGAGGCGGCGCACACGGCGTTTCAGCGCGCGGGCGGTGATTTCGCGCATCTCGCGTCGCTCGACCTTCAGGGCGAACAATTCCAGCGTACGTTCGTCAAACCGTAAAGGGCGTCAAACCGTAAACTGCGTCGAAGCGTAAGCTCGAGTGTCCGAGCCCCATTTTCGCATGCGTTGCCGCGTCATCATCGCCGTCACGTTGTTGCTCGCCGCGGGCGTCGCCCGCGCCGCGCGCGCGGACGAGCTGCGCCGTCTCGCGGTGATCGCCGGCAACGACACTGGCGGCGGCGACACGCGGCCGCTGCTCTACGCGCGCGACGACGCGAGAAAGGTCTACGAGATCCTGAATCGCCTCGGCGGCGTGCGCACCGAGGACGCCACGCTGATCCTCGATGGCACCGCGCACGACTTTCTCGCCGCGCTCGGCGAGATGGAGCGGCGCGCGCGCGACGCCACCCAGCGCGGCGAGCGCGTGGCGCTGTTCGTCTATTTTTCCGGGCACGCCAAGGACGGCTCGCTGCGCCTCGGCAGCACGGAGCTGCCGCTCGAAGCACTGAAGAGCCGCCTCGCGCAGGCGCCCGCCGACGTGCGCATCGGCATCTTCGACTCCTGCCGCTCGGGACTGCTCACCCGCACCAAGGGCGCGCGCAAGGCGCCTGCGTTCGAGATCGAGTCCAAGAGCGCGCGCGACGCCAAGGGGCTGGTGATCCTCACGTCGAGCGCATCCGACGAGGACTCGCAGGAGTCCGACCTCATTGGCGGCAGCTACTTCTCGCACCACCTGGCGAGCGGCCTCCTGGGCAGCGCCGATCGATCGGGCGATGGCCGCGTCACTTTGTTCGAAGCCTATGCCTACGCGTACGATCGCACCGTCGCCGACACCGCCGAGAGCGCCGCCGGGGCGCAGCATCCGACCTTCAGCTACGATCTGGCCGGCAACGGCGACCTGGTGCTGACCGACGTCGGCGGGCGTCACGAGGGACTTTATTTTCCGCCCGCGGCACCGAGCGGTGTCTATTACTTGGTGGATACGCGAGGCTTCGTCGCCGCCGAAGTGATCAAGAACGCCGACGCCGACCGGCGCATCGCGCTCGCGCCCGGGCGCTACCGGGTCAAACGACGGCTCGCCGATCGTTTGCGCATAGGCGAGGTCGACATTGCGCGCGGGCAACTGGCGACGCTCGACGAGGCGGGGCTCCGCGACGCGCCGTTCGCCGACGATCCGGTAAAGGGCGCGGGCGTGAACCTGGCGGTCACGCGCTGGTCGCTGGGCGTGGGCGGGACGTACCAGTCGATCTTCGACGCGCCCTCGCGCGAGAGCCTGTTTCCCGCGACTGGCATGCTGGCGCTCGAAGCGCAGCTGCACAACTTCTTCCGCCGCGATTGGGTCTGGGCGTTCGATCTCGCGGCCGGGAGCGCCGCCGGTCAGGTCGATCTCTCGACCGGCGGGCTGGTTCCGTTTCACTTCAGCGAAGTTGGTCTGGGCACGTCGATATTCGTCGAGTGGCCGCACGCGCGCCTCACGCCGTTCGTGGGCGGGCGGCTCGCGCTGCTGCTCATGAACCGCACGTTCGACGATCCCACGCTGCCCGCGCAGCACTTCTCCACGCTGTCGCCCGGCATCGTCGGCGGGCTCAAGCTGCGCATTTATCGCGACCTCGGCCTCCTCGTGCGGGGACGCGTCCACTACCTGCTGTACAACGTCGATGAAAACCGCTCCCTTGGCTATTGGGAGCTCGCGAGCGCGGTGAGCTATGACCTGTAGGAAAGCACTGGTTCCCTTGCTGTTGATCGCCACCGGCCTCGCCGGCGCGAGCTGCGGCAACTACTCCAACGAAGATCTCGAGTTCATGCAGGCGTTGCCGGAGAAGCCGGACGTCACCGCGGTCGTTCCCGTGCGTAGCGCGGTGGTGCTGGCCAGCGCCGCCGAGCTTTACCGCATGACTCGCGACGTCGTGGTGATCTTCAACGGCATCGTCGATGGGTTCCTGACGATCATTGACACCATTCGTGCCTATCCGCCGACCACGCGCCACCCCAACGAACGGATCTGGGGTCCCTTTCCCTCGAAGGACCAGCCGGGATGGGACCTGCGCATGTTGATGACCCACGACAGCCTGACGACCTTCAGCTATCACGTCGGCTTTCGGCCGATCGGCTTCGTCGGCGACGAGAACGCCGGATGGATCGACGTGATCAACGGAACCTTCGCCGCCTCGGGCGGCGCACGAAAGGGCAGCGGCACGCTCGAGGTAACGACCGCCGCCGCGCGCGCCGCCGGCATCGACCCGGGGCTCGGCTACCTCGACAGGCTGACCGCGACCTACGACAACCACGCCTTTCCGATGACCGTGGATCTGAACTTCACCAACCTCCCCAATCCGTTCAAGCCCGACGATCCAACCTCGGGCATCTACGATTTCGCGGCCGCTGAGAACGGAAACGGATCGCTGTCGTTCAACTTCACCGGCAACCTCATTACCGGTCCGGCAACCGACGTGGTTCAAGTCACCAGCGCCTGGCTGGGCTCGGGGGAAGGCCGTTCGGATTTGCAAGTGGTATCCGGCGATGCCGCGGGCGCTCACGAGACCCAGTGCTGGGACCACCTGCTCCAGCCGGTCTACACCGATAAACCTTGGCCTCCGCTTGGACGATCTCGGCACCCTCGCGGACTGCCCGGTGATTCCGTCGCTGTAACTCCAGGAACGCACGACGAACACCCGTCGCCGCCTAGCCGGGCAGGCCCCGTTTGGGGTATGCTAGGGTCTTCACCAATCGGATCCGCCGACGGCGGCGGCGACGGAAGAACCCCAGGCAGACCGGAGAGAGGGCGCCCCCTTGCCAGAGCATTTCAGACGAATCGACCCCCGATACGAGCGCCAGCTCGAGGTCGAGATGCTCTTCGACGGCAAGAAACAGGTGACGCGGACTCGCAACCTTTCGTTGGGCGGTCTCTACGTCGAGACGCCGTTTCCGATTCCAATTGGGACGACGGTCCAGCTTCGCTTTCAATTGCCGACGCAGCCCGAGCCGGTCGAGGTCAACGGCGACGTGCGCTGGGTCGTCAGCAAAGGGTCCAGCGACGAGATCGGGATGGGGATCCGCTTTCAAGGATTGAGGGCCCGCGACGTATGGGCGCTCAATCGATTCTTCCAGACCATTGGCTAGGGCGCGGATCGGGGCCGCGGTTCTCCTCGCCGCGCTCGCGGCGACGCGCACCGCTCGCGCAGGCGAAGGTGAAGCGCGACTGTTCGGACTGGTCGACCTGTCGATGGCAACCGAGCACGCGCCGGAGGCGCTGAAGGTCGAGGTCGAGAGCTGGGCCAAGGGGCGCGGCTTGATCAAGCTGACCGACGCCGGCATGCAGCGCGCGCTGAACGGGCCGACGGCGACCGAACCGGTGATCGCGCACCTGGTCGGCGTCGCGCGCACGAAACAGGAAGCCGGGGACTGCGCCGGCGCGATCGCGCTGGCCTACGAGACCGAAGACGCCGCGCTGGGCGGGCTGAGCGTCGACGACGAGCGCGAGCCGCTCAAGGTGCTCTACGCGCTGCTGGTCGCTTGCGAGCACCAGCTGGGCCACACGGCGGAGGCGCGCGCCGCGGGCGTCCGGCTGCGCACGCTGGTGTCGCTGCCACCATCGGCGTTGTCGCACGACTTGTGGGAGACCTACGTTGCGCAGCCGACAGCGGACGCGGGTGCCGCACCCAAGCCCGACCCCGCCGCGACACCGGTGGAGCTGACCATCGACAGCGATCCGCCCAACGCACGCGTCGCGATCAACTTCCACATCAACGGGGTCACGCCGCGCACGCTCAAGGTCGCGCCCGGCGTCGTCTACGTCGAGATCGAGAAGGCGGGCTACAAGAAGGCCTTCCGCAAGATCACCGTCGACAAGGCGCCCGCGCGCGCGGTCTTCTCGCTGGCCGACCGCCGCTCCGACCGCGCGGCCCAGGTCGAGAGCGCGGTCGCCAGGCTGCGCGGCAGCGACCCGACGACACACCCGACGACGCTGGCACGCCTCGCCGAGCTGGCGCGCGTCGACGTGCTGGTCGCGATCGCGGTCCGCGCGGGCACGGTCAAGCTGTGGTGGTTCGACTCCGACCGCGGCGACCTGATGGGCGACCCGATCGAGTCGCGCTTCGATCCCAAGACCGGAAAGATCGCCAGCAAGCTGAACGCCAAAATGAATACGACGCCCAGCTCGTCGCAAAACTAGTCGTCGCGCCCTGCGCTCAGCGCAGGTTGTCGGGCAGGAGCAGCGACGGCGCGCCGGTGTACGTGACCCACAGCTGGTGCGCCGCGCGGGTCATCGCCACGTGCAGCAGCCGGCGCGCGTCGTCGGACACCGGGTAGGACGCTTCGTTGACGTCGAGCAGGATCACGATGTCGAACTCCAGGCCCTTGGTCTGGCGCACGTCGGTGACGTCGATGCCGGCCGTGAACGAGAAGTCCTGATCGGCGACCAGGCGCAGGTTCGGCACCTCGGCGCGCGAGAGCGCGTCGTAGTAGAGGCGCGCCTGCTCCGGGTGGCGCGCGACCAGCGCGACCGACGCGGTCGGCTCGGCGCGGATCAGCTCCTTGAGCGCGTGCGACAGGAACTCGCTCGCCTCGCCCGCCGACGAGAAGCCGAACGCCTCGACCGGCGCGCCCGCGCGCGGCGCCACCGGACGCACGTCGCCGCCCAGCGGCCCGAGCACGTGCTCGGCGGCGTCGACGATCTCGCGCGTCGAGCGGTAGCTCACGCGCAGCGGCTCGACGCGCTCGTGCGGGATGCCGAGATCGTCGAGCAGCGCCGACCAGTTCGAGAAGCCGTGCTCGGGCGCGATCGCCTGCGCGGTGTCGCCCGCCATGGTCACCGAGCGCTGCGCGGTCGTGGTCTCGAGCAGCACCGCGAGCTCGACCGGCGAGAAGTCCTGCACCTCGTCGACCATCAGGTGCTCGTAGGCGAGCGTCGCTCCGCCCTTGCCGGCCGGGAAGCGCCCGCGCTGCAGCTGGTAGATGCGCAACAACAGCGCGTCGTCCTCGGGATCGAGCGCGTAGGGCTCGTCGTCTTCGGATGACCGCGCGGTGCGCAGGCGATCGCGCTCGACGCACCAGCGGTGGATGTCGTCGAGCTGACCCTCGGTGAACAGCCCGGGCGCGTGGCGCGCGAAGCCGGCGCCCAGCGCCCGGCGATCGGTGAGCAGCGACGCCCACTCGCCGACGACGTCGCGCGTGCGCGCCCGCAGCGCGCGCCCGGTGCCCTCGACGGCGTTGCGCGTGGCCGGGTCGAGGGTCGCGTCGCGCACCCACTGCGCGAGCGCGGTCATGCGCTCGTCGACCGGGCCGATGGTCTCGGCCGTCTTGGTCCAGGCGGCGAGCACGTCCGCGGCGCCGGCTTGCCGGCGAGCTCGCGCGCCGAGCTGCTCCTCGGCAGCAGCGCGCCAGCTCGGCCTGCCGATCGACGAGGATGCGCAGCATCGCGCCGTGCGCCTTGGCGCGCATCACCAGCGCCGGCGTCTCGTCGGTCAGCGGCGCTTGCAGCAGCGGAAACGTCTGCTTGCGGATCGACTCGGCCCAGGCGGCGAAGGTCATCACCGGCACGCCGTCGACGTCGAGCGACGGCAGGACCCGCGACACGTACGACGCCAGCGCGCGCTGGTAGACGACGACCAGCATGCGGTCGGCGCGGAACCGGCGCGGCTCGGCGAACGCCAGATAGGCGATGCGGTGCAGGCCGATCGTCGTCTTGCCGCTGCCGGCCGAGCCCTGCACGGCGATCAGGCCCGACGACGGCTGGGTGATGAGCTCGAACTGGCGCGGATCGATCAGCGCGGCGATCGCCGGCAGGTGGCGATCCGGGCGGCGCGCGCCCGACTCGTCGATGCCGAGCTTGCCGCGCGTGGCGGGCGGCATCGGCAGCGGCGCGCGCGCGCCGGGCGCCGCCGGCGTCAGCGTCGCGGTCCCGTCGCGCGCGACCGACAGCTTGGCCTGCTGAGCGGCGATCTCGCGCCACTGCCCGGTGCGCAGGTTGCGCGAGAACGTGCCCTGCGGCGCCGCCACCCGGCGCAGCTCGCCCTCGACGATCGCGACCGTGCGCCGCGCGAGGATCTCGCCCTCGACCAGGCGGTCGCCCAGCCGCTCCTCGTAGCCGTCGCCCTCTTCGTAGCGATAGAAGAGACGCGACACCGGCGCGTTCCGCCAGTCGACGATCTGCACGCCGCCGCCCGGCTCGACGAAGGTGCGCGGACCGATGAGCACGTCGCGCCGCTTGCCGTTCTCCTCGAGCCTGAGGTGGCCGAAGTACGGTGACTTGCGATCGACAGGTGGGTTGTCGCCCTTGCCGCGCTGGCGCGACAGAGCCTCGATCCGGTGCATCTGCTCCAGGATCGACCCCTGGTCCTCGGGCTTGGCCTCGGCCAGCGCGTCGCGCAGCTCGATGAGCGCGCCGGCGTCGTCGACCTGGAGCCGCGACTTCTTCGGGCCCTCGTCGAGCTTGCGCAGGACGATCCGCAATAGAGACTCCTCCTCAGCGACGATCGGAGGAAGGTCGGGGTCAGTCTGGTGCGCCGCGCCGTCCGCGGACTCGGTCATCTGTTCCAAGCGACCGGTCAGCATAGTGGCGCGCCCGCCCTCTGTCACGTTCGATCATATTTTCCAATCCGCCGGGTTTCTGGACAATCAATCCGCGTCGCGCAGGTCGCTCTGCCAGGGGGACCGGGCGGTCTCGTCGCACAGCCACAGGAACATTGCGCGCACCTCCAGGTACTCCTGGGTCGCCACCTCGGCCAGCGCGCGCGGCATCTCGTCGATCGCCATCCCCTCCCACTCGAAGCCGGGCACACCGCGGGTCATTGCCACCAGGCCGCCGGAGGTCAACTTGTCCCGGCAGCGCCAGGTGCGTTCGATCGACATGCCGGCGGCGGGACCGAAGTCGGCGGGCGGCTCCAGCGCATCCGGCAACGCGACCCGCTCCAGGCCGCAACTCCAGCAGAGCCAGCACAGCGCCGCCCAGTCGCCGCGCGCGAGCCGCTGCAGCACGGGGACGCTGGCAGCGTCGAGCGCGAGCCGTTCGTCGATGGTGATGGTCTCGACCTGCACCTCGCCGGACGCTTCGGTCGAGTCGGCGCCATCATCCACCGGGTCACCGTCCGGGAGAAAGGTTTGGTCGAAGGTCGAGGTCTCGAGCGCGACCGGACCGGCCGGGAGCAGCGCCGTGAGATCCGGCGGCACCCAGCTCGTGCCCGCGGCGCCGGCGTCGGCGCCCGCGGCGCGCAAACGCTGCAACACCGCCCCGCGCAGCAGCTGCAAACGGGTCGCGTACTTCTGCGATCGCCGCGCGCACCGACGCCAGCGGCTGCGCGGGAGCGTCGGGAAATTCCTCGAAGATCGTTCCCACCGACCCGCGCGCCGGCCAGAAGTCGAACGCGGGAAAGATCGCCCGCACGTACCCGTCCAGCTGCGCGCGCTGCTCTCCCCAGTCGGCCGGCAGCCGCTTCACGTCGCTCGCGGCGCTGTCGCGCGCGCCCAGGTGCACGTTCACCAGCGAGCGCGTGACGTAGCAGCCCAGGCGATCCGGGTCGAGGAGGAGCCCGGCGTCGACGATCTGCAGGGCCGCGCGGTAGGCGCCATTGATCGACGACGCGATCGCCCGGAACAGCGCGGTCGGATCACCGCCGCGCACCAGCGCATCGACCAGCGGCGCCAGCTGGCTACCGGCGCGTTCGATGATGGTGGTGGCCAGATCTGCCGCCGCCTCCGGCGAGCGCGGCCAGGTCGCCTGCGCCAGCAGCTCGCGCAAGGGTGTCGGGTCGCGGAGGACGGCGGCGCTGCGCGCCAGCGCCAGGATCGCCTCGCCCACGCGACGTTCGCGGCGCAGAGCCTGTCGCCAGCTCGGCAAGGCGGCGCGCCTCGACCGGTCCGCCGGCGACGTCGACCGACGCGAGCGCCGGGGAGGCGGCGAGCACGTCCTCGGCCACCGCGACGCCCAGATCGCGCTCGACGATCGCCTCACCGCCGGCGTCGCGCAGGCGCCAGACGCCGGTCGCGAGATCGCGATCGAAGGCGCCTTCCTCGGTGACGGCGCGCGCGTCGGTGAACACGCCCGGCGGAATCGTCTCGTCGCGAAACGGGCCGTGCTTGAGCCCATGTTCGTACGGCACGTCGAGGCAGAGCGCGCCGTCGCTCTCGCGGTAACGTCGGAACACGCCGTGGCGGGCGTCGTTCTCGACGTTCTCCTCCTCGAGGAGCACTCCTTCACGCGACCAGCGACGCCAATGAACGACCCGGTCCGGCCCTACCGCGTAGTCCCCAACCAGCCAGCGCGACGAAGCCTCGTCGTAGCGAGCCACGGGCGGCACGGACGCCGGCCGCGGGGGATGAGGCGCGCCGCTCTCGAGGATCTGCTGGCCCGTCCGATCGTACCAGCGCATCGCCATGATCTCGCCGTGGTGAAAATCGCGCTGCAGCTCCCAGGCGTTGGGCGGCACGCAGCAGGACTGCAGCACCTCGGTCGTCGGCGCGTCGCTGGCGAAACAGCGCAAGATCCCCTGCATGTGGCCGTCGAAGAACTCGCCGCGGCCGGCGATCTGCCCGTTCGGGTGATAGCGCAGGTAGGTGCCGACGCCCTTGCCGTCGACGAACGTGACCTCCTCGCGCAGCGTACCGTCGGGGCGCCAGCTGCGGTGCACACCCTGCTTCTCGCCGGCGGCGTCGACGGCGCCCGCGCGCCATTCGTACGCGTCGGGGATCCAGGTGGCGTCGTCGGGGATCGCCGGGGGACGCTGTGAGGTGTCTCCCATGGAGCAAAGATACCGCGCCGCGAACGGCGCGACGATGCCCGCGCACCAAACGGTCCGATTTCACCCCTTATAGGGCATGACAAGTGTCGAATTCATGCGCGGAACGCGTGTCGACGCGCGTGCTCGCGGACTGGTCTCTGCCCTGGCGCTCAGCGTCGTGTGCGCCACGTTGGGTTGTTCGTCGGGCATGTCGACTGGCGGCACCTCTACCGGCGGCGCGCCTGGTACGGCGGGCATGATGGGAATCGCCGGATCGGGCGCGGGCGGCTCCGGCACGGGCGGCGCTTCCGGACCCGCTGGCGGCGCGCCCGGCCACGACGCAGGGACGAATCTCGGTGCCAGCGGCGGCGCCGCCGGCCGACCCGCGACGCCCGACAGCGGTGCCCCGGACGCGACGCGCGATGCGGGCCCGAGCGCATCCGACGGAGGCACCGCGGGCAGCTGCGCGACGCCCAGCGCCGGCAATCGCTACGTCGATTCCGCGGCCGGCAGCGACACCGCCGATGGCGCGACATCGGCGACCGCGTGGAGATCGCTGACGCCGGTAAACGCCACCACGTTCCATCCGGGCGATCACCTCTGCTTCAAGGCCGGCAGCGCATTCACCGGCCAGCTCCATCCGCTGGGCTCGGGTACGGCGACCGCGTCGATCGTGATCGATCAATACGGCGCAGGGGCAAAGCCGCGTTTCAGCGCCGGCGCCGGCGTGCTGGATACGGTGCTGTTGCTCAACCAGTCGTACTGGGAGATCAACAACCTCGAGGTCACCAACAATCAGACCAACCCCGGCGACTACCGCGCCATCGCCATCCGCGGCGTCGACGCCGGCGTGCTTCACCACATCGCGATCCGCGGCTGCTTCGTTCACAACGTGACCGGCGTGGTGAACTGGATCGGCGGCGCCGTCGCCGACAACATCCCGCCGTGGGTCACCTTCCAGACCGGCTGGGACGCCTCGAAGCGCACCGGCGGCATCGTCGTCGAGGTTCAATCGGCGAACGGGACGCCGACCTGGTTCGACGACGTCACCATCGAGAACAACACCGTCCAGGACACCTCGTTCGGCGGCATCATCTTCAAGCAATTCGACGGCGGCTTCGGTTGGGGTATCCGCAACTCGGCGACCGACACGCACTTCATGCCGCACACCAACATCGTCATCCGCGGCAACTATCTCAGCCAGACCAACACCATCTACGGCTGCAACACGATCTACGTCACCGGGTCGCGCGGGGTGCTCATCGAGCGCAACGTCAGCCAGAACGCCGGCACCAGCGCGATCGAGGTCTACAACAGCGACAACTTCACCGTTCAGTACAACGAGACGTTCGGCACCGTGCGCAAGGCCAACGGCGCCGACTTCAACGGCATCGACGCCGACCGCGCGACCACCAAGGCGGTCATCCAGTACAACTACATTCACGACAACGGCGACGGCATCCTGCTGGCGCAGTTCGCGTTCGGCGACTCGATCATCCGCTACAACCTGATCATCAACAACAGCCGCTACAGCATCAATCTCCACTCCGACGCGTCGGCGACCAACCAGACGTACAACAACCTGCTGTTCGCCTCGGGGCTGAACGCCGCCTCGCTGGTCAACTCGTCGGGCGGCACCGCGGCGCTGGTCGCGACCTATTCGTTGTGGAACAACATCCTTTTCACCACGCGCACGGGTGACGCGGCGGTCACCGCCGCCGGCATCACGTATGCGAGCAATCTCTACAGCGGGGTGCCCGCGGCGGCGGGCGACACCTCGGCCAAGACCGGCGATCCGATGTTCATGAACAGCGCGACCCACCCGAACGGCGGGGCCGCCGGGCCGGCGCTGACCGGCCTCGGCGGCTTCCAGCTGCGCGCCGGCTCGCCGGCGATCAACGCCGGCGTCGCGATCACCGGCAACGGCGGCCTCGATTTCTGGGGGAATGCGCTCTACGTGGGGCTGCCCGACATCGGCCCGTACGAGGCGCGGTAGGGCGGAGCCGCCGCGCTCGCAAGGTCTGCCCTCTCCCTGGCGCTCTCCCGCGGCGGACCGCGGGAGAGGGTGACTCGGGTGAAGAGAGGCTGCCTCAAGCGCAGCTCGTCCGGTTCCCTCCCCCTGTCTGCGGGGGAGGGTTAGGGTGAGGGGCCGGCGTCTTCGCTCGTCGGCTACCGCCGCCGGACCGACATTGCTCGGTCGATCTCGCGCTGGCTCTCGCGCTTCTTGGAGTCCTCGCGCTTGTCCCACTGCTGCTTACCGTGGACCAGGGCCAGCTCGGCTTTCACGCGGCCTTTCTTCTCGTACAGGCTGAGCGGCACCAGCGTGTAGCCTTTTTCGCGGATCTTGCTCGCCAGGCGATCGATCTCGCGGCGGTGCAGCAGCAGCTTTCGCTTGCGGCGCGGATCGTGGTTCCGCCCGTGGGCGAACGGATAGACGCCGATGTCGACCTGGTGCAGCCAGGCCTCGCCCCGATCGATGTCGGCGAACGCGTCTACCAGCGTCGCCTTGCCGGCGCGGATCGACTTGACCTCGGAGCCGGCGAGCACCACGCCGGCCTCGAGCGTCTCGTCGACGTGGTACTCGTGCCGCGCGCGCCGGTTGCGCGCGAGGACCTTGACCTCGTCGGCGTTCGTGTTGCTGGGTGCTTTGTTGGCCACGGCGGGCCGTTACCCTACACCGCGCGCGCCAGGGCAACCACTCGGACCTCGCGCGCACCCGCTCCACGCAGCACCCCGGCACATTCGTTCAGCGTCGCGCCGGTGGTGAACACGTCGTCGATCAACAGCACGCGCCGCCCCCGCAGGCGCGCGGGCGCGGCGACCGCGAACGCCCCCGCGACCTCTTGCAGCCGCGCGATCGGGCCCAGGTGTCCGAGCTCACGCGTGTCGCGCGTGCGGCGCAGCAATGCCCGCTCGAGCACCGGGAGAGGCAACACGGCCGGGTCGCAGCAGTCCCGCAGCTGCCGAAGCGCCGCGCGTGCCAGCTCGAGCGCCTGGTTGAAACCGCGCCGGCGAAGCTTGCGCGGGTGCAGCGGCACGGGAACGACCAGATCGGTCGCCTCGAAGCCGCCGTGCTCCAGAACGCGCGCCAGCGGCTCGATCAGCAACCGCGCCAGGCGGTGCGCCAGGTCGCGGCGCCCGCGATGCTTCATCGCAACGATGGCGTCGGCCAGAGCTGCGCCGTACTCGCAGGCCACACTCGCCTCCGCGAATGCGAACGGAACGCGGCGGCAGGGGCGACAGCGAGAAGGGTGGTTCTCGCAAGGTCTGCCCGCGCGTTGGCTCTCGCAAGGCCTGCCCGCGCGTTGGCTCTCGCAAGGCCTGCCCTCTCCCCGGCCCTCCCCCGAGTACAGGGGAGGGTGACTTGGCTTTGGAGGGTCGGCTGGCGCAAACGGCAGGGCGCAGCCCGGGCATACGGCGGTGAGCGGCGTGACCGAGAGCGCGCAGTCGGGACAAAACAGGAGCGGGTCGGAGATGTAGTCGTCGCAACTCGCGCAGCGGGCCGGCCAGAGAAGCTGTCGGACTCCGGCGAAAACACGGGAATCGAGCAACCGGAAGGCGGTGCGAAGGGTCATTCCCGGTTATCGCGACTTGCAGCGATGAGTTGTGTGCGGTTGGACGCCGGTGTGACCTCGGGTGGCCACTGCAGAACGAAACGACCCGTCGAGTGGAACGGCCCCGTTGCCTATCGTAAGCGCGACCTTAAGTTTTCGCTTCGCCTGTCCGATGCAGCGTGCCTACCTCGAGCGCAACGCTGCTCTCGAACCTTTCCAAGGAGACCGAATGAACCTGCGCACGGTGACCTCGACTGAAGGCGACGACGCTCCCACCAGCGTTCACGAGACCATGTTGGACGAACAGAGCCTGGATCGCCTCTTTTCAGAGATTGCCGAGGGGACCGCGGTGCCGGAGGTCTTCTTCCGTGACGGACGCCCGACGTCGCTGCCCGCTTCGGCAGACGCGCTGGCCGCCGCGCGCGAGGCGCTGCGCCGCCAGACCACGCGCGGGATCCAGCTGCGCTATCGCGGCCGCGACGCCGAGCACTGGGACACCCTGACGCCCGACTCGAGCGGCTCGGCGCGCCTGGTCCGCCTGCGCTTCGCCGCCTGATCCTCAGCGCGGCGGTTGCTTCTTCGCCGCGTCTGACTCGGCCTGCGTGACTCGCGCGGCCGTTCGCTGGCAATCGACCTCGCGGCCTTCGCTCATGCGCGTGCAGTCGATGCACGAGCCCAGCGACGCGAGCGCCGCCTCGAGCAGGTTCCATTCGGGGTCGAGCGGCCCGTCCTGACCGACGCAGATGCGCACGCGATCCGCCAGCTCGCCCTTCACCTGGTGCTCGAGCTCGGCCTGGGCAGGCGTTCCGCAGCGCGGAAGCCCATCTTTTCGTCGCGTTCTCTTCTTGCTCTTGGACGGCTCGAGCGCGCGCGTCCCCAGCTTCTGCGCCTCACGAATCCGCGCCGCGACCGGCACCAGCGCCACGTACGAGCACTCCGGGCGCGCTTGTGGGGCGGCCGGTGGCTCGGACGGGAGCGGCGGATGGACGAACGGCTCGGGATGAGCGGTGCTCGCGGGCGGTGGCGGCACCGGCGCGGGCTCGTTGCGCTTGCAGGACGCGAGAGCGAGCGACAGCACCAGAACGATCGCGAATGAATGCACCGGCGCAACGACGACGAACGCCAGCCGCGCCCGCGCGCGCGCCCCCCCTGCGAGCGATCGATTCGCCATTCGGTGCCGCGCGCGCTTACTCCGGCGCGCTCAGGCCGCGGCGCAGGTAGGTCGGCTTGTCGAACTCGCTCTCCTCGACGCCGAGGTCGTCGGCCGCGCGCACCGGCGCGGGCGCGCTCATGCGGCGAGGTTGCGGACCCGCTCCCGACACTGGCGGGCGGATGATCGGGCGCTCCGCGGGCGGCGTCCACTCGGCGGTGGGCAACCCGCCGTAATTGATCGGCGACGAGGGCGACGTCACGACCGGCGCCGGCGTGGCCGCGGTGTAGTCGGCGCCGACGTAGAAGTCGTCGAGGTTGTCGATCGGAATGCTCACCGGCTCCGGGTTGCGCGGCGCGGCCGCCGCCGCGAACCCGCGCGCGGTCGGACCCGACGGCAGCGTCCCCGACTGCCCCCACGACACCGGCGCCTGCGCCGACGCCATCGTCGGAATCGCCATGGTCGGCGCCGAGCCGAACGTCGCCAGCGGCACGCTCACCTGCGGCGCCATCGGCAGCGCCATCTGGTCGTGGCCGCGCCGCGCGTGCGACGAGCCACGCGCGTGCGGCGCCACCGGGATCCGCCTGCGTCAGCGGCTGGAAGCCGGTCGCGATCACGGTGATGCGCACCTCGTCGCCGGCGTGCGCGTCGATGACCGAGCCGAAGATGATGTTGGCCTCGGGATCGGCCGCCTCCTCGATCAGGCTGCACGCTTCGTTCATCTCGGCCAGCGTCAGGTCCGACCCGCCGGTGATGTTGATCAGGATGCCGGTCGCGCCGTTGATCGACACGTCCTCGAGCAGCGGCGAGCTGATCGCCTGCTGCGCCGCCTCGATCGCGCGCTTGTCGCCGGTGCCGCGCCCGGTGCCCATCAGCGCCTTGCCCATGCCGGTCATGATCGTGCGGACGTCGGCGAAGTCGACGTTGATGAGGCCCGGGACGGTGACCAGGTCGCTGATGCCGCGCACGGCGTTCAAGCAAACGTTGTCGACCATCGCGAACGCGTCCTTCAGCGTCATCTTCAGGCCGGCGAGCGAGATCAGCCGGTCGTTGGGGATGACGATCAGCGCGTCGACCGCCTTGGCCAGCTCGCTGATGCCGCCGGCGGCTTTCTTCTTGCGCTGCGAGCCCTCGAACGCGAACGGCTTGGTGACCACGCCGACGGTGAGCGCGCCCAGATCGCGCGCGACCTGCGCGATCACCGGCGCCGCGCCGGTGCCGGTGCCACCGCCCATGCCGGCGGTCACGAAGACCATGTCGGCGCCGGCCAGCGCCTCGGCGACGCGCGACGCGTCCTCGAGCGCCGCGGCGCGGCCGATCTCCGGGTTGGCGCCCGCGCCCAGGCCCTTGGTCAGGCTCTTGCCCAGGTGGACCTTGATCGCGGCCTGGTTCGCCTCCAGCACCTGGCAGTCGGTGTTGGCGACGATGAAATCGACTCCCTCGATTCCACCCTCGATCATCGTGTTGATGGAGTTCCCGCCGCCACCGCCCACTCCGATGACCTTGATGACCGGGCGGCCTGGGCTTGCTTCACCGTCGTCGAATTCAAGCATCGTCAAATCTCCCTTTTCTATCGATCCCATGACTTCGGGGACGACGCTAATTTTTTGCTTCCAGTTTTCGTTGCCGGGGTAGGTCCTCGTTACCGGAACCCAGAGGGGTTTCCCACGAGTGACCTGGACAGACGAACAGTCCGGCGCGCGGCGGTGATCCCTGGCGGCGCCAGCGAGCCGAGAAACTATCGGTGGTCGCCGTTTTGCGGGCGGCGGGCGGGGGACCAGCGCAGCACGACGACGGTGCAGTCGTCGCGGCGCTGGCCGCCGTGGCGGCGGTCGACCGCGGCCAGGATCTGATGGCGCAGCACCGCGACCGGCACGGCGGCGTAGGTGCGGACCAGGTTCATGAGGTGCGCGTCGGCCTCTTCCTGCGTCGGCCAGGCCTCGCTCACACCGTCGGAGTAGGCGACCAGCGTGTCTCCCGCGCTGAGCACCTTGCTCCCCTCTTCGAACTCCGCCGCCTCGAACAGGCCGAGACCAGGGCCGCCCTCGCTCAGGCTGTCGCACGTACCATTCGCACGCACCAGCAACGCGGGCGGATGACCGGCGCTGACGTAGATCAACTTGCCCGACTGCGGATCGAACCGGGTCAGGAAGCAGGTCGCGAAGCGATCGCCGGGGACGTTCTCGTAGAACGTGCGGTTGATGCGCGAGACCACGCGCGCCAGTGACGGATCGTGCCAGTGCGCGTGCACGGCCGTACGCAACGAGGTCATCAACATCGCCGCGCCCAATCCCTTGCCCGACGCATCGGCGACCGCCAGCGACAGCTGCCGCCCGTCCCAGAGGAAGTCGTGGTAGTCGCCGCCCACTGCCTCGCACGATCGGCTTTCTCCGTCGAGCTCACAGTCGGGCACGAACGGCGCCGCCTTGGGCAGGATGCTCTTCTGGATCTCGGCCGCCATGCGCATCTCGCCCTCGAGGCGCTCTTTCTCGAAGTTGGCCTCGAGCAGCCGCGTGCCCTCGATCTTCGACGCCGCGATGTTCGACAGCGCGGTGAGGATCTCGAGGTCGTCGCGCCCGAACGAGCGCAGCGCATTGCGCGTGTCGGCGTAGACCAGGCCGATCACCTCCTCGGTCATCCCCATCTTGGGCGCGAGCCACAGCGGCGTGCACATCGCCGAGCGCACGCCGGTCGCGACCAGGCTGTGGCGCGCCTTGTAGACCTCGTCGTCGAGCACGTTGGGGATCAGCAGCGCGACGCGCTCTTCGACGACGCGGCGCCAGACCGCGCTCGAGATGCGCGTGATCGGATCGCCCTCGCGGCTGCGCGCAGCCACCACCTGCGGGGTGCCGCTGTCCGGCTCCAGCAGCACGATCGCGCCGCGCTCGACCGGCACCGCCTCGAAGACCACGTCGAGCACGCGCTCGAAAAGCTCGGGCAGCGGGCGGCGTCCGAGCAGCGACGAGCTGGCGCGGCTCAACAACTGAAACACGCGCGTCTGGCGCGGCAGATCGACGACCTCGACGACGCGGCTGGTGATGCGCGAGCGGAGCTCGTCGATCTTGAAGGACTCGGCACCGAGCAACGCGACGTTGTCGCTGCTGGACTCGGTCGATCCGTCAGAGAAGACCAGCTTGCTCTCGCCCACGGCGATCAGGTCGCCGTTGTGTAGGCGCCGCTCGCCGACGACCCGCTCCCCGTTCAGGAAGGTGCCGTTTGTGCTTCCGAGATCGATGATGTAGAAGGCGCCGCCGCGCGGCTCGATCTCGGCGTGACGGCGAGAGAGCAGGTGATCGGGCAGGAAGACGTCGCTGTCCGAGCCCCGGCCGATGATCAGTCGGCCGCCCGAAACCGGAAGACGCCGGCGTTCTCCCGCTGCGGTCAAAAGCTCGATTTCCGGCATGCCGACCCCTCCGAACGACCCGTCCTTATACCATGACGCTCTACAACACTCGGTGTGCGAGCTTGCGGGAGGCAAGAATACCGACGCCGAACGTAGTGACGCACACGGGTCGAGTCTAGAAGGTGAGCGACCGAGTCAAAACGCCGTGGTCAGGGTGCGTCGGAGGCGGGAGAAGAAACCGGAGCGCTTGGGGGCGATCTCGGACGGCCGGTCGCCGCCCTGCCGGGCCACGCCGTACTGCACCAGCCCGACACCGGTCGAGAAAGTGGGCGATTTCACGACCTCGGCCAGGCCGCCCACGCCCTTTGGCATTCCGCGGCGCACCGGGATACCCAGGATCTCCTCGGCCAGCTCGGTCATGCCGGGCAGGCCGGTCGAGCCGCCGGTGATGACCGCGCCCGACGCGAGCATGTCCTCGCAGCCGAGGCGCACGATCTCCGCCTTCACGAACGAGAAGATCTCCTCGATGCGCGGCTGGATGATGTCGCGGCATAGCATTTGACGCGAGAGGATCCGCGGCGCGCGCCCGCCCACCGACGCGACCTCGAGGGTCTCGTCCTCGCCGACCATGCTGGCCAGCGCGCAACCGGCGCGAATCTTGATTTTCTCGGCCTCGTGCGGCGGCGTGCGCAGGCCGAACGCGATGTCGCTGGTCAGCTGGTGCCCGCCGATGGGGATCACGCTGGTGTGCGCGACCGCGCCCTCGGTGAAGATCGCGATGTCGGTCGTGCCGCCGCCGATGTCGACCAGCGCCACGCCCAGCCCCTTCTCGTCCTCCTCGAGCACGGCTTCGCCCGACGCCAGCGGCTCGAGCACGATGTCGAGCACCTCGAGATCGCAGCGCGTGCAGCACTTGATGATGTTCTGCGCGGCGGCGGCGGCGGCGGTGACGATGTGCACGCGCGCCTCGAGGCGCACGCCGCACATGCCCAGCGGCTCGCGCACGCCGTCCTGGCCGTCGATCTTGTACTCCTGCGGCAGCACGTGGACGATGTGGCGGTCGACGGGCAGCGCGATCGCGCGCGCCAGCTCCAGCACCTTCTGCACGTCGGTGGAGCGGACCTCCTTGTCCTTGACCGCGACCGTGCCCGTCGAGTTCACGCCCTTGATGTGACCGCCGGCGATGCCGACGTAGACCTGCGAGATCTCGCAGCCCGACATGCTCTCGGCCTCGAGCACCGCCTGCTTGATCGACGCGACGGTCGAATCGATGTTGACGATCACGCCCTTCTTGAGACCACGCGAGGGATGCGTGCCGACACCGATGATGTCGAGCCCATCGGGGCCCATCTCCCCGACGACCGCGGCGATCTTGGTCGTGCCGATGTCGAGGCCCACGATGATGTCGGAGGATTTTCTGGCCATGGCTTCGCCGATTCTCACCGCGTTCCGCCAAGGACCGAAATTTTTTGCTCGTTCGCGCGAGCCGGATGGTCCGCTCGCGCGGGAGCTAGCGGCTGACAGCGCGCTCGGCCAGGCGGATCGGCACCCGATCCCGGTTCGGCGCCGTCCAGGTGGACGACCTGCAGCGACGCGGGCCGCGGGCGCCCAACGCGGGCAGGCCGGCGAGGATCCGGTCGAGGCGCTCCAGCTTGTCGGTGTAGTCGCCGCGGCCGAGGCGGATCTCGGCGCCGCCGTCGTAGAGCAGCAGCGAGAAGCCGTAGCGCGGGTCGATGTGGATCTCGGACAGCGGCGGGCGCGCGCGGTCTTGGCCGACGCGTCCGGCGCGCGGTACTCGTCGAGGATCGCCAGCGCCTCGCGGTACGCGGCCTCGCTGGCGTCGCGGAACGCGGCGTACTGCTGGCGCGAGATGCCGGTCAGCAGCACCAGGCCGTCGGCCTCGTCGAGCGTCGCGCGCTTGAACGGGTGGCCGCTCTCGTCGATCAGGTAGAGCCCGCCCAGCACCGCGACCGCGGCGGCGCTGCGCTCGGTGACGTCGATCGCCAGCACCGACGGCAGCTCGCGGCGCACGCGCGCCGCCGCGACCCACGGGTGGCTGGCGACGCGCGCGGCGACCGCGTCGGTGTCGATCGACAGCAGGCGATCGCCGGGCGCGACCGCCGGCCAGCGCCAGCACGTCGTCGCGCCGCACGTGCGTCGTCGGCGCTGACGCGGACCTCGCGCACCGCGAAGCGGGGCGACGCGATCACGTGGCGCACCGCCTGCTGCTCCGCGCCCAGGCGGCGCCGCGAGCACCGGCGACCGCCGCCAGCGCCTTGAGCACGACCAGGCCGCGCCGGACCAGCGCCGTGCAGCGCGCCCGCGATCCAGACCGCGACCGACGGCGACGGCGACCGGTGATGCGCCGGTTGCCGCTGTCGCGCGCGGCTCACGCGGCTCGTCCCCCGCTCCTCGAGCAGCGCCAGCAGCTCGCCGGCGACGTTGGTGATGTCGCCGGCGCCCAGCACCAGCACCAGGTCGCCCGAGCGCACCAGCGCCGCGCAGCTCGGTCGGCCAGCGCCGCGCGCGTGCACGTGGCGCACGTCGCGGCCGGCGCGGGAAGGTCGCCAGCAGCTTCTCCGTCGACACGCCCTCGATCGGCGCCTCGCCCGCCGGCGTAGATGTCGGTCAGCAGCACGACGTCGGCGCCGCTCAGCGTCGGCGCGAAGAACGGCAGCAGGTCGCGCGTGCGCGTGTAGCGGTGCGGCTGGAACGCGACGATCAGCCGCCGGCCGTAGAGCCGCGCCGCCGCCACCGTCGCCGCCAGCTCGGTCGGGTGATGACCGTAGTCGTCGACGACCAGCACGCCGCCCGCCTCGCCGCGCACCGAGAAGCGGCGGTCGACGCCCTGGAAGCGTCTCCAGCGCCGCGCAGTAGTCCTGGAACGAGACGCCCAGGTAGTCCGACACGCACAGCGCCGCCAGCGCGTTCTCGGCGTAGTGCACGCCGGGCATGCGCACCTGCGCCTCGCCGCGCAGCTTGCCGCTGACGCGTGATGCGAAAGCGCGTGCCGTCGGGGCGCGCGTCGAGGATCTCGCCGCGGTAGTCGCCGGTGCGCAGGCCGTAGGTCACGTGCCGCCGCAGCAGGCGCGGCGCCAGCTCCATCGCCTTCGGGTTGTCGGCGCCCAGGACCACCAGCCCATAGAACGGCACCCGGTCGGCGAAGTCGAGAAACGCGTCGGACAGCGCCTGCTCCGAGCCGAAGTGATCCAGGTGCTCGCGGTCGATGTTGGTGATGACCGCCACCATCGGGATCAGGTGGCGGAACGAGCCGTCGGACTCGTCGGCCTCGGCGACCAGGATCTCGCCCTCGCCGAGGCGCGCGTTCGAGCCGAAGGCGCGCGCCTTGCCGCCGATGATCGCCGTCGGATCGAGCCCCGCCAGCGCCAGGATCACCGCGATCATCGTGGTGGTCGTGGTCTTGCCGTGGCTGCCGGCGACGGCGACGCCGTCCTTGACGCGCATCAGCTCGCCCAGCATCTCGGCGCGCGGGATCACCGGGATGTCGCGCGCGCGCGCCGCCGCGACCTCGGGGTTGTCGGCGCGCACCGCGCTCGACACCACGACGACGTCGGCGGTCGCCGACCTGCTCGGGCGCGTGGCCGAGGTGGATCTTCGCGCCCAGCGACGCCAGCCGGCGCGTGACGTCGCTGGCCTTGCAGGTCGGAGCCCGAGACCGGGTAGCCCAGGTTCAGCAGCACCTCGGCGATGCCCGACATGCCGATGCCGCCGATGCCGACGAAGTGGATCGCGACGTTGCGCTTGCGGAACATCAGGCCGCCGCTCCGCCGGTCGCGGCCGGCGCCAGCCGCTCCAGCTCGTCGACGATCGCGCGCGCCGCGCCCGGCCGGCCCAGCGCCGCCATCGCCGCGCGCCATCGCCGCGCGCCGCGCGTCGTCGCCGAGCAGCGACCGCCACCAGGTCGGCCAGCGCCCTCGGCGGTCGCCTCGCGCCTGGGGCAGCACCACCGCGGCGCCCGCGCCGGCCAGCTCGCGCGCGTTCGCGGTCTGGTGATCGTCGGCGGCGGTCGGCAGCGGGATCAGGATCGCCGGGCAGCCGACGATCGCCAGCTCGGCCAGCGTCAGCGCGCCGGCGCGCCCGATCACCAGGCTCGCCTGCGCCGAGCGCGGCCGGCATGTCGTCGATGTACGGCGCGCACGTCGACCGCGCCGGTCGACGCGCCGGTCGCGCCGGCGGCGGCGTAGCGCTGCGCGCGTGCGCTCGAAGTCGGCCGGGCCGGTCTGGTGCACGATGCGCGGCAGCGGCCCGCGCGCGCGCCAGGATCGGCACCATCGCGCACACCAGCTCGTTGACCGCGCGCGCGCCCTGGCTGCCGCCGACGACCAGCAGCGTCTGGCGTCGCGGCGCGGCGTCGCCGGCGCGCCAGCGCGCGCGCCGTCGAGGAACCGGCGGCGCACCGGGTTGCCCGACAGCATGGTCTTCGCGGCGGCGAAGATAGCCGCGGCTCTCCTCGAACGCGACGAAGACCCGGCGCACGAACCGGCCCAGCAGCGCGATTGGTGAAGCCCGGGCGGCTGTTCTGCTCCTGGATCGCGGTCGCGTAGCCCGACAGCGCCGCCGTCGAGCACGATCGGCCCCGACGCGTAGCCGCCGACGCCGATCACCAGATCGGGGCGAAAGCGGCGCAGGATCGCGCGCGAGCCGAAGAACGCCTTGGGCAGGCGCAGCAGGCCGCGCACCAGGCCGCGCACGCCGGTGCGCTTGAGGCCGCTCACCTCCAGCAGCTCCAGCGGGAAGCCGGCGCCGGCACCAGCTTGGCCTCCAGGCCGCGCGCCGTGCCGACGAACAGCACCTCGCCGCCGGGGCGCGACGTCACCTCCTCGGCGATGGCGATGCCGGGATAGAGGTGGCCGCCCGGTGCCGCCGCCCGCGATGATCACGCGCATCACATCGGCTCCTGGTGGATCGGCGGACGCGACGTCTTGCGGCGGCTTCTTCGGCGCTCTTCCGCGGGCGGCCCGACCTCGACGATCAGGCGCGGGCGCGTCGTCGACGCGGCGGTTGCGCGCCCGCCCGCCGCGCGCCGCGCGCGCCGCTCGAAGAGATCCGCGCCCGGCTCGGGGTTGCGCGCCGAGATGTTGCCGAGCACGCCGGCCATGAACAGGCTGACGACCAGCGACGTGCCGCCGTAGCTGATGAACGGCAGCGGCAGCCCCTTGGTCGGCAGCGAGCCCAGCACGACGCCCATGTTGACCAGCGCCTGCAGCCCGAACATCGCGGTGATGCCGAACGCCAGGTAGCAGCCGAACACGTCGCGCGCGCGGAAGGCCGCGCGCAGCCCGCGCCAGACCAGCACCGCGAAGCCGGCGACCACGAACAGGATGCCGACCAGGCCCAGCTCCTCGCCGACGATCGACAGGATGAAGTCGGTGTGCGCCTCGGGCAGGAAGAACAGCTTCTGCCGCCCGTCGCCCAGGCCCAGCCCGGTCGACGCCGCCCGAGCCGACGCTGATCAGCGACTCGGTGATCTGGTAGCCGACGTCGCGCCGGAACGCCCAGGGATCGAGGAACGCCAGCATGCGCCGCATGCGGAACGGCGTCGAGACGATGAACTTCCAGCCCGACCGGCGCCGCGACCAGCACCGCCAGGATCAGGTAGCTGGTGCGCGTGCCGGCGACGAACAGCAGGCCCAGCGCCACCGCGCCGAAGATCGCCGCGGTGCCGAGATCCGGCTGCTTGAGCAGCAGCGCCCATCATCACGCCGGTCACCACCAGCGGCGGCAGGAAGCCGACCGAGAAGACGCGCACCTTCTCCGCCTTGCGCGCCAGCAGCGCCGCCAGATAGATGCACAGCGCCAGCTTGGCCAGCTCGCCCGGCTGGAACGACAGCGGCCCCAGGCGAAACCAGCGGATCGCGCCGCCGGCGCGCGAGCCGATCTTCAGCACCGCCGCCAGCGCGACGATCGACACGCCGAGCAGCGGATAGGCGAGGCGCCGGTAGATGCGAGTAGTCGGTGCGCAGCGCGAAGGTCATCGCGCCCAGGCCCAGCACGGCGTAGACCAGCTCGCGCTTGAGGAAGTAGGTCGCGTCGCCGTACTTGCGCGCGGCGAACACCGCGCCCGCCGAGAAGACCATCACCATGCCGAACGCCATCAGCAGCAGCACCGCGCCGACCAGCACGCGATCGGTGCCGACCTCGCTGGGGCGGATCAGCTTGCGCGTCGCCGAGCAGCGCCGCGGCGCCAGCGATCGAGCGCGCGCCGGCGCCGCGCGGCCTGCGCAGCATCGTCGGCGACCGTCGACGAGCGCTGGCGGCGCGCCGGCGCCGAGCGCGCGTCGGATCCTCGACGCCGACGCTCATGACGCCGCCCTGCCCGCGATCTGCGCGCGCACGGCCGCGCGGAACACGTCGGCGCGGTGCGCGTAGTCGCGGAACATGTCGAAGCTGGAGCAGGCCGGCGACAGCACCACGGCGTCGCCCGGGCGCGCCAGCGCGCGCCGCCGTCGCCGACCGCCTCTTCCATGCTGGCCGCGCGCATCGACCGGCAGCGCTGCGCGACGCGCCGAGCGCCGCCGCGATGCGATCGGCCGCCTCGCCGATCAGCACCGCGCCGCGCCCGACCGCGCCCAGCGCCGCCGCCAGCGGCGCGTAGTCGCCGCCCTTGTCGCGGCCGCCGGCGATCAGCACCACCGGCCGCGGAAAACCGGCCAGCGCGGCGACGACCGCGCCGACGTTGGTCCCCTTGGAATCGTCGAAGTAGGCGACGCCGCTCGCCTCGGCGACCAGCTCCATGCGGTGCGGCAGCGCGCGGAAGCCGAGCAGCGCCGCGCCGCGCCTCGGCCGGCGTCGCGCCGGCCAGCCGCCCGGCCAGCAGCGCCGCCAGCGCGTTCGCCTGGTTGTGCCGGCCGATCAGCGCCGGCAGCTGCGCCGGGTAGCGCTCCTCGCTCGCCGCCGGGCAGCCGCAGCACGCAGCGACTCGCCCGTCGACCCAGCCGCCCTCGCCGCCAGCGCGGGCCGCTCCGTCGAGAAGACCAGCCGGCGCGCGGCGATCCCCTCGCGACACGCGCATCGACCAGCGGATCGTCGGCGTTGACCACCGCGAAGTCGCCGGCGCCGCTGCGCGCGGAAGATGCGCGCCTTGGCGGCGGCGTAGCCGTCGATGCCGTCGTAGCGATCGAGGTGATCGGCGGTGATGTTCAGCAGCACCGCCACGCGCGGGCGAAACGTCTCGACGGTCTCGAGCTGGAAGCTCGACGCCTCGACGACGCAGACGCCGCCGGCGCCGGCCGCGCGGCGTCCCGACCGCCTCGGCCAGCGGCTCGCCCAGGTTGCCGCCGACGAACGTCGGGCGCGCCGGTCTCGGCCAGGATCGCGCCGCACAGGGTGGTCGTCGTCGACTTGCCGTTGGTGCCGGTGATCGCCGACCAGCGTCGCCGTCGACGAAGCGCGACGCCAGCTCCATCTCGCCGGTGACCGCGCACGCCGGCCGCGCGCGCGGCCACGCAGCGCGCGGGATCTCCGGCACGCCCGGCGACAGCACGATCAGGTCGGCGCCGGTGAAGATCGCCTCGCGGGTGGCCGCCCAGCTCCTGCGTCGACGCCCGCCGGCAGCGCCGCCAGCGCCGCGCCCAGCTCGCTCGGCCGGCGCGGCTGTCGGTGACGGTGACGCGCGCGCCGCGCGCCGCGCACAGCTGCGCCGCCGCCACGCCCGAGCGCCCGAGCCCGACCACCAGCACGCGCTTGCCTGTCGCAGAGCTCCGCACTCAGTCATCTCACCTTGAGCGTCAGCAGCAGCCCCAGGATCGCGCAGGCGAACGAGACGATCCAAAAACGCACCACGATGCGCGACTCGGGCCAGCCCTTCTTCTCGAAGTGGTGGTGGATCGGCGCCATCAGGAAGACGCGCCGCCCGGTGCGCTTGAAGTGGACGACCTGGATGATGTCGCTGACCGCCTCGGCCACGAAGACGCCGCCGATGATCGGCAGCGACAGCTCGGTCTTGGTCGCCAGCGCCACGAAGCCGATGCGCGCCGCCCAGCGCCAGCGCGCCGACGTCGCCCATGAACACCTGCGCCGGGTGGGTGTTGAACCAGAGGAAGCCGATGCCGGCGCCGCCCATCGCGCCGCAGAACACCGCCAGCTCGCCGGCGCCGGCGACGTGCGGCATGCCCAGGTAGTCGGCGATGTTGAAGTTGCGCAGCGTGGTCCCGGCGGCGTACGCCAGCAGCAGGAACGTGAACGAACAGATGATCACCGGGCCGATCGCCAGCCCGTCGAGGCCGTCGGTCAGGTTGACCGCCTGCGAGGTGCCGACCACGACGAAGATGCCGAACGCGACGTAGAGCGCCAGCGGCAGCACCAGCGAGTGGTGGTGGAAGTTGACCAGCGGCGGCGCCAGGTGCAGCCGCAGCTCGGGCGCCAGCGCGTCGCCCGCGAACAGCCAGGCGATGGCGACGCCGCCGATCACCAGCTCGAGCGCCAGCTTGAAGCGTGCCCGGCAGGCCCTTCTTGTTGCGCTTGGAGATCTTCAGGTAGTCGTCGACGAAGCCGACCGCGCCGAAGCCGACGGTCACCAGCAGCGTCAGCCAGACCAGCGGGCTGCGCAGGTCGCACCACAGCAGCGTGGCCGCGACCAGCGCCAGGATGATCAGCGCGCCGCCCATGGTCGGCGTCCCCTTCTTCGACGCGTGGCTGGCCGGACCGTCGTCGCGGATCACCTCGCCCAGCTGGCGTTCGCGCGCGCGCCGGATGAACCAGGGCGCGACGAAGAACGTGATCAGCAGCGACGTCAGCGTCGCCAGGCCGACGCGCGTCGAGACGTAGCGAAAGACGTTCGCGCCCGGGATCCGTTCGCGCAGGGTGTTGAAGAGATGAAAGAGCATCGGCTACCTCGCGTTCGAGTCGTCGCCGTCTGTCGGCGTCGTCAGCGCTCGTCGGCCAGCGTCTCGCAGCGCCTCGACCGCTCGCTCGAGCTTCATCCCGCGCGACGCCTTGACCAGGATCCAGTCGCCGGGGCTGGTCCAGCCGGCGACGGTCGCGCCGCCTCCTCGGCGCTCGCGGCGGCGACCGCACGCGCCGCATCGAGCCCGGCGGCGCGCGCGCCGGCGACGATCTCCGCGCCCAGCGGACCGACCGCCGACCAGTCCGCCGCGCAGCTGGCGCGCCGCCTCGGCGCCGATCTCGCGGTGCAGCGCTCGCGCGCGTCGGTGCCGATCTCCATCATGTCGCCCAGGATCGCGAACGCCGCGCGCGCCGCCGACGCGCCGACGCCGCGACCGACGCCAGCGCCGCGCGCATCGACGCCGGGTTGGCGTTGTAGCAATCGTCCAGGATCGTGCGCCCGCCGGCCGCGATCACCGCCGACCGGTGCGGCGGCAGCGTCGCGGTCTCGAGCGCGCGCGCCGCGGCCGGCGATCGGCACCCCCGCCGCCAGCGCCACGCGCCAGCGCGGCGGCGCCGTTGCGCGCGTTGTGCGCGCCGGCCAGCGGCAGGCGCACGACGACCGGCACGTCGGCGCACGGCGTAGCGCACGATCGCTGCCGCTCGCGCCGGCGGGAATCACCTCCAGCGTGTGCACGTCGCCGCGCCGGCCGCCGTCGAAGCACACGCGCCGTTCGCGGGGATCGCGGCGCTGTCGGCCTCGGCCTCGATCAAGCGATCGTCGGCCGGCAGCACCGCGATGCCGCCGCTGCCGTCGGGCTCGCGGTAGAGCCCGGCGAAGAGCTCGCCCTTGGCGTGCGCGACCTCTTCGATCGAGCCGAGCCGCTCGAGGTGCGCGCCCGACACGTTGGTGATGACGCCGATGTGCGGCCGCGCGATGTCGGCCAGCAGCGCGATCTCGCCGCGCCCGCGCATCGCCATCTCCAGCACCCAGAACGCCTCCTTGCCGGTCGCCGACAGGATGGTCAGCGGCAGGCCGACCTCGGTGTTGAAGTTGCCCGGCGTGCGCAGCACCGGACCGGCCGAGCCGAGCGCCGCGGCGATCAGCTCCTTGGTCGTGGTCTTGCCGTTCGAGCCGGTGACGCCGATGACGCGGCCGGTGAAGCGCGCGCGCACCGCCGCGCCAGGTCGCCGAGCGCGACCAGCGGATCGGCGACCGACGACGACGCTGGCGTTCTCGCACCCGGCCGGCACGCCGCGGTCCGCGGCGACGACGATCACCGACGCGCCGGCCGCCGCGGCCGCGGCCGCGCAGAACGCGAATCCGTCGACGCGCTCGCCGGGCAGCGCGAAGAAGATCTGCCCGGGCGCGACCGCGCGGCTGTCGTACGCGCCGCCCGCGAAACGGTCGCTGCCCGGCGCGCGGCCGGCGTGCAGCAATGTCCCCTTCATCGCGGCGAGCGCGAAGGCAAGGTCGTGCGTGGCGGCCGCGGCGGTCATGTCGTGATCTGCGACGCTGTCACAGCCGCGAGCGCAGCGGAAGCCTCTTCGCGATCGTCGAAGTGGATCTTGGTCTTGCCGAGGATCTGGTAGTCCTCGTGCCCCTTGCCGGCGATCAGCAGCGACGTCGCCGGCGCGGCACGCTGCCGCGGCGCGCCGGATCGCGGCACGGCGATCGACCTCGCGGTGAAATCCGCGCGGCGCCGACGCCAGCTCGGCCGCGGCCAGCTCGCGGATGCTCTCGCGTCGCACGCCGTCGACGATCATGTCGAGGATCGACTCCGGCTCTTCCGTGCGCGGGATTGTCGGAGGTGACGACGGCGATGTCGGCGTCGCGCGCCGCGATCTGCGCCCATCAGCGGGCGCTTGCTGTGATCGCGATCGCCGCCGCAGCCGAACACGCACGACGACGCGGCCGGTGGTCAGCGGGCGCACCGCGGCGATCGCGCGCTCCAGCGCGTCGGGCGTGTGCGAGTAGTCGACCAGGCACAGGACCCCGCGCGTCGTTGGCTACGCGCTCGAGCCGGCCGGGCACGCCGCCGAGGCGCGCCAGCCCGCCCGTGATCGCGTCGCGGTCGAGACCGCGGCCGATCGCCATCCCGACGGCGAGCGCGAGGTTCGACAGGTTGAAGCCGCCGACCAGCGGCGACGCGATGTCGAGCGGGCCGATCGGCGTGTCGAGCTGCAACCGCCACCCGGCCGGCGACTGCGCCGCGCTCCCGACCACGACGTCGGCGCCGCCGGCCGCGCGCGCGCCCTCCGGCGTGAGCGCCACGTTCAGGACGCGCGCGCCACGCAGCCGCGCCCGCATGCGCCGCCCTTCGTCCTGGTCGGCGAAGAAGACGCCGACCGCGCCGCTGTCGCGCATCAGGCGCTCGAACAGGATCGCCTTGGCGTCGAAGTAGCGCTCCATGGTGCCGTGCGCGTCGAGGTGGTCCTGGGTGACGTTGGTCAGCCCCGCCACGCGGAACCGGCAGCCCTCGAGGCGTCCCTGATCGAGCGCTTGCGACGTGGCTTCGAGGACGATGTCGGTGGTACCGGCGGCGCGCATCTCGCCGATCACCGACTGCAGCACCAGCGCCGCCGGCGTGGTCCAGCTCGCTTCGCGCGCGCCGCCCGGCCAGGCGGCCGCGCGCACGTTGACGGTGCCGATGACGCCCGGGCTTCGGCCCGCCGCCAGCAGCATCGACTCGAGAAGATAGGTCGAGGTGGTCTTGCCGTTGGTGCCGGTGACCGCGATCAGGTCCAGCTCTCCGGCGCCGCCGAAACGATTGGCGGCGATCACGCCGAGCGCGCGCCGCGCGCTGCCGACGCGCACCACGACGCCCGGAAACGCCGGCGCCGATCCCTCGATCACCAGCACGCGCGCGCCGCGGGCGGCGACGTCCGGCACGAACTGGCGCGCGTCGATCTTGGTGCCAGGGACAGCGACGAACAGGTCGCCCGGCTGCACCAGGCGCGAGTCGTCGCGCACCTCGGCAACCTCGACGTCGAGCGCACCCGCGGGCAGGCCCGCGCGGTCGAGGTCGGGCACACCGTCGAGCAGCGCACCCAGGCGGAACGAAGCGGCGCCGCTCATTCGCGCCGTCCGAAGGCCACGCGGCACAGAGTGCCACGCGGCACCAGCCCCGGCGCGGGCCGTTGTTGAATCGCGATGCCGCTCGCCGCGCCGTGGCTCTCGTCGAAAGCCAGCTGGACGCCGCTGCGATGAGCGGCGCGGATCGCCTCGGCGATGGTCATGCCGGCAAAGTCGGGCAGGTTGACGCCGGCGGCCGGCGCGCCGTCTGCGGGACCGCCCTCGGCCCCCGCGACTTCGTCCCACTCGCGCGCGGAGTCGTCGGCGACCGTCTCGTCGTCGCCGGCGACGGGTACCTCGGTGGGTGGCAGGTCGGCCGGCGGCGGGTCGTCGTCGTCCGAGGCCGCGCTCGCGGGCGGTGGTGCGCCGGATGTCTTCCGCGACGCGGGAGCCGGCGCCGCATTGCCGGACGCCGTCGCCACGACGGGGCCGACTGGCGGCACGTGCAGGTAACGCAGCGCCTGCTCGGCGATCTCCTTGAACACCGGCGCCGCGACCGCGCCGCCGAGGTGGCTCCCCTCCGGCTCGTCCATTATCACCATCAGCGCGATGCGCGGTTTCTGCGCCGGCGCGAACCCGACGAACGACGCCACGTACTTCTGCGAATCGTAGTGACCGCCGACTGCCTTCTGCGCGGTGCCGGTCTTGCCGGCGACAGGGTAGCCCTCGATCGCAGCCTGCCGTGCGGTGCCGCCGGTCTCGGTCACCCCGCGCATGATCCCAACCATGTCACGCGCGGTCGCTTCCGACATCACGCGATGCTCCTCCTCGACCGCGGGAATCTCGACCGCGCCCTCGGGCGACACCACGCGCGATACGATCCGCGGCCGGTGATAGACGCCGCCGTTCGCGATGGCCGACACGCCGGCGATGATTTGGAGAGGCGTGACCGCGATGCCGTGGCCGAACGAGATGTTGGCGAAGCCGATGTCGCCCCATTTTTCGACCGGCCGGACCACGCCGGTGCGCTCGCCGGGCAGCTCGATGCCGGTCTGATGCCCGAAGCCGTAGCGGTCGAGTGACTCGGCGAGCCGTTCGCGGCCCAGGCGGCGCGCGATCTTGGTCGCACCGATGTTGCTCGAGAACTTGAACACCTCGGCGACGGTCAAGATCCCGTGCGCGTGCGTGTCGTGGATGGTGTACTTGCCGACGTTCATCTTGCCCATCAGGCAGTCGAAGCGGTCTTCGGGACGCACGACGCCCGCGTCGAGCGCCGCCGCGATGGTGAAGGTCTTCATCGTCGAGCCCGGCTCGAACGTGTCGGTGATCGCGCGATCGCGCGCGCCCGCTTCGGCGGCGCCCGTCGCGTCGTTGGGGTTGAACGACGGCACCGACGCCATGGCCAGCACCTCGCCGGTCTGCGGGTCCGTCATGACCGCGACCACCGACTTGGCGTGGTGCTGGGCGGCGGCGTTGGCGATCGCGCGCTCGGTGACGAACGTCAGATAGCGATCGAGCGTCAGCACCACGTCGCTGCCGGCGGCGCCGGTGGCGTCGGACGCCGACTCGACGAACAGCTCGCGCCCGAGCGCATCGCGCACGCCCTGCACCGACGAGCCGCTGCCGCGCAGGTAGGCATCGTATGAGAGCTCGACTCCGTCGAGGCCGCGACCGTCGGAGCCGGAGGTACCCATCACGGTCGCCGCCAGCCCGCGGTTGGGATAGAAGCGCCGCGGCTCGCGCGTGAAGGCGACCCCCGGCAACGCGAGCGCGCGCACCGCGCTGGCCTCGTCGGGCGTGACCTTGCGCTTGACCCAGGCGAAGTAGCGGCGCTGTCCGAGCCGCTTCTCCAGCTCGCGCGCGTCGAGCCCCAAGACGCGCGCCAGCTGGTGCGAAGCCTGTGGCACGTCGACGAACCGGCGCGGGTTGCAGTAGATCGAGTCGACGTCGGCGGTCGACGCCAGCTCGGCGCCGTTGCGATCGAGGATTCGACCGCGCCGCGGCGGCAGCTCGATCTCGCGCAGGTACTGCTCTTCGGCCATGACCTTGAGGCGCTCGCCCTGGCCGATCTGCAAGTTATAGGCGCGCTTGCCGATGGCGACGAACAACACGCCGAAGACGACGCCGCACGCGATGAGCCGGATGCGCGTCCAGCGGGTCGCGCCGCTCACGGTCCGCCTCGCGGCGGGATGGTCACCGACACGCGCACCGGGGACGCGCCGCTCTCGGCGGGCGGCGGTCCGCGCAGGATGTCCCCCGGCGCGGGCGGCCCCATGTGAAGCTTGTCGCGCGCGAGCTCGACGATGCGATCGGGGTCCTTGAGCATGCCGATCTCGATGTGCAGTCGGCGGCGCTCCTCCTCGAGCTCCTTGTTGAGCTTGCGCTCCTTGCCGAGCGCATACGCGACCTCGATCCCCTTCATGCGCACCGCGACGTGCAGCAGCGCGCCCGCGGTGATCAGCGCCAGCAAGAAGCCGCTGACGCCGATACCGCCGGACACGCGCCTTCTGCGATCCCCGACGATCGACCGAGAGGTCACTGCGCTAGATCCTCTCCGCGGCGCGCAGCTTGGCCGAACGCGCGCGCGGGTTGCGCTCGCGCTCCTCGTCACCGGCGACGATCACGTGCTTGTTGAGCAGGCGCACGCGCGGCGCCTCGCCGGTCCCTCCGCGGCCGGCCAGCGCGCGCAAACGCCGCTTGACGATGCGGTCCTCCAGCGAGTGAAACGCGATGACGCACAGCCGTCCGCCCGGGCGCAGGCAATCGGCCATCTGGTCGAGCAGTTGCTCGATCTGCACCAGCTCTTGATTGACCGCGATGCGCAGCGCCTGGAACGTGCGCGTCGCCGGGTTCTTGTGCCATTCGTGGCGGGGCATGGCGCGCGCGACGATGGTGCCCAGCGCGCCGGTGGAATCGAGCTCGCCGCGGTCGCGCGCCTCGACGATCGCGCGCGCGATGCGCCGCGCGTAGCGCTCCTCGCCGTAGTCGCGGATGATCGTCTCTAGCTCTTCCTCTTCGATCCGGCGCAAGAGCTCGCCGGCGGTCTCGCCCTGGCTCTGGTCCATCCGCATGTCGAGGGGGCCGGACTCCCGGAAAGAGAAGCCGCGTTCGGGCCGATCGAGCTGCGGGGAAGAGACGCCGAGGTCGACCAGGAAACCATCGACGGGGACGGCACCGACGCCGCTCAGGACGTCGCGAACCTGGGAAAATGGCGTGTGCACCAGCGTGACCCGGTCACCGAACTCGGCCAGGGTCGCCCCGGCGGCGGCGATGGCGTCCTGGTCACGGTCCAGGCCGACCAGCCGCCCATCGGGTGCCGACCGGCGCAGGATCTCCCGGGCGTGGCCTCCCAACCCGACCGTCGCGTCGCAGTATCGACCACCGGGCTGCGGCGCCAGCCACTCCATGACCTCATTGAGCAGCACCGGCTCGTGTCCGTCCGACATTGGCCTTCGATTCTTGCCCGACCGCCCCAGGTGTCAAGTTTTGCATCCGAGCTTTTCCCAATGATTGCAATACCATCGGCGCCAGCGCGAAGCTCGAGAAAGGCCCCATTCGACGACCAGCGGGTGAGGATGGGAATGTACGGATCAGCTCGCGGCCCGACGGGCATTTCAAGAGCGTCCGTCTTGCGTCCCTGCACACAATTGTCTCAGGATGGAATGTTCGGAGCGGGGTCGGAAACGCATCGCAAACGCAGTGGATAGATATCGCTAACCCCGCTTGACGAAAGGGTTCTAGGTCTATACGATGTCGCGCACTGTTGGAGCGATACGCAGGGTGCGAGAACTGACGGCCTAACGTATGGAGATGGGGATGGACGCAAAATTCTTCGAGCTCGATGCCAAGATGGATTTGCTCCGCGCGAAGCTCGCGAGCTTTCCGTCGAACATCATCAAGGACTACCAGGACAGGCTCGACGTCTCCTGGATCTTCCATGACAACGCGCTCGAGGGGGTCGTCCTCTCGTACTCCGAGCTCAAGGCGGCGATCGATCAACGGATCATCAGCGACGTCACGCTGATCCCGATGTACGAAGAAGTTCGGAACCACAAGCTCGCGGTCGACTTCGTGCGAGAGGGTCAGAACGTCGCGCAGGGCGCGGCCAAGAAGCCGGTGCCGATCGACCTCGAACTCGTGCGCAAGCTGTACGCGATCCTCACGCCCGAGGCGGCTGCCAAGGGATACCCGTACCGACGGGAGAACCCCCTGCACCGGCTCTACTATCACGAGATCGCGGCGCCCGAGAAGATCTCCTACAAGATGCGGAAGCTCGGCGAGTGGCTCGAGTCGGAAGAGTTCCGTGATCTTCATCCGATCACGCGCGCGACCAAGGCGCACTTCAAGGTGCTCAACACCTATCCCTGGACGAAGAACTCGGGGAAGGTCGCCCGCCTTCTGATGAACTTCATGCTCATCCGCCACGGCTATCTGCCCGCGGTGATCCATTCGATCGAAAGGCAGCGCTACTACGAGGTGCTGCGTTACGAAAACGAAGGCCTCTTGAACTTGGTCGTCGAGTCGCTCGAGAACAGTATCGAGACGACCAACAAGTTCCTCGACGAGCTGAACGGGTTGCGCCTGCGACGAGCGTCGTAGCGACGATCCGACCCCGTCATCCTCCTCGTTGCCGTCCTCGATCCCCGGCGTTCGAGGCCGTCGTGTGTACGGCGACGTCACGATCGCGAGAACCGACGAGGACGATCACGAGGACGGGGCGGAAAAAAAACGCGCCGGGAGGCTTGCTCACCGGCGCGTTGGATCCGCTAGTAGACTGGTCTGAGCTAGCACCCACCTGGGTGCCGCCCGATCTATGGGGGTTCGGCGCGAGCCTCGTCGAACCGTCCCGGTTGCTTGTCTATAAGGCTCGAGACTTCACAAGAACAGGCTGGTCCTGAGGAGGTCTAACTCCGACCGGTTTCCTTAGAGCCGCGTCGGTGCAGGTGGCGAAGAAGATCCCTATCGGTCTTGAGGGTACGTTTGGCCATGCGTTTCTCCTCCTTCTTGGGCCAGTCGCTCGCGGATGCCCTGATCAAATCGTAGCGTGGCTGCCGAAAGAGCGCCACATCTGCTAGCGTCCGCCGCGATGACAAAGAGCGGAGGACGCGGCGCACGCTTCCAAGGAGCGATGGATCCGGCGGCGGCGGCGCTCAACGCGTCGATCGACTTCGATCGACGGTTGTTGCGCGACGATGTGCGCGGGAGTCAGGCGCACGCGCGGATGTTGGCGGCGGTGGGACTCATCACACCTGCTGACGCCGACGCCATCGTTGACGGTCTGGAAACAGTCGCCGGCGAATTCGAACGCGGCGAACGGAAGCTGGATCCGGCGATGGAAGACATCCACATGAACGTGGAGAGCCGTCTGACCGAGCTCATCGGCGAGCCGGGCCGCCGCCTGCACACGGCGCGTAGCCGCAACGACCAGGTCGCGACCGACCTCAAGCTCTACGCGCGCGCCGCGGCGGTCGAGCTGGCCAGCGCCATCGACCGCGCGCGCGTCGCGCTCTGCCGCCGCGCGCGAGAGCACGCCGACACCTTGTTGCCGGGCTACACCCACCTGCAACGCGCGCAGGCGATCACGCTGGGACATCACCTGATGGCGTACTGCGAGATGCTGACGCGCGACCGCGGGCGGTTGCTGGACGCCGCGCGACGCGCCGGGCAATCGCCGCTGGGCTCGGGCGCGCTGGCGGCGACCGGGTTGCCGATCGACCGCGCGCTCACCGCGGCGTCGCTGGACTTCGAGGAGCCGACGCACAACAGCCTCGACGCCGTCTCCGACCGCGACTTCGCCGCCGAGATCGCGTTCGCGTGCGCGCTGATGGGCGTGCACCTGTCGCGCCTGGGGGAGGAGCTGGTGCTGTGGTCGACGACCGAGTTCGGGTTCGTGCGCCTCGGCGAAGGCTACTGCTCGGGCAGCTCGTTGATGCCGCAGAAACGCAACCCAGACATCGCCGAATTGTTGCGCGGCAAACCGGCGCGCGTGATCGGCGACGTGGTGGCGCTGCTGACGATCAGCAAGGGGCTCACGCTCGCGTACAACAAGGATCTTCAAGAATCACAGGAGCCGCTCTACGACGCGGTCGAGACTGCGCGCCAGGTGCTGGCGGTGATGCCCGGCCTGGTCATGGGCCTGGAGTTCGACGTCGAGCGCATGCGCGCCGCCGCGCAGGACGCGGCGCTGGGCGCGACCGACCTCGCCGAGGAGCTGGTGCGCGGCGGCCTGCCGTTCCGCACGGCGCACGAGCTGGTCGGCAAGCTGGTGAACCGCGCCGAGGAGAAGCGCGTGTCGCTGCGCGAGCTCAGCGCCGCCGACCTGGCCGCGATCGACGCGCGCCTCACGCCCGCGGTGCTGCAGTCGCTGGATCCCGCGCGCGCCGTCGCCGCACGCGCCGTGCCCGGCGGTCCCGCGCCCGCGTCGGTGCGGCGCGAGATCGCGCGCGTCGAAGCCGAGCTCACGAACCTCGGCTTCGAAGTGTAAAGCGTCGTCGGACCCCTCTCCCTAACCCTCCCCCCGCGGACGGGGGGAGGGGACCGGAATCGGATCGGATCTGATCCTCTGTCCGATCCCCTCCCCCCGTCTGCGGGGGGAGGGTTAGGGAGAGGGGTCCGTCAGAACGTCCCGAACGCGCCGATCGCAGGCGTCGTGCCTCCGTCGGCGGTGCGGATCGGAACCACCGTCGTCGAAAACGTGACCTTCGGTTTCTCCGGCAGCGAGCTCGCGTTGCGGTCGTCGTCGAGGTGGCGCGTCAGGAAGAAACCGCCGACGAGCCCGATGGCCGCACCGCCGATCGCCGACAGCGCGGCTCTGGAGCGCGCCTCATCATCGACGGGCGTCTTCGTGAGACAACCCTTCACGTCCGCGACGCAACCGCCAACGCCGCCGGCGACGGCGCCGGCAGCGGCAGCCACATCGATGAGCACGATTCGCTTCCAGCTGATGTAGGGCGACTGATCGGGTAGGTAGGCACCGAGAAGACCGGCTGCGAGGCCAACGTTGAGGCCGATGAGCGCGCCCGGCATGAGATCGAGAACGCTCGTATCCGGACAGACATACCCCGAGGAGTTTGCCGGGGTCGGATCCATTCGACACGCGGCGCTGGGCGGGACAGGTGGGCCAGTCTGCGGCGGTCCCACGTGCAGTGAGTATTCCCAGCCACTGCCATACGGGTGCCAGCGCGCGCCCAGCTGAGCGAGCCCGCCCATGATTGCTCCGCCCATCGCCGCGCTCTGAATCAGCGCGACGCGCCCGTAGCTCGGCGCGTGCGCTGATGTCAAGGCACCCGTCGTCAGACCCAGTGCCAGCCCCGGAATGGAGCCGATGAACGCCGACCGGAGCTGCTCGCCGATCGGACTGCGACACGGCCCCATTCCTGTCGGACAAGTTGAGGCGGGCGCGCCGCGGGCCGTGGTCGCCTGCTGAATCACGAACCCGGTTATCGCCCCTTCGGCGCCGCCGATCCAGGTCGCGCCGATGATGAACAGCGCGCGATTGTCGGGGATGTAGTGCGGAACGAACGGGGTCGCGATCAGGCGCCGATGCTCGCGCCCGCGATGCCGCCGCCGCCCGTGAGCAGTGCCGTGGCGACATTCTGTTCGCCGAGGTTCTTGCCGATCGCGGCGGCCACGGCGCCGGCGCCGAAGAAACCACCGATGATCGCGGATGCGACCAGCAACTCGGGACGCCCCGACCGTTGCGTGTACGCCAGTCGGAACCGATCCGGACCGGTCATCAGCTTGCGCTCGCCGGCTGACAGCGTGAACTCGAGCGTGCGCGTGTCGTGATCGAGCGCCTCGCCGATGATCTCGAAGTGGCCGGGCGTGACGTCCTGGTGGTAGGGGTTGTGCGCGCGGTTGCCGTTCACGTACAGCGTCGCGCCCGGTGGGTTGGTCTCGATCTCCAGGCGCGCGGGGATCTCGTCGAGCTTGAAGAACAGCGGCTTGGTCTCGGCGAGGTCGATGTCGATGACGCGCGACTGCTGCACGTAGTTCTTCTTCGAGACGGTGATGCGGTAGCGGCCGCGCGGCACCGGGAAGTTGTTCGGCGCCTGGCCCGGTCACCGGCGTGCGAGCCGGGTCGTTCTCCGAGACGATGCGCACCTCGACCTCGTCGGGCACGGTGTTGATCGCGAACGTCCCCGGGCGCCGGTCGATGCTCTGGATCCGATCCTTGGCCAGCTCGACGAACTCGCCGTCGGGGCTCTGCGCGACGTAGGCCTGGTAGTGCGTGCGCGCTTCCTTCAAGCGCCCGAGCAAATACTCGCACTGGGCCATCATGAAGACCGCCGCCGGGCGCGGCTTCAGCTCGTTGGCGGTGTCGAACTCGATCAGCGCCTGGTCGTGCTCGCGCGCGTCGAACAGGCGCAGGCCCATCTCGTAGTGCGCGCGCGCCTGCGCCGTTCCGTCGTCCTCGGCGGCGCGCGCGCGGCTCGGCGCGACGGCGAACGCGAAAAGTACAAAGACGCACGCGCAACGACCGTGGCTCGCGACCGCCTGACGATCGCTGCTCGCGACCGGTTCACGCCGCCGAATCCAATGCGCTCACGGCTCCGTCAATCAGGATACGCCTCCCCTGAGTGCGGCGGGAGCACGCCGCGCTTCACCGACTCCGAAGGCTCGACCCGCGCCGGGATCGCCGGCTTCTCGTCGGCGGCCTTGTGGTCACCGTGGACGGGCTTGCGGTGCGCCGTGGTCGCGACGCGCGCCGGGCGCGCAGCGCGTGGTAGCCGCGCGTGATTCGACCGCCAGCGGCGCCGCGCGCGGCGGCGGGCGGCGCTGGCACCGGAGCCGGCGCGGGCGGCGCAGCTGCCGGCGCGATCATCGCCGCCTCGTCGGTCGCCGCCGAGTGCGCGTCGCTCGGGTGGCGGACCGCGATCGCGATCCCCGTCGCCATCACCGCCGCGCCGACGATCGCCAGCCGCCAGCGCCGCAGCACGCCCAGCTCGACCGCCGGCAGCTCGGCCGGCGTGGGCGGCGCCCACGGGCGAGCCGACGTTCTGGTCGCCGGCCAGCAGCCGCTCGAGGTCGTGCTGCGAGGTCGGCCATGGTCTGGTAGCGCTTCTGGCGGTCCTTCTCCATCGCGCGCATGACCACGGTCTCGACCGCGGGCGGGATGCCCAGCTCGGGCCGCAGCCGCGACGGCGGCGGCGCATCGCGCGTCAGCACCTGCGAGATGATGCCCAGGTAGTTGTTGGCGTGGAACGGCACCTCGCCGGTCAGGCACTCGTACAGGATCACGCCGAGCGCGTAGACGTCGACGCGGTGGTCGAGGTCGTCCTCGCCGCGCGCCTGCTCCGGCGACATGTAGAGCGGCGTGCCGAGCACCATGCCGGTGTGCGTCAGGCGATAGCTCTCGGCCGGATCCTCGCCGCCCTGCTTGACCGCCTTCGAGATGCCGAAGTCGACGACCTTGACGAAGTCGGCGTCGCCGCGCTTGACCAGGAAGACGTTCTCGGGCTTCACGTCGCGGTGGATCGATGCCCTTGGCGTGCGCCGCGCCGAGCGCGCTCGCGACCTGGCGCGCGATGCGCAGGCTGCGCTCGACCGGCAGCGGCGCCTCGCGCATCACCAGCTGCGCCAGCGGCTCGCCGTCGAGGAACTCCATCACGACGAACGACGCGCCCGTCGTCGGTGGTGCCGAAGTCGGTGACGTCGACGATGTTCTCGTGGCCGATCGAGCGTCGCGAGCCGCGCCTCTTGCAGCAGGCGCGCGACCAGGTCGCGGTTGCTGTGGAACTTCTCGAGCAGCACCTTCACCGCGACGCGCTTGCCGATCACGGTGTGCTTGGCCTCGTAGACCGCGCCCATGCCGCCCTCGCCGATGCGGCGGACGATCAGGTAGCGCCCGGCCAGCGAGGCGCCGATCAGCGGATCGAACGTTTCGTCGATCGCCGGCGCGCGGGCGACCGCAACCGCCGCAGCGGGCGCGGCCGCGCGCCGCGGACATGGCCGTCGCGACCGGCGTGACCGCCTCGCCGAGACGCGCGCCGTCCCGCGGGCACACGGCGGTGCCTTCGGGATAGTCGGTCGCGCACACGGGACAGGAGGCCATCGTCGGCGGACAGTCTAGCTCACCCAGCGCCGACGGGTACTTGCTAGCGGCGCGTCTTGACTTCCCGAAGCGCTCTCCTCAGAGTTCCGCGCGGCTCATGCAGAAGGGTTTCATCTTCGACCTCGACGGGACGCTCGCCGACACCATGCCCTGGCACTATCGGGCCTGGATCACGATTGCCGAGCGCTATGGCCTGACCTTTCCCGAGGACCACTTTTACAGCCTGGGCGGCGTCCCCACGGCCAAGATCGCCGCGCAGCTGCTGGCCGCGGCCGGCCTGGACCTGGACCCGGTCGCCGTCGCCAAGGAGAAGGAGCGCGCCTACCTGACCAGCCTGGCCGAGGGCGCCGAACATCCTGCCCATCGAGCCGGTCGTCGAGATCGCGCGCCGCCATCGCGCCGAAGGGCCGATCGCGGTCGCTTCGGGCAGCCTGCGTCATCTGATCGACCGCACGCTGGCGCAGCTGGGGATCGCCGACTGGTTCACCGCGGTGGTCGGGGCCGAGGACACCACTCGCCACAAGCCGGAGCCGGACGTCTTTCTCGAAGCGGCGCGCCGCATCGGCATCGCCCCCGCCGACTGCACGGTCTACGAGGACACCGACATCGGCCTCGAGGCCGCGCGCCGCGCCGGCATGCGCGGCGTCGACGTCCGCCCGCTGTACCTGCCGCGCCGCAGCGCGCGGCGAAGCTAAGATCGTCCCTTGATGCCGAAGAAGGCGGCGATCTTCGTACGCAGCTGAATCTTCTGCACGGCCTCGGTCGTGAGGCCGATCGGGGTGAAGTTCATGCCCTCGAGCGTGACCTGACGGTGGGTCAGGATCTCGCTGATGATGCCGGCCAGCTCGGGCTTCTCCTCGAGGATCTGCTGGAAGGCCTCCTTCTCGACGACGTAGCAGTCGACGTCGGACTTCGCGACCACCGTGGCCGTCGCGCGACTCGCCGGTCATCAGCGACATCTCGCCGAAGAACTGCCCCGCGCTCAGCGTCGCGATCTCGCGCCGCCCGCCGCCGCGCGTCGCCAGCTCCACGGCGACACGCCCCGAGCGAACCAGGTATAGCGAGTCGCCGGGATCGCCCTGGCGCAGGATCACCTCGCCGGGCCCGAAGATCGCCATGCGCAGCCGGCGCGCGAGACGATCGATCTTCTCGGCGTCGAGCGCGCGAAAGACGTCGACCCGGGACAGCGCATCGACGCGACGGGCGTAGTCCTCGTCGAGCTTGCGCGCCATGCGGTCCTCGTTCATCTCGGTCATGTTGACGTTCAGCGACGGGAACGGGATCTCCATGCCGGCGCGGTGGAGCGCGTACCAGATGATTGAGCGCACCTCGCTATCCGAGCGGTCGTCCAGGTGGAAGTCGTCGATCCAGTAGCGGCAGGCGTAGGCGACGGCGTCGTCCTTGAACTCCCAGAGCAGGCAATCGGGCGACGGATCGCTGCGCACTGCCGGGCACCGAGCGGATCGCGCCGACGACCAGCTCGCGCACCTGCGCCGGCGGATGGCGGAAGTGCACGCGGATGAAGATCCACTGCCGGTGGCAGGTGTCGGGCCGGCTGAAGTTGGTGAGCACGGCGCGCGCGACCAGGCCGTTGGGCACGATCATGAGGTCGCCGTTCTTGGTCATCAGCGTGGTGGCGCGCCAGCGGACCTCGCGGATGCGGCCGGTGATGCTTGTCGTCGATCTTGATCCAGTCGCCGATGTCGAAGTCGCGCTCCAGCTGCAGCGCCAGCCCGGCCATGACGTTGCCCAGCGTCTCTTGCAGCGCGAGGCCGATGACCGCGGTCGTGAGCACCGACGCGGTGAAGACCTTGGTGACGTCGACCTGTGACCGCGTGAGCACCAGCGCCGCCGTCGCCAGGTAGCCCACGCCGTGGATCAGGTCGCGCATGATGCGCGGCACCTCGCGGCGCGCCAGCACCAGGTCGAAGACCACCAGCCCCGACGCGATCACCGCCGCGAACGAGAACAGCAGGAACGACAGCACCCGCAGCCAGTCGTGGTGGTGCGGGTCGTCCGCGCCGGGCTCGGCCAAAAGGCTCATCGCGAACAGCAGCGACAGATACGCGCCGCAGAACAGGATGCCAGCGCGGACCCGTCCGCGCTCGGCGACCGGCAGCGCCACCCGCAGCGCCAGGAAGACTCCGACCAGGGCGACGGCGACGCCGGGAAGCGGCCACTGCCCCGTCCATTCTTGCCAGAGTTGGGAGGTCACCGGGTCTGACTCCTTACATCGGACATTTCGGCGCGGGCTGGAGTTCCCAGAGTAGGGGACGAATCGGCGGCAGGCGCGTAGCCGACGAACTCCCTTCTGGTCCCCTCGCCCCCGTCCGCGGGGGAGAGGGTTAGTGAGAGGGGCAGTCGGGCGCCGCGAATCGCAAGGTCTGCCTCTTCCTAACCCTCTCCCAGCGGACGGGGAGAGGGAATCGGAGAGCGCTCGACGACGGAGTCCGCGCCGACGCGGAGGCCGTCGCCGGCGGACGTCGTTCCCTGCGACGCGGATGAGGTCGCCGCGCGCGAGCTCGGCGAACGCGGCGTTCGACTCCGCGTGGTGGCGGTCGAGGCGCACCAGCGCGTGGCGGCCGGCGGGGCCGCAGCCGTAGATGCGCAGGCGGCCTTTTTCCTCGAGCCGATCGCTGACGACGCGGAACAGCGACTGGTCCGTGCGACGGCTCGCCGCTCGGACGCAACGCCAGGTAGCTGAAGTCGACGCGGCGCGGGTCGCTGGCCGATGACCTCGGACGGTTCGAAGGTCGCGTCGTGGCACCAGTCGCGATCGCGCGCGAGCGCGGGGCAGGGTCCGGCCCACAGACAGGGTGCGACCACGTGCAGGCCGCCGGCGACGAGCCGGTCGCGCACCGCGAGCAGCTCGCGCGACGTCTCGCGCAGCGCCGGCTCGAGAATCACCGTCGTGCCGCCGGGCGCGAGCAGCGTCTCGCACCAGGCGCGCACGCGCTCGGCGCGCGCCGACACGCGCTCGACCGGCGGCATCGCGAGGAAGAGCTCGTTGAGCAGGTGCGCCGCGACGATCGAGATCGAAGCGGCCGGCCACCCCGCGCAGCGGTCCGGGCGAGCCGACGTCGGCGACGACGATCCCCGGCCCGCCGACGCGATCGACCGAAACCACCTCGGTGGGCGCGCCGAAGAACGCCCGCACCGCGGCTCCCGCCGCTCCGGTCCCCGCTCCCAGGTCGAGCACGCGCGGCGCCTTCGCCGGCGCCTCGCGAAGACCTCGGCGAAGACCTTCGCCAGCGACGGCCTCCGTGCGCGGCGCGATCTCGGCGGCGTACTCCCGCCTCAGCTCGGGGTCGCGCAGGTAGGGCTGCCCGACGAGCGCGCGCTCGCCGACCAGCCCTTCATGCATCGCCCGGCGGCCTGGCGCGGGGCGTTTCACCCTTTGGCGAAGATGTCTTTGAAGCTGACGATGATCAGCACGCCCAGCAGAAGCACGAAGCCCGACGGTGTGAACCGCCGCCTCGATGCGCGGGTTCACGCTGCGGCGGCGCACCGACTCGATGAGCAGGAACACCGCGCGCCCGCCGTCGAGCGCCGGCAGCGGCAGCAGGTTGAACAGGCCGAGGTAGACCGAGAGCATCGCGACGAACTCGAGGTAGTCGACCGCGCCCGGTCGGCGGCCTTGGCGATCTGCTTGGTGATGCCGATCGGCCCGGAGAGATCCTTGATGTGGACCCGGCCACGCACCAGCTCGTAGAGATTGTTGAGCGTCACGACCGACGCGTAGTACGGGTAGACGACGGCCTCTCGAGCGCGGTCGGGAGCCCGACCGGCGTCCGCTCGTCGACCGGCCCGATCTCGATGCCGACCTGGTAGGCGCCCGACGCCACGTGCTCGGGCGTGACCACGAACGTCATCGGCTGGCCCTTGCGCAGCACCTTGATCGTGACCGGCGCGCCCTGGCCGGCGCGGATCACGTCGCTGATCGGCGCGTCGTACGAGACGGCATGACCGTTGGCCTCGACCAGCACGTCGCCCGCCATCATGCCGGCGAGCGCCGCCGGCTTGCCGGGCGCGGCTCGGTGACCTTCTGGATCTTCGACGGCGCGCCGAACGCCAGCAGCACGCCCAGCATGATGATGAACGCCGACAGATAGTTCGCCGCGGGACCGGCGAGGATCGTGAACAGCCGCATGCCACCGCGGGCGGTTCGGGTAGACGTACGGATCGGAGCGGTCGAACTCCTCGCTGCGGGTTGAGCCCGGTGATCTGAACGAAGCCGCCGAGCGGGATCGGCGCGATCTGGAACAGCGTGCCGCCGCGCTTGAACCCGATCAGCGTGGGACCGAAGCCGATCGAGAAGCGCTCGACCCGCATCCCACACAGCCGGGCCACCAGAAAGTGCCCACCCTCGTGGAGCACGATGAGCAGGCCGAGGCCCGACTATCGCGAGCAGGATCGACGCCATTCACCCAAGCCTAGCACGCAGACACCAGTCCGGAAGAATCATCGGAAGGCCGGACCAGCGAAGGCGCGGCGCGACCGCTACGCGGCGAGGAACCTCAACACCGGACGAGCAGACAGCGGCGCCGGATTGCGTGGCCGCGTGCCGACGATGTCGATGCCCAGATCCTTACCGCGGCGCTCGAACACATGCTCGAACAGCAGGCCCGGACCGCTGGCGCGCACGATGATCGGCAGCGCAGCAGACGGCGCGCGACGATGTAGCGCCCGCGCAGGATCACCGCTTCGCGTCCGGCTCTCGAGCCGCGACAGCGCCCAGCCGAGCGGCGCGAGAGAGACGCTGCGCCCACCCTCCATGAGCACCACGATGCTGCCCCGCGCCTCGGACGGTGCCGCGCAGGAATGCCCGTCCGCTGACGTTCGAGCTGACCAGCCGCAGTTCGGGAATACGCGGCGCGAGCAGGCTGACGATCGAAAGACTGTTGTCGCGCGAGCCGTCGTTGACGGCCACGATCTCGAAAGACCGGCCGAGACCGCGAAGATGTGCCGCCACCGCCCTCACCTGATGCCCCACCGTCTCCTCGTCGTTCCGGATAGCCAGAACGACGGAAATATTCAGGACCAGGCGAGCTCCGATGATGCATTCGGTGACTCCTGGGGGATGACTGGGCCGATCTTAGAGCACAGGGCGTGCCGGAATGATTACTCCTGTGAAGTTAACCATTTATCAGGTTCCATGTAGGTGCAACTGCGTACGAGCTTTCGCGTCTCGACCGCATATGGTGCAAAGCCCGTTACGCGGGCGTTACACGGCCTTTACATCGGTGCCGCGTGACGTCGTCGCCGGGACGTGGTGAAATCTGCCGGGCAACACCAGGCTGCCCCGGGTTCCGGACTGCTGAATCATACGCTGCATGCGAAGGACCAGGGCGGCGCGGCCGATCCCGGTCGCGGTCAAGGCCGCCCTCAGCGAGGCGAGATCGTTCGGCGCACAGAACGAGACGCGACCGTGGTGGGCGGCGAGCTCAGCCAGACCGCCCGACCGCGAGGCGATCACCGGTAGCCCAACCGCGAGCGCTTCCAGCGTCGCCACCGGCAGCCCCTCGGTGCGGCCGGACGGCAGGACCCGCGACGGCTGCACGTAGAGGTCGGCGGCGGCGAGCCACGTGGCCACCTGATGGCGGGGAACGAATCCGGGCAATCGCAGGCGGACGCCGCGCTGGCGCGCCTGCGCGCGCAAGCGCGGCCTCCTCCGGACCGGCGCCCAGAATCGCGAGGTCGGTCTCGGGGAGCTCCGTCGGCAACGCGCATCGATCAGCAGATCGAATCCCTTGATGGGAACCAGACGCCCGACGGAGAGCACGGTCGGGCGCGCAAAGCCGAGCCGCTCGCGCGCGGCCCGGCGCGCGTCGGCCGAGACCGGATGAAAGAGACGCGCGTCGGGCGCGAGCAGCTCGACGCGTCCCACGACGCGACCGGCGAGCACGGCGAATCGCCGCCGCAGATCCTCGCTGACGAAGGTGAGTTCGGCGCCCGAACCGGCCAGCCAGCGCGCGAGCGCGCGCCCGAACGGAATGCGCTCGAGCAGGGCGATGTCGCCCGAGTGCGCGACGCTGCGGTGGCGTAGCCGGGGCGCCGCCGCGATCGCCGACAAGGCGCAAGGGACCAGCCAGTGGCTGACGACCGCGTCCCATCGGACGGCGGCGGCGCGGACCTCGCGGCAAAGCGCAGCCGTGAAATGGGCCGCCTCGAGCCACGCGCGAGAACCGCGCCGCTCGAGCGCCTCCGGCGCGCCGTCGCCATAGAAGAGCGCGCCCGCGGCCAGCAGGCCGCTGTCGATGCGAGTCACGGTGACGGCGCCCTCACGCGCGCGTGTCACTCCGGCCCGACCATCGCCGGCCGCGATGACCTCGACGGCGCAGCCCTGCTCGGTCAGGCGGCGCACGTCGTCGGCGACGAAGCTGCCCGCGGCATCGCCGGCAAAGCGCGGATACGAGCAGGTCAGGACGCCGACGACCACCGGCTCTCCTCGACCGCCGGCTCCAGCGCGGGTACCTCGACGCGCCGCGGGCGCAGCGATGCGCCCGCGCGCCGGACGAACGACCGAAACAAGATGGTCAGGATCGGAAAGACGACCGACTTCACGCGAATCCCCGATCGCCAGCCGGCGCCGTAGATCGGGCGCACCGGCACGTCGACGACGCGCGCGCCGGCGACGCGCAACCGCCCGAGCAGATCGTTGGGATAGCCGTAGCGCGCGAACATCTTGTCGGGGTCGATCGCCAGCAGCGCGCGGCGCGACGCGACGGTGTAGCCGCACTGCGAGTCGAAGATGCCGAAGTACCCCGACGACAGCCGCGTCAGCAGCGACAGCGCGACGTTGCCGATCAGGCGATGCACCGGCATGGCGCGCCAGTAGCCCGGCCAGGCGAAGCGATTTCCCTTCGCGTAGTCGGCGGCGCCGGCCACGACCGGCAGCAGGAGCCGGGGCAGGTCGGCGGGATCCATCTGTCCGTCGCCCGCCATGACCGCCGTCGCGTCGACGCCCAGCGCGAGCGCGCGGTGGTACCCGGTCGCGATCGCGGCGCCGACGCCACGGTTGCGCGGGTGGATCAAGGTCTCGATCGAGCGACGGCTGCCGCGCCCGATCGATCGACGCCCCATGCGCTGCGCAAGCGCCCCGGTGCCGTCGGTGCTGGCGTCGTCGACGACGATGATGTGGTCGACGAACCCCGGGACCGAACGGATCGCCGCGGCGATCTTGTCAGCCTCGTTGAACGCCGGAATGACGACCGCTACCTTCGAGCCGCGAAACATCCCCAGAGACGACCAAGACGGGGGTCCCGGTGTCAACGATCAAGTAGTCCCGCCCTCGTGATCGTTCGCGTCCTCGTGATCGGCGCGACTCTTAGAACGGATCTGACAATCTCGCCCTTGCGCCCCGACCGCTTCGGCGGCTCCTTGCCGTGGCGCTTGGCCTTGGCCTGCGAGTCGCCGCCGCTTTCCTCGCTGGGCGCCGCCTCTTCCGGCGCGGCCGCCGCAGCCGGCGCGGGCGCCGCTTCACTGGCCGGCTTCGCCGCCCCCGGCACTTCCAGGGCCTGCAGGTTGATCGAGATCGGCGAGTCGGTCGTGATGAACTGCTGATAATCCTCGTAGCCCGGCTTCTTCAGCACCATTTGAATCGAGCTGACGCCGTTGAGATCGATCGGCAGGCTGATCGGCGTGGCGCCGACCGGCTTGGTCTTGCCGTCGAGAAAGATGTCGGCGCCCGGTGGCTCCGACTTCACGTAGATGTTGAACCGGCGCGCCGGATCGTTGGCCACCGGCGCGTGCACCGCGGGGTCGTTCCCGCCATGGGCTGACGTCCCTTTCCAGACGAAGAAGCCGCCCACGCCGAGCACGGCGACCGCGCCGGCGACGATCGCGAGGCGTGAGCGCTTCGGCCGCAGCTGATCGGCCGCCGCCCGGCTGTCGAAGGGCGCGCCACGGGACGACGATCGGGTGATTGGCTGGATCGTGGGCGAGCGAACCGCCGACGGAATACCCGAACCGGTGACGTTCGAAGGGTTGGTCGTGTGCGTGGGCGGACGCCGCTCCGGCATTGCGTGGACGGCCCCGCCACCCCCCTCGAGCGGAAACAGGTCATGAAGCAGCTGCGACAGGTGGCCGGGCTGAAAGCGCGACGCGTGCACGACATCGTCGAGCGCGTCGGCCATCTCGCTCGCGGTCGAGAACCGGTCGTCGCGGTTGCGCGCCAGCGCTTTGAGCACGACGTTGTCGAGCTCGGGCGGGCACATCGGGTTCTGGAACGACGGCGGCGGCACCTCGCACCGGCGCACGCGCTCGATGGTCTGGATGTCGTTCGCGCCCTTGAACAGCCGGCGGCCGGTCAGGACTTCGTGGAGCACGATGCCGCACGAGAAGATGTCGATGCGGCTGTCGACGTCGTCGCCGCCTTCGGTCTGCTCGGGCGCCATGTAGGCGTACTTGCCCTTCATGGTGCCGCTCTTGGTCGTCTCGGGCGCCTCGCCCAGCGCCTTGGCGATGCCGAAGTCGAGGATCTTCACGCCGCCCTCGTAGGACCAGCATGATGTTCGACGGCGACACGTCGCGGTGGATCATGCCCAGCGGGTTACCGCTGTCGTCGGTGAGGCTATGCGCGTAGGCGAGCGCGCGACAGCTTCGCGTCCGACGTAGGCGACGAGCTCGGGGCGCGGCGGCCCCATCGTCTTCCAGATCGCGCGCATGGTGTCGGCCAGGTCGCGGCCGCCGATGTACTCCATCGAGATGAAGTACTCGCCTTCGACGCTGCCGAGCTCGAAGATCTGAACGATGTTCGGGTGGTTGAGGCGCGCCGACAGCTTCGCCTCCTCGACGAACATGCGGATGAAGGTCGGCTCCTCGGCGAGATGCGGCAGGATGCGCTTGACGACGAAGACCCGCTCGAAACCGGCCGGTCCCTGGATGCGGCCTTTGTAAACTTCCGCCATCCCTCCGCGGCCGATGCGCTCGAAGAGGGTGTACTTACCGAACTGAATCGGCTGAGGAAGGATCGATGACACGCGGGCCTTGTTCGCGCACGCTTCCGAGGAGACGCTATCCGCCCAACTGCCTCCCGATCCTCGGATTCTTGCTGCGCGTCCATGATACCGGTGTCATGAATTCGTCGCAAATGAGAAGGCGTGACGTTTCCGCGTCCCCGACGGAATCCCCGGTGGTCGTCACCGTGGGCGGCGTCGACCCGAGCGCCGCGGCCGGTATTGGAAGAGACCTCCTTACAGCATCCGACCTGGGCGCTGTCGCGAGGCTCGTCGGGACCGCCTGGACCGAGCAGGACGCGACCGGCGTGCGGTCAATAGAAGGCCGGAGCGCGGACGCGGTCGAGCAGGCGCTGCGAATCGCGGTGCGTGCCCCGGTGCCCGGCGCTGTGAAGATCGGGATGATTCCAGGGTCCGGCGGTGGCGGATGCGCTGGTGCGCGGCCTCGAGGGATATTCGGGGCCGGTGGTCGTCGATCCGGTGTTGGCGGCATCGAGCGGCGGCGCACTGTGGCAAGGTCCGCTCGAGGCGCTCTGGCCGATCCTGCGCCGCGCCGCGCTGGTCACGCCCAACGCACCCGAGGCGGCGGCGCTGACCGGACGGCGGATCGAAACCGTCGCGGATGCGCGCGCGGCGGCCGCGGCCCTGCGAACAGCCGGAATCGCGGCGGTGCTGATCAAGGGAGGCCACCTCGAAAAAAGCGCCGACGGGACAGTGACCGATCTGCTTGTGACGACGGCGGGCGAGCAGGCTTTCACGCGCCCGCGAAGCGCTGGGCCTTGCCCGCGCGGCACCGGGTGCGCACTGGCCACGGCGATCGCAGTCGGCCTCGCGGCGGGGCAACCGCTGGCCGCCGCCGTTGAAGGCGCGACGGGCTGGCTGGCGGAGCGCATCGCCCGAGCCGTCGAGCGCGACGGCGCGACGCGACTGAGCTAACAGCCCCGAGCCCCGAGCCCCGAGCCCCGAGCCCCGAGCCCCGAGCCCCGAGCCCCGAGGCCTGAGAGGTTGTGAAGCTTCCCCAGGCTTCGAGCCGCTCCGTTCCTCTCCCTCTCCTCCATGTCCGCATGGAGGAGAGGGGCGGGGTGAGGAGGTCTGACCCTGCGACGAAGCCACCGTACCGGAGCCTCCTCACCCAACCCTTTCCTCCACGTAGACGTGGAGGAGAGGGCTTACGGACCTGCCATTCCACCGCGCCCGGATCGAAGGCCGAGGCATTGAAGCGAAACCTTCACGGTCTCTGAGGCCAGAGGCCGGAGGCCGGAAGCCCTTGAGGCTCACCTCTCGTCTAAGGAGCGAGCTCCAACCGCAACATCGGACTTCGCTTCGTGGGCAAAAGGCC
>CAVQDT010000007.1:0-683554 GCA_963711305.1 uncultured Pseudomonadota bacterium
CGGCATGACCACCGTCATCGGGGAGGGACACTTGGCCGTCACGTCGGCGACGGTTCCCGAGTAGTACCAGTACGTGTACGTGATGTAGTTGCCCGCGCCGGCGCCCATGCCCTGGCACCCGGCCACCGCCCCCGTCAGATTGCAGGTCGAGCCGAGGATGCCCTTCGCGGTCGTGCAGTTGCTCACTGTCCCCGCCGAATCCCCGGCGACTTGCCCGTAGCCCGTCGAGGCGATGCAGACGCGCTCCGTGCCGCTGCCGCCGCACGCGGGCCGGATGTCGCAGCTGAGAAGGCCGTTCGAGCCCGGCACGCCCGCCGCGCCGTCGCCGCCGTTCGAGCCCGCGGCTCCGGCCGCGCCGTCGCCGGCCTTCGAGCCAGAGGTGCCGCCACAGCCGAGGACGATCGCCAGCGGAGAGACCAGGCAAAACCAGCGTGGATCCAATCGGCGCGCCATCAACAGTTGATAACACAACGTCATGGCCAGCTTGTAACCGCCCGGTCTGGAGTGCGTTCCCAGAATGACGCGACCCGGGTTCCGACGGACTTGACGAAAAAGAAACAAAGCGACCGTTCACGAATCGAGCTCGGACGTGAGACGCTCGTGCAGCTATCGGAAGGTCACCGATGCTGACAATCGGAGGGGCATTGTGCAGGGACGCGTGTTCGCCTTGGTGGGACTATTTGCGATCGGGTGCGGGGGCGGTCCATCCGCCAGTGGGCCAGACGCGGCGACGAGCGGCGCTGGGGGATCGGGGACTGGCGGCTCGGCAGGGACTTCTGCGACGGGCGGAAGCGGGGGCGTGGCGTGCGACGCGGAGCTCGCAGCTCTCAATATCCAGGTAAAGAAGAAATTCGCACCGACCTCACTGAGTGACATCAGTGACGCGCCGAGGGCGATCGTCACAGGGCCAGACGGGAACATCTGGTTCACGTTGAGCCACTCAGGGGATGCGCAGGGAGACAGTTTTGGTAAGCTTGCCATGGACGGGACGGTCACCTTGTTCGCGGTCTTGACACCGCCGGGACCGTTTGCGGAAAGCATCGTGAACTACATGGCGCCTGGGCTGGACGGCAACCTGTGGCTCACGGAAAGCACAGCAATCGCCAGGGCCACGCCGTCGGGCGTCGTGACGGAATTTCCGGTAGGACAGGCCTCCAATTCTGACGATGTGCCCATGGGCCGCATCATCTACACCTCGAGCGGAGTGATCTGGTTCGTGTCCGACGGGTTGGCCAGCATCATGACCCACGTCAACATGGACGGCGGCGATCCGACGGTCGTCACGCTGCCGAAGACATGCGACACGTGTCAGAAGCTGGAAATCGTGTCATTGGCGGAAGGGCTCGACAGCGACCTTTGGGTCCTTGCCATAAATCTGAACGGCCAAACGTCCGGCGTCGAGCACATCAAGTCTGACGGTTCGATGACGTGGATTCCCTTGCCCAACGTCCAACTCGAGGACAACGCCTCTCAGATCGTCTTGGGGAGCGACATGAACATGTGGCTCACGGGGCCAGGCCAAATCGGCCGGTTCGCGCCCAGCGAGTCCGCCGCCGCGGGGTCCTTCCAAGTGTTTCAGATTCCATCCGGCGCACTCGCCAGGGGCATCGCTTCCGGAGCGGATGGGAACATGTGGTTCGCCGAGAATGGCAAGAGCGCTCTGGGATCCGTGTCGTCGACGGGGCAGGTGCAGGAAATTACCTGGTCCTCGAAGTGCGGCGCCGCGGGCGGAGACCTCACGACCGGTCCAGACGGCAACATCTGGTTCGTGATGCCCGCCAGCAACGGCGATACGTACGGAGCGATCGCTCAATTGAAGGTGCATTAGCCTCTCCGAAAAACCCCAGCCGACGGACGCGGACACCGTGATTGACGACGGGCGCCCGGTCCGAGGACGCGCGCGACCCACCATGACGTGGATTTCGGCGAGCTCGACGAAGTTTCAATCCACGCGCGCGTCCGAGGACGCGCGCGACAGCGCACGATCGACGAACCGACGTCTGCCAGCGAGTTTCAATCCACGCGCGCGTCCGAGGACGCGCGCGACCAGTCGCTGCGAGACTCGCGCAAGCCGGCGCGCAAGTTTCAATCCACGCACGCGTCCGAGGACGCGCGCGACCGGCGCTGTCCAGTCTAGACGCTCTGCTCGTCGCGGTTTCAATCCACGCACGCGTCCGAGGACGCGCGCGACCTCGAGCTTCAGTCGGTCATGCGCCAGGTCGTCGAGTTTCAATCCACGCGCGCGTCCGAGGACGCGCGCGACGCTGGTATCGAGCGTCGCGCGGTACCGGGCCTACGCGTTTCAATCCACGCGCGCGTCCGAGGACGCGCGCGACAGCGCCCGAGCGGTCGCCGCGGCGGTCACCCAGTTTCAATCCACGCGCGCGTCCGAGGACGCGCGCGACGCACCCGCCAAAAACTCGTGACGGCGGGCGATGTTGGGAGGACTTGCGAGCGAAGGGCGTCGTCCGACTCGCCAGCGAGTCCTCCCTCTAAGTTGATGATCCACGAAAACTATTGAATTTTCATAGACCTGCGATGGCGCGCGAACGATCGGTGGAAACCATGTCCACTCCTGGTTCGCGCGGCGGCATTCATGGGATGAGGGGGCCATCGAAATCGACTCTTGGCTTTGTACCGTGGTGCTCGGCGCTCGCGATGTCGTCTTCGCCGAGAAAGTAGAATCGGAGGCTGTCCTCGCTCGGTTCGAACAGGTCGAGCAGTCTGGCCCTGAGTTTTGCCCAGAGGGTCGCGTCAATTTTGCATTCGAACACAGAAAACTGGACTCGCTGGCCCAGATTCTCGCAGGCCTTGGCAATTCTGTCTCAAGCGCCGCCGACCTTCTTTGGTTTGCGTGGAAACGTCGTAGGTGACAAGAACGACCATGGGCGGCCCGACTATCCTGCTGGGTGGAACGGTGGGAAGTCGGTCAGATCGCCGCGAAGGGTCCGAGCCAGCAGTCTGGCCTCAACCTGGGGCAAGACGCCCCACGTTATCTCTTGGTCAAGAATGGGGTGCTGGATCACCTGACCCTTGCGTTCTTGGTGCGCTTTCAGGACCAGTTTGCGAGCGTCGTCCTTCAGTTCGACCGCGCCTGAGTCTGTGTGAACGAAGTCGTCGGGGCGCAATTGTTGATTGTTGAGGAGGGTAAGCACGAGCCGATCAGCCACGAGAGGTCGAAGGTGTTCCATCAGGTCGAGGGCCAGCGCGGGACGTCCTGGGCGTAGCGCGTGCAGAAACCCGAAGGCGGGGTCAAGGCCGTTGGCTTGCAAGGCCGACAGACAATCGTTCATCAGCAGGGCATACGCGAACGACAGGAGGCAGTTCACGGGATCTCGCGGTGGCCGCCGCTGACGCCCGGTCCAGGCAAAGTCGTTCTTCTGCTGCCGAACAAGGTCGCCGAAAACCTCGAAATATCGGGCTGCACCTTCAAGCGATCAATCGCGGCTCGCAGAGCGTCGAGGGCTCCCGCGGTCTGCTGGCTGTAAGCGCCGCCGCTGTCCATGTGGACCTTCTTGAGCAACCCGCCGAGTCGGCGAAGCTCGCGGATGGTGGTGGCGTCGGTGCGACAAAACACGGGACGACCGAGCGCACGAAGGCGGACCAGCTCGGAGACAGCGACGCCAGCATCGCGCGCGATGCCGCGAAGCTGCGCTTTCTCGGCGGGCGCGACTCGGACGTCGAGGCGCTCGGTCAGCCCAAGCGCGGCCTTCCTACGGAACGGCACGGCCGCCTCGGGCAATGGGGATGCGAGAAGCGTTAGCGCCGAGCAGGCCCGCCTCTGGCGGAGCCTGGCCCGAGAGAAGCGGAGCGCCGAGCCGGGCAGGCGAAGCGGGGCTTGGAAGGGCACGTGCGGCGGCAGCCGCATGTGTCCGGACAAGCCCCCATCCTGCTATCCGCGTATCGACACTCGGTGACCGCTTTCAGCGCAGCCCTGGTGGCGATGAAGAAAGCTCTTCGGCGATTCGCCGTTCCGTTCATCGCCGGCGTGTCACAGGCCGGCGATGTCCACGTCTTCGAGGCCGACGGCGAGCGCTATACGCCACCGAAGCGCCTCAAACCTTAGGCAGCCTGTCGGTTCCACCAGTCACACTCGATAGGTCGCAACGTAAAGCCGCGCAGTGCCTGGCCGTGGCTCCAGGGCGTGGCGCGCTGTTTATGTCTCGCCGCTGCACCGCAGCTGCTGGAACACGCCGAGGCGCTCGACGACCTGGCAATGTCCGGTGATCCGATTCTTCCGACACGCCAGCGGCGTCCTAATCGATACTTCGAACGGCAACCCCATGAGAGGTTGCGGAGCGCTGTAGCGCCCCGCGTAGCTCTTGCTCGATCTGCGGCGACCGACAATGACAGCCAGCGGCGTCGCCATCGACCCCGGCCTGAACGATCAAGGGGACCTCCTCGGGCCAATCCGCGGGCAGCTCCCAGTCCCCTAGCAAGGTCTCAATCAGCGGCAGGACGTCCTTGACCGTGAAGGCCCCAGAGGCCACGACGATCCATTGCGCGGCCATCGACCAGTCGTGAGCACCCGCCTCGAAGGCCGGCAAGAGCTCGGCGGCCCTTTCGGCGCGAAAGATCATTGCCTGACGCCGCGACAACCCCCGGCGCAGCGACAGGGTCGCCACTGGCGTAGCGCTACCAAGGTCGCCCGCGAACCAGCAAGGACCGAGGCCGCACAAGGCTTCGGACAGCACCGTCTGGATCAGAGGCGGCACCCCCGCATCCACGGGCTCGGGCTCCACCTGCCAGGTGACAAGCAAGGTGGGCGCCGCGTCGGGTCCCCTCGCAGCGATCTGCCAGTTGCGCGAGTCGAAGCGCCTTCTCAGCTCGATGGTCTTGGAGCTCATCGCCGGACGAGAACGCTACCAGGTTCCGGAGGCGCCGCCGCCTCCCGAGCGACCTCCCCCGCCCCGAAACGGCTGAGGGGGTGGCGGCGCTTCAGCGGCGACTTTGCTGAAGAGGGTACCCTGGCTCCAGTCATACAGGTGGCCCATCGTGCGCTCGGCGAAGAGATAGCCGATGAATCCACCCGCGGCGCAGCCAAGGAAGCCCCCGACGGCAGTTCCTACGCCGGGAGCAATTGCGGTCCCTGCAGCCGCTCCCCCGGCACCAATAACCTTGCACCCGCCGGCGGCGCCGGCCCAGCCTGAAACCACCTGTACGCTGCGCCGGAGCGGCTGTGAGGAAGTCACGATCGAGTACAGATCGGCCGCCGCGCCAACGACTAGCAGAGCTCGTCCCGCGAACTTGTATATTCTCGCGCCCTGCCCGAGGAACTGTTCGGCGGCGCCCACGGAAGTGTGGTTGGTGATACCGAAGTCGGCTGCGGTGCCCTTCTGGTTCCAGTGCCACTCATGAATCTGGGAGATCTTGTTGAAGCCAAAATCGAGGCGCAGGTGGCGCTTTCCGGTCAGATCCTGGATGAAGAGAGAGCTCGTGGAGCCCGTCTTGGGTACCCAGCCCCGCGGGCTTAGCTCGATGGCCAACCCGCGCGTCCCCGGTACGGGGATGCGAAGGACCGAGGCGAGGCCAGTCGAGATCGGCGCCGCGCCGATGATCGGATCCTGATTCGCTATGACGTAATCCACGCGATCATCTCCGAGTCTTCAACGCCCGCCCCCGCGAATATTCCAGGCCGCCCGAGGTTCACAAGGAATCGAATTTCTCGCGCGAAAAGCGGCTCCATTTACGACCCGGTTACTACCGGGCACCGGAAGAACCGTCATGCAGCCCGACTCGCCGCGGAGCCGTTGGAAAGGATCCGCACGGACTTAACTCGGTCGGGGCGAGAGGATTCGAACCTCCGACATTCTGCTCCCAAAGCAGACGCGCTACCAGGCTGCGCCACGCCCCGTGTGAAGAGCGACATCTTACACGCTCCGGCGCGGCGCGCTGCCCAAAACCGCGCGCCTCAGGCGTCGCGCGTTTCGGCGGGCAGGTCGACTCGCTCGATCGCGGCGAGCAGGTCGAGTTGCTCGGCGGTGCGGGCGCGGGTGCGCGGGGCGGTGGGGTCGAGGGAGACGATCTTGTAGTTGCCGACGAGGCCGGCGACGATGTTGCGCGCGCGCTCGAGGATCTGCTCGTCGGAGAGGGCGATGCCGTCGCGCGACTGCAGCACGCGAATGCCCGAGGCGACGTCTTGCAGCAGCAGCCTCACGGTCGGCAGATTCGCGTTCGGGCCGGCGCGTCGCAAGATGGACTCATCATAGTGAAAAGCAGATCAGCTGTGAAGGAAGATGAGCGACCTCGCGACGCAGCGATTCGATTGCTGACGATGCGCGGCACTCGGAAATTTCCACTGTTTCTCCACAGGGCCGAGCTGTGGACAAAACCGATCGCGACGTTTCCACTCGTACGGGCTCGCGCCGGGCGTCGCCGCTAGCGCAGGTGATCGGGCAGCACGAGCGCGAGCGCGCGAAACGCGGCCGCGCGGTGAGACAGCTGATTCTTCTCGTCAATTGGGAGCTCGGCCATGGTCTTGCCCAGACGCGGCACGAGAAACAGCGGGTCGTATCCGAAACCGAGCGTACCGCGCGGAGCGCTGAGAACTTCTCCCTCGCAGGCGCCGTTGCGCACGAGCTCGATCCCGCGCGCTGGATCGACGTATGCGGCGACACAGCGAAAACGAGCGCTGCGTTTGCCCCCAGGTACGTCTTTCAGAGCATCCAGCAACTTCTCATTGTTTCGCGCATCGTCGCTCGGTTCGCCGGCGTACCGCGCGGAGTAGACGCCGGGCGCGCCGCCGAGCGCATCGACCTCCAGCCCCGAGTCGTCGGCGATCGCGGGCAGCCCGGTCGCAGCCGACGCCTGGCGCGCCTTCTGGAGCGCGTTGGCCTCGAAGGTGTCGCCGTCCTCGTCGAGGCGCGCGGTGGGCGCGATCTCGTCGATGGTCACGAGCCGCGCGCGCGCGATGCTCTCGCCGAGCAAGCGCACGATCTCGACGAGCTTGCCGCGGTTGCGCGTCGCCAGCACGACGACCGGCGCACCGCCATCTTTGTCCTCACCGCTCCCGCTCATGGCCGCGCGCGCGCCAGCGCCTCGCGCTGCAAGCCGAACAGCGTCTTGGTGCCGGAGATCGCGAGCGCGACCAGGTTGGCGTAGTCCTCGGCGCTGAACGAGTCGCGCTCGGCGGTGCCCTGGATCTCGACGAAGCGGCCGGTGTCGGTCATGACGAAGTTGCAGTCGACCTCGGCGGCCGAGTCCTCGACGTACGGCAGGTCCAGGCGCGCCTCGCCCTCGACGATGCCGGCCGAGATCGCAGCGACCCCGAGCCGAATCGGATCCTTCGTCGCCTTGTTCGGAAGCTTGCCGGCGGCATGCAGGCGGCGCACGGCCAGCGCCAGCGCGACCCAGCCGCCGGTGATCGCGGCGGTTCGCGTGCCGCCGTCGGCCTGGATGACGTCGCAGTCGACGGTGATCTGCCGCGGCCCGAGCCCGCGCAGATCGACGGCGGCGCGCAACGCGCGTCCGATCAAGCGCTGGATCTCCTGGCCGCGCCCGCCGGTGTTGCGATTCGATCGCGTGTGCGTCGATCGCGGCAGCATGCCGTACTCGGCGGTGACCCAACCTTTGCCTTGCCCCTCGAGAAAGCCAGGCACTTTTTCCTCCACCGACGCAGTGCAGATGAGCCGCGTCTCCCCGAACGCGATCAGCACCGACCCTTCGGCGTAGCGATTGAAATCGGGTTCAATGGTGATTGGTCTCAACTGATCCGCGCGTCTTCCGTCGATTCTCATGGCGGTGCGAATCTACATTGTGCGACCGCGCCTACGGAAGCCCACACGCACAGTGGGAGTTTTTTCGATTTTTTCGATTCACGTGAGCGGGGATCTCGACGGACTCCGGGAATATGAGTTACTCTGGATCGTTCTCCCCTGACCTCTTCCGAGCGTTTCTGTTTTCCCCCTCACCACTCGGACATGAAGTGAATCGCCTTCAGCCAGCGGACTCTCGAAGCGGCACGACCGTCGGCAAGTACAAGCTCCACGAGATCGTCGGCCGCGGCGGAATGGGCGTGGTTTACCGCGCGGAACACGTCTATATCGGCAAGGAGGTGGCGGTCAAAATCCTCCATGAGGGTTTTGGTGGACGGGAGGAGTCGATCAAGCGGTTCCTGCGCGAGGCGCGCGCGGCGAGCCTGATCAATCACCCCAACATCGTCGACGTGACCGACTTCGGAAAGTCGAGCGACGGCACGGTGTTCTTCGTGATGGAGCTGCTGCACGGCGAGCCGCTCGACGGGCTCCTGCGTCGCGAGCGCCGGGTCGATCTGCTGCGCTCGATCACGATCGTCAACCAGATGGCCGGCGCGCTGGGCGCGGCGCACGCGAAGGGGATCGTGCACCGCGATCTCAAGCCCGAGAACGTGATGCTGATCCGCCGCGAGGGCCGGCGCGAGCTGGTGCGCAGGTTCACCGACGAGGCGGGGCCGCACGAGATCAGCGAGCGCGAGGCGCAGTTCGACTTCGTGAAGATCCTCGACTTCGGCGTGGCCAAGGTGCACGACCCCGAGGTGGCCGAGGGGCGCGTGACCCAGCAGGGCGTGGTCTTTGGAACGCCGGAGTACATGGCGCCGGAGACGGCGCGCGTGGGCACGGCCGATCCGCGCACCGACGTCTACGCGCTGGGCGTGATGTTCTACGAGATGCTCACCGGCGTGGTGCCGTTCACCGGCAACACGCCGGTCGACGTCATGCTCAAGCTGGTCTCGGAGGCTGTGATTCCGCCGCGCAAGCGCGCGCCCGGGATCGAGATCACCGACGAGGCCGAGGCGCTGATCATGAGGGCGCTGTCGAAGGATCCGCGCCGCCGCCATCAATCGATGGAGGAGCTGGTGCGCGAGCTGCAGCGCTCGTACGGCTCGGTTCGCTACCGCCGTTCACTGCAGACGCCACCGCAGGACAAGGAGATCACGCGGCCGGGACCGATTCCGCTGCAGCAGAAGGCGAAGCGTCCGGTGAACCCGGTCGCGACCGGCAGCACGCCGCCGGGGACGATCGCGTTGCGGCCGCCCGTCGGAAGCGCCTGGGGCAAGCAGACGCCGATCCCGCCGGCGAGCGGCCAGCCGGGCGCGCAGCCGATCCTGCTGACCAAGCGCAAGGAGCGGCGCAAGACGCTACCGCTCGCGCTCGGGCAGACGCCCAACCCGGATCGCCAGGTGTCGATCGCGCCGATCTCGGGTCAGGTCACGGCGGAGATCGAAGCCACCGAATCGGCGATCGTCCACTCTGAAGACATCAGCATCGACAGCGATTCGTGGGCGGCCTCGATCGACACCGACGACGACAGCGCCCTCACCAACCGCATCAAACGTCGCTGACCGTCCAGTGATCGGTCCGCTGCGCCCTCAGCGCGGGACGCACTGCTTGTAGGGGATGCCGCCCGGCGGGGCCGGCACCTCGCGGCACTGCTCGGCGTCGTCGCAATCGGGATCAGCGTCGCATCCGACGGCGGCCGCCATCCATCCCCCGGCGGCGATCACCAGGCTGATGCCGGCCGCGACCAGACTGAACCCGACGCTGGTGGCCGCCGACTGGTTGGTGCGTTCGCCCGCGATCCAGGTCGCGCCGCCGCCGACCACCAGGGCGCTCCCGAGCCCGGCCAGTGACCGCGGGCCGCGAAACCGTCCTGCGCATCCGACACATAGCAGGCAGCAAACGGTGATTGTGATAACTGTACGGCGAATCTGTTGGGCCATACTCTTCCCGGCTCCGCGAGGCTATGTTGAGTCGTCGTCAAATTCCACCGCTTCTGACCTTCATCTTCGTCGCGCTGCTGGCCGGAACCCCGGCGCGCGCCGACGCCCCGGGGCCCGCGCAGGAAAACATGCTGCGCGGACCCCATCCGTTCCTCAAGGACAACGAGCTGTCGGTGCACCTGCTGCTGGCCGAGGGGCTCGGTGACTCCTGGAGCGGTACCAAGCTCGGGCTCGACTATGGCTACCGGCTGTCGGGACCGGTCTGGCTGAACCTGCAGCTCAACATCCAGAAGGGCGCCTGCTCGCTGACCCCTGGCCAGTGCATCCGCAGCGGCAGCGTGGTCGAGACGCTGGCCGGCGGCAAGTGGAAGTTCGCGACGCAGTCGCCGCTCGTGCCCTACGCCAAGGCGGCGACCGGCCTCATCTTCCTGTTCCCCGAGGAGGCGCGCAGCGCCGTCGGCATCGCGATCCGGGGCGGCGGCGGGCTCGAGTACTTCGTGTTCGACTGGCTCGGCTTCGGCGTCGAGGTCAATCTGTCACTCGGGCACGGCTTCTTCGACGCGAGCTACATGGCCGGGCACGGCTACGCGATCTTCGACATCGGCGGCGGCGTCGAGTTCCAGTTCGACACTGGAAGCATCCGGAAGGTTCCGACCCTTCTTCTCCACCTAGCCGGTGAGGCGCACCTAGCCGGTGAGGCGCTCGATCTCGGCGACCGACTTCGGCGTCTTCGCGGTGAGGTTGTCGTAGCCGGTCGGCGGTGACCACGATGTCGTCCTCGATGCGCACGCCGATGCCGCGAAACTCCTCCGGGGCGGCGGCGTCCTCGGCGACGTAGAGACCGGGCTCGATGGTCAGCACCATCCCCGGCTCCAGCGGGCGGGCCGCGCCCTCGATGGAGTAGAAGCCGACGTCGTGCACGTCCATGCCCAGCCAGTGGCTGGTCCGGTGCATGTAGAAGGGCTTGAACGCGCCGGCCTCGACCAGCGCCGCCGGCTCGCCGTGCAAGATCCCGAGCTCGACCAGACGGCGCGTCAGCGACGCGACCACCTGCTCGTGGATCGCCTCCAGCGTCGCGCCCGGCTTCACCGCTTCGATCGCCTCGATCTGGGTGTCGAGCACCGCTTCGTACAGGCGCCGCTGCGCCGGCGAGAAGCGCCCGCCGACCGGGAAGGTGCGCGTCACGTCGGCGGTGAAGCCTTCGACCTCGCCGCCCGCGTCGACCAGCAGGAGCTGCCCGCTCTGCAGCTTCGCGCTGTTCTCCACATAGTGGAGGATGGTCGCGTTGGCGCCGCCGCCGACGATGCTCGGATAGCCGGGCCCGGTCGCGCCGTGCTTGCGGAAGGTGTAGTCGATGAGCCCTTCGATCTCGTACTCGTGCACGCCGGGACGCGCGGCTTCCATGGCCGCGATGTGCGCCAGCGCGGTGATGTCGGCCGCGCGGCGCTGCACGTCCAGCTCGTCGGGCGACTTGTAGAGCCGCATCTCGTGCACCGACAGGCGCGCGTCGACCAGGCGCACCGGCGCGCGGCGACCGCGCCGCTCCGCCGCGCGCAGCCGCGACATCAGGCGCAGCACGCGCTCGTCGAGCTCGGGGTCGCGGCCAAAGTGATAGTGCACCTCGGCGACGCCGGAGATCAGCTCGGGCAGGCGCGCATCGGCCTCGTCGATCGAATAGGCGATGTCGGCGCCGAAGGTCTTGACCGCGCCGTCCACGCCGGCGCGCCGGCCGGTCCAGATCTCGTCGGCGGGGTTGCGCGGCCGCACGAACATCACGAACGGCGTCTGCGGATGGTCGGGGCGCAGCACCACCATCGTGCCCGGCTCTTCGAAGCCGGTCAGGTACAGGATGTCGCTGTCCTGCCGGAACTTGAAGGTCACGTCGCCGTTGCGCGTGCGCTCCAGCGGCGACGACAGGATCAGCGCCGCGCCCGGCCCGAGCAGCTTCGCCAGACGTTCGCGTCGTTCTCGATGAAGCTCCGAGCCCATGACTGAGTTCTATCTTATCATCTCGCCCGCCCTGCGCATGAGGCCCGCCTGACCACGAACACGACGACAACGACGACGAGACCGGTCGCCACGGTGAACGCCCACGGAGTGACCCGCATTCGCGCGGGCCACCCCTGGATCTTCCGGCAGGACGTCGTGCGTGGACCCGAGGGTGACGCGGCCAGCGGTGGTCCGATGGTGGTCGAGGTGCGCGACGGGCGCGGCAAGCGGCTCGGCGACGCCACCTGGGCGGCGCAGGCGAAGCTGGCGTTGCGCATGCTCACGCGCGCCGGGGAGGCCCCTGCGGCGGCCGATCTGCTCGAGCTCGTCGCCGCGCGCTTCGAGGCGGCGGTCGCCCGCCGCGCCGACGTCGCGCGCGACCGCGACGCCTATCGCGTGGTGCACGGCGAGAGCGACGGGCTGCCCGGGTTGTTCGTGGACCGCTACGCCGACGCGGCGGTGATTCAGACCACATCGGTAGCGATGGATGCCGCGCGCGACCGCATCACGGCGCTGGTGCGCGACCGCCTGCGCGCGCGCCTGGTGGTCGCGCGCGACGACGGATCGATGCGCGACTTCGAAGGGCTACCGCGCTTCGCCGGCGTGGTCGCGGGCGGCGGTCCGACGACGATCGTCTATCGCCTGGGGCCGAACCAGCTGGAAGCGGACCTCCTGACCGACGGCAAGACCGGCGGGTTTCTCGACCAGGCCGACAACCACGCCGCGGTGGCGGCGCTCGCGCCCGAGGGCGCGCGATGCCTCGACGCGTTCACCTATCACGGCGGTTTCGCGCTCGCGCTCGCGCGGCGCGGGGGCCCGGTGCTGGCGACCGATCAGGACGCCGACTCCGCCGCGCGCGCCGGCGCCAACGCGCGACGCAACGGCCTTTCCAACCTGGACGTGCAGGCGCGCAACGCCTTCGATCTGCTGCGCGAGCTCGAGGCCGACCGCGCGCGCTTCGACGTGGTGGTCCTGGACCCGCCCGCGCTCGCGAAGCGCGGCGGCAGCGCGACGGCGCTGGCCGCCGCCGAGCGCGGGTACAAGGAGCTGATCCTGCGCGGCGCGCGTCTGACCAAACCGGGCGGCCTGCTCGTCGCCTGCTCGTGCTCGGGGCGCGTGAGCCGCGCGCACTGGGACGAGATCTGCACGGGCGCGCTCGCCGATTCGGGACGAGGGGCGCACGTGCTGGCGCGCAACGGAGCGGGACGCGACCACCCGGAGCTGGCCGGCGTCCCCGAGACCGGTCACCTCAAGGTCTGGATCTTCCGGATGTTGTAGAGGCCGGCCGCCATGCCGACCCAGGCCGGGACCAGGAACGCGATGATCGGGCCGTTGTCCTGGTGCCAGAGCATGGTCACGCGCAGGAGCGCGCCGATCACCGACAGCGCCGCGGCGGCGACGGCGACCAGCAGCGCCTTGCGGGTCGCGCCGTACATACCGAACGCCACGCCCCAGCCGAGCACGAAGAGCGCGATCGCGAACGGCGCGAACTGCAGGATGTTCTGATTGCGATAGACGACCTGGTGATCGGTGCCGGCCCACACCAGCAGCAAGAAACAGCCGATGAAGCCGACGACCAGCCCCCAGATCGAAACCAGGGCGCCGAAGAAGAAGCGCGCCATCGGCTGGCCGGCCGACAGCCCACCGAACGCGAAGAAGAAGATCGCGACCGCGATGCCGGCGAGCAGCATGGTCACCGCGCGTTCCGGCGGCTCCTCGAGCGACGGCGGTCGCTTGGCGTGGAACATGGTCTGCTGCGCCTTCACCAGCGGTCGCGTCCCCTGCCCGTCCAGCCCCGGCAGCGAGACCGCGCGCAGCCCGCGCTCGAGCTCCTGCGGGATGAACATCTCGGCCCAGCGATCGACCGCGCGATCGGTCGACGGGCCGAGCACGATGTAGAGGCCGAGGTACTCGGGGACGTAGTCCGCCGTCAAGCGCAGCGCCTGGCCGCGCAGCGTGAGGCGCGCTGGCCCTTGCGCCGACGTGCGCAGCCGCCCGCCGGTCGCGGCGTCGATGGCGTCGCGCACGCGCGTCGAGCAGTTGTCGAGGAAGTAGTCGTACTTGTAATTGCGGTGCTCGGGCAGCGCGTTCTCGTCGAGCCGCTGGCGAAGCGCGACCTTTGCCGCCGGCTCGAGATCCAGCTCCTGCACTTCGACGGTGCGGTTCTCGGCTTCGTACCCGGCGAGCGTGCGCTGGATCGGCGAGACCGACAGCCAGTAGGTGAGGCGCCCGCGAATGAACTGGGGCAGCAGCTTGGCCGAATCGAAGCGGAACGTCCCGAAGTTGTAGACCTTGTCGGTGCGCTCCTTGCGGTCCTGGATCCAGATCGCGTTGTGCCCGAACTTGAAGAACGGGTGATCGCCGGGGCCCATGGTCAGCACGTAGACCGACAGGTCCGATCCCGGCTCGGGCGGCGGCTCGGGTGGCGGCGGTGCACCATCGGTGGCTGTTTCGCTGGCGCCAGGTGGCGTCCCCGTGGGCGTGGGCGTGGGCGTCGGCGTCGGCGCTTCGGCAGCAGCAGCCGCAGCAGCCGCGGCGGCCTTCGCGCCTCTCGCGTGCTTCGCGTGCGGCTTCCGCGCCGCGTGGTGGTGCAGCCGTTTCGCGTCAGCGCGACCCGGAACCGAACCGATCGTCATCACCACGCCCGCCATCAACACGAGGCGGACGATGTGCCTTAGGCAGGGCTGGCGCATCCAGCCTGCAGCCTAGTCGCAGTGGGGCGGTCTTCTCAAGGGTCGTGTGACTTCAGCTCTTGCGTCGCAGGACCGCGGCGTAGAACCCGTCGGTGTCGTGGGTCTGGGGCAGAAGGCGCAGCGTCAGCCCGTCGCCGACCTTCTCGCCGAGCTCGCGGCCCCAGATCTCCTTGACCGGCACGCGCACGAAGTCGGAGCGCTCGGCCAGGAAACGCTCGACGACCTTCTCGTTCTCCTGCTCGAGGATCGTGCAGGTCGCGTAGATCAGGCGCCCGCCGACCGCGCACAACGGCGCGTAGGTCACCAGCAACGCCAGCTGGCGCGCGGGAAAACCCGCGATCGTCTGCGGCGTGAGGCGCCAGCGCGCCTCGGGGTTGCGCCGGAGGGTCCCGATCCCCGAGCACGGCGCGTCGACCAGCACGCGGTCCCAGCCGGCGACCCGCGCCTCGTCGGGCAGCTTCGCCTCGTCGCCGATCGGGCGCGCCGTGACATTCGACAGGCCGGCGCGCCGCGCGCGCCGGCGCAGCTCCTCGAGCTTGCGCCCGTCGACGTCGAGCGCGAGCAGGCGCCCCTTGCCGCCCATCGCCGCCGCGATCGCCAGCGTCTTGCCGCCGGCGCCCGCGCAAGCGTCGGCGACGCGGCCGCCGGGCGGCGGCGCCACCAGCTCGGCGACCAGCTGGCTCCCCTCGTCCATGACCTCGAACAGGCCGTCGCGGAACGCCGACAGGCCGAACGCATTCACGCGCGTCTCGAGGATCAGGCCCGCCGGCGCCAGCGTCGTCGGGCGCGCCACGACGTTCTCCTCGGCGAGGCGCTCGATCAGCGCCTCGCGGGAGATCTTGACGGTATTCACCCGCAGGGCCATGCGGCGCGCGCTGGTTCATGGCCTCGCACGCCGCCAGACCCTCGGTCGGCCCGAGATCGTTGGTCAGCCGCTCGACCAGCCAGGTCGGATACGACAGCCGCACCGCCTCGCGCTCGAGACCGGTGCGCGCGCCCAGCCCGGCGTCCTCGCTCGGCAACGCGACCGAGGTCGATGCGCGCGCCGAGGCGGCTCCCCTTGCCGAGCCCCAGGCGCGCGAGCTCGCCCTCGGCGGCCTCGATCGGCATCCCCTCGCGCAGATCCAGCATCACCAGCTTGAGCTCGTCGCGCAGCACCGGCGACAGCTCGCCATCGAGGCCCGGCAGCGAGTCGACGATGGCATCCAGACGACGGTCCATGCGGATGAGCCCGTACACCGCCTCGGCGACCCGCCGCCGTCCACCGCTGGATAGCTCACGCCGCGCACGAAATGCGCGTGCGATGATGTCGGACGCGAACCCCCACTCGGCGCGCGCCTCGGCTGCAATCTCCAGGGTCAGCGCGCGCAGCGCGGGATCTAATTTTCTATGTTCGTAGGCCACTGCTATCCTTGAATGTGATGCTCGAACACTCGCGTGCCGACACCTTGGCCCCCCTACCGGCAGCTGGCAAGCCGAACCCGTATCTGGTCGCCATCGCGCAGCTGGATCGGGCCGCGAAGATCAGCGGCATCTCGTCGGTCGTGCGCGACATCCTGTCGCAGCCCAAGAACGAGCTGATCATCAACTTCCCGGTCCGCATGGACAGCGGGGAGTACAGGATGTTCAAGGGCTATCGCGTCCAGCACAGCAACATTCTCGGTCCGTACAAGGGCGGCATTCGCTACCACGAGCTGGTGTCGCTCGACGAGGTGAAAGCGCTGGCGTCGTGGATGACGTACAAGTGCGCGCTGCACGACATCCCGTTCGGCGGCGGCAAGGGCGGCATCAAGTTCATGCCGCGCCAGCACTCGATGCCCGAGATCGAGCGCATCACGCGCCGTTTCACCCACGCGCTGGGCGCCAACATCGGCCCCGAATACGACATCCCCGCGCCCGACGTCGGCACCAACGGCCAGATCATGGTCTGGATGATGGACACGTACATGAACGTCGTCGGCTTCGACGACAAGAACGCCAACCGCCGCGTGGTCACCGGCAAGACGCTGTCGTCGGGCGGCTCGCACGGGCGCGAGACCGCGACCGGCCAGGGCATCGTCCACTGCATCACCGAGTGGGCGCGCGACCGCCGCTTCGATCTCAACGGCGCCAGCTACACCGTGCAGGGCTTCGGCAACGTCGGCTCGCACGCGTCGAAGATCCTGGCGCGCACCGGCGCGTCGCTGGTCGCGACCGGCGACTACAAGGGCTACATCGCCAACAGCCGACGGCATCAACCCGCTACAAGCTCGCCGAGCACGTGCAGCGCACCGGCTCGGTGGCCGACTATCCCGGGCAGCCAGGCGATCACGCGCGAGGAGTTCTTCGCGACGCACGCCGACATCTTCATCCCGGCGGCGCTGGAGCTGGAGATCGGCGTCCCCGAGGCCAAGGCGCTGAACGTGCAAGCTGGTCGTCGAGGGCGCGAACGGCCCGACCGAGACCGCCGCCGAGCCGATCATCGCCGAGAAGGGCATCGACCTCATCCCCGACATCCTCGCGAACTCGGGCGGCGTGGTCGTCAGCTACTACGAGTGGCTGCAGAACAAGCGCTCGGAGCGCTGGGACCTGGAAGAGGTCGAGGAGCGCCTGGCCAAGCGCATGAAGCGGACGTACCTGGCGGTCAGCGAGTACGCGCAGGCGAAGAAGTGCGACTGGCGCATGGCCGCGATGTGCATCGCGCTCGAGCGCATCGCCAAAGCCTATTCAGAACGCGGCATTTTCCCGTAGTGGTGCGGCACTGCGCGGCAAACGGCTGAGCCGTTCGCGCGCGGTCGGACCACTTACCCAGATCCGGCTCCCGAAGCGCCGGCGGTGGCCGGTTTGCGGAAATTTCGCAGGTTCCGCGCAAGGTCGTTGCGCTCGGGCCTGAAATTGTCCTTTAATCGCCCGCGCATGGACGCACACCGTTGCTTCTCTCGGTTCTGGTCCGTTCTGGCTGTCGTGTTTTTCGCCGCCGTCACCCTCACGGCGCAATCGACTCCGGCGTACGCGCAAGATGCGAACCCGGATGTCCTCAACAAGGTCACGAAGCTCAACAAGAAGGCCCTCGACGCCTATCAGAAGCGCGACTACGACGGCGCGCGCGACTTCCTGAAAGAGGCGCTGGATCTGTGCAAGGGCTCGGGGCTGGAGAAGCACCCGATCCGGGCGCGCACGGAGGTTCACATCGGCATCGTGCTGATCACGGGCTACAAGCAGCGCGACGCCGGAATCAAGCACTTCAAGACGGCGCTGCAGATCCAGCCCGACATCCAGCTGACCAAGTCGGTGTCGACGCCGGCGCTGCAGGACGCGTTCGAGGAGGCGACGGTCGCCCAAGGCGGCGGCGGCGATGATTCGTCCGGCGGCGGCGCGCAGGCGTCGAACGACGACAACGCCGGTGGGGGCGACAGCGCCGGCGGCGACGACAACTCGGCGCCGCGCCGGCGGCCGCCGCCCAAGAAGAAGAAAAAGCATAGCGACGACGACGACGACAGCGGCGCCGCGGTCTCGAAGCGCAAGGGCGACGACGACGACGGCGACGACGACGATGGCGGCGGGACCGACAACAAGGGCAAGATCTTCATCGGCCTCACCGGCGGCAGCGGCTTCGGCATCGCCAGCGGCACCGGCGAGATGGCGTCGACGGTCAAGCACACGCTGGCCAGCGCCGGCTTCGCGCCCGCGCAGCTGATGCAGGTCGCGCCCGAGGTCGGCTACTTCCTGAGCTCGAATTTGCTCCTGTCGCTGCAGGGGCGCTGTCCAGTTCGTCACCGGGCTCAATCCCGGGCACGACGACCTGCGGCAGCACGACGTGCACGACCGGCAAGCACGGCGCATCGCCGTCTTCGCCAAGGCGACCTACCTGCTCGGCGACGGCGACTTCCACTTCTTCTTCGGCGGCTCGCTGGGCGGCGGCACCATCCGCCACGTCAGCCAGTTCCCGGCCGACACGTCGTGCGGCAACGGCACCTCGGCGTCCCACTGCGTCGACACGCTGGCGGCCGGCCCGCTGCTGTTCGGGCCGAACCTCGGCATCATGTACGACTTCACCAAGACATCTGGCGCTGATCGTGGCGCTCAACACGCAGGTCGGCGTTCCGAAGTTCACGTTCAACCTCGACCTCGACGTCGGGCCTCGGCCTCAAGTTCTAGGCCCGAGGCCGGGCCTCGCGCCGGCCGGCCGTTGACAGGTAGGGGTCCCGCTGATAACCCTACTTGCCTGATAGGCAATGACGACTTTGTCGCGAAAGGCGCGTTACGCGCTGCGCGCGCTCTATGCGCTGGCGAATGACGAGAGCAACGGGCCGGTGCTGATCGCCGACCTGGCCGAGCGCGAGCACATCCCGCACAAGTTCCTCGAGCTCATCCTGCTCGAGCTCCGCAACGCCGGCATCCTGCGCAGCAAGAAGGGCAAGGGCGGCGGATACGCGCTGGCGCGGCCGCCGCGCGAGGTGACGCTGGGCCAGATCATCCGCGTGGTCGACGGCCCGCTGGCGCCAATCCCGTGCGTCAGCGAGCGGGCCTACGTCCGCTGCGAGGAGTGCGTGAGCGAGGAGTCCTGCGGCACCCGCATGGTCATGAAGGAGGTCCGCGACGCGATCGCGAAGATCCTCGACGGAACCACGCTCGCCGACGTCTGCGAGCGCGTGGCCAAGGTCGGCCGCGGCCCCGGCACCAACGTGGCCTACAGCATCTGAGCCCATGAGAAGAATCGTCAGAATCGCGTGGCTCGCGGGCCTGCTGCTGTCTTCCGCGCGGTGCAGCCGCGGCGGCGCTGCGCCCGCCGGCCTCAAGCTGCTCAACGTCTCGTACGACCCGACGCGCGAGCTGTACCAGGACGTCAACAAGGCGCTTCGCGCAGCAGTGGCAGCAGAAGACCGGGCAGACGGTGAGCATCAACCAGTCGCACGGCGGCTCGGGCAAGCAGGCGCGCGCGGTCATCGACGGGCTCGAGGCCGACGTGGTGACGCTGGCGCTGTCCTACGACATCGACGCGATCGCCGAGAAGTCGGGGCGCATCGCCGCCGACTGGCAGAAGCGCCTGCCCGACAACAGCGCGCCCTACACCTCGACGATCGTGTTCGTGGTGCGCAAGGGCAACCCGCAGCGGCATCAACGACTGGGACGATCTGGTGAAGCCGGGCGTCGGCGGTGGTCACGCCGAACCCGAAGACGTCGGGCGGCGCGCGCTGGAACTACCTGGCGGCGTGGGGCTACGCGCTGCAGCAAGAACGGCGGCGACCAGGCCAAGGCCAAGGACTTCGTCGCGCACGCTCTACAAGAACGTGCCGGTGCTCGACTCGGGCGCGCGCGGCTCGACGACGACCTTCGCGCAGCGCGGGATCGGCCACGTGCTGGTCGCCTGGGAGAACGAGGCCTATCTGCTGGTCGAGCGAGCTGGGCAAGGACAAGTTCGAGATCGTGACGCCCGCGCCGTCAGCATCCTGGCCGAGCCGCCGGTCGCGGTCGTCGACAAGAACGTCGACAAGCACGGCACGCGCGCGGTCGCCGAGGCCTACCTCGAGTTCCTCTACACGCCCGAAGGCCAGGAGATCGCCGCCAAGCACCACTACCGCCCGCGCGACGCCGAGGCGATGCCAAGCGGCACGCGGCGCAGTTCCCGAAGCTCAAGCTGTTCACCATCGACGAGGTCGTTCGGCGGCTGGCAGAAGGCGCAGACGACGCACTTCGCCGACGGCGGCATCTTCGACCAGATCTACCAGCCGGGGTCATGAGCGCCGGCGGCGCGCCAAGCGGCGCGCCGTCCAGACCGCGCCCGCCGCCGCGCAACCGCGGCGTGCTGCCCGGGTTCGGGCTGTCGCTCGGCGTACACGCTCGACGTACCTGTGCCTGATCGTGCTCATCCCGCTCGCCGGGCTGGTGCTCGAAGTCGGCGTCGCTCGGCTGGGCACGAGTTCTGGCAGGCGGTGACCTCGCCGCGCGCGCTGGCGGCCTACCGGCTCAGCTTCGGCGGCGCGCTCGCGGCCGCGGCTCGTCAACGTCGTCTTCGGGCTGGTGCTGGCCTGGGTGCTCGCGCGCTACGAGCTTCCCGGGCAAGGCGCTGCGTCGACGCGCTGGTCGATCTGCCGTTCGCGCTGCCGACGGCGGTGGCCGGCATCGCGCTGACGGCGCTCTACGCCGAGAACGGCTGGCTCGGCCGCTTCCTCGAGCCGCACGGGATCAAGGTCGCGTTCGCGCCCGCGGGCGTCGTCGGTGGCGATGATCTTCGTCGGGCTGCCGTTCGTCGTGCGCACCGTGCAGCCGGTGCTGATGGACCTCGACGCGCAGCATGGAGGAGGCGGCGGCGACGCTGGGCGCCTCGCGCGTGCACACGCTGCGCCGGGTGATCCTGCCCGGCGGTCATGCCGGCGCTGCTCGACCGGCTTCGCGCTGGCGTTCGCGCGCGCCGTCGGCGAGTACGGCTCGATCGTCTTCATCTCGGGCAACATGCCGATGCAGCACCGAGATCGTGCCGCTGCTGATCGTCACCAAGCTCGAGCAGTACGACTACGCCGGCGCGACGGCGATCGCGCTGGTCATGCTGCTGGCGTCGTTCGTGCTGCTGTTCGTCATCAACGCGCTGCAGGGCTGGATGCCCGGCGCGCGCGGCATCGCAGGCATGGCAGGCGCGCCTCCACCGCGATCGCGCTGCCCCGCGTCGGCCCGGGCGCGGCCGGCACCAGCCGCATGGCGCTCGGCGACCGCCGCTCGTCCGGTGGCTGCTGATCGGCGTCAGCCTGCTGTTTCTCGGCCTGTTCGTGGTGCTGCCGATCGTCACGGTGTTCGTCGAGGCGCTGCGCAAGGGCCTCGGCGGCTACTTCGAGGCGATCACCGAGCCCGAGACGCTGCGCGGCGATCCGGCTGACGCTGATCACCGCCGGCGATCGTCGGTGCCGCTGAACGTGGTCTTCGGCGTCGCGGCGTCGTGGCTGATCTCGAAGTACCGCTTCCCGGGCAAGAGCGCGCTGCTCACGCTCATCGATCTGCCGTTCCGCGTGTCGCCGGTGATCTCGGGCCTGATCTTCGTGCTGCTGCTCGGGCGCGCGCGGCGTCCTCGGCCCGTGGCTCGAGGCGCACGACATCCACATCATCTTCGCGGTGCCCGGCATCGTCCTGGCGACGACGTTCGTCACCTTCCCGTTCGTCGCGCGCGAGGTGCTGCCGATCATGCAGGACAGCGGCAACGACGAGGAGGAGGCGGCGCTGACGCTGGGCGCGAGCGGCTGGCAGATCCTGTTCCGGGTGACGCTGCCCAAGGTCCGCTGGGGCCTGCTCTACGGCGTCGTGCTGTGCAACGCGCGCGCGATGGGCGAGTTCGGCGCGGTGTCGGTCGTGTCGGGCCACATCCGCGGCCAGACCAACACCGTGCCGCTGCAGGTGGAGATCCTCTACAACGAGTACAACATCGTCGGCGCCTTCGCGGTGGCGTCGATCCTGACGCTGCTGGCGCTCGGCGACGCTCGGCGCGAAGAAGCTGGTCGAGGCGCGGCAACAGGGATGAGCCAGCCGGGGCGTCGCGCGCGGGATCGCAGCCGACGATCGGCGCCACGCCGCTCGTGCGAGCTGCTGCGCATCGACACCGGCGGCGCGCGCCTGCTGGCCAAGCTCGAGTCGCGCAACCCGTGCGGCAGCGTCAAGGACCGCATCGCGGTCGCCATGATCGAGGACGCCGAGCGCCGCGGCCTGCTGGCGCCCGGCGGCACGATCGTCGAGGCGACCAGCGGCAACACCGGCATCGCGCTCGCGTTCGTGGCGGCGACCAAGGGCTACCGCCTGCATGGTGACCATGCCCGAGCGCATGTCGAAGGAGCGCCTGGCGCTGCTGCGCTACCTGGGCGCGCGCGTGACGCTGACGCCGGGCACGCTGATGCGCGAGGCGATCGACAAGGCGGACGAGCTGCGCCGCTCGACGCCGGGCGCGATCGGGCTCGATCAGTTCCGCAACCCGGCCAACGCCGAGGTGCACCGCCGCACCACCGCGCTCGAGATCTGGGACGACACCGGGGGCGCGGTCGACGTCTTCGTCGCCGGCGTCGGCACGGGCGGCACGATCACCGGCGTCGGCGAGGTGCTGAAGCAGCGCAAGCCGGGCGTGCGCGTGGTCGCGGTCGAGCCGGCCAGCGCGGCGGTGCTGTCGGGACAGAAGCCGAGCAACCACATGATCCAGGGCATCGGCGCCGGGCTTCGTGCCGCCGATCCTGCAACCGCGACCTCATCGACGAGGTGATTCCGATCTCCGACGACGACGCGTTCGCGCACGCGCGCCGGCTCGCGCGCGACGAGGGGATCTCGGCCGGCATCTCGTCGGGCGCGACGCTCGCGGCGGCGCTGCGCCTGGCGCGCCGCCCGGACAACGCGGGCAAGACCATCGTCTTCATGGTCTGCGACAGCGGCGAGCGCTACACGAACGGCCCGCTGGTGAACGAGCTGCTGGGGTCGGACCCCTCTCCCTAGCCCTCTCCCCGCAGACGGGGCGAGGGGACCGGATCGAGTGTGTGCGTCCACCGCCTCCTTCCGCCTTCCCTCCCTCCCGCAGACGGGACCCTCCGAATCCCCTCCCTCCGCAAACGACGCCTTCCGATCCCCCCGCAAACGACGCCTTCCGATCCCCCCGCAAACGACGCCTTCCAATCCCCCCGCAGACGAGGCCTTCCCAATCCCCTCCCCCCGTCTGCGGGGGGAGGGTCAGGGAGAGGGGTCCGGCGGTCGACGACCCCGCTCGCGTCTTCTACAATCACAGTGTGCGGCAGCAGATCCTGATCCTCTGCCTGGCCACCCCCGATCTCGGCAGTCCCGTGCTCGCCTGGTCGTTCTACGACGGGACCGGGCGCGCGACCGGGATGTCGGGGGACAGCGACAAGCCGCCGTTCCCGTCGGTGCTCGCCGCGATGAAGGAAGGCTGGCGCGTCATGCAGTTCCCGATGCCCATGCCGCGCGCCGCGGGCCACGAGCACGAGACGTCGCACCTGCGTTTCGAGTACGTGCTGGAACGGATGGTCCAGGCCTGAGGCCGCCGTCATGAGCGACGCGCGCCATCTCCTCGACTCCAAGCAGGTGGCGTCGTTCGTCGCGCGCGGCTTCCTGCGCTTCGACGAGATCGTGCCGCGCGCGCTGTGCGAGGAGGCACTGGCCGAGATCGCCGCCGGCTCCCGCCCGAGCCACTACCAGGCGAAGCGGCGGCGAGCCGGCCTCGCGCTGGCCGGGCCAGCCGCTCGACGACGTCTGGCCCGACAGCGTGGCCTGGCCGCGATCGTCCGCTCGCCGGCGATCGCGGGCATCATCCAGAGCCTGGTCGGGCCGCGCCCGATCTACGACCACCACTACGCGCACGCGATCGAGCCCAACCAGCGCTGGAGCCAGCCCTGGCACGCCGACGCTATCGTCGACCCGCGCACGGCGTTCGACATCCAGCTGTTCTTCTTCTTCCAGGACACGCCGCGCGCGATGGGTGGCACGATGATCCTGCCCGGCAGCCAGCTGCGCCGCGTGAACGAGTCCGACGTCGCGCGCTACCAGAACTTCGTCGGCCAGCTCCCGACGGTGTGCAACGCCGGCACGCTGCTGGTCTGCCACCACGGCATCTGGCACTGCGGCCAGCCCAACATCACCCCCACCCGGCGGGTGATGCTCAAGCTGCGCCTCAATCCCAGCGTCCCGCAGCGCCTCCTCTGGAACACGGCGGATCTCGGCGACCCCGCCATCCCCGGCATCCTCGGCAGCCCCGAGCCGTGGCACGGCAACGAGGCGCGCCTCGAGGTCGTGAACCGCATCAAGCTGTGGCGGCACCTGACCGGCGACGCGCGCTTCGACGTCGATTACTGGCTGACACGCCTAGAAAACCAGGCCGGTTAGGGGTCACGCCCGAGAGCGCAATCAATTGTGAGTGGTCATCTTGGCCGTGAGATCGCTCAACGAGCCAAGGAGAGAATCATGCCGGTACGAACCGCCAAGAGGACCAGCCGCGCCACGCGCACGACGCCCGCCACCACCAAGCGCAAGGCCGCCAGCGGCAGCAGCCGCGCCGCCAGCGCGGGCAAAAACGGTCGCGCCGCTGCCAAGGGCAAGGCCAAGTCCGCCTCGCCCGGGCTCACGCGCCCGGTGCAGCCCGACGCTAAGCTGGCCGTCGTCGTCGGCGTCCGCCCGCTGCCGCGCACGCAGGTGGTCAAGAAGATGTGGGACTACGTCAAGGCCGAGGGGCTACAGGACAGCAAGAATCGGCGCATGATCAACGCCGACGACAAGCTGCTGCCGATCTTCGGCGGGCGCCGCAAGATCAGCATGTTCGACATGGCGAAGGTCATCAACAACCACGTCCAGTGAGGGCCGGCTCGGAACCCTCCGAACACGATGACGGGTTCCGAGCCTCTGCTCCGGCTCAGAGCGCGGCGGCGGGCTTCGGCTCGACCTCGGCCTTCTTCACCTTCTGCATCGTACCGTCCGGATGCGGGTACGGCGCGAAGAGCGTGGCGACGATCGACGGAATGGCCGCGACCAGCACGATCACGAAGAACGTCTGGTACCCGACCGCCTCCTGAATGAAGCCGCTGACGGCGCCCGTGGTCATCATGCACAGACCCATGAGCGCGGTCGCGAACGTGTAGTGCGCGGTCTTGTAAGGGCCGGGCGCGATCTGCTGCATCATGTACAGCATGTGACCGACGGCGCCGAAGCCCCAGCCGAGCTTCTCGAGCGTCACGATGGCGGTGATGACGTAGAGGTTCGGCGTCATCGACTGGCTGAGGTACAGGAACGTCGCGTTCGGGATGTTGAGCGCGAGGACCAGCAGCATGCGCGACTGCCGCAGACCGCGCGACGCGACGAACAAGCCGCCGAGCAGCGATCCCAGGATGAACGCGCCGGTGCCGAAGGTGCCGTTGATGTCACCCAGCGCCTGGTTCGTGAGGCCGAGGCCACCGTTGGCGCGGTCGTTAATGATGAACGCCGGGCCCATCTTGTCGAGCAGGCCGAGCCCCAGGCGATAGAGGAACGCGAAGGCGATCATCGCCCAGATGCCGTCCTTCTTGAAGAAGGTCACGAACGCGTCGCCGAAGGTCTTCATCGCGGAGCCGAAGCTGGCGGGCGTGCCAGGCGCCTTCGACCCCGCGGGCAGCGTGCGCAGGTGGAACAGCGCCATCACGAAGATGATCGCGGCGCTGATCATCATGATGATCGTCCAGGCCGTCGCCCAGCTGCCGGTCTTGTCGTGGAACGTGCCGCTCAAACGCACGAGCAGGCCGGTCGCGAGGATCGGCCCCAGGTTCCAGCACATGCTCTGGAAGCCGGTGTAGCGCGCCTGTTCTTTCGAGGGCAGCGTGGTGACGTAGACGCCGTCGGAGCCGATGTCCTGGGTCGCGCCGGCAACCGCGGCGAGCGCCATCAAGATCACCGTCGGCAGAACGTACGACTGTCCGGGGAAGCGCAAACAGAGGCCGACCGCGGCGACGAGCCCCGCGAGGATGAACTGCATGAGCACGACGAAGAACTTCTTCGTCCGATAGAGCTCCAGCAGCGGCGCCCAGAGGAATTTGAGGGTGTAAGGGAAGCCGAGCAGGCTGGACCAGAGGGCCGCCTGGTGGTTCGGCATGCCCAAGTTAATGAACATGATGTTCGCGACGCTGCCAACCGTCACGTACACAAGGCCCATAGTGAAGTAGCTGGTCGGCACCCACAGAAAAGGGTTCTTGTAGGTGGGCGCGACCTTCTGCTGCGATAACAGTGCGTCCTCGCTCATTCTGGCTTTTCTAACACTTCTTCCTGACCAAAGGGAAACACCACGGAAACCCATGAAGATCGCGACATGGAACGTCAACGGCATCCGCGCGCGCCAAGCCGAGGTCGGCAGCTGGATTGCCTCCGAGCGCCCGGACGTGGTCTGCCTGCAGGAAATCAAGGCGCAGAGCGAGCAGATCCCGCCTGAGCTTCGCGAAATCGAAGGGTACTGGTGCTACTGGCACGGCGGCGCCCGGGGCTACTCGGGCGTGGCGCTGCACGTCGCCAAGAGTTTCGCGGTGGAACCGCCGGTATTTTCGCATCCCCCGTTCGATCACGAGGCGCGCATCGTGACCGCGGCGATTGCGATTCCGGGCCGCCATCTCACCGTGGCGTCGACCTACGTGCCCAACGGCGGCAAGGATCTGGCCGCCAAGATCCGCTTTCTCGATGCGCTCATCGGGTTCGCGGAGACCTTTGGCGCGGCGTCCGTCGTGGGCACGTCGTCGCTGGTGATCTGCGGCGATCTCAACGTCGCGCGCGCCGAGATCGACGTCTACCCCAAGGACCGCAATCCGCGCGCGATCGGCCAGCTGCCGCAAGAGCGCGAGCGCTTCGAGCGCCTGCTCGGCCACGGGCTCGGCGACGTCGCGCGGCGGCTCGATCCCAGCAACGACCAGCTCTTCACCTGGTGGGCGCCCTGGCGCAACCTCCGCCAGCGCAACATGGGTTGGCGCATCGACTACGTGCTCGCCAGCGAAGCTCTGGCCGAGCGCGCGGTCAGCTGCACCGCCCACCGCGAATACGGCACCAGCGATCACGCGCCGGTCGTCGTCCGCTTCGAGGGTTAAAGCGCGTTGGACGGAGCCGGGTCCCCCCGGCGGAGTCCGTCGCGGGAGGGTTTGGGAACCCTTTGAGGGTTCCCATCTTGAAGAGATCAGTCGACGCGGCTGCCGGCGTCGATGCGCATGGGGGGCGCCTCTCCGAGCTCGGTGCTCTCCGGTGTCTGCGCCTTCTCCAGGGCCGGGCCCAGCTTCTTCCAGAACTCGCGCGACAGCATCTTGGCCAGCGCCTTGACCGACCCGCGCGCCGACCAGCGTCCGAGCACGTCGCCGCGCGCGCCGTCCCAGATCAGGATCGTCAGCGTCTGCCGCGCCTTGTGCTCCTCGAGATCGCAGGTCACGAACGCCGCCAGCTGGTGGTCGCGCGCGATCTCCGGATACTGAGACGTCCCCTGCACGCGCGGGAGCGACGTCAGCACACGAAATCCGTGGTCGCGCACGAGCCGCGCGATCTGCTGGCGCAGCGACGGGCCCGCCGGCCCCTCGAGCGGCTGCACCGCCACGCGCGGCGAGGTCTGGGCCGCTGCCGAACCGGCGCTCGCGACCAACATGGAGAGAGCGACCAACCCGGCAAACAGAATCCGCACGGATCATATTTCGGCAGAATTCGCGGTTACTGCAATTTTTCGGGTTGTTGCTTGCCGCAGCGCGCAGCCAAGATTGGCGAAAATGCTCGGCGGGCGTCGGCCAAGTCTCTTGCGCGGCGGGCCGGCGGCGCCTAGAGATAGCCTGACATGTCGACCAAGCTCGCTGGCTCTACGCTTGCCTGGACCCTGCTACTTGTAGCGGCCGCGGCTCCAGCATACGCGGGAGTCGCCAACCCACCGCTCTGGCAGCCACCGGAAGCGACGGGCGCCAAGACCCAGACCCCGGCAGCGACGGCGACACCTCCGCCGCGCAAGCACCGGGCCGCGCCGACGAAGCGCGATGCGACTGGCACCGCCAACAAATCGACCGAGGCTCTCGAGGCCGAGGTGTTCGGCGCAGATGCGGAATCGTCGACGCCGACCGTGCGCCGGCCGCCGGCCGACGACGGCCGCGACGGCGAGACCTATGGTGGCGCACGCACGCGCGCGACCGGCAACCTGCCGGCGGTCGTGGCTCCTCACGTGATCGCGTTTGCGCTGGGGACGTCGCTGATGTCGCGCAACTTTCACTTCAACCCGGGCGCGCCCCTGCAAGGCGACACCGGCGCCCCGCGCGCCGGCCTGACCGCCGCGCTCGAGGCCTTCCCGCTGCTGTCGCTCGACAACCGCTGGCTGGCGCGCATCGGCGTCGGCGCCTCGCTCTCGTCGGAGGTCGGCAACGCCGGCATCGGGCAGCCCGACAACGGCACGCTGATCTATCCCTTCACCGAGACGCGCTGGGGCTTCGACCTGCGCTACGCGATCCCGCTCGGCGAGCGCTTCCTGGTGCTGCCGCGTTTCGGATACGGCCACGTCGGCTACGACCTGGAACGGCGCGGCCAGCCGGCGCCGTCGCTGTGCACGACGACCAGCACCCAGGTCTGCCTGCCCGACGTGCAGCTCTCGCACCTCACGCTCGCTGTCGACGCGCGCCTGGCGATCATACCGTCTGTGGGGCTGTCGCTCGGGCTCGAGTACCTGCCCGGCTTCGGGCTCGGGCGCGGCGCCGGACAGCTGGGCAACGAGTCCGACGCCAGCGTGCAGGGGATGGCGGCGACGCTGGCCGCGAGCTGGCAGCTGCTCGATTGGCTGGCGCTGCGCGCGTCGGTGCCGCTCACCCACGTGAGCTACACGTTCAGCCGCCGCCCGCTGGCATACACCTCGGCGTCCGAGACCTACTACGGCGTGATCGTCGGCGCGACGGTGTTCGCGCGCTGAACGCGCGCCGCGCGGTCACGCGTCCAGGTACGCGATCATCTTCTTGCGCGTCGCCGCGTCGGGCAGGCGGCCGCGGCCGGCGGCGAGGTTGTCGGCCAGGTGCTTCGCACTCGAAGTCGCCGGGATCGGGCAGGTCACCGACGGGTGGCCGAGGATGAACTTGAGGAAGAACTGCCCCCAGCTCGCGCAATCGAAGTCGGCGGCCCAGGGCGGCAGCTCCTTGCCGCGCACGCGCGCGAACAGCCCGCCCTCCTCGAACGGGCGCATCACCAGCACGGCGACGCCCGATGCCGCCGCCGCGGGAAGCAGCCGCGCCTCGGCGTCGCGCGTGACGATCGAATACGGCAGCTGGACGAAGTCTATCGATTCTTTGGTCGCGATGCGCTCGAGATCGCCGAACGCGCTCAGCTCATAGTGGGTGACGCCGATGTAGCGGACGAGCCCCTGCTTCTTCCATCGGCGCAGCGTCTCGAGATGCGTCCGCCAGTCGACCAGGTTGTGCACCTGGATCAGGTCCATGTGCTGGGTGCGCATCAGCCGCATCGAACGGCCCATCTGCGCCTCGCCTTCGGCGCGTCCCCGGGTCCAGACCTTTGTCGCCAGGAAGGGTAAATGGAACGGTAAGGGCAAAGGGCGCGGATCGGCCGCGGCCGAGCCCGGCCGATCCGCGAGCAGATCGCCGACCACGCCCTCCGCTCGACCGTACATCGGCGACGAATCGATCACGCGCCCGCCGCCGGCGACGTACGCGTCCAGCACCTCGGCGAGCGGCGCGCGTTCGGCCGGCGACGCGCCAACATCGAAAGTCTGCCAGGTGCCGAGGCCGACCATCGGGATGGTTTCTCCGGTGCGCGGAATCGCGCGGGTACTGATCGCAGTGCTCATTGGCCCAACCGCCGTTGCAACGACTCCCAGTTGTCGTGGGCGCCGGTCACGCGCGGGAAGCGCGCGAACGCCGGCGCGAGCTCGGCGCTGACGCCGATCATGTTGAGGTCGGCGAGGTTGCCGAACACGTTCACCGCGTTGCCGAAGAAGTTGCGCGGGTTGAAGAAGCGCGAGACGTGCCAGAAGAGGTGGTAGTCGCGCGCGAGCAGCCAGGAGATCAGCCCCGGCGACTTCGCCGCGTCGTTGTTCTCGACGTAGACGATCGGCCGCGCCGCCGTGACCAGCGACCGCCCGCCCTCGAGCACGTCCAGCTCCATACCCTCGACGTCGATCTTGAGCAGGCGGCAGCGGTCGAGGCCGAGCCCGTCGAGCGTCATCAGGGGCACGCGTTCGCCGATCGACGCCGCGGTCGCGTTCGTCGCGAGCGCGACGCCCCCGTGGTTACCGGGCTCCGTGTAGGCAACCGGCGGTACCGCGATCGTGCCCAGCTCGCGCGCGACCGCTGCGTGACCCGCCCACACGTTGAGCAACCCATTGAGCGCCAGGTTGGCGCACAGGTTCTGAAAGACGATCCGCTGCGGCTCGAACGCATGGACCTGACCGGTGGCGCCCACGCGCTGTGCGAAGAAGACGGTGTGGGTGCCGATATTGGCGCCGACGTCGATCACCACGTCGCCGGGTTTGATGAAAAGCCCCAGGAGCTCCAGCTCCGACTCCGCCCACTCGCCGTAGAGGTCCAGTGAGCGCCCGATGTGTTGATCATGGACGTTGAAGATCATCTCTCCGTGCCGGCAGGTCTTGCGACGGTTGATGCCCCGAGAGAGATCGGTCTCGTGCGTGCCCACGTCAACCCCCCAAGATCGAGACCGACGCCGAGCAGCCGAGCACGTCAGCACCCGCGGCGACCAGCGCCTGCGCGCTCGCGAAGTCGCGAATACCCCCAGAAGCCTTGATGCGCAGCTGGCCCCCGACCACCCGACGCATCAGCGCGACATCGTCGACGGTGGCGCGCGCGCCGCCGAAGCCGGTCGAGGTCTTCACGAACGCCGCGCCCGCGCGCGCCGACAGGCGGCACGCTGCGATCTTCTCGCCTTCATCGAGCAGCAGCGTCTCGAGGATCACCTTGACCGGCTTGCCGCCGGCCGCGCCCACCACCGCGGCGATGTCGCCTTCGACCGCGTCCAGCTCGCCGGCCTTGAGCCGGCCGATCGCCAGCACCATGTCGACCTCGTCGGCGCCCGCGTCGATCACCGCGCGCGTCTCCGCCGCCTTGGTCGCGCTCAGGTTGGCGCCCAGCGGAAATCCGACCACGCTCACCAGCAGCGGGGGCGCGGACGCATCGTCGAGCCGGCGGCGCGCCATTGCGACGTAAAGCGGATTCACGCACACCCCACGCAGGCCGAGCCGGATCGCCTCGTCGCAGAGCAGCGCGATCGCCGCGGGCGTGGTCGCAGGCGCAAGCGCGGTGTGCTCGATCAGCGGCGCTAGGTCGATCATTTCCGTGCTTTTAACGCACCTTCGACCGCGCGGAGCAAGTCGTCGCTGGTCACCGGCTTCGCGAGCACGCCGTCAGCCTGCGCCGCGACCTCGGGCTCGACGTCCTGACCGGTGAACAGCAGGATCCGAGCGTTCGGCAGGTGCCGCCGCAGATGGGGGATGATGGTCTCACCCAATCCGTCGGGCATCGAGCGGTCGAGCAACACCACGGCCACGTCGCGGGGCTCGCCGAGCCACGCGATCGCCTCGCGCGTGCCCCCGACGGTGCTGACGTGGTGGCCCACCGACTCGAGCAGCCGCTTCACCACCTTGCGGATGGCCGCCTCGTCCTCGACGAGCAGGACGTGCGCCGCCGTGAGCCCGGGCAGCGCGATCGGCGTGGGTGGGCGCAGGCGCGTGCGCCCGCCGTGCAGCGGAAGCAGCACCGACACCCGCGTGCCGCGCCCCAGCTCCGATTGACACTCGATGGTGCCGCCGTGCTCGCGCACGATCGCGTAGCTGGTCGACAACCCGAGGCCGGTCCCCTGCCCCACCGGCTTGGTGGTGAAGAACGGCTCGAACATCCGCCGGCGGACCTCCTCGCTCATGCCGATGCCGTTGTCGGCCACACTGACGCTGATCATCGCCGTTCCGGCGCCGTCGTTGCCGCCGGACACCTCGACCTCGCTGACCTCGACGGTGACCCGCGCCCCGTGATCATACCTGCCGCGCAGGGCGTCGCGCGCGTTGAGCATGAGGTTGACCAGCACCTGCTCGATGGCGCCGCCGTCGCACTCGACCAGCAACGGCGCCCCTGGCAAGCGCACATCCAGCGTGATGCGGCGATCGAACGTCGATCGGCAGATGCCGACGGCGCGCTCGACCAGGACGCCGATCGGCTCGGGCCGCCGCGACGACGTACGCCGCTGCCCCGCGAACGTCATCAGCTCGCTCACCAGCTCGGCCGCGCGGCGCGCGGCGTGCGTCGCCTCGGTGACCACATCGCGCAGGCTCTCGGGCGCGACCGGCGCCAGCAGCTCGAGCGCGGGCAGGATCGCCGCCAGCAGGTTGTTGAAGTTGTGCGCGATCCCGGCGGTCAAGCTGCCGGTCGCCTCGAGCTTCTGCGCGTGGCGCATCTGCTCTTCCAGCTCGCGGTGCTCGGTGATGTCGATGTTGCACCCCAGGATGCGCACCACGCGGCCGCCCTCGCTCACGACCTCGCCGTTCGACATCATCCAGCGCACGGCGCCGTCGGGCCGCACGATGCGATGCACTTCCGCCGCCCAGTTGCCGGTCTCGAGCACATAGCGCCCGACCGCAGCCATGCGCGCGCGGTCGTCGGGGTGCACGAATTCGGATGTGTAGGTCGAGAAGTCGGTCGTCGTCTCGCGGCCCATCATCGCCTTCATGCGCTCGTCCCAGAAGACCTGCCCGGTGACCAGGTCCCAGGTCCACAGGCCCACGCCGCCCGCGTCGAGCGCCAGCCGCAGCTGGCGCTGGCTCTCCTCCAGCGCCAGCTGGCGCGAGCGATGGGTCGTCACCTCGAACGCCATCAGGCAGCCGCCCGACAGGTCACCCTCCCGTACCGCCGACACGTAGACCTCGTAAAACGCGAGACCCCCGTTCGGCCCGGTGGCGACGCTGTCGTAGTGCTCGGGCCGGCCCGTCGACAGGACGCGGTCGATCGTCGTGCGCGCCAGCTCGTGATCGTCGGGGTGAATGAAGGTGTAGAGCGACGCGCCGATCACCTCGTCCATTTTCAAACCGGGCTGGAGCCGGTTCATGTACCGGATACGCCGATCGGGGTCGAAGCGGGCCACGAACGCCGGCACCGACGCCAGGATCGACTCGAGAAAGGCAGCAGCCGGGGCGCCCCGCACCTCGCCAGCGCCCTGCCCGAGCTGCGCCTTCAGCTCCGCGTTCTCCCTCCGCAACCTCTCAAGGTCTCCATCCCCCGTCATCCGCCCCGCAGCTTAGGCGTTCCCGAGAAAGGGAAAAGGGAAATCAGACACCGAAAAACGTAGCCTTTCCTGCACGAGCTCGATCGACGGTGGTTCGAGCGACGTGCGAAGAGCTAATTGACGCTCGGACCGCGCGTGGGGCCGGCGATCTCTTTCCAGCGGCCGCGGGTCTCGTCGTCGGGGCGCAGCACCTGCATGCGCGCGAGCACGCCGAGTAAACGATCGCGGTCGCCCGAGCGCTCGTAAATGTTGCGCAGGTTGTTGAGGATGCGCGCCAGCACCTGGCGCTTGGTCGCCGGCGCGAGCACGCGCGGGTCGATCGGACCCTCCTCGCCGGTTGCGCGCTGGTGCAGCTCGGCGAGCTGGCGCCGATCGAGCATCCGCCCGTCGAACGGATCGATGAACACCGGATCTCCGTCGACCTCGACGCGAACCAGGAAATGGCCGGGGAACGAGACCCCGCGCGCCTCGATGCCGACGCGCCTGCAGATCTCGGTGAGGATCACCGCCAGGCTGATCGGAATGCCGGTCCGGCGATCGATGACCTCGTTGAGGAAGCTGTTACGCGGATCGTAGTAGTCCTGGACGTTGCCGTGAAACCCGAGCTCCTCGTAGAGGTAGCGGATCACGGACGCCAGCGGCGGGCGCCCCGGAGAAGAAGCGATGCGCTGCTTGGCGGCGCTCCCCAGCCGGTCCACTTCCTCGACATACGAGGCGACGTCGAGGCCGGGATATTCGGGCTCGGCGATCAGCAGAACCGCGCGGAGCAGATCGAGCTCCGACTCCGGTCGAGCGACCAGGTGCGAGAACAGGGTGATCTCCTCGAGCTTCATCGACGCGTCATACGTCTATCTTGCGGCGGGCCTGTGTTCAATCGCCGTGTGCGCGACAATAAAATGAGTGTCCCTCGGACGGCTGAGGGTACCTTCTAGCAGGATGGATGGAGCATGGGTAAGGGTCGGGCGCCTGGCGGCCATCGGTCTTCTCGTTGCTGCGTGCAACCACGAGCTTCGTTCGCCGCCGAGCACAGGCGGGGGTGGGGGCGCCCGCGGCGGCGGTGCCGACGCAGGCGCCAGCGGATCTGGTCCCGGTGGTCCAGGCGGGAATGTCTCGTGCGTCGCTGGACCCGATTTCTGTGTCGACAGTTGCGCGTCGGGGCCAGGAGATCCAGGTCTACCCGGAATCGGCCTACTGCGACGCCACCGGAGCATTCGCCTGCGCCGACGGAAGGGTGCAGCTCTCGAGCTGCGCTCCCGGTACCTGCGCGCGGACCGTGCGGACATGCTGCGACGAGACCACCGGGCGGGCGGCGCACCCGCCCTGCACCGCGGATGGCCGGCAGTCGCCCTGCCCCGCCGGGAGCCACAGCTTGGACACCACGGATGAGTGCATTCCCACCTCCCTGGGTGTCACCGACTGCGCAGTGCTGAATGGCGCCGCGTGCATCGCGGCCTCCGCCCCCGATCGATGCCGCTCGCACGCTCCGACCACCGCGACCGACTGCTCCTGCGTCCCCTCGGCCACCTCCCCCACGGGCGGCGCGTGGCAGTGCGAAACCTTCAGCACCCTGCTCTGAACAGCCGCCTGTAGTCGAGAAATCTGAGCAGCCCGGCGCGTCTCGAGAACACTGAGACGGCAGGATGGCAGGTCCGCAAATCGGAGATCCGGCGACTTCCAGGGCGGCCTCGCGAGAGCGGGTGGCGGGTTTTGTGCTCCTGTGCCTGTTTCTGGGCCTGGCGCTCCTGCTGGTCGGAGCCTGCAACACCCAGGGATTTCCGCCGCCGCCGCCCCCCGGAAGCGCGGGCCAGCAGGGTTCCAACGGAACAGGTCGGACGCGTGACGGCGGCGGTCCGGCCGGTCCTGGCGGCGTCGGCGGCCTCGGCGGGGGAGGCTGTGCGCCTGCGTGCCCGAGGACGCTGGCCTCATCTGGAGATGCCCGCGTTTTGGAGACCCGGCGGCGCGCGCCGCCTCAGAACTCCGCTTGCCCCGGCGCGCGCGGGAACGGGATCACGTCGCGGATGTTCGCGATGCCGGTCGCGTAGATGATCGTGCGCTCGAAGCCGAGCCCGAAGCCGGCGTGCGGCACGGTGCCGTAGCGGCGCAGGTCGCGGTACCACCAGTAGGCCTTGGGATCGAGGCCCATCTCGGCGAGCCGCGGTCGAGCACGTCGAGCCGCTCCTCGCGCTGCGAGCCGCCGATGATCTCGCCGATGCCGGGCGCGAGCACGTCCATCGCGGCGACGGTCTTGCCGTCGTCGTTCTGGCGCATGTAGAACGCCTTGATCTCCTTCGGGTAGTTCATGACGACCACCGGCCGGCCCGACGTGCTCCTCGGTCAGGCAGCGCTCGTGCTCGGACTGCAGGTCGATGCCCCAGCGCACCGGGAACTCGAACGTCTTGCCGCGTCTTCTCGAGCGCCGCGATCGCCTCGGTGTAGGTCATGCGCTCGAAGCTGGCGCTCACGAAGCGCTCGACGCGCGCGATGCAGTCCTTGTCGACGCGCTCGTCGAAGAACTCCATGTCGTCGCCGCGCTCGTCGAGCAGCGTCGCGAAGATCGACTTCAGGAAGCCCTCGGCGAGATCGGCGTCGGCGGCGAGATCGGCGAACGCGATCTCGGGCTCGATCATCCAGAACTCGGCCAGGTGGCGGCTGGTGTTGCAGTTCTCGGCGCGGAACGTCGGGCCGAACGTGTAGACCTTGGACATCGCCAGGCAGTACGTCTCGACGTTGAGCTGGCCGGACACGGTCAGGAACGCCTCGCGCCCGAAGAAGTCGCGCGCGAAGTCGATCTTGCCCTCGGCGTTGCGCGGCAGGTTCGCGAGGTCGAGCGTGCTGACGCGGAACATCTCGCCGGCGCCCTCGGCGTCGCTGGCGGTGATGATCGGCGTGTGGATCCAGAAGAAGCCCTCGTCGTGGAAGAAGCGGTGGATCGCCTGGCTCAGGCAGTGGCGCACGCGCGTGAGCGCGCCGAGCGTGTTGGTGCGCGGGCGCAGGTGCGCGACCTCGCGCAGGTACTCGATCGTGTGCCGCTTCTGCTGGATCGGGTAGGTCTCGGGATCGTCGACCCAGCCGACGACCTCGATGGCGCGCGCGCGTGAGCTCGACCGCCTGCCCCTTGCCCTGGCTCGCGACCAGCGTGCCGGTGACCGCGACCGCGCAGCCGGCGCCGAGATGCGCGACCTCGTTCTGATAGTTGGGCAGGTCGCCGGGCGCGACGACCTGCAGCGGCTCGAAGCACGAGCCGTCGTGCACATGAATGAACGAAAGCCCCGCCTTGCAGTCGCGACGGGTGCGCACCCAGCCACGCACCGTGACCTCGGCGCCGATTGGAACCTGGCCGCCGAACACACGCGCGACGCTGACTACCTGCGGGCTCACCTGATCTACGGATGCCATGTTGCATCAGTGTAATCGTCTGATCTGGAACCCTCAAAGGGTTCCAGACCTCCGCACTACTTGAGCAGCGCGTAGCGGCTCTTCAGCGTGTGCACCACCGGCTCGACGTCGCGGCGTTCGAACATCTCGGCCAGCGCGGCCCCCAGATCCTCGGAGAACCGGGGAGGGGCGATACCCGATAGCGCCAGGACCAGATTTCCGTGCAGCCACAGCTCGTGCTTCTTGACCTGCGTCGGCTCCTCGGCGGGCGGCTCGACGTCGGCGCGCGGCGACAGCGCACCCTTCTTGCGCGCGATCACGCGCTGCCCTTCCGGCGATCCGATCGTGCGCATCAGGCGCTCGGCGCCCGCCTTGTTCCTGGCGTCGGCCGGCAGCGCGAACGCGTCCGACGTGAACACGAAGGTGTTCTCCGAGCCGGGGAAGGGAATCTCGCCGTAGTCCTTTCCAGGCTGCATCCCCTGCGTCGTGAAGAACACGGTCGCCCAGTCGCCCATCGCGGTCATCGCCGCCTGGCCGCGCGTCACCATCTCGACGGCCTGCAACCAGTTGTACTGCGCGTGGTCGCTGTTGAAGATCGGCCCCAGGTCGAGCAGCGCGTCCAGCGTCGCCTTCACGCGCGGGTCATCGGCCTTGAGCTTGCCGTGCAGGTAGTCCTCGTAGAAGGTCGGCCCCTCGCGCGACACCAGCAGGCACTCGAAGCCGAGCAGCGCCAGCGTCCACGGCTCCTTGCTACCGACGGCGAGCGGCGCAACGCCGGTGCCCTTGAGCTTCTTGCCGATCTCCTTCATGTCGGCCACCGTCGTGGGCACGGTCAGACCATACTTGTCGAAGACCCGGCGGTTGTAGAACAAGCTGTTGATGCGGTGAACGTTCGACGGCAAGCCGTACATCTTGCCGTCGTAGCTGACCTGGTCGAGCAAGCGCGCCGGCATCGTCCGCCGCCACTCCGCGACTTCGGGAAAAAGGTCGTCGAGCGCGACCAGCTTGCTCTCGCGCGCGTCGGAGCGGTTGAGCAGCACCCACTGCATGGTGTCGGCGCCCACGTTGGCCTGGAACGCGTCGGGCGGCTCCCGCTGCATCATGCGCGTGCGCAGCGTCTTGCGCGCCAGGCCCGACAGACCGGTCGCGGCGTTGATGATCACGTCGCCGGGATAGGTCTTCTGGTGCTGCTTGATGAGCGCGCCCAGCACGCCGCCGTCGCCCGCGCTCTCCCACCAGCTGAACATTTCGATCGGGCGCTGCGACTGCCCGTCCGAGGCGACGGTCGATCCGGGCGCGCGCTGGTTCTCGGCGCCCACCGACCGCGACGAGCAACCGCCGGCCGACGCCAGCCCGAACGCCAGCAGCAACAGCCCCGCGAGAACGCGCGCCCGCCGCATCACCGAGCTCATCTCCCGCACTCTCCGTGCCGGCACTTCTGTCCCGGGCCACAGGCGGTCCCGCAACGCCCGCAGTTCGCGGTGTCGGTCTGGGTGTTCACCTCGCAGCCGTCGGCCGCGTTGCCGTTGCAGTCGCCATGCCCGTTGTCGCAGCGCCAGATCGTGCAGGTGTCGCCGCACCCGCGCTGCGCGTGCGCCATCTCGGGACACTTGCGCACGCAGGCCCCGCAGTGATCGGGATCGATGCGCAGATCGGTCTCGCAACCGTTGTGAGAATCGCCGTCGCAATCGTCGAACGACTGGTAGCAGATCGCCAGATCGCACTCGTGCTTCAGGTTGCAGCGCGCGGTGGCGTTGAAGACGCGGCACGACTGGCAGCTGTCGCCGCCGCAGCCGAAGTCGGGGCGATCGATCGACACGCACTCGGTGCCGCACAGCTTGAAGCCGGGGCTGCACACCGGCACCGGCGCCGGGTTCCCCGGGCCCAGCGCGGCCGACTCGGCGGCGATGGGCTTCGCCTCGGCGTGGATCGTGCCTCCGCGCAGGAAGCTCGCGCCCGCGAGCAGGAACGCCAGTAACCCGCCAATCGCGCCGACGATGACCAGGCGATTCCAGTGATGCGACGGCAGCGGCGTCGGCGTCAGCGTGACCGCGCCCGGATCCAGCGCGGCGGCCGCGGGCGGCGGATAGGCGCGCGTCAGCGCCTCACCGGTGGCGCCGTCGATTGGCGTCGGCGACGGCAGCGGCACCGCGGGGATCGGGCTCGGGCCGGTACGACTGGTGGCACGGCGGGTCCTCGACGGCGTGTTCGGAGTGATGCCACTCGAGCTTGCGGCCGGCTGCGCCGACTTGATGTGAAAGTCGATGAGCTTCTTGGTCGCCTGCCGCAGCTCACCGAACTGCGTGCGCAGGAATGCGCCCAGCTCCTCGGCGCCGCAGGGCTCGGTCAGGCCTTGCAGATATCTTTCGAGCTCGCGCTGGAACGCCTCTGCCGTCGGGTAGCGATCGGCGGGATCCGCCGCCAGCGCGCGCGCACAGATCGCGCGCAGCTCGGCGGGGATCCCGAGGTTGTCGGGCAGCGCGGGGATCTTGCGATTGAGCAGCGCGCGCGTGACCTCGCCCTCTTCCTTCTCGCCCCACATCCGCCGGCGCGCCAGCGCCTCCCACATCAGCACGCCGACGGAGAAGACGTCGGCGCGGCGATCGAGCGGATCGCGGATCAGCTGCTCCGGCGACATGTACCGGATCTTTCCCTTGGGGCTGCCGGTGCGGGTCTCGATCTCCGAGCCGACCGCCTTGGCGATGCCGAAGTCGAGCACCTTCACCTGGCCGTCGAAGAGCACGAACACGTTGTGCGGCGAGACGTCGCGGTGAACCAGCTTCAGCGACGTGCCGTCATAGTCGCGCAGCTCGTGCGCCGCGTGTAGGCCGGTCAATGCCTTCGCCAGCACCTGCAGGTGTAGCGGCAGCGGCGGCTTCTCGGGCGCGCGCACCAGCATCGACGAGAGCGGCTGGCCCTCCAGGTACTCCATGACGATGCACGGGCACCCTTCGTGCTCGCCGACCTCGAACACGTGAACGATGTTGGGATGCGCCAGCCGCGCCGAGATGCGCGCTTCCTCCAGGAACATCTGCAGGAGCTCGGGCTCGCCCAGGAGCTCGCGCCGCATGATCTTCAGCACCAGCAGCTTGGTGAAGCCCTGCGGCCCCCTCGACATCGCGAGGTGAACGATTCCCATCCCTCCTTTCCCGAGCTCCATGAGGAGCTGGTACTTGGGACCATTCGCCTTGGAGGGCGTGTAACTGGATTCTTCCATGCGGACCGATCAGGATCGCCCTGCGAGTCATCGGCGGCTTCCGGGCAATTTCTGAGCCCAAATCCCGTTACCCACGACAATCCGCGCGCGACTGCGCACAGCAGACGACGCGCCCCTACCTGGCGCGGGCGCCGGCTCGTGCGCACTGGACCCGATTTCGGAGGTCGTGTGATACCTTGCGTGCGCTGGACCAACTCACCCCCTCGTGCCAGGAGAGTCCATTGACGCCAACGTTTACGAAGAATCGGATTCGTTCGTTCGTTGTTTCGCGCATTGCTTTGCTTTTGGGAACCAGCATCGTCTCGTTGACACTCGCGGGCTGTCCGTCGCTGAGCACGATGCAAACGCCGCGAACCGTCCCTCAGGGACAGGTCCGTCTGGGGCTGGGATTCGAGGCGCTCGGAATCAAGACCGCCGCGCACACTGACTCGAATGGTCAATCCGTGCCCGGCGAGTCGATCACGCTCCCACAATTCGAGTTTGCCGCTCGTTATGGCCTGACCGACAACTTGGACATCGGCGGCAAGCTTTATTTCTTCGGCGCCGAGCTCGGGCTCAAGTATCAGTTTCTACGTGGGCCGCTGGACGTCGCAATCGCACCCGCGGCGTCGTACATCTCGATCGGCAGCTCCAGCAACGGCTCGAGCGGCTCAATTAGCGCCACCTATCTCCACCTGCCGGTCCTTTTCGGACTCAACCTCAACGAGAACGTCGTGCTGTCGTTCGGGCCAAAGTTCCTCTACACAATCGCGTCGGTCACGACCTCCGATTCGACCAGCGGCCGGTCGAGCGCGGCGACCAGCGGTCTCTGGGTCGGCGGGTACGTGAGCCTACCGCTCAAGGTGGGCCACGCGTTCTGGATCGCACCCGAGATCAACGTCTACCGGCCGCTCAAGGAGGACGTGCTGCTCTACCAGGGTGGCCTGGCGCTGCTGTTCGGCGGTGCGGATAGTCCCCCGCCGCCCGCGACACTGCCGCCGGGCTACCCGCCGCCGGCCTACCCGCCGCCCGGCTACCCGCCGCCCCCGCCGCCGCCCGGCTACCAGCCGCCGCCCGGCGGCTACCAGCCGCCGCCCCCGCCGCCCCAGTCACCCTGAGCCGAATCATGGCGGGCGTCGTTGCCGGTTTGGCGGCTGCGGTACTGGTCGCGGGCGCGACGCACGCAACCGACGCATACCTCCCACCCACGCCCACCAGCTACGGAGCGCTCGCCGACGCGGCCGAGGTGGTGCTCCGGCGCGACGTGCTCGACGTGTGGTTCCCGCGCGCGGTCGACAGCGAGCACGGCGGCTTCCGCTCCGACTTCGCGCGAGACTGGAGCCCGACGCCCGCGCACGACGGCAAGTTCTCCGTGTTCCAGGCGCGCCTGACCTGGCTGTCGTCGCAGATCGCGGTGCGCCGCCCCGAGCTCAAGGACCGCTTCCTCCCGATCGCGCGTCACGGCCTCGCCTATCTCGGCGACCGGCTCTGGGACCAGCAGAAGGGAGGCTTCTTCTGGGGCCTCGACGAGCAAGGTCAGATCTCCGCCGCGTACACCGACGGAAAGCATCTCTACGGCAACAGCTTCTGTCTGTACGCGCTCGCGGCCGGCTACCAGGCGACTGGCGATCCCGCGGTGCTGGCGTTCGCGAAGCGCGCGTTTCGCTGGATCGACGAGCATGGCCACGACGCAAAGAACGGCGGCTACTTCGAATGGCTGTCACGCGACGGAAAGCCGGCGCCCGCACACCCCGAGACCGGCAAGGTCGACATGGTGCCGGTGGCGGCGTTCCCCGTCGGCTACAAGTCGATGAACACGCACATCCATCTGCTGGAGTCGTTCACGCAGCTCTATGGCGTCTGGAAGGACCCGACGCTGCGCCGGCGGATCGAGGAACTGGTGACCGTCATCCGCGACAAGATCTGCGTGGCGCCCGGCGCGATGAACCTGTATTTGACCGACACCTGGATCGCGCTGCCGGGCCACGACTCCTACGGCCACGACGTCGAGGCGGCCTACCTGATGCTCGAAGCCGAGGAGGCGCTGGGCAAGGGACACACGCCGCGCACGCTGACCATGGCGCGCATGCTGGTCGACCACGCGCTCGCCTACGGCTGGGACGCGGCGCGCGGCGGGTTCTACCGCGACGGCGGCACCTACGGGCCGCCCGAGGACCGGCAGAAGGAATGGTGGGTGCAGGCCGAGGGCCTGAACGCGCTCTTGTTGATGCACGACCTCTTCGGCGCGACCACCGACGTGTACTTCCGCGCCTTCCAGAAGCAGTGGCAGTTCATCAATGACTACCAGCGCGACGCCGACTTTCACGGCCTCCACGAGATGATCGACGCCGACGGCCACCCGGTCGCGGGCGGCAAGGGACGGATCTGGAAAGAGGGGTATCACGAGGGGCGGGCGCTGCTCAACGTGACCGCCCGTTTGCAGAAGCTGGAAAGCCGCTCTTCCAGGTGATGGGTCCAACCACCCTGATGGTACTGTGATCGTGAATGCTTGCTTCCTTCGTGCGCACGGTGCCGGTTGCGGTGGCGCTGCTCGTCGCCGCCGCGCCCACGGGCGCTGGTAGCCGGCGAAAGGCCACCCCCGCGCCGTCCGCGGCATCGACATCGGGCGCGACCACGGCGCTGCGTCAGGAGGGGACGCGCGCGTACCGATCCGGGCATTACGACGACGCGCTGGTGAAATTCCGCGCCGCCGCAGACCGGGATCGCGATGATCCCGATGCGCTCGCCGACGTTGCGCTGGCCTTGCAGAAGCTGGGCCGCACCCCCGACGCCATCGCCGCCAACCAGGGCGTCCTGCGGTTGGCGGCGAAGCCGAGCGCCGATCGAGCGAAGCGGTACGCGAAGGTCCGATTGGCCGCATACGCCAACCTCGGCCAGCTCGGCGCGGTGGTCACGGTGCCCGACGTCGGCGCCTGCACATCGGTCGCCCCCGCGACCGACGCCTGCAAGCCACTGTTCGCCTGCCGCGAGGCGCGGCAGAACAACGGCAGCGGCATCGCGACGCTGTGGGAAGTGCTGCGCATCGCGCGCACGAAAGAGGCGGCGATCCTCGACGAGGACGACTATCACGAGGTGCCGCCGCTGATCCGCGGCTTGACCGATGCCGAATACGACAGCGAGGCGGCGCGCCCCGCGATCGACCTGCTCCCCGAGCAAGAGGGCGACACGCTGCTGCGCTACGGGACCGAGGAGGTCGGCGACGAGTGCCGGCGCATCTACGGCGACTGGAGCTGCGACGCCTCCGACGAGGTCCGCGCCGAGACCCGCCGCTGTCAGGGAACGGCGACGCCCGACGCCGGCTCCTGCTTCCGTCTCAGCTGCGACCGCGCCGAGAGCGCGCCCTGGCCCGCCGTGCAAGCCGAGATCGATCGGCGCGCACAGCGCCTATCCAGTTGTTACGGCCGCCTCGGTCAGCTCGACGACACGACCTGCACGGTGGTATACGCCGATGCGTGCAGCGGGCTCGTGGGAACCTACTGCACGACGACGTTTCACCGCTCGGCGAAGCCGCGCGCCGAGCACCACCGCGTCTTCGAGCTGACCGCCCCGCAGGACTAGGCGCCGTCGCTATTTCTTCGCGGCGGGGACCGGCGTCATCAGCGGCTTGCCCTTCTCGACGATGTACGTCGACAGGACCTTGGCCGGCGTCGTCCCGGCGTTCTTCGCCGCGTGCACCTGACCCGCGGGGATGAAGAAGACGTCGCCCGCCTTCAGCGTCGCGGGCGGCTTGCCTTCCTGCTCCATGACGATCGTGCCCTCGAGGACATAGCCGACCTCCTCGCCGGGGTGCGAGTGCCTGGGCGTGCCGGCGCCGGCGCTGAACTCGCCGCGCGCCTGCACCGCCTCGTGATTGGCAATGGTGAGATCCTGCTTCTGCAGGGGCACGCGCTTGAATCCCTCCTCGGCCTGCAGCACGCGAGCGCCCCAGGTGACGGCGCCAAGCGCGACGGCGGTACCGAGAACCAGGGTCAATTTCCGGTGTTTCATGACGCCTCCTCGTGGTGGGTGGTGGCAATCGTCCAACGCGGGGCGGGAATGTAACACGGGCACGGCGAGCACCATGTGGCGAGCAGTGCACCTCCCATGGGCGTGAGGCGGCACCTGGCCAACCGGCTGCGGACGACGTAGAGATCGAGGCGAGGTCGAGGTGAATCGATGGCCTATCGCGAGCTCCTCCCCCATCCGGCGCTGCAACCGTTCGTCGATCGGTTCTGGATCCTCAGCGCCGCGGCCGGCGCTGGGCCGCGGCGGATCCTGCCCGATGGTTGCATCGATGTGATCCTCGACGTCGATCCCGGCGGCGACGGCTTCGGGCAAGCGACGGCCGTCGGAACCATGACGCGGGCGATGCTCTTTCACCCGCGGACCCGCGTACGCAGCGCCGCCGTGCGATTTCGCCCGGGCGGCGCCGCGCCTTTTCTGCGATTGCCCGCCCACGCGCTGACCGACCGCGTGGTCGAGGCAGGCGACGCCGACGCGCGCTGGCTCGCGCCCGCCGACAGCGACCCGCAGTCCGACCCCTTCGCCGCGGTGGCCGCCCTCGAACGGCGACTGCTGGCGCGGCTGCAAGCGATCGATGGGCTCGATCGTGCGGTCGCGCATGCGATCGGCCGCCTGTTCAGCGCGGCGCCGCCTTCGATCGACGAGCTCGGGCGCGAGCTCGGCTGGAGTCGGCAGCACCTGGCGCGGCGGTTCCGCACCGCGGTCGGAGTCGGGACCGAAGCAGCTCGGCCGCGTGGCGCGCCTGCAGCGCGCTGTCGATCACCTGCAACGCGACATCAAGATGGGGACCCTCGCCGGCGCGGCCGCCGAGCTCGGGTACTTCGACCAGGCGCACATGGCGCGCGACTTCCGCGAGCTGGCGGGGCTGGCTCCCCGCGACATCCGCGCGGCACGAGGTTCCATTTTTCCAATTCGGTCGCTGTGGGAAGCGCCATGATCCGCGCATGAAAAAGCTCACGCCCAACCTGATCGTGAACAAGATCGAGGACAGTCTGCCCTTCTGGATCGATCGGCTCGGATTCGAAAAGACCGTCGAGGTTCCCGAGGGAAGACAGCTGGGATTCGTGATCCTGCAGCGAGGCGACGTCGAGCTGATGCTGCAGAGCCGCGCGTCGCTGGGCAAGGACGTGCCGGCCATCGCCGAGGCCGCGTACCGCAGCGTGCTCTACATCGAGGTCGCCAACCTGGCGCCGATCCGGAAAGCCCTTTCCGGATGGCCGCCCGCGGTGGCGGAGCGCACCACCCCCTACGGCGCGCACCGAGATCATCGTCCGTGATCCAGACGGCAATGCGGTCTTCTTTGCGCAGCACGGCTAGCTCCCTGTCGCCGCCGCCCCGACGATTTGTGAGCTAATCTCTGGCTCAGCCCCCACTTTGCGACACTTTTACATCGGAGCTTTGGATGTCACTACCTGCTCGGTTCCAGTGGCGGGGTTTGGTGGGCGGGGTCGCGATGGTCATGGTGGCGCAATGGGCCGCCTGTTCGGGGTCGGTCCCGACCCAGTCTGGCAGCGGCGGCGCCGCCGGCGGACCGCCGTCCGGCACCGCGGGTAACAGCGGTAGCGGCGGCGGCACCGTCAGCGGAGCCGGCGGCGGCCAGGTGACCGGAGCTGGTGGCGGCGCCGTGACCGGAGCCGGCGGCGGCAGCACCGCCAGCGGCGGCGCGTCGGGAGGCGGCGGCAGCGGCGCCGGCGCGGGTGGCTCGACGATGACCCGAGACGGCGGCGGACCGGATCTCGCCCCGCCGACCGGCCCCGGACCGGGCACGCTCGGCGGCGGACCGGTCACGACGTCGACGACTCACCTCGACATCGGCGTCCACGATCCTTCGATGATCTGGGACGGTAGCAACTACTACCTGTTCGCAACCGGCGGCTCGCTGAACGTGCGGAAGTCGGCGAACTTGATGCAGTGGACCACCGCCGGACGCGTCTATCCCGCGATCCCCGCTTGGGCGACGGCGATCATCGGGACAGGGCTGACCTCGCTCTGGGCGCCCGACATCAGCTACTTCAATGGCCTCTTCCACGTCTACTGGGCTGGCTCGACCTTTGGCTCGAACACCTCCGTGATCGGCCTCGCCACGAACGTGGCACTCGACTCGACCAAGGCCGGCTTCGCCTGGGTCGACCAGGGCATGGTCACGCAGAGCAAGAGCAGCGACAACTTCAACGCCATCGATCCCAACGTCTCGTTCGACCAAAACGGGGCCCCCTGGCTGGCGTTCGGCTCCTTCTGGTCGGGCATCAAGCTGCACAAGCTCGACGCGGCCACCGGCATGTTCGCGACCGATGACCCGACCCTCTATTCGATCGCCGGACGCAACGGCGGGGCGATCGAGGCGGCCTCGATCATCTCTCACAACGGCTTCTATTACCTCTTCGTGTCCTTCGACGCCTGCTGCAAGGGCGTGAACAGCACCTATCGCACCATGGCCGGCCGCGCCTCGGCCATCACGGGCCCCTACGCCGACAGCACCGGCAAGGCGATGACCAACTCTGGTGGCGACCAGCTCATCGCGACCGACGGCCGCTACATCGGTCCCGGCGGCGGCACCGCCTGGAAGGACGGGGACAACTACCTCTACGTCTACCACTACTATGACGGCATGGCGAACGGCGCGTCGAAGCTGCTGATCCGGCCCATCACCTTCACCGCCGACAACTGGATCGTACTGGGCGATCCGATATTCCCATAGCGTCAACGCCCTGGCGCGCCGCCGAATCAACCCGTTTGATTTCAAATAGATAGACGCGGCCGAGTCTCCATTTGTGACAAATGGATGACGGTCGCCGGCGGCCCGGACGGGCTGTGCTAGAACCTCTCCCGTGCAGCCCCCGCATGCAGACCCGTCCCGACGTGCCTCTGCCCGGAAACGGCGAACCGGCGGCTCGAAGACGGCGGTCGCCGGTCCGCGCGGTTCGCGCGTGGTGACCGCGGCAGACGCCCCCGCGTCCGTCCGCCGCGTCCTGGAAGACTTCGACCCGGCCGCGCTCTGCTGGGCCGACCCCGACCACCGCTACGTGATCGTGCGCGAGAGCCTGGTCCGCGGTGACCGCCGAGCCGTCCAGTGGCTGCGCAGCGTGTTGCCCCACCGGGAGATCCGCGAGCTGGTGCGCCGCAACCGCGGCACCGGCTGCAACGAAACCGAACGCCAGCGCCTGCGCAAGACCCTGCGCCTCGGGCCCAAGGACATCCCCGTCCGTCCGCTGTGAGCGGTTTCTTTTAAAAAATAACGATTCGATAGCATGATGGGGCTCCCTTGAGCCTGACGGTCAATCACCCGATCATCGATCGCGTCGAAGCGGACATCTTCAGAATCACCTTCGCCGCCGACTGCATTCAGCACCAGTGCCGATGCCGCGAAGAGGGCAACCGGCGCCGCAACGATGCCTGCTGCCAGTACGGCGCGGACGTGCTCATCCCCGAGAAGGCGGCGATCCTGCGCCGCGTCCGGGAGGTGGCATCGGTCCTCAAGCCGGAGCGCCAGGATAGCGAACGCTGGTTCGACGAGCGCGACCCAGAGGAGGACCCCGAGGCCCCGGGAGGGATCCTGCTGCGCACGGCGACGTCGGATCGCGACGACGAGACGTCGGGCTGTGTCTTCCTCGAGCACACCGGCGAGCGCGGCTGCGGTCTGCACCGCGCCGCGCTGCTCAACGGCTTCGCGCCGGCCGAGATCAAGCCGCGCGCTTGCCGCCTCTACCCGCTGTCCTGGAGCAGCCGCTGGCTGGGGCTCAGCCCCGAGTTTCACGACTACTCCTGCGCCCAAGACGGCGGCCCCACGGTTTACCGCCTCATGCGTCAGGTGATCGGCGAGGTCTTCGACCAGTCGCTGGTGCAGGAGCTCGATCTCGTGGAGTCGAAGGTCATCCGCCGCCGCTTGCCACTCCGGATGTCGCTCGCCCGCTAGATGTCGTCGTGAAGGCGCTCCTCGTCGACCTCTACGACACGCTGGTGTGGACCGACTGGCGCGCGCTGGGCCAGCGCCTGGCGAGCCGGCTGCAGGTCGACGGCGCGGCGCTGATGCGCGCTTTCGAGGTCACGCACGTGCCTCGCGGCGCGGGTCGCTTTCGCGGCATCCGCGGCGACCTGGCCGCTATCGTCGGCGCCGCGCGCGGCTGGTACGACCCCGCGCGCGACGACCAGCCGGCCCCGCCGGGAAGCGACGACCCGTTCATCGCAGCGCTCGAGATCGAGCTGCTCGAGTACCTGCGCGACGCCGCCCACCTTTACGATGACGTCCGTCCGGTCCTGCGCGCGCTGCGCGCGGCGCGCACGCGCGTGGCGATCGTCAGCAACTGCGACCACGTGACCCGGCCCATCCTGGCCAACCTCGACCTCGAGCGCGAGGTCGACGCGACCGTGCTCTCGTGCGAGGTGAAGAGCCTCAAGCCCGACGCCGCGATCTTCGAGCACGCGCTCAAGCGCCTGGGCGCCACCGCCGCCGAGGCGGTGTTCGTCGACGACCAGACGCGCTACCTCGACGGCGCGCGCGCGCTGGGCGTCGAGACCGTGCAGATCGCACGCAACCCCTCGTACGGCGAGCCGTCCGAGGGGGGCGCGCACCGGCTGATCACCGGCCTCGGCGATCTGCGCGCGCTGCTCGGCTGATTCTTCCCGCGGCGACTACTTCCCGATCCGGGGATCGCTGAGACTATCCTTGCCGGTCTCGACGTGGCCGGCCACGCGCTGCTGGAACGTCGAGTCGGAATCGACCTCGATCACGAAGTCGTACCAGTCGTGCGAGCCATCGAGCGAGAAGTGGCGGGTGAAGCCGTCGCCCGACAGGACCTCGTGCACGACCGCTTCGTTCGCGTAGACGTCGAGGATCCGGACCGTGGCGTGCGAGGCGCCGTGGTTCTGGATGTCGAGGGTGATGCCGCCGCGCTCGCCGTAACGGCTGCGCACGGTGAGGTTGGCCTTGTGGCGCCCCGAGAGGCTGCCGCGGAACGCACGCAGGAAGCCGTTTGGACCATAGACCGACAGATCGTAGCCGCTGCCCTCGGGGAAGGCCCAGATGTCGGAGAGGTGCGCGCCCGGCCCGACGGTGTACGTCCAGGGCCCGTCGGCGCTGCCGGCCTTGCGCACCTGAAACACCGCCGCCGCCTTGCCGGTGTTGGCGAAGTGCAGCTTCACGGTGTCGTCGTCGAAGTCGGCTTCGCCCCGCACGTGCAGCTCGTAGGGGACCGCGCGCGCCGGACGCGTGCCCGGCTCCTGCGCCGGCATCGCCTGAATCGCCGGCACCGGCGGCGCGTAGTCGGGATGGCGATCATTGTCGGGCGGCACGTAGGCGGCGGTGCTCGGCAACACCTTGAGGTCGTGAAACGAGCCGCGGTCGTTGGGCGACGCGAAATCGAACGCCGACGTGAGGTCGCCGGCGACAGCGCGGCGCCAGGGCGTGATGTTCGGCTCGATCAGGCCCGGGTGCTCGGCGGCGAAACGCGTCTCGATGAACCGGATCAGCGACGTGTGATCCAGGACCTCGGAGTCGACCCAGCCGCCCTTGCTCCAGGGCGAGATCACGATCATCGGCACGCGCACACCCAGGCCGTACGGGCCGGCGGCGAAGCTGGCGTTGCCGGTGAAGATCTCGTTGGCGGTGTCGACCGTCGACAACCCCTGAGCGCGCGACTGCGGCGCGGTCGGCGGCACCATGTGGTCGAAGAAGCCGTCGTTCTCGTCGTAGTTCAGGAAGAAGGCGGTCTTGCTCCAGACCTCGGGGCTGGCGGTCAGCGCGTCGAGGATCTGCGACACGTACCAGGCGCCGAAGTTCGCCGGCCAGTTCGGGTGCTCGGTGTACGCCTCGGGCGCGACGATCCAGGAGACCTTGGGCAGGTTGCCGGACACCACGTCCTGGCGGAACTGATCAAACAGCGTCCCGCCCTGCGAGATGTTGGTGCCGCGCAGCGCGCCTTCGAACAGCGGGCTGCCGGGCTGCGAATTCTGGTACTGGTGGAAGTAGAGGAGAGCGTTGTCTCCGTAGTTGCCGATGTATGCGTCCTCGCCCCAGCCCCAAAAGTGCGCGGCGTCGAGTCCTTCGCCCTGGTCCTGGTAGATCTTCCAGGAGATGCCGGCGGCCTGAAGGCGCTCGGGAAAGGTCGACCAGTCGTAGCCGGCCTCGGCGTTGTTGAGCACGGGGCCGCCGTTCTGGCCGTCGTTGCCGACCCAGCCGGTCCACATGTGATAGCGGTTGGGATCGGTCGCGCCCAGGAACGAGCAGTGGTACGCGTCGCAGATCGTGAACGCGTCGGCGAGCGCGTAGTGGAACGGGATGTCGTCGCGGGTCAGGTACGCCATCGTGGTCGTGCCCTTTGACGGCACCCACTGATCGTATTTCCCGACGTTCCAGGCGGCGTGCGTGTCGGCCCAGTTGTGGGCCAGGTCTTCCAGGAAGGTGAGACCCAGATTGGGAGCGCCGGGATGGAACGGCAACACATAGCCGTCGCCGCTCGGCTGGTACCAGACCGGCAGACCCGAGGGCAGGGTGATGGCGCGCGGATCGCCGAAGCCGCGCACGCCGCGCAGCGTGCCGAAGTAGTGGTCGAAGGAACGGTTCTCCTGCATCAGGATCACGATGTGCTCGACATCGGCGATCGTGCCGGTGCGGTGATGCGCGGGGATCGCCAGCGCGCGCTTGATGCTGGCGGGAAATGCCGCCGCGAGGGCGCCGCTGCTGACCAGTTGAAGAAACGTTCGCCGATCGCTTTTCATGCGGATGAGCCTCCGTAGGAAACCTGGTTGAGACGTAGTCGACCAATTCCTAGTCGAGGCCGTGTTCCGGCGGCACGACGGTATGGTTGCGATCTCGCAACGTCAGGCCGCAATTACCTGGGCCAATTTCCAGGGCTGGGGGCACTTCGCAGTGTCGACTACGTCCACGTCCTCAGGGAGGGTTCCCCATGCGTTCCAACACCCAGCGCCACGGCGTTCCTGGAAATCTGCCTCACCGAGATCGATTTCGCGGTCTTCTGTCGTTGCTCGCGGTGGTGGGTGGCGCGGCGCTGATCACTGCCGGCCCGGGTTGCGGTAGCAGCAACTCATCGCTGCCCGTCGACGCGGGGTCGGGCGGCAGGACCGGCACCGGCGGCAGGGCGGCAACGGGCGGCACCAGCGGCTCGGGGATGGGCGGCGCCAGTATGGGTGGCTCCGGCATGGGCGGCGCGGGGGTGGGCGGCGTCACGGACGCCGGCACCGACATGAATAACGTCTGCGCCAATGCGATCGCCGAGGGCGGCGCGGGCGACATGGACAACGACGGCACGCCCGACTGCCAGGACCAGTGCCCCAACGATCCGACGAAGACCATGCCGGGCATCTGTGGCTGCGGCACCGTCGACACGGATAGCGATGGTGACGGCGTCCCCGACTGCATCGACAAGTGCCCGGGTATCGCCGACAGCACCGGCACCCTGGACAGCGACAATGACGGGGTGATCGATTGCCAGGACGTCTGCCCGCACGACATGAGCAAGACGACGTCCCCAGGCGTGTGCGGCTGCGGCGGCATCCCCGACAGCACGCCGCTGTGCCTGGTGCACCGGTACAGCTTCGATGACACGAGCACGACGATCGCCGACTCGATCAACATCCCGGGCGTGAGCCCGAAGAACGGCACGGGCTCGACCGCGGCAACGATTCCGTCGGGCGGCAGGCTCACGCTGCCGGGCGGTGGTCCCTCGAGCACGGCCAACGGTCAGTGGGTGACGCTCCCCGCGGGCACCATCTCGACGCTGGGCCCGAGTGCCACCTTCGAGGCCTGGATTGCCTGGAACCCGCCATTGACCGGCCCCTGGCAACGCATCTTCGACTTCGGCAGCAGCAACGGCGGGACCGGAACGCCCGCCGCCGGTCTGACGTACCTCTTCCTGTCACCGGCGGCGGTGACCGCCACCGGCCCGGTGCGCACGGCGATCACACTTTCCGGCAACGGCGGCGAGGATGTCGTCAGCGGTCCCGGCCCGCTCCCGGCCGCAGCCTCGCCTCTGATCCACATTGCAGTCGTGGTCGACGACGCCAATTTGAAGCTGTCGTTGTACGTGAACGGCCAGCCGACTGGCACGCCGGCGGACCTGCGCGGGCACAACATCCTGACCAGCCTCAACGACGTCAACAACTGGCTCGGCCGCTCCCAGTGGGCGCCCGATGGGCTGTTCGGGGGGATCTACGAGGAGTTCCGCATCTACAGCAAGGCGCTGTCGGCGGAGCAGATCGCCTTCAACGCCGCGCAGGGACCGAACAGCGTGGCGCAGGTGCCGACCGACGGCGGCACGTCGACCGACGGCGGCGCGACCGACGCCCCCACCGACGCACCGTCGGGGCAGTAGGCGCCCGGGCGGGTCTCAGGGGCCGATGTCGGGGATGAAAGAGATGTCGTCGATGTTGATGTCGACGTCGTAGGACGCGGCCGCGTCGGTGGTTGAGACGGCGGCCGGAAACGTCCAGCCGATGACCGTGATAGCGTGGGGGGCGACGCCGTCGACCGGCTGCCCGCCGGTGAACGTCTGCCAGGTAGCCCGAACCTGCTCGGGCAAGTGAGAGGGACCCAGATTGATCATCATCATTGGGTCCTGGCAGCCGCTGCTGGAGCCGCCGTCGGAAGGAAGGCAAGTGCCGCAGGTCGATGGCGCAGTCTCGTCCTCGGCGCGCCCGATTCTGATGCCGAGCCTGCTGGTGGGGCCGTACGAGAGGCCGGAGATCGTGAACTGGATCCCTAGATACTGCGAAGCATCCAGCGCGCAACCACCCAGGGTCAACGATGGGCAATTCCAGAAGAGGTAGAACGAGGCAGGGCTCTGAAAAACCGTTCCCCAGATATGCCAGTTCCCCTGATTGAATTCCTGCTTCAGAAGCGGTGGTTGCGTGTTTGTCTGGCCGACGACTGGATCGACTCCGTAGACACCAAAGGTGTGGTTGGTGAAGTCGTCGAAGTTGGCGATGAGCGGGCTGCTGGGCGCGACGCCGTCGCAGATCGGGACGTTGGTGCTGGCGTCGACCCCGTGGATTCCGCCGGTCCCTGGACTGCCACCGACCCCGGCGCTCGCATCGACGAACCCACCCGGCGCACCGCCCGCCGCTGAGATCACCATCGCGCCACCGGTGCCGTTCGAGAATCCTCCCGGGAAGACATTGTTGCAGCCGCCCGCAAACAACGCCGCCGTCAAAACCACGCGACCCAGATCACGAATGTCGCCCCGCATCTCGTCTCTCCCCGTCCTGCAATTGCCCAGACCTCAAGAGATACGGCAAATCGTAGGTGATGGCGACACTTTCGGCGAGCGGAACGCGTCAAGTCCCCTCAGCGCAACACGGCCACCTTCTCCCCGAACAGCTGCTCGATCCGCGCCAGCAGATCATCCGTCGCCGCGACCTTGTAGTCGTCGCCGAGATCGAGGACGGACTCGCTTCGCTTGGGGATCTCCATCTTCAGCAGGGTCTTGCAGGGGCCCGCGTGCTCGCGCAGCAGCTTTTCGAGAGCCACCAGGCTCTCGTCGCTGATCAGGTCGGCGTTGAGGCGCACTTCGAGCAGCGAGCTCTTCTGGCGGCGCACCTCGGACAGCAGCTTGGCGTCGTTGAAACGCAGGCGCTCGCGCGCGGCCTCACCGTCGCCGAAGGGGGCGTCGACGGTGCCGAAGACCAGCAGCGGGTCGTCCTTGCCGAGAAGGTCGCGGTACTCCTCGACCTTCTTGCTGTTGACGATGAACTCGATCTGGCCGAAGTGGTCCTCGAGCGTGAAGAACGCGTACTTGCCGGCGCCGCTCTTCATCGGGCGCTCCTGATAGTTGGAGACGATCCCGGCCAGCGTCACCTCGGCGCGCACGCCCTTCTCGATGCAGTTGGCGGTGGTGCCGTTGGTGTACTTCTTGATCTCGCCAAGATAGCGGTCCATCGGGTGGCCGCTGATGTAGAAGCCGAGGCTCTCCTTCTCGAAGGCGAGGGTCTCCTTGGGGAACCACTCGTCGGCGTCGGGGTAGCGGTCGACCTCTTCGAACGCGCCGTTTGATTTGCCGCCCGACTTGCCGTTGCCGGCACCGCCGCCGCCGAACAGCGCCAGCAGCGACGTCTGGCCGCTCTCTTTCTCGCGCTGGTGCGCGGCGGCGCGATCCGATGCGAGGCTGATCGCGGCGAACAGCTTGGCGCGCGAGACGCCGTTCGATGCGGCGACGCCGTCGAACGCGCCCGACTTCGCCAGCGCCTCCAGCACCTTGCGGTTGACCTTGCGCCCGTCGACGCGCTTGCAGAAGTCGAACAGCGACAGGAACGGACCGCCTTCGTCGCGCGCCGCCTTCATCACCTCGACCGCGCCCTCGCCCACACCCTTGACCGCGCCCAGCCCGAAGCGGATCGCCTTCTTGTTCTTGCCGTCGTCGACGTTGCGCACGACGACGGTGAAGTCGGTGTCCGACTCGTTGATGTCGGGGCGCTGCACCTCGATGTCCTGCGCGCGCGCCTCGGCGATGAACTTGACCACACTCTCGGTCTTGTCCTTGTCGCAGGTGAGCAGGCCGGCGAAGAACTCGACCGGCCAGTAGTACTTCAAGTACGCGGTCTGATACGTCAGCAGGCCGTACGCGGCGCTGTGGCTTCGGTTGAAGCCGTAGCCCGCGAACTTCTCCATCAGGTCGAACACCTTCTCGGCGATGCGCGAGTCGATCTTCTTGACCTGCGCGCCGTCGAGGAAGCCGGCCTTCTCCTTGGCCATGACCTCCGCCTTCTTCTTGCCCATCGCGCGGCGAAGAAGATCGGCCTTTCCCAGCGAGTAGCCGGCGAGCGCCGAGGAGATCTGCATGACCTGCTCCTGATAGACGATGACCCCGTAGGTGTCGCGCAGGATCGGCTCGAGCAGCAGGTGGTCGTACTCGACCTTCATGCGCCCGTGCTTGCGGTCGATGAAGTCGTCGACCATGCCGCCCTCGAGCGGCCCGGGGCGATAGAGTGCACCGGCGGCGACGATGTCCTCGAAGCAGTCGGGCTTGAGCTTCTTGAGCAGCTCGCGGAAGCCGCTCGACTCGAGCTGGAATACGCCGGTGACGTCGGCCTTGGAGATCATCTTGTAGACCAGCGGATCGTCGAGCGCGATCAGCGACAGGTCGAGCGGCGGCTCGCCGGCGGTCTCCTTCTCGTGGTTGACCAGATCGATGCAGGTCTGGATGACCGTGAGCGTCTTCAGGCCGAGGAAGTCGAACTTCACCAGGCCCGCCTTCTCGACCATGTCCTTGTCGTACTGGGTGACGATCCCTTCTTCGCCCGCCGGGCGGAAGCAGGGCACGTACTCCCAGAGCGGCTTGTCGCCGATGACCACGCCGGCGGCGTGCGTGCCGGCGTGGCGGTTCAATCCTTCGAGGCGCTTGGCGATGTCGAGCAGATCGCGATAGATCGGGTTCTCATCATAGAGCGCCTTCAAGCGCGGCTCTTTCTCGATCGCTTCCGCGATGGGCGGCGACTTGCCCTGGATCGGCTCGGGCACGAACTTCGCGACCTTGTCGGCCTCGGCGAACGGGATCGCCATCGCGCGCGCGATGTCGCGGATCCCGCTGCGCGCCTTGATCTGGTGCATGGTGACGATCTGGCCGACGTTGTCCTTGCCGTACTTCTGCGTGACGTAGTTGATGACCTCGTCGCGCCGGTTCATGCAAAAGTCGATGTCGAAGTCCGGCATCGAGACGCGCTCCGGGTTCAGAAAGCGCTCGAACAGCAGCTTGTGCTCGATTGGATCGATGTCGGTGATGCGCATGCAGTACGCGACCAGCGAGCCGGCGCCCGACCCGCGGCCCGGACCGACCGGGATGCGCTGCTCCTTCGCGTGGCGGATGAAGTCCCAGACGATCAGGAAGTAGCCGGGGAACTGCATCCGCTTGATCACGCCCAGCTCCAGCTCCAGGCGCGCGGCGTAGAGATCGCCGTCGACCTTGGCGCCGCGCCGGTGCGCTTCTTCGATGCGCTTCTTCAGGCCCTCGCGCGCCACCTCGGTGACGTAGGTGTCGGCGTCGTAGCCCTCGGGCACGGTGAAGCGCGGCAGGAAGCTCTTGCCGAGATCGAACTCGACGTGGCTGCACAGCTCGCCCACGCGCGCGGCGTTCTCCATCGCCTCGGGGATGTGCTTGAAATAGGCGTCCATCTCCGCCGGCGTCTTCACGAAGAACGCCTCGTTGCGGTGATGCATCCGCTTCTCGTCCTGGATCGTCTTCTTCTGTTGCACGCACATGAGAATTTCGTGCGCGTGCGCGTCGGTCTTGTTCAGGTAGTGGCAGTCGTTGGTGGCGATCACCGGGATGCCGGTCTTCTTCGATAGCTCGACCAGGTGGCCGTTGACCTGCTCCTGCTCGTCGAGGCCGTTGGGCTGCATCTCCAGGAAGAAGTTGCCGCGCCCGAAGATGTCGTCGAACTCGCGCGCCGCGGTCTCCGCCGCCTCGGGCCCGCGCCGCATCATCAGCTGCGCGACCTCGCCGCCGAGACACGCCGACAGGCCGATCAGGCCCTCGCTGTGCTCGCGCAGCAACTTCTTGTCGATGCGCGGGTTGTAGTAGAAACCCTCGAGGTACCCCATCGAGTTCAGGTACGAGAGGTTCTTCCAGCCGACGTTGTCCTTCGCGAGCAGGATGAGGTGATTGCTGCGCCGCTCGGTCTTGTCGTGCCGGTCGGGCGCGATATACGTCTCGCAGCCGAAGATCGGCTTCACCCCGTGCTTTTTGGCCTTCTCGTAGAAGTCGAGCGCGCCGAACAGGTTGCCGTGGTCGGTGATGGCGACCTGCTTCATGCCGCGCTCGAGCACCTTGGGAAACAGATCGTCGAGGCGAATCGCGCCGTCGAGGAGGCTGTATTGCGTGTGCAGATGCAGGTGCGTGAATTCGGCCATGCGCAGCAGACGAGCTTAGCGTTCGGAAGTGCGCGGACCGAGAGGTATTTTCTCCACAGCTTTCCCACAGGATGGGCTGCGGGTCAGGCACAACGCACCGTCCTGTAGAACGCTGTTCGGGTGCGAGTTCGCGGTTGCTCGCCAGCGACGTTTGCGCGAGATTTCTCAGATGATTGGGGCGGCTCTGAGCTTGGCGGGCGTGGTGTTCTCTGGGCTGGCGGTTCCGGCGGCGACCCCGTGTGGCGCGCTCCGCCCGACCGCGACGCCGATCCTGGACCTCGGCGCGGCCGATCGCCACGCGCCGCTCGCGGTCTACGCCGTCGGTTTCTCGCCATCCGGGCACTTCGCCTGGCTCGAGCGGCGGCGCTCCTCCGACCCGGAGAAGACCGAATGGTCGATCCACATCGTGGATCTCGTGAGCGATCACTTCCTGGCGGAGCGCTGGTTCGAGACCAAGCGCGCCGACGTCGCCGGCGTGTGCGAAAAGTATGGGCCGGCGATCGCGATCCTCCTCGACAAGAGCGAGATCCAGGCGGTCCCCGCCAGCGCCTTCGAGCAACCGAGCTCCGTCAACGACCCGACCGGGTTCGACCTGCGGGCGGGCTCGCCCGACGCCGAGAGCGGCAAGATCCCATACGACGTCATCCTGCGCGCGAAAGGCGGCGGCAAACGCCTTGGCTCGCTCTACCGCGTCGACGTCACCGCGGGCGAGCCGCCGCTCGGCGAGCCCAAGATCCGCGGCATGCTGCGCAACCCCTTCGAGCGCCGGGTCGTGGTGTTCGTCACCCAGGACATGGTGGGCAGCGACGGGCTCCAGATCCCGGTGGTCAAGGTGCTGGGCGGACGGCTCGACAAGGGCTTCGTCCAGAACCCCTAGCGCTCCGGCGGAAGCCACTGCCGCAGCGCGGCCTCGTCGGCCGGCGCGAGGCAACCGGGCACGGCCAGCGCGCGGCGATAGGCGGCGACCACGCGCGCCGGGCGCCCCTCGTCGAGCTCGGCGAAGAGGTCGCCGAGCCGCCGCTGCCACTCGCAGGCGGGAACCGGCGACGCCGCGGGCGGCTCGCCGACGGGGAGCGTTGCGGTCCCCTCCTCCACGGTGAACGAGAAGGTCGCCGGGATCTCGCGCGCCGCGATGAGCGCGCGCCACTTCGGCAGGCGGCGCACGAACACGCGCGCGTCGTGCTGCCGGTAGATCAGCGCCCAGCGCGCCGGGTCCCACCAGCTCACGCGCCGGTTGAGCCCGGCGTAAGCGAGCAACGCGCTCTCGACGCCGTAGCGCTCCATCGCCTGGTCCCATTCGTCGCGCGTGAAATCGAAACGGCCCAGCAGCTGGTGAAATTCGGGCGGGTACGCGGGCAGGCGCGGATCGATGAACACGCGGTGGCGTGGATACCCTTCGAAGATCAGGTACGAGCCGATCTCGAAGTCGTTGTACATGCGGTCGCGCAGCTGGTTCTCCTCGACGAACTGGAGCCCTTCGAGCGGCAGCGGCGAGCGATCGAGGCCGATATCCAGGAACGATTTTTTGATCGGGCGGCCGGCGCGTATAGCCTCGACGCGCGGGCCGAGCGCGAGCGCGACGAGCAGCGCCGAGGCGACCTGCGCCGCGCCTGTACCCGATGCGGGGGCGAGCCGCGCGGCGATCGCGCTCGCCACCACCGCGACCAGCGGCGCGGCCGCGAGCGCAAAGTCGGCGCCGAAGCGCACGCTGTGCACCGCCAGCGCGCCGAGCCCGACCAGCGGCAACACGCGGCGCACGCCGGCACCGGCCCGCCACGCCAGCGGCAACGCCACCGCGGTCGCGAAGGCGTAGGCAATGAGCGGGCCGTCGGACTGGACGCTGACCGCGCGGAACTCGTCGACGGTGTGCAGGCGCGGGATCGTCAGGTGCAGCGCGAGGTAGCGAAAGATCCCGACGCCGAGCGGCGTCGCCAGCATCGCGCCGGCCGACGCCAGCGCCAGCAGCGCCGCGATCGCCGCCGGCGCGCGCTGCCGATCGATCACGGCGCCGAGCGCGTACAGCGCGAGCAGCACCGGCGCCACGAAGACCCCTGCGTGCAGGTTCGCCCAGAGCACGACGCCGGCGAGCAAGCCGATCGCGGTGCGCGCCACCCGCGAGCCGTCTTCGATCCGCTCGAGCGCGAGCAGGAGCCCGATCTCGCCGGCGAACGAGAAGATGTGCGGGCGCTCGACCAGTCGCTCCTGCATCACCCAGAGCGCCGCCGCGACCGCCAGCGACGCCGACACCGCGCCCGCCCCGCGCCGGCGGCACACTGCGAACGCCACCGCCGCGGTCGCCACGACCACGACCGCCTTGGCGACGACGAGGGCGGGAAAACCGCCGAGCCGGTACAGCAGCGCCGCGCCGACCTCGAAGAGCCAGGACGCATCGAGATCGGGAAAATCAGGCGCGGTGAACGAGAACAGGTTGTGCGCGGGGAGCGCGTGGTGCGCGAGGATCTCGCGCCCGGCCGCCAGGCGGAAGAAGAGATCCGATTCGGTCATCGGCGCCAGCGCCAGCGACGCCGCGAAGAACAGGAGCGCGCCGAACAGAAGCGCGCCGAGCGGCAGCCACCTCACGATCTCAGAACACGACAGCCAGCGCCGTGAAGAGCTCGCCGCGCGAGTCGGGCGCCGGATCCCCGTTGAGAAAGGTCGACGACGTCGCGCCGACGAATCGCCGCGCAGTGAAGCGCAACCGGAGCTCGCTGCGCGCGCCGGCGGGCGAAAGCGGAACGTCGGCGTGAACGCCGACGCGCGCGCCGAAGCGGTCGACCACTTCGGGGCCGTTCACGATGCGGCTGTCCCGCTCGTACCCGAGCCCCAGGTCGAGCGCCAGCGCCCGGAGGACCCGCACACGGTAGCGCTCGTCGGCGGGAACGAACTCGGCGAAGGGACGAACCACGAGCATGCCGTCGAAGCCCAGCCGATCGACGGGGTCGTTCGGCGTGCGGTACCGCCCGACGGCGCTGTTGGCGAAAAGGCCGAGGTCGAAACCGAACGTCCCCTTGCCGAAGCCCCCCGTCGCGTAGAACGACGGCACCGCCGACAGGCCGTCGGCGTGCAGGCCGGCGTCGTCGATCGACGCGCCCAGCCCGAGCGCGATCTCGATCGCCGGCCGCGACGCGACCGGCGCCGACAGCGCCCCGGCGGCGTCATCGGCACGCGCCCAGCCGCTCGCCAGAGTCGCCGCGACCAGGGCCAGCGACGCGGCAGCGATGCGCGCTCGATCACTCCACGTCATGCTAGGCCAGTTCTAACATTCAAAGGCGCGAGCAGGAATCACTGTAGCGCTCCACCCACCCAGCTCGGAAACGTCGTGGCGTAACTGGATGACGTGTCCATGCCGCGCAAGCTCATCCCCCACGCGCCGGTCAACGTGTGGACGCAACCGTCGACGGTGCCGTAGCAAGGCGGCACCGCGACGCGCGCGACCTCGAACTTGTTGGCGACCGGCGAGAACTGGTCGGTGATGTCAATCTTGTCGAGCATCACCGGTATCGCCGGGAAGCTGTCGTTCTTGCGAACGATCGCCAGCATGTGATCGAAGTTGGGCGCCAGCGTGAAGATCTGCACGTCCATGGGCGCCTCGGTCGAGATCGCGGCCGAAAGCGTCGGCTCGCAGTCCATCCCCTGCATGACCATGATCGGCACGTTGGCGGTGACCAGGAAATCGTCGGTGCCCTCGACCCAGTACGGATAGGGGAAACCTTTGATCTGGGGGAACGCATCCGTCGGGAGCCCACCGGGCAGCGGTTTGCCTGCCGCCGCCGTGAAGCTCACCTTGGCGCTGTCGTCGGACGCGATCACTTGCCAGAAGCTCCCCACGCCGGACGGAAAAACCGAGTCACAGGTCTTGGTCTGTGGCGGCAGAACCGCCGCGAGATAGTTCTCGCTCCAGCTGCCGGTCGGGAGCATCTGTTCCATCGCCATGTCCGGCGAATTGAGACCGCCGACGTTCTGCCCATAGGTGGTGGTGACGTTGCCCGAGAAGACCGCGACACGCTGGTCGGAAGCGATCAGCGTGCCCGCCTCAGTATCCGAGTTGTTTTTGCTGAACAGCTGATAGACGTCGCCGTCGTGCTCGAGCGTGACCGGGGTCGGCATCGCCATCGGCGCCTGCGCGGGAGCGTAGATCCACAACGTCGTGTGGTCCTGCGTCGCGACCACCGAGATCTCTGCGGCGCCGCCCCGCGACCCGGCGGTCGCGTCGATCTTGGTGGTACTCCACCTGCTGGTAGGACATCGTCATGTACTTCGTGCCCAGCGAGTGGGCCGGCAGCACCATCGTCCCCGAGCTGCTGCTGGCCCGTGCTGTCGCTGTCGATCGCTCTCGACCATCATCACGCTGACCGGCGTGTCGCTGACCACCCGGCGCGCGGGCGGCGGATCGGGCGGCGGGTCGTCCGACTTCGAAGCCTCGATCGGCGTCTTGACGATGGTGAAGCTGCCGGCGCGGCCGGCGGCGACGGTGATCGGCTCCGAATCGGTCCACGTTCCCGGGGCGGACCGCTTCTGCACCGTGACCGTCGCGGGCGATGTTCCCGGGTTGGTCACCGCGATCAGCGTCGGCTTACCGTCATCGGACGTCACGTTGTCGAGGATCGTCAGATAGAAGAGGCAGCCGGTGATGCTGGCGTGCAGCTTCGCCGTCGGCGCAGGCCTGGGAGACGCAGCGGCCGAGGCTGCAGACCTGGTCGCCGTCGCAAGTCGCGATCAGCGCGCCCGGGTTGTGGGTGGCGTCGCAGACGTAGACCGCGTTGGGAGAGCCGCCCCGGCAGGTGGTGTTGCCCGTGCAGCGAAACGACGTCGTGTCGACCCCGCCGGCTCCGCCAGTCCCGCCGTCCCCGGCGCTCGGCGCGGGTTTACCCGCGGCGCAACCGCCCAAGGTGCCAAGCGACCCGAAGACGATCCCAAGGACGACGCAATCCCCACCGCCCGAAAGCGCGACGACCAGCCGCTTCGACCGCTCACGCCGGGAATCCTACTCCGGAAAGGCCGGCACGTCTAAGCCGAGCGATTTTTCGTCGAGAAAATCTCGCGACCTGCCGAATGAGCGAGAGCGACGAAGATGCGCAGCCGGAAGGAGAGGGACGCGGACGTGAGCCTTGCCAAGCCTGCTGCGAAAGGGATACGCTCGAGCACGTTGCCACGTGTGTCGGTAGCCCTTGCCCTTGCCTTCGGGCTTGCCAGCGGGACCTCGGCCAAGGCCGCGCCCCCACCGGGCGCCCCCATCGAAAACCCCTTCGACAAGGGGCGCCGATACGTCGAGCAGCAGCGACGGCACCGACGAGAAAGACGACGGCGCCAAGAGCGACGCCGCCGGCCCCCGGGCAGCGACAAGGGCGCGGCGGCGCCCTCCGACGAGGCGGAGCACAGCCCGGCGATCGACAGCGGCGCCAATCACGACGAGACCGCCGAGAGCGGCGATCAGAGCGAGAGCCGCGGCGACGACGAAAGTGACAGCGAGGGACAGGGCGAGGATGACTCGCAGTCCCTCCTACACGCGCTCACCTGCCTGGAGGGCGACGGCACCGGCAGCGGCAAACGGAAAGGGGTGCAGCGCCGCGACTTCCTCAAGCGCCACCGCTTCGAGCTGTCGGGCGTGGGCGGGTTCTACGCCTCGGACGCGCTGTCCTCGACGTACAGCTACGGCGGGGCGCTGGCGTATTACCCCTCGGAGGACTTCGGGGTCGAGGTGCTGGTGACGCGTTCGCCGGTGCGCTTCCGGCTCGAAGAGCCGTTCACATCATTTGATCAGGAGCACCACTTCGCCCCCGGCATCGCCTGGCAGGGGATCGCGTCGCTGCTCTGGTCGCCGATCCACGCCAAGCTGAAGTTCACCGACAAGACCATCATCCACTCGGACATCTTCGTGGTCGCGGGCGCCGGGCGCACGTTCCACGAGTCGGTCATGGGCCTGACCTGGGAAGGCGGCCTCGGCATCAAGCTCTACGTCAGCCACTACGTCACGTTGCGGTTCGACGTGCGCGATTTCTTGCTGCCGCAAGAGGTTCTGGGCCGCGGCCGCATCACCAACAACATCACGGTCCTCGGCGGAGTGAGCGTATGGCTGCCCGGCTGAGCGCGGCGATGGTGCTGGTGCTGGCGCTGCAGGCGCGGGCGCTGTGCCGCCAACGAGAAGGCGCCCGCCAAGAACGACAAGGACGCCGAGCCGCCGGCGGGCCTGGAAGACCAGGACGCGTGCATCGACGAGCACGTCAAGGCCGACCTGTTCGCCAAGCGGCAGATGCGCGGCACGCGCGAGCGGCTGTTCCAGCAGACCAACCGCCACGAGCTGATGATCCAGGGCGGCTACTACGTCTCGGATCTCTTCGACGGAACCTACGTGTTCGGCGGCGCCTACGCCTATCACATGACCGAGGACCTCGCGATCGAGGCCGCCGGTTCCTACACGCGCATCACATCGAAGTCGTCGGAGGAGCTGGAGCGGATCTTCTCGGTGCTCGGCAACAACAACCGGCGCGAGCTGATCTTCGACGCCGACCTGATCTGGTCGCCAGCGCACGGCAAGCTGCGCATCGGCGGCTCGATCGATCACTTCGATCTTTATCTGGCGGCCGGCGCCGGCGTCATCGATTCGGCGCTGTCGAGCGACCTCGCCGCCAACGGTGGCTTCGGTCTCAAGTTTTTTCTCGGCCGGGCCGTTGCAGTGCGCATCGACGTGCGCGACTACTTCTATCGCCAGCAGTTGCTGTCACAGAAGGTGTTCGTCAACGACCTCACCACGACGCTCGGGGTGAGCCTCTACCTACCGGTCGGAGAATGAAACACCTCAGCCTGATTCTCGTGTTGGTGTTCGCGGCGTCAGCCCAAGCCAAGCCCAAAAAGAAAACCCGCGCCCCGTCCTCGTCGCCGTCCTCGTCCTCGCCCCTCTGGTCCCCACCCGAAGCGCCGCCCGCGCCGCCACCGGCTGCAAGCGATGACAACAAGGCCCCACCCGCCGACAACTCCGCTTCCCCCGCCCCCACTCCCGACCCAGCGCCCCCACCCCCTCCCCGCCCCCGGCCGCCAAATCGCGCGCCGCCACGCTGGCCGCCAACGAAGGCGCCGCGAACGACGCGAAAGACTCCACCGCCGCAACCGGCGCCCCCGATCTCGAACGCCTGCGCGCCGACTACGATCGCCTGCGCGACGAGCTCTTCCGCGCCCGCTCGCGCGCGCAGATCGTCGAGGAGGGCCTGTGGACCTCGCGTCTCAGCGCCACCTTCCGCTGGAAAGGCAGCCCGAGCTACCTCGTGCACCACGCGTCGGTGCGGCTCGACGGCGCCGACATCTGGGACTCCGGCGACAAGCCGGTCACCGACGATCTGGTCACCGTCGCCGAGCGCCCGGTGAAACCCGGGCCGCACGCGCTCACGCTGCGGATCGACATCCGCCCGGGCAAGAAGAGCAAGGATAGCGACAAGCTCGGCTACGTCTCCGAGCACACCTTCGCGATCATCGTCCCCGAGGGCAAACGGACGCTCGTGGCGATCAAGGGTGACGAGGACGGCGACGCGCCCGAGTACGAGCCGGAGATCGAGGTCGAGCTCGAGACGCTGAAATGATCGCGGCGATGCTCTGCTTGCTGCTGGCCCAGCAGCCCGACGCGCCGGCGCCGGGCGCGACCGCCAAAGCCAATCAGACGTCCAATCAGGCGAAGGCCGATCCGGTCAGCCAGTACCTGACCGATCTCGAGCAGTCGGGCGTCCTCGCGACGCCGTCCGAGCCGCCGTCGCTGCCGATGCTGAAGGAGACGCTGCGCGCCGCCGAGGACGACCTGGTCACCGGCAATCCGCAGGCGGCGACCACGCGCCTGTTCCGCGTGGTCGAGTCGCCGCGCTGGTCGAGCTTCGCCTACGCGCCCGAGTACGAGGCGGCGGAGTTCACGCTCGGCCGCGCGCTCGCGCGCTCGGGCGCCTATGATTCGGCGAAGCGCTACCTCTTGCGCGTGCTCGACCACGGCGCCAAGCACCCCTACTTCACCGCCGCGTACCGCACGATGGTCGACACCGCGCTCGAGACGCGCGAGCAGGCGACGATCCTGGCACAGCTCGAGGGGATCAAGCTCGAGGATCCGCTGCCCCACGACAGCGAGAACGAGCGCGCCTATCTTGCGCGGCAAGGTCGCCTACGAGAAGGGCGATCTGCCGGGCGCGGCGGCGACGTTCGGCGAGGTCGATCGCCAGTCGCGCTTCCACGCATCGGCGCTGTATTTCCGCGGCCTGATCGCCGCGCGCCAGCAGCGGTTCGCGATGGCGCGCCGCAACCTGTGCGAGATCGTCGAGCAGGCCGACAAGGATCGCTTCTCGTTCTTCATCGACGGCCGCTACTACGCGATCAAGGACCTGGCCTATCTCGCGCTCGGCCGCATCGCGCACGAGCAGGGCAAGTACGACGACGCCTACTACTTCTATTTCCGCGTGCCCGAGGATTCGGAGCGCCTGCCCGACGCGCTCTTCGAGGCGGCGTGGTCGATGTTCCAGAAGGGCGAGTACGAGGCGGCGGGCGCGTTCATCGAGCAGTTCGATCGCATGTTCCCGAAGTCGCCGCTCGCGCCCGACGTGATGCTGCTGCACGCGATGATCGATCTGAAGTCGTGCCAGTTCGAGCACGTGCGCACCACGCTGGACCAGCTGGTGAAGACCTACGTGCCGATCGAGGCCGAGGTCGCTGCGCTGATCAAGGATCCGGGGCGGCGGGCGGTGCTCTATCGCCGGCTGCTCAGCCGATCGGAGATCGGTCACCCGACCGATCGTATCGTCGAGCTGCTGAAGATCGACAGCCGCTTCTACCGTTACTTCAGCTACCTGGTGGCGCTGGACCACGAGGTCGGACAGCTGTCCGAGGAGGTCGCGGTCTGGGACGAGATGACCGCGAAGTCGACCGGCGGCAACAAGGGCGCCGAGGCGACCGACGCGGTTCGGCTGGTGCAGGAGATCCGCGAGCTGCAACCGATGGCCAAGGGTGATCCCGAGATGGAAAATCGCGTGGGCCTCTTGCTGCACGACGCGCGGCGCGCCGCCCGCCCGGTGAGCACGCGCGGCGGCCCGTTCAACGACGAGGCCACACACGCGCTGGTGCTGGGCGCCGACGCCCAGAAGCTGCGCGCGCGGCTGGTGGCGGCGACGACCGCGATCGCCGAGGCGGCGCTGGTCGACCTCGACAACCGCTTGCGCCACATGCTGGTGCAGGCGCGGCTCACGCACATCGACGCGGTCATCGGCAAGAAGAAGAAGCTGGAGATCGAGATCGCCAACCTGCGCGAGGGCCGCTACCCGCCGGAGATGTTCGCGCAGCTGCAGCTCGAGGGCCTGATGGGCGACGACGAGGAGTACTGGCCGTTCGAGGGCGAGCACTGGAGCGACGAGTACAACGACTACAAATGAGGGGGGCGGGTCACAGGATCTCGATCGCGATGGTGGCGGTCGCAGCGCTGGCGTCGGCGCGGGTCGCGCGTGCCGCGTCTGCGCCCGAGGCGATGGTCGAGAAGAGCGCGGCCGACCGCCGCGAAAGCGAGCGACAAGAAGGTCGGCGCCAAGGACGACGGCGCCACCGACGAGCACCCGCTGTCACCGGTGCTCGAGCAGGCGATCCGGCAGAAGGAGAAAGAGGTCACCGAGGCGCGGCGCGAGGGGATCCGGCTGCTCGAGGACTACCTGCGCGACAGCACGCGCGGCAACGAGCAGGCCGAGGCGCTGTACAAGCTCGCCGAGCTCTACTGGGAAGAGTCGAAGGCGGCGTACCTCGACAAGATGGAGCGCTATCAGGCCGCGGTCACCGCCTGCCACGAGGACCGCAGTGCCTGCCCGCACGTTCCGCGCCGGCCGCCGACCGTCGACCTGGCGCGCGCGCAGTCGGTGTACGACCGCCTGATCAAGCAATACCCGCGCTTCCGCAAGATCGACACGGTCATCTATCTCTACGCGTTCTCGCTGCGCGACCAGGGCAAGCTCGGCGAGGCCATCAAGTACTTCCAGACCATCATCGAGCGTTTTCCGCGTTCGCGCTTCACCGCCGACGCCTGGATGGCCATCGCCGAGTACCGTTTCTACGAGCAGCAGAACTACAAGAGCTCGCTCGAGGCCTACGAGAAGGTCCTCAAGCACCCGAAGTCGCAGCTCTACGACCTGGCGCTGTTCAAGACCGCCTGGTGCTACTGGAAGCTGGGACAGACGACCAAGAGCGCCGAGCGCTTCAAGGACGTGCTCGATCTCGCCAAGAAGAAGGCCGGCAAGACCGAGGCCGAGCAGAAGCGCGCCGCCGAGCTGCAGGGGCAGGCGCTCGACTACCTGGTCGAGCTCTTCACCGAGGACGATTCCAAGACCGCGGCCGATGCGTTCGAGTTCCTCGCGCAGATCGGCGGCAAGGAATACTCGCAGAAGGTGCTGCGCCGCCTGGCCGACACGGTCTTCGATCAGACGCGCTACGAGCGCGCGATCGAAGCCTATCGGCTGCTGATCCAGCTCGATCCCAACGACGGCGAGGCGCCCGACTACCAGAAGCGGATCGTCGAGTCGTACCAGACGATGGGCGACGTGAAGACCGCGGTCGTCGAGATGCGCAAGCTCGCCGACACCTATCACGGCCGCAGCGCCTGGGCGAACGCGAACAAGGATCGCCCCAAGACCGTGCAGCACGCGCGCACGATGGCGGAGGAGCTGATCCGTAACCTGGCGAAGAGCATGCACGCCGAGGCGCAGCAGAACGAGAAGACCACCAAGGTGGTCGACAAGGAGCGCTACGCGCGCGCCGCCGAGGCGTACCAGTTCTACCTCGCGAACTTCGCCGACGCGTCCGACGCCGTCGAGCTGCGCTACCTGCGCGCCGACATCCTGAACTTCAAGCTGCAGCGCTACGACGAGGCCGGGCGCGAGTACCTGGCGGTGGCCAAGACCACGCCGGTCGGCAAGTACCACAAGGACGCGCTGCTGCAGGCGATGACGTCGTTCGAAAAAGTCCGCAAGCCGCCGTCGGGACCGGGCGGCGTCAAGCGCGAGATCACCGACAGCGATCGCCAGTTCGCCGAGGCGGCGGATCTCTACGCGACGCTGTTCCCGAAGGACAAGGAGATCATCACCGTCATCTACAAGAACGGTCAGTTCTTCTTCGACTACGGCGACTACGACGAGGCGATCAAGCGCTTCGGCCTGATCGTCGAGCGCTACCCCGACGACCCCAACGCGGGCGCGGCCGGCGACAAGATCCTCGATGCGCTCGGCAAGGCCAAGGACTACGAGAACATCGAGACCTGGGCGCGGCGGTTGAAGAAGACCAAGGCCTTCTCGTCGAAGGACGAGCAGGCGCGCATGGACAAGCTGATCGTCGGCTCGATGATGAAGTCCGGCGAGAAGTACATGGCCGCCGGCCAGTACGACAAGGCGGCGGAGTTCTTCAAGCGCGTGCCCAAGGAGTACCCCAAGGACGACAAGGCGCCCAAGGCGCTGAACAACGCCGCGGTGGTGCTGGAGAAGGCGAAGAAGCAGGAAGACGCCGTCACCGCGTACAAGGAGCTGGCGGATCAGTATCCGCAGGCCAGCGAGGCGCCCGAGGCGCTGTTCACCGCGGCGCGCATCGAGGAGAACATCGCCTACTACGACAAGGCGGCCACGCTGTACGAGCAGCTGGCGAGCCGCTATCCGCAGAACACGCACGCCGCCGACGCGCTCCGCAGCGCGGGCGTGCTGCGCCAGAGCCTGGGCCAGCACGATCGCGCCATCAAGCACTACGGCGAGTACGCGCGGCGCTTCAAGGACAAGAGCGACGCCAAAGAGGTCGCGTTCCACGTCGGCCTGGTGCGCGAAGAACAAAAGGACTGGAAGCAAGCCGCGACCGCGTTCGCCGACTTCGCGCACACCTATCCCGGCGACGCCAAGACCGTCGAGGCGCTCACGCGCGAGGCCGACGCGTACCTGTCGGCCGGCAACGACGCCAAGGCCAAGGAAGCGGCGGCCAAGGCGCTGGCGCTCTACAACGGCGGCGTCAAGGGCGGGCACGGCAAGGGTGGCGGCAAGGTCGGGGGGCGACGACGCGACCTACTACGCGGCGCAGGCGCGCTACATCCAGGGCGAGCTGGTCTTTCACGAGTACGAGCGCATCAAGATCGCCGGCAAACCGAAGCAGCTGGCCAAGGTGCTCGAGGAGAAGGCCAAGCTGCTCGAGCAGGCCAAGGGGATCTATCTCGACGTCGTGACTCTATCAGTCGCCGGAGTGGGCGACCGCCGGGCTGCTGCGCATCGGGCAGGGCTACGAGGCCTACGCCAAGGCGATGCGCAACGCGCCGGTGCCCAAGGATCTGAACGAGGAAGAGAAGCAGGTCTACCGCGACGAGCTCGAGAAGGTGGTCGTCGTGATCGAGGACAAGGCCATCGACGCGTACAAGTCGGGTTACGCCAAGGCGATCCAGATCGGCGTCTACAACAAGCACACCCAGGCGATCCGCCAGGCGCTGTCGCGGCTGGCCGAGAACGAGTACCCGAAGGAGAACGAGGTCCGCCTGATGGCGCGCATGGGCGAGCCGCGCGTCACGCTCGAGCGGATCGAAGAGGTGCGGCGTGATCAGTAACGCCGGCGGACCGCGGGAGAGGGCGACCGCTGAAGAAAATCTCCGGTCCCCTCCCCCGTCTGCGGGGGAGGGTTAGGCAGAGGGCAGGCCTTGCGAGCAGCTTGCCGCGTGCTGCTCCTCGCGTTGTCTGGCTGCGGCCACAAGCCGCCCGCGGCCGGGCACCTCGGCGCCGATCGCCGTCGTCGCGCTGCCCAAGGTCGGCGTCGAGGCGCGCAACGAGTTCAACGAGGGGCTGCGCATCATGAAGATGGGGCGCAAGCACTACAAGGACGCGCAGCAACATCTGCAGCGCGCCACGCAGATCGACCCCAAGCTGTTCGAGGCCTGGCACAACCTGGGCGTGCTGCTGGCGGCGCTGGGCGAGTGGGACAAGTCGATCGACAGCTTCCGCAAGGCGCTCGACGTGCAGCCGGGGTCGCGCAAGACCGTGCTCGCGTACGGCGAGACGCTGCGGCGCGCGCACCAGGCCAAGGACGCCGCCAAGCTGTACGCGAAGTGGCTCGACTCCGATCCCAACGACGCCGACATGCGCGCGCGCTACGGACAGATGCTGCGCGAGGCCGGCGAGCTCGAGGAGTCGTTGGAGCAGGCTCGCATACTCCTCGGACAAGGTGGGCAGGGCGAAGCGGCAATCGGAAAGACCGTAATCGCCTATAACGCTCTCGGGCTCACCTACTATAAAATGGGCAAGCTCGATCTTGCCGAAACGGCGCTGAGAAAAGCGGCCGAGCTCGACGCGAAGAGCGCGTTCGTCTGGAACAACCTTGGCTTGGTTGCGTTCGACCGGGGTCATGATCAGGAGGCGTTTTTGCACTTTCAAAAAGCGTCCGAGCTCGATCCCAAATACGTGCAGGCGCGGTTGAACAAGGCCGTGGTCTTCATGGACTGCGGCGACTACAAGCGCGCGCGCACCGAGCTCGAACGCGCCGTCGAGATCGACCCCAATGACGCCGACGCGCAGGTCGCCCTGGGCGTCGCCTCGCGCGGCGACGGCAAGCTGGACCTGGCCCGCCGGGCCTACGAGCGCGCGCTGGACATCGAGCCCGACTACGCGCCCGCGCTCTGGAACCTCGCGATCCTGTACATGGACTACGACAAGGACAAGGTAAAGGCGAAGGATTACCTGACGCAATTCAAGCAAGCAGCCGACAACGCCGATCCCAAGCGCGCGGAGGCGGACGCGCGCCTCAAGGAGTTGCAATGACAGGGGCGGCGTTGTTGTTGGGGGCGGTGCTTGCACAAGGGCACGGGACCAAGGTGGCGACCGGTAAACGACCGGCGCGCGCCGCGGAGACACAGAAACGCTCCGCCGCGCCCGCACCGACCTCGTCGGCGTCGACCGCATCGGCGAGCGCGAGCACCAGCAGCGGCAGCTCCGGAGTCGTCCAGCGGCTCGTCCGACGACAGCGGCGGCGGCGGAAAGACGACGTCCGCCGACGGCAAGACGCTACAAGAGCAAGACCTACAACTTTGGAGCCATGGACGTCGAGGGAAAGCTCAAGACGCCGCAGCTCCTGTACTTCCTCAACCGCGTCAAGCTCGAGCTCGACATGTCGGCGCCGGACACGCGCTCGTTCATGAAGGAACTCGAGAAAAGCGCCGATGACAAGAATTTGTAGGTGAAGCGTGGCAAGTAGCAGTCAGGCACACAGGATCCCCTCACCGGCGGCGCTTCCGCCGCCGAATGGATACGGCGCGCCGGGCGGCATCCCCGCGCCGGGCCCCGCGGGCCACCCGGTTCCGTCGCCCGCGACGTCGCCAGGCGCAGCCGCCCGCGCCGGCGCCATCGCTCCGACCCGAGCCCGCGCAGCGCCCGTCGGCGACGCGCGCCATCACCGGACCGGCGGCCTTGCAGGTCGCGATGGTCTGGCACAGCCAGATCCTGCGCTACGAGCTCCTGCGCCGCTCGCGCCGCGTGACCGCGGGCCCGTCGAAGACGCGCGATGCTGACCACGCCGGTGATCCACGGCAAGAAGAAGTTCACGCTGGCGCGCCCGCAGGCGCGGCGCCTACATCGTGCAGCTCGCGCCCGGCATGACCGGCGACATCCAGCAGGCGGGCCAGACGATCGCGGTGACCGATCTGCTCGCCGGCCCGCCGCAGCGCCGCCGCGCCGGCGCGCTGCGCGAGGTGACGATCGGCCCCGGCGATCGCGCGCGCATCAACCTGCCCGACGCGCGCGACCTGCGCGTGGAGCTGCGCTTCGTCGACGAGCCCGAGACCATCGGCCGCCCGCGCCACGAAGATCCGCTGCTGCGCCGCACGGTGACCACCGCCACGATCATCGTGGGCCTGTTCGCGACGTTGCTGACGTTGATGTGGAACAAGGAGCCGCCCAAGACGCTGGCGCTGACGCCCGCGCAGCTGGTGAAGCTGGAAGCGCCGATCGAGCAGGAGAAGGTCGCGTCGCACCAGCGCGCCGAGAAGAAGAAGGAAGAGCAGAAGAAGACCGACGAAGGCCAGATGAAGAAGGCCAAGGAAAAGGCCGGCAAGATCGGCCGCAATGACGCCAAACCCAAGGAAACCGTCATTACCAAGGGCGACAAAGACGTGTTGCGCGAGAAGGTCGCCAAGACCGGCCTGCTCGGCTTGATTGGCAAGGAGAAGCGCGAGGGCTCGGGCCTGTCGAAGCTGTTCGCCGACAGCAGCGACGTCGAGCAGGCGGTCGCGGGCATGGCGGGCGCGAAGACCGTCGCCGGCCACGGCGCGGGCGGGCCTGACCACCAGCGGCTCGGGCTCGGGCGGCGGCGGCACCGGCTACGGCCACATCTACGGCGCCGGCAACCTGGACACCGGCGGCCGCGGCAGCAAGGGCCACGGCCGCGGCCCCAAGCTCGTCGCGACCGGCGAGAAGGAAGTGAAGGTCGGCGTGAGCATGGGCAACGGCGATGCCGACGGGTCGCTGAGCAAGGAGCAGATCGACAAGGTCGTGCGCGCGCACAAGTCGGGCGTGTCGTACTGCTACGAGAAGGAGCTGCAGCGCAAGGCGACGCTGGGCGGCACCATCACGATCTTCTGGAACATCCAGCCCGACGGCAACGTCGGAAAGGCCAGCGTGAAGACCTCGTCGATGAGCGACGCCGCCGTCGAGGGCTGCATCCTGCGCCAGGTCAAGCAGTGGGTCTTCCCCAAGGCGCCCGCGCAGACCAACGTGAACTACCCGTTCATCTTCAAAGGAGGGTCGTAGTTGCGGCCCTCGACGACGCTGCTCGCGGCGGCCGGCGCGCTGGCCGCGCTCGCGGGCGGCTGCCAGGCACTGAACGAGCCGATCTACATCGCGGCGCCCGCGGCGCTGGACGTGATGGGCACCGACATGACCGGCGCGCCCAACCGCGTGAAGGGATCGGTGGTGCTGCGCTTCCGCAAGCCGAACGCGACGGAGCAGCGCAGCTCGACGCCGACACCCAGCGGCTCGGCTTCACCGTCCCCTGGCTCAAGCGCGATCGCATCCACCTGGAGCTGCTCTACACGGTCAGCAACCTCGGACACCCAGGACGGCACGTTCACGGTCGCCGTCGACGGCGCCAGCGAGCTGGTGAAGTACGACGAGACCACGATCGCGGCCGCGTTCATGGCCGCCAACCAGAAGACCGCGCCGCTCGCGCTGATGGCGCCGCCGCCGCGCACGCTGGGCGCCGGGCAGACCTACCAGGGCACGCTGCGCGAGGACGACTTCATCGAGGGCGAGCTGGATCTCGACGCCATGGGGCGCTGGATGGCGCCGTTCGCGGCGGTGCTGATCAACCGCTCCGACGTGAACCCGATCGGCCTCGACATGGTGCCGCCCGACGTCGTGATCCCGGCGATGCAGGAGATCGACGTGACGTTGATCGCCGAGCAGCACATGAGCTGCCAGTTCATGGTGCGCGTGCGCTCCGACGACGATCAGCTGCTGCGACGAGTCGGGCGACGCCAACCTGTTCGTGCCGACGCCGGTGGTCTACGTCCCCAACATCCCTCCCCCGACACCCTGAGCCGCGCGTGGACCTCATCATCTCACCGACGACGCCTCCGCCTTCTCTCGCTTTGACTTCGACCGCCGCCGTCGTCGCGTATTCGACGGCGGCCCCGGCGCGCGCGCAGCGCAGGTCACCGACGAGCCGAACCCGGTGATCTTCCCCGACCCGACCAAGTTCGCGCGCGGCCTCTACACCGAGGGCGAGATCGGCAGCGTGGTGCTGTTCGGGCCCGGCGGGCGGCAAGGTCGGCCCCGGCTTCGCGCTCGGCACGCGCGTCGGCTACGACGTGACGCGCTTCTTCGCGGTGCAGCTGCACGGCATCGGCTCGACGCACCAGACGTCGTTGCCGGGCATGCCGCAGGACGAGCAGCTGCTGCAGCTCTATCAGGCGATGGTCGAGGGCAAGCTGACCTATCGCTTCGGCCAGGTGTCGATCCTCGCCGAGGGCGGCGTCGGCGTGGCGCGCCTGTCGTCGAATCTGCTGGCGACCATCCCGTACCAGGGCGGCTACCTCACGCGCTGGCGCACCGGGCTGACCGCGGGCGGCGGCGCCGGCGTCGACTACCACTCGCTGTCGCGCCACTTCTCGGTCGGGCTGCGCGGCGACTACTTCTGGCTGCGCGACATCAGCGGCAGCCGCGATCTGATCGCGACCACCTACCTGAGGTACACGTTTTGAGGGCGCTGCGACGACTGGCCCTGCTGGGTCGCGCTCGCCGGCGGCTCGCCGCGGGCTGCTCGACGGTCGATCTCGGCAATCCGCCCGCCGACGTGAACGCCTGCCGGCCGAGCCAGGACTTCTTCGTCAACGGCGGGATCTGGGACATGTTCCTCAACAAGGACTACAGCGGCAGGCACTGCAGCGACTCGTCGTGCCACGCCGTCGGCGCAGGGCGGCCGCTGTCGCTGAAGATCCCCGAGGCGGTGTCGCCGGTCCCGATGCCGCTGCCGCCCAACTGGATGGCGAACTACATCTCGGCCACCGAGCAGATGCAGTGCTCGAACGTGCACTCGAGCCCGCTGCTCACCAACCCCTCCGGCATCGTCACCCACGGCGGCGGCAAGCTGATCGAGCCGGACGGCCCCGAGGCGACGCTTGATCGAGATGTGGGTGACCGCGCCATGAACATGCGCTTCGCTGGCGCTGGCGATGCTCGTGACCGCGCTCGCGGCCGAGCGCGCCGCGCACGCCGGCGACGAAGCGCTGGTGCGCGTGCTCGCCGACGAGGCGAGCGTGCACACCGGTCCCGGCTTCAGCTTCCGCGTCGTCTACGTCGCCCCGCGCGGCGAGGTGCTGCCGGCGATCGGCCGCTCGACCACCGACAACTGGTTCCACGTGCAGCTGCCCGACGGCACCTACGGCTGGCTGCTGGGCGACCAGGTCTTCCCGCTCGACGTCGAGGCGTCGGACGAGCACCGCGGCCCGTCGATCTGGAAGCGCATGGGCGACGCGGTCTTCTCGCCGCCGCCGCTGCTCGAGTACCGCGTCGGCCTCACGTTCTCGGCCGGCCTGCTCGGCGGCGACGGCATGTTCCTGTTTCGCCCGTCGGTGGTGCTGGAGCCGCACGTGACGCTCGAGGGCTTCGTCGGCGAGACCGTCGGCAATCAGGTCGACGTCCTCTACTACGGCGGCGGCTTCAACGCGTTCGTCTGGCCGAACTCGCCGGTGACGCCGTTTCTCGCCGCGGCCGGCGGCGGCGCGCGCGGCAGCAAGAAGGCCGACCAGTTCACGATCACGACCGGCCACTACAGCATGGTCAACGTCGGCGGCGGCCTGCTGTCGCGCTGAAGAAGCGCCTCACGTTGCGCGGCGACGTCCGCCACTACGTGATCTTCGACCCCAACCACACCCAACGCATCCAGGAGTACTCCGGTGCACTCGCGATTCATTTTTAAGCTGCTCGCCCTGACGCTTGGCCTGTCCGGCGCCGGTTGCGCCACCGCCACCGCGGGGCGACCTGGACCGTCAAGCCGCACCAGCGCGAGCTGCTCGCCGACAGGATCATGCACCTCGACGGCGACGCGCAGGAGCGCGCCGCCGATCAGCACGTGCTCGCCAACCGCGAGGGCGCGATCGGCGGCACCGGCACGTCGGGCGGGGCGTGCGGTTGCAACTGAGGCCTCGCACCGCGCGCGCCCGGCGCTCGCCGGCGTCGTGGCGCTGGCCGTCGTCGTCGCCGCTTGGCCGGCGCGCGCGCGCCGCCGCCAACACCGAGGCCACCTCGCGCCTCACCGTCTTCCGCGAGCCGTCGACGCGGAAACGCCGGCATCACCGTGGTCCACCCGCAGGTCGACGCGCGCCGCGACGCTCGGCTCGACGTTCAACATCAACGCCGGCTACGAGGTCGACATCGTCAGCGGCGCGACCCCGCGCACCTTCGGCCCGTCGAGCGGCGTCGACGCCGTCACCGGCGCCACCAACGTTCTCCGACGTGCGCCAGCAGGCCAAGGGCGGCCTCGCGTCTCAACCGCGCCCCTCGGGCCTGGCCGCCGGCTACTCGTACGGCTGGGAGAGCGACTATCGGTCGCACACGCGTCTCGGCGTCGGCCACGCGATCTCGTCGACCACAACTTCACGCTCGCCGTTGGCTACACCCACAACTTCGACATCCGTGTGCGACGCCAACAACCCGACGCACAGGGAGCCGCTCGACCTCCAGCCGCTGGCGCAGTCGGCGCACTGCTTCAGAGCGTCATGGCCGACGTCATCGACCCACAAGCTGAGCATCGACACCTTCGAGCCGTCGCTGATCTGGACCGCGACGCCGCGCCTCGTGGTGCAGGGCGGCAGCACGATCCAGATCCTCGACGGCTTCCAGTCGAACCCCTACCGCGGCGTGCTCGTCGGCAGCCAGCACCGCACGCCGCAGGAGCACGTGCCCAACTTCCGCCAGCGCTACGCCGTGTTCGGGCGCGGCGCCTACGCGCTGCCCGACGTGCGCGCGTCGCTGACCGGCGGCATCCGCCTCTACCGCGACAGCTGGGCCGTGCAGGCCGTCACCGCCGAGCTCAACTCAACAAGTACGTCCTGCAGAACTTCTGGTCACGCTGCGCGGCCGCTATCACCAGCAGACCGGCGCCAGCTTCTACCGCAGCTGGCGCGGAGTACCTGACCCTGGGACCGGCGGGCCAGTACTGGACCGGCGACCGCGAGCTGTCGCCCATGAGCAACTACCTGACGGGCGGCAAGCTCGCCTACGTCCGCCACCCCGGCCAGGAGCGCAAGTCCTGGTTCTCCGAGTTCGAGTTCTCCGGCAAGTTCGAGGGGCTGCTCTATCACCTCGACTCGCCCGACGCGCCGAACTTCGACCGCAAGGTCGCGTACATATTGCGTCCTTGCCCAGCCCGTTGGATTCGTGCTGAACCCCGAGGGACGCCTCGGTCACGCGGTCCTTCGGGGTTGGGACGAAAGGTCAAGAAGAGCTCGGGCTTGTAGTTGTTCTCGATGAACGGCGACGAGCGATCGAACGCGAACAGATCCCAGAACGATTTTTGGGTGTAGCCGAGGTTGATCGAGAAATACCGCGAGGAATCGATGAATCAGGTCGTACGGATCGAGATCTGGAACTTGACGGTGGTCCGTCCCGGGCTGTTGGGCTGCCAGGCGAAGTAGTTGTCGTTGTAGAGCCAGAAGCGAGGTTCCCGGTAGCCCTCAGTCACGGCGGTGGTCTGCTGAGGCGCCCCGCCTGCCTGCCCTTTTCGAATGGGATTCAAACCCGCGGCGCCCTCCGGCAGCCCGGTCGCCCGACGTCGGCGGCTGACTCTCCGACGGCAGCGCCGGCCGCGACGACTCATCAGCCGTCGGGCTGCCGTCCTGTGCGAAACCGGAGCCCGCGGTCACGATCAGGACAATGACCGCGGTTGCGACAGGGGTGGCACTGTTCATCGCACCCACTAACGAAGCACACCGCCAGTCTTTCGTGAAAGAAATTCCTCGCCCGCCGTTTGAGAGGCGACTCCGTCGGGAAGGGGCTCCTCGGTCGCGAAGATCAAGGCCGCGGAGATGGGCTGGATCCGCGACACGTGTGTTTCTCATCCGGAGACGTGCGTCAATGGACGAGCACGCCTGCCCGGCCGCGAAGTCACCTTCCCCGCCTTTTCTTCCGCATCCCGGGATCGGCGCAGGTGGATGTGCGCTCCGTCGCTGCGACGGAGCGCACATCGCTCCGGCCTTGACCGTACCTCCCACTAAAAGAAACTTCCGAGAGACATAAAAGAAAAACTTTCGCCCGCACGGTCCGGCGCATGGGGAAACCTGCGGGATCGGCGGCGCCGGGCATTGGCGTGGGAGTTGCTGTTCTGGAGTCCCGATGTCTCCCGAGCTGGATGCACCCGCGCTGTCGGCAGCGACGGCGATCGCGCCCACTGGGCGCGACGCGCGGCGTGCCGGTCCTGATCGCCGCGGAGCGCGGAACGCCGGCGGAAGAGCTGGCGCGCTTGATCCATCTCGCGTCGGGCAACGCACCGGATCGTAGCTGGGCTGCGGTCCGCTGCCGGGGCGTCCCCGAGCGTGTGATCGAGGTCGAGCTCTTCGGCGACGACGAGACTCGCACCGCAGGCATCCAGCCCGCAATCGAACGCTGCCAGCCAGCCGCCCGCGCCGCCGCCGCAGGGCGAGGTCTGGTTGACCCCGCAGCAGGTCAAGGACGCGCAACTGGTGGTCGCGCCGCTCGTCGACGAGCCCGTCGGCAGCGTGGTGGTGACCAGCGGCAAGATCACCTTCGACGACCTGCGCGTCTCGCACGTGTTCTCGCCGGTGACCGGCCGCGTCACCAGGATCCTGGCCCAGCCGGGCCAGCGGGTGAAGAAGGGCGCGCCGCTGGCGGTCATCGAGTCGCCCGACGTCGGCACCGCGTTCGCCGATCTGGCAAGGCCCAGGCCGACCTGACCGCCGCGCGGCACGACTCAAGCGCCAGAAGGAGCTCTTCGAAGCGCACGCCGGCTCGCAGCGCGACTACGAGGCGGCGCAGGACAACTACGGCAAGGCCAAGGCCGAGCTGGAGCGCGCGCGCCAGAAGGCGGCCTGCTCCGCACGGGGACCGCCGACGCGGTCACCCAGGAGCTCACGCTGCGCGCGCCCATCGACGGCGAGGTGATCGCGCGCAACGTCAACCCGGGCATCGAGGTGCAGGGGCAGTACGCCGGCGGCACCGCGGTCGAGCTCTTCACCATCGGCGAGCTCGACCCGGTGTGGGTGCTGGCCGACGTCTTCGAGATGGACCTGGCGCGGGTCAAGAGCGGCGCGCGCGGTCACGCGTCAGGTGGTCGCCTATCCCGACCGAGACGTTCGAGCGGCACGGTCGACTGGGTCTCCGGCGCGCTCGACCCGCCACGCGCACCGCCAAGGTGCGCTGCTCGATCGCCCAACGCCGACGCACGCAGCTCAAGCCGGAGATGTACGCGACGGTGCGCATCGCCGTCGACGGCAACGCAGCGCGCTGGCGCTCGCCGCGCGGCGCGTGCTGCGCCTCGGCGAGCAGACGGTGGTCTTCGTCGGCAGCGGCACCGCGCCCGACGGCCGCCTCGCTTCGAGCGCCGCCGGTCGCCGTCGACGAGGACGAGGGCGGCGACTTCGTCCCGGTCACGCACGGCGCTCGAGCCGGGCGAGCAGGTCGTCACCGCGGGCGGCGATCCTGCTGTCCGGGATGCTCTGAGCTGCATGATCGCAGCGCCTCGTCGCGTCCGCGCTGCGCGATGCCGCGTGTCGTCGTCGCTGCTCGGCGCTGGCGCTGCATCGTCGGTCGCGGCGGCCTCTACGCCTACAAGCAGCTCGACATCGAGGCCTACCCGAACCCGGTGCCGCCGCTGGTCGAGATCATCACCCAGCCCGACGGCTGGAGCGCCGAGGAGGTCGAGCGCTACGTCACCATCCCGCTCGAGATCGGCCTCGCCGGCATGCCGGGCCTCGACCACATCCGCTCGCAGTCGCTCTTCGGCCTCTCCGACGTGAAGTGCTACTTCAAGTGGGGCACCGACTACTACGACGGCGCGGCAGGAGGTGCATCAACCGGCTGCAGTTCGTCCAGCTGCCGCACGGGCGTGCAGGCCGCAGCTCTCGCCGTGGAACGCCATCGGCGAGGTCTTCCGCTACACGCTCACGCGGCAAGGGCTACACGCTCGCGGATCTGAAGACCGCCCAGGACTGGATCCTCGAGCGGCAGTTCCGCCAGGTGCCCGGCGTCATCGACGTCGTCAGCTTCGGCGGCGAGACCAAGCAGTACCACGTCGAGGTCGATCCCTATCCGCCTGCGCGGGCACGGCGTCACGCTGCCGCAGCTCGATCGCCGCGATCGCGCAACGCCAACCAGAACGTCGGCGGGCAGCGCCTGCACGCTCGGCGAGCAGTCGTTCAACGTGCGCGGCATCGGCCTCATCCGCTCGCTCGCGCGACATCGGCGACGTCGTGGTCGCCGCGCAGCAAGGGCACGCCGATCCGCGTGCGCGACGTCGCCGACGTCGCGATCGGGCGCCGCGCCGCGCCTCGGCATCGTCGGGCAAGGACGACGAGCCCGACGTCGTGCAGGGCATCGTGCTCATGCGCTACGGCGGCGACACGCTCAAGACGCTCGAGGGCATCCACGAGCGCATCGAGTACATCCGCAAGTACCACCTGCTGCCGCCGGGGATGGACATCGAGCCCTACTACGACCGCGCGCAACCTGGTGAAGCTCACCACCCACACCGTGCTCGAGAACCTGCTGGTCGGCATGCTGCTGGTGACGCTGGTGCTGCTGGCTCTTCCTCGGCACACGCGCGCGCCGCGCTGATCACCGCGCTCAACATCCCGCTGGCGCTGCTGATCGCCTTCATCGGCATGGTCGCGCACCGGCACGCCGGCCAACCTGATCTCGCTCGGCGCGGTCGACTTCGGCATCGTCGTCGACTCGACGGTGATCATGATGGAGAACATCTTCCGCCACCTCGGCGCGCACGGCGCGCGGCAGCATCGCGCGAGCGCATCCTCGCGGCGGCCGCGCGAGGTCGGCGGCGCCGATGTTCTTCTCGACGCTGATCATCGGCGTGGCCTTCCTCCCGCTGTTCACGCATGACCGGCGTCTCGGGCGTGATCTTCTCGCCGATGGCGCACACCTACGCCTTCGCCATCGGCGGCGCGATCCTGCTGGCGCTCACGCTGACGCCGGTGCTGGCGTCGACGCAGCGTCCTGCCCAAGCCGGCGGCACGCGAGGACGAAGGCACGAGAGCTGGCTGATGCGCGCGCTCGACCGCGCTCTACCGCCCGCTCTTCGCGTCGCGCTCGCGCACGCCGAGGCTCGCGGTCGGCGCTCGGCGTCGTGCCGGTCGTGCTGTGCGCTGGTCGCTGCTCCCGCTGCTCGGGCGCGAGTTCATGCCCAAGCTCGAGGAGGGCAACTTCTGGATCCGCGCCACGCTGCCGATGTCGATCTCGCTGGAGCAGTCGGCGCAAGTACGTCGGCCGCATGCGCGATCCTGCTCGGCTGCCCGGACAGAGCCATGCACGCGCGACGCGCGACCCCGAGGTGACACGGTGGTCTCGCAGCTCGGCCGCCCCGACGACGGCACCGACGTCTCGGGCTTCTACAACATCGAGCTGTTCGCGCCGCTCAAGCCGTTCGACGAGTGGCCGCGCGGCCTCACCAAGGAGCAAGCTCACCGACGAGCTGCTCGACGCGAGCTGCAGCGACGCCTTCCCCGGCGTGGTCTTCAACTTCTCGCAGATGCATCACCGACAACGTCGAGGAGGCGATGTCGGGCGTCAAGGGCGAGAACACGCGTCAAGGTCGATCGGCCCCGACCTGCGGGTGAACGAGCACAAGGCGCAGCGAGATCGTCGACGTGATGGCCGACGGTGCCGCGGCGTCGACGGACCTCGGCATGTTCCGCTCGCTCGGGCAGCCCGAGCATCACGCATCACGCCCGACCGCGCGCGCTGCGCGCGCTACGGCCTCAACATCGGCGACGTCGAGGCGGTGGTGCAGGCGGCCATCGGCGGCGCAGGCGGTCACCCAGGTCTACGAGGGCGAGAAGCACTTCGACCTGACGGTGCGCTGGCAGGCGCCGTACCGCAAGGACGTCGACGCCATCCGCAGCATCCCGGTCGCCACGCCCGACGGCGCGCAGGTGCCGCTCGGCCAGCTCGCGCACGATCGTCGAGGAGGAGGGCCCGTCGATCATCTACCGCGAGGACGGCCGGCGCTACGCGCCGGTGAAGTTCTCGGTGCGCGGGCGCGACCTGGCCGTCGACCATCGACGAGGCGCAGCGGCGGATCGCCGAGCAAGGTCAAGCTGCCCTACGACACGCACCTCGAGTGGGCCGGCGAGATCAACGAGCTGCAACGAGGCCGACCGGGCGCCTGCTGGTCATCATCCCGCTCACGCTGCTGCTGATCGCCTTCCTGGTCTACAGCGTCGGTGAAGAACTGGCTCGACACGCTGATCGTGCTGGTCGGCATCCCGGTGGCCTGCACCGGCGGCGTCCTGGCGCTGCTCGATCACCGCGCACGCAACTTCTCGGTCTCGGCGGCGATGGGCTTCATCTCGATCTTCGGCATCGCCATCCAGGACGCGCTCCTCGTGGTGACCTACGCCCAGCGGCTGTGGGCACGAGGGCACGGCGCTGGAGGACGGCGCGCGCATGGCCGCCGAGCGGCGGCTCCGCCCGGTGCTGATGACCACGCTGGTGGCGATGCTCGGCCTGCTGCCGGCGGCGCTCTCGCACGGCATCGGCTCGCGAGACGCAGAAGCCGCTGGCCATCGTGGTCATCGGCGGCTCGCTGATCCTGGCGCTGCTGCCGCGCCTGCTGCAGCCGCCGCTGCTGGTGCTGGCCCACCGCAACGAGAACGCGCTGGCGAGACCGGCCGCCACCCGAATCGCGCGCGACGTGGCAATCGCGGAGGGCGACGCGCCGAACAGGAGGACACCTGTGATGGCGACGGCGCGGTGGGGTCTCCGGGTCGACACGGGCCGTGGCGGGTGGGCGGGTGGCGCTGCTGGTGGCGGTGGCGGGCGTCATCACCAGGCGCTGCGCGCGCAGCGTGCGCGCATTTCCAGGCGGCTAACCCAGCGGCTGGCGCCGCCATCTCGCTGCCGGAACGGCTGATGCTCGACGATGCCCTCCGGCTGTTGCGCGAGCACGGCCTGGATCTGTTGATGGCGGAGGCCGCGATCGAGTCCGTCGGAGGGCGATCCTGGCCGCCGCCGGGGCGATCGCCAATCCGAACGTCAGCAGCGGGCTCTCTATGGATCCTCTTCGCTGACCATCTCTCCAGTCGCACCTGGGTTGGTTCGTCGGCGTCGGGGACTCCAACGGGATCGAAGATGTGCTGTATGGCGAGCGGGTTCCTGCGCCGGCAGGAGGTGGCGCGGCGCTGGCGGCGGCGCCGCTGTCGAGGGCCGACACGCAACGAACCTTGGAGCAGGCAGTGGCCCAGCTTTACACCCAGGTTGCTGCAGCCGAGCGCTGTGGCGTTTTCGCACGACGTCCAGCGGTTCGACGGCGAAGAGCGACTCCCTGACCGAGATCCGTTATCCACACCAGTGCGATCTCCGAGGTTGAGGCCGACAAGATCCACATCCTGAAGCTGGAGGCAGACCAGGCGGCGGCCGTCGCCACCAGGGGCTGGCGCAAGCCAAGGCGTCGCTGGCGTTCCTGCTGGGCGTTCGCGGGCGCGCCCCGCGGTTCGAGGTGGACCCGCTGCCCCCTTCGCGGACGCCGGCGGCACTCGCGAGCGCCTCGCTGGAGGATCTGCTCAAGCGCGCGCTCGAGAACCGCCCCGACCTGAAGGCCGCTGGCGCGCAGACCGCGCGCGCGCAATCGGCGCTCAGGCTCGCGCGCCGCCTGCGCTTCCCCGACATTTCAGTTCAACCTGCAATACCAACAGGAGGGCTCGAGCGCGGCGCGGCACCACGCATTTTGACCCGGCCCAGAACACGCAAGTCGTCGTCGCCGGTATAACGCCGCCCACGCTGCGGCTCGGGTCGGACGCGACACTGCCGCTGTTCTACCAACAGCAGGGCGGAAATCCCGCCGCGCCAGGCCGACACGCGCCTGCAGCTGCTCGCCACCGGCAAGGTGGGCGCCCAAATCCTCTCCGAGGTTAGTAGTTCGCTCCGCCGCCTTCGAAAACACGCGCGAGCTGGTGACCCGCATGGAGACCGAGCTGCTGAACCAGGTCGCCCGCGTCCGCGATCTCGTCGAGCTCCAGTACCAGAAGGGCGCCGCCGCCTCGCTGCTCGACTATCTCGACTCCCAGCGAACGTACATCGCCACCAACGTCGAATACATCCAGGACCTCGCCGCCTACTGGTCGGCCGCGCACGCGCTGGAGGGCGCGGTGGCGACGCGGTTCGAGTGAAGCACACCGTCAAGCGAGGCCGAGTCGCAACCGCGTCAGCCAGTCTCCGATAAGTTGGAGTGTCGACTCCTCGAGACCACATTCCCGGGCCAGACGCATCTGATCCTGAGACTCGTGCCGGCCGCTTGCCCCGTACCTACATCGTAGGTACACTGTCGTGAGGCGCTGCGTTTTGAGTGGGACGCGGAGAAGGCGGCGACGAACCTTCACAAGCATGGAGTCTCCTTCGAAGAGGCTCGAACCGTGTTTTTCGACGAGGACGCTCTGTTGCGCACGGATGACGATCACTCCGATGACGACGATAAGATCCCTATTGCTTGGGCTGAGCAGTCGGCTGAGGACCCTGATCGTGTGTCACTGTTATCGTGAACGGGATGAGATCATCCGAGTGATCTCGGCCCGAAAGGCGAACCCGATCGAGCGCTATCAGTACGAGGATCGGAAGATCGAATGAAGAAACAATACGACTTCTCCGGCGCCGTCAGGAACCCGTACGCGCGACGGCTCAGAGAGGCAGCTCACCATTCGCGTGGATGAGGAGACCATCAGCTATTTTCAAGCCCTGTCCCAGGAGATGTCGCTTCCCTACCAGACACTCATGAACATGTACCTTAGAGACTGTGCGGAAGCGCGCAGGCGGCCTCACTGGGCGGCGCCGTCACGTTCGAAGCGGAGCAACGAGGCGCCCCCTCGAAAGGCGACGAGCGGCCGTCGCTGAGGTCAGTGCCTCACTCGAGGTCGCGCGGCCCTCTTCACCGGTGCGCGTACTCGGTGAAGACGTAGTCCCTCGCCTTCACCTTCGTGTGGCACGCAAAGCCGCACTTCGCGTCGTGTTCTTGCGGCGGCTTGTCAGTCGTGTTGCCGGGTCTGAACGTGTCGGTGGCCGCGTCGTACTCGAACGCGCCCCATCCCCAGCCGCCGCTGTCCACGAACCGCTTGCTGTCCTTGATTATGAAGTCGGTGTTGTTCTGGACGCCCGGCACTCTTGCTGAGGGAGCGGCCTCCATATTCTTCGGGGTCCAGTGGACCTTCGCCATCTTGGAGCCGTCGGGGAATGGCTTGCCGTTACCCGGAATCCGGCCTGGTAGGCCTTGATCATCGTCGGGTTGGCTAGGATTGCGGCAAACTTGCCGTTGTCGTCGCTGAGCGAGACGAGCTGCCAGCTCTCGTAGCCTTTGAACTCGGAGAACGCGACCCCACCCGGAACCTTGACCGCGTACTTGTCTTCCGAGGAGCCAGCGGTTGCACGCAGAACCGCAAGCGCCAACACAATGAACACGGCGACGCCGGACAGAGTTTTCATCATGGGTCCGGGAAAATAGTCGCTCCTGCCGAGATTCACAATCAGTGGAACTGCTCGATCTTCATTGCAAGCCGATGCGGTTTTGTGTTTCGTTTCGCGCCATGAAGATGAGTCGTGGCGCTCTCGAAATCGGAATGGTGATCTCGTTGGCGGCGGCGGGTCTCGTCGCAGGATGCAGTAGCTCCTCCGGCAAGCCGACAGGTGCCGGCGGCTCCTCCGCCGACGGTTCCGCCGCGGGCGGCGCCAGCGGCACCGGCGGCGCGGTCGATGGCGGCACCGACGCGCCGAAGGTACGCCCCCGGCGACATCGGAACGGACACGCCACCGAAGCCCGTGTGCGGCCCTTACGCGGATGGCGGGATGCCGAGCGACGCCGGCGTCGACGCTTCAGGCAACGCGAGCTTCTTCGTTACCAGCGACACGAGCAAGACCGGCGATTTCGGTGGCCTCGTTGGCGCAGACATGCGCTGCCAGCGATTGGTCGGCCTTGCCGCGGGGCTGGGCGGCAGCAAGTCTCTGGCATGCCTCTTTGAGCGCCGAGCACGCCTCCGGAGACGGCGGCGCCGGACCGGTCAACGCCAAGGACCGGATCGGCGCCGGCCCCTGGTACAACGTTCGCGGGCAGCTGGTCGCGAGGATTTGACGATGTTGCACATGCGGAAGGGTGACCCGACCATCTTCATCGATGAGCACGGTGTGATGATCAATGGCCAGTGGGACTGGCGCACCGACGCCGCTCGAGCACGACGTCCTGACCGGAACGAACGCCGACGGTACCCTGGTGACCGGCAAGACCTGCTCCGACTGGACCTCCTCCGTGGGACCGCCCGACGGTGGCGTGCCGGACGGTGGATCGCCGGATGGCGGCTACTTCGTCGCGCGCGTCGGCCACACCGACGGCCTCGGACCCAACTGCGCGGCGATGCCTGCGCCACCTGAATGACGTCACGTCGTGGAACTCCGCGCATGACAACGGTGGTTGCAATGATACGGCACCACGCGGAGGCGCTGGCGGTTTTACTGCTTCGCTACCGGCCCGTAGCTTATTATGCCGCGGAACCGGTAATTCCGGACGGAGCTCGAAACCGCCGAGATCCAGCCCACTTTGCGCGGGTTTTTCGTAACTCGTATTCGAAATGACGGGAATCGTACTTCTTTTGAACATACTGGCGTGATCGAAGTGATGACATGCCTCCAGTGAAGAGTGCACGCCATGATTCCCGCGCTGCTGGGAGCGGGACTGATGATGGCTGCCGCTGTCCCACTTTGGCCGGTTGAGGTTCAGACGCTGAACGAGGTCATTCACCAGCAGTCGGCGCGGCTGGCGAAGCCGGATCTGTTCCGGTCGAAGGAGTACGTCGCAGGGACGCAAGACCCTGCGCGCCGACCTCAACGGAAACCACCGCGACGATCTCGCGGTGCTCTTCACGCTCGAGCGCGGTGACCTGGTGGATCCAGTACCGCACGGTGATCTCCAGCGCGGGCAAGGCGCTGGCGACCTCCGAGGTCAGCCGCGTGGGCGTGCGCGCCGTCGACCTGGATCGCGCGGCTACGGCCCGGTGATCGAGCTCGCCGACCAAGACGTATGGCCCCGCAGGACCCGCGCTGCTGCCCGTCGGTGCTGGGGCGCGCCGCCTACCGGTTGAAGGGCGGCCGCCTGCGCGAGATCAAGACCGCTGCCTGCCGTAGTCACGCCGACGGGCGCTCGCACCGCCGACGCGCCACGCGCGGCGGCGACTTCGCTGACGAGCGTCTCGTTGACCGGTGCTCTCGGTGCGCAGACCGACGAGCCAACCACCCTGGAGCCGGCCAATCTCATCAGCACCACGGCCACGATCATCAGCGCCACCAGCGGCAACACGCCGCGAATGATCTGCGACAGCGGGATGTCGGGCGCGATGTTGCGGATCACGAAGATGTTCAGGCCGACCGGCGGATGGATCAATCCCATCTCCATCACCACGGTCATGACCACGCCGAACCAGACCAGGTCGAAGCCGGCGGCCTTCAGCGGCGGCAAGACGATCGGCGCGGTCATCAGGATGATCGACACCGGCGGCAGGAAGAAGCCGAGCGCGACCACCAGCAGCAGCGTCGCCGCCAGCAGCGCCCAGCGCGGCAGCGACAGCGCGACGATCCATTCCGCGGCCGACTGGCTGATGTGCAGGAAGCTCATCACGTACGCGTACAGCACCGACATGCCGATGATGAACATCAACATCGTCGATTCCTTGAGGGTGCTCGGCGAAGACCGGCGCCAGATCGCGCGGCCGCCACATGCGGTAGACGATCAGGATCAGCAGCAGCGCGAGCACGGCGCCCAGGCCCGCGGTCTCCGACGCGGTCGCGTAGCCACCGTAGAGCGCGGCCATCACGCCGAGCAGCAGCACCACGAACGGAAGCGCGCGCGGCAGCGTGCGCAACTTGTCGCCGAGATCGAAGCGTTCGTCGTCGAGATAGGGCGAGCGCGGGCCGCCCTGCTCGAAGATGCGGCGCGCGGCGCGTGCCTCGCGCCGGTAGTTGAGCGCCGCGTAACCGGCGAAGCAGGCTGACCAGCAGCAACCCCGGCACGATGCCGGCGAGAAAGAGCCGCCCCAGCGACACCTGCGCGGCGACGGCGTAGAGGATCATCGTGATCGACGGCGGCAGCAGGATCCCCAGCGTGCCGCCCGCGGCGATCAGGCCGGCCGCGAAGCCGCCCGAGTAGCCGCGCCGGCGCATCTCGGGGATGCCGGCGCTGCCGACCGCCGAGCAGGTGGCCGGGCTCGAGCCCGCCATCGCCGCGAACATCGCGCAGGCGAGCACGTTGGCGATGCCCAGCCCGCCGGGCACGCGATGCAACCAGCGATGAATCGCGGCGTAGAGATCGCTCGCCGCGCGCGACTTGCCGATCGCCGCGCCCTTGAGGATGAACAGCGGGATCGAGAGCAACGTGATCGAGCCCATCTCCTCGTAGACGTTCTGCGTGACCGTGTCGAGCGCCGACGACGGCATGAACAGCATCATGAACACGATCGCGACCGCGCCGAGCGCGAACGCCACCGGCACGCCCAGGAACATCACGATCAGCGTGGACGCCCCGTAAAGGGACCCCACCGCCAGCGTGCTCATTGGGGCGTGGGCGGCGCCGGCGACAGGCGCAGCAACTGGACGGCGATCTGCAGCGTCAGCAGCGTCATGCCGGCGGCCATGAGCCCGTACGGGATCCACATCGGCGGCGCGAACGTCGAGTTCGAGGTCTGCCCCTCGACCCAGGCTTCGTGGAGCAGCGTCCACGACTTCCACGCGAAGAACGCGCAAAAGAGCATGCTGATCAGGTCGGCGAGAAAACGGCGCACGCGATTGAGACGCGGCGGCAACACGGACGACAGCACGTCGATGCGCGACGTGGCCGCGATGCTCTTGCACGTAGGCGCCCGACAGGAAGGTCGCGCCGACCAGCAGCAGCACCGACGTCTCCTCTTGCCAGTCGGTCGGCACGTGCAGGAAGTATCGCGCCACCACGCTGGCGGTCAGCAGACCGGCGGCGACCAGCAACGCCAGCATGCAGGGCACGACGATCACGCGGTTGGCGGCGCGCATCGCCCGCTCGATCGCGGGCGATCGCGCGCAACGGACGGTCCGCGCCGACCCGGCCGATTCCCGGCCGCGCGCGCGATCTCTCCGGCCGCCGCCAGGCTCATTTGACCTGCTCGGCCAGCGCCAGGAAGCGCGCGCAGCTGGCGTTCTTGCCGGCGAAGTCCTTCCAGGCGGTCTCGCGCGACAGCGCCACCCAGCGCTGGAGCGCGGCGTCGGTCAGCTCGTGCACCTGCGCGCCCGCCTTGACGTAGGCCTGCGCCACCGCGCGATCGTCGGCGCGCGCGCCGTCGAGCGCGAACGACTCCATGTCGGCGCCCACCTGCAAGATGACCTGCTGCTGGTCCTTGGGCAGCTGGTCGAAGACCAGCTTCGACATCAGCAGCGGCTCGAGCATGAACCAGTACGAATGGCCCTGCTTGTTGATGGTCAGGTGCTTGGAGACCTCGGCCAGCCGGAACGACAGCAGGCTGGTCGCCGACGTCGTCGACCACGTCGGCCGCGCCGGTCTGCAGCGCGGCGTAGGTCTCGTTCGACGGAAACGACAGCGTCGCGCCGCCCGCCGCCTTGATCACCAGATCCATCTCGCGGCTGCCGCCGCGCACCTTCAGGCCCTTGACGTCCTCGGGCACGATCACCGGCTTGACCCGGCTGACGGCGCCGCCCGCTTGCCAGATCCAGGACACCAGCACCACGCCCTTGTCGGCGAGCAACTGCGTGAGCGCGCGCCCGATCTCGGCCTTTTTCCAGGCGTAGCCCTGCTCGTACGACGTCACCAGGCCGGGGATCAGCGAGATGTTGAGCTCGGGCACCTCGCCGCCCGCGTACGACAGCGGCAGCACCGTCATGTCGAGCGCGCCCTTGCGGACCGCGCCGAACTGCGCGTTCACCTTCATCAGCGACGAGCCCGGGTAGATCGTCACCTTGAGCTTGCCGCCGGTGCGCTTCTCGACCTCGGCGGCGAACCGGCGCGCGAGCCGATCGCGAAAGTCACCGTCGGCGCCCGAGCTGGCCGGGAACTGATGCGAGATCTTGAGGCCGCCGCCCGCCTCGACGCGCGCGCGCGGCGCGCGAGCCACAGGCCCGACGCAGCGAGCACGCCGCCCTGAAGCAGGGCCGCGACGTGCGGCTTGCGCTCATGCTCATCGACCCGGCCCTCCAGCGAGATGAAACGTCGCGAATCTCGCACGGCGCCCAGGACGCGGCAAGCGGGGCGATCATGCTGAGCCGTGCGAGCAGCGCGTTGCCGGATTTGACGAAATCGCAGCGTTCGGCGACCTTCGGTCCCTTCGAGGAGGGATCGTGATGCGTGTGGCTGGTCAGGATTGGATGTGCTGACGGAGTTTCAGGTGTCGCCGGCGCGCGCTGATGCCGCTTCAGCTCCGCTGGCAACGCGCGCCTTGAGCCGCAAGAAACGGTTGCTCGATGCAGGCAGTGGCTCGCGGTCGCCCGCGGCCAGCACGCCCAGCAGGTTCACCGGGAAGACCGTCCACCAGTGACGACCGGCAACGCCCAGGAAGAGCTGCTGCCAGATGTACAGCGAATAGCTCAGGGCGCCCAGCGTCACCAGCACGCGTGAGCTTCAGGATCTTCCCGAGAAAGTCGTCGCTGATGTTCACGCTCCGCAAGATCACGACCGCCACCAGCAGCTGGACACCAGCTGCAAGCCGTGAATCCGCCGGTCGGCGTTCAGCATATGAAGCTGAATCGCGTCGACGAAGACCAGCGCGATGGGCCACCCGGCCGATCGCCAGAACCGCATCGCCGCCAGCCGGTCGAAATCAAGAGCGAGCAAGCAACCAATGGCGATGGGCGCGGTGCCGCTCGGCGGCTGCACCTCGCGATTCCAGGACGGCAGCAGGGCGAACCCGACCGTCGGCACGAGCTCGGCCAGCGCCAGGAGCACAGCGCCGCGACGATCGCGGTGCGCAGCGCTCAGAGGGCCAGGATCAACGGCCAGACGAGATAGAACTGCTCCTCGACGGACAAGCTCCAGTAGTGCCCGAGGTACCAGGCGCGGTCGTGGTGGAAGTCCACCACATAGAGCAGCGCGCAGGAAAGGTCGTAGGGCTCGCAGGGCCAACACGCGCAGGCCCGCGAGCAGCGCGATGAACCCGACGAAGAAGTAGGACGCTGGGACGATTCGCAGCGCGCGCCGGGCGTAGAAGCGCCGCAACGAAATCCGTCCCGCGTACCGCGCGTTCTCGCATGAGCAGGCGTCGTGATCGAGAAATCCCGAGAGCACGAAGAACATCGTCGACACCCAGCGGGCTGATCGGCGCCAGCGGCGTCGATCCAGCGGTGAGCTGCCGGTCGACTCGAAGCTCAGGTGGCCGAGCAGCACCAGCGCGATCGACACCCCGCGCAAGCCGTCGAGCCCGGAAGGTGCCTTTGGCCACCCACGACCTCAAAAATACCCGACCAGCTCGGTCGACGCCTCGGCGTAGGTGTTCGCGGTGTCGACCGCCAGGCGCAGCGCCAGGCCGTGGCCGATCGCGAACGATTGCGCGACGCGCGTGCGGAAGCCGGGGCGGGTCTCGCCGAGGAAGTAGTAGATGTAGCGCGCGCCGAGCTGGAAGTGCCAGAGCGGGTTCGCCTCGCCGACCAGGCCGGCCTCGCCGCCCGCGCCCACGCGGAAGTCGTGGCCGGCGGCGAACGCCGGTCCGGCGCCGGCGTCGGTCTCGGTGAAGCCGAATCCCAGCAGGCGATTGGCGCGGGCCGAAGCGCAGCGCGAAGCCGCCGCCGACGTTGGCGCCGGCGTAGAGGCAGCGCCAGCCGGCGCGATCGGAGCCGGGCCGCTCGCAGCCGAGCTCGCGCGCGTTGTCGGCGCCGAGCCACGCCTTCCACGACATGCTGTGCACCCAGCGATCCAGCGGCGTCGCCGAGACGATGTTGACCAGCGTCGGCGCGGTCGAGCCGCGGCCGCGCGCGTCTGGTTGTCGAAGCGGCCGCGCACGCTGGCCATCTCCAGCAACGCGTTGTCGGGGTAGCCGCCCGACGGGTCGAGGAAGTCGTGGATCGCGCCGCGGATCGCCAGCGTCTCGAAGCTGCCGCCGACGTTCGGACAGCGCCGCCGCCCACCGACAAGCCGCAGCGTGCCGTGACCGTGCTCGGGCGCGTCGACCGACGAGCGCACCTCCATCTCCTGCGGCGGCACGCCGAGCCGCCCGCGCGCCAGCAGCATGCGACGCTCGCGCTTCTTGAACGCGTCGCTCGGCTCGGCCGACTTCGAACCCCTCGCGGTAGCGAAGGTAGTCGTAGGCGGCGTCGATGACCTGCGCCTGGCGCGGCGCCGGCACGCCGGCGAGGTCGGGCGCGGCGCTGTCGGGCGGCGACTTCGCCCACTGCTCGGCGGCGCGCACCTCGCGCCGGTCGAGGCGCGCGCGCCGCTCGGTCATGGTGCTGACCAGCGACGGGCGCGGCGCGACGCGCCGGACCAGGCCCGGCTGTCCATCACGGCGCGGACGGTGTCGGCGGGCACGACGCGCGGCGCCGAAACCGTCGATCAGGTGCAGCGTCGGATCGGCCGCCTCCAGCAGCGTGAGCAGCTGGTACGAGCAGTTCTCGTCGGTGAAGAAGTAGTCGAAGTACGTCGAGCGCGTCTCCCACGCGTGCAGCACCAGGCGCTCGACCTGCTCGCGCGTCAGCGCCAGCTCGTACTCCCAGAGGTCGCGGCTCTCCATGTTGGAGTACTCCTGGACCTTGACGTAGTAGGGCACGACGTAGAAATGGCCCTGGAAACCGCCGGTCAGGCCCGCGATCGCGTAGACCAGCCCGTTGGTGGTGTCGGCGTCGGCGGCGAAGTTGACCGCGTAGTCGAGCAGCGGATTCCCTTCGCCGGTCGCGCGCGACAGGCGCAGGAACGTGTGACCGTACATCGACGCCGGGCTGTTGAGGTATGCGGTCGCGTAGACCAGCGTCGCCGCCTCGGCGGAGATGCCGGTGCGCCAGGTGTCGAGCAGCGGACACGGTTGATCGACGAACGCCGCGTCGAGCCGAGCTGCTGCTTGAGCCAGGCGTAGCGCGCCGGGAACAGGCACTGCGGGTGCATCGTCTCGGGGTTGGTCGGATCGCGCACCGACGGACGCAGCAGCGCCGCGATCGTCGCCTCCAGCTCGGCGTCGCGATCGGTCTTGCCGGCCTTGCCCGCGAAGAAGAAGCCCGAGGCCGTCGGCCTGGCTCTTCCAGCCGCCGAACGCCGTCGGCCGGTAGTGCAGCAGCACCTGCCAGTCGCGGCTCTGCGCCAGCTGCTTCTCGCGCGCGTCGTGGATCAGCGCCGCCAGCGCGGGCGACGGCGGCAACCGGCTCGGCGGCGCGCGCGGCGCCGCGGCCAGCGCAAGCACGCGGCGCGCGGCCAGAAATGACGAGCCCCGGCGATCCACGAGGGATGGCCGGGGCGTCTTGAATTCTGTCGGCGACGAATGTTAGCGAGCCGAAGCGATCTTCATCGGCTTGCCCTGCGGCGCGCGCGATGGCGCGCTCGTCGGTGCAGGCGTTGGCCAGGCGCGCGTCGGCCTTGATCTGCGCCTTGACGCCGACGACCAGGTCGATCGGGCTGCTCTTCTCCGACGGCAGGATCGACTCCAGCTTGTCCTGGGTCATCTTGAAGAGCACCGGCTTCGCCGAATCGTCGCAGCCGAGCAGCGTCGCGAACGAGCTCAGGTACTCGCCGCCGCCCGAAGCCATGTTGCGCTTCAGATCCTGAAAGTTGACCTCGGCGAAGGCGGCCTGCTCGCGCTCGGCCTTGACGACGCCGCCCGCGGTGCAGTTCGAGGTGCCCGAGGTGATGCCGAAGGTCTGGCTGCCGAACGTCCCGTTCGTGGTCGCCGCGAGGATCTGCATCAGCGTGGTGTTGTCGTTTCCGAAGAGGAGCGAGCCGAGGCCACATCCCGCCATGCCGTACCCGCCCTGCTGCGCACGCGCCGCCGAAGCCGTGAAGAGCACCCCAACCATCGCGAACAAGAGTGTCAGTTTCCTCATTCGAATCTCTCCTCGGAAAAACTTCGTCTGTCGCGTGGAGAGAACGCCCACCCGAGCGTCCCCGGTTCACGCGCGAATGGAGCGTACAGTATTCGAGTCGGAATTCCGCCGCAAGCGGCGGCGTGCAACAATTAAGGAGCGCGCTCTAAGCGCGGACACATACTGCAGGGCTCGTCGCGTCGGTCGACGTCACTGCAGCGACTTCGCGGCCTTGTCGCGCGACAGCGACACCGACGCGCCGGTGAGCGCGTCGGGCGTCACGGCGACGTCCAGCTCCTCGCCGGTGAGCGAGCCGTGGCAGCCGCCGCAGATGCCGTTGAAGAGCGCGCGCGGCGGGCCGGGCGTGATGTACTCGCCGGGGCCCAGCTGGTGCTCCTCGTGCATCGTGAACAAGGGCTTGCCGTTGCCGTCGATCAGCTCGAGGATCAGCGGCGTGCCCGCCGGGATCGTCACCTTCACCGAGTGATCGGACTCGAGGCCGGCCACGCCCAGCAACTTGCGCTCGCTGAACACCATCTGGCTGCCCGTCAGCGGCGGCGTCAGCGACGGTCGGCGGGATTCTCCTGGTACACGCGCAGCGACGCCGTGCCGTCGAACGCCTTGACGTCGCGGCCGCGGCGCAGGTTCGCGCCCAGCAGCGTCGCCAGCATCGGCAGGTCGGGGAAGTGCATGATGCCGGTCGTCGGCGGCGTCGCCGGCCGGATCGCCGTGGCCGCCGAACACCAGCTGCGGCAGGTTCGTGAACAGCTCGCGCTCGGCGCGCTTGTAGCCGAGCACCGCCTCGACGTACGACAGCGACGGATCGCTGGCCAGCGCGCGGCGCGTGCCCGTCGGCGGTCGACCGCGACCAGATCGTACTTGCGGGATCTGCGTCGTCGGATCGGTGACGTTGGCGGCGTACGACGCCAGGATCTCGCCGTTGGGCAGCGAGAACGGCGAGCGGTAGACGCCCGCCGTGCCCGGCGCGCCCGGTCGCCGCCGGGTCGACGATCACCAGCGACTGCACGAAGGTGATCTCGTCGCGGTCGGCCTCGAACGGCCCGATCGATCGGTTGAACGTCGCCAGCGCGCCGCCCGCCGCCCTTCGCCGGCGCGTCCGACAGGATGATCAGGAAGTTGCGGTCGAGCCCCTCGCGGATCTCGGTCGCCTGCTGGTAGCCGACCGACGGGTGCAGATCGGTGCGTGAACGTGTCGGTCGACTGCGCGCGCTGCGCGAGCAGCGGGTGGTAGTCGGTGAGGTCCCAGTTCATGCGGCGGCCGGACAGCTGATAGAAGTCGGGCGTCGCCTTCTCGGCGGTGAAGCGTGACGCGGCCGTCCTGCATGAACGCCGGCGCGATCTCGGAGTTGAGCAGGCAGGTCATCTGCTCGGGCTTCGTGAAGTCGCCGCCGGGCGCGACGCGGAAGAGGTCCGCGTTGGGCAGGAGGTTCTTGAGCGTCAGCGTCCCCGCGCGCGTCGACGCGAACACGACGGTGCCGTCGGGCGCGAACACCGGATCGAAGTTGTGCACCGCACCAGCCCTGCGATGGCGCGCCGTCGTCGCTGGTCAGCTGGCGGCAGGTGCCGCGCCGCCGCCGTCGAGCACGCACAGGTCGAGGCCGCTCGACGCGCCGGCGCGCGCCGCGAAGATCAGCTGCGTGCCGTCGTAGCTCCACTCGGGGCCGCGCACGTCGACGTCGCCGGCCAGGCCCGCGCACGGCCCGAGCGCCGAGCGCACGTTGCCGACCGACGTGACCGCGCCGTCGGCGCCCAGGGTCGCGTCGGCGAGCTTGAGATCGGCGCCGCCCGCGGTAGGTGTCGAACTGCAGCAGGTTGTCGCCGTTGGGCGGGCGCGAGACGAACGCCAGCGGCATCACGTCGCCCGTCGCCATCGGCGACACGTCGGCGGCGCGGTCCTGGCGCTCGATGCGGTGCCACTCCTTGAACGTGCAGAACGCGCGTCGCGGTCATCGGGTCGAAGACCGCGGCGCAGGGCGCCGCCGAATCGGCGACGTTCGAGCCGCCATCGCGCCGTCGAGCACCGGGCCCGCGCGGTGGGTCATGCCGCCCGAGCTGGCGAAGATGGTCTTCTTGACGGCGCGCGACTGCTTGACGTCGACGGTGTCGAGCGCCATGAACTCCTTCAGCGTCGTCTCGTAGTTGCGCTTGAGCGCGAACGGCGAGAAGAAGCCCTGCGCGCCCGAGCGCAGGCGGAAGTCGTTGAAGCCGTCGGGGCTGTGGCAGCCCTCGAGCGCGCAGCCGCGCTGCAGGAGCTTGGGCATGACGTTGTCCTCGAAGAACTGCTGGCCGGCGCTCCTGGTCAGCGTGAGCGGCGGGTTCGCCTGCACCTCCTCGGCCCAGGCCTTCCACGACTTCCAGGTGTCGTCGTCGCGCGACCCGAAGAAGACGCCGCCGGTGTGGCTGATGCCGCCGCCGCGGGCGCCAGCGGGCGCAGCAGGATCTCGCTCTGCTCGACGGCCACGCCCATGGGGACGACGAAGCTGGCCGCGCGGCTGAAGTTGAACTGCTTCTGCTCGTCGTCGTCGCCGCAGGTCATGTAGAAGTCGGACTGCGGCGAGCTGTGGCAGGTGCCGAACGCGCACGACGACCGGATCTTGTCCTGGATGCCGTTCGCGACGAAGGCTGATAGGCCGGGTTGCTGGGGTCGACGGCGGCCGCTCGGCGGGATCGCCGTGTTGCAGTCGCCCATGCCCATGTTGCGCGCCCGGCGAGGGCGCCAGGCCGTCGCGGTTGGCGCCGTTGTCCAGCCAGCGCTTGAGCTCGTAGTAGGCGTCGGAGTCGGCGCAATCGGCTTGCCGCCGGTGTGGCGGATCTCGCTCTGGTAGAAGCACGCTGTTGATAGGGGATCTGCACGCTCCTCGGGCAGCGCCTTCAGCAGCAACAGCGGCTGCGGATAGCTGCCGTAGGTGCGCAGCACGTCGCGCCGCTTCTGCACCGATTCGAACGACGACAGATCCAGGTTGCCGAGCGCGATGCCCGTCGCCGGATCGATGCGGTGGCAGGGCGAGGTGTTGCCGACGCAGAAGTTGTTGAGGATCGGCTGGATGTGCTGGTCGTAGAAGTGCTGCTCGGGCGGGCGGTTGATCGTGCACGCCGACGACGCCAGAAAGAAAAAGGCGCCACCCCAGAAGAGCGACGCCGAGAGGATCCGCAAACGAAGCTTGGACACAATCATCTCTGCGATGTTAACACCTCGGGCGCGGATTCGCGCCCGAGGTGATGGTTCTTTTCTCGTCGCAGTCGACTATCGCGTGAGCTTGCTGATCGCGACTTGCGCCAGCGAGCGGACGACCGGGCTGCGTCCGAGGTCGCCGCCTTCTGCAGGCCGGCAGCCGCCAGCGTGACCGGCGCGCCCATCTCGCCCAGCGACCAGGCCGCCTTCTTGCGGACGTTGACGCTGGGGTCGTTCGCCAGGACGGTCAGCAGGCTGTCGACGTTGGCCGGCTGCACGCCGGTCTTGCCGGTGCGCAGGAGGACCCCAGGTCGTAGCGCCGCCTCGGCGCGGACCTGCTCGTCGGCGTCGGTCAGCAGCGCCGCCGCCGGTCGCGTCCTTGAAGCCCTGGATCTAGCGCAGGGCCGCCAGCGACGACGCCTTGACCGCGGGCTCGGGCGCCGCAGCGCGGTGACCAGGGCCGGCACCGCGGTCGGCTTGTCGATCGAGCCCAGCGCCCGCGCCATCGCGGCGCGCGCCTCGCCGAGAAGATCGGGTTCGACAGCGCGGCCGACAGCGCGGGGACGGAGCCGGCGTAGGCGAGCTCGCCCAGCACGTCGGCGGCGTTGCGCGCCGCCGTCGAGTCGGGCTGCGACAGCCGCCCGAGCATGCTCACGTACACGTCGTGGGCGATCCCGCGCCGGGCGATCCACCAGGCCGCCGCCTTGCGGACGCCGTAGTCGAGGTGGTCGACCAGCGGCAGCACCATGTCCGTGCAGGCCGCGCACACCAGGTACTCGGTGTGCTCGAGCTCCGCCTCGATGGCGTCGGCGGAGCCCGAGGCGATCGCCGCTCTTGAGCAGCGCCGGGCTCCCGTTGTGGCCCGCGCGAGCGGTCCTGCGCGAAGACCCCGCCCAGACCGGTGAACGCGAGCGAGGCAACCAAATTGAGCCGGATGTTGCTGTGCGTGCGCATGGTCAGTGCCTCCCAGGTACGGAGTCGCTTCGTCCTTGTTCTCGCGCGAGAAGTACTGGCCGCCCATGTCGATGCTGAGGATCAGCAGGTAGTACTCGTCGGCGGGAGAGTCGGCCCGAGCTCGGTCGGGTGGATGCGCGTGGCTCGCGTCGCGGCACGCGTGCTGGCGCAGGTCTCGCCATGCGGGGATCGCATGGTGGCGTTGAACGCGGGCACGCTCGGGCCGGCGGCCGGAAGCGCTGAGGCGGGTTCAGCATCTGGATGAGGGTCGAGTCGGCCGCCGACGGCCGGGCACGTAGCCTGGGCTGGTAGTCGGGCGGGGGGAGATCATGACGACGTCCTCGCCCAGGATCTCGCCAAGGCCCATAGCGATATGTACGACGCGCTGAACAGATTGGTCATCTTCTCGCCGACGGTGACCGGCAGGTTCTTGCCGGTGAGGTCGAAGGCGAAGGTCTGCGACGTCATGGTGGTGTGGTCGGTGACGGTGAAGCTCGGGTTGCCGGCCTTGGTGGCGTCGCCGATCGTGGCAGGTGGCGACTTCGCCGTCAGCATCGGCTGGATCGCCTTGTCCCACGGAACGCCGCGGATCTTGCTGGCGTTGGTGTATAGGTGCGCGCCGCGGACGGCGCGCGGCACGTCCAGGTTGACCGCGCCGCGAAGGACGTTCTCGGTCACGCCCGTGCCGATCAGCGCCGTTTGGCAGCGGTTCTCGTGGCAGCCGCCGCAGAAGCGCTGCTCGCCGGCGCGGCCGCTGATCCAGATCGACTCGTTGACGATGCTCATCGCGTACTTGTCGATGACCTGCATGTGGAACGGCACGTTGCCGGGCACCTGGGCCGCGAACGAGCTGTCGGGGTTGATCGGAATCTCACCGTACAGCGACTGGCCGTCGAACTCCGTCGAGCCGAAGGTGCGGATGCCCTCCTCGCCCGAGAAGCCCTCGATGAGGCGGACCTTGACGACGCTGCCGGCGGGGATCGGCGTCAGCGATGTGTTGTAGACGTTGAGCGAACCGACGGTGGTGCTTGTGCCGTTGATCGGCGACGAGGTCGGCGCCGGCTCGGCGTGCGCCTTGATCGGGCGCGCGAGCACGTCCCAGTACTTGGCGTCGTCGTAGACTGGGAAGCGCTGCTGGGTGTTGCCGTCGTAGACGTAGAGGCCGAAGTTGGCGTTCGAGCTCGCCATCGCGAGGATCGACGACTCGACCGGACCGTCGGCCCAGCTGGTCAGGAACTTGAGGTCGCTGGGGTTGCCGATGCTCTCCGCGTCGTAGAAGCGGCCGACGCCGAGCGCGCTCGGCGTGCGGTCACCGGGGACCAGCGGCGTCAGGTCGGTGCCGTGCGAGTTGAGCTCGCTGCCGTTGAGGTCGATGAGCAGCAGCTTGCCCGCCTGCAGCGTGCGGTCGCGCGAGGTGCCGATCGCGATCATCTGGTAGTCCGGCGAGCCGTCGGGCATGGTCTTGGTCTGGACGTAGCGGGCCTTGAGGTAGCTGTTGGTCAGCCCCTCGCCGCCCTTCTCGCCGCCGAACGCCTCGCGCATGGCCGGTCATGTCGCTCGTTCATCATGCGCAGGTGGCCGTCGTTGACCGGCGCCCATGTGCCGCCACTCGGTGTAGACCACGCGGCCGTTGGGCAGCAGCGTCGGCGCCACGCGGTGCGAGACGTTGCGCGGCCCGAGCGTCTCGCCGGTGCCGTCGATGTTGATGGTGCCGACCTGCGCCGTGGTCTGGCGCTCGTACTCATCGCGGAACTGGCTGGCGTCCGCCTCGACGCTCTTGCTGGTGGTGAAGAGGATCTTCTGCCCCGGCACGTAGATCGGGTAGACGTAGTTGTCGTCGCCCGACGTCAGCTGCAACAAGCTGGTGCCGTCCAGGTTCATCGAGTAGAGGTTGAAGTTGTCGCCGTCGCTGAGCTTCGCGGAGAAGACCACCGACTTGGCGTCGAACGACAGGTCGTACGCCATGATGTCGGCGTTCGCGAACATCGGGTCCGACGTCAGCACGGTCAGCTTGCCGTCGGCCGACGGCGGGCTCAGGGTGACCAGGCGGCCGCCCGGAACGTAGCTGGTGTAGTCGAAGACGTTCCCGGTGTTGGTGCGCGGCATGCGCTGCAGGAACATGATCGACGTGACGTCGGCGGGGAGCGCCCCCGACGAGCTGTTGTGGATTCGAAGCAGGCGCTGGCGGCGATCCCCGTCGCCAGTAGCCCGATCTTCGCGTGCCGTCCGAAATGGTTTTGCCATCCGTCGGTCTCCTTCTCGGGCCGAAGAGTCAGCAAGACCGGGGCCACGCGGGAATACCGCGCGGCGAGCCGGGCGCGGCATCCCACACCGCCCGGCGCGCGGCGAATCGGAGCGCGTGCGACGAGCGGTAGATGTAGGCCTGTCCGGGGAGGTACGGTTTTGCGCACGGTGTTGCGCAGGATGTTGCGCTACCGGTTGCGCAACATCGGTGTGCGGCCGGTGCCCAGCGACGCACAAAGGGAGTTACGATGATCACCGACTGGAGGAGCTCTCCGAGCTTTTTTCCAAAGGCCAGCGACTCGGGAAGTACGAGCTGCTCCGTCGCTCGCCGTCGGCGGCATGGCCGAGCTGTACCTCGCGCCGCGAGCCGGGCTCGAGGGCTTCGAGAAGCAGGTCGTGATCAAGCGGATCCTGCCGCAGCACGCGCGCGACCCGCAACTTCGTCGATGTTCCTCGACGAGGCGCGCCTCGCGGCGACGCTCACGCACCCCAACATCGCGCAGGTCTACGACGTCGGGGTCGACGGCGACGCACTTCTTCGCGATGGAGTACGTCGCACGGCGGGACCTGCGCGGATCTGCCGCCGCGCGCGCGCGGCAGGCGGACACGGCGCGGGATGCCGCTCGACCACGCGATCGCGATCGCCGCGGCGGCGGCGGCGGGCCTGCACCACGCGCACGAGCAGACCGCGGCCCGACGGCAAGCCGCTCGGCATCGTCCATCGCGACGTGTCGCCGTCGAACGTGCTGGTGAGCTACGACGGCGCGGTGAAGCTGTCGACTTCGGCATCGCGAAGGGCGCGCAGCGCACCGAGACGCAGCGGGCCACTCAAGGGCAAGGTCGCCTACATGTCGCCCGAGCAGTGCCGCGGCGTCGCGCTCGATCGACGCAGCGACGTGTTCTCGCTCGGCACGTGCTGTACGAGCTGACGACCGGCAACGCGCCGTTCCGCGGCGCCAACGAGTACGCGATCATGAACCGCATCGTCAACGGCGATCTCGCCGCCGGCCTGGTGAGGGTCGGCTATCCGGCCGATCTCGAGCGCATCGTGTGCGCGCGCTGGCGCGCTCCCAACGCTCGCTACCCGACCGCGCACGCGACCTCCACCTCGACCTCGTGCGGTTCGCCCGCGCCGAGGGGCTGGTGCTTTCGACGGTCGCGGTCGGAGAGTACATGCACACGCTGTTCGCGTCATCGCATCGCCGAGTGGCAGCGCGCGCAGCAGTCGGGCAAGTCGCTGAAGCAGCACCTGGCCGAGGTCGAGGCGGCGTCGCCGCGCCTCGACGCTTCGACGGAGCCGACCGCCACCGATCTGCAACGCGCTGGTCGCCGATTGGCGGCCGCGCGCGCGGCGCGCGCCGGCGTTCGCGGCGGCGGTGCTGGTGCTCGCGCTCGCGGGCGGCGTCGACCGCGGCGTTGCAGCTCGAGGTCGTCGGGCGGCGCGGCGTCCACGGCGCGCGCGCGCGCGCACTCGGCGCGACGACTACGACCACGCCCACGCCCAGCAGGGCGGCGTCGAGTGCTGGGGCAACAACGCCGACGGACAGCTCGGCAACAGCACCACCACGCCGCGATCTCGAGCGGTGCCGGTGACCGGACTGCCGCCCGCGACCGCGATCGCCGTCGGCGATCGCCATAGCTGCGCCGTGACCAGCGACGGCTCGGCCTTCTGCTGGGGCGCCAACACCGACGGACAGCTCGGCGACGCCGACCCCACGCCGCGCCGGTCGCCGGTGCAGGTCCCGGGCGTCGCCGGCGCCAGCGACGTCGCCGCCGGCAGCGTCTCGACGTGTACGGTGCAGGCCGACGGCACCGCGCTGTGCTGGGGCAGCAATCTGCACGGCCAGCTCGGCGACGGCAGCGGCCAGCCGCGAATGGGACCGATCCGCGTCTTCGCGTTGACCGGCACGCGCAGCATCGCCGGCCACTGGCAACACTTCTGCGCCGTGCGCGCCGACGAGACGCTCTGGTGCTGGGGCGACAACAACCAGGGTCAGATCGGCAACGGTACGACGATCGATCAAACCCAACCGATCAAGGTCGCGGGCCTGACCGCGGTCACCAGCGCGGCGCTCGGCCTGCAGCACACCTGCGCGGTCACGCGCGCCGACGGTCTCTGGTGCTGGGGCGACGGCGCCGCCGGCGAGCTGGGCGACGGAAACGGCATCTCGGCGCTGCGCCCGATGCGCGTCCCGTCGATCCCCGATCCGGTCGCCGTCGCCGCGGGCGCGCAGCACGTCTGCGCCGTGCGCAAGGACGGCAGCAGGCTAGTGCTGGGGCACCAACACCGCCGGTCAGCTCGGCGACGGCACCACCGACGCGCTCGATGTGCCGGTGCCGGCCAGCCGCATCGACCACTTGCTGGAGGTCGCGGCCGGCGAGCCAGTTCAGCTGCGCGCGTCGCGACGGGGACGATCTGGTGCTGGGGCGACAATCACTTCGGGCAGCTCGGCACCGGCACTGCCGTGCTGCGCGCGACGCCGGCCGCCGTCGGCATGATCACGGCGCCACGACCATCGCCGCCGGCGGCGACCACACCTGCGCCGTCGCCGCGGCGCATGGCGGGCCGGGCCCCAGCTGCCGTGCTGGGGTGCCGATGAGGCCGGCCAGCTCGGCGACAACCGGACGTCGATCGCGCAACGCCCGCCGCGCTCAAGCTGCCCCTCGCCGCCGAGTCGGCTCGCGCTGGCGCGCAGCACACGCTGCGCGCTCACCTCGACCGACGGGCAGACCTTTCTGCTGGGGGCGCGGCAGCTCCGGCCAGGTCGGGCCCGCGAGCGCGGTCGACGCGCGCGTCCCAGTCGTCGTGCCGGCCACGACGGTCACCGTGGTGCGGCCGGCGACACGCACACCTGCGCGATCGCGCCGATGGCACCGGCGGGGTGCTCTGCTGGGGTGCCGGCGATGAGGGCCAGCTCGGCGACGCACCCTCACCGGCCACGCCGCACCCGTGCCGGTCATGGACGAGGCGGGCGTCGTCTCGCGTCGCGCCGGCGGCGGCCACACCTGCGCGGTGACCAGCACCGGCACGGTGGCCTGCTGGGGGCGCGACGACTTCGGCCAACTCGGCGACGGCGGCACGGCCATCGGACACGCCGATGGCGGTGATCCTCTCGGACCAGCCAATCGGTGCAGATGGCGACCGGGATCGCGGCCGGGACCTCGCACACCTGCGCGCTCACCGTCGACGGCCAGATACTCTGCTGGGGGCGCGGCGACAGCGGACAGCTGGGCGGCGCCGCGATGACGTCGTCTCCCCCGCACCTGGTCGCCGGGCCGCCCGCGTCGAAAGCGATCGCGACCGGCGGCGCCCACACCTGTGCGCTCAGCCTCGACCGGCCACGTCTGGTGCTGGGGCGCCAACGACGTCGGCCAGCTCGGCAACGGCCAGGAGTCGCGACCGGCCTGCGCGGTCGAGGTTCCCGGACTCGACGGCGTCGCGCAGATCTCCGCGGGCGCGAGCCACACTGTGCGCTGCGGAGCGACGGCTCGGTCTGGTGCTGGGGCGGCAACCAGAGCGGCCAGCTCGGCGATGGCGTGGTCTTACAGGTGAGCACACCCCAGCTCAATCGCCTCGCCTGCCGCTGAGGACGGTGATAGGCTTGCGGGGATGGGCTCCGCCGACGACCAGACACTGACGTCGGTCAACTCGCCACTGTCGCCGGGCGAGCTCCCCGAGATTCCACTCCTGTTGATGGTCGGCAGCGCCGACGAGCCCGCGCTGCCGCCGGCACGACGCCTGCTGTTCGTGGGGAGCGGATCTGCAGATCGGACGGCGCGCGCCCGAGGAGACTCACCCCGGCGGCCACAGCGCGATCCTCAACGACACGCTGGTCTCCGGCCACCACGCGCGCATCGTCAAGACGACTCCGCGCAACGACGACGACGATGGCTACGAGCTCGTCGATCTCGGCAGCAAGAACGGCACCTGGGTCGACAACGTTCGCGTCGAGGAGCGCGTCCCGCTGCACGACGGCGCGCTGATCTTCATCGGCAACCACGTCGCGGTCTTCCGACTGGCGTCGACGATCGAGGTCGAGGCGATCAAGAACGAGCTCACCAATCCGCTGGGACCGGTGGCGACGGTCTGCCCGCCGCTGGCGCTGGCCTGCGATCGCTTGCGGCGCCTCGCCCCGTCGGACAGCGAGCTCCTCATCCTGGGCGAGACCGGCGCCGGCAAGGAGGTCTACGCGCGCGCCGTGCACCTGGCGAGCGGCCGCAAGGGGCGCTTCGTCGCCATCAACTGCGGCGCGATCCCGCGCGAGCTCGTCGAGAGCGAGCTCTTCGGCTACCGGCAGGGCGCGCACTCGACCGCGCAGCAGGGCAAGCCGGGGCTGATCGAGGAGGCCGAGGGCGGGACGCTGTTCCTCGACGAGATCGGCGAGATGACCGGCGAGGCGCAGATCAAGCTGCTGCGCTTCCTGCAGGATCGCGAGCTGACGCCGCTCGGCTCGACACGCCCGCGACGCATCGACGTCCGCGTCATCGCCGCCACCAACCGCACCGTGCCCGGCAGCGACGGCAAGGCGGCCGGCGGCCTGCGCGACGACATCGTGGCGCGCCTGGGCGCGGCGCCGATTCACCTGCCGCCGCTGCGCAGCCGCATCGAAGATCTGGGCGTGCTCATCGCTCACTTCCTGCGCGCCAACCCGGAGCCCAAGCTGGAGCAGCCGGCGTTTCGCGCGCTGTGCCTGCACGGCTGGCCGCTCAACGTGCGCGAGCTCGAGAAGATCGTCACCACGGCGGCGATCCTGACCACCGCGGGCCAAGCGATCGCGCTGCGCGACTTGCCCGAGCCGATCGCGCGCGCGGATCGACCCCGGGCACCCGCGCCCGGCGCCGCCCCACGCAGGGCGGTCGCCGGACCGTCGCCGACGCCCGAGCAACTGGAGGAGCTGCTCAGGCGCTACGACGGCAACGTCGCCGACGTGTCACGTGAGCTGGGCAAGCACCGCGCCGCCGTCTGGCGCTGGCTGAAGAAGTTCGGCATCGGCCCGCAGAAGTACCGCAAGGACGCCGACCTTAGAACGTCGGGAATCGATCCGCGCCGCAGGGATTCGGCGTCGACGTGCCCGAGATGTTGTTGGTGACGGTCACGCCGGTGCCGGCGGGCATGAAGTTCACGTTGCCCGGACCGAGCGTGACGTTGGCGTTGCTGCGCGCTGGCGCGCGCCGCGGTCACTCCGTCGATGACGACGTTGTCGAGGGTGACGCCGGTGAGGTGCGCGGTGTCGAACCCGAGCAACGTGACCGTCGGGACCACCGTGCTCGCGACCGATCGGAAGTTACGGATGGTGATGCCGTTGTAGGTCGGGATGAGGGTGCCCGTGAGCGCGCTGTACATCGGCGTGAGGATGATCGGGTTGGCGAGGTTGCGCGTGCAGATGTCGGTGTAGTTGGCGTTGGTGACCAGGCCGCCACGGCTGGGATCGGACTTGATGCGGATGCCGTTCGAGCTGCCGCCGCCGAGACCGCTGCCGAGACCGTCGATCGACAGATCGTAGACGTTGAGGCCGGACACGCCGCCGTTGATCTCGCTGCCGATCGACATGCCGTGACCGGCGCGGAAGTGGTTGTGGGCGATGGTCAGGTTGGTGACGCCGGTCGCGCCCTTGATCGCGATGTGGTCGTCGCCGACGCTGATCTTGCTGCACACGATGAAGCCGTTGCTGGCCGCTTCGCCGGGATCGATGCCGTCGGTGTTGTGCGCGACGTTGGCGTTCAGCGCCGTGCCGACGCTGTTGGTCGCCGTCGACGGCGTCTTGATGGTGACGCCCCAGACGGTGAAGCCCCTCGCCGCGAGCTTGACGTGGAACATCGGCGAGTTGTGCAGCGTGATCCGGTAGAGCGTGAAGTTGGTCACCGAGCTGACGACGATCAGCGCCGGGCTGCTGCCGCCGCCGCCGTTGATGTCCCACCAGCGTCTGCGTGCCGCCGATCTGCGGCTCGCCGCCCTGGCCGTCGATCGTGCCGTCGCCGACGATGCCCGAGTTGGTGCCGCGCACGGTGATCAACGCGGACGCGTTGTTGTAGACGGTCGGACTGCGCGTTCCGAACAGCGTGACGCCCGCGTCGACCCACAGGGTGACGCCCGTCGGGACGGTGATGGGACCGGTGATGAACCCGTTGCTGGCTCCGCCGGTCACCAGCTTGACCGCCTGCCCGGCCGGACACGTGGTCAGCGCCTGCTGGATGCGCGTGGTGTCGAGGGTGGTCTCGCTGGGCGGCGTTCCGGGGACGATCGTGAAGCTCGCCATCAGCGTCGCGCACGCGGTCGCGGGCAACGTCGGCTCCGCGGGCAGGTTGCCGTCGCCCGCGCCGCAGACGCCGCCACCGCCACCGGGAGTCCCGCCGGTGCCCGCCGCTCCGCCGACGCCGGTCGTCGGACTCCGCCGGTACCACCGACGGTGCCGCCAGTGCCGGTGCCGGTCTTGCCGCCGGTCGGCGTAGTGCTCATTCCGCCGGCGCCGCTGCTCGCGCCGCCGTTTCCGCCACCACCCGATGGCGCGCCGCCCGTGGCCGGCCCGCCGCCGCCCGCCGCGCCCGTGTCGCCGCCGCACTGCCGCCGCTACCCGGCTCGTTGGTCGATGATCCGCCACCGCAGCCCGACTGCGATGACGCGATCCCCGAGCAAGCCCATTCCGAAGGCGACAACCAAGCAAAGGCGATCTCGTTTCATGAAATGTGCGTAGCTCCTTCATTGGGCAGTGCCCGCCGGCCATCGGCACGGCTCAAAGTGAATCCGCTATTCATTTCCGCAATTACCCGTGATTGGCGGGAGATGGTACGTGCGACGAGGCGCGCGCACTCGTCAGAAAAACTGCCGATTTCCGACGGAACACGGCACGCGCGCGCAGAGCGTGTCGTCAATCACGTGCAAATCGGTCTTACGCGGATTACGTTCGGCGCTTTGCGCGCAACGCGCTAGTTGTAGGTCGCCGAAAACAACAGCGACAATGACGTTACGTGCCAGGTCGGCACCTGATTGAGAACCAGATCGACGTCCTTGCCCTTCATCGAAGCGAAGATGAACTGCCCGCTGACGCCGAGGCCCCAGTTGTCCGACGCCCACCACTCCTTGCCGAAGAGCAGCTCGAGACCGAGGCCGTTCTGACTCTTCAGCAGGGTGGCGTCGTTCGCAGTCGGTGACGTCGATCTGCGCGTCGAGCATCGTGGCGGCCGCGAAGAGGTTGGGACCGAAGTAGTAGGCGGCGCCCAGCTCCGACACCCGAGCACGTCGGTGCCGAGCGAGGATTGGCCGGTGTTGGTCGAGATGCCGTTCATCTTCACGGTGGCATCTGGTGGCGCCGGCGATGAAGAACTCGCCGTAGAGGATCAGGTGCGGCGTGATCGAGTAGCCGAACGCGGCCGCGAGCGACGCACCCGAACCGTTGTAGGTGACCGTGTCACCGCCGGCCTTGCCGGTGAGTCCGGTCCAGTTGACACCGAGCTGCAAGCGGATGTAGCCGCCGTCATGAGCCTCGGCGGTGGGCGAACGCGTCGGGGCGGAGCCGGCGGCGGATAGGCCGACGGATACGGTTGGCCCGAAGGATAGGGATACGGATACGGGTAGGGATACGGATACGGATAGCTGCCGGACGGATAGCCCGGCGGCGGCGCGTACCCGGCGGATACGCGGGGGGGGTCGCCGGCGCTGGCGACGCAGGGGGTTCGCGGGCGCGGGCGGCGCCGCCGGGACGGCACCGGCGTGCGCCTCGGCGGGCGGCACCGGGACGGGCGGCGGAGCCGGATTGGCCGGCGACTCCCGGAGCGCTGGGGTCGGACGCGGCCGGCGGCGCCTGCTTGAAGACCGGCGCGGAGCCTGCGCGCGCGCGTTCGCCGAAACCAGAAACAGGACCGACCCCGCGAGAAGGCACGAAGCTGTTCGGAAGTTCATCAACACCACCGTCGCAGAAGCTCAAGAGCATCCAACCACGGACTTCCCGGCGTTGGAAGTCCGCGCGCATAGCGGCGTATAGTCGAAGCTCATGGGCGACCGGTGGGTCGCGAGTGGAGGTTGGCGCTCGGTCTCCGTGGTTGGCGGCGGCGGCGCGGTGCGCGACGGGCGCGCGGCCGTCGGACCGACGGCGGCGGGCTGGGCAAGCCGATGGTGGAGTTTCCGTCGCAGGCGAAGCTCGCTCAGATCGAGAGCCGACCGGCGGCGATCCCCGAGCTGGACGTCGGCGCAGTCCCCTCCGAGGGGTGGAAGCTGGAACCGCAGCAGGGCGCGCTCAACCCGGACGATCCGTTCCAGGCGCGCGGGAGCTGGGAGGCGGCGTTCGCGGCCGACGCCGCGCAAGCACGGCCGAGCGTGCACCTCACGCGCGCGCTCGCCTGCGTCGCGCACGAGGCGGGACGGTTCTATCTCGACGCGCGGGCGACGCCGCCCGAAAACCTGCAGCAGTTCGTGATCGCGGCCTGCGGGGCCGTGGTGCCGACGGTGGGCATGAACTGGATCAGCGGCACCGTGCCCGACAAGATCACCGACGACGATTTGCTGGCGCGCCAGGGCGCGCAGCTGAAGACCGACGTGGTCGCGCATCTGCCCGACGGCGCCACCGATGCCGGCTTCTGGTATGGGCGCGCGCACGGGCGAATCGATCGCGATCATGACTTACGCGGCGACGCGCGTGCACTGGAAGTCGCTGGCGGTGGTGCCCGACGCACAAGGGAACGCGCGTCTTCGAGGGAGAGCTGCACGCAGGCCTCGGACTACATCATGGGCTACGCGAACCAGGGACGACTGGGCGTCGAGCACTGCGCGATCGATCCCGGCGTGGCGCGCCCGAAGTTCCGCGCGACCTGCCACCTGGCCAAGGACGACGACGACCGCCTGGGTGCAGCTGCTGAGCGCGCCGCCCCAGCGCGTTCTCGGCGCTGCCGTTCGCGCAGATCCTGCTTCGCCGCTCGGTCGATCAGCCGCTCGCGCTTCGCGTGCAGCCCTACACCCCGTCTCACCCGGTCGCGAGCGCGCAGGAATTCTCGGCGACGGTGGTCGCGTCTTTGAATCAGGTGCGCGTGCAAGGCGGCCTGCGGCCGGTGCAGCTGGCGGCGGCGGAGTCGGCGCGCGCCACGCGCCTGGCGAGTCACTACTTCGCGACGTCGCTGACGCGCACCGGAGCGGACCGCAGAGACCGACGAGATCGCGCTCGGGCTGCTGGCCGGCTGGCAGATCGAAGGGCTGATCCGCGACGGCCTGTTCACGTCCAGCGTCGCGCCGCACACGCACGACGCCGCGCAGTGGCTCGACGACGCGCTGACCTCGCCGATGGGGCGAGCGGCGCTGCTCGCGCCCGAGATCGAAGCGGTGGCGCTGGGGACGGTGCTGCTGCCCGAAGGGCTCGGCGCGGTGGTCACCGGTTACCGGCTCTATCACGGCGACGATCACAGCGACGACGTCAAGCACCTGTACGCGCGCCTGCTGGCGGCGCGGCAGCGCGCTGGGCCTGGGCATGCCGTTCCGCCTCGACGGCATGCAGCGAGTGATGCAGCTCGAGCTCGGGCGGCTCCAGACCGGGCAGTGGCAGTCGCGCCAGGCGCTGCAGGCGGCGCTGGATCAGGCGGTGCATCGCTTCGGCTCGTCGATGCGCGGCTACGTGGTCGAGACGACGTCGCTCGACGCGTTCGAGATCCCCGAGGATCTGGTGCGGCGCAAGCAGCTCTACTTCGAGATCGGCGTCGGTCACTATCGCGCGCCCGGCGCCGCGTGGGGACAGATGGTGATCCTGGTCGTCTTCGCCGCCGACGCGCCGGTGACGCACGAGATCTGAGCGCGCGCGGCTCAGCCGGGCAGCTTCGCGAGCAGATCGTCGTGCGGCGCCGGGACGATCTCCGTCGCCACGATCGAGCGCGCGATCGATGACGCCGGTCGCGGCCTCGACGGCGGCCTCGATCTCGGCCAGCGGGCCCGACAGCGTGAAGAACGCCTTGCCGCCGATGCCGCGCCCGAGCTGCATCTCGACGATGCGCACGGCGGCGGCCTTGACCGCGGCGTCGGCGGCCAGGATCGACGCGGCGACCGTGGTGGTCTCGACGGCGGCCAGCGATTCGATGCCGGCGGCCGGGATCGCGCCGCGCACCGCCGGGCCGAGCAGCGGATGCGCCTGCGGCAGGAACAGCGCGATCGACGATGCGATCGCCGCCGATCTCCAGGCCGGCGCGGAACGCCTCGTCGACGGCGGCGACCTCGCCGGTGATCAGCACCAGGAACTTGCCCGGGCTCACCGGCCGGCAGTCGGCGAGCGCGACCGGCGCGCGCTTGACCATGGCGTCGGCGACCGGATAGCCGCGCGCGATCGACGCGAGCTCGATCAGCGCCAGCGCGGGACTCGGATGTCGACGCTCGTCGTCGCTCATACGAAGCGGAAGTGTTCCTTGAGCGTGCAGCGGCGCTCGCGCGTGAAGTTGAGCACCGTGGTCAAGCCCTCGCCGGTCGGCGACGCGATCGTGAACGACGTGTAGCCCTCGCCGCCCATGCCCAGCCCGGCCAGGTTCGACGCGTTCTTCACGAAGATCGACGTGTTGATCGTGCGCGCCATCGCGTGCATGTGCTCGATGTTGCGCGAGTACATCACCGCCGTGTGGCCGAACCCGTGCTCCACGCGCTTGGCCATCGCGATCGCCTCGGCGGCGTCGGGCGCGCGCACCAGCGGCACGACCGGCATCAGCATCTCCAGCTGCACGAACGGGTGCTTCTCGTCGACCTCGGCCATCAGCAGGCGCAGCTCGTCGCCGGCGCGCACGCCGATCTGCTTGCCGATCACCGCGGCGTTCTTGCCGATGAAGTCCTTGTTGGGGTGGCTGCCGCCGCCCGACGCCGGGTGCAGCACCGTCTTCTCGAGCTCGCGCAGCTGCTGCGCGTTCACGAAGTAGCAGCCGTTGCGCCCGAGCCGCTCCTTGAGCGCGTCGGCGATCGACGCCACCGCGATGACCTCTTTCTCCGCGGTGCAGATGATGTTGTTGTCGACCGACGCGCCGAGCACGATGTGCTTGGCGGCGTTGTCGAGGTCGGCGGTCTCGTCGACGACCGCGGGCGGATTGCCCGGCCCGGCGGCGATCACCTTCTTGCCGGCGTTCATCGCGGTCTTCACCACCGCCGGACCGCCGGTGACCACCAGCAGGCGCACGCCCGGGTGGCGCATCAGCTCCTGCGCGCTCTCGATCGTCGGCTTCTCGACGCACGAGAGCAGGTTCTCCGGGCCGCCCGCGCCGGTGATCGCGTCGTTGAGCAGGTGCACGAACCAGGCGCTGGTGCGCGCCGCGTACGGGTGCACGTTGAACACCACCGCGTTGCCGCCCGACACCATGCCGATGCCGTTGTTGATGATCGTCTCGGTCGGGTTGGTCGTCGGCGTGATCGATCCGATGACCCCGTAGCTCGCGCGCTCGATGATGGTCAGACCGTCGTCGCCCGAGTACGCCACCGGGCGCAGCATCTCGGGCCCCGGCGTCTTGTTGATGCACAGCAGGTTCTTCTGAACCTTGTCGTCGGCGCGGCCGTAGCCGGTCTCGGCGACCGCGTAGCGCGCCAGCTCGTTGACGTGGGCGCGCGCGGTCTCGCGCATCGCCGCCACCCAGCGCGTGCGCGCCTCCAGCGACGCCGATTCGTTCTGCTCCCAGGCGCGGCGCGCGGCCTTGACGGCTGCGTCGACGTCGGGGAACACACCGCGGCGCCCGCGCGGAACGTCGACGTCGCGGCGGCGCGCGGGCGGAGACGGCGCCGGCGCGCTGCCCGATCCCGAGAACCCCGGCGGCGGATTGCGCACCGCCTCGGCCGGCGACGCCGGCACGTCCCCGATGCGCGCGAGCACGCGCTCGACGATCTCCTGGATGCGGGCCTCGTCCATCGGCGCGAAGCAGTTTAATCGCGACGCGGCGAAGTTCCTAGCGGGGGTCGCCAGGCGCGCGGGCGTACCTAGACCGACCCGGGCGCGTCGAGGATGCGTCGGATGGCGCGCAGCAGGCGGTCCGGGTCGTACGGCTTGCGCAGGAGCTCGTGGCTCGATCCGCGTAACAGCGCCGCGACGTTGGTCTCGGCGGTGTAGCCGCTCGACAGCAGGAAACGCGCCTGCGGCATCAGGACTTGCAGGCGTTCGAGCGCCGCCTGGCAGGTCATGCCCGGCATCACCACGTCGAGCAGCACCAGGTCGAACGACCTCGCGCGGCGGCGACCTGGCAGGCAGCCTCGCCGTTCTCGGCGGCGACCACCGTGTAGCCGGCGCGTTCGAGGATCCGCTGAACCACCGTGCGCACCGAGGGGTCGTCCTCGGCGACCAGGATCCGCTCGTGGCCGGCGGCGACCGCGCCCTGGATCTTGTCGCCGACGTCGCGCACCGCGCGCGAGAGCACCGGCAGGTAGATCTTGAAGGTGGTGCCGACGTTGACCTCGCTGTAGCAGTTCAGCATGCCGCCGTGCTGGCGCACGATGCCGTAGCAGACCGCCAGACCGAGGCCCGTCCCCTGCTGCTCGCGCTTGGTGGTGAAGAACGGCTCGAAGATCCGCTCGAGGATGTCGCGCGACATGCCGACGCCGGTGTCGGTCACCGTGATCAGCACGTAGCGCCCCGGCTGCGCCCAGGGATGAGTCGCCGCGTAAGCGCCGTTGATCACGACCTGCTCGGTCTCGAGCGTCAGCCGCCCGCCCGCCGGCATCGCGTCGCGCGCGTTGATGCACAGGTTCATGAACACCTGGTCCAGCTGCGAGGCGTCGGCCTCGACCAGCGGCAGGCGCGCGCCCGGGATCAGATCGACGCCGATGGTCTCGGGCAGCACGCGCTTCAGGAGCTGCACCATCGCCTGCAGCCGCTCGTTCATGTCGAGCGGCTTCAGGGTCAGCTCTTGCGCGCGGCTCAGCGCCAGCAGCTGCCGCGTGAGATCGCGCCCGCGCTCGCGCGGCCTCGATCACCACGCGCAGGTCGGCGCGCGCCTCGTGGTTCTGGATCGCCTCCTCGGCCAGCGACGCGCCCGAGAGGATCACCGTCGAGCAGGTTGTTGAAGTCGTGCGCGATACCGCCCGCGAGCATCCCCAGGCTCTCGAGCTTCTGCATCTGGAACAGGCGGCGCTCCAGCGTCTGCTTCTCGTCCTGCGCGCGGGCGCGCTCCTCGAGAAAGCGGATGCGCCCGGCCGCGACCGAGATCTGGCTCGCCATCGCGATCAGATGGTCGAGCTCGCGCGGCGTTCGGGGGCCGGCACCCTTCGTCGCCGAACGTGCCGCAACCGAAGATGCCGAACGGCTTGTCGAGCAGGCGCAGCGGCATGTTGACGATCGTCCGGTTGCCGAGCTGAGCGACGATCTCCTTGTTGGTGCGCGGATCGACGCGCGCGTCGTCGACGACGACCGGCGCGTCGCGAGCTCAGGATCTCCTCCATCATCCGGTCGCCCTTGACCTTGATCACCGGCGCGACCGACCAGATCAGGTCCTTGTCCGAGCCGACATAGTCGATGAGGCGGACCTCGTCGGCGTCTTCGCGATCGGCGACCAGGAACCAGGCGCGCTGATAGCCGAGCGTGGCGCGCACCTCGGCGCGGGTGGCGTCCAGCAGATCGCCGAAGCTGGCCGCCCGCTGCAGCTCGCGCGCAAACGACAACAGACGACGCGGCAGCCCCGACTCCATTGGCGGTAGAGTAGCATCATGGCGAACGATCTCGATCTGGCGGCGTTGCTCGCGCACGCGCGCGCGCTGGTCGGCGCCGAGCTCGGCGAGATCGCCGACGGGCTGGGGCTGCCGGTGCCGCACGGGCAGGTGCGGACCAAGGGGTGGCCCGGCCAGATCCTGGAACGTGAGCTGGGCGTCGAGGCGGGCGGCGTGCGCGGGCCCGACTTCGCGGCGCTGGGCATCGAGCTCAAGACCGTGCCGGTCGACGCCGATCTCACGCCGCGCGAATCGACCGCCGTCTGCCAGATCGATCCGATCGCGATCGCCGCCGACTCGTGGGAGACGAGCTACGTGCGCGAAAAGCTGCGGCGCGTGCTCTTCGTCGCGCTCGAGGTTCCGCCCGACGACGATTCGGTCGGCGCCCGGCGCGTGGCAGCGGTGCGCCTGTGGTCGCCCGACGCCGGCGAGGAGCGGGCGTTGCGCGCCGACTTCGAGCTGTTCGTGCGCGGCTATTTCCGGCGCGGGCGCACCAACGAGATCACCGGCCACCTCGGCGAGGTCATGCAGGTGCGCCCCAAGGGCAAGAACGCGCGCGACCTGCGCGACGGCTACGACGCCGACGGCAACCCCACGCGCGTCGGGAAGTGCGGCTTCTACCTGCGCGCCGGCGTTCGTCGCGGCGATCTGCGACGCGGCTAGGGCCTCGGATCTAGAACGGCATCCCGTACTGCACGACCCAGGGCTGATGGTCGGGGTCGGCGATGAACGAGCGTGCCCAGCAAGAAGTCGTACCAGAAATGCACGGCGGTGTTTCGGCAGACAGCGAGAAGTCGCTCTTGATGTAAACGAGCCCGAGATAGCCGCCGGTCGCCATCAGGTACGGCACGGCGACGGCCGCGCGCTTGAATTCGCTCCGGGCCCCGTCGAAGTAGTTGAAGACGTGGGCGCCGCCGAAGATCGCCGACGCGCCGCCCAGCCGCCCCACAGCCCGAGCGAGGTCTCGCTGAGACCGGCCTGGATCACGCCGCGAAACAGCGACTCCTCGCCGACGGCGACCGACAAATAGAGGCCGAGCGTTGTAGGTCTCGCCGAGCGCGACGCCGCCCGTCGGTGCCGTAGTGGTAGCCGAAGAAGTTGACGCCCTTGCCGTCGGCGAGCGAGCGCGAGCCCGGAGCCGAACAGCGGTCGGCGACACCAGCCAGGTGAGCAGAGACGCCCGCGCCGAGCAGCGCCGGCACGCCGGCCCAGACCCACGGGCTCTTGAGCACGCGCGGGTTGAAGGGCGCGACCAGCAGATCGGTCAGCTGCTCCTTGGCGACCGGATAGCGGTAGCCGAGTCGGCGCGCGCGACGCGCGCGTCGCGATACGCCGCGAAGATCGCCGTAGAACCAGAGGTTCTGCGATCGCGAACAGCAACTGGTCGCAGCGGATCGTCGTGGTCTTGCAGGCGAGTGCCGCCGGGCGTGGTCGGGTTGTCGTGGTCGACGTGCGGTACCCGGTGCAGAGCATCGCTGCGGCGCTGCCGAGATAGATAGCGGCGCGGCCCGGCTGATGAAGATAGAAGTAGCCGCAGCCTGGGCAGAGCGTGGAGTACGCCGCGGCCAGTCGAGGGCTGCGATCGAACGGCATGAGCGCGGCGGCGGCGCTGGTCGCGGCTTCGCGCACGCCCGGCCCGTTGTCGGACTCGGCGGCCCATCGCAGCGATCGGATGTGCTCGGGATTGTGGGTGGTCCCCAGCGCTCGCGCGGCCGCCGCGCGTACACCGGGGTCGTAGTCGCGCTGGAGCATGACCACCAGGAGATTCTCGGCGCGCAGCGTGCGCAGGCGCGAGGTCCATCGCCGCCGCCGCGCGCTCGGTCGGATTCGACCGAAGCGGCACGCGCCAGCAGCGCCGGAGGCAGCCACGGGTCGTCGGGGATCGCCGGCTGGGCGCGCGCCGGCGCCGCGACCCCGACCAGCAACGCCAGCACCGCGAGCCCGCCGGCCACCCACCGCTCGATGTTGTCCCTCGCCATCACTCGTGTCACTAGAATGACTCCGCCCCGATGAAACGCCAACCGTCCTATTTAGCCGCAGCCCGGGACGGAACGCCACGGTGATGCTGACCGCGGCGGCCGTGGCGCTGGCGAGCCTGCCGGGATGTGCGTTCATCTTCAGCGAGGGACCGCCACCGCCCGAGCGCCAGGCCAAGGACACCTACTTCGATTGCAGCGACTCGTGGGTGCCGTCGATCGTAGACGCGACCCTCGCGGGGCTGCATCGGCATCGGCACCACCAAAACTTACGACGATCGCACCATCGAGAACTCGCACGGTGTTGCCGCTGATTACGGGCGCATTTGCCGCGGGGTTGGCAACGTCGGCGATCTACGGCTTCAGCTCGGTCTCGAGCTGCGGCCGCGCCAAGACCGCGCGCCTCGAGCGCAAGCAGCGGGAGACGTTGTTGCCGCCGCCCTACGGCACGCCGCCGTGGGGCGAGGCGCCACCGTACTGGCCACCGCCCGTGGCGTTCTACCGCCGGCCAACGGCGGTGGTTGAGCCGAAGGCGACTCCGGAACCGCCCACGCCCACGCCGGAGTCGCCGGCAGAGACAGGCACGTCCTCGCCGACGCCCGCCGCTCCGGTCTTCAAACCGGCGCCACCTGCAGCGGCGCCCGGTTCCTGATCGGCGCCTAACCCTTGCTGTCGGCGCGGCCGAGCGGCAGCACCATGTCGACGTTGACGTGCGGGCGCGGAATGATGTGCACCGAAACCATCTCGCCGATGCGCTCGGCGGCGCGCTGGCCGGCCTCGGTCGCCGCCTTCACCGCGGCGACGTCGCCGCGCACGATCGCGGTGACGAATCCGCCGCCGATCTTCTCGTAGCCGACGAGCTCCACCTTCGCTGCCTTGACCATCGCGTCCGCCGCCTCGACCATCGCGACGAATCCTTTGGTTTCGATCATACCGAGCGCGTCTGCCATGGGTCTCTCCTCTATTTATCGACGAACTTTTCACCGGCGCGCCCGGATAGACCTTCGATCGCCGCGATCGCCGCCGCGGCAGCCGCGTCGATCTCGGCCTCGGGCCCCGACAGCCAGAGCCGCCCGAACGCGCCGTAGGGTTGAACCTGTATGAGAAAGATGTGCGCCGCCTTCTCTGCCTCGTTCGCCGCGAAGGCGACGTAGCCGGCCGGCTCGGTCTCGAGGATGAACAGCGACTGCCCGGGCAGGATCATCATCCCCTGCGAGCTGCGGTTGATGATCTGCGCCTGGGTCGGCTCGATCGACCGGATGATCTGGTTGGTGACCACCTTGGGCTTGATGCGGTCTTCCTCGCGCAGCTCGAGGTGCGCCAGGATCGCCGCGCCCGCGTTGCGCACGTCGCCCTGATCGTCGGCGTGCACCTCGAGCAGGCCGTAGGCGCGCTCGACGATCTGCAGCGCGGGCACCACGCGCGTCGCCTTGAGCGCGACGTCGGTCACACGGTTGATGGCGATGCCGGGCGCGATCTCCACGAACAGCGACGCCTGGCCCGGGATCGGCAGGAACCCGCGCGCGGTCTTGCCCATGAAGCTGGCCAGCTGCGCCTGCAGCGCATCGAGGAAGGTGTAGCAACGCAGGGTCGAGGTCGACATGGTGGCTCGGATTCGCAGTCCGCGGTGCTCAAAGCTACACGAGCTGCTAACTTATCGCCATGCCCGCGATGAGCACGCGCGCGATCCCCTGGTACCTCTGGTGTGCGCTGCTGTCGTCGACGTCGGTCGCGATCGGCGCCCACTGGGACATCGCCTGGCATCGATCGATCGGCCGCGACACGTTCTGGTCGCCGCCGCACTTGATGATCTACGCGGCGGCGGTGCTGGCGGCGCTGGCGTCGGGGTCGCAGATCCTGAAAGCGACGTTCACGCGCGGCGAGGCGCCGGGCACGGTGCGGGTGCTCGGTTTTCGGGGACCGCTGGGCGCGTTCATCGCCGCCTGGGGCGGCATCACCATGCTCACCTCGGCGCCGTTCGACGACTGGTGGCACAACGCCTACGGGCTCGACGTGAAGATCCTGAGCCCGCCGCACGTGCTGCTGGCGATCGGCATCGGCGCGATCCACGTCGGCGTGCTGATCTTCGTGCTCGGGCGCATGAACCGCGTCGAGGGACGCGCACGCCGGGTGCTGACGCTGGCGTTCCTGTTCGTCAGCGGGATGCTGCTGCTAGCGCTGATGACGCTGTTCATGGAGCGCACGGTGCGCGTCTTCATGCACAGCGCCTCGTTCTACGGCATCGTCGCGGCGATCGCGCCGCTGATCTTGTGGGCGGCGTCGCGCGGCTCGGGGCACCGCTGGGGCGCGACGCTCGCGGCGGGGTTCTACTCGCTGTTCCTGCTGGCGCTGCTCTGGGTGATGCCGCTGGTGCCGGCGCAGCCCAAGCTCGGGCCGGTGATGATCCCGGTGACCAGCCTGGTGCCGCCCGAGTTCCCGCTGTTGCTCATCGTCCCGGCGATCGCGATCGATCTGCTGGCGGCGCGCGCGCTGTCCGGTCACGGCGCCGGCTGGTCGCGCGCGCGGCTGGCGGTGACGGGCGGCGCGGTCTTCGCGGCGCTGTTCTTCATCGTGCAGTGGCCGTTCGCGACGTTCCTGATGTCGCCCGGCGCGCGCAACGCGTTCTTCGGCGCGATCTACTTCGACTACAACATGCCGCCGCAGTCGCTCTACCGCCGCCACCTGTTCCTGCCGCACGCGACCGGCGTGGGCGCGCTGGTGACCGGCGCCTGCGTCGCGATCGCGATCGCGATCGCCGGCAGCTGGCTGGGCCTGCGGTGGGGCAACTGGATGCGCCGGGTCCATCGGTGACGGAACGGTGACGATTCGCCGGCGAAAAGTCATCATCGCGGCGATCGCGAGCGCCGTCGGGTTCGGCGTCCTCGGCGGCGCCGGCGCACGCGATGCGCAGGCGCACCTCAACAGCCCCGACCTCTTTCACGAGGGGATGGCGGGACCCTATCGGCTGCTGGTCACGATCCGGCCGCCGGAGGTGATCCCCGGCGTCGCGACGATCGAGGTCCTCGCGCCGACACCCGACCTCGGCCGGGTCACGCTGGTGCCGATGCCGATGCGCGGCCCGGGCGCGATCTCGCCGCCGGTCGCCGACGTCGCCGTTCGCGATCCGAGCGACGGGCGCCGGTTCCAGGGAAAGCTCTGGTTGATGGCGCCCGGATCCTGGCAGGTGCGCGTGCACGCCGAGGGGCCGCTGGGCGCCGGCGATTTCGCGGTGCCGGTCGCGGCGCTGGCGATGCGCACGAAGACGATGCAGTGGGGGCTTGGCGCGGTGCTGCTCGCGCTGCTCGCGTTTCTGGTCGCCGGCATGATCGGCATCATCGGCGCCAGCGTCCGCGACGCCGACCTGGCCGAAGGAACCGTCCCCGACGAGCGCCGCCGGCGGAAAGCGCGCGGCGCCCAGGCGGTGACCGCGGTGGTGCTGGCGGCGGCGATCGCGGGCGGCTTTTCCTGGTGGGGCGACGAGGCGTCGGTCTACGGCCGCCTGGTCTACAAGCCGATCGCGCTCGCGGCGACCGTGAACGATGGTGCCGCCGGCGGGCGCGAGCTCGACCTGACGCTGACCGATCCCGGATGGCTGCCGAGCCGCAAGCTCGACGATCTGTTGCCCGATCATGGACACCTCATGCACCTGTTCGTGGTGCGGCTGCCGGGCCTGGACGCGCTCGCGCACCTGCACCCGACGGAGGTCGCGCCCGGGCACTTCACGCAGGCGTTGCCGTCGCTGCCCGCGGGCGAGTACCAGCTATTCGCCGACGTCGTGCATGCGAACGGCCTGGGCGAGACTGCGGCGGCGCGGGCGACCATGCCGGACGATTCCGCGAAGCCGGCGACCGCTCCCGCTGGCGACGACGCGGTCGGCACCGGCGCGGCCATCGCCGACGCTGCGATGGCCGCCGCGAACGAGACCAATCGGGTCGCCGTACTGGCCGACGGAACGCGCGTGACCTGGCTGCGCGATCGCGACAGCGCGATCGCGGGCCGCGTCGCGCCGCTCACCGCCGGCCGCGCCACCTGGTTCCGCTTCGCCGTCGAGGACCCCGACGGCAAACCCGCGCGCGACGTGGTCCCTTACATGGGCATGGCCGGTCACGCGGTCTTTCTCAGCCACGACCGCGCCGTGTTCGCGCACGTCCACCCGACCGGATCGGTACCGATGGCGGCGCTGGCACTCGTCGACAAGGCCGCCGGTGCCGATCCGCACGCCGGCCACCACATGGCTCCCGATCCGCTGCCGCCGGAGATCGCGTTCCCGTATGCTTGCCCGCGCGCCGGCGACTACCGCATCTTCGTGCAGTTCCGACGAGGCGAAACGATCGAGACGGCGATCTTCGACGCGACGGTGCGCTAGTCAGATGCGGACGACAGATCCGATCCCCTCGCCCCGTCTGCGGGGAGAGGGGACCGGAAAGATTCGGAGAGGGGACCGGAAAGATTCGGAGAGGGGACCGGAAGTCGCCGCGATTTGTTGGGCTGTCCCCTACCCTCGTGCGCAGATGAAGCCGATCGCTTGGCCGGTCTCGCCCTTGTCACGCCGGTAGGAAAAGAACCGTGCGCGGTCGCAGCTGGTGCACTCGGGGCCGGCGTCGATCGCCGACGCGGGGACGCCCTCCGCCGCCAGCAACATCACGTTGAGGCGCTTGAGATCGACGTGCGCGCGTCCGTTCGCCGCGCGCACGATCGCTCCCGTCGACGATGCCATCGCCCGCGGCATCGCGCGCGCGACTGTGTCGACGACCTCCTCGCCGACCTCGAAGCAGCAGACGCCGATCGCCGGCCCGAGCGCGACGCGCAGGTCGCTCGGCTGCACGCCGAGCTCGTCGACCATCCGGCGCACCGCCGCCGGCACCACGCCCGCCAGCGTGCCGCGCCAGCCGGCGTGCACGGCGGCGAACGCGCCGGTACGTTCGTCGGCCATCAGCACCGGAATGCAGTCAGCGACGTAGACGCCGACGGCGATGCCGGGCGCGTCGCTGAAGAGACCGTCGGCCTCGATCTGGCCGACGTCGGCCAGCACGTCGCCGCCGCTGACCTGCAAGACGTTCGCGCCGTGGACCTGGCGCGCGACGAAGATCCGCTCGACGCCGGTCGCGACCTGCAGGCGGCGGCGGTTCTCGATCACGTTCGTGCGCCCGTCGCCCCACTTCATGCCCAGGTTCAACGTATCGAACGGCGGCGCGCTGACGCCGCCCCGGCGCGTGGTAAAGCCGTGGTGAAAGCGCGCCGGAATCAAGTCCGAGCGCACCAGCGGCAAGCTCTCGCCGCCAACATCGAACGACTCCTCGATCATCCTCGCTCCCGCAGCGCCGCGAGCGCGCGGCGAAAATCTTCGGGCGGCTCCGCGGTGAAGCTGAGCGTCTTTCCCGTCGCCGGATGCACGAAGCCCAAGGTGCGCGCGTGCAGCGCCTGCCGCCCGAGCTCCTCGGCGATCGCGCGTAGCGCCGGATCGCGCGGCGCCTTGCCATACGTCCGATCCGCGAGCAGCGGGCAACCGAGCGCCGTCAGATGCACGCGCACCTGGTGCGTGCGCCCGGTCTCGAGCTCCGCCTCCATGCGCGCCGCGCCGCTGAACCACTCGACCACCCGCCAGTCGGTGACCGCGCGCCGCCCCTCCTTCACCCGGATCGAGAACTTCTTTCGATCGCGCGGATCGCGGCCGTGCAAGGTATCGATGCGCCCGCTCTCGGCCGGTGGCTTGCCGACGACCAGCGCCTCATACACGCGCTCGATGTCGTGCGCCTTGAACGCCGCGCCCAGCGTCTTCATGGTCTGGTCATCCTTTGCGACGACCAGCAAGCCCGACGTATCCTTGTCGATGCGGTGGACGATGCCCGGCCGCAGCTCGCCGCCGATGCCGCGCAGATCGTCGCAGTGAGCGAGGAGCGCGTTCACCAACGTGCCGTCCTCGTGCCCGGGCGCCGGATGCACCACCAGCCCGGCCGGCTTGTCGATCACGACCAGCCACCGGTCTTCGTGCACGACCTTCAGGGGAATGTCCTCCCCTCGCAGCTCGGTGACCACGACCGGCGGCTGCGTCCAGACCACGACGTCGCCCGCGCGCAGCTTGCGCGACGGCGGAAAGACCGCGTCGTTCACCGTGACCGCGCCTTGCCCGATCTGGCGCGACAGCTGCGAGCGCGAAACCTCGGGTACCTCGCCGGCGAGAAACGAATCGAGCCTCATACCGGCACCTTGCGGCCCGACGACCAAGCGGCGCGTGGCGGGGCCTACCAGATCCGTGACTTGATGTGACCTTTGGACTTCAGCATCACATCGACCAGCGCGCGCTCGTACTGATTGAGCGCGTAGATCTCCGGCGTCACCCGGCTCTTGAACAGCGCACGCCCCTCCTCGATCTCATCGCGCATCACATCGAACAGCGTGTCCTTCTCGATGCCCTGCAGGATCTTCGCGTCGTGGTACAGCGTCAGATCCGACGCGATCGCGCGCGCGAGCTGCCGCGCCCGTTCGGGCTTGTCGATGAGCGCCATGCGAGTTGGGACTATAGATCAAACTCCTCAGAGTGCGATCGGACCGCCCAGTTCCTCGACGACCAGCGACGCGGCCGGCTCGACCAGACGCACGCCCACCTTGCCCGCCGGGGTCACGTAGACCACCTCGAACTTGATCTGGCTCGAAGAATGGGCCGGGGACCGGCGCGGCAGCTCGAGGTCGATGACCTGCCCGGGACGTTCGTCGCCCAGCGGGTTGACCAGCAGGAGGCCATTGCGGGAAACGTTCGAGATCCTGCGGAGATATCGGTTGCCGCCCACCACCTCGACGCCATAGAAGTCGGCGGGGTGGCGCCACAGGCGGCGGCGATCGGACGATCCAAGCTTCGAGGTCAGGGGCGCCCAAAATCGTTCAGTAAGCATTTGTGTGTCCAATAACTACAGTCACCTCCGGCGCGCGTCAAGTTTTGAGGGTAAGACCTGAGGAATGAAGGTCGCGTGGCGCGCGTTCGTCCAAGCGACTACCCTGTCGAACGAGGACACTCCCCCATGTCTATGAACCGCACGCTCGCGTTTTCGATTGCCCTCCCCGCGCTGGCCGCCGCCTCGATCTGGGTCGGCCCCACCGCGTACGCCGATACTCCGACGCACGAGATCCGTAAGACCGAGCCCAAGGTCGCCGCGGGCGGACAGGCCAAGGCCAGCCTGACCATCGCCGCCAAGAACGGCTGGCACGTCAACGCCGAGGCGCCGATCACCGTGTCGCTGAAGTCGAGCGACGCCGGCCTCACGGTCGCCAAGGAGAAGATGACCCGAGCCGACCTCGCCGAGAGCACGCAGACCGCGGCGCGCTTCGACATCGCGCTCACCTGCGCCGCCGACGCGGCCGCCGGCCCGAAGACGATCAACGCCGAGGCCAAGTTCGTGATGTGCCAGGAGAGCGCCTGCAAGCCGGTGAAGGAGACGCTGGCGCTGGCCATCGAGGTCACGCCTGCCGGCGCGCCAGTCACCGCAAAGAAGGCCGGCAAGGCCAAGACGAAGTAACGAATTCGCGCTAGCGGAACTCGCGCACGATCGTCGAGACCTTGCGCGCGACCGCGCGATCGAGCGCGCCGACGACGACCACGCACAGACGCTCGGAGCGGATCACCCGGCGCGCCGCGCGGCGGATGTCCTCGGGGCGCACCCGGTCGAGCTCGCGTGCGCGCTGCTCCTGCGAGCGCGGGCGCGCGTAGAGCTCGGTGCCGCCGAACCAGCCGCACAGGCTGTCGAGGTCGTCGTAGCAGGCCTCGAGATCGGCGCGAAAGCGGCGCTTGGCCTTGTCGAGCTCGGCTTCGCTGACCGGCTCGTCGCGGAAGCGCGCGAGGATCGAGAGGCCTTCTCCGACGAGGTCGGGCAGCTTCGCATGCGCGCAACCGGCGTCGATCTCGATGAGCGCGCTGTCGTGGTACGAGCAGAGGTTGCCCGACACCGAGTACGCCAGCCCCTTTTGATCGCAGATCTGGTAGTGGAGGCGGGTCGACATCCCGTCGTCGAGCACGCGCGCCAGCGCCCGCAGCGCCAGGTAGTCCGGGTCGCTCTCGGGCATGGCGTGAAACAGGATCTGCACCTGGGTCTGCGCCGATTCGTTGTGGATCACCCGGAAGCGCGGGCCGTCGGTCGGGATGCGCGGCGGCACCGCCCGCGTCGGGCGCCCGCGCGGGACCGCCGCGAACGCCTCGCGCGCCAGCGCCGTTACCCGCGCGTGCCGGAAAGGCCCGGCCACGCACAGCACCATGTTCGCCGCGCTGTAGAAATGCTGGAAGTGGGTTCGCACCTCGTCGGTCTTGAAACGCCGCACGTTGCGCAGCGGCCCGGTGATCGTGTACCCCAGCGGGTGCCCGTCCCACGCCGCCAGGCGCGACAGGTCGTCGAGGTTGACGTTGCGGCCGTCGTCGTCCAGGTCTTCGAGGATCTCCTCGATGATGATCTGCCGTTCCAGGTCGATGTCGCGGAACGACGGCGTGCTGAAGAGATCGCCAAGGATTTCCAGGCCGCGCGGCAGCTCGGCCGGCTGCAGCGGGATCTGATAGAGCGAGTAGTCGCGCCCGGTCTCGGCGTAGAGGGTGCCGCCGATCTCTTCGATCGCCAGGTTCAACGCGAATGAGTTCGGGAACTGCGCCGAGCCGCGGAACAGCATGTGCTCCACGAAGTGGGACAGGCCGTTGGTGCGCGGCGTCTCGTAACGCGACCCCGCCCGCACGTAGAGCGAGATCGCCGCACTGTGCAAGTGGGGCGTCTCGATGGTGACCAGACGCAGGCCGTTGGGAAGGCGGGAGCGTCCGACATCATAGGGGGGCTTTCGCAGAGGGGGGAGCTGGGGGCGGCGCGCGGGCGCAATCGTCGACATTCGGGTCCTTGAGGGTATCGCACCGGCGTGCAATTGCGAGGTAAGGTGGAGGCGGGTTGGCCGTGAGCGAAGCTACGGAGGATACGCGGGTCGGCCTCATCGGCAAGACCATCGGCCGCTACCGGGTGACTGGGGAGCTCGGTCGCGGGGGTATGGCCACCGTCTATCGAGCGCACGACCCCCAGCTGGGCCGTGACGTCGCCATCAAGGTCATGCATGGCGCCTTCGCCGGGCGAGCGGATCTCGAGGCGCGCTTCCGCCGCGAGGCGCGCGCCGTCGCCGGCATTAAGCACGACGGCATCGTCGACGTCTACGACTTCGCGCCGGCGGCGGCGGGCGAGCCCGGTTACATCGTCACCGAGATCGTCGAGGGGCCCACGCTGCGCACGCTCGTCGAGCAGCACGGCGGGCGCCTGCTGCCCGAGGTCACGGCGCTGATCGCGGCGCGCATCGCCGGCGCGCTGGGCGCGGCGCACGCGCGCGGCATCGTGCATCGCGACGTGAAACCCGACAACGTCATGTTCGATCTCGCCGGCGCAGGGCCGGTGCGCGCGCTGCTCACCGACTTCGGCATCGCGCACATGACCGAGGCCGAGACCATGACCGCTACCGGCGCGATCGTCGGCTCGCCGATCTACATGTCGCCCGAGCAGGCGCGCGGGCAGGAGATCCTGCCGGCGTCGGACGTCTTCTCGCTGGGCGTGATGCTCTACCACATCACCGCCGGGCGGCCACCCTTCGCGGGGCGCGACCCGCTGACCGCGATCGCGGCGATATTGAAGGGCGAGTTTCTGCGCCCGTCGCAGGTCGACGCGCACGTAGGCCCCGCGCTGGAGGCGGTGATCATGAAGTGCCTGAGGAGCGCGCCCGGCGAGCGCTTCCTCGACGGACACGCCGTCGAAGGGGCGCTGGGCGAGATCGCGCGTGACGTCCACGCCCTGGTTGGCGCCCCGGACACCGGCACGGTGCTGCGCCGGTTCTTCGACGAGGGCGCCGCAAAGTTCGCGACGACGGTGAGCGCGCGCGTGGCCGAGGAGGCGCTGGAGCGCGCGCAGGCATCCGTGCGCCGGCGCGAGCTGGCGCGCGCGCTGGCGGAGATCAACCGCGCGTTCGCGTACGTGCCCAACCATCCGGGCGCGCGGGCGCTGCTGGCGGCGATCTCGCGGCGGCGGCGCGTGGGGAGAGTTGCGAGCGCTGGCCTGGCGATCGCCGCGATGGTGGCGGCGGGCGCGGGCGTGCAGCACTGGCGGGCGGCGCGGCGGGAAGCGGCGGGTGCGCAGGTTTCCGTCGGAGCAAACCGGGCGGCCGAGGCGAGCGCGGCGGCCACGCCGGTAGCGCCGACGTCATCATCGCTTCGGTTGCCCGCGCCGTCGTCGTCGGCGGCAGTCGCGACCGCGGCGGCCCCGAACACGCCACCTTCCATGCCGGTGGTCATGGCGGCGGCGACCCCCGCGACGGCGCCATCTCACGCCAGCGCGACCAAGCACAAGCAGGCCGCGCGACCTCGCGTCGAGGCGAGCGCGACGGCGCCCGCGCTCGCGACGACGACCACGCTACCAGCGACCGCGACCGCTGCGCTGCCCGCGACCGCAGCAGTTGCCGCGTCACATGGGGATCTCGCAGCGGTGGCGAAGGACACCACGCCGGCGCCGGCACCACCGACCTCGCCCGGGCCACCGACCTCCCTGCCATCGCAGGCGAGCGCGGCGCCCCCACCGGTCGTGGCCCCGCCGCGGCCGCCACCGACCGCCAGCCTGGCGTTGCGCGCCTCGCAGGGCTTCTGCTCGCCCTCCGTCGACGATCGGCCGGCATCCATTCACCCGTCCTACGACCACCTCGCGCCCGGCGTGCACCACCTGTTCTGCACGCTGCCCGGCGGCGCGAAGGTCTTCGTCGCCAACTACGATCTGCGGGCCGGCACGCGCCCCAATCTGGTCATCGTCCCCGGAGCCGACGGCCACCCCCTGCTCTCGCTGCCCGATTGACCTCCGGTCCCCTCTCCCGTCCGCGTCGTCCGCGGGAGAGGGTTAGGGAGAGGCCAAACCGTGCGACCGCGGCGCCCGGCCCGCCCCGACGCGCGCCCGCCGGCCCCGACCCAACCGGGGCAGGGCTGTCGCGATGAACCGACCTCCGCAACCCGTTGCGCCGTCAGATCCCTTAGAATCGGCGCGCGAAATGGCCTTTTCATTGCACCAGTACGGGTCCACCCGGGTTTTCCGGATGACCCCATGATCAGCGCGAAGCGCAAACTGAAGCAGGCAATCGCCGGGATGCTGTCTCTGCTCGCGGTCAGCGTGATCGCCGCGACGGCGAGCGCCGCCCCCGCGGCAGCTCCCGCATCCGGCGCGGCCAAAACGCCGGCCACACCGGAGGCAGACACCGCGACGCCGCCGGCCGCGCGCGACGCTGCGCACGCGCAAGCGGCACCCTCGCCCGCGGGCGCCGCGCAACCCGCCGCCGGCGCCGCGACCGAGACCGACGCCGCCGCCGCACTGGAGCGAGCGCTCGCCGCGTACGAGTACGGCGACATGGACCAGGTCGTCGAGTCGGCGCGCTCGGTGGCCGAGGGGCGAGCCCATCCCAACCCCACCCAGCGTATTCAGGCCCTGCGGTTGCTCGGCATCGGCCTGTTCCTCACCGGCCGCCCCGAGGGCGCCGAGACCGCCTTCTTCGATCTGCTGCGGCAAAAGCCCGGCGCGCGCCTCGACCCGACCCACACGCGCCCCGACGTCGTCGCGTTCTTCGAGAGCGTGCGCACCCGCCACTCCGACGAGATCCGCGAAGCCGCCCGCAACCGCCCCGGCGGCAAGCACCTCGCCTGGGCCTTCCTCCCCCCCGCCGGCCAGTTCCAGAACGGCGACCGCGCGCGCGGCATCGTCTTCGGCGCGCTCGAGGTCATCTCCCTCGGCCTCGCCATCGGCACCTACGCCCAGCTGACGAAGTGGAGAAATCCCACCGACGACACCTTCGGCACCCACACCAGCGACGCCCAGACGCTGAAGGATCGTGAACAACGTCTCCGTCGGCGTCTTCGCCGCGACCCTCGTCGTCGGCATCCTCGACGGCATCGTCAACTTCAGCCACGACGAAGAGCCCCCGCTGGCGTGGCTCGGCCCGGGCGGGTTGACGTTGCGCTTCTAGCGAACGTCTAGCGCTTTTGCGCCCCCGCGACGTGACCTGAGCTAGACTGCGCGCCCAAACTCAGGCGGGTAGCTCAGTGGTAGAGCAGGGTCTTTACACGGCTCGGGTCGCAGGTTCAATCCCTGTCCCGCCTACTGGAACCAAGTAAGGTACGGATATCGCTAGGCGTCGTTCACTGAACGCGCGTTGTTGCCACGGACGATCGTTCCACAGCGCACGCTCAGCATCTCGATCACGCGCTCGTCGGGATCGCCGACCGAGCTTCCGGCCCCGAGGATGTCGTCACCGGCCTGCAACAGTCGAACGACACCGTGCGCCCGACGATGACCTGGCTCATGAGGCTCCTGGACCGTTTGACGGCGCGCACTCCCGTCCGGAGACGCGATCGTGTCGATTACTGACCACGCCGCGCTGTTGACGCACTCATCCGCAGATGTGACACTCGCAAGCTGCCGTCGCGGGGGAAATTGACTCCGGGGAGCCAGCGTGGCCGAGATTGCCAGTCTACTTAATGTTGCCGATGACATTCTCGCCGACCTAATCGGCAGCGATACATTCGATGAAAGTCTGCTCCTGAACGTCTTGTTCCAGGATCGGATCCTTATCCATGAAGCGTTCTTGTTCAATTCTACTCTGCTCGCTCATCATTTGGCCGCGGCGGAAACCGGAACGTCTCTGTTCGAGCAAGCCGCGCGCAGAGGGTTGATCGCGCCTGCTTACAGCAAAGTCGGATGCACGACCGTTTCCGACGCGTACGAGTACATGCTCGACCGGTACGGCAGGACGTATCCCCTCATGCATGAGGCGATGAAGCCGCTCCGTAGCCGCGTCGAGGCGTCTGTGGATCGTGGGGTAAGAGAAGGAAGCCCGCCGTTCTATTGGCCGACCAACGTGCACCTCGGCGAGGGTTACCTCGCTCTCTTGCGACAGATGCTTCAAGCGAATTCCCCTCCAAAATACATTGAGGAAGGAACGGATCGCGGAAGTCACTTTGACATTTTGTGGCAGCAAACCGAAAGGTTGCGGTTCGATCTAATCGAGGAGGCGGCGGCGCTGACCGCGAAACGGGGGAGCGCGGGTATTCAGCGTACCGAGATCTTTCGACTCCTTGGTGTTGAGGTTGGCATTCCGTACGCCGAGACCTCGGCGCCCTCCACCGCGACGTTGATCGAACGATCTGTCGACGAACAACGCCAGCTCGTCATGCAGGTGTTTGTGAAATGGGTAACGCAAGTCCACCACGCGAACCAGGCCAGCGCCTTCGGAACCGCGATGAACTTCCCCGCGTACCATCTCGATCAGGACTTCATGCTGGACTCGCTGCTTCGAACGCCCCTTGACGCGGCGCCGCTCCAGACTGAGGGTTTGCGTTGTGAGGTCATGCTGCCGCCGCTCGCCGCGCTATTGAGAGCTGACACCGATCGTCTCGTGGGCATTCGCAATGATCTCGGAGAAGAATATCTCCACACGCTCCGACGTTGGAACAAAGCACCCACTAGTTCGCATTCTGGTGACCTTGAGCGCGCGCTCCGCGACTATTGCGTGGCCATTAGCCAGCGGTACGAAAAGGGTTTGTTGGAACCTGTTACTGCGGAGTTTTCAACCAAGGTTTCGCCTGGCCTGGAGATCGTCGGCGGCGCGGGCCTCACGTTTGCCTCATCCGTTGTGACGGGCCTAATTCAGAACGGCTTGCACTTGGCCACGGACGCCGTTGTCGCTCGATCCGCATTGGCGGCCTTCGTCACGATGGCCACGAAGGGCGCTATTGCCGTGGTTTCATTCGCGAGGCGACAGCGGGAGGCTCTGGCCAACTCTCCAGCGCAACGTCAACTGGACCTGACGTTACCGGCCGCGTAGCCGCGGGAGGTGCGCTTGAACCGGATTCGCCGGCGCGAACGTCTCGGCCAGCGGCGCGCGCGACGCCGGCAGCGCGCGATCCGCACCGCGCCGTTCCTCTCCGCCGTTCCTCTCCCAGGTTGATTCTTCCGAACGGGCCGCGCTTCGTGGCACGAATCGTGTCCGGCGACGCGCGGGAGCGCCGTTCCCTAAGTCATTGATTCTCCGTTCCTCTAGCGTCCGGCATCGGGACGGTGGCCGTCGGACGGACACTGTCCGCGCGCCCAACGTCAAAACATCAACCTGGGAGCGGTCTTGACCTTCGCTGGTGAGGATGCTGTCCAATCGCTGGTCCTGACCCTCGGCGTCTGTGCCTCGCAGGACCTAGTCGAACCGCTTCGAGAAGGTCTACGGGCCCTACTGGGAGTTTCGCTGTCTGCGGCAGAGCTAGTAGCCGCCCGCGCTCGGTCGCCAGTTGCCCACTCGCTTGACCGCGAGCGGTCGGGCCCCAGGTTCACCGAGCGGCCAGATGGCGAACGGGGCGATTCGCGAGTTCCGCATCGGAGAGGGAGGTCATCCTCCGCCGCTTCGAGACCGCAGCGCACCTGACGCGGCTGAGCTCCGCAAATCGCGTGCGCGCTGGCGTTGACGTGGTTGCCGGTGGTGGTCCTCAGCCTGGTGAACGAGTGGATGACTGGCCGGCGCGAGCCGCTGGTGCACGCGGTAGGGTTTCACGTGCGACTGTTAGTGGCGATGCCAGTGCTGCTGGCGCTGGACCAGGCGTTCCCTCGGGTGTGTCGCAGCGTGCTCAACCAGCTGGTGACGCAGTCGTTCGTGCCCGACGTCGCGGAGGTTCGCTTGGACCGGGCGCTTCGGAGCGGCACGCGCCTGGCCGATTCCTCGGCGCCTGAGCTGCTCCTGGCGGCGCTGGCGCTGGCCTTGGGCCTGGGCGAGTTGGCAGGCGTCGTGCCCCTCTTCGGGCGAACGCGCGAGTCGGGGCTCACCGCGCCGCACGTCTGGTACGCGCTGGCAGACGTGCCGTTCGTGCAGTTCTTGCTCTGGCGTTCACTGTGGCGGTGGGTGATCTGGGTGAGGGTGCTGATCGGTCTGGCGCTAATCGAGCTGGATCTCGTTCCCAGCCACCCCGATCGTCGCGGGGGCATCAATTTCCTGCGCTGGCCGTCCATCGGCTACTGCTCCATGCTGGTGTTCGCGATCTCCAGTATCCTCTGCGCTAGCCAGGTGACGCGGTTCACCGCCTCCGGCGTGACGCTGAAGACCTTCGCGCCGCTGTTGCTGGCGTTCGCTGCGACGGCAACGCTGATCGCGTTCGGGCCGCTGTTGTTGTTCTCGCCTCAGCTGATCAGGGCCCGCCGCATCGGCCTCATCGAGTATGGGCGTCTGGGAACCGAGTACGGCCGCGGCTTTCAGAAGCGCTGGTTCTTGGAGGATCGACCGGGCGCCGGGATCGGGCCGCGCTCGACGCAGCCGTTGTCGGATCTGGCCGTCACCTACCGCGACACGATCGATCGGTTTCGCATCCTCCTGTTCGACAAGCGCGACATGGTCACGCTGCTCTTGGCGACCCTGCTACCGATGGCGCCGGTGATCTTGATGCGCGTGCCTACTGAGGACTGGCGCAGGCTCCTTACAATGCTCACGGGCGCGGGTTTGTAGCGCGTCAAGTTAGGTGTGACTGCCCCCCGTTCCGCTGACGCTGTTTAGAAGGAGCCGCCAGAGAGCTTGTGGCCCGGAGGTGCGAGCCTAAATTTAGATTCGGATTCGTGCGATTCATGCGCGAGAGCGACGACAGCGCGTATCGGGAGATCATCGAGCGCATGGAGGACGGCGTCGTCCTGCTCGACCCTGAGGCACGATGTCTCCATCTCAACCCTGCGGCACTGCGCCTGGTCGGCAAGCCGGAGGCCGAGACGCTCGGACGGATCATGTGGGAAGCGCTTCCTGGGCCGGTCGGCACAGCTCTCTGCAAGGAATTCGACCGCGTCAAGGCCGGCGAGAGAGTGCAGCTCCTTCGAAGTCACTTCGCCCACGGGCGCTGGTACGATGCGGTGGCCAGCCCGTTCACCACCGGAATCCTGATCGTCGTTCGGGACATCACCGAGCGGCTGGAGGCGGAGGCCGAACGCCGCCAGAGCAGTGAACTGTTCCAGCTCCTCGTGGACCGGGTCGCCGACTACGCCATCTTCGCGCTCGACCTGAAAGGGCAGGTCGCGACCTGGAACAAGGGGGCCGAGCGAATCAAGGGCTATGCTCCCGGAGAGATCATCGGCAAGCACTTCTCCATCTTCTATCCCCCCGAGGACGTGAAGCAGGGACTACCCCAGCGTGAATTGGAGATCGCGACCGCTGAGGGGCACATCGAGGCGGAGGGGTGGCGGGTGAGGAAGGACGGGTCGCGGTTCTGGGCGAGCGTGGTCATCACCCTCCTACGGGACGATTTGGGGGACCCGCGCGGCTTCGCCAAGGTCACCCGCGACATGACAGAGCAGATGCGGACCCAGGAGGCGCTCCGCGAGGCCGCAGAGCGACTGCGCCTCGCGGTTGATTCGTCGGAAATCGGCACCTGGGAGCTCTTTCCCCAGACCGGCAAGGTGACCGCAAGCGGCCAAGCCAAGGTCGTCATCGGGCTGTCGCCGGACGACGAGTTCACTTACGAGGGTGTTCCTTGCCCGCGTTCACCCAGACGATCGGCGCCAGGTCGACGAAGCAGTGCGCCGCGCGCACGATCCCGAGAGCGGGGGTGAGTACGAGATCGAGTACCGAACGGTTGGTCTTCGAGATGGCGTCGAGCGATGGGTCGCGGCCCGTGGAAAGGTGTACTTCGACGAGTCGGGCCGTCCCGCACGCTTCCTCGGGACAGTCCGCGACGTCACCGAGCGACACCGCATCGACGAGCTGCGCGACCTACTACCGGCCTTCTTCGCGCACGATCTTCGCTCGCCGCTGTCGGCCATAAAGCTGTCAAGCGAGATGCTGCTCCGAGGCGGGGATCTTCCGGCGAGGACGACTAAGTCCGTCGGGCTGATTGCCCGGAGCGCCGCACACATGGGACGGATGGTCGAGCGGCTCCTCGACGTCAGCCGAGCACGGCTCGGCGGTGGAATACCGCTCGATCGAGCAGAGACCGACCTGGCCGACGTGTGCCGCGCCCTCGTGCTCGACACCCAGACATCGCACCCGGATCGCGTGCTGCGATTCAACGTCCAGGGCAACACCGTCGGCTGGTGGGATCCCACTCGCCTCACCGAAGTCGCTTCGAACCTGATCGACAATGCGCTCAAGTACGGAGCCCCAGAGGAACCGATCGATGTCGCGCTGCGCGACGAGGGTTCCGCTGTGGTCATGGAGGTGCATAACGGCGGCGCTGCCATTCCCGAGGAAGTACTCCCCTTTGTTTTCGATCTATTCCGTCGAGGGGCAGTTCCGCAGGGCGAGGCAGGACCGGGCGCCGGCCTAGGCCTCGGCCTTTACATCGCGCGGGAAATCGTCGTGGCTCACGGGGGACGCATCACAGGCCGCTCGTCAGCGCAGGAAGGGACCACGTTCACGGTGCACTTGCCTCGCGGACAGGGCGCCTTTATCGCGCCTCAGCCAACCGCTTAGCGCAGGCCGCCGGACGACACGGGAACCGACGCGGTCAAATGACCGCGTATGTCGGACGTTCCACCAGCTGGATTTTTGGGCCCACCCCACCCCACGGAACGACCTCTCACGGGCGCGCGAACGGATCCGCCAGATCGAGGCGAAGGCGCTGCGCAAGCTCCGCCACCTTCTCGGGCGGGAAGGCCCTGAAGGTGTGGTTCGTCGACAAGTGAGCTCGGTCATCAAGTCGTCGGCGGCGCCGCCTGACCGGCTACTTGGTTTCTCCATGCGATTCAGAAGAGCCTCCTGATTCGGAGGGGAGTACGACCAAACTGCGATCTCGTTCTTAGAAATTTCGCTCTCTCGGCAGCTCTCTTGGGAGAGCAAGCCCGGGAGAGAAAAAAGCAGAGGGGTCACATCTTCTAGGTCGGTGAGTCACGGCGACTCGAGCAAGCGTTGCCACCTGGTTGCCACGGAAACCTCCTCTACACGGGTCTAGACGGAACCAGACGGAACGGGACAGGGACGGAAACCTCGGAGAAAGACTGCAAGTCTGCGCCGCATCACGGGTTTCTCGGATTCGCTTGCTCCAAGTTCAATCCCTGTCCCGCCTACGAAGCTCGAATGATTCCGCCATCTTCAGGTCGGAATGCAGTAGCGGTTCTGCGTGTCCCTGGTTTGCGCCTGCCGAGTCCTCGTCCGCCGACGAGGACAACGCTACCGCCGTTCGGCATGGGCGGCTGCGACGACGAGATGTCCGCCGACGCGGCGGCGCGGACATCACGTTCTCGTGCTGATCGCTCGAAGTCGCAACCTTCTCCTGCGCAACCTCGACCCCATTCGGCGACGCCGTCCGCCGCTGAAAGCGGCGAGCCGCCTAAAACCGTCGGTCGCGTGCGCTTGAGAGGAACTCAGCCGTGCGCTAGCGTGCAGGAGATGGCGACGGTGTGGTCATACCGGGTCGGGGCCTGGACGCAGAACCCAGGCGCGGGATGGAGTCACACGATGTCCATGACTGGGCTCTCGGATCTCTCCGACCAGATGGAAAAGGTCAAGCTCGCAGGAGCCGTTAGCCACCTCGCGATGGTGGCACATGGGGATGCGCCGGGACTCGTCGAACTCGACTATCCGATGACCGCCGGCTCGATGCCACACTTCGCCGCGGGTCTCGCCAAGCTGAAGACGTACCTCACACCCGATGCCTGGGTGACGTTCTACTCCTGCATTGCAGGAAAGGACGAACCTGGCTCACGGTTGCTGATCGAACTATCTCGGCAATTGGCGGGGCGCACGATCGTAGGCTTCGAACTGTTCGGCTTCATCGGCCCGCCGGGCGCGCTCAACACTCCAGGCACGATGACAGCCGTCGAGACGCCGATCGCTCAACTCGCAATGAATCCCAAAGCGCAGCACGGAAACCTCAACCCCTGGTGTCCGTTCGCAAAGCGCGCGCGGAACGCAGCGATCGTCCACTATCCGATTCTCGAGCAGAATGGACGCCGAGGAATGCGCTGCGCGAATCCAGGCTGTCCAGGACACGCAAGCCCGTCTCATTCTTGTCCGGGTTGGTGACGATCGATGGTGGCAGGAGGCGGGAGGAGAATGACCAGCCGACCGGCCCTTCTCAAGTCGACGACGCGCCCTGCGAGTTGAGCGCAGGTTGATGAATTTTCCGGACGCACCCGCTCCGGTGCGGCTGGGGCAGATACATCGTCCACGCCGATCGAAACCCGCGCAGCGGTCACGCTGTTGAGTGTCACGTTGCCGATGAAGGGACGGACTATCTGGCGCGCGCTCTCGAAAACAAACGCGACGCTGTCATAACCCGCCCGGCGTGCAATCTCGATCGCAGCGAGCACGTGCTTGCTGTCCGCGTCCGGCGCGCAGGCGAGCAGGATTTCCCGCGGCAACGGTTCTCCGGGATGCAACAACGTGAAATTCACACGATACGCGCGAAGGCCAGCCGCGACGCCTGCATCGCCTCGACCCCCACCAGCGAAGCTGAGCCCATTGTTTGTGACGAGGACCAGCGGACCGAGCCCCAATCCATCGGGGCCGTCCAGGGCAGGCGTCTCGATGCCCAGGCGATCGTTGGCCGAGCCGGGAGGCCAAGGCGTTGCATTCTCGCGCCTCATGGGCCACGCGAAGCCGACGAGCGCAATCGCCACCGCTATGAATATCGCTCCTGCAACAACCTCGCTGCCCCGTGATGCCAGTTCGCGCGCAGGCCGCCCGAGGAGCTGCGCACGAGCACGCGACGGCGAGGTGAGCCAGAGAAGGAAGGCAGCCCCGATCGTGGCGCACGCGACGCCGATGATCGCCAACCGGAACCCGCGCTCGAGGAGCGTCCCGGCGAACTGTTGCGCCTGGGCAAAAACCGCGGTCTTGGCCATCGGCGCGGCGCGCGCCATCTCATCAAACGCTCGCAACTGCACCAGAGTCCCCCACGCAGCTCCCACGATGACCGGACCGAGGCCGAGCACAACGAAAGCGAGAATCACCGCTACTACGCTCGGAGCACCCGGTCCCGAATGGGACGCCCAAACTAGCGCCGCTTCACGATCTCGGTCCGCGAGATCGACCGCGCGAGCGAGCCCGGCCCGCTGACAGCCTGCGCTGATCGCAAGGCCCGCAGCCACGGCGCCAAGGATGAGAGGAACGACGAGGCCGAGCATCCCACCGAGGATCGCGCGCAACTCCTGGACCAAACCGGCCGACGCGGCACCGAGATGGCTACTCGGATGCCCACCCAGCACACTCTCGAGCATCAGCCCTCGAGCCTGCTGAACGGCGTAGGCCATCTGGGCGAGCACCGCCAGCACCGGGATCACCGAGCTGATTGCTAGTCGGGCCGCGAACGATTGCTGCCGGGCCACCGTCGATCGGTCCAGGGTGGCCAGCGCACGGGCTTGCGCGCGCGTGCGGGCGTGCGTTCCCACGGCCAGGGCTAGCAGGACTATCTGGGCAACGACGGCCGCGAGCCCCACGCCAATTCCCCTCGTCCCGCCAATGTCACCGGGGTTCATTCGGTGCTCAACGAAGGACCAGCCGGGCGAAGCTTTCGCCGACACGCAAGTACTCGTAGCCGAGATGCGCCAGCGCCGCCGTTAGAGCCGCCGAGCCCGCGAGTAGAATCGCCACGCGGATCTTCGGCGGAAGCTGCCGCCGCCCTTCTGTCTGGAAGACCGACACGCGCCCAGGATACGCCCCCCGCCCGCCGGATGCGACGTGGCTGGTAACCGAGGGTCCCGGGGGAAACAACTCCCAGGTCGAGGGTTTCGCGGTGGGGCCCGTGCTACGCTCGACGCGACCTGGCGTTCGCTGCTGAACGGCCGGTCGTTACGCGGAAATGGAACGATGAGAGCCGACTTGGACGGGCGCGGTTTCGTCGTGTACGAGCGAGCGCTTGCGCCTGATGACCTCGACCATCTCTGGCGGGTTGTTGCGCCGCACCTTGACACCCGAGCAGGGAAGCAGCGTCGCGGTGAGACGTATGCAGTGAGGAGCTTGTTGTCTAGCTGTCCCGAGTTGGTCCCCCTGCTTGCAGGTCTAGGAATCGATGACATCGCCCAGAGTGCCCTGGACGTGACCGCCGAGGCGGTGGATGCGACGTTCTTCGATAAGAACGCCGGCACTAACTGGAAGGTCCCGTCGCATCAGGACGTCATCATGCCGGCGGTGGTTGCACCCGCGGGTTCCCCGACTTTCATGCGCTTCGGCGCGACATACGTGGATTCCCCGGAACAGGTTCTCCGGTCGCTGGTCGCCATTCGTATTCACTTTGACGACTGCTCACCAGAGAATGGTGCTCTCGCGGTTGTTCCGGGAAGCCATCACCGGAGGGCTGATGCGACCGATCTGGCTGCTCTTGGTCCCGACGCATTCGTGGTTTGTCCGTGCAGCGCGGGCGACGTCTTGATCATGAGACCGTTGTTGGTTCACCGGTCGTCGCCAGCGACGCTGCCGAATCATCGCAGGGTGCTTCATGTCGTCTACAGACCCAAGGTGAGCTGAGTTCCCCGGAGAGACACCCAGATCCCTCTCAGGTTCCTTCGCCCCGCCTTCCTGACGCTCCCGGGGCGGCCCGCCGCGGCAGCGCCCCCCTATCCGATCACCGCCTCGACCGGCACCCACATTCCCCCGTTTCGATAATTCGAGTAGGGGGTCCCGCCTACTCAGACGATCGTTTCACGTTGGATGGAGGCGCGTCATGGCGGGGACCGGTAAGAAGAAAGATGGGGGGAGCTCGAAGAGCCGATCTCCCGCGTCCGAACCGAAGGCGCCGGCCGCCAAACGAAAGGCAGCCGCCGCGGTCGCCCCACCCGCGGGCCCGAAAGAGATCCGCACCTTTCACCATGTGATCGTCTGCTCGTACCCGTGGCTCGGCGAAGCAGCCAGCTTCGGCTCCGGATCGGAGCACGGATGCCAGCACGGCGTGACCCGCGACCGCGGCTGGACGACCCTGCCGCAGAACACGCCCGAATACGGACGCCAGGTCGTGACCTGGCTCTCGGCGCGCAACGTCGACATCGTCACCGGTTTCTGGTCGGGCGATCCCGCGCGCGCGTGCATCGAGCACTTCGACGCTTCGCTGGGAGCTCTGTCTGTCGAAGAACTCGGAACCTTGCGCCTCGCGGACATGTACACGCTCGCGCCGCCGCTCGGTGCCGTCGAGCGCGCCATCGAAGCGCGCGCGCCGCGCATGATGGACACGCGCCACGCGCGCATCACGGATGCGGCCGGCGCGGCGCGCGTGCCGATCTTCCTGCGCGGCGCGCTCGCCGAACGGCGCCCCGCCGACTTTCGCAAGATGCTCGACCGGCTGCGCGCGCTGCTCGCGGCACGTTTCGATGGTGCGAGCCCGTTCTTCGTCGGCTCGCACCATTTGCTCTCGCCGGCAAGCCAGGATGTCATCGCGTCGCTGGACGCCGTCTATCGCGACGGGTGCGTGCAGCCGTATGACCAGGCCGGGCAGCCGGCGGCGATGACGACGGCAGAGGCCGTGAACCCGACGCCCGCCGCCTGGGCCGCTGACCTGGCCGTGCTCAAGGGCAAGACCGCGCTCGCCTCGGGGCTGCCGGTCTACTACATCGTGGGCTCGGCGCCGTCGTTGGTCTCGCGCGACGATCCCCGTCAGGGCGCCGTCGTCGCCGAGCACAAGGATCAGATCGCGCTCATGTTCGCGGCGCTGCGCGATGACGCGCGCACTTTGCGCGAGGGGCACGCGGGCGACGGAGCCGACGAGATCCACGAGTGGGTCGCCGTCACATCAGCGGCCGACTGGGCCGCGCAAAGCGCGATCGAGCCGTGCGTGGTCCGCTCGAACCGTCCCTACCGCGATGTGACAGCCTGGGGCTACGACTACGGCACCGACGCGATCGATCTCATCGGCGATCTGTTCAGGCCCGAGACGGCGCCCGGTTAGCCAACGGTTAGCCAACGGTTAGCCAGACGACGGCCGGCGCGCTTCGTAGAACCCCAGGTTGCGGCGCAGTCGTTCGTCGCCGGGGAGGTATGCCAGCGCGCGCCGCGCCGCCGCCTCTCCCTCGGCGAAGCGACCGATGTAATAAGCGGCGATGGCGACGACATCGGCGGCCCGCCACGCGTACACGTCGGCCTCGACGAACAGTTCGTCGTCGCGCGGGTACGGAATGGCGAGGGCCGCGCTGCCGAAGGCGAAGGACCGCGCGTGGTCCTCTTGCCGCCGCCAGTGATCGGCGACATCGAACAGCGGCTCCGCACGGTGAGGGCTGTGGGCCCAGGCCTCCAGGTACAGTCGCTCCACCTCGGGCCACGGCCAGCCGGCGTCACGCGCGTTGCGAGCGATGCGCAGGAGGGAGATGAACACCTCCTCGCGCCAGCCGGCGTGCTCGACGCGACGCCGGTAAGCGGCGATCGCCTCGTCGCGGCGACCGAGGCACTCGAGCGTCTGCGCACGGTAGAACGCCGCGCGCGCGTCGCCCGGCGCCGCCGCCAGCACGCCATCGAGCGACGCGAGGTCGCGCTCCCATTTCAACACGGCATGGGCGCGACTGCGGCGGCTGACGTCGTGAAACACCAGCGCCTCGGACACGCGGCGCCGCGCGATCTCACCGGCGGGCCCTTGCAGGAATTCGTGCGTGACGCCGACGTACCGCCAGCGGGAACGGGCCCGCGCCAGGCGCGCCGAGCCGTAGACCTTCGTCGCCCATGCGCACGTCGACCAGGTAGGCGCCCTCGCTGTCGCCGGTGTTCTGCTCGCAGAATCGACGCAAGGCCCCGCCGTCTCGCAATGTCTCGTCGCCACTGAGCATGAGCGTGAACGTGCAGCCATCCCCCGCCAGCTCCAGCGCGCGCGAGCGCGTGGCGCCGAAGTCGACGAACGGCTCCTCGAAGAGATCGCCGGGCAATCCAGCCAGCGCCGCACGCGCCAGCGCCGGCGTCCCGTCAGTCGATCCGGTGTCGAGCAACGTCCAGCGATCGACGAAGGGACGCACCAATGCGAGCGTCGCCGCGATCGACGCCGCCTCGTCCTTCACGATCATCACCAGCGCGACGAGGCTCACGGGCGTCTACGCAGGTCGCTTCTTGTCTTTCAAGACCTCCTCAACGCGCTTCGCTCGCTCGATCGGCTGGTGGGCCTCCCGGTTCGCCATCGCCGCCGATGCGGGGACGCAGGCGCGCGGGTCGAAGGTCAGCGACGCGGGTCCGGTCGCCCACACGTCGAGCGTGCAGTCTCCGAGCGGCCAGGCCAGGGTGCCGCCCAGGTTGTACTCGACCGCGTCCGCCGCGCGGTCGCCCAGGATGTGCTGCAGCCCAACCACCTCTCCGGCCTGGCTGCGCAGGAACTCCGAGCGCCCCTCCGGTCCGTACAATGCCACGAACAGATCCATGCACCGAAGACCTTCGACGGTAAAAGTGCCGTAGCCCGCAAGGTAGGCGCTCTCCTTGCGGAGGTCGAAATCGATCGCGCCCTGAAACCGGGACACGACCGCCGGGTCGGTCGGCTTGATGATGACTCCCCAGATCTCGAACGAGAGGACAGCGGGTAGCGTGCGCGGGACCGGAATGAACAGCGTAGCGAGGTCGACATCGAGCGCGTCGTACCCGGTATCCGTCACGTCGAGCGTGAATGCACTCATGGAATCTTCTCGAACGATAGCTGAAGTCCGACGGGGGCACCACTCGGCTTGAGGCCAAGAAATATAGGGTTCCCCTCGATCGTCTGCGGCGCTCCGAAGATGAACCGAGCCTCCACCGGCCCGACATCGCCGAGCCGCCGAAAGCCCAATGCGGTGAGCTGATCGTCGGAAAGGCGCGAGATCTCGCGAAACGAGAAGCTCGCGCGCTGCCCGACCACCGTCACCCGGCCTCCCGGCTGCAGCACGCGCGACACGTCGCCCTCCAGCGGATTGAAGAACTCGCCGGGCGGCAGGGTCGGATTGTGGGGGTTGATGGAAACGACCTCCTTGAAATACTCGTTCCCGAACGGCAGGTTCTCGGCGCTGGCGACGACGTCGACGCTGGGGTGTGCAATCGGATCGATGTTGACCGCGCCCGGCATCGGGTTTCTGCCAGAGCCGAGGTTCAGGACCTGGTTCGGGTCGTGCGGTGGGAGGAGCTTCACGTCTTGCTCGGCCGGTGTGGTGCCCTCATCGGTTGGCGGTGGCGTCTCGGAGTGGCCGCCGCTGCTACCGCCACCGCTGCTCCCACCGCCGTGCGGCCCCCCGCCGAGCCCACTCATCATGAGGACGCTGGAGCCGACGCCGAGGCCGAGCCCCGTCAGTGCAGGCGCCGCGACCTGAGGGACCGCGGCCGCGGCGGGCGCGCTGAATCCGGGGGCGCCCGCGAAAGAGAACCGAAGGGGCACGGTCGCGCCCGCGGAGCCCCCGCCCCCGCCGCCGCCTCCGCGCAACGCGCCGACGCCGAACACCGACGCGGCGGCCCCCACGACGCCGGATCCGATCCGATACGAGCGCTCGTCGTCGCACAGCGGCCTGCAATGGATCGGCGGCCGCATCAATGCATACACCGGCACGGCGTTGCAGATCGCCAACACCGTTCAGAGCATCGTGCTCCACGGCGTCACCGCCGTGACCGCAACCAGCGGCGCCGACTTCGTCCGGCGCACCGGCGGCACGGTGAACCGCGCGACGGTGATGGGCAACACTCTGACCGGCACGGGCACCGCCAGCGCGATCAACTGGCCCGCCGCCAACATGCCAACGCTCGGCCTTGCGGTGGTCGGCAACAACTTCAACGTGACCACGCCGTTCTCCGGTTTCACGCAAGCCAGCACGCGCGTGAACAGCAAGGCCAACGTCAGCGCCTCGGGTCTGATGAGCGAGACGGCGATCGTTCCGTGAGTCGCCGCGCCGCGAGCTCGTAGAGGATCCAGGTGAAGCCGGCCAGGGTGACGATCGACATCCAGGTGTATTGCTCGTCGAGCCAGGTCGGCATCTGCAGGGTTGGTAACGATCGATAGTGGCAGGAGGGGGAGGAGAATGACCGGCCGACTGGCCCTTCTCAAGTCGACGACGCGATCGAGCGTCTGCCGGCCGCCAGGGCGCCGAGATACCCCCGCCTCGGTGTAGACCTCTGGGTCCGCCGACACAAGGCCCCTCGCCTTACCCTGAGAGAACGCATCGAGGTCGGTGTCATTCGACAACAGGAATTTGAGAAAGCTAACTCTTCGGAACTTGCAGGTGACGGACACACTGTATGATGCGGTCGCTGCTCAACAGCAGTATCGTCGGGAGGCGCAATGGGGCGGCACGCACGTGTGGTCGGGTGGGGATCTGTTGTCGCTGCATGCCTCCTGGCCTCTGCAGCAAACGCCGCCGACCAGCCTGCGTTCGGCGCTCAGCTCGGGATAGGAGGCGGCGCGCGGATCGCGCCTGGCGAGGAGCGAGGAGCGGTCGTCGAGCTGGTGCCGCGCGCGGAGCTTCTGTTTGGAGAGCTCCGGTCGATCGGTCCGGCCGTGGAGATTCGAACGGCAAACTTCGGCACCGCGGAGTTGCTCGGGGAGGGGGTGGTCGCGTCCACAAATGGCATTTTCGGCTGGGAGCTGATCGGCGGTGCAGGTTACGCCTGGCGTAACAATGACAAGAACGGCGCGATCCTCGTCGGCACCGCCGGATACGGCATTGTCAGCAACGACGACCACTGGGCCGTGAGCACTCTCATCTATCTCTCGTTTCGCCACGCAGCGACCGGTCCCTCGCGAGACGAGATCACGGCCGGTCTCAGCTTTGGTGGAGGGTTCCTCGGACTCATCGCGTTCGGCACGCACGATTGACGCTGGCCGACGTCAGCCCCGTTCCGGTGAAGCGCGAGCACCTGCAAGGACATCAGACCAAGGCCTCGATCGCAACCCACATCCCGTTTCGATAATTCGAGTAGCGGGTCCCGCCTACTGGTTAAGCTACGGATATCGTTAGGTGTCGTTCACTGAACGAGATTCAGTTGCCACGGACCAGCGTTCCCGGCGTGCGTCCAACACCGAGATCTCACTGATCCGGATCCGGCGTCCGGAGGGACGGCACCCCGTTCGGCGCCAAGAGACCATCGCGGTTGACGCGCTGGTTTCGTGGGCGGTAGAAGCAACTCAGCGGGGTTCGAGGGGAAATATGATGTGGCGGAGACGCTGAGAGACGATGTCCACGGCTGACGACATCAAGGTGCTTCTTTCGCGCTCCCTGACCGACTGGTCAGTGACCGGGGCCGAGCAACTGAAGGTCGTGGGCTTGCTTGGCAGAGATCCGGACGTCAGTCGCGTGTTGGCAGACCTGGCTGGTACAGCATTCTTGAGCGCGCTCGTCGAACGCGTCGACAAGGGTGCGACCAGACCGATCCTCATGCAGATCCTGGGCGGCCGCGCAGACGCTTCTATGGTTGCGACGCTGCGTCCGATCGTCGCGGGCACTTGCCACAACGACGATGTGCAGACGTTCGAAGCCTGCGCCGGGCTGCAGGACCGATTGGCGAAGCTCGGCCTGGCATCATCAGGTACCCCGTTCAACCCCGCGCTTCTTGCTAGCGCCATTGGACCCTCGGCCACGTCGCCATTCACGGGTTCGGGAGCGACCGGGAAGAGCCCCCTCGATGGCAACGTCCCTTTGCTCGATCAGGCCCGGCTCCTGGCGGGCAATACCGCGACCGTGGCGGAGTATTCGAACCCGATCCCCGGGTCGTTGCCCGGGTATCTCGCGACGCTGTCACCCCGGCAGCGCCTGAATCAGGCGACCCTGCTACTGCGTCGCCCGATCGTCACGATCTACCCATACTCGTACAATCGCGTGATCCCAAGCCGGGCGGACATCATCCGCGTCGCTGGCCGTGTGCACAATCTCGAGCCGGCGCTGGTGGCGGGGATGGTACTGGCGGAACAGCGCGATCAATCATCCAACGAAGATGCAAAGGACTACACTGCGGCCGTCAGTATGAAGCGAGCAAACACCTCGATCGGCCTCGGGCAGGTCGTCGTATCGACGGCGATGCGGAACGATCTCTTCGCCGACCTTCTACCCGCTTCGGTGCGCGGCGGGCTCGAGCACAAGCAGGTCGCCAAGCACCTGACGTCGGACGAATTCAATCTGTTTGCGGTTGCGCGCTACGCGCGCAAGGTAGCCAACGATGGGTCGAGACTCGTGCTCGCCTCGTTGCCAAACACGCAGGCGGAATTTCCCCGCCTGAGCATGCGCGCCTTCGGTCAAAATTCCATCACCTGGCCGCGGGACAACATCAGCGCGCTCGGATCCGAATACACGTCCAGGGCATGGGATGACAAGCTATCGCCTGGCTGGGGATACTTCGTTCTCGAGGCGTACGACGATATGAAAGGGAGCGGTGTTTTCTGAGTGGCCCATAGGATCAATCTGCTCATCTGGGTGGCACTGCTCATCGGATCGGGTTGCGTGCGCCGCTCGCAAAGGAGCAACGTCGGCGCCGAACCAGACGAGGCGGTCGCCATGAAAGTCCTGCGGCATGATAACGGACTGATCCTGCACGTCCCCGATGGGGCGTACAACGTCGTCCAGACTCCCGCGGGCTACCGGCTTTCGCTCGTCGGATCCGCTCAGCGACGAACACCAGTGGAGGTGAGCGTTGAACTGCGAACGGGCGGCTCAGCCCAGGTCGCTTCCCCGAGTCGCGCGCCGTTCATGGCCGTATGTTTCGCTATCGTGTCGACACAGAGGAAGGGGGATCATCAGGCGACGAGCACGTCTTGCGCGCCTGGGCTGAGGCCGGAGTCCAGCACGTCTGGATCGAGGAGGGCCAGGCGGTCGAATCACCCGCAACCGCCGACTTCAGCATGGCGTGGCGAATCGCCGAAGGGATCGAGACGCCGCAACGGTGAGATCCGTTGGCGCGGAGTGTGGCGCCGGCACACCGAGATAGCCATTGTCTCGGTGCCGCGATTCACCTTCCCTGTTGCCACCTGGTTGCCACGGAAACCTCCTCTACACGGGTCTCAACGGAACCAGACGGAACGGGACAGGGACCGAAACTGCGGAGAGGGACTGCAAGTCAGCGCCACATCAAGGGCTTCCGATCTTCCCTGCTCCAGGTTCAATCCCTGTCCCGCCTACGAACCCCCAATGATTTCGCCGACCTTCCCGGCTGAGCAGTAGCGAGGTCCCGCCCGGCGAACGTGCTGAGCAACCACGTTCACTGGCATCCGATAAGCTCCGCGCCGGCACGACCATGCGCGCTTGGACTTCGACTTCGACGGGCTTGATCGCGAGGAACGCGGTCGTGGCGCCGCTCGCGGTTCCGGGTGTGACCCTTCTCGGGCTGCGCTCGATTGGGCCGGCTACACGCAGTGACCACACCGACGTTGTTGTTGCCACGCAGTGACCACACCGACGTTGTTGTTGCCATATATAGTTCGGACACCTGTCGGAGGACGCGGAGGCGACCATGAGGAGTGAGGGCGGTTCGATTCCGGCTGAAGCGACCTGGTGGACGGAGCCACGCACATGGCTTGGCCAGGACCTGTCACCTGGAGTTGATGGGCGGAGGCGCCTTTCTGCAAGCACCCAACGATGACTCGCCGGGTTGGCGCCGCAGCCGCCCCGCCAGTTCACTGTCCACGATGACCTCTGGTCTCGCAGTGCAACGCGAACGCTAGGAGTCGCCGCGTTCGCCCGTGGTGACGCGATCTTCCTGGGCGAGGTACCGCGCCAGCGCCTGCAGGCGGTCTTGCGCCATGAACTCGTCCACCTCGCACAGGTGCAGTTGGCTCACGAGACCGGTCACATCGCCGCGCGAGAGGCCATCGAGGCCGAGGCCGAGGAAATCAGCAACCTGCCCGTGGCCAGGACAGTCGAACACGGCGCCAGCCCCGACGAGTGCTACCCGATCTTTTGGTTCATAGCGATCGGAGTGGGCCTTTACGTCCTACTCCGTCCCGGCGTGGCGAATGCGCCCGGTCCAGGTGACCGCACGCAAAAGAGCCCATCGGCGGGCCAAATCGTGGGTGAGGCGCTGTGCATTTTCGCGGTCCCGGGCGGAGCGATGGCGCTGGGCGGACGCGTGGGCCTGGGGTTCCTGGGCAGCGCGGCGCTGGCCGGGGCGGCCACTAACGTCAGCCTGCGCGCCGTCGGGGATGCGGGCCGGGGCGCTCCGTCGCCACCCCTCATGTACCTCTTCGACGCGGCGACGGGCGCGGTTCTCGGCTACATCGTGCCCGGAGGCATCCGCCTGCTCGGACGAGCGGGAACACAGGCGCTGGATCAACTCGCAAGCCTCGGCCTGCGCCGCTCGGAAATCGCACTCACGGGCATGCTCGCTGACGAAGCTGCGAAGGCTCCGCTGACGGCAGTGGTAGCTCAGCGAATCCTTCAGGCGCGTGGGCTGGCCGGACAGGTATCGCAGTGGTGGCTCAACCGGCGCGGCTTGATCCTCCTTTACCGAGGCCAGGAGGTTGCCACCGAGCAGATCTTCAGCCCGCTCGCACGAGAACAAGGGGTTGCCGCATCCCAGGAGCCGGTTCAGCGATTGCGTGCGATGGGAATGGCGTACGAAGACATTGCCGGGTACACCGCGCGCTGGCATACGCAGCCGATCCCGCCTTTCGCCGCGCCCCCTGGCTTGGGTGGCGTACCGATCGGGTCGGTCGGAATTCCCACCACCCGGATCCCAGGCATTGCGCCAACTTCGGCGAGGGCGGAATCATCTACGTGATCCGTGTACCCAAGACCGCCGCCATCCGACCCCTGGGATGGCAGGGACTGCTCGCCGAGGACGAGTACGTCATCCTGAACCAGGTCCCGGCCGGTGGAATCGTCAAGGCCATTCCGGTCAGCGAGGTGGCTCCGTTGCTGGTCGACGCCAACGGGCTGCTCGTACCAGGGGGAACGACGCCATGAGCGCCCTCGACAACGACCGAACGACTCGCCTCTCACCTCTGGGGTCACAGCGACTCCGCTTGCTCGATTGTCTAGGCGGCAATACCCGTTTCGCGCCTAGCTACTTCTCACCACCAGCCGGTGTTGACGTTGTCGAGGCTTTCGCCAGTTACGTGGCCGAGCTGTCGGCCCGATGGGCCAGCGAGACCGATCCGCTAGCGATGAGCCTATTGGCCGCAGCCAGGTTGCTGACCGGCGACGCATCGGCCGCGCGAGTGATCGTCAACCGGCTGCCGCCGACATACCCCAAGTTGGACCACGGGGCCGGCTTCTGTTTGACTGTCCCCCAACAAGCGCTCACCGCCACGCTGCCACTGCCGCCCGAGTTGGCCGATACGAAGCGATGGCTCGCTGACTCGCCCGAGCAGAGCGCCCTGCGCTCCTGGCTGGACCAATATGAAAAACAACTACTCTGGGATCGAAGCGCGGTTGTCTATCGCCTGTCCGACGCGACATCAGCCCCTTTCCGCTAAAGCGTCGGGGTAGTTGAAGTACGTCCCGTGAATTTTCGGCCCCGGATGAGAGAATGAGCCGGCGCTCTACCCGATCACCGCCTCCACCGGCACCCACATCCCGCCGTTTCGATAATTCGAGTACGGGGTCCCGCCTACTTCCATTTCCGCAGACCTGGCTCCCGATCCAGGCCGTGATCCCCTACCGCGCGATGCCGGGGGCGCTGGCACTTCGGGCCGGATGAAGCGGGATGTCGCCGCTTTCGCGACGAGACCCTCAGGAGAGTCGGAGAGTGACTACTGCGAGCATCAAGATGCGGATTTGCGTTCCGTGCGTTCCTCCGTTCCGAACCTGCGCCAACAACGGACTCTCTCAGCGATTCCGGACGTCACTCCTCGTGTCTTGCTCGCGTCCGGATGCGTTCCCCTTTTGCGTTCCGAGGGTCTAGGAATGCATCTTGCCCCTCATTCGGACAGTTCGGAGACCCCCTCCGCGTGGAGTATTCTTCTGCGTGGAAGGAGACGAGAACCGAGCGCGCGAGGGGCCACACGGACCGCGCGTCTACCGGGTGAACATCGATCTCCTTGAGGGCTTCGACGCGGGCGTGCCATCGAGGAGCAGGTACGCGCCGTCCTTTTCACGGTGCACGATGAGGGGCTCGATCACGCCGACCTCGCGAAGCGACGCGACGATGCCTAGACCAAACGACATTGCTGCTAGAGTCATCGCTCGCGTGCGGGCAGGCCAGGTCAGTGGTAGAGCGACGGCAAGGCTCCATGAAAACCAACGAAAGAGCGCTCACGCGCCGCGAGCCCAAGCAACAACGCTCCCGGCAGACCGTGGAGGCCGTCCTCGAGGCGGTCCAGCGGGTGCTGAAGCGTCACGGCGCCGAAGCCATCACCACGAACCGCATCGCGGAAGCAGCGGGCGTGAGCATCGGCTCGCTCTACCAATACTTCCCCGACAAGCAGGCCATCTTCACGGCCCTGTATGACCGCCACGTCGACGAAGTGCGGCACGTGATTGAGCGGACGATGGCCGACTGCACCTCGGCTTCACTCGAGGACTTCACGCGCGAGCTCGTGGAAGGGCTGGCGAACGTGCACACGGAAGACGCGGAGCTGCACGAGATCGTCTCCGCCGCCGTGCCGGAGGGCGCCCACGGCTTCAAGAGCGCACTCCAGGCCACGTTCGAGCAGGTGATTTCGCCCGCCGAGCAGGATCGCTATACCCCTGACGAGACGAAGCGGATGCTCTTCGTCCTTCCGCACATGGTCGAAGCGCTCGTGCATGGAGTGGCTCACCAGAACCGGGCGGTCATTTCGCGAAACGCCGCCAAAGACGAGGCCATCCGAACGGTCCTCGTCTATTTGAATTCGTGTCAGGGCGGCCACCCCAGCCACTACTGAAAGGCGTCGGCGTTCTCCTCGGCCCACCGGTCGAATGGGATGGGCCTCCGCCCGATGACCTGCTTCACCCCGTCCGAGACCGTGGCCAGCCGGCCTTCGCGCACCGCACGCCAGATGTCCACGAGCGCGTCCGCATACGGGCCTTTACCGGCCCACCCGACCACGCCCGCATACGCCTGCTTGTCGGAGATCTCCTCGAAGCGGACCGCTTGCCAATGGCGACGCCGATGGTCGCAGCCATCTCGCCATAGCTCAGCGCCTCGGGACCGGTGATGACCAGGGACTGGCCATCGTGGTCGCGCGTGGTCAGTGCCGCGGTGGCGACATCGGCGATGTCGTCTGGGTGGATGAACGCGATCTTCCCCTTCCCTGTCGAGGACCGCAGCACGCCCTCCTCGCGGATCGAGTCCGACCAACCAAGCGCATTCAACATGAAGCCGGCCGCCTGGATGAACGTGAACGCCACCCCACTCTCGCGAACGGCAGCCTCGCCGCGCGCGTGCCACGGTCCCGTCCCCACGCCGGTGTGCACGTCCAGCGTGGAGAGCTTGACCACATGCCGGACCCCAGCGGATTTCGCAGCGAACGCGACCGTGCGATCTCGCGTATCGAGATCCGGACCATCGCTCACGAGGAAGACCCCCTCGATACCGGCGAGCGCGGCCGCCAGCGACGAACGCGGCTTTTCGAGGTCCCCCACGTGGATATCGACCTGGTCGCCGAAGAGCGCCTTTGCCTTCTTCGCACTGCGCACGAAAACGGACGGGCGCTCCCCACGAGCGATGAGGCGCTGGGTGACTCGAGATCCGATGTTCCCGGTGGCGCCGATGACCAGATACTTCATTTGAGGTTGCTCCAACCCTTGATCACCTCGAGCGCCAACCGCTTCTGACCGGCCAGCGTGAAGTGCAGGCCGTCCCCCATGAGGAGGTCGGCCGGGGGTGGTGTCCCCAGGTTGGAGAAGACGTCAATCGCGGGCCCGTCGATGTCGCGGACGATCTGGGCGACGCGCGCCAGGTCCTCGTTGCGGAAGCGAACCCCGAACCGGGCCAGCCCCCAGTGTCCCGCCACCTGCTCCTCGTTGACCGCAGGCGGAGTGATCCACACGCAGCGCGCCTTGGTCTCTCGGGACACGCGTTGACGCAGCTCCGCGACGTTGCGCGCCGTCTCCTCATGATGGACGAGCGTCTTCGTCGGGTGCGGGCCTTGCGTCCGGGCGTCGTTCGTACCGATGAGGAAGAGGATCCAATCGGGCTGCTGGCCGACGACTTCGCCCACCCGGACCAGCCCGTGCATTGTCGTCTCGCCGCCGACGGCGCTGATGGCCACTGAAATCCCGTCAGCGGCACGGCGCGCCGCCAGCAGCTCGCTGAGGATGACGGCCCAGGACTGGGGCTCCGACGTCAGGCTGTCGCCGAACGCAACGACCTTGGCGCCCTTCCGCAGGGGAAGCCGGTCCACCATCGAGGCCACGGCGTGGTCGGCCAGCAGCTCGCCCGCGGCTTCCTTGGCCTCTGCCCTCATCCGGCTGAGCTCAGCCGCGTAGACCTCCGGCGGAAGCCCAAGCAGCGCTGCATGGGTTTCCTGGGAGAGCCCGGCACCTCCGGGCAGCGAGGCCAGGGTCCGCTCGGGTTGGATGACCTTCAAAAGCCAGCGCATCTGTTCAGTCGACATGGGTTGCAGCTCCTGTTCGAGAGGGCAGGAGCGTACCGAACGGCGCAGGGAGCGTCAGCTCGCGTTGCCCGTTCCGTAAGTCGCTGAAACGACTTCGGACCTGGGCAGACTCCGGTGGCCTGCTCAGATTCCGCGCGACAGCGCTCTCGTTCGCGGTGGCCGAGCCTTGCGCGACGCCGCTTGTGCCCTACCCGATTACCGCCTCCACCGGCACCCACAGCCCGTTTCGATAATTCGAGTAGCCTGTCCCGCCTACGAAGCTCGAATGATTCCGCCATCTTCAGGTCGAAATGCAGTAGCGGTTTCTGCGTGTCCCTGGTGTGCGCAGCGTGAATTTCGTGAATCTCCGGAGGAGCTCCCAGCGCTCCCCGGCCGCGCTCCAGATTGATGCCCTAGCGTAGGTGTCCTAAGCTTAGTACACTCATCTCGGTGAGTGAGGATGAGCCGACGCCTCAGAGACTTGGCCTTCGCTTCTATCGAACGCCAGGGGGAGCGGCGCCGGTCCGAGACTGGCTTCAAGGACTGAGTCGCGACGTGCGCAAAGAGATCGGATGGGATATTGGACATGTGCAGGAACGGTGGCCCGTCGGAAGGCCGCTGGTCGGCGGACTTGGTCGCGGGCTGTACGAGGTGCGGACGACTTTCGACAAGAACGAGTATCGGGTTTTCTTCCACATCGAACGTGATGAGGTCGTCGTTCTCCACAGCACCATGGTGCTCGTTCACGGCATTCACAAGAAAACGCAGAAGACGCCGGCAGCCGACATCGAGCTTGCCCGGCGCCGAATGAAGGAGGGCATATGACGCTCGGACCACCACGAGACGAACTGGAGGATCTCTTCGACGAGCTCGGCGAGCTTCACGAGCTTCGCGCCGGGGTTCAAAAAAAGGTACTCGCGCACGACATCAAGCAGGCCATGAAATCCAGGGGACTCACGCCTTCGGAGATGGCGAGGCGCATGCGAACGAGCCGTGAGGCTGTGTACCGGCTGCTCGATCCGACCCGCACGGGCGTGACACTCGATTCTCTCCAGCGCGCGGCCCTGGCGCTGGGTCTCACCCTCAACATTTCGTTCGAACACCCGGCGAGACGGCCAGCAAGGAGACCGACGGGCGGCGCTGGGAGCCGGAAGAAGCGCGCGGCGTGAACTACGCGCCGGACCTCGCCGTTGTCTCCTAGTGACCGCGGAACCGATGGTTATCCAAGTTGTCGATTGAAGGGTGAAGGGGGCGTCCAGTCGTTTGCTGCGCTTCGCGGCATGGTGCGCAACCGTCCTGCTAGTTCTATCCGTTCCTTTCGCGATGGGAACCAAAGTCGGCCTCTCGCTGGGGGAAGAGCTCCTCGGTGATCACCCAAAACCGGCCATACATGATCACCTCAAAACCGGCCATATGAAGTAGCGCTCCGGGACGTTGACGAGGCGGATGACCGAGTGGTCCTTCGCCGGAATGGGCAACGTCTTGAGCGACGACAAACAGCAACAGGTACTGGCACTTGGGCGGCTCGGCTGGAGCCTGCGTCGAATCGAGGCGGCCACTGGTGTTCGCCGGGAGACGGCGAGCGGGTACCTCAAGGCGGCAGGGATTTCGATCGGGCCATCGGGGCGATGGGGTCACGGGCCGGCAAAACCGGCCATAGAGGTGATCACCGGCTCGGCTCCGGCGATTGCTGGCGATCTCCGATGCAGAACCGGCCATAGAGGTGATCACCGGCTCCGTCGGCATTGCCGAAGAGCGTCCGCGGCCGACGCCCAGTCGCAGCCCGTCTGCGAGCGCTTGCGAGGCGTACCGGGAGATCATCGAGGCGGGACTGGAGCGCGGCCGTAACGCGATGGCGATCTGGCAGGACCTGGTCACCGATCACGGGTTCGGGGCGACGTACGCAAGCGTGATGCGATACGTGGTGAAGCTGCGCGGAACGCGCCCGGTGGAAGCGCGCGTCGTGATACGCACAGCGCCCGGCGAGGAATCGCAGGTCGACTACGGCGAGGGTCCGATGGTGCGCGTCGCGACGACGGGAAAGTACCGCCGGACACGGCTCTTCATCTTGACGCTGGGCTACAGCCGCAAGTCGGTGCGACTACTCACATGGCGTTCGAGCTCTCGCATCTGGGCGGAGCTGCATGAGCAAGCCTTCCGCCGGCTCGGTGGGGCGACACGCGTCGTTGTCCTCGACAACTTGCGCGAAGGTGTCCTGCGCCCGGATGCCTACGACCCGACGCTGAATCCGCTCTATGCCGACGTGCTCAAACACTACGGTGCGACGGCGCTGCCGTGCCGCGTGCGCGATCCCGACCGCAAGGGAAAAACGGAATCAGCCGTCGGGCACACGCAGCGGACGCCGCTACGCGGGATGCGCTTCGAAACGATCGAGGAGGCGCAGACCTACCTCGATCGCTGGGACGCCAACTGGGCCGACAAGAGAATCCACGGAACGACGAAACGTCAGGTCGCCGCGATGTTTGAAGAAGAGCGACCTCACCTGCTGGTGCTCCCGATAGAGCCCTTTCGCTACTACCAGTACGGCGACAGGACGGTGCAACTCAACGGGCATGTCGAGGTCGAGGGCGCGTACTACGCAGCGCCACCCGGAATGATCGGGGCGCGACTGCCCGTCCAGTGGGACGGCGTGCGGGTCCGTCTGCTCGATGGGCCATCCGGCCACCTGCTGCGTGAGCACCTGGTCCAACACCGCGGTGGCTACCGCACGCCCGAGGCTGACAAACCGACGAAGACACCGCCGACGACACTGCAGCTCCTCGCTCGAACACGCCATGCTGGCCGTCAGATCGGTGCTCTATGTGCCGAAATTCACCGCTGCGATGGCGAGCTTGGGGTGAAACGCATCCTCGGCGTGCTGTCGCTCGCAAGGAAACACGGAAGCCCCACCGCCGACGCGGCATGTGCTGCTGCTATCGACATGGGCGTGCCGACCTATCGCTTCGTCCGACGCTACATCGAGCGACGGATTGCGCCGCAACTCTCGCTACGCCAGGTCGATCCCCTCATCCGCGAGCTGACCCAGTACCGCGACATCATCAACAACATGACCAAGGAGTCCGAATGAATCTCGTCGAACTACAACGTGCGCTGCGGCAACTGCGCCTGGGAGGCATGGCTGCCGTGCTCGAAACAAGGTTGCTCGAAGCGCAGTCAGAACGTGTCGTGCCGATCGACCTCGTCTCGACGCTGGTCAGTGACGAGCTCACGCGACGAGGCGATCGCCTTCTCGAACGTCGCATCAAGCAGGCGCAATTCAGGGACGGCGACAAGACCGTCGACACCTTCGACCTGGCTCGCGCGAATTGAGTTATACGTAGAGTCGTGCAAATCTACGTATAACTGCGATGGCAACTGCGCTGCCTCTCGAGACCCAGACCCTGTATGCCGAGCTGCTCGAGCACCTGATCGGCGTGCACGCACAGAGATCCATCGGCCGACTGACGGGATCATTCGCGGAGAAGACGATCAAGGGAGAGAGGTATCTCTACTGGCAGGCGTCACAGCCCGGCGGCAGAACGAAGCAGTTCTATCTCGGCCGGAGAACGCCCGCCCTCAAACGAATGATGAGCCAATTCCAGCGCTCCCAAACCGAGATCCAGCCAGATCTCGAACGAATCCGGCGCCTGGCGGCGCAGCTCAGAGCTGGCGGTGCGATCATGACGGATGGTCCTTCCGCGCGTGTGGTTCGAGCCCTCTCGGAGTCCGGCCTATTCGACGCAGGAGCTGTTTTGGTCGGCACCCACGCGTTCGCCGTGTTGGGCAATGTGCTGGGCGTGCGGTGGGTTTCCGGAGCACTACGCACGCAAGACGTTGACCTGGCCACGGCAGCTGGCGCCGACATCGACGTGGCAGTCCCCGACCTCGAGGCGGATGTTCCTTCCGTCCTCGAGAGTCTTGAAATGGGTTTCCTGCCGGTGCCTCCTCTTGACCCAAAGCAGCCGTCGACATCCTTCAAGGTTCGAGGGCAAGCGCTTCGAGTGGACCTGCTTTGCCCAAAACGGGGAACGTCGGACAAACCAGTCTTCATCCGGCGCTTCAATGCAGCCGCTCAGCCGCTGGATCACCTCGAGTACCTTCTGGAAGCCCCCGAGAAGGCACTGCTCATTGACGGCGGAGCCGCTCTGGTCAACGTACCAGCGCCGGCCCGCTTTGCATTCCACAAGCTCTTGGTGGCGACGCTCCGACCCGCAGCCTTTCAGGCGAAGGCCGAAAAGGATGTCGCGCAGGCGTGTGAGGTTCTGGAGATGCTGGTGGCCGAGCGGCCGGGTGACCTGTCGCTGGCGTGGGATGACCTGCGGACACGAGGCAGTCGTTGGGAGAAGGCCGCGAAGCGAGGGCTTGTCCTGGCGAACCGTCTCCGACCTGAGGTCCACAAGCGAGTGCTCGCCGTCCTTGAAACCAAGGGAAGCAGCCGTCGGAAGGGACGAGCGGATCGCTAGAGGCGACCGGCCCTCGAGACGACGGTTCGCGCTCACCCGTTGCCACCTGGTTGCCACGGAAACCTTCCCTACACGGGTCTGGACGGAACCAGACGGAACGGGACAGGGACCGTCGAGGGACCATTTCGCACAATAGGAATACTCGGTCAGGCGGGGATCATTGCCCCTCGGTCCCGGTCCCGCCGCCATGCTTTTTTTGTTCTGATCGGCTGCATTGACCGCACCGGGGGCGTTTGCGCCGTGAGGGGCATAGAGCCCTCGGCCGAACGGGTGCGTGATGTCGCCGGGCGTCGGAGGGACGAGATCGCCACAGCAGCGAAATCGAGAAGCCGCTATAGCCCGCCCAGTCGAGCAGAGCAGCGGCGAGAAGCGCCAGTCCCGCCATCGCCATCAGGATCGTCACCATTCCACGCATGATATCCACCTTCCCGATCCAGGGGCCCATGGGCAACTGGTCCTCGGGTCCGGGTGATATCGAAATCTTGGCAGCGGTTCCATTCCGTTCCAACCTTAGTCAGAGCCGTCGCCACGCACGGATCGCCAGAGCTCGCCGAGGCCCAGCTCGGCTACCCATCGCTCGATGTATGCGATGTCGAGGTCGTCGCTTCGCAGCTGCAGGATCCCCGACACGTCTCGCAACTGGAGCTGGCTGCCGCCACCCTGCTGCGCCCATTCGAGCTTCGAGATCACCGTATCTTCGGGAGAGGCGACGAAGACCTGCGCGCCGAGGAGGTCGCCTTGGACGCGGCGGCGCATCTCCTCTACGGAGAATGGCCTCGCCTTTCGCACGATGAGATCGGCCTTCCAGGCCGTCGCCATGTCGATGACGTTGAATTGTCCACGGCGCCGGAGCGCGTCGAAGGCCGCATCGGCATCGGCGTAGTAGTCCTCTGGCGGAAGATCGGAGAGAAAGCGTCGCAGCGATTCAGGCTGCGGATCGATCACCAGATCGAGATCCTGGCTGCTGCGAGGAACGCCGTGGAAGGAGCTGGCGAACGAACCCACCACCATGTTGGGCACTCCGGCAGCAGCCAGTTTGGCGGTGAGGCGGGCGAGGAACGCACCCGCGCCCTCATCACTCATGGCGAGAGCAAGGGAAGCGCGGGCCACGCTCGGTGGAAAAGCTCGTCGCCCAGTAAGATGCGACGAAGCGCGCTCTCGACTTCTTCGTCTCGGTACTCCGGGTGGCGCGCCCGAATCCCTGCGCGCGCGAGCTCCCTCGTGTCAGCCGACAGTTTCGCAGCCACACGCGCGCGACCCGCAGGACCAAGCCGGCGGTAGGCTCGAAGCTGGGCCTCGTGGCTGTCGGGCGACGTATCTCGCGGGCGCACTCACAGAATATACCCCGATGTCTCGGGCGACCCAGTCCCGTCCGTTGCCACCTGGTTGCCACGGAAACCTCCTCTACACGGGTCCAGACGGAACCAGACGGAACGGGACAGGGACGGTAACCCTGGAGAAGGACCGCAAGTCGGCGCCGCATCACGGGTTTTTCTTCGCCCAAGTTCAATCCCTGTCCCGCCTACTCGAAGATCGACGGCATGAAGCGCAGGACAGTCCGCGCCTGCGCCGGGTCGCTCTCCATGCACGCGGCCAGTTTCCTGCAGCATCTTGTCGATCGTCCTGGGGTGTATGTCGATGTTCCTCTTCCTGTACGAACGTGGGAGGCGCTGGGCACGAAAACCACTTAGCTGCCTCGTCGTAAACTCGCGACGAGGGCTGAGGGATCGACACGGAAGGCGCCTTCGAGTCGATGGACGAAAGAACTGGAACACCTACCGACGAACGCAGGTCGCCATCTTAAGCGCGCCATCGGGCGCGAGGACGACGGTCCCGCCGTTGGTGTCGAGGAGCCAGCTTCCGTCCGGTCGCAGCGCCGATCCCCAGGGCGCGCCCGGAAGGACGCGCCAAGGACGCGCCGACCACCGTCCCTTCGCGTCGCGTGCTACCTCGTAGGCCAGGCCGCGGTTGCTGGTCAGGTGGGCGAGGCCGCCGACGGCGACGATCCGCGTTCCGAGGCGCGCGACGCCATCGATGTTGCCGTCGACCAGCGTGGTCTGCCGGCCTCCGCGGTCGAGGAAGACCAGCTCGCCGCCCCATTCGCCGCGGTCGCCGCCGAGCAGCCAGCCGTCGGAGACCTGCAGGGCGGCGTTCGGGACCTGCTTGCGGGGTGTCTCGTGGCGCTCTGGCCGGCCGCCAGGACCGCCGACGTAGCCGACGACGATCGAGTCGTACGTCATCTTGTCGGCGAGCGCGCGGCGCAGGTCATCGTCGGGAAGGAAAACCGAGCGAGCCGACCTATCGCCCGGGTGGCAGGGTTTGACGTCGCGTCCGGCGTGCTCGAAGTCAAAGAACTCGAAGGCGAAGTTCGCAGGGTGCCAGTGGGGGACGTAGCTCTCGCGTCCGGCGATCGCAGCGCGCGCCTTGCGGGCGGACTCGCGCACAGGCGGGTACCAGTGGTCGCGCTCGAGCGCAGCGAGGGCGCCGTCCGCGCGGGCGTCGCCGAGGCGCCCCAGACTCTCGGCAGTGACGTGCGAGAGTTGCCAGTCCTCGACGTTGTCGAGCGCGCCGACGAGCGGCTCCACCGCCCGGCGGTCGCCGAAGTAGCCGAGCGCGCGCGCCGCGGCGACCCGAACCTCCCAGTCCGGATTGCCGAGGAGCGCGAGGACCTGCTTCGCGGCGGGCTGGCCGCCGGCGCCGAGCTCCGCCAAGAGCACGCGCGAGTTGGCCGAACGCCTCGGCTGGTACCGGAGTACGGTCGGACCCGCGCCGCCCGCATCGGCCCCGGTCACGCGCCTTTCTGAACGGCGCGACGGGGACTCAATCGCGGGGGCGCTTGATCCAGGATGCGAGCGAGCGCACTGAGCGCACAAGTCGTGAGCTACTTGATGAACAGAATCTCCTGAAAGGTCGGCAGCGGCCACAGGTCGTCAGCGACCACCGCCTCGAGCCCGTCGGCTGGCTCGCGTACCTTCAGCATGGCGGGCACCACGGATCCGCCGAAGTGCTTGGCTTCCGCCAGCGCATCGCCGCCGCCGTGGTGGCTGGTGGCTACCTCCAGCCCGGCCAGCCCAGCCTGTAGCTTGCTGATCAGCTCGGTCACCTGCGACAGCACCGTCGTGTCAGCGACGAACCCAGCCGCCTTGACCGTCGTTGCGTTCTCGGCCAGGTCGGTCTGGTACTGCAGGGCCGCCGGCAAGATGATCGTCTTGGCGATCCTGGCGGTCAGGTTGGCCTCGACGTTCACCGACTTGCTGTAGTGCTCGAGGTAAGTCTCGTAGCGGCTGTGCAGCTCGCGCGGCGACAGGACCTTGTACTTGTCGAACAGCGCGATGACCTCCTTCTGCTGCAGGACCGGTAGCGCGTCGACGGCGGTCTTGTAGTTGGGCAGACCGCGCTTCTCCGCCTCCATGTGCCACTCGGCGGAGTACCCGTTGCCGTCGAACACGACAGCGCCGTGCTGCTGGATGATCTCCGCCAGCACGTCCTGAATCGCGGCGTTCAGCTTCTTGCCGGATGCGATCGCGGCCTCCAACTTGGTGGCAACGTAGTCGCACGACTCCGCAATGGCGGTGTTGAGCGCGACCAACGGATCGGCGATGGACTGGCTCGATCCCACGGCGCGAAACTCGAAGCGATTTCCGGTGAAGGCGAAGGGGCTGGTCCGGTTTCGATCGCCCGCGTCGCGCGGGAGCTTGGGGAGTGCGTCGACGCCGATCTCCAGCGTGCCGCCCATCTTGGACGTCTTGGCGCCGCCGGCACGGATCTGCTGAAACACATCGGACAGCTGCTCGCCGAGGAAGATCGAGATGATCGCCGGCGGCGCCTCGTTGGCGCCCAGCCGGTGATCGTTGCTCGCGGTGGCGATGACGGCGCGGAGGAGGCCGGCGTACTTGTGCACCGCGCGGATGACGGCCCCGCAGTAGACCAGGAACTGGGCATTGTCGTGAGGGGTCTCGCCGGGGTCGAGCAGGTTCCCCTGCGTCTGGTTGCCGAACGAGAAGTTGACGTGCTTGCCCGAGCCGTTCACGCCCGCAAAGGGCTTTTCGTGGAGAAGGCAGACGAGGCCATGCTTCTCGGCCACGCGCTTGAGCATGATCATCATCATCTGCTGGTGATCGGACGCGATGTTGGCGCTCTCGAACACGGGCGCGACCTCGAACTGACCGGGCGCGACCTCGTTGTGGCGGGTCTTCACCGGGACGCCCAGCTTGAACAGCTCCCGATCGAGCTCCATCATGAAAGCGAGCACGCGCTCGGGGATGACGCCGAAGTAGTGGTCCTCGAACTCCTGCCCCTTGGGGGGACGCGCGCCGAACAGGGCGCGCCCGGCGTTGAGCAGGTCCGGCCGGGCGTAGAAGAAGTGCTTGTCGACGAGGAAGTATTCCTGCTCCGCGCCGGCGTACGACACCACCGTCGCCGGCTTCTCGTGCCCGAACAGCTTCAGGATCCGGGTGGCGTGCGTATTGAGCGCCTGGCTGGACCGCAAGAGCGGCGTCTTCTTGTCCAGCGCCTCGCCTGTCCACGACACGAAGGCCGTCGGGATGCAAAGCGTGGTGCCGTTGGTCGTCTCCAGTAGATAGGCGGGACTGGTCACGTCCCAGGCCGTGTAGCCGCGCGCCTCGCTCGTGGCGCGGATCCCGCCGTTCGGAAAGCTGGAGGCGTCCGACTCGCCCTGAACCAGAGTCTTCCCCGCGAACTCGGTGATCGCGCCCCCCTCGCCGTCGGGGCTCAAGAAGCTGTCCTGTTTCGCCGCGCTCAACCCTGTCAGCGGATAGAAGACGTGCGCGTAGTGGGTGGCGCCCTTCGAGAGGGCCCAGGCCTTCATCGCAGCGGCGACCACGTCCGCCACCCGAGGATCGAGCGACGTCCCCGACTCGATCGTGCGTTTGACAGAGCGAAAGACCTCCTTGGGTAGCGACGATTTCATCGTCGCCAGGCCAAAGACGTTGCTGCCGAACAGCGACGTCGCCGGGCTCTCCTTGTAGTCGAGCGGTTGGCCCGTGTGTTTGTAGCTGGTGGCCGCCGTGACCGCTGCTCGTCGCGCCGTCGTTCCGCTCATGATGTTCGCTCTCCTTCGCTCGTGGATTGGAAGCTGACGTGGAGAGTTTGTAGCGCCTTTGCAGGTCCGAACGGTATGGCTATTCGTTGCTGCCTCGTTGATTTCTAGCCTGGCGGCACGATCGACCAAGAGTCTGCATCGCGCATATTTCGCCCGCGTTTCTTGGTCCTTTCCTTTTCAACAACGCGATTCGCCGACTCGATGCAATTCGCAGGATCGGACTGCAATTTGAAAACCGATCAGACCTCGGCACGCTCGTCGATGGCGCGCCGAAATCGATCCGGCGACTTGAACAGCTCAGCCATCCGACCCCAGGAGAGCTCTCCCAGGCGGCTCGACTGCCGGCCGAGCGCGCACTGGAGGTAGACGGCCTCGCGCAGCAGCGGCTGGAGATCTAGCTCGCACCGCGCTTCCCAAGCGGCGGCCTCCATCGTCTCCCGCAGCACCGCCGCCTCGAAGTCGATGAGGATTGGCTCGAGCGGCGCCGGGCACACGATGATGTTGTGCAGCTCGGCGTCTCCGTGCGCAATCCCGCCCTCGTGCAGCAGCAGCAGTTGCCCCAGCGTCTCCTCGGCCAACCGCCAAAGTCCCGCCGCAGTTGCCAGCGGCAGCTTTTGTGCCTTGGCGATGTTGTTCTCGGGCGGTTCGCCACCGAACGGCGTGAGGCGCGCGTAAGACTGCCCAGGGACCAAGCAACTGCGAAAGGCGTCGGGCGCGTAACCGATCGGCGGCGGCGTGGCGCAGAGCTCCGAAGCGCGCAGGTGCCGTTCGTACTCGACCTGCGGATCCCCGTGCAACCTTCCGGGGAAGTACGTCTTGCGAAAGTGCAGGGGAAAAGTGTCAGCGGCCGGATACGTGCGACGCGTCTCCGCGCCGGCGATAACCAGCTCCGCCGTCATGAGCGGCAACCCGTTGGCCTCGCGCCGGGCGCGGGTGCGAATGACGAAGTCCTGCTTCGCGGGCTTCTCCACCAGGGGGAATAACTCCACCGCCAAGAGCACCGTGTGCCGCGGCGAGACGGCGATGGCCCGAGCTTCATCCACGCCAATTGCCTACGCCCCGGGGCCGATCAACACAAGCCTCGAATCTCCGAGGAACGTACGGGTGCCCGGGCTGAAGGTCATGGAACAACAGGGCCTCGGCCCTCAGCTCGACTACACGCAGTCGTGGGCGGCGCGGATCAGCGGGAAAAGGTCGCGTTGCCGGATCACCTTGGCGAAGTACGGGATGGCGAAGCTGAGCGCATAGAGCTTGCCCCCAGGTTTCCTGACCAGCGTGACGTCGCCCATGACGGTGACGTTGTCGAACCACGTGGACGTCGGACCGCCGTAGAGGAAGCCGATCTTGCCGCCGATCTCCGTGAAGGACCGCGTCGCCCCCGCCCCGTCCGCGCCGGTGAGCGCGTACTTCGTCCACGTGCCGACGGTGTCGGCGCTCAGCTTGATCGGCTCCAACATCCAGACGCTGTCGAGCGGGCTCACCAGCTGGAATTTGGCCAGCAGGGTCGCGAGCGCGGCCAGGGCCCGGGTGCTCGACTTCCAGGACAACGGCTGCAGCGCGCGCACCTCGCCCGACTGCGACAGCACCGAGGTGGTCCGGACCGAAGCGCTTTTCGCCGTGCGCGTCCGCGCTCGGGGCGTCACCCGCGATCAATCAAGCCGGCGCGGCGGGGACGATCGCGGGCGCCTATTCCGACTCGCAGTAGCCGTAGTTGCAGAACGGCCGGTTCTGAGGGCAGTCGCTGCTCGATGTGCACGTCGTACATTCCTGCCTCAAGGGGTCGACACCGACCTGCGCACGCGGGCACCCAACCCGCTTTGATGAATGCCGCCAGGATGACGGGATCGAGCGTCGGTCCGATGAAGAGGGACAAGAACGCCGCTGCCACTGGCGAGCTCGGCGTGCCGTTCGTGCGCCCGGTGAAGAAGTGAATGCGGCCCCAGAGCGGGTAGTGGCCGTCGCGCACGTTGATCTTGTCCCGCGTGGTCAGGCTCGAGTCGGGCAGGTAGGCGCATGACTGGCCGTTGGCCTGGAAACCCAGAGCCTTGAGGGCATCCCGGTGGATTGGCAAATCGTAGTAGTCCGTACCCAGCAATCCCAATGCCGCGTCCGCGGCGCCGTCGCCGTTGACCAACGACAGGTCTTGAGCCATCTCATCATTAAGGGGGATGAAACCGCTCGCCTGTTCCCCACCAGTAGCCGGGACCAGGTTGATCACAGATCTTCGTCCACTCGTCACTGTTGCCGACCTCGTAGGCCCAAACGACCGCCGTGCATGCAGCAGCGAGGAAGTCCTCGGCCGTGTGGTATGGGCCTCGACTGTAGCCGCCTCCGAAATAGGAGAGGATCCCACCCTCCTCGACCACGAAGGCGGTGGCGTAGTTGTGAAGCTCGCCATGCCCGTCGCGCATCTTCAGCCGTTCCACGCCGTGCGCACCTTGGTGGGCGGCGGCCTGCTCGGGAGAGTGGCGCGCCAGGAAACTCGACGTGGCAGCAGTCGCCCCGACGGTCCTGAATTGTCCGCGCAGGTCGTAGTCCGATCCCTCGACGGTAAACGCCCGGGGATGATTGGATGAGGAGTCGCAACGAGCGCCGGGTTCTTGGGTCTGCTCAGACTTGGGTAGACATAGACGACGCGGCCGCCGGGAAATCCGAGCATCTTCACCGCCGCCTCGATGAAGGAAGCCACGGTCATGCATTGCCCTGCGCTATCTTCGTCGAGCAGCTCCCACGGGTTCAGGTCGGAATCCCCCGATAGATCGTAGTGGTGCATGGCATAACGCCACACGTGCTCGGCCGCCTCGGTGGCCGAACGACTACCGCTCGCGATGAGAACCGCATGCTCCAGCCGAAACGCGGTGAAGGCGTTGTGATCGCTGAGCGCGATCTCGGCGCCGGCGCCGGCGCCGGCCACCGGCCAGGACTCGGCGCGACGGGGAGTTCCGGCTGTCACCAGCACGACATGCTGACTCCGACCCAGAATGATCGTGCGCCGGCCAGCCCTTAACACCCATTTCAGCTGGCCAGCGACTTTGGCGATCCTCTCTGGCAAATTCTCGGCGGCGGTTGGCGCGAACTCAATGAGAGTGCCGCCCTCCGTCGACCCGATCGGCTTCGCCGGCGGCATCGACAGAAGTCCTTCGGCCGAATGTCCGGCCAACGTCACGACGACGCCAGGCGGCGGCGGCGCCAATCGTCTCTCTTGTCGAGCACGACGCGGTTGTCGCCGACGTATTCGATCGATTGAATCACCGGCAACCTCACGCGCGGAGCAGCGCTTCGATCCGGGGCACGCTCAGCACCAGCCGCGCTCGCAGAGAGCACGAAGATGACAACTACCCCGAGCCTACCGGAGGATGCCACGCTGCATTCTACGCCTGCGACCATGTCCTGTTCCCGGAACACGACCGATTCACCAAAGATCGCTCTCGTGGAGCAAGGGCGTCGGCGGTGTCCCGGCTTGCCACCCGTTTGCCACGGAAACAACCCGAACCGCGAGAGCGGCGCCTAGCCGAAACGCTATCGCCCGTGATCCACGCAGCCCCTGCGCGGCTCAGGAGCCTCGGCGGCAAAATTCGCGTAAACCGGGGCGCCCAGCCCGGCGCGCGCGCGGTACGACCGTTGCAACCACTACGAGCGGCCAGAGGGATCCAATGGACCGACTCAATCTTTGCAGTACGACCTTCGAGCTCGATCTGGGGAAGGGCTTCCCGGTCACTAACCCTCGCCCCTCCCGGGTGGCGTTCGCGATCTTGCTCCTCGAACTGACCGGCTGCGTGGTCGGCGCGGCGCGTATCGACACGCCGGCTCGGTTGCCATCGAGAACGCCTCCGCCACTGACGCGCCCGATCAGCTTTGACGTGTGCGTTTCCCATAGCATCGAGCCCCCATCCGGGTTCGAAAAGGAGCGCTTAGCGGAAGGGGACACGGTTCGGAACGCCCTCTCACGAGCTGGGGTCCGCGCACAGCTCACGTCCACAGCCGGATCGCCGGTGGACTTCACCCTCACTCGTCGCGGGCTTGGGTACGAAGGCATCTGGAGCATGGTCGTGTCCGGACTCACGCTGTCTCTCGTGCCCGGATATTTCGTGGAACGGAGAACAGTGGACGTGAACCTCGCTTGGCCGGACGCCGCGCAGGTCCGGAAGAACGAGCACCTTCAGTATCAGTCCCGGATGACTGTCTTTGTCTGGCTGCCGATGATCGTCTACCCAGACATTTTCGCGAGCATCAATGGCGGCTGGGTATCTTCCAAGGAAAAGGACGCTGGGTTCGAACGAATGGTCGAACGCCTTGGCGACGATATCCGGACAAGACTGGGCCGCGATCGCGAGACGCCTCCACCGAGCGAAGGGGGCGGGGTCGTTTGTCCAGAGTCGCCATGACTCCCCCGCGATCGGATCGAATCCCGCGACGGCGAAGCCGACGACGGCGATGGCGGCGAGACCCAGCAGCCTCCCGAGACAGCCCACCCGCCGTCTCGGACGCGCGGGGGGATCGTCGGTGAGGCCTCGCATTAGCCCGATTGTCGTCGACCCGACCGGCGCCCGTCGAGGCGCGGGTTCAGGCGGAGCGAGGCTCATCGGATAGCGACTGGCTCCTTGCCAATCGACCGCGCGGTGACGGTGTTGGAGGTGTGGTCCCAGTCGCGCGAATTGCCGAAGCCGTCCCGCACACGAACGACGGAGCCGCTGCACACGGTGACATAGGTCCCGTCGAGGCGCGGCCCGTGCTCCTCGCAAATGCGCTTGGGCGCGGGCGTGAGGAGAAAGCTCGCAACGTAAAAGCTGAGGGCGATCATCGTTTTCTCGTCTTTCTGTCGGGAGGGTCCGACACCCGAACACAGTGCAGCCGACGTGCCGGATGACGGCCCCCGAGATCCGCGCGCTTTCGCGAGCCCCTCTACGATTCGTAGAGTGCGTTTCGACAGAAATCTCGAGGGAAACGATGGAGTCGTCATGGATACCGCTGCTGAATCAGATCGCCAAGCAGAGCTCGGTCAGGGGCGAGCAGCGCCTTGATGTTTTGAGGGCTGACGTCGGCGACGATGATGTCGCCGACCTCGTCGTGGACATCGCTGAACAGGCCATGGGTCTTCATCTTTTGGGCCTGGTAGCGGTTGTCGTCGGTCGGGCTGACGTAGTGAAGCGAGGAGGCCTTGTACCGGTGGATCAGGAACAGGTGGATCAGCGTCATGAGGCGCTTCTTGCGAAGGGCCGTATCGAAGGTGTTCTGGTCGCGGACACTGAGGATGTTCCGGCCCTGCCGGTCCACGATGGGCGAGAAGACGACACTGGCCACCTTCTCGCCGTCCGTCGTCGGCCCCGTCTTGACGATCCTCAGCTCGAGGAGCTCGGAACCTGACGTGTGCGGCCTCAGCTGGACCCGCAGCGTGTGTGCCAACCCGTGGCGCTTGGTCCACATCGCCAGCCACTCCTCGAGCAGCTTGGTCGGCACTTCGGTCTGAACGAGGTGCTGGTGCTGAGTCGAACCCTTGCCCATCGCCTTGGTGGCGGCGGTGCCGCCGGAAGCCGCCATCAACGCAGCATCGCCCCTAGGTCCCCCCACCAGGGTCTGAGGCGTTCGGTACGGCGATTCGAGCAGCCGGAACTTCCGCTGCAGCCGCGCCAGCGCGAGCATGCCGTCCTGCCGCAGGGCCGTTGCGAACTCCTCGGCCGCCAGGCCGTCGATCTGATGCCCGCCGTAGGTGATGAAGTTGAAGACGAAGCCGAGCTTGCCGAGCTGCTCGGGGAATCGCCGCATGTCGTCGTCGGTCATCCCGGTCGTGTCCCAGCTGAACGACGGCGACAGGTTGTAAGCCAGTAGCTTGTTCGGAAACTCGGCATGGATCGCCTCCGCAAACCGACTGGCATCGGCCAGATCGGCGGTCTTGGTCTCCATCCAGAGAAGATCCGCGAACGGCGCGGCGGCCAGCGACTTGGCGATGGCGTACTCGATGCCGCCTTGGACCTGGTAGTAGCCCTCGGGGGTCTTCGAGATGTCGCAATCCCACGTGATGTTGATGCCCATCGCCTTTGCTCTGGCGCGAGCAGCTGGGAACGAGGTCCGGTTGGCGAACGCGAGCCATTCAGCGGGCCTCATGTCGAAGCGCTCGCCTTCGTCGCTGCGAAACTGGATGACGTCGGCGACGGCCTGCGGGTACGTCCTCAGATTGGCCTCTGCCTGCCACGCGTCGGCATAGCGTGTCTCGATCATGTCCAGCAGCGGTTCGAACGCCGATGCAGAGCCCGTTGCCTCCCGCAAGGCCTTGATGTTGGCTTCGATCACCTGCATCACACCGAACCGGGCCAGCCAGGCGTTGGCTTCCTCATATTCCGCGGCCGAGACGTTGAACAACAGGTGCCCACGCGCACCGTCGATGCCCAGCTCGGCCAACTGCTTGAGGATGGCCAGGTATCCGATCTTGTACGTCGGCAGCTCGACGTTCGTCGCGCCCAGGATGAACGGGTGGTCGCGCTCGTCCCCTCGTCCGTCCAGAAAGGTCGCCGACTCGGCGTCGGTGCGCGCGACGACCAAGCCGGGCACCTTCATGATGTCGTACTGGAACCGCGCGGCGTTGAGGCGCTTGATCTGCTCGTCCTCCGCGACCAGCACCTTCCCTCCCTGATGCCCGCACTTCTTGGCGCCCGGCTTCTGGTCCTCGATGTGACAGCCGGGAACTCCGACCTCGACGAAGCGACGGACGAGGTTGCGCACGTGCGCGTCGCCGCCGTGACCGGTGTCGGCGTCCGCGATGATGAAGGGCGAGTAGTCGACCTCGGGAGCGGCCGCCCGCTGCGGCTCGGTCATCCGCGATCTGGCGAAGCGCTGGTTGCGGTCCGCCGTCAGCAGGGCGCGCACGATCGGCGCCGCCTCGTCGGGCACGGCGCTCAAGGGATAGCTGGCCAGGTCGGGTCCCGGGTCCTCCGTCAGCGAGCCCTTGGCGGAAGTCGCCCAGCCCCCAAGGTAGATGGCTTCGATGCCCGCGCGCTTCAATGCCACGGCCTGCCCCGGTGAATAGGGGCCGAAGGTGGTGATCTGCTTGCGCGCGGCGAACAGCTCGCGCAGCCGGGTGTAGAAGCGCTCAGCGGCTGTCCGGGCGACGGTGTAGTCGGCCTGAATCGTGCCTCGTTGCTCGACCACCTGCCGCGCGGAGTAGAGCCGGGTAATGCCCTCGAAGCGGGGGCTGGCCAGCCACCGCGCGGTCTCGTCGACCTCGGATTGGAATGAGCTCATGGCGCCTCCGGCTCCGGCCCGCGGGGCCGTCTCGAAGTCCAAGTTTTGGGTGATGCGGGTCCCGTCCTTGCCGAACCTTCCGTCGCGGGCGTGCTGAACCGCGATGTCCGTCCCGCGATCGCCGGCTCACGACCTTCGTTCAACATCGGGCCATGACGCTCGCGAGGCAAGCGCTGGCGCGGGTTTCCGTGTGTGTCTATCCGAGCGCGAGCCACCGATTCCAGCAACGACGGCCGTGGCACGGCTCATGATCAGGTGAGCAGGCGGGTGATTGGCCGTCTCCAGAGGAAGCGAAGCCGAAGCGCGCACGGACGGTGCTTGAGCGGCGATTGCCAGCGCAAGCGCGTCCCGGGGGGCGTGGGCGAGCGCGACATTTGTGCCGTGAGCTCGTCGCGGTCGCTCGAGCTCACCGTAGCCTTCGTCGGTGGTCCAGATGTTGCAATCTCGGGACGCCACCAATGAGAAACCGCCAGGCGCTATTCGCGAGTGCACTGTTGATCTTCCTCGGCTGCAGTTCATCGATCGACCTGGCGAACCCGCGCGATAGCGGGTTGGACGTTAAGGGCGATGCCCCGTCTGGCGTGACGTACGCTTGCCAGGCCGGTGGATCGGATGGGGCGGCGAGCGACGACGCCGGTGGTTCACCCACGACTTGTGTCGTCGGCGAGACCTTCTGCCACATCGAGGTCTTCAACTCCGGCACCGCCACGCCGTCCTGTGTGACCTTTACGGACGTCTCGCGCTCAGCCGATTGTTCGGGCAGCCCCAGTTGCGCCTGTCTTTGCAACAACGCCCTGTTCTTCCATTGCCAGACGGAGTGCCGGTGCAACGACGACGGAGGGCTCGTCACCGTAACCTGCCAACAGATCTGACGTTGCCGCCAGCCTCCTCCAGCAGCCACAGAGCGTACTTCGAGCGGCGGATGCAGCTGGTTCGTACGCCACAACAGGCCCGAGAGGGCGTCGACTCTTCGTTTCAGCCTGTGTCTCGCGAGCGCACTCCCGGGGAATAATACTGCGCGTGCCAAAGAACAACACCGACCCACGCGTCGACGCCTACATCAATGCGCTACCCAATTGGCAGCAAGCGATTTGCCAGCAGGTCCGCAGGTTGGTGCACGCCGCGGATCCGGAGATCGTGGAGACCGTCAAGCGGACTCGCCAGCCGTATTTCACGCTCGAGGGGAACGTCTGTGCTCTCTTGGCTGCAAAAGCCTGGGTGAACATCTTTCTGTACGACGGCGCAATCGTCCCCGACCCACAAGGGATCATCACCGGCGGCCATGACAACAAGACTGCCCGCACCGTCGCCGTTCGTCAGGGCGAACGCCTCAACGCGCCCGCTCTGAAAGCCATGCTGAAAAGCAGTCGCACGCCCGCGGCCCGCTCGAGGCGCATGCAGGCAGCGACGAAAGCGTCTTGCCCGTCGATGGCTTCTGCCCGGGCGCCGCGGCCGATCAAGAAGGTCGCTATGTCCGGCCGGCCTGCCAGGAGGGCGCGGCGATAGCAGGTCTTCCCGTCGTAGGTGCTGGTCGCGTTGGGATCGGCGCCATGATCCAGCAGACAGGTGACTCGCCCGAGGTGTCCCCTGCTGACCGCGGCCACCAGCAGGTAATCGAGGATGCCCGTGGTCGGCGAGGGGAGGCGCGGATCCCAGTTGATCCGCTGGTGCGGGCCAAGCCCATACGCGAACAGCAGCTCGAGCCAGCGCGTGTCGTCACCCTCGAACTGGGTGTTGTATAGGCCCTGGCTTTGATTCGGGTCGGCGCCGCGATCGAGCAGCAGACGGGCCAACGCCTCGGCCCTCGGATGCTCGGGCTGTCCGAGCTCGCCCTGTCCCATCGCGCCGGCGACCGCGCTGAACGCGATGCGTGTGTCGCCACCGGTCCACGTCCAGCACGTGTTGGGATCCGCGCCGCGGTCGAGCAACAACTCGGCGATCGCCAATGACTCGGTCCGCGCGCGATCGTTGAGCAACCGCCCGTAGCAAACGTACAGCAGAGGGTCCCACTGCTGCGGTCCACCCGGGCGCGTGACTAGTGTCGAGTCCCGGTCGAGCAGGGTCGCCACCAGCTCGCGGTCACCGCACACGGCGGCGGTGTAGATGTTCGCGGTCGCGACTTCGGGGTGCGCGACCCGGATGCGTTCGGCGCGCCGCCATTTCTCGGGCCAGTCGTCACGCCCGTAGGAGAGGCATGCCCGGCGCAGAAACTCCTCGGTCAGCTGGTCGGCGCCGCGCGAGACGACCGCTCGATCTTCCACGTCGATCTTCCTTCGTCATGGGGTGGGAGAATCCCTTGCCGCGGACAGGAGGCGCCCCAGCGCGCTCTGCCCCAAGTCAAGCAACGAGGATCGGCGCTGTCAAGGCGACATCTGCGCGGCCATGCTCTCCCATCACCGCCTCGAACGTCACCGAGAGGACGTTGGTCAGACCGGGATCACCGCGCTAGGTTTCGCATATGAGCAAAACGATCGTCGTGTGCGGATACGGTCCCGGGATCTCGACTGCCGTCGCGGAGCGGTTCGGCGCCGAAGGGTTCCAGGTCGCGCTCGTCGCCCGGCGCGCCGACAACCTCGCCGCGGGCGTAGCGGCGCTCGAGGCGAAGGGCGTGCGGGCGGCTGCTTTCCCGGCGAACCTCGCCGATCCAGAATCCGCGCGCGCCGTGATCGGCAAGGTCCACGAGACGCTCGGGCCCATCACGGTCCTGCAGTGGACGGCCTATGACGGTGGCGCGGGCGACATGCTGACCGCCGATGAGGCTGCCGTGCGCGGTGTCCTCGACATCGCCGTGACCAGCCTGCTCGCGGCGGTGAAGGCCGCGTTGCCCGACTTGCGCCGGGAGAAGGACGCCGCCGTCCTGGTGACGAACGGTGGCCTCGGTATGTTCGACTCGTCGATGGACGCGGCGGCCGCGGGGGGAGCCATGGGTCTCGGCGTCGCCAACGCCGCGAAGCACAAGTTGGTCGGCGTGCTCGCACAGAAGCTGAAACCCGAGAACGTCTTCGTCGGCGAGGTCATGGTGTTCGGTCTCGTCAAGGGCACGGCGTTTGACGGGGGAACGGCGACGATCGACGCGCGCACGATTGCAGAGAAGTTCTGGGACCTTTACCGCTCGCGCACGGACGTCTACGCGCGCGTGCCCTGAGCGCCCGCCAATCGAGGAGGTCGAGGACATGGCCGCTCCCAGGAACGTGAGGCCAATGATTCGTGTGCCCGATGTCCGGGCGACAATCGACTGGTATAGGTCGATCGGTTTCGAGCTCATACGGACAAACGAGGACGATGGGCGGATCGACTGGGCGCTACTGTCGCTTGGCGATGGACAGATCATGTTCAACGCGGGAGGAGCAAGAGCTTCACGACACCTTCTACGGTACGCGCGAGTTCATCCTTCGAGACCTCAACGGTTTCTGGATCACCTTCGGCCAGAGTCTTCTTCTCGGCGACCCGGGCGCGATCGCGCGCTGAGAGGCAGGCGCAGCTTCACCAGGTCGTTTCCAGCGAGGGGGAGGTTCGGCTCGCCAACACTTCGGCTCGTGTCGGCAACAGGATAGGCAAATGAGCTCGACAAGCCACACATTGCGGCCGGACGACTTGCTGGAGCACCTCGAATCGATGCACCGCCTCGCCCGCGCCTTGACCAACGGCGACGCCGCCGAGGCGGAAAAACGGCCATTTCTAACGGTGACAGTCGTCATGCCCTCGTCATCGGGATAGACTGGTCCCCGTGCACCCGTCTCGCGCCGCGGTTCGGCTGCTCTGCTCGCTCGGCCTTTGGGCCGTCGTGGGCGCGGGCTGTCGCTCCGCCGCGAAAGCCGCGGACGGAGGCGGCCCGGTGGACGCCACGTTGACCTCCGCGTTCGTCGGGCAGGCGCTGGCCATCGCGAACGAATACGTCGCCTGGGGCCGCGTCGATGACGAGCTCCGCTGGGCGCCCTTCCTGTGCCGCCAGCCGCTCCCCGGCATCGCGCGCCCCAGCGGATCGAACGACCAGACGACCCACGGTCAGAAGCTGTACTCGGTGTTCGTCAAGAACCACGACGCTTACCCGAACGGCCCCCACACCGGCCAAGCCGTCGTGAAGCAGTCGTGGACCGCAGAGCTCGTGTCGGGATCCGACGCCGGCTTCGACCCGGGTTCCGTGAGGCCGCAAGCCGACGCCGCTGATCACTTCTACCCCTACGCGGAGAAAGATGGCGGCGTCTACCGCGCCGGCGCGCCCGCGGGGCTCTTCATCATGTTCAAGCTCGACTCAACGACGCCGGAGACCGACCAGGGATGGGTCTACGCCACCGTGTCCACCGTCGGCCAGGTCACCTCCGCCGGCCGCGTGGCCTCCTGCATGGGATGCCACGAGAACGCCACGCACGAACGCCTGTTCGGCGTCCCACTCTCGCCGCTCCAGTAGAGGAACAAATGCCTCTGGGTCACGATCGCCCGCGCGCGCGCTCGATTGCGGCCACGAGCTCGGTGGCGCCGTAGGGCTTCGCCAGAAAGCCCTGAAACTCGCCGCGCGGCAGGCGCCGCTCCACGGCGATGTCGAGGTAACCGGAGGAGACGACGACCGGGACGCGCGAGCCGGCGGCGCGCAGTCGGCGGAGGACTTCGGCGCCGTCGAGGTCAGGCATCGTCATGTCCAGTATGACGACGTCGATGACGCGGGCGTCGTCGGCGCCGATCTTCGACTCCCGCTCGAGCGCCGCGAGCGCCGCGCCGCCGTTGGCCGCCTCGATGACCGAGTAGCCGCGCAGCTCGAGTGACCGGCGCAGCTGGCTCCGGACCAAAGGTTCATCGTCGACGACCAGCACCCGACAGGGCCGCGTCGGCGGCGCGCGCGGGGGCGCGGCATCGTCGGCGCGCTTCGCCGCCCCGCTCGCGGGCAGCAGCACGGAGAAGCGGCTCCCGCGACCGAGCTCGCTCTCGACGAGCACGGCGCCGCCGTGGGCCCGCACGATGCCAAGGCAAGCCGCCAGGCCCAGACCGTGGCCGCGCTCCTTGGTCGAGAAGAATGGTTCGAAAACGCGGCCGCACGTCGACTCGTCCATCCCGACGCCCGTGTCCTCGACCTCGATCAGCACCCACCGCCCGGGCCCCACCGTCGCCCCCTGGCCCTGGTCCCAGCGCGCGTCGACCTCGCTCACGTGCCGGACGCGCACCGTGATTCGACCGGGCTGGTCAGCGAGCGCGTCCGAGGCGTTGGTGAGCAGGTTCATGATCACCTGGCCGAGCGTGACCGGATCACCGAGAACGACGCTTGCCGGGTCGATGGCAAGCTCGAGGTCCGCCTTCTTCGACAGCGTCGCGGCCAGCAGCGCGCGCAGCTCCTGCACCAGCTGACCGATATCGACTGGCTCGCGCCGCCCCAGATCCCGCTGTCCCGCGTAGGCCAGCATCTGCCGCGTGAGCGCCGCGGCCCGCTTCGCCGCCGTGACGATCGCGGTCGCGATCTCCCGATCATCGTCGGTCGTCGCGCGCTCGAGCATCAGCTCGGCGTTGCCGAGCACGCCCGCCAGGAGGTTGTTGAAGTCGTGCGCGACGCCGCCCGCGAGCACCCCCAGGCTGTCGAGGCGCTGCGCGCGCTGGACCTGCTGCTCGAGCCCGCGGCGGTCGGCCTCGAGGCGGTGCGCCGGACGCATGTCGCGGACGCCCGCGACGCGCACAGGCTGGCCGTCCAGCGTCCCCGCCACGACGACGGCGAGCGTAGGCACCAGCTCTCCCGCGGTGTTGACGGCGGTGATCTCGATGAAGCCGACCCGGTTCTCGCTGACCATCTGCTGCGCCGCCGGCACGTTCGACGGCGCCATGAACTCGAACACCGTGCGCCCGACGAGCTCGGCAGTCGTGCGTCCGAGGACCCGTTCGGTGGCGCCGCGCGCGTCGAGGATGACGCCGTCTCGGCTGAAGATCGTCAGGTCGAACGCCCCGTCGGCGAGGTCGCGAAACCGAGACTCGCTCTCGCGCAGGAGCGCGTGCGTGCGCTCACGCTCCGTGACGTCGCGTATGGCACCGATACGCACAGGCCGCTGGCCAACCTGACCTTGCTTCGAGAGCACCTCCGACCTGAAGCGCGAGCCATCCTTGCGAATACCCGTGACGATGTACTCGCCCTGAAAACCCTCGCGCATGTGGGCGAGGACGCCGGGGACGTCCTCGGGCGCGACGCACATGCGCAGGATGTCACCGCTCAAGAGCTCCTGGCGGTCGTAGCCGTGCATCTCGCACAGGCGGTCGTTGACCTCGATGACCTTGCCGTCTGCGTGGATCAGCACCCCCTCGAAAGAGGCCGATGACAAGAGCTGGGCGCGCTCACGCAGGCGGAGCTGCTCCTCGCCGATCTCGGCGAGCAGCGCCGCGAGCGCGGACCGCGCCGCGGCCCTGTCGCTTTGCGCGAGAGCCTCGTCGACACGCGCCAACCAGCCCGGAGGAGGGGGCACCGTCACGAGGTCATGGTAACGCTCCGGCGGCGACAGGTCACTCGGGCCGCTGTAGACCTTCGGCGCCGCACTGCACGCTTGACAGAGCGGGCCCGGGATCGTCTTCTCCGCATCGGAGTTTTGCGACGAGGGAGAGGATGAATCGAGCTGTTTCCGACTCAGCCGGCCGCACGGCAGATGCGGTCCAAGGCGGGTCTGATCACCTGGCGGACGCCAGCATCTGGCGCCGCTTGCGCGATCGCTTCCTGCTGGAAGAGGTCGAGCGCGAGGTGCGCGCCCGGTCCCCGGAGAGGCAGGCCATGGTCAACCAATACTACCGCGCGGCGGTGCGGCGCGCGGCGGTGGCCGCCGACCTCGGCGATGTGAGCAGCATGGCTTCCTCTATGCTCCTCTATCGCGACGCTGTCCGCCTGCTCATCGCCTCCACGGTGACGGCGCACGACCAGGCGGCCGATCCACGGGCGGTGCTCGCCGACAACGGCTCTTCCTGGGAGGCTTTGGCCGGCCTCGCTCGGGACAAGGTCATCGGGCAGCTGCCCCGCGAGGTGGTGGCGGCGCGAAAGATCCTCGACGAGGCGCACGAGCCGCTGGCCTTCGACGAGTCGGGACCGGAGCAACTCCTCGCGCAGCGGACGGTAATGAAAGAGACGGTGGCCTGGTTGCGCACGCTGGTCGAGCCGCGCACCCTGCGACGGATCCGCGCCGAGCGCATTGTGCGCGTCTCTATTTGCGGGGCCATCATCGCCGCGGCGGTGGCGCTGCTCGGCTGGAACTTGATCAAGCCGAAGAACATCGCGCTGCACAAGCCGGTCACGATCAGCGCCCGGCACTCCACCAGCACCGCGCCCAAGGACGGGAGTGGCCTGGTCAACGGCAGGATCGAGGGCACGTACGGCATCCATACCGCGCTCGGCGGTGGATGGGTGATGGTCGATCTGGAGAGCGTCCATCGGCTGTCGAAGATCCAGATCTTCAACCGGGCCGACAACTGGTTCGACGGTGGATTGCCCCTGCGTCTCGCCTTGTCGGAAGACGGTCGAACCTGGACCGAGGTCGATCGGCGCACGACGGCGTTCTCCTCGTCCCAGCCCTGGGTTTTCGAAGCTCACGACGCGCACGCCCGCTTCGTGCGCGTGTCGTCCGACACCTACGTGGCACTCACCGAGCTCCAAGTATTCGGGGCGCACTAGTCTTGGACGCGAGCCACTCGCCCCCGCGCCGTCGCGCGAGCTCGCTGCTCCTGGCCGCGCTGCTCCACGTCCGCGACTGGGCGCCGTTGATCTTCGACGCCGTGGGAGTGCTCGCTCTCCTGCTCGGCGGATACCTGATGCGGCAGAGGACGTCTCTGCGACTCGATTGCTACGACGAGGGCGTCGTGCTCAGCCACACGCGGATGTTGACGTGGGGCTACTGGCCCTACCGCGACTTCTTCACGCAGTATCCGCCGGGGCTCTTCTTTCTTCTGGCGGCCCTGTGGAAGGTTTTTGGCACGCAGATCATGGTCGCGCGTCACCTGTCCGAGGTCTTTCGCCTGGGCCTCGCGCTTCTTGCGGGCGTCGCGGGCGGACAGATGGTGGGCCGGCGGTTCGCGGCGCTTCCGGCTGGCGTGCTGCTCATGTTCCTGGCCCGGCTGACGCCCTCGCCAGCCGCCTGGTACGCCGGCCTGATGTTCGCGCTCGCGTCGGTCATCGCATTGTCTCACGCCGCGAAAACGCGCGAGCGCGGTCCCTGGATCGTTGCCGGGGCGATGCTCGGGTTGACCCTCAGCTTCCGGCACGATCTGTTCGTGTACTTCGTGGCCGCGATGAGCGCGGGGGTCCTCTACTGGGTTCGCTCCCGCGCGCTGTCCCGCCAGCAGGCGCTGCGGCTCCTCGGATGGACCGCGGTCGGCCTGGCGATCCCGTTCGCGGTGTTCTGGCTACCGACCCTCGTCGTGGCGAAGTGGAGCACCATCCTGCAAGACGGCTTCCTCACCAACGTTCGGTACGTGATGCCGAGCCGCAAACTGCCGCTCCCGAAGCTGCTTTCGCCCTTGCCGGGGCAAAGGCTGCCGATGTGCCTGATCGATTGGCCGTGCATGCTCTTCTTGATCATCCTCGCGGCGCCGGCGATGGGACTTCTTCAAACCCTGCGCGCCAGGAGCCCGCAGGTCGATCGGGTCAGCGCGGGTCTCCTGACGGCGCTGTCATTGGCGGTGATACCTCAAGCGACGGGCCGAGCCGACACTGCCCACGCGGTCTACGCGCTGGCGCCGGGGATCATCCTGGCGAGCAGCTTCTCGATGAGCTTTGGCCACCGACTGACCTGGCGGGGAGGCCTCGCCGGCCTCGTGCTGATCGCCTTCTGCGCCTGGGGAAGTCGTGTGGTCTACCCGCCGCACGGTCCGTTGATCGGGCAGGTGGGTGACTGGCAGCTCAACGGATCGCCGTTCGCGCTCGATGTTCCCGACGACCAGGCGGGCTCGCGCCGCGAGCTGAGAGCTTACGTCCAGTCCCACTCCGCTCCGAAAGAAGAAATATTCATCGGTAGCAAGACCCACGCGAAGATCATGGTCAACGAACTGGACCTGTACTTCCTGCTCGACCGGCCCGGAGCGACGCGCTACCTGCAATTCGACCCGGGCACCGTGACGCGCGAGGAGGTTCAGGCGCAAATGATCCACACGCTGGACGCCAAGCATATTCACATGGTGATCCTCGCGAGCCCGCCGTTCGCAAATGAGCCGAACGACAGCGCGAAGATGGGATCGACCCTCCTGGATACGTATATCCGGGCGCGCTACAAGCTCGCCACGACGATCGGTCCGTACGAGGTGCGGTTCCGCGACGGGAATTGAGAGGCGGTGCGCGGCCCGCGCTTTTGTCACAAATCGGACTTGAACAACGTCTCGGTCCAGGCGCCGGGCAGCCGCACGAAGAGCTGCAGCGCCATGCGATCGATGGTCTGTGCATAGAGCAGCTTCAGCTGATGGCGTCCCGGCTGAAGGTGGACGCTACCCCAAGCACTGATCGGTTCGTGCTTGCCGTCATTCTCGATGACCATCGCGCCGTCGATGTACAGGTAGGCGCCGTCGTCGGAGTGCAGACGGAACCGGTAGTCCCCGTCCTGACTGACCGTGAAGCTGCCGCGGTAGTCGACCATGAACCAGCTCGACCGGCCGGTGACACCCGGAAACCCCTCGGTGTATTGCCGCTCGGGGATGTTGAACGTGTCGGTGTAGAACACCGCCACCGGCTCGCAGCGGTGGACGTCCGCGATGCGCAGCGTGCCCGGCTGAAAGAAGCAGACGACCGCCTTGAAGTCACCGACGTCGCTGCCGAGCGCGAATTTTCGCGTGACCCCCGGCAGCCTACCGCCGCCCGCACCGCGACCGTAGCCGCCGGGTCCTCCGTGCGCTCCGCGACCGGTGCCGATCGCGGCGGACGTCGCCGACGAGACCGCCGACACGACGCCGGCGTCCGGTGCGCGCGCCACCGGCGCCACCGGACCTTCGCTATCCGAGGCCGCAGGAACCTCGACGCCTTCGTCGCTGGTCGCTTCGGCGAGCAACGGCGGCTCCGCCGGTGACTCCGCGGCCGCGGCCGGGGGACCGGGCAGCACCGGCGGCGGCGGCGCGGCCGGCTCGGCGGATGGTCTCGGATGAATGGCACGGTGCACTGGGGCGCCGCCGCCTGGCAGCGCCGATCGAGGAGGCGCAGGTGCCGGCGGCGCGGGGACCGGCGGCGAGATATCGATGCTGACAAGCGACGCGCTCGCCGCCGACGTCGTGGGCACGATGGGGGGCAGGCACGACCCGAACGACGCGATCAGAAAGATAGCGCCGTGCAGCGCGCCCGAGCACGCGAAGCCGTACACCAGCCGGCGCCGTCCCCGCGGGCTCTGCCCGCCCTCGCCGTTCTCCGAAAGACCGCGTTGCATCTTCGTCCCTGTACGCCGGCCAGCCTCTCATACTTTCCGCTCGGACCGCGATCGTCCTGACTGCGCCGAGACGCTTGGCGGGAATACTCCAGAGTTCTGGCGTTCACGCAACAGATCGGAACGTCTCGCAGCGGGACGGTCTCTGTGCCAACATCCGCGGCCCGGAGAAGAGGGAAATCGATGGGATACCTGAAAATTCTGAACGTGTTGTGGCTGGTCGTCTTGCTCTCCGGAGCCACGGTAGCGCAGGCTGCGCCAGATCCGCGCGAGATGCGCGCGCGCGAGGCGTTCGGCGCCGGCCGCTATCAGGACGCGCTGGAGCTGTTCGCCAAGCTCTACGCGGAGAATCTCAATCCAGTTTACCTGCGCAACATCGGCCGCTGCTACCAGAACCTGAATGAGCCCGATCGCGCCATCAGCAGCTTTCGCGAGTACATGCGCAAGGGCAAGAGCATCAAGAAGGCCGAGCGCGCCGAGATCGAGGGCTACATCAGTGAGATGGAGGAGCTGAAGAAGACCCAGGAGGCGGAGCGCAACGCTGCGGCGAAAACCGCGCCGCCGGCAACGACCGCCGTCGCGGCTACGCCGCCGGCCGGCGGTGGCCCGACCGAGACGAAAGTAGCCATCACCGAGCGCGATCTGGCGGCGCCGCGGCCGGCGTCACCGCCGCCGGCGATCGAGATGAGCGCGGGTCCGGCACCCGAGGCCGAGGAATCGCATCCGGTCTACACGCGCTGGTGGTTCTGGGCAATCGTGGGCGGCGTCGTCGCGGCCGGCCTGGGCGGCGCGGCGGCGGCCGGGGTATTCACCAAGAAGAACGACGCCTCTTGTACGGGGATCTGCAAATGAGCGCACGCACCGACAGAAACATCGCACCGTTGCTGTTCTCACTGATCGCGACCTGGGGCCTCGCCTCCGGTTGCACCAAGGCCGGCCGATCGATCGTGCAGGTTCACGTCACTGCCGATCCGGCCGTCGGGGCGTTGGATACGGTGCAGTTGAGCGCGATGCAGGGCTCGCAATCCGTTCGCGCCGCCACCTCGTTCGACTGGACGACGGGCGGGATCAGCGTGGGCCTCTACCTGCCGGCCGACGTCAGCGGCGACGTCCAGATCATCGGCGAGGGTTTCTCGGGATCGATGCGGGTCGCGCGTTCCAGCGATAGTTCCGGCCACGTCACTGTGACGGCCGGGCAGAACACCGACGTCGTGTCGCTCGTGCTGTTGCCGGTGCCGGCGAACCCCGACGGCGGCAACCCCGACGGCGGCGGCGCGGGTGCAGGCGGCGCGGCGGGCGCAGGCGGACGCGGAGGCGCAGATGCGGGGATGGGCACGGGCGGCAATGCGGAATCGGCGGCAATGGAACCGGTGGCAATGGAACCGGCGGCAATGGAACCGGTGGCAATGGAACCGGTGGCAATGGAACCGGCGGCAATGGAACCGGCGGCAGTTCCCCCGATGGGGGCGTCGACGCTGGACTGGGGGGCTCGACCGGAAGGACCTGGTCGGTTGCCGAGATGGTGGAAAACGATCGCACCGACTTTGATCGCTTCCCCGTCGCCGCGATGAACGCCTCCGGCAACGGTCTGGTCGCGTGGCAGCGCGGCAGCGCCCTCTGGGCCCGCAGCTACAATGGCGCAACCCGCAGCTGGGGCACGGCAGTCAATGTCGGCCCAACCGCCAACACCGGAAATCTGGACGTGGGCATCGACCGCAACGGCGTCGCGACGCTGGTCTGGGCGGGGATCTCGGGCGATCTGGCTTCTCAGGGCATCTGGGCCAGCCGATCCGACGTGACGCGAACGACCTGGGCTGCCCCGATTCACATCACGACGGCGGCCAACGCGTTCCTCCCCACGGTGGCCGTGGGCCAGGGAGCGGACGCGACGGTGCTGACGGCATGGACGGAAAACCCTGGGGGCGCGAGCAACAATCTCTTCACCACCCGCAGCGCGGCGTTCACCGGCAGCTGGGGCGCGGTGAACACGCCCATGGCCGGTGTCGACTCGGGCGATCGCAACCCGCGGGTTGCCGTCGACGGCACCGGGAAGGGTTTTCTCATCTGGGAAGACCCACCGACCACGGGCGGCGTGGCCAGCATCTGGGTCCAGACCTACAACGCCGGGTGGAGCGCGGCCAGCGTCACGCCGCTCAGCATGCACACGACCGGCGACGCGTTCTCGTCGTCGATCGCTCTCAACGAGACGGGCGCGGGAACGGCCATCTGGCTACACACCGGTGCGTCGTCGGAGGAGCTATGGGCCCGCCGCTACAGTGCCGGCGCCTGGGGCGCCCAGGAGTTGCTGGCGACGGGATCGTTCGAGTTCGACCCGGTGCCCGAAGTCGCGATCGATCCGAACGGCACGTCGGTCGCCGTATGGTCCCAGGCACTGCCAACCAACTACAACGCTCGTGCCGCCCGCCACGTCGTGGGCGCGGCGACCTGGGAAGCGCCGCAGTCCCTGGAAACCGACAACTTGGTGGGAAGCTCCACGTCGGAATACGTCGGCCCGGTGGTGGGGATGGACAGCGCCGGCAACGCGATCGCGGTCTTTCGAAAGCAGCTGGCGTCCGGACGCACGGTGGTTTATTCGAGTCGCCTCGTCCCTGGTTCGACGACCTGGACACCCGCCAACGGGATGGCGCTGCACGACGACGGGACGCACGCGGCATTCGTCACCAACCTTGCCGTGTCCCGCGACGGGACGGCGTTGGCGACCTGGTACTACGGCACTGAATTCGACATCTGGGCCAGCATCTATCGCTGAGACCGATCAGAAGATCGTCAGCACGTTGGAGCTACCAACCGCGGTCATGGTCAGCTTGCTGGGATTCCCGGCGACCCACGCGTAGTAGTACTGCGACGCGGGCGTGCTGGAGCTCGAGTTGCACACGACGGTCGCCTGGAGCGTGTGAGCGTCGAGATAGGTGTACGTCATCCCGATGTACGCCGCCGCGCTGTTCAAGGCGGGATCTCGCTCCGCGATCTGGATGGTCTGCGCGGTCGCGTCGATCTTGTACTCGGCCTGGGTTGGCCCGGTGTAGCTGGCGCCGCCGTAGACGGTGACGACGCGCAAGTAGTACTGGCCGGTTGGAATTGTCCCACCGGCGTAGGTCGAACCAGCGGGCGCCGCTGCGGCGTCCGACGCCCCGACCTGAGCAAATGCCAGGTTCAGCGGTATTTGCGCGCAGAGCGACGCGCCCGCATCGGTGCCGCCGTCCGTTCCGGCGCCGCCCGAGGTCCCTGCGTTGCCGCCGGCTCCCGCCGCGCTTCCTCCACCGGAGCCGCCGCTTCCGGTCGTTCCGGCGCCGCCGCCGGAGCCTCCAGCGCCGCCTCCGCCGCCGCTTGCCCCACCGGCGCTCGCCCCAGCGCCGGCAGTACCGCCCGCCCCTGCCCCTCCCGCCGCGCCGCCGGTGCCGGCCGACCCGCCACCTCCCGAAGATCCTCCCGTTCCGGCGCCGGACGAACCTCCGGTCCCCGAACCGACCTGTCCGCCAGTTCCCCGTCCACCGGCTCCCGACGTACCGCCCATCGGTGCGTCGGTCGAACCGCCGTCGCGCGACGGCCTTGCACAAAAACCGATGCTGAAGTGAGTGACGTACCCGGTGAGGGTGGTGCCAGTGACGGTGCCTCCGAGATCGTCGAAGCCGCCGGCCGCGTTCGACCAGAACAGGTGCGCGTCTGGAGTTGCCGTGGTCAACGGGATCGTCACCGCGACCGGCTTCGCGAATGTGGTTCCCGCGGGTCCGAACTCATACACGGGGGAGACCGGCGCGTAGCCAGACGGCGTGGCCGTCGCCGCGACCGTGATCGAGGTGTCAGCGCTGACCGCGTTCGCCGGAACAGCCAGAGTCACGCCGGCGAGCGTGACCGTCGCGCCCGAGGTGCCGACGACATGGACGCCCCCATCGCTGGGGACACCGCTCGGAGACGAGCAGGCTGCAACCAGCAACGACGAGCACCACGGAGCCCAGAGTCGGATCGAGCGCAATCTCATCCGCGCGCAATTCGTCAGTTCTCCGTCGCATCTTGAGGAAGCGTAGAATGCACGGACCATGCGACGGCTCGCGATCTGGAGCGTCCTGATCTCGGCGTGGCTCGCTGCTGTGCCCGCCGCGGCTGCTTGCCGGGTCTCTGCTTCGAACGTTTTCTCCTTCGATACCCGCCTCAGCCCGCAGCCCGGCGGCGTATGCAAGATGACCGTCGAGGTCTTCGAGGGGCGCGCCTGCGGTTCGGCACCACGCTGGCAGGTCTTGCTGCCGTGCGAGCATACAAAGCAGATCGCGATCTCCGATCGCGGCCGGCTGATCTCGATCTTGGCGCCGCTGGCGAAACGGCCGGATTTGAACGTGGTGCGTGTGACCTGGCGCCCTGACCGCTGGGCGTGGGCAACGCTCGACAAGCTCGCCGGCGGCAAACCTTTCAAAGGCCCGGTGCGTGTGACCTTCGAGGGTGATGCCCTACGCCTGAAGGCGGACCGCACCGAGCTGATTCCGTTCGAGACCCTGCGGCACCTGGCCTCGGCCCTGCCCGACTGAGTGCTCCGGAACTGTATTGGCCGCGGGTTCTATCGGTGCGCCGTCGGCTTCGCTTCGTCGTTGATACGCTGATCGAGTCGCTTTGCCGCGTCTACAGCGTAGGTCCGACAGGCCGTCGCATCCACGAACGGTTCGCGGTCCGGCTGCTCCCGCTGGCGCCTGAACTGGAGTCAGGTGTGCGGTGATGGCGAGATCACCCACGCGGAGGGTCTCGCCGTCGGCCACGGCCTTCACGCGCTTCACGGCGGGAAAGCTGTTGGCGTCTTTGCCGAACGCGTACTGCGGATCGTCGGCGGGTGGCTCGCCGTTCTGGATCGCGCGCGCGCCCGACGCGCTGGCCGCGACGACGGCACCGCTCGCTCGCTGGAGAGCGGCGATGCCTCCCGCGTGATCGTAGTGGGCATGCGAGTTCACGATGAGACGAACGTCTTCGGTTCGGAACCCCAGCTTGTGGATGCTCGCGTCGACGAGAGGTGCCGACTGCGGGAGGCCGCCGTCGAGCAGGATCAGTCCCTTGTCGGATGCGATGAGTACCGAGCTCAGGCCTGCCACGCCGACATAGTAGGTGTTCCCGAAGACCCGAAAGGGCTCGTGCGCCTGGTTCCAGGCGTCACAGGAATCACATGACTTGAAGGCATCGGGCTTCAATGCCGAGCGCCCCGCAGCCGTTGCGAGGGGCGCCAGCAGACTCAACAGAATCACCACGCGCGCTTTCATCAGACGTTCCCCACACCTCATCGGTCGAAGCTATTCGATCGCGGCCGCCATTGGGCGGTCTTCCGGGCATCAAGAGCGGCAGTTTTTGATGCCCGGCGACGCCGAAGCCGAAAGGGCTAGCGGAAACAAGCGCCGTCGCAGGCGCGGCGTGCGAGCATGTCGCCATGCTGGCCTGTATTTCGGCGAGGGTCCGGTCTCCGCGATCGGGAAGGATGCCATCGGCGGCCCGATACTAGCCGCCGGCGGACAGCTGCTGGAGGCGATCGTGGACGCCTCCACTCCCTGACGTAAAGGCTCTTTCCAAGCTGTCGGGAAACCGGCTCCGACGCCCGGCGACACAGCCGCGATCGCGCGGGAATTGCCGTGCTCTCGACCGTCGAGTGGGCGGCACGACGCCTGCATTTACAAGTGCCCGTGGGCTCGACGACGCTGACCACCGGAAAAGAGATCCTTCGGCGCTCTCGAACGTCTGGAAGCACCATGGCCATGGCGCGACGGCTTGGCGGACTGCTCGGTTCGGTGTCGATGATCGGCCTCGGGTTGGGGGCGTTGATCATCGGCTGGGCCAGCCGGGTGTACTTCGACTCCGACGAGCTCGCGCCGTTCGTGATCGAGAAGCTGCCGCTGCCGCACGAAGACTTGTGGCTGGCAGCGCTGAAAGCTCACGTGGTGGCCGCCTCCTTGGCGCTGCCGGCGTGTCTGTTGCTGTCACTGCGGCACATGCTCCGCTTTCCCCGAGCGCATCGTTGGCTGGGGCGAGGGACAGGCGCGATCATCCTTGCGGCCCTGGTACCGTCGGGGCTCTACCTGTCGTTGTTCGCAAAGGGCGGGGCTCCGGCGACGGTCGGTTTCGCGCTTTCGGGGCTGATCGTGGCGTTCGCGATGGTGCAAGGCGTCCGGCGCGCGCGTGCGAGGGACTACGCCGGACACCGGCGCTGCATGCTTCACGTGCTGGCGCAGCTGAGCGTCGCGGTCACCTCGCGCACCCTGCTGTACCTGCTCGACGCAGTCGGGATCGATCCCGACGCCGCGTACCTGTTCGCCCTTTGGCTGCCCGTTGTCGCGGGCGTTGCCTTCATCGAAGTCTCCATCTCACGTCGCGCACACCGGAGGAACTCACATGCACCGAAGACACTTGCTCCTGGTCCTGCCCCTCCTCGCACTCAGCTTGCGGACCGCTCCCAGGGCTTCGGCAACGCCGCCTGACGCGCAGAGCGCGGCGCCACCATCTCTGGGACGGACGGAGGCGAAGCGAACGATCGAGATCAAACCAACAGCCGAAGCCGCGACCAAAGCCGCGGCCGTGGTGGAAACTCAGCTCGTCAAGCGGCTGGCCGAAAAGGAGGCGCGGCGGAATCGCTTCTCGCGCGCCTACATCCCGCCGCAGGCGCGACGCGTGCGGGTCCTCGACCAGGAGCGATCGACCGACAGCCGCGGCGCCGAGTTCGTGGCCTTCGCCATCGACGAACACTCCGGTGGGTTCGCCCGCAAGGCGGCCGACGCCGCCCGCCTCTGGCGCAAAGACACGATCGTTGGCTGCGTATACCCAGCGCGCGACGAGATCTTCATCAAGCGCGGCGACAAGTTCTTCGGAGCGGATCTGTTACTGGGCCGCAAGACCACCGCAGCCGACGACACGGTCTGCCGCCCAGCACCGGCGCGAAGCTAAGACAAGGTGAAAGCCTTCTGCTAACGTCCGCGCAGGCCGTGATCACCGCCGCACAGCTCCTCGAGTGTCTCGACCAAGGATCAGCAGATCGCGATCAGGCACACCCGCGCCTCGCGCATCGTCGAGCTGCAGCTGGCGCTCGCGGATTCCGGCGTGGCGGACGCGTGGCTTCACGGTCTGGGGAGCCCTCAGCAGATCACTCAGACCGAGATCGGCCAGTTCATCAACCTGTGTCGCGCGCTCTTCTTCCATTTCGAAGACTCCTTCTATCAACGGGAAGAGGGGCTGTTGAACGACGACGCGTTCGAAACCGTCGTTGCGGGCGCTCGGCTCTCGGCGAGAAGCCCCGGCTGGCGAGCCGCATGGAAGATCGCACGGCCGAACTTTGGCGGGCGGTTCCGGGACTTCATGGACGGAGTGGTCGCCGCGTCCGCCGTCGAGCCCCCCGTGGATCTGTCACTGGAAGCGTGGAAGGCGGCTTTCGCGTCCGAAGTCGCGTGACCGTCACAGCTGGATGTCGACCGCCTCCAACAACAGGACCGTATCATGTAGCTCCCTATCGGGAGGAGATGGGGCGCCGACGAGACGCGACTCGGTCACCCGCAGTTTGCAGCCCATCCCCGATGCCAGCGATCGTTGACAGCCAGCGGCGGCGTCAGCAACTTCGCGCCCGCAATGGAACGACGGCGGATCGCAATCGCGTGTCAGGGCGGCGGTAGCCAGTGTGCTTTCGTCGCGGGCGCGCTCAAGGTGCTGTTCGAGCGCGGGATTCAGGAGCGATTCGAGATCGTCGCCTTGAGCGGCACCTCGGGGGGCGCGCTGACCGCGGCGGTCGCCTGGTACGGACTCCTCAAGCGGGCGCGCGGCGATCGCACGCCGGTCGAGGATCGCGTCCTCGCCCTGTGGAGTGATCTCACCGCGCAGACGCCGCAGGAGATCGCGCTGGACACGACCTGCCTCCAGACGGTGCGCCTCGTCGAGCGCGGGCTGCTGCCGAGCGTCGCGACCAGCCCGTCCTCGACGCAGTTCCAGTTCTTGACCAAGGCGCTGGCGAGGGCGATCGGGCGGCCGGAGTTCACCGATCTGCGGGCCCTCATCGTCAAGCACGTGAACTTCGACGAGCTGCCCACGCTCGTCGCAGCCGGAAAGCCCCGTCCTCCTCGTCAGCGCGGGCGACGTGATCGACGGTAGCTTCAAGATCTTCAGCTCGGCGCTCGGCGAGATCAAACCGGAGGCGCTGCTCGCGTCGGCCGCGATCCCGAACCTGTTTCCGGCGGTGGAGGTCGACGGCCACGCCTACTGGGACGGAATCTTCGCCTCGAACCCCCCGGTCGCCCCGCTTGCTGAGCAAGGCGCCGATGAACGGGCACGCGCTGCCCGAAGAGATCTGGATCATCCAGATCAATCGCGCGCATCACAGCGCGGTGCCGGAGACGTCGAGCGACATCTTCGATCGACGCAACCAGCTGGCCGGCAATCTGAGCCTGCAGCACGAGCTCGAGCTGCTCCGGATGGTGAACCTGGTCCTGCAGGAGTACCCGGAGGCGCCCGGGCTCTTCGCCCGCTTCGGGCTGGACATGCACCAGCCCATCAAGGTGCGATTCCTGCGGATGTCCTCTGAGCTGGCGGAGAGCCTCGACTATCCGAGCAAGCTGTCGCGCCACCCGGCGCACATCGGCCGGCTCATCGCCGACGGCGCCGCTCAGGCCGAGCGCGTTTCTCGCCGAGCTCGACGAGGCGGCCGCGGACGGCGGAGCCCGGCACCAACGGAGCGGTCGAGGGCGTCGCGGAGCAGGGGCCGACTGGGCCCCGCCTGATGCGGCGGACGGCGATCGGCGCCGCGCTGCTGCTGTCGGCGCTGCTCGGCGCGCGCGTGGCGCGCGAGACCGGGGCGCGAGACGCCGGCGCGCCAGGCGCGAAGCCGCCGAGACCAAGCCGGCGGCGCCGCCCGAGACGCCGCAGCTCCCGGCCACCGCCGCAGCGGCGCCGCCGGCGCTGTCGCCGCCGCCCGCCGGCGCGCAGCCTCCGCGGCTGGCTGCTGCCCCACTGGGACAAGGGATTCGTGCTGGCGTCGACACCGGAGAGGCGGCATGCCGTTCCGGCTCGTGCTCAATCACGTGTCGCAGTTCAAGTACACGAACAGCATGGCGACCGAGCCGACGTACACGGACCACTTCGGCGACGTGCACGACGTCCTGCGCCGCAACGACATCCAGCTCACGCGCGACGTCTTCTACTTCTCCGGCTACGCCTTTGATCCGCGGCTGGACTTCAACATCCTGCTGTTCACGTCGAGCGCCACGCTGGTGGCGACGGCGGCCGGGTACGCGGGCTTCGTGTTCAACAAGGGGTTCGCGCTCCGCGCCGGGTACTTCTCGCTGCCGAGCGTTCGCAGCTTGACCGGCACCTATCCGTTCTTCCACGGCATCGACCGCAGCATGGCGACGAACTACTTCAGACCGGGCTTCACCCAGGGCGTCTGGGCTCAAGGCGAGCCGATCCCTGGCTTCAACTACATCGCGATGATCGGAAACGCACTCAACACCCTCGACATCAAGTCCGTCGAGCCTCGACGAAAACCGGTTCGCGAGCGCGGTCTCGGTCTGGTACGACCGCAACGACTTCGGCAAACCCTGGAACGACTACGAGCACCACGAGTCGGTCGCGCTGCGGATCGGGACCGCCTTCACCTTCGCGCGCGAGGATCGCCTGTCGGACATCGCTGAGGCCACGCCCGAGAACAACGCCACCTACATCTCGGACGGCCTGTTGCTGTTCGCGACCGGGTCGCTGGCGCCGAACGTGACTATCTCGCTCGCCGACTTCTATCTGTGGGCGATCGACGCGGGGCTCAAGTACGACGGGCTCGCCATCAACGCCGAGCTCTACCTGCGCTGGTTGAACAATTTCGTCTCCGACGGACCGCTGCCGATGAGCAGCATGTTCGACTGGGGTTTCGACTTCTCGGCCGGTTACTTCTTGTGGCGCGGCGGGGAGCTGTTCGTCCGGTCCTCGCTGATCCACGGGTCGTTCGCGACTGGAGTCGAGGGCTCGGTGGGCTTCACCTGGTACCCGTTCGACACCCGGCAGGTCTGGCTCAACGCTCGAGGTGATCGGCATCCGCAACTGTCCCTACTTCAGCGGCTACTACTCGTACTCGGTCGGGCAGACCGGCGTCGTCATCCCCGCCCAGTTCCTGGTGCGTTTCTGAGGTCAGGATTCCGGGCCCACGGTCAGGATCTCGCAGCCGTCTCGCGTGACCAGCACGGTGTGCTCGAACTGGGCGGACAGCGAACCGTCGGCGGTGACGATCGTCCACCCGTCGTCCAGCTGCCGCACGTCGGGACCACCGAGGTTGATCATGGGCTCGATCGTGATCGCCATGCCTTCGCGCAAGCGCAGGCCCGTGCCGCGTTGCCCGTGATGGGACACCATCGGCGGCTCGTGCATGTGGCGGCCGATGCCGTGACCGCCGAATTCGCGCACGACGCTGCACCTCTCGCGCGCCGCGAGCTCTTCGATGGCAGCGCCGATGTCACCCAGGCGCGCGCCCGCGCGGACCTCCGCGATGCCGACGTCACGGCAGCGACGCGCGGTCTCGACGACGTGCCGCGCCTCGGCGCTCGGTGCGCCGACGAAGACCGTCGCCGACGTATCACCGTGGAAGCCGTCCAGCTCGGTCGTCACGTCGACGTTGATGATGTCGCCGTCGGACAGACGTTCGCGGCGGCTGGGAATACCGTGACAGACGACGGCGTTGCGGCTCGTGCACACGGCTGCCGGAAATCCTTCGTAGCCGAGCTGGCTCGGTCGACCACCGCGCCGCCGGGTGTCCGCGCGCACCCACGCGTCGATGTCGGCCGTCGACACCCCCGGCGCGATCCGCGCCGCGACAGCCGCGAGCGTCGCCGCCGCGACACGCCCGGCGCGGCGCATTGCCGCGACCTCGGCGGAGCCAAGAAGCGCGATCGCCATGACTCGACTCTGCGCGCCGGCAGAGCGCCGGATCCAATACCCTTTCGATCTGGCTGCGGTGCTAAGCTCAGGCCCGTGAGCCTCGCTCAGCTGGAGTACTTCGTCGTCGTGGCCGAGGAAGGCAACGTGGGACGGGCGGCCACCCGGCTGCACATCTCCCAGCCACCGCTGAGCCGCCAGATCCGCGCGCTCGAGGACGAGCTGGGAGTGCCGTTGTTCGAGCGCTTGCCGCGCGGTGTACGACTCCTGCCGGCGGGCGCGACGCTGCTGCCCCGTGCCCGGGCCATCCTGGCCGACATCGCGACGGCGGCGCGCGCGGCACGCAGCGCGGGAACGGACGCCGCGCGCCTACCAGAAGATGCCGACGGGTGATCGGTGGGTCATTCGGTCCGGTCGATGCCGAGGAACGCGGCGGACTCGATCCACATCGGCTCGAGCTGGTCGGTGAGCTCGTGGCCGGAGTCCAGCATACGTAGGCGCACGTTCGGGTTCTGCGCGGCCCAACGCTCGACGGCCGCGGGAGCCACCGTTTCATCCTGCCGGCCCATGAACGCCAGAGCGGGAATGCGAACGGGCGGCGCCGGGTCGTGGCGATCGAGATCCTCGTAGAGGCCGTAGCCGATCATTCGTTCTTCGCCGTGCGCATAGTGAAAGGTTGGCGCCACGCCGTCGGCTTTCCAGCGCGCGAGCTCGTCCGCGCCGTACCGCACCGTCCATCGCGCCTTCATGTCGATCGCTGGGGCCATGAGCACGAGCTGCCGAATTCGCGGTTCCTCGCTGGCGGCCAGCAGCGCGAGGTAACCGCCCATGGACGAGCCGATGAGCGCGAGCTCGCTGTGCGTGCGAGCGATCTCCCGGCGCACGACGCCGAGCTGGCGCGTGATGGTCAAACCCTGGAAGTCGCCCTCTTCGAGGTCAGGCACGATCACGCCGTGACCCAGGCGGGTGAGCCGCTCGCGAAAGAAGACGGCTTTCGTCGATCGCGGGCTCGAGGCAAAACCGTGAAGGTAGATCACCTGCATCACAAGCCGAGCGCCTCCAGCGACGGCAGCTCGGCGAAGCCACCCAGCACCAGGTGAGCGCCATGATAGCGCGCGCGATCCATGGCGGGATCGGGGAGCGCGACGACCTGCATGCCGGCCGCCAGCGCAGCGTTGACGCCGAACGGTGAATCCTCGAAGACGAGGCAAGTCGCGGGGTCGGCTCCCAGCGACGCCGCGGCGGCCAAGAAGATGTCGGGGGCTGGCTTCGGGTGCGTGACGCGTGGATCGTCCCCGCACACCACGGCCGCGAACAGCGATAGCCAGCTCTGGTGCGCGGCGGCCTTCACCGCATAGAGCGGCGCCTCGGTGCTGGTCGCGATCGCCATCGGCACCCCGCGCGCGGCCAGCGCATGCGCCAGCTCGCGGGCTCCCGGCAGCGCGGCGGCCGTGGCCATGAGCGGCACCAGCGTTCGGTCGCGCTCGGAGACGAGCTCACCGGCTGAAAGCGGCAGCGCCAGCGCGTCGACGATGATGCGCGCCGCCTCCATCGTCCCGCGCCCGATGCACTGGCTCTTGATCGTCCAGTCGTAGCGCTTGCCAAAGCGCTCCGCGACGGCGGCGATTGCCTGGGTGTAGAGCGGCTCGGTGTCGAGGAGCACGCCGTCGAGATCGAAGATCACGTGACGGACCGGTCGCGGGAGCATGGTGTTTCCTACCATCCTTCAGCCGTCGTTGCGCCGAGTTGCTAGACTCCGGGCCATGCGCTTCAATCGGTCCGCGCCGCACGCACGCGTCGTTCCGGTCCTGACGGTCGCCGACGTGCGGGACGCGGTCGCGTGGTATGGACGCACGTTCGGGTTCGTCGAGCACGTGAAGATCGGCACCGGGCACCGCGCCCAGCTCGGGTTGCCGGGCGGACAAGCTGCCGAGCTGATCGTCGCCGAGGTTCGCCCCGGGCGGCGCCTGCCGACCGACGAGAGCTCGCACCAGGTCTTGCTCAAGGTGGAGGATGCGGCCGCAACGGTCGCTCAGGCGACCGCAAACGGCGCAACCGTGACGGACGAGCTACGCGATCACGTCTATGGCGAGCGGCAGGTGGCGCTGAGAGATCCGTTCGGCCACCTGTGGGTCTTGACGCAAACGCTGGTCGACACCGCCCCCGAGGACTGGGGCGGCGAGACCGTGCGGCCGCGCTAGATTCCGGTGAGCCTGGACCGACCAGCCGCTTTTTTGCGCTACGCCCTGCGAAAACCTACCATTGCCTCGATCCCGCTTCGGCGGGATTCGAGGAGGCACGATGGCGTCCAGTAACCAGCGCGCGAAGAGGGGCCAACTGTCCGAACGACGCCTCCGCCGGAGCGGACGGCTGGCCGATGCGCTGCGACTGCAGCTGGAAGCCTGCCGTGAAGAGGAAGGGCTCGCCGCCATCGTGGTGTCCGATGAGCAAGGGTTCTGCGTGGCCCATTCCGGCGGCGGCGGCAGCCACGACGAGCTCGCCGCGCTTCTACCGATTCTCGCCGATCCGGCGCAGCGCCGGTCCCTCGACGAGGACGACAGTTTTCATCCACCGCCCGCGATCCTGGCGGTCACGACCTTCTCCATCGCGGGCGCCAGGTTTCATGCTTGCGCCGTGAATGGGTCCGACGCGGCTACCAAGACGGGCGCAGGTGGCTCCGAGATCCTGGCTCGCGTGGCCAGCGGCTTCAGCCGGCTGCTGGCCGAGTAGTCCGCGCGCGCATCAAGCGAGCTGGCCGACGGCATTCGGGAAGACGTTCGTCGTCGCAACGACCCCGAGCGGTGGCTCCGACCAACACTCGATCCACCGCCTCGTCGTGTCCGCGAACCCGTCGCTGTCGAGTTTCCCCCTTGGGAGCGCCGTGGTAGAGAGAGCGTCATTCGAATGTCGGCAGTCGACCCGCAATTTCCTCTTCGACAGCGTCTGGAAGGCGCGATCCGCTCGGCGTACGGCGACGACGTCGCCGCGACCGATCCGATGATTCATCGCTCGGCGCACGCCGACTACCAGGCGGACGTGGCCCTGGCGCTGGGTAAAAAGCTGAAGAAGAACCCGCGCGAAGTGGCGGCGGCCATCGTGGAACGCCTGCCCGCCGACGATGTCATCGCGCAGGCGGTCGTGTCCGGTCCGGGGTTCATCAACCTGACGCTGCATGCGCGATTCCTGGCCCAGGCGCTGGAAGCGATGCTGCGCGACGAACGCCAGGGCGTTCCAACCGCCGAGACACCCGAGCGAGTCGTGGTCGACTACTCGGGGCCGAACGTGGCGAAGGAGATGCACGTCGGTCACTTGCGGTCGACGATCATCGGTGACGCGATCGCGCGCGTGCTCACGTTTCAGGGGCACACCGTGCTTCGACAGAACCACATCGGCGACTGGGGCACGCCGTTCGGGATGCTCATCGAGCATCTCCTCGACGAGCGCGCGTCCGGTGACGACGCGAACGTCAGCGAGATGTCCGCGTTCTACCGGGCGGCGCGCGCGAAGTTCGACGCCGATCCCGGGTTCGCCGATCGCGCGCGTCGCCGCGTGGTCCTGCTACAGGGAGGCGACGCGGAGACGCTGGCGTTGTGGCGGCGGCTGATCGATCAGTCGGTGCGATACTTCTCGGCGGTTTACGCGAGGCTGGGCGTGACCCTGCACCCCGAGCACGTCGCCGGCGAGAGCGCGTACAACGCTCAGCTCGGCGACGTGGTGGCGGAGCTCGAGCGCCTCGGCCTGGCGCGCGAGAGCGAGGGGGCGATCTGCTCGTTTCCCCCGGGATTCTCCGGGCGAGATGGCGAGCAGGTGCCGCTCATCGTGCGCAAGCAAGACGGCGGGTACAGCTACGCGACGACCGATCTCGCGGCCGTGCGTTACCGCGTGCGCACGCTCGGCGCGGTCACGGATCATCTACGTCATCGGAGCGCCCCAGAGCCAGCATCTGGCGATGGTGTTCGCGGTGGCGCGTCTAGCGGGCTGGGCGCCCGAGAGCGTCCGCCTCGAGCATGTCGCGTTCGGCTCGGTGCTGGGATCCGACAAGAAGATGCTGAAGACGCGCGCAGGCACGCCGGTGACGCTGGCTTCGCTGCTCGACGAGGCGCTCGAGCGCGCGCGCAACGTGGTGAAGAGCAAGATGCCGGACCTCGACGAGGCCGCTCAAGAGGTCATCGCGGCAGCCGTAGGTATCGGCGCCGTGAAATACGCGGACCTCGTCAACGATCGCGTCAAGGATTACGTCTTCGATTGGGATCGCATGCTGTCCTTCGACGGCAACACGGCGCCCTACGTGATGTACGCCCACGCGCGCATCCAGTCTCTGCTGCGCAAGGCGGACGGGCCGACGGCCGGCGGCGAACCGGCGGTCCGGGTCGAAACGCCGCAAGAGCGCGCTCTGGCGCTGGAGCTGGCGCAGTTCGCCGGGACCGTGTCGAGGGTGGCCGAGACGCTGCAACCCCACCGGCTGTGTGGCTATCTGCACGAGCTCGCAGTGACGTTCACATCGTTCTACGAGAACTGCCCGGTCCTGAAAGCCGAGGAGCCCGAGCGATCGTCGCGGCTCGCGTTCTGCGCGCTGACGGCATCGGTCCTGGCCCGCGGGCTCGATTTGCTGGGAATCGCGGCCCCGGATCGGATGTAACCGCAGCTCGACGACAGCCTCACCTGGAGCGGGGTGCGGCGTTCTCATGAACTTCTCATGAGGACTTCATCCTCGCCGGGCGCGGCGGTGGCATGAACCTTTCACCGGCGACCATCCGCCGGGAAGGAGGTTCCGATGTCCACCACACTCTTGCATGTTCGCACCACGACCCGCACCTCACCGGGTGCCATCCTCGCCGGCCTCGACGGTCCGGCGCGAGCGATCGCCGCCGTCCCGGGGCTCATCTGGAAGGTCTGGATCCTCGACGAGGCCGCGTCCGAGCTCGGCGGCGTCTACCTGTTCGCCTCGCGCGCGCAGGCGCAGGCATACGTCGACGGTCCGATCCTCGAGCACCTGCGCCACGACCCGCGCGTGGCCCGGGTCGAGCACCGGCTCTGGGACACGCACGCGCTCTCGGCGATCACCCGCGCGCCCGAGGCCGTGCCCGCCGCTGTCGTCGCGAAGGAGGTGGCGTGATGGACCCGACGCGCATCGAGGCGTTCGCCGCGCAGGTGGTGAGCGACCTGGCGGCGGCGATGGGCTCGGCGATGACCAGCCTCGGCGGCAAGCTCGGCTTCTACCAGGCGCTCGCAGCGGCGCCGCGCACGCCCGAGGAGCTGGCGGCCGCGACCAGCACCGAGCCGCGGCTCGTCCGCGAGTGGCTGGCTTCGCAGCGCGCGGCCGGCTACGTGGACCTCGACGCCACGTCCGGCCGGTTCGTGTTGCCACCCGAGCACGCGTTCGTGCTCGCGCAACCCGATAGCCCCGCGTACCTGACGCCGGCGTTCGACGTGACGTCGGCGATCTGGCGCTCGGAGGAGCGGCTCGTCGAATCGTTCCGCACCGGCTCGGGCGTCGGCTGGCACGAGCACGACTGCCGTCTGTTCTCAGGCACGGAGGCGTTCTACCGCAACGGGTACCGCGCCAATCTGGTGTCGCAGTGGCTCCCCGCGCTCGGCGACCGCGCGGCCGCGCTCGCCGCGGGCGGTCGAGTCGCGGACGTCGGCTGCGGCCATGGCGCGTCGACGATCCTGCTCGCGCAGGCGTTCCCGGCGGCTCGGCTCGTGGGCCTCGATGCCCACGCGGCGTCGATCGCGACCGCGCGCGAACGCGCCGCCGAGGCCGGCGTCGCTGACCGGGTCCGCTTCGAGGTAGCCCCCGCCGCGGCGATACTCGACGTCGCGGGCCACGCGCTCGACCTGGTCTGCTTCATGGACGCTTTCCACGACCTCGGCGATCCGATCGCCGCCGCGCGGTCGGCGCGCGCGGCGCTCGCCGACGACGGCGCCGTGCTGCTGGTCGAGCCGTTCGCGCACGACTCGCCCGAGGCGAACGTCGGACCGGTGGCGCGGATGTACTACGCAGCGTCGACGGCGCTGTGCACGCAGAACGCGCTCCACGAGGGTAGCCGAGACGCGCTCGGCGCTCAGGCCGGCTTCACGGCGCTGGCCGCGCGCCTGCACGCCGGCGGCTTCGAGCGGGTCCGCGTCGCCGCCGAGACGCCGTTCAACCTGGTCATCGAGGCCCGCCCGTAGCCCGGAAGCGATAGCCGACGCCGCGCACCGTCTCGACCGCGGGCGCGTGGCGGCCGAGCTTGCGCCGCAGCGATCGGACGACCGCCTCGACGACGTTGCTGGTTGCGGCGTCGGGCGGGTGCTTCCACACCGACTCCAGCAGCTCGTGGCGCGGGACGGCCTCGCCCGGGCGGCGGCGCAGGTAGCCGAGCACGCCGAATTCGAGCGGCGTCAGCGTGATCCGCTCGCCGTCGACCACGACCTCGTGGGCCGCCTCGTCGAGGAGCGCCTCGTCGACGATCGGGTCGCCGGCGGGCGCGGCGGCGCCGGCGCCCACCTCCTCGTTGACCAGCCGCGCCAGCCATCCGTCGACGGAGTCGGCGCCCATGTCGAGGACGAGGCTCCAGATCTCCTGGCCCGAGAAGCGGATCGGCTCTGCATCGAGCAGGCGGAAGCCGAGGCGGCGCATCGCGGGCTCGTGGACGGCGCGCGCGCGCAGGCAGGCGTAGACCCAGCGCAGCGCCGGCCGGAGCTCGAGGTAGGTGCGCTTGATGTCCAGCCAGGCGGCCGCCTGCGCCGCCGACGGCTGCTCGTCGACGTCGCGATCGATCAACCGCCGCACCCAGAGAGCGCGGGCGCGATCGTCGGCGGCGGGGAGGTGCTGCGCCCAGCGCGCGAGCACCGGATCGCGGTCGAGCACGCCGCGTGCCAGCTCGCCTGGACGGAGCACCTGGACGAGCCCGGCGACCTGGCCGGCGGCGTCGCGCGCGACGTGGCACGACGTCCGGTGGTGGCGCCAGGTTGGCGCGAACGCCGCGGCGGCGTCGGCGCCTTCGTGGCGGGCGATCATCTCGCGCAGCGCCGGGCCGTCGGCGTCGGTCGCAGGCTCCATCGAGATTGAGCTCGCGCGCCGGGGAAAGAACGCCTCGCGGAGGTGCGGGTTCTCGAGCAGGTAGAGGACGTCGGCGGTCGTGCGCCACAGCTCCGCGCGCGGCGCGGCGCGCACCTGCCGGGCGACGGCGTCGGCGGCGGCGCGGCGGTGATCGGTGCGCAGGCGCGGATCGGTCGCCGCGAGCGCGCGGTCGAGCGCAGCGCGGACCGCGTCGTCGACGACGAGCCCGTGCGCCGTCGGGCGCACGAACGGCAGCGCGCGCAGCCGCGCGAGCGCGTCCTCGGCGGGGATGTCGGGCAGCATCGCCGCGACGAGCGGCGCGGTCACGGTGCGAACGAGGCACGCCGCCTGGAGCACTCGCCGCGTCGTCGGGTCGGGGACGTCCTCGAGGAACAGCTCGGCGAGGTGATCGACGAGCGCGCCGGGCGCCATCGGAACGCCCGCCGCCGCGACTGGCGCGCCTGCACCGACGAGCGCCACCGCCATGGACAGCGCGAGCGGGTGGCCGGCGGCGACGCGCTCGAGCGCCGCCGCGACCGACGGCTCGATCCCGTGGCCAGTCAGGTACGCGAGCGCGGTGTCGCGCGGCAGCGGGCCGAGCTCGAGTGTCGTGAGGTGGCCGGACCAGCCCGGCGCCACGAGCCAGGCGGGACGCGGCGGCGCGCGGCCGGCGAGCAGGACGCGGACGTTCTCACCGAGCGCCGGAACCAGCACCTGGCGCAACCAGCTGTCGAGCAACCGGAACGTCTCGTACCGGTCGATGACGAAAAGCACGCGGCGACCCGCCGCGGAGACGGCGCGCGCGGCGTCGGCCGGATCGGTCGTGCCCGGAGAGAGCCAGGCGCAAAGCCCGGCGGGCGACGGCTCGACCTCCCCCGCATCGACCGCAACAATGGCGACGTCGGGCGATTCGTCGCGCAGCCGCTCAGCGAGCGCATGAAGAAGCTGAGTCTTGCCGATCCCCGGCAGCCCGTGAAGGTGGAGCACGATCGGGCCCTCACCGCCTGCGAACCCGACGAGCCGGCCAAGCTCCGCCTCGCGCCCCACGAGCGTCTCGCGAGCGCGCCGCTGCAACCGATCCCCGAGCCGTGCCACGCCGCGGAGAATAGCGCGTTGTCTGCCTCTCCCCGCACGAGTCGCGCGGAGAGGTTCTCGTGCCATACCTCAGAAAGCTGATGCCTCGGGAGCCCAGGATCTGGTTTTGTCGACGGGGCCCCATCCCTCGGCGCGCGAAATGCCGCACTTTTCAATGGACCAGGCGAGTGGTACGGGAAATGCTCTACCGCTCCTCATGATGACGCGCGCGCCAAAACGTCGATTGGTCCTGCTGGTTCGCCTTCTGACGCTGGCCGTCGCCCCCGCGTCCCTGTTGCTCGGCGCGGGCTGCGACCCGTTGCCCCTGAATGGGGGTTCCTGCACCGTCGGGGGCACCGTTTACCGGGATGGCACCACCGGTATCAAGGCCTCCGACGGGTGCAACACCTGCACCTGCAATCACGGAGAGCTCGCGTGCACCTTGATCGGCTGCCCGATCCCCCAGACCTGTGGTGGCTTTCAGGGACTCACCTGCCCGACCGGGAGCTACTGCAACTTTCCAGCGAGCGCGCTCTGCGGAGCGGCCGACGCGACCGGCGTCTGCGCGACCATTCCCACCGCTTGCACCCAGCAATTCGCGCCGGTCTGCGGCTGCGATGGAAAGACTTACGGCAACGCTTGCCTCGCGGCGGCGGCTGGAACCAGCGTCGCCGACCCCAATGCCTGTACCTCGCCTCCCGCGTCGTGCGTGCTCAACGGCGTCACCTACCCAGATGGCACGCCCAACATCCCGGCGGGCGACGGGTGCAACATCTGCGAGTGTGCGAACGGCATGCTTCGTTGCACGCTGCGCGCGTGCCCGGCGCCCAAGGCGTGCGGCGCGCGCGCCGGCAACACCTGCACCGCGAACGAGTACTGCGCCTACACGGAGGGATCGTTGTGCGGCGCCGCGGATGCCCAGGCGGTATGCATGACGAGACCGAACGTGTGCGACACGATTTACGCGCCGGTTTGCGCCTGTGATGGTCAAACGTACGGCAACTCCTGCATGGCCGCGCAAGCCGGCAGCGGGGTGCTGCACGCGGGGCCCTGCACCGGCTCGGGCCGCAGCTGCGTCGTCGGTGGCGTCACCTACCCGGATGGTTCCGGCAACATCCCGGCCAGCGACGGCTGCAACATTTGCAGCTGCTCGGACGGAATGCTCGCCTGTACGAAGAAGGCTTGCCCGGTGCCCAAGGCCTGCGGCGGCTTCGCGGGGTTGACCTGCAGCGCCACCGAGTATTGCGCGTACGTCGAGGGTCAGCTGTGCGGCCAAGCCGACGCGAGCGCCACATGTCAGCCTCGCCCCAATGTTTGCACCACGGACGTCAACCCGGTCTGTGGCTGCGACGGGATCACGTATTCGAACGCCTGCGCCGCGGCCATGGCCGGTTCTGGGACCATGACCAAAGGCGCCTGCGCGCACTAACTCCCTTGGTAGGACGGAGGCCGAGCCTACTTCATCTCGACCCGCCACACCTTGGCCTTCGGGTCGACAGGGGACGGCACGTAGTGAACCGGCAACTTCTCGCTCGCGGTGCGCCCGACAGTGTCGCCCTCGGGCAGCGGCTGGCCGCCTTCGATTGCCATCCCCAGCAAATCGAACATGAAGGGGATTCCGTCGTCCGCCTTTCCGGGCGGGATGATGAGCAGCAGGTCGGGCAAATCGAACTGCTTCATGCCGAGGCTCAGCAAACTATACCGCTTGCCTTCTCGCGCGATGCTGATGCCCGTCCAGAGCGCGAGCCGCGAAAGCGTCGTGCGCGCTTTCGCGATGTCGCGAAAGAACTTCGGGTCGTGGGTCGCGCCGGCGTCGCCCCAGTAGATCCCCACGGCCGGCGACGACTCGGCGAGCGCGGCGAGGATTGACGTCAGCAGGGAGATCCTGGTCATGGCGTCACCCTGCGCGTGAAGCGTCACGACCAGGTGAGCCCTGTGCGGCGGCAGCTTCCACTTCCGGTCGAGCGCGGAGACGCTGTAGTGGGCTGCTTCGTCCGCCTCGCCCTTCGGCACGGGAGCCGGGATGAGCCCGACGATGGCTCGGCCAGCCGAGGTCTCGAAAGCGGCCACGGGGTACCTTCCCTTGATCGCCTTGTCTTGTGGATGGGGCAGATAGTGCAACGACTGGCCCTTGACGGCGTAAGCACGGAACGCTCGTTCGACCGCCTCGCCCCTGGGCAGCTTTGCATCGGAGAGCAGCACGAACGCGAGATTCATCCGGCGGTCCTTCGCCTCGGCCGCCTCTCCGCTCGACGGCGGCAGGGCGACCAGTGCGACGGTGACCAGCGCCGCGAGCAGCGCGATCGCGATGGCGCGCCAGCATGTGCCACAATCTCCGAGACGAAGTGAGCACGACCTTCGCCACGCTATCACGGCGCAGCTCAGCGCTGCAGGCTGTCCAACGCTCGCTCGAGAAAGCTCCGCTCGGCGCCGTTCTCCGTCCGCGCGATCGCCTCCTCGTACGCTCGCGCAGCCTCTTCGCGGCGGTCCAGGCGCCGCAGCAGGTCGGCGCGGATCGCGTGGTAGAGGTAGTAGTCGCCGAGCGGCAAGCCGTCGACGATCGCCAGCGCCGCGCCGGGACCCGCGGTCTCGGCGACGGCCACCGCACGGTTGAGAGCGACGACCGGGCTCGGCGCGAAGGACATCAGCTGATCGTAGAGCTGCAGGATCTGCGACCAGTCGGTGGCGGCGGCGCTGGGGGCGTCGCTGTGCACGGCGTTGATCGCGGCCTGGATCTGATACGGGCCGGGTTGCTTGCGGCGCAGGCAGTGGCGGACGATGGCCTGCCCTTCGACGATCGAGCTCGCGATTCCATCGACTGCGATCCTGGTCGGCGAGGCGGAGCAACTCGCCGCTCTCGGTGGTGCGCGCCGGTCGCCGCGACTCGATGAGCAGCATCAGCCCGAGCAACCCCATGACCTCGGGCTCGTCGGGAAGCAACTCCGCCAGCAGGCGCGCCAACCGAATGGCCTCGGCACAGAGATCGTCGCGCACGAGCTGCGGTCCCGCGCTGGCCGCGTAGCCTTCGTTGAAGATCAGGTAGAGAACGGCGAGCACGGCTGCCACCCGACCGGGCAGGTCGGCCTCGCCGGGAATCCGATACGGAATGCGGGCGTCGCGGATCTTCGCCTTGGCTCGGAGCAGCCGCTGCGCCATCGTCGTCTCGGGGCAGAGAAAGGCGCGCGCGATCTCGGCGGTGGTGAGACCGCCCAGCAACCGCAGCGTCAGCGCGACCTGTGACGGGGTGGCCAGCGCCGGGTGGCAGCAGGTGAAGATCAGGCGCAACCGATCGTCGCGCACGGCGCCCTCCTCCATCGGTTCGTCGGGAGTCTGCAGCTGCACCGCCTGGTCCTCGCGCTCGCCGCGCGTGGCCTCGCGGCGCAGCCGATCGATCGCGCGGTTGCGGCCGGTCGTGATGATCCAGCCGGCCGCGCTCGGCGGCCGCCCGCGTGACGGGCCAGCGCTCGAGCGCGATGGCGAACGCATCCTGGATCGCCTCCTCGGCGAGGTCGATGTCGCCGAACTGGCGCGCCAGCACGGCCACGGCGCGGCCGTACTCCTCGCGGAACACACGCTCGATCTCCGAGGCGGGCAGCTCCGGCATGCCGGGGTCAGCCCTTCGCGCCCTCGCGAACGGGGCGAACCTCGATCGGCAGCGTCGTCGCCTGGGCCAGCTTGCGCGCCCACGCGAGCGCGGCGTCGAGGTCCGGCGCCTCGACGATCGTGAACCCGCCGACGTGCTCCTTGCCTTCGACGAAGGGGCCATCGGTGATCAGCGGCTGGCCTTCCTTGACGCGAACCACGGTCGACGCGCTCGCGTCGTTCAGGCCCGCGGTGAAGACCCAGGCGCCGGCATCTTTCATCTCCTGAGTGACCGCGTGAACGTTCCGCATGATCCCCGCCAGGATTTCTGGCGGCGGAGGGTCGCCATCGGGTTGGTACACGCTGAGCAAGTACTGTTTCATCTCATCACTCCTCTCGCCCCCTATACGAACGGCGTCTGGCGAAATCGACACGCCCCGTCCGAAAAGCGTACGATGGACCCTCTGCTTCCGCCCATGTCATCCACGCAGCAGCGCTTCTTCGAGGACTTCACCGTCGGACTGAAGTTCCGCTCGGACACGGCGACCGTGACGGCCGACGGGATCAAGTCGTTCGCCGCGCAGTTCGACCCACAGGCGTTCCACCTCGACGAGAAGGCGGCCGAGACCAGCCTCTTCGCGGGTCTCGCGGCCAGCGGGTGGCACACGGCGGCCATCTCCATGCGCCTGTTCGTGGAGAGCGATCTCAGGCCCGCGGGCGGGACGATCGGCGCCGGCGTCGAAGATCTGCGCTGGCCGAAGCCGGTCCGTCCCGGCGACGTCCTGCACCTCGAGGGCGAGGTCATCGATGTACGCGCCTCGCGCTCGCGGCCCGAGCTCGGCATCGTGAAGCTGCGGGCCACCGCCTACAACCAGTTGAATGAACCGGTTCAGATCTGGACACCGGTGCTCATGGTCCGGCGGCGGCCCGCCTGAGCGCGACTAGAGACTCTTGAGGTATTCCGCGAGATCGGTCTTCTCTTCTGCGCCGAGATTGAGCTTCAGGAAGGTGTTGTAGTGGTTGATGACGTCGGCCAGCGTGGCGAAGCGACCGTCGTGATAGAAGCCGCCCTTTGCGTGCGACCAGAGGCCCGCGAGCGGCGCCGTGCGATAGCTCTTGGTCGGCGAGCGATCGGCCTGGAATGAATCGACGCCGATTTCGCTGGGCGCGTGGATGTTGTTGCCCGGCTCGGTGTAAAGCGGCGGCACGTGGCAGCGCGCGCAACCGGCCTTGCCCAGGAACAGCGCCTTGCCCTTCTCGGCCGCCGCCGCATTGAACGATCCCGCCGACGGCCGCGGCGCCGGGATGGCCAGCTGGTAGAAGTGCAGCGCGGGCAGCTTGTCGGTCGTCTTGTCTCCCGACGTCATCTGTATGTGGTGCGAGCCGCTCTTGGCCGCCACCGCGAACTGTGTCTTGTTGGCGAGGCGCGCGTCGTAGAACGAACCGTGCCCGTGCATCTCGGTCGCGGCAACGTAAGCGTTCCAGTAGGGCACTGACCCCCAGCCGGTCCAGGTGTGCAGGTTCACGCCGGCCAGGCCAAACGCCGGCGGAATCAAAACGCCGGCCTGCTTGCCGTCGGGGCGGAACGCCTTGCCGTCCTTGTCGAGCGTGGCGTCGAAACGGCCGGGGCCCCAGCTGGCCAGGACCTTCTTCACGGTGTCGACGTCGACGCCCAGCAGGTCGGTGAACGGCTTCAGATTTGGCGCCAGGGCAACGATGGCACCGACGTTGAGATCGCGGTTGGCCCATCCGTCGAGGCGCTTGCCAATTCCGGGAGCAAACGAATCGTCGACGGTCGAGTGGCAAAGCGCGCACTGGATCCCCATCGACTTGACGGCGCCGTCCGGCGTGGCGAACGCGGTGACGCCGACGACGGCGTTCAGCTTGAGCAGCGCGATCGTGGTCGCCGGATCGTCCAGGTTGACCTTGCCGGCCTTGATCTGCTGGACGAGCGCGGCCGGCAGCGCTTCGGCGTCGACCTTCAAGCCGACCGCCAGCGCGGTCTTCGGCGAGACCCCGGGGCCTACCCCGCCGTTCTTTTCGCCAGCGATTGCCTTGTGCAGGCCCAACGCGTCCCCCCAGAACGCTTCGCTGCCAAACGTGTCGTAGCGAAAGATCTTCTTCCCTTCCTCCATCATCGACTGCGCGTGGTGGGCGATCTCGGCATCGAACCCCTTTGCCGGACCAGACGACGCGCCCGATTTGGCAACGACAGGCCGGGCGACGAGGGCCACCGTTGCCGCGAGGGACGCAGCGCCGATGAATAGAGTGGTGATCATGGATTTGCGGGTCATGGGCTCTCCTTGTCCAGGCGCCGAGGGCGCGCGTGGGACCACCGCTTGAAATATGTCCGCGGCGACGGTCTCCGACTCCTGATCGAGTCGCGAACCCCCGCTGGGGTAACAAAGAAAAGCCGCCTGCCGCGTACCAAGAAGTGTCATCGGAGAAGTCGATCGAATGTGACTTGACAGTAATATGACCGTTTGGGTATATACCTGGACGTGGAATCGTCGTTCGCGATCATCGCTGAGCCGAATCGCCGGGCCATCCTCGGGCTGCTGGCGTCGTCGGAACAATCGGTCGGCGAGATGGAGCGGCAGCTGCGGATGCCGCAGACCTCGGTGTCCAAGCATCTGCGCGTTCTGCGCCAGGCGGGCTTCGTCGAGTCGCGCGTCGATGCGCAGCGGCGCGTCTACCGCATCCGGCCAGAGCCGCTGATGGAGGTCGACGCCTGGCTCGCCCCCTTCCGGCGCTTCTGGACGGTCCACGTCGATGCGCTCGAACGCCACCTGGATCGGATGGCGCAGGCGAAGGAAAAAGACCGGGGCAAGGGAAAAGACCGGGACGACAAGGACAAGCCCGGGAAAGGAAAGACGCGATGAGCGCGAAAGAGAGCTACGTGCCCGGCCCCGCGGCCGGAGCCGACGTTCAAAAGGGCGGCGAGATGTGGACGCTGATCCTGGTCCGAGAGCTCCGCCATCCGCCGGCGATGGTGTGGGAAGCGCTGACCGATCCGGCGCACCTCGTCGAGTGGGCGCCGTTCGACGCCAACCGAAATCTGGCTACGGCGGGGCCTGCTACGCTGACGCTGGTCGGCGCGCAATCGCCGCAGGTCTTCGAGACCGCAGTGAAGCGCGCCGATCCGCCAACGCTGCTCGAGTACAGCTGGGGTGGCAGCGACCTCCGCTGGCAGCTCGAGCCGCAGGGCGCGGGCACGCGCCTCACGCTCTGGCACAACATCGATCGCCGCTTCATCTCGTGGGGCGCCGCCGGCTGGCACATCTGCATCGACGTGCTCGACCGTCTACTCGCGGGTGACCCGATTGGCCGCATCGTCGGCTCCGACGCCATGAAGATCGGTGCCTGGAGGCGACTGACCGCCGAGTACGCGGCGCTATTCGGAATCGAGACCGCCAAACAACCGCCCAGCGCTACCAAGCCCTGATCCCAGGAGGAACCCATGGAAACCACCCTGCACAAGGCGGCGCTCGCCACCGCCACGTCCACCCCCAAGACCAGAGCGATCGGCTACTGGATCGTCACCGGGCTCTTCTGCCTGCAGATGAGCTTCACCGCCTACGCGCAGCTGCGCCTTCCCCAGGTGGCGGAGGCGTTCGCGCACCTCGGATTCCCCGGCTACTTCCGGATCGAGCTCTCGCTCGGCAAAGCTCCTCGGCGTGGTGCTGTTGCTGGCGCCGGTGCCGTCGCGGCTCAAGGAGTGGGCCTACGCCGGTTTCGCCATCGACGTCGGCTCGGCCATCATCGCTCACGTCGCGGCGGGCGACGGCGCATCGGCGTGGGGCTGGGCCGCGGGCACCGGCGTGCTCTGGGGCCTGTCGTACTTTTTCTGGCGGCGCCTCCAGGCCAAGTAGTTACCAGAGAGATGGAGCTGCCCATGAAAAAGCCCGTTGCGGCGAAGTCGGCGTCGGCGTTAATCGACGAGAGAATCAAGGAACTAGGAGACTGGCGCGGCACGACGTTCGCGAGAATACGCAAGCTCATTCACCAGGCCGATCCCGAGATCGTCGAGGAGTGGAAGTGGATGGGGACGCCGATCTTTTCCCACGGCGGCATCGTCTGCACGGGCGAGACGTACAAGAGCGTGGTCAAGCTGACGTTCGCCAAGGGAGCCTCGTTGAAGGACCCGGCCAAGCTGTTCAACTCGAGCCTCGAGGGCAACACCCGGCGCGCGATCGACATCCACGAAGGGGAAGAGATCGACGAGGCGGCTCTGAAAGATCTCATCCGCACCGCGGTGGCGCACAACCTCGAGGGCAAGAGCCTGAACAAGCCCAAGCCGCAAAAGAAAAGGAGCAAGAAGGCAACATGAAGATCAAGACGATGACTCTCTACGTGGACGATCAGGAGAAGGCCCTCCGGTTCTATGCGGACAAGCTGGGCTTCGTGAAGAAGTCCGACTTCACCCAGGGAACCTACCGCTGGTTGACGGTCGTCTCGGCCGAGGAGCCCGGCGGCGTCGAGCTGGTGCTGGCGCCGAGCGCGTTCGTGCCGGCCGCCAAGACCTATCACCAGGCCCTGCACGAGCAGGGAATGCCGGCCGTGATGTTCTTCGTCGACGACGCCAAGAAGGAGTACGAACGCCTGCAAGCGCAGGGCGTCACCTTCACGAAGCCGCCCACCAAGACCACCGGATCGACCATCGCCATGCTGGAGGACACCTGTGGAAACCTGATCCAGCTCACGCAGCTGGACGCCTGGGCAAAGTAGTCGTTCCGCAGGTGGACAGGCGGCAACCGGGTCTGGTAAATCGTCGGTCCATGAGCACCGGCAAGAAACTGTTCGTCGAGGACCTGGATACCGCTGGCAAGCGCGTCATCATGCGCGTCGACTTCAACGTCCCCCTCAAGGACGGAAAGGTCGAGAGTGACAAGCGCCTCAAGGAGTCGCTGCCCACCATCGAGTATCTGCGGAAGAAGGGCGCGAAGGTCATCCTGATGTCGCACCTCGGCCGCCCCGACGGAAAGCGCGTCCCCGACATGAGCCTGCGGCCGGTCGCGGACGCGCTCGCAGCGCTGCTCGGCGCGCCGGTGGCGTTCGCTGACGACTGCGTGGGCCCGGTCGCGGAGAAGGCCGTCGCCGCGCTGCAGCCCGGTGGCGTGCTCCTGCTCGAGAACCTGCGCTTCCACGCCGCCGAGGAAGAGAACGACCCCGCCTTCGCCAAGCAGCTGGCCGCGCTGGCCGACGTCTACGTGAACGACGCGTTCGGCAGCGCCCACCGCGCGCACGCCTCGACCGAGGGCATCACCAAGTTCGTGGCGCAGGCGGCGGCGGGCTATCTGATGAAGAAAGAGCTCGACTACCTGGGCGACGCGCTCACCAACCCGAAGCGCCCTTTCGTCGCGATCATCGGCGGCTCGAAGGTGTCGGGCAAGATCGACGTCATCAAGAACCTGCTGCCGCAGGTCGACAAGTTGCTGATCGGCGGCGGCATGACGTACACGTTCCTCAAGGCGCAGGGGCTGGAGATCGGCAAGTCGATCGTCGAGAACGACAAGCTGGATCTCGCGCGCTCGCTGCTCGCCGAGGCCGGCGGCAAGCTGGTCCTCGGCACCGATTGCGTGGTGACCGACAAGCTGGACTTCAAGGCCCGCACCGTCGGCGCGACCAAGGTCGTTGCCAAGACCGCGATCCCGGCCGACTGGGAGGCGGTCGATATCGGTCCCGAGACGACCGCCGCGTTCGCACAGACGATCCTGGGCGCCAAGACCATCGTGTGGAACGGCCCGGTCGGCGTGTTCGAGATCGACGCGACCGCCAAGGGCACGATGGCGATCGCCGAGGCGCTGGCCAAGGCCACGGCCGCCGGCGCGACCACCATCATCGGCGGCGGCGACTCGGCCTCGGCGGTGAAGAAGGCCGGCGTCGCCAGCAAGGTCTCACATGTGTCGACCGGCGGCGGCGCCTCGCTCGAGTATCTCGAGGGCAAGGTGCTGCCGGGCGTCGCGGCGCTCACCAACCGCTGAGCGCACCGGTCCCCTCCCCCGTCTGCGGGGGAGGGTTTGGGAATGTTAGGGAGAGGGCAACCCTTGCGGGTCGCGGCGCCCGACGGCCCCTCTCCCTAACCCTCCCCCCGCGGACGGAGGGAGGGAATCGAAGAGGAAGAACCGCCAGCGATTGATTACCCGCCGGCGGGCGCGTCAACCGGACCGGCGTCGGGGGCGGCGCCGCAGGTGCCAGGCATTCCCATGCCGCGATTCCGTCCCGCGCAGACCAGGCCGGTGGTGCACGTTCCGGCGTTGTTGGTTCCGCAGCACGGCTGGCCGGCGCCGCCGCAGGTGCCGCACTGGTTTCCCGCGGTCGCGAGGACACATGCGAGCGGCATCGCGCAGGCGACGACGCCGCCGTCGACCGCCTGGGTGCAGCAGGCCTGACCGCTACCGCCACAAGGCCCGCAGGTCCCGGCCATCCCCATGCCGGCGTTGCGGCCGGTGCAAGCCAGCGTCGGATCCGAGCAGGTGCCGTTGTTGCCCAATCCGCAGCAAGCTTGCCCGCTCGCGCCGCACGTGCCGCACTGATTTCCCGCCGCGGCAATGGTGCAGGTGAGCGGCGTCATGCAAGCGGTGATGCCGGCGTCGGCGGGCAGGCCCGCCGTCGAGCAGCAGGTCTGGCCGGCGCCACCGCAGGTGGCGCACATTCCCGGCACGCCCTGGTTCGCATTGCGGCCACCGCAACCGAGCCCAGCGTTGCAGGTTCCGGCGTTGTTATTGCCGCAGCAGATCTGTCCCGAGGCCCCGCAGGCCGTCGCGCACACGTCGCCGGTCGGTGAGACGACGCAGGTGAGCCCGGTCGTGCACGCGTTCTGACCCGGGCAGCACGCCTGATTGGCGCCACCGCAGGCCTGACAGGTCCCCGGACCACCGTCGACCTGACCGGCGCAAACGAGACCGGTGCCCTGGCAGTTGTTGCCGCCACAGCAGACCTGTCCCGCTGCCCCGCAGGTGCTGCTGCAGGTCCCGCCGCCGTTGCCGGGCGGGTTGTCGCAGCCGAGCCCGCTGTTGCAGACATCGTTCGCGCAGCAGGCCTGGCCCGCGCCGCCGCAAGGCGTGCAAGCGTTTCCGCCGTCAGCGGGCAAGCAGGCGAGCGCCGCCTGGCACTGGTTGGCAGCGCCGCCCTGACAGCAGGCGGTTCCCGACGTGCCGCAGGCAACGCAGGTTCCGCCGGTGCAGCGCGCGCCGCTCGCCGTGCAGAACGTGGCTCCGCCACCGCCTCCGCCGTCGGCAGCTCCGCCGCAGCAGACCTGGCCGACCGCGCCGCAGGGCGTGCCCGCGGGACCGGTACACGAGCCGCTGCTACACGTGCCACTGACGCCGGCTGCAGTGCAGGCCTGACCCGCGCCGGTGCAGATGCGCGCATTGCCGCCGCCGTCGGTCGGTTGATTGATGCAGCAACCGCCGCCGTTGCAGGCGTTACCGGCGCAACAGGCCTCGCCGGGACCGCCGCACGCGGTGCCCGCGTTGCCGCCAGTCGAGCCGCTGTTGCCGCCGCCGCTGCCGCCGCTCCCAGAAGAAGACTTGCTTCCGCCGCAACCGACGACGACCATGAAGACGCCTGCCAACAGGCAGACGTTCCAACCGTATTTCATTCCCGCGCGCTCGTGCTCGATCTTGATCATTGGAGGGAACCTTCCTGTGGGTGTCCGATTCCTTAGAGCGAGCACACCTTGTCCTTCATCACACAATCGCCCACTTTTTCGTCGCGCCTGCCTGATTCCTGAGCTCTCGCGGCACTCAGTACGTTGGAGAGCTGCGCCTCGCTATCGCAAATAGCGGCGCAACCAGAGCATCAGGGGCGCGGTCGCCCTCGTGTGGCCCAGCAGCCAGCGCACCAGCGCCGGCCGGTGCAACAGGCCGGCGGGCATCGGGGGGAAGCGGCAGATGAGCCCCTTGTACTTGAGGAGCTCAGCGCGCGGATGATCGGGCGCGAAGCCCTTGGGAACGCGCGCGAAGGTTTCATAGGGACCAGGTTCGTAACCCTTCTTGCGCAAACTGGACACGATTCTCAGCAGCGCCGCTCCCGGTTTCCCGACGACGGCGCGCCGCCAGCGCTCGGTGCGGGCGGCGTCGAACTGGTAGCAACCGACACCGACGAACTCCTCGTCGAGACCGACGTGCAGATAGAGCACTGCGATGCCGGCCTGAGCAACGCGGTCACCCCCGAGCCGGATGACGCCCGCGATATGCGTCTTGTACGGTGTCTTGTCGGCCGAGAAGCGCAGGTCCCGGTAGATGCGCAGCACGCCTGGCTCGGCGAGCTTGACCGGTTTGTAGGCGGGCGCCAGACCGCGCGCAACCTCGCGAAGCAGGGTCATCATCGGCTCGACCCAGACCGACTGGTAGCGCGGCTTATTGGCGGTGAACCACTCCTTGTTCATCTCCGACGCCAGCTCGTGCCAGAACTGCATGGCGTCGCGGTCGAAGCCGCGGAACGAAGGTTTCACGGTCCGGTGCGCTGGTAGACGCGGACGTAATCAACCTCGTACGTCATCGGGAACGTCGTCGCGCTGGGATCGCCGCCGTTGGTGCCGCCCAGCGCCATGTTGACCAGGATGTAGAAGGTCTTGGTGTTGTAGGGGTTGGTCTGGCCCGAGATATTCGAGGTCGAGACGGCGTAGTCGTTGACGAGCTTGTCGTCGAGATAAAGTGAAATCTTTTGCGCGTCCCACTCCATGGCCCAGACGTGGAAGTTGCTCGACCAGCTCGCTCCCAGCGACGACAGCTGTTGCGCGATGCTGTCCCAGGTACAGTTGCCGCCCATCGGTGTGCACACGTTGGCCAGCACCTTGTTGGCGTAGTACTCCATGATGTCGACCTCGCCCGACTGCGGCCAGGACGTGCCGCTGCCGAGGACCCAGAAAGCCGGCCAGCTGCCCTGGCGCGTGTCGATACGCGCGCGGATCTCGAAGCGGCCGTACTGGAATGCGTGCTTGCCCGACGTGGTCATCGACGTCGACGTGTAGTCGTAGAACTGGCGGTTGGTCTTCCAGTCGGTGCTTCCCGCGACGTAGTTCGGGTTGGCGATGTGCACCTTCTGCGCGGCGATCGTCATGATCCCATTTTTCACTGTCGCGTTGTCGGGCTGATACCACTGCAATTCCTGATTGCGCACGAAGCCGCGCTCATAGCCCCAGTTGGCGGGATTGGGTGCGCCGTCGGTGTCGAACTCGTCGGACCACACCAATTTCCAGGTGCCGCCGTCGGTGACCTCGGTCTGCGGCGGGCCCGCCGCGTCGGCAATCGATCCCGTTTCCTGAGCGGCCCGATCGCGAGCCGCGTCGATGATCGCGCCGGCATCGGCACCGCCGCTGCCGGACGAACCACCGCTACCCACCGCGCCACCGGTCCCGGCGCGCGCGCCGCCGACACCTGACGCGCCGCCAGCCGAGCTCGGCCCCAGGGAGCCGCCGCTGCCGGTCTGCCCGCCGGTCGCGGTCGTGGTGTCCGACGAGCCGGCGCAACCGGCACAACCGATCGCAGCCGCCAGCGCGCCGGCGGCAATGAAACCGAGCGCGCGCGACGCGCAACGAATCGATGACGACGGGACCAAAGAAGTCACGGGCTTCATGTCCGGCAGCTCCGAGCAGGGGTCTCCGCCGCCCACGCCAACCCCAGCCTTATACACGGAAAGCCAGGCAGAGGACATCACGCCCCGCGGCGGGCGATTCCCCTCCATCGAGGCGGGGAAGCACGCGAGCGTCAGCGAGGAAACGTTATCGACGGGAACCGGCCACCAGACGTGGTGCCGTCGCCGTTGGGCACTGCGACCCCAGACGCGCTACCAGCCGTGATCGACCAGCGCCAGACCAGCTGATCACCGGCGGTGGCAGCTCCGGCGATCCCGGCGGCGTCGGCGTCGTACTCGGTCGCGCGGTAGGTGCCGTCGGACCGCGGATCGAAGTGGTGCGTGAACGTCACCAGCGTCGTATCCGTGCCGCCGTGTCGCCAGATGAAGTCGTACTGCACCTCGCCTGAGCCATAGACCTCGACGTCACCGACGAGATGCCAGCTTCCAGCGGGAATCGGGCCATTCAGCGGACCCGGCGCTTCGAGGGAGTCACCGACCCCCAGGAGGGGCCCTCAGAACCCTTGCGTTGGCTGGGTCGTGACGAGCTGCAGGTCGATCTCCGACGTGCGCGGCGCCATCCAGTAGGTGATGCCGGAAGCGCCATCGGGCGTCGGGCTCGCCGCGTCCGAAGACGGCCCGGTGCTCTTCGAGCCGGAACAGGCCGCCAGCGCGGCGACAGCGAGAAATGCGGCGGGGACCGATCGAACGGGCATTGTCATTCTCATGGTGCGACCTCGAGCAAGAAGTGGGCGGGAAGACCCTCGAATTCGGCTCTCAGCGACAAGCCCGCGCGCTCCGCGGCCGCCAGCAGCGGCGCGCGATGCACGCGGCGGTTGCTGATCGCGATGCGCCCGGTGCCGGGCTTGAGCGCCGGCACGAGCTGGCGCAAGTAGGCTTCACGATCGACGAGCAGGTGATCGACCTCGGAAAGCAATATGAGATCATAGCTGCCCGGCTCGAGCGCGGGATCGACCGGCGAGACCGTCCGGGTGACGATCGGCGCCTCGCCGGAACCGCTCGGGCCGATGCGCTGCAGGCTATTCCCGTCGGTGTCAGTCGCGACCACTCGTCCCTTCGTCCCCGCCGCCGCCGCCAGCCGATGCGTGAGATAGCCACCGCCCGCCCCCACGTCGGCCACCACCGCGCCGGGCGTGATGTGCAGCTCCGCCACCATCAGATCCGGATGGCGGTAGCGATCCTGAAGCGCCGCGCGGTCCCCTCCACCCGGCGAGCTCTGCGCACGCCCCGTCGATGAAAGGGTGCGGGAGCTCTCGCTTGAAAGGGTGCGGGAGTTCCCGCGTGAAAGGGTGCGGGAGCTCCCGCTTGAACGACAGGCGGCGGAAAATCCGATCGCCAGCAGAAATACCGCGCCGGCGCACGACCGTTGATGCCGTAAACTCACGTCTCGAAGCGCGAGCCTACCAAAACCTGCGCGAGGGAGCCGATATGAATCGACGTCAATTCCTGAAGGTCGGAGCCGCGATCCCGGCAGTCGCGAGCGCGTCGCGCGCGGCGCTGGCGCAATCGCTGTTCGCGCCCAAGCGGGGAACGACCTGGCGCACGTTCGAGATCACGACCCGGATCGACGTGAAGAACGCGCCTTCGGGAGTGACGCGTGCGTGGCTGCCCGTGCCGTCAGTGAATTCGTCGTACCAGCGCGTGCTCGACAACGACTGGTCGGGCAACGCCACGACGGCCAAGGTCGTCCACGATGAGAAGTACGGCGCGAGCATGCTCTACGCGGACTGGCCCGATTCCATCGGCCAGCCGGTGGTGGAGCTGCGCAGCAAGGTCCAGACGCGCGACCGCGCCGTCGACTTCGCGGCGCGGCCGGCGACGGTCGAGCCGCTCTCGCCGAAGACGCGCGCTCTCTACACCTCGGCCACCGAGCACATGCCGCTCGACGGGATCGTGCTCGAGACCATGAAGAAGGCGAGCGCCGGCGCGCGGACCGATCTCGAGAAAGCGCGCGCGATCTACGAGTGGGTGGTCACCAACACGTTTCGCGATCCCAAGGTGCGCGGCTGCGGCCTCGGCGACGTGAAGACCCTGCTCCGGACCGACACGCTCGGCGGCAAGTGCGCCGACCTCAACGGGCTCTACGTCTGCCTGTGCCGCGCGGCCGGGATCCCGGCGCGCGACGTGTACGGTGTGCGCGTCGCGAAGTCTCAGTTCGGCTATCGCAGCCTGGGAGCGAGCAGCGAGGTCATCACGCGGGCGCAGCACTGCCGCGCCGAGGTGTATCTCACCGGCTGGGGCTGGGTGCCGGCGGATCCCGCCGACGTGCGCAAGGTCGTGCTCGAGGAGAAACCGACCCAGCTGGCCGTCGACGACCCGCTGGTGCAGGCGGTGCGCACCAAGCTGTTCGGCGCGTGGGAGATGAACTGGCTCGCCTACAACACCGCCGGTGACATCGCGCTGCCGAACGCGCGGGATCCCGGCCGCACTTACCTCATGTACCCGCAGGGCGAAACCGCCACGGGCGTGATCGACAGCCTCGATCCGGACAACTTCCGCTACACGATCACCGCGCGAGAGATCGCGACCTGAGCGCTACTTGCAATACTTCGCGACTTCGGGAACCAGCCGTTCCTGAAACGGATCGGGGTTCGGGCGCGACGCCGGGGTGCCGATGCCCATGAACGCGGCGAAGCGGCCGCTGCAGCCGGTGCAGGTGGTCACGCTGGGGTTGCCGCCCGCGCAGCATTCGATGCCGAACGGGTAAGGGTCGTTGGCGTTGGCCGGACGCGGATACGCGCCGCCGAGCAAGTGCGAAAGTAGACCGGTCACCATCGTGCCGGCCATGCCGTTTCCCGCGCAGTAGTTCGAGATGTAGACCGCGTTGGCGCCGCCGTTACCAGTGGCGTTGTAAAAGTAGTACCAGCCGGCGAGCGCGATGTTGCACGCCGGGTCCTGCATGAAGGACAGATACGTGGTCGCGCCGGCAGTGGCCCAGAAGGTCGCGGTGTCGGCTTGCGTGGTCAGCGCCGGCGGCCAGTTGCAACCAATGGCCGCCATCTTGGGCAGCGAGCCGAAGTAGTTGTAGTCGTGCACGGTGGAGCTGAAGCGAATCTGCAGCAGGCCGACGGTGGGATCGCTCGCGGTGACGCCGTTCACCGTGCGCGTCGAATACGAGTCGTTCACCACCTCGGTCGGCACGTACGAGCTCTCGGCGACGATCGCCGACGTCAGCACCGCTTCGCACTTGCGCAGCCAGTCGGTCTCCATCGGCGCGAATTCGACGCAGCTCATCGCGATGCTGCACGCGAGCTTGTTGAACGCGGCGCCCGCGGGGAAGTTCATCCTGATGTTGTTGTAGGCATAGTTGGGCAGCGCGCCGGTGACGGCGGTGTTGGTCAGCCAGCTCGCGACGAGATTGAATTCGGTGGCGCTGGCGCCCGGACAGGAAGCCGCTCCCGAACCGCCGCTGCCGCCCACACCCGCGCCGCCGGTCCCCGTCCCGCCCTGCCCCATCCCGCCGGTTCCCCGGCCACCGGTGCCGGAGCCGCCCGCGCCCGTGGTGCCTCCAGACCCCGCGGTCGACGCTCCGCCGGCGCCGCCTGCACGACCGCCGGTGCCGCCGACGACGCCACCGCTCCCCATCGCGCCGCCCGCGCCGGTGGTACCTCCAGAGCCCGGTCCGGCGCTGCCGCCGCTGCCGGCGCCGGCGTCCGGAGTCGTGCCGACCTCCGCGCCACAACCGCAAAACAACAAGAGAGGGAACGAAACGACGACGGCCTTCGCGCGGAGGGTCAAGCCGGACAACTCTAGATGCGTTTCGCGCCGGGGATCAAGTCAGTCGCGCTAACGCAGCGGGATGATCGGGTTCGTGCAGGTCAGCTGCAGGCCGTTGACCACCGTCACCGTGCAGCTGACCGGCCAGGGCCCGGTGGCGCCTGCCGCGGAGCGCATCGCGCCCGCCGGCGCGCAGGCGAAGGTGGAGACCGTGCCCGTGACGCCGGTGCGACCGATTCCGCCAACGTGGGCGCTCAGCGTCGGCGTCGCCCCATAGGCGAGCGAGAACGCGCCCGGGGCGCCGGTAATGGAGAGCTTCGCGCACGAGACGTTGAGGCCATACAGCGTCGGGCATCCCGGCGCGGACGTGGTGCCGGCTGGGCAGCCGTTGGTCGCGCACGCGCCGCCCGCCGGCTCCTGCGTGACCTGGATGGACGTCACCACCTCGTCGATCGCGCACAGCAGCGCGCTGTCGATCGCGTTCTGCCCACCGCCGGTGCCCCCCTCGGGGGCGTACTGCATCCCCGCGGCAACGGCGACCGAGTATCGGTATGGCGTCACCGATCGATCCTCGCGCACGGTGAGCGTGCCGCAGTTGACGCCGACCGCGTCGACGCCGCTGCCCGCGTTGCCGGTCAGCCCGACGATCACCTGCCCGTCGGGGCAGGTGTCGGTGAAGGTGCCGCGCAGCACCTCGCTCAAGCTGCCGTAAACCGGGCTGGTCGTCGATGGCGTACGCGTCGACAGCGGGCGCTGATCCAGCGGGCAGCCGTTGTCGATCACGCCGTCGCAATCGTCGTCGCGGCCGTTGCACTGCTCCGGCCGGCAGGTAGCGTCGGGGCCGCCGTCGACGAGCGGCGGTCGATCCGCGCCCGGCCCGTCGGTGGCGCGGGGGCGATCGGTCGCGACGTCACCACCCCTGGTGGCGTCGGGCGGCGTGGCATCACCGTCGGACGTCCCGTCACTCTGCGCGTCCGGCTCCATCACCGCGGCGCCATCGTGCAATCTCGGGACCGTGCCACAACCGGCGACCAGCGCGCCCGCGCAAACAACCGCGAACCAGGTGGCGCTCCGTCGTCGATTCATCGGCGGGGAGTTTACCGAGGAAGGTTGCGTTGACCAGCACCGACGCGGTGCCGGGCGCGCATGTTACCGGGACGAAACGTCGTCAGGGAGGGAGGCCGCAGGCAGCGAGCGCGTCGCTGATAGAAACGCCCGGCGTCTCGCCACTCGGAAAATTCGGCACCGAGATGGAGTTGGGTGAGACCACGCAGACGGTCACGTTGAGCTGGCGCGCGGCGTGGAGCATTCCGACGATGGCATCGCCGTAAAAGTAGTTCACGCCATTGTTCGTGCTGTGCCACGTCTCGGCGGCGTTGTTGCCAACGATCAGCTCGATCGCCGGCGTCTGCAGCGCGCGTAGCTGCTCGAGCTGGATCGTCAGGTCTTCCTGATCGCACCGGGCGCGCGCCGACGCGAGCGAATTCGCGATGTCCGCGACAGCAGCCGGCGGCATCACCAGCGCATCGAGCTCGATCGAACAGACCGGGATTTGTAGCGCTGCTGCGGTCGCCGACACCTTGCCCGGAGTGTTGCCGTAGAAATGCACCGCTGCCCCCGGCGCGCCCACCAGCGCGCTGCCGTTGGTGCCGACGATCATCAGGCTGGCCGCCGTCTTGACCGACTGGAGATCGTTGAGCGAGTCGATCGTCGCCTCCGGGGACGACGTGTCGCCCGACATCGTCGGGGACGCGCTCGGATCCATCTCCGAGCTGCACGCGCCCAGCGCCACCATCGTCGACAGCGCGATCCACCGCACCGCACCCCGGCCACCACCCCGCTCGCACATGTGATGAACGATACGATCAGTTCGCGGCCGAAACAATCGCGCAACCCGAGTGTGATTTTCCGGCCACCGCCGTATCCTGGCGGGGTCGCATGGATCGTCGCGCGAATCTCGGGCCGTTCGGGCGGACACGGGTGCGAACCGCGGTGATGGCGGGTGGGATCGGTCTGTGCGTCATCGCCGGTGCGGCGTGGCTGCGCAGCGGTCCGTCGCGCGTGCTCAACGTCGTCGCGGGGACGCGTCTGCTCACGGTTTCACGCGGCACGCTCTACTGGCTCGGGCGCACGTGCAGCGTCTGGCGCGCAGACCTGGACGGTGGCCGCGCCGGCACCGAGCCCCTCGAGCCCTTGCTGCCGGGGGGCTCGTGCCCGAGCGATGATCCGCGCGTCGACGGTGACGTGGTCTACGAGCTGTCCGGGCTGGGACAGGTCACGCGCCACTCCGCACGGCAGCGCGCGGCGGTGGTGCAGCGCCGGTTGCTCTATGCGCTCGCGCTCGACGCCAAGTATCTGTACGTGGGCAACTGCGCCCAGGTGAACAACTGCCAGATCGAGCGTCTGCCGGCTGAGGACGACCCCGGCGAACCCATCCTCATACAGGCGGGGATTCACGCGCTCGCGAACATGGATGTCGATCAGAACGAGATCTTCTGGGTCGACCGCGGGCTGCGCAAGCCGATCTGTGCCAACGAGACCAACCCCGACACCAACGTCGTCGAGTATCACTGCCAAGATCCGGCGCCGCCGCGTCTGATGGCCGCGAAGAAAAGCGAGCCGCGCGCGATCGAACGGGTCGTGCTCACGGATTTCGACGGGCGTCGCCCGCTGCTCGGCCCGCGCCACGTCTACTGGCTGGGCGCGGGCGGCGTGCACCGCGTGCCCAAGGCGGGCGGCGACAACGTGCTGGTGCTGCCGACCCACACGTTGTCGGGGTTCACCGCCGACGGCGACGATCTGTTCTTCGCCGCCGACGGCGGGGTGTTTCACGCGCGCGACGGCGACGCGCCCGCGCTGTTGCAGCGGACCGACAGCCCGCCGCACGGCGTGGCGACCGACGCCGACTTCGTCTACTGGATCGACGGCGACCGCAACGGGATCTTCCGCGCGCGCCGCTGACCGGGGCGGCGCGCCGATCAGGTGCCGGGCATCGGCATCAGCTCGACGATCTCGATCGAGCTGTCGGGCATCGTGAAGTGCGGGTGCCCCTTCATCGTCGCGGCCAGCGCCTCCTTCGACTCGGCCTGCAGGATCGAATAGCCGCCGAGATCGTTGGTCGTCGGCGACGCACCGGCGGGCGTCACTTTCAGGGCCTTACCCAGCGGAGCCCCCATGTCGACGATCGATCCCGCCGCCTTCTTACCCCACACCATCCAGGCCTCCATTCCGGCCTTCTGCTGCTCGGGCGTCGACTTCATCGCCTGCTGGAACGCTGCCGCGGACGCCTTGTAGAGAACGAGAAACTTTTTCATCGTCACACCCCTTTCGCCAATGGATCCGGTTCCGCCGGATCCCTAAGGCGCGAAGCGACCGGGCGCAAGTGACGGAATCGTCACTTGAGGTCGATCAGCAGCCCCTCGGTCGGCAGGTCGCCGACGTCAGGCCGGCGCGATGTAGCCGTCGGCCACGAGCAGCTCGGCGGTCAGGATCGCGCCGCCGGCGGCGCCGCGCACGGTGTTGTGCGACAGCGCGACGAAGCGGTAGTCGAAGAGCGGATCGTCGCGCAGGCGGCCGATGGTGACCGCCATGCCGTTGCCCGCGTCGCGATCGAGGCGGGTCTGCGGGCGGTTGTCCTCGTCGAAGTAGTGCAGGAAGGGCTTGGGCGCGCTCGGCAGGCCGAGCTCCTGCGGGCGGCCCGAGAAGGCGCGCCAGCGCGCGATGATCTCGTCGCGCGGCGGCTTCTTGTCGAGCCCCAGGCTCACGGCGGCCAGGTGGCCGTCGCTGACCGGCACGCGGATGCACTGCGCGACGATCACGGGCTTGCTGGCGACCACGACCTTGCCGTTCTCGACGCGGCCCCAGATCTTCATCGGCTCGTTCTCGCTCTTCTCTTCCTCGCCGCCGATGAAGGGGATCACGTTGTCGACCATCTCGGGCCAGGTCTCGAACGTCTTGCCGGCGCCCGAGAGCGCCTGGTAGGTGGCGACCACGACCTTGTTGGGCCCGAACTCGCGCAGCGGGTGGATGACCGGCACGTAGCTCTGCAGCGAGCAGTTCGGCTTCACCGCGACGAAGCCGCGCTTCGTGCCCAGACGCTTGCGCTGGCTGACGATCAGCTCGGCGTGCTCGGGGTTCACCTCCGGCACCATCATCGGCACGTCGGGCGTCGCGCGGTGCGCGGAGTTGTTGGAGATGAGCGGCGTCTCCGCCAGCGCGTACGCGTCCTCGAGCGTGCGCGTCTCGTCCTTGGTCATGTCGACGGCGCAGAAGACGAAGTCGACCTCTGCGGCGATGCCGCTTCACGTCGGAGGCGTCGCCCACGACCAGATCACCGACGCGCGCCGGCACCGGCTTGGGCATCGCCCAGCGGCCGGCGACCGCCGCCTTGTACGGCTGCCCGGCCGACTTCGCGCTGGCGGCGACGACGGTGACCTCGAACCACGGGTGCCCCTCGAGCAGCGACACGAACCGCTGCCCGACCATCCCGGTTGCTCCGAGCACCCCGACTTTGAATTCACGAGCCATGACCTGTTTCACCGACGAAAAGTTGAAGCGGTCAGGATACGGTCCACGGAACGCGGTGACAACCGGGAAACAACCAGCGTGCGGTCGTGCGTCAATACGTCTGCGGGGCGAGGGGCAGGGAGAGGGCAGGCCTTGCAATCGCGGCCGGCCGCGGACCCCTCACCCTAACCCCCCGCAGACGGGGGGAGGGGACCGGAAAGATCGCTTCAGGCGGTCGTGCCTTCAGGCGGTCGTGCCTTTCAGGCGGGCGTGCTTTCAGGCGGTCGGTACCTCACTCGATCTGGCCGATGTCGAGGCGGCGGATCTTTCCCGACGGGGACAGGTGAAAGCGGAAGTAGGTGCGGAAGTCGCCCCACTCGTCCGAGTGGAAGGCGCCGGTCACTTCCAGGCCGCCGCTCGCGACCTGATCGATCGACGTGAAGCGCTCGTGGCCGAGCGCATCCGCGGTGAACTGCGCCAGGCTTCGTGGGCTGCCGTCGTCGAAGAGCTCGGCGCCATGCTCGAACTGAGCCGACCACCGCGCGCGATCGCCGTCTTGCAGAGCTTCGATCGCGGCCTTCACCATCTCGTGGCTCAAGAGATCCGTGCGCAGCATTTGAACTCGATCATTGCGGACGAAATCAGCGGGGGCAATCACGAGTCGACCCGACCTGACGTCAACATGGGCACCCCCGGAAGGGTTCCCAAACCCTCCCGCGATGAGGCCGCCGAAGGCGGGGGTGGCAGGGTGGGCTGTCCGTGCCGAAATCCCCGAAGGGGAAGGGCTTCGGCGGGGGACCCGCCTACGCCCACACGTCATTCGGCGGCGGCGCGGCGGCCGGCGAGCAGCCAGAGCAGCACCGGCAGCACCCCGAGGCCGAGCAGCGTCGACGAGAAGATTCCGCCGATCACGACGGTCGCGAGCGGGCGCTGGACCTCGGCGCCGGCGTGGGTCGACACCGCCATCGGAATGAAGCCGACCGCGGCGCACAGCGCAGTGGTCAGCACCGGGCGCAGCACGGCCACGGCGCTGGCGGCGATCGCCCGCGCGCCGCTGACGCCGCCGCTCGACAGGCGGCGCGACGCCTCGCTGGCCATGACGACGCCGTTCAGCACGGCGACGCCGGCGACGGCGATGAAGCCGACCGCCGCCGGGATCGAGAACGGCAGGCCGCGCAGATACAAGGCCAGCACGCCGCCCACCAGCGCGAACGGCGCGCCCGCGAACACCGCGACCGCCAGCCGCAGATCGCCGAACATCAAGAACAGCATGCCGAAGATCAGCCCGAGCGCGATCGGCACGACTAGCCCCAGGCGCTGGCTCGCGCGCGTGAAGTTCTCGAACTGGCCGCCCCACTGCACGGTCACGCCCTCGGGCAGCTTGACCTGCGCGGCGACGCGCGCCTGCGCGTCGTGCACGAACCCGACGAGGTCGCGCCCGCGCACGTTGACCTCGACCAGCACGCGCCGCTGCAGCGACTCGCGGTTGATCACCGCCGGCCCCTCGGTCTCGCGCACCGACGCGACCGACGCCAGCGGCACCAGCTGACCGGTTGGCGATCCCACCAGCAGCTCGCCGAACGCCTCGGGCGCCAGCGTCGCCGGCGGCAGCAGCAACATCAGATCGAAGCGCCGCGACTGCTCGAAGATCTTGCCGGCGTAGCGGCCCACGCGCGAGGCTTCGACCACCGCCAGCACGCTATCGGCGCTGATGCCGTAGCGAGCCATGCGCGGCCGATCGGGCGTGACCTCGAGCAGCGGCAGGCCCAGTACGCGCTGCACGCGCCAGTCGCCGCGGCCGGGCACGTCGCGCACGACGCGCCCGATCTCGTCGGCGGTGCGCTTCAGCGTCGTCAGATCGCTCCCGAACACCTTGATCACCACGTCGGCGCGCGAGCCGGCCAGCAGCTGGTTCACGCGGTCCTCGATGGGCTGCGATACGGAGATGAACGTCGCCGGCACCTCGCGCTCGACCGCGGCCTTGATGACCTCGCCCAGGCTGTCGAGATCGCCCGCCGTTTGCCAATCTTCACGCGGCTTCAGCTTCACCATGACCTCGGTCTCGTCGGGACCGACCGGATCGGTAGCGACCTCGGCGCGGCCGGTGCGCGTCACCACCGAGAGGACCTCGGGGAAGCGAGCCAGCACCTCCTCGACCTGCACGCCCAGGCGCTGCGCCTCGCTGATCGACACCGACGGCAGGCGCTTGACGTCCAGCGACAGCTCGCCCTCGTCGAGGCGGGGTACGAACTCGGCGCCCAGCGTGCGCCCGAGCGCCAGCGCGCCGAGGAGGGCCAGCGCCGCCGCGCTCAGCGTCAGCCGCGGGTGCGCCAGGATCGGCCCCAGCGCGCGCGCATAAATGCGCTGTACGCGCCCGAAAACGCCCGCGCCCTCGACGTGAGCGTGCGCGGGCACGCGCAACACGTAGCTGGCAAGCGCCGGGAACGCGGTCAGCGAGAAGGCGAGCGCGCCGCCCAGCGCGAGCGCGACGGTGATCGCCATCGGCCGGAACATGCGGCCCTCGACGCCCTCGAGCGCCATCAGCGGCAGGTAGACCAGCAGGATGATGCCGAGCGCGAACGCCACCGGACGCGCGACCTGCCGCATCGCCTGCGCGATGGTCTCGGCGCGCTCGATCTCGGGCGGGCGCCGGCGCGCCAGCTGCAGCAACGCCGCTTCCAGCATCACGATCGCGCCGTCGACCAGCAGGCCGAAGTCGATCGCGCCCAGCGACATCAAGTTGCCGGTGACGCCAAAGCGCACCATCCCGATCAGCGCGACCGACATCGCCAGCGGGATCGCCAGCGCCGCGATCAGCGACCCGCGCAGGCTGCCCAGCGTGAGGAACAGGATCACGACCACCAGCGCCGCGCCCTCGCCCAGGTTGATCGCCACCGTGCGCAACATGCGGTTGATGAACTCGGCGCGGTCGTAGTACGAGCGGATCTCGACGCCCGCCGGCAGCTCGGCCTGGATCACGGCCAGTCGCTGCTTGACCGCGGTGACCACCTCGCGCGAGTTGGCGCCGGTCAGCATCATCACCGTGCCGGCGACGATCTCGCCCTCGCCGTGCTTGGTGACCGCGCCGAAGCGCAGCGCCGCTCCGATCTTCACCTGCGCGACGTTCTTGATCAGCACCGGCGTGCCCGCCGCGTCGGACGTGATGACGGTGTTCTCGATGTCCTCCAGCGTCTGGTACTGGGCGTCGCCGCGGATCACGAACGACTCGCGGTTCTTCTCGATGTAGCCGCCGCCGATCGACGCGTTGTTGACGCTCGAGGATCCGCTCGACGTCGCCCAGCGCCAGCCGGTAGGCCGCGAGGCGCTTGGCGTCGACGACGACCTGGTACTGCTTGACCTCGCCGCCCATGCCGTTGACCTCGACGACGCCGGGCACGGAGCGCAGCTTGACCGCCACCTCCCAGTCCAGCAGCGTGCGCAGCTCCATCGGCGTGTGGCGCTTCGACGCGAGATAGAACTCGTAGATCTCGCCGAGCCCCGTCGACACCGGGCCCAGCTCGGGGCGACCGTAGCCGGGCGGGATGTCGCTCTCGGCCAGCTTGAGGCGCTCGCTGACCATCTGGCGCGCGAACCAGGTGTCGGTGCCGTCCTGGAAGATCACCGTGACCGCCGAGACCGCGGTGCGGCTGACCGAGCGGATCTCGGCGACGCCGGGCATGCCGTTCATCGCGGTCTCGATGGGGAAGGTCAGGTACTTCTCGACCTCGACCGGCGACAGGCCGGGCGCGCTGGTCAGCACCGAGACCTGCGTGTTGGTGACGTCGGGGACGGCGTCGATCGACAGCTTGCCGACGGCGACGAGCGCCACCAGCAACACCGCGCCCCAGACGATCAGCACCACGCCGCGGCGGCGGACCGAGAAGTCGACGAGCGCTTCCAGCTTCATCGCAGGAGCTCGCTCTTCAGCAGGAACGCGCCGTCGGCGGCGACCACCTCGCCGGCCGCGAGCCCGGCGCGGATCTCGACCAGATCGCCGCCCGAGCCGCCGAGCTCGACCGCGCGCTGCCGGAAGACGCCGCCGCCGTCGGCGACGAAGACCACGGGCCGCCCCTCGACCCGCTCGACGGCGTCGCGCGGGACCGCCAGCACCTCGGGCGTGCCGCGGTGGCCGTCGCCGACGATGCGCGCGGTGACCAGCTGGCCCAGCGACAGCTGACCCTGGCGGTTCTCGAACTCCAGGCGCACCTTCGCCGTGCGCGTCGCCTCGTCGATCACCGGAACGACGTAGGCCACGCGGCCGCGGAAGATCTCGCCGGGGAAGGCGTCGGCGCGCACCTCGACCTCCTGGCCGACGCGCACGCGCGACAGATCCTTCTCGTAGAGGTCGAGGTTGACCCACAGGTGCGAGAGATCGGCGATCTTGAACGCGTCGGTCGCGCGCTCGATCGCCTGTCCCAGCGTGATCGTCCGTTCGATCACCGTGCCGTCGATCGGCGAGCGCATCGGCACGCGCCCGCCGAGGTCGCGGTGATCGATGACGTCGATGTCGGCGTTGGACAGGCCGATCGCGCGCAGGCGCTCGGCCGCCGCGCGCACGCCGGCCTTGTCGCCGGCCCACTGCGCCTGCGCCAGCTCGCGCTCGCGCGACGACGAGATTCGCCGCTGCGGCCAGATCGGTCTCGCGGCGCAGGTTGGTCTCGGCGGCGGTGTAGCGCGCCTTGGCGGCGATCAGCGCCGCGCGCGCCTCGCCGACCTCGGCGCTCTCGATCTCGCCGAGGATCTGACCGCGCCGCAGCCGATCGCCGACGCCGGCTGCCAGGCGCGCGACGCGCCCCGAGACCAGCGGGCCGACCAGCGCGAAGTGGTCCTGGTCGGGCGCGACCGTGCCGAGCACCTGGATGTCGCGCGCGAGTCGCACCATGGCCACCGGTGTCGTGCGCACCGGGTTGCGCGCGGCCGCGCCGTCGGGCAACGCCAGCGCGCGCGCGACGTTGCTCGCCGCCGCTCCGGCCTCGGAGGCCGCGGCGACCGGCGCCACCGCGGCGACGCGCGCGCCGACGCCGACCGTGCCCCCGCCCACGACCAGCGACAGAACGATCGCCAGGACGATCGCGACCGCGATCGCGATCCACGCATGACGCCGCAGCCGGATGGTCATGGCGCCCCCGTGGCGCGATCGAGCTCGATCGCCGCCTGCCACAAGCTGCCCAGCGCTTCGAGCTGATGGCGGCGCGCCTCGCCCGCCTCGCGCGAGACCTGGATGACCCGGAAGAGATCGAACTTCCCCGCCTGCCAGCCCTGGGTCAGCAGATCGCGCGCGCGCTCCGCGGCGGGCACGACCTCCGTCGCCTGGATGCGCGCTTGCTCGTCGCGCGCGCGCACGTCGCGCAGCGCGCGGTCGACCTCGAGCGCGACCTGGCGCGCCAGCAGCGCGCGTTCATCGTCGGTACGCGCGCGGTCGGCGCTCGCGCTGGCGATGGCGCCCTGGTTGCGGCGCCACACCGGCAGCGCGATGCCGAGGCCGCCGCCCACGAAGCTCTGGCCGGGCAGATCGCGTTCGACCTCGAAGAACAGCGCCGGCGACGGCAGCGCCTCGCGCCGCAAGCGCACGATCTGGGCGTCGATCTCGGCGGCGCTCGCCAGCAAGGCCGCCAGATCGGCGCGCCGCTCGAACGCGAGCGCAATCGCGCGATCGAGCGACGGCAACACCACCGCGGGCGCGGCCAGCGGCGTGGTCAACCGGAGCGCGGTCTCGGGCGGCAGCGCCAGCAGCGCGAGGAGCTCGGCGCGCGCCTCGCCCACCAGCCGCTCGGCGTCGACCCGCTCGCGATGCATGCGCCCCCGTTCGACCTCGGCGAGGCGCAGCTCGATCTCGGACGCGGCGCCGGCGTCGACCCGCGCGCGCACCGAGTCCTCGAGCTGGGCCGCCAGCGTCTCCCGCTCGGCGGTCGCCTGCGCCAGCGCAGCCGCCAGCAGCGCCGCGACGTAGCCGCTGCGGGCACGCGCCCCGGCCTCGATGCCCGCCAGCCGCTCGCGCGCGGTGGCCGCATCAACGGCGCGATCGACCTCGGCCACGCGCGTGCCGCGCTGGCCGCCGATCTCGATCGCTTGTTCGACGTGCAGTCGGTAGCCGAGACCCTGGCGCGCCGGCACACCGGGCGTGCCGTCGCGCTGCGGGCCGACTGCAAACGCCAGCGCCGGATTCGACGGGAGCGCGATCGCCGCCTCGACCCGGCGCGCGGCGGTGACCTGCGACTCCCCGCGAGCCCGGCGCACCAGCGCGCTGGTTTCGCGCGCGAGTTGCACCGCCTGGTCGAGGTCGAGCGCCAGCTCGCGCCCCGGCGGCGTCGCCGCAACGGAGACGCCAATCGGCGAAGCGAAGAGGTAAACGACAGCGACAACGAAAACTAAGACACGAACATGCACGGACAGCGGGCAGGCGCGCTCGCGCCCGCGTCGCAAACCGCGGCTATAGCCGCGGCGCAAAGACGCGCGGAACATGGACGACTCCTCTCGACTCGGTTTGGACTGCGACTACAAAGTGCGAGCGAGAGGAGGCATGGGCGGGCGGAAGATCTCCGAGACGAAGGGGCGGCCGAGGCGCGTATCGGGCCAGTCACTGATGGCACGGCTGACGACGACCAGCGCTGGCTGGATATTCGCGGCGGGCGCAGGAACCGTGGCGTCGTCGGAGAAGACCAACTCGATGGCACTGCCGCCATCCGGGAGCTCGGCGCGCTCGATCGTCCCCGCGCGCAGCACCAACAGCGCCACCACCAGGGAGACGACGAAGACGACCACGAGCAAACGATTCCAGTACACCCTTGGGCCAAGGTAGCACGGCGAAGTCGACGCGCAACCCGTCGACGCGCTTCGCGCGCGGCGGTTGCCGACGCGGCTGAAGGCCACGGAGTCGTTGACTTTCGCGCTGTTGCGCACGCCGTGCGCAGGCCCGGACGAATTTTTTGCCTGCCCCGGTACGGCTCGGTCGTCTAATGTCGCATCATGGGCTCGACCAAGGCGCAGTCGAAGTCGGACCCCGACATGCCGCCGCGCCGGCCACCAGGGACCGAAGCGGATCTCAGCGACGCCGAGATCTGCACAGCGCTGGTCGACGGTGCCCCCTGGGCCGCCGACGCGCTCTACGATCGGGTGGCCGACGCGGTCGAAGGGGTGCTGTTCCGACTGCTGGGGGTCGATGCCGACCGTGACGACCTGGCCCAGCAGGCGATCGAGCGGGTGGTGAGCACGGTGGTGTCGGGGCGGTTCGCGCGCGGCTGCAGCCTGCGCTCGTGGGCGACGCTGCTGGCCCAGCACGTCGCGGTCGACGCCTTGCGGGCACGGGCGCGGGAACGAAAGCTGTTCGATCGGCGGGTCACCCACCAAACGCTCGAGCTGGTGGAGGCGCACACCGCGACGCCGGAACACCTGGCCGAGACGCGCCGGCGCGTGGCGCTGTTGCAGAGCGCACTCGGCCGGGTGAACCGCCAGCGCTCCGAAGCAGTGGTGCTCCACGACCTGCTCGGGCACGACCTGCCGGAGCTCGCACGGCTGACCGGTGTGTCGGTGGCTGCGGCCCAGTCACGGCTGGTGCGCGGGCGGCGCGACGTGCTCGCCTGGATCCGCGCGCACGAGGGAACGGAATGACCGAACGAGACGACATCGAGGCGCAGCTGCAGGAATATGTGCAATCGCTGCCTGCGGATCGTCGCCTCGCGCGCGATCGGGACGCTCGGCGGCAGCGGCTGCTGCCGTCGCTGCGGGTGTACGTGACGCGAGAACGCAAGCGCGTGCAGCGGCGCCGGGCGCTGGCGCGGTCGGCCGGGCTGATCGCGCTCGGCGTCGCGGCGGCAACGGCGTTCTGGCTCGTGCTGCCGCGCGTGGCCGCGCTGCGCGCCTCGAGGACGACGAGGGCGGTGGCCCCGTCGATCTCGGTATCTGCGCTGGCAGCGCCGTCGCTGGCGCAGGCCGCGGCGCTGACGGTGATCGACGGCGCGCTCTGGCTGCGTGGCGCGACCGGCGCACGCGCGCTGCGCGCCGGGGAATCGGTCCCGCTCGCCGAGACGATCGCGTTCGAGGCGCCCGCGGATCGCCCGGTGCAGTTGCGGATCTCCGACATCGTATCGATGACGCTGGCGCCCGGCGCGCGCGCGCGTCCCATGGTGCCACCCGGCCCGCCGTCGTCGCTGGCGATCGCGCTCGAGCACGGGCGGGCGCACTTCGAGGTGGACAAGCTGCGTGGCGACCGCGGCTTTCACGTGATGACGCTCGACGCTGACGTCGAGGTGCGCGGCACGGTCTTCGACGTCGCGCTGTCGCCGCCGGCCGGCGCGCCGACCTGCGTCTCCGTCGACGATGGGCTGGTGCAAGTGGCAAAGGGGATGCGAACGCGGCTCCTCGCGCGCGGCGAGAGCTGGGACTGCGACGTCGCGAGCGATTCGACGAGCGGGGCGCCGGCATCGGGAGCGGCGCCGGCGAGCCCATCCGCCCATCCGCGGCGCGGGGCTCCGCACGTCGCGACGCCAGCTGCGAAGACCAAGACCGATCGTCGGCGGGAGATCGTTCGCACCGGCGGTTGGAACGGGCACGCCCGACCGGACGCACCGAGCGACCTGCGTGTGCAGAACGAGCTCTTTCAGGCGGCGCTCTCGGCGGAGCTTGCGGGGCGCACTGACGAAGCGACCGTCCTTTATCGACAGTTGCTCGCGCGCGCCCCCGGCGGACCGCTGGCGGCACAGGCGCGCGCCAACCTGGAGGCGATCGCGGGCACGCGACGTTGAGACGGAGGAGGGGGCGAGATGATCACACACGTTTGCGTAGCGCTACAGCTCCTGGGGCCGCCGGTGGCACCAGACGCGGTGCAAGCTTTGCAGCAACGCTGCGACAGTATCCTTGGTGCGGGCGAATGCCGGTTGAGGCAGGACCATGCGAGCGCGTGCTGGCTCGCGACCGTGGTGCGCACCGAAGATGATGCCGTGGCGACCGTCGTGGTCAGCGGGCCGGGCGTGGCCGCCGGACGGGTCGGTCAGCGCGACCTGACGTTTCAAGCGGGCGACGAGCTCACCGATCGCTGGGCAACGCTGGGCCTGGTCGTTGCGGCGCTGGTGACGCGAGAAGAGCACGCCGCCGAGGCGAGCCCACCGCCCGTCACCGCGACGGCCGCTCCCCCCGCCGCGTCGCCCCCCCGCGCCACCAGCGCCTGGTTCTCTCGCGATCGTTCGACACCGGCGACGATCTCGGAACAGCCGGAGGAGTCATCCGATGCGCCCATGCACCTCGGCGACGTACGCCTGCTCGGGGTCGCCGACATGGGGCGCTTGCCATGGGCAACGCTTGGCGCACGACTGGGCGTGACATTGAGGCTCGTGCGCCACCTGGACCTCGAGATCGGCGGCGCGTACCTGACCTCGACCGGCACGGGCGCGATCCCCATCGCGGCCGGCGGCAACGGCGGCGCGCACTTCAAGCTCTGGTCGACGTCAGTGGGGCTCTGCCCGCAGTCGCGGGTCAGCGCGAGGCTCACGGGCCACGTTTGCGTGGGTGGTGATGTCGACCTGACGACCGCGACGGGCACGGGCATCGCCAATCCCGTGCAGGCCAGTGTCTGGGTGCCCAATGCCTGGATTGGTTTCGATTCGGCCTTTCGCCTGACGCGCCATCTGGCGCTGGTCGCCGAATACAGGGTCGAGGTTGCCGCCCGCCGCCCGGCTTTCGCAGTCGGCAGCGGCGCCATGTTCTTTCAAGCCTCACGCTTTTCGGAGAATTTGGCTCTCGGCATCGCGGGGACGTTCTGATGCCTCAGCTCCGCACAGGCCTCGCGCCGGCTCTGCTGGCGGGACTGCTCGCCGCGTGCGCCAACCCGATCGTTTCCGTCGGCACCGATTCCGTGGGCACCGACTGCCTCGCGTCAGGAACCGACCGCGAGCTGCAGGCCGCGATCGATCAGCGCGCCACGGTCATTCTGTGTCCGAGCGCCGTGTTCACCCTCGAGGCGCCGCTGATCCTGCGCCAGGGAACGACGCTGAAGACCGAGGGTAGGCTCGGGTCCGACGACAAGGCCACGGTGCGCCTCGCTCCGGGATTTCCCGTACAGTCCGGCGCCGCGATCTCCAGCTCCGGGAGCGACATCACGATCCTCGACGTCCTCTTCGACGGCAACCGCCGCCAGCTGGGCGCCCGCGTGCCGCTGGACTTGCTGCAGCTCGGCCCGGGACAGAACTATGACGTCGAATACTGCTCGTTCACCGACGCTCCCGGGTCGACCCATCTCCACTTGCGCGAGCCGTGCGACTCGTCAGTCGTGAGCTACGACACCGTGAACAACAACGGCGTCAACGGCACGGACTCCCAGCACGAGGACGGGGCGGTGCTGGCCAACGGCTTCTCGATCTCGTGCGCGCATACCCGCATCGAAAACAACTACATGATCGATGTTTCGGGGACCGGCATCGCCTACCTCGGCGGACCGGGCACGACGATCAGCACCAACATCATCCACGTAGCTTATATCAGCAGCAATTCAGGCATCACCGTTGGCGACGCGGTTACTTCCGACCACACGGGCGTGGTCATCGAAAGCAACGCGATCACCGTGAACCCGCCGAGCTACGTGCACGTCGGCATCGCCGTCGGGCTGCACGCGTGGGGGACATCCGCGACAATAAGCGGTGTCACCGTGGTCAACAATCAGATCTCGGGCATGGCCCGGTACGGGCTCGCGGTCGACGGCTGCATCGACTGCGCAGTCGAGAACAACAAGATCACCAATTGGCATCCGGTGCCGACGCTCGACGGGTGCGCCGCACCGGCGCCCTACGTCGCGGCGCAGACGGCGGCGCACGCCAGCGGCACACTGCAGCCCGACTTTGCCGACCAGACGATCGACGGCTGCCTGGGTGAGCCTGATGTGCTCGGGCCGATCTATCGCGACTACGCCGGCACGAATCCCATGCCCTACTACCTCAGTGCTCTCGAGGTGCCGCTCTTCAGCCAGCGTCTCGAGCAAGGGCTCGACGCCAGCGCGCTGCTGCGAGCGGAGTGGGACGGCCTGGCTGCGCATGCCCGAGCCATCTGCCCGGCCGGCGACACCAGCGCGCTGCAGTGGGTCTGGCGAGAGCTCAGCGACGCGCGATACGCAAACGGCATGGCACCCGACGCGGCCGACGCGCACGTGCGCGCGCTTCTCGCAGTGACGACGCCAGGAGTCGTTGCTTGCGGGCCGACCGGACCGTGACCCGCCTGGCTCGTGCCGCGGTCGCTTACCAGCTGACCGCGTCGACGTACGCCGTGAACGCGCCGGTCGTGGTCAGGTCGACGCCGACCTGGCTGCCGGTCGCGCTCGACGGCACGGTGATCGAGAACTGGTTCCACGAGCCCTTGAGGTGGTTGGTCACCGAGTCGGTGTTCTTGGTCTCGGTGCCGTTGGTCTTCTTCACCCAGGTGCCGATCGAGGTCACGTTGGTCGCCGCGTCGAGGTAGACGTAAAGGTGCGCGCGGTTGCCGGCCGCGAGCGACAGCGTCGCCGGGCCCGCGATGCGCACCGTGCCCGAGCCGCCGCTGTAGACCGCCTTCAGCGACTTAGAGCCGGTCTGGGCACGGTCGGCCGACGACGACAGCGTCGCGGTCGAGGTCCAGCTGTTGGTGCTGCCCTCGAAGTCATAGCCGACCGACGAGCCATCGGCGGTCTTGCCCGCGACGACGTTGCCCGACGAATCGTACGCCTTGTTCTGGCGCCACACGGTCACCAGCTGGTTCCACGCCACCATCGAGCCGTCGCCCATGGTGCAGGCCTTGTAGCCGTCGGCCACGTTGTTGGTCTTCATGTCCGACACCAGGCACAGATTGTTGCTGGCGCAGTAGCCGTCGGTGGACATATCGCGGTACGGCGCGCCGACCTGGGTCGAGCCGATGCGGCCGTCGACCACGCTCTTGTCGAAGCCGGGGCCCTCGCAGTAGTAGGCGTCGGTGTGGCCGACGTTGTTGACGGTGAAGATGTTGCCGAAGAACGTGCCTTCCTGGTTGGGGTAGGTCGACGACTGGCCCCAGCCGAGGCCGGCGTTCTGGCCGACGATCCAGATCGGAACGTGAATGCCCGCGGTGTTGACGTGCGCGAGCATGCAGGCGGAGTTCCACCGCTGGCAGTCGCCGTCGCAGGTGCCGGTCTCCCACTGCGGCGAGAGGCCGATACCGCCCGCGAACGTGTAGCTCGCGCCGGTGGAGTCGGTCTTGGTGATGCTGCGGCCGGCTGGCAGCGCGCAACGAATCAAGTACGAAAGCGTCGAACGGCCCGCCGCCGAGTTCATCAGGCCCGTCGACGAGGTGAGACCGGTCGTCGCCAGCGGGTTCACAACCAGCGCCTGGCCGCTGAGCCCGTTGCCCGACAACCCATTTCCCGACAGGCCGTTGGTCATCGAAAGACCGTTGGTCAAAGAAAGGCCGTTGATCAGCGAGAGACCGTTGGTCGCCACGAGCTCGCTCTCGGAGGCGCCGCCGGCGTCATCCCCACCCGGCGCCTGGCAGCCAGTGAACAACGCGGCGAGAGCCAGCGCGGTCGCGATGCGGGTCGGCATCCACGAGGAGGCGATCAGGTCCATGACCCCCTGCTAAAGCAGTAATTGTGCCCACAGTATTAATCTGGAAATAATGTGTATCCGATTGATTCCACTGGATCCGTCCTTTCATCCGCCCACAGTCCCGCCGTTGCTGGTGACGCAACAGAATGTTGCGGAATCGGTCCCGGTGGACAGGGTGCCGGAATCTCTCGGTTTTCGGGCACAATGTGCGAGGTGAGTGTGTCGGCACGACGAGTCCGCTTACGAGCGACGGTCACCGGCACCCTGTTGCTCTGCGCGACGGTGACCTGCGTTCCGCCACCCGACCCGGTACGGCGGCCGACCGCGCCGCCAGCTGGCGAGAGAGCCGCCGTTTCGACGCCCGGTGGTCGGACTACAAAGGAGATGATCCTCCCGAGCGGCTTGCGCTTGCTCCTCGAGGAGGATCCCAACGCCACGCTCGCGGGAGTCGTCACCGTCGTGCGGGGCGGGTCGGGAGCCGATCCGGCCGGCGGCGAAGGGCTTGCCCACATGGTCGAACACCTGACCTACCGCGCGGTCGACGGCGCGTCCGGGGCAGCACCGGCGCTGACGCGGTGGGACCGGCTCATCCAGCTTGCCACCGCCGAGATGAACGGTCACACCACGCCCGACTGCGTGTTCTTCTATGAATTCGCGGCGCCGCGTCAGCTACGCGGGCTGCTCGCGCTCGCGTCGGCGCGGCTCGGCGATCCGCTGGCGGGCGTCGACGAGCGCGCCTTCGATCTGGAACGGCAGATCATCGGAAGCGAACACCTGGTCCGCGCCGATCCGCGCGCGGGACAGTGGGCCGTGAACGCGCTCTTCCCTCGGCTGTTCCCCGCGCAGCACCCCTACGCGCGGCCGACCGGCGGAACCGAGGAAAGCCGGCGCCACTTCTCGTTCGCCGATGCGCGCGCCTATGCGTCGCGCACCTTTCGACCGCAGCGCATGACCGTGCTGGTCTCGGCGCCGCCCGGCGCGATCTCGCTCGCGGGGATCGCGGGGCTGCTGCCGGCGTCGCTCACGTCCGGCGCCCCGCCGACGCCTCCCGATGTGCCTGTACCCGGCGCGCCGGCGCCGGCAGCGACGACGCCGCCGCCGGCGGCCGCCGGGACGACGCCGATCGCGGTCGAGCGTAAGCCTTCGCCGCTCTCGGTTCCCGAGATCTGGCTCGCCTGGACGCTGCCGGGCGGCTTCGGCGACCTCGGCCCCACGGAGGAAGTGCTGGGCCAATGGGTCGAAAGCGACGTCCGCAGCGATCAGTTCGCCAAGGAAGAACCGCAGATCCGCCACGCGGGCGCGTGGGTGCAGGCCGGCGAATCGGCGAGCGTGCTGTTCGTGCGCGCAATCGTGGCGGACGCGGCGGACGTCCCTCACGTGGCGCAGGCGCTGGCAGCGCGCGTCTCCAGCCTGTGGGCCCGCGAGCCCGACGCGCGCCCGAGCTTCGCGGGACTCCGCCGCGCGTTCGAGACCGAGCGCATTCTCGACGAGCCCGGACTGCCCGAGCGCGCGGTGAAGCTGGCATTGGCTACCGCGCTGGGCGGCCACGCGCCACCCGCGTTCGACGCACCGTCGTCGGCCGAGGCCGTCAAGAGCGCGGCGGTCGCCGAGTTCGCCTACCGGCACCTCACGGCCGAGCGCGCGCACGCTACGTTCTTCGCCCCCACCTCGCCCACGAGCGGCAGCGATGAAGCGCGCGCCGCGACGGCGCTCGCGCACAACACGGCTCCGGCATCGTCCGTCACCGATTTGATCCCGGGCGCGGCCGCGTGGAGCCCGAGCCAGCTCGGCGAGCTGCTGCCGCTCGCGCCGCCGATCGCGGTTGCGAAGCTACCGAGCGGGCTGACCGTGGTGACCGCGCGCCGCCCGGGCGCGGCGGGCGTCGCGTGGCTCGGCTTTCGTGGCGGGTACTCGGACGCCGATCCCCCGTTGCTCGTCGAGCTGGCGGTGCGCGCGCGGCCGGAAGCCTGGCGAGCGGCTGCCTTGCACATCCTGCCGGCGCGCGGCGCCACGCGCGACCTGTCGTTCGACGCCGTCGAGTTTCTGCCGGCGCAGCTGCCCGAGGCCCTGACCGTCCTGTTCGCCAAAGCGACCGCGACGGTCACCGACTGGCCGGCGCGCGACGAGCTGCAACGGCGGCTCGCCAGCGTCACGTCGGCCGAGGATCCCGTCGCCAAGAAAGCGGAGCGCTCGTTCTGGCGGGCCCTGTTCGGCGACCACCGCTACGCGCGTGTCGTCGACACTGGTGAGCTGGATCGCGTCGCGCGCTCCGACGTCGACGCGTGGCTGGGACGCGTCCACAACCTGCGCGACGCGGCTCTGATCGTCGTCGGCGACATCGACGCCGCCGAGGTGCAGCGCGAGGCGGCGATCCTGTCGCAACGATTCAAGACACCGGCGTGGGTAGCCGGCCTGCCGACGCCGCCGGCGGCGACCGTGCGCGCGGCCGGCAGCGAACGCGTGCTGCCCGTGATCACGGCCCGCGCCGGTGGCCTGGCCGACATTCGCCTTGGCTGTCTGTTGCCGCCGATGGCCGCCGGCGATCGCGGCCGCTACGAGCTGCTCGCGCACGCCGTCGAGAGCCGCCTCAACACCGCGCTGCGGATCGACGAGGGCGATGGCTACGGCGTCAACGTGAAGTACGAGCGCCTGCGCGACGGAACCACCTACTTGCTGGCGTCGACGTTCGTTGCCGATCCGACGCTGAGCCGCACACTGGCTGCGCTTCGCAACCAGTGGCAGCGCTGGGTCCGCGACGGTTTCGATGCTGGAGAGATCAACGTCGCACGCTGGCGTTACGCGGCCAGCCTGTCGTCGGCGTACGCGAGCGCGAACACCTACGCGTTCCAGCTGCTACACGCGTGGGGCGTGGAGCCGGCACTGCTGGAGCCGCGCAACCTGCGCGCCGACGTCGCGGGTCAGGACGCCGCGCGCGTCGGCGAGCTGTTCGCCACTTGCCGCGCCAACGCGGTCCTCGGCCTGACCGGCAACGAGCCGATCATTCGCCGCGCGCTCGAAGCGGCGGCTTGGCCGCCGTCAAGGTGAGCCGGACCAACGATCGCATCGCCGCGTAACGCACCAGCGCGTCGTTGGGATAGTAGCGACCGTCGCTGTACCCGAGCGCGCGACGAAGCGATGGCTCGGGACCGGGTTGCCCGACGGCACCCGCGAGCTCGGCCGCCGCGAGCTTGTCGATGATCTGGCCGTTGTCGAGGGCGTCCATCAAAGCCGCGCCGGCGTCGGGCGCGTGCTCGATCGCCTTGACCAGGAGGCGTGAGCGCGCGTCGCCGCGATCGATCATCCGCTCGAGGCGATCGCGCGGAAAGCTCGGGCGCGAGAGCAGGCCGACCGCAATGTGGGACCGCAGGCCCTCGTAGCGATTGAACCAGTTGGTGAGAACCGCCTCGGCCTGGGCGCCCGGCACATGCAGCGCCGCCTCGACGACCACGTCGGGTTCGGGCCCCTTGGTCTTCACGACGCGTTCCATCACCTGGGTCAGCAGCGGCAGATCCTCCGCGATCGAGACCCTCGCGAGACGGGCGACCAGTGGGCCCGGGAACAGCACGTCCTGGCGCGCCGTCGGCGCCGATCGATCGCGTCCGTTGATGCGCGCGACCACTTCGGCGCGCGACAGCACCGGCGCATCCGCGATCGCGTCGAACGCCGGGATCGCCGTGTACTCTTCGGCGAAGTGGGCGCGCCGGCGCGCCGCTACGATCAGCGCCTCGATCGTCGCGGGATCGAGCGCCTTCTGGTGGCCGAGGTCTCGCAGCGCGGCGGCCGCAAACAGGTGCGCGCGCGGTTCGTACTGGTTGCCGAGGAGGATCCGCGCCAGCGACGCCTGGTCGAGATCGCCCTTCGACGACGCCGGCAGCCACTGCAGCAACATCACCGGCAGGGTGCAAGCCGGGCCCGCGCACGATTGCAGCGCCGCGGTCAGCTCCGACAGCTGGCCCGTTGCCCCGTGGTGCACCAGGGCGGACGCGATGACCAGCTTCACGCGCGGGTCCGGCTCCACGGCCATGCGCGCTTCCAGCACGGCGCGGGTCTCGTTGGACGGCGCCATCCCCAGGATCGCCGCCGCGTTGGAGCGCGCCTGCGGTCGCGGCGACTCGAGCGCAGTCACCACCGCCGGGCGCAGCGACGGGAACGCTTCGGCAACCGACGCGCAAACCGCCGGCTCGAAGTAAGACAGCGTCGACCGAACCGCGTCGACCTGCAACGACGCAATGGGCGTCCGCGCCAGGTAGATCGCCGGGTGCTCGTCGTGGGCGTCGGCACGGAAGTCGGCGACCAGGCGACGATGAAACGCCTCGACGAGCCGGGGATAGCGCGACCCTTCGACCGCGGCCCCGCTCGGGCGCAGCTCCCAGAGGGCGTCGCGCAGCGACTCGCGTTCGATCGGCGTCGTCTTGCCCAGTGCCGTCAGCTGTTCCTGCAGCTCCTTCTCCGCCTCGCCGCGCCCGTAGACGCGCGCGTCCAGCGCGATGAGCTCGCGACTGAAGCCGAACGAGCTATAGCGATCGATCTCCGCGCGCACCAGCTCCGCGTAGGCGTTCACGCGCACGTTGATCGGGAGCGTTGCGAAGCCGTCCCGCCCGCGAATCACCGCCTCGCGTGTTTCTTGATGATACCGGTACGAACCGATCGCGAGCCACAGCGCGCCGTCGACCTGATGACCGGCGGCGATCTCTCGAACGCCGACCAGCGCGATCTGCTCGGGCGCCAGATGTCCGTCGAGCAGCGTGGGCACTGCCAGCTCGTCCAGCAATCGCGCCGCGAGATCGTCGGTCGACGCGTCGACCTCGACATCCGCCGGACGGACGTGCCGGGCCCAGTTCGGCACACCCTGCGAAGCACATCCGGACCCCAAACCCAGCAACAGAAACAGGAACAGCAGCCCGACCCGACTCCGCATCGGACGTAGTCTCTCATCCGGCATGAGCGAGCTCAACGCCGCCGCGCGCCCCGCGGCCCCCGGTCGCCGAACCTACCGCCGACCGGGGGCCTCTCTCACCCACCGTCCTACCGACACGGACTTCTCCCCTTAGTGTCCGCGACGCGGATTCGCTGCTCCCTTTTTTTCAGAAAACGACCGCGAACGACGCCTCGGGCACGATGCCCCGCTCGGTCAGCGCGACCTGCATTCCGGGTACGAAGTAGTTACCGTAGCCGACGCCGACCGACAGACGGATGCGCTGCCACAGGAAATTCACGGCGGGGACGACCTCCCAGGGGTGGGAGTTGCGGGGATTGACGCGGGCGTCGACGTCGATCGACGTGAACGCGTCGGGGTTCGTCGACCCGCTGAGCGCGAGACGCGACGTGTAGACCTGCAAGCGGCCGCGCAGGGTGATCGCGATCGTCGGCCGGATCCGATATTCGCCGGTCGCCGCGAGCTGCACGTTGCGCGTCGCGGCCGCGCCCCCGAGCGTCGTCTGGGTCAGATCGCCGACGCCGTTCCCCCACACGATGTTGTAGGTCGCCTCGCCATGAATCCACCACTTCGGATCGATCTGATACGAGGCAAACGCGGAGAGAGGGATCGCCCACAAGGTCCCCGACGCGTCGCCTTTCTGGAGGGTGGCGTAGTAGGCGGCGGCCTGCCCGGTCAGCCAGAGCTGGGTCCAGTGGTAGGCAATCACCTTGACGTGGAGATTGGGGACCAGCACCGACTCGACGGTGCGTAACAGGTACATCGGCGGGTCGGTGCCGACGTTGACGCGATCGGTGATCCCGTACTCGAAGGCCAGGATCCCCACCTTCAAAATCTGACCGCCGAGGGTCAGCGCCGTCCCTTCGTCCAAGCGCTGCGCCTCCTCGGGCGTCGGAAGCCGCGCCCGCGCCGGCAACGCCAGCGACATCGTCAGCGTGAACGTCGCAAGACCCGCCCCCCACCATGACCAGCTCGTCCGCATCTTTGACAATCTCAGTTCGCTCGCGCGAATGACCATCCGGCGCGCCGTCGAGACAGCCCGCCCGACGGGTGAGCGGGAGTGAAACCGTCAGCGCGCTCGCAGCGAGAGGATCACGAACGCGCCCAGCAGCGCGCCGAGCATGGCGATCGCCCCCGCGATCGTCAGCACCGCGGTGACGTTGATCGGGACCGGCTGGCGCCGCATGAACGCGCGGTGAAAGCGCACGTACCGAGTGATGCCAATCGCGTCGAGCGCCGCGCCCATGAGCACGAACACCGCCCCGATCCAGCCCGAGCCGGGGATCCCCTTGCCGGCGTCCCCGATGATCCGGATCCAGACGCCGAGGCGCGCGATGACGAACCCGAACGTGATCAAGGACAGGCCGGTGCGAATCCACGCCAGCAACGTTCTCTCGTTGGCCTGGATCGCCGCCGCGTCCTGCAGCGTCCCGAACGGTTGGGCCCCGTCGGGTTGGCCACGCCCGCCATGCGCATCTGCTTCGTCCGTCGCCATCGGCTGAGGTCCCCGTTCTTCGCTTCCGGCCACCGTTGCAAGCCCCACTTTAAAGGTGGGCTCGGAGGGAGGTGACCGATGGCATTTCGGACCAGAGCCGTCTTCGTATCGGGGGCAATCTTGATCGAGCGCGCTGGCGGGCGTTCGGCTCGACCGCACGCGCCGACACGAACCAGGCCCGCATCGATCCGCAGGCCGTCTCCGCGCTCGAGCGAATGAGCGCATTCCTTCGTTCGCAGCGGGCCATGACCGTCACCGCCGAGACCACGACCGACGAGGTGCTCGACAGCGGCCAGAAGGTGCAGACCAGCGGCGTCGCGATCCTGAAGGTGAGCCGGCCCGACCGCCTGCGCGCGGAGGTGGTGTCCGATCGCCGCAACGAACAGATCTTCTACGACGGCAAGACCTTCACGATCTATTCGGGTTCGCAGGTGACCTACGTCGTGGTCAACCCACCGCACTAGGGCCCGTCAACGTCAACGTCGCGTTTCACAACGCCAGGTTCACTTGCAGCGTCCCGACCTGCGTGCGGCCGGGGGCCGCGGGCAGCGTCACCGCTCCGAGTGCGGCGCTGCCCGGCGAGCGCTGGTCGCTGAGGCCGTAGCGCAGCTTGACGATCAGCGCGGGCGCGGCGACGTAGCAGGCGAGCTGCGCTTCGCCGGCGAGGAAGCGATCGCCGGCCAGATCGGTGCTGGGGTTCGCCCAGCTCGCGCGGATCGCGGCGTCCAATCGCCGCGGCAGCATGCGCATACCGACCTGGCCCCAGGCGCCGGCCGACGCATATGACGGCCCACCCGCGGGCTCGGTGCGACGCAAATAAGCTTCGGCATACGCGGAGACCGGCCCAGCCAGCAACCAGGCATCGACACCGCCGGCGCCCTGGCGGTCGGTCATCCCCGTCGCCATCGGCTGGAAGTTGAATGTGTTGGGGTTGAAGTTCTCGACCGCGTCCTCGACCTTGCCATAGTAGCCCTGCAGCGTGAACGACACGCGCGGCCCTGACGATGACGGCTCGCTGACCAGCGCGTAGGCGAACTCGCTGTCAGGCATGCGACCCATCGGGTTGGCGGTGACGCGCGCCTCGAGCACGTCGTTGCCGGCCAGCGTGGTGAACTGGCGCAGCGGCGAGCCACCGTAGACGCCGAGGAACGGGCGGGCGGCGTAGATCGCGTCGCGATTCTGCCAGTGGCCGTTCAACGTACGCGGCTCGAGCTTGTAGATCGCGTCGAGCCCGACGCGCAGACTGCTCTGCCCGCCGGGCGACGAGATGACGAAACCCTCGGCGCCGGCGGCCGCGGGCGAGACACCCGCGCCGCCGGAAACCGCCAGGGTCAGTACGGCGATGCCGGCCGCGCGCGGGGTGGGGGCCCGTGCCCGAGCTCCCCCGCTCGCGACCCGCACGCTACTTGCTCGGCCGGATCGACGCGGCCGTCGCCTGCGTGTAGTCGAACTGGACCACCTGGCCCGGCTTCAGGCTCGGCAGCTTCTCCTGCAGGCTCGGGTTGGTGACGTGAACCGTGCGCATGTTGCCCTTCGGCCCCTTGAACGTCACCTTGTTGGCGCTGGCGTCGACGCTGACGATCTCGGCGGTCATCATGACCTCGCGGCCGCGGACGCCGCCGCCCATGTCGACCGAGCGGCCGTGGCGTTCAGTCACCGTCGGCTTGGCGCCGGTCGGCGCCATCGACACCGCGAGCGACTCGTAGTAGTCGATGTCGACCTTTTCGCCAGTCTTCAGCTTGTCGAACGCCTTGACGTCGGAGGGGACATTGATCGTCGTCTCTGTCCCATCCTCGGCCTTCAACGTCACGCTGCGATCGCTGCGATCGATGGCCGCAACCGTGGCTGTCACGTGCGTGAGCTGCGATATGCTCGCGACCGTTGGCGGTTTGGCTCTCGGTGGTCTCGGTCGTCGGCGCCGCGCCGGCCGTGCCCAGCATCGCGGTCATCAACGCACCACCCGCGACCCCGGCCATCAGCACCCACTTGTTGAGCTGGCTCTTGACCTGATTGTCCATCGTTCACCTCATTCCATTGCGTTGCGGAGCTGCGGAAAGGATCCGCTGTCCTCCACGATCGAACATGGGTCGCAATCCACGGCCCGGCACCTGATTGTCGAGGCGATTCCGGAGGCTCAGGTTTGACGGCGAAGGTTTGTTGCGTTGATTGCGCCCGTGCGGTTCTGCTGGCTCCTCTTGCCGTTGCTTTCCTGCGGCTGTGCCCATCGCGTCGGCAGCCAGAGCACAGCGGGCGCAATCGCCGAGATCAACCGCCACGTCGAGCCCGAGCCCGGCCAGACCGCGGCCGAGACCGTCGCCCGGCGCGCCACCCGCGGGATCGTCGACGAGCTGAACCAGCCCCAGCAGAAAGAGCGACTCGACGAGGTGATGGCCAATGCCGCCGACGGGTTCCGCGGCGCGCTCAGCGAGGGAATCACCGGCGACCTCGGTACCGACGCAGACGGACCGCTCGCGCAGAGCATCGTCGCGCTCGCCGAGCGGTCCGCGGCGCGCGCCGCGCACGGCGCGATGACCACCATGCTCGCCGGCTGCGATCCGCAGAACCCCACCTGCCTCGACCGTCGGGTCACCGAGCTGAGCACGCGCGCCGCCGCCGCCTTCGTCGACGGTGTGAAGCAGTCGCTCCGCAACGTCGTGCTCGTGACGGCGTTCCTGGCCGGCGCAGCGACGGTACTGGTCCTCAGCGCGCTGTGGCGTCTGGCCCGGCGGTCCCGCGATCCCGGTGGCTCGCGCAGCGACAAGCGCGGTCGATCCGTGGCCGTACCGCCTGCGCTGGACACCCGCCCGGCGTCGACGTCGGCCTGACTTCACGGCGTCACCATGGCGGCGCGTGCTCTGTCGGGCGCGCGCCGGCGGAAGAAGATCTCCGCCGCCATTCCGAGCCCGATCGCCATCTCACGCACCCGCTCTTCGTTGGCCATTGATCTCTCCGGTGAAGCCGCTCGCGCGCGGCGAGCGCGACCGGCCTCAGGCCACGCAATCTGCGTCGTCGCGGTTGCCTGGCAATCGAGGAACTCTTGGTAGGCGACGGCCTGCAAAATCGCGCGCGCCGTGGTTGCGCCCGCGCCGGCGACCTAACTTCAGCTCCCCAAGAAAGGAATGGAGGTGACGCCATGGCGATGGTCGACAGCGCGCCGTTGCTCGACGACACGGTCTGGATCCCCGACGGATCGTTCATGATGGGCTCCGATCGCCACTACCCCGAGGAGGCGCCCGCGCACCGGGTCTCCGTCGACGGGTTCTGGATCGAACGCTATCCGGTGACCAACGCGCGCTTCGGGCGCTTCGTCGCCGAGACCGGCTACGTCACCGATGCGGAGCGTCCCGCAGACCCGAGCCTGTATCCGGGCGCGCTGCCCGAGCTCCTGGTCCCGTCGTCGGTGGTGTTCGTGAAACCGCGCCAGCGCGTCGATCTGCGCAACCACTACAACTGGTGGTTCTACGTCGCCGGCGCCAACTGGCGCCACCCCGAGGGACCGGAGAGCTCGATCGAAGACCGGCAGGATCACCCGGTGGTGCACGTGACGTACAACGACGCCGCTGCCTACGCCCGCTGGGCCGGGCGCGAGCTGCCGACCGAAGCCGAGTGGGAGCGCGCCGCGCGCGGCGACCTGGACGGCGCGGAGTTCGCGTGGGGCGACGAGCTGTTCCCCGACGGCGAATACCTGGCCAACACCTGGCAGGGGGAATTCCCGATCGAGAACAGCCGCGACGACGGCTTCGAGGGCACCGCGCCGGTCGGCTCGTTCCCGCCCAACGGATTCGGTCTCTTCGACATGATCGGCAACGTCTGGGAGTGGACCATCGACTGGTACACCGCGCGGCATCGCGCCGGCGACACCTGCTGCGCGGCGATCCGCAATCCCCGCGGCGGCACCCAGGACGACAGCTACGATCCGCGCACGCCCGACGTGCACATTCCGCGCAAGGTGATGAAGGGCGGATCATTCCTGTGCGCGCCCAACTATTGCCGGCGCTACCGGCCGGCGGCGCGCATGGCGCAAGCGATCGACACCTCGACGTGCCACCTCGGCTTTCGTTGCGTGGTGCGTACGGCGCCGCGGCGCAGTTAGTGGGCCCGCACCGGGGAGGGTAACCAGGAACGGGGACGGTGGGGGACGTGAGGACGGCTTCGATCTCTCCGTTGAGGGGCGCGAGAGGCGTGGGGTCGGGGGTGTTCCTCTTGCGGGGGACGCGGCCCTTACGCCGCCGGTCGCGCCGGCAACCCCCACCCGGCCGGAGAGCCGGGGACTCGAGCGAGGGCCCGAGCGAAGCGAGGTCCGTCCGGCGGCACGGGGGCCGCTCCCTCGGCGCTGGCGACCTGGCCGCGGACGGCAGGAGCGCGCCTCGGAGCCCCCGCAAGAGGAACACCCCCAACCCCACGCCTCTCGCGCTGGTAGACAACTACGTTTCACTGCGCCTGAGGGCGTTCGTATCTTTAGATTGAGCTATCGGACGAGCGTCGACCCTTCGCGAATGGAGACCCTTCGCGAATGGAGACCCTTCGCGAATGGAGACCCTTCGCGAATGGAGACCCTTCGCGAATGGAGACCCTTCGCGAATCGGAGGACCCTCGCGATGAGACCGCGAATGGAGACCTGCTTCGCGAATGGAGACCCTTCGCGAATGGAGACCCTTCGCGAATGGAGACCCTTCGCGAATGGAGACCCTTCGCTCAGCGACGGCGGCGTTGAGTTGAACGACCCGTACGAAGATGCCGTGTACTTAGCGAAGAAGTCACGTGGGCGACGCTGGAATGCGCGTCCGTGTACCTTCAATTGAAAAATACGAACGTCCTCAGGCGCAGTAAACGTAGTTGTCTACAGCGCGAGAGGCGTGGGGGTGGGGTGTTCCTCTTGCGGGGGCTCCGAGGCGCGCTCCTGCCGTCCGCGGCCAGGTCGCCAGCGCCGAGGGAGCGGCCCCCGTGCCGCCGGCCGGACCTCGCTTCGCTCGGGCCCTCGCTCGTGTCCCCGGCTCTCCGGCCGGGTCGGGGTTGCCGGCGCGACCGGCGGCGTGAGGGCCGCGTCCCCCGCAAGAGGAACACCCCACCCCCACGCCTCTCGCGCCCCTCAACGGAGAGATCGAAGCCGTCCTCACGTCCCCCACCGTCCCCGTTCCTGGTTACCCCCTCCGGTGCGGGCAGAATCCACTTCGGACGCGCCCAGTCCCCTACGCGGGCGGCGGCGCCGCCGCCTCGCGCGCCGTCTCCCTCGCGCGCCCGAAGGCGTCCATCCGACCCCAGCAACCGGGGATGTCGAGGAGCTCGATCTGCCCGAGCGGCTCGGGGATCGCCGGGTCGACGATCAGGTGGCGCTCGTCGGAGTCGAGCCCGAGCAGCGCGCGCAGGAACAGCAGCGGCGCGCCGGTGGCCCACGCCTGCGGGCTGCACGCGGTCGGGTACTCGACGGGATAGTGCGTCTCCCGGCGCGGGTAGCCGGCGAACGCCTCGGGCAGGCGCTCGCGGAAGAGGTTCGCCGCCTCGAGCATCGCGCGGCAGATCATCGCGCTCTCGGCCTTGTAGCCGTAGCGGCGCAGGCCCCAGGCGATGATCGAGTTGTCGTGCGGCCAGACCGTGCCGACGTGGTAGCCGATCGGGTTGTACGACGCCTTCGGTCGCCGCCATGGTGCGCACGCCCCAGCCCGAGAACAGCTCGTCGCCCATCAGGTGCTGCACGCAGCTGCCGCGCCTTGTCGTCGTCGGCGATGCCGCTCCACAGCAGGTGGCCGATGTTCGAGGTGAGCGAGTCGACCTTGCGCTTCTTCCCGTCGAGCGCCAGCGCGAAGAAGCTGCGCTCCGGGATCCAGAAGTCGCGGTTGAAGCGCGCTTCAGCTCGGCGGCCTGCTGCTCGAGCGCCGTCGGCCCAGCCCGGGTCGTCCCAGACGTCGCGCGCCAGGCGCGCCGTGCGCACCTTGGCGTCGTAGACGTAGCCCTGCATCTCGCAGGTCGCGCGCGGCGTCGGCGCGATCGTGCCGTCGGCGAACGCGATCGAGTCCCACGAGTCCTTCCAGCACTGGTTGTCGAGCCCGGTCTCGGCGATGCGGCGCTCGTACTCGACGTATCCGTCGCCGTCGCGATCGCCGTAGCGATCGATCCAGGCGATCGCGGCGCGCGCCTCCTGCTCCAGCTCGCGCGCGAGGCCCCGGTCGCCGGTCCAGCGCACGTACTCCTCGAGCAGGATCAGGAACAGCGTCGTCGCGTCGGCCGCGCCGTAGTACGGCGAGTGCGGCCGCTCCTCGAACGCGGTCAGCTCGCCGAGCCGCAGCTCGTGCAGGATCTTGCCCGGCTCCTCGTCGCGGAACGGATCGATCGCGCGGCCCTGGAACAGCGCCAGCGTGCGCAGCGTCGTCGCGGCGAGCTCGGGCGCGAACGGCAGCGCCTGGAAGCTGGTGATCAGGCTGTCGCGACCGAAGATCGCCATGAACCAGGGCAAGCCGGCCGCCGGCAGCGCGCCCGGCGTGACGCCGGTCGTGAAGCGCAGCGCCGCCAGATCGATCAGGCTGCGCTTGTAGATGTTGCCCAGCGGCTCCCACGACGCCACCAGCCGCGGCGCCTCGTCGACCCACTTCGTGAGGTCGCGGCCGAGCTCGGCCTGCTCTTGGTTGCGCGGGACCCCGCGCGAGCGCGGCTTGGTATCCCGGATCGCGCGCAGGAACACCGCGGCGACGTCGAGCGACGTGCTCCAGGACGCTTGCGGCTCGAGATAGACCTCGAACGACAGCCCGTCCTCGTGCACCTCGGCCGGCACGCTCGACGAGATGACGGTCTCGCGCCGGAAGCTCTCGCGCCGGTACCCGAGCACCAGGTGTCCGTTGTCGACCTTGCGATAGAGCTCGCCCTTCTTCGCGAGCTTGTCCTTGACCTCGAACAGATCGGCGAAGTCCGACGCCGCCTCCAGGTGAACCTTCAGCGTCACCGGCTGGCGATCGTGGTTGACGATCTCGATGCTCTTCGTGGAAGCCGTCGCACACCGACCGCCGCCGGACGATCGACAGCTTCGAGTCGACGTAGATCGTCCCGGTCGCGAGCGCCAGGAAGAACTGCACGCGGAAGTACGCGAGATCGTCGGCGGACAGCAGCGTCGGCCGCAGCCCGTCGATGGTCAGGACCCAGCGCGACAGGAAGCGCGTGTCGTTGAGGAAGAGGCCGTGGGTCTCGGTCGGCGTGGCTTCGATGTCGCCGCGTCGATCGCTGACCACGAAGGTGTTGCCGTCGAGGATGCTGACCGGTTCGTTCGTTGACATGTTCAACCTCCCCGCGCCGTCCAGCCCTGGCCCGCGCCCTGAACCGGCATGCCGCCCTCGAGCGCGCGCAACGCACGTACTGCGAAGTCGACGTCGCCGCGTACCGACAGGCTGCCACGCAGCGACGCGACGATCAGGTTCAGCTCGCCGCGCGCCAGCTTCTGAAGCTCGTCCATGCTGGTGACCAGCACGGATCGCGCGCGTCGCGCCTTCGCCGGTCTCGAGCGTCGCGCCGCCGCCGTCCATGCGCACGACCGCGACCGTCTTTCCGTCGACCACGATGCCCAGCCGCCCCGACAAGCGATCGTCGATGCGGACGCCCGGCGCCGCCTGGCCTTCGCCCTTGGCAATCTCTCGCTCTTCCATGACCCTGCCCTCCCCCGCGTCAAGCTGTCCGCGGCCGCGCGGGAATGCGCCGGTCGCGAATGCGTCTCCAGATCCGATTGGTCACCGCCCGTGTGAACACGAACGGCAACCAGACCAGCAACGCGCCAACCACCAGCGCGGCCAGCGGGCGGATGCGCCCGAAGGTGATGTGCTGGAGGATTCCGTCCATCACCAGCGCGACCAAGAGCGGAAACACCGCATCCGACAGCGACTCCTTGAAGATCGTCAAGCGCTGGTGCCGGTGCATGATCAGCCGGTTCACAAACGGAGCCTTGCCGGCGTTTCGCGTCGGCGATCCCGAAGCGGATGCCCAGGATCAACGCCGCCAGCGGTTGAAGGATCAGCCGAAATTGACCCTTGCCGCTGAGGTCGCGCGCGATGGTCTCGAAGAAGCCGACCTCCATGCATCCCCCTCGGTAGCTAAGCTGGTGTCGCAGATTGCCGCCGGAAGATCGCCGGCAGAATCCGACGGCGCTGCGGATTGTCGGCAGCGACTGAAGCGCCACCTTCTCGTGTCCACGGTTCAGACTGGGGAGCGCGAACCTGATCAGCGTGGCGCCGGCCTGCTATACCGTCGGCCATGCCCATGGCCGACGGATACGACCTGATCGTCATCGGCGCCGGCAACGCCGGACAGGAGGCGGCCAGCGTGGCCCGCGCCGCCGGGTGGCGCGTGGCGATCGTCGAGGCGCGCGACGTCGGCGGCACCTGTCCGCTGCGCGGCTGCGTGCCCAAGAAGGTGCTGGCGGCGGCGAGCGAGGCGGCCGACCTGGTGCGGCGCGCGCCTCGACTGTCGATCCACCTCGGACCCGAGGCGGGCGACGGCGCTTCCGTGAGGCTGGACTGGACGGCGCTGATCGCACGCGAGCGCACGTTCGTCGAGGGTGTGCCCGCCGCGATGAAGGCCGACCTGCTGCGCCAGGGAATCGACGTCGTCGAGGGGCGCGCCCGCTTCGTCGAGCCGCACGCGATCGCCGTCACCGGCCGCGACGAGCCGCTGCGCGCGCGCAAGTTCCTGGTCGCGACCGGGATCGGTGCCGCGCCCACTGCCGTTTCCGGGCGCCGAACGGCTGCTGACCAGCGACGATCTCCTCGAGCTCGCCGCGCTGCCGCCGGCGGTCGCCTTCGTGGGCGCGGGCGTGATCGCGTTCGAGCTCGGGCACGTGATGGCGCGGGCGGGCGCACGCGTGACGATGCTGGAGACGGCGCCGCGCGTGCTTCCGGGACATGACGCCGATGCCGTCGACTGGCTGCTGAAAGCCAGCGCGGCGCGCGGGATCGACGTCCGGGTCGGTGTCGACGTGCGCTCGATCGAGGACGCCCCCGACGGGACGCGCGTGGTTCGCTTCGATTCGGGCGGGCCGCAGGAGCTGCGCGTCCACGCGGTCGCGCACGGCGCGGGACGGGTCGCCGATCTCGCCGCGCTCGACCTGGCGGCTGCCGGCGTCGCGACCGACGGTGTCCGGCCCGCGACTGGACGACGCGCACTGCAGCCGTACCAACCCCGACATCTGGTTCGCCGGCGACGCGGTTCCCGGCAAGCCGCAGCTCTCCGCGCTGGCGACGTACGAAGGTCGCCTGGTCGCGCGCAACCTGATCCGCGGCGAGAGCCAGGCGCCCGACTACGCATCGATCCCCAGCGTCGTCTTCACCACGCCGGCGCTCGCCTCGGTCGGACCGACGGAGGAGGAGGCGCACGCACGCGGCCTGACATTCGAGACCCGCGTCAACGACATGCGCGACCTGGCGGTCGGCCCGCACCTATGCCGAGGAGTTCGCGTGGGCCAAGGTGCTGGTCGACCGCAAGGCCGATCGGGTGATCGGCGCGCACCTGGTCGGGCACGGCGCCGCCGAATTCATCAACACGTTCGCGCTGGCGATGCGCTACGGCATCCCGGTCACCAGTCTCGTCGAAGGGGTCTACGCCTACCCGACGAACCACTCCGAGCTGAAGTTTCTCCTCTAGGGCCTCGCCAGGTCGGTTCCAAGCGTCGAATTCCGCGCACGATTCGTGATGCGACGGGGTTCCGGCGCGCGGATCCGACACTATGGTTTTCACGGAGTCGACCGTGGATACTCAAGCTCTAGACTACCTCGGCGATCCGCAGCGGCATGACGGCGACGAAGAGGTCGAGGACGTCATCACCCACGATGACCGCGTCGGGGATCTCCACCGCGCTGACACCGGCCTCGTCCCATGCGACCGCGACCGCGCGCGCGCCGATACCGCGCGGGCCTATCCGGTGGGCGCGGTGCTCGGCTCGTATCGCCTGCTGCAAGCAGATCGGCGCCGGCGGCATGGGGCGCGTCTTCGTCGCCGAGCACGTGCGCCTGGGGCGGCGCGTGGCGCTCAAGGTGCTGCGCTCGGAGTTTTCCGGGAACCTGGAAGCCGTCCAGCGGTTCTTCGCCGAGGCGCACGCGGTCAATTGCATCAGCCACGAGAACATCATCGAGGTCAGCGACTTCGTCGAGAGCCGGCACGGCCCGAGCTTCTACATCATGGAGCTGCTGCACGGCGCGGATCTGCGCACCGTCCAGGAACGCGGGGGCATCCTCTCGCTGGATCGCATCCTGCGCATCGGCGTGCAGATCTGCAGCGCCCTCGGGGCCGCGCACGCCGCCGGCATCATCCACCGCGATCTCAAGCCCGACAACATCTTCCTGATCGAGCGCGGCGGCCAGCGCGACTTCGTCAAGCTGCTCGACTTCGGCGTCGCCAAGCTGATGAACGCGACCGTCGACGAGGCGTCGACTTTCCAGAGCACCGTCGGCATGGTGGTCGGGACGCCCGACTACATGGCACCCGAGCAGGCGCTGGGACATCCGGTCGATCATCTGGCCGACGTCTACGCCACCGGCGTCATCCTCTACGAGATGGTCGCGGGCCGCCGCCCGTTCGTCGCCAGCCAGCGCGCGCGAGGTGATGGTGCAGCACCTGACCGTCACGCCGTGCCGGCCGAGCATGCTCAACCCGGCGGGCGCGATCCCGGAGAAGCTCGAGGAGCTGATCCTCGCCTGCCTCGCCAAGGAGCCCGGCGACCGACCGCAAAGCATGAGCGAAGTGGAACGGCGGCTGCGCGAGATGCAGGACGAGCTGCCGGCGCAGGAGATGCGCGGCGCTGCGCGACAGCGGTTCGCGCCGCAAGCCGGTGCTCGCCGGCGCGGCGGCGTTGCTGGCGGCGATCGTCGCGGCCTCGATCTGGCTCGGCGGCGGCTCGCTGTTCGCGAGCACGCCGTCGCTCGCCAGCGCGGGGGAGCGGCTGCGCGCGCGCATCGGCGGTGCGCGCAACATGCCGGCGCCGATCGCGCGCTCGCAGGCGGCGTTCACCATCGAATCGGCGACGACGCCGCGCGCGGTGCCGATGCCGGTGCCGGTCCGTCAGGCAGGCACGGCAACGCCGGGACCGAAACCAGCGACGCCGGCGCGCGCCTCCAGCAGCCTGGCGGCGCCGCCGGAGAAGATCGGCCGCGACCCGTCCCCCGCGTCGACGCGGACCGCGACCCAGCCTCCTCCATTCAACGAGCACCGTCACGCCAGGCTCGACCGTGACATGGTGCTGGATCCGTTCGAATGATCCGGGTGCTCTCGCGGTTGGGCCTCGCGGCGGCGATCCTGCTCGCTGGTGCGACCGCGTTCGGCGCGCCGCCGCAAGCGTACGTCGTCACCCGACGCGGCCGACCGGCGAACGCGCGCGCGCAGGCCAGGGCGCAGGTGAAGAAGGCCCAGCTCGACTACAAGCTCGCGCGTTTCGAGCAAGCGCTGGACGGACTATAGCCACGCGTACGAGCTCTATCCGTCCCCCGCGCTGCTCTTCAACCTGGGGCAGTGCCACCGCAACCTCAAGAACCACGAGCGCGCGATCTTCTTCTTCGAGGGCTATCTGCGCGAGCAGCCGAAGATCGATCCGGATCAGCGCGCGCTCACCGAGGATCTGATCGCCGAGTCGAAGACGGCGCTGGACCGCGAGAACGCCGAGGCCGTGGCCGCCGCCGCGCGATTTGCCGCGCCGCCGATGGCCACGCTGCCGGCGCGACAGCCCAGGTCGTCAATGCGCGGCTGGAGCTGCGGATCGCAACCGATCGGGCGCGACCGATTCGGCAATCGCTGGTGGCGATCGATCGCCGCGCCGCCGCCCCACGACACGCCGGTGACTCATCGCTGGTGGTTCTGGACGGCGATCGTCGGGACCGCGCTCGCCGCCGGCGCGGCCGCCTACTACGCCACCGGTGACCCGCGCCTTGTCGCTCCGTCGGGCAGCGTCGGCACGCTGGATCGGCGCTGATGGCCATGCGGCTCCAGCACTGGAGATCGCGGCTGCTGGCGCTGGCGATCGCCACCGCGTCGCTGGGCGCGACCGGCTGCCGCCGCCACACCACGCTGGTCGAGGCCGACACCACCGGCATCAACGTCACCGTCCACTACGATCCGTCACTGAACCTCACATCGTTGCAGATCTCCGGCACGGTCGGGGATCAGATGGCCTTCCCGACCGGGTCGCTCCCCAATCCGCCGCGGCCACTCACCAGCGGGCAAGAGACGGCGGCGGTGCTGGTGCCGGACAGCCTCGCGGGGATGACCGTGCTCCTGCGCGTCGACGGGCTCGCGGGCGACAAGGTGATGGGCAGCGATCAGCAAGCGGTCGCCGTGCAACTCGGCCAGCTCGCCGAGCTCACACTGACGCTGGGCGACCCGGCGATCTGCGGCGACGGCGTCGTGCGCAGCGGAATCGAGGAGTGCGACGACGGCAACCCGACGTCGGGTGACGGATGCTCGGCGACCTGCCGCCGCGAGGGCGCCGACGCGTGCAACGCCACGACCTGCCCCGACGGGTGCTGCGCGACCGGCGTGTGCACGACGCCGAGCGCCACCGCCTGCGGCAACGGCGGCGCTGCCTGCCTCAAGTGCGAGCCGGTGACCAGCGACGGCTGCGCCGCCGGCGGCGCCTGCGCCTGCGGCCCTGGCGCGCCGTGCGTCGCGGGCCAGCACTGCGTGGCCGGCGCCTGCACCTGCGACGGCACCAGCTGCGCCAGCGGCTGCTGCAGCGGCAACGTGTGCATGCCCGGCACCGCCGACACCGCGTGCGGGACCGGCGGGCTCGCCTGCCAGTCGTGCGCGACCGGCGGATGCGGCCACGGGGTCTGCAACAACTGCAACCCGAACAACTGCGCCAGCGGCTGCTGCTCGGGCTCGACCTGCTATCCGCGCTCGCTGAGCACGTGCGGGACGGGCGCCGCCGCGTGCAATGCCTGCGACGCGACGAAGGCCGACACCTGCTCGACGAGCGGCGCGTGCGCCTGCGGCGGCGGCGCGCCGTGCGCCAGCGGCCAGCGCTGCCTCGGCGGCGCGTGCGTCTGCGACGCCACGTCGTGCGCGAGCGGCTGCTGCAACGGCAACGTGTGCAACACGCCCGCGCTCGGCAGCTGCGGCGCCAAGGGCGGCGCGTGCACCCCCTGCGATCCGTCCAAGGCCGACCACTGCGCCGGCGACGGCACCTGCGCGTGCGGCCTATCGGCGGGCGTGCGCCGGCGGCCAGCGCTGCGACAAGGGGCTGTGCGTCTGCGACGGCACGTCGTGCCCCGGCGGTTGTTGCAGCGGTGACGACCTGCTCGACTCGCTCGGTCGCTACCTGCGGCATCGCCGGCTCCAGCTGCATCGCCTGCGACGGGCGGTCCGACAACTGCTCGGCGACCGGTGACTGCCGCTGTGGCACCGCCGCCACGTGCGCGACCGGCCAGCGCTGCGTCGGCAGCACCTGCGTCTGCGACGGCACGTCGTGCCCCACCGGCTGCTGTTCGGCGGGCGTGTGCCTCAGCGGCGACAGTGTCACCTCGTGCGGCGGCGGCGGCAGCGCCTGCACGAGCTGCCCGGCGGGCCAGACCTGCACCGCCGGGCACTGCAGCGGTTGCAACGCCACCAGCTGTCCCAGCGGGTGCTGCGCCGGCGCCGTCTGCAACGCGCCGTCGCTCACCAACTGCGGCAGCGGCGGCGCGGTCTGCGTCGGCTGCGACGCCACGCGCGCCGACAATTGCTCCGCGACTGGTGTCTGCTCGTGCGGCACGGCGGCCACGTGCAACACCGCTCAGCGGTGCGTGAGCGGCAAGTGCGTGTGCAACGCGGCGTCGTGCCCCGGCGGCTGCTGCGACGGCGCGACCTGCGTGTCGCGTTCTCTGTCGCGCTGCGGGGCCGCGGGCATCGCGTGCATCACTTGCGATCCGGCCGTCGCCGACGGTTGCTCGTCGGCAGGCGCCTGCTCGTGCGGCGCCGGCGCCGCCTGCGCCGCCGGCCAGCGCTGCGTGGGTGGAGCGTGCATCTGCGACGCGCTCTCGTGCCGCGACGGCTGCTGCAGCGGCACGACGTGCAAGACGGCCGCGGTCGGAAGCTGCGGCGTCTCCGGCAGCACCTGCGTCAACTGTGGCGCCGCCTCCGACCGATGCGCGGCGGCCGGCACCTGCCAGTGTGGCACCGGCACGCCGTGCGTCGCCGGACAGCGCTGTGTGAGCGGCGCCTGCGTCTGCGACAAGACCTCTTGCGGCAATGGTTGCTGCTCCGGCACCACCTGCTTGACCGGTACCGCCAACAACGCGTGCGGCGCGGGCGGCGCCGTCTGCCAGGATTGCGCGGGACGGATCTGCGCAGGCGGCGTCTGCAACAACTGCAACACGACCAACTGCCCGGGCGGTTGTTGCTCGGGCACGACCTGCAGTGCACCGTCGACGACGGCGTGCGGTCTGGGCGGCGCTGCCTGCGTCACCTGCGATCCGACGCGCGCCGACAACTGCGCCGCCGCCGGTCAATGCCAGTGCGGAGCGAGCCCGACGTGCGCCGCCGGAACCGCCTGCGTGGGCGGGGCCTGCGTCTGCAATGCGCAGTCCTGCCCCAGCGGTTGTTGCTCCGGCGGCGTCTGCAAGGCGCCCGTCTGCGCTCGCCTGCGCGAGTCGGCGGCAACGCGTGCATAGCGTGCGATGCGAAGAAGAGCGATGGCTGCGACGTCGACCACCGGCACGCTGCACCTGCCACGGAAAACCGTCGTGCGGCAGCGGCTCGCAGTGCATCTCCGGCACGTGCGTCTGCAACGCGACGACTTGCCCGACCGGTTGCTGCGCGAGCGGCATCTGCACGCCGAGCTCGCTCGCCACCTGCGGCGTCGGCGGCAACAGCTGCGTGACCTGCGATCTCACGACCGCGGACAACTGCTCGGCGACTGGGACTTGCCAGTGCGGGTTGTTGCCTGCGTGCACCGGTGGGTCGCACTGCGTATTGGGGGCGTGCATCTAGAGACGCCCGCCGTATTGATCCTCGGCTCTCGCAAGGTCTGCCCTCACCCTAGCCACCCTAGCCCTCTCCCGCAGACGGTCGCAGACGGGAGAGGGGACCGGACGCTGGGGACGAAACCGGCGAAAGATCGGGCGGACGAGGACGGGGACGGGGAAAGCTCATAGACCGCTTCTCGCTGCCGCCTTATGCTCCGCTGGTTCGCGCGGCCCGTCGCCGCGCCCTGCCCTGGAGCCTGTCATGCGAAGACTGCTCGAGATGCCCAAGCTCTTGCCATTGAGCGCCGCCGTGATCTCGAGCGCGCTTTTCGGATGCGTTGCCGGCACGCCCGCTCCCACCGACAACGGCGCGGGGGGCAGCAACGGCGCCGGCGGCGGTAGCGGCGGCGCGACCACCAGCGGCGCAGGCGGCAACACCGCGGGCAGCGGCGGCGCATCGTCGACGGGCGCGGGCGGATCCAGCACGTCGCGCGACGCGGGGACCGGCACCGGCGGCGCCGCCGGTACCGGCGGCCGCACCGGCGCGGGTGGCGCGGGTACCGGCGGTCGCATCGGCGCCGGCGGAACCACCGGCGCGGGCGGCGCAACCGGCACTGGCGGCGCGATGGCCGGCGCGGGGGGGCGCCCGCGAGCCTGCCGGCGTTTCCGGGCGCCGACGGTGCGGGCTCGCGTATCAAGGGCGGGCGCGGCGGCACCGTCTATCACGTCACGCGTCTCGATACCGACTTCAGCGACGTCACGCCGGGCACGTTGCGCTACGGCCTGACCCAGCTCACTGGCCCGCGCACGATCGTGTTCGACATCAGCGGCGTGATCAGCCTCGGGCGCACCGCGGTCGCTGGATGGGACTCGAACGGCAATGGCTGGGACACCGCCTCGCGCCTCGACATCCCATCGGACGTCACCATCGCCGGCCAGACCGCGCCCGGCCCGATCATCATCATGGGCGGCACGGTCAAACCAGGCGGCACCAACATCATCCTGCGCAACATCACGTTCGCGCCCGGCTACGGCAACCGTAGCTTCAACGAGCCGACGCGCGTGCCGATGGCGGGCGACTTCCCCGACTCGTACACCTACGACGCGCTCGACATCAGCGGGCAGAACCTGATCATCGATCACGTCACCGCGGTCTACGGGAGCGACGAGACGGTATCGATGAACGAGCTCGCCAACAACATCACCGTGCAGTGGAGCACGATCGCGCAGGGCCAGAACTACCCGCAGGCCGACGCCGAGGCCACCGGGCTCACGTACACCGGGCACTCGCTGGGCTCGCTTTTCCAGGCCGGCTCCAACGCCAAGGTCAGCATCATCCACAACCTGTACGCGCACCTGAAGGGGCGCCTGCCGCGCGTCGGCACCGAGACCACCGCGCTCACCACGCCCACCGTCGGTGCCTTCAACGACTTCCGCAACAACGTCTTCTACAACTGGCTGGGCACGGCCGGCACCGGCGCGGCAGCGCAGCCGAGCCAGAACAACTTCATCAACAACTTCTATCTCGCCGGCAATGGCGGCGACAATCCGGTCGGCGGCACCAGCACTGCGATCACGACCTCGGCCGGCGGCACGTCGATCTTCAATGGCGACGACACCACGGTGACCAAGGTGTTCCAGAGCGGGAACCTCAAGGACACCAACCGCGACGGCGACGCCGCCGACGGCGTGGCGCTGACCTCGATGGACTTCACCGGCTCGGCGATCCAGACCGCTGCCTTCGCCCAGACGCCGTACTTCGGCGTGACCGCGACCGCGGCAACAGCGTACTCGCAGGTGCTCGACTTCGCGGGCGCCGCCTGGTGGAGCCGCGCGCCGATCGATCAGCGCATCATCAACGAGACGCGCACCGGCACCGGCAAGATCGTGGCGTGGGCCGACGACCCCTTCAACGCCAGCGCCACCGAAGGCACCGAATGGCGCGCGATGCGAGCGACGACGGTGACCACGCGGCCCTCCGGGTTCGACACCGACGGCGACGGCATGCCCGACGCCTGGGAGACGATGCACGGGCTCAACCCCGGCGTCGCCGACAACAACGGCGACTTCGACGGCGACGGCTACACCAACCTCGAGGAGTACATCAACGAGATCGCTGCCTGGCCGGCGATGGCGTCGGTGTTGTTCCGCGGCGGCGCCGGAACCCGCTACGCCGAGATCACCAACTGGACGCTGGATCCGCACGCCGACGCCGCACCGCCGGCGAGCTCGCGAGGCCGCGAGCATGCGCCAGCCTACTGGCAGCCCAGCCGCTTCGACATCGTCGAGATCCGCGCCGGCCGCGCCGTCGTCGATGCCGTCGGGCAACACGCGGGAACCTTGCGCGTCGCCGGCGAGTCGGCCCGAGGTGCGACGCCCGCCGCGCTCGCGGTGACCAGCGGCTGGCTCGACGTCGCCGGCCGCGTCGAGATCGGCTCGCGCGCGCAGGTGGATCTCGCGAGCGGTCGCCTCGCCGCGCACCAAGCCGTGGTGCTGTGCGCGCCCGAGGCGCGCAACCCTGGGGTGCTCCGGCTCACCGGGGGCGCGCTGGAAACGCCGGATCTAATGAAGGTGGGCGCCGGCGGCGAGCTCGACTTCACTGGCGGCGTGCTGCAAGCGTCGCGCGTCGGCTTCGATCTCGTCGATCGCGGCGGAACGATCGCTCCCGGCCCCGGCATCGCGCGCACCGAGGTGCGGGCCGACCTGGCGATCGTGCGTGGCGCGCTGGCGATCGACGTCGCGGGTCCACTCGCCGACGAGGTGACGGTTGCCGGGATCGTGCATCTCGGTGGCGCGCTGGAGGTTCACGCCGCCACCGGCTTCTCGCCACGGGCTGGCGACCACTGGACGATCCTCACCGCGGGTCGCGGCATCAGCGGCTCGTTCACCAGCGTCACGCCGGGCTACGCGGTCAGTGTCGTGGGTGACCGCGTGGTGCTGACCGCGACCGCGCCCGCGACGAGCGCGCCGCCGCTCGCGAGTCTTTCCGATCCCCTCCCCCCGTCTGCCGGGGGAGGGTTGGGGAGAGGGGTCCGCGGGCGCCGCGGCTCGCAAGGTCTGCCCTCTCCCTAGCCCTCTCCCGCAGACGAGAGAGGGGACCGGAGATTCTGCACGCGGACCGGAGCTCACACACGGTCGCGCATGATGCGCGAGACGCCGAGGTCGAGCTGGCTCACCACGCGCGCCGCCACCGACTCGAACTCGGCGGGCGACAGCGTCACCTCGCCGTGCAGCAAGCCGCTGCGTCTCGCGAATCACGCTGTCGCGGGCCTTGGCCAGCCAGCGCGCGATCGTCTCGTCGCTGACCCGATAGACCTTGGCGATCATTGTCACGGTCATGCCGTTCGCGACGTGCAGTCGATAGATCATGCGCTCGCGGTCTTCCAGGCCGACCAGCGCCTGCGTGAGCGCGCCCCGGAAGTCGGCGGCATCGCGCACGTGGATCACCTGCGCGATCCGGCGCGCAGCGCCCGTGACCCACTCGGCGAGCGCGCTCTGCCCGGTGTAACCGCGAGCTCTGGCGGCGCGCCGTCGCTACCGACCAGCGCCGCGTGCCAGAGGCGCTGCTCGACATCCTCGACGAAGGGCGCCGACGTGTCGATCGCGGCGAGCGCGCCGACGACGGCGGCGTGATAGAGGCGTCGGAGCTTGGCGGCGGCCTCATGATCTCCGTGGAGCGCGGCCGCCGACAGGAACAGATCCTCGGCGTGAATCGCCGCCACCGGCATCGTCTCGACGGGCGCGCCACAGCGACCGAGGTGCGCCGCGAAGAGCGCGGCATTGAAGCGCAGCTCCAGATGAGCCGCGTTTCCACGCGCGATGAGCTCGGCCAGCGTCGCCTCGAGAACCGCGGGGTGCAGAAAGCAAGCCCGCACGCGCCGTAGATTCCGTCATTCGAAGCAACTGCGACGGCGTCATCACGATCGCGTGCACCTATGAATGCGTCAATAAGCGTGGGCATCGTAAAGCCGAGAAGACCCTAGCATAGGAGCACACGCTTCAATCACGATCTACCACCGACGGAAAAACCGCGACGCATGTTGACGTCAAACTGCTCCGTAACGGTGACGCTGGAGAGCAGCATCATGGATGCGTCGTCGGACCAATCGGTAATTCGCGCTCCGCGCGCTGGTTGAGCCTGAGATCGAACCGATATTCGGTTCGTCATGTCACGTTCGAGCTTCTCGTTCGCAATCGCGTCGTGGGCCGGTGCCGTCGCGCTCGCCGGTTGCGGTCCCGGCCCGTTACCGCTGCCGCCCGGTCCCGATCTGAACGCCCTGGTCGCGAAGTATCAGGCACCGACCGGAACGATCGATCCCCAGCAGCTCAACGACGTCATCGGCGCGGCGCGGGTCCGCGTCGGGCAGCTCCACCTCGACTGGCTTCCGGATCTGCTGGCACAATCGATGACGCGGCTCCGCGCGCGCCTCGACGCCAACGGCGTCCCCAGCGACCCCAGCGCAGCCCCCAACCTGGACCACCCCGGGATCGACGCAACGATCCGCCTCACGCAAACCTGCCTCGGCTGGGACGATCCACCCGGCGCCGCGAACGCCGGAGAAAATGGAACGTTGTCGCTGACCGCTGTCATCGAGAACCGCACGTTCCGTCGAGCTGTGGTCGCAGCGGCGGAAGGTTGCCGCGGCCGCATCCAGCCGACGAATCAGATCGAAGTCGCCTCCGGCGTCGATCTCAAGGTGTTCGTCGACGGCTCGCTCGGAATCTATTTCTACGGACCCGTGCCCAGAACTGTCGCGGAGACTCACGCGCTGGTACAGCTCTCCGGCCAGGTCGGCACGATGTCGGGCGGCAATGTATCCGGCGAATTCGATTTCGTCATCGACTATCCGCACGTCGAGGTCAGCATCGACCGCGCCGACGGCAACGTGATCCTGGAGGTGGGTCTCGACGGTGTGACCATCCGCGCATCCAACGCGACATATCGGTGCGACGCCGCGTTGCAAACCTGCGGTCCGACCTGACCGGCCGCCGCTCGGATAATCACCACCGAGATCGAACGTTGGCGCGCTGACCATGGGAAACGCTGGGGTCGTTCCGTTCGCGGTCTCCGCCATGGTGTCGGCGGTCGCGGCGGTCGCCGCGTTCTCTCGACGGAAGCGTGATGCCGCTGCGCTCGCGTTCGCGTCGATTCCGCTGTCGCACGCGATCTGGACGGCGCTCAACGTCGGCGAGCTGCTGGCGCCGTCGATCGACGGCAAGATGTTCTTCGACGGATTGCAGTGGACGCCGGGCATCGGCGTCGCGGTCGGTAGCCTCTGGTTCGCGACCACCTACGCCGGACAGCCGCCCCGCCGCGTGGCGTGGTGGGTACTGCTCCTGATTCCAACTCCGGCGCTCATCGTCCAGGTCGTGGCGCCGCGCTGGGTCCACCCCGACGCCCACCTGCGCCACGACTTGCCGCTGATCACGCTCGACTATCAGCTGTCGTGGCTCGACTGGGCGCTCACGACCTACGGGTTCCTCCCGATCGCCGCAGCCTCGGCGCTGCTGGTGCGACGCGTGGTGCGCGAGCATACGGCGCAGCTGCGCCAGATGCTGTTCGTCTTCGTCGGTCTGACGCTGCCGCCGATGGCGGCGATGGTGGCGCTCGCGTTCCGCGTGCGTGTGCTCGGCCAGCGTGATCCGACGCCACTCGTGTTCGGCGTCGCCGACTTGATCGTTGCCTACGGGCTGTTCCGCACGCGCCTCTTCGATCTGGCGCCGCTGGCGCGCGACACGCTGGTCGCCGGACTGTCCGACGCCATCATCGTCTGCGACGGCGCGGGGCGGATCGTCGACGCCAACCCGGCGCTCGAGCGGCACCTGGGAATCAAACCATCCGACGCCATCGGCAAGCCCGGGGCCCAGGTCTTCGCGCGCTGGCCGGTGCTGTCCGGGGCGTGCGCGGGCAAACACGGCCGATCCGAGCTGGAGCTTCCCGCTCCGAGCGGGGCCGAGATCGAGGTCTCGGGCCACGGCGCTGGCGACTCGCCTCGATTCCTCGACGTCGAGGTGACCGCGCTACGCGACCGGCGCGGCCGCGATCTCGGGCGGGCGCTGGTCCTGCGCGACGTGACCGATCGCCAGCGCGCGCATGCGCGACCGCGCGCGCGAGACGGAAGGCGCGCTGCGCGACACCCAGCAGCGCTTTCGCGCCATCATCGACCACACCTTCGAGCTCATCGGACTGCTCGACCCGCAGGGACATCTCTTGACCGCCAACCGCACCGCGCTCGAGTTCGCAGGGCTCGACGAGCACGGCGCTCAAGCGCTCTCGTCGCGGCCGATCTGGGAGACGCCGTGGTGGGTGCAATCCGACGCCTCGCCGGAGCGGCTGCGCGCGGCGGTTGCCTCGGCGGCGCAGGGGACCTTCGTGCGCTTCGAAGCGACGCAGGTGCATCGCAGCGGCGAGCGGCGATCGATCGACTTCTCGCTCAAGCCGGTGCGGGATGGCCACGACGATGGCAGCGGCAACGGCCACGAAGCTCCAGGGCTCGCGCCCGGTGGTGCTGCTCATCGCCGAGGGACGTGACGTCACCGAGCTCCGGCGCGCCGAACGGGAGAACGCGGCCCTGGAGGAGCGGCTGCATCGCGCGCGCCGCCTCGAAGCGATCGGGCGGCTCGCCGGCGGCGTCGCGCACGACTTCAACAACCTGATCACCGCGATCCTCGGCAGCGTCGAGGTGATCCGCCAGACCCAGGCCGGCGGCCGGCGATCCGGAAGGCGCGCTCGAGGTGATCGAGCACGCCGCGCAGAGCGCCGCGCAGCTGACCCATCGCCTGCTCGCGTTCGGGCGCCGGCAATCTCACGCCCCGCAGCTCGTCGATCCCGCGGTCTACCTGGCCGACATGCGCCCGCTGCTGGCGCGCACGCTGGGCGACCGAGGTCGTGCTGACGACCCGCGCCGACCCCGGCATCTGGCCGGTGCGCATCGACGTCGTGCAGCTCGAGCAGGTGTTCCTCAACCTGGCAGCGAACGCGCGCGACGCCATGCCCGGCGGCGGTCGCTTCACGGTCGCCATCGAGAACGTCGTGATCAAGCGCCCCGACAAGGGCGACGACGCGCGCGGTCGCGGAGCACGACCGGCTCGCCGCCTCGTTCGTGCAGATGCGCTTCGCGGACACCGGCGCCGGAATGTCCGCCGCCGTGCTCGAGCGGATCTTCGAGCCGTTCTACACCACCAAGGACGTGGGCAAGGGAACCGGCCTGGGCCTGGCGGCGGTCTACGGGATCGTCCGCCAGAGCGGCGGCTACATCGAGGCGCGGTCCAAGCCCGGTCACGGAACCGAGCTGCGCCTGCTGCTGCCGCGCGCCGACGGCGATCCGCTGCGCTTCACGACGAACGCGGCAGCCGCACCGTGAAGGTCGAGCCGACGCCGACCTCGCTGTCGACGGTGATCGTGCCGCTCGATGCGTCGACGATCTGCTTCGCGATCCAGAGGCCCAGGCCCAGCCCCGGGTAGTGGCGCTCGGCGGGCGCGCGCTCGAAGCGATCGAAGATGCGTTTGCGCTGCTCGGGCGGGATCCCGATGCCGGCGTCGCGCACGCGCAGGCGGGCGGCGCGGCCTCCGTTGTTGTCGGTATCGACGTCGACCTCGACGTCGATCGGGTGGCCGCGCCCGAACTTGATCGCGTTCGACACGAGGTTGGTGATCACCTGGCCGATGCGCAGGCGGTCCCACCGCCCGACGACGCCGGCGGCGCAGTGCAGATTGAGCGGCGAGCCCGCGTGCGCGGCGGTCTCGACCAGCGACTCGACGGTCTCGGTGGCGAGCGCGCCCAGGTCGACCTCCTCGGGCGAGAGGTGCAGCCGTCCCTCCATCAGGCGCGACACGTCGAGCAGCGCCTCGACGAGCTGCTCGAGCCGCACGATCTGGCGGCGAATGGTGGTCAGCTTGCGCACGATCCGCTCTTCGCTGGCGGGGCCTTCGGCGTGCGCGGTGGTCATACCGCGGAAGGCGGATTCGGTTTGCAGGCTCAACGTCGTGATCGGCGTGCGCAGCTCGTGGGACGCGACCGACAGGAACTCGTCGCGCACGTGCAGCGCCGAGCGGAGAAGGTCCTCCTTGCGCACCAGCTCTGTCACGTCGCGCAGCGACAGCACCACCACCGGGGGATGATCGTGCAGCGCGGGCAAGCGCGCGGCGTCGGCCAGCAGCCAGACCGATCCCTCCGACGTCATCGACACCACGCGCCGGCCGCGGATGCGCCCCGCTTCGCCCGACGGCATCAGGTCGGCGACGTCGAGCGCGCCGCCCCCTTCCTCGTCGGGACGCGACAGCGCCAGACGCTCGCACAGCCCGTCGCCGCGCGCCGATGGCTCGACCGTCATGCGGCGAGCGGCATCGTTCGCGAACAGCACGCGGTGGCTCTCCGGCTCGAGCAGCCACAGCGGCACCGGCAGCGAGTCGAGCAGCTTCTCGGTCCATTCGCTGTGCCGTTGCAGCGCGGCCAGCGCTTCGTCCTGCCGCGTGGAGCGGCGCCGCATCTCGATGACGTCCAGGCGCGCCTGCACGCGCACCATCAGCTCGCGTCCCGAGAACGGCTTGATGAGGAAGTCGTCGGCGCCCGCCTCCAGCCCGGCGATCGTCTCGCGCTCACCGGCGCGCGCCGAGACCAGGATGACTGGCACGTCGTGGGTCACCGTCGCGGCGCGCAGCGCGCGCAGCAGTTCGATGCCGTCGATGCCCGGCATGCGCACGTCGCTGATCACCAGATCCGGCGGAGACGCCAGCGCGATGTCGCGCGCCGCCTCGCCGCCGTCGGCCAGCTCGACGCGCCAGCGGGCGCCGAGCAGCAGCGCAAGCATCTGGCGCACGTGCGGATCGTCCTCGACGACGAGGATCCGTACGTTCGCGTCGGGAGCGTCGCTCATTCCGGGTCCGGCGCGGCGGCGGCGCCCTTCCAGCCCATGAATAAGCCCGGGACCACGGAGAGAAGTCTGCGCACCACGGTTCGGAGCACAATCGGGACGCACCCGAATCGCACCCTCGGCGCGCGCGGCCGGCGCTATTGCCAGCAGCTGGCGTCGGGATCGCGCGGCGGGTGTCCGACGAGATCGACCACGCGATCGCTCTGATCGTCGAGGGTGAGCTCCACATCCACCGCGTCTCCACGCGCGCACACCAGTCGGAAGATCACGCGCGGACCGTCGTCGCCGAAGGGCTCGTGGTGACTTCGGACGGCGCCCTGAGAGACGACGCCGCCGCCGCAATCGATCGCCAGGTGCGCGAGCCGCCGGGTCAGGCCATCTCGATCAGCGGACGCGGCGAAGAGGTCCTTGGTCGCCGCAGCGATATCGCTCTTCCCGCCCAGCGCCGCCACGAGGCGCGTCGCCATCACGTTTTGGCGGTCGTCGGGTGGCAGCTCCTCGCTCCACTTCACGATCTCGACGCGTGCCGGGGTTCCGGGCGTCATCAATGCATCGAATTCGATGGTGCCGCGATCGCAATTCAGCGTCCAGAGCCCGCGATGCCGGCCGTAAGTCTTGATCGCGCCGCTCCGGCGGCACGCGCCATGGCGAGCCGCGAGGCGCGCGAAGTCGTCGTGCAGGGTCGCGAACCACGCGAACTTCAGGCTCGGCCCATCGAACGTGTGCGTCACGAGGTCCGCGTCCCACGCCGCCACCAGCCGATCGATCGCCGCGGCGGAGGCGACCAGCTCACCGATGGGAGGCGCCTGGGGTGGCTTGCCGAGCACGCCACCCCCGGCCAGCGCCCCAAGCAGCGCGCCCACCGGCACGCGCTCCGTCGAGGAGAAGGCGAAGACGCCGGCGGCGTATCGGGGCAGCAACACCACTGTCGAGAAATAGCCCGGCTCGTAGCCGCCGTGCTGAACGCGCTCGTCGTTGCAGCTGCTGACCGCGAGCCAGCCGAAGCCGTAGCTGCCGGCGCGCAGAGAGATCCCGTCGGGTGTGCGCTGCGCTAGCGGCGCGTCGTAGTCGTCCATGCGCATCGGGCGCTGTCCCGCGTGCATCTCGCGCCGCGTGCGCCGGCGCACCGGTCCGCTTTCCGGCTGGTCGTCGCGCGCTGGGTAGGCCGCCAGATTGAACGCCACGTAGCGAGCGTAGTCGTGCAACGAGGTGTAGAGCCCGCCGGCCGCGTCGAACACGCCGTCGGGCGGGCGCGGCTCGGGGATCGTTCCGTTGCTGGCCTTCCAGTAGCCGCTGGCGAGCCGCTTCGGCGGAACGTCGCTTGCCTCCCAGACCGACGACGTCATGCCGAGCGGCTTCAGGATCTCCTCACTGACGTAGTCGCGAAAGCGCCTGCCCGAGACCTGCTCGACGATCCGGCCGAGCAGTGCGTAGCCGAGGTTCGAGTACGCGTAGCGCTCGCCCGGCGGGTACGACATCTTCACGCCCGCGTGCAGGAAGCGCGCGAGCTCGTCGGCGCTCATGCCGAAGCTATCACCGCCCCAGTAGTCGTCGCCGGGCAGGCCCGACGCGTGAGTCAAGAGCAGGCGCACCGTGACCACGCTGTCGCGAGGTAGTCCCCGCAGATCGCGTAGCATCGGCAGGTACGTGGAGGCGTCGGCGTCGAGCGACACTTTGCCCTCGTCGCGCAGCTTCAGGATGGCCATCGCGGTGAAGCTCTTGGTCATCGAGGCGATGCGAAACACCGTATCGCCGTCGACGGGATCGTTCGATGCGAGGTCGCGCACGCCGAACGCACGCGCATAGGCGAGCTCGCCGTCCAGCACGACGCCGGCGACCAGACTGGGGACGCCCGCCTCGCGCATCCGCGCGCGCAGCAGCTCATCGAGCTGCGGTGCGATCGCCTCCAGCCGGCTCCGGCGCTCCGACGTCGTCGTTCCGGGTACGAACGGAGCGTTGGGCCTCAGCTCCGGCGACACCGCCGCCGGCGGTGCGACGCGCGAGCCACACCCGGCGACCGCCGCCGCGAACAGCCCGAGCATCGCAAACGAATCGATTCCCCCCGACGAGCGCGCCAACACCGGGCATAGTTGTCGGCGCGCCCGCGAGCTGTCAAGGACCCCGAGGCCCTTCCTTCTACCGGGCCCCTACTTCTGCCGCGGCAACGGCTTGATCACCGCGAGCGGAGCGCCCGTGGGATCGATCAGCGGGCAGAGGCGGCCGACGTCGGGGATGTTCTCGGGCTCCATCGGGATCGTCGCGCCCAGTTTGCGCGCGCGTGCGATCGTCGCGTCGACGTCGGCGACCGAGACGTAGGGCAGCCAGTTGGGCTTCTGGCTCTTCTGTAACAGCGGCGTCACGCCGGCGCGGTCGACGCCGTCGCGCCCGAGCACGTTGTACACCTCGTCCGGCCCCATGTTCATCGACTTGTGCGAGTAGCCGATGACCTTTTCGTAGAAGGCGACCGCCTTCAGCGGATCGCTGGTGTGCAGCTCGTTCCAGACCCAGCCGCCGTCGGGGGCGAGCCCGTCGGGCGGGTCGCCGCCTTCGTTCTTGAACAGGTACAGCTCGGCGCCCTGCGGGTCGGCGACGCGCGCGGTGCGGCCGACGGTTGGAATGTCGAACGGCTTGTCGATGACACGGCCGCGGTTCGCGGTCACGGCCTCTGCCGTCGCGTCGACGTTCTCGACGGACAGATACGAGATCCAGTGCGCCGGCTGGCGGTCGTCGCGCGGCGCCGCGTAGCCGCCGATCATGGTGTCGAGGCTCTCGCCAAGGCAGATCATGTCGTAGCTGCTGGCACCCATCGGAAACGCACGGGTCTGCCAGCCGAGCACCTCGCCGTAAAAGGCCTGGGCCTTCTTGGCATCCTTGGAGACGTGCTCGAACCAGACGAACTTTCCGGGGATCGGCTTGAGATTGGGCATGGTCAGCTCCTTTCCGCCCGTAGGACGATCGAGATGGAGCCGGATCGACAGCGATCGACCGGCTCACGACGATTTTTATCGGCGGTGGCGCCGGACACGGCTCAGCCACCCGGCCGCCACGGCGACGCCAGTCACACTGAACATGAGGCCGGCGGCGCTGAGCGCCAGGATCGCCATGTACCAGGCTCGCGAACGCGGCGGCAGGAACGGGAAAGCGAAGCAATGCAGGCCACGGAAGATCCACCGGTCGGTGGCGTCGGCCGCGGATGTGGCAGCCGCAACCGCGGGCAGGCGCGTCGCGGCGACCGTGGGGCGATCCGCGGCGACCACGCGCGCCTCGCCCGGCGACTGGCGGCAAAGGTAGTGCGGGCGGCCTCCGATCTGAACCAGCTCGATCTCGCGCGGCTCGAGCTCGCGCCAGCAGAGCGCCAGGGCGTTCGCGGGCTCGACGGTGAAGCGGCTCGATTGATCCGTCTCGATGACCTCGTCCAGGAGCGGGCTCCGGCGGGCGGCGGCGCGCGCACCCGTGCGGAACGGCTCCAGCGACCAGGCGCCGCTGCCGACCCAGGTGAATGCAAACACGCCGAAGAACAGGCCGAGGATGTGGTGCCAGCGCATCCAGCGCTTTCGATAGGGACTGCCCCCGCGCCACATCCAGACGCCCAGGAGCAACCCCGAGAGCGATCCCAGCGCGCCGAGCGCGGCGATTCCGATCACCAGCCAGCGCCAGGTCGCGGCGTGACGGCGCAGCGCGATCGGATAGATCCAGTGCGGGATCGCGCCGGCCCAGGCGAGAAGGCGGGTGCGTCGCGTCGTGACCTGAACGACCTCGGCAGTCTTTGACGAGACATAGACCTCGGTGAGCGCGCGATCAGCCGCGGTGAAGCGGAGCAACGGAAACTGCGCGCCGGCGGGGCTGGTCACGTTCCACTGGTCGCGCGCGGCAACCATCGTGGTGACCCATCGCGCGTCCGCGGAGTCGAAGAAGTGCCGCGCCAGAGCGATCGACGACGCCGGGTCGGCGCGCGCGACGTCACGGCCGGTCAGCGCGTCGATGATCCCCGCGGCGCGATCGCCGTCGGCAAAACGATAGACCGGGCGGCCGTCGAGCATGCCGAGGCGGATCCGCCCGCGCGCGGGTGTGCGCCCCAGCGCGAGCGCCGGCGACGACGCGGTCCGATCGATCGCCAGCGGTGGTAGCGCCGCCAGCCGGCGCGCGTCGTCGAGCGAGGGGAAGCCCGCGAACACCATCACCATCCCCGACGCGAACCAGACCGCGAACATCAGACAGAGCGCCCCGCCGAGGCAGCGATGGAGGATGGAGAGCGCTCGCATCAAGGCACGACCGGTAGCCACGTGCCGGCGACGTGCGGATCGAGCGCGTCGCGAACGATCGCGGCGACGCGATCGTATTCGTCGACGGCGTGCGGTGACTGCGGCGGTGTCGGCGGCAGCAGCGCGCGGCGCATCCGCAGGTGGGCGAGCAGCGCCGCGCGGACCGCGTCGTTGGCGAGGATGCCGTGGATCATCGTGCCTACGACCGACCCGGCGACGGCGCCGTCGTCGATCGCGCACGGCTCGCTGTTGCGCGACGCGATCCGGAACGCCGGCGTGACCGAACCGACTGGCGTCATCGCCCCGAGGTGGATCTCGTAGCCGGTGAGCTGCTGGTTCGCCGCGCTCGCGAGCCAGCCGGGCGCGGCCGCCATCGCCGACACGCGCGCGGTGATCTTGCGCTCTCCGAACCGCGTCCGCAGCGGCAACAAGCCCAGCCCCTGCGCGCTCGCCAGCGGCGACTCGGCGTGCTCGCGGATCTTCGATCGCACCGCCCAGCATCTGGCAGCCGCCGCAGATGCCGAGCACCGGAAGGCCGGCGGCGGCGCGCGAGGCGATCGCGCCGGCGATCCCGCGCTCGCGCAGCCAGCCCAGGTCCGACATCGTGCTCTTCGAGCCGGGCAGGATCACCAGATCCGCGCCAGCAAGCTCGACGGCGCTCTCGGGAAAGCGGACGACGACGCCGGGCTCGTGCTCGAGCGGCTCGAAGTCGTCGTAGTTCGAGATGTACGGCAGCCGGACCACGCAGATGTCGAGGTGATCGGTGGTCGGTCGCGCGCGGCGCGCGCGCTCGTCGAGCGCCAGCGAATCCTCCTCGGCGATGCGCAGGCGCGGGATGTACGGGACGACGCCGGCGACGGGGACGCCGGTGCGCCGCGTCGAGCTCGTCGAGGCCCGGCTGCAGCAGCGCGCGGTCGCCGCGAAACTTGTTGATCACGAAAGCCGGCGACGCGGCGCGCGATCGTCGGGCTCGAGCAGCTCCAGCGTCCCGACGAAGGCCGCGAAGACGCCGCCGCGATCGATGTCGCCGACCAGCAGCACCGGCGCGTCGGCGGCGCGCGCGACGTACATGTTGACGAGGTCGCGGTCGCGCAGGTTGATCTCGGCCGGGCTGCCCGCGCCCTCGATCACCACGAAGTCGTAGGCTTCGCGCAGCCGGCGCAGCGAGGCGTCGATCACCGCGCGCAGCTCGAGCTTGTGGCGGTGATAGTCGATCGCCGACAGGTTGCCGATCGATCGCCCGAGCACGACGACCTGGCACCCGCCGTCGCCCTCGGGCTTGAGCAGGATCGGGTTCATGTCGACCGTCGGCTCGATCCCCGCCGCCTCGGCCTGCACCGCCTGCGCGCGCCCGATCTCGCTGCCGTCGGCGGTGACGGCGGCGTTGAGCGCCATGTTCTGCGACTTGAACGGCGCGACGCGCACGCCGCGCTGGCGCAGCATGCGGCAGAGCGCGGTCACCAGCAGGCTCTTGCCCGCCGACGACGTCGTCCCCTGCACCATCAACGTGCGCGCTAGCATTGGCGCAGCTCCTCGCGAAGCGCAGCCACCAGTCGCTCGCGGTCGGCGGCGGGGCGCGCGGCGAGCCGCAGGTATGCGGGTAAGCCGAACGACGCGCAGTCGCGCACGAGGATCCGGTGCCGCGCCAGCAACGCGCGCCGCAACCCGGCCGCGTCACCGGCGCACACCACGAAGTACGTCGTGCAGCTGGGCACCGGAGCGAGACCCAGCTCGCGCAGCGCGCCGGCCAGCGCGCGCCGATCGGCGAGCATGCGCTCGCGGCTGTCGGCCACGAACGGCGCGAGCGTGACGCTGGCGATGGCGGCCGCCTGCGCCGCGGCGCCGGTGCTCCAGGCCGGGCGCGAGGCCTCGACCGTCGCGGCGGTTGCGGGCGCCGCGATCAGGTAGCCGACGCGCACGCCGGGGATCGCGTGCTCCTTGGTGAGCGAGCGAACGCGCACGACGTTGGCGGGCAGCTCGGCGTCGGCGTCGACGTGGTGCTCGCTCAGCGACAGGAACGCCTGATCGACGACCAGCGTGACGCGCGGGAGGCGCTCGGCGAGCGAAGCGAGATCTCGGCGTGCGCAACGCCGGCGCCGGTCGGATTGTTGGGCGCGCAGAGGTAGATCGCGACGGCTTCGCACGCGCGCGCCGTCTCGACGATTGCGGCGAGCGCCGCAGGACCAAGGGCGAAGCTGGTCGCGGAGTCGGCGCGCCACTCGACGAGGCGCGCGCCGGCCGCTGCCGCCGCGGCTCGAAACTCGGAGAACGTCGGCTCGACCATCACCACCGCTCGCCCCGGCGCGACCAGCACGCGCGCCAGCGTCCAGAGCAGGTCGGCGGCTCCGTTGCCGAGCACGATTCGCTCGGCGCTCACACCGCAGACGCTCGCGAGCGCCGCGCGCGCCGCTGACGCGGTCGAATCGGGGTAGCGGTCGACGGGCGCGGAGGCGATCGCGTCGCGCATCGCCGGCGCAGGACCGTAGGGGTTCACGTTGACGCTGAAGTCGAGAATCTCGCTCGGCGGCGATGCCGAGCGCGCGCAGCTCGGCAGCGACCGGGCCGCCGTGCGCGCGCGGCGCCGTGCGGTGCGCCATCAACCGCCACGAAACCCTCGCAGCGCCAGGACGAGCGCGGCGAGCGCCACCGCGCCGCCGCAGGCCAGAGCGACGATGCGCCAGGCTGCCGCAATCGTCTCGGTCTGCAGCGGCTCCTGGTCGTCGCCGAGGCGGTAGTGGCCGCGCTTCTCGAGCACGACGCCGAGCAACCCGGCCATCGCGGCCATCGGCCATCCGGCGTTCGGGCTCTCGGTGCGTCCGCCGTCGCGACGCAAGACGCGCCAGCCGCGGCGCGCATCGTGACCGAGAGCGGCGCCCGCGAGCAGCAGCAACGCCGCGGTGACGCGCGCGGGCACGAGGTTCAGCAGATCGTCGAGCCGCGCCGCTGCCTTGCCGAACCATTCGTAGCGGCCGTGGTAGCCGATCATCGCGTCCAGCGTGTTGACGGCGCGATAGAAGATCGCGCCCGGCAGGCCGAACAGCACGAAGTAGAAGAGCGGCGCGATCACGCTGTCGGACGCGTTCTCCGCCACCGACTCGACGGCGCCGGCGATCAGCGCGCGCTCGTCGAGCGCGGCGGCGTCGCGGCTGCACAGGCCGGCGAGCCCGCGGCGAGCGCCGGTGAGGTCGCCCCGCTCGAGCGGGTGGGCCACGGCGCGCGCCGCTTGCCCGAGCGCCCGCAGCGCGATCGCCGACTTGAGCAGCCAGACGCCGGTGGCGAAACGAAAGAAGGTTCCGGAGGTTCCCGGCCAGCGCGAAAGCAGGCGCAGCCCCGCCGCGGCGCCGCCCGCGAAGAGACAGGGCACGGCGAGCGCCAGCAACGCGCCCGCGACGGCTTGCCCGAGCAGCGTTCCGCGGGCGAATCGGCGTTCGGCGATGCGGGTCACGCCGCCCATCCAGACCACCGGGTGCAGCACCGCGGGCGGCTCGCCCAGGCACTGGTCGACGAGCAGCGCGCCGGCGAGCAGCACCAGATTCGACCGGGACGCGGCGATGAGATCCAGCGTCATCCGTGAGCTCCGCGGGCGCGCGCGGCCGCGCAGGAGGCGACGAACGCCTCGGCGACACGCGGATTCGAGGCCCAGTGCGCGTGCACGTAGGACGCGAGCACGTTGTCGCCCGCGCGGTAGCCCTCGCGAAACGCCTCCTGGCCGCGCCGCCGCCGCACCGAGTAGGCGAGCGCGATGGCGCCGTCGGGCTCGGTGAGACGCGAGTAGCGAAACTGGTGTCCGCGAAAGCGCGTACCCGCGGGACCGAGCGGCGTGTCGGCTTCGAGCTCGACCTCGACGTAGCCGAGCGCCTCGAGCCGATCGGCCATCACCGCCTCGCACGGGAACAGGCCGACCATCGCGTGGGAACGGCCGTCGCGCGTGCGGATCGCGCGCGTGAGGTACATGAGCCCGCCGCACTCGGCGTAGATCGGGCGGCCGCTGCGCCGCGAAGGCGGCGACGGCGTCGCGCATCGACGAGTTGGCGGCGAGCGCCTCGGCGTGAAGCTCGGGGTAGCCGCCGCCGAGATAGAGACCGTCGACGGCGGGAAGCTGCGCGTCGCGCATCGGCGAGAACGGGACCAGCTCGGCGCCGAGCGCTTCGAGGCGGCGCAGGTTGTCGTCGTAGTAGAAGTGAAACGCCTCGTCGAGCGCGAGCGCGATGCGACAACGATGCGAGCTCGCCAGATCCGATCCCTCCCCCCGTCCGCGGGGGGAGGGTTAGGGAGAGGGGCCGACCTTGCGAGTTGCGGCGTGTGCGGCCCCCTCTCCCTAACCCTCTCCCCGCGGACGGGGGCGAGGGGACCGGAACGCTTCGGGGCGAGGGGACCGGAACGCTTCGGGGCGACGCGACCGACGCGACCGGAGCCCGCGCATTCGAGAATTGCGTCGAGGTCCAGCCACTCGCTCGCCCGCGCCCCCCACGCAGCGAACAACGACTCGGCGACGGCGTCCTCGTGCGCGGTGAGCAGGCCCAGGTGGCGCTCGGGGAACGCGAGCTCCGGCTCGCGCGGGAGGCCGCCGACAATCGGCGGCGCCGTCTGCGCGCGCCTCAACAGATCCAGGTGGCCGCGGCTGCCGACGCGATTGCAGATGACGCCGGCGACGCGGAGGCCGCGATCGAACCCGGCGAACCCCGCCACCAGCGCCGCCAGGCTGCGCGCCATGCCGCCGGCGTCGACGACCAGCAGCACCGGCGCGTCGAGCCACTTCGCGATCTCGGCGGTCGAGCCCTCGTCGCCGGTCGGCGACGCACCGTCGAAGAGGCCCATCACCCCTTCGATGAGCGCAATGTCGGCGCCGTGCGACGCGCGCTGGAACGTCGCGCGCACCGCCTCGCGCCCCATCATCCAGCCGTCGAGGTTGTGGCTGGCCGCTCCCGCGGCGCGCCGGTGATAGGTGGGATCGAGGTAGTCCGGCCCGCACTTGAAGAGCGCGACCCGCAAGCCCGCGCGCGCGCAACGCGCGGCAGAGCCCGACGGTGACCGTGGTCTTGCCGACGCCGCTCGACACGCCGGCGATGACCACGCGGGGAATGTCGATCGGCGCGATGGTTTCAGCGCTCATTTCAATAGTCGATCCCCGGCGCTGCCTTGTGTCCCTGCTCGAACGGGTGCTTGATCGCCGTCATCTCGGTCACCAGGTCGGCGGCGGCGATCAGCTCCGCGGGTGCGTTGCGGCCGGTGACCACCACGTGGACGTGCGGCGGCCGCCCGCGCAGCGCCGCGATCACCTCGGCGCCGTCGACGAATCCGTAGTTGATGACGTAGGTCAGCTCGTCGAGCACGACCACCCGGTGCGCGCCACCCTCGATGAACCCGCGCGCCGCCGCCCACGCGTCGATCGCCGCCTGCTTGTCGCGTGACAGATCGTCGCTCTCCCAGGTGAACCCCTTGCCCATCACCTGGAACGTCAGCCCGGGCAGCGTCTCGGCGAACAGCCGCTCGCCGGTCTTCCACTTGCCCTTGATGAACTGCACCACTGCGACCGGCAGCTTGCGTCCGAGCGCGCGGAACACCAGGCCCAGCGCCGCCGTCGTCTTGCCCTTGCCGTTGCCGGTGTAGACCAGCAGCAACCCTCGCGCCGCGGGCGTGCTCGTCTCGCCGCCGCTCACGAGCTCCTCCGCGCCTTGCGAAAGCGATGGCTGAACTCGGGATCGTAGAGCCGCGAATTGGCGAAGTGCTTCGCGGTGAGCACGCGGCCGACGAGCACCATCGACTGCGTCTTGATGCCCGCGTCGCGCACCTGGCCGCGAATGTCGGCCAGCGTTCCGCGCACGATCTTCTGGTCGGGGCAGGTCGCCTTGTGCACCACGGCGACCGGACAGTCGGCGCCGTAGATCGGGATCAACGTCTCGGTCACCTCGGCGAGCAGCGTGATGCTCAGGAACAGCGCCAGCGTCGCGCCGTGGCGGGCGAGGTCCGCCAGCTTCTCGCCGTCGGGCATCGGCGTGCGGCCTTCGGCGCGCGTGAGGATCACGGTCTGCGAGAGCTCGGGCAGCGTCAGCTCCTTGCCCAGCACCGCGGCCGCGGCCGTGAACGACGACACGCCGGGGACGATCTCCCAGGCGATGCCCAGCTCGTCGAGCCGGCGCATCTGCTCGGCGGTCGAGCCAAAGATCACCGGATCGCCGGTGTGCACGCGCGCGACGTCTTGCCCCGCCTCGCACGCCGCGCTCATCGCACCGACGATCTCGTCGAGCGTCAGGCTCGCGGAGTCGACGACGCGTGCGTCGGGACGCGCGCCTGCGAAGATCTCGCGCGGCACCAGCGAGCCGGTGTAGACGATCAGCGGACAGCGCGGCGATCAGCTCAGCGGCGCGCAACGTGAGCAGCCGAGGATCGCCCGGACCGGCGCCGATGATGTAGACCTTGCCGGTAGGCGCCTTCACAGACATCGCAGCACCGCCTCGCGCACGATCTGCCAGACGTGCTCCGGCGTCTCGGCCAGCCAGCGCCCGTCGACGACCGCCTCGGCAGGCGGGTCCTCGCCGTCCGGATCGGCGCGCATCACCAGCCGCCACAGGCGATCGCTGACCGAACCGTTGCGTTCGATGAGCAACCGTTGCGCCAGCCGGCGCGCGAGCTCATCGGCCGCGCACTGCACGCCCGAGAGATCGAGCCAGGGCCCTGATACCGCGAGCGCCCCCGCGCGCACCATTGCCAGCTGAGGCCGCGCCACGGCGTCGATCACACCTGGCGGTTCGAAGCCGGCGGCGCGCCAATCGCACGGTCGCTTGGGATTCCCCACGAGGAAATGCGCGTCGCCGCTGATCACCAGCAGCGCGCCCGCCAGCCTGCCCGCGCGTGACGTCATTCGGCCTCGTCGCTGGATGAGACCACCAGCGAACGCCCCGGCGTCTGGCCGGCGATCGCCTCGCCGTCCCAGGTGTACTTGTTGGTGTAGCCGCGCGGCGTGATCATGTGCCCCTCGAAGACGAAGGTGTTCGACGATCCGACCAGCACCGTGGTCAGCATGCCGATCTCGAAGTCGAGGAAGTTGTCGAGGTCGGAGAGCTCGACCGCCTGGAGCTTGCGGTAGGCGCTCTTGACCAGCGCGACCGGCGTCGCGCCGTCGCGGTAACGCCGGATGATCCGCTGCGCCTCGACGATCTGCCGCTGGCGCCGGCCGCTCGCCGGGTTGTAGAGGCCGATCACGAAGTCGGCCGACGCCGCGGCCTCGATGCGCCGCTCGATCGCCGGCCACGGCGTCAGCAGATCGGACAGCGAGATCGCGCAGAAGTCGTGACCCAGCGGCGCGCCGACCAGCGATGCCGTCGAGCTGAGCGCGGTGATCCCCGGGATCAACCGCAGCTCCGGCGACTCGCCGCGCCGCCAGCCGATCTTCTCGCAGCACCTGAAAGACCAGCCCCGCCATGCCGTAGACGCCGGCGTCGCCCGACGAGATGATCGCGACCCGCGCGCCGGCGCGCGCCCGCTCGACGGCGGCGCGCGCGCGGCCGATCTCCTCGGTCATGCCGGTCTTCACGACCTCCTTGCCGTCGAGCAGGTGGCGCACGAGGCGGATGTACGTGGTGTAACCGACGACGACCTCGGCGTCGCGGATCGCGGCCAGCGCCGCCGGCGTGGTGTGCTCCTCGGCGCCGGGGCCGATGCCCACGATCGTGAGCGTGCCCGCCGGCGTGCCGCCGCCCGCGCTCTCGATTTGCGCGGTCACGTCCGCTCTCCGAGCGCCCGCGGAGCGAACGGCACGCGCGCCACCGCGAACGTCATCGAGCGGCCGGCGCCGGGCTCGGTGTAGATCTGCTTGGGCACCAGCAGGCGCGTCGCGCCCGCCGCGCGCAGCGCCGCCGGCTCGGCGACGCCCCGCGAGCCGACGTGCTTCTTCACCGTCTCCGACGGCGTCTCGATGCCGCTGACCCCGTCGAGCTCGGCGGCCGGGTAGAACTCCAGCGGCCAGCCGTGACGCGCGCCGAGCTCGTGCAGCGCCCGCTCGTCGCTCTTCTGTGTCGATGCTGGCGATCGCCTTGACCGACTTCGCCGACAGCCCGTGCTCGCGCCAGCAGCGTCGCGACGCCGCGCTCGACCAGGTCGGGCGGCGTGTCGCGATCGCAGCCGATGCCCGAGCACCAGCGTGCTGCGGCCGGTAGATCACCGCGTTCTCCCAGCAAGCGCGCTGGCTGTGCGCGGATCTCGCGGTCGGTCGCGATCAGCAGGATCTCGAACGCGCGCGGATCGACGCCGTCGAGCGACGTCGCGTAGCTCACGCCCTCCGGCAGCGCGCGGCCCTCCGGCCACCAGCTCGGCTCGCCGGTCTCCTGCACGAACAGCACCGGCGCGGCGTTGACCACCGCCGCGCAACCGCGCGTCACGTTGCGGTCGGGATCGTCGAGCGTCCAGCCGAGGTCGCGCCCGAGGATGTCGACGGTCAGCGTGCCGATGGCGTCGGACGCCGTGGTGATGACCGCCTGGTTGCCGAGCGCTGCCGCGACCCGCTCGGTGAACGCGTTGCCGCGCCCCACGTGCCCCGAGAGGACGCAGATCGTGAAGCGGCTCGCGTCGTCGATGCACAGCACCGCGGGGTCGACCTTCTTGTTGCGCAGCAGCGGCGCCACCATGCGCACCACCGCGCCGACGCTGATGATGAAGACGTGGCAGTCGTAGCCGAGGAAGGTCTCCGCCAGCAGCGGCCCCATCGGCAGCGGCAGCGCGCGCGCGGCGGCGGGCGCCTGGGCGCGCAGCTTCTCCGAGACGTAGAGGTCGGCGCCGGGCACACCGTCGAGCAACCTGCGCCCGATATCGACGCCGTGGCTCGTGATCGCGTAGATCGCGAAGGGACGCCGCGCAATCATGCCTCCGCCCCCACCTTCCGCACCGCGCCGCGCTCGATCTCGGCCACGTCGCCGGCGAGCACGCCGCTGCGCTCCTTGCGCGCCACCACCACCATGCCGAAGCAGTCGCCGTACGCGCCGCTCGCCGCGCGGACGTCGCGCTCGATGCGCTCCTCGGGCATGGTCGCCCTCGAGACGTAGACCGCGCGATCGACCAGCGCCGTCTGCTCCAGCGCCGCGATGACGTTCGGCATCTCGTGGCCGATCTTCATGATCACCGTCGTGTCGAACGCGCGCAGCACCGCCGTCAGATCATCGACGCCGTAGTTCGCGGGGATGATCGCCACCCGCTCCTGCCCGTCGGCCAGCGGCACGCCGGTGCGCGCCGGCACCGCCGCGATCGACGAAACGCCGGGGACGATCTCGACCGGGATCCCCGGCCAGCGCGCCGGCGCCTCGCGCAGCAGGTAGATGAAGCTGCTGTACAGCGAAGGGTCTCCCTCGGTGACGAACGCGACGCTCGATCCCCGCGCGAGCCGGTCGCCGATCTTGGCGAACGCGACGTCCCAGGCGGCGCGCAGGCGCGCCGGATCCTTGCTCATCGGAAAGGTCAGGAACAGGCGCTCCTGGCCGGTCGGTTCGCCCAGCGTCGGCTTGACGATCTTCCATGCCATCGATTCGCCGTAGTCGTTGCCACGCGGAAGCGCGAGCACGTCGGCGCGCTCGAGCACGCGCAACGCGCGCAGCGTGATCAGGTCCGGCGCGCCCGGCCCGACGCCGACGCCGTAGAGCGCGGGGCCGTTCACGATTCAACCGCCGGCTTGGTGACGGCGAAGATCTGGATCGGGTTCATCGCTTCGTAGCGCATGTAGCGCGACAGCGGCTCGCTGCGCGAGACCTGCACCAGGGTCACCTCGGGCACCAGGCCGCGCTGACGCAGCGTCTGGTAGGCCTCAGCCGCGTTGTCCAGCGTGATGGCGTTGACGACCAGGCGGCCGCCCGGAGCCAAGCGGTCGAGCGCCGCCTCGATGATCGCCTCCATGCTGCCCTTGCTGCCGCCGACGAACACGGCGTCGGGAGTCTCGAGCTCGGTCGAGCACGTCAGGTGCGCGCGCGTGCGATCACCTCGACGTTGTCGACCGCGTGCGCGCGCAGGTTCTCGCGGCAGATCTCGACGCTCTCGGGATCGATCTCGATCGCGTAGACGCGCCCCTCGGGCGCGAGCATCGCCGCCTCGATCGACACCGAGCCCGAACCGGCGCCGATGTCCCAGACCACGCTGTTCGCGCGGATGGCCAGCGACGCCAGCGACAGCACCCGCACCTCGCGCTTGGTGATGAGGCCCTTCTTGGGCATGCGCTTGGCGAAGCTGTCCTCGTGCAGGAACGGGATCGCGGGCGGCGGGCGCCAGCCTGGGCTGGTCGCGCACCAGCAGGAGGACGTTGAGCGCGCCGATGTCGCCCTCGCGCATCGCCGCGAGCTCGGCGATCGGGAAGCAGCGCACGCGCTCGTCCGGCCCGGCCAGGTTCTCGCAGACCCACGCGGTCCAGCCGACCTCGCCGTGCGCGACCAGGTGCGCCGCCAGCCGCGGCGGCGAGTTGGTCTCGTCGGTGAACAGCGCCACCTTGGCATGCCGGCGCAGCCGGGTGAGCAACCCGGTGCGCGGGCGCCCGTGCAGCGAGATGAACGCGGCGTCGTCCCACTTCATGCCGGCGCGCGCGAACGCCCACTGCAGCGCGCTCGGCTGGGGGATCACCTCGACGTGCTCGGCGCCGACGCGGGTCGACCACCATCGCGCCGACGCCGAAGAACATCGGGTCGCCCGACGCGAGCACGCAGACGTTGTGCTCGGCCGCCAGGCGCGCGACCCGATCGAGCGCGGCGTCCAGGCCGTCCTTCAGCACGATCCGCTCGCCACCGAACTCGGGAAAGAACGCCAGCTGTCGCTCGCCGCCGACCAGCCAGGCGGCGCGCGCCACGGCGTCCATCGCGCGGCTGGTCAAGCCCCGGCAACCGTCGTCGCCGATGCCCGATCACCGTCACCGCCCGCGCGGCGCTCACGACGCTCGCTCCTCGAGCGCCGAGAGCAGCAACAGCGCGTGGATGATCGCCACCGCGATCGGGCTGCCGCCCTTGCGCCCGCGCGCCACGATGTGCGGCACCGCCAGCTCCAGCACCGCCTCTTTCGACTCGACCGCCGAGACGAAGCCGACCGGCACGCCGATCACCAGCGCGGGCCGCGCGCCCTCCTCGCGCACCAGGCGCGCCGTCTCGAGCAACGCGGTCGGCGCGTTGCCGATGGCCACGATCGCGCCGTCGAGCTCGCCGAGGCGCTGCGCCTTTCGCATGGCCTCGATGGCGCGCGTGCTGTTCGCGGCCTGCGCGCCGGCGATGACGTCGTCGTCGGAGATGTGCGAGACGATGCGGCAGCCGTACGCGGCGAGCCGCTCCTCGTTGAGCCCGGCCGAGATCATCTTCACGTCGACGATGATCGGGCAGCCGGCGCGCAGCGCGCGGATGCCGGCGGTGATCGCCTCCGGGTGAAAGCGCATCGAGCTCTTGAACTCGAAGTCGGCGGTGGCGTGAATCACCCGCCGCACCACCTGCCACTCGCGCGGCGCCGAAGCCGTGCGCCCCCGCCTCGGCGTCGATGATCCCGAAGCTACTGTCCTCGATGCTTTCGTCCGAGCGCGGTCATCTGTCGCATGTCGTTCATGTCGCCATCCCCTGCCCGGCCGTCTTCTTGGGCATGTTGAAGAACGATTCGACGCTGTCGCGCGACGCGGGAATGCCGGCCGCGACCAGGTCGTCGAGCAGCGCGTAGTTGACGGCTCCGTCGCCGGCGACGTACGCGCGCGCCAGGCCGGCACCGCCGTTCACCTCGCGCAGCCAGCGGCGCGCAATCGCGAGCCGTTCGGGATGGCCCAGTGGCGGCAGCGTTCCGATGTGCACCGCTCCTAGCTCCCGCGGAAGGCGCTCCCGGACGAATGCCTCGGGCAGGAAATAGTCGGGCGCGGTGCGCAGCCAGACGAAGGCGCAGTCCGCAACGAAAGGCGCGAACCAGCCGCTGCGCACCAGACCAAGGATGGCGGTCACACCGGTGTCCGTCGCGAGCGCCAGGGAGAGGGGGCTGCGGGCGCCGCTACTCGCAAGGTCTGCCCTCTCCCTAACCCTCTCCCGCGGACGGGAGAGGGGACCGGAGCCTTCTTCCGGCGCACGCGCCGCGCACGACAGGTGCAGCTTGCCCCAGGGGCCGCTGAAACGGACCTCGGCGCCGGGTACGAGCGCGTGCATGAAGCCTGACCCCGGCCCTTCCGGCAGGCGTAGCGTCGCCATCTCGATGCGCGTCTGATCGTCGTCGGCGCTGAGGATCGAGTAAGCGCGCTTCACCGCCTTGCCCGACGGCAGCACGAGGCCCGTGTCGACGATGACGTATTGCCCGCCGCTGAACCCGAGCGCCGTGGGCTCGAGCATCTCCAGCGTCAGGTGACGCGTGCCGGTCGCGACCTCGACAGCGGCGACCACGCGCGCGCTTCGCTGCGGCGATTTGCGCGCGACGACGCGCGCGGCCTCTTTGTCGGTCTCGGGGATCTCGGGAGTCGTCATCGCCTGCACCCTCAATCGGCCGGGTAGATCTCGTGGACGAAGTCGTGCATCTCGTCGAGGTCTCGGTAAAGCCGCGAGAGCCCCTCTATCTGGTTGTCGAGATCCAGCTCGACCTTCTTCGTGAGCACCACCAGCGTCCGGTAGTACGCAATGCGCGGATCGGCCGGCGGCGTGGCCGCCACGCGCGTGTTCAGCTCGGTGAGCGCCGCGCCGAAGAGCCGCTTCAGCGCGGCGAGGTCGCCGGCCTCGCACAGCGCGCCCACCGGTCCGCCGCGCGTCGCCGCCGCGCCGAGCTCGGCGAGCTCGTGCTGGCGTTCGGCCTCGTCGCTCTTCCCGAGCACGCGCATCAGCCCCAGCCGCAGCGCCGCGATTTCGTGACATGCCATGGACGTCTCTCCTCCGTTCCCTTCACTGCATGATGTTGTCGACCAGGCGCGCGACCAGCCGATCACCGACCAGGTGCTCGCGCACCATCTCCTCGGCGTCCTCGGCGTGCACCTGGCGGTACCAGATCCCGTCGGGATAGACCGCGACGGTCGGGCCCTCGCCGCAGCGGCCCATGCACGACGTGCGCGTCACCCGGATGTCGGCCTGGCGGCCCGCGTCCTTGATCGCGCGCCGGAGCGTGTCGATGAGCGCAATGCTGCCGTCGGCGGCGCAGTCGACGTTGCCGCACACCAGGACGTGCTTGGCCAGCGGGCGGTGCGCGTGCCGGTGCGGCGCCGCCTGCCCGTGCGTCCACGAGTGCCGCAAGCTCCAGAGCAGCGCGCGCGCGCCGCCGACGTTGTCGATCACGCCCGAGACCGGCGCGCGATACTGACAGCTGTCGCACGGCAGCGGCGCGCGGCCGACCGCCGCGTCGGTGACGCGCTCGTCGATGACGTCGAGGAGACGCGCGTCGGGGCCGAGGTGGGCCGCGACGCTGGTGCGGATCCAGGGATAGCGCGCGCTGAACTCCGAGACCTGGGCGGCGAGCTTGTCATTCAGCCGCCCGTCGAACAGGAAGTACGGGAGCACGATCAGGCGCTGCGGCCGCGCGCGTGCCGCACTCTCGAGCGCATCGGGCAAGAGGGGCGTGGTGATGCCGATGAAGCTCGGGATCACCGTCGCGTACCCGCGCCCCTCGGCAAAGAGACGCGTCAGCCGATAGAGCTCGGCGTTGGCGGCCGGATCGCTGGAGCCGCGTCCGACGACGATCACCGTTGTGTCGCGCGGCGCCCCCTCGGCGCAGCGCGCCGACACGCGATCGAAGGCGATGTCGAGCAGCGCGCGGTGAACGCCCATCTCGCGCGCCGAGACGAAGTCGACGCCCGGGTGCACCGCCCGCGCGCGCGCCAGCGCGACGGGGATGTCGTTCTTGGCGTGGCCGACCAGGAAGAGAAACAACGGCACCACGACGATCCGCCGATGCGACGCCGCCAGCGCGGCGAGCGCGTCGTCGAGCAGCGGCTGCGCCAGCTCGACGTAAGCGTGCGCGACCGTGATCGCCTCGCTGCGCGCATGCACGCGCGCGCGATAGTCGGCCACCAATGTCTCCAGCTCGCCGTTCGCGCGCGCTTCGCGGCTGCCGTGGCCGACGATCAAGATCGCCGTCGCCACGGGCGATAGCAGGTTTGATTCGATACTGGATTGTTCGCGCGCCCGCCGGTCGATCTCCGCGACCGGGGAGCCATCCTCAAAAAGCATGAGGCCCTCTTCTTCCTCGCCTGGCCTGACGAGCAGAAAAAGGGGGCCGCGCGCGCACATCTGCGCCCGACGCTTTCTTCCGCGAGAAAGGCTTGGTGGAAAAGTCGCAGCCAGGTCTCCTGGCTCGTAAATCTCCCGGGCTTGCTGCGCCCGGAGCGCCAGCTCCAGCCTTCCCGACACCGCTCGAAACGATCGAGCGGCGCCAGTGGCATCGAGGAGCTGGCTCTTCACATACAGTGGCGGGACCGCGCCGGCATTTCACCGGCTTCCCTCAAGGCGAGCACCAATGTGCTCGCCGACTGCGACGTCTTCTATTCAGTTTTCAGAAGACACACGTCTACGGCCGTTGCCGCGCACCTGTCAAGCAGTGTCGCGCGGACGGGAACGATCTCAGGTGATCATCCGAAGAGCGCGAGCGCCTTCTTGAACGTCTGCGCCACGCCCCAAACCAGCGGTATGCCCACCGCCAGCCAGGCGAGGATGAGAATCATCGGGTTGCTCTTGGGCTCGTCCGTTGCCATCTTCATCCTCCTTTACGCGTGCGCCGGCCGCGCCGCCTTGGCGCCGGATTCGTTCTCGGCCGTTTCCTGGTGCTCGGCCGAGACCGGGGACAATGCCACGTTGGCGAAGAACGCGATCACCAGCAGGCCGGCCATGATGTACATGGTCACGTTGTAGGCTTGGTCCTTGGGCACGCCGCTCTCGATCTGATACTGGCGAATGTAGTTCACCAGTATCGGACCCGCGGCGCCCGCGACCGACCAAGCCGTCAGCAGGCGCCCGTGCACCGCGCTCACGTACTTGGTCCCGAAAACATCGGCCAGGTACGCGGGAATCGTGGCGAACCCACCACCGTACATCGTGAGGATGATGCAGAAGCAGGCCACGAACAGCGCGACGCTGCCGAGCCGACCCAGCTGCGGCACCAGCGCGTAGAGCGCGGTCCCCAACGTGAAGAAGCAAGCGTAGGTCGCCTTGCGGCCAATCTTGTCGGACAGCGACGCCCACAAGAATCGCCCCGCCATGTTGAAGAGGCTGAGCAAACCGACGAAGCCCGCGGCGGCGCTAGGCGTGATCTTGCCTTTGAATACCTCCTGGATCATCGGCGAGGCCTGACCGAGCACGCCGATGCCGGCGGTCACGTTGAAGCACAGCACGACCCAGAGAAGCCAGAACTGCTTGGTCCCCAGCGCCTTGCCCGGCGTCACGTTGCGGTCCGTGATCAGCGATCCCGCGCGCGCTGGCGGAGCGATCCAGCCCGCGGGAGACCACCCCTCGGCCGGCACGCGGTACCCGAACGCGCCGAACGACATGAAGACCATGTAGATGATGCCCATGACGACCCAGGTCGCCACGACGCCGGTCGAGGTCGCGGATGCAAAGTGCCTCATCAAGAAGTCGGAGAGCGGCGATGCGATCATCGCGCCGCCGCCGAAGCCCATGATCGCCATACCGGTGGCCATGCCTCGCCGGTCGGGGAACCAGGCGATCAAGGTCGACACCGGCGTGATGTAGCCGATGCCGAGTCCGCAGCCGCCGATCACGCCGTAGCCCAGGTAGACCAGCCAGAGCTGGTGCGTCGAGATGCCGAGCGCGCCGACCAGGAAGCCGATCCCCCAGCAGAGCGCGGCGACGAACCCGCTCTTCCGCGGCCCCTGGGCTTGCACCCACTTGCCGAAGATCGCCGCCGACAAGCCGAGCACGGCGATCGCGATGGTGAAGATCCAACCGAGCTCGGTCAGCTTCCAGTCACCGGGGATCGACTTGGTGATGCCGAGTTGCTTGGTCAACGGCAGGTTGAACACGCTGAATGCGTACGCCTGCCCGATACAGAGATGGGTCGCGAGAGCACAAGGTGGGATCAACCAGCGGTTGAAACCAGGCTTCGCGACAATCCGTGCCTTGCTCAAGAGCTCAGCCATTGGCGAACCTCCTGATGACGAAGTTGACCACGGATGCGCTGGAGGTGGAAAGGGCAAACGTTGACGGAGGCCACAGTCGGCAATAAACGCCAGCACCGCGAAATCATTTTGACGGAATCGGTCGAGGCGGCGAGTCAGGATGGCCCACGCTCAAGCTCGAATCCCGCCGCGTCATTTCGCGCGCGACGCGGCGGCGCGGCTCAAACGGGCGAGCGAAGGTTTCAGAATCGCGTGGTGAGCGCGCAGGAAAGGCCGGAAGCGCCGGACGACAATGCAGTCGGCAGGCAGCCCAGCGACACGGAATTGCCCGCTGGCGCGTGCGCCTCGGCAGCGCTGGGCGCGGTCAAATAGAAGACCAGCGCGGCGATCGCGGCGGCGCCGGCCGTCGCGTAGCCCGCGATTGCCAGCGTCAGGCGAAGCTCCGCCGCCTGGTGCAAGCTCAGGCAGGGACCGCCTCCAAAATCCGGAGGCATCTTGGTCGTGCACTGGACGCCGCCGGTCGAGTTCATCACCGAGTTGAACTCGCTGTTCTTCTGCGACCACAACACCTGCGCGGTGATACCACCGCCCAGCGCGACCGCGCCGAGGCCGACCGAGACCCAGGCGGCGGTGTACTGCCAGGGACGTCCCGACGGGGACACATCGACTGGTGGGTTCTCGATGCGGGTGGGCGGGCGGTCGATGGGCTGAGTCGTGTCGGGATCGCCGTTCGCCACGCGCCGCGCGGGCGGCGTGTTGTTCGACGGACGTGTCGCCACGACGGGCGGCTTGGCGGGCTCGGGCGTGGGAACCGCGGACAACTTGACCACCACGCGCACCTTCTGGCCGGCGATCGGCGCGACCGAGCGCTTCTCGGTGACCATGCCGGTCTTCTCGACCTTGACCTCGTGCGCGCCCGGCGCGACGACCACCGCTCGCACGAGCGGCGTCTTGCCCATGTCGCGCCCGTCGATGCGCACGGTGCTGCCACTGTCCTCGGCCTCGACCTCGATGTAAGCGAGCTTCGGGCGCAACGTCTGGACCTCGCGCTCGGCCTCGGCGCGGCTGGCCTTCGGCGCGTACGGCGCCTCGTCGAGGAAGGTGTCGTAAGCGCGCAACGCTTCGACGTCGTCCCCCAGCGCGCGATACGCCTTGCCCATGTTGAACATGATCTTGGGGCTCTGCACCAGCGCGAACGCCTCGTTGAACTTCGCGAGCGCCCCGCGGTTGTCGCCCTTCTGCAAGAGGCGCACGCCCTCGACCTGAAGAGCCTGCGCCTGCTTCTTCGAGTCGTCGGACTGCGCGCGCGCCAACGGAGCCATCGCGACAGCAAACGCGACGAAAACAAAAGATATCAAGCCAATCCGCACCCGCAGCCCCCGTGAGCGATCAATTGAGTATTTTCCAAGCACGATCGAGTCGTCCAAAGAGAAGATTTACCAGGAATCTCGCGAACCGCGCGACGTTATCACGGAATCAAGATGGTTCCGCAACCGTGCCACGGATCGGATATACCGACGCAGACCATGCGCCGGTGGAGGGGAAGAGCGCAACGCGGGGCTGAGTCACTCGTCTGCGTGGGTGCGGTCGCGATCGGCATCGCGCTGGGCGGGTGCCTCGGGCCGCCCCCCATGGTGAAGATGCTGCCCGACGGTGGCGCCGGCGGCGCGACCAGTAGCGCCGGCGGCCAGGGCGCGGGCGGCGCGCCTGCGCCCGGCAGCGGTGGCGCCGCGGGAGTTGGAGGCAAGAGCGGCACCGGCGGCCTGAGCGGCGCCGGCGGCCAGGGCGTGGGCGGCGTTTCCGGCGCCGGTGGCAGCGGCCTCGGCGGCAACGGCGCGGGCGGCAAGAGCGGCACCGGCGGCAGCGCCGGCGGCGCCGGTCAAGCAGCGGGTGGAATGACCGGCGCCGGCGGCGGGCCGTTGGCGCCGACCTTCGGAGCCGTCGCCAGCGTCGCGACCGGGTCCGGCCCGACTGCGCTCGTGCTGGCCGATCTCAACGGTGACGGACGACTGGACGCGGTGACCAGCAACAATCTCAACGCCAACGTGAGCGTGTTCTTTGGCGCGAGCAGCACGACAGCACCGTTCGCGCTGAGCGCGAGCTACTCGACGGTGGGGTTTCCCGATAGCGTCGTCGCGATCGATCTGAATGGCGACAGCAAGCTCGACCTCGCCGTCGGCAGCGCGGTCAACGCAGGGATCACGATCCTGCTCAATGACGGAAGCGGCGGGTTCAGCCCCGGCGCGCTGATCGCGACCGCGGGAACCGTCTACGGCATGGCCACCGCCGACGTCAACGGCGATGGCGTCGCCGATTTGACGGCAGCCGAATTCACGCCCGGCGGCATCCAGGTGTTCGTCAACCACGGCAACGCAACGTTCGCGGCCCCCGTCGTCCCGACCACCACCGGCCAATACTCTGGCATCGCTGTCGCCGACCTCGACGGGGATCACCGAATGGACCTGGTCGCCAGCAGCCGGGTAGGCGGTGCCTCGGTGTTCATCGCCAGCGGCGCGCTCACCTGGGGGTCGCCAGTCAGCTACGGCGTCGGCAGCACCCAGTCGATTCTCCTCGCGGACCTCAACGCCGACGGGAAGCTCGACATCGTCACCACCTTCGTCAACAACAACAATCTCTCGATCTTCTTCGGCGACGGCCTCGGCGCCTTCACGTCCGGTGGAATCTACCCGATGGAAACCAGCCCCAACACGGCGGCGGTGGGCGACCTGAATCACGACGGTCTGCCCGACATCGTCGTCGGCTATTTCAGCGGTTCCAGCGTGAGCTTGCTGCTGGGCACCGGCGGCGGCCATTTCGTTGCCGGCCTGGCGCAGCTCGCGCCGAACCCGATCGCGGTCGCGATCGCCGATCTCGACGGCAACGGCAGGCCGGATCTGATCACCGTGAACGGCGGCACCTCCACGCTCGACGTGCGGTTCAACACGACGCCCTGACCGCGCGGTGGCCGCTACAGCGCCGGCGGTTCGATGCCCCAGATCAGCGTGCCCTGCCGGTACAGCGTCACTTGCGTCCAGTCGGCGAACGCGGCGGCCTTGGTCGCGTCGAACGAATAGTCACCGGTCTGCGTAAAGGTGATACCGAACTGCGGATTCAGGCTGAAAAACCGCGGGGAGATCTGCACCGACAGGGCGCTGGTCAGTGTCCCCGCGGCGGCGGTGAAGCCGAACTGCAAGAATGTGTCGGCGCCCTGGCGCGTGACCGCGGTGAACGACGTTGTCATGTTGGCCTGGATCGGGACGTTGGCGCTGTTTCTGGCGAAGTCGACGACCGCTTGCTCACTGGTGGCGCCGTCCTTGGTGAACCAGTAGCGGATGGTGAGCTCGGAGAGATTGATGGTGGCGGTAGCCGGCCCGAGGTTGATCAGCTGAAATCGGGGAGACGGGCTGTTGGTGGTCGCGGCCGCATTGCCCGCCTGATATTGCACCCGGATCGAGCCACAGATATTGCCCGTGCACACGTTGGGCGCCGCGCAGTCCGCCGCCGATGTCGCGACGGTGCAGCTCACCTTGCACACGTTGGCGGCCGCGTTGCACAGGAAGCCACCGGGGCAGGTGCTGGTGACCGCCGCCGCGCAGGTCCCCGCGCCGTTGCACGCGCGCGGCGCCGTGAGCACCGTGCCCGTCGGACAGAGGCCCGCGGCGCATGACGTCCCGCTCGGATAGAGCTGGCAGGCGCCGGCGCCGTCGCACTTGCCGTCGGGGCCGCAGGTCATGGCGCCCTGATCGACGCACTGGCTGGCGACCACCGGCGGCATGCCGGCCGCGACCGGCATGCACACCGCCGCTGCCGCCGTGAGCACGCACGACGTGCAGGTGCCGCAGGTGACCGGCGGCGCGACCGCGCAGCTGCCGGCGCCGTCGCAGCGGCCCTGGGCGGTCCCGGTCGTGCCCGCGCAGGTCGGATCCTGACAGACCGTCCCCGAGAGGTAGAGCCGGCAGGCGCGCTTGCCGTCGCAGGTGCCGTCGGTGCCGCAGGTCGTGCGGCCGGCGTCGTCGCACTGCTCCAGCGGGTCCTCACCCGCCGGGACCGGCGTGCAGGTGCCGGCCGCGCCGGTCAGCGCGCAGGACTCGCACGTCCCCTTGCAGTCATTGTTGCAGCAGACGCCTTGCGCGCAGATCAGGCTGTTGCAGTCATCGCCCGTGGTGCACGCCGCGCCGAGCGGCTTGCGCCCGCAGCTGCCGTTGTTGCAGAAGCTGCCGGCGATGCAGTCGTCGTTGGTCTGGCAGGTGATCAGGCAGTCGTTGCCGCCCGGATTGCACTGATAGGGATCGCAGGGTTGCCCCGACGTCGGGCTGCAGGTGCCGTCGCTGCAGCGAAATGCGTTGGTGCGGGTCGAGCCGCTGCAGCTCTGCTGCTGGCAGACAGCGCCGATCGGATAGTGGCGGCAGGCGCCGGAACCGTCGCAGACGCCGTCGCGCCCGCAGGTGCCGACGTGATCGTCGGGACAATCGTCGCGCGGATCGGTGCCGACGTCGGCGATTGCGCAAACGCCCTTGCTCCCCTCGAGCGCGCACGAATGACAGATGTCGCCGCAGGCGCTGTTGCAGCAAACGCCGTCGACGCACTGACCGCTGGTGCACATCGCGGCGTCGGTGCAGGCCTCGCCGTCCCCGAGCGTCTCGGGCGGCATCTGGTCGGCCTCGGCGTCGACGGCCGCGTCGACGTCGCCGCCGCCCCCCGCGCCGCCGGTGCCGTCGGTGATCGGCTTCGTGCGGGCGCACGCGGCGGCGACCAGACCACACAGGGCGATGCCGAAGGCCACACGCCGAACAGAAAGCGTCAGGGAACGCGGACCAGGTACTACGACTCATCTGCCCAGCTCTTTCCTGCCCCGATCGGCTCGCCCGGGATCGGTCGCCGCCAATCGCGCCGCGACCCATCCAATCTGTAACGAACCGATCGCTCGCGTCAATCCAGCGCCGCGTCAGCTCGCACAAAACGCGAAATGCCAACAGCGATCGCTCGCTCTTCGCGGAGCGAGGCTGACCAGCCGCGGCAACGACATAACCCGAACGTCGATAAGCTCTCGGTCCCATTCCAACCCGTTCCCTCCGGTCCCCAAGGGCGGCTGGGCATCAAGAACTTCCCGCTCGCCACAGGAAACCGAACCCGACGACGACAGTTGACACCAATATTGGCCGCGCCGCTACCGCAGCGGCTGGGAAAAATCGACTGACTCGATGGACGCGGTCGTCCCCCTGGCGTGCCTGGCGCTTCAAAATCCGGCGGCCGCGAGCGGCAACACGCGCGCGAGGCGCCGGGCCCAGGCGAGCTGGCCGGCCTCGCCGGCGATCAGATCCTGGCGAATCTCGATTTCGACGTGGGGCAGATCGCGCGCGGCGCCGTGGTGATTGATCGAATAGTCCGACGTATCGGTCACCGCGTAGGGCTCGTTGCAACCGACGGTCAGGTCACCCTCGGCGCGCAGCAGGTGCAGTAACGGCTCGGCAAGCCGCGCGTCGCGGTTGAAGAGCACGCCCGCATGCCACGGGCGCGCGAGGTCCAGGAAGGTCGGCGTGAAGCTGTGCACCGCGATCAAGATCGCCGGTCGCTGACCGACCTGCCGGCGATCGAGCTCGCGGCGAATCTGAGCGTGATAGGGCTCGAAGATCTCTCGCTCGCGCGCCACCACGTGCTCGGGCGCGAGCGCCTGGTTGCCCGGGATCGGCGTGCGCTCGCTGCTGGTGGCGATCGATTCCGGGTGACCGAGCTGTCGATTGCAGTCGATCACCAGGCGCGAGTAGCGCTGGCAGACGACGAACGCGTCCAGCTCCGCGGCCAGTCCCAGGGCGACGCCGCGCGCGCCGATGTCCCAGGCGATGTGCCGCTCGAGATCCTCGGGCGCGACCCCGAGCGACCCCAGCGCGCGCGGCAACCGGCGCCCGGCGTGGTCGCAGATGATCACGAACGGCGATGCGCCGTCGCGTCTCTCGACCTCGAACGGTGCCGCCTCGCGGTCGTCGAGCAAGCGAGCTGGCGCATCCGGGTCGATCATGGCGACAATGCCCCGATGCTACCGCACGCCGGCGGAGTCCGGCACGCTCGTTGCTGGAGTGTCCCCCGCATGATCCTCGAAATCATCGCCCGGCAGCTTCCGCCGGCTGGCCGCGGGTGCGATCGCGCTCACCGCGGTCTCGGGGTGCTCGCTGCTGTTCGTCGAGGGGCCGCCGCACGACCATGCGTCGCGGCACTTCTTCGACTGCACGACGAGCATGCTCGCGCCCGGTATGGATGCGACTCTGACCGGCGCGCTGGCGCTGAGCGTGCTCGGCGTCGAATCCGACCAGACCCACACCACGGGCGACATCGTCATGCAGTCGGCGCTGGTCGCCGGCGCGATGGCCTCGGCGACCTACGGATACTTGCAGGTCTCCAAGTGCCGGCAGGCCAAGGACGATCTCGGCGAACGCCTGATCAATATGCCCTACCTCGGGGTTCCACCGTGGGACGCGTCGCGCGCACCGCCCCCTTCCGGCGGAGCGCCGCCCTGGGCGCCTCCGCCTCCCGCCGCGGCCAGCTCCCCCACGAATGCACCGGCCCCGCGCGATCCCTGGCTTTCGGAAGGGCCCCCGCCGCCGCTCTCGGATGGTCGTCGCGAACCGACGTTGATGCCACCACCGCCACCCTATCTGCGCGTGGCGCCACATACTGCGCCACCCGCGATGCCGCCGCCGGCCGCGGCGAGCCCGTCGCCTGCCCCACCACCCCCTTCGCCCGACGCAGGCGTCGCGCCCGCAGCCCCGCCGCCGCCGGCCCAGGTCGCCGATCCGGAGTCGGCGGAGTGAAGACAATGGTGGCTCGCGCAGATGGGAGAAGGAGATGAGCTCGATCGCGACATTCATGTCCGGATCTCGCGCTCGGTGGGTAGTCGGAGGACTCGCTGCGCTCGGGGCAATGCTGTGCTTGCCCTCGCGCGCCGACGCCGCGCGGCCGTCGCTGGTGGTGCTGCCCGCGAGCGGGCGAGGCGTGTCGGCGCGGATCGTCGAGCGCGCGCGGCGCCTGTTCGTGGAGAGCCTGGGCCGGCGCGATCGCTTCCACGTCACCGACTACGACCGGCCGCCAACCGCCGAACGCGCGAACGCCCAGGAGGGGGTCACGACCGCGCGCTTCATCGGGGCCACGATCGCGGTCGCGCTGGACCTGTCGCACGAGGGCGCGGACACGGTCTTCGACGTGCACTGCTGGGACGCGGTCAGCGGTGAAAGCCGGTGTCACGTGCACGAGAAGACCGCGGCGGGGCCGGATCTGCTGCCCGATTTCACGGAGTGGCTGGCGATGCGGCTCATGAACGAGGTCGACGGTTCACCCGACGCCGCCGCGCCGAGCGACGGTTTCCTCAGCAGGCCGCGCCGCGAGCCGCGCACCTTCACGTTCGGCGCGCGCGCCGCCCTGATGGTGCCGATCGACTCGCCCGCGCGCACCGTCTCACCGCTCGGCGGCTTCGCTGTGATGATGGCGGCCGATGCTGGAACGGTGCTGGTAACGCTGGACCTGGAACACTGCTCGGGCAGCGATGACCATCGCACCTGGGGCGTCGGCCTCGGGGTCGAGATGCCACTCGCCGACGCCGAGCGGCTCCCCTACCTGGGCGTGAGCGCCTGGTTCATCGGCCAGAACCTCGGCGGCCAGGGCGCGACCGGCCTCCAGCTTCGCCCCACGCTTGGCGTCCTCTGGGGCCGCCACGACGTCGCTCGCCTGCGCACCGAGGTGAGCTACTTCGTCGACCTGTTCGAAGAGCGCGAGCTCGACCGCTTGATCCCCGGCAGCGGGCAATCCCACCTGACCCATGGGTTCCTCGTTTCGCTGGGAGTGACGTTCTGATGCGCCGCCAGTCGCCAACGCGTGGGGCGGAGGCGGATCCCCCGCCGGAGCCCATCCCCTTCGGGGACTTCGGCACGGACAACCCACCCTTCCCACCCCGCCGAAGCGGCGGCCTCGTCGCGGGAGGGTTTGGGAACCCTTCGAGGGTGCCCATTTCGATTGACACAACGGGCGCCCTCGGCGAGCTCGGCTCATTGCTGCCACTCGCAATGATCGGGCTCTTGATTGCCAATGACCACGTCTTGAAGTTCGTCTTTCACAACGCGGTCACCGGCAAGCTGTCGGATTTCGCGATCTGCTTTTCTGATGCCGCTGCTGGTTTCGGCGGTGCTCGGATTGATCACCGGGGTCGGCGTTCGCCGCCGCCTCTGGATCGGCGCGGCCGCCACCGCCGTGATCTTCTCGGCGCTGGAGATGTCCGACGCCGCGGACGCCTGGTTCGTGCGCGCGGTCGCGCTGGTATTCGGCGCGACGCACACCGTGCTGACGCGCGACCCGACCGATCTCTTCGCGCTCATCTTCGTCCCGCTCGCGGTCGCGTACGGCCGGCGGCGCGCGCTCGCCGCGTCGCTCGATGCTCGCGCGCGGCGCCTGGGCGGAGCGCTGGCACTGATCACCGGCTCGCTCGCGCTGATGGCGACCACCGCGCCCGAACGCTGCAGCAAGTGGTCGCCGCCGATGGTCTTCAAGGTCGAGGGAGATTGCGGCACCGGCGGCCTCGTCGTGCTCGAGGCCGACTCCTACAGCGGCAGGCTCACCATCACCAACCAGGCGGCGTTGCTCGCACCGCCCGACCGCCAGCTCAGCGTCAACTACCGATACAACGGCACGGCCTGTCCGTACACGCTCGATCAGGGCGACTGGGACGATCCATACGGCTACTGCTCGACGCCCGCGTACGCCGACCCGCCACCGATCGGCGACAGCGACGGCGGTGGCATCGACGGTGGCGCGAGCGACGGCGGCGGCGCGAGCGACGGCGGCGCCGCGCCCGACGCGGGCATCGCGCGCGACGCGGGTGCGCCCCCGTCGTCGTCTTGCCAGAGCGGTTACCGTCATGTGCGACGCGACGCTGGAGAGCGACGGCCTCTGGTTCACCTGCCGCTCCGGATCGGCCGCCGTGCTCTGCCGCTCAAAGCTGACGGTGGTGCAACCATGATGCGCGTCTTGGCGCTCGCCACGTTACTGGCGCTCACCATGACCGCCTGCGACGATGTCGCCGTGTCCGGGCGCGGAGCAATTCGTGGTCAACGAGAACGGGACCTGCTCGTCGACACCACAGCAGCTCACGATCAGCTCCAGCACCTCCTGTCAGGTGTCTCTCTCTGGCGCGATCAGCGATACCGGCTTGCCCTCGCAGGGTGCGATGGGTTCTCACCCGGCGCCGCTGCGCCAGGGTGGATTCATCCTGTTCGGCGACATGCCGTCGTTTCGGCTCTGCCACGCACAGCGTGTCGACTATCGACTGGAGCTGTCGTGCGTCGACAACGACGACGCGCCGGTGTGTCAGGCGGAGCTCACCGAGCCAGCATTCTGACGCGCGCGCCGCGACGCGCGTCGACGCTCAAGTCACCGACGGAGACGCCGATGCGAAGCTCATGGTGAGCGCGCGGTTTCGGCGTTTGTCCCTCGCGGCAATTTCAGTCAACGACTGAGGGGCGGCGCGCGGCGCTCGCCGCTCTGATGATCGCCCTCGCGGCGACCGGGTGTGCGTTTCACGAGGAAGGTCACGGCGCCGGCAGCGGCGGCGACTTCGGCAACAACGGTGACGCCAGCGCCGACGCTCCCGCGGGCGGCGGCCACGGCGGACGCGCCGACGGCGGCAGCGCGACCGGCGGCCGCGACGGCGGAGCGGCGGGTGGACAAGCGGGATCGACGCCGACCTGTCCCGCGACCTGTCCCGAGCGGCCAGGTCTGCCTGAACGGCACCTGCCAGAACGATCCGTGCGCTGCCGCGACGTCGATGATGTGCGCGAGCGGCACGACCTGCAAAGCGACCTGCGTCGAGGTGACCGACCCCTGCGCCGGCAAGACCTGTCCGACCAATCAGAGCTGCGTCGAAGGCCAGTGCGTCGCCGGCTGCTTCACGCAGGCCTGCGCCGGCGTGGTTTGCCCGAGCGGACAGTATTGTTCGCCGAGCACCGGCAAGTGCACGATGCTCGACGCTTGCAACGCCGCTTGCGGCACCGGCAAGGCGTGCAACCTCACCTGCGTGCCGCCCAACCCGTGCGCCAACGTTCATTGCGCGAGCAACCAGGTGTGCAGCAACGGCACCTGCGTGGTGAACCTGTGCGCGGGCGTGAAGTGCAACCCCGGCAGCGTGTGCAGCAACGGCACCTGCATCGACACCTGTAACTGCGGCGCCGCGGCTGCGGCACCAACGGACACTGCTCGGTCGGCGCCTGCGTCTGCACGCCGACCTGTCCCGCCGACGGCAGCAAGGCAGGGCTCGACAACGGCTGCAACGGAAAGTGCCCGTGCAAGGCCGGCAGCGTCACCTATATGAACAACTGCTGCATGCCGAACTGCCCGACCGACTACAGCCGCGGCGGCATGTCCGACGGCTGCGGCAACACCTGCGGCTGCGCCAGCGGCTCGGTCCTCTACGGCGGCAGCTGCTGCAAGCCCAACTGCCCCACCGACGGCAGCCGCGGCGGCATGAGCGACGGTTGCGGCAACACCTGCGGCTGCAAGAGCGGCACGACGCTGTACATGGGCGCCTGCTGCACGCCCAACTGCCCCACCGACTACAGCCGCGGCGGCATGGATGACGCCTGCGGCAAGACCTGCGGTTGCCAGAGCGGCTCGGTCCTCTACGGCGGCAGCTGCTGCAAGCCCAACTGCCCCACCGACGGCAGCCGCGGCGGCATGGACGACACCTGCGGCAAGACCTGCGGTTGCCCGACCGGCACCACGCTCTACATGGGCGCTTGCTGCACGCCCAATTGCCCGACCGACTACAGCCGCGGTGGCATGGACGACACCTGCGGCAAGACCTGCGGTTGCCAGAGCGGCTCGGTCCTCTACGGCGGCAGCTGCTGCAAGCCCAACTGCCCCACCGACGGCAGCCGCGGCGGCATGGACGACAGTTGCGGCAAGACCTGCGGTTGCCCGACCGGCAAGGTCCTCTACATGGGCGCCTGCTGCGCGCCCAACTGCCCGACCGACAACAGCCGCGCGGGCATGGCCGACGGCTGCGGCAAGACCTGCGCGTGCATGAGCGGCTCGGTGCTCTACGGCGGCGGCTGCTGCAAGCCGAGCTGCCCGACCGACGGCACCTGCGGCGGCGGCAATGGCTGCGGCGGCACCTGCGGTTGCAGCGGCGGCGGCACGTGCACCAACGGGCTCTGCCCCGGCAAGGTCTGCACGCCGGCCTGCGGATGCGGCCAGCTGTGCAACAACGGTCAATGCGTGCCGCTCACCTGCAGCCCCGACGTCGTGCAGTGCGGTTGCGGTTGCTGCGGCACCGGCGAGATCTGCGTCGGCGGCACCTGCCAGCCTGGGATCGGTTGACCCGCCGTGAGCGCAGCGTGACGACGGCGGGTCGCAACGTCGACATCCGAAAGGATGGACTGCTGGCGCTGGCCATCGCTGCGGCCGTGGCGGCGTCGCTCGCGGGCTGCACCTGGGGCTACCCCGAGAACGCCGCCAAGGAGCAGGCCGACGGCGGCACCAAACCGCCGCCGGTGACCATCCAGAAGTGCAAGGGCCTGTGCACCGACTTCCCGACCACGCCGATCATCACTGGCGGCGCGCCGGCCAACGCGCCGTCGATGTTCACCGGGACCGGCACCGCCGCCGGCCCCTGCATCGCCGAGCCCGAGCAGGGCACGCTGCTGCCCAACAACTGGCTGCGCCCGCGCGTCAAGGTGTCGGCGCCCACGCGCGTCGCTGCTGCAGATCACCTTTCACTCGGACAAGGAAGCCAACGACCTGGTCGTCTACACCGGCGGCGACACCTGGGCGATGGACAAGACCATCTGGCAGAACATCGCCACGCACGTCGTCGATTCGGCGATCACGGTCTCGGTGCGCGCGCTCGGCCCGAACGGGCCGACGATGGCGACGACGTCGTCGTTCACGATCGCGCCGGTCGCCGCCGGCGGCAAGATGGTCTACTGGGCGCTGCGCGGCTACGACGCGTCGATCCCCACCAACACCGAGCTCTTCGGCTTCGGCGTCGGCGACGAGCACGTGGTGTCGGTGTTGAAGGTGCCGCAGGTGCAGCAGACGACCAGCGGCGCATCCGAGTCCTGCATCGGCTGCCACACGGCGACCCCCGACGGCGCCTACGTCGGATTCACCGGCAACTATCCGTGGGGCAACGCGCTCGCGTCGGTGCAGTCGGGCGCGACCGGCGCGATGCCGCCGTTCCTGGGCAACGCCGGCGCGAACACGCTGACCCAGGACTTTCACGGCATCATCAGCTTCTCGGCCGCGCACTGGGCCGCGAACGACCACATCGCGATCACGACGCTGAGCACGCAGCCGGTCGATCCGGCCGCCAACCTGATCTGGATGGAGCTCGACTCGGGCGCGTCGGGAACGCTCGCGCGCAACGCGGATCCGGCGGGCGCCGCCGCGCCGAGCTTCAGCCACGACGGCACGCAGATCGTCTACACGTCGACCAACGCGAACCAGGACGGGCGGCTCGGCGTCGGAACCGCCGACCTTTACACGGTCCCCTACGGCAGCCGCAGCGGCGGGACCGCGCGGCCGATCGCGGGCGCGGCCGACCCCAACTTCGCCGAGTACTACCCGTCGTTCTCGCCCGACGACGAATTCGTTGCGTTCAATCGCCTGCCCCAGAGCGACGCCAACGTCACGCCGACCGGCCAGCCCTACGACGGCGGCATGTTCTTCAACCCCGCGGCCGAAGTGTGGGTCGTGCCGACCGCCGGCGGCGCGGCGATCCGGCTCAAGGCCAACGATCCCCCGAGCTGCACGCCGCCCGTGCTGCCCAACACCCGCGTCTACCCGAACAAGACCGGCTGGGACAACTCGTGGGCCAAGTGGTCGCCCGACGTCGGCAGCTACGACGATCGGCGGTACTACTGGATCGTCTTCTCGTCGTACCGCTACGACATCTCGCCGCCGCGCGGGCAGCTCTACATGACCGCGGTCGTGACCAGCGAGACGCAGACCTCGACCTATCCGGCGGTCTATCTCTGGAACCAGGATCTGACGACCAGCAACCACACGCCGTCGTGGGAGGGATACCAGATCCCGATCGTTCCGTAGCCCGCGCGTCGTGCGCCATTGCGCGCGCATTGCCAATCGCAATTGAACGGGCGCGATCGCATCGGGCGCTCTATTGATTCGTCGTTGCACCGCACCTTTGCGCGTCTTTCCGACACGGAATAATGCCAGGGTGGTCGCGTTGCTCTTCCCGTGCAGACGATCGACGACGACGATGGCGATTCCGCGTGCCTGATCCTTCCGACCTTGGAGTCGGTCCGCGCCACTCTGTCCCATCGTTTCGGTGACGTTCTCGTCGCCGTGACCGCGGTCGCTGGCTCCACCGTTCACGATGGGGCGTGGTCGGTGATTGATTGCATCCGCTGTGGAGATGCGTGGTGTCTCGTGACGCGGCTGTCGCCCGCGGGCGCCCCCGAGCGGCGCGTGATCGGACTCAGCAATCGCGAGCGCGTGATCGCGGCGCAAGTCGCGGCCGGCGCGCCGCTCAAGGTCGTGGCGGCGACGCTGTCGATCTCGATCCAGGCAGTGGCGACCTATCTTTCGCGCGTCAAGCGCAAGCTGGGCGTGTCGTCACGCGCGGAGCTGGTGCGCGCGGTGATCCTCGAGGGGGCGGGAGGGCCCGGCACTGCCACCCCGGCCCCGGTGCTGTTCGAGTTCATCTGGAACGGGCAGCGGCTGCGCGTCTTGCCGGCACCGCGCGCTCCCGCGCCACCGATCGCCTGGCGCCTCACCGACGCAGAGCTAGACGTCCTGATTCGCGTCGCCTACGGCATGAGCAACGCCCAGATCGCGCGTACGCGCGGAACCGCCGCGACCACCGTCGCTTCGCAGGTCTCGACGATCATGCACAAGGTCGGCGTGTCGTCGCGTGCTGAATTGCTGGCGCTGGTCTTCGATCAATAGCGCTGACCTCGTTGTTTCTTCGGTCTCCCGAAATCGAACGGACGCGCTGTAGGAAAAATACGGATGGTCGAGCGCCGCCACTCTTGCTAACCAAGCGCTGACAAATTCCGGGACGAGACCGGAAGAGGGGGTGACCAGGGTGGAGGGTGCAGGGGTCGAGGATGTAGGGGTCGCTCGCGTCACACGCAGCTCGATCGATCGCGCGACGACCACGCCGTAACGCCGGCGGAGCCGTGCCCATCGCCCGGCAAAACACGTGGGTCGTGTCACGTCAGACGCGAAACACGACGCCCGTGGTCTGCCCGACGGCCGGCCGGCTTCGAAACGCAATCAGGAGGACAACCATGCTCCGAAAACGAATCACGCTCGTGTTGATAGGCGTCGCCGTTGTATCCGGCGCCGCAATCGCGCGGCGCTCCCTGCGCGGGCCACGGGTCCGCGTCGACGTCCGCGCACTGCAAAGCCCGGTCGCCCGATCGGCGTCCGGCACCACGACGGCTGCGGGGCGCTCCCGCGACGACCACCACGAGAGCTCGACGGCGAACGCGACTGCGAACGTCGAGGTCACGCCCGATCCGGCTCCGCCGCCAATCTTCGACGGCAACGCACTCATCGGCCGATTGAAGACCGAGGGCACGCTGACCGACGCCAACCGCAAACAACTGGAGTCGGCGCTGTCCGTGATCGCCGCAGCCCAGCTCAACATCGACCGCTTCCCCGACCCGGCGGTGCGCGCGCGGTTGCAGGAAAACCTGATCCGTCAATTGACCATCCGGTTGCGGCTCGTGCTGGGCGACGAGCAATCCAAGCCGATCGCGGAGCTCCTGACCCAGCAACGCCCTCATGTCGTCTTCGAGAAGGAGAACTGAGATGAAACTACTCTTGCTTGCGATCTTACCCGCGTTCATCGCGGGCTGCAGCTGCGGCGACAACCCGTCGGTCAGTGCGCCGCATGGTCCTCAGGGGGGCGTCACACCCATGCGACAGGAGGCCACCAATGACAACCCCCCGCTGAGCATCTGGACTTCCCTCGATCCGAGCACGTGCAACAGTGACGTGACCTCGCCAGAGCTGAAGCCACCGATCTTCGTGTCGCCGGTCATCAACCCGCTGGGCGGGCGCAGCTTTGCGGTGCTCCTCTGGTCGTTTTGCAATCCCGGCCGCAACGCTCTGCCGGCGCAGGCACCCTATAACTTGCTGGTCTCGCCGACGAACCTGGTCACTCAGAAGTCGCAGAACGACGCCAATTGCCGGGGCTCGCGCCCCCGGCCAGATCGGGTTTCCCACGGCGTGCTTCCCGCCGGTGCCCACCGGCGACCTTTCGCTCACCATCGCGCTCCCGGCACTGCCGAGCTGCACATGCCACGGTGAGATCACGTTCATCAACGTCCCGGCCGGACAGGACAGCGTCGCGGCCAAGCTGCCGCCTACCGAGAGAACCACGATCCCCGCCGGCGACTACCACTTCACGCTGTCGGCGCCCTGGGATGTTCACGTTCAGGATGTGGAGGTCGTTCTAAAATGAGCTCATACGAGATCGTTACCAGGCGTTCCGCAGTGGTGCTCCTCCTTCTCGGCGTGGCGTCGCTCTGGCCCTCCGCCGCGCGCGCGCAAGCGCCCATTCAACACGATGTGCTGGTCAACTTCGACAGTCCACAGGCGGTGCTCACCGTGGCCGTCGAGGGACAGCCCGCCGATCTTCAAGTCACGCACTCGACCATGTCGCTGTCGTCGGCCGACGTCTTCTGCACGACGGATCCGTGTCCATTCACGCTCAACTTCCTGACGGTGGCGTTCCAGAACTTCACCCAGCCGCTGATCATCGACGGCAACGGCGCCTCGTTCGCGGTCCAGACACCGTGGGTCGTGATCCACGGCCCGATCGCGGTCACGAAGATCGGCACACAGATCGTGATTCCGCAGGGGACGCCGGCCGAGATGAGCGCGTTCCTGAGCGGAGGCACCAGCGACCAGCAGATCACGCCGGGCTTCCGCACCCAGTCCTCGGGGACGTTGAGCCCGATCTTGATCGGGCTCGATGCTGCTCGCGAGCTGGCCTCGATCGACGGGGTCTTCGACTTCTCCTTTCCGGTCCTGGGGACTACCGTCGACGCATCGGCGCAGTTCATCTCGTCGAACACCAACTCGTTCGTCAACCTGCCCCCGGTCGCCAACGCGGGCCCTGATCTCACCTTCGTCTGCCCGCAAGTGGTCACGCTCGACGGATCGGCGTCGAACGACCCGGACAACAATATCGCGTTCTACAGCTGGGACGCCGGATCGATGGGGCACGTCGCCGGACCCGGGCCCCGGGAACAGCTGTTCTTCGGCGCGGGCCAAACGACGGTGACCCTGACCGTCACCGACATCTACGACTCGACCAACACCGACACGATGGTGGTCACGGTCACCAATCCGCCACCGACGTTCACCTTCGTGCCTCCGGACGTCGTCAGCGCCACCTGTGGTCACGTCAACATCGGAACGGCGATCGCGTCCAGCCCGTGTGAGCCGGTGACCGTGACCAACAACGCGCCGGCGTCGTTCCCCTACGGCCTGACGATCGTGACCTGGACCGGCACGACGCCCTCGGGACGAACGGTGACGGCGACCCAGCGCGTGGTGGTCGTACCCGGCGACAACCCGGCATGCTGCCCGCCCGGCAGCCACGTCATCGTGGGGACGTCGAACAACGACACGCTGACCGGCACCGCGGGCAACGACTGCATCATCGCGCTCGGCGGGCAGGACGTCATCAACGGGCTCGGCGGCAACGACATCATCAGCGGCGGCGAGGGCGACGACGTGATCCACGCCGGCGCGGGCGACGACGTCGTCTCGGGAGGCGGCGGTCAGGACCGCATCACGGGTGACGACGGCAACGACATCCTGTTCGGCGACGGCGGCGACGACGTCATCGACGGCGGCACCGGCAACGACGAGCTGCACGGCGGCGACGGTCAGGACCAGCTGATCTGTGGCGACGGCAACGACCGCGCCTTCGGCGACAACGGGGACGACACGTTGCTGGGCGGTAACGGCAACGACTTCCTGGACGGCGGTGCCAACAACAACCACTGCAACGGCGGTCCCGGGACCGACGTGATCATGTCCTGCATCGCCGACGACGGGGTCGACCAGCTCCCCGGCGGGGTCGGTGCCGACAACTTCAACGTCTGCACCTGCGCACCCGCCAACAAGTGCGTCGACTGCAACTCCGTGGTGCAGGCGTGCATGGCCACCCCGGGATGCCGCGCGATCATCAACTGCGTCAGCCAGAACGCGGCCTGCCACCAGCCCAACGAGTGCGCGAGCACCTGCGAGAACGGGTTCCCGCAGAACGCGATTCAGGAGGCGGGAATCGTCGTGTCGTGCCTCGGCGGCTGCTGATCTGAGCCGCGTCCCCTGCCCCCCATCCGCCGGGCCTGCGGGCGGCGCCACCCGCCCGCAGGCCCTGATGGCGAAGCTTTGTCCGAATCGACCCAAACAGAAGGAGACGAATCATGAAGCGATTGATACCCCTCATTGGCTTGGCGGTACCGTTGTTTGCCGGTACTGCACAAGCCCAGACGCTCGTGAGCAACCTGGTCGTCGGTCTCGATCCGGCGAATACGATGGCGTTCCTGACCGTCGCGAGCAATCCGCCGTCGGAGTTTGCGGTCAAGCTGGGCAGCAACATGGTGCTCCGCCTCGACAACCCGCTCTGCACCGGCACCTGCACCGGCGACCTCAACTACCTGCGGGTGACGCTGGCGCCCTTCTCCCAGGATCTGGTGATCTCGGGTGGGCCCGGCGGGACGGCGCACGTCAACTTCGACAACCCGACGTTGATGATCGTCGGGCCGGTGCCGCTGCAGAGTGACGGATTGCAGTTCATCGTGCCGATCGGAACGACGGTGTCATTCACAGCGACGATCTCCGGCACGGCCACCATCGGCTCTGACACCGAGACGATCCCGTCGCAGCTCGCCGGCGATGAGCTGGCCACGACCAGCCCGCTTCTGATCGGGCTCGACGTCAACCGCCAGCTTATGTCGTTCAACGGCACGTTCCCGTTCGACTTTCAGGCATCGGGAACGCTCGACGGTGTCGACGTCAACCTGAACCTGCCCGGTTCGGTCAGCGTCATCGGGGTCGGGCTCGCGCCCTTCGCCGACGTCCCCCCGGTCGCCGTCGCCACCGCACCGGCGACGGCCGCCTGCGGAGCGCCGGTCATGCTCGACGGCTCGCAGAGCACCGACGGCAACGGGCCCCAGGACATCGTCTTTTACAACTGGGAGCGTCCCGACGGAACGCTGATCGCCTCCGGGAAGACGGTGACGGTGACCTTGCCGCCGGGGACCAATGTCGTGGTCCTGCACGTCGTCGACACCCAGGGCATCGAGGGCACGGCCCAAGTGACGGTCCAGGTTGCCGGTGACTCGGCGCCGGTCTTTGCCGGCACGCCACTCCCGGTGGTGCAGGTGGCTTGCGGGGCGGTCACGCTGACGCCGCCCGTCGCCACCTCGGCATGCGGCTTCCCGGTGACCGTCACCAGCAACGCGCCCGCGTTCTTCCGCGCGGGACGCACCACGGTCACGTGGACCGCGCGGTCGTCGAGCGGGCTCACCTCGACCACGACGCAGGTGGTGGTCGCGCAGCTGGGTGACGACCCGGCCTGTTGCCCAGCGGGTACGCACGTCATCCTCGGTACGTCGAACGACGACGTGCTGGTCGGCACCAGCGGCAACGACTGCATCATCGGCCGCGGCGGCCAGGACACGATCTCGGGACTGGGCGGCGACGACATCATCAGCGGCGGCGACGGCGACGATCACATCTCGGGCGGCCCCGGCAACGACGTCATCAACGGCGGCAGCGGCCAGGACGTGATCACCGGCGACGACGGCAACGACGTCATCAATGGCGGGCAAGGCGACGACACCCTGAACGGCGGCAACGGCGACGACATCCTGAACGGCGGCGGCAACAACGATCACTGCACGGGCGGGCCGGGCTTCGACCTGTTCTTCCAGTGCATCGTCGTCGACACCGTCGACGTGTCGACCGCGGCCACCGACACGTTCAACGTCTGCCAGTGTCACCCGACGAAGTGCCAGGACTGCGCGACGCAGGCGCAGGCCTGCCAGTCGACGCCCGGATGCCCGACGATCATCGGGTGCGTGGCCGCCACGCCCGGGTGCCATCAACCGAACGAGTGCTCGCAGACCTGCGAGAACGGATTGAGCCAGCAGGCGATTGCCCAGGCCGGCCTGCTTGCGTCATGCCTGGGCGGCTGCCAGTGAGCGAGGGAGGATACAGCGTCATGAACAAGATCAAAAGCAAACTCAAGACGGCGTTGGTCGTTGCGTTGTTCGGCCTGCTGGCGGTCACGCAAACCGAGTGCAAGCAGGTCAAGGAAGTGCTGGGCGAGCTGTCCAAGCTCTTCGGGTGCACCTGCGTGTGCGAGTGCCCCGAGGCCTACCGCGGCGGCGGCGACGGCGACTTCACCGGTGGCGGCATCGAGATCCGCTGCATCAACCCGCAAGGTGGGGTCAACAACTGCACCACGCTGTGCGCGCTGCAGTCGATCCCGGGTGCGCTCAGCAGCAACGGACCGCTGCTCGCCTGCTTCTCGATCTGAACAGGCGTCGTGACGAGCTGAAGAAAGTCGAACGCCCCGCCCCTTCCGATGCCCCCATCGGGAGGGGCGGGCGTGCGCGAGAAACTCTGTGATCGCCGCGCTAGTCCCACTGGAAAGACAGCGTCAGGAGCGACGGTACAGCCGGGCTCCAGTCGACGCGCAACCAGGGTGCGTTCGTTCGTGGCGCGAGCATCGCGTCCACGCAATCCTGGAGCTGGCCACCGGTGCACGCGCTGCAGGCCTGGACGCTGGCGAGGTCGGGCCCGGCATAGTCGTAGCGGATCTGCACGACGGCCTGTGCGGGCACGTTGCGCGATTGCACCTGAAACACCGCGGCCCCGCCGGGGTGGGGCCAGAAGAGCACGGTGCCTCGTTGCTCTTCGAACACGAGCGGCGTCGCGCTCGCGCACGAACCGTCGGCGACGAGCGAGGCGGCGGCGAGCGGCGTGGCCGTCGTGTCCAGTTCGACGAGCGGATTGTCGGCGGCGCCCCGCACGTCGGTGAGAGCAACCACATTGCCGGCCGACGCCGGCAACAACACGACCGGGAACCAGGCGTCGGGCTCGAGCGGCCACTGTCCGTCGAAATCCGGCAACGCCGCGTCGGCGGTGCACCCGCGGACAGCCGGCGGATTGGCAGTCGGGGCATAGGTTGCGCGAACGGTCGCTCCGGCTGCGGCGATCGGCACGCCCATGCGGAAACCGGCGAGCGCGTTGGTCAACGAGACCGCACCCGACGCGGCCGGTTCGGAGCACCCCCAGGTGTCGGCGCACATCCGGCGCCGGGGCGCCGCCGTCATCGCTTTCCACACGTCGTCCAGCGACTGCCCGTACTGCGCGTTGAACGCAGCCGCAATCTGGTCGTTGCTCATGTTGCAGCGCAGGCTGCGATAGAACGCCATGAAGCTGGCGACGCCCCACTGGTCGACGATCCAGGTCACCAGCGCCCCGGCGGGCTGGTATGCCATCGGCGCCGGCCCCGTGAAGTCACCGAGGTCGCGCCACGAAAGACCCAGCCAGGGCGGGCGATCGGCGGAGGTCCGATAGAGCGGCTCGTTCGCGGGATCGCAGGACGCGCTCACCGCCAGCCCTTCGCGAAACAGCGGTGGCACGCAGGTGGATCCGAGCACGTAGCCGTGAGTCAGCTCGTGGTCGTCGATGGCGAGCGGTGTGTGGACCTCGATGCGCCCCGACTCGAACAGCGCGGTGCAGGGCCGGTCGTTGCAGGGCGAGCCCGCAGCGACGAGCTCGTTTTCGTCGTGATACTTGAAGTAGTCGATCGGCCCCCAGCTGTCGGGCGACAGTCCCAACCATTGCGCGGCGGTCACCGCTGCGTGCGCCTCCAGCGCGTCGACCACCGTCGCGTCGACGGAGCTGTCGTCGGGTTTGGCGTGATAGACGAAGTGCGCCGACGACCAGGTCTGCTCGGGAGACCAGTGCGTCGGCGTCACGCCCCCTCCGCACCCGGCGGCGAGCGCGGCCGCCAGCACCGCGGGCGCGCACCATGACCCGCACGCCGCCGCCCGATCCCACCTGCGCATGCCGGCACTATATCGCCGTTGATTCCAGCGAGCCGTACCGCCGATCACGGCGCCATGCCGATCACGAACGCAACGGCGCCGCCGGCGGTCAACACGGGACCGGCGAGACCGACATCGACCAGCGCCAGCGAACCACAGGGCGCGAATGCGCGCGCCCAGTCGGGGTCGGCACCCCGGGGCGCGAGGCGGATCGGCTGAGCTGGCGCCGGTCGGGGAACGAACACTGCCACGGCGAGGCGCGCCGGCTCGGCGGCGCGCGCTGCGCAGGTCCAGAGAAACGACGTCGGCTGGTCGGGATAAGGAACGCTGACGGTCATGACCACGGCGGCGGCGGCGCCCTGCCCTTCGATCCGCGCGTCGGCGCATCCCGGCCGATCGCAGCGCGGCACCCAGCGCCAGCGCGCGATCCGCGAGGGCGCGGTCTCGATGCGCTCGCCGCGCCGACGAAGCGAAAGCGTGCGGCCCGAATCGACGCGAAAGCGAAAGAGCCGCAAAATGTCCAGGCCCAGCAATCCGTCGGGACGGAATCCTCCGGAACGAACGTCGGGCAACACCAGCAACGGCCGCTCGCCGGCCGACAGACCTCCCAGCGAAAGCTCGGCCGTGACCAGCTCTCCCGAGGCGCGCCCGCCCGCAGTGCCGAAGGGCTTGGCAGCGCCCGGCGCGCGCGGCAGGCCGAGCGCGCGGGCCACGCGCGCGGGCACCGCCGACAGCGCGGCGCCGCTGTCGACGGTCATCGGCACATCGTGCCCGTTCAGTCGCACGACGACTTGATCGTGTCGGGACCACTCGGGCCGCGCGGGATCGGCGCCGGCCCCGATGCGCTGCACCGGCAGCTCGGCCTGCGCCGTGCCGGCCGGCCAGGGCGCGGCGTCGAGGATCAACAATCCGCGATCGAGGTCGACCTCCCACGGAGACTGCGACAGCAGATCGTGCCCGATCAGGTTGTCGTTGCCGGCAATCACCGCGTGGACCTGGCGCCAGGTGAACCCGCCCACGCGGAGCTCCGGCACCACGACGCGCCGGTAGTCACGCGCTTCGCCCAGCGGATCGACCAGCGCGACCCGGGACTCCTCGCGCAAGCGGGACCCGAGCTCGCGGCCGAGCCGCTCGCGCAGCACCGACACCGTCGCCCCACTATCGAGATGGAAGGTCTCGATGGCCGGTTTGGTATCGAGCGGCACGCTCGCGGGCGCACTCACCGTCGTCTCGACCGCCAGCATGTCGACGATGAACGGATCCAGCAACGGAACGAACGTCTCGCGCGGCGATTCGACGAGCGGCGCCGGCAACGAACGAACCGCCGGTGCGCAACCGACCGCAGCAATCGAGCAAGCAACCACCAACCAACCCCATCCCGCACGGCTTCGCGGAGGTCTCCATGACGTCAACGGTCTCTTCGGTATCACCCTCGGCTCCATCGGTATCGTCCTCACCCTCGCCGTCCGCGCATCGGGGCCTGCGACCGTCAATCGCGACCGCGGCGCTGCTCGCCGCTGCGCTGGCCGCGGGTGCGCTCGCCGGCTTCGCGGGAGCGCTGGTCCGCCAGTGGCTGCCGGCATCGGTGCTGGTCCTGGCCGCGTGCGGTCTCTTCTTGCGTGCGGTGCTGGGCCGCGTGGCACCGCGCACCGGGGTGAGCCGGCCCGCCGTCGTCGTGGCGGCGGCGCTGCTCGCGAGCCTGCTCGTGGTGCTGATCGCGCATGCCTGGGACTACCAGCAATTTCGCCGCGCGCAAGCCGACGTCAACCCGTCGGCGCGCGCCCTGGCGACGCAGCTCTCGCCCGATGATCCGGCGGCGGCGCAGGCGGCCGGCGTCGACCTGCGCGCCGTGAAGGCGATTCACGTCGACAGCTTCGCCGGCTACCTCGACCGCGCCGCGCACGAAGGCGTGACCGTGTCGGCCCTCGGCCACCGCGCGATCAACCTGGGTTACGCCGGCTCCTACCTCTACTGGCTGCTCGAGCTCGCGCTGGTCGCGGCGCTCGCCTCGAGATCGGCGGAGCGGGGATGAGAATTAAGCGCCAGGACGCCAGGACGCCAGGAAGAACCCGGATCCGGATTTGATAGTGATCCGGATCCGACCTGTTTGATCTTGGTTCGGATCCGGATCCGACCTCAGATAATCCGGATCCGGCCCCCTGGCGCTTAACCAAACGGCATTGCGTCCACTGGCGAGATGTTCGAAGCTGGCGGAGTTGTCGAACCGATCTCGAGTGGCCGCGGCGGCCCTGGTGCTGCTCATCGCCGCTGCGGAGGCCGAGGCTGCCCCAGGCGCCGAGGCGCCCGACGCGCACCTTGCCTGGGTCAACCCGGCCCGCTGCCTCGCCGCGTGCGCGCTCGACCCGGGCCCGCACCTGCGCCGGCTCGACGACAGCGGCGCGCCCGCCGCCCGCGGCAAGCACCGCGTCGATGCGGCGGCGGCGACGGCGCTGGCCGATCTGCTGGCGGCCGCGCGCGAGGCGGGGCACCGGATGCGCATCAACTCCGCCTACCGGTCGTACAAGGAGCAGGCGCGCGTCTTCCGCACCATGAAGGAGCGCGGGCGCGCGGCGCGACCGGGGCACAGCGAGCATCAGCTGGGCACCGCAATCGATCTCAAGTTGCCGACGACGGCCGCGATCGACTGGCTCAGCGCGCACGCGTTCGAGTTCGGGTTCGCGCTGAGCTACCCGCCCGGCAAGCAGCGTCTGACCGGCTATCGGCCCGAGCCCTGGCACGTGCGCTTCGTCGGCAACGACGTCGCCGCCGAATTGCACCAGCACGGCTGGACGCTCGAGGAGCTGCTCCGAGCGCGGCCCGAGCTGGGCGAGTCGGGCACCTGCGATGACTGCCCGGCGGCGATCTCGCGCAAGGCGTGCGGCGCGATCACGGCGGCGGGCGTCTGCCAGGGCACGGTACTGACCTGGTGCTACGACGGCGCGTTGGCTGCCGTCGATTGCGCGGTGTCCGAGCAAGTCTGCACCACCGGGACCGGCGGCCGGCCCGCCGACTGCCAGGCGCCGCCGCCCGGCGCCGCCGCCGTCACCCGCGAGTGATCGGCACGTGGCCCGGTTGCGCGGCGACCCGCGCCAGCCACGCGCGCACGTTCTCGAACGGCGCGAGGTCGAAGCCGCCCTCGCCCGCGACGTGCGTGTAGGCGTAGAGCGCGATGTCGGCGATGGTGTAGCGCTCGCCGACGAAGAACGTGCGCTGCGCGAGGTGGCCCTCCATCACACCAAGCGCAGCGACGCCCTGCGCGCGCTTCGCGGGCATCGACAGGTCGATGAGCGGCGTCACCGGCACCGCGTGCGTGATCCAGAAGCGAACCGTCGCGATGTTGGGCTCGTGGCTGTACTGCTCGAAGAACATCCACTGCAAGATCTCGGCGCGCTGGCGACGGTCGTCGGGCAGGAACCCCGTCCCCTCGGCGAGGTACCAGAGGATCGCGTTCGACTCGGCGAGGAAGGTGCCGTCCTCGAGCTCCAGCACCGGAACGCGGCCATTGGGGTTCTTCCGTAGAAACTCCGGCGTGCGCGTCTCGCGGCGATCGATGTCGTACTCGATGCGCTGGTAGGGCAACCCCAGCTGCGCCAGCAACAAGCGCGCTTTGTATCCGTTGCCCGAGGTCAGGTTGTCGTGGAGACGCAGCATGTCCGACACCTACCACGGTCCCGGCGCAAATTCGCGCTCACGTTTCTCTCAATCGGGAAACATTCACGGAACCTTTGGGCACGACCGCTGTCCCTGCAGCGTGAGGAGGACGGTCGGGGACCTACACGGTGTCGGGCACAGTGCTCGCGACCACGCCGGCGACCGCGAGCGCCCCCACGCAGACCAACTACTGCGTCAGCGGGAATCTCATGCACTTCATCAACATCGATCCCGCGAGCCAGCCAGGCTCGTCTCCCCCGCCGACCATCATCAGCGACGTCTTGCTCGAACGGGAGTGAGCGGACGCACCGTCAGCCCGACAGCAGCGCCGCCGCTGATTGCGCGCGCGGCGCCGCGGCCGTGACGGGTAGCGCGGCCCGGGCCGCGACCGCGCGCGCGATGCGCTTCGCGTCGCGGCTCACGCCGTGGATCATCGTCGACGAGAACGCATAGAGAAAGTGCAGCCCCACGAAGTAGAGGCCAGGCGCCTCGGGCACGACCCCTGCCTCGTGCTCCGGCTCGCCGTGGCCGACTGCATGCGCGTCGAAAATCGGCAAGATCTATCCAGTCGAACCCGGCGTTGAAGCCGGTGCACCAGACGACGTTGGCGACGTCGAGCGACCGGCCGTCGTCGAGCAGAGGCAGCCCGTCGCGCACGCCGATCACGCGCGGCGTGCGATGAATGTCGGCCGCCTCCAGCTGCGCCGGCTTGACGCGGATCAGCGCCCCGCCCTGCGACAGGATCTTGGGCCGCACCTTGCGGCCGATCGGCGTGCGCACCGTCAACACCCGGTGGAATGCCACCCGCAGCACCAGGCGCGTGAGCAGCCAGCGCGCCGCGAATCCGTCGATGCGAAACGGGACATGGCCGGTGTCGCGTCCCGCGAGCCACACCTCGTGCTGCCGCGCGAGATCGAGCGCGATCTCCGCGCCGGAGTTCCCCGCGCCGGCGATCAGCACGCCGCCGGCGCGCAACTGGCCGGGGTGCGGTAGTCCTTCGCGTGCAGCTGCACGATGTCGCCGCGCAGCTCACGTGCGAACGCCGGGATGCGCGGGGTCTGGTAGCTGGCCATGGCGACGACGACCTGGGCCGCCTCGATCGCGCCGCGATCGGTCTCGATGCGATAGCCGTCGCCCGATCGCGACAGGCGATTGACGCGCGTCCCGGTGCGCACCGGCAGCTCGAAACGCGCGGCGTACTCTTCGAGGTAGTCGGCCATCTCATCCTTCGTGGGGAAGGATTCTCTCGGAGCGGGGAACCGCATGCCGGCCAGCCCGTCGAACTTGGCGGGCGTGAACAGGCGCAGCGAATCCCAGCGCCGTCGCCAGACGTCGCCGACGCGCGCGCTCGCGTCGAGGATCAGGAATCGCAGGCCGGTCCGCTTGAGGAAGTAGCCGGTGGCCAGGCCGGCCTGCCCGCCGCCGATGACGACGACGTCGTAACGTTCCTGCGTGGGGCCGCCCAATGTTCGGACGGGGGTCGGGGAAGTGATGGGGACTGTCGAGGTCGTGGTGGTCATGGGCTCGCTCCTTCGGCGCGCGACGTGGCGCCGAAGACCAAGCTAGCGATCGGCGCCGCCGCCTACTTCGGGCGAATCCCCCAATTTGAACCGAGCCCACCATGGGTAGTTTTACCCATGCCGCCGTGCGATCAGATCAGCTGGTGCTGATAGGCGAACGCGGTCGCGGCGGCGCGGCTCGCGACGTTGATCTTGTTGAAGATGTTGCTGACGTGCCGATCGATCGTCTTCTCGCTCAGGAAGAGCTGCTTGGCGATTGCCTTGTTGGTCGCGCCCGACGCCAGCAGGCGCAGCACCTCGAGCTCGCGCGGCGTCAGCCCGGCGGGCGCGCCCGGCGCCTTCGCCTGGGTGATGGCATCGACGCGCGCGACGTCCGGCGTGGCGTCCAGCCTCGCGAAGACCTCGCGCGCGAATTCCAGCTCCGACCGGCAACCGTCGCGGTCGCCGAGCGCGCGGCAGGCCTCGGCGACCAGCACGCGCACACGGGCCGCCAGATAGGGCGCGGCCTGCTGCTGCCAGACCTGGAACGCGCGGCGCAACCACGGCAGCGCCGCCTGCGGCTCGCCACCGGCAAGGCACAGCGCGCCGCGCGCCTCGGCCGCGAGCGCGCCCAGGATCGCCGCGCTATCGCTGCTACGCGTACTCTGCGCAGCGAATCGCAGGGCGATCTCCTCGAGCTCGACGCACGCGCGGTCGGCCTGCTCGCGCGCGCCCAGCGCAAGCTGGATCTCGACCTCGGCCGGCAAGAGCCGCGCGCGCTGGAGATCGTCGGTCGTCGTGCCGAGCTCGCGGTGAAGCCCGGCAGCCGCGTCGGCGCGCCGCCCCTGGGCCATGCGTAGCAACGCCAGCCCCGGCTGGGGCGCGCGCCCCAGTTGTCCCGCGCGCTGATACGCCTCCTCGGCCTCGAGCAGCGCGCCCTGCAGGCGGTGAAGCTCGGCACGCTGATACGCCGCCTCTGCCTCGCCCCAGATGTCGCGCCCCAGCGGCGCGCGGCGGGACGCGCGGTGAGTCTCCTCGAACGCCTCTCGCCAGGCTCCGCCCAGCTGCAGCACCTCGGCGCGGTGCACGAGGCAGATGCCGCTGAACGTCACCAGCTGCGGCTGGCCGTCGCACCACGCCGACAGCGCCGACGTCCACTCGCGCGCGCGGCCGAGCGCGAAGACCCGCTGGCAGCCGGCGATCGCGCTGCAGTAGATCAACCCCACGATCACCGGCGACGACAGCTCGCCGCTGGTCGCCGCCACCATCGCCTCGTCGAGGAGCGCGAGGCCGGGGTCGATCTGTCCCTCGCGCAGCCGCGCCCGGCCCTGCAGCCCGCGCGCGAAGGCGCTGAGGTCGGCGTCGCGAAACCGGTCGCCGATCGCGGCCGCCTCGATGGCGAGCACGATGGCAGCGGCGTTGTCGCCGTCGGCGAGGTGGCGATGGACGGCGGGCAGCATCAGGTAGCCGCGCTCGACACAGTCGTGCCCTTCGGCCAGCCGTTGCGAACGCGAGAGCCAACCGCCGGCTCGTCCGACCTCGCCGATCGCAAACAGCCGAAAGCAGATCCAGAACGCCGCGCGGGCGGCGGCGACCTCGCGGCCTCCGGTGAGGTGAGTCTGGTAGATGCGCTCGAGCGATCGCAGGAACTCGGGGTCGCGGCCGGTCAGCGCCGCCGACCAGGCGAGCCGTTCGAGATCGTCGACGTCCAGCGGCACCGCTGCGTCGGCGCGCGCGAGCGCCTCATAGGCGTCGTCCCAGGCGCGGTCCCGGAACTGCGCGCGGCCGTGGGCGAGGTCGCTCGAATCAGGTGGGCTCATCGACCTCCTTTACGCCGGAGCACGCGGATAGGTTATCCGGGACGGCACCGGATCGGCCATCTAGAATGGGGACGTGACCGCTGATTCCGGCGCTGGTGCCAAGGCTCCCGAGGGCGAGGACGAGATCGCGCGGCTGCTCGCCGTCCCGCTCGGCGATTTCGTCGAGGAGCGCAAGCGTCTGGCGGCCTCGCTCAAGAGCCTGGGCCGGCGCGACGAGGCGCAGGCGATCGCCAAGCTGGCCAAGCCGAGCGCCGCGCTCTGGGCGATCAATCAGCTCGCGCGCCGCGAGCCCGCGGCGATCCGGCGGCTGGCGGAGCTGACCGCGGTGATGCAGGCCGGGCCGCGGCACGCGCCCGACGAGTACGCGCAGCGGCTGGCCGAGCACCGCGACGTGCTGCGCGCGCTGCGCGCTGCGGCCGAGGGGATCCTGGCCGAGGCGAAGATCGGCGTGAGCCCAGCGCTGCTGGAGCGCATCCTGCACACGCTGCGCGCGGGAATGGCCGACGACGAGACGCGCGCGGCAATCGAGAAGGCCCGGCTGCTGGCGCGAGGTCGGCGAGCTCGACTTCACCAGCCTGCTCAGCGCGCAACCGGCCGGGGCGGGGGTCGCGCCGCGCGCACCCTCGCCACGACCGGCGCCCAAGACAGAGACGCCAAAGACGCAGCAGACACCGCACGATCGGACCGCCGGCGACGCGCAGCAAGAGGAGAAGGCGCGGGCGTACGAAGCGGCGGCGCGGGCGCGCGAGGAAGAGCAGGAGCGGGCGCGCGCGCGAGCCGCGGCGGCGAGGGAAGCGGAGCAGGTGCGCGCAAAGGCTGACGCGCTCCGCAATCGCGTCCGCGACGACGAACGCGCGGTCGAAGCGGCGCGGCGCGCGCTGATCGAGGCCGAGGAGCGCCTGGACAAGGCGCGCCTCGAATCCGAGCAGCTGGAGCGCGCGCTGAAAGCCGCGCAAGCGGCCGCGCGCGGGCAGAGCGATTGAAGTTTGAGATCCGATCCCCTCTCCCGTCCGAGGGAGAGACCATCGCCCGCTCGCAAGGCCGGCCCTCTCCCCGGCCTCTCGCGCGGCAGACCGCAGGGAGAGGGTGACCTCGCTGAACAAGCTTTCCGGTCCCCTCTCCCGTCCGCCGCGTCCGCCGGAGAGGGCTAGGGTGAGGGCAGACCTTGCGAGCCGCGCCGCCCGGATTGTCGTCCTGCTCTCGGCGTTGTATGGCAGCCTGCCGGACGGTGTCGCCGGATGTCTCGCCCGCGTCGACGGCGAACGCCGCCCCGGACAACCCGTCCCGCCGCCGAGATCCTGCGCAGCCCGTTCGACGTCGAGGCGCGCCGCGCGCTGGTGGGCAGCGCGCAGCCGGTGCCGCGCGCGACTCCGGCGCTGGAGCTCGCGCCGATGCGCGACCTGAACGGCGTCTCGTTCTACGTCGACGACCACAAATCGGTGATCGATCCCGACCTGCGCGAACAGAATCAGGCCGCTCTCCGGCCGCTGCGCGCGTTCGTCAAGGAGGTCACGCGGCTCGCCGACGGATGGATGGTGAGCCGCCCCGCGGACGCCCGCTATGCCGGGCTGGCCACGGGCGCGCTCGCGCGCTGGGCCGCGGCCGGCGCGCTGCTGGGCGCGGCGAACCGCCAGGGCGCCTACGAGCGCGAGTGGACGCTGGGCAGCCTCGCGCTCGCCTACCTCAAGATTCGCGACGCGCCTGGCGTCGACGCGGCTGCGCGCGCTTCAATCGATCACTGGCTGTGCGCTGTCGCCGCGACGGTGCAGCCCCCGTACGAGCGCCCGGGCAAGACCTCGAGCGCCAACAACCACGCCTACTGGACCGGCCTGGCGGTCGGCGCCGCCGGCGTCGCCTGCCAGGACCGCGCGCTCTTCGACTGGGGTATCGCGCGGGCGCGCATCGGCATCGCGCAGGTCGACGCCGACGGGCTCTTGCCGCTGGAGCTCGCGCGCGAGCGGCTGGCGCTGCACTACCACGTCTTTGCGCTCGCGCCGCTGGTGATGCTCGCCGAGCTCGCGGCAGCCAACGGCGTGGCGCTGTACGACGAGAACGATCACGCGCTGCGCCGCCTCGCCGACCGCGTGATCGCGGGGCTCGCGATCCCGCGAGCTTCGAACGCCTCACGGGATACCCCCAGGAGCAGCTCACCACGCCACCGCGCGCCGCCGACCTCGCCTGGGCCGAGCCGTGGAGCGCGCGCTTCCCCGACGCGCGCCTTGCAGGGTGGCTCGCCGCGGCGCGCCCCGTGGTCGACTTGCGGCTCGGCGGCGATCTCACGGCTGCGTTCGCCGCGGCGGCCGGTAGCCCCTATACTCCGCGACCCCAATGAGCACCCCCGAAGCACCCCGCCCGCGCGCCGCGATCGTCGCGGTCCAGCTCCCCGACGCCGACGACGGCGCATTCGCTTCCTCAATCACCGAGCTCGGGAGGCTGGCGCGCACGCTGGGGCTCGACGTGGTGGCGACGGTGACGCAGCGGCGAGCGTCGCTGCACGCGGCGACGGTGGTGGGGAGCGGGAAGCTCGCGGAGCTGCTGAGGTTGACGGGGGGCGGGGCGGAGACGGAGGACGAGGACAAGAGGACGAGGACGAAGACGAGGACGAGGACGAAGACGAGGACGAAGACGAAGACGAGGACGAGGACGAAGACAAGGACGAGGACGAGGACGAAGACAAGGACGAGGACGAGGACGAGGACGAAGACGAGGACGAGGACGAGGACGAGGACGAAGACGAGGACGAAGACGAGGACGAAGACGAGGACGAGGACGAGGACGAGGACGAGGACGAAGACAAGGACGAGGACGAGGCGGACGGGGAAGTTGGAGCGAGCGGGGAGCGGGTCACGGTCGTGCTGGTTGATCACGACATCAGCCCGTCGCAGGCGCGCAATCTCGAGAAGGCGACCGGCGCCGACGGTGCTCGATCGCACCGCGGTGATCCTGGAGATCTTCCAGCGCCACGCGCGCTCGCGCGCGGCCAAGGCGCAGGTCGAGATCGTGCGTCTCCAGTACCTGGCGCCGCGCCTGCGCGAGTCGGGCAAGGGGCGCGATCGCCAGCGCGGCGGCATCGGCGGCAAGGGGGCGGGCGAGTCGAATCTGGAGCTCGACCGGCGCAAGCTGCGCGACCGCATCGCGGAGCTGACGCGCGAGCTGGGCGCGCTGGCCGAGGAGCAGCGCACGCAGCGCGCGCGCCGCCGCGAGATGAACCGCGTGGCGCTGGTCGGCTACACCAACGCCGGCAAGTCGACGCTGATGCGCGCGCTCACCGGCAGCGAGGTCTACGTCGCCGACAAGCTGTTCGCCACGCTGGACACGACGGTGCGCGCGCTGGTACCGCCGGCGCATCCGCGCATGCTGGTGTCCGACACCGTCGGCTTCATCGACAAGCTGCCGCACGGACTGGTCGCGTCGTTCAAGAGCACGCTCGACGAGGCGCTGGAGGCGGGCCTGCTCGCGCAGGTGGTCGATGCGTCCGACCCGGCGTTCGAGCGCCAGCTCGAGGTCACGTCCGAGGTGCTCGCCGAGATCGGCGCCGGCGCGGTGCCGCGCGTGATCGTGTTCAACAAGATCGATCGCGTCGGCGACACCGCCGCCCAGGCGGCGACAATTCAGTCGCTGTACGCGCGCTGGCCCGACGCCGTGGTGATCTCGGCGCGCGATCCCTTCGACGTCGGGCGCTTCCGCGCCCACATCCTGTCATTCTTTTCGCGCAACCTCGTCGAGGGCGAGCTTCGCGTCCCCTACGACCGCCAGAAGCTGCGCGGCGAGATCTTCGATGGCTGCGAAGTGCTCGCGGAACGTTACGAGGACGACGCGGTGGTGTTCCAGGTACGCGCCGACCCGACCCTGCTCGCGCGCCTCCGCGCGGCGACGGAGCGTGATCCCGTTTCCACCTGGTAACCAGATGCAGGGTCGCCCCTACACAGTCGCGTTTCCAGTATGAAAACAAGTGGGCGCCGCCATTGACTGTCGACCATCCGGCAGTATCATCCGCCACGCCGAGGCCCGTCCGTACGTATATGTAAAGGAAGGGGGCGATCAATGACGACCCGGACCGTGATGGTGACTGCATCGATGGTGGTGACGACGCTGATCGTCGCCCTCGGTGCGCCCACGACGGTCTTCGCGCGCGGTCGCTGGCAGGACGTGCTCTCGCCTCGCGGCGGCGGGCGCGCGGCCACGCCCAGCTTCGGCGCCGAGCCCAAGGCCGCCCCCGAGCGCGTGCGCGCTGCGGCGCCCGCTCCCGCGCCCGCTCCGGACAACGACCCGCCGGCGCGCATGCGATCGTCGCGCGTCCTCGATCACGAGGCGGGCGATCGCCTGCGCGAGGCGCTGGCCGCGGCGCAGGACGATCCGCGCAGCGCCGGCAAGATCCAGCGCCTGATCGCGCAGGCGGCGTCGGAAGCGCGCCGCAACAAGGCGCTGGGCGAGCGGGTCTGGTACTGGCGCGATCCGTTCTCGGAGCACCCGCGGCAGCCGATCGTGCTCAGCCTCGAGGTTCAGCTGGAGATGCAGCTGTGGCAGGCGCGACAAGAAGCGGCGCGCGCGCACGAGGCGAGCAACTCCGCGCGCGTCGAAGCGGCGGCCGCGCTTGCCGCGGCGGCGCGCGCGCGCGTCGAGGCGGCGCGCGCCGAGGGAACCACGGGGAAGGCGCGTCCGTCGATCGCACGGCAGGACAGCCGCTCGATGCGCGGGCTCGATCAACGGGCGATGCACGGCATCGACGAGCAGGCTCTGCTCGCGCCGCCGGCGCGGCGAACCAACCCGACCGGCGACACGCGAGGGTGACTCCGACGAAGCGGCGGTTCGCAAGCGGCCCGCGCGCCGCGCGACGGTGCCGAAGACGGCGCTCGCGCGCAACGAGGCGGCCGGCTCGCCGGGCAATCGCCACCGCGACATCGGCGCGGCGCGCGCCGTGGCGGCACCGGCGGCCGTGACCCCGGCGACCGACAGCGAAGAACCGTCGACCGACCCGGCGACCTGGCGCAGCAGCGATCCGCGCGGGATCGTGGTCGTGCCGATCAACGCGGCCGCGGCCGCGAGGCCGACGCTAGCGGGCCGTCGCTGACGCGGTCTCGGGCAGCGGCAGCGTCACGGTAAAGATCGAGCCGACGCCCTTCTCGGACGACAGCGCGACGCGGCCACCGAGCGCGGCCGCGAGATCGCGCACCAGCGCCAGTCCCAGGCCCACGCCGGGGGTGCTCTTGTTCTCGATGCGCTCGCCGTGCTCGAACGGCTCGAAGATCCGCTCGGCGTCGAGCGGATCGATGCCGCGGCCGGTGTCGCGCACGGTGATCACCAGACCGTTGTCGATGCGCGCGCCCAGGTGAAGGACGCCCTTGTCGGTGTACTTGATGGCGTTGCTGATCAAGTTGCTGAGGATGAGACGCAGCATGCGCGGGTCGACGTTGACGATCTTCGCCTCCTCGGTGACGTCGATCTCCAGGCGCAGCCCCTTGCTCTCGATCTGCGTGTCGAACTCGCGGCGCATCGTCGCGATCAGCGCGCCCAGGTCGGTGTTCTCGGGACGCGGGTCGAGCCGCCCCGACTGGATGGTGGTGTAGTCGATCACCCCGTCGACGATCGACTTCAGGCGATCGAGCGCCGCCTCCATGCGCAGCACCTCGCCACTTCCGGGAGCGACCGGCGTCCCGGGGCGGGCGCTGTCGGGGCCGGCGCCCCCGTAGCCGGAGTAGCGCCGCGCACGCGCAGCCGGTCGACGGTGAGCCGCAGCACCGCCAGCGGCGTGCGCAGCTCGTGCGAGACCAGCGCCAGGAAGGTGGTCTTCGCCTGGCTCGCCCGCTCGGCAGTGTCGCGCGCCACCTGCGCCGCCTCCAGGGCCGCCTGCAGCGCCGCGCGCCGCGCCGCCACCTCGGCGACCAGCGTGCCGATGTCGCGCTCCCGGCTCTGGAGCTCGTCCTGCAGCAGCTCGCGCGCCTGCTTGACCCGCAGGAGATTCGCGATGCGCACGCGCAGCTCCTCGACGGAGAACGGCTTGACCAGGAAGTCCTGCGCGCCGTTGCGCAGCAGGTCGACGCGCAGCTGATCGTCCTCGTGACCGGTGAGCACGATCACCGGCACGTCGTCGAGCGACGTCTCCTGCCGGAGCCGCTGCAGCAGCTCCTGGCCGGTCATCTTCGGCATGTTGAAGTCGGTGAGGATCAGATCCGGCCGCGTCGAGAGCGCCAGCCGCAACCCTTCTTCGCCGTCGCCCGCCGTCGCCAGGTCGTAGTTCCCGGCCAGCACGGCGTTCATCAGGCGCAGGATGCGCGGCTCATCGTCGACCGCCAGCAGGCGCAGCTTCCGACCGGGGGGCCGCGCGACCGGCGTCTCGACGGACTCTCCCCCGGCGGTCATGCTCGGCCGCTCGCTGCAGAGAGGTGTGGCGCGCTCGGGTCCATTGGATCGCGTATTCATCGTACCCCACCCACGCGCCATCGGGGAAGACAACCACAGCAGCTCGGGGAGGCCCCACGGTGATCCCGCCAATCCCCGGGCTGGCCCGGCGAGCTCGACCGGAGGAGAGGTCGGATCAGCCAACCGGCGTGCGAGTATCCGCGCTCACGAACTGGTCGCCCTGGATGGTGATGCTGCCGTCGGCCGCCAGCTCGACCCGGAAGTGCTCGAGCGGGCGGGTCGCCGGCCCGGTGAGGACGGCGCCGTTGGTCGTGAACTCCGACCCGTGACCGTAGCAGTGCAGCACCGTCGCTGGACCGACGCTGAGGATCGATACCAGCTGACCCTGATGGGTGCAGACCTGCGTCATCGCGTAGAGCCCGCCGGTGTCGCGGGCGAGGAACAGGTGCTCGCCGCTCACGACCTGCAGCGAGTTGACCCGGACATCGGCGACGTTTCCGGCCGGGATCGGGCCCGGCGTCGGGGTCGACGACGCACAACCGAGCGGCAAGGCCATCATCACCGCCCCCGCGGCGCCTCCGCGCAGCATCGCCCGGCGGGTGATGCAAGCGGAACAGGGATCGGCGTCGCGCTGGTCCATCGGTGGTGCTCCTCCGACCATTTGAGCGTCCAGAGACGGTTTTTCATCAATGCGCGGGTTCCGGGAGCCGGCCCGGCAAAACGAACCTCGACGCGAGGTGGCGCTTGAACTCGCTTGCCGATGCTTGGAAGATGCGGGCCATGTCGGCCGCCCGGCTCTGCACCGCCCGTCTCGTACCCCTGATCGCGCTCGCGGCGCTGTCGCTGATCGCGGGGTGCACCGAGCCGACGCCGGGGTACTGCACCCAGGATACCGACTGTGGAGATGGGGCCGCGTACGTGTGCAACACGACCTATCACAGCTGCGTGGCCCCTGACCCGGGCGCGACCGGTGGCGCGGCGGGCGCGACCGGCGCGCCGGGCGCGACCGGCGGCGACGCCGGCGCCGACAAGCCGACCGACGGCGGCACCAACGAAGATCACCCGGTCAGCACCGACGGCCCAGGCGAGCGACGCCTCCGACGCCAGCGCCGACGTCTTCCACCCCTGCGTCAACAACCTCGGCTGCCCCGACTCGACCAAGCCGGTCTGCCAGACCGACGGCGGCGTCTGCGTCGGCTGCCTGCAGAGCAGCGACTGCAAGGCCGCCGGCGCGCACGCCTGCGACACGGCCGCGAACAAGTGCGTCGAGTGCGTCGTCAACGGCGACTGCACCAACCCCACCAAGCCGGTCTGCGACAACCAGGCCTGCCGCAGCTGCAAGGTCGACTCGGAGTGCGCCGGCATCGGCCCCGGCGTCTGCATGTTCCACCTCGACGGCCACTGCGCGACGGACAGCGAGACGGTGTATGTCGCGCCGACGGGCTGCGCCGATACTGCCGGACGCCGACCCGGCCTCCGGCACCAGCCAGAAGCCGTTTTGCACTCGCAACCGCGATCGACGCGACGGCCCCGCCCCCCGATCGACGGGGGTGCTGACGGCGGCGATGCCGATGGGCGGCTGCCGACAGGGCGACGGCGGTACGGCGTGCCCGCGGCGGAGAAGATCGCTGGTCGTCATGCGGGGCCCGTCGTTGAACCAGTGGTCCTTCAACGACGCAGCCGAACGATCACCGTCGTCGGCCAGCTCGACGCGACGCTCGTGCCTGGCGCGAACATCGGCATCCACGTCAGCGCCGGCACCGTCTACATCCGGAGCTTGCGCGTCATCGGCAGGACCGGCACCAACGATCCAGCCATCGTTGCCGACGGAAGCAGCGTCCTGCACCTGGATCGCTCGATGGTCGACGGAAATCTCAAGGGTGGCATCCTCATCGACGGCGCCGCCTACGACATCACGAACACCGTGATCGCCAACAACGGTGCAACGCGATCGGCGCCTGCGGCGGCTGGGGTGGCGTCTGCATCGCCACCCAGGCGTCGGGCGCCCCGGCCGATTCCTCAACAACACGGTCGTCGGCAACACCTGGTCGGCGTCGCCTGCGACGACGCCTTTCTCCGACTGTACTGGGATCGATTGTCACGGCTCCCGACGGAGCGATCCCGATCGCCAAGTGCGCCTTCACCCCTGCTGCGGCGCGGGCCCCATCAGCGTCGACTCGTCGACCTACCATCTCATGGCGGGCTCGTCGTGCATCGATCAGCTTCGCGGCGAACATGTCGACCACCTACGACTTCGACGGCACCCCACGCCCGTCCGGCTCGATCAGCGACTGCGGCGCCTTCGAGTACGTCGGCCCGTGATCTGATTCGCGATCGTCAGGTCGACGCGACCAGCACCTCCTCCGCGTTGGCCGGCGGGCGGAGGCCGTCGGTCCGCCCCGCGAAGTAGCGCTCGGTCAGCGTTTCCGCGGAAACGTGCTCCACCCGGCGGAAGCCGGCGTCACGTGCCAGGCCAGCATCTCCGCGGGCGTGAAGAAGTCGATGCGGCGTACCGCGAAGTAGCGCTCGATCAGCGTTTCCGCGGAGACGTGCTCGACCTGCCGGAAGCCGGCGTCGCGCGCCAGCGCCAGCATCTCCGCGGGCGTGAAGAAGCTGATGAACGGCGTGCCGCTCGCGCGCGCGCCGTCGACCGCGCGCTGCATGCCGGGACGCAGCTTGGGATCGACGAGCTCCAGCGGCAACAGGAACGTCATCACCATCGTCGAGCCCGGCGCGAGCGCCGCGACCTGGCGCAGCGTCGCCGCGATCGCTTCCTTGCTGAGATACATGCTGACGCCCAGCGAAGAGACGATCGCCGGCCGCTTGGCATCGAACCCGGCGGCGGCGATGCGCTGCCACCAGTCGTCGCCCGCCTCGAAATCGACGGGCACCAGGCGCAGCCACTCGGGCACGCCGTAGCCGAGCTCGTCGAGGCGCTGCCGCTTCCAGGCCTGCGCGCCCGGCTGGTCGACCTCGAACAGGCGCAGGCGCGAGGCGATCTCCGGCCGCCGCTGCGCGAACGTGTCGAGCCCCGCGCCGAGGATCACGTACTGGTCGACGCCGGCGCCCGCGCGCTCGATCACGAGATCTTCGACGAAGCGCGACCGCGCCACGATCGATGCGCGGAACGCGCTCGTCCACTGCGGGTGCATGTCCGGGCGGTTGCGCCAGCCTTCGTCGGGCGCCGCCAATCGCAGACCGATCTCGTCTTCGATCACGTGCGGCGGCGGATCGACCTGCACGTGCATCGCCCGCCACAGGGCGACCCGCACCGCGGTGCTATCGGGTGCCGGAACAATCTGGTCAGCCATGTCGTGCTCCCTTCGATGAGACGACAGTGTCGCACCTTCACGCTCATCGAGTGAACGTCACCGGTTTCGGGAAGATCGTCTGCGCTGCTGCGTTACAATCTCCGGCCACCGACGGTGCTTTCACGGAGGAGGACGCGCATGAGGGTGTTCTGGGTCGGGTCGCTGCTCGTCGCCGCGCTGGGCGCGGGAGGGTTCGGCGCCTGCACGCACACGCCGCCGCCGGATCCGAACATCGGGCCGGCGCCGCCGTTCGTCAGCGGCACCTATGATTGCGGCGCGGCCTCGACCTGGACGACGTCGTCGTTCGCGGGGCTGGTGCCGGCCGTGCAGCGAGCGGTCGCCAACGACAACCCCGACAATGCGCTCACCGGCTTGCTGCGCACGCACGCGCCGCAGGAGGTCACCTGCGTCGCCGGCTACGTGCACGACGAGAGCGTGAAGCAGCAGGCGACGGCGACCGACAAGGATCTGGCCACGAAACGCGTCGCCGCCACCGAAGCCTGGCTCAGCCAGCAGTCGGCGCGCGGCCTGATCGTCACCAACTACACGGGAGACGCGCACTGATGCCCGAATTTGCGCTGGTCGCCGAAGACAACTGTGTTGCCTCCCGACGTGCTGGCGTTCATCGCCGCCGCGGTCAATCTGCAGATGCAGCGGGACGTCGCGCCGGTCTGGGGCGGCGAGGTCTGGACCTGTGTCGCGCTCGACAGCCTCGCACGGCGTCGCCTCGAGCGGCGCGCGAAAAGTGCTGACGTTCAAGAGGAAGCTGGAGCTGGCCAACGCGCTCGGCTTCCACACCGAAAACTCGGGCGTCGACTACGCCGAGGCGCTGCCCCCGGCGACGCCCGCGACCGGGCAAGCGCTCGACGGCACCACGGCGTCGCACGAGGTGGTCGAGACCTTCGGCGACCCGAGCTGCAACGCCTACGTCACCGGACCGTCGGGGCGGCGCCTCGCGCGCGAGCTGCGCCGATCCGGTCGAGTCCGACGCCTACCCGATCTCGGTGCGCATCGGGCCGGAGACGCGCCAGGTGATGGTGTCGAACTTCGTGTTCCCGAGCTGGTTCAACGGCGGCGGCGGACCGTACGATTACCTCAAGCACCTCGACGCGCCCGAGACCATGACCCCGGGCGGGTACTTCGAGTTCCTCGACGGCAGCGGCAACTCGCAGCAAGTGTTCGCCGACGCGCGCGGGCGCCTGACCTGGCTCGCGAAGATGACCAACCCGTCGAGCCGCGTGCAGGCACGCGTGCGCGGCGCGTTCAGCCGAGCCGCGGCCTTCGCGGGCGACGCGCGGGCGCGACTCTCGCCGCTCGACCGCACCGGACGCGCACGGCTGCTAGACTGCCGTACGGAGGTGCGGCAGATGATCAAAGGCACTCCCGTTTCGACGGGCGTTGCTCACGGCACGGCGTACGTGCTGGCCTGCGCGCATCGCACCGCCGGGCCCGCGCCGCACGATCGCCGCCGACGAGGTCGACCGCGAGCTCGAGCGCTTCGAGACGGCGCGCGCCGCGGCCGAGAAGGATCTGCTGGCGCTGAAGGCGACGGTCAGCGAGAAGATCGGCGCCAGCGAGGCCGACATCTTCGCGGCTCAGGCGCTGCTGCTGGCCGATCCCGCGTTCCGCAACCAGGTCTCGGCGCTGGTGCGCGACAAGCGGATCAACGCCGAGGCGGCGGTCGCCGAGGTCATCGAGAAGTTCACGCGCGCGTTCGACGAGATCTCCGACCCGTACCTGCGCGAGCGCGCCGTCGACGTGCGCGACGTCGGCCGGCGCGTGCTGGCGGCGCTGATCGAGGAGCGCGCGCCCGAGACGCTGAACATTCCCGCGGGCTCGATCGTCGTCGCCGATGAGCTGCTGCCGTCGGTGACCGCGCGCCTCGAGGTCGGGCGCGCGCGCGCGTTCGTCACCGAGCGCGGCGGCAAGTTCTCGCACACGTCGATCCTGGCGCGCTCGCTGGGCACGCCGGCGGTGGTCGGCGTGACCGAGGCGTCGACGCGCATCAAGACCGGCGACCCGCTGATCGTCGACGGCTACACCGGCGTGGTGTTCGTCGACCCGGCCGAGTCGGTGCAGCGCGAGTACGGCCGGCTCGAGGGCGAGATCCGCGCCCACAAGGAGTCGCTGCGCCACCTGGTCGACCTGCCGGCGGTCACGCGCGACGGCACCGAGATCGCCCTTTCGCCAACGTGAGCAAGTTCGCCGACACCGAGGCCGCGCTGCTGTACAACGCCGGGGGCGTCGGTCTCTACCGCACGGAGTTCGGCTTCGCGATCCGCGGCCACTTCCCGACGGAGGACGAGCAGTTCGAGTTCTTGAACCGCGCGGCCGAGCGCTTCCACCCGCGCAAGCTCACGTTCCGCCTGCTCGACATCGGCGGCGACAAGGACCTGCCCTATTTCCCGCTGCCGGCGGCGCACAACCCGCTGCTGGCGCAGCGCGGGATCCGGCTGCTGCTCGAGCACCCCGCAGATCTTGAAGACCCAGCTGCGCGCGTTCCTGCGCATCAGCGCGCAGCACCCGATCCAGATCCTGATGCCGATGGTCGGCGGCGTCGAGGAGGTGCGCGCCACGCGCGCAGTGATCCGCGAGGTCGAGCGCGAGCTCGCCGCCGAGGGCAAGGCGTTCAACCCGAAGACGCCGCTCGGCGCGATGATCGAGGTCCCGGCGGCGGCGCTGATCGCGCCGGCGCTCGCGCGCGAGGTCGACTTCTTCAGCCTGGGCACCAACGATCTGGTGCAGTACCTGCTGGCAGCCGACCGCGAGAACGAAGGCATCGCGCGCTACTACCAGCCGCTGCATCCGGGCGTGCTGCGCTTGATCGCGTCGGTCGTCGACGCGGCGGCGGCGAGCGCGCGACCGCTCACGATCTGCGGCGACATCGCCGGCGACCCGTTCTACACGCAGCTCTTGCTGGGCCTCGGCTTGCGCGAGCTGAGCGTCGCGCCGGGCGAGATGCTCGAGGTCAAGGATCGCATCCGCAACACCGATCTCGCCGAGGCGCGCGAGCTGGCGCGCGCGGCGCTGGCGCTGGGCTCGGCGAGCGAGATCGAAGCAATGCTCGAGGGACGTGAGGAGCGCGCCCCAGGCGGTGTCGAGCGCCGGCGGGTAGTCTCTTCCGATCCCCTCCCCCCGTCTGCGGGGGGAGGGCTAGGGAGAGGGGTCGGCAGGCGTCGCCGCTCGCAAGGCCTGCCCTCTCCCTAACCCTCCCCCCGCGGACGGGGGAGGGGATCGGATCTCATGGTTACAACAGCGGTGGGCTGGCCAGCGATTCCAGCTGCAACGCCTGCTGCGCGAACCATGCTCCGGCGGCGGGATCGGCGATGCCGCCCCACTCCGGATCGGTGGTCGCGCCGGCGACACCGCGATTGCACGGGCCGTCGGATTCGCCCGGCGTCTTGACCCAGAGATACGCGTCGAGCAGCGGCACGCCCGTCGACGCCGTCGGCCGCAACCCGAGCCCGCGGCCCGGTGGGTTGCACCAGGTCTGCGCGTCGGGGTAGCTCGCCGTCGGCGTCCAAGCGCCCTGGCCGTTGCGGCTGGTGTCGATCACGAAGTGGGTCGTCGCCGCGGCGCCGCCCATCATGTTCTGCAGGCCGGCGGTCACACCGGCGGCGAATTCGGGGCTGAAGTTCACCGTGCTGTAGTTGGTCGCCGGGTCGTACTGGCCGGGGCAAAAGTCGAAGTGCCCCGCCGCCCAGGAAGCGCCTGCCGTCGCCGCGGTGATGCAGTCCGAGACCCAGGCGCCGAACTGCGTGTTGTCGCTGGTCGTCTGGTAGTTCGACACGTTGACGAAGAAGCCCTGCGCCCGTTGCACGCCGGCCGTGAACAGGCGGTACGCCGCCTCGCCGACCCCCAGCCATGCGCTGTGCGTCCCGTCGAGATAGACCGACGCGCGCGGCGCCTTGGCTTCGATGCTGTCGACGGCGTAGTTGATCTGCGCGTAGCGCTCGGTCGGGCTGGCGCCTGGCGCGGGCGTCGTGTTCCCCGCCGCGTCGGTCACCGTCGGCATGCACCAGTCCGCGGCGCCGAAGATCGTGGTGTTGTACGGAATGATGCCCAGCCCATCGGGCTCGAGGATCACGACCGCGCGGCCGTCGCCGATACCGCGGGCGAATCCATCGATCCAGGCTTCGTACGACGCGGTGTCGAGCGCGCCGCCCGCCGAGTATTGCGCGCAATCGCGGAACGGAATGTCGTACGCAACGAGGACGGGCACTCGCCCTTCGCGCGCCGCCTGGCGCATCGTCGCGCGCACCGTCGCTTCGACCTCCTGGGGTGAACCGCCGGTGAGCCAGACCGCCTGGGGTGTTGCCTCCATGAGCCCCAAGCGAATGGCATTGGCCAGATCTCTCGATCTGAGCAACCCAACGGCCTGAGTGACCGCGTCGGCGTCTGGTTTCCGAATGAAGAACTGCGTGCCCGGCGCCAGCGTGCGCGACGGAGCAGCCGCGAGTGCCGCTACCGTATTGGCCAGCGGTTCGTCGTTTGGCGGCGCGACTGCTGGCGATTCCGGCGCCCCGCATCCGGCGGCAATTGCCGCGATCAACCCCAGAACCGTCGAACCACCGGACCACCGCCTGATACAGAATGGACCTCGAAATACGCTCCCGCTCTTTGTCATCACCATCTCGCCCTCCCGTTGATTGCGTTCACATCACAACGAACTGGGCGAGCCAATTGGCCGAACGATTCTGCGTTGCCGATCTTCACTAGCCGCTCCCCCCGTTGATTGCGTCCACGTTCATAACGGGGGCGAAGGACAACCTTTCACATTTTGTCGTTCACGCTGTGGCGCAAACGAGGCGGACGCGCGGTCATCCCGAAGGACAACCGTGCGTAACGAGCTGGATCCTCGTCGGAAAAAGCGCGGGGATCAGCCGCGCAGCAGCTTGTCCAGGTTCGCCTTCTCCCAGGCGTGCGCGCGCTCGTATTCGCTGAAGGTGCGTTCCTCCTCGAGGAACTCCTTGGTGTGGAAGCGGCGGCGGCCGTCCTTGCGCCGCACCTCGTGCTTGCCGTGCAGCATCTCGTGAAAGACGATCCAGGCCACGAAGTACGGGGGCACGCCCGGCTGATCGAGCGCGGGGTGGATGCGGATGATGCGATCCTCGACGGCGAAGCTGCCCATCTTGATCGAGCGGCGGCGGCGGCGGCGCGTGGCGACCGGCCCCCAGGTGATGCGCGCGTCGAGCTTGCCCTCGAAGCGTTCGAGATTCAGGTGATCGAAGATCGCCTGCAGGTCGTGGTGGCGCCCCTCGGCGCGGATGTTGATGCGGCGCGGTCGGCGCACCTGCTGCCGGATGATGTGCTGGTTCTGTTCGATGTACTCGCCGAGCAGCATCGACGCGCGCCGGTCGTTGTGCACCACGTAGCGCGCGAGCGCCCGCACGATGCGCGGCTCGGCGCCCACGAACATGCGGTGCAGGCGCAGGCGGTATCCGTCCGGCTTCCGCCGCACCGAGATCATGCTGTAGTGGTTGTTGGTGAGGTGCAGCTCCAGCATCTTGCCGGGCGGCAGGTACAGGCCCAGCGCCTCGGCGACCTCGTCGGCTTCGTCTTCGGGGCTGCGAGCGATCCGGACGCGACGCGCCGCTTCGGCCGGACGCAGGGCGCGCCGGGATCGACTGAGCGGCTGCGCCCCGGGCGGTAGGCTCGGGAGCGGGGCCTCTGGGGCCCCGTCCTTGCCGAACGGGAGGCTCAGCTGGGCGATGTCCTTGGCGGGTGGATTCGGGTACCCTCGTGGGATTCCCGGTGTGGGGTTGTGCGAACGCTTCGATCGCCGGGTCGGAGGGAGGCTCCGCCGTGCCGGAGGGTTGGGGGACCCTCCCAAGGTAGTCAATCTCAACTTGGCCTCTCTTTGAGCATGCTCCCTCGGTCGAAGCGGCGAAAGCCTATCAAGCCCGACATGAGTGCGCAAAATTCCTACAGCCCTGCCATTATTTGACTTTAGCTGTTGATAACTTTTAGGACGAAGCGTAAACACCAGCCGTCGACAATGCGTGTACGCGTTCTCTATTTCGCCGTTTTGCGGGAGAAATTGAGGCTTGAGCAGGAGACCCTCGACCTGTCGGGATCTCCGACGGTAGGGGATGCCGTGACAGCTATCGCGGGACTGCACCCGGAGGTGGCGGGCCTGATGCCGCAGGTGCAGACCGCCGTCAACCGGAGCATCGTGCGGGCGGGCCAGGCGCTGCAGCGAGGGCGACGAGCTGGCGCTGCTGCCGCCGGTCGCGGGCGGCGCGGGACCGCGCAAGATTGCGGTGCTGGCGGAGCCGCTGGCGCTCAACGAGGTCATCGCCGCGGTCGAGGGCGTCGAGCGCGGCGGCGTGGTGACCTTCGCGGGCGTCGTGCGGCGGCATGGCCACCACGGCGAGGTGATCCGACTCGAGTACGAGGCCTACATCGAGATGGCGGAGCAGGTGCTGGCCGAGATCGCCGAGGAGATCGAGCGCGAGTGGCCCGGCGTGCACGTCGCCATCCACCACCGCGTCGGCTCGCTCGCGGTCGGCGAGACGGCCGTCGTCATCGCCACGGCCGCCCCGCATCGCGCCGAGGCGTTCGACGCCTGCCGCGCCGCCATCGACCGCCTGAAGCGGCGGGCGCCGATCTGGAAGAAGGAGATCGGCACGAACGGCGAGGAGTGGATCGGGACCTGCCCGTAGAGCGCAGCTGAGCGCCTTTCCGAGCCACTGCGAGCGTAGATCCCTGGCTCGGCGTGGTGGGAGGAGTGACCCTCAGGGCTGCAAGCGCACGACCCAGGCGGGATAGGCGCCGTCGACGAGCTCGTCGAGGTACTCGGTGAACCAGACGCCGCCGTCGGGGCCACCGATGATTCCGGCGCCCAGCGTGCTGCCCGGCGTGGGCAGCGCGAACTCGGTGACGACGCCCGCGGGCGTGATGCGACCGACCTGATTGCCGAGGTTCTCGACGAACCAGAGGTTGCCGTCCGGCCCCGTGGCGATGTCGGTTGGGCGCGCAGTCGCCCTTGGCACGGAGAACTCGGTCACCGCCCCAACCGGCGTGATACGACCGATCTTGTTGGGCTCCGGCTCCGCGAACCACAGGTTGCCGTCGGGGCCGGCGGCGATCCCGAACGCCACGCTCGAGGTGCTGGTCTTCCCGGTCTCGGGGATCGGGAACTCCGTGACGACACCGGCGGGAGTGATGCGTCCGATCTTGCCGATCTGCTCAGTAAACCAGAGATTGCCGTCGGCGCCGGTGGCGATCCACGTCGCGTACGGCTGTACAAGCGGAGTCGAGATCGGCACGGGGAACATCGTGAGCGTACCGCCGGTCGTCATCCGAACGATGTGGTCGAGATCGGCAAACCAGACGTTGTCGTCGGGGCCCGTCACGATTCCGGCAGGCGTACCGGTGATCCCGGCGATGGCGGGGAACTCCGTCGCGGTCCCATCGATGGTGACCCGGCCAATCCGGTAGTTGCTCTGGTCGGTGAACCACAAGTTTCCGTCGGGACCGCGCGCCAGGTCGAGCGAGTCGCCAGGAACCGCGAACTCCTGGTTGTCACCGGTCGGCGTCATGCGGCCAATCGTCGGACCGTCGCCGAACCAGAGATTGCCGTCTGAACCTACGGCGATCTGCCCGATGTGCGGAGGCTGGGACGGATTGAGGCGCTCGATCGGGAACACTGTGAACCGGCTGATGCACTTGCCCGCGCCGTCGCAGATACTGGCGCCCGAACAGCCGCGCGGGTCCTCGACTTTGCCGAGACCGACGCAGATATCCGGCAGGTCAGACCTTCCACCGTCGCCCCCATCCGAGCCGTCGGACGAGGCAACGTCAGACGATCCGTCGCTCGTGTCGGACGGAGCCACGTCGGCCGCGCCGGCGTCGGACGTGTCTGCCGCGATCCTGTCGTCGTTCGCGTCGTCACCATCGCTGCCGCCGCCGTCTTCGGGCGGATTGCCGCCACCTTGATGCCCGCCGCAACCGAACGCGACGCTCGCCAAGATGGCGCACTGAATCGCAAGGCTCCGAAATCTCTGCCAACGCAATACCCAGTCGTCTGGTGTCCTCGCGAGCGCCCTCGAATTCCGCACGACCTCTCCCCTCTGACAATCACCACGAACCGTCGTGTCTTGGCGAGCTGCAAACACGTCTTGGGTGCGGCCCATCATAGGTCACTGTCACCTCGAGGATTGTAGAATTTGCGCAACGTCATCTGCTTCCAGAACTCTCGAGCCTTCTCATCTTTCGTTTCCGTTTCGGCGCGAGCGAACGGAAGTTGCGTCGTTCGACTTCCGAGCACCGGCTTTCGGCCACCGACTTTCGAGCTCCAAAGCCCGGTCTCCGAGCTCCAACTTTCAAAACGCACGCAACTGCGTGGGGAACTGTCCGACAACTCGGCCATGCATGTCGAAACGCCGGCAGCGATGGCTGCCATCGTCGGAGACGACGCCGCGTTGCGGGCGGTGCTCGCGCGCGCGCGCCGGGTCGCGCCGACGGCGACGCCCGTGCTGGTGACCGGCGAGAGCGGCACCGGCAAGGAGCTGCTAGCGCGTGCGCTACACGAGCTCGGCCCGCGTCCCGCCGGCCCGTTCGTGGCCGTGAACTGCGGGGCGCTGCCGCGCGAGCTGGCGGAAAGCGAGCTCTTCGGTCACGAGCGCGGCGCGTTCACCGGCGCAGCCGCCCGCCGCCGCGGCTGGTTCGAGGAGGCGTCGGGCGGCACGCTGGTGCTCGACGAGATCGGCGAGCTGCCGATCGATTTGCAGCCCAAGCTGCTGCGCGTGCTCGAAACCGGGCGTATCCGCCGCGTCGGCGGCGCGGGCGAGTCGAGCGTCGCGGTGCGCGTGGTGGCGATGACGCTGCGGAACCTGGCGTACGAAGCGCAACGTGGCCAGTTCCGCGCCGACCTTTACTACCGACTCGCGGGATTCGAGCTGGTGTTGCCGCCCTTGCGGCACCGGCGCGGCGACATCCCCCTGCTGGTGCGACATTTCCTGCGCGAGATCGAACGCGAGGTCGGACCGCGCGAGCTCGATCCCGCGGCGCTGGCGGCGCTGATCGAGGCCGAATGGCCCGGGAACCTGCGGGAGCTCCGCAACGTCATCCGGCGCGCGGCGATCCTCAGCGAACGCCGTATCGACGTCGGTGCGCTGGAGCTGCCGGCCGCGCCGCGCTTCCGCGTCGGCGAGACGCTGGCCGGCATGCGGCTCGCGGAGATCGACCGCCCGTCGTCGTCGGGCGCGACCGACGCCATGACCGCCGCCGCGCCGCCCGAACGGGCGCTGGAACCACCGCCGCCATCTTCCCCTGCCCCGTCTCCGTTGCCCGGCGATTCGCTCCCGATCCGCGGCCGCACCTTCGCCGAGATGGAGCGCGACATCTTCTCCTGGTACCTGCGCGAGCACGGAGGCAGCCGCCGCCGCGCCGCCCGCGCGCTGGCGATCGCGCGCTCGACCTTCTGCGAGAAGGTGAAGAAGTACCAGTTGGGCCAATAAACGAGCTCGCGCGATTCAGCGCGAATCGCCGGCCTTGACGGCGCTGGCGCGTCAGCTGGGCTCGCCCTCGGGACCGGGAGGAGGAGGTGGTGGCGGCGGCGCGGGGTTCTCTTCCGAACCGGGAGGCGCGCCGCGAACCGGAGGCGCAGCCTCGGGCGGCGGGGGCGGCGGCGCCGCTTCGGGTGGCGGCGCCGGTGGTGACGGCGGGTTGTTGATGATGACGGGCGGCGGTGGCGGCGGTGGGGGCGGCGGCGGTGGCGCTGCGGGCTCGACGGTGGCGTTCATCGTCGGCGGCGGCGGTGGCGGAGGAGGCGGCACCGGGCTCGCGGTCGTCGAGCGTCCGAACTGCGACGGCCCACCCGACGCGCTGTGCAGCCCGGCGCGGATCCCCGGGGCCGCGCTGGCGCTCCCCGACGGCCCGATCGGCGTGAAGACCGGCGGGCTCATCGCGCCGAGCCGGCCCGACAACCGCACGCCGTAGAACCCGTCGGGACGCTTGCCCGCCGAGCCCGCCATCTGCAGCATCAATTGCAGCTTGTCGGCGCTCTTGAGGAACACGTCGCTCAGCCGAAAGCGCAGGTACAGCGCCAGCGTCGACGTCGGCAGCGGATCGTGCAGCTGGATCTCACCTTCGAGCGCCAGGTCGCCGTCCGGCGACTTCGCCTCGACCCCCTGCAGCTTGGCGACGCCCTTCTCGATCGTCACGCGACCGATCAGATCGCCGAGCCGCACCTTGGGCAGCGTGAGCCCGCCCGCCAGCAGCGGGTTGCCCTCGATCTTGAGCGGCGTCTTGCCGTCACCGAGAACGCAGTTCTTGCAGTTGAACGACAGCGTGCCGTCGGCATCGGCGTAGCGTCCGGTCTTCGATGACAGGTCCATCGACATCTCGAACGTGCCGGTGATCGGCAGGTTGATCGTCTCGCGCACGCCCGGCAGCTCCGAGAGATCGATCGAGTGGGCTTTGACACCGATGTGCATTGGCCCCTTCTTCTGATTGAAGAGGTCCAGATCGAGCTCGCCTCCCAGCCCCGCCGCCGCGATCCCAAGCGACGTCGCATTGCTGAGCACCACGAACGGCGACACGCGCACGCGCGCCGAATCCAAGGAGAACCGGATCGGCTTGCCGGTACCGGTCGTCCGGCTGCGCACCCGGATGTCCTTGAAGCTCACCGCGAACCCGAAGCCCGGACCCGCCGAGCCGATCGTGACGTCGTAACCTTGATTGGCGGCCCAGGCGATCGCCAGATCCTTGGCGCGGTCGTACGGGAAGCAGAAGTAGAGAGCGACGCCGAACACCACGAGGCCGAACGCGCTCTGCAACAGCCAGCGGCGGACGGCGCGCAGCCGCTCCGGGGTAATGGACAGCATCGCTACTTGTCCTTGCCTTCGACCTTGTCGGTCTTGTTGTCGGCCTTCTTCTTGGCCTTGTCGTCCTTCAGGCGTTCGAACGCCGTCGCCGTGAGCTCCACGTCCAGCTTGTCGGGCTCGGAGTACCGCCGCTTGATGGACAGGTGCGTGAACATGATCAACCGCGGCCCGGTCTCGACCCGGCGAAGAAACTTGGACAGCGACTGCAGATCCACCTGCCGCAGCTTGAGGTCGACGTCGTGCTGGGCGTAGCGTCGCCCCGCCGGCGTCGTGGGCCGCTCGGTGCTCTCGTCGATCTGCACCTGCGCCTCGCGCGCCGCCGCTTCCAGATCCGCGGTGAGCTGCGGCGGTTCGAGCCCGATGCGCGCCTCCTGCGCGGCGCTGCGCGCCTTGGCGTCGAGGTATTCGTTGCGGTGCTTGGCGATGGCCGCCAGCGCCTTGCGGATCTCTGTGTTGCCGTCCTCGAGATCGCTGATGCTGCTGAAGACGAAGTAGGTCCCGAGCATCGCCGAGACCACCAGGACCGCGACGGCGAGCACCGCGACCCATCGGCGCTCACGCGGCGCCATCCGCTCCCACTCCGCGGCGAAGTAGGACACCGGGCGGTTGAGGCTGCGTCCAATCGATTCCCGTACCGAGGTGAGCACGCTCATGATCCGTTCCCCTCGCTCACGGACACTTCGAGTTGACGTTGATGGTGAACTGTTTGCCGCCGCCCGATACTTCGGTGATCGCCCCCTTGCTCACATCCTCGTAGCACTCGATCTCCTTGAGCTTGGCGCCGATCTCGTCGACGGCAGCGGCCGAATCGACCGTCCCCTTGATGAAGGTCTTCTTGGGGCGGATGTCGAGCTCCATGATGTCGAGCTTGATCTTGTCGTCGCTCGGCACCTTGCGTGAAATCTGATCGAGCAGGTCGAATGCGGTCGCCTTGGGCAGCGGCGCCAGCTCTTCTTTGAAGCCCTTGCTCACCAGCAACGTCACCGCCTTGGCGTCGTCGTTGGGCTGGCCGAGCAATTCTTGCGTCGCCGTCTTCAATTGCTGGTCCAGGTCCTTGCGCTCGTTGCCCAGGTTCGTGAGCGCGGCGCTGACGTCGAGCCCGATCGCGATCAGCATGCCGGCGACGAGCACGCCCAGGTGCAACGCCTTCTGGCGCAGCACGGAGAAGCTCGCGCGGTACAGGAACGGCCCGCGCCGCAGATCGATCTCCTTGCCGCCGCGGCTCGCGGCGAGCGCGATCGCGGTGCCGAGCGCGTACGAGCTCGACTCGTCGGCCTCGACGACCGGACCGTCGTCGTCGTCCTTGGCGACCGGCATCATCTCGGCAGAGCTGCGCACGGCCAGGAAGCGCACCGCGAGGCCGAGCTCGGCCTCGAGGAACTGCGGCAGCCCCTTGAGCCGTCCGGTACCGCCCGTGATGAGGACCGCGTCGATGGTCTCCTTCGAGGCGGCGCGGAAGCTGGCGATGGTCTGACGGAGCTCGCGCACCAGCGGCACCATCGCCTCGCGCAGCACCTGGTCGAGCTTGATCTCGAGCGGCGTCTTCGCCGGGCGCTCCGGAGTGGCAATGCGCCCGTCCATGCGCTTGGCCATCTCGGCGCGCTCGTACGTCGAGCTGAACGCCTGCGCGATCGCGCTCGTCAGGTGGAAACCGCCGCGCTTGATCGTGCGCGCGGTGATCGCCTGCCCGTCGCGCACGATGCACAGGTTGGTGCGCAGGTGGCCGAGATCGAGGATCACCTGGCAAGCAATGTCGGCCTCGTCGCCGGCGTCCAGCGCGCGCGCGGGCGCTGCGCTCGACAGCGACCGGTACACCACCGGCGCGGCGTACAGCGCGCGCGGCTCCGTGCCGTGCGCCTCCAGCGTCGCCAGGTACTGCGCGATATCCTCGCGCTTGGCGGCGCAGGCCAGCACCGTCGAGCCCTGGTCGCCGACCTTGACCACCGTGTGATCGAACACGACCTCGTCGAGCGGATGCACGATCTGGCCTTCGAGCTCGTAGCCGACGACCTGGTCGACCTTGCGCGGGTCTGAGAACGGTAGCTCGAGCAGCCGGATCGAGAGCATGTCGCCGGGCAGCGCCAGGTAAGGCGTCGCCTCGGCCGACACCTTGGAGAAGGCTTCCTTGATCGCGTCGGCCTGCCGCTCGAACAGCGGCGCGTCGCCGCCGGGCACGGCGGTCTCGAGCAGACCGCGCAGGTGGGTCTGGCGAAAGCCGACCTCGAGGAGAACCAGCTTGATCGAGAAGGCACCGAGATCGATGCCGCAGATAGTGTGAGACATGCCGTTTATTCCTCGCGCCAGTACTGGATGACGCCGTTCCCTTGCTCGGACATGCTGTTCAGGGTGAAGTAGTTCTCGGGGATGCTGAGCGTGTCCACGATGACGGTGATTTTCTTCTTCACGCGCCCCGCTTCGCCGGTGGCGACGATGCGGTAGATGCGCGGCGACCCGCGCACGTAGGCGAATTTGGCGAGGTCGGCGGCCTTGATGTCGATCGGGCTCAAAGACTGAAACGTCTTGTACCGAGGATCGTCGGGCATGACCGCGGTCTGCGGGTTCTGCAACACCTTGACGATCGAATCCATGCTGTCGAAGCCGGCCGCCGACGCGCGATCGCAGAGCAGGCTCGCCACCGGATAAAGCCGCGTGTCGTCGAGGATCGCGGCATCGGTCGGCGGCTTGCTCGGGTCCGAGAGCGCCGTGGCGCGAATGACGCCCATGAGCAGCGGCGTGCAGTCGCCGCCGTTCTTGTTGCTGATCGCGCCCAGGTTGACCTTGCATTCCTTGTTGGAGGGATAGACCGTCAGCGAGGGTTCGAACGCCTCGATGAAGGCGTCGCTGACCCCGCGCACCATCTTGATCTCCTCGACGGTGTCGTAGTTCGCGTCATGCGCGCGGTAGCGATCGCGCTGGGCGTCGTATCGATAGTCTTCACCGGTCGCGGAGACGCCGTCGATCACGAAGCCTTGCTCGTCGCTGTCGGCCCAGTCGATCAGGGCGCGCGCGACGTCGATGCGGGTGGTGAACTGTCCGTCGGAGTCGGCTTCGGTGAACAGGCGGTCGAACCGGCGGGAGTACATGAGCGCGTTCAGCAAGCGAAACACGGTGACCTGCTTGTTGTGCATCTCGCTGTTCGACAACCCCGCACCGCAATTGAGATCGATCTTGCCGTCCTCGCTGGTGATCTCGGCGTCGAAGCGGCCCGACGACATGCCGAGCCCTTTGATGTTCGTCGTGTCGATGCCGATCAGGCTGCCCAGCCCCGAGACCTCTTCCTTGGACCCGCTGAAGAAGCCCATCAGCGTGCCGGCGTAGTCGGTGACGCGCAGGCTGATCCCCAGGCCGCCGAGTGCGCTGCCGGCGGCGCTGTTGCTGTTGGCGCCGCTGTTGCCGCCCGCGCCGCTCGGGCCCATGAACGACGACAGCATCTGCTGCGCCTGCCCCATCACCGGGTCGACGAATTTCTGCTGGATCTTGATCAGCAGGCGCGACAGGTTGACCGACGACATCGCCATGTAGTGCGCGCGCACCTCGTCGCGCGCATTGGCGGCCTGCGCGGCGTCGACGGTCGTGCCGTAGGTGAACTCGGCCACCAGCGCGACCATGAGCGCGATCCAGGTCAACACGATCAGCAGCGCCACGCCGCGCTGGCGGTGCCGAGGGACGCACGGGGTGCGCAGTAGGTTCAGCAGACGCCGCATCATTTTGAGCTCGCCGGCCGATACGCAACGCGTTCGGTGACATGGATGCGCGCGTCGGACGTGTAGGTGATCTCCTGGCCGCGCTCGTCGATGACGGTGAGAGCGATGCGGACGTGGCTAGGCAGGTAACGGTAGCCCGACGCCGTCATCGTGCTCCACTCGGTCTCCCACTCCTTCTTCTTGTAGTCGTAGTAGGTGATCTTGAGCTTGCTGACGTCGGGGCAGAGGATGTAGCTCTCACCCGGGATCACCTTGGGATCCTCCAGCTGCAGCCGCCGCGTCTCGCGCCGCATCAGGTTGAGCACGCGGCGGTCGTCGGGGTCGCGCTCGCCGTAGTAGGTGATGAGCGCGGCGTCTCCTTCGTTGAGCCCGGTGCGCAGCCGCTGGTGCGCGAACGCGGAGAACGTGAGCTCGTCCACGTCGCCGTGCGCCGAGCCGACGAACATCGTGCGGCGCTCGGCGACCGGCGGCGCTTCGTCGTTGAGGAAGCTCATCTCGATCTCGCGCGCCATGCGCAGCATCGCGACGCGCACGGTGTGCGTGCGGTCCTGCGCCGCCTCGATCGCGCGCTTGTTGGTCGCGGTCTGCGTGAACGAGCCCCACATGATGGTGGTGATGAACGCGAGGATGCCGAACGCCGCCATGACCTCGATCAGCGTGAAGCCCGACTGCGACCGGCGGCGCGCGCGGGAGTCTGTCGAGGCCGACATCATTTCCTCACCGCCGCCCCGATCGCGGCTGCTGCGCCGGCCAGGCCCGAAGTCGCGCCGGGGGCGCCGGGCGTGGTCGCGCCCGCCGCCGCGGGTGCGCCGCCGCCGGTCAACGACGCGTCGAGCTTGGCCGGATCGGTCAAGAACTCGACCACCTCGAAGTTGAGATCGCGCCGGCCGACCTCGTCCCAGAACACCTTGACCGTCACACGCCGCACCGACTCCTCGAGGCCGATGCGGATCGGGTCCATGAAGCCGCTCATCAGGCCGCCCATCATCCCGGTGAGCGCCTGCATGGGGTCCTTGGACTTCGACGAGTCGCTCGCCTGGTCCTGGGCGACCTGCTTGAGATCGGTCGGCAGCTCGATGCGTTCGATCGAGCTCTCCCAGCGAAAGCTGGGGAAGTTCTGGTCGCGGAACGTCCCCTTGTCGGTCTCGTTGTCGGTGCTGAAGCCGTTCTCGAGGATCGAGTCCTCGAGGTCGGTCATCTTGCTGCGCGCGAGCAGCGTCGCCGCGGTCGTCATCTTCGCGTGGTTCGTGGCCCGCACGTTGTTGGTGATGACCTGAAGCAACACGACCAGCGTCGTCGCCAGGATCGCGAGCGCGACCATGACCTCGAGCAACGTGAACCCGCGGATGCCCGCATTGTCGGCGCGCCGTCTCATCGTTCGATCCGCGTGCCCTCGTCGTCGATCTGCATGCCGGTCGGCGGCCTTATGTACTCGTTGAAGATCTTGGTCCGCCCCGTCAATGGATGGACGACGATCGAGTAGGTCGTCTCGCCGTCGGGATCGGTCAGGTGCACGATCGCCGCCTCGGTCTGGCCCATCGGGTAGAAATAGATGTACGCGCGCCCGCCCACCACCTCGTCGGTCAGGCGCGGCGTGTAGACGCCGGCGACCTTGATGCTGCCCTTTTTCAGCGTGACCGGCTTGAGCGCGGTCTCCTTGAACGCGCCGAACCGCGCGCGCTTGGGCCGGAAGTCACCGACCTCGATCTTCGACGGGTCGAAGCTGCCGCTGTACTCGTAGCTGCTGTTGCTCTGCAGCTCCTGGCGCTTCTCGGCCTTGCGCTTGTCTTCCTCGTCCTGCTTCGCCTCTTCCTCCTCGCGACGGCGGCGATCGACGATGCTCTCCGCCTCGCGCGGGATGTAGAACTTGTCATCGGACACCTCAGCCCAGTAGCGGCCCGCGTTGAGATCGATCACCAGCCGGTGGTACTTGCCGGTCGTCGAGGCGCGGTCGAAGAGGTAGCGGATCGCACCCGAAAGGTGCGCGGTCCCGGCGCGCAGGTCGCTCTTCGCCAGCGAGCGAAACCCACGCACGGCGCCACCGGTGATGAGCGCAACGATGACCAGGGTCACCATGAGCTCGATCAGCGTGAAGCCACGCGCGACGACTCGCCGTCGGCGATCCCCGCCTATTTTGCCAACCGCGCTGCTCACGGAGTCCGCCCGTTACTGCTGGTCCCAGGACTTGATGTCGTCGGCGGTGCTGTCGGTCTTGTCGGGGCCCGACGAGGTGATGTCAGCGCTGTCGGGGTCTTGCTGGCCCGGGCAGCGCATCACGAAGTCCTTGCCCCAGGGATCCTTGGCCGACGCCTTGGAGACGTACTTCTGCGCCACCAGGTCGTCCAGGCTCTTGGGGCAGGTGTTGTTGCTGTCGATCATGAAGGTCGTCACGCCCTGCGAGATCTCCTTGATGCGCTCCTTGGCGATCTTGATCTTGGCGTTCTGGAACGACTTGTTGATGACGACCGCGACGCCGGCGCCGATCATGCCGATCAGCGCGAGCACGATCATGATCTCGAGCAAAGAGAAACCGCCGGAACGACGGCGTTTGCCGCGGCTTTTTAGGTATTTTCGAATAGTGCGGATCATGGGGTCCCTCCTCATTGAACGAAATTCTGCATATCCAAGATGGGCTGCAACACCGAAAACACGATGAACACGACCGCGAGCGCCATCACCACGATGATGAGCGGTGACAGCATGGTGGTCAGGCGCGCGACCTTGTTGTCGACGTCGCGCTCGTAGGCTACGGCGACGTTCTCGAGCATGGCCTCGAGCTGGCCTGAGCGCTCGCCGACCGAGATCATGTGCACCATCATCGACGGGAACTGCCCGGAACGCTTGAGCGGCGCCGCGATCGATTCGCCCTCGCGGATGGCGTCGCGCGCCTCCTCGACCACCTTCTCGAGCACGTTGTTGTTGAGCACCTTCTTGACGATCTCGAGGGCGTTCAGCACCGGCACGCCTGCCGCCAGCATCGTCGACAGCGTGCGGGCGAAACGCGCGACGCCGACGTAGCGGATCAGCGGCCCGATCAACCACAGCCGCAGCGTGAGACGGTCCATGGTCGCGCGCCCCTTCTTGGTGCGCACCCATCGCTTGTAGCCCCAGTAGCCACCGGCGCCGAGCGCGATCAACACCCACCAGTAGCTGCCGGCGACGCCGGCCAGGAAGATCAAGAGCTGCGTGTTCCAGGGCAGCGTGCGGCCCATGTCCTCGAACACCGAGGTGATCTTGGGCACGACGACGATCATCAGCACCGCCATGACGATACCGCCCAGCACCATCATGATCAGGGGATAGGTCATCGCGCCCGACACCTTCGATCGCAGCACATGCTGCGCGTCCATGAAGTCGGCCAGCCGCGCGAGCACCGCGTCCAGGTTGCCGGCCGCCTCGCCCGAGCGGACCATGTTGGTGTAGAGGTCGGGAAAGATGTCGATGTGCGTCCCCATCGCGTCGGCGAGCGCGCCGCCCTCGTTGACCTTCTGGCGGATCTCGGTGAGCACCGCCTCGAACTTCTTGTTGTCCGACTGCTCGGACAGCGCGCCCAGCGCCTCGGCCAGTGGGATACCGGCCTTGAGCAGCGTCGCGAGCTGGCGCGTGAAGACCGCGACCTCTTGCGGCCGCACGCGCTCGAAGAAACGACTGAGATCGATATCGCGCCGCAGGCCCGAGACCGGCGCGCCGCCCGCGCCGTCGCCCGCGCGCGGCGAGGCCTTCGCGGCGCCGCCCGCCAGCATCTCGCGATGCTCGGTGATGAAGACGCCGTCCTTGCGCAAGATCTGGCGCAGCACCTTGGGCCCGTCGGCGTCCTTGGTGCCGGAGACGTTCTTGCCGGCGGCGTTCAGCCCCTTCCACGCGTAGACCGGCATCAGTTGGAGTCCTGCGTGGTGATCATCAGAACCTCTGCGGTGGTGGTCATGCCCGCGAGCACCTTCTGCGCGCCGTCCTCGCGCAGCGTGCGCATGCCCGACGCCACGGCCGTCACCTTCAGTGTCTGCGCGTCGACGTTCTTGATCGCGAGCTGGCGGATCTTCTCGTCGATGATTAGGAGCTCGTAGATCGCGGTGCGGCCCTTGTAGCCGGCGCCCAGGCAGGTCGGACAACCGCCCTCTCGCGCGCGGAACAGCATGAAGTCGGGCGGGCCGGCGGCAACGCCCTTGAACTTTACCCGGCGCGCCACGCCCGAGGCGAAGTCGCCCGGGTCGATGCCGATGCTCAGCAAGTCCTCGTCGCTGGGTGTGTACGGCTCGCGGCAGTCCATGCACACGCGGCGCACCAGTCGCTGCGCGAGCAGCGCCATCAGCGACGACGCCACCAGGAACGGCTGCACGCCGAGATCGACGAGACGGGTGATCGCGCCTGCGGCGTCGTTGGTGTGGATCGTCGACAGCACCAGGTGGCCGGTGAGCGACGCCTGGATCGCGATCTCGGCGGTCGGCAGATCGCGGATCTCGCCGACCATGATCACGTCGGGGTCGTGGCGCAGGAACGACCGCAACCCGGCGGCGAACGTCAGATCGATCTTGTCGTTGACCGCGGTCTGCGAGATCCCGTCGAGCTGGTACTCGACCGGGTCCTCGATGGTCAGGATGTTCAGGTCGGGCGAGTTGATCTTCGCCAGGCAAGCGTAGAGCGTGGTCGTCTTGCCCGAGCCGGTCGGCCCGGTCACCAGCAAGATGCCGTGCGGCCGGTGGATCAGATCGTCCATCTGGCGCAGGTGATCGTCGCCGAAGCCGATGTCGGCGAGATCGTGCAGCACCGACTCGCGGTCGAGCAGACGGATGGTGATGCGCTCGCCCTGCTTCACCGTCGGGATGGTGGCGACGCGCATGTCGATGTCCTTGCCGGCGATCTTGCGGCGGATGCGGCCGTCCTGCGGCAGGCGCTTCTCGGCGATGTTGAGACCGGCCATGATCTTCACGCGCGAGATGATCGACGGCATGAACTGGCGCGCGGCGCGGCGGGTCTCGTAGAGCTCGCCGTCGATGCGGTAGCGCACCATGACCTCTTTCTCGCCCGGCTCGATGTGGATATCGCTGGCGCGCTCCTTGACCGCGTTGAACAGCAGCGAGTTGACCCAGCGGATGATCGGCGCCTCGTCGGTGATCTCGAGGATGTCGACCAGCTCCTCGCCGGAGCCCGCCATCTCGTCTTCGTTCTCGCCCTCGGTGCCGAGGTCGCCGCCCTTGTCCTGCTTGCGGCCGTAGACCTCGTTGATGACCTCGAGGATCTTCTGCGGCGGCACCAGCACGGGCTCGATCTCGGCGCCCAGCTGCGCGCGTAGATCGTCGAGCGCGCCGACCTCGAGCGGATCGGCGATCGCGACCGTGACGACGTCGTTCTCCTTGCGGATCACCAGCAGCCGGTGCTGCTTGGCGAAGCCGATCGGCACGTGCGTGACCAGGTCGAGGTCGACCTCGTCCGGTTTCAGCTCGGCGCGATAGACGATGCCCAGCTGCTTGCCCAGCGCCTGCTGCACCTGCTCCTCGGTGACCGCGCGCATCCGCACCAGGATCTCGCCGAGGCGGCCGCCCTCGGCCGCCTGCACCTCCAGCCCCTGCTGGAGAAGCTCCGCGGTCAGACCCGGGCCCGAGGCCGGTCTCGCCTCCAGCAGAATCTGTCCAATCAGTTTCGAGCCCAAGTGTTGTGTTTTCTCCTACGGTGACGGGGGCGGTGCGTTCTCGAGCGGCGGGGTCGCAGATGGCGGTGGCGGCGGCGTCGTCGTGGGCGGCGCGGTTGCCGGCGGCGCGCTGCCGGGGGCCGCGGCGCCCGGCTGCGGCGCGCTCGGCCCGGCCGGCGGCGACGGCGACTCGATCTCACCCGAGTGATCGCTCTCCAGCTTCTCGCGAATGTCCTGCTCGGCCTGATCTTCCTCTTCGACCTCGCGCGCGGCGCGGTTGATTTCCTCGAGCATGCCGCGTTTACGCCGATAGTCGACCTGAGCCTCGGGATTTGGCCGCTCCTCGCCGCCGAAGCGCTCCACGAACTCGCGCCGCTCCTTCATCTTTTTTTCCAGCACGCGCCGCAGATCGGTCTGATCGGCGATCACGTACGGCGTGAGCGCGATGATGAGGTTCGTCTTCACCACGTGGCGGGTGGTATCGCGGAAGAAGAAGCCGATGATCGGGATGTCGCCGAGCAGCGGGATCTTCTGCACGCTGTTGATGACCTTGTCGGACATCAGGCCGCCGATCAGGATCGTCTGCTGATCCTTGGCGACGACGATGGTCTTCGCCGTGCGCTCGGACGTCGACGGCCCCAAGTTGCTGGCGCCGGGCGCGACTTCGGAGATCTTCTCGTCGACCTCGAGGCGGATGATGTCGTGCTCGTTGACGTGCGGCACCAGCTTCATCTCCAGCGCGACCTTCTCGCGCTGCACCTGCGGGAACAACCCGCCGATACCCAGGCCCGCGAGCGGGTTGGCACCGCCCGCGCCGGGGATCCCGCCGCCGAGCCCGATCGTGCTCACCGGGAAGGGGATGCGCGAACCGACCGAGATCTCGCCCTCCTCGTTGTTCATGATCAGGAGGTGCGGGTTCGAGAGGACGTCGACGTCGTTGTTGCTCTGCAGCGCCTTGACCAGCACGCCGAACGACGGGATGTCGAGCGTCGACGTCGCGCCGAAGCCCAGGCTGCGCGCCTGGTCGGGCGACAGCACCGGCCCGAGCACGCCGGCCAGCATGGTCTCGCCGAGCAGCGACGCCGGGTTCAGGGTCTTCGACGGCATGAAGCCGCCGATGCCCAGCCCGGTGCCGCTGCTCTGGTTGAAGGGGTTCCAGGGGATCGCACCGTGGAACGAACCGCCGAGCTCGCGGTTCTTGTCGAGCGTCACCTCGAGGATCAGCGCCTCGACGAAGATCTGCTTGCGCGGCGAATCGAGCCGTTCGATCACGCGGCGGAGCGACTGGTAGTCCTTGAGCGACGACACGACGATCAGCGAGTTGGTCGGCCGATCGAAGTTGATACGAACTTCGCCCTCGAAGAGAAACGAAGGCCCCTGGCCGGGCGCGGCGCCCGGGGTCGGCGGCGGCGCGGCGGGCGCGGCGCCGCCACGGGTACGCGTCCGGCCTCCCGCCGCGCCCGCCACCGCGACACCGGTCACGGCGCCCAGCGTCTGCGCCAGCTCGTCGCAGTTGGCGTTCTCGCAGTAGTAAACGTGAATGCGGCCGTCGCCGCTCTCGAGCGGCACGTCGAGCTTGCGCACCAGCGTCAGGAGGCGCGCGTAGGCGCGCTCGTTGGCGATGACGATCAGCTGGTTCGAGCGCTCGTCGGGGATGATCTTCGACACCATCATCTCCGACGTGAGATCGCCCACCTTGGGCGGCTGCTTGTTGCCCGGCGCCGGCGGCGCGGCCGCCGGCGCGCGGCCCTTGCCACCGAGTTGCGCGACCTGGAAGATCTCGCCCAGCTTCTGCGCCATCTCCGTCGCGGCGGTGTTCTTGATCTCGACGATCCAGATCTTCTCGCCGGTGCCGGACTGATCCAGCTCGCGGACGATGCTCATCATGCGCGCGATGTTGGCGCTCGTGTCGGTGATGATCAGCGCGCCCTGCGGCGCGAAGACGATCACGTCGCCCTGCTCGCCCTTGAGGCGCCCCAGCACCTGCGCCACCTCGTTGACGTCGGCGTTCTCGACGCGGACGAGACGCGTGACATAGGCTTCGCCTTGCTGCACTTCACTTCCGTCGTACATCGGGATCGGGCTGGTCTTCGCGCGCGGGGTCTCGATGATGCGCAGGAACTTGCCGCTGGGAGAGACGGTCAGGCCGACCGAATCGAGCGCCGAGAGAAACAGCCGGTATGCCTCCTCCGGCGTGATCAGCTGCGGCGCGATGATCGTGACCTTCTTGCTGTTGGCGGGGATCGTCCCCGGCAGCACGAACTGCTTGCAGGTGATCGACGAGATCCAGGAGATGAGGTCTCCGAGATCGGTGTCGGGCTTCATGTTCAGCTTCACGATCCGGCGGTTGGCGGGGAACTTCTTGCAGGAGTTGAACTCCTTTTCGCCGACCACCTCTCCCGTGACCGAGGGCCCGGGGATCCCGCCCGTGCCCGGCGTGGCGGCGGGAGCCGGCACCGGCGTCGCGCCGGTCGGGCTGCCCAGCAGCGGATTCGCGCCACGCGCCGCGCGGCGAAGCTGCCTGGGCGTGAGCGACGGCCCCGGAGGTGTCGTCGCGCCCGCCGCCGGTGGCGGCGGTGGCGTGGCCGGCGGCGACGGCGGCGACAGGGGCGGACCGGCAGTCGAGGGGATCGCAGCGACCGCGGTCGCCGGTGTGGAGATGACGACCGCGAGTGCGAGCGGCACCAGGCAGATCGAAGCGCGCGCGAACGAGAAAGCGCGCGCCACGGGACGACAGTCTCTGGGGGATCTCATCGGATATTGTATTCCTTGTTGATTTTCTGCCCGTTCCGCTCCAGCCCCACCGACAGATGGCTGGCCGATTTCAGCTTGGTATAGACCTCGAGCGCCTTGTCCGGGCTGGTCATCTCGAGCCCGTTGATCGCCGAGATGACGTCGCCGTTCTGCAGGCCGATCTTCGCGAAGGGGCCGTCGGGCCGCACGCTGAAGAGCCGGAAGCCGGCCGCCTTGCCGTCGCGGATCTCGGGGACGATGCGCGCCGAACGCGACAGCAGGCTCATGTTGCCCAGCAGCGAATCGACGGTCGCGCGCTGTACCTCGTAGTTGTGCTCGCCGATCTTCTTGATGCCGCGGTCGAGCTCGGCCATCAGCGGATCCGCGGGCGGCGCCGACGGCGCGGCCGCGACCGGCGCGTTGGGCGTCGCCGGCGCCTTGTCGATGAGGTCCAGGTACTCCTTGCGGCCGCTCACCTCGAGATAGACGCGATCCTCGACGATATCCGAGATGGTGGCGTCGCGAACCTTCGAGCCGATCGAGTAGGGGCCGACCGCGTGATCCTCGGTGTCGCGGATGATCGCGACCGACCAGCGCGGATCGCCCGGCGGCGGCGCGAACATCACCGCGAGCAGCCGCAGCGGCAGCGACGTGCGCTGGAGCGGCGTCTCCGTCGGCTTCAGGTTGGGATCGACCGGCTTCTCGAGGATCGGCGGGCAGGTCGAGCAGAAGATGTTCCGCTTGAGGATCTCCTCGACCTCTTTGCCGTAGTACGTACCGACCGACGCGGTCGGGGCCGTGCGCGGCGCGCTCCTGACCGGCGGCGTGATGCGGGTGATCCGGGTCTGAATGATGGTCGCTGTGGCGCGGGCACTGAAGACCGCACAGATGGCGATGACCAGAAGGTCGATCGCCCACAGGTACTTGCGCAGAAGTGTCTCCATTGACTCCCCGGGTACAGGCCGTCGCCAGCGTCTACTAGAGCAACGCCGGGGCCATCGGCCGTCTGACCCAAAAACCTTACTCTTCCAGTGATTTAGCTACGCTCAGCCGCGTCGCGGCCCTGCCAAATTGGCACACCTGATCCAGGTGTTCGTGACGCGTCTTCCGAGGTGGGTCCGGACGCCGATCCGGAGACGCCAATCGGTTCGTCCCCATCCAGCTCGGCCGGGGCCTCGCCGGCCGTCGGTGGGAGGCCGATCCGCTCCTCTTCCAGGCGCCGGTAGATGGTACGGGTGGCGATGCCGAGCAGCTGCGCGCACAGGCGCTTGTCGCCCCCGACATGGCTCAAGGTCGCGTGAATCACGCGGCGCTCGATTTCCCCCAGCGGCGTACCGACCGCGAAGGTCAGCGACCGGTCGTCGCCTGCCACCGTTCCACCGCTGCGCACCTCGGGCGGCAGGTCGTCGAGCTCCACCGATGAACCGCGCGACAGCACCACCGCGCGCTCAACGGTGTTCTCCAGCTCGCGCACGTTGCCGGGCCACTCGTGCCGCGCCAGCGCGTCGGCGGCGGCGCGCGAGAAGCCGGCCATGCGCCGCCCGTTGCGCTCGCCGTAGATCTGCAGGAAGTGCTCGGCCAGCAACGGGATATCCTCGCGCCGGTGGCGTAGCGGTGGGATCGGGACCGCGATGACGTTCAGGCGGTAATACAGGTCTTCGCGGAAACGCCCCTCGCGCACGGCGGCACGCAGGTCCTGGTTGGTCGCCGCGACCAACCGCAGGTCGACCTTGGTCGAACGACCCCCGAGGCGCTCGACCTCGCTCTCTTGCAGCACGCGCAGCAGCTTGACCTGCACGTGGGTCGGAATCTCACCGATCTCGTCGAGGAACAGGGTGCCACCGTCCGCCTGCAGGAAACGGCCGTCGTGCCGTTGCGCCGCGCCGGTGAACGCCCCCTTCTCGTAGCCGAACAGCTCTGCCTCGAGGATCGTCTCCGGCAAGGCCGCGCAGTTGACCGGAATGAACGGGCCCTTGCTGCGGGCCGAGCCCTCGTGGATCGCGCGCGCCAAGAGCTCCTTGCCGGTGCCCGACTCGCCGAGCAGCAGCACCGTCGCCAGCGACGGCGCCGCCTGGTTGACGATGTCGATCGTGCGCCGCCAGGGCAGCGACTGACCGATCAGCGTGCGCTTCTTGTGCGCGGCGAGCTGCGCGCGCAGCGAGCGGTTCTCCTGAACCAGCGACCGCTTTTCCAGCGCCTTGCCGACGACGCGCACGATCTGCGCGCGCTTGAGCGGCTTGGTCACAAAGTCGTAGGCGCCCTGCTTCATCGCCTCGACGGCGTTCTCGACGGTGCCGTAGGCGGTCATCAGCACCGTCTCGGTCTCGGGCGACAGGCTGCGGCTCGCCCGGAGCAGGTCGATGCCCGACATGCCCGGCATGATGAGATCGGTGATCAGCACCGAGACCGGCTCGCGGCGGATGATCTCCAGCGCCTCGCCGCCCGACCCCGCGGTCAGGACGCGCAGCGATTCGCGCTCGAAGATCTTGTGCAGCGAGTCGACGATACCGGGCTCGTCATCGACGATCAGGACCGTGGGGGCGTCGTTCATCGCGTCCATGCCCCATTCTGCTTCAACCTTGATGCCATCCTCTGTAATTCATCGTAAGTGCTTGATTTTACTTACGCCAGTTTCGCGCCAACTTGACCCAGGCAGGTTGATAGCTGTCAAACTGTCATCGCGCCAGGAAAATCACTAGAGGCCGTGCCAATCTGTCACGACCAAAGTCCTTCGCCTTCAGGCGAGGATCTAGCGGGACGCGGCGCGCCGGCGCCCGACCTTCTTCAGGTGTCCCTTTACAGGTTCGCTCATCGCGTCCCCCGAGACGCCTGCGAGGATAATCTTCTTTTGCCCGAACGAAGCCACCAGCTCCAGCTGGCCGCCTAGGGCAGCCAAGTACCGACGCAGGGTTGATACGAGACAATCCTCGAAGTCCCCTCGGCGCTCGAGACGCGAGACATCCGATTGGTCCATCGATGCGTCCACGGCAACCTCAACTTGCGTCTTCCCGACCGCCTCGCGCAGAGCGCGCATCGTCAGATGCACGCCTCGTTGTGCGCGAAGACCTCGGCCCAAGATTCGAACCGGTTCAGATGACGAATCTCGACGCTTAGCTGCGATGCTCATGACCAACCTCCGTCGTAGACGTCACGCTCCGCGGCGGTTGCCGCGCGTGCGCTGATGATCCTATCTCGATTGCTGCGCTCCACGTGGACCACGAAAAGCATCCGCTCGCGGACTGACGTTCCGATCACGACCATGTTTCCTGTTCCCGAGCCATCGTCGAGGTACACCGCCATGCGATCCGCGAACACCGTGGCGGCCTCGGGAAATGAGACGCCGTGTTTCTTGAGATTCGATTCCGCCTTCGTCGAATCCCACTCAAAATCACCCTCCACCACGGTCGGCATCGCATGCTCGAGTATGGCCTATGGACCATATCGAGTCAAACCACATACCCAGGCGTGCCCTAACGCATCGTCGCTTCGCACAAAGAGCTCCACTCGTGGGAGCGCGCCATCGATCGGCCGCAGGAGCGTCGCGGTAAGCACGGGTGTAACGTCGTTCCATGGAAGTAGGTAATTTTGGGGCTCGCGCTCTATTCACCGGCGCAGGTCTGTCGAAAAACTGGGGCGGCTATCTGGCGGGGGAATTCTGGGGATGCCTTCTGAGTCATCCCAAAATCGTGGAGGACGGTGCGCTTCGAGCAATTCTTCTCCGACGGACCAACTTCGAACTCGCCCTCGCCGAAGTCAGGAAAGAAGGACAAGATGTCGTCGCGTTTCTCGCGGCGCTCAGGGACACCTTCGAGACCCACGATCGTCTGTTGACCGCTCGCGAAGCCGGTCGGCCGAGCAGGTTCAAGTTCTTAAGGAAGAACGGGCTCCGCTTCTATGTCATCAACCCCGAGACGCCCGATGCGCTCAAGGTCCGACTAGATCCAGCGTCACTGTGGGATGGGATCATGGGCTATTCAACCCGTTCGCTCATCGATTTGTTCTCGGGGATGACCACCAGGACACGCCCGAAGTCGCGCGTATCGCGGGTGACTTCTTTGGCAAGAGCCCGGCCTGAACGCCTGCTGGCGCCTACGCTCCCGAGACGCTCGGGGCAGAGCTCGTCGCCGGCAGCGTGATCCGGAAGGTCGTGCCCTCGCCGACGCGGCTGTCGACGCGGATCTTGCCACCGTGGCGCTCGATGATGCCGTGCACGATCGACAGGCCCAGGCCCGAGCCCTCGCCGACGTCTTTGGTGGTGAAGAACGGATCGAAGATGCGCGGGATGACCTCGGGCGGGATGCCTGGGCCGTCGTCGGCGATCGAGATCTCGACGTCGGCACCGGCGCGCGCGACCGCCACGCGGATCGTGCCGCCGCGCTCGCGCGTGCCGATCGCCTGCGCGGCGTTGGTGATCAAGTTCATGAATACCTGATCGATCTGGCCGGCGAAGCCGCGCACGCGCAGGCCGGTCTCGATCTCCTTCTCGACGTGCACGTTGGTCAGACGGTGGCGCAGGAGATCCAGCGTGTCGTCGACGCTGCGGGCCAGGTTCAACTCGCGCGGCGTCTCCTCGTCGCCGCGCGAATAGTTGTGCAGCGCCTGCACGATCGCCTTGCTGCGGGCGGCGCCGCGCTCGACGACGCGCAACATCTCCTCGGCCTCCTTCGCCAGCGCGGCGATGTCGGTTCCGGGCGATGCGCCGGCCACCGCGCCGCCGCCATCCTTGAACTGCGCGATCTGATGAATCGTCTCGGCCAGCGGACCGAGCGTGTTGATGACCGCGTTGACCGGGTTGTTGATCTCGTGCGCGATGCCGGCCACCAGGCGGCCCATCGATGCCAGCTTCTCCGTGCGCACCAGGTCGTCCTGCGCGCGCCGCAGCTTCTCCAGCGCTTCCCGCAGCTCGCCGTTGCGCTGCTCGAGCACCTCGGTGCGGCGCCGAACCTCGCGCTCCAGGTCGACGTTCAGCGATTCGGTGGTGCGCAGCTTGTCGCGCAGCGCGCGGCGCATCTCCTCGAACGCGAAGGTCAGCCGCCCGATCTCGTCGGCCTCGCCCGACGGCGGCACCGGCCGCGCCAGCTCGCCGCGCGCCATCTCGTCCGAGCGCTGCTCGAGCGCGCGGATCGGCGTCACCATGTCGCGCACGATGAGCAGCACCAGCCCCAGCGCCAGCGCGAACGCCAGCACGACCGAGCCCGCGATCTTCTCCAGCTCGTGGGTGGGGGAGAAGGTGAACAGCAACACCAGCCCGGCGGTGAACACAGTGATGCCCGAGAAGAACAGCACCAGCTTGGTTCGCAAGCTGACCGGCGAACGAACTTCTGCGACGGGCAGGCGGTGGCGCGCCCCCAGCTGGCCCAGCAACGGCCGCAGGACGTCGCGCAACAACAGCGTCTCGTAGAGGCCCATCGCCAGCACATTGAGCGCGATCGCGCCCAGCAGCCGGCGCGCTGAATCGGTGTCGAGGTGCGCGAGCGAGCGGCCAATGGCGACCACGGCGACGGCGATGAACGTCACCGCCAGCCCCTGATAGACCGAGAGGCGGTACGGGATCGACTGCGCCGCGCGAAAGGCGGAGACCGCGCGCGGGTCGTCGCGCGCCGGTCCGCGCACGCCCGGGTGGCGCACCGCCACGTCGAGATAGCGCTCGACCGGCAAGCTGCGCCGCCAGAGCGAGCGGTACCAGAGCAGCGCCGGAATGATCAGCGCCGGTAGCGACAGCGACAGCAGAGTCCCGGCCTGGCGCGCGCTCAGATCGGTGAAGACCGACACCAGCGCAGCGTTGACCGCGTAGGTCACGCCGAAGAGCGCGCCCGCAGTCGACCACAGCCGCCGCCGGTAGTTGCTGGCGAACTCGCGCAATGGATCGACGTTGGGCAGGATCTCGCGCCGGACGCCGGCCAGGATTCGATGCCAGGTGATCGTGCGAATCGCGGCCGACGCGCCGGTGTGCACGAGCGTGGCGGTGAGCAGGCCGGTCGCCGAGGGCCACGCCAGCAGCCCCTCCTGCACCGACCGGACTGCGATGTAGGCGGTGGCGCCCACCCAGATCAACCAGCGGCTGAGCGCCGCCTCGACGGGCGCGCGCCCCATCGCGCGCTGAGCCGCTTCGAGCTCGGCTGCGGCGACCGCGCGCCCCGAGCGCTTGGCCGCGCGCGCGACCATCACCGGACGTAACGAATCGGCGGCGCGCACGCCCGCGAGGACCAGAAGCGCCGCGACGATCGGCCCGACGCGATAGGCGAGGCCGGTCGCGCGCAGCGCCGGCGTCGCGAGCTCGACCAGCGGCCCGCCGACCAGCACGAGCTCGGCGAGCGTCAGCGCCGCCTCGGCGACAACGAAGCTCACACCCAGCGTCAATCGCCGCGCGGGCGGGCCCGCGGCGACCGTGTTAGAGCCGGTCGCCGGAGGTTGCGCCGTCGGCGAAGCCGCCGTGGGCGCGGTCGGTTGCGACGCGGAAGTCGAGGACGCCGGCATCGAGGGGTGGGGGAATCTTACGGGATCCTGGGGAGGGGGGTCCAACGGGGGCCTCGGGCCTCCGGCCTCGGGCCCGGGGACAGATCAGCAAATGACAGGACTCCAGGAGCGCCATGATCTGGATCATCAAAAGTCCGGACCCTGGCGTCCTGGCGTCCTGGCGTTTTCCGATCCGTACCCGAGGCCCGAGGCCCGAGGCCCTCCGGTCGGAGGCCTCAACCGAGCGGAATGGATGCGAAAACACCGCGGCGCGCGCCAGCGTTGCGCGCTATCATTCGAAGCCAATGTCCTGGGAGATGATTCGCAACCTGGTGCGGGACGAGTGGGTGATCCTCGCTCTCTTGCTCGTCTGGTCGCTGGCCGGCCTGACCGTCATTTGCGAGCGGCTGTACGCGCTCTGGAACATCCTGCCCAAGTCGGAGCAGTTCAAGAACCGCGTCATCGGCGCGCTGGAAGCCGGCGACATCGGCAAGGCGGCCGCGCTTTGCGAGATGTCGCAGGTCCCGCTGGCCGAGGTCTTCGAGCGCGGCTTGCAGGTGTTTCAGAAGACGCCGCACAAGACTTCGGAGGCGGTCACGTCGCAGCGCGGGGCGGCGGTGCTGTCGTGCAAGCGCTACCTCTGGGCGCTGGGCACCGTCGGTTCTTCGGCGCCGTTCGTCGGTCTGTTCGGTACCGTCGTCGGCATCCTGAAGGCGTTCCAGTCGATGTCGGTCGCCGGCACCGGCGGGTTCAAGGTCGTGTCGCAAGGAATCGCGGCCGCGCTGGTGGCAACGGCCGCCGGTCTGCTCGTCGCGATCTACGCCGTCATCGCCTACAACTACTTCGTCTCGCGCGTGAACGGCATCGCGATGCAATACAAGCTCTACGGCGAGGAGTTTCTGACCGCGCTCGGCGAGTACGCCAAGGCGCGGCCCGCGTCGCCCACCACGCCGACGTCGACGCCGGTCCCTCCGGCCAGCGACGGCAGCAGCACCACCACGCCGGCCGCCGCGGCGGCGACGAGCTAGGACAGCGGGCGTAACGCATGGGAATGAACGTTCAGCTCGACGAGGGCGGCAGCGCCGCCGGCGAGGACACGGGCGACGGCGGCGGCGAGAGCGTCGTCGCGGAAATCAACATCACGCCGCTCACCGACGTGTTCCTGGTTCTGCTGATCATCTTCATGGTGACGTCGACCGCCCTGGTGGAATCGGAGGCCGCGTCGCGCGCCGGGGTCAAGGTGGTGCTGCCCAAGGCCAACACCGCGGGACCGGTGTCGCAGCGGCGCAGCGACCCGGTGCTGACCGTCACCAAGTCCAACGAGGTCTACCTCGGCTCGAAGAAGATCGAGATCGCGAACCTCGAGGCCGAGATCCGCAAGGCGCTGACCGACGTCGGGTCGGAGACATTGCTGATCCGCGGCGACAAGAGCGTGCTGCTGGGGGCAGCCGTCGACATCATGTCGGTGGCCAAAAAGGCCGGCGCCAGCCACATCGCGATCCTGACCGCGCCCGGTAAGTAGCACCCCAGGGTGGGGTGTGGCGCCCGTGATCGGACTGCGGCTCGTGGGGCGGTTCGCTACACACCGGACGGGTCGTCCGGCAAGACTGCCCCACCCTGGCCACCTGGTCGTTACAGAGATGTTTCTTAAGCTGCTGAAATCCTTCGATCCAGATCACGATCGCCTCACGAGATTTCGTGGCATGGGCGCTGCACACACTCCGCGCCGTTCGGAGCTGAGTGGCTCCGAGACCGGCAAACCCCCAATCAGGAGTCACCCATGATTCGTTCGATCTTCCTCGCGCTCGCGCTGCTCCTCCCCGTCAGCTGGACCGTTGCCCGCGCCGCCGATGAGGCCCCCGCTGGCGATGCGAAGAAGGAGAAGAAGGCGAAGAAGTCCAAGAAGGCGGACGGCGCCGAGGGCGAGAAGAAAGCCGACGACAAGAAGTAGTCACTACCTGGCCGACTCTGATCGGCCAGTACAAGCCCCCGGCGTGCTCGACACTCCGGGGGCTTTTTCTTTTCCGCCCGTCCTCGTCCCCATCCCCGTCCTCGCCCCCGTCGCCCCCAGCGTCCCCTCCCCCAATCGGATAGGATTCCTCCAGGCATGACGATCCGGACCAAGATCTGGCTCATCGCGGTGAGCGTCGCCACGGCGGTCGGCGTGGCGTCTTGGGGCCGGCTCTACCTGACCCGCACGCGGATCATCAAGGATGCGCAGACCTCGGCCGAGGAGCTGGCGCACGACATCGCCGAGGATCTGAGGAGCGTCGAGGCCGATGCCGACGACCGCGACCTCGAGGAGAAGCTGCTCGGCTACCTGAACCGGCACAGCCGGATCGTGCGTCTCGACCTCTACGTCTATCGGGAGTCGTCGACGCCGTCGAGCCGCATCGCCGCGCCGCGCGGCGACCGGCCGGAGATCACGCGGTTCGCGCCGTTCAATCGCCAGCCGCTTGGCTTCACCAAGCAAGGAGCGGGCGAAGCGCAGGAGACGCCGATCGAGATGCCGGTCGACCTCAAGGGTCCCTGGGGCGCGACGCTGGTCATGCGCTGGACGCTGGGACCGGTCGAGGCGATGCTCGAGACCGAAGAGCGCATCTCCCTGATCTTCGGCGCCGGCCTGCTGGTCGCGCTCACGCTGCTGTCGGGCTTGATCACCGACAAGGTCATCGGCCGCCCGCTCGAGGTGCTGGCGGGCGCGATGCGCGACGTCGAAGGCGGCGATCTCTCGCGCCGCGTGCCGGTCGAGACCGTCGATGAGGTCGGCCGTCTGTCGCAGGGATTCAACCGCATGCTCGAGCGGCTGTCGCAAGCCGATGCGCAGATCCGCGCCTTCAACCAGCGGCTGGCCGGGGAGATCGAGGCCGCGACGCGGGATCTCTCCGAGAAGAACGCGACGCTCGCGCAGCTCAACCGCCTGCTCAACGAGATGCGCCTCGAGAACGCATCGAAAGTACGCCTGGCGACGCTGGGCCAGCTGGCGGCGCAGCTCGCGCACGAGATCGGCACGCCGCTGTCGTCGGTTTCGGGGCACATCCAGCTGGCGCTCATCGATCGCAACCTGCACGGCCCGGTGCGCGAGCGCCTCGAGGTCGCGGGCCGCGAGGTCGAGCGCATCAGCCACATCGTGCGCGACTACCTGGATTCGACGCGGCCGCTCGAGCCGGAGCGCGTGGTGACCGCGCTGCCGCGCCTGCTCGACGAGGCGATCGAGCTCACGCGCGGCGTGGAGCCGACCGCTCGCGCGCCGGTGCAGCTGCAGATGGATCCGCGCCTCGGCGAGGTGGTAACCGACCCCGGCCTGCTGCGCCAGATCGTCGTGAATCTGCTGTCGAACGCGCTCGATGCCGTCGACAACACCAAGGGCAAGCGTCACGATCGCGGCCAAGGCGGCCGGCGACGACGTGCTCATCACGGTGAGCGACACCGGCCACGGCATCGCGCCCGACGATCTGCGGCGGATCTTCGAGCCGTTCTACACGACCAAGGGCCGCGGCAAGGGGACCGGGCTCGGCCTCGCGATCTGCCGGCAGCTCACCGCCGCGCTCGGCGGCAGCATCTCCGTGGAGTCGCAGCCGGGCCACGGATCGACGTTCTTCGTGCGCTTCCCGCGCAAGGGCGCGCCGGCCGGCGCCGAGCCGCGCGTCCGCGTCGCCACCGGAGGAGTCCGCGCATGACCGCAGCGAAGGTTCGACAATGACTGACACCGCTTCTCGCACGCCAGAGCCGCGCGTGCGTGTATTGGTCGCCGAGGACGATCGCGTCGCGCGCGATCTGCTGTGCGAGATCTTGCGCGGCGAGGGTTTCAGCGTCGAGGCGGTCGACGACGGCGCGGGTGCGATCGAGCGCGCCGCCGCGGGCCGCTACGATCTCGTCGTGTCCGACGTGCGCATGGAGCGGTCCAGCGGCCTCGACGTGCTCAAGGCGTTCACCGACAAGGCGCCGGGTACGCCGGTCATCTTGATCACCGCGTTCGGCGACGTCACCGGCGCCATGGAGGCGATCCAGCGCGGCGCGTACGACTACGTCTCGAAGCCGTTCAACATCGAGGAGCTCAAGCTCACGGTCACGCGCGCGCTCGAGCGGCGGCGGCTGGTCGCCGAGAACCGCACCGTGCAGAGCGAGACCAAGACCCAGATCGAGGACATCGTCGGCAAGAGCGCGGTGATGCTCGAGGTCTACAAGCTGGTGGCGCGCGTCGCCGCCTCGACGGCGACGGTGCTGGTGACCGGCGAGTCGGGCTCGGGCAAGGAGCTGGTCGCGCGCGCGATCCACACGCACTCGCCGCGCGCGCGGGCCGCTTTCGTGCCGGTCAACTGCACGGCGCTCACCGAGTCGTTGCTGGAGTCGGAGCTGTTCGGCCACGCGCGCGGCGCGTTCACCGGCGCGGTCGTCGCCAAGCGCGGCCTGTTCGAGATGGCCAGCGGCGGCACCATGTTCCTCGACGAGATCGGCGACATGGGCCCCAAGATGCAGGCGCAGCTGCTGCGCACGCTGCAAGACGGCGAGGTGCGGCCGGTGGGCGGCGCCGAGTCGATCCGCGTCGACGTGCGGCTGGTCTGCGCCACCAACAAGGATCTCGACGAGGAGGTCAAGGCGGGGCGCTTCCGCGAGGACCTCTACTTCCGCATCAACGTCGTCACCGTGCGCCTGCCGCCGCTGCGCGAGCGGCGCGACGACGTCCCGATCCTGGTCGCGCACTTCCTGGCCAAGCTCGCGCGCCGCGAGCGGCGCGAGCAGGCGGCGCTGTCGCCGGAGGCGCTGCGCTTGCTGACCGCCTACGGCTGGCCCGGCAACGTGCGCGAGCTGGAGAACGCCATCGATCGCGCGGTCGCCGTCGCCAAGGGCAACGTGATCCTGCCGTCGGACCTGCCGCCCGAAGTCGGCGGTGCCGGACCGGTCGTCAGCGGCGAAGGCGGCGGCATCATCGAGGATCGCCCGACGCTGGCCGAGCTCGAGCAGCGCTACATCGCGCTCGTTCTTCAAGAGAGCGGCGGCAATAAGAAGAAGGCCGCCGAGAAGCTGGGCATCGATCGCCGCACGCTCTACCGCGCGCTCGAGCGCACGGGGACCGACGCCGGCGAACCCGACGACGACGAGTGACATGCTGGAGCTCGTCCGCGTGTCGAAGCGCCTCGGCGGCGCCGAGGTGCTGCGCGGGATCGACCTGACCGCCGCCACCGGCGTGACCAGCGTGCTCATCGGACCGTCGGGCTGCGGCAAGTCGACGGTGCTTCGGCTCATGCTCGGCCTGCTCACGCCCGACGCGGGCGTGGTGCGCTTCGACGGCGCCGAGGTCGGTCCGCGCACCGTCGACGCGGTTCGCTCCCGCACCGGCTACGTGATCCAGGACGGCGGCCTCTTCCCGCACCTCACCGCGCGCGGCAACCTGACGCTGATGGCGCGCCACCGTGGCTGGGAACCCACGCGAATCCAGCGCCGCGTCGACGAGCTGGTCGCGCTGACCCGCTTCCCCGGCGACGCGCTCGAGCGCTTTCCCGTCGAGCTGTCGGGCGGGCAACGCCAGCGCGTGAGCCTGATGCGCGCGCTGATGCTCGATCCCGACGTGATCCTGCTCGACGAGCCGATGGCGGCGCTCGACCCGCTGGTGCGCGCCGAGCTGCAGTCCGACCTGCGGGCGATCTTCCGCGCGCTCGGAAAGACGGTCGTGCTGGTCACGCACGATCTCACCGAGGCCGGCCGACTGGGCGACGAGATCCTGCTGATGCGCGACGGCATGGTCGTCCAGCGCGGCCCCCTGGCCGAGCTGGTGCGCGCGCCACGCGACGAGTTCGTGAGCCACTTCATCAACGCGCAACGCAGCCCGCTGGAGGGGCTTTGATGTGAGCTCCGCTACGCTCGCCCGTCTGCTCCGGGGCCGTCGGGCGCTACCTCTCGCAAGGTCTGCCCTCACCCTAACCCTCTCCCCGCAGACGGGGAGAGGGGACCGGAAACCAGCCGTCCTCGCGCTCGGGCTCGTCCTCGTCCTCGTCGCCGTCCTCGTCCCCGCTTGCTCCCGTTCCCAGTCCTCCACCTCCGGTTCCCAGTCCTCCACCTCCCCCTCCCCGCCTCCGCGCCTCCGCATCGGCTCCAAGACCTTCACCGAATCGGTGATCCTCGGCGAGATCGCCGCCGCGCTCGCGCAAGGCCACGGCGCGCCCGTGGTCCACCGGCGCGCGCTCGGCGGCACGCAGATCGTGTTCGGCGCGCTGGCCGCCGGTGAGATCGACGTCTACGCCGAATACACCGGCACGCTGGCGCAGGAGATCCTCCGCGGCGTGCCCGACGATTCGCTCGCCAGCGCGCTCGCCGCGCGCGGCATCCGCATGAGCCCGCACCTGGGGTTCGACGACAGCTACGCGCTCGGCATGAAGGCGGAACGCGCGGCGCGCCTGGGGATCGCGCGCATCTCCGACCTGGCTGCGCATCCGGAGCTGCGCTTCGCGTTCAGCAACGAATTCATGGATCGCACCGACGGCTGGCGTGGCCTGCGCGCCGCGTATCAGCTGCCGCAGCGAAACGTGCGCGGCGTCGACCACGAGATCGCCTATCGCGGCCTCGACGCCGGCGACAGCGACGTGGTCGATCTCTATTCGACCGATCCCGAGATCGTCGAGCACGGGCTCCGCGTCCTCGACGACGATCGCCATCATTTTCCGACCTACGCCGCCGTCTGGCTGTACCGCGACGACTTCGCGCGCGGCGCGCCCGATACGATCGCGCGGCTAGACGCGGTCGCGGGCCGGATCTCCGCGCCGGCCATGATCGCGATGAACCTGCGCGCCAAGCGCGACCGCGTCGCCGAGGAGACCATCGCCGCCGAGTTCGTGGCGCACGAGCTGCGCGCGCCGACGCGACGACGACGAACGGCACGCCAGCGCCGCCGGCGCGCAGACCCGACGGCTGGCTGCACGCGCTGGGACGGCGCACCCTCGAGCATCTCTTCCTGGTCGCGGTGTCGCTGCTGCATGGCCATCGTCGTCGCGATCCCGCTCGGCATCGCGGCCGCGCGACGGCCGGCGCTGGGCCGCGTGATCCTCGGGGTCACCGGAGATCTTGCAGACCGTGCCGTCGCTGGCGCTGCTGGTGTTCATGATCCCGCTCCTGGGGATCGGCGAAGCGCCGGCGATCGTCGCGCTGTTCGTCTACAGCTTGCTGCCGATCGTGCGCAACACGCACGCGGGCCTGCGCGGCATCCCGGCGTCGCTGCGCGAGGTCGCGACCGCGCTGGGCCTCGGCCCCGGCGCCTCGCTGCGCGCGGTCGAGCTGCCGCTGGCGTCGCCGGCGATCCTCGCCGGCATCAAGACGTCGGCGGTGATCAACGTCGGCACCGCGACGCTGGGCGCGCTGATCGGCGCCGGCGGCTACGGCCAGCCGATCCTGACCGGCATCCGCCTCGACGACCTGCGGCTGATCCTCGAGGGCGCGATCCCCGCGGCGCTGCTGGCGCTGGGCGTCGAGCGGATCTTCGATCTGGTCGAGAAGATCGTCGTCCCGCGCGGGCTGCGCCTGTAGTATCGCCGCCGATGCGCTGGAGCCTGGGCTATTTCGGCGTCAAGGACCTGTTCACGATGGTGAACGTCCTCGGCGGCGTGTTCGGAATCTACTTCGCGGCGATCGGAGAGCCGGCCATGGCCGGATACGCGATCCTCGCCGGCTATTTCTTCGGCGACGCGCTCGACGGACCGGTCGCGCGCCTGACCAAGACCGGCAATCGCTTCGGCAGCGAGTTCGACTCCGCGGCCGATCACATCGGGCAAGGGATCGCGCCCGCGGTGGTGGTGTTCTCGGCGTACCGGCTGGCGGGGCACGAGAAGCTGGGACTGCTGCTCATGGCGGCGCTGATCACCACGGCGTCGATCCGCCAGGCGCGCTTCAACGTCGCCAAGTTCGATTTCCCGCTGACCTACTGCGGGTTGCCGCGCACGGTGAGCGGCTTCGTCGCGCTGGCGTTTCCCAACTCGATGCTGTTCAAGCACACCGCGATCGGGTTCGCGCTCGGCTCGGTGGTCATCGCGGTCGTCGCGGCGCTCAACATCGTGCCGATCCCGTACATGACCCACCGAGGCCAGCGCGCGATGCAGCTGTGGGTGAAGCCGCTGGTCGCGAGCTTCTGATCTCGCCGTTCGTCGCGTTCTTCGTCGCGCGCGACTACACCTTCGACGTGATGCTGCTGCACGCGATGGCCTACGTCGCGGGCGGCTGGCTGCCGGTGCTGCCCGACGAGCGACGCGCGTTCTACGCCGAGTACCGTCGCTGGGCGAAGCTGGTCGCGACGTTGCCGTGAGGAAGGAGGCCCTCGGGCCGCGGGCCTCGCGGTCCAGATCCTGCCCGATCCCCCTCGCCCCGTCCGCGGGGAGAGGGGTCCGGACGCGGGGCAGACTTCGTCGGCCGCCGTCGCTGCGGCGGGACTGGACGCGAACCAGTGCTATCCGCCCGCTACTTCTTCTTGTTGCCGTTGCCGCGCGATTGCTGGGGCGGCGGCGCGGAGTGCTGCGGAGGCGGCGGCGGAGCCGAGCGCTGCTGGCCGGGCGGGCCGCCCATCTGGTGCATCTGCTGGCCGGGAGGTGGGCCGCCCGTCTGGTGCATCTGCTGGCCAGGCGGCATTCCGCCGCTCTGGTGCATCTGCTGGCCAGGCGGCATTCCGCCGCCCTGGTGCATCTGCTGGCCAGGCGGCATTCCGCCGCCCTGGTGCATCTGCTGGCCAGGCGGCATTCCACCCGGCGCGCCTCCGCCCATCTGATGCTGCTCTGCCCGGGCGGCGTTCCGCCTCGGTAGTGCTGCTCCTGGCCCGGAGGCATTCCGCCAGTCGGGCGCGGCTGCTGGCCGGGCGGCTGCCCAGGCGGCATTCCGGCGGGCGGCGGCCCACCCATGCCCGGGCGACCGCCGGGCTGGTTGCCGTACGGGTGCTGCTCCTGGCCGCGCATCGCGCCCGGCGGTTGTGCGCCCGGCGGGCCGCCGCGGTGATCGGCTTCGCGGCGTTCCGTCTCGTGGTGCTCGGCTTCGCGGCGCTCCATCTGGCGCTGCTCGGCCTCGCGATGCTCCTCGCGCCTCATCTCCTCGCGACGCACCGGTGGCGGTGCGCCTCGCCAGCCGCCCGCGGGCGCGCCGGGCGCGTTCCTCCATGCGGTGGTGTGCGCGGGTTCGGCGCGCCACGTCCGCGGTTCGTATTGCGGGCGCGCGCGCCAACCAGCCGGACTACGCGCGCCGACGTACGCATAGTCGCGGTAGCCGCCCGGCCCCTGCCAGTAGCTGCGGTAGTAAACCATGCGTCCGTCTTCCCAGACGAAGCGCGGCCCGATGAACACGTATCCAACGCGCTGAGGGTTCCAGTAGCCGCTGTTCCAGGACCAGTCGTATCCGGTCCAGTCCCAGTAGCCGCCGACCCAGTAGTAGCCGTAGCCGGGCGCGGGCGGCTGATACTCGGGGATCGGATCCGGCGGCGGCGCGGCGGGATAGAACGTCGCTTCGGCGGCTGCCTCGGGAGCGGGCGGTGGCGCCTCGGCGTAGACCGGCGGCGGCGCGGCCGGCGGCGGCGCGCCGTACACCGGCTGCGGCTGCGGGGGAGGCGACGCAGTAAACCACCGGCCCGGCAGCCGGATAAGTCCGGACGTAGCAACCGGCGGCTAACGACGACAACACCAGGACCGTTACACTGACCACTGCGGGCGCGCGGTTCATGGAAGTCTCCCGGTTAGAGGGGGCCGCCGATCGTAACCGAACGCCTCGCGGAACGCGAGCCGGCGTAAGCCAGCCAACGCGCACCAACGCATACATCGGCAACCGCGGTCACTCTAGCGTCACGCGAGAGGCTTACTACGTTGTGATGCGGAGGGAGGGCATCATGAGTGACAACTACCAGCGGAGAAAGACACGTCCGGGGCGCCCGGAGCCCCAGCCGACCCAGGAGCCGGGCGTCGAGGGGGAACAGGAACCCTCCCAGGGTTCCCATGTTGAAGACGAAGCGGAGTCGATCCGGTCCGGCTCGCAGACCGCGCAGGACCGCGATCACACGATCCGCGGCGGCGACGACCACACCGGGCCGATGAAGGAGTTCCCGACGTAAGATCCCAGCGACGTGAGCGGCGCGATCCCAGTCAGTCGTGGCGCCGCGCCGACGAGCGGCGACCCCATCAAACGCCTCGTGCCCTGGTTGGTGGCGGTGGCGTTCTTCATGGAGTCGCTCGACACGACGATCCTCAACACCGCGGTGCCGACCGTCGCGGCGGCGCTGAAGATCGCGCCGCTCAGCATGAAGTCGGTGCTGTCGAGCTACACGCTCAGCGTCGCCGTCTTCATTCCGGTCAGCGGCTGGGTCGCCGATCGCTTCGGCACCCGCCGCGTCTTCTCGGCGGCGATCGGCATCTTCACGCTCGGCTCATTGCTGTGCGGGCTCTCGCAGAGCATCCACATGCTGGTGTTCTGCCGCATCCTGCAGGGCGCGGGCGGCGCGATGATGGTGCCGGTGGGCCGGCTCACCATGGTGCGCACGTTCCCGCGCTCGGAGCTGGTGCGCGCGATGGCCTACGTCGCGATCCCGTCGCTGGTCGGGCCGATGCTCGGGCCGCTCGCGGGCGGCTGATCGTGAAGTGGCTGCACTGGCGGTTGATCTTCCTGCTCAACCTGCCGTTCGGCGTCGCCGGCCTCTATCTCGTCTATCGCAACCTGCCCGACTACCGGGCCGAGCGCAGCGATCCGCTCGACGTCGTCGGGCTGATCCTCTTCGGCGCGGGCGTCGCGTTGCTTTCGTACGTGCTCGAAGTCTTCGGCGAGCACTTTCTGAGCGGCGCCGCGATCGCCGCGCTGCTGGTGCTGTCGCTGGCGCTGCTGTTCGCGTACGGCCGGCACGCGGTGACCACGCCGCATCCGTTGCTGCGCCTCGGCCTCTTGCGCCTGCGCACGTTGCGGACGGCGATCCTCGGCAGCTTCGTCACGCGCATGGGCGTCGGCGGCATGCCGTTCTTGCTGCCGCTGCTGTTCCAGGTCGGCCTCGGGTACAGCCCGGTCCAGTCCGGCCTGCTGATCCTGCCGCAGTCGGTGGCGTCGATGAGCCTGCGCATGACGATGCCCCGTCTGCTGCGGCGCTTCGGTTATCGCCGCGTGCTGCTGTCGAACACGCTGTGCATCGGCGCGATCATCGCCAGCTTCGCGCTCGTCGAGCCGGGCACGTCGCCCGCGCTGATCGTCGCGCTCGAATTCTGCTTCGGCTTCTTCTCGTCGTTCCAGTACACCAGCATGAACACGCTGGTCTACGCCGACGTCGCCGACGACGACACCAGCATGGCCAGCACCATCGCCAGCACGTCGCAGCAGCTGTCGATTGAGCTTCGGCGTGGCGACCGCGTCGCTCGCGGCCGCGTTCTTCATCCCGGATCGCTTCCGCGCCGGTCCGACCGAGATCATCCACGGCATCCACCGCGCCTGCGTGACGCTGGGCGCGCTGACGATCCTGTCGACGCTGCTGTTCCGTGCGCTGAAAGAGACCGACGGCCAGAGTGTGAGTCAGCACGAAGTCTCGTTGCCCGCGAGCTGATCACACACCCAGCAACCGAGGCCGTGCCGATCCCACGGGCTTCGCCGAAGCGTGAAGCCGCGCTCGGCACCCATACACTGGCGCTAATTGTGCAACTAGGTGGGGGCGTGAGCACCATCGGTCTCCTCAACGACATCGCCCTCGCTACCCTGGCCGCCGCGAAGCTGGTCATACGATCCGCTGCCCAGGCCGGCCTCGATCTCAATGGCACTCCCGAAGTGCTGGAATCGATCGAAGACATGTCCGACCGGACGGCACAGCAGCATCTGGATCAGGTCGCCGCGACCTTACTCGGAGATCGTCCAGAAGGTGAGATCCTGCATCTCAAGGCAGATCCAAGACATTTATCGCGCATCACCGAAGGCACCGCGGCCGGCACCGTCGAGGGCGCCCCCCTTCCGGGGCGCGCGGCCCACGTCCTCGGCGAGATCATGCTGCTGCTGTCGCGCTCGCGCGAGGCCGTGGCGGGTGATCGCCGCGCCGAGGCCTACGAAGATCTCGCGCAAGTACTGGCGATGATGGCGCTCGCCAAGGTGCTGTTCTCATTGATCGAGAACGAAGTCGGCAACCTGAGCGTCACAAGCGATACGACCGACCCTGCGGCTCAGGCGAAATGAAGCGTCCGGTCCGCGCCAGTGGGGCGTCCCGCTGGCGGACGAAAACGTCCGATTGGCGGATCGCAGCTGGACGAAATCGGCCAGCCGCCCGCCGTCACGACGCCATGCCAATCGAATGTGCCCCGAAGGCGAACGAAGCTTTCAACATCCAGAGCGCTGACCGACCGGCGACCCCGCGGTCCGGGGCGAGCCTTCAGCCGGAGCGGGGGTATCCCCGCGGGGCGGGTCGTCCCCGAGGCCCTTCTCGACCCGCCGCTCGACCGCCTTGCGATGCACGCCGAGGAGACGGGCCGCTGCGCTCTTGTTCCCGTCGCAGAGCGCCATCGCCTCGGCGATGAGCGCCTCCTGGATGGCAGCGAGCTTGTTCTCGACCGGCAGCCGCAGGATCGCGCGGACGATCGGCTCGAGGCTGGTGACCGCCTTTTCGGTCTCGGTGTTCGAAGCCAGGAACGGTCGCACGATCTCGGGCGTGATCTGATCGTTCTCGGCGAAGACCGCCAGGCGATCGATCAGGTTGCGCAGCTGGCGCACGTTGCCGGGCCAGGGCAGGCAGCACAGGAGATCCATCGCGTCGGTGGTGAAGCGCAGCGTGCGCGGCTGCTGGCGCACGAAGTGGGCGACCAGCGCCGGGATGTCCTCGGTGCGCTCGGCGAGCGCGGGGACGGGGACCGTGAGCACGTCGAGGCGATAGAGCAGATCCTCGCGAAACTGGCCGCGCGCGACCAGCTCCGAGAGGCTGGCGTGCGTCGCAGCGACGATGCGGCCGCCGAAGCAGGCCACCGCGGTCGAGCCGACCGGGCCGGAAGCGTCCCGACTCGAGCACGCGCAGCAGCTTGGACTGCAGGGGCAAGGACAGCTCGGCGATCTCGTCGAGGAACAGCGTCCCCTTGCGCACCAGGGCGAAGTAGCCGTCCTGACGGCGATCGGCGCCGGTGAACGCGCCGCGCTCGTGGCCGAACAGCTGCGACTCCATGAGCGCCTCGGGGATCGCGCCGCAGTTGAGATCCAGAAGCGGCTCGTCGGGGTGCGGGCCCTGCGCGTGGATGGCGGCGACCACCAGCTCCTTGCCCGAGCCGGTGGGCCCGACGACCAGGATCGGACGATCCGAGAGCGCCGCGCGCCGCACGGTCTCGCGCAGGAGCTGCATCGGGACGCGACGCGCCGACCAGCCCCATCGCGGGCGGCTCGCTGGCGCTGCGCGCACGCAGCTCGACCACCTCGCGCTCGAGGCGCTCGCGCGTGCGGATCTCCGACAGAAGCGGCAGGACCAGCTCGTCGCACAGGTCGTCCTTCAAGATGTAGTCGTGGGCGCCGAGCCGCATGGCCATGCGGATCTCGGCCATCTCGTGCGACGCGGTGACGATGATCGGCAGCGTCGTGGTCTTCTCGCGGATCTCGCTCACCAGCGTGAGGCCGTCGCGATCGCGCGCGTCGCTGGAGAGGCGCAGGTCGATGAGCGCGACGTCGAACCGCTCGCTGGCGATGACCGCGCGCGCCCTCGCCAAGCTGTCGGCCTCGCGCACCTCGACGTCCTCGATTCGCGCGACGATGCTGACCAGATAGCGCCGCGCGCTCGCCTGGTCGTCGACGACCAGGATCTTCACGAGGGCCTCGAGTGGCGGAGGGAGCGCGCGTTGTCGCCGGGTACGTCGACGCGGAAGACCGTGCGGCCATCGCGCCGGCCGACGCCGATGGTCCAGCCGAAGCTGCGCACCAGGCGCTCGGTGACCGCCAGGCCCAACCCCATGCTGCCCTCCTTGCTGGTGACGAACGGATTGAAGATCTGGTTCTGGAGCTCGGCCGGGACGCCCGGCCCCGAATCCCAGACCTCGATCGCGATGCGGTTGACGTCGTGGCGCGCGACGATGCCGATCGGCCGCCCGCGCTCGACCGCCTGCGCGGCGTTGCGCAACAGGTTCGCGAAGATCTGGACCAGCGGATCGGGCTCGGCGACCACGGTGAGATCCGACGGCACGTCGACGACCACGTCGATCTCCTTGGCGAGCAGCGTTTCGCGGATCAGATCGCAGGCGCGGCGCGCGCGCGGCAGCACCAGTACCGGCTGCAGGCGCGGCAAGGGGATGCGCAACTTGCTCAACGTCGAGAACATGCGCTCGAGCCGGCCGATCTCCTCCTGTCCGATCTCGACGTCGCTCGCGTCCAGCGTGCGCCCCGCGCTCCCCTGCCCCAGCAGGTAGCGCAGGAAGTTCAAGCGGATAGGCGATCTCGTGCGTGATCTCCGCACCGAGCAAGCCGAGCGCGAACCGCTTCTCGTCGCGGGCGGCGTCGACCTCGACGCGGCGGAACGTCTCCAGCTCGGCGATCACGTGGGCGTTGTGCAGCGCCACCGCGCCGAGGCCGGCCACGATCTCGAGCAGCGCCAGGTCTTCCTGGGTGTAGAGCTCGGAGTGGTGCTTGGGCGCCAGCTGCAGAACCGCGCGCAGCTCGCCGCGCGAGCGCATCGGCAGCAGCAGGTGGCGCCGGCGCGGCGACTCGGTGGTCCAGATCGCCTCGCCGGCCAGCAAACGTTCGCGGTGGCCGGGCGGGCAGTCGGGGATGCGGTGCAGGTCGGTCGTGTGCACGATGCGCGCTTCGCGCGTCGGCAGCCAGCGCAGCACCGCCGCCTCGAGCGCGTGCGCGATCGCGCCCGCGTCGCGGTTCGACGTCAGCTCGTCGGACAGGCGCTGGATGATGGGACGAAACTCCGCGCGCACCGAGAAGAACAGGCGGTTGGTGAAGCGGTAGCCGAGGAAAGCGAGCGCCGCGAACGCCGCCACGCCCGAGGCCCAGGGAATGTAGACGCGCAGATCGAGCTGGCGCAGCAGAACGTCGCATCCGAGCCACACCAGGATCGCGCCCGCGCCCGCGGTCGAGGCGATCGGGATCCAGAGGAGACGGCGCGTGAGCACGGCGCGCGTCTCGAGGATGTTGTGGCGAAACAACGAATACCCGATCGACAGCGGCACCTGCGGCGCCAGCAGCGGCAGGAAGAGGTGGATCGCCCCCGCGCCGGTCAGCACCCCGAAGAGGAAACCGACCGAGATGCAGACCCGGCACCGCGGCCAGGCCCCACGTGGCCGATCGCAGCTCGTCGCGCCGCTCGCGCGGCGCCAGCTGCAGGCGCGTCAACACCGCGACCAGCAGGACCACCAGGCTGCCGATGGCGGTGTTCCCCACGATCACGCGCAGCATGGTGACGTCGCGGCCGATCCGCGGGCCGACCAGCAGCGCGACGGCGGCGACGACCGCGAGCGCCCCGAAGGTCAGCGCCACCGCTCGCAGCGCGCGCCGGTGGCGGCGCGGCGGGGTCGGGAACGAATAGGCGAGCCAGACCATCGCGATCTGGATGACCACCGTCGACAACGTGAACAGCGGCACCAGCTGCCCGGTGGTGTGGTAGTCGAAGAAGGTCACCAGGAACACGAACGTCGCCAGCGTCCAGGTTGCGTAGGCTTTCGCGGCCGGCTGGCGCCACGCGAGCATCATCACCGCGACGCCCGACCAGAAGACGAACAGCGCGACCAGCGCATAGAGCCCGAAGAAGAAGACGATCTCGTCGACGCCCAGCGTGCGGATGGCCCGCTCGACGGTGAACTCCCCCTTGCCGGTCTCGAAGGTGAGGCGCGTGCGCGTCTGGCCGGTGCGCTGCAGCTCCGCGAACCGCGAGGAGATCCAGCGCGCCACCGGCGAGCCCACGCGCCCGGCGACCGGCTCGCCGTTGACCGCGACCAGCTGATCGGGGAACCGCAGCGGCAACGACTCTGCCTGCCAGCCGGGCCAGCGCACGGCGGAAAATGCGCCGTACGGATCGGTAAGCAGGCCAGCGAACGGCCGCCCGCGCGAGCGCCGCGCGTTCCGCCCGGCGAAGATCATCAGGACGGCGAGGGCAAACCCCACCGCCAGCAGGATCGCTCGCCAGCGCGATTCAGCTCGTCTCACTCCGTCTGTGATCACCTCCGGCATCACCTCCTGCATCACCGCCACCCGAACGCCCGGGATATCGGCTGCCGTATGCGAACAGGGGGCGATGATAGACGGGTACCATCTGGGAAGGCATGAGACCGCTCCCGTCGGGCGAAAAATCCTGACTGGTCTGTAGGTGGGTGGCCGAGCGTGATCGGTGCAGGACTTGAGCCACTAGCTCAGCAAGGAACGCGCCGACGAGGTTGGAATCGCTGGCCGAGAGCACGGCGCCGAGGCGATCGAGCCAAGCGGTCACAGCGACGTCCCCCCCGACTGCCTCGGCCAGCGACTCGACAGCGTATTGCACACGGTGGGCCAACGCGCCGTGATCTTCCCGAGCAGCCAGCCAGCTGTCGATCGCCTGTTGCGGCTCCTCGCTCAGCGCGCGCGCGTGTCGCGCCAGCCATGCGAGCGCCTCGCCGGCGGCGGGCGAGCGCAGCGCCGCGCGCGCGAGCCGGCCGCGGACGCGCGCGTAGCCCGCCGCCAGCCGGGCGGCCCGAGGCGAGCCGGCGAGCGCCTGCTGCCAGGTCGCCTCCCATGCCTCGGCCATCCGCTGGGCCGCGCTCGGCACACCGTCGGGTGCGTCGGGGCAGCGGCGGGTCGCGAACAGCGCGCCGGCGATCGGATCCGACGCGGCCAGCACCGCCGCCGCGGCGTTGACGCGCCCGTAACCGACCTTGAAGCTGTGGCCCAGGCGATCGCGCCCGTCGCAGACCGATGTCGCCAGCCCCGGTCGTGCGCCGATTGGTCAGCGAGCGCGTCGATCTCGGCAGGCGCGTCGGCGGTCAGGAACAACAACGCGCGTAGATCGTCGAGGGTCGTCTCCGGCACGTGCTGCAGCACCGCCGCGGCGCCCGCCGCCACCAGCGCCGCCGCCTGGCTGGAGTCGTCGGCGGCCAGCACGCCGCCGAAGACTTGCGACTCGCCCGACGCCACCAGCGCGACGCTGGGCCCGAAGCGGTTGTACGTCGTGCCGGGCGAGCCGGTGCGCTGATAGTCGAAGCGCGTGCGCAGCCAGCGGCCGGCGCTGTCGCAGGCGGCGGCGGCGATCACCCAGGGCTGGCTGGCCAGATCGTCGGCGCCGATGGCAGCGCTGTCCTCTGCGCGCGAGTGGTTCTTGGCCGGATCGCCGACCGAGCAGACGATCGCGGCGCCGCGGCCGCCGCGGCCGGCGCGTGCTGCCTCGCGCAGCACGTCGCGCAGGTGGCGGGGCGTGCCCCAGGCGCCGTCGCTCATCGCGATCAGAACGACGTCGGCGCGCCACGACTCGACCGCCGCGGCCACCGCGACCGCGATCTCCGTCGGAGCGATATATGCGGGCACCGCGCCGGCGATGCGCGGGGACCTGGAACAGGCCGACGCGCGCGGGCGGAACTTCATGGAGAACGATGCCCGCCATCGCCGTGCCGTGTCCCGGCGCGCGCGTCACTGGCGTGATATTGCCGGAGCCATCCGCGTCTGGAAGCAGGCGCGACAGCGAAAACGGCCCCTCGATGCGCCCTGCACCGAACGCCTCCAGCACGCCGAGGTTCTCGAAGGAGACGTCGATCGACGGCGACGCGAACCTGCGCGCGAATGATCCGCCGCGCTCTGCGGCTCGCAAGGCCTGCCCCCGTCCCTAGCCCTCCCCCGCGGCGGACCGCGGGAGAGGGGACCGGAACGGAATCCACTGGATGCTGGATGAAACGCTTCGGTTCGAACCTGCCCGTCGACGCCCACGTAGCCACCGCGCGCCGGCGTGCCGCGCTTGACCGCGACCACCGGCTCGGTGAACGACGTCGCGGCGTCGCGCTCCGTGCCCGGTGGACACAGATGAAGCCGCACGCCGCCGATGCGCGCCAGCGGCACCCACCGCGCCGCCGGTCGCCCGGCGGCGCGCGCCACCGACCATCCACACCACGCCAGCTCCTCCGGCGACGGCGGCTCCTTCCACTCGAGGGCACGCTCATAGCCGAGCGTGCCCTCCCCCCGAGTCTTGCCTGCTCATGCGCATATGTCGTCGCCGTCGCCGTCGAGCTCGCCCGCCAGCGCGATAGCCCCCAGCTCGTCGGCGATGGGGTTCCCCTCTGGACGCCAGGTGCAGAGGGCGCGCGCGAACACACCCAGCCAGGTCGCGAACCGACCGAATCCCCCCTCGGCGGCGACCGCTGCCGCGCGCGCCGCCAGCTTTGGCGCAGCCCGCATCAACGTGCCGCTCGAGCAACCGAGCGCCGCCGGCACGCTGCTGCCGTAGAGCGCCTCGTCCTCCTTCTGGTCGTTCACGTCGTCGATGCACTGCAGGGCGAGCACGAACAGATCGTAAGCGCGCCGAAAAAGCTGCGCGCGCTCGAGCTGGCCGCGGTCGAGGAGCAGGGCGACCGACGCGCTGCTGATCCACCGCAGCTTGTCGACCACCATGCGCCCGTGCATTCCCGGCGTGGTGACGCCGCGCCGAAGCGCCTCTTTTTCCCCGCGGACGCCACGCTCCCAGTCCAGCGTCACCTCTTCGATCAAATACTGCGCAACCCCGGGATCCTCCGTGGCAGCCGTGAGCGTGTCGACCCAGCGCTGGCGCAGCAACTCACATGCCTGTGTCAGTTGGTCGTCAGCCGTCACCTGTCCGTCGGCTAGCCGATCGCGCACGAGCCAGTAGAACGCGGCCAGATGGTGCGCGCGCTGGAAGCTCGCCACCCGGTCCGGTGGCATATCATCGCCGCCGACAAGGCTGGACGTATCCTCGGCGGCGTACACCGGCAGCTCGCGGTTCGGGTGCAGGGTCACGAAGTCGCCGAACTGTCCCTCGGTCGACGATGTGAGCCCCAGCCGGTGCGGCAGGCCGGACAGCACCGGCCGCACCGATTCCGGCAGCGATGAGGTCAACTCGCGGAAGGTGGCGTCGATCGAGGCGGACGACACCGCGAGCGGCGCGGCCGCCGGCACCAGGGATGGCGCGGAGGCGGCTCGCGGCGCGGGCGATGTGGTCCGTTGCATCTCACCAGACATCGCCGCTCAACTGGAAGGGAGCAATCTGCTTGAAGGTGATGTCACGGACCAGCAGAGCGTCGAGCGCGCCGACGTGCGCGTCGTTCCACGTCATCCTGGGATTGAGATCCTGCAACAACGCCAGGACCGCCAGGCGTTTCTCGTCGGTGCCGGTCTTGTCGTAGTCGAAGACCGCGCGTTGCAACGCCTGCAAATTCGCCAGATCGGGCTCCGCAAACAAGCGGCGATACAACGCCGCTAGTTGCTCGGCGATTTCGGGCACGAGCTCCTCCGTTGGCACGATCGAAGCAAATGCGCGCGCCGACAAGAAGCTTCGCAAACATTCCAATTGAGTGAAGGTCAGCCCGGGATCTAGACCGTCATTGAGCGATTCGAGGATGCGATCGGCGGCGACGCGCGAGGAACCGCGGCGGCGGTCGACCTCGTCCAGCGAAGCTTGAAGCTCGCTCAACCGGCCGGGATCGTAAGGTTCACGGAACAGATTGACGTAGATCCTACGTAGCTCGACGGAGCTTGCAGCCATCGGACACCCCCTGTGATCGAGTTGAACACCAGCGACGACTTGTCGTGTCGCGGGCGCCAAGGTGGATCCGCGAAGGGCAAACGCACTCGGGTGTGCTTTGCAAGATCGATCGCGACGGGCGCGAACACAGAGCGCGCTCGAAGCCGCGCTCTGTAATGAGTGTGCCTCAGGCGTTAGAACGTTTCGTTGCAATCAACGACGGCGCTGTTTGAGCTCGTTGATCAATGCGTTGGTCGACGCGTCGTGGCTGGTGACCGCGCCGGGCGCATCGAGCTCGGGCAGGATCGCGTTCGCCAGCTGCTTGCCGAGCTCGACGCCCCACTGATCGAAGCAGTTGATGTTCCAGATGATGCCCTGCACGAAGATCTTGTGCTCGTAGAGCGCGATCAGCGAGCCGAGCGTGCGCGGCGTGAGCTTCTGGTACGAGGATCGAGTTCGTCGGGCGGTTGCCGGGGAACGATCTTGTGCGGCACCAGCGCCTCGAGCGCCGCGCCCGACAGCCCCTGCGCGCCGAGCTCGGCGCGCACCTCGTCCGGTCTTGCGCCCTCATCAGCGCCTCGGTCTGCGCGAAGAAGTTGGCGAGCAGGATCTCGTGGTGCTCGCCGATCGGGTTGTGCGTCTCGACCGGCGCGAGGAAGTCGCACGGGATCAGCGCGTGCCCTGGTGGATCAGCTGGTAGAACGCGTGCTGGCCGTTGGTGCCGGGCTCGCCCCAGATGACCGGGCCGGTCTGGTAGCCGGTGATGCGGCTGGCCGTCGCGCGGTCGACGCTCTTGCCGTTCGACTCCATGTCGCCCTGCTGGAAGTAGGCGGGGAAGCGATGCAGGTACTGGTCGTAGGGCAGGATGGCGTGCGTCTCGGCGCCGAAGAAGTTGTTGTACCAGACGCCGAGCAGCGCCAGCGTCGACCGGCAGGTTCTGCTCGAGCGGCGCGGTGCGGAAGTGCTCGTCCATCTCGTGGCCGCCGGCGAGCAGCTCCTCGAAGCGGTCCATGCCGATCGCCGAGCGCGATCGACAGGCCGATCGCGACCAGAGCGAGTAGCGGCCGCCGACCCAGTCCCAGAACTCGAACATGTTCTCGGTGTCGATGCCGAACTTCGCGACCTCCTTGGCGTTGGTCGAGAGCGCGACGAAGTGCTTGGCGACGTGCGCCGGGTCCTTCGCGGCTCTCCAGGAACCAGCGCCGCGCCGTCTGCGCGTTGGTCATCGTCTCCTGCGTCGTGAAGGTCTTCGACGCGACGATGAAGAGCGTGCGTCTCGGGTCGACACCCGCTTGAGCGTCTCGGCGATGTGCGTGCCGTCGACGTTGGAGACGAAGTGCAGCGCGCAGGTCGTCGCTGCCAGTACGGGCGCAGCGCCTCGGTCACCATCACCGGGCCGAGGTCGGAGCCGCCGATGCCGATGTTGACGACGTCGGTGATCGGCTTGCCGGTGTAGCCCTTCCACGCGCCGGAGCGCACGGCGTCGGTGAAGTCTCGCATGTGCTGCGAGGACCGCGTTCACCTCGGGCATCACGTCCTGGCCGTCGACCAGGATCGGCCGGTTGGCGCGGTTGCGCAGCGCGACGTGCAGCACGGCGCGGTCCTCGGTGATGTTGATCTGCTCGCCGGCGAACATCTTGTCGCGCCATCGCCTCGACGTCGGCCTCGCGCGCCAGCTGCGCAGCAGCAGCGCGCAGCGTCTCGTCGGTGATGCGGTTCTTCGAGAAGTCGACCAGCAGATCGCCGAGCCGCAGCGAGAAGCGCTGGAAGCGATCCGGCTCGCGCCCGAAGAGATCGCGCATCTTCGAGCGATTCGATCTGCTGCTTGTGCTGTTCCAGGGCCTTCCAGGTCTGAGACTGAGTGACGTCCACCGCGCACCTCCCGGGCTGATGAAATGACGGCAAGTGTCTACCACGCGGGGCGACCGGCCGCGCAGACGCGATGGACTCGGACCCGCTCTTCGGTCCTCCCGTCTGCGGGGGGAGGGTTAGGGAGAGGGCAAACCTTGCGAGCCGCGGCGCCCGACGGCCCCTCTCCCTAACCCTCTCCCCGCGGACGGGGGCGAGGGGACCGGAAGGAATCGCGGGCGTCAGATCTTCTTGGCGCTGGCGCTGGCGCTGGTGCCGCCGCTCGCGCACCTGGCCCGGGGTCAGACCCGACCAGCGCTTGAACGCGCGGTGGAAAGCGCCGGCGCCGGAATAGCCGAGAGCGCGCGCGAGCTGGCGCTGGCTCACCTTGGCGCCGGCGAGCGAGCGCGACGCCAGATCCAGGCGCAGCTTGCGAACCACGTCGCGGTGGGTGACGCCCGCCTCGCGCAGGCGCCGTTGTACGGTGCGCATGCTCAGCTGCAAGCGATCGGCGACCCGGGTCAGCGAGGGATCGCCGTCGGCCAGCCCGTCGGCCAGCGTCTGCTCGACACGCTCGACGAACGACTGCGGGCGCGCCGGAGGAGCCAGCATCGACAGCAGCTCCTCGGCCTGGGCGATCAGGATGTTCTTGAGACGCGCGTCGGCGCCCGGCTGCGGCATCTCCAGGAGATCGCGGTGAAACGTGATCTCGTTGAACGGCATGCCGAAGTGAACCGGCGCGTGGAAGAGGCGATCGTAGCGGCCGATCGGGCCCTGCGCGTCGTGCGAGAACGACACCGACAGCACCGTCCACGCCGGGCCGTAGATCTCCTGCGAGCGGCGCATGACGAGGCCCGCGAAGAGCTCGGCGGCGGCGGGGACGTCAGTGCCCGTGCGAAGCTGCAGCCGCGCTTCGCGCCCCGACACCGTCAAGCTCTGGCGGTCGGCGTCGATCAACAGCGGCGTGTAGCGCACCATCATCTGCAATGCCTCGCCCACCGTCGCGCAGTTGCGCAGCAGGTATTCGATCAGGTCGGCGGCACCAAAGGGGATCACCTCGGCGAGCCCGAGCCCGAACACCGGATCGCGCAGAGCGATCGCCCATCGCCCTCCACATGCGCGGGACTGGCTCGAAGCCGACGCGCGCCCCCCGCCGTTCGAGGACCGTTGGATCGATGCCGACGGAGCGAAAGATCTTGGCGGGTGCCAGGCCACGAACCTCGGCGCCATAAGAGATGAGGCTGAGGTACTCGGACGAGACGCTCCCGGCGCCGCCCTGGGTTAGGCGCGCCCCCGCGAGGTCGAGTCGTCCGGCTGCCGTCGTGAAATGAGCATGTCTTGTCGCATTCGGGCTGGTTCCCGCGACTGTCGGCGTTTCGTATGGTCGGCCTTGGTTGCTTCTTCCGCTGTAAATGTCGTGATGCCCGCGCCGGGCTTGTTTCGATCTCAGTTCGGATCCCCGCCCCACCCCACCCCATCCCACCGACCCGCCGGAGCGGCTCTGCAGGCCGCGCCGACCGAACCCCAAAAATCGAGCTGTCCGGCGCGGGCAGCGGCATCATAGCGGAACGCGAGCCGGTTCGGGAGTCCCCCCCAAAACGGGGCAGAAAGATGGCTCCTGCGCGTGACGCGCGCCGACGTGCCGTCCTGCACCTAGCTCGGCTGGCTTCGTCGCCGCGGCTGGCCGGAAACGGCCGGTCCCAGAAACGCGTCCAGCATTCGACACAGCGGTACGGCCTCACGCCGAGAAAGAGCCGCGGAATCACTCGCACGATCCAGGGCACGTGCGTCGACCGGTGAATGTCCTTGCTGCCACACCCGGGACAAACGTGAGCTGCCATCTCGTACCGACTCCCCCTGCTGGGGAGAACCTAATGCGAAAAGCGGAATTGGCAAGAATCTAGTGAGCGACAATGCCGTTCAGCAAGACGCCGAGGACGCCAACAGGGCCAAGTCCGGACTAGCGGCGGCGCACCAGGATCGAGACGCTGACCAGCAGAAGAGCGCGAGGATCAGCATCGACGGGGACGCGGGAGCGCCGATCCCACACGAGCAACCGCCGCCCGACGATGAGCCGGTCTGACTCGACGAACCGCCCACGTACCCGCGACGAACCGCCCGTGCCGGCGCGCCGCCCGCGAGCCGGTCGATCCGCCCGACGCCGACGGCGCGCCGCCGGTGCCGCCAGTCGTCGTTCCGCTGCCGCCGCTGCCGGTGACCCCGGCGCCGCCGGTACCCGCCCGACGATCCGCCCGCGCCGGGCGCGTCGCCCGCTGACGCGTCCGCTGCCGCCGGCGCACGCAGGGTCACCAGCGAAACACCGTGCCGCGGCAGCGTGAAGTCGAGCGCGACCGCGCCTCCGGTGACCGCCAGCGTCTGATCGGGCCCGAGCGGCGACGGCTGCATCGCCGCCTGCAACGCCGCGATCTGCGTCGGCGAAGGCGCGGCCGGGCTGCCCTGCGTCGCCCAGACCGTGAACGCGTCGCCGTGATTGGCGTCGACGCGCATGTGATTCGCCACGACCTGGCTGCCGAAGCTGGCCGGGATCTTCACGCTGAGATGCACCGGCGAGTCGGGCACCATCACCAGATCGTCGTGGTAGTTCCAGACCAGGATCTGGATCTTGCCGCCGTTCAGCGTGGCCATCGCGTCGACGTCGGCCTGAGCGCCGCGCACGCTGCCGGCCAGGATCTGATCCAGCGTCAGCGCGCCGCTGCTGGTGAGCGGCAGGCGCGCGCCGTCGAGCTGGCCGAGCAACTTGAAGTCGTTGAGCACCGGCAGGTGGATGCCGTTGGTCGTGAGCGCGCGGTAGCCGGCGAAGTACGGCGTGCCCGGGAAGGTGAACGCCCAGGTCAAGAGGCCGCGGACCTTGACGCCGATGCGCGCTTCGAGCTCGAGCGTCCGCTTCATCATCGCGATCTCGTAGGCGCCGTAGGCGGGCGAGTTCCGGTATGCGTCGGCGGGCGTCATGCTGACCGGGCAGGCGGCGCATCCGTCGGGATCGGCCTCGCTGACGACGATCGGCGTCTGCTTGAACTGCGCGACCGCGGCGATCTCGGTGAACCCGGTGCGGTGGAGCACCAGCTGGTTGCCCAGGTTCATCTCGACGTGGCCGCCGACGATCGCGGCGCCGCCCTTCGCGTGGAAGCTGATCGAATCGAGGCGCGTTCCGGTCTGGCCGCTGACGGCGTTGGTGCCGGTCGCGCAGTGCTGCAGGAACTGCGTGAGGAACGCTCCCGGCGCCGCCACCGACGGCCCGCCGAGCGGCGCGTTGGGACTGACCGCGTGCAGCGCCGACTCGGTGTAGTCGTAGAGCTTGTTGAAGTCGGCCTGCGTGCCGTGCCAGTAGCCGATGTCGGGCTCGTTCCACAGCTCCCATTGCCAGGCGCTCTCGGCACCGCTGTCCGAGCCGGGATAGCGCGTCTTCGCGTGCATGGCCCAGGCGCGGATCAGCGCGCCCCACTTGGTGTAGTCCTTGGGCGGGTAGAAGCAGCCGCCATCGAGCGTGTAGATCCCGGTGTTCTGGTACGCGACGCCGGCGGGCGCGGTGGTCATCGCCTGCGGCATGAACGCGATCTCGGCGTAGGGGGCCGCGCCCGCGCCGGTGATCGCGTCCATGATCCCGTCGATGATCGTGAAGTTGTAGATCGGGTTGCCGCCGGCGTCCTCGGTGTAGATGTTCGTCGAGCCCCACTTCAGCGACGCGACGCCGTTGCCGGTGTTGAGCAGGAAGTGAGTGCGGACGTGGACCGGCGCCGCGTGCAACGTGGTGAGCGTGCCGAGCAGCGCGCGGCCGTCGGGAGTCGTCGTGTAGTTGACCTCGTCGTAGCCGTGAAACGGCCAGATGCGCTCGATCGCGGCGCCCGGCGTGGTGGCGTCGACGGAGATGTTGACGGTCGCCGGCGTCTGCGCGACGGCGCGGCCGGAGCTCGCCCCGACCGCGAGCGCAATCACGCAGACCCGTAGCCAATGTCGCGCGGGGGCTCGCATGCGCGTGTAGTGGCGACAGGGTCTGGCGATGGCTCAGTTGTTTGCGCGCCGGGTGCCCGACGCCGCCAGCCGCCGCTACGCAGCGCTTCAGTGAACGGGCGGGCGCTGCAGCGCGCGCTCCATGATCACGAAGTACTGATTGGGCAGGAATGTCGGCTCGACCGCGATGCGCAGCCCCGCCCGCGCGGCGTCGGCGAGGAATTCCTCACGCGCCACGCGGTGTTCTTGGGGTGGACCGAGCGGCGTCACGCGCTTGTGCCAGTCGACCGCCGCCAGGCGCCCGCCGGCGCGCAGCGCGCGCACCAGACGGCGCAGATAGGCTGGACGATCCGGGAAGTGGTGATAGACGTCGATGACCAGGATCAGATCGCAGGTGCCCGGCGGCAGCAGCGGGTCGCCGCCGAGCCCCAGCACCGGTGTCACGTTGTCGAGCTTCGCGCGGTCGATGCGCTCGCGGAGCGCGTCGAGGATCCGCGGGTCGACGTCGACCGCGAAGACGCGCCCGCTCGCGCCCACGCGGCGAGCGGCGCGCAGGGTGAAGTAGCCAGGACCGGCGCCGACGTCGCAGACGATCTGTCCCGGCCGCAGCGACAGCGCGTCGAGGATCTGCTCCGGCTTTTGCCAGGCGTCGCGCGCCGGATCTTCCTGCGCCGCGATGTACGCGGCGGTGTCGCGCGGGTTCTGGTACTGGTCCCGACCGGGATCAGCGGCGCGCGCGGGCGCGCCGCGCGCGCTGACCGCGCAGGTGAGAAGCCCCGCGGTCAGCGTGCATGCGAGCTTCACTCGCTTCAGGCCGCCTTGGCGACCTGGCCGCTGGCCCACTTCTCCAGCTTCGTTGCGTCGGCGTTGAATTTACGGATGCCTTCCGACAGCTTCTCGACCGCCATCGGATCCTCGTTGTGCAGGAAGCGGTAGGTCTTCTCGTCCAGGTGCAAGGGCTGCTCATCGCTGGCCTTCGCCGACTCGATCGACAGCCGGCGCGGCAGCTCGCCCTCGCGCGAGCCGAGGTCGGACAGGATCTCCGGGCTGATCGTCAGGAGGTCGCAGCCCGCGAGGCGCATGACCTGCTCGGTCTTGCGGAAGCTCGCGCCCATGACCTGGGACTTGTAGCCGAACTTCTTGTAGTGGTTGTAGATCTTCACCACCGACGCCACGCCCGGATCCTCGTCGATGGGGATGTCCTTTACTCCCTTGTCCTTGACGTAGTAGTCGTAGATGCGGCCGACGAACGGCGAGATCAGCGTGACGCCGGCCTCCGCCGAGGCCACCGCCTGCGCGAACGAGAACAGCAACGTCATGTTGCAGTGAATGCCCTCTTTCTCGAGCCGCTCGGCGGCGCGAATGCCCTCCCAGGTCGAGCTGAGCTTGATGAGGACCCGCTCGCGATCGATGCCGGCGCGCTTGTAGAGCTCGATGAAGGCGCGCGCCTTGGCGAGGCTGCCCTCGATGTCGAAGGAGAGCTTGGCATCGACCTCGGTCGAGACGCGGCCGGGGATGATCTTCAGGATCTCGTGGCCGAAGTTCACGAAGAGCTTTTCCATGAAGGCGTTGGTGCGGCCGGCCTCGTCGAGCGGCTGGCTCGCGGCGTACTTCAATGCCTCGTCGACGACGTGCTTGTACTGCGGCTGCTGCGCCACCTTGAGCAGCAGCGACGGGTTCGTCGTCGCGTCCTGCGGCTTGTGCTTGGCGATCGCTTCCAGATCACCGGTGTCAGCGACGATCACGGTCATTTTCTTGAGAGACTCGAGCAGTGTCATGGGGGATCTCCTTCTGGTCGCTGGCAAGTATGCCTCCGACTGCCGCCCATTGCATGACCCTGCGACACGCCGCGGTCGAGCGACACGAAAACGTGACACTGGCCAGCGAGAGGGTTTGGGAACCCTCCGAGGGTTCCGATGTTGATGTCTAACGACCGGCGGGCGCGGGGGGAAGACCCGGGACGGTCTGCGAGGTCAGCATGGTGGTGCCCGAGGTCAGCCCGGTCGCCGCCGCGGTGAGCGTGATGGTACCGGCGGTCCGGCCCGGGCGGACCCAGGTCGCGAGCTGGCCGCCCTTCATCGTGATTGTCGCCGGGCCGACGATGCTGCCGGGGCCGGTCAAGCTGAGCGTCACCTGCCGGCTGTCGGTCGGCACCACCGTCCCGTTGGCGTCGATGACGTCGACGAAAACCAGACGCGCGTCGCTGAGGTCGGCGCGCATGGTCGTCCCCTCGGGCCGCAGGCGCAGCGCGGTCGCCGCCCCCGGCGTCTGGCGCGTGGTGGTGGCGCGCATCGTGCCGCCGATCAGGCAGTCGGCGGTGAGCGTCCCCGGCGTGAACGACGTCATGTTGAAGGTGAACGGAGGGCGCAGCGGCAGCGGCGCCGGCGTGGTGTCCGGCGAGCGCGTCGCCACCACCGTCCCGTTGAGTGACAGCCGGACCTGGTCGCAGTTGCTGAACACCTTGACGTTGGTCGGCGACGTCGAGGTCCACTGGTTCGCGATGTAGACCATGGGGCCCGCGTCGACCAGGGTCGACGTCAGCGTCGGATCGCGCTGGCTCTGCAGGAAGTAGTACGCGTGCTTGGGCAGGCGGTACATGTCGGTGAGACCGGACAGCGTCGCGGTCGTGCCGTACCCGCCATAGTCCGCCCATTCCCAGTAGGCGTCGGCGGTGAACCAGGGCAGCGGCAAGCTCAAGCCCTGGCCGTTCTGGATGTTGGCTGCTTGCTGAAGCATCGCCGCATCGCCGGCCTCGCGCGCCTGGCGGCTGGTGGTGCCACCAGTGGCGCCCATGCCGTAGTCCCAGTCGCCGTACTCGTTGATCAGGATCGGCCGGGTCTGGGTCGACGCGCGCACCATGTGCTGAGTGGCGTCGATGAAGATGTCCGCGCGCGTGAACAACCACTGCGCCGAGTACGCCTGGTCCCCAGGGTATTCAGCGTGCACGATGCCGTTGGCCATCTGCGCCCAGGCGTCAGTGAATCCTGATTCGTTCAGGTTCGCCTCCCAGATGATCACGCTCGGGTGGTTGCGATCGCGGCGGATCATGTCGCGCAGCTCCTGGTAGCTGTCGTTGATGAACGACGTATTCGTTTGGAAGGCTTGCCAGCCGGTCTGCGCGTCCATCACCAGCACGCCCAGCGCGTCGCATGCGTCATAGAACGCTGGTGCGTGCAGGTAGTGCGCGTCGCGGATGAACGTCAGTCCCGCGTCGCGGATGCGCTTGACGTCGTTGTAGTACGATTGATCGGGGATCGCGTTGCCGAGCCCGTAGGTCTCTTCGAGCAGATTCACGCCCAGAGCCCTGTAGCGCGTGCCGTTGACGGTCAGCCCACCGTCGTGCGTGATCTGGATCCGGCGGATCCCAACGCGGGTCGAGACGGTGTCGACCGGGTTCGCGCCGTCCTGCACGGTCGTTTGCAGGGTGTAGAGCGAGGGCGAATTGGGGCTCCACAGCTTGGGATTGGCGACGACGATGCTCTGCACGAAGTCGAAGTCGGCGCCGGCGGCGATCGTCGACGTCGCGGTCGCCATCCCGACCTGCGCGCCGCCGGAGTCGACCAGGCGTGAGATCACCATGGCGCTCTTGCTCGAGGCCGACTCGTTGATGACGTTGGTGCGGATGCTCACCGTCGCAGAGGTGGTCGTCGCCGCGGGATAGGTCACGAACACGCCGCCGCTCGCGGTCTTGTTGGCGTACACAGCGTCGGTCACGTGCAGCACGTTGGTCACGTGCATGATGACGTGGCGATAGAGGCCGCCATGGAACTGAAAATCGATGGGGGCGTCGGTCTTGCCGGGCGGCCAATTCGCGTTCACCCGGGTGTCCAGCTTGACCGCGATGACATTGTCAGCGCCGCCGTAGGCAACGTCGGAGGTCACGTCGATCGTGAACGGCGCGTAGCCGCCCTGGTGCTGAGGCTTGTGCGCGCCGTTGACGTAGACATCCGCCACCTGCATCGCGGCCCCGAACTCGATGAAGATCTTCGCGCCCTGCGACGACGACGGAACCGTGAAGTGCTTCCGGTACCACATGATGCCGGCGTACGCCGCCGGGCTCTCGGGCGTGTTGAACTTGGGTGTGTGTGGCAGGTCGACGTAACCCCACGCAGTGTCGACGAACGCCTTGGCGTCGGCGCCGGTGACGTCACCCAGGTTGAAGCGCCAGTCGGTATCGAAGTTCTGATCGGAGCGCGTCGCGGTGGTGGACGCGTCGGTCACGATCATCGCGTCGGTCGGCGTGGTCGCGTCGGGTGGGCCGGCGTCACGCGGCGGCGGCTGCGTCCCTCCGCCCGTGCCCGGAACGACCGATCCGCCAGAGCCGCCAGCCGACGGTCCCTGCGAACCACCCATTCCCTGGGCGCTGCCACCGCCGCTTCCGCCAGCGCTTCCACCGGCGCTGCCACCGCCACCGCCGGTTCCACCAGGCGGTGACGTTGTCCCTTTCGATGACGCACACGCCGCCAGCCCAGCGAGCGCGCCGAGCAATGCCATGGTGAAGATTGATCCGCGGCGTTGCGCGTTCTGAAGCTCAATCGTTCCAGCGCCAATCATGCGCGTAACATACTCGCGGTTGATTGGCGATGGAATGACCAAAGAGGCGCGCTTTGGCCTATTTGGTGGGCGGCGCAAGCAGCGCGCGGAGCGTGATTGGTTTTTGCGGGTCGCGAAACTGAGTTGAACGTTGGTTCTATCTCGACCGTGCGATCATTGACCGCCGGCGTCACCCGCGTCACTGGTGCCGGCGTCGACCGGGGGAGCGGCCTCGAGCCAGATGTCGTCGGCCAGCACGTAAACCGAGCTCGGCGTCGCAGGCGCGCCGGCGGCGGGCGTGGCATTGAGGAACGTCTCGAAGCCAATCTGCTGGACGTCGTTGATGGCGACACCGGTGCCGTTGCTCGGCGCGCGAGTCAGATCGATCACCACCTCGTGCCAGTCGGCCAGAGCGGAGCCGGCGGCGAAAGCCGACTGATAGAAGACCTGGTTGCCTGACTTCATATAGAAGACCACGCCACTCACCTCGGAGGGAGTGGCGGTTTCCATCTTGATCCAGGCGTGGAGCGCCTTGTACCCGGTCCAGTTGGCTCCCGCGGGGCTCACACCGTAGAAGTACTCGATGGCACCCGATTGACCGTACGAGGCGAAGTTCAGCGCCTCCAACAGTGCGCCTGCGCAGCTGTGCCCTTCGGTGAAGCTCGCGGCGAGCGAGCGGGTGAACAAGGGATCGGGATTGCCGGTGTAATGGGTCTGGAACACCACCCAGCCCCCGTTCGCGCCGCCGTCGAACGCAAATTGCACCGGATTGCCGGCGCCGTAGTCGGTCACGCACGGACCACTCGCGTCGTGCCCGGTATCCACCGGAGTGTCCACGGCCATGTCGGCGGACGTATCGCCCGAGCCGGTATCAGTGCCCTTGTCGGTGGCGACATCGGCGCGCGCGTCGGCGTTGCTGCCGCCCGCGCCCGTGCCCGTGTCGGCCGTCGAGCCGTGATCGGTGCCGGCGTCCATGGCGCTGCCGCCCGTGCCGCGGCCACCCGTGCCGCTGCTGCCGCCCGTTCCGTTGTTCCCCGAGCCGCCCGAGCAGCCTGCGAAGAGCGTTGCGCCCATTGCGCCCATCAGGAAGCCACCGAGGATCAACAGCCGGTCGTGTCGCATGTGTCTATTCTCCAATTACGCGAGGCGATTCTCTACTGCTCCGGAAACTACATCGATAACCGACCCGGATACAATTAGTTGTTATCAAACTCGATTGTCCGGCGGCCTTTGTTGGCGGATTGACGTTGATATCGTGGCAGTTGACCAGTGTCGTGGCGCGCCCAAACCGAGCACCGCCGACCCGGTTTATCCGAAGATAGGTCTGATCTCTTCACCTGTTCACGCTAGTCTCGGGATGCCTCTCGACTGCAGACCCAATGACCGCGGAGGACTCATGAAAGCTCAGTCACTACTGATCGCGAGCCTCGCTGTTCTGGGAGTGGCCTGCACCAGCTCGAAGCCAAACACGCCCCCGCCATCGACCGGCGGCACGACCGGCACTGGCGGCGGCACGACCGGCGCCGGCGGCGACACGGCGACCGGAGCCGGCGGCGCGACGACGACGGGAGCGGGCGGCGACGGCGGTTCGACCACGGCCCCCGGCGGTCCCGGAACCTATCAAATGGGCGCCGACATCACCTGGGTCCCGCACGACGAGTTCTACGGCGCGATATACGTCGACACTGACGGCACGCAAAAGGACATCCTCACGCTGCTCAAGAACCATGGCTTCAACTCGGTGCGCCTGCGCACCTTCGTCGATCCCAAGGCGACCGACGGCTACGACCAGTTTGACGGCTTCGCCGATCAGCAACACACCATCGCGATGGCCCAGCGGGTCAAGCAGGCGGGCATGGGTCTCTTGCTCGCGCTTCACTACAGCGACAACTGGGCGGATCCCGGCAAGCAGTGCGTTCCGGTCGCCTGGCAGGGACACACGCTCACGCAGCTCATGCAGGACGTGCACGACTACACGTTCAACCTGCTGACCGCGATGAAGGACGCCGGCGCGGAGCCGGATCTGGTTCAGGTCGGTAACGAGATCACCCCGGGCCTGCTGTTCAGCATCTGTGACGGCACCGGCACTCCGGTCTCGGCCGCGCCGGTCAACGGCCTCAACACCCCCGCCAACTTCGCCAACTTCACCGGGCTCCTCAAGCAGGGGATCGCGGCGGTGAAAGAGGTCGACCCGGCGATCAAGACCGTTTTGCACATCGACAAGGGCGGCGACATGAACGCGAGCGTCGGCTGGATCACCGCCGTTCAGGGACAGGGCGTGCAGTTCGACGTCTTCGCCGATACGTCCTACGTGCGCTGGCAGGGTCAGCCCGCGCAGTGGCAGGCGACATTCTCGAAGCTCGCGACCACGTTCCCGAATCTGCAGTTCATCATCCCCGAGTACGGCAACGAGGTTGCGACCGACCCTGCGACGCCGACGACGATGGAGATCGCCAACCAGATCATCTTTGGCATCGCCGGCAATCGCGGCGTCGGCACCTGGATCTACGAGCCCGAGCACCCGGCCCAGGCTGGCATCGGCATCGGACTGGTGCAGACCACGCCGATCGACGGCGGCATCGCGGACCCGTGGCCGATCATCACAGCGATGCCGAGCGGAATGGCGGTCTTTGATCAGATGAAGGTCACGTTCGCCGGCCGGCTCTGAGCTCGCCTAGACGAACTTCGCCAGCATCACCAGCCGGCCGAACGTGAACCGCGTCGCTGCGCCCGTGGGGCGCAGCAGCGCCTCGGTGAACTCGACGTGATGTCCGATCGCCTTGGTGAACGTCTGGATCGCGTTGACCGCGACACGGTCGAGGGTCTGCGCGTCCAGCGCGGGATCGGCGGGCGACGCGAGCCGCTCCGCGAGCTCGGGATGGGTCACGGTCAGGAAGCGCACCGCCGCCAGGTGCACGGCCAGCTTGGTCAGGTGCTCGAGCAGGGTCGGCGCGTCGGTGTAAGGCGCGCGCAGCAGGAAATGCTGGCAGTAGTTGCCGAAGATGAGGTCGCTGCGCGCGCCGGTGCGGGCCTGCAGCGCATCCCGGCGGCGCGCGTAGACGCGCCAGATCTCGCCCGGCGCCAGCCCCGCGACCCCCTCGCCGGCATGGCCGCCGAGCTCCAAACGCAGCGACGCGAAGATGCCGTCGAGCAGCGCCGCGAAGCGCGGGCTGTGGGGCAGCCGCTTGCGCTCGACCAGCCAGGCCGCAATCAGCGAGCCGGTCGCTTCACCGGGCGCATCCAGGGCCGCGAGCTCGCCGTCCAGCGCCGCGAGCAGGGCCGGCGACGCCGTCTCGTCGATCTCGGCGCGCAGCGTGCGCTCGGCGAAGGGGCGCCGCGCCCCGTCGAACTCGGCCGTCCCCGTGTGCAGCAAGTCACGAACGCGGTGGGCGAAGTCAGCCGCCAGCACCAGGCGCGTCCCCAGCGAGGCGTTGCGCCGGAAGCAACTCATGAGCAGCTGTCGCACACTCGAGAAGTGATCGGCGTACGGGTCGTCCCCGGCGCCACCGACCGTCTTTCCGACGTATTCGCGCGTGAGCATCGGCCGCCGCGCGGGGCGCATCGCCAGCTCGTCGGCGGACAGCAGAACCAGCCGAGCGACCTCGGGACAGCCGAGCGATCCGCCCACCTCGATCTGATCGCCGACCGCCAGCGCCGTGCGCGGAAAGATCGCGCACGTGGTGGGCAGCGCCTCCTCGCCGTAGGTGCTCTGCACGCTGCAACGGTTGTCCCGATCGAGCAGCTGGCAGACGCCGTTCTCGTCGAGCTGCACCTGCCCCAGCGCATCGACGTGGCGCGAAGGGCTGCCCAGCACCACCAGCCGCACCAGTCGATCGTGACCAGCCGGCGTGCTCGCCATGAATCCCTTGAGGCGGTCGAGGCTCGGCCGATCGATCGTGACCGCCCAGTCGCGGCAGCAGGTGTCTTCGCAGCGCTCGGCCACGCACGCGAACTGTTCCAGCGCCGTCAGCGTCATCTGCGGCCGATCGCCCGCGGGGCCGGTGCCGGGCTGTGACGACGGCGACGGCAGGCCAGATTGGATCCCGGGAGGCAGGTGCGCCATGACGCCAGAGCTGAGCAAGGGCCGCGCCACACCCGTGGGCCGCGATCCAGCGCTCCTGCAGCGCCTTCGTGACGCGGATCTGGCGCCATGTCCCCAGACAGCGCGTCAGAAACGTGGCGCGAGCGTCGCGGCTCGCAAGGTCGGCCTCAGGCGGTGGCGCCGAAGACCCGTCGCTGGAGCTCACCGCTGAGGTTCAGCTGGGTCAGCTCGCCGAGGCCCCCGACCGGCGCGCCGGCGATGACGACGATTGGCAGCTCGTTCATGCGCGCGGTGGTCGTCACCCACGACTTCTCGGCCTCGTCGTCGGTCACGTCCAGCACCTTGAACGCGATCTTCTGGCCGTTCAGCAGCTCTTCGATCTTCGCCTTGGTGCGGTGGTCCCGTCCGTCGAAGTAGATGAATACCGGCGCCTGGGCGGGCTGCGCCGGGGCGGCCGGCGTCGCGCCGTGACCGTTGCCGGCGCCCGGACGCGGCTCGGGAGCAGCATCCGCGGCGCCGCGCGCGTCGATCCGGATCGCGTCGGGCAAGAGCTCGTTGACGATGGCGCGCGGCGTTGCGCAGATGCCGCGCGACCGGGTGCATTTTCCGGCCGTCGGCCTGCACCAATTTTTCGTAAACGAGCGCACGCAGGCGGTTCTTCATCGAATCCAACATCAACATGGACGGGAGCAAGCCTCACCCCGCCTGCGTTGTCAATCGCGCCAGTCGCGCAGCCGCAAAAGCACGGCTCGTCGACGATGGAAGAAGATCCGCTCAGTTCGTTTCTTCTATGGGTGCTGACGGAAGCGGGCGGTCGCGCGGCACAGGTGCTCGGGGGCGGGAGCCGGGTCAGGGGGGCGCGGCCGCCCGCTTACGCCACGCCCGCGCACGGCGCGCGACACAACCTCGTCGTTTGAAATTCGCCCCGGGACGGAGCATCGTCGCGGGGTATGACCTGTCACCGCTGCGGCGAGACCAGCCGGGAGGGGGCCCGGTTCTGCGACCGCTGCGGGACCTCGCTCGCGGTCCCGGCCGCCGCGGACGCGCCCGACGAGAGCTATCGGCCGGGCGGCGTCGGCGAGCAACGCCACGTCACCGTGATGTTCTGCGACCTCGTCGACTCGACCGAGCGCGCGCAGCGGCTGGAGCTGGAGGAGTGGCGCGACCTGGTGCGGTCGTTCCAGAGCGTCTGCTACCGAGAGATCTCGCGCGCGGGCGGTTTCGTCGCGCAGTACCTGGGCGACGGCGTGCTCGCCTACTTCGGCTATCCCGCGGCGCACGGCCAGGACGCGCGCGCCGCCGTCGGCGCGGCGGTCGAGATCGTGCGCGGCTTCCGCGAGCCGAGCGGCTCGACCGCGCCGACCAAGCTGGCGCGGCTGCTGGTCCGGGTCGGCATCGACAGCGGCGTGGTGCTGGCCAGCGAGATGGGCTTCGGCGCCAGCCGCCAGCCGCTGGTGGTCGGCAGCGTGCCCAACCGCGCCGCGCGCATCCAGGCGGCGGCGCAGCCCAACACAGTGGTCATCAGCGAGGCGACGCACCGGCTGGTGCAGGGCGCGTTCGTATGCGAGAGCATCGGCCGCCCGGAGCTGCGCGGCCAGGACCAGCCGGTCGAGCTCTTCCGGGTCGTGCGCGCGCGCCAGGCGCCGGCGCGGGCGGGAAACGACGCGCGTCTGACGCCGCTCGTCGGGCGCGCCGCCGAGATCGAGACGTTGACCGACTGCTGGCACGCGGCGCAGAAGGGCGAGGGGCAGATCGTGCTGCTCGCGGGCGAGGCCGGCGTCGGTAAGTCGCGGCTGGTGCGCGAGCTCAAGGCGCGCGTCGACCGGCGACGTGCACTTCAGATTCGAGTTCCGCGGCACCCAGCGCAGCGAGAGCAGCGCGCTCTTGCCGGTGCTCGAGCACCTGCGGCGCGTCCTGGCGCCTCGATCGCGCGCACTCGATCGGCGAGGCGGGGGCGCGCCTCGGCCGCGCGCTCGGCTCGCGCGGCGCGCTGCCCGACGAGGTGTCGCTGATGGCGTCGCTGCTGGAGGTCGCCCGGCCCGACCGAGGATCCTTCGCAAGACCCGTCCCGCGGCGACACGCCCCAGCGGCGCAAGCAGCGGACGCTGGAGTTGCTGACCGACCTGCTCTTCGACGCGGCGGCGCGGCGCCCGACGCTGCTGATCATCGAGGACCTGCACTGGGTCGATCCGACGTCGCTCGAGCTCATCCGCATGACGGCGATGCGCATCCACGGCGCGGCAGTGCTGATGGTGCTGTCGATGCGACCCGAGGGCGCGCCGCCCTGGGTGGAGCACGATCGGGTCACGCGGCTCGATCTCGATCGCCTGAGCCCGGCCGAGACCGAGGTCATGATCCACGATCTCTCGCGCGCGACGCCGCTGCCGCCCGAGCTGGTGCGCGACCTGGTCGAGAAGTCCGACGGCGTCCCGCTCTACGTCGAGGAGGTGACGCGGCTGGTGCTCGAGGCCGGCGTCGCCGACGCGAACGGAGCGGGCCACGACGGCAACGGCGCGCACCGCGACCGACCGCTGCGCTCGCTCGCCGATCTCGGCGTGCCGGCGTCGCTGCAGGAGTCGCTGATCGCGCGCCTCGATCGCCTGGGGCCGTCGAAGGATCTCGCGCAGCTGTGCGCGGTCGTGGGGCGCTCGTTCGACTTCGAGCTCATCAAGGCGGCGTCGGGGATCGACGAGGCCGGCCTGCGCAAGGAGCTGGATCGCCTGCGCGATCTCGACATCCTGCACACGATCGACGGCCCGTCGGTCGAGACCTTCGTGTTCAAGCACGCGCTGATCCAGGACGCGGCCTACGCGTCGCTGGTGCGCAGCCGGCGGCGCGAGCTGCACCGCCACGTCGGCGAGACGCTGGCGGCGAAGTTCTCCGCGCGCATCGAGACGCGGCCCGAGCTGCTGGCGCACCACTGGGCCGAGGCCGACCGCGCCGACGCTGCGATCCCCTGCCTGGTGTCGGCCGGCCACCACGCGATCGAACGCTCGGCGTACGTCGAGGCGGCGCGACACCTGAAACAGGGGCTCGCGCTGATCGAAGCGCTGCCCGACAGCGACGCGCGGCGCGCGCGCGAGCTGGAGCTGTGCCTGGCGCTGGGGCCGGTGCTGGTCGCGACGCGCGGCTACTCCAACCCCGAGGTCGAGCGCATCTACGCGCGGGCGCGCGCGCTGTGCGCGAGCTCGGGCGACGACCGGCTGCTCTACGCCGCGCTCAGCGGCCTGCACCTCTTTCACCAGTCGCGCGCCGAGCTGGCGACGTGCATCGAGCTCGGCGAGCGGCGCATGGAGATCGCGCGCCGCCTGGGCGATCCCGCGCTCGAGATGCACGTGCTGGAGACGCAGGGCACGGTCGCCTTCTGGCGCGGCGAGCACGACGTCGCGCTCGCGCGCGCTGCGCGGGGCGCTGGCGCGCTACGATGCCCCGCGCGGGCGCGCGATCCGGCTGATGTACGGCACCGACTCGCGCGTGGTCGCCGAGGCCTACGTGGCGCTGGCGCTCTGGTACGGCGGCGACGCGACCGGCGCCCGCACCAGCGCGCGCGCCGCCGTCGATCACGCGCGCGATCTCGCCGACGTGCACAGCCTGGCGCTGGCGCTGGTCTTCTCGGCGATCGTGCACTTGAACCGCGGCGAGCTGGAAGAAGCGCGGCGCCAGGCCGACGAGGCGGTGGCGCGCAGCACCGAGCAGCACCTCGAGCAGTGGCTGGGCTCGGCGCTGTTCGTGAGCGGTCTGGTGCTGGTGCGCCTCGGGCGCGCCGACGACGCCTTCGCGGCGCTGGGCCGCGGCAGCCAGGTCTACGGCTCGGTGGGCGCGACCGTCGGCGGGCGCTATTTCGCGGCTGGTCTGGGCGAGGCGTTCCTGCTCGCCGGCCGGCCGCAAGAGGGCCTGACCGCGCTCACGATGATGGGCACGATGCTGCCCGGCGGGCGACGACACCTGCCACGACGCCGACCTGGCGCGCGTGCAGGGCGAGCTGGTGCTGGCCGCGAACGACGACGTCGCCGGCGCCGCGGCTGCGTTCCAGCACGGCCTGACGCTGGCGCGCAGTCAGGGCGCGCGCAGCCTGGAGCTGCGCTGCGCCGTCGCGCTCGCACGCCTGCGGCTGCGCCAGGGCCGCCGCGACGACGCGCGCGAGGTGCTGGCGCCGCTGCGTCCGATCTTCGAGGCGGTCGATCCCACCGTCGACACACGCGCCGCGCAGCGAGCTCTACGAGGGGCTAACCGCGCGATAGCCGGAGATCGTGGGCCATGCGCAGCTCGCGCGTGAGCCAGTGAAACACGGCGTAGTCGACGAACCAGAACGGCAGCGCCGACAGCGAGACGTAGACCAGCGAGCTCCCCGGCCAGATCTGCAGGCAGTGACCGAGGACGTGATCGGAGAGGAAGCCGGTGGTCCACTCACCGCCGAAACCGATGAGTCCGGCGATCACCATGCGCAAGGGCAACGGCATGCGGCGCCGCTCGAACCAGAACGCGTCGAGCAGCGAGAAGACCACGACGGTCGTGCACCACGGGCAAGAGGCTGCGCAGCGAATACCAGGCCGTGAGGTTGCCGTGCGGGTCGGGCTCGTACCCCCAACCGTAGCGACCGATGGTGAGCAGGTACATCTTGTTCTGCAGCAGCTCCAGGAACCAGAACAGCGGCGAGATGAAGAGGATCTGGTTCAAAAAGCGGTGCAACCCCAGTGGTATCCACGTCGACCCCGCGCGCGCGCTGCTCCCGGGCACGGGCAGCAAGACTCCACCGTTCTTCGTCAACATCGTCCCCCCCTCGTTTAGTAAACGCCGGGATGGTCGAATCTTCCGAACCTCGGCCGGAACGTCCGGGAGCCCCCTCCTGGAGGGGGTGCGGGAGTCCCCGCCTGGACTCACGCGCGTTCTTCCTCGCCCCCGCCTCGCCCCTCGTCGTCGTCCAGGTCCTCGCCGACCATCGCCTCCAGGGCCTGCCGCTGCTTGATCACCAGCGACCCCGAGACCAGCTCGACGATGCCCCGCTGCGCCCAGGCGCGTAGCCGCTTGTTCACCAGCTCACGCGTCGCGCCGACCATGCTGGCCAGCTCCTGCTGCGACAGCTTGAGCGTGATCGCGGTCTGGCCGTCGCGGCTGTGGTCACCGAACCGGCTGGCCAGCGCCAGCAGGACCTTGGCCAGGTGGCTCTCGACGTCGAGCAGCGCCACGTCCTGGGTGCGGTCGGTGAGGTCGCGGATGCGCCGCGCCATTACCTTCATCAAACTGCTGGCCAGCGTGGGCATTTGACGCAGCAGCGCATGAAAGGACCCCGCCTCGATCACCATCAGCTGGCAGGCGTCGAGGGTCGAGACCGTGGCCGAACGCGGCGCGCCGTCGAGCAGCGCCATCTCGCCGAAGACGTCGCCCGGGCCCATGATCGAGAGCACGACCTCGTCGCCGTTGGCGTTGCACGACGAAGCGCGCAGGCGGCCGTCGATCACCAGGAACAGGTCGCCCGACTCGTCTCCCTGCGCGACGACGGTCTGGCGGGCCGGGTAGCGCTGTACGCGGGCCAGGGCTCGGATCTGGTCGATCTCCGTATCGGTGAGCTCGGAGAAGAGCCACAGCCGTTTCAGAGCGTCCCGATGCACCAAGGTGATTCTCCCGTAACGGCCTCGACGATAGCACCGCCCAGGGCCCCGAGTGAACAAGTTCACAGCGGGCCTCCCCCTGTTCCCATAGGGTCGCCAATGGGCTGCCCAAGGAGCAAGGGAGATGAGAATCCGACAAAAACGCCTCACGGAATCAACGGCATCGGTTGCGCCCGAAAACACCAACGCACAGGTCCCCGATACTTTCGTCGCCGATCTGGTCGATCTGCGGCGCGCGCTGCACCAGCGCGCGCTGTTTCTGGCGCAGGATCGAACCGCGGCCGAGGACCTACTACAGGAAACCCTGGAGCGCGCGCTCCAATCGCGCGACCGCTTTCGCGAGGGGAGCAATCTGGGCGCATGGGTGTTCTCGATCCTGCGCAACCTGTTCATCGACGGCCGGCGACGGCGGGCGATCCGCGCGCGCCTCGAACAGAAGGCGTTCTGGCTCGGCGAGCTCGAGCCGCCGCCGCGCGATCTCGAGCACGACGACGACGCCGGCCACCCGGAGTGTGGCCGCATCGACCAAGGGCCCCCCGACTGGGAGACGGTCTCGCCGCTCGACGTGATCACCAGCGCGGACGTCGACGAGGCGGTCGCGATGCTGCCGCCCGCGCAGCGGGAGATCTTCACGCTCGCATACTCGGTTCGACTGTCCTATCGCGAGATCGCAACCAAGCTGGGGATTCCCCCCAGCACGACCGGCACACGGCTGCTGCGCGTGCGCGCCAAGGTGCGCCGGCGCCTGGAACGGATCTACGAGCAGCGCTGCCGCGACCGGCTGCTCTGAGCGCGGCCGTCAGCGCCCGTAACGTAGGAAGAGATACGATTCGTACCGGCGCACGCTGGCGAGCGTCAGTCCGAGCCCGGTGAGCGCCCCGGCGAGATCGACGCCGTCGACCAGGGATTTTCGGCCGTCCCCCTCGTGCCGACCGAAGAGGCGCGGCGCGACCGTGAGGAACAGCTCGTCGATGAGCCCGTCGCGAAAGAGCTCGCCCACCAGCGACGGCCCGCCCTCGGTCAGAATCGACTGCAGCCCCTCGGCGCGCAGCCGGTCCAAGAGTGCGCGGCACTGGATGGGCGCCTCGGCGGCGATGATGCGCGCGCCCGCGGGCAGCCCGCCCCGCAAGCGCGCCTCGCCGGCGGGCGTGGTGACGATCAGCGCGTCCTCGAGCGCCGGATGGCGCGGGTTGATGTCACCCGACGCGCTGACCACGACCAGCAGCGGATGCGGGCGCAGACCCAGCTGGCGCCGCAGCTCTGCGAACAGGTCGCCCGCCGCCGGATAGATGCTGTCAGCGTGCCAGAGCGCGCGCGACACCTTGCGAAACGTCCCCGCGCCGACGAGCACGGCGTCGGCCGCCGCGCGCAGCAGGCCCATCACGAAGCGATCGGGTTCGCTGCTCCCGCTGATCAGCTGCCCCGACTCGGCCCCGGTCGCCAGGGCAACCACGCCGTCGATCGACGACACGAAGTTCGCGTACAGCGCCGGGCGCGCGACGCCGAAGTCGCCGCCGTAGAGCGCGGCCAGCGCCGGCGGCAGGCTCGCGACTGGAAGGCCAGCGCGCTCGAACAAACGTTCGAGTGGCTTCATTTCGTCGGCTGGCGCGCGGCCAGATCTTCCATCGCGCGCGCGAGCTTGAAATCGAGCGTGGTGATGCCGCCGGCGTCGTGGGTCGAGAGATCGACGTGCACCGTGTTCCAGACGTTGAACCACTCCGGGTGGTGGTCCATCGCCTGCGCGACCAGCGCGGCGCCGGTCATGAAGCCGAACGCGGCGATGAAGTCGGCGAATCGGTACTCGCGGTGCAGCTTGCCCTGCGCGACCGTCCAGGTCGACGGCGGTAGCTCGGCGAGCGAGGCGGAAATCTCGGAGTCGGACAGCTTGGAAGGTCTGGTCGTGGGCATCGGGTCACCCCCGGGCAGAGTGTAACCACGGCGCCGGCGTGGGGTGTGACGCCGCAAGAATCTTTCGTCCAGGACCGGGCCGTGGATCGCTCCCGCGTCATGCGAGCCCCCTGCGTGCGGCACCTGATAAACTCGCCCAGGATGCGCGAGGTGACCTGCGCGAGATCGTCGCGGTCGGGGATGGCGGCGCTGGGGACGCTGCTCGCGCTGGCCGTCGGCTGTACGGCCGTGCCGCTCGCGGGCAAACCTTGTCCGTGTGCGACCGACGCGGGGTACTTCTGCTGCGGGACCACGATGACGTGCGTGACCGATGCGGCGCAGTGTCCGGCGGCCCCGTGCGCTTCGAAGCCGCTCGCGAGCTCGGTCATCACGCGGAACAGTGAAATCACGCCCGGCCCCGCCGATTGCGGGGCTCCGCAGATCACGTTCGGCGCCGGGTCGTCTGAACCCTGGGTCTCCTACACCTATGCAGGCTCAGGCGAACCGCCGCCCTGCATGGACGCGACCGCGGACGGCAGCGGTCTTCATGTGACCGAGATGTTCAGCCCCGTGAACGGGGGCACGCTGACGTTCGCAGGGGTCGGCCTCTCGTTCAACGGTGACGGCTGCATCGACGGTAGCAACCTCCAGGGCCTGCGATTCGACTTCGAAGGCGAGCTCGGCGGAAGCCAGCTGACGGTGGGCGTGGTGTCCAACAACAACATCAGCGCCGCCTATCCCCGCGGGACCTGCACGGCCGGCATCATGTGCTACGGGCCGACCACCGCGTTCAACCCGGTGATCGGAAGCAACCCGGTTCGGTTCATCGACCTGGGCGGTCCACCAACGCTCACGTTCGACCCCCTCCACATCCTCAACGTGCAGTGGCAGGTCTCCGCGGGCACGAAGTTGAGCGCCGACTTCACGATCCGCAACGTCGAGTTTTTTGACCCCGATGGGGTGAGCCGGCGCGCTTGCGCAACGTCCGCCGCGGGCGCACTCTCCCCAGCGAGGAGGGTCTCCCATGGCTCACATCGCGATTCACCCCGCTGTCGACAATGGAGTCAAACCAGCTGCCAAGGACTTTTCCGGCGGGACGCTGCGCTGTCAGTGCGCAAGCGATCCGGTCGAGGTCGTCATCTCCGCGCAGTGCGCGCACAACCACGTCTGCGGCTGCACCAAGTGCTGGAAGCCAAAGGGCGCGCTCTTCTCGATGGTCTCGGTCGTCCCGAAGGACAAGGTCAAGGTCACCAAGAACGCCGAGAAGCTGAAGGTCGTCGATCCGAACGCGCTGATCCTGCGCCACGCCTGTCGCGGCTGCGGCGTGCACATGCACGGACCGGTCGAGCGCCCGAACCATCCCTTCACGGGGCTGGTCTTCATTCACACCGAGCTCTCGAAGGAGACCGGGTGGGCGCCACCGGAGTTCGGGGCCTTCGTTTCGTCGATCATCGAGTCGGGAACCAAGCCCGATCAGATGAGCGCGATCCGCGGTCGCCTGAAGGAGCTGCGCCTCGAGCCATACGACTGCCTGTCGCCGGGCCTGATGGACTACATCGCGACGTTCACGGCCAAAGCGTCGGGCGTCCTGAAGGACTAAACGTTTCCGGTCCCCTCCCCCGTCTGCGGGGGAGGGCTAGGGAGAGGGCAAGCCTTGCGAGCCGCGGCGCTCGCGGCCCCTACCCGAACTCGACGACGGTGCGGATCGACTTCCCCGCGTGCATCAGCTCGAACGCCTCGTTGATGCGCGCGAGCGGCAGCTTGTGCGTGATCAAGCTGTCGATGTCGATCTTCTTGTTCATGTACCAGTCGACGATCTTCGGCACGTCGGTGCGGCCGCGCGCGCCGCCGAACGCCGTCCCCTTCCAGACGCGGCCGGTGACCAGCTGGAACGGGCGCGTCGCGATCTCCTTGCCCGAGCCGGCGACGCCGATGATGATCGACTCGCCCCAGCCGCGGTGGCAGCACTCCAGCGCCTGGCGCATCAGCTCGACGTTGCCGACGCACTCGAAGCTGTAGTCGGCGCCGCCGCCGGTGAGCTCGACGAGGTGCGGGACCAGATCGGTCTTCAGCTCCTTCGGGTTCACGAAGTGGGTCAGGCCGAACTTGCGCGCCAGCGCCTCGCGCGCCGGGTTGAGATCGACGCCGATGATCTTGTCGGCGCCGGCGATGCGCGCGCCCTGCACGACGTTGAGACCGATGCCGCCCAGGCCGAACACCACGACGTTGGAGCCCGGCGTCACCTTCGCGGTCCAGAAGACCGCGCCGATGCCGGTGGTCACGCCGCAACCGATGTAGCAGACCTTGTCGAAGGGGGCGTCGGGCCGGATCTTCGCGAGCGCGATCTCCGGCAGCACCGTGTGGTTCGAGAAGGTCGAGCACCCCATGTAGTGGTGCACCTTCTTGCCGCCGATCGAAAAGCGGCTGGTTCCGTCGGGCATCAGCCCCTTGCCCTGCGTCGCGCGGATCGCGGTGCACAGGTTGGTCTTGCGACTGAGACAGGATTTGCACGCGCGACACTCCGGCGTGTAGAGCGGGATGACGTGGTCGCCGACCTGCACGCTGGTGACGCCCGCGCCGATCTCGACGACGACGCCCGCGCCCTCGTGCCCGAGGATCGCGGGAAACAGCCCTTCCGGATCGGCGCCGGAGAGCGTGAATTCATCGGTGTGACAGACACCGGTGGCTTTGATCTCGACCAAGACCTCGCCGGCCTTTGGTCCCTCGAGCTCGACGTCCTCGACGACGAGCGGCTTCCCTGCTTCGTACGCCACGGCTGCGCGAGTTTTCATGCGCGGGAAGGTATCACCTTCACGAGAACCCGGGGAGGTTCCCCGCCGCGGTTCTAGCCCAGGCTGGCGCGAGCGTCGGCGGCCGACGAGAACCAGCGAAAGTGATCGCCGGCAAAGCTTTCCTGAAAGGCGTGAAGGCCGGCGCCCACGGCGGCGGGCACCGCGACGACCAGCCTGATCCCCAGCGTGCGCGCGGCGGCCTCCAGGCGCGCCAGCAGCTCCGCCGCCTCGGCGGCGCCGAGGTGCTCGACGCGCGTGAGATCGAAGATCGCGCGGTCGAAGCAGGCGTTGGAGAGACTGCTCAGCGCGACCTCGGTGCGCGTCGCCAACTCGTGCACATAGCGCTTCTGGTGATCGCGGCGGCAGCGCAGGCGCGAGACCTCGATCAGATCGTCGGTCACGGTCACCAACTGGTCCCATCCGGTGCAGTACCGATCGGCCAGCAATTTGATCTCGTCGGCAACGAACGGCTTGAAGGCGACGTCTTCGAAGCCGAGCCCGCCCAGCGACTCGGTGACCGCGGTGCGCTCGTCATTCTTGCCCAGCGTCGCCGCAGCGACGACCGCGGCTTCCGGCTGCAGCACGTGCATCTGCGCGACGATCCCGCCCAGGTTCAACACCGACGCGTCGGCGTCGAGCAGGATCAATCGATAGTTGCCGCGCCGAGCACGCGCGAGTGCGTCGTTGAAGGTCTTGCAACCGTCGATCGGCAGCGACGCCGGGAACAGCGCGCGCAGGCGCTGGTGCTCAGCTTCGCTGGCATCGACGATCAACACCGCGCCACTCGCGACGACCGCGCCGGACAGCTCCTTCGAAGACTCCGCCGCCACCGGAGCTGCCACGCCGGGCAGCGCCGCCAGGATCTTCTGGCGGATCACCTCCGGCTGCGTCGCCTTGTGCACGTACTCGACGATCCCCAGCTTCATCAACGCTGCGAGCGTCGCCGCCTTGGTCACCGAGCTCACGACCAGCACCGGCGTCTTCACACCGTGACCGCGCAGCTTGGCGATCAGCTCCGGACCATCCAGACGGTCGAGCTTCGCCTCGGTCACCACCAGGTCATAAGAGGCGGCGAGGAGCTTCTCGAACGCCTCGATGCCGTCGGGAGCGTCGTCCAGCTCGCAGCCCGCATCGGCGAGGAGCTTCGCGAGACCGGCACGGTCGGCTTCACTTCCGTCGACGATCAGCACTTTCGCGGCCATCTTTGGCTCCCCCCCTGACCATTTCATCGTCAGGAGGGGGGCCGGCCTGTAGTTAATGTCGCGGGAAGTGGCGTCAAAGCCAGACGCCCAAATGCCCATTCTCCGCTGCGAAAGCCCGGGAAATCAGGCTCACAAGTGATGCTCACTGCACGGTGACGTCGTCCAGATTCCAGACTTGGGCCGCGTTGTTGAACGTCCAGTCCGTCGGCAACTTGCATTCGACTGTCAAATTCGAGATGACCTGATCCACGTTCTGCGTCGTGGCCCAGTCGGCCGCTCACGCTCTTGGTGAAGGCCTTGGTCGTCGACGTGGTCGTCCCGATGGTAGTGCTCGCGACGTAGTTGACGTTCGACGACTGGGCCGGCGGCGGGTAGTGGACGTTCGTGATGAAGAAGTCGGGCGTCAGTATCCCGGACGCAACCGTCGAGACGTCGCTTGTTTGATAACTGAACTTCACGGTCCAGGGAACGCCGGTACTCACCTTAATCGTCGCGGTGCAGGTCGTGGCGTCGCAAGTCACCGTGTATTGCCGACATCGCTCCCGCTGTTGCAACCTGAAGACAGGCGGGATCTCCCGCGGCTCCACCGTTCGCGGACGTTCGCGGACGTTCGCGGACGTTCGCGGACGCGCCTGCGGACGTCGTCGCTCTCAGAGATCTCGCAGAACCGTTGCCGGCCTACGCCGGGAGCCCGCTGGCCGCCAGCATCGTGAACGCCGCGGTTGCGGACCAGGTGGCCCAGGACAGCAGCCATTCGCAGGCGGGGGCTCGACCAGTAAGTCTTTGAAATGACGGGGGGCGACGCCCGGGATGGCTCCGACCCTGGGGCCGCCTTGCCACCGCGTTGCGCCGAGACAAATCGGGAATTTTTCTGAGCCGGATGGGGGATGGGGCGGCACTTTTCCCGTGACTGTCGCCCCATCAGTCCGAGACCACTCTGCCCCAAACCAGCTCCCCGGAGGGTTCCCCATGACAAGAAACCGACTTTCATTTGCCGTGCTGCTCTTCGCGGCGGGCTGCTTGCCTGCAGGTAATGGCGGCGAGGGGACGGGAGGCAAAACTGGTGCCGGTGGCAGCGGTGAGGGTCAGGGCGGCGTCACTGGTACGGGCGGTAAGCCCGAGGGCGCCGGTGGCAGCGGGCAGGGTGGCGCGACTGGCCAGGGCGGCGCAACCGGCCAGGGCGGCGCAACTGCGGTGGACGCAGGCGTGGACACCGGCTCCACCGGCAACCCGGTGTGCGACAGCGTGAAGCAGTTCCTGGACGGCTTCGAGTACCTGCTGCCCTGTGGCGCTGACCAGAGCTACTCGGTGCTGGTTTGCGTGAACAACCGCGGGGTCGCCGGTACGGCTGGCACTGAGTACCTCACTCAGGGCACGCGCAACCTGGATACGAAGTTCACGGTCGCCGGGCCCGCGACGCAGAGCTGCACCGTGACCCTCCAGGTCCAGGGCGTAGTCGAGCCCAAACACTACCAAACCGGCACCAACAGATGCGCGACCCACTTCGGTTCCGCACAAGAGGGTTTCGCGTCGGGCCCTGCTAATGGCGGCGTAAACACCGGCTGCTATCCCACCACCACGGGCAACTACAACGTGTACATGATGCACGTCTCCGACAGCCCCACGGCGCTGACCGGAAACACCTTGACCGGCACGCGCTACTTCTGGAACGCAATCAACCAGACCGAGGCGCACTTCAGCTACCCGATCAGCTACACGACGCCGCCAATCACCATCAAAGGCGGCCAGACGCTCTGGATGCTCGCGGACGACTCGAACAGTTCGGCTATCAAGAACTGCGCCACGACCAGCGTCGATAACGCGACCGCGCCTCCCGGCCGTTGCGACCCGATCACCGCTCCCAACGTGAATCCAGCACCCGGCAAGGCGATTGTGCAGCCCTACAACGGCCAGTTCGTGTTATTGCACGTAGCCAGCGCCACCGCTCAGTAGTTTTAAAGTTTGAGCTTCTCGCGCTCCGGCAACAAAGGCCGTCCGTAGGACCCCGAAACGAACGGGAGATGCGACCGTATGCGGTTGCGTCTCCGTCGGTCGGAGCGTCATGCGGACTTGGATTTGACGCTGCAGTACCCGAAAGAGGTGCGTTGACATGAGAGCCATGCGATACGGCCGTTCCGTTGTTTCGTTCGTGGTGTTTTCGTCTCTGTCGTTCCTGCTGCCCGCCCTGGCCAGCGCCCAGGATCAGCCGCCGCCAGAAGGGGCACCGCCCGAAGCGCCGCCGCCGCCAGCGGCTGCGCCGGTCGACGAGAAGCTCCCCGCCGCGCCACCGTCGACGCCAGCGCCGTCGCCGTTTGGTGTGACGATCGGAGAATTCAAAGGCTGGAAGCTATCCATCGAAGGGCGCCTGAACACGTTCTTTAGCCTGGGCTGGGGTAATCAGCGACGGGCGACCGACCCCAACGACGGCACGCCCCTGGGCGAGGGCGGCGGGCTCGGTCTCAATCAGAATCAAACCAACTCGAGCGGCAACTTCGTCACGCCGCGTATTCGCAACGGCTTCGTGGCCAACGTGCTGACCTTCAAGCTCAGCCGCAAGATCGGCGAGGAGACCACGCTGTCGGCGAACCTGTCGTTGTGGTCGGACATCGAGACCAACCTGTCCGTCTACCTGTTTCCTGCGACCTATATGCAGGAGGGCTATCTGGCCATCGAAGGACCATGGGGAAGCGTGACCGCCGGCCGCCAGCTGGCGCTGTTCTCTCGCGGCGCCGTCGAGATCGACTACAACTATGCCCACGCCTATGGCCTGGGGTGGCCGTGCAACTTCAATTTCATTTTCGCCACCTGCGGACAGATCGGCTTCGGCGTCCTGTTCCCCTTCTACCGAGCCGGCGTGCTCTATGCGACGCCCAACCTCGACGGCCTCACACTCTCGGCGGGTATGTATGACCCGGTGATCCTGGCCGGTAAGTGGGAACGCATCGTGACGCCGACCTTCGAAGCCGAGGCCACCTACGCGAAGGAGCTCAACGGCAAGGGGATGTTCAAGCTGTTCGTGAACGGACTCTTTCAGCGTCTCGGAGGCACGTCGAATCTCGGTGAGCCGGTGGCGGGCCAGCCAGCACCGCCGCCCGATATGCGGACCGTCGCCAACAAGACCGTCGACCAGATGGGAGTCGGCGGCGGAGCGCGGTTCGAGTACGGGCCTCTTCGTCTCGGCGCCGCCGGCCACTACGGCAAGGGCCTCGGATTTTACTACGCGCAAGAGAACTCCCAGGCGTCTTACTATTTCGCGCAAACGGATACCGATCCCCACGACGGCGATCTCCGCACGTTCCGGGGCTTTTACGGCCAGCTCATGGTGGTGCTCGGCCAGGTCGACCTGGCCGCCGGTGCCGGCGTCTCGCAGGTGCTGCCCCTGCCCTACGAAGACGCAAACACGGCCCACCTGGCCAAGCAGAACCTCGGTATCAACGCCGCGCTCTACTACCACATCCACAGCAGCTTGGTCTGGGGCCTCGACTTCTTCCGGGCGCAGTACAGCTGGTACGGCTCGACGTACAAACAGACCATCAATTCGGCCAACACCGGCCTGACGATGATGTTCTGAGCCGCCTGCTCGACCTGGGGCATGAATTCGATCGCGACCTTCCAACGGGGTCTCACTAGGCGAATTCGAGGGGTAGATCGAATATAGTGCCCCTCGTGGGACCGAAGTTGTTTCGCCCCGGTTCGTTCTTCGTCGCCACCGTCCTCGCCTGCGGAATCGCGCCAACCGCCGACGCGCTCGCCCAGCAGGGGCCGTCGATGAACTCGTTCTATCTGAACGCCAAACCGACCGAAGGGGAATGCTGCGCGAACGTCACGTTCGTGCAGAAGCTCCCGCCGGAACGGAAGCTGCCGGTGCCCGGCGTGACGATGGAGAAGGTCGGCAAGGGCAAATACGTCATGGTGGCGCCCTCCGCGGCGCCATTTCCAACCGCGCCCGAACGCAGCGGCTTCTTCGTCGCGGTCACCGCGATCGGCAGCAACGCGCACTGCTTCGAATCCGAGACACTGGTACGCGGTGCGCGGGACCTGATCGGCACCGTCGACTGCGTCGACCCCAAGGGGGCGCCGGTCGACTCGGAGTTCTCGTGGTCGTATCGCGCCGACGGCTACGACTACGTGCAATTCACGACGCTGCCCAAGAACTTCGGTTACGCCCAGGTCTTCGCCGACGGCAAAACCGGCGATCTACTTTTCACCCATTCCGGGCGCGGGCGTCCAGGTCCAGCACCCGGCGCGCGGGCTCTTCAAGATCAAGTTCCCGCGTCTCGGCACCTCGAGTGGAATGGATCCGAAGGTGGGCGCCGGGGTCCTGGTCTCCAACATCTGCGCGCGCGGGCTCGGCGATTGCGGCACCAACACCTGCGTCCCGACCGCCTGGTCAGTGGGAGCGAGCGCCTCGACGATCGACGTGCGCTGCGCCGACCGCACCGGCGCGCCGGTCGACAACGCCTTTCGCGCCTTCCTGGGACAGGAGGCGCTCAACTCCCAGGCCTTCGGCAAGTTCGCCAATCCGGCCGACTACAAAAAGTTTCATCAGCACTACAACGAGGGCACCAACTACGGCTGGGTCGTCTCGTCGGAGAAGACCGCGACCGCCGGCAGGGATGCGCTGCCCAAACCGAACATCTCGTTCATGAACAAGGGCAAGGATTTTCCCGGGCCGCGCAAGATCGACTACTTTCACGTCGCGCCCGGACAGTACCGGGTCAAGTTCCACGATCAGCTGGTCTACGGGCAGACCTACTGGTCGATGCACACCACGGCGCGCGAGAACGAAGGCGGCACCTATTGCAACGTCGGTGAGCTCAACTACCGCGGCATCGAGGTGGGCGTGAATTGCTTCGACGGCAACGGCGCCCCGCGCGACGCGACCTGGTTCCTGAGCATGCGCCGCCTCTACAACTGAGGCAGGCACCACCCGATGACGAACATCATCCAGATCGACGACGCGATCCCGCTCGCGTACCAGAACCAGATCCAGGCCGAGCTCGGCTCGACGCGCATGTCCTGGTTCTTTCACGAGGAGAGCGCGCGGGCTGCAAAGGCGCAGTTCGACACCAACTTCGCGGGCTTCAGCCACCCGGCGTTCAACATCCGCGAGCCGAGCCCGGTGCTGTCGCCGCTCAACGCGGTGCTGGTTCCCATCCTCTTCATCTTCTGCGAGAAGGCGGGGTTGCCGTTCACGACGCTGATGCGCGTGCGCATCGGTCTGTTCACCAAAGGCGCGGTCGACGCTCCCCACCACAATCCACACGTCGATTTCTACGAGCCGCACTACACCGCGCTCTACTACGTCAACGAAACCGACGGCGACACCTGGGTCTTCAATGAGACCTACCAGGACGTTCCCGCGCACCTGGCGGCGGCGCACACGAACGAAGGGAAATTCACCGTTGCCGGACGGATTGCGCCCCAGAAGGGGCGCATGGCGGCCTTCGACGGCCGGCACTACCACGCGAGCATGCATCCCACCGACCACGTGAGCCGGATCGTGGTGACCTACAACTTTCGCTAGGACACCGAGCCCCGGCTCAGGCCCAACGCCGGACGAGGTTGAAGTAGACGCGGCGCAGGGCTTCGGCCTCGCCGGCCGAGCTCGGCGACGCCTGCAACCGGTCGATCACGTGCGTCAGGTCGAAGAGAATGCGCCGCTGCCACTCGTCGCGCACCATGGTCTGGATCCAGAACACGGCCACCTCGCGCACGCCGCGGGTCACCGGCGCAACCCGGTGAAGCGTGTCGGCCGCGTAGATCAGGCAATCGCCCGCGTCTCCCTTCCAGGATTGGCCGACGCCGTCGGTGTCGATCATGAGCTCGCCGCCGTCGTAGGTCGACCCATCGACCAGGCAGACGGTCACCGCAATATCGCAGCGCATCTGCATGGGCGCCGCGCCCATCATCGCCGCGTCGACGTGGTCACCGTAGGTCATGCCGGGCTCGTAGCGGCAAAAGAGCGGCGTGGTCATGGCATCGAGCCAGGTGGCAGCAAAGAAGCCGGCGTGCTCGCGCAACGCCGCGACCAGCACCTCCGCGGCGCGATTGGCGGCGTCGCTGCCGGTCGCGAGTTGCAAATTATGCTTCACCGCGACCGCGCTACCTACGGCGGTGGCGCTGCCGGGCCCGTAGCTGCCGGTCGCGGTGATCGCGCGAACCAGCTGCGCCTGGTCGGCGGACAGCGCTTTACGGATGCACGTCGCCACTCGTCAACCCTTGCGCAGAGTATAGACCAGCCGGGTCGCCGCCCAGTCAGACGACGGCGGGGAACGTCGTCAGACCGGCGGCGCCCAGAGGCCCGCGATGGGGCCGGTCCACCCACCGGTGTTCCTGACGAACTGCTCCTGGCTAAACGGCGCCGTGCTGGTCGACAGCCCAAACGCCTGCCCGACGGTCAACCAGAGATCGTTGAGCGGACGGTTGAGCCCTACCCGGCTGAAGCTGCCGTTTGTGGCGACCGGCAGCGTCTGCCCGCCGAGATACTGCCCCTGTTTGAAGCCCAGCGCTTTACCGCCGAACAAGATCGCCGGCATGTTGAAATGCTCGTGCCCCGTGGCTCCGATCTCGGTCACGAAGGGGATGATAGTGTTGTCGAACAGGTTCCCGCCCATGGCGTCGGTCGTCGTCTTCCAGCCCGACAGAATCGTCGCCATCTGCTGGTTGTACCAGGTCTGGACGTTCGACAAGAATCCAACGATCGAGCTGCGGGTCGCGGCGCTAGCCACCACGTCGGACGTCCCGATCTTGTGGCTCTCGGGGTGGTGCATGTAGATCGTGCCGGTCTCGTTTGGGAACTGGTTCTGGAACGCGACGTGGTTGGTTCCGGGCGACCACTGGAACGTGGCGACGCGGATGATGTCGCAGACGAACGCCGCTTTGAGAATCCCCATGTGCAGCCCGCCGATCTGCGCATGCAACGTGTCGTCGGCAACGGTAGTCTTCGGATTGCCGTAGTCGTTGTGGTTGGCCTTGTCGGAGGCGCCGCCCGAGACCGCCGGCGGCATCGCCGGGGCCATGCACCCCATGGCCGGACCGCCGCCCATGCCGTTGAGCTGATTCGAGATCTGGGTCTCGATGTCACGGATCGCCTGAGCGTGGATCTCCATCTTCGAGCGCTCGCTCGCCGGCGCCAGCGTCTCGAGCTGGGTGAGCTCGCGCAACGCGAAGTCGAGCACGCTCTTTCGCTCTTTCAGCGTCTTGATCACCGCCGGCGTCGGGCCCCCACCCGTTGGGGGCATGAACGACCCGAACAGGTTGGTGTAGAGATCGAGCGGCCGCAGCGTGGGCAGCTGCGGCGAGTTCTGCACGTTGATCGTCCCGCTGACCGGGGTCACCGACGTCGTCGAATACCCGTACGACAAACACTGGGTCGAGACCTCGGCGAAATCGACGCGGCTGTCGCAGATCGCATTTTCGTAGCCGTTGGCGGCTTTGTTCCCCTTCTGCTGCAGCGCCGCGACGTTCTTGAGGAAGATCTGATCCATCGATGGACCGCCGGCGAACGCGTCGTCGCCTTCGGTCTCACCAGCGCGCGTGCCGGGCGCGCTGATACCGGTCATCATGACCACGGTACCGCCCTCGTGCCCGCCGCCGCCGTTCAGCCTCAAGGCATCGGTCGTCAGGCCGTAGAGGACGGTCATGTCGCCGCCAAGACCCGCGTTCGCAAACGGCATCAGGATCGGCGAGTTCACGTTGCTGGGAATCGCCGCGTTGGTCGAAGGCTTGGGGACGAAGTCGGGAGGGACGGTGCCGACTGGCCAGTGCGTGATCAGCAAGCGCGCCGGTGACTTTGCGCCCTGGGCGCTCGCCTCCATGTTGCGCAGCATGATCTTGAGCCCGGCCGCGCCGCCGATGCCTCGCAAAAACGACCGACGCTTGAACTTGTAGGACATCATCTCAAATGCCTCCATCGGCGGGGGGACGCGCTGGATTGCGATAGGCCAGGGTCTTCGAGATCGCGATCTGATGAATCAGCGACGAGAAGGTCTGATTCGAGCCGCCGGCAAACGCGGTGTGCACGTTGGCCACCGCGCAGCTGCCGACGTCGACCGGCGACAGCACCGTCGACAACGCGTACTGCATCATGCTCTTGGTCATGCAGTTGCTGAAGGCACCGCTCTGCGGCCAGCTGGTGCGCCATGTCGACCGCGTTGGCGACCGGGCCGCCGCCCAGCATCGGAGGCAGGAAGCTGGTCGCATCGACCGGACCATACTCGGCCACGGTGCGGTAGACGCCGACCACGTCGTAGTTCTCCATGACCAGGCCGTAGGGATCGAAGTTCGCGTGGCAGTTGTGGCAAACCACCCCCGGGTCGTCGCGCACCGCCGCCTGCTGGTGAGGCGTCTGGGTGGCGAGGTTCTTCTTCGCCGCGGCGATCTGCGCCGACAGGTTGTCCGGCGGCGGCGGGATGAGCTGGCACATCATGGTCTCGTCGATGACGAGACCGCGCGACACCACCGAGCCGAGGTCGGTGCGGGCGCGCGACGTGATGAACGGGGACAACGTCATCATGCCCGAGCGCTGGTCGGCGGGGAGGGTGGTCTTGACGAAGTTGCTCTGGGTCGCGCCGTTCGGAGGCGCAACCTTGTAGATGTTGTTCGCGAGGTCGGTATTGACGAAGGTCGAGGTCGACAGGATCAGGTCGTTGACATTGCCCTTCCAGAGCACGTCGTTCAGGAACATCTGACCTTCGGTGAACATCGCGTTCTCGACACCGACGTTGAACACGGTCGCCGGCACCTTGGCCGGGTCGATGACGACGTTGTCGAGCAGGTGCAGTTTGAAGAACACGAACATCGCGAACGACAGGTTCGCCTGCACCGCCGGCGTGCCGAGCAGGCGATCGACCTGGGTGCCAATCTGCGCCGGCGTCGACAGCTGGTTCGACGCCGCGGCCGCCAGCAGCGTCGCGTCGGGCGGTCCGTCCGACAGGAAGAACGACAGCTGGGTCGCCATCTCGTAAGGCGTGAGCGGAATGCCGTCGCCGGTCTTCTTCGAAGGATCGCCAATCTCGCTGCGGTACAGGAACTGCGCGGAGTTGAGCGCCGCCTCGATGCTGAACTGCACCGCCTCGGTCGTCGACCCACCGGCCGCCTTCACGTCGGTGAATACCTGCATCAGGCTCCCGCTCGCGCGGGGATCCAGCGGCTGGCGGTTGAGCTTGGCCGCGACCCCGAGGACATAGTTCTGCGCGCAGGTGTCGTCGGTCGCCGACGCACACTTCGTGGTCGCCATGTAGTTGGTCGCGACGAACTGACTCGCGGTCACCGCCATGTTGTCGGTCTGCTGGTAGCGGTCGGCGATGATGGTGTCGCCCTCGCGCGTGCTGTCGAGCGGCGGAAAGAACGCGTTGGTCGGAGTCCCCAAGCCCCTGCTGGGTGACCAGCGTCTGAGTCAGCGACGGATCGATCGCGACGCCCGTCGAGTTGGCGATCTCCTGCAGCGTCAACCGGACGATGCGTTGCGGCGCCAGCGTCGAGGTCCCCGTGCACTGGTCGCCGCCTGTTCCGTTGTTGCCACCGCCGGTGCCCGCGCTGCCGCTGGTCCCCTTGCTGATCGACCCCTGGCAGCCGGCTGCCATCATCAGGCAGACGGTCGCAGCTAGCGCGCCTCCCCGGAGCCACCAAGCTTGGACCGACGAATTTTCACGCATTGAAATCCTCCGGAGATCGCGACCGAGACCAACGTGCTTCGCTATGCCGGGAGTCGCTCCGGAAATGCCATATGGCTCATAATTCGCCCCGAAAGGCGGATGCCAGACGACGCCGGCATGTTTTCCGCCGCCGCCCAGCTCGCCGTGCTGTTTCGTGAGCCGAGTGGCGCATTGCCTGGCACTACCGCAACACGTTGACGCCCAGCAGAGGAGCCCGTATGTGCGATTGGTTTGGTCGGACCGACCTGAGGATGATGCTGATCGTCGCTGTCGCGCTCGCGACGTTGGGGCGCAACGCCGACGCCGCAAAACCCCAGGGTTCGGGTAAGGTGGCGAAGACCGAGGCCAAGGCCGAGGCAAAGCCCGACAAGTCCGACGGCAAGGCGAAGCGGGCAGAGCCAAAAGCGTCGATCGAGAAGGCCCCCTTCGGCCAGGTCGACGGCAAATCCGTCGACATCTACACGCTCACCAATTCGAAGGGCATGGTCGCGCGAATCACCAACTACGGCGCAATCGTGACATCGCTTTTGGTTCCCGACCGCAACGGCACGCTCGGTGACGTGGTGCTCGGCTTCGACAACGTCAACGACTACGTCGAGAAGAGCCCCTACTTCGGCGCAATCGTCGGCCGCGTCGCCAATCGCATCGCCAATGCGACCTTCCAGCTGGAGGGAAAGACCTACAAGCTCGCCGCCAACAATCCTCCGCACCACCTGCACGGCGGAAAAAAGGGTTGGGACAAGGTGATCTGGGTGGCCGAGCCCAGGGAGACTGCCAAGGGTCCGTCGCTGAAGCTGACCCACGTCTCGCCTGACGGCGAGGAAGGCTACCCCGGCACGGTCACGGCGACCGCGATCTACACGCTGACGAACGATGGCGCGCTCGAGGTGGAGATGAGCGCGACCACCGACAAGACCACGCTGGTCAACATGGCCCACCACAGCTACTGGAACCTCGCCGGCTTCGGCTCGGGCACCGTGCTCGAGCAAGAGCTGACGATCCCGGCCGACAAGTACACGCCCGGCGATCCGGTGCCCGATGGAAAGATCGTCGCGGTCAAGGGCACGCCCTTCGACTTCACCACCGCCAAGCCGATCGGCCGCGACATCAAGGCGGCGGGCGGCAAGCCGGTCGGCTTCGACCACAACTGGGTGGTCAACGGCGAGCCGCACGCGATGCGGCTGATGGCGCGGCTCAAGGACCCGAAGTCGGGACGCGTGATGACGCTGACCGCGGATCAGCCCGGCCTGCAGTTCTACTCGGGCAACTTCCTCGACGGGTCGAACAAGGGCAAGGGCGCCGGGCAACCCCAGTACGCCGGGCTCTGCCTCGAGTCGCAGAAGTTCCCCAACTCGGTGAATGTCCCGGCCTGGCGCGACGAGGTGATCCTACGCCCCGGTAAGCCCTACCATCACATGATGGTCCACCGCTTCACCGCGGAGTAGAGTATCCTCGATACGCGGGCGCGATGCTGTGCCCGCCCGTCACGCGCAGGTGGGGCGCGAGCATGTTGCGTCAACCCGAGGCGCGGAAAATTATTGTGAGCTGGTCCGTGAGCCTGGGGCCACTTTGCCGGTCGACATGAGCGGCCGATCGAGCCAGGAATGGCCAGATGCGTGAGGTAGAGCGTGGCGCCCGCCTGCTCGTGCTCCCCGGCGCGGCTCTGGAGGAGTCCGACGACGCCGACCTCGCGCGCGCGCTGATCGCCAAGGATCCTCAGGCGCCGCGCGCCCTTTGGCGGCGTTTTGCCCCGATGGTGTTCCGCATGCTGCGGCGGGCGCTCGGGCCCGGCCACGACGTCGAGGATCTCGCGCAAGAGGTCTTCCTCTGTGTCTTCGAGAAGGTGCCGACGCTGCGCGAGCCGAAGGCGCTCAAGGCGTTCGTAATCTCGATCACGGTGCTGACCACGCGGAGCGAGCTGCGCCGGCTCTGGGTGCGGCGGTGGATCCGGCTGTCGGGCAAGGGCGACCCCACCGGACAAGGCGGTGGTTCATCTCGACACCGACGCACGCGAGGCGCTGGGGCGGTTCTACGGGGTACTGGATCGGGTCAACGCGCAGGATCGCACGCTGTTCGTGCTGCGGTTCATGGAGGGGCTCGGCCTGCTCGAGGTAGCGGCGGCGGCGGGGCTTTCGCTCGCGACCACGAAGCGGCGTCTCACACGTGTCTGGTCGAAGGTCCGCCTGCTAGTCGAACGAGATCCAATTTTGGCCGAGTACATAACGAACCGAGACGACGATGAATAATTACCCTAAAAATATCTCGCCTCCGGATGGGGAGGCAGCGGTCGCGAACCTGATCGCGCTCGCGCAGGGGACGTTCAACGACGAGCTGCCGGCGGTCCATGACGCGGGGCTAGTGCGGTTCGAGCGCGCGGTGGCGCGCCGGACCCTGCGCCGGCGCGGCTCCGGGCTGGTCTGGTCGCTGGGGCTGGGCGCCGCCGCCGCCGCCATCGTCGTCTCGCTGCTGGCGTTCCGGGGACACAGCTCGTCGCTGACGTTCGACGTGTTCAACGCCACCGTGGGCAGCGGCGGGTACGTGCGCGCCAACGTGACTGGCAACGCAGACGTGCACTTCTCCGACGGATCGAGCCTGACGCTCGACCCGGGCACCGGCGCGCGCGTCGGTGATTTCGATGCGCACGGCGGGCGCGTGCTGCTGGAGAGCGGCCGGGCGCGCGTGCGGGTCAAGCCTCTGCCGCACGCGAACTGGACCGTCGACGCCGGCCCCTACTCCGTGCACGTCATCGGCACCGAGTTCAACATCCGGTGGTCGGCCAATGAAGAAGTGCTCGACGTGCACCTGCTCAAGGGCGCGATCGTCGTGCGAGGCCCGCTCGCGCGTGACGGCCTGTCGATGGAGGCGGGAGCGCACCTGTTCGCCAACGTGCGCAAGGGCGAGATCCACCTCGACCAGGCAGCCGGCCCTGGCGCTGCGGGGGAGGAGGAAGCGACGACGACGTCTGCACCTGCGGCGGCGCCGGCGACGAGCGCGCCCACGCCCACGCCTACGATCGGAGCTGCTGCGGGATCGTCGGTTCCCGCGGTGGTGCCCGCACCGGCGGTGCACGCCACGCACGTAGCGGCGCAACCAGCACGGCCCCGAACGCTCGCACTTGCCAGCCCCCACGCGCCGGCCCCGGCGCAGCAGACCGGCTGGAGCACGCGGCTCGGGCGGGGGGACCTCCAAGGCGTCATCGGCGACGCCGAGCAGCGCGGCCTCGAGACCGTGTTCAAGACCGCGTCGCCGTCCGACCTCAACGTGCTCGCCGATGCCGCGCGCTTCGCCCGGCGCGGCGACATCGCACGCGGCGCACTGCTGGCCGAGCGCGCGCGCTTTCCCGGCTCGTCACAGGGCCGCGACGCCGCGTTCTTCCTGGGCGGGCTCAGCGAGGACGAGCCCGGCACCTCGGCGATGAAGACCGCGCTCGAGTGGTACGAGCGCTACCTGCGCGAGAGCCCCAACGGCAGCTTCGTGCGTACCGTGCTGGGGCGCCGCATGGTGCTGGTGCAGAAGCTGCGCGGTACGGCGGCGGCGCGACCGCTGGCGGGCGAGTATCTCGAGCGGTTTGCGGATGGTCCGTACGCGGCGTCGGCAAGGAAACTGCTCGAGACGCGCTAGCAGTTGCCGAGACGTGGACCTGGGCGCGGCCCTACCGCGGTTTGATCTCCATCGCATAAACCAGGTACGTCTTGTCCGGGCCATTGCGCCACAGCCAGGGCCCGATCGGCGTGCTCACCTCGTAGGCGGCGCTCCACTCGGCGTTGCGCCGAATCTCCGCCGAGAGCAATCCCGGATGCGCCGAGTGGATCACGTTGCCGACGCTGAGCAGGTGCTCCATCAGGGGGCGCAACACCGATCGGATCGCCGGCGAGCGTCTCGAAGGGGTACGTATCGTTCGACGTCAGATCGGTCACCAGCAGCGCGCGGCCTTGCGGCGCCGCCAGGCGCGCGAGCACGCGCATGTGGATCCGCCCGATCAGCGCGCGCAGCTCGGCGAAGCGCGGGTTCCGATCGCCGATGACCTGAAGAAGCGCCAGCTGGATCTGCGTCAGCAAGCAGCACGAGACCACGACATCGAACGGCCCCGGCAGCGCGCCGGTCACCCGGGCGATCGCCGCGTCGACGATCGCCGCGTGCTGCGCGGGCGCGGGCGGGTTCGCGGCCCAGCTCTCGAGCTCGTCGAAGACGCCCGACACATCGACCGGCGCGTGCAGCGCCAACCGCTGCGCGACGTCGGGCGCCGCGGCCGCGCGCGCGCCCTCGACCGACGCGCGATCGACGTCGACGAGGTGAACCTCCGCAAAGCACGCGGCCAGCGCGGGCAGATCGACGTCGTAGGCGTTGCCGGCGCCGAGCAGACAAAGACGCCCCGCATTGCCGGCCCCGGCACGCGAGACGATCTCCTGCGTCAACCGCTCGCGATGACCCGCGAAATGCTGCGCGTGGCCGACGGCGCTCCGATTGGATGAAACCTGATCGGCGATCGCTTGCGCCGTTTTGAACCTCTTCGCCATCGCCGCGCTCCGCTCAGTATACTGGGCCGATGGGCGGGCGCGAGACCCTGAAGGACGTCGCCGACGGCGCGGCCGGCGAGCCGGGCGGCGAGCCGGTCCCGGGGGTGGTGCTGGTCTTTTCGCGCGATCGGCCGCTGTCGATCCCGATCCGGGTCGGCGCGCGCGGCGTCGACGTCGGGCGCGATCTGCTCGCCGAGCTCGACGGTGACGAACGGCTCTCGCGCCGCCACGCGACGCTGTCGCTCGACGCCGGCCGACTGCGGATCGCCGACTGCGGCAGCCGGAACGGCACGCTCGTCGACGGCGCGCCGCTGCAGTGAGACCCGAGCCCTGGCTGCGCCCGCGGTGCTGCGCATGGGCCAGAGCCTGTTCCTGGCTGTCGACGACGTGCGCCCGTTCGAGACCGAGCCGGTGCACGCCTCGGCCGACGGCGTCGTCGGCCCGGCGCTGGCCAAGGCGTTCCGTCGCGTCGACGTCGTCGCGCGCACCTCGGACACGCTGCTGATCCTCGGCGAGAGCGGCACCGGCAAGGAGCTGGCGGCGCGCCGCTTTCACCAGGGCTCGCCGCGCGCGTCGGGGCCGTTCGTGGCCGTCAACTGCGCGACCATCCCCGAGGGGATCGCCGAGCGCCTGCTCTTCGGCGCGCGGCGCGGCGCCTATTCGGGCGCGACCGCCGACGCCGACGGATATCTCGTGACCGCGCACCGCGGGACGCTGTTCCTCGACGAGCTCGCCGAGCTCGACCCGGCGGTGCAGCCCAAGCTGCTGCGCGTGCTGGAGACGCGCGAGGTCGTCCCGCTCGGCGACACGCGCGGCCGCGCCGTCGACGTCGGGCTGTGCGCGGCCACGCTGCGCGACATCCCCGAGCGTGTCGCACAGGGAAAGTTCCGCGAGGACCTCTACTACCGCATGGGCCGCCCGGCGGTGCGCCTGCCGCCGCTGCGCCAGCGGCGCGAGGAGATCCCGTTCCTGATCCAGCGCGCGCTCGCCGCGGTCGGGCCCGAGCTCGACGCCGACGCCGCGCTGGTCGAGATGTGCCTGCTGCGGCCGTGGCCGGGCAACGTGCGCGAGCTCATCGGCGAGGTTCGCCGCGCCGGCCACACCGCGCGCGACAAGGGGCGCGACCGCGTCGACCGGCTCGATCTCGGGACCGCGGCGGGCATGCACCTCGGCGGCCTGACGATGCCGCCCGCGGTGGCGACCGTGCACGCGGGCGGTGCTGTAGCCCCGGCACCGGCACCAGCGGCGCCCGCCGGAGCGGCCGACGACGGATTTCCCGCGCGCGCCGCGATCGAGGAGATGCTGCGCGCCGAGGGCGGCAACGTCACCCGCGCCGCCCAGCGCCTGGGCCTGCACCGCAACCAGCTGCGGCGCTGGCTCGCGCGCAACGAAGTCGACCCGAGCAGCTGATCGCGTGGACGGGCACAGCGCGGGCACACGTGCCCGGCACGTGCCCGCGAAAACGGCCGGCCCGCGAGGCCGCCTGCGCGCGCCGACCGCATGAATACGCGGCCAATCGGCGATCGGTTCTGCGCACGAGCGTTTTTTTCTTCGGCACGACGGTTGCTCATAGGGATTCCGTCGACGAGATGGAGCGAAGCAGGGTGCTTCGATGTCCGTCGGCCCAAAGGAGAATGACCATGCTGCGCATCGACGGAATCACCGGGACCAACAAGACAATCAAGAAGACGTTCGGGTTGCGCCAGCGCGGTGGCCGGTGCGCTGCTGCTGCTCGGCTGCGACGGCGGCGCGATGAACGGCGGCGGCACCACCGTCGAGACCGATCAGGTGCAAGGCACGATCGGCGCCGAGGGCGGCGAGCTGGTCGGCGCCGACGGGAACGGCGCTGGCCGGCGTGCACCTGGTCGTGCCGCCGGGCGCGCTGGCGAGCGCGCACCACGATCACCATCCACCCGGCCGGCGACGCGACGCCGCTGCCCGCGACGGCGGTGCGCTGCGGGCCGATGTTCGCGATCGAGCCCGAGGGGCTGGCGCTGGCGGCGCCCGCATCGCTGACGCTGCCTTTCGACGATACGACCGTGAGCGATCAGAACCGCTTCGACGACGAGGTCAAGGTGTGGGTCAAGAACGGCGCCGGCTGGGGCCAGAGCCTGCAGACCGACAGCAACCCGGGCCTGGTCACGATCGATCTCCCGACGCTGGAGACGGTGGCGGCCGGCGTGAACCCGCCGGCGCCAGTCGGACGTCGTCACCTTCCACTTCGCGCCCAACCCGAAGTTCGCGCGCTGCTTCGCCCAGTATCCCGACGACCCGAGCCGCCAGCCCGACGTGCAGGCGACCGTGGTGCGCGGCGAGCTCAACGACGGCATGTTCCTCAAGGGCAAGTACATCAAGCCCGGCCTGGCCTTCGACCTCTTCACCGTGCAGAACGACTCGCTCGGTCCCGACGGCGCGCCGGTCGCCGGCTTCACCAACTTCGGCCTCGCCTGGTACCAGAGCGATCTCGAGGCGCGCAGCAACGGTTCGATGAAGATGGAGCTGCGCACGATCCTGCTCGACCAGATCTTCGGCTTCGACCCGGCGGTCACGCTGGCGCCGACCGGCACCTTCGAGGTCGGCTTCTGGTTCAACGACCCGAACGACGCCGCCGCCTGCGGCTTCGACGTCACCGCGCCGACGCCGTTCAACGGCGAGCACAAGGCCGGGCCGCTGGCGATGATCACCCTGCCCGACGCGACCACCGGCCTCGGCCCGCTGTGCACCAAGCCGGACACCTCGGTGACGCCCGGCGCGCTGCGACCCCTGAGCGCTCCTGGTTCAGCCGATAAACGAAGGGCACGGCGGCCACGAGGCCGCCGTGCCCTTTTCCGTTTCCGTCGGCGCTTCGCCCGACGCACACCGGCGGGCAGCGCACCGCGTATACCGACCGAGACCAGGTGGGGGTGTGGGGCGACGTGAGCCGTGGATCCGTGCTCTGGACACAGAATCGGGGTCCAAAGAGACCCCATTTTCGTCACTCACGTCCGAGCACAGGAGATTCAGATGAAGCGTACTTCGTTGGTGGTAGCGGGATTCAGCGCGATGGTCGCGCTCGGTCTCATCGGGTACGGCTGTACCAGCGGCGACAGCGTCGGCGGTACCGGCGGTTCAAAGGCTCGGGCGGTCAGACGACCGGCGGCGGACAGGGCGGCTCGACCACCGGCGGCGGCCAGGGCGGTCGACGACCGGCGGCGGTCAGGGCGGCGCGACCAGCCGCGGCGGCGCGGGCGGCGTCGACCGCGACCGGCGGCCAGGGCGGCGCGACCGGCGGCGGTCAGGGCGGCGCGACCGGCGGCGGCCAGGGCGGCGCGACCGGCGGCGGTCAGGGTGGCTCCAGCGGCGGCCTCGTGGTCTGTCCGTCGCCGCCCCCAGCCGACAAGGCGACTTGCGACCCGGCCACGGCGGTCTCGCCCTGCACCAAGAACTGCGGCGTCAAGGCGGAAACGACCCAACCGCGCGCGCAGAAGCCCTGCACCTGCAACACTCGATCGCTGGCGCCAGCACCTGGGACTGCACCAACGCCGGTCCCTGCGTCGTACCCGCCGACCTTCGTCAAGACCTGCTTCGCGCTCACGCCGGCACCGCCGGCCTGCCCGGCTATGACGATCTCGAACGTGTCGACTTGTACGAACACGACGGGCGCCACCTGCGGACCGCTCTGTGGCTCGGCTACCGTCCCCTCGTATTCGACCGGCACCGTCGCTGCTCCTTCGACCCCGAAGGTGGGTTACTGCGCCTGCGTCAACGGCATCTGGCAGTGCGCGAGCGTCAACGAATGGCCGATGTAACAGGCCAGGACACTGATCCGAAGCGTTCAAGGAGGCTCACAAGGCCCCGTCTGAAAGATCGGTCACAACCTCGACCCATTCTTCCGCCGGCCTCACCCGATCACCTTCGTGATCGGGCGAGCGCCGGCGGGAGCGCATCTCGCCCGAACGTCTGCGTCCAAACAAGGAGAGCCTTCATGAAAGCGTCCGCCACCGGATCGTCGCCCTCGCCCTTCGTGCGCATTTTCGGAAGCTCGGTCGTTCGCGCTGCTCGCGGCGGGCGCGCTCGCCGTCGGATGCGCGCAGAGCGGCGGTGGTGGAAACGAAGGCAGCGGTGGCGACACCGGAGGCGGCACTGGAGGTAGCGGAGGTCCGACTGGCAACGGTGGAAGCACCGTCAACCCAGGAGTGGGCGGCTCCGGGAGCGGCGGCTCGATGAATGGCACCGGCGGCATGACGACCGGCGCCGGAGGCGCGACCGGCGCGGGCGGCGCGGGCGCAGGAGGTCGCACGGGAGCCGGAGGAACGACGGCTGCCGGCGGCACGACTGGCGCCGGTGGCGCGGGACCGGTGACCGCCTACTGGGTCGCCACGACCGGCAGCGACGCGAACCCGGGCACTCAGGCGATGCCGTTCGCCACGTTGCTCCACGCCAATCTCTTCGCCAAGGCCGGCATCACCATCTGGATCATGCCGGGCACCTACCCGACCACCAGCACCATCACCCTCGCCAACAGCGGCACGGCGACGAGCCCGATCAACATCTTCGCCGCCGCCGGCGCGCGCCCGGTGCTCGACTACGCCGCGCAAAAGGCGATGGCGCCCGACGACAACAAGCGCGGCTTCAACATCAGCGGCGACTACTGGCACCTGCGTGGCTTCGAGGTGAAGAACGCCAACGACAACGGCATCGCCATCTGGCGGCTCGCACAACACCGATCGAAGACATCATCACCGACTTCTGCGGCGACACCGGCATCCAGATCACCGTGCCGAGCGCGCAGGCGGGCGACCTCACGCGCGGCGCCAACAATCTGATCCTGAACTGCGACTCGCACGACAACTACGACGCCGCCACCGGCGGCGAGAACGCCGACGGCATCGACGCCAAGCTCGACATCGGCCCCGGCAACATCTTCCGTGGCTGCCGCTCCTGGAACAACTCCGACGACGGCTACGACCTCTTCGGCGTCACCCAGGTCGTCACCATCGACAACTGCTGGGCGATGTTGAACGGCCACCTCGCGGACGGAACGTCGGGCCCCGCCGCCGACGGCAACGGCTTCAAGCTGGGCGGCAACCACGTGCCCGCCGTCCACGTGGTCACGAATTCGTTCTCGATGACCAACGACACCTGCGGCTTCACGCTGAACAACAACACCGCGCAGCCCAGGATCACCGGCAGCGGCGCCAACGGCAACAAGGGCCAGGCGTTCTGCAGCCTCACGAACGTCACCGGCACCGTCACGATCACGATGACCGGAGCGCAAGCGATCACCGCCGCTCGCGTGACCAACGCGGCCGCCGGCGCGAGCAACCTGCCCGCGATTCGCTAGCCCGTCGTGCGCAACGCGATCAGTCGATGGTCGCCACCGACGCAACGGCATTTCAGGAAGTCGAGGTCCGCGCGCCTTGGCGCGTCCGCGCGGTATCGGGTCTACACCTGCCATCCCTCGGCGCCGCCAGCGCGCCCCGATGCATTCGGACTTCGTTGTAAATAATTCTCCAATCGGCTGTGTCGATTTCACACGCGCTGTGTAACTTTTCGCGCGCGTCGTTCGAGTGCGGCGAATCTGGTTGACGAAGCGACGCCCAATGGCACATTCGACCCCGTTGGGGTCGATAGAGACGGGAAGGATCGGCATCAGGCGTCGACGGAGCATGTCGAGTGCTGTGCATCCGTCGTCGCGCTTCTTGGAAGCGCGCCGTCGATCCTGCTCGCCGTGCACGCGCTGCGCGCACGCTGCGCATTACAAATGTCTTGCGACGCTCCCCTGTAGGGCGCCGGCGACAGTCGATGTCCGTTGCCACCGGCCTGGCGGCGTAGATGCGTGATTTTTTCGCAGCGGCGGCGAGGGCACGACTCTTGCGGTTGCTACGCTGCGCGGAGTGAGAGACTCGATCGAGATTCACCAATCCCATGAGGAGGCTGCAATGGACCCAAGTAAAACCAACGCCCCAAGAACGCCTGCGTCAGGCGCCGCCATCCAGCGGCGCGCCACGACGCGGGCACGATCGCTGACCGCCGTCTGGGCGGTCGCGGCGATCGCGGCCGGATGCGGCGTCGGCGCCGATCCCGGCGCGCAATCGTCGGTCGGCGTGACCACGCAGGCATCGGTGACCACGCCGCAGACACTGCTCGACGGAAACGCGATTCCGAAATTCGTCGACCCGCTGCCGACGTTCAACGGGCGCCGCATCAACGGCTCGGCGACGTTGAACGTCAGCATGCAGGAGTTCCAGCAGCGCGTGCTGCCGGCGTCGGTCTACACGGGCCTGCCCGCGCCATTCAACGCCGGCACGTTCCTGTGGGGCTACAACATCAACAACACCGGCGCGAGCTGGCCGGCGCGCACGATCGAGGTGACGCGCGGGACCGCCACGACCGCGATCTACACCAACAACCTGCGCAACACGCGCCTGCAGAGCCTTCTGACCGTCGACCAGTCGCTGCACTGGGCCGATCCGCTCGGCACGACGGCGCGCAACAACTGCGTCAACGGGCCACCGCTCGCGGCGCCTGCACGCAGCCCTACACGGGCCCGATCCCCGCGGTCGTGCACTTGCACGGCGCCGAGGTTCTGTCGCAGTACGACGGAAATCCGGACGCCTGGTTCACGCCCGGCTTGCTGCAGCGCGGGCGCGGCTTCGTCACGAACACGTACAACTACGTGAACACAGCAAGAGGCCACGACGCTCTGGTTCCACGATCACGCGCTCGGCGTGGTGCGCGAGAACGTCTACGCGGGCCTCGCCGGCTTCTACTTCATCCGCGACAACCGCGACACCGGTCTCGCCAACAACCCGATCACGCTTCCGTCGGGCGATCAGGAGGTCGAGCTCCTGCTGCAGGACCGCCAGTTCGACACCAACGGCCAGCTGTTCTTCCCCGACGCCGACAGCCCGCCGGGCCTGAACGGCGGCCCCGGCAACCCCGACAAGCACCCGTTCTGGATCCCGGAGTTCTTCGGCGACGTGATCACCGTCAACGGCAAGTCCTGGCCGACGCTGTCGGTGCAGCCGCGCCGCTACCGCTTCCGCTTCGTGAACGGCAGCAACGCGCGCTTCTACAGCATGGAGCTGTTCGATCAGACCGGCGTCGACATGCACGCAGAACGGTGCGCCCGGCCCGGCGATCTGGCAGATCGGCTCCGACGGCGGCTTCTTCAACACGCCGGTGATGCTGACCAACCCGGCCAACGGGCGCCACGCGTGCGACGGCACGACCAACGCGCCGCCCAACAACGTGCTGGGCGGGGCGGCCGACATCCAGGCGGGCGCGAAGTGCCTGTTCCTGGCGCCGGCGGAGCGCGCCGACGTCATCGTCGACTTCGCGGGACAGGCCGGCAAGACGTTCACGATGAAGAACTTCGCCGTCATTCCGTTCCCCAGCGGCGGTCCGGTCGGCTTCGGCGCGCCCGACGCCACCTCGGACGGTCTGGTCATGCAGTTCCGCGTGAACCTGCCGCTGCAGGGCCGGGACACGTCGTTCAATCCGGCGGGCGCGCACCCGCCGCTGCGCGCGACGCCGATCGTCAACATCAAGCCGGCCAACGGACGCGGCGACAAGCTGCGTCAGCTGATCCTCGTCGAGGAAGAGGGGAACAGCCTCGCCGTCGACGCGCCCGGCGCGCCCGACGGCGACGGCGAGCCGGTCGAGAGCTTGATCAACAACACGAAGTGGAACGGCAACCGCGAAGGTTCGACCATCCCGGTTCCTGGTTCGACCTCGAACGGCCGCGGCCTGCTCGCGACGGAGACGCCGCGCGAAGGCTCGACGGAGGTCTGGGAAATCGCCAACCTCACCGGCGACGCGCACCCGATCCACATCCACCTGATCCAGTTCCAGGTGATCTCGCGCCAGCCGTTCGACGTGACGACCTACCTGACCGACTGGATCGCGATCGTTCCCGGGCGGAACCTTCAACGGGTTCACCTTCGCGCCCGGCGTCTACATCCCCGGCTTCGGCCCTCCGCGGCAACTACCAGACGCCGAACTCCGCGGGAGCTGTGGGTGGCAATCTCAACTTCGACGCAGCCAAGTATTTGTTACAGGGAGCGTGCGCCGAAGGCGGCTGCCCGTCGCGCGCGCCCGAGGCGAGCGACTCCGGCTGGAAGGACACGATCAAGATGTTCCCCGGCGAAATCACTCGCATCGCGCTGCGCTGGGCGCCGACGACCGTCGCGGCGGGGGCGTCACGACCGGGGCAGGATCTGTTCTCGTTCGATCCGACCAACGGCCCGGGCTACGTCGAGCACTGCCACATCCTCGATCACGAAGACAACGAGTTCATGCGACCGTTGTTGATCGCCAAATAGTCAGCGGAAACATGCACTCAACGCCGGCGGAGATGCGAATTTGAAATTGGATTTCAACTTCGTTTGGCGCACCGCGAGTGTTACGTTTGCTTCGTTAGTCAATTCTAGAACAGCCAGAAACTCGATCGAATCGACACTACGCCGCGATCGCACACACGCGCGATCGCGGCGTTTTTTTTTGGCACACAAAAATAAATTAAAAAGTATGGATGAGTCACTCGGTGGGCCGGGCACCTACTGCCGCGGGCTGCGAATATTTTTATGCACCGAAGCGTGCGCGGCCCTTCGTTAGCGCTAGCCACACAGTCCGCCGGGGGTGTCGAGGAGACTTGTGGGCCGAGCGGGCGCCAACCAGCCAGTAGAAAGGAAGAACCATGCGAAGTTGCCAGCAACTGTTAGCCAGGACGTCCCTCGGGGCGTCGCTGCTCCTCGCCGCGGGGTGCGGGCAGAGTCCTAGCGCCGCGGACACCACCGGGACCACGACGCAAGCGTCCGTCCGAACGCCCCAGACGCCCCTCGACGGAAACACCGTCCCGAAGTTCGTGGACCAGCTGCCGACGTTCAACGGGCGCCGCGTCAGCGGCACGACGACGGTCAACGTCAACATGCAGGAGTTCCAGCAGAAGATCCTCCCCGCTTCGGTCTACGCCGGACGTCCCGCGCCGTTCAATAACGGTACGTTCCTCTGGGGCTACAACCTCAACAACGGCGGGCCGTCGTACCCGGCGCGCACGATCGAGGCCGTGCGTGGAACCTCCACGACGGCGATCTACACCAACAGCCTGGTCGAACACTCGTCTGCAGAGTCTGCTGACGGTCGACCAGTCGCTGCACTGGGCGGATCCGCTCGGCACGACCGCGCGCAACAACTGCGTCAACGGGCCACCGCTCGCGGCGGCGTGCACCCAACCCTACGTCGGCCCGGTCCCGGCCGTCGTGCACTTGCACGGCGCCGAGGTCCTGTCGCAGTTCGACGGTCACCCCGAGGCGTGGTTCACCGCCGGGCTCGCGCTGCGCGGGCGCGGGTTCGTCTCCAACACGTACAACTACGTCAACACCCAGGAAGCGACCACGCTCTGGTTCCACGATCACTCGCTCGGCGTCGTTCGCGAGAACGTCTACGCAGGTCTGGCCGGCGTGTACTTGATTCGCGACAACCGCGACACCGGTCTCGCCAACAACCCGATCACGTTGCCGTCGGGCGCGCAGGAGTCCGAGCTCTTCCTCGCCGACAAGCAGTTCGACACCAACGGCCAGCTCTACTTCCCCGACTCCGACCAGGCGGGCAGCCTGAACGGTGGCCCCGGAAACCCCGACAAGCACCCGTTCTGGATCCCGGAGTTCTTCGGCGACGTCATCACCGTCAACGGCAAGGCCTGGCCGGTCATGGACGTTCAGCCGCGCCGCTATCGCTTCCGCGTGATCAACGGCAGCAACGCCCGCTTCTACTCGATGGAGCTCTTCAATCAGGCGGGCGTCGACATGCACCAGAACGGCCCCGTGGGTCCGGCGATCTGGCAGATCGGCTCGGACGGTGGATTCTTCAACAACCCGGTGCAGTTGACCAGTGCAGCGAATGGCATCCACGCCTGCGACGGAACCAGCAACGCCGACGCCGGCAACGTCCTCGGTGGAGCGAACGACATCCAGGCGGGCAAGAAGTGCCTCTTCCTGGCGCCGGCGGAGCGCGCGGACATCATCATCGACTTCGGCGGTCAGACCGGCAAGACGTTCACGATGAAGAACTTCGCGGTCATTCCGTTCCCCAGCGGCGGCCCGGTCGGCTTCGGCGCGCCGGACGCCACCTCGGACGGTCTGGTCATGCAGTTCCGCGTGAGCCAGCCGCTGGTCGGCAGCGTCGACACGTCGTTCAACCCGGCGGGCGCTCACCCGGCGCTGCGCGCGTCACCGATGGTCAACGTCAAGCCGGCCAACGGCCGGGGCGACAAGCTGCGCCAGCTGATCCTCGTCGAGGAAGAAGGCAACAGCCTTGCCGTCGACGCGCCGGGCTCGCCCGACGGCGACGGTGAGCCGGTGGAGAGCTTGGTCAACAACACCAAGTGGAACGGCAACCGCGAGGGAACGACCACCGTGGTTCCCGGCTCGATCTCGAATGGCCGGGGCGATTCGGCGACCGAGACGCCGCGCGTGGGCTCGACCGAGGTCTGGGAGGTCGCCAACCTGACCGGCGACGCCCACCCCATCCACATCCACCTGATTCAGTTCCAGGTGATCTCGCGCCAGCCGTTCGACGTCAACACGTACCTGACCGACTGGATCGCGTCGTTCCCGGGCGGAACCTTCAACGGGTTCACCTTCGCCCCCGGGGTGTACATCCCCGGCTTTGGCCCACCGTCCAACTACGCCACGCCGAACTCGCGCCGGCGCCGTGGGCGGTAACCTGAACTTCGATGCGGCGAAGTACCTGAGCCAGGGGACCTGCGCGGGCGGCGCCTGCCCGTCGCGCGCTCCCGAGCCCAGCGACTCCGGCTGGAAGGACACCATCAAGATGTTCCCCGGCGAGATCACCCGCATCGCGCTGCGCTGGGCACCCCAGAACGTGGCGGCGGGCGGCGTCGCCGCCGGACAGAACAGGTTCTCGTTCGATCCGACGACCGGAGGAGCGGGCTACGTCGAGCACTGCCACATTCTTGACCACGAGGACAACGAGTTCATGCGTCCTCTGTTGATCCAGAAGTAGCAGTCCCCAGCCACCCCGCATTCATTGGCACGATCGAAATTGTGCCATGGACGCGGGGTGGCTGTTCCTGTCGCGATGTTTGTTGTTTCTCCTTGATTGTTTGTTGCGCAAACGACATGAATAATTGTCGTGGCGTCGTTGGTGACCTCGCTTAATCGGGTGGCCTCCCTCCAGCGCAGTAGCAAAAACCGGTGAGCGATCCCCACGACACAACGCCTTCTCCGGGACCCGAGCGCCCCGCGCTCTCCGGTTCCTCGATCGTCGCGCTGCGCCTGCTGTTGCTGGTTGCTGGCGGCGGCCGCGGTGCTCGTCGCCGGCGTCATCGCGCTGCGCGACCGCGACGAAGGCGGCCCCGGCGTCCACTATGCCTGCCCGATGCACCCGGAAGTGCGGACCACCGCGCCCGGTTCGTGCCCGATCTGTCAGATGGCGCTCGAGCCGGTGGGCCGCGCGCCCGGCGGGAGCAAGGGCCACGGCGGCATGGCGTCGATGCCCGACATGACCGCCGTCGACAACGTGCGCAAGCACAAGATCATCGACTTCGTGCGCGTGCGCTCGCTGCTGCCCAACCTGCGCGAGATCCGCGGCGGGGCGCGCGTCGACGACGACCACGAGATCTCGGCCATTCTCTACGACGACCAGATCGGAGCGCTCGCGCCCGACGAGCCGGGGACGTTCGTGCCCACGGCCTCGCCGGCGACGGCGATCGCGGTGATCCGGAGCGCCGGCCCGGCCGTGCGCCACGATCGCTCGACGTCGGTGATCCGATTTCACGTCGCCACAGCGGCCGCGGGCGCGCCGGGGCCGCTACCGACGGGCCAGGTCGGATGGCTCAAGCTCGCCAGCAAGTCACGCGCGGTGCTGGGCGTTCCCGTGTCGGCGGTGCTGCAATCGCCGGAGGGACCATACGTGCTCGCGTGGAAGCCCGGTGGTCAGTTCGAGAAGCGGCCAATCGAGATCGGCGAGACGTTCCTGCACCAGGGTTTCGCGGTCGTTCTGTCGGGCCTGCGCGCGAGCGATCGCGTCGTCTCACGCGCGACGTTCTTCCTCGATGCCGATCGGCGGTTGGGCGGCAGCGCATTCGCCGCCGACAGCATGCCCGGCGCGATGCCCGGGACCACTCCGGGAGGCCAGCCATGATCGCCGCGCTGGTCGCCTGGTCGGCGCGCCACAGCCGCTTCGTGCTGCTCGCGACGCTCGTGGCGGGCGTCGCGGGCGATCTCGCGCGCCGTGGGCTCGCGCGTGACGTGATCCCGGATCTCGCCGACCCGCAGATCGGCATCGTCGCCGACTGGATGGGCCACCCGGCACCGGCCGTCGCCGAGGCGGTCACCAAGCAGTTGACCGAAGCGCTGGCCGACGTGCCCGGCGTCAAGGCGACACGCGGCACGACGCATGTCCGGCATGGCGTACGTCGACGTCGTGTTCGGCTCGGCGGACGGGCTGGATGCGGCTCGGCAGGCGATCGTTCGCGCGTGGATGCCCTGCGCCCGAAGCTGCCGCCGGGCGTGCGCCTCTACGTCGGACCGGCGGCCTCGAGCACCGGCTGGGTCTTCGAATACGCGCTCAGCGATCCAGCGCTGGTTTCGTCGCAGCTGGACATGCTGCGGTTCCAGGAGGACGTGCTGAAGCCCGCTCTGTCGGCGATCCCGGGCGTCGCCGAGGTCGCCACCGTGGGCGGCGAGGTGCAGGAAGTGCGCGTCGACGTCAAGGCGCGCGCTGCTGCGCGACCAGGGGCTCGCGTTCTCCGACGTGATGGGCGCGCTGCGCCCGGTCGTGAACGGCAAGGATGGCGCGATCTCCAAAGCGACGCCCGACGACATCGCCAACGTCATGGTCAAGGGCGGCGGCGCCGTACCGATGCGCCTCGGTGACGTCGCGCTCGTGCGACTGGCCGAGGACATGCCGACCGGCATGGCCGACGTCGGCGGCTCGCGCGCCGTCGGCGGCATCATCATCGCGCGGCGCGACGCCGACATCGCCGAGCTGGTCGCCCAGGCCAAGACGGTGATCGCGCGCGAGCGCCGCAAGCTGCCCCACCGCGCCGCCGACTCGGAGCGCGAGGACTCGGGCGCCGCGGCCGACGTGCACGTGGCCACGACCTACGACCGCGCCGAGCTGGCGACGCGCGTGCGGCAGACGCTGCTGCGCGCGCTGGCCGAAGAGGTCGCGGTGGTCGTGCTGGTGATCTTGCTCTTCCTCCTGCACGGGCGCAGCGCGATCGTGCCGCTGGTGACGCTGCCGGTGGTCGTGCTGCTGACCTTCGGCGCGATGTGGCTGCTTGGCGTGCCGGCGACGATCATGAGCCTGGGCGGCATCGGCATCGCGCTCGGGCTAGCGGTCGACGCCGATATCGTCGCGCTCGAAGCCTCACACCGCCAGCTCGAGACGCTGAGCCCGGTCGCCTCGGCCCAGGATCGCCACGCGCGCATCATCGCCGCCGCGCAGTCGTTCGCGCCGGCGATCCTGACGTCGCTGGTGATCACCGCGCTGTCGTTCCTGCCCGGTGTTCGCGTTCTCCGGCGAGACCGGCCGCTTGCTGCGCCCGCTGGCGCTGACCAAGACGCTGGTGGTCGCCGCCGCGGCGCTGGTGACGCTGACGCTGGCGCCGGCGCTGCGCACGCGGCTGCTGAGCGGGCGGGTGATCCCGGAGTTCGGCAATCCGCTCACGCGCGCGCTGGTGCGCGTCTACCGGCCGTTCGTGCACTTCGCGCTCAGCCGGCCGGCGCTGACGCTGGCGACGGCGGGATTGGCGCTGATCTCGTGCCTGCCCATCGTCGGTCGCATCGGCGCCGAGTTCCTGCCGCGCGTCGACGAGGGTGACCTGCTCTACATGCCGACGACCCTGCCGGGCGTGTCACCCGAAGAGGCGTCGCAGCAGCTGTTCTGGCAGGACTACGCGATGAGCCAGTTCGGCGAGGTGGCGTCGGTGTTCGGCAAGGTCGGACGCGCCGACACCGGCACCGACCCGGCGCCGTACGCGATGGCCGAGACCACGATTCGCCTGCGGCCGCGATCGGAGTGGCCGAAGGTCGGGCGCGTGCGCTGGTACTCGAGCTGGGCACCCGAGCCGTTGCGTCGAGTCTTGCGGCACGTTTGGCCCGACCTGACGACGCGCACGAACGCAGAGCTCGTCGAGGAGCTGGACAAGGCGGTGCGCTTGCCCGGCTGGACAGCGGCGTGGACGACTCCAGCGCGCGCACGCATGGACATGATGGCGACCAACGTGCGCACGCCGATCGGCATCCGTATCGTGTCGCCGGACCCGGAGCGGTTGGACGTCGTCGGAACGGCTCTGCGCGCACTGGTCGAGCGCATCCCGGGGACGCGCAGCGCGGTCTTCGAATCGCTGGGCGGCGAGAACTGGGTCGACTTCGCCACCGACAAAGAGGCGATGCGCCAGCTGGGCGTAGATCCGGCGGCGGTGCACGACGTCGCCGAGCTATTGACCACCACCGGAGTCATCGGCGAGATCGAACACCAGGGGCGGCGACTGCGGGTCCGGCTCGCGCCTGACATACCCGACGTCGCGGCGCGCGCTCCCACGGACAACCTGCGCGACGTGACGGTTCGATCAGTCGGAGACCCTTCAAATGTTCCTAACCCCTCCCAGCCGGTGCCGCTGGCGTTGCTCGGCAAGCCGGGATACGTGCGGCTTCCCGCGTCGTTGCGCACGGAGAAGGGCGAGCTCTGCGCCTACGTCTACGTCGACCTCGCCGACGGAGTGGACATCCAGGGCTTCGTCGAGCGCGCGCGGCGCGAGGTCGACGCCGCAATCAGCACCGGCAAGCTGCCGTTGCGCGGCGAGCGAATCGAGTGGACCGGGCAATACGATCTGCTGCTCTCGGGGCAAAGGCGGCTGTTCTGGATCGTGCCGATCGTCGCGCTCTCGATGCTCGGCCTGCTCTTCTTGCAGTTCCGCAGCCTGACCGAAGCGTTGCTGGTGCTGGTGTCGGTGCCGTTCGCGCTGGTCGGCAGCTTCTGGACGCTCTACCTGCTCGGCTATCCGATGTCGGCGCCGGTCTGGGTGGGCCTGCTGTCGGTGGTGGGTTTGGCGATGCAGACCGGCGTGGTCATGGTGGTCTATATCGACGAAGCGTTCCACCGGCGCGTGCGCGCCGGGCAGATCCGCAGCCGCGACGACATCGTCGAGGCGCACGCCGAGGGGACGGTGCGCCGCCTGCGCCCGAAGATCATGACCATCACGACGATGCTGGCGGCGCTGCTGCCACTGCTCTGGGCCGACGGCGCGGGCGCCGAGATCATGCGGCGGGTGGCGGCGCCCATGATCGGCGGCCTCGCGACCAGCGCGTTCCTCACGCTCGAGGTGCTGCCGGTGCTTTACACCATCTGGCGTACCAGCCAGCTGCGGCGCGCGCAGCGGCTGGGAGTGCCCGTCGAGGCGATCGTCGGCGAGGCGCCGTCGTGGGCGCGACGCTGAGCGAGGTCTTTCGATGCCGCGGCTGAGCCCGATCACGTTGAGCCTGGCGGCGATCATGATTGCGATCGTCAGCGGCGCGGTCTTTCTGATCGTGCACTCGCGCCAGCTCCGGCCAGCGCCCGTCAGCGAGGCCGAGCCCCCTCCGCTCCCGATGCCGCCACCATCGCCTCCCGCGCGCGAGCCAGAGCCCGCGCCGCCGCCGCCGCCGCCCGCCGCCCCAGTGGTCGCCATCGCGGAGACACCGGCCGAAGACGCTCAGGCGCTCGCGGACGACCAACCGCCGCCGGCGCCGAGCCGGCGCGGCCTGCTGGCGATCAACCACAACCGGCGATTGCAGGAGGCCGACGAGAGCGTGTTCACGACGCTGGCGCTGCCCGACTCGACGCGTGCGTCGATTCGCCAGATCAACGACGAGTACCGCCGGCGCACCGAGCCGAGCGGCGACGCCGCCGGTGCGTCCGCGGTCGCCTCCGGCGATGCGACGTCGGCCCTGAAGGCGCGCCACGACGCACTGATCTCGCTGCTGGGCACCGACTCGGCGAAGTCGTTCGATACCGAGGAGCGCGTCGCGGTGCTGCGACTGCGCGGCAAGTACCGCTACGAGTGGGGCAAGCAGCTGCGGCAGTGAGCGGGTCGCCCGCTCGCAAGGTCTGCCGCGGGCGTTGCGGCTCGCAAGGCCTGCCGCGGGCGTTGCGGCTCGCAAGGCCTGCCGCGGGCGTTGCGGCTCGCAAGGCCTGCCGCGGGCGTTGCGGCTCGCAAGGCCTGCCCTCTCCCCGGCCCTCTCCCGCGGCGGACCGCGGGCGAGGGTGACTCGCTGAAGTCACGCTCCGGTCCCGCTGAGGTGCGCTCGGTCCCGCTGAAGTGCGCTCGGTCCCGCTGAAGTGCGCTCGGTCCCGCTGAAGTGCGCTCGGTTCCGCTGAAGTGCGCTCGGTTCCGCTGAAGTGCGCTCGGTCCCGCTGAAGTGCGCTCGGTTCCGCTGAAGTGCGCTCGGTTCCGCTGAAGTTACGCTCCGGTCCCCTCTCCCGTACACTCCGCCAGGCATGGCAAAGCGAGCTAGCCGCCGTCCGTTGATCGTCGTTCACGGCGGCGCCGGCGATCGCGCGCCGGACGGCCCCGGCGAGGACGCCGCGCGCGCCGGCTGCGACGCGGCTGCGCAGGCGGGCTTCGCGATCCTGGCGGCGGGCGGGTCGGCGCTGGACGCCGTCGAAGCCGCGGTCCGCATGCTCGAGGACGATCCGGTCTTCAACGCCGGGCGTGGCTCGTGCCTCACCCGCGCCGGCACCGTCGAGATGGACGCGGCAATCATGGGCGGCGACGGCCTGCGCGCCGGCGCGGTCGCCGCGGTCGATCGCGTGCGCAACCCGATCGCGCTCGCGCGCGCCGTGCTCGACGACGGCGAGCATGTCCTGCTGGCCGGCGCCGGGGCGCTCGCCTTCGCGCGCGAGCGTAGTGTGAAGCGGGTCGTGCGCGGCTACCACATCACGCCCGAGGCGCGCGCAGATCTGAAGCGCGTGCTGGCCCGCCGGCGTGCCGCCGAGCCCAAACCCGCGCAGGGGGGCGGCGGCACCGTCGGCGCGGTCGCGCGCGACGCCGCCGGACACGTCGCCGCCGCAACGTCGACGGGCGGGATGGTCGGCAAGCGCCCGGGACGCGTCGGCGATTCGCCGCTGATCGGCGCCGGTACCTACGCCGACGATCGCGCCGGCGCTGCGTCAGCCACCGGCCACGGCGAGCGCATCATCCAGGTCGCGCTCACCAAGGCCGCGATCGATCTGCTCGCCGCCGGCGTCGCGCCCGCGACCGCCGCCCGCCGCGCAATCGCAACGCTGGGCGCGCGCGTGGGCGGACGCGGCGGCGTGATCCTCGTCGGCCGCACCGGCGGACCGGGCGTGGCGTTCAACACCCGCTCGATGCGCTGGGCGACCTGCTCCTAGGCCCGCGGGCGATGCGCTCGCAAGGGCTGGCCTCTCCCTGACTCTCTCCCGCAGACCGGAGAGGGGACCGGAATGTTCCTTCAGCGAGTCACCCCTCCTGCGGTCCGCCGCGGGAGAGGGCAGGTCTTGCGTGCGGGCGACGCCCTCTCCCGCAGACGGGAGAGGGGACCTGAGACTCTAAGGCGACATCGGTGCGACTGCCGACGGCATACGTAGCGACTCGCGCGGGCGGCCGGCCTGCATCAGCCCGGCCTGTGTGGTGTTCATCTCCTGCGCCAGCGCCTCCAGATCGTCTTCCGAGAACAGGCGGCGCACTTTCGGGAACAGGTCGGTCTCTTCGCGCTCGACGTGACGCTCGACCTCGTCGCGCAGCACGGCGAGCTTGGCCTCGAAGATATCGTCGCCGGGCAGGAGGTCGAGCATGTCGCCCAGGATGCGCTTCATCGCCAGGTGCTCTTCCACCGACTCGAGCACGATCTCGTCGGTGCCATTGTTACGGACCGCCGGGTAGAAATGCCTCTCCTCGATGGCGGCATGGATGGCCAGCCTGTCGGCGAGATGCCCGAACAGCTCGGCCTTTTCCCCATCATCGGCATCATCGATCGCGTCGAAGAGGTCATCGATGTCTCGATGCTGCTCTTCCAACATTTCGGTCGCGTCCATGGCTCTCTCCCGTCGGGAATTTCCCGTTTCCTTGCGAATCTAGTCACGCCTGTGCGCGCGGGGAGACCCGGACTACGCAGTCAGAACGAACCGCCCATGCCCACCACCGCGCCGTCGACACCGCGGCCGTTGGTCGCGCTCGGAGACAGCGTCGGCGTGATGCCGTCGAGCAAGCTGATCGCGGTTGGACGTCCGGTGCGCGGATGGTCAGGCTCCATTCCCGACGTGAGGTGCCATGCGAGCAACAGCCCGCCCGTGATCCCGGCCGCGAGCACGCCGGTCGCGGTGCGCTGATCGGGGTCCTTGTCAGCGACGGCGAAATAGAGACCACCGGCGAGGATTCCGCCGGCGAGCCCGCCGAGATCCAGGAAACGCACCCGCGCGATCGACGGCGATACGTCTTTGCCAATGAGTACTCCCGCGACGGCGCCGACGTTGAGACCGATCGCGCTCGCCAGCATGAAGTCGTCGTCGGCGGTGTCGGAATGCTGGACCGCGGTCGCGCCGATCAGCCCCGAGACCAGACCGGTCCACAACGCCGCCGAGCCCATGAACGACGCCCGTCCCGGCGTGGTTCCGTAGACCGTACCGAGAGCGCCGCCCAGAGCCGCGCCTGCCGTCGCCGTGCCCCAGAGCGCGGTCGCCACGGTGCGCGCCGACCACTCGTCCGCCCGGGCGGCTCGCGCCTGGTTCCAGAGGGTCCAGGCGAGCCCTTCCTCGAAGCCGACCCACATTCCCGAGGTGATCGACTGCGCGACGCCGTAGCGCAGCGGCTGCGGGTGATCCAGAAGGTAAACCAGGCCCGCGACCGCGCCGCCGAGCGCGAGCGCGGGGAGGATCGCGCCACCCGCCGACGATGGCTCCGTCCATGTATCGAGCACGACTCCCGTCCCCAGCCCGTAGAGAACGGCGCCGGTGTAGAGGACTCCGAGCTCGTCGGCGGAGCGGCGATCGAACAGCGCCGGTTGCCGGTTCTCGCGCGCGGCTGCGAGCTCGGCGGAGTGGATGAGGACGAAACCGCCGCGCGCCCAGCGATCGCAGATGTCGTGCTGCTCGCGGGCGAGCTCGCGTCGAGCGGGGTCGGGCGCGTCGAGGGTGAGCGTGGCGAACTGGCCGGAGGCGGCGGCGAAGTGACCGGCGAGCATCTCGGCGCGGGCTTGGGTGTAGCGGGAGGTCCAAGCGGCGTCGTCGGGGGTGGGGGCGGACGGGGACGGGGACGCGGACGGGTCGGATTGAAGGACGAGGATCAGCACCTGGGCGAGGGTCGCGAGCATGGCATGCAGGCAACGCAAGATCGCGGCCAGCGTGATGGGGCGCGCAATCTCAGGACAGCGGCCGATCCGCGTCGAGAGACCGACGCGGATCTGTCAACGATTCACCACCCGCTACGAACGGCGCGGCGCGAAGGGAGACTGTGCCTCGAACGCGGCCATGTCGTCGGCGCTGTAGTACCCGACGACCATCTTCTGGCCGGTGGGCTGGGTGTAGACGTCGGCGCGCGGGTCCTCGATGACGCCGACGATGACGTCGCCGACCGCGTCGACCGGCTGCGCGCCGGGGATCTGCCGCGAATCGACGCCGCCGTGAAGCGCGCGCACGCCGAACTCGGTCGCGACCACGCCGGGATGCACCACCGAGACGGTGATCCCCGGGTGGGTCGTGCGCAGCTCCATCCGCAGGCAGGCGGTGAGCCCGTTCATCGCGTGCTTGGCCGCGATGTACGCCGAGCGAAACGGCGCGAACGGAATGCGCCCGAGCATCGACGAGACGTTGATGATGTGCCCGCTGCCGCGCTCGCGGAAATGCGGCAGCACCGCCTGCATGCCGTAGAGCACTGACTTGACGTTGACCAGCATCATCTCGTCGAAGTCGGCGTCGGTCAGCTCGGAGACGTTGCGCGTGATGCCGCGCCCCGCGTTGTTGATCCAGACGTCGATGCGACCGTGGCGCGCCAGCACCTGGGCCACCGCGCGATCGATCTCTTCGCGGCGGGTGACGTCGGCCACGACGACCATCGCGTCGTTCCCGGCCCGGTCCGCGACCTCGCGCAGCTCGGGCTCGCGCCGCGCGAGCAGCACCGCCCGCCCGCCCTTCTGCCCGACCTTTTCCGCGACGACGGCACCGATACCGCTGCTCGCGCCGGTGATGACGACGACCCGATCCTTGATGGACGTGGACATGCGGCACGGAGCTTACCGCAAAAGGCTTCGGGCCTCGGGCCCCGAGCTTCGGACTTCAAAATGTCCGAAACCCGAGGTCCGAGGCCCGAGGTCCGAGGCTCTTCAGCCTACGGAGTTGGAACCAGGTCGGCGATTAGGGCTGATGCTGATAGCTGCCGAACTGGCCGTTCACCGGCGCTGGCGTGCTCTCCACCAGCGCATCGGCGGGCAAAGGCGTCGCGATTCCCTCGGAGAGCTCGAGCCGCTCCTTGACCGCGGTCGTCTCCTTGAGGTCGACCTCGAGACCCAGGATGTCCTGGCGCCGGGACTCGAGCTCGCGCTCCAGCTCGGCAACCTTGCCGTGCAGCGCGGAGATGCCGGCCTCGGTGGCCTTCTCCTTGCGGACGGCGTCCTCGATGATGTCCCCGACCTTGACGTTCATCGACGCAAGGGTCGCGCGGATCACCTGAACGACCAGGTCGACGTTCTGGTCGACCGGCAGTGACCGCATGAGGAGGATCGCGTCCGCGATCCCGTAAGGCTTGCGCTGCGGCGGCGCGGCCGGGGTGGGGGGCGGCGCCGCCGCGACGGGCGCGCGCGCTGGAATCTGCTCGACGTCGATCCTCGGTTCGGACTTCTTGTTAAATATCGCCATTGGCTCCCTCCACCGCCTCATCGTCCGATTTACGGGCAGACTAAAGGGACAGAGCCGAACGCAAGATGCCCCGCGACGACCACTACGCCGTACTCGGACTCACTCGCGCTTCGGGAGGCGCCGAGATCCGCCGCGCTTACCGACTGCTCGCGCTGCGCCATCACCCGGATCGCGCGGGGCCCGCTGGCACGGCGACGTTCCAGCGTATCGTGGAGGCCTATCGCGTGCTGTCGGATCCAACGCTGCGCTCGACATACGACGCGATGTACGAGCCAGGGCGCGGAGAGGCGCCGCCGCGCCCGGTCGAGACGTCCGACCCGGCCGCCACGGCGCGCAGGAGACACGCGCCGGCCGGGTCCTTGATCGCCCGCCTGTGCGGCACGCTGTCTGCGCTGGAATCCCGGCATATCGTGCGCGTTCATGCGAGGGGCCTCATCGATCTCTATGTCCACGCCGAGGAGGCGCGCGCGGGCGGCGTCGCCGCGATCATCCTGCCGCTCACCGTGCCCTGCCCGACTTGCGGCGGGATCGCCGGCCACGCCACCGTCTGGTGCCGGCGCTGTCAGTTCGAGGGCAGCGTCGTCGAGGAGGTGACTCTCTGCGTCCCCATCCCCGAGCACGCGCCCGACGGCATGACGTTCAACCTGGAGCTGGAACGCCTGGGCGATCTGCCGCCGATGGCCGTGCGAATCCGCGTCGGATGAGTAACACTGCCGCCCATGCCACGTAAGCGAAGGCGCTCGCGACAGACGTCGCTGCGGGCGCCCGGGGCCGACTACACGATCCGGGTGCTCGGCGATCGGCGCGCGCCGCTGCGCGACTTTTACCACTTCCTGCTGCGGCGCCCCTGGCGCGTGACCATCGGGACCATCAGCGCGGCGTTCCTGCTCGCGAACACGCTGTTCGCGGTCGGCTACCTGCTGACCGGCGGCATCGGCCATGCGCGACCGGGATCGTTCGCCGACGCGTTCTTCTTCAGCGTCGAGACGATGGCGACGATCGGCTACGGCGCGCTCTACCCGGAGTCGACGGCTGCAAACTTGCTGATGACCGCCGAGTCGATCACCAGCCTGACGCTGACCGCGCTCGCGACCGGCCTGGTGTTCGCGAAGTTCTCGCGCTCGACGGCGCGCATCGTCTTTTCGAACGACGTGACGATCTCACCAGTGGACGGCGTGCCGACGCTGATGTTCCGGATCAGCAACCAGCGCGGCAACCGCATCGTCGACGTGCAGATCCGCGCGGTGATCGTGCGCAAGCAGATTCGCACCGAGGGGCACACCTTCTACCCGATGATCGACATGCACCTGACGCGCGAGCACGCGCTGTCGCTCTCGCGCTCCTGGAGTGTCGTGCACATCATCGACAGCTCGAGCCCGCTCTTCGGGAGGACCCCCGAGATGGTCGCCGACGAGGAGTCCGAGCTCGGCATCATGGTCGTCGGCCTCGACGAGACGACCATGCAGCCGGTCCACGCCAGCCACCAGTACTTCGCGCGCCAGATCCTCTGGGGCGCGCGTCATTCCGACATCCTCTCGGAGGCCGAGAACGGCGACTTGATCCTCGACATGGACAAGTTCCACGACACCGAGCCGACCGCGCCGACCGCGGAGTTCCCGTACCCGCGCGCAGCCAGCTAGAACCAATTCCGGGCAACCCAACCGTGGCGACGGTGGTCCAGATCCGGCGGGCCCGCGGGCACTTAACAATTCTTCACCAAAATCGCCCAGCATGGTGACATCCCCGACGAGCGGCGGTGTTAAACAGGTACCCCCGGCTCGTCGGGCTCACTAAAAGGATCTCGTCCCATGCAACATGCGTCAGGCGGTCTCGTCCAAACCTTGCTTGGTCTCCCGGTCTTTCGATCGGAGTGGGTCCTCTATCTGTTGCTCGGTCTGTCGCTCGCTTCGGTCGCCGTCATGGTCGAACGCTGGTTCTTCTATCGCAGCCACCGCGTCGACGCGGATGCGCTGCGCACGAAGCTGGCCGACCTGCTGGCGGCGGGCGACTTCCAGGGCGCGGCCAAGACCATGCAGGGACACGACGCGCTCGAAACCAACATCGTGCTCGCGGGGCTGAAAGCCTATGAGCTGGGCCCCGAATCGGCCGAGGAATTGATAGCAGGCGCGCTGGGCAAGGAGAAGGCGCGCTACGAGAAGCGGCTCAACTTCCTGGCGACGCTGGCCAGCAATGCACCTTACGTCGGTCTGTTCGGGACCGTGCTCGGCATCGTGCGTTCGTTTCGCGACCTTGCGGCCAACATGGCCGACGCCAGCTCGGCGGTCATGGCCGGCATCGCCGAGTCGCTGATCGCGACCGCGGTCGGCCTACTGGTCGCGATCCCGGCCGTCGTCGCGTTCAACGTCTTCAAGGCTCGCGTGAAAAACTCGGTCACGGACGGCCAGATGCTGGCCCGCACCCTGATGTCGCAGCTGAAGGCAGTCGAGCCGGCGGCCCGCCAGGCGGCGGAGTGAGGGGCGGCTATGGCCACCATCGATGACGCCGCGGAAGACGACGGACTGATCGCGTCGATCAACATCATCCCCTTCGTCGACATCGTTCTCGTGCTGCTGGTGATCTTCATGCTGACGTCGGCCACGATCATCCGCGCCAGCCTCAAGGTCGAGCTGCCCAAGGCGGCCAGCGCCGGGTCGCGCGTCGAATCGACGCTGAACCTGGTCTACAGCAAGAACGAGCAGCTGACGATCGACGGAGCGCTGGTCACGTCGATGCGCGATGCCGCCGCGATGGTCGCCCGGCAGGCGCACGCGAATCCCAAGACCCAGGCCGTGATTGCCGCCGACAAGGGCGTCGCGTACGGCCGCGTCGTCGAGCTCATCGATCTGGTGAAGGCGAACGGCATCACGACGTTCGCGCTCGACGTCGAGCGCGGGCCCGCACCGGCCGCTGCGGCACCGGCACCGTGAGCTGCGCGAGGTGACTTCATGAGCCGCGCCACGGGACAGACGAACCTGCGAGTGGTCTCTGCGCCGAACCTTCCGGCGCGGCGACCGCTGGTCGAGCGCAAGCTGGCCGAGCGCCGTGAAGGGCGGCGCCGGATGGCGGCGCGCACACAGCACGCGCTGGCGCCGGCTCAGCGGGCGCACGATCCGCTGCTGCACCGGCGGCGCGGCTCGGGCGCGCGCGCCGGGCTGGTCGCGCTGCTGCTGGTGGGCGCTGCCGCGATTCACGTCGGCGTGGTCGCGATCGGATTCCTGATCGGCGGCCGCGAGCACGCACAGCGCGAGCGCATCGAGCAGACAGTCAGGGTCGAGGTGCGCGAGCCGCCGCCCCCACCCCCGCCTCCGCCCGAGGAGAAGAAGGCCGAGCCGCCCAAGCCGCCCGAGCCGATCGTGAAGAAGGTGCCGCCACCGCCAAAGGTGAAGGCGCCGCCACCGCCCGAGCCGCCCAAGGGGCCGCCGCCGCGCGTGGTCGGCATCAACCTCGACTCGACGACCGAGGGCGGCAACGGACCGGCGTTCGCCACCGGCGACACGCACGCCGGGCAGACCGCCGAGCGCGCCGAGGCGCCGAAGCCGCCGCCGGCGGAAGCCCCCGCGCCCGCCGCCGCGTCCAAGGTCACCTCGTCGAAGAACCAGGTCGCGTCGCGGATCCCCGTCGCGGGCGTGGTGATCGTGCCGCCCAAGGCCAAGGGCGGCAAGCAACTGCAGCCGCCCTACCCCGACCTGTTGAAGGCGCAGGGAATCGAAGGCGACGTCAAGGTCACGGTGATCGTCGACGTCCAGGGCAAGGTCGCCAACGTCATCATCAGTGGGCCGGCGCCGCAGGCCGAGCTCAACGAGGCGGCGCGCAAGACCGCGCTGCTGCAGGAGTGGGAGCCGGCGACGAAGAACGGTGTCCCGTACATGTACAGCTTCTCGTACACCTATCGCTTTCGCCTGGAGACCGAATGAAACTCCGTTCGCCAAGGCTCGCGCTGTGAAGCCCCGAAACCAAATCGCACGCGCGCGGCTCGGCGCGACCGCGCTGCTGGCGATGATCGCGAGCGCCGGCGCCGGCGCCGGATGCGGCGGTAGCTTCGATCCGTACAACCGCCTCACCTCGCTGCGCGTGCTCGCGATCCGCAGCGAACCGGTCGCGCCCGCGACGGGAGAGACGTCGAAGATCGACGCCAAGGTCTACTCGGTGCTCGGGCACGACGTGACCACGTACGCCTGGTCGTGGTGCCCGCTCGCGACCGCGCCCGGCGCCGCCTGCCCGATCAGCGAGGACCAGGCGTCGATGCTGGCCGGGATGCCGGTGTCTTACACGCTGACGACGGCGCCCGACAACTCGACGACGTTCACCAACTACTTCCCCCCGGCGCTGTTCGACACGCTATGCGCGGGCTCGGCCGCCATCCCCGCGACCGATTGCACCGACGGATACCCGATCCAGCTGCAGCTCACCGTCACCACCGATGACGACCAGGTGCAGGCGGTGCGGCCGATGAAGCTGTGGTTCAAGAGCACGCCTCCGGCGTATCCGAACACGAACCCGACGATGGTGGGGCTCTTCGCGACGGTCGGCACGATGGCACCGGTATCGTTCGCTACCGGCGACCCGCAGGCGAGCATGCCGACGCTGCCGCGCCACGTGGCAACGGTGATCAACACCATGGTCCCCCCCGAGGACTCGGAGCGCTACATGGGGACCGACGACATGAACCAATCTGCGGTGGTGAACGAGCGGCTCTATCTCAGCTGGTTCGTCGAGAGCGGTGACACCGACCACCAGCGCACGGGCTACATCCCCGTCCAGAACGTGCTCGAGGACCAGGCCAAGGTGAAATGGACGCCCGCCTTCAAGAAGGACTACGCGTCCGACACATCGCAACTGATTCTGATCATCCGCGACGATCGTCAAGGGGTCGGCTGGATCGACGGCACCGTCTCGCTGGAGCCGACGCCATGAGCCGCTTCCCTCGCTACCTTCAGTGCGCGCTGACGCTGATCCTCCTCTCGCCCGGCGCGCGCAGCGCCCGTGCCCAGATGCTCGAAGCCCCGCCCCCGCCGCCACCCGACAACGGCGGCCAGATCGACGCGAGCAAGCTCAGCAAGATCCCGAAGCTCAAGAAGTTCGTCGAGGCCGAGTACCCGAAGGAGGCGCTGGAAAAGGGCATCAGCGCCGACGTGGTGCTGACGATCGACATCAACGCCCAGGGCAAGGTCGATTCGGTGGGCTTGGCCGAGCCGGTCAATCCGCCCGGATTGGGTTTCGAAACGGCGGCGATGATCGCCGTGCAGCAGTTCGAGTTCGAGCCCGCCGAGGTCGACGGCAAACCGATCGCCGTGCAGATCAACTATCGCTATCACTTCAAGCTCGCGCCCAAGGCGCCCGAGCCGCCGCCCCCGCCGCCCACACCGGCGACGCCCGCCGCTCCGGCCGCGCCGCCACCTCCGATCGCGCCCGCGCGCGAGCCGGTGGTCAACTTCGCCGGCCGCCTGCGCGAGCGTGGCACGCGCCTGCCCATGCCCGGCGTGCTGGTCACGGTCTTCCGCGACGACGGCACCGAGCCGCTGGGCTTCGAGGCCACCGCCGACCAGACCGGAACCTTCCGCTTCTTCGATCTCGCGCCCGGGCCCTGGAAGATCCTCATCGAGGCGCCCGGCTACTTCCCCTTCCGCACCGTCGAGGACATCCACGCCGGCGAAAAGACCGACGTCATCTACTACGTCGAGAAGGGCTCGTACAATCCCTACGACGTCACCGTGACCGCGACGCGGCCGCGCAAGGAGGTGAGCCGCACGGTGATCACCGCCGCCGAAATCGACAAGGTGCCGGGCACGTTCGGCGACCCGCTCACCGTGGTGCAGAACTTCGCCGGCGTCGCGCGCCCGCCGCTGCTGAGCGGCCTGCTCATCGTGCGCGGTTCGGCGCCGCAGGACTCGCAGTACTTCCTCGACGGGCAGACGATCCCGCTCATCTATCACTTCGGCGGCCTGCGCAGCGTGATCCCCATCGGCATGATGGACAGCCTGGAGTTCTATCCCGGCAACTTCTCTCCGGCGTACGGGCGCGCGATCGGCGGCATCGTCGACGTGCAGATCAAGAAGCTTCAGCCGAAGAAGATCTCAGGCTACGCCGACGTCAACCTCTTCGACACCAGCGTCTATCTCGAGGCGCCGCTCGGCGACAAGGGCGGCATCGCCATCGCAGGCCGGCGCAGTTACCTCGACTTCGTGCTCAACGCCGTGGTCCCCAGCGACGCGGCGATCAACCTGACGATCGCGCCCCGCTACTACGACTACCAGGTGCTGGCCAACTACCGGCCAGCACCCGCGCACGATCTGCGGTTCTTCTGGCTCGGCTCCGACGATCGATTCGCGATCCTCTTCAAGGATCCGGGTGACGTCAGCACCGAGGTCACCGGCAACCAGTTCCAGTCGTCGACCACGTTCTACCGCGGGATCCTGAGCTATCGCTACGTACCCACCCCCGGTCTGGAGAACGTGCTTCAGCTGTCGCTGGGGAACACCACGACCAACACCACGTTCGGCAACCTGGTTCTGTACCTCAACATCGACAGCGACCAGGTGCGTGACACGTTGAAGAAGAAGCTCACCGACTGGGCTTCGCTGTCGTTGGGCGTCGACACGCTCTATGCCGTCGCGTCGGGGCTGGTGCGCTTGCCGCTGCCGCCGAAAGAAGGGCAGCCGGTGAATCCGAACGAAATAGGCGACACCGTCGAGACGCACTTCAACAACAACCGCTACGTGTCGCCGGGCGCGTTCGCCGAGCTGGAGCTGAAACCGCTGCCGCGCATGCTGCTGCTGCCGGGCATCCGTGCGGACTACTTCCAGCGCACGCACGAGACGTCGGTCCAGCCGCGCATCACCGCGCGCTACGGCATCAACGATCGCGTGACGGTCAAGGGCGGCATCGGCCTGTTCGCCCAGGAGCCGACGTTCGACGAGACCGACCCCAACTTCGGCAATCCCAACCTCAAAGGCGAGCGCGCGATCCACTACTCGGCGGGCATCGAGTACAAGCCGCGCCCGTACGTCACGCTCGACGCGACCGGCTTCTACAAGGACATGTACAACATGGTGAGCCCGAACCCGGGCCAGTACACCGACGCCGATGGAAACGTCAAACCGCTGCGCTACGACAACACCGGTAAGGGGCGCGCCTACGGTCTCGAGCTCGTCGCGCGCCACGAGTTCGCCAACAACTTCACCGGCTGGCTCGCCTACACGCTGTCGCGCTCGGAGCGGCTCGACTCGGGGTCGACCACCTACCGTCTCTTCGACTTCGATCAGACGCACATCCTGACCGTTCTCGGCACGTATTCGCTGCCGCGCAACTGGCAGATTGGCGGCCGCTTCCGCTTCGTCACCGGCAATCCGACGACGCCGATCGTCAACTCGGTGTTCAACGCCAGCACCGATCAGTACGACCCGGTCTACGGCAGGGTGAACTCGACGCGCACCGAAGCGTTCCATCAACTCGACCTCCGCGTCGACAAGCGCTGGGTCTACCAGTCGTGGATGCTCGACATGTACCTGGACATACAGAACATCTACAACCGCTCGAACCCCGAGGGCGTCTCGTACAACTACAACTTCCGCAAGACGGCTGTGCAGTCAGGCCTGCCGATCCTGCCCATCCTCGGCATCCGGGCCGACTTCTGAGGAGCGAGAGCCATGCGCATTCGCATTCATAGGAGCCGGGTCGTCGTCGCGCTGCTCGCGCTGGTCGCATCGACGCTGCTGGCGATCGTCTCTCGCCCCGCACAGGCGCAGGAGCTGGAGGAGCCACGCCAGCGCCAGGGTTATTACCTGTCGTTCGGCGTCTACGGCGCGGCCACGCAGGCCGTCGAGAAGGGCAACTCGCTCGGGCCCTGGATCGGATACGGGATGGCGTACCGCGCTGGACAGCTCATCACGCGGCGGTTCAGCCTGGGCCTCGCAGTCGAGACCGCGTCGACCAAGGGTGACGGGCAACGGGGGACCGTGGCCTCGCTAGCGCTCGAGGCCGGCTTCGCTGTGCACGGTAACCTCGCGCTGCGCGGCGGGGCAGGCTTCGGCGTCCTGCAGCTCAAGAACCCCAACGACCCGACCGAGTCGGCGGCGCGCGGCGCAGCCGGATCCTGGTTCGCGCTCGGCGCCAGCTACGATCTCTTCGTTGGGCAGAAGCGGCTGACGGGCGGGCTCGCGATCACGCCGGTGGTCGAGGCGCGCTACCTGCCGGGCGGTGACACCAGGGGCATCGTCACGTTCATCGGGTTCGATCTGTCCTACTGGACCGGCTTGCCGCTCAACCAGCTCTCGCTGCCACCGTCCGAGGCGTGGCGCACCCGCAAACCGGGCGAGTGACGGCTGGGCTTGCACTTCGCCGTCTATCTCCAATATTCGGATCGGGAGCTCGGATCGGGAGGGAGGGTGTCATGCAGGCAATGCCGCAGCCGAACGAGCACCACCAGAGGATGCGCCGCCTCGAGGGGACCTGGGTCGGCGAGGAGATGCTCAGCCCGTCGCCCTGGGGCCCGGGCGGCACGGCGATCGGACGGATCACCTTCCGCGCCGACTTCGACGGTTTCTTCCTGATCCAGGACTATGTCGAGGAGCGTGGGGGCGACGTCGTCTATCGTGGCCACGCCATCCTGGGCTGGGACCAGCCGTCGCAACGTTACGGCTGGTTCTGGATCGATTCGATGGGGACGATGCCCGCGGCACCGTCCTGGGGCCACTGGGAAGGCGACACGCTGACCTTCGAGCACGCGCCGGTCGCAGATCAACGGAGTCGCTACACCTTCCGTCTGCCGGATGCGCGCACTTTGCAGTTCAAGATCGAAATGTCGCGCGACAGCGGCCACACCTTCGCGCCGTTTCTCGAGGGCCGCTACCGCCGCGTCTGACGCAGCCCATCGTTGCGCGCGCGTGGCGCGTCGCTGCGCGCAGCGCGCCACCGGGGACTTGTCACAGTATCGTCACAATGACGACACTATCGCGCCATACCCCCATGCTAAATGCCGGTGAGTGAACATATCCGACAGGGCCGCTGAGGTGCCGTTGCGGCCTTTGAAGGCCGACAGCCTGGCCAAGCCGCAGGTGCATTTGCAGCAGCGCCAGGTGCAAGAGAAGGTGATCGCGGGATCGCGTTCCACCTCCGCCGCGCCCGCGAACTACGTGGGGAAGGCTCCGCCAGCGTGGCACATCTTCGCCGAAGGCTCGCTGCGCATCGTCGCCCTGTCGGCGATCGCGGCGGTGATCCTGATCTTCGCGTTCGTGGCCAAGGAGGCGTTGCCGCTGCTTTTCAGCAGCGACGTCCACAAGGAAGTGACCCTGCGGGCCATGTGGACCGCGCAGCAGTGGCCCGGCTACGACGCCGCCGACCACATCTGGCAGCCGGTCTCGGAGATCCCCAAGTACGGCATCTGGCCGCTGATCTTCGGGACGGTCAAGGTCAGCATCGTCGCGATGCTGGTCGCCGTGCCGCTGGGTGTCGGCGCCGCGGTCTACGTTTCGCAGTACGCGTCGCGCCGCGCGCGCGAGATCATCAAGCCGATGATCGAGCTCCTGGCCGGCGTGCCGTCGGTGGTCCTCGGATTCTTCGCGCTGATGGTGATGGCGTCGTGGCTGCAGAGCTGGCTGGGGCTCGAGTCGCGGTTGAACGCGCTGGTCGCGGGCGTCGCGCTGTCGTTCGCGATCATCCCGCTGATCTTCACCATCAGCGAAGAGGCGCTAGGCGCCGTGCCGCGCAGCTACGTCGAGGCCTCGACCGCGCTCGGCGCGGCGCGCTGGCAGACGATCGTGCGCGTGCTGGTGCCGGCCGCGAGCCCCGGCATCGCCGCCGCCGTGGCGCTGGGCCTGGGACGCGCCGTCGGCGAGACGATGGTCGTGCTCATGGCGTCGGGCAACGCCGCGATCACCTCGCTCAGCTTCGTCGAGTCGGTGCGCACGCTGTCGGCGACGATCGCCGCCGAGCTGGCGGAGGTGGTCTTCGGAGGCCCGCACTACACCGTGCTGTTCTTCCTGGGCACCGTGCTGTTCATAACCACGTTCGGGATCAACCTGCTGGGCGATTACGCGATCGGCCGCATGAAGAAGAGCCTCGGGGTCTCGTCGTGAACGACATTACAGTACGTCGGTTGCGTGGCCGTGTCGGCGACGCCGCGCTGGTGATTAGCACCGGAGCGGCGACGCTGCTGGTGCTGCTGATCCTGGCGATTCTGGTGATCGACGTCGTGCGCGGCGGCTCGGACCGACTCAGCTGGGGCTTCCTGACCAAGGCGCCGTCTGAAGGGATGACCGCGGGCGGCGTCTTCCCCGCGATCTTCGGCACCGTCGCGATGGTGATCCTGATGACCATCGCGGTCGTGCCGGCCGGTGTGGCCACCGCGATCTACTTGCACGAGTACGCCGACCGCCAGGCGGTTCTCACGCGCATCATCCGCATCGCGGTCAACAACCTGGCGGGCGTGCCGTCGATCGTCTTCGGACTGTTCGGCCTCGGCTTCTTCATCCAGTTCGTGGGCGGCGGAATCGACAAGGTGTTCTTCGGCGGCAGCAAGGTGCTGGGACAGCCGGCGCTGCTCTGGGCGTCGCTGACCATGGCGGTGCTGACGCTGCCGGTGGTCATCGTCGCGACCGAGGAAGCGCTGCGCTCCGTGCCGCGCGAGCTGCGCGAGGCCTCGCTGGCGCTGGGCGCGACCAAGTTCCAGACCGTGCTCAACGTCGTGCTGCCGCAGGCGACGCCGGGGATCCTGACCGGGACGATCCTGGCGATCAGCCGCGGCGCCGGCGAGGTGGCGCCGATCCTCTTCACCGGCGCGGCCTACTACCTGCCGCAGCTGCCCTGGCATCCCAACAGTCAGTTCATGCACCTCGGCTACCACGTCTACGTGCTGGCGACGCAGTCGCCCGACGTCGACGCCGCCAAGCCGTTGCTCTACTCGACGGTGCTGGTGCTGCTGGCCGTGACCTTCGTGCTCAACCTCTCGGCGTTCGTCGTGCGTTCGCGCATGCGGCACCGCTTCGCGGGCGCGTCGTCGTGAGCACCGCACCGGCCGTCGACAGCGCGCGCCCGAAGCTGACCGTCCGCGACCTGTCAGTCTTCTACGGTCAGAAGAAGGCGCTGGGACCGGTCTCCATGGAGATCGCCGAGAAGCGCGTGACCGCGCTGATCGGTCCGTCGGGCTGCGGCAAGTCGACGTTCCTGCGCTCGCTCAATCGCATGAACGAGCTCATCCCCGCCTGCCGCATCGAGGGCTCGGTGATGCTCGACGATCAGCCGATCTACGGCCCCGGCACCGACGCCGTGATGGTGCGCCGGCGCATCGGCATGGTCTTCCAGCGCTCGAACCCGTTCCCGAAGTCGATCTTCGAGAACGTCGCCTACGGCCTGCGCATCGGCGGCATGGGCAACGGCAGCGACCTGTCGGGCCGCGTCGAGCGGGCGCTGCGCCAGGCGGCGTTGTGGGAAGAGGTCAAGGATCGCCTCAACGAGAGCGCGCTCGGCATGTCGGGCGGCCAGCAGCAGCGGCTCTGCATCGCGCGGGCGCTGGCCGTCGAGCCCGAGGTGTTGTTGATGGACGAGCCCGCATCGGCGCTGGACCCGATCGCCACCGCGCACATCGAGGAGCTGATTAACGAGCTCAGCGATGGCTACACGGTCGTCATCGTCACCCACAACATGCAGCAGGCCGCGCGCGTTTCCGACTACACGGCGTTCTTCTACATGGGAGACCTGGTCGAGGTCGCCAACACCCAGGTGCTCTTCACGAAGCCAAGCCAGAGTCGCACCGAGGACTACATCACCGGCCGGTTCGGATGAGCCAAAACGGAGCCGACATGAGTAAAATGGGCGCCATGGGCTCGATGGGTCGGGAGCACACCAACCGCGAATACGAGCAGGAGCTTCGCCGCCTGCGCGAGCAGATCCTGTCGATGGGTGCCAAGGTCGAGGAGAGCATCATCAGCAGCATCCGCTCGCTGACCGAGCGTGACACCGCGCTCGCCGAGCGGACGATCGCGATGGACCGCCAGATCAACCAGATGGAGGTCGACATCGACGGTCTCTGCCTGCAAATCCTGGCGCGGCGCCAGCCGGTGGCGTCGGACCTGCGCTTCATCACGATGGCGCTCAAGCTGGTGACCGACCTCGAGCGCATCGGCGATCTCGGCGTCAACATGTGCGAGCGGGTCGTCGAGCTGAATCAGGAGCCGCCGCTCAAGCCCTACGTCGACCTGCCGGTGATGGCCGAGGAGACGCAGCGGATGTTGCACGACGCGCTCGACGCGTTCGTCGCCGGCGACGCGGAGGCCGCGCACCGGGTCATCGAGCGCGACACGACCATCGACGCCTACTACTCGCAGATCTTCCGCGAGCTCTTGACGTACATGATGGAAGACGTGCGCAACATCTACCGCGCGACGCGCCTGCAATCGATCGCGAAATACCTCGAGCGCATCGGCGACCACGCGACGAACCTGGCCGAGATGGTCGTCTTCATGGTCAAGGGCCAGGACATCCGCCACGCCGGCAAGCTGAGCGTCCCGCGCGAGGGCTGACTGGGCGCGCACCGGCTACGGTAACCAGGAACGGTGACGGCGGCGTACGTGAGGAGGCTCCGCTCTCTCCGTTGTGGGGCGCGAGAGGCGTGGGGGACCGGCGCCTCTCGCGCCGGTGACAAACTACGTTCACTGCGCCTGAGGGCGTTCGTATGTTTGATTGGAACTAACCGGACGAGCGCACAGCACACTCATGCGCCCCACGTCGCTAAGCGACCGATTCCGCATCAGCTTTATTCGGCCGAATACGTGGCGAAGGGTTTCCATTCACGCGCGGTCAACGCTCGTCCGATCGTTCAATTTAAAAATACGAACGCCCTCAGGCGCAGTGAACGTAGGAGTGAAGCAGCGCGAGAGGCGCGGGGGGACCTGGAGGTGGGGTATTGGCGCAGCGGGGCCTCTGAGGGCGCTCCTGCCTGTCCGCAGGCAGGATGCCAGCCCGAAGCGGAGCGCCCCCGTGCCGCCGCTGGATCGGAAACAAGGTCGAGTCAGCGCTCCGCATAGGCAGATTCAGTCATCAAGAGTCCACCTCTCGGCGGCGGCGTAAGGGCGCGTCCCCGCGGAGGCAATACCCCACCTCCAGGTCCCCCCACGCCTCTCGCGCCCCACAACGGAGAGAGCGGAGCCCTCCTCACGTTCCCCACCGTCGCCGTTCCTGGTTACCCGCTCCGGTGCGGGGGTTGTCACGACCCCAGCGCTGCCTCGTTGACCGCGGGCGCCGGCGCAAACATCGATGCGCCGGCGCGCTCCTCGATCCGATCGGCCAGGTAGTCGGCGTCGGTGGCGACGCCCGAGAAGCGGCCCGAGCCCCAGGTGTGCAGCCAGGGCAGACCCAGGAAATAGAGCCCGCCCGCGGCGGTGACGCCGCGGAAGTGGACCGGGTAGCCGCGGCCGTCGAAGATCGGCACCTCGACCCAGCGATAGTCGGAGTGAAAGCCGGTGCACCAGATCACCGTCGTGACTGGCGTCGTCCCGAGATCCAGCGACGCCGTCTCGCCCGCCGGCTCCCAGACCGGGCGATAGCGCGCTTCGACGGGCGCATCGATGCCGCGGTCGGTGATGAACTTGTCGATGCTGGTCTTGATGCTCTCGGCGACGGCGTCGGCCTGATCCAGGTTCGCCTTGAGATCGCCGACCAGCAAGAGCCGCGTGCCGCGCGCGCCCTCGACGTGGCCGTACAGGCGCATCCCCTCCTTCGCGCGCTGTCGGAGATCGATGTCGCGCCCGCCGTCGCGTCCCGTGACGTAGTGGTTCGCCTTGGCGCGCACACGCTCTTTCAGCGGATGCTCGTGCACGGGCAGGTTGTAGTAGCCCATGTCTTCGAGCCAGTCGACCACGTCGCGCCCGCGATAGCGTCGCGCGGTGCGCGGCGCGCCGCCGACCGCCAGGTGCACGCGGCGGCCGGCCAGGTGCAGATCCTCGGCGATCTGGCAGCCCGATTGGCCGGTCCCCACGACCAGCACCTCGCCCGGCACGAGTGACGCCGGATTGCGGTACTGCGACGAGTGGAGCTGCGCAATCGACTCGGGCAGCCGCTCCGCCCAGCGCGGTATGCGCGGGGTGTGGTAACCGCCGGTCGCCACCACGACTTGCTCGGCGAAGCAGTCGCCGGCGGTGGTGGACACGTCGAAGCCCCCTTTCGCGCGCGCGTGCAAGCGGAGTGCGGCGACCCCTTCGTGCAGGGGCGGCGCAAAGAAGCGCACATAGTCCTCGAGATAGCGAACGATCTCGCCCTTCAGCATGAATCCCTGCGGATCGGGACCGTTGTACGGAAAGCCGGGCAGGCGGCACTGCCAGTTGGGCGTCACCAGGCAGAAGGAATCCCAGCGGTGCTCGCGCCATTCGTGGCCGACGCGGTTCTTCTCGAGCACGACGTGCTCGAGACCGCGCTGCTGCAGGCAATAGCTGATCGCGAGCCCGGCCTGGCCGCCGCCGATCACCACGACGTTGTGGTGCGAGCCAATGGAGGATGCCTCACCCGTGCCCATGGCGATTCGCCTCCTCGGGAGCGGCCGGCACCTCGAATCCGGTCACCGTGACCAGATCGCTCTCGCGACAACCGGCGCTCCGCTCTTCGATCGACGCCAGCTGGTCCATCGCCGCCGAGCAGGCGAAACCGAACTTCGCGCGGACGCGCTCGGAGCCGATGTGGAGCATGGTGCGGCTGCGCTCGAGGAACTCGGACAGCGGGTAGGCGCGCCCGACCTCGAGAAAGTCGCGCACCACCAGCGACGGCGAGTAGCAGCGCATCACATCGCCGTCGGGCCAGCGGATCGAGAAGTGCATCTCAGGCATGAACCAACGTCCTTTCACCGCCGGCGGCGCGCGGCGGATAGGCGGCCGCGTGCCGCGCAGCTACGCGTGCCCAGGAGAATGCCTCGGCGCGCTGCCGACCGGCTTCGCGCCGCGCCGGGCTCGCGACCAGCGCCTGGTGCAGGCCGTCCGCGATCGCCTCATCGGACAGCGGATCGACCAACACCGCGCACGTTCCGTCGAGATACTCGGTGAACGGTTCGCGCGCCGAGGCGACCAGCGGCAGCCTCGCGGCCAGCGCCTCGAGCGCGGCCAGACCGAACCCTTCGTGCAGCGACGGCATCGCCAGCACGTCGGCGAGCGCGAACAGCGCCGGCACGTCGGCCTCGCGAACCACCCCGAGCTCGACGATCGCCGCGCGCGTCTGGACCGGCAGGCGATCGCGCGCGCGCTCGAATTCAGCGCGATAGGCACCGTGGTCGAGGACGGTCGCGCCACCCAGGATCCAGAGCCGCGCCTGCGGCCAGCGTGTGCGCAGGCGCTCGAACGCCGCCAGCGTGCGCAGCGTGTTCTTGCGCTCCTCGACACCGCCGACGGCGAGCACGACCGGCGCGCCCGGGCCCAGGCGCGCGCGCCACACGCGCATGCTGGACGCCAGCACGCCGGAGAAGCGCCGCACGTCGACGCCGTTGCCCACGACGGCGCTGTCGAGGCCGAAGGTGCGCTCGACGTCCCGCCGCGCCGCCTCGCTGACCGTGAAGCAGATGTCCGCCTCGCGGATGGAGCGCTCCTGACAGCGCGCCAGGTACCCATCGGCGAACGCCTCGACGTGGTGGACGGTCCGCGCGATCCGCATGGCGCGGCCCGCAGCGCGCGCACCCAGCAACCCCGCGGCGCTCAGGCAATCCTGCGCGTGGTGAACGTCGTGGGCGTCGCCGTTTTCGATCAGGTAGGACGCCAGCTCGTCGGTGCGTTGCCGCACCAGCGCCGCCGTCGACCCCGGCGCGGGCGCCGCGGGCACCAGGCGCAACCGCGCGCGCAGCGGCCGGAAGAAGCCGCGACCATCCTTGTCGAGCGCGTAGACCGTGACATCGTGACCAAGGTCGACCAGCGCATCGGCCAGGCTCGCCGTATGGACCACGCTTCCGCGCGGAAGCGTCGAGTAGGTGTAAAGGCCGACCGAAATCGCACGACCGCGCACTACCGGCGACGGCGACCGGAGCACGAGGGGCGTCTCGATCGCCGACGCGATCATCGCGCGCCCCGTACGAAGACCCGCCGCGTGACGATGTCGGCCATCGGGCGAGCGGCGTCGCCGGCCCGCGTGAAGCGCACGCGCGTGGTGACGCCGCTGCCGTCTTCCTCGAAGGCCACCAGTGCCGCAGTGAGCGCTGCGCCGAGCGGCAAATTCTCGTAATAGAAGATGTCGCGCCGGATCGACGACGTCATGAGCGCCCAATCGCGCGGCTCGTCGAGCTTGAACGCGCGCGGCGGATTCCGGAGCCCGCCCACGTCGGCGCGCCGGTAACGCTCCAGACCGAGCCGCCGCACCAGGCGTCGCTCCGCCGAGTCTGCGATGGTGACGTACGAAGCAAAATAGAGCAGGCCAGCGCCGTTGTAGTCGGCGTAGGGCGACGGCTCGTAGTCGAGCGTGGCCAGCGGCGCACCCTGAATCGCCATCAGGGGTCCCGCGAAGGGGTCATCGAGGGGCTCTCCACGCCGTGCCGCTCGGGCGAGCGTCGCGATGGCCGGCTCGTCGCCGACCGGGATCCAGCGGCGCGCCAGCCGAGGCTCCAGCGCTGCCATGCGCAGGGCGCCGCCCGCGCCGCGCGCCGCGAACGTCGTCAGGAGCTCGAGCACGAAACGACCGGGCTGACCGCTGATCGCGGCGACGACCCGACCGTGCGCGCAGGCGCGGCCGCAGGGGACGACCTCGGCCGCCGCGTCGAAGGTGTCGTTCTCGCGCACGCGGGCGAGCGGCACGTCGTAACGCGCGCGCACCGCGACCACCGTCGGGTAGATCCGTTCGCCGCCCTCGCTGCGAATCTCGTCGGTGGGCAGGCCCAGGCTCCGCGAGATGGCCTCCCAGTGCCGATCGCCGGCGTCGCGGAAGAGCCAGTTCTCGGACAGGCCGCCTACGTCCAGGTGGGGCATGCCCAGGCGGATACGGCGCGGCGCCTCGGGCAGCAGCGCCTGCGGGCGGCGCGGCGTCGCGGCGTCGCCGGCCACGGACACCGATCGATAGGCGGCGAGACCGGTGGCGCTCACGCGTGGCCCCGCCTTTCGCGATCGCCGCCGAACCCGGTGAGCGCCTCGTCCGCGAGATCCCACAGGACCTCGCGCGCGTCGCCGCTCGCGAGCGTGAGCTGCCGGCTCGCATCGAAGCGACCGGCGACCGCAGCGGCGATGTCACGGCCCGCGAACGCCGCGCACAGCCGCGCGCTCTCCGACGGACGCGCCGCCAGCAGAAAGCCGTAGCTCGGAAACGCCTGCAACCAGGTCGCCCACGCGATGCCGTCGGGGCGCGGGATCGCCTCCAGCCGCAGCGTCGCTCCGACGCCCGAGGCCTCGCACAGCATCAGCGTGGTGCCGGCGATGCCCCCCATGCTGACGTCCTTGGCCGCCGCCGCCATCCCCTCCTCGGCGATGCGCGGCAAGAGCGCGTAGTCGGCGCGCAACCGCGCGGGCGCGGCGTCGGTGCTGGCGTTCCAGAAGGCGTGGCGCGGATGCATGCGCCCGCGCAGGTCGACGGCAACGATCAGATCGTCGCCTGGCCGCGCGTCGAAGCTGGTCAGCACGCGGCGCGCGCGACCGAGCACCGCGGCTGCGAGCGCGGCGTACGGGCTGCGCAGGTTCGTGTGTCCGCCCACGATCGGGATCTGGAAGCGCTCGGCAGCGTCGGCCATCCCCTGCCAGATCGGCGCGGCGGCGTCGGCGCCACCGGCGAAGATCGCGTCGACGATCGCCAGCGGCCGGCCACCCATCGCGTAGACGTCGCTGGCATTGACCATCACGGCGCAGTAGCCCGCGAAGCGCGGCTCGGTCGCGACCAGCTCCGGCCACATCCCTTCCGCGGCGAACAACAGATAGCCGTCTCCGTCGGGGATCGCGGCGGTGTCGTCGCCGATGCGTACCTCACCCGCGCCCCACGGCCCGCTGCGCACGCGCGGCAGGTGGCGCGCGGCAGCCTGGATGTCGCGCTTGTGCGCGAGACCAGCGGCGGACCGCAGCTCGCGCGCGAGCTCAGGCAGCATCGTCCACCGCACAAGTGTCCGAGGCGCGTCCCGCGAGTCCCCCGACTGCGGGACGCGCCTCTTCGTGTGGACGAAGCTCGGCTTGCCGAGCGGAGTCCTTCGCGGGAGGGTCCGGGAACCCTTCCAGGGTTCTCGGGAAACAATCAACCGGTGAGTAATGCTCGAGCGCGGCCTCCATCAAGTGATGAGGGCGGCCGAAGAGATCGATCTCCTCTCGCGTCTGCCAGCGCAGGCGGCGAAAGAACGGCACATTGGCGCGCTGGACGGTGGCGCGAAAGCGGTGAGCGCCCCAGGCCCGCGCGGTGCCGACGGCGGTCTGCACCAGCCAGCGCCCGACGGCGCCGACGGTGCGGAAGTCCTGGTCGACGCCGAGCCGGCCGCCCCACCAGTCGCCGGGCGACTCCTCCCAGATGCGGACCACGCCGATGACGCGCGCGCCTCCGTCTTCGGTGTGAGCGATGCACACGATGGGAACCGCGCTCGCGTCCCAATCGTCGCGGTCGTCGCCATCGAAGAGCTGCTGCTCGCCGCAGAAGATCGAGCGGCGCAACGCAAAGTACGCGGCGCGCTCGCCGTCCGTGCGCGCGACCCGAGTCTCGAAGGTCAGCATGACGACGCCTCGTAGCTGGACAGCGCCGAGCAGGCGCCGCACTTGGCGCAGCCGGCCTTCATCTCGGCCGACGACAGGCCGTGCACGCGCAGCAACCGCGCGACTTCGACGTACAGGCTCTGCATGCTCTCGCTGGTGGGCGGCGCCTGTCCCGCCATCGGCGTGCCCGCGATCGGCGTGAACGGCACGACGAACGGGTAGACGCCGAGCGCGCACAGGCGCTCCGCCATCGCGAGCAGGCTCGCCGGCTGATCACCGAGGCCCGCGATCAGGTAGGTGCTCACCTGGCCGCGACCGAACACCGCGACCGCCGCGGCGAACGCGTCGAGGTAGCGCTCGATCGGGACCTCGGCTTTGCCCGGCATCACGGCGGCGCGCACGGCCAGCTCGACCGCCTCCAGGTGCATGCCCAGCGCGTCGGCGCCCGCCGCGCGCAGGCGCGCGAACCACGCGAAGTCGTCGGGTGGCTCGCACTGCACCTGGATCGGTAGCGACGGCACGCGCGCCCTTCACCGCCGCCGCGCACGCCGCCAGGTGCGCGGCGCCGCGATCCGCCGACGCGGGCGTACCGGTCGTCAGCACCAGCTGCTCGACGCCGTCCAGACGCACCGCCGCCTCCGCGACCTCGGCCAGCTGCGCCGGGGTCTTGCGCGCCAGCGTGCGGCCCTCCTTCAGCGACGTGCCGATCGCGCAGAACTGGCAGGCGCGCGCGCTGTCGGCGTAGCGCACGCACGACTGCAGCACCGTCGACGCCAGCACGCGGCGCGCGTGCAGAAGCGCGATCTTGGAGTACGGGATCCCGTCGGCGGTCGCGAGCGCGTAGAAGCGCGCCGACGGCGGCAGCGCCACCTCCGCGAGCAGGTCCTCACCGCGCAGAATCCAGGCGCGCGACGGCGCGCCGTCCGCTGCCGCCGACGACGGCGATCCGGACAGCACGCGCAAGCGAAACGGCGACTGTCCGGCGGCGCGCATCGGCACCATCAGCGTCGCCTTGCCCAGCGAGACCGCGCGGTGGTCCGACGGCCCCGCGCCGCCGCGGCGGCCGGCGCTCGCACTTCCCATCGCCTCGTCGATCGCCAGGCCCGACGCCTGCAGGTCGGCCATGAGCGCGCTGTCGGCGTCGGGCTCGTCGGCGAACGGCAGAGGAGAGGTCGACATGCGCACAGCTTCCTTCACGCCACCCCGGCCGGCGCGGTGTTCGGCGGCGGCGGAATCGGCGCGGCGATGGTCGGTGACGCCGACACCGACAACGACGACGCGACTCTTTCCACGACCGGAGAGGTCGGAGTTCGATCAATGAGCAGGCTCAGCAGCTCGGGCCGGCTGTAGTGACCGACGCTGTCCATCATGCGCTTGCGCTTGGTGACCAGCGACAGATCGAGATCGGCGTAGAGCGTCCCCTCCCCTTCGGTGATCGGCTTGCCGAGCAGCGTGCCCTCCGGCGACACGATCGCGGTGAAGCAGCCGCCGCTGACCGCACGCTCGAGCCCGGTCGACCCGGCCACCTCGGCGCGCTGCTCGGGAGTGAGCCAGCCGGTCGCGTTGACCACGAAGCAGCCCGACTCCAGCGCGTGGTGGCGGATGGTCACCTCGATCTGCTCGGCGAAGATCGGCCCCACCAGCGACCCGGGGAACATGCTCGCGTGGATCTCCTCGTGGTCGGCCATCAGCGCGTAGCGCGCCAGCGGGTTGTAGTGCTCCCAGCAGGCGAGCGCGCCGACGCGGCCGACCTGCGTGTCGACGGCGCGCAGGCCGGCGCCGTCGCCCTGCCCCCACACCATGCGCTCGTGATAGGTCGGCGTGATCTTGCGCCGGTGCAGCACCAGCCCGCGCTCGCCGTCGAAGATCAGCTGCGCGTTGTAGATCGTGCCGTGGTCGCGCTCGTTCACGCCCAGCACGACCACCGTGCCGGTCGCGCGCGCCGTCGCGGCGACCGCGACGCGTCGTCGGCCCGGGCACGGTCACCGCCTCCTCGTAGAGCCGCAGGTGCTCGCGACCCATCGTCGCGGGCGGCTGGATGAACGAGAAGTACGGGTAGTACGGCACCACGGTCTCGGGAAAGACGACCAGCTCCGCGCCCTCGCGCGCGGCGGCTTCGATCGCGGCGCAGACCTTCTCGGTCGTCGCCGCGCGGCTCGACAGCGACGGCGCCAGTTGCACCGCCGCCGCGCGCACCTTTCGATTCGCCGCCACGCGCGCCTCTACAGCGTCCAGGTGTTGAGGATCACCGCGTTGGCCTTGCGGTGCAGCAGCACGATATCGAGCACGTCGAGCGGATTGATCGGCCGGATGCCGGGGATGAGCGCCGCCTCCGTCTGCCCGTAGAGCGCCGACAGCGCGAACCGGCAGGCGTAGACCTTGCCTCCCTCGGCCATGAAGGCGCCGATCTTCTGGTTGACCACCAGGTGTCCGGGAAAGGCCTCGCTCCCGAGCTTGGGAAAGCCGCGCTGCACGCCCAGCAGCACGCCCGGACCGTAGAGCAGAACGCTGGTCTCGAACCCTTTGCGCATCAGGCGCGTCGCCTGCAGCATGTTCACGAGACCGATCGAGCCCTCGAAGGCGACCGTGTGAAAGGTCACCAGCGCCTTCTCGCCGGGCGCGGCCTTGACGTCCTCGAAGACCTTCTCCTCGTAGTCGACCAGGAAGTCTCCTTCCTTGTGCAGCGGATGCGTGATCGCAGGCATCGTCTTCCTCCTCGCACCTAAGACAGAGCAACCGCAGGGCCAACGGCTCGCCGCGACCGCCCGCGACCGCGGAAAACCGCGACGTGAAAACGCCAGGTTTCCGATCGTGCAGCGAGCACGGTTTCCAGCGGATATCATCGTGACCAAGCAGCCGATTGCCGCTCGCCACGCACCACGAAGAATCGCGATCTCGACCGCGAATTTGCGTCGCGGAAACGAGTCCTCGCGTAGCGTGACCGCGTGCTCTGGTCGGACGTCAGCGGAGCCGCCTCCCATTCGTTTCGAGAGCTCCTGCTCGAGCTGGCTTGCGAACGATCGCTCGAGGATCTCCTGCCGCTGTGCACGCGACGGCTGGTCGAGAACGAGGACGTCGCGCTCGCGCGCCTGTGGCTGCTCGAGCCCGGCGACCAGTGTGCGGCCTGTCCCAACGCACGGGTCTGCACCGACGCGCGCGTCCTGCCTGCACCTGGTGGCCAGCGCCGCGCGCCCGCGCAACGGCGCGGCGGTCGCCGACGGACGCCTGGGCGGCGCGTTCCGCCGCATCCCCGTCGGCGCGTTCAAGGTCGGCGCGGTCGCCGCCACGCGCGCGCTGGTGCTGGTCACCGATCCGGCGCGCGATCCGAAGATCCGCCACCCGGAGTGGGTGCGCGCCGAAGGTATCGCCGGCTTCGCGGGGCTGCCGCTCATGTCACGGGGCGACCTGCTGGGCGTTCTCGGGGTCTTCGTCCGCTCGCCGCTGTCGCCGGCCGCGGTCGATGTGCTGCGCATCATCGCCAACCACGCGGCGGCCGCGATCGCGACCGCGCGCGCGTTCGCCGAGGTCGAGACGATGCGGCGACGGCTGGCGCTGGAGAACCAGATCCTGCGCCGCAGCGCCGAGACCGAGCCGGTGGTGCTGGTCGGCCGCAGCGCCAAGCTGCGCGCGGTGCTGCGCGAGATCACCGCCGTCGCCTCCACCGACGCCACCGTGCTGGTGCTCGGCGAATCGGGCACCGGCAAGGAGCTGGCCGCCCAGGCCATTCACCAGCAGAGTCGCCGCGCGGACGGTCCGTTCGTCGAGATCAACTGCGCCGCGATCCCGCGCGAGCTCGCCGAGAGCGAGCTCTTCGGCCACGTCCGCGGCGCCTTCTCGGGCGCGACGCGCGACCGCCTCGGGCGCTTCGAGGCGGCGGCGGGCGGAACCCTGTTCCTCGACGAGATCGGCGAGCTGCCGCTCGACCTGCAGGGCAAGCTGCTGCGCGTGCTGCAGGAAGGGACGTTCGAGCGCGTCGGCGAGGTGCGCACGCGTCACTCCGACGTGCGCATCGTCGCGGCGACCAACCGCAACCTGCTCGCCGAGGTCGAAGCCGGGCGCTTCCGCCAGGACCTCTACTACCGCCTCGCGGTCTACCCGATCACCATGCCCGCGCTGCGCGAGCGGCGCGAGGACATCCCCGAGCTGGCGGAGCAGCTCCTGGATCGCATCTGCCGCCGGCTCGCGCGCGCGCCGGTCGCGCTCACGCCCGAGCAGATCGCGTGGCTCGCCGCGCGCGACTGGCCCGGGCAACGTGCGCGAGCTGCTCAACGTCCTCGAGCGCGCGACCATCTCGTCGGCCGACGGCGTGTTGCACTTGCCGATCGGCGACGGGCCGGCCGCGGCGCCGGCGCGCTTCGCGACCGCGCCACCGCCGGCGGGCGTCGCGGTCCCCGCGCTCGAGGGCCCGACGTTCGTCGAGGCGGGACGCACGGGCCCGCCGCGCCCGCCACCGATCCTCGGCGAGCACCAGATGCGACACCAGGAGCGCGAGAACCTGCGCCGCGCGCTGGAGAGCTGCGGCGGCAAGATCTACGGCCGCGACGGCGCGGCCGCGCTGCTGGGCCTGAAGCCGACGACGCTGGCGTCACGTCTCAAGCGCCTGCAGATCCGGGATCGGTGACGGTCCGTCAGCCGATCCGGCCACCCCGTCCGCGAGCGACGGACTACGACACGGCGTGCGGCTGCGAGGGCGACTGCGCGGCAGTCCGCTGGTCGCGCGGCAGCGTGAACCAGAACGTCGAGCCTCGGCCGATGGTGCTCTGCACGCCGATCATGCCGCCCATCGATTCGACCAGGTGCTTGACGATCGACAGGCCGAGGCCGGTGCCGCCCATGTCGCGCGTGCGGCCGGCGTCGACGCGGTAGAAGCGCTCGAAGAGGCGCGGCAGGTGCTTGGCCTCGATGCCCGGGCCCGAGTCCTCGACGGCGACGCGCACCTTGGCGCCCTCGTCGGACACGCGCACGGTGATCGACGAGCCCTCGGGGCAGTACTTGCACGGCGTTCTCGACCAGGTTGGTCAGCACCTGCTCGACGGCGCGGTGATCGGCGGTCGCCGCCGGCGTGCCCGCCGGCACCACCGCCTTGACCGTGCAGCCGCTTCTTCTCGATGCGCTCGCGGAAGGTGCCGATCACCTGCGTCGCGATCGGCCCGACGTCGACCGCGTCGGCGCGCGGCTTGAACTCCTTGGACTCGATGCGCGACAGGTCGAGCACGTCCTCGACCAGCTCGTGCAGGCGGCGCGCGTTGCGCTCGATCATGTCGACGAAGCGCACCGACGCCTCGGGATCGCGCAGCGCCGATCGGCGCAGCGTCTCGGCCGCCGACGAGACGGCGGCGATCGGCGTGCGCAGCTCGTGCGAGACGTTGGCGACGAAGTCGCGCGCGCAGCGACTCCAGCCGGCGCACGTCGGTGACGTCGACGAACACCGCGAGCAGCCCCGGCTGGCCCGACATCGCCTTGGCGTGCACCAGCGCGCGCCGCGGCTTGAGCCCGACGATCTCGATCTCGCCCGAGTGCGAGCCCTCCGACGCCAGCGCCGTCTCGAGCAGCCGCTGCAGCTCGGCGTTGCGGATCACCTCGATGGCGATGCGGCCCACCGCCTCGCTCGACAGCGCCAGCATCTCGCGCAGCGACGGGTTCACCAGCAGGATGCGGCGCTCGGCGTCCATCACCAGCACGCCCTCCTGCATCGACTCGAGGATGCGGCCCAGCAGATCGCGCTCGGCGCGCATGGTGCTCAGGTTGACCGACAGGCTCTCGGCCAGCGCGTCGAGCGCCTTGCCCAGGTCGGCGACCTCGTCGTGGCCGCGCAGGTGCGTCCGCACGTCGAGGTCCCCCGACGACATCTTGCGCGCCGCCTCGGTCAGCTCGCGCAGCGAGCGCGACATGATGTGCGCCGCGCCGAACGACAGGAACAGCGCGACGCCGAGCGCGATGAGCGCGCCGAGCCCGAAGATCTGCCGCAGGCCCTGCAGGGCGTCGTCGACCTCGGTCAGCGGCACGGCCAGGCGGGCCACGAGCGCGACCTTGCCCGTCGCGCTCGACGGGGACCGCGACGTACATCAGGCGCCGGCTCACGGTCGCGCTCCAGCGCATGCTCGATCCCCACGGCCCGCGCAGCGCCTCGAGCACCTCGGGACGATCGTGGTGGTTCTCGACCGCGTCCAGCGCGCCGAGCTCGACATCGGAATCGCCGAGCACGACGCCGTCGGGGCGGATGAACGTGAGGCGCCCGTTGCCCGAGCGCGCCCAGGCGGTGGGCGAGCTCGCTCCAGGTGCGCGATTCTCGGCGTCGCCGGAGCGGTGCGCAGCGTCTCGTCGCTGGCGTCGCGGATCAGATCCAGGCGCTCGATCAGATCGTGACGGATGCGATCGACCAGGTTCGCCTCGACGCTGTGGCGCAGGTAGATCTCGCCCGCCAGCACCGACAGCACGATCAGGCTCAGCGAAACCGCGAAGAGCTTGGCGCGCACCCCGAACCTCACGGGGCTGCTTGGGCGGGGCGCCGACGAAGCGATAGCCGATGCCGCGAATGGTCTCGATGTACTCGCCGGCCGGTCCCAGCTTCTCGCGCAGCCGCTTGACGTGGGTGTCGACGGTGCGCGTGGCGTTCTCGCCGCTGACGCCCCAGACGTCGTCGAGCAGCACCGCGCGGGACTGCACGCGGTTGCGCCGCTCGTAGAGGGTGCACAGCAGGCGCAGCTCGAGCGCGGTCAGGGTGACCTCCTGGTCGTCGACCTGCACGCTGGGCGCGTCGCGATCGATGCGCAGGCGGCCGAAGGTGATGGGACAGGCGACGGCGCGGCGGCCGGCTCGGCGCCGAGCGGCTGCGAGCGCCGCAGGATCGCCTGGACGCGCAGCAGCAGCTCGCGCACGCTGAACGGCTTGACGACGTAGTCGTCGGCGCCCAGCTCGAAGCCGACCACGCGATCGACCTCCGCCCCCTTGGCCGTGACCATGACCACCGGGAGTCGCGCGCGTCGCGGGGTCGCTCTTCAGATTCCGGCAGACCTCGAGCCCCGACACGTCGGGCAGCATCAGATCCAGGATCACCAGATCCGGCGCGCGCTCGCGGCCATGGCGCACGGGACCGGCGCCCCGGTCTCGGACACCACGACCTCGTAGCCGAGCTCGCGCAGGTTGTAGCCGATGACCTCTTGCAGGTCCCGCTCGTCCTCGACGACCAAGACGCGCGTCATGGCCGAGTTTCTAGCACCTTCTGGACCAAAACGCGCGGCACGGCGCTGTGACATTCATGTGACAGAGCCGTTGACATGAGGGCCGCGACCTCATCGATAGAAGGCGTGCACCAATGGTCGTCGTCATCAGCATCGTCGTCATTGCCCTGGTCTTCGACTACATCAACGGGTTCCACGACGCGGCGAACTCGATCGCCACCGTCGTCTCGACGCGCGTGCTCTCGCCGCGCATGGCCGTCGCGTGGGCGGCCTTCTTCAACTTCGTGGCGTTCGTCTTCTTTCCGCTGCACGTCGCCAACACCATCGGCAAGGGGATCGTCGATCCGCACGTCGTCGACAACACGGTGGTGGTGGCGGCGCTGATCGGCGCGATCGGCTGGAACCTCATCACCTGGTGGTACGGAATCCCGTCGAGCTCGTCGCACGCGCTGATGGGCGGGCTGATCGGCGCCGGCATGAGCAAGGGCGGCACCAGCGTCCTCGGCTGGGCGAAGATCACGCAGACCGCGGTGTTCATCATCCTGTCGCCGATCATCGGCATGCTCGTCGGCGGCGCGCTGCTGGTGGCGGTGGCCTGGATCCTGCGGCGCTTCACGCCGGGCAAGGTCGACCGCTGGTTCCGGCGCCTGCAGCTGTCTGTCGGCGGCGCTGTTCAGCCTGGGACACGGCGGCAACGACGCGCAGAAGACCATGGGCATCATCTCGGTGCTGCTGTACGCCAACGGGCTCACCGGCTCGACGTTCGAGGTGCCGTTCTGGGTCGTGCTGGTCTGCACGCTGGCGATGGGCCTGGGCACGCTGTCGGGCGGCTGGCGCATCGTGCGCACGATGGGGATGCGCCTGACCAAGCTCAAACCGGTGCAGGGCTTCTGCGCGGAGACCGGCGGCGCGTCGATGCTGTTCCTGGCCACGGCGCTGGGCGTGCCGGTGTCGACGACGCACACCATCACGGGCGCGATCGTCGGCGTCGGCTGGGTCACGCGGCCGAGCGGCGTGCGCTGGGGCGTGGCGCTGCGCATCGTGTGGGCCTGGCTGCTGACGATCCAGTCGGCGGCGCTGATCGCGGCCGCCAGCTACTATGCGCTGCGCGCCTTTCAGCGCTGAAGACTCTCCAAAGTCGCAGGTCGATGTTAATGTTTCGGCCGCCGCGCCCCGCGGCGCTTGGCCTTCATTTAAAGCGGGAACTCCCGCACCCTCCAAGAGGTCCCCTAATGCACACATACTGCTCAGCTTCGTTCGGGTTGGTTGATGACCTTGTCGGCTTCGGCGACCGCCTTCGCGCTGCTGATCTCCGGCTGCGTCAAGGAACCAGGCGCGCCGGGCGCCAGCAACATGGGCTCGGGCACGATGTCTCGTCTGCGCCCGCCGCAAAAAAGGACGAGCCCGACGCGCCGGTGGTCCCGCGCAAGAAGGGCGAGAACATCTTCGTCGGCGTGAAGTGGTGGGTCGACCCGTACGCGAACGCGACGCTGGCGGTCGAAGCGGCTCAAGAACAGCAACAACGTCGAAGAGTCGCCGCTGATCGCCAAGATCGCCGACTACGGCGGCGCCGACTGGATCGGCGACTGGACACCCAACGTCGAGAACTGGGTGCACAAGCGGGTGAAGCTGATCAACAAGAACAAGGCGTTCCCGCTGTTCCTCGCCTACAACATCCCCAAGCGCGACTGCGGCCAGTACTCGGCCGGCGGCGCCGCACAGGGCGACGCCTACAAGACCTGGATCTCGGCGTTCGCGCGCGCGATCGGCCCGCAGCGCGCGGCGGTCGTGCTCGAGCCGGACGCGCTGGGCCTGCTGAAGAAGTGCCTGTCGGACGCCGACCAGAAGGAGCGGCTCGAGCTGCTGCGCTTCGCGGTGCACGCGTTCGAGACGCAGATGAACACCGCCGTCTACATCGACGCGGGCAACGCCGGCTGGATCGAGGCGCCCGAGATGGCGAAGCGCCTCAAGGCCGCGGGCGTCGACGACGCCGACGGCTTCGCGCTCAACGTGTCGAACTACAAGACCACCGAGGCGACGATCAAGTACGGCAAGGAGATCTCCAAGCGCCTGGGCGGCAAGCACTTCGTGATCGACACCAGCCGCAACGGCAAGGGGCCGCCCGAGGTGAAGGGCGACGTCGAGGCCGCCTGGTGCAACCCGTCCGGCCGCGGCCTGGGCACGCCGCCGACGACCAACACCGCGCGATCCGGCCGTCGACGCCTATCTGTGGCTGAAGAAGCCCGGCGAATCCGACGGCCAGTGCAACGGCGGCCCCAAGGCCGGCATGTGGTGGCAGGAGAAGGCGCTGGAGCTCGCGAAGAACGCGAGCTTTTAGGCTACCGAGGGCCCGGCCCGCGCGCGCCAGATAGACACGCGCGGGCTGGCAGGGTCTCTGGAAGATCGCTCCTACTGCAAGCGCGCCCGCCGCTCGATCACGGGCACCCCCCACCAAACGATCCGCCAATCGTCACGTTGGTGCAGAAGCTGCCCGCGTTGAACGTGGCACTCGCGATCTCCTGCTGTTGATCGGTGGCGGTCACCGCCACCTTGTCGAAGATCTGCGCGGTGGTGCAGAAAATCGCGGGCGGCATGGAGCTGGGGTTGATCGTATACCCGAACTTTCCATCCGCACCGACGGTGAACGTGCCGAGCGTCCTGGGAGCCAGCGTCGCTCCATTGATGTCGGGAACGTTGGTCAAGGTGAGAGTGACGGTGGTGCCAGGCGTGAAGTTTGATCCACTGCCGCAGATCTCCACGGGCTCCGAGGCGAGCTGCGTGTTGTTCCCCGCAACCGTCAGCGTCGGAGGCACTGGCGGGTTCGTCGGAGCCCCGCCGTTGGTGAGCTGCGCGACCAGCCCGCATTGTGGCGATCCCCAGCCGGTCACCTGGTCGTAACCGGTGACGGCGCTGTACTGCGTGCCGTCACACGCCGCTTGGGCCACCGTGTTGTCGTTGACGTCGTGGAAGCTCGTCTTGTAGCTCGTGCTCCGACCAATCGAATAGAGGGTCGGGTTTGGAAAGCCGATCTTGCCTTTCGCCTGATTGCTCTGATTGACGAGCGAAATGAAAGCCGCCCAGAGTGGGGTCGCGGCGCTCGTACCACCGATGTTGACTGCTGTTCCCGCGGTCTCGCCGCCGGACTTGCAGCCGGTGTAGATGGAGATCGTCCCGCCCTTGCCGTCCGGCACGACCGAGCACTGCACGTTTCCCTTGCAGACCGTTGGGTCATCGACCTTGCCGCCAATCCCTGGGAGGCCGACGTTGTCGCAAGTGGAGTACACGACATAGATGTTGCTCGCCGGCATCGAAACGTCCGGCGCGTTGCGCGAGGTCGTGGACAGCTTCGGATTCGTGGGATTCGCGTTTGCCTGCCAGGCCGGAAACGACACGGCGGGCATGATGCCGCCGCCGCTCCCGAACCACGCGCTCTCGCTCAGATACGTGCCAGCCGAGACGTTGAGCTCCGTCCCGCCAGCGATGGTGATGTAGGGCATGTCGAACGTCATGTTGGCCCCGAGTGGCGACGCAAAGCACGATGAGCCCATCGGCTGTACAGCGGCGCCGATGGCATACGAGCCGAAATCCAGGCTGGCTTCGAAGAAGGCCTGTCCCTGTGCCGCCATGAGCGTGTGAAGCTGCGGCGTCGTCGCGCTGGTCGGCAAGTACCAGGACGACGTGAGTTGGGCAATATTTGGCTGGTTGACCATGGCTTCTAGGGTCAGGTCCAAGTTGTTGCCCTCGAACACGACCACCTGCGCGCCTGGCGCCATCGCGATCGCCATCTCGACGTCCAGCGAAGCCTCCAGGTTGCCGCCACCATCGTCGGGCGCCAGCGGGGTCGGCGTCGCCCCGTCCGGTGTCCCGGCGACCATGATCGTTGGCGTGGAGACGCCGGTGAGGCCCGTGGTGGTGATGTACTTCTGGATATTGCTCTGGTTGATGCCGGTGCCGAAGGTGAAGACGCCGATGGTCTGGCCCGTGCCGGTCAGCGTAGCGCAGGTCGACCCCGCCCCCAGATACGCACCGCGAAAGTCGTTGGACTGAAACCCACCGGGCGGGTTCGGCGCTCGGCCTCCGCTCGCCGCGACGCGCGCCGGGATGAAGTTGTCGATGCCGGATAGACCGAGCACCGGCGTGGCCAGATCGATCGTCGGCTGCCGATCGGGCGTGTAGTAGATCGTTCCGTCATCTCGCCGTCCGGTGATCAGGTTGACGAAGAACGCCTTCTCGATCTGGGCCACCGTGCCGATGAGGCCGGCCACCATATGGGTCGGCTGCGAAGAAACCTGGAGGCCGTTCAAGGCGGCCCAGGCGGTGAGCGTGGAAAAATCAGCGGAGGTCGGCAAGTAGGTCGCCGCGAGATCGGCCGGCGTGAGCCACTGCCGATAGGTGGGGCTGGCCGGATCGGCGGCGGCGTCGATCTTCGACTGCAGCGTGGCGAGGTTTCGCAGAGGCAGGCTCAAGGCAACCGTGAGCACCTGGTCTTTCGGCAGCGACCCAACCTGCGGGGATATCGGCGGCAGACTGTACGTGGTGATGGGCTGCGACCCGTGCGGGGCGCGGCAATCAGGCGCCGTGAAGCCGAGATTGGTGACGAGCTGACCCTTCACGTACACGGCGTAGTGCGGGTCGGAGTGAAAGGGCTGCCCTGTGCCGCACGCGCTGTACCACGTATTGGAACCGGGACTGAACGGCGCGAAGCTCGACAGGTTGATGCCCGTCTGCAGGTTCGACCAGATGAAGCCCGGGGCGATCGTCGTCGCGTCCGTCGTGCTGACGGTGATCTCCCAGTTGGCTTGGTGCTGTGGGTCCGGCCCGCAGGCGGTGAACGCTACCGGTGAAGCCGTCACGTTGGCGACCGGATGGACGCAAGTGCCAGCAGCGTTCGTCACGCAGCCGCCGTAGAAGACGTGTGGCACCACGGGGCTGCCCGTCGTGTCGTTGACCCAGAACTTGACCGTGACGTCGCTCAGCTTGACCGCAGCGGAGCCGTTGTTCGTGACCTTGAAGTACGACTGCGCGCCGTTGCCCCAGCAGGAGTTGCCTGACTCCTGAAGGTCCAGATTCGACGTGCTCAACACCACGGCAGACGCTCGGTTTTCTACCGATTCGTCCAGCGCAGAAACGTGGTTACAACCCACCGCCGCCAGCAACGCGCTTCCGATGAAGCCCAGCCTAAAGATCCCACACTGCCTGATGATCCTCATGAGTTCTCCTTGTAGAGAGAGGTCGAATTCACACTGGTCTTGGCCTCTCGACTAGAACGACACGGACCGCGACGAGTTGTCGCACCCAAATGCGCATCGGCGGGCGCGCGGTCACGCATTGTCGGGCCTTGCTTCGCGCAAGGTCTGCCCTCTCCCTAACCCTCCCCCGCGGACGGGGGAGGGGACCGGAGATCCTCTTTCCGATCCCCTCCCCCCGGACCGGAGATCCTCTTTCCGATCCCCTCCCCCCGGACCGGAGATCCTCTTTCCGATCCCCTCCCCCCGTCCGCGGGGGGAGGGTTAGGGAGAGGGGTCCGACGAGGACGGGGCGCTATCCTCGAATCAATCTGCTGAGGAACGCGCGCAGCGGATCTTCCAGCGTGGCGGGATCCACACCCCACGACTTCCCCAGCGCCGCCGCGATCTCCGCGATCGAGCGGCGGCCGTCGATCATCGAGATCACCCCGTTGGTGAACACCGCCGATCTTCGCAGGGCCTCCCAGTCGGGCAGGCGCGGGATCGCCGCCCGCGGATCGGTGATCCACTTCGGATCGACCGCGGGCAAATCGACCGCCGGGATCGCTGCGGTCTTGTGCGCCGCAAAGCCGAAGATCGTCTCGACCCGATGCGAGCCGCTGTCGGGTGACGCGAAGTAGGCAACCGACTCGCGCGTCTCGTCGTCGATCGCAAAGCCGCCCTCGGTGACGATCTCGCGGATCTCCTCAATCGTGTACTGGCGCGACGCCGCGCCGTTGAAGCGCAGCGGCCCGAAGTTGATCCAGCGCCCCGACGGGCGCAGCACGCGGTTGATCGCCGCCGCGGTCACGCGCGGGTCGACGTCGGTGGCGTCGATGAACCAGGGTGTGACCACCAGGTCGACCGACGCCGGCGGCAGCGGCGGGCGCAGCCCATCGGCGATCACGAACGCCAGCGTGTCGTCGACGGGGAACCGGCAGCGCAGCGTTCGACGCAGCGCCACCCCACCCTGCCCGTGCGGCCCGATCGGAAATTCGTGCAGGGTCACCTCGCCGCCCGCCGCCAGCTCGGCAGCGACCAGCAGCGGCAGCGGGTTGATGTCCAGCGCCACGACGAACGCCGGACGCACCGTCCGGTGGAGATCGACCGCCAGCCGCCCGGCGCCCGCGCCGAAGACCGCGACCGTGCCCAGCGGTTCTTCCGCGCCCACCGCGTCGAGCAACCGGCGCACCAGCGCCAGCGCCGCGTCGGACTCGGCCTCTCCCCAGACCCAGTCGCGAAACAGGTTCTCGGAGAACTTGAGCACCTCGTAGTCGGCGGAGGGCGCGCTCGCCGTCGGGATCAGCGCCGGAGCCTGCGGCTGCGCGGCGGCGCCCTGCAACGGCGCGAGCAACTGCGCGACCACGTCACGATCCGCCGACAGCGCCGCCATGATCGCGATCAGCCGCTCGCGCGTGCTGCGCAGCAGCCCGTCGGCGCTGCGCTCCAGGTTGAGCTCGGCGATCCGCCGCGCGGCCGCGGTCAGGTAGTGGTCGGCACGCTGAGCCCAGCGCGCGCGCCACAGCCCGGGATCGGGGACCAGGCAAGGGACGTCGCCGACCGACGGATACGCGACGCCGCACGCCGCGCACGCCCAGCCGCCGCCGGTACCGGCGGCCGCAGCGCGCCACCGCAGCGCGGGCAGGCCAGTGCCCGCGCGACGGCAGCGCCCAGCACCCGCCGCGATGCCGTCAGCGCACCAGGCCTGGGAGCGGCCCGGTCCACTGTTTGTCCGACCCCAGGCTCGGCAGGTTCACGCCGAAGATCGGAGCCAGCGCCAGCCAGACGTCGTTGGTCGGCCGGTTGTTGTTGTTCGAGTTCGTGTCGAGGAGCGCCCCGCCGGTGACCTTGAGGAACTGGCCGCCGTTGATGCCGGTGTTCTTGCCGCCGAACACCAGGAACGGAACGTTGCGCTGATCGTGGTCATACGCGCGCGCGACCTCGCTCAGGTAGACGACCACCGTGTTGTCGAGCAGCGTGTTGCCGTCGAAGTCGGTGGTGGCGTCGAACTGCTGCAGCGCCGTCGCCGTCTGCTGGTCGTACCACTGGTCGATCTGCGCGATCCAGGCCATCGTCGACGCGTCGGTCGTGTGCGACGGCGGGTGCTCGGGCGACGACACCGCTCCATTGGCCAGCGCCGAGCCCTGGAACGGGCTCGGGAACACGACCCAGTTGGTCCCCGCCGACCACATGAACGTGCCCACGCGCGCCAGGTCGCACGAGAACGCCGCCTGCATCAACTGCAGCTGCTGCGGGCCCAGCAACTGGTGCGGGTGGTTGGCGGGATCGGTCGGGTCGTAGTAGTCCGCGCCGCTGAGCTTGCTTCCCCCCGCGGCGCCCAGGTTCTGGCCGTTGAACACCGTGGCGCCGGTCCCGGCGTTGACGTTCTTGATCGCCGCCGGCGGCGCCGGCTGCTGCGCGCACATCCCGGGCGTCAACCCCGCCGACAGGCTGTTCTCCAGCTGGCGGATCGACTCGCCGTAGGTGTCGAGCTTGGCGGTCTCGCCCGCGGGCACCAGCGTGCGCAGGCGCGCCATGTCGCGCCTGCATGAAGTCGAGCACGCTCTTGTTCTGCGCCAGCATCGTCGCCGCCTGCGCCGGGTCGGTGACCATGGATCCGCCGAACATGCGCATGTACGTCAGCAGCGGCGTGGTCTCGGGCGCCAGCGGGCTTGCGCTGCGAGACGATGTCGGCGGCGCCCGTGTTCAGCGGGCCGTACGACAGCGTGCGCGGCGCGACCTCGTCGCGATCGGAGCGGACGTCGGCTGCCAGCTGCAACGACTGGAACGGCGTGCGCGTCGGCGACATCGGTCCGCCCAGCACCGGCGACTGCGCCAGAAGAATCTGATCGATCGACGGACCACCGGCGACGAAGTCGGCCTGGCTGTTGGGCGCCAGCCCCAGGTTCGGCTGGCCGGTCATGATCGCGACCATCCCGCCCTCGTGGGTGTTGGTGCCTTCCCGGCCTGACAACTTGCTGTCGCAGACGATGTTGACGCCGTCGATCATCACCATCTTCGGCTGCAGCGGCGTGAACGGTGCGCTGTTCACCGGCAGCGCGAAGCTGGTCGTGGTCGCCTGCACCGGTGGCCGCCACAGGTCGGACGCGCCGCCCGATGGGCGGTCCCAGCTGTGTGCCCAGCGAGTGGTGGATCACCAGGAACCGCAGCGGCGCCGGCTTCCCCTGCGCGCGCGCCTCGATGTTGCGCAGCAGCGGCAGCATCAGCGTCGATGCGCCGCAGCCGCGAAGAAATGCGCGGCGCGAAACCTTGTACGACGTCACGGGGAGCCTCCTGCGGCGCGACTGGACGAAACGCAGCGGTCGCGACCTGTTTCAGCAGCGTCGACAGCTTGCCGTCGCCGCGGTTGAACTGCGCCGCGCACGCTGTCGACCTCGCAGGTGTTGTTCACGGTGACGGTGCTGGCTGGTGTCGTCGGGGTCGGGCACCGTCGAGACGGCGAAGCGCCCGAGCGCGTAGCTGACCATCATCATCGCCGCGCAGTCGGTGAACTGGTGGTTGTCGACGATCGCCTGCGCGAAGGCCACCGGCCCGGTGATCGGCGTGTTCAGCGGCGCCGCCTTGGGGAACTTCGAGAAGTCGACGGTCTCGGTGATCGGATCCGGATCGTTGTCCGCGGCCGCAGTACATCGTGCGGTGGTTTCCGACCGGATCCAGCTTCTCCAGCATCAGGCCGTACGTGTCCATGCTCTGGTGGCAGGTGGAGCAGAACGGGTCGCCCAGGCGATAGTTCGCCTTGTCGAGCTCGGTCGGCAGCATCGCGAGCAGCTGGATGATCGTCGGCGAGCTGAGCAGGCCGGGCGGCGGCGGCTTCAGCGCGTTGCCGCAGATGACGTAGTCGTGGATCTCTTTCCCGCGGTGGACGATCGACGTCGTCGCCGGGTCGGAGAGCGACCAGATGAAGCCGGGCTGGGTGATCATGCCGGCGCGCGGCTGCGGATCGGCGACGCCGAGGAATCCGTCGGCGCGCACGCCCGCGCCGGTGCCGTAGGGCAGCCCGTACAACGCCGCCAGCCGCTGGTTCACGAACAGCTTGTTCGACGTGAGCAACTCGGTGACGTGGCCCGTGCTCTTCCAGAGCACGTCGTCGACGAAGTCGGTCGTCGACGTGAGGATGTCGCTCTCCAGCGTGGCCTGCACGTCCTGACCGGCGGGAACCATCGACGCGACGGCGGCGGGGATCAGGCTCGGGTCCTTGGTCTTGATGACCAGCTGCGGGACGTTGAACCAGGAGACGACGACATTGTCGATGTTCTGCTTCACGGCGTCGGTCTGCAGCAGCCGATCGACCTGCTTGCCGAGCCCCTGCGACGTCCCGAGGCTGCCGTCGGCCGCCGCCGCCAGCAACGGCGCATCCGGCGTCGAGTTCAAGAAGGTGTACCCGAGCTGCGTCGCGACCTCGTAGGGCGTCAGCTTGGCGTTCCCCGTCGACGGGTCGGGCGTTCCGCCGAGCTCGGTGCGAAACAGGAACGACGGCGACTGCAGCAGCGCCCGGACCATCAGGCTGATGCCGGTGTTGAAGTCCTGCAGGCGGCCCTGGTCGTAGACGTTCATCAGGGCGGCCACCTCGTCGGAATCGAGGGGCCGCCGGAACGCGCGCGCGCCGAAGCTGGTGGCGAACCGCTGCGCGCACGCCGACTCATCCTCGCCGTTGCTGCAGGCGGCGAGCGCGGGGATCTGCGGCGCGGCCGCGGCGAGCGCGGTGTTGACGGCGCCGTTGATCGAAAAGGCGAGACCGGGATCGACGCTCAGCGTGTCCGAGCTGAAGAACGCGAACTGCGCGCCGCCGCCGGTGGTCGAGAGCCCCGGCCCGGCCGGCAGACCGAGGAGGTCGCGCACCGAGTTCGAGAACTGCTGCGTCGACAGGCGCCACAGCCGCCGCGGCACCGCATCCATCGGCGTGCAGTCGGCGGGCACGGGCGGCGGATTGTCATTCTCTGACAACCGGCGACCGTGAAGGCGAGCGACCCCACGGCGACGCTTCCGAGGAGCATCGTCGTGAGTAGCGATCCGAAGCAATTGCGACCCATCGGTGTCCCCCTGGCAATGACTGGGACTCAACGTGTGTGCACTCGAGTGCAGTCACACTGCCGGTCAGAAACGGTTCATGAACGGTCCATGAGGTCGTCCCTATCTTGCCGATAGGTTCTGGTTACCACATCCGCATGAGCCGTGCGACCGAGGCACGCACTGAGACCCGAAATCTACAAAACCAGATTGGAAAGCTTCCAGAAACGCCGCGGCGACGGTCCGGATCAGAATGCAGCGAGAAGGAGACGAGGCTCGAGCTCAGCCGCGGGCCAGACCCTGTGGCGTCAACACGACGTTCTCGCCGGGACGAAACGGCGAGTAGTTCGGGTAGACGAACATCTGCTGGCCGCCATCATAGAAGCGGACCCAGACGCGGTAGTGGCGCGTCTCGCTCGAGCCCTGGCTCGCCGATGCGCCGACCGCAGCGCCGCCGGCCGCGCCAACGACCGCGGCCGGGCCGCGTCCCCCGAAGAGCAGGCCGCCGATCACCGCGCCGGCGATGGCGCCGCCGACCGGGTTACCCTCGGTGCGCTGCACCACCTCCTGCACCGCCTCTACCCGGCCAGGACGCGCCCACTGGGCAGCCGCGTTTGGGTCGGTCCAGGTCGTAGTCGAGGTGTCCGTCGTGGCGCACGACGACAACCCGATTGTGAACACCAGGCCCAAGCCACAAATTGTTGTCCCGATGCGTGTCATAGCCCCAAACTACTGCATTTAGCGTACCCGTAAAGCGCCCGGACGCACGCGGAAAGTACCGGTGATCCCGAGGTCGCCCGGGTCGCTGCCGTCACACTGCTGCGGTCCGGCCACAGCCCTTTGGCGTATCGCGCACACGTGCTGCTCCGATGCGCGCCGCCGTGATACGGCTTATGCCGTTCTGCCACCGAGGAGCCGTGACATGACTGCTGGTCTCGCGAAGTCGTTTCGACGATCATTCCTGTCGATCGCGCTGCTGCTGGTGCCGGGCGCCGCACGCGCCGAGCCAGCCGGCACGACCGCGCCGCCGACGCCGCAGGTGATCCCTCTCTGGCCGGGTGGCGCGCCGGGTTTCGAAGCCCGGCGCGACGAGCCCGAGCAGGCGCGCGACTGGTGGGTACGCCACGTCAACAATCCGTCGGTGACCGTGTACCTGCCCGTGAAGGGCAAGGCCAACGGCACCGCGGTCGTGATCGCGCCGGGCGGCGGCTTTCGCGAGCTGGTGTTCAACGCCGAGGGCAAGCAACCGGCCGAGTACCTGCGCAACCTGGGCGTGACCGCGTTCGCGCTCAAGTATCGCCTGCCCAAGGAAGCCGGCTCGCCGTACACGCTCGAGCACGTGCGCGCCGACGCCTACCGCGCGATTCGCCTGGTGCGCAGCCGCGCACGCGAATGGGGCATCGACCCGAACCGCGTCGGGCTGCTCGGTTTCTCCGCCGGGGGCGAGCTCGCGTCGATGGTCGCCTACGCGCCGGGCGCGCGGCGATCCGAACGCGCCCGATCCGATCGACCGCCTCCCCGGACGCCCCAATTTTCAGATGCTGGTCTATCCGGGCGGCAAGGTCCCCGACGCCATCCCGCACGACGCGCCACCCACGTTCCTGCTGGTCGCGAACGACGACGACTACGGCTGTGACAAGACGACGCTGGAGCTCTTCAACAAGCTGCGCGCCGCCGGCGTCCGCGTCGAGGCGCACTTCCTGGCGCAGGGCAAGCACGCCTTCAACATGGGCGATCGCTCGACGCTGGTCTCGGTCAAGACCTGGCCCCAGCGCATGGCCGACTGGCTCGCCGACAGCGGCTACCTGACGCCGGCACGCCCGTAGTTGCGCACCCAGGATGAGTGCCAGACCGCCACGTCGCGGTCATGAACAACGCCACCGCCCGCGCCGCAGCAGAGGTGGTTTCGGGAGCGTCCATCGATCGACGCCGGAACGTAGTACAAGCCTCGGAGCGATTTGTGCCAATGCCGTGCACCCGGCTGCACGCCGCGTCCCGCTCAAATGTGAGCCGGCCCGGCGCCGTTCGCACTCGTGTTAAGAGCAGAGGAGGGCCATGGCTTATTTCAATTTCGACCTTCGCTCGTCACTTCTTCTTGTTCTCGCATCGGTCTCCGGGTGCGTGATGCCGCCGGCTCCGCGCACGTTTCCCGCGTCGGGCATCGCCGGCGCGCCGCGCGCGTCGATGACGTCACCGCGCGTACACGGCGAGAACCCGTTTCGCGACGCCTACTGGGCGGTCGACGAAGAGTCCAACGCGCGGCGCACCGCCGACATGTGGCGGCACTCGCGGCCGCAGGACGCGGCGGCCATCGACAAGATCGCGGGCCAGCCGGCGGCGGCGTGGCTCGGCAACTGGAATCCTCAGATCGAGCTCGACACCAAGAAGTACGTCTACGCGAAGACGCGCGCGGGCGCCCTGCCGGTCATGATCGCTTACAACCTGCCGTTTCGCGACTGCGGCAGCTACTCGGCGGGCGGATCGCGCACGCCCGCGCGCTACCGCGCCTGGATCGACGGTCTGGCCGCCGGGATCGGCTCGCGACGCGCCGTGGTCGTGCTCGAGCCGGACGGTTTACCGCTACTGAAGAAGTGCCTGACCCCGGCGAAGCAGCAAGAGCGCATCGACCTCGTGAAGTACGCGATCGAGAAGCTCGAGTCGCTGCCTGGCGCGGCGGTCTACGTCGACGCGGGCCACTCGAAGTGGATCGATGCGCCCGAGATGGCGGTGCGCCTCAAGGCGGCCGGTATCGATCAGGCAGACGGCTTCTCGCTCAACGTCTCGAACTACCAGGCGACGCCCGACCTCATCAAATACGGCCACGCGTTGTCGGCGTTGCTCGGCGGCAAGCACTTCATCATCGACACCAGCCGCAACGGCAACGGGCCGCCGCCGTTCGAGGGCGACGACGAGCGCGCCTGGTGCAACCCCGACGGACGTGCGCTGGGAACGCCGCCCACGACCCAGACCGGTGATCCGCTGGTCGACGCGTTCTACTGGCTCAAGCCGCCGGGAGAGTCTGACGGCACCTGCAACAAAGGTCCCGCCGCCGGCGCGTGGTGGCCCGAAAAAGCCCTGGAGATGGCCCGCAACGCGAAGTGGTAGCGAGCGAGCGTCCGGGAGATTGCAACCGCGTGCCGTGCGAGCCGCGTCGCCCGCCGGCCCCTCTCCCTAGCCCTCTCCCCGCAGACGGGGCGAGGGGACCGGACCTCCACGTCGTCGACCTCGCGCCTCCACGCAGACGGGGCGAGGGGACCGGACCTCCACGTCGTCGACCTCGCGCCTCCACGCAGACGGGGCGAGGGGACCGGACCTCCGTGGAGGAGAATGTGCGTCCCTTCCCCCCTGGCCGCCGTTGCGTAGCGGGCGTATCGTTGACGACCATCCGAGGAGGACCTGAATGCGAAGTTCGACCGCCGCCCTGGCCGTCGCCTTGATTGTCGCTGGGCGTCTCGGCCACTGCGGAAGCCCGCGCCGTGCACTACCGATCTCAGCACCCGTTGCCGCGCAAGATCGGCCACGGCTTCTGCTACATCAATGTCCCGCACGTGCACGACTTCGGCCCGTCGGATCCGCGCCTCTACCGCGAGGTCAACGGCGAGTACTACTTCGTCGGCGACCCGGCGCCGTTCGAATACGAGGGGCCGCGCTATTCCTTCTATGGACCGCACCCGGTGGTCGACGCCGAGGTTCAGTTCGGCCAGCCGGTCTACTGCTACCTGAACGGCCCGCACTTCCACGCCTACCAGCCGCCGCAGCAGGCGCAGTTCGAGTTCCGTGGCGGCGCGTACTGGTACGTCGGCAACTACGATCCGGTCTACTACCAGGAGCGGCCGCGCTACGTCACCGTCAACGCGGCTTACCAGCCGATCGTCTACACACGGCCTGTCGTCGACGTCACCGTCGCGCCGCCGAGCTTTCACGGTGAAATCTACGCGGGTCCCGGCGGGCCCCGCGGGTCGGCCGTGGTCGGCGCGCCGGTCGTGTCGGCGGGCGTGACCATCGGCGTGCCGCCGCCGCCGCAGGTCCAGGTCGGCATCGGGATCGGCTTCGGCGGAGGCGGGCCTCCCCCGCCGCCGGTCATCGTGGAAGAGCGGCGCGAGGTCTACGAGATCCACGAGCGCCACGAGCACCACGACAATGGGCGCCATCGCGGATGGGAGAAACACGAGCACGAAGAGCACGGCTGGCGCGAACCGCCGCACCAGGAACCGCCGCGCGGAGGTGGCTGGCGCCCGGCACCGGCGCCGTCCCCGAACGCTGGCTGGCGCGGCGGCGCGGCGCCGCCTCCCCCGCAGGGTGGTGGCTGGCGCCCGGCTCCCGCGGCCCCGCCGCAACACCACGAGAAACACGGCGAGCCCCACGACAACGGGTGGCATAGATAGGCATGCGCGTTTCTCGACGGGCCAGCGTGCTGGCCGTGATCGCCGTCGCCCTGGTCGCTTGCTCCAAATCGAAGGGAGGCGGCGCGCCCGGCGCGCCCGCCGCGTCGCATGTCTCGGGCACGCCTCACACCGACAAGGTGATCGACACGCTCACCGACGCCGGCCTGCACGCCGAAGGCTTCGCGCCGGTGCAGCCGATCCCGTTCGGCGCCGGCTACTGCGAACAGGGACGGATCGACGGAATCGATACGCTGGTGTGCGAGTTCGCCGATGACGGCGGCCTCGACCAGGGCAAGAAGCTCATGCAAGAGCAGTGGGAGCGCGAGGGCGTGCAGACCGGCGTCGCCACCACGGCCAAGCACACGCTGCTCGGCATCGTCGATCGCGGCCACCACGATCCCAACGGAAAGACCATCAGCCGCATTCTCGCGGCGGTGAAGAAGATCTAGTCTGTGTGCGGGCTTTTCTCGCGCGCGCGACGTTAAAGCTTCGTCAGGAATCTGACGACAGACCGGCGGAGGGGCTATTGAAATCTCCTACGCCTTCGAACGCGACCAAACGCATCATCACCGTCGGGGGTGGTAAGGGCGGTGTCGGCAAGAGCATCGTCTCTTCCAACCTCGCGGCCGCCCTGGCGCAGAACGGATCCAAGGTGGTGCTGGTCGACTGCGACCTCGGCGCCGCCAACCAGCACGTGCTGTTCGGGATCGACCGCCCCAACCCGGGGTTGCAGGCGCTGATCGACCGCAAGATCGAGTCGCTCGAGGAGGCGCTCACCCCGACACCGCTGCCCAACCTGCACCTGGTGGCGGGCACGGGCGCCGCGGTCGGCGCCGCCAACATCACCCACGGCGAGAAGCAGCGGATCATGAAGCGTATCCGCGCGCTGGACGCCGACGTGGTCATCGTGGACGTGGGCGCGGGCGTGAGCTTCAACGTGCTCGACTTCTTCGAGCTCGGGACCCAGCGCCTGCTGGTGGTCACGCCACAAGTCACCTCGATCCAGACCGCCTACTCGTTCCTCAAGGGCGCCGTGCTGCGCACACTGCGCCACCACGCCGAGAAGACGTCGGAGCTCGAGCTGCTCGAGCCGGCGATCGCCAGCAAGGAGAACGAGAAGGTCAGCCGGCTACTGGCGCGCCTGCGCGAGGAGAACCCGGCGTTCGGCGAGGGAGTGTTCCGGATCCTCGGGCGCTTCGGCGCGCAGATCGTCGGCAACCAGGTCACCGAGCCCAACCAGGCCGGCATCTTCCACGCGGTCTCGCGCATGATCCACGACTTCCTGGGCATCAGCGTGCCGATCCTCGGCTACGTCGGCATCAGCCGGCGCATCCGCGAGTCGATCAACCAGCGGCGGCCGATGCTGCTCAGCAACCAGATCGACGAGAACACCAAGGTGTTCCGGCAGATGGCGGAGGCGCTGCTGCTCGAGGACGTGTCGCTCGACGACCTTCTCATCGAGGAGGAGGACGGCGACGAGGCGCCCAAGCCCAAGAAAGGAGACCGCGAAGGAAGCGGCGGCGGCAGCGCTCGAGCTGACACCGGCGCCCCGCGACGCGGCGACGCTGGCGGTTGCGACCGCGCCGGCGGCTCCGACGACCCCGGCCGCTCCGACGATCCCGGCGGCTGCGACCGCCACACCAGCCACTGCCGAATTGCCCGCCGCCCGGCCCGACGCGCCGGCCGACGCCGGCGACGCGCGCCTGGCGGAGGCGCCCGCCGGTGAGACGCCTCCCGAGATCAACCCCGAGCTCGAGCGCTACACGCGCAAGCACCAGCGCTACGCGGTCGACTGGCTGGGGACGCTGCGCAACGACACGGTGGTCGCCGCCGGGCGCGTGTTCGACATCTCGGCCGCGAGCCTCGCGATCGAGTGTAGCGAGCCGTTCGAGGTGGGCCAGTGGCTGACGCTGGTCTTCGACCAGCTGCCCCAGCGGCCGACGCATGAGCGTCACGGTGATCCGCCAGGTCGCGCGCGGCTTCGTGCTCGGCGGCGAATGCCCGGCGCCGGTGCTCGCTGCGGCGAGCGCCGCCAACCGGACGTCGGGCGAGCGGCTCGCCGGCTGAAGCGCGACGATCCGAGCACGCCCGGGAAACGCGCCGCCGCGGTAAGATCGCGACGAACAATGGCGAAGAAGGAATCCGCCGGCTTCAACACGCCCTTCGACGGGCTGAAGCGCCTCGACCCGAAGCCGACCCACGCGGCGAAAGGCGCGGCCACGGCCAAGCCTTCAGCTTCGCCAGCGAAGGCGGCTGTGCCCGCCGCACCCAAGCCCGCGGAGCCCGCGCGAGGCCGAACCGACGACGAGCGCTCGTACGAGGAGGCGATGCGCGGCGCGATTCCGCTGTCGGGCGCGGCCGCGCGAAGCCGCCGCACGTCGCCGCTGGGCGCACCGCCGCCACCGGCCGCGCCTCGCCTGCGCGCGCCCGCGCGCAACGACGACGCCGACGCGGAGGCCGAGCTCGCGGAGCTGGTGCAGGGAGGCGGCGGCGGCGCACGCGACGGCGACAAGCGTCTGATGAGGCGCCTGCGCGACGGCGACTACCCGATCGAGGCGCGGCTGGATCTGCACGGTCACACGCGCGAGGAGGCGACCGGTGCGCTGGAGCGGTTCGTCGTTCAGTCGGTCACCGACGGACGGCGCTGCGTGCTGGTGATTCACGGGCGCGGCCTCAACTCCGGCGAGGGTGGTCCCGTGCTGGGCGAGGCGGTGCAGCGCGCGCTGTCGGCAGGCGCGGTGGCGCGCGCGATTCTCGCCTTCACGCACGCCGGCCCGGCGCACGGCGGCAACGGCGCAACGCTGGTGTTGCTGCGCAAGAAGAAGGCCACATGAGCGCGAAGGCCGCGCCGATCTCGCGCGCCCGGCGCTTTTACCAGCGTTATGCGCCGTTCATCGCGCTGGCGATCGGCATCGCCACGCGCATCTGGAGCAACCACGGCGTCGACTTCGCGCCCAAGGCGGTGGCGCTGGTCGCGCTCGCCTGGATGCTGCCGTTCGCGCTCGCCCGCTGGACGTTGCGCGGCAGCGGCGGCCGCAAGAAAAAGAACGGCCGCCCGACATTTCTGCAGCGCCTCGCCGAGCTCGGCAGCACCACGCTGGTGATCGCTCTCTTCCGTAACGTGCTCTTCTTCCTGGTGCCGATCTGGTTCGGATCGGCAACGGTCACGTCGGTCAACATCGCCTTCCCGCTGGTGCTGGTGGCGATGGGGTTCTACTCCTGCTTCGACCGCTCGTATCGCGCGCAGGTGCTCGAGCGTCCGGCGATGCGCACGCTCTGGGGTTTCGTGATCCTGTTCGCGGCGCTGGTGCCGGGGGTCGCGGTCGTGGCGTCGCTGCCACCGCGCCCCGCGGTGGTGATCTCGGCCGCACTGGCGTTCCTGGTGACCGGCGCCGCGCTGCTGCCGCGCGAGCGCTGGTTCGGCCGCCGATCGCAGGGGCACATCGTGCTGGCGACGCTCGCCGGCGCGTTCGTGCTCACCTGGATCGCGCCCGCGCTGCCGCCGGTGCCGATCATCTGTCACGGCGCCGAGTTCGGGACCGGCGTGCGCGACCGCGCCATCGACGGCATCGCCGAGCGCTTCGACGCGCCGCCGCCGCGCCTCTACGCCTGGTTCGCGGTCGCCCTGCCGACGGTCTACCGGCAGGGCATCAACTTCCAGTGGTTCCTCAACGGCCGTGCAGCCGGGCGGCCCGTGCCGTCCAGCGTCGTCGGCGGACGCAAGGAAGGTTACCGCACCTGGTCGTATCTGACCGCGCCGCCGGCCGGCGAATGGCGCGTCGACGTGCTCACCGACGCGGGCCAGCTGATCTGCCGCGAATCGACCACGATTGGCGGTGGGCGCTGAGCTTGGCAAACCGGAAACGGGGCGCGCCATCCCCGACGGGGATCCGGGAAGATTGCGCTTGTCCCCCGGCGCCCGTCGTATAGATTTCCCGCAGTCCAACCTGGGTCTGACATCGAGGCCGACGGGCCGCTTCTTTACTGGAGAACGCCATGAGCATCCGTATCGCGATCAATGGTTTCGGCCGCATCGGGCGGCTGGTCTTCCGCGCCCTTTACACGCAGGGCCTGTTCGGCAAAGAGGTCGACGTCGTCGCCGTCGGTGACATCGTCCCCGCCGACAACCTGGCCTACCTGCTGAAGTACGATTCGATCCAGGGCAAGTTCGAGGGCACGGTCGACTCGAAGAAGTCGTCGCCCGACAAGGCCGAGGACGACGTGCTGCTCGTCGACGGCAAGGAGATCCACGTCGTCAGCGCCAAGACCCCGGCCGAGCTGCCGTGGGCGAAGTTCGGCGTCGACTACGTGATCGAGTCGACCGGTCTCTTCACCGAGGCGGAGAAGGCCAAGGGCCACATCGCCGCCGGCGCGAAGAAGGTCATGATCTCGGCGCCCGCGAAGGGCGAGGACATCACGATCGTCATGGGCGTCAACCACGAGAACTACGACCCGGCGAAGCACAACATCGTCTCGAACGCGAGCTGCACCACCAACTGTCTCGCGCCGCTCGTGCACGTGATCCTGAAGGAGGGATTCGGCCTGGCCGAGGGCATCATGACCACGGTGCACAGCTACACGGCGACGCAGAAGACCGTCGACGGTCCGTCGAAGAAGGACTGGAAGGGTGGCCGCAGCGCCGCGCATCAACATCATCCCGTCGACGACCGGCGCCGCCAAGGCCGTCGGCCCTGGTGCTGCCGCAGGTCAAGGGCAAGCTGACCGGCATGTCGTTCCGCGTGCCGACGCCGACGGTGTCGGTCGTCGATCTCACCTTCAGCACCGAGAAGGCGACCACGCTCAAGGACATCAACGCGGCGTTGAAGCGCGCCAGCGAGACGTACATGAAGGGCATCCTCGGCTACACCGAGGACGAGGTCGTCTCGAGCGACTTCATCCACGACGGCCGCTCGAGCATCTACGACTCGGGCAGCTCGATCGAGCTCAACGGCAACTTCTTCAAGCTCATCAGCTGGTACGACAACGAGTGGGGCTACAGCAACCGCTGCGTCGACCTGCTGACGTACATGGCCAAAAAAGCACTGTAGCGACAGGCGCTGTAGTCGGCGTCGGGCATCGCCGCTCGCAAGGTCTCCCCTCTCCCTAACCCTCCCCCCGCAGACGGGGGGAGGGGACCGGAAGGGACTGCCTATGCGATCTGCTTGCCCTTGGTCTCGATCACCAGGGGCAGCAGCAGCAAGCCGGCGAGCGGAACGAAGCCGACGTAGAAGAGCGCGCGCATCGCGATCCCCAGCGAGTCCGTGCCTTGCGATGCGACCCAGCCGACCAGGAACGGGCCGGGAGCGGCGAGGATGCGGCCGACGTTGTAGGAGAAGCCGGCGCCGGTGCCGCGCAGGCGCGTCGGGAACAGCTCGGGCAGGTAGTAAGTGAAGCTGCCGAAGATGCCGAAGACGGTGAGGCCGATCAGGAAGTACATGCGCAGCCGCGTCTCGGGTGGCAAGTCGAGGCCGAACGTCGCCAGCACGGCGACGCCCGAGAGCAGGTAGTAGATGGCGAACATCGGGCGCCGCCCCATGAGCTTCGCCGCCGGGATCGTCAGCAGCGTGCCGAGCAGGCCGCCCCAGTTGAACATGTTGGTCGCGGTCGATTTCCAGCTCTCGACCAGCGCCAGCGTGCCCAGGCGATCCAAGCCGTCAGTGTGCGCCTGGACGCGCGCCAGCCCCGTCGACACGAGCCCGATGAACACGTTGCAGCTCCACCAGGTGATGAGCGCGATGACCGCCATCGAGACGCCGCTGAGCGTGAACTTGCGCATGCCGGGCTGAAACAGCTCGCGCAGCCGCGGCGGCGCGCCGTCGCGCGCGGCCTGCTTCCAGCGCTCCGGCTCGCGCACGAAGATGCGTACGACGAACGCGACAACCGCCGGGATCAGGCCGCACAGGAAGACATAGCGCCACGAAACCTCGGGGCTGCCCTTGAACCAGACGCCGGCGATCTGGTAGTTCACGAACGTCGCGAGGAAGAGTCCCGCCGGCGCTGACGTGTAGAGCAGCGCCCCGGCCTCGACGCGACGCTTGTCGGGCACGACCTCGGCGACCATGGCGGCGCCGGCGGCCCACTCGCCGCCGATGCCGAGGCTGGCAACGATGCGGAAAATCACCAGCGCCCACATGTTCGGCGCCGCCGCGCACAGCGTCGTCCCCAGAGCGTAGACCAGCATGGTCAGCATCAGCGTGCGCGTGCGCCCGAGACGATCCGCGACCTGGCCGAACAGGATCCCGCCCGCAGCCCAGCCGAGCAGCAGCAGCGACGACAGCAGGCCGTTCCAGAACAGGCTCGCCTTCGCCGCCGCCGGCGAGCCGATCGGCAGGTGCAGCAGCGTCGGCACGCAGTTCGCGCGCGACGTAGTTGAACAGCAGGCCGTCGAAGACGTCGAAGCCCCAGCCGAGCCACGCCGCGAACAGCACGGTCCACTGGTAGCCGTTCATGTCCATCAACGTGCGACCGCCCACCTGCTCACGCCCGGCGGTCGCCGTCGAAACCGAAGCCGAATCGGATCGCTGCTCGCTCATCGCGCTCTGCTCACCGGTCTGTCTCACTGGTCCAGAGTGGGGGCGTTCGCCGCGGCGTCGGCGACGTTGCAGAAGCTGACCTTCTTGATCATCGGCGGCGGATTCTGCCGCTCGCGCACCGCCGCCGCGCGCTTGGTGGCGAACACGTGCTGGTAGCGATCGGCGCCGGCGGCGCCTTTGCCCCCGTTGTTGGTGGCAAGCGCCATCGCTGCCAGCAGCGTCTTCCAGGCCGGCTGCGTCTTGGGATCGATCGGCTCGGGCACGAGGGCGGTCAGGCCGACGAGGTCATCGACGGTGGACGGATCGACCGAGGAGCCCTTCGCCGTCGCGGGCGCCAGCGCCTGCGTCACGGCCGGCACCAGCACATGGTCGCGAAACTGCACCAGGTCGTCGGAATCGACCTGGCACCAGAGCAGCCGCGCGTGCAGGTGCGCTAGCGTCGGCCCGGCCTCGCCGCGCGCCTGCAGCAGCAGGCGCTTGAGCGGCTCGTCGTAGTCGCCCTGCGCCTCGCCGTACGAGCTCAGCATCACATCGACGAGGCGCCCGCGGCAGTCGGCATCGCAGGTCGAGCCGAGCAAGTGCGACACCAGCCACTTGCGGTGCTCGGTGTGGAACGCCTCGACGCGCGCGGCCTCGCTGCCGCTCACCAGCTCGCCCGTGCGCGCCGTCGCCAGGACCAGCGCTCCGACCAGGCGCGCCCCGACCGAGGCCGACTCGAAGCGCTCGATGTCTTTCCAGAGACGCTTCTCGTAAAGGTCTTGCAGATAAGGCTCGAACAGCCAGGCCATCTTGCCGGGCCACTCCTGCACCTGGCGCTCCTCGCGCAGCACCGACATCGGCCCGTGCTGAACGTCGCCGACGGCGCTGGCCGCTTCGAGCTCATCCTCGAAGAGCTGGGCGATCGCGTCCGAGCGATCCGCAAGCTTGTCGTCCTTGCAGATCTCGGCGGCGCGGGCGACGCCGAACCGCTGCAGGCAGGTCAGCTTGAACGCCTGCGCCAGCTGCCAGTAGTTCTTGTCGGTGGTGCTGGACAGGACGCTGCGCATGTAGTCGGCGTTGTCACGGCCGAGCTCCAGCGCGTACGAGACCGCCAGCTCCGGGTCGATGATGTTGCCGCGGGTCAGCGACAGCAGCACGCCGAAGCGCTGGTCGGCGGTGTTGGCGCCCTGCGCCGAGAGCACGTTCAGGTTCTTGCCCAGGATCTCGGCGCGCGCGATGCGCCAGTCGCTCTCGGCCTTGGCTTTCGCCGCCGCCTGCTCGGCGTGCGACTGCTCGACCGCGATCTGCGACTGCCGGTACTGCCAGATCGACGTCGCGATCAGCCCCGCCACTCCGATGACGAAGCTGGAGAGGAAGGCCGAATATGTCTGGATGAAGCGCCCAAACTTGGATGGCTCGTGATCCGGCACGGCCGCAAGATAGCCCGTTCGGCGAATGTCTGGTATGGCATTGACGAAGCCCGGCCCCGACGCCGAGACCCCATTCGCCCATGAGCTGGCTGTCGCTGCCGCAGATCAAATGGTTCGTCCCCTTCCCGCTGCTGCTCGCGATCGCGCCGGTCATCTGGCTGTTCTTCCGCAAGACCTGGCGCGAGCTGGATGAAGAGGCCTTCGCGTACCGGCGCGCGCTGCACGACCGCGGCGAGATCGACTACCGCCCGCTCGCCGCGCTGACGCTGGCGGCGTTGATCCTCACGCTGCACGAGTACTACGGGACGTGGGGCTTTTACCACGACTCGATCGAGCCCTGGCTCACCGCGCGAGGCAAGAGCCACGCGGGCGGCATCATCGACATCGAGACGTACAACGAGACCTACCTGCGCCTGTGGTGGGCGGGGACGCGCATCGCCGGCTACCTGCTTCCGTTCGCGGTCTGGAAGCTGATGTTCCGCCGCGACTCGCTGCTCGACTTCGGACTGCGTCCGACAGGCTTCCGGGAGCACGCCTGGATCTACGCGTTGTGCGTGGCAGTGATGATCCCGCTCATGCTGATCGTCAAGCGCCAGCCCGACTTCGGGTCGTACTACCCGATGTACAAGCTCGCGGGACGGTCGTGGTTCGACTTCATCCTCTGGGAGACGATCTACATCGCCCAGTTCCTGGCCCTGGAGATGTTCTTCCGCGGCTGGTGGATCCGCGCGACGCGCGTGTTCGGCATCGGCGCGATCTGGTCGATGGTCGTGCCCTATTGCATGATCCACTACGGCAAGCCGTACCTGGAGGCGTGCGCGGCGTGCGTGGCCGGCGTGATCCTCGGATCGCTGTCGATGAAGACCCGCAGCATCTACTCGGGCTTCCTCGTGCACGGTACGGTGGCGATCCTGATGGACATCCTGTCGCTCGACGCGCGCGGCGGGCTGCCGGTCCTACTGGCGCCGTGGTCGGGGCGGCGGATCGTGTTTCTCTACTGGCACGCGGTGATCTGGGTCGCGTGGACGCTGGCGCTGCTGGTGATCGCGCTCAAGGCGTGGCGGGTATGGCGCGCGCGCATTCCAGGGCCACCCGCGCAACCAAATCCTTCCGGTCCCCTCGCCCCCGTCCGCGGGGGAGAGGGTTAGGGAGAGGGGCCGGGGGGCGCTGTAGCTCGCAAGGTTTGCCCTCTCCCTAACCCTCCCCCGCGGACGGGGGAGGAGACCGGATTTGGGGCGAGAGTTACTTCGCCTTCGGGGTCTCGACGTTGCCGCCCGCGGGGGCCGCTTCGCCGTTCATTTTGGAGTCGCTCTTGATCTCCGTCTTCGAGTCGGCCTTGGTCGCCTTTTTCGTCGACTTCTTCGCCGCGCTCTTCTTCACCGGCTTGTCGGCCGAGGGGGCCGGCGCGTCGGCGGCGGGGGCCTGCGCGACGACCTTCGCCTTCGCGTGGTGGGTGGTGGCGACGGGAGCGGCGAAGGCCGAGACCGACGAGAGAGTCACGAGCGAGAGACCGAACATCAGGTTGCGAATCATGGGGAGCTCCTGTGGTGGGGTTGTTTCGTTGTTTCGCGGACGGAGAGAGGGATTGCACCCGCGATGCCAGGAGCGCTTGGCGTCGCTTCCGTCGGAAAAGGCCGCGAATTCGCGGCGCGCGCACCGGTGACGCGCTTGCTGCGCACCGTCGTGGGGCGTTTGCGCTGTGCGCGCCCGCCATTCCGCTACTCGGCGGCGGACCCCTACCGCGGCGCGCTTACATACATCTGCGCAAAATGAATACGACGACGAATACGACGCGCCGCCCGCTCGTCAATCGCGTGGGCGGAGGCGGGTCCCCCGCCGGAGCCCATCGCGGGAGGTTCGGAACCCTTTGAGGGCTCCGAATGAAATATTGAGTTGCGCGCCGGCCGCACCGCGACGATGGTTCACCCCGATGAGCCTCCGCGATCGACTGACCGAGCTGGTGTCGTACGACACCCAGAACCCGAGCGGACACGAACGTCCGCTGTGCGACAAGCTCGCTGGCGATCTGCGCGCGCTGGGCGCCGCCGCGGTCGAGGTCGCCGACGTCGACACCGCCATCGGCCGCCACGCTTACGTCTACGCGCGCTTCGGCGCCGGCGCGCCGCGCCTGCTGCTGAACGCGCACGTCGACACCGTGCCGGCCAACAGCGGCTACGCCACGCCGCCGCACACGCTGACCGCGCAGCGAGCGGCCGCCTCATCGGCCTCGGCAGCGCCGACACCAAGGGCGCGATCGCCGCCATCCTCGAAGCGCTGGCGCAGCGCCGGCCGGCGGGCGACGTCGGCGTGCTGTTCTCCGGCGACGAGGAGCGCAGCGGCTCGTGCATGCGCGCCTTTCTCGACAGCGCGCACGCGCGCGGCATCGAGCGCGCGATCGTCTGCGAGCCGACCAGCTGCCGCGTCGGCTCGCGCCACCGCGGGATCGGCGCCGCGATCGCCAGCGCGAGCGGCCCGGGCGGCCACTCGTCGCGCGTCGACGGCATCGACAACCCGATCGCGATCCTGGCGCGCGCCGCGGTCGCGCTCGACGACTTCGGGCGCGAGCAACGGGATCGCGGGCCCGAAGGCTTTCGCGGCATCTGCTTGAACATCGCGGCGCTCGACGGCGGCATCGCCTTCAACGTCATACCGACGCGCGCCACGCTGTCGATCTCGCTGCGGCCGGCGCCGGGCACCGACGTCGGCGAGCTGCTCGACGAGGCCGGCCGCCGCGCGCGCGCCGCGGTCGCGCCGCTCGCGATCGAGTGGGAGGTGCGCAAGGAGAACCCGGCGTTCTCGACCCGCGACATCGCCGCGTTCGAGCCCCTGCTGGGCGCGCGCGCGCGCCAGCCGGTCGACCTGGCGTTCTGGACCGAGGCGGCGCTGCTGTCGGAGGCCGGGATCGACGCCGTGGTCTTCGGTCCGGGCGACATCGCCCAGGCGCACGCCGCCGACGAGTTCGTGAGCATGGCCGACCTGGAGGCGGCGCAAGCGGCGTTCGAGCAGGTGCTGGCAGCCAAGTCATGATGGAAGTCGAGATCATCCAGCGCTTCCTCGAGAGCGTCGGCCAGAAGGCCGACGTCGACCTGTACCTCAAGCTCTTCCGCGCGCAGAAAAAGGAGAGCTTCGCGATCATCTCCGCCGACGCGCACATCGTGAAGAACGCGCTCGATCCGTTTCACTTCGACCTGCGCATCCTCACCGGCCTCGGCCTGATCCCGGTGGTGCTGCTGGGCCTCGACGGCGCGCGCGAGGCCGATCGCCAGGCGCAGCGCGTGCAGGAGTGGCTGGTCGAGGACTCGGTGTCGGCGCGCATCCTGAGCAGCGGCACCACCATCACCGACGAGGCGCTCGCGTCCGTGCGCGCAGCGATCGCCGAGGGCGCGATCCCGCTCCTGTCGCTGGAGGCGGCCAAGGACGTGAACGCCGACGGCCGCGTGCGCATGCTCGGCGCGCTCGCATCCAGTCTCGAGACGCGCAAGATGATCTTCCTCAGCCGCGGCGCCGGCCTGGGCCCGCGCAACCACCCGCCGCTGTCGGTGGTGAACCTGGGTGTCGACTACGAGCCGATCGTCAACGGCAACACGCTGTCGCGGCGGCAGACGACGCTGGTCCGCCAGGTCAAGACGCTGCTGGATCAGGTCCCGCACCGCATGAGCGTCGCGGTCGTCAACCCGCTGCAGCTGCTGCGCGAGCTCTTCACCGTCAGCGGCGCCGGCACGCTGATCCGCCGCGGCTCGCACATCGCGACGCGCGCCGGCTACACCGACGTCGACCAGACGCGCATCCGCGGGCTGTTTCATTCGGCGTTCGGCAAGCAACTGCGCGCCGACTTCTTCGAGACACCCGTCGAGCGCACCTACGTCGAGGAGAACTACCTCGGCGCCGCGATCATCCGCCCGACCCCGGTCGCGGTCTACCTGACCAAGTTCGCGGTCGAGCGCACGGCGCAAGGCGAAGGCATCGGCGGCGAGCTCTGGTCGGTGATGGTGCGCGACTACCCGTCGTTCTTCTGGCGCGCGCGCCCGGCGAACCCGATCAACCCCTGGTACATCCGCCAGTCCGACGGCATGGCCCGCTTCCCCGACTGGTACGTCTTCTGGCGCGGCCTGCCGATCGACCGGATCGAGCCCGCGATCCGCTACGCGCTGTCCGAGCCGACGGATCTGCGCTAGCTCACCACGGCCACCGACTTACCGAAAATCCCGCAAGTGCCGGCGGCCACCACTCTTGCGCGGGCCGTCGGTCGCCTGCTGGCACTCGACGCATAGCTCGACGTAGGGCATGAGCTGGAGGCGCTTGTCCGAGATCGGTTCCTCGCACTCGGTGCACAGGCCGAACATTTCGGGATCTCCGTCGAGGCGCGCCAGCGCCGCCACCACGCGCCCGAGCACGTCGGAGCGGTTGCGATTGCGGCTGGAGGCGATCGCCTGGGACATCTCGGTCAGCGGCTGCGCGTCCTCGTCGCTGCCCACGGCGCCCGGATCCGTGCGGCCGGGCTCGATCTCGATGTCGCCCTCGGCGACGATCTCCGCCTTGAGGTCGAGCAGTTTCTGTCGGTACCGCTTGAGTGCCGCGGGCTCCATGGGCAAAGTCTAGCGGATCCGATGCCCGAGCTGCCCGAAGTCGAGGTCGCGTCCCGAAACCTGCGCCGCTGGATGAACCAGCGGAAGATCCGCGCCGTCGAGCCGCTCGAGGGGTCGAAGCGGATCTTCCGCCCGGCCGCCGCGTCGGCGATGGACGCGCTGGTCGGCGCGCGCTTCCGCGAGGTGCGCCGCGTCGGCAAGAACATCCTGATGACGCTCGACACGCGCAGCGGCGCGGCGGGCCTCTGGTCGCACCTGGGCCTGACCGGCAAGTGGGTGCACCGCGCCGCGGGCGCGCCCGAGCCGCCGTTCGCGCGCGTGGCCATCGAGCTCGACGATCGATCGTGGCTGTACTACGTCGACACGCGGATCTTCGGCCGCCTGCGCGTCGTCCCGGGCGCGGCGTTCGAGGAGATCCCCGAGATCTCGGCGCTCGGCCCCGATCCGCTGAACGACGGCATCGACGCGCGCGAGCTGCACGCGAAGCTGGCGAAGATCAGCAAGCCGATCAAGGTCGCGATCATGGACCAGGCGCTGCTGCCGGGCATCGGCAACATCCAGGCGATCGAGGGGCTGCATCGCGCGGCCATCGATCCGCGGCGGCCGGCGAAGTCGTTGTCGCAGGCTGACGTCAATCACCTGCGCAAGGGGCTGCTCGATTCGATCGAGTTCACGCTGGCGTCGTTCGCCGCCGACGGGGCCGACGGCGGCGCCAGCGACATCACCTACGTCGAGGAGCGGCGCAGCCCCAATCCGTTCCTGATCTACGGCCGCAAGGGCGAGCCTTGCCCGCGCTGCAAGAAGGGCGTCATCACACGGATCGTGCAGGCGCAGCGCGCGACCTACTTCTGCCCCGACTGCCAGAAATGACGGCGCGGCGTGCACGGCCGCCGGCGAAGCGTCGCGCGCCGCCGCCGACCGAGGCCAGCGCAGCTCCCTCGCCGCCCGCTCCCTTCACGCGCCGCGACCTGACGTACGGCGTTCTCGTCGGACTGGGCGCGTTCCTGCTGTACCTGTTCACGCTCTGCCCCACTATCTTCGTCGAGGATTCGGCTGAATTTTCGACGGCCGCCGCGGTCTTCGGCGTTCCGCATCCGCCGGGCTACCCGCTCTACACGCTGCTCGCCGGCCTGTTCGTGCGCGCGCTTCCCTTCGGCGACGTCGGCTATCGCTCGAACCTGTTCTCGGCGGTCTGCGGAGCCGCGACGGTCACCATGGTGTGGATGGTCGTGCGCCGCATCGGTGCCAGCCGGCTCGCGGCGCTGGCCGCCACGCTGAGCTTCGCGGTCGGCGCGACCTTCTGGTCAGAATCCCTCGCGGCCGAGGTTCATTCGCTGAACGGCCTGCTCATCGTGCTCGCGCTCTTCTTTACGTTCGAGGCGGTCCGGACGCCGAGCGCGCGCCGCTACGCCTGGGCCGGCCTCACGATCGGGCTCGCGATCGGCCACCGCAACATCAATGGACTGTTCCTGGCGCCGCTGCTGATGCTGCTCGAGCTCGAGCGCCGCAAGCAGGGCGAAAGCCCGCGGCTGATTGCAGCGTCCGCCGGCGCCCTGCTGGCGAGCGCGGCTGTTTATCTCTATCTGCCGATCGCCGCCAGCCGCGATCCCGCGATCGACATGGGCGCGCCGTCGACCTTTCAGCGCCTCTGGGCCGTGGTGACCGCGCAAGCCTACGTACGGCACCTGGCGTCGGCGTCGCCGGCGACCGACCTCGGGCGGCTGGCGCAGTTCGTTCGCGGGCTGCCCGGCAACCTGGGGCTCGCGATCTTCGCGGCGCCGGTCGGACTGGTTCTGCTGCATCGGCGGGGGCAGCGCGGGCTGTTGATCGCGCTCGCGTGGCTCGCGGCGGCCAGCTTCGCGTTCGGCGCCATCTACAACGTCCCCGACGTCGCCTCGTACTGGATCCCGACCTATCTGGCGCTGGCGATCGCGAGCGCGGTCGGGTTCGACTCCTGGCACGGGAAATCGGCGGTCGTGCTGCCGCTGGTCGCCGTGGCGGCGATCCCCTTCGTCATCTCGTCGCTCAGCCTGCACGAGACGACGGTCGCGCGCAGCTACGGCCGCGGCCTGCTCGCCAGCGCGCCCCCACGCGCGCTGATCGTCTCGCTCGCCGATACGGAGACCCACGTGCTGATCTACGAGCAGGCCGTCGAGCATCTGCGACCCGACGCGGTGGTCGTGAGCGCCAGCGAGCTCGACGGCTGGTACGTCGACCAGCTCTCTCGCCGCCACCCCGACGTCTACTGGCCTGCGCCGAGCGCGACGTTCGATTGGCTGACCGAGCTCGTGGCGCGCAATCAGAGCCAGCGACCGATATGCCTCACGCAACCGCTGCACATCGGCCCGCAGGGCGCGGCGCTGTTGCCGAGCGGCCTGCTCCATTGCGTGACGCCGCGGATCGAGGCCGCCGATCTCCAGCGTTCGGTCGCGTTCTGGAAATCTGCGACGCTGCCGTCCCCGGCGGAGGTTCGCCATCCCGACGCCCACGTGCGCATGATCGACTTCTCGTTCGCGCTGTCCCGCTTCCGGCTCGCCGGGGCGCTCGTCGAATCGGGCGCGCTCACCGAAGCCCAGGCGCAGCTCGCCGCCGTACGACAGCTGGAGCCCGACGCCGCCGAGCAAGTGATCGTCCGCTACATGACCGCGATCGGCCGCGAGGGCCATCGCGATCTCGACCTCGGTCGTCGCGCCGAAGAGGCATTGCGGCTGAGCCCCAATGACCCGAAGCTCGTCGATTTGCTCCGTCTATGAGCGTCGCTGCAATCGACGACAAACGCACGTTGCGCGCGTTGCCGTCGATTTGTTGGCAGCGGGCAACTTAGAGCGGTTCGTCACAGTCTGTGCGTTGAATGTCTTCCAACGTCTCGCGCCGGGCGATCAGCGTGGCTCTGCCGTCCTCCCACCACACTTGCGGCACGCGACCGATCGAGACGTAATTCGAGCTCATCGCAGCCCCGTAAGCCCCCGCATCATGAAGCACCAGCAGATCGCCGACATCGGGACGGCCGAGCTGACGAGGCACGAGCAGCTCGTGATCGTCGCGCGTGAAGACGTCCCCGCTTTCGCACAACGGACCCGCGACCACCAGCGGCTCGGGCGGCCGGTTCGCGCCCGCACCGACGATCGAGATGTTGTGGTACGCGCCGTACATCGCCGGCCGAACCAGGTCGACGAAGCCGGCGTCGACCATCACGAAGCGGTGGCCCGGCCCCTTGGCGTTGGCCGCCGTCTCCTTGATGTCCTTGACCCGCGCCACCAGCATGCCCATCGCCGCGACGGGATAGCGCCCGGGCTCGATCTCGACGCGGATCGGCCGGCGCGCCGCCTTGGCCAGCCGCTCGGCGGCCTCGACGAGCACCGGGCGGTACCACGACAGATCGTACTCCTGCGCGCCGGGGCGATAGGGATGCGGGATGCCGCCGCCCAGGTTGACCGCCTGCAGGTCGGGGAAGCTCGGCACCAGCTCGACGAACAGCGACACCAGCTTGCGCATGTTCTCGTCGAACTCGCGGATCTGCGGCCCGGTGCCGATGTGCGCGTGCAGCGCGACGATCGGCAGCTTGGCGTCGACGGCCAGCGCGCGGATGCGCATGAGATCGTCGAGCCACAGCCCGTGCTTCGACGACGGGCCGCCGGTGTCGCACGACTGGACGTGGCCGTGGCCGAAGCCGGGGTTCACGCGAAACGCGATGCCGCCGCGGTAGCCCGAGCCGCGCAGCTCCTCGATCATGCCGGGCGAGCCGACGTTGGCGAGGATGCTGTGCTCGAGCACGGTGGTGAGCGCGTTGTCGCGGAAGACGTCGACGGTCAACATCACGACCGGCGGCTCGCTGCCCATCGCGAAGCCGGCGCGGCGCGCGCGCAGGACCTCGTTGCCGCTGACCGCGTCGATCCAGAGCCCCGCGCCGCGCACGGCGTCGAGGACGCGCCATGAAGAGTTCGCCTTCATCGCGTAGCGCGCCTTCAGCGCCGGTCCTTCCGTCAGCGCCGCCAGCTTGGCCAGGCGCTCGTGCAGGATCCGGGCGTCGTATAGATAAAATGGCGTCCCGACCTTGTCGGCCAGCGCGGCGAGCGGATATCCGGCGAGATTCATCGGGGCACTATACCAACGCCGGCGCGACCGTGGCGCAGCGTCGAGCCGTGACGCGCCCCCTAACGCGCCCGGCAAAAGTGTGTCATTCAATGGGGCCTTGCGGTCCGGCTCGTCTTCCGGTCGTCCTCCACGCTCGCCCAGGTGGCGCCTCTGGCGCTCGCGGTCATCTGCGCGGCAGCGCTGGCGGCCTGGCCGGCGCGCGCGCACGCACAGGACTTCGCGCAGCCGAACGCCGATCGACCGGCCGAGGCGCCACCGCCACCGCCCGCGCCCAAGCTCACCAAGCCGCCTGCGATTACCAAATCGGTCGACCCGGTCTATCCGCCCGAGGCGCTGGCCGACAAGCTGTCGGCCGACGTCACCATGCTGATCGACATCGACGTCGACGGTCACGTCAGCGGCGTCCAGGTCACCAAGCCCGCGGGCCACGGCTTCGACGAGGCCGCGGTCGCCGCCGCCAACGAGATGGAGTTCTCGCCGGCGGAGATCGACGGCAAACCGGGGAAGATCCGCATCGAGTACGTGATGCACTTCGTGCCCAAGGTGGTCGAGACACCACCGCCACCGCCACCCGAAGCCGCAGGCGCCGGCCGCCCCGCCGCCGGCCCTGGCCACCCCCGCCGCCGCCCGAGCCGGTGATCGTGCGCGGCCGCCTGCGCGAGAAAGGGCACGCGCGATCCGATCGCCGCCGCCGACGTCGCGATCATCCGCAACCAGCTCGGCGCGCCGGCCGCGGCCAACGCCCGCGCCGAGATCGTCACCACCACCGACGACGAAGGGCGCTTCGAGGTCCGCGGCGCCGCCGCGGGCGGGCTGCGCGTGATCGTGAGCGACACCGAGCACGAGCCGTGCATCCAGGACTTCACGCCAATGCAGCTCGGCGGCTCGGTCGTGCCGCAGATGAACTGCTACGCGAAGCAGCGCGGAAACAAGTTCGAGACGCACGTCCGCGCGCAGCGCCAGAACGAAGAGGTCACGAAGCACTCGATCTCGCAGGCGGAGATGACCACCGTGCCCGGCACGTTCGGCGATCCGCTGCGCGTCATCCAGAACCTGCCCGGCGTCGCGCGCATCCCCTACGGCATCGGCCAGCTGGTGGTGCGCGGCGCCGCGCCGCAAGACTCGAGCACGTTCATCGACGGGCAGCGCGTCCCGATCCTCTATCACTTCCTGGGTGGTCCGTCGGTGCTGACGCCGAGCTTGATCGACAAGATCGACTTTTACCCCGGCGGATTCGGCGTGCACTACGGGCGCGCGACCGCGGGCGTCCTCGACGTCACGACCAAGAGCGACATCGAGACGCGCATGCACGGCAACGCCGATCTCAACCTGCTCGACGCGTCGGGCTCGATCGAGGGCCCGCTGGGCGGCGGCGTGACCGGCGGGCTGGCCGCGCGCCACTCGTACATCGACAAGTGGCTGCCGCTGGTCATCCCGCAGAAGCAGGGCTCGACGACGCTGATCGCGACGCCGGTCTACTGGGACTATCAGGCGCGCGCCGCCAAGGAGCTGGGCAGCGCCGGCAAGCTGTCGCTGTTCGTGTTCGGAAGCAACGACACGCTGCACGTGCTCGACGCGGATCCGTCGCGCGGCAACCTCGACCTCGGCACGCACATCGGGTTCCACCGCGCGTCGCAACCTGGACGGTCACCAGGGACGGCTGGGTCTCGAAGCTCTCGCCGTCGTACGGCTTCGAGACCAACCAGATCACCGCCGGCCAGATCGGCATCGACACCGGCGCGCAGATCGTCGGCCTGCGCGAGGATCTCAGCAAGCCCATCAACAGCAAGCTGACGCTGATGACCGGTTACGACGGGCAACTGCGGCTCGAGGAGCTGAAGTTCCACCTGCCGATTCCGGCCCAGACCCGCACGTTCGGACGCACGCAGCCGAACCTGGTCGATATCGATCGCAAGTTCCCCGACGTGGGCAACGCGGTCTACGTCGAGGCGCTCTGGGATCCGATCAAGAACCTGCGCATCGTGCCCGGCATCCGCGGCGACTGGTTCCATTCAAACGGAACCGACCACTTCACCTACGACCCGCGCATCGTCGCGCACTGGTCGCTGACGCCGACGTTCGCGCTCAAGGCCGGCATCGGCATCTTTCACCAGCCACAGCAGCCGCAGGTGCTCGACTCGATGTACGGCAACCCGAAGCTGAAACCGGTCTGGGCCGACCAGTACCACGTCGGCTTCGAGAAGCGCTTCACCGACGCGATCACGCTCGACACGACCTTCTACTACGAGGGCCGCCACAACCTGCCGGTGACCGATCCCGGCGCGCACTTCCTCGACACCGGAAAGGGACGCGGTTACGGCATGGAGCTGTTGCTGCGCCACGAGATCACGCGCCACTTCTTCGGCTGGGTCTCGTACACGCTGTCGCGCGCCGAGCAGACCTCGGGGACCGTGGGCAACATCGACAGCGGCGGCATGATCGGCGCGATCAACCCGCCGGTGACCGGTAAGTACTTCCCCACGCCGTTCGATCAGACCCACAACCTGATCTTGATCGGCAGCTACAAGCTCAACGCCAACTGGGAGTTCGGCACGCGGTTCCGCGTCGTCAGCGGCGTTCCCATGACGCCGGTCGAGGGCGCGATCTACGACTCCGACTACAACACCTACCGGCCGGTCGACGGTCCCTTGAACTCGACGCGGCGGCAGACCTTCCACCAGCTGGATCTCCGCGTCGAGCGCACCTGGATCTTCGATACGTTCCGCTTCAGCGCCTACCTGGACGTGCAGAACGTCTACAACGCCCAGAACCCCGAGAGCACCGTTTACGACTATCGTTTCCAGCAGTCGGCGCCGGTGCGGGGCATTCCGATCCTGCCCGTGGTTGGCCTGCGAGGAAAGTTCTAGAGAAGATGCATCACTCCTCAAAACGAACCATGACCGGAGCGGTGGCGCTCGCCACGCTGGCCGCGCTGACCGCAGGCTGCTCGAGCTTTCAGGACGAGAGCACGATCGTCGACCTGCGCATCCTCGGCATCAAGGCCGACCCGCCCGAGATCTACGTCGACCCGTCGACGCTGGCCAATCAGACCGATCCGTTCAAGAGCACCTTGACCGCGCTGGTCGTCGACCCCAAGGGGAACGGCCGCACCATCTCTTACGACGTGCTGGCCTGCCCGCGCGACATCGACACGGTCACCGCGGCGACCGGCCACAACGGCGTCATCTGCCAGCACAACGTCGCCGGGCAGACGCCGACGTCGCTGGAGGTGATCCCACCCGACATGCCGGCCACGACCAGCGATCCCGGACCGGAGCACGACATCTCGTTCGACTTCTCGGTTTCACCAGCGCTACTCGCGCAGGCGTTCACTGTCGATCCCAACGCAGCGGCGTCTGGGTTCCAGCTGCCGGTCGTCGTGCAGATGGAGCTCGCCGCCGGCAGTGAGAGCCTCGTGACCACCAAGCGCCTGATCTTCTCGCAGCAGCTGCCCGATCGGCCTCCGCAGTCCCCCAACCAGAATCCGGAAGTCACCACGATGACCACCTATGCGGCGCGCGACGCCAACCTCGATCCCGTCTCGCCGGAGCCGCTCGACAACAGCGCGCCGCTGAAGCTCCCGCTCGGCGGAACGATGTGGTTCGAACCGGGGGGCGCGGTCGCCGAGGCCTACTCGACGCGCACGCTCACCCACGACAATCCGCCCCAGGTGGTGACCACGGACGTTCCGGCGGAGACCCTGCGCTACGCGTTCTTCACCACCGCCGGTACGTTCACCCCGGTCGAGACCAGTACGGCCACACCGGCGATCTTCACCAAGCCCGATCGCCCGCACATCGAGTCCCACTACACGGCGCCGACGTCCATGCCCGACAATCCCCTGCTGACCGTCTGGATTGTCGTTCGCGACGAACGGGGCGGAGCGTCGTGGACAACCCGGCAAATCCAGTTGATTCAGCCGTAAGACGCAACGGTCTATTCCGCAGCGCACAAATGTGTATGCTGGAAGCCGAAGGAGGACGACATGAGGCGACCTCTTCTGCGATCGGCTTTGATCCGTTTCGGTTGGGTGGTGGTGTGGTGTCTCGCGGGTTCATTCGGCGCCATCGGTTTTTCCACGGCGAACGCCGCCGCAAAGGCGAAGAAACAGGCCGCGGCTCCGCCGCCCGCAGGCAAGAAGGTGAACGCCTGCGGTTGCTACGCCGACGCGGCGAACAACTGCTTCTGCGGCCGCAAAGGTAAATGCGACTGCCCGGGCGAATGCGAGCCCAAAGGATGCGAGGAGAAACGCGCCAAGGCGATGAACAAGGAAGTCGCCGCTGAAACCAAGCGCGCCGCGGAAGCTGACAAGAAGCAAAAGCAGAAGTCCGCCGAGGCCGAAAAGAAGCAGCAACAGAAAGAGGCGCAAAAGGACGAGAAGCCGGCTAAGGAATGAGGCGTCGTCGGCGCCGGTACCCATAACTGGCGTAGATCACCAACCCGACAAGCAGCCAGATCCCGAAGCGCCACCAGTTGGTGGCGGGTAGACCCAACATCAACCCGACGCACGACAGGATCGCGAGGACCGGTGTCACCGGATAGCCGGGACAGCGGAATGCACGGGCGCGCTGCGGCTCGCGAACCCGCAGCGCGATCACGCCCAGCGCGACGACGATGAACGCGAACAGCGTGCCGATGCTGGTCAGCTCCAGCGCTTGCTCCTGCGTGACGAAAGTCGGCGCCAGCCCCACGAACACGCCGGTCAGGATCGTCCCGCGGTACGGCGTGCGAAAGCGGGGGTGCACGCGCGCGAACGCCGAGGGCAGGAGGCCGTCGCGCCCCATCGCGAACAGGATGCGCGGCTGGCCGAGCTGGAACACCAGCAGCACCGCGGTCACCGCGATGACCGCACCCAGGGACATCAGGGTGGCGGCGCGTGGCAGCCCGACCGCGAGCAACGCGCGGGCGAGCGGATCACCGGTGTCGAGCTGCTTGTAGGGCACGAGGCCGGTCATCACCGCGGCGACCGCGATGTAGAGGACGCTGCAGATCAGCAATGACGCAATCATGCCGCGCGGGAGATCGCGTTGCGGATTGCGGGTCTCCTCGGCGACGGTGGAGACGGCGTCGAACCCGATGTACGAGAAGAACGCCAGCGACGCGCCGGCCCAGACGCCGTGAAAGCCGGTGGGAGCGAACGGGTGCCAGTTGGCGGGCTGCACGAACTTGGCCCCGATACCGATGAACGCGGCCACGAGCACGAGCTTCAGCGTCACCATCGCGGCGTTGAAGCGCGCGCTCTCGCGCACGCCGATCACCAGCAACACCGTCAACAGGACGACGATCAACGCTGCCGGCAAGTTGAACGCGATCGACAACGTGCCAAACGGCGTCGCCAGCTTGGGAGCCACCGCGGCGATCGCCGGATCGCGAACGGCGGATTGTAAATCCGACGCCATCCAGGCCGGGAGGTCGACGCCCAGGCTGCCGCGCAGGAATGAACGAAAGTAGTCAGCCCAGCTCTGTGCGACGTAGATGTTGCCGACGGCGTACTCGATGATCAGGTCCCAGCCGATGATCCAGGCCGGCAGCTCGCCGAGGGCGACGAACGCGTAGGTGTACGCGCTGCCCGACGCCGGCACCATGGCCGCGATCTCCGCGTAGCAGAGCGCGGAGAAGCCGCAGGCGACCGCGGTGATCACGAACGACAGGATCAACGCCGGCCCGGCCGCGGGGTGGTCCGGCCCACCGGCTGCCATCTGACCGACGCTGGAGAAGATGCCGGCGCCGACGATGGCGCCGACGCCCAGCAGCGTCAGATCGACGGCACCCAGCGTGCGCCGCAGCGCGGGCGCCCCGCCTTCGCCTGCTCCATCGCCGGACGCGGGCTCGTCCAAGGCTTTGCGACGAAAGAGGTGAGCGGCCTTCAACGCACTGAACGCTGCCTCGATGCGGCGAGCGAGTCAACCGGTCGCGCGCCGGCACGCGACCGGATCAGGAGCGGTGGCGGTTGTACTGCGAGGTGCTCATCGTCGTCGAGGTCGTCGAGGTCGTGGTCGTGGTGATCGTCGACGCGTCGGGATTGCGCCACACGGTGAACACGTGGTTGTAGCCCATGCAGGCCTTGTAGCCGGCGTCCTGGTTGGGAATGTCGGCGGGCGTGCAGTTGTCACGGCAGTAACCAGTGCCCCAGAACGGGTCGGTGTACGGAGCGTCGCCGAGCCCGGCGCCCAAGCGGCCCGGCACGACGCCCACGTCGAAATCCTTGCCGTTGCAGTAGAACGCCTTCGGCGGGCTCACGAAGATGTTTCCGAAGAACGAACCTTCCTCGTAAGGGTAGTCAGAGTCGAGCCCCCAGCCGAGCACCGGGTTATCGCCGACGACCCACAGCGGGATGTGGACGCCCGAGGTGTTGACGTGCGCGAGCATGCACGGCGTGAGCTGCAGCTGGCACTCGCTGTCGCAGGAGCCCCACTGCCACGCCGGCGCGACGCCGATCTGCCCGTAGAACGTGTACGAGACGCCGTCGGCGTCCTGCTTGGTGATCGACGCGCCCGCCGGCAGCGCGCAGCGCACCAGGTACGCCACGGTCGTGCGCGCCGCGTCGGTGTTCATCGCGTCGCTGCCCGAGACCAGTCCGTCGCCCGCCAGACCGTTGGTCATCGACAGGCCGTTGATCATCGACAGGCCGTTGGTCATCGACAGGCCGTTGATCATCGACAGGCCGTTGACCGTCGCCAGGTCGGATTCCGCCGCGCCGGTCGTCCCGGTCGAGGGCATGCAGCCCGCAAGCGCCAGCCCTGCGGCGCAGAGTGTCGTCCAACCGGTGATTGTCGAGCCAAACATCGCGTGTGCCCCCCTGCGTAGGATTTAGGAGCATAAAGCCGGCCAAATTTTGTATTACAAAGCACCATAAAACGGTGGGTCCGTGTGGCACACGACGCCAATTTTGTTGTGTGTGCTGAAGCGACCCCGTTGCGTGGGAGGCAACAGGGGGGGAAATGGGCTTCGGGCCTCGGGCCTCGGGCCGGACCGGACCCCTCTCCCTAACCCTCTCCCCGCGGACCGGGCGAGGGGACCGGAGCGGACCGGGCGAGGGGACCGGAGCGGACCGGGCGACGGGACCGGAGCGGACCGGGCGAGGGGACCGGAGAAGAGGAAGAGGGAGGTCCGACGATCCACCCTTCCGATCCCCTCCCCCCGTCTGCGGGGGGAGGGTTAGGGTGAGGGGTCCGGTCCGGCCGCCGAGGCTCGAGGCCTGATGCCCTTTCCGGGGGTGCCCCATTCCGCCGAGAGGGTCCTGTCCGGCCGCAAACCGTTGCCCCGGCGACAACGCCTTCGACTACAGTGGGCTTCGCTTGGATGAATCCAGCCGACACGCCAAGGCTCTCTTGCTTCTGGCGCTCGCGCTGCTCTCGGTCCTCTTCCTGGTCGCGTGGGTGATCGCGGCGCGGCGCGCGAAGGCCCGCCTCCGCGAGGCAGTGCCCGGCCCGCTGGCGGTGGCGATCGGCGCCGTGACCGACTTCCTCGACACGCTCGGCATCGGCTCCTTCGCGACGACGACGTCGCTCTACAAGATCACCGGCGCCGTCTCCGACGAGGAGATCCCGGGCACCATGAACATCGGCCACGCCGTCCCCACGTTCGCCGAGGCGTTCATCTTCATCGCGGTGGTCGACGTCGAGATGACGACCCTGATCTCGATGATCGCGGCGTCGGTGGTCGGCGCCTGGTTCGGCGCCGGCATCGTCGCCGGCTGGCCGCGGCGCAAGATCCAGATCGGCATGGGCCTCCTGCTGGTCGTCGCCGCGGCGATCATGGTCGTGCGCCAGCTCGGCTCGGTGCCGGGCGGCGGCACGGCGCTCGGGCTCCAGGGCGGGCGCCTGGCGATCGCCATCGGCGGGAACCTGATCTTGGGCGCGCTGATGACGCTGGGGATCGGGCTCTTCGCGCCGTGCATGATCCTGGTGGCGCTGCTGGGCATGAACCAGGCGACCGCGTTCCCGATCATGATGGGCTCGTGCGCGTTCCTGATGCCGTTCGGCAGCGTGCGCTTCCTCGGCCACGGCCGCTACGACCTGCGCGCCGCCGTCGGCCTCACGCTCGGTGGGCTGCCCGCCGTGCTCATCGCCGCGTTCATCGTCAAGCAGCTGCCGCTGGTCTGGGTCAAATGGCTGGTCGTCGGCGTCGTCGTCTACACTGCGATCGCCATGCTGCGCTCCGCAACCTTTGGAGCGAAAAAGGAAACCAAACATGCCTAGCGGAAATCCTCTGTTCGCGACCAAGTCGGTCGATCAGCTCCGCAGCGACGCCGAGGGCTCGCACGGGCTCAAACGCACGCTGACCGCGACCGACCTGGTGCTGCTGGGCATCGGCGCGATCATCGGCACCGGCATCTTCGTGATCACCGGGCACGCGGCGGCCGCCAACGCCGGGCCCGCGGTGGTGCTGTCGTTCGTCGTCGCCGGGATCGCGTCGGCGTTCGCCGGGCTCTGCTACGCCGAGATGGCGTCGATGATCCCGATCGCCGGCAGCGCGTACACCTACTCGTACGCGACGATGGGCGAGCTCGTCGCGTGGACCATCGGCTGGGACCTGATCCTCGAGTACGCGATGGGCGCGGCGACGGTCAGCGTCGGCTGGTCGGGCTACGTGGTCGCGTTCGTGCGCGACTTCATCCACATCGACCTGCCGGCGGCCTGGACCACGGCGCCGTTCGCCTACGACGAGGTAGCGAGCAAGTTCGTGACGCACCGGCGCGATCCTCAACGTGCCCGCCGTCTTCATCACCATGCTCGCGACCATGATCCTGGTCGTCGGCATCAAGGAGTCGGCGCGCTTCAACGCGGTGATCGTGTTCGTGAAGGTCATCGTCGTGCTGCTGTTCATCACGATCGGCGCGCGCTTCATCCATCGCGAGAACTGGCACCCCTTCATCCCGCCGAACGAGGGCCCGGGCCGCTTCGGATTCTCGGGCATCATGCGCGGCGCCTCGGCGGTGTTCTTCGCGTACATCGGCTTCGACGCGGTCTCGACCGCCGCGCAAGAGACGAAAAACCCGCAGAAGGATCTACCGACGGGGATCCTCGGATCGCTCGCGATCTGCACGGTGCTCTACATCGCGGCGTCGCTGGTCCTGACCGGCATCGTGCCCTTCGCGCAGCTGTCGGTGCCCCACCCCGTGGGCCTGCGGCGCGAAGATGACCGGCGTGACCTGGCTCGAGGCGGCGGTCGAGATCGGCGCCGTCGCCGGCCTGTCGTCGGTGATGATCGTGATGCTGATGGGCCAGCCGCGCGTCTTCTTCTCGATGGCGATGGACGGTCTGTTCCCGCAGTTCGCGACCAAGGTTCACCCGCGCTTCGGCACGCCGTACATCACGACGATCATCACCGGCGTGGCGTGCGCGATCGCGGGCGGTCTGCTGCCCATCGGCGTGCTCGGACACCTGGTGTCGATCGGAACGCTGTTCGCGTTCGTGCTGGTCAGCCTGGGCGTGATGATCCTGCGCGTGAAGCGCCCCGACATCCCGCGCGCCTTTCGCTTCCCCGGCGGGCCGTTCCTCGTCCCGCTGTGCGGCGCTGCCTCCGCGCTCTACATCATCCTGTCGTCGGGGGTCGACACTCAGCTGCGGCTGGTGATCTGGATGGCGATCGGGCTGGTCATCTATGCCGCCTATGGGCGGCGACACTCGAAGCTCCGTGCCGCGGCGCGGGCTCAGCGCTAGCGACCGCGGCCGGAATGTTGAAATTGCAGCGTACGACGTGATTCGGCAGCCCCGTCGACATGCGCGAGTGCTGGATCATGTGAATGATGCAGCCGGCGACGCTCTCGTCGAAGTTGGTCGCCGCCGCGAGACCCACCGATCCGGGGAAGCCGCTCGGCTCGATGTACATGATCGCGGTGACGTCGTCGGCGGCCAGGCGCCCGCACGCGGCCAGTCGCGGCAGCAAGCCGGAGATGTCGTGCTCTACCTTGGGACCGTCGACGTCGAGCACCGCCATCTCGTGCGTCGACCGGAACTCGACGGGATAGTCGAACGTCGTCGGCCTTGTTGCCCTCGGGCGCCTTGAAGGTCAGGTGGCGGCCCACGTCGACCAGACAGCGCTCGACGCTGTAGTTGCCCAGGTCCGACGCAATGACCAACACGTCCTCGGCCTGGCCGCTACCGCTGATGAGGAAGCGGAGGGTGACCTTGCCGCCCGCGTACTTCTGCGCCTTGCCGGCGCGCTGATAGCAGTTGCGAATCTCGTCGAAGTGCCCCTCGATGACCTCTTCGACGTCGACGTCCTGGACGACGCCGAGCTCGTTCTGCATGGCCATCTCGGGCCGCGGCGCGTCCGGCTGGGGCTTTGGAGCCTTTGCCATCCGCGTCGTCTGCTTCTTTTGCGCTCTCTTCGTTCCCGCCTCGTGCCCGCACCCCCACGACAAACCCACCGCGGCCACCATGACAAGCGTCGTCGCTGTGCTTCCCTTCATTCTTCCCTCAGATAGACAAAGGTCCTTCGAGGGAACCGAAGTCCCCTTTCAATGCGCCTACCGAACCTATAACCACTGATACGCGGGTCAGTACGCCGGCTGGAAGCGGTACTCGTACTGCATCGATCCCTTGTTCGGGATCGCAGGGAACTCGAATTCCTTGATCTTCTCGACCAAGCACTGGCTGACTTCCGAGTTGTTCAGGGTCCCGCCCACCACCGTGACATCGGTCGGTTTCCCCGAGGGCTCGATCGTCAACATGATGAAGACCGAGCCCTTGAAGGCGCGATCGTGCTTGTCGTTCAAGACGTCCTGGTAGCACTTGAGAGTGGAGGTATCGCGCTGCTGCAGCACCAGCTGGATCTCGGCCTGCTTGTCGGGCGGGATGCCGCCCTTGACCGGTTCCGGCTCTTCGTTCTTCACGATCCGTACGTGCTGATCGTTCGAGGTTTCGGCGCAAGAAAAGTTAAGAATCGACAAAGTCAGGGGCAAAACCAGGGCGAGCACCGTGGTGCCAAGCGTCTTGCGGCGCATAGATCCTCCTCTTTGGACCCGTGGCCTGGGGGCCCGGTCCGAGCCGCAACTTATCGCCGCGACTAGTCCTTCAGCAAGGCCGAAGCGATGACCAGACGCTGAATCTCGCTGGTTCCTTCGTAGATTTCCGTAATCTTTGCGTCACGAAAGTGCCGTTCGACCGGAAAGTCGGTCAGATATCCATACCCGCCGAAGACCTGAACCGCCTCCTTGGCGGCGCGGTTCGCGACCTCCGACGCGAATAGCTTGGCCATCGACGATTCGGTCGTGTGGCGCTGGCCGGCGTCCTTTTTCACGGCGGCCCGCCACACCAGCAATCGAGCGGCGTCGATCTCGGTGCACATGTCGGCGAGCTTGAACTGGATCGCCTGGTGCTCCGCGATCGGCTGGCCGAACGTCTTGCGCTCGAGCGCGTAGTGGGTCGCGTCCTCGAACGCCGCGCGCGCGATGCCGACCGCCTGCGCGCCGATGCCGATGCGCCCGCCGTCGAGCGTGCGCATCGCGATCTTGAACCCGTCGCCGGGCGCGCCCAGCAGCGCATCGGCGGGCAGCGCGCAGTCGGTGAAGAAGATCTGCGACGACGGCGCGCCGCGGATGCCCATCTTGTCGTCGGCTGGACCGAACTTCACGCCAGGCGCGTTGGCCGCGACGACGAACGCCGAGATGCCGCGGGTTCCCTTCGCCGGATCGGTCATCGCGAAGACGACGATGACGTCCGAGACCGGGCCGTTGGTGATGAAGTTCTTGGTGCCGTTCAGGACCCAGCCGCCGCCCGAGGCCGTCGCGGTCGTCTTCTGTGCCGCCGCGTCCGAGCCGGCGTCGGGCTCGGACAGCGCGAAGCAGCCGAGCGTCTTGCCCGACGCCAGCCCCGGCAGCCAGCGCTGGCGCTGCTCGTCGGTGCCGAAGTGCAGGATCGGATCGCAGACCAGCGAGTTCTGCACCGACATGATCACGCCGGTCGACGCGCAGCCGCGCGAGATCTCCTCGACCGCGAGCGCGTAGCTGACGTTGTCCATGCCGGCGCCGCCCCAGCGCTCGGGCACCGCGACGCCGAGCATGCCCGAGCTCGCCGAGCTTGGCGACGATCTCGCGCGGAAATCGGTGCTCGCGATCGATCTGCGCCGCGACCTTGGAGATCTCGTTGGTCGCCAGGCCGCGGGCGGTATCGCGAATCAGCTTCTGCTCGGGGGTCAGATCCAGGTCCATGGCCGATCTATGTTACCGGCCTTCGCGCCTCCGCGCGACCCTCGCGCGCTCGGCCCAATCGTTCGCGGCCCATCCTCGGTCGAAAAGCCCTTCTTGGGCGAACGGCTAGCGACCTTCGAACTTGGGCGGGCGCTTCTCGATGAAGGCCTTCATGCCCTCTTTCTGATCGGCGGTCGCGAACAGGCCGGCGAAGAGCTGGCGCTCCAGCTCGTGCGCCTCGGCGAGCGGCATGTCGGCGCCCAGACGCAACGCCCGCTTGGCGTCGGCGACGGCGAGCGGAGCCTTGGCGGCGATCGTCTCGGCGACCGCGCGCACGCGCGGCATCAGATCGGCCGGCTCGACCACCGCGTTCACGAGACCGATGCGCAGCGCCTCGGCTGCCGAGATGATCGCGCCGGTGTAGACCAGCTCGCGCGCGACGACCCAGGCCCACCCGCCGCGCCAGCCGTTGCGTGCCGCCGAAGCCGGGGATCACGCCCAGGTTCACCTCGGGCTGCCCGAACTTGGCCGCCGACGACGCGTAGATGAAGTCGCACGCCAGCGCCAGCTCGCAGCCGCGCGCCCAGCGCGAAACCGCCGACCGCGGCGATCACCGGCACCGGTATCGCCTCGATGGCGTCGCCCAGCTCGTGGCCGAGCTCGGCGAAGGCGCGCGCCTCGCGCGGGCCGAGGCCGGTCATCGAGCTGATGTCGGCGCCGGCGACGAACGCCTTGGGGCCGGCGCCGGTCACGATCACGCAGCGCAGGCCCGCCGCGCCGGTGAGCCCGGCGAACGCCGCGCCCAGCTCGCGCAGCGTGACCTCGTCGAGCGCGTTCAGCACCTTGGGCCGGTCGATGGTGACGGTCGCGATCGGGCCGCCCGCGTCGACGAAGACGCCGCTATCCGACGTCAAGTTGCCCTCGGTCTGCGATCATCGCTTCTCCTGGGCGGCGGGCGCCGCCGTCGCCGGCGAGGCCGGCGGGTAGTGGTAGAAGCCGCGACCGGTCTTGCGGCCGAGCCATCCGGCAGCGACGTACTGGCGCAGCAGTGGACATGGCCGGTACTTGGGATCGCCGAGCTCGCGATGCAGTACCTCGAGGATCGCCAGCGTGGTATCGAGCCCGATGAGGTCCATCAGCGCGCACGGACCCATCGGATGGTTGAGCCCCAGGTTGATGGCGACGTCGATGTCCTTCTCGCACGCGATCCCCTCGTACAGCGCGAAGCAGGCCTCGTTGAGCATCGGCATCAGGATGCGGTTGACGATGAAGCCGGGGATGTCGCGCGAGACGACCGTGGTCTTGCCCAGGCGCTCGGCCAGCGCGCGCGTCGCCTCGTAGGTCGCGTCCGACGTCGGCAGCCCGCGGATGATCTCGACCAGCTTCATGATCGGCGGCGGGTTCATGAAGTGCATGCCGATCACGCGATCCGGTCGGGTCACTGCGGCGCCGATCGCGGTGATGCTGATCGACGACGTGTTGGTGGCCAGAATCACTCCCGGGCGGCAGGACTGATCCAGCAGCGTGAAGATCTCGCGCTTGACGTCGGGGCTCTCGGTGGCCGCCTCGACGACGAAATCGACGGCCTCGAGATCGCCGCCGTAGATGTCGGCGGGCACGATGCGCGCCAGCGCGGCGTCGCGCTCCTCGGCGGTGAGCTTCTTCTTCTCGACCAGCTGCCCGAGCTGCGCCGCGATCGCCGAGCGGCCGCGGTCGGCGACGTCGCGCCCCGAATCGACCAGCGTGACCGACATGCCGTGGACCGCGGCCAGCTGCGCGATGCCGCGCCCCATCTGCCCGGCCCCGATCACGCCCAGCCGGTCGATTGATGGAGGGGCCGACTGCGACTGCGTGGGCGTGACGCTCACGCGGCCAGCTCCACGGCGACCGCGATCCCCTCGCCGCCGCCGATGCACAGCGAGACGACGCCGCGCCGCTTGCCGGCGTCACGCAGCGCCGAGAGCAGCGTCACCAGCAACCGCGCGCCGCTGGCGCCGATCGGGTGGCCGAGCGCGACCGCGCCGCCCCAGACGTTGACCCGCGCCGGGTCGAGCCCAAGCATTCGATTGTTCACCAGCGACACGACCGCGAAGGCTTCATTGATCTCCCAGAGATCCACATCCGCGACGCGCCAGCCAATTTTGTCGAGCAGGCGGCCGATCGCACCCGCGGGCGCGGTGGTGAACCACTCGGGCGCCTGAGCGTGCCCGGCCGAGCCGACGATGCGCGCGATCGGCGTCAGCCCGCGCGCCTTGGCGACGTCGGCGGCCGCCAGCACGACCGCGGCGGCGCCGTCGTTGATCGACGATGCGTTGCCGGCGGTGATCGTGCCGTCCTTGCGGAACGCCGGCCGCAGGCTGGCGAGCTTCTCGGGGTCGCCGCGACGCGGCCCCTCGTCGCTGGTTATCGTGCGCGGGGGGCCCTTTCGCTGCGGCACCTCGACCGGCACGATCTCGGCCCGGAACTTCCCGGCCGCCTCCGCGGCGCGCGCGCGCCGGTACGATTCGGCCGCGAACGCATCCTGCTCCTCGCGGGTGATCTTGTTCTCGCGCGCACAGAGCTCGCCACACTCGCCCATGTGGACGTTTCCGTAAGCATCCCACAGGCCATCGTGGATCATCGAATCGATGAGCTGCGCGTGTCCCAGGCGCAGGCCTTCCCGCGCCTTGGGGATCAGGTAGGGGGCGTTGGTCATCGACTCCATCCCGCCCGCCACGACGATGTCGTGCTCACCGGCGGCGAGCGCGTTGGCGCCGAAGACGACCGCCTTGAGCCCGGAACCGCAGACCTTGTTCAGGGTGACCGCGCCCACCGACTGCGGAAGCCCAGCCGCAATCGCGGCCTGCCGGGCTGGCGCCTGGCCCTGGCCGGCGGGCAGCACACATCCCATGTAGACCTCACCGACCGCATCCGCGGACACGCGCGCCCGCTCCAGGGCAGCCCGTATGGCCGTCGCTCCCAGCTGTGGCGCGGGTATCGATCCCAGCTCCCCCTGGAATGCGCCGATGGGCGTACGAGCGCTTCCGACGATCAACACGTCTCTCATCACCGTCATCATAGCGCCCTCGCATCGCGCGCGCGCCGAGGGCCAAAATGTAGACTTCCAACCTACATGCTCTAGCATCGGCACATGGACCGGCTACGCCACCGGTTGAGCCTGGTGCTGGGAGCAATGCTCCTGGCGCTGCTGCCCGGCGGCTGCGCGCCGACCACGCGAACCAGGCTCATCCCGTCGGCGATCTTCCGGTCCGCGCGACACGTCGGTCATGCACTGGCGCGCCGCCCGCCGCCCGGCGACGAGACCTCGGCCATGATCGTCGAGCGCATCCATGCTGCCGGCTACCGATTCGGCACCGACGGCACGCCGGGAGCGCTCTGGGGCTACATGCGGACGACCCACGAGGTGGTCGACCCGCGCGACGCGCGCCCCGGCGACGTGGTCTTCTTCGATACGCGCGGCCGCACCGACGACGATCTCTATTGCTCCGATCGCGTCGGCCTGGTCGAGTCGGTCGATACCGCGGGGCGCATCACCTTTCTGGAGTCGCGCGACGGTCGGTTCTACCGAGGCTACGTCGATCCCCGCCAGCCGATGACCCGCCGCGACGCGAGCGGCGAGATCGCGAACAGCTTCCTGCGCCCGAAGCGACTCGACGACCCCGACGGCACCCGCTACTTCGCGGGCGAGATGCTGTGCGGCATCGCCCGCATGCGTGACCGATGACCGGCTGCGCCGTGGCGAGGCGCACGGGCAGCCATCGGGCGCAGACAACCACGTTGAAGCAATCGCCAACAAAGTTGTCGGCGTCTCCACGGAACCCATTAGATCTCGCAGTCTTACGTCCCGAGGCAGCGGCCCGCGCATTGCTGTTTCCACAGTCCGGGATAGGCCTATCAATCGCCGATTGCATGATTGCGGTGCAAAAGAGAACTCCCTATAATCGCCCGGTTTTTCAGGCCGCTCCCCCGGTCGATTTTTCGTCGTGATCGCCGTCGTCGTGTTCTTCTTGCGCTCCCGCCCCCGTCCCTAGTGCTTTCGTCTGAGGAGGATCAAATGAAGGGTCTCGTTCCGCACCGTTGGCGCCAAGTTTGGGCTGTGACTCGCTGGGTTGCGGTCGCTTCGGCGCTCCCGCTGATCTGGGCCTGCAACTCGCGGAGCTTCGAGGCGCCCACCCCGAACCCGGTCAGCGTCGTCAACAACACCTTCCAGGCGACGTTGAACCGCGAGATCGACATCCTCTTCATGGTCGACAACTCGTCGTCGATGCTGCCGCTGCAGGCCAAGCTGCTCGCGCAGTTTCCGGTGTTCATGAACGTGCTCAAGATGCTGCCGGCCGGCGACGGCTCGGGTATGGCACTGCCCGACATCCACGTCGCGGTCGTCTCGTCGGACACCGGCCCGGGCAAGTTCGATCTGCCCGCCTACCACTGCTGCGTACGCCGGCGATCGCGGCGGGTTCCAGGCGGCACCCGCGCGGAACCTGCACGGCTTCGCCGTTCAAGGATCCGAATCAGCACTACCTCAGCGCCTCGATGAACCAGGCGGTCACCAACTACAACGGCGACATCACCGACGCCTTCACCTGCATCGCCGCCCTCGGCGACCAGGGGTGTGGCTTCGAGGGTCAGTTGAAGTCGGTGCGCTGGGCGCTCGACCCGTTCAACGTTCCCGCGGGCAACGAAGGGTTCCTTCGCACCGAGGCGTTCCTCGCGGTCATCTTGATCACCAACGAAGACGACTGCTCGGTGCCCGACGATTCGGACCTGGTCGACCCGACGCAGATGTCGATGGCGTCGACGCTCGGCCCGCTGTGGTCGTGGCGCTGCAACGAGTTCGGCCACCTCTGCCAGGACGCGAGCGGCAACCTGGTGCCGCCCGCGCGCGGGCCGGCCAACAACCTCCAGGGTTGCGTCTCGAACGACACCGCGATCGGGCAAGCTGACCAAGCTCGACCGACGAGATCTCGTTCCTGAAGAGCCTCAAGGCCGATCCGAACCAGATCTTCGTCGCGGCCATCACCGGCCCGGCCACGCCGTACAGCGTCGAGATGATCATGCAGGGCAACGACACCGAGCAGCACCCGAACGTCGTTCACTCGTGCACGCAGGGCACGGGCGAGTACGCCGACCCGTCGGTCCGCATCCAGCAGTGGGTGCAGGCGTTCGGTAACCACGGCTTGCTCGAGACCATCTGCGCGCCCTCGTTCGCGCCGTCGCTCATGCAGATCGCCACCGAGCTCAGCAAGCTGCTCGGCCCGCAGTGCATCGGCAACAACCTGGTCGATACCGACCTCAACACGCCGGGGATTCAGCCGGAGTGCCAGGTCGTCGACCAGTACGTCCAGAGCGGCAAGACATCCCGAACGTGCTGCAGTCGTGCGCCAGCAACGGCAACAACCCGCCCTGCTGGTCGTTCGATCCCGACGCCCAGAAGTGCCCCGGCCACTTCCTGGTCCTCAACGTCAACCGCGGCGGCGCGCAGCTGCCGAACGGCCTCAGCACCTCGGTGTCCTGCTCGCAGTGCCTCCCGGGCGTGCCGCGTACCGGGTGCCCCTGAGCGCGATTTGAACCACAATAAGAGCGTCTGATCGGACGCTCAAAAGGAGCGGGGCCGAGCTTGATTGGCCCCGCTTTTTTTTCACCTCGCGCCAGCGTCTCATGTTTCCTTTCCAAACCGGTACGGGCAACAAGTCAGCCGATCTCCATCGCGGGTGACACGCGCGGCGTGCTTTGCCTGCACGGCCTGACGGGGACGCCGTTCGAGGTCCGGCCGCTGGCCGAGGCGCTGGGCGCCGCCGGCTACTCGGTCGAGGTTCCGCTGCTCGCGGGTCACGGCGCGACGCTGCGCGATCTGGCGGCGACGCAGTGGTCCGACTGGCTGGCGTCGGCGGAGCGCGGGATGGACGATCTGCGAAAGCGGATCGGCAGCCGCCCGATCTGCGTCGTCGGTTTCTCGATGGGCGGGCTGCTCGCGCTGCGGCTCGCGCGCCTTTTCCCCGACCGCATCGCCGCGCAGACGATCATCGCGGCGCCGCTGCGCATGCGCACGGCGCAGACGCGCGGCGTGCGCGCGCTCTCGATGCTGCCGGTCGACTTTCGATCGTATCCGTTCGCGTGCATCCCCAAGCTCAAAGGCTCGGACATCTCCGATCCCGAGATGCGGGATGCGAACCCATCGCTGCGCGCCTTCCCGATCTCCGCGGTCACCAGCCTCTTCGACCTCATGAACGAGGTGCGCCCCGACCTGCCCAACGTGCGGATTCCGACGCTGGTGATCCACGGGCGGCACGACCACACCGTGCCGATGGACGATTCGCTCGAGCTGACCGGCAGCCTCGGCTCCGACGTCATCGAGCGACTGTGGCTCGATCGCTCGTTCCACATCGTGACCCTGGACGTGGAGCGTTCGACGGTGTCCAACGCGGTGGCCGGCTTCTTCGCGCGCCAGGCAGCGAGCCCCGCCGCTCCCGCGAGCGCGGCTGTCGCGGAAGCTGGTAAACTGCCGCGGCCGTGAACGACCTCGTCATCGCCATCGATCAGGGAACGACCGGCACCACCGTGCTGGTCGTCGACGAGCACATGACCGTGCGCTCGCGCGCCTATCGCGAGCTGCCGCAGATCTACCCGCGCCCCGGCGAGGTCGAGCACGATCCCGAGGCGATCTGGGCCACCGTGACCGGCGCGCTCGGCGAAGCGCTGGCGCGCGTCGACGCCGCCAAGGTGCGCGCCATCGGCATCACCAACCAGCGCGAGACCACGATCCTCTGGGACCGCGAGACCGGCCGCCCGGCGGCCAACGCCATCGTCTGGCAGGATCGCCGCACCGCCGACGCCTGCGCCGCGCTCAAGCGCGCCGGCCACGAAGCGATGGTGCGCGCGCGCACCGGCCTGGTGCTCGACCCGTACTTCTCGGCGACCAAGATCCGCTGGCTGCTCGACAACGTCGCCGACCTGCGCCGCCGCGCCGAGGCGGGATCGATCGCGTTCGGCACCGTCGACAGCTTCCTCATCTGGCGGCTCTCGGGCGGGCGCGTGCACGTGACCGACGTCTCGAACGCCTCGCGCACGCTGCTGCTCGATCTCGAGACGCGCGCCTTCGACGACGAGCTCTGCCAGCTGTTCGGCGTGCCGCGCGCGGTGCTGCCCGAGGTGCGCGGCTCGTCGGGGCTGCTCGCGGTGACCCGCGGCGTGCCCGGGCCTGCCCGACGGCCTGCCCATCGCCGGTGTCGCCGGCGACCAGCAGGCGGCGCTCTTCGGGCAGGACTGCGTCGACGCCGGCGACGCCAAGTGCACCTACGGAACCGGCGCGTTCATCCTGATGAACGTCGGCCCGAGCCCGGTCCTCTCGCGCAACGGGCTGCTCGGCACCGTGGGATGGACCCTGGCGCGATCGGGCGGCGGATGCCGCGCCCGGGGACACGGCCTACGCGCTCGAGGGGAGCGCGTTCATCGCCGGCGCGCTGGTTCAGTGGCTGCGCGACGGGCTGGGCATCATCCAGAAAGCCGCCGAGGTCGAGGAGCTGGCCCGTTCCGTCCCCGACTCGGGCGGCGTGACCATCGTGCCGGCGCTGGCCGGGCTGGGCGCGCCGCACTGGCGCCCGCAGGCGCGCGGCCTCATCTCGGGCATCACGCGCGGCACCACGCGCGGCCACATCGCGCGCGCCGCGCTCGAGGCGATCGCGCTCCAGAACGTCGACCTGGTCACCGCGATGCAGATCGACGCCGGGCGCACCATCAATGCGTTGCGCGTCGACGGCGGCGCGTCGGCCAACAACTTGCTGATGCAGATCCAGGCCGATCTGCTGGGCACGCAGATCTTCCGCCCCGAGATGGTGGAGTCGACGGCGCTCGGCGCGGCCAAGCTCGCGGCACGCGGCGTCGGCATCAGCGCCGGCGATCGCAACGCCGAGACGGCGCGCATGCAGATCTTCAACCCGACCATGAAGGCCGGCGAGCGCGACGCGATGCTGGCGCGCTGGCGCGAAGCCGTCCCGCGCGCCTAGCCGAGACCGAAAAGCGCCAGGACGCCAGGATCCGGACTATTGAATAGGTCGGATCCGGACACTGCCAGCGTCCGGCCCCCTGGCGTCCTTGCGTCCTGGCGCTTAATTCTTCCCGCTCAGGGGGTGCTGCACGCGTAGATCGCCAGACCGTTCAGCGTGAACATGGTGCACTTGGGGATGTTGGGCGGGCACTCCGCGTCGCTCCGGCAGATGCGCGCCGTGCTGGTCAGGTCGCCCGGACAGTCCGCCACGCAAGAGACCATCATGGTCTCGAGCGAGCCGCAGCAGACCTGGTTCGAGCCGGCGGGACAATCGGCGTTGCCCGCGCAGTTTCCCGACGGCCCCTTGCAGAGCGAGCCGACCGGGATGCAGCGGATGGGCGGCTCGCTGTTGGCCTCGAGGCAGCAGGTCGTCACGCCGGGCTGGCAGATCTCGAACCCGCACGGGATCGGCGCGTCCGACGACCATGTCCGTGTGAGCGTCCTTCGGGGTCTCGATGAACTTGCACCCGTGGGTCGGCGCACCCCCGCAGCACCCTGACATTTGTGCCACGATCGCGGCGGATCCGACGACGAGCCCGGACACCGTCATCGTCCCTAGCAGGGCCAGCAGGCGTGATAGCCCGCCGGTGAAAGTCAGACGCCATGCGATGAACCTCCCCCATTCCTTAGCGTTGTCCCTTGACAACAAAACCACTTCCGTTCGTTGATTATCACGTGTTTCGTGTCGGTGGGGTCGACGGTTGAATGGATTGCATGGGACGGGCCAGGATGGTTGCTGTGCACGGTTTTTGCTCTGTCGTCGACGTGAGCACAACCGGCGGTGCGCGGGCCGTGATCTGTGCGGCTTCGCGACCGCGCTCATGACAGCCCCCATGCCTGGACGCACCCATAGCTCCGCCCGCCTCCCCGTCCGCCCCGCCGGGCGTCGCCGCCCGTGGCAACGAGGTTGGCGCAGGGAATTTACGCCGCGGTGGTCTCAGGATTCTGAGATTCGCGCTCGGGCTTCTCTTGCGCGGCCAGCGCGTGCGGCAACGTGAACTTCGTCCCTGCCCCCTTCGCGCCACGCCAGACCGAGCTCGTCTACAGCCAGCAGGAGGACATCACCGCGGTTCGCTGGCGCATGAGCGCCGGCCAGAACGACCCGGCGGTCACCTACGAGCTGGCCGACCCAAACGGCGGGTGGCAGACCGTCGACTTCGCGGCGTCGCTCTACCCCGGAGGCATCGCGCCTTGCGGCCGGGTGGCGGCATCTGCGCTCAGATGGTGCTGCCCGGGCACTACCAGCCGCCCGTCGACAGCCCGCCGGTACGCTCGCACAACCCGACCTACGGCATCTCGCCCGGCGACATCGGGACCGAGGAGATCTATCCCGCAGACGCTCGCCATCAGTTCGCACTTCACGCGCGACAACCAGATCGGTGGCGGTCTCGATCCGGGACGTCATCGGCGGCGACTCCATCTACGTCTTTCCGCGCCCGCTGCAGCGAGCGGTCTGGAGCCGCCGCGGGCTTTGCGTCCCGGGCTTCTACCCGGCGGACGCGCAGTTCGATCCGGTCGGCGGTCTCACCGAGGCCTGGCCGCCGCCGGCGCCGCTGTCGGAGACCGGGCTCTACTGCGCGGGGGTCCGCGCGGAGCCGAGCCAATGGCGCCATCGGCACCGACGACCAGATCGCCATCGATACCGTACCCGAGGTCTTCGACGCCGACATGCCGCCCTATACCGTCCCGACGGAGAGGACGCCGTTCACCTATCAGATCGTGCTCGACCTCAGCATCCCGGCCGACGGCCGGTGCCCGGAGGCGATGCAGGAGATCCAGACGGACATCTCGAACGTGTTCGGCAGCAACGTCTCGGAGCTGCGCGCCTTGCCGCTCATCGACCTGTCGGCGGGCATCGATCCCCAGACCGGCATGCCGGGAACTCCCTGTCGGCAGTCGCCGTATCGTGCGCTCGATGCTGTGTCGTCGGCAATGACCTCAAGCAGGCGGCCGCCTCCTGGCCCGAGCAGCACCAGCGCTACTACATGATCTACTTCAACAACCTGCGGGCGGCGCTGCCGACCTCGCTGACCCAGTCGTTTTCGGACTTCGCTCAAACCATCGTGACGCCAATCCCCTGCCGGGCGATTTTCAGGCGATGCTGTGGCCGTGGGGTCCGCCGGAGATGACCTCGTCGTACGCCGGCTGGGACATGCCGCCCATGACCTGGAGCGCGGCAGACGATCCCAGCTTCATTGACCAGCTGACCGACTTCGCGCAGATGCAACCTGCCCCTCATCTCCGAGATCCAGGACCCGACGCAAGCCGGTGCAGCTCCTCTCGAACGACGACGCCCAGAAATACGACGGGGGATTGATCCGGCTGTGCACAATTTCGATCACACCGCCCAACGATGGCGGGTTGCAGATGGTGGGGCATGACGCCGACGGGAAGGTGACCGTGCTGCCGACCGCGTCCCAGTACCCGGTGAAAGCCGGCGATCCGCCTTCGTTCCTGCTCGAGGTGCCGCAGGTGTGGGCGGTACCGGACCGCGGCTTCACGCCCCACAAAGCCAAGATTCACTACGAGATCTGCAGGCGGTACTGCGACCACGTGTTCACGGCGGAATCGGGCAACGAGGTCTCGTCGGGCTGGCTCGACAGCCCGTACTGCCTTGGAGGTGCGGGGTGATGGGCAAGCTGACGGCATTGGTCGTGGTTGGATGGCGACCTTGGCGGCCTCACTCCACGCAACGACGGCGCTCGCCGGCCAGACGGTGGGCGATGCAGCCGGGCTTGCCCGCGCCGCCGCTCGGCGCCACGCCGGCGACGCCTCCGGGGTTCGAGCCAAGTGGCCTGCGCGAGCCGGCGCCTCGCCCCACGGCCGAGGTGCGCGTGCAGAACCGCTTCGCTCACAACGCGGGCACGCTGCAGCTGTTCGGCGGCGTCGACTACCTGGAACGGCGCGACTTCTACCTCAGCCCGGGCGTGCGCGTGGGCGCCACGTACTTCCCCTGGGAGTCGTTCGGGCTCGAGGTCCAGATCTCGCACTACTTCAGCCAGCTCAATCAAGCCGGCGTCGAGGTGGAGCAGATGAGCGGCGTCATCCCCGACAGCCGCGCACCGACCTGGTTGGTGCTCGCCGGTGGCCGCTACTCGATGGGCTACGGCAAGATGATCATCAGCGGCCTCAACAACCACGCGATCCATTTCCAGCCGCAAGCGCTCCTGCAAGCCGGGATGCACGTGCACGACGGTAGCTTCGGCCCGTCGGGCCTGGTGGGACTGGGCTTGCTGGTTCACGCGACCCCGCGCTGGTTCTTCCGCCTCGACGGCGGCATGACCGTCGAGCTCGAGCAGCGCGTGACCGGCAACGTCGCCGTGCTCGGTTTCCTTCCCTCGCTGGTGACGGGAGGATTCTTTTGACGCCCGCCACGCGTTCGATCGCGAGCGGGTGCTTCGCCTTGTTGCTCGCCGGCTGTGGCGCCCTGAGCGCGAGTCGGGCGAAGGCGGGCGCGGCGTCCCCGGCGCCGATCGCGCCGCCGCGCCCACGCGCGGAGTGGCTGGCGGATGGAGCGGCAGCGATCTGGGCGGGACACCTGGGCGACGCGCAGCGGGCACTGCTCGAGGTCGCGGACCGCGAGGTCCGGAGAAACGACCCCGAGCTCGATTACTGGTCCGAGCTGGTGGCGTTGCTTCGCTGCGAACCGATGCGCAGCTCGCCACGCGCGAGCCGCACGCTGGCCGATCCCTGGGATCAGCTGCGCCGGATGGTGCAGCTCGAGCGCCTGCGCTTGCCGGTGCCGGCCGACGTCTCGGAGCTGGGGCCGCCACCCGCGCCCGACGAGAAGGAGAAGGGCAAGCCATCACCGCCGCCCGTCGCGCAGCCGATCGGCCAGGCCATCGCCGTCAGGCCGCCGCCCACCGGAGCCGAGGTCTGGCCAATCGAGACCGAGCGATGGCCCGACGAGGCGCCGGCCGCGCGCAAGGTCTCGGACTTTTGTCGCGGTCCCGACACGCCTGCGGACGCCGAGGTCGCGCGCGGCGGTACCACCGCGGCCCAGCTGCTGCTGGTGGGCGAGCTCACCGGCGCGCTCCCCGACGGCCACCCAGCGCTGCCGGCGCTGCTGTTCGAACAGGCGACGCTGTCGATCGCCGCCGGCGATGCGCGCGCGGCGCTGGCCCCGCTCGGGCGGCTCACCGCGGGGACCATGGCGACCTCCGGCGCGTTCTCGCCCGAGGATCTCGCGCAGCTGATTTTGGCTCGCGCGGTGGCGGCCGACGCCGACGCCAGCGCCGACCCCCAGCACCGGGGCGCCGCGATCCCGGTCTTGCAAGCGGCGCTGGCCGCCGACCTGCCGCACGACGTGCGGCGGGTGCTCGCCTTCCGGCTCGCGGAGCACCTGCGCGCCGCGGGTCGCCCCGACGAAGCCGTCGCCGCGATCGGTCCGCCGCCCCACGGCGACGATGCCCTCGGCCGCTACCTGGCGTTCCGGCAGGTCGAGGCGCACGTGAAGGCCGGGCGTCGCGCCGAAGCGCTGGCCGAGGCTCGCGCCGCCCTGGGCCGGCATCACCGCGCGGCCATCGACGGGCACACCGCGCTGGCGGCGATCGACGACTTCGCGATGCGCCTGCTCGTCGGGTCGCCGGTCTCAGCCGAGAGCATCGAGGTGCTCGAAGCGCTGGGCGATCCGTCCGAGCGGGTGGCGCGCGTCGAGCGGTTCGCCTTGATGGCCGAGGCCGGCGGCGCGCACGGATCCGCGGTCGAGGCGTTCCTGTGGCTCATGCAGAACGATCCCGACGAGAACCGGCGGTTGCATCACCTGGCGCGCGCGTCGGTCGCGGCAGCGCGCGCCAGCGATCGCGCGCAGTTCGCCCGAACGTTCGCGATGCTGTCCAGTGAGGGCGACGCCGACGACGCCGAGGCGCTGGCCAACGACAAGACGCGCGCGCCCATCCTCCCCTCACCGCCGGCGACCGACGGGCGAATGTTGAGCAAGGAAAAGCCGATCAAGGGCACTACCAAGGGCTCGGCTGCAATCAGGGACAAGCAAGCGCCCATGCCCGGCTTCATCGAATCGCCCGACGCGCAGCGGCTGTATCGCAGCCGTCACCGCGAGCGCTCGCTCAGCTGGCAGCGCGCGATGCTGATCGTCGCGCGCGACGCCTTGCCGTCGCTGGTCGAGGCCGACGATCAGGCCAGCATCAAGATCCTGGTCGATCGGCTGCAGCAGCACCTGACGGCGCACGGACGGGGGCCGGTCGATGCCGAGCTGACCACAATCTACCGCGCCGCCAGCGCCCACCTGCGCGTGGGAGCGCGCGGCTACGCCGAGCGCGTGGGCACGCCGCGCCGGCCGATCCTGCTGGGCGACATCGCGGTCGAACGCAAGTACAACGTGCTCGCGCCGCGCATCGAGCTGCAGCCGCGTGGGCCGGGCCTGCTGCTTTGGGTGCCGGCGACCGGCAATGACCCGAGCGCCGCGCACCTCAAGCGCTGGAGCGCGCCGCTCGGCCAGAGCCTGAGCGCGCCGCGCGTCGCACAGGCGGAGGCGCCGCGATGATGCGCGTATCCCGCCGAATTCACGGCCGCGGCCACGCGCTCGCCGCACTCGGGCTCGCGGCCAGCGCCGTTCTACTGGTGGCGGCGTCGCCCGCGCGCGCGGAGCTCACGATCGATCACGACCCCGGCAGCGGTGGATGCGTGGAGGCCGCCGGTTATTTTCCTGAAGACCAGAGCCGCGAAGCGACGCGCGCGCGCCAGCGTTGCCGCCTCGAGCTGTTCGACGAGCGGATGGAGAACGATCGCACCCAGAAGGAAGGTCAATCCGAGAAGGATCGCGACAAGATCGTCCAGAGCTGGATGGACAAGCAGAACATCCCGGCCCGGGTCTTTCGCCGGATCTGGCTCGACGGATATCTCGGTGGCGGTGTGACCACCTACGGTCTGGCCGCGGGCGTCGTGATCCTTCCCTGGCTCGAGGCCGAGCTGTCGCTGGGCCGGCGCGATCTGGACGGTTTCATCAACAACAGCGCCGCCTTCTTCCAGGACTCGCGCACCTGCTGGGGCGGGCGATTCAAGGGACTCATGCGGGGCCGCGGTAACGTGACGCCGTTCGTTTCGGCGGGCGTGTTCTTCTGCGACGCGAATACCGCTCTGACGTCGTACACCACGACGTTCACCGGCGCCGGGCCCGGCGGCCCCAGCTCCGGCAGCGCCGCGGCCCACCTGGTCGGCGCGGGCGGGGGCGTGACCTGGACGGACAACTCGGGGCTGCACGCCAGCCTCGAATACATTTTCACCTACGCGTTCTATTCGCAGGCGGTCCTCAACGACATGAATCACACCGAGGACCCGAATCTCACCACCGCCTGGTCGGATCGGCTGGCGACCGAGCGCAACGGATTCCGCGTACAGGTTGGCTATGCATTCTGACAAGACCCTGCTCATCACATTACTCACGTATGCCGGCATCGCCGTCACCATGCCGTTCACGGCGTGGGCCGAGCCGGCGCCGGCCCGACCGGCGCCCGCGCCCGGGATGGACGATTCGTGGGACGAGCCGTCGACACCCGCGCAGCGGCCCGGCGCGAAGCCCGTGCAGCGCACCGGCGCGACGCCCGCGCGCGACGACGGCGCCCAATCGCAGCCACCGCCCGGCGTCGCGCCGCCCTGGTACGAAGGGCCGGCCGGCGGGGCGCCGAATCGCCCCGCGCCGACCGGGCCTCCGGGCACCGTGACCGCGGAGCCACCGTTCGGCCCCGGGGATCCGAGCGAGGTGCAGCAACGCCGCGACGTCGAAGATCCGCGCTACGCCGCGCAGAGGCTGCGCGAGCGCAAGGCGGCGGCGCGCCCGGCGACCCCGCCGTACCTGATCACCAGCACGACGCCGGTGCAGCCGTCGGTACGCGTCGAGTCGCCCGACTCCTCGGCGGCAGCAGCCAAACGCAGCAACGTCAATGGCCCCCAGTCGTCGCCGAACAAGGTCAACACCGAGGAGCTGATCCGGAAGTCGCGCACCAACGTGAACTTCTACGAGCTGGTCGACGAGATGCTCGACGAGATCGCGTATCAGCTGAGCAAGCAGGACGCGATCGCGATGTCGCCGCTCGCGGTCCGGCTCGTGCGGCTGTCACCCGACATGCGGCCGGAGTTCGCGGGCACGCTCCAGGCGCGGCTGCTCGCGCGCATCTCGCAGGTGACGTCGATCAAGACCGCCGTCTGTATCGAGTGCTCGTCGATGCGCTCGCGCGTCGAGAACGGGCAGTGGCTGGTGTCGCTGGGCGCTGTCCGCCAGGAGGACCTGCAGCGCATCGGACGGGCGCAGGGGATCAAGACCTTCGTGGATCTCGATTTCACGTTCAATCCCCAGGCGAACACCATCTGGATGGAGGCGATCGCCTTCCGCGCCAGCGACGGCGGCGTGGTCTGGTCCGACGCCTATCGCTCGGACGCGACCACGGCGATGTTGTTGCGCAGCGGCCGGCGTATCCCCAGCCGCGCCGAGCGCCTCGACGAGCTGGAGCACAAGATCGAGGGGCGCCCCTACTTCGGCTACATGGTGTCAGTCGGCCTGGCGCGCATCGGCTACAACGGACCGACCGGCGACATCGGCGGACCGATGGCGACGATCCGGATCCACGAGCGCTTCGGCGAGAACAACCAGCAGCTCTTCGGCCTGTCGGTCGGCATCTTCTTCACCGGCGCTCCGGAAGCCGGCAAGAACGTGCTCAACTCGCTCATGGCCGGCGCCTACTACTCGACCAACCTGAGCGAGCCGAGCTTGAACCAGCCGGAGCTCTGGGCGTACGGGGAGCTCGGCGGCATGTTCTCCGGGAACCAAGGAAACACGTTCTATGGCGAGGGGGGGCTCGACCTGCACCTCAAGTGGCGGCTGTCGATGGTCGGTGGCTTGCAATACGTGCTGCCGACCCATTTCGCCGATCACGACCTGGGTGGTCTGGGCTACCGCCTGCGGCTGGCATTCAACTGGTGATGGCATGAAAAACGGCATCGACATGATGGGAACCCTGAGGTGGCTCGCGGTCGCGGCTGGCGGCGTTCTCGCCGCCGGTTGCCTGACCGGCCCGGCAGGTCACATCGACGTCCCCAGCGACGTCCTGCGCGGGCGCGGGCCCAACGAGTCGGGGTCGGCGCGGAGCCGCTACGTCGTGCGCATGACCGACGGCGACCAGGACTGGGAGTTCCAGTTGCCCGAGATCGCGACCGCGTACGAGGTGCGGATCCCCCTGCGCGGCAAGGCGGGCCAGAATGGCATCCCGGTCGACCAGGCGACCCTGACCGCGGCCGACAAGGAGATCGTGGGCCAGCGCGAGGTCGACGCCCGCTTGCGCGCCGACGAGGGCCCGCCCGGCGGCCCGGATGTCGCGGGCGAGGGCGGGTGAGCCGCGAGAGGGCGTCCGACCGGCCGGCCTGCGTACCGGCGGCAAGCCCGGCGCCGGCCCGGCCCCCGAGGGCGCGGCCCCGACCCCGCGCTCGAGTTACCTGCTGACGCTCGCAAAAGTGAAAGATCTGTACCGCTCGCGGAACTACGAGATAGCGCTGGTGGAGCTGGTGGCCCTGGAGCGCGAATACCCCAATGACGAACGCATCATGTCGATGAAGGGGTCGCTCTACGAGAAAGTGGGGCGCCGGCAGCTGGCTCGCGAGTCGTGGGAAGCCGTGCTCTCTATCAACCCTTACAATCTGCAAGTGGCCGAGGCTTTGCAGCGCCTCGGAAAGTGAGCGGCACGATGGACGGGCGGACACTGAAGAAAACGAGGCGCAGGATCGCGTTGGGCGTAGGCGGGTCCCCCGCCGAAGCCAGTCGCGGGAGGTTCGGAACCCTCTTAGGGTTCCGAGGATAACGAAAGGGATAGATGCACATCATTGCAGGGCTCATCGGGCTGGCGGCGAGCTTCTACGTCGCGCACGGCCACATGCCGACCGCGTTCACCGGATTCGTGCACCCGGGCGCCATGGTGCTGCTCCTGGGCGCGCCGCCGTCGATCTTGCTGATCGGCCACGACCTGCGCTCGATCTGGGATGCGCTTCGCGTGCTGGCCGATGCCCTCCGCTACCGGCCGCGCGCCGCGCAGGCCCAGATGGTGATCGATCTCTATCGCTTCGGGCGCGAGATCAAGCAGGGTCGCCCGGTCGAGGCCGAGCGCGCGCTGGCGTCGGCGCGCGACCCGCTGCTGCGCGAGGTCGGTCCGCTGCTGCTGCAGCCGGGCGGCGGCGGCGAGGTGCGCGAGACGATCGCGACGCTGCTCTACGCGCGGCTCGCGCGCGTCCGCGGCGCCGAGGACGTGTTCCGGTCGCTGTTCCGCACCACGCCGGCGGTCGGCCTGATGGGCACGATCATCGGCCTCGTGAACATGCTGATGAACCTGCGCAACTTCGAGCAGATCGGCCCGGGAATGGCAGTGGCGCAGCTGTCGACGCTCTACGGGCTCATCCTCGCGTACGGCCTGTGGGGCCCGCTGGCCAAGCGAGTCGACAGCTACGGGCGCGACATCTCCGTCGCCGGGCGGCTCCTGGAGCGCGGGCTGGTCGGCATCGCCGAGGGGCGCTCGCTGCACGACCTGCGCATGCTGGGCGGTGAAGGCGCGGCCGGCGCCGACGCGGAGCAGGCTGCGTGAGCGCGCGCAGTCAGACCGCGGCACGTGCTCGGATCACCGAACCCGGTGATCCGCTCAGCTACAAAGACGACGACGACATGTCGTGGCTGATCCCGTACGTCGACGTGATCAGCCTCTTGCTGGCGTTCCTGATCCTCACGCTGGCGATGTCGACCATCAATAAGCAGAAGTTCGACCTCTTGACGTCGAAGCTGTCGAAGACCACGCCGCCGCCGTCGCTGGACGTGCTCAAGGAGAGCATCGACCAGATGCTGCGCAAGCAGAAGCTGGAGAACACCGTGGTCACGTCGCTCGACGAGGACGGCCTGCGCGCGGTGTTCCGCGGCGACGGCGTGCTCTTCGACAGCGGACAGGCCGACCTGACGTCGGGCGGCCGCGCGCTGATCGGGCAGTTCATGGGGCTCATCGGCAAGGCGCTCGACGCCCAGCACCAGATCGCGATCGAGGGCCACACCGACGACGTGCCGATCCACACCGCCCGCTACGATTCGAACTGGGAGCTGTCGTCGGCGCGCGCGACCGTGGTGCTGAAATCGTTCCTGGCCGCCGGCTTCGACGCGCGCCGGCTGTCGGCGCAGGGCTTCGCGGATACGCGGCCGGCGCACGCGCTGCCCAAGATGAATGAAAAGACTGCCGAGAAGACCACCGAGAGCGAGATGCGCAACGACCCACGCGTCGCCAAGGCGCGCTCGGAGAACCGCCGCGTGGTGATCCGGGTCTACTACGGAGGGGTGCAATGAGGCCGTCGAAGATTTCGAAGACGACCGCGAGCTCCGCGCCGCTGCTGCTGGCCGCTGCGACCGCGGCGATCGCCACGCTGGCGCCGGCGCGCGCGCACGCCGATCGCCGCCCGCCGTTCGGCAACGATCCGGGGATGCTGGAGACGCGCGTGCGCGAGGACGTCGAGCGCCGCGTCTCGCCGCTGCTCGAGCAGATGGCGCCGGGCCAGGCCGACCTCGGCTACGTCGACGTGCGCGTGAATCGCCCGACCGCGCTGGCGACCGGGTCCAACCCCGGCTTCGAAGACCTCGGGCCCGGCGCCGACTACGTCGCCGAGCGCATCGAGATCAATCTCCAGCTCGACAGCAAGCTGCCCGCCGACTTCCGCAACAACTTGAAGGCGCTGATCAAGGGCAAGCTCGAATCGCTCTCGGTTCCGATCGACATCAAGGACCACGTCTTCGTCTACCCGACGCCGCGCCCGCAGCCGCAGCAGCGCGAGCCGCCGCCGTACTACCCGCAGCCGCCGCCGCCCAAGGCGGAGCAGCCGGCTCCCACACCGGCGCCGCCGCCGGTACAACCGCCCCCGCCGCGCGCGCCCGAGCCCGCGGGCTGGCCGACCTGGGCGGTCGGGTTGCTGGTCGCCGTCGCCGCGTTGCTGGTCGCCTGCCTGGCGCTGATGGCGTTCATCGTCGCCGAGCGCCGGCGCGCCCGCGCTGAAGCCGAGCGCGCCGCGGCCGGCGCCGGCGGCAAGGACGCCACGGCGCGCGCGGGGCAGGCTCTGCCCGGGACCGACCGCCTGCCCGAAGTGCGGCGCGCGCTGGTCGAGGACCGCCTGCTGGCGCGGCGCGTTCTCGGGGAGCTGCTGGCGCAGAACGAGCTCGACAAGGTGGCGCGCACCGTGGAGCTGGTCGGCCCCACCGTCGTCGACGACCTGCGTAGCGATCCGGCGCACGCCGCCGCGCTGCGCGAGGCCGCGGCGCGTCTGGATGCCGGCGGCGCCCGCGACGGCGGAGGAGGTGCGCGCGCTCGCGGAGGAGCTGTATCGACGCGTGCTCAAGCACCGCATGATGGGCAGCGGTGACGCGGTGGAGCAGGAATTCGCGTTCCTGATCGGACTGCCGGTGGCGCGGTTCACGTCGATCCTCGAGGGAGAGCACCCGGCCGCACGCGCCGTCGCTCTTCGCTACGCGCCCGCACATTTGCGCACCGCGTACCTGGAGGACCGCGACCTGGAAGAGCGCGCCGCGCTGGTCGGCGCGCTGGCGGACAGCAAGAACGTCAAGAAAGATTACCTGATGGACGTCGCGGCCACCCTGCGAGCGCGCGCGATCGAGCACGCGCACGTGGGCGGCGGCGACGCCTCCGAGATGGAGTTGCTGGTCGAGATGATCGAGGACGCGCCCGCTTCCGAGCGCGCGAAGCTGCTCGAGGCGATCAGCCCCACCGATCCCGAGAAGCGGCGGCGCATCGAGGGGCTGCTGGTGACCGACGACGCGATCGCGCGCGTGGCCGATTCGGTGCTGGGCGCGGCGGCGCTCTCGGTTCCGCAGGATGTGCTGACGACGTTCCTGCGCGCGACGGCGCCCGGGATCACGGAGCGGTTCCTCGCCGCGTTGCCGGCCGCGATCGGCGCCGGCATTCGCGAGGAGCTGTCGCTGGAGATCCCGGTCGCGCCCGAGGCGATCGTCGACGCTCGCCGGACCGTGCACCGCGCGCTCCGGCGCGCGTTGCGCGAGCGCGGGATGGCGATGCCGGGCGCGAGCGCCGACGGCAGGGCGGCGAGCGGCAGCACGGGAGCTGGTACCGGCAGCGGAAATGGAAATGGACGAAAGGTGGTGGCTGTATGACACGCGTTGAACGGACGATGGGGATGAACAGAGTGTGGGCAAGCGCGGTGTCGCTGCTGCTGATTTGCGGCGGGTGCACGATCGTCGTGCCGACGCCCGACGACATGACCAAGACCAGAACGGTCGTCATCATGAAGGGCACGCGGTTCACCGCCGCCGCCGAAGCCACTGGAGGCGCACGCGCTGTTCGTGATGAACCTGCACCAGTCGTCGGCGAACCTGGCGCCGTACTACGTGACGGTGGCGGACGCGCTGCTCGCCGGGCTGGCGGCGCGCGGCCTCAACGTGGTTCGCTGGGCGGTGGTGCCGACCTATCCGGGAACGGACGGCATGAAGCTGCTCCTCGGCGCCCAGGCGCCGGTGACGCTGCAGCCGATCCCGGGCCTCGACGGCGGCATGATCGGCATCTCGACCGGCGTTGGCGGCGCGACCGGCTACGGCTACGGTGGATCGACCGGCTCGCGCGACGCGGGCACGAGCTACCCGCCCCTCCCGCTCCCGGCGCCGGCCGACACCATGCCGACCGTACCGCCGATCGTCGTGCCGCCGGATCTGCCGGCGGTGCCGACGCTGCCCAACGGCACCGATATCGTGACCGACCTCCAGAAGCTGGCGGCCACCGGCAACTACGACGGCATGAACACCACCAGCGAGGCTGCCGGAGTGGTCACCGTCGGTAGTCACCTGGTTGCGGCGCAGCTGCCGCCCGAGCTCGGTGGGCTCGACGGCGCGGCGTTCTTCGATCGGCCGCGCAGCCTGTTCGTCGTGATCTACATGCAACCCTTGTCGCGCAAGTGCAGCCTGGGGACCTCCGACTGCATGGTCGACGGACGCTCGCCCGATCAGATCTTTACCGAGAGCGGGGCCGACGGCACGGCGACGTGGCTGCACTTCGCCAAGGGCGGCATGCCTATCGGCCAGGTGGTCCACGTCGCGCTCAGCACCAAGGAGGGCGAGACGCCCGCCGCGTTCCGCGCGCGCTGCAAGGCGATCAACGGCTTCCCACCGGATCTCTTCGACGTGATGGAGCCGTCGTCGACGTCTTACTTCGATCCACTCCTGGACGCTCTCAACAGCGCCCACAACGGCACTGGTCAGGGCGCCGACCTGTGCGAGCTGCTCGGCGAGCTGACGCTCACCGATCCGACGCAGCGAAAAGCGCTGAACCTGCTCGTCAACTCCATCGCGAAGCAGGCGGGACCGGCGCCCGACACGACGACCACCACCACGACGTCGACCATGACCAGCTTCGGCGGGTCCTCGGGCTCCGGCGGCAACTCCGGCTTTGGTGGCTACTTCGGCGGAACTCCGTAGGCGCGGACGCGAACCATGCCCCCCAACGGCGGTCCAAACGCGCCGCTGCCGCCCTGGCTGAAGAATGGGCGGCCGGCGGCCCGCAGCGGCGGGCTCTCGCTCGCGGCGCTGCGTGGCCCGGCGCTGTTGATCGCCGGTGCGCTCATCGGATGGTTCGCGCGCAGCTGGCAGACGCCGCCACCCGCGCCGCCGCCGACGCCTGTGGTCGCCGCGGCACCGCAATGTCCAGCGCCGGCTCCATGCCGCACCGACACGGCAGCGACGCCCATGCACGCCGCACGCCCACCCACGAAAAAGTTCGCCCACCCGCTGGCGCTGCATCCCTTGCCCTCGGAGCGCCCGGCCACCGAGGAGGACCGCCGCGAGGCCCTACGCGCGTTCGCGCAGGCGAGGGCGAGCGACCTGCGTGACTGCCTGGGCGACCCCAACCGCGGCCCCCTCCGCCGCATCGGTGCCGCGCTGGAGATCGACAGCCATGGCGCCGTCGCGGCCGTGCAGATCCTGGGCGGCGAGGGGAGCAGCCGCGAGCTCGACTCCTGCTACAGCGCGCGCCTGCGATCCTGGCGATTCCCGCAAGCGCTCCTGCAAGGTGACGAGCGCCTGCTGGTGAACTTCGTCCTTTGAGGGCCTGCATGCGCTGGCGGTTCGTTGTACGACTCGCGCTGTGCATGGGGTCGATCGCACCCGCGGGTTGTATTTCCAGCCACGTGGCGTGCGACTGCGCGACCGAGAGCTTTCTAGTTTCGTCGGCGGTGCCCATGGTCGGGTTGGCCGCCACGGGCGCCGCCTGCTCGACGCCTCCATCCTGCTTCCGCCCTCTCGATGGCGGTCAGTGCGATCTGTTCGCGATCACCTTCACCGCCGCCGGCACCTGCCATATCGCCGCAATCGCGGCGGATGGACGGCAGGCCACGTTCGACGAGACCGTCGGCAAGGTCGACAGCTGCTGCACCATCTATCGGGGCCGCGATGCACAGATCTCGCTCTTTCCAGCGATTGACGCCGGCACCCAACCCGTCGACGCGGCAAACGATACGCACGGACCGGACGTCGTCGACGCCGGGCCGCCGACCAGCGTTCCCTTGCCGCCCGACCCCACGGGCTGGGTCGATCGCACCGCGACGGGAACGACGAACATTCAGGGACGCTGGTACGGTTTTGCCGATGGTTTCGGCTCCGACGGCACGCCGGCATCGGGCGCGTGCGAGATGACGGGGCAGCACGCACCCGCGGACTGCTCGTATCTCACGACCCCCAGTGCCGGCAGCTTCCCGAACACGAACGGCAAGATGTGCACCACGGGCGTGGCCGCGCGGGTCGTCAATATCGTGGGCGGCACGACCCCCGACTACAACAACATCACGGGCGCCGGGATCGCGTTCAGCTTCAACCTCGCGGACATGACGGCGACGCCGCTGCCCTACAACGCTACCGCCAACGGGGTCACAGGGATCTCGTTCGACGTCGACACGATTCCGCTCACGGGGTTGCGCATCCAGTTTCCGACCACGGAACAGTCGATGTATCCCCCGTTCTGGGGCGGCTTCAACATGACATCCCCGGTGGTCGCTGGGCACAACCAATTGCACTGGAAAGACGTGCTCGGACCGTTCTACGTCGTCACCGCACCGGCCTTCGATCCAACCGCGATCATCCGCGTGGAGTTCTTGGTCCCGAGCTCGGACGCAGCCGCCTCTCAGTTCTCGTTCTGCGTGAGCAACCTGTCCGCGCTCCTCTAGTAACGCGAAATCGCTAGATTTGAACGAAGCTCAACCACTGATATCAGCGGTCGGCTCCGCCATCAACGCCGGCTGTAGGTTCTGGCCCGAGTCCACCGCATTCACGAACGTGTGCGCGAAAACGCTTGCCGGGGAACCAGGATCCTTGCGAACGTATTGGCCCTATGTCCGCGCCTAGCGACCTCGCGCGCCCCATGCTGACCGCTTTTGGCCTGACTCATCCGGGGCAAAAGAGGGGGTCCAACGAAGACGCGATCGGGACCTTTGTCGATGATCGGCTCTTCGTTGTCGCCGACGGAGTCGGCGGACACAGCTCGGGCGACGTCGCGGCGGCGACCGCCGTCGATGCACTGGCCGGGTTCTTCCGTACGTTTCACGCCGACCCGCGCCAGGTTTGGCCTCATCCGGTCGACCGGTCGATTTCACTGGGGGCGAACTTGCTGCGCGTGGGCGTCAAGGTCGCGAACGACAAGGTCCGTGCCGCGGCGGCCGGCGACCGCTCGCGTTCGCGGATGGCGTCGACCATCGTCGCCATGGCGGTCGGCGACAGCCAGATCTCGATCGCGCACACCGGCGATAGCCGGGCTTACCGCATCCGCGGCACTCAGATTCACCGCCTGACGCGCGACCACTCGATCATCGAGGAGATGATGGCGGCGCGGCCCGACATCAGCCCCGACGAGATAGCCACCTTCTCGCACCGCAACGTCGTGACGAAATGCCTGGGCAGCAAGGACGAGATCGATCCGACCGTCTCCGTCGAGGCGCTGCAGCATGGGGACATCTACCTGCTGTGCACCGACGGCCTGTGGGGCGTGGTCCCCGACGAGAAGGTCGTCGCGCTCGTGAGGTCGACCGAGGATCTCGACGCCGCCTGCACCCTGCTGATCGACGCCGCCAATGAGGCGGGGGGGCCCGACAACATCTCGGCGATCCTGGTGCACGTGAATGGCGGCCCGCAGGCCGCGCAGTCGCGGTAGAACCATGTCACATGCTCGAGGCTCTTTCGCGGCAGAAGCGGATCGTCGTCTGCGTCGGCCCCGGCGGCGTCGGTAAGACGACGACGGCCGCCGCGCTGGGCGCGCTCGCCGCCCGCCAGGGACGACGCACGCTGGTGTGTACGATCGACCCGGCGCCGCGGCTGGCCGACGCACTGGGAGTGGGGACGCTGAGCACCGAGCCGCGGCCGATCCCGCCCGAGGCGAGCCGCGCGCTGGGCATCGACCGCGAGGGATATCTGTCGGCGGTGCGCCTCGACACGCAGCGCGCGTTCGCCGGGCTGGTCGAGGAGCAGGTCAGCGACGCGGGCATGCGCGCGCGGATCTTCTCGAACCCGATCTACCGGCAGATCACCACGGCGCTCTCCGGCTCGCAGGAGTACGCCGCGACGCTGGCGCTCTACGACCTCGCCCGCCGGCAGCAGTACGACCTCATCGTGCTCGACACGCCGCCGACGCAGAACGCGCTCGACTTCCTGGGGGCGCCGCAGCGGATCGCCGAGGCGGTCTCGAGCCCGGCGATCCAGTGGTTCGCGCGGCCGGAAGCGAACGGCGGCAAGAACGCGAGCGCGTTCTCGTTCCAGCGGCTGCGCTCCGGCAGCGCGATCGTTATCCGCCGGCTCGCCAAGTTCGTGGGCAGCCAGTTCCTCGACGACGTCGGCGCGTTCCTCGTCGATTTCCGCGACGTGCTCGGCGGGTTCCTCGATCGCGCGCGCCAGATCGAAGCGCTGCTGCGCAGCGCCGAGGTCGGCTTCCTGCTGGTGGTGGCGCCCGAGGTACCCGCGGTCAACGAGGCGCTCTACTTCCACGCGCGGCTGCGCGAGGCCGGCATCCCGCTGGGCGCGTTCGTCGCCAACCGCGTGCACGAGGCGCCCGGCGACGATGACGCGGCCGCGATCGCGCGCCGCCTGGGCGCGCAGCCGGCAGTGGCGGGGCTGGGCCAGGACGCGCTGCTTGCGGCGGCACAGACGCTAGCGGCGTCGGCGCACGACCTGCGGCTGCTATGCGCATCGGAGCGGCGCGAGCTGGATCGGCTGACGCGCGAGGCGCCCGGCGTGCCGCTGACCGAGATCCCGCTCTTCGAGCACGAGATCGACAGCCTGGTGGAGCTGCGGCGCGTGGGCGACCACCTGGCCGGGGTGAACCCTGTCGATTTCCCGCATCGAGACCTTCCGGTCGCCTCCCCCCGTCTGCGGGGGGAGGGTTAGGGCTGAGGGGCCGTCGGGCGCCGCGGCTCGCAAGGCTTCCCCTCTCCCTAACCCTCCCCCCGCAGATGGGGGGAGGCGACCGGAAGTGATCAGCGGCGGCGAAACTTGTCGAGCGCCGCGAACGGATTGTTGAACGGCGCAGGAGCCGCGGGTTTCGCGGGCGCGGGCTTGTCGAAGCGCGCCTTGCCGCCGCCACCACCACCACCGCTCGGTGCTCGATTCCCCGGCGCCTCCGCTGCGCGCGGCGCTCCCGCTGGCGCGCCCTGCGCGCGCTCCGCCTTCATGGTCAGCGCGATCTGATTCTTTTCGCGCTTCACCTCGAGGACGCGCACGGTCACGCGGTCGCCCGGGCTCACCACCTCGCGCGGATCCTTCACGAAGCGATCGGCGAGCTGCGAGATGTGCACCAGGCCGTCCTGGTGAACGCCGATGTCCACGAACGCGCCGAAGTTGGTCACGTTGGTGACGATGCCCGGGCAGACCATGCCCGGCTCCAGATCGGCGACGGCGTGGATGTCCTGGCGGAACGAGAACGCGACGAAACCGGCGCGCGGATCGCGGCCCGGCTTCTCGAGCTCGGCGACGATGTCATCGAAGGTGAAGGCGCCGACCTCGGTCTTCAGCTCGGCCGCCTCGCGTACCAGCTTCACGCCCGCGCCCAGCAGCCCCTCGGGCGCGATGCCCAGGCGCGCGGCCAATCCTTCGAGCACGGCGTAGCGTTCCGGGTGCACGCCGGTGTTGTCGAGCACGTTCGACCCCTCGGGGATGCGCAGGAAGCCGGCCGCCTGCTCGAAGACCCGCTTCGAGAAGCGCGGCACCTCGAGCAATTGCTCGCGCGACCGGAAGAGGCCGTCCTTCGCGCGCCGCTCGACGATCGCCTTCGCCAGCGCCGGGCCGATCCCGGAGACGTGGCTCAGCAAGTGGTACGACGCCGTGTTCAGGTTGACGCCGACCTGGTTCACGCAGGAGTCGATCACCGCGTCCAGGCTCTTCTTGAGCCCGCTCGGCGACACGTCGTGCTGGTACTGGCCGACGCCGATGCTCTTGGGATCGATCTTCACCAGCTCGGCGAGCGGATCCTGCAGCCGGCGCGCGATCGAGATCGCGCCGCGGATGGTGACGTCGAGCTCGGGGAACTCCTCGCGGGCGACCTCGCTGGCGCTGTAGACGCTGGCGCCGGCCTCGCTGACCATCACCACCGGCACCTCGCCGAGCTCGGCGATCTTGAGCGACTCGCGCACGAAGGTCTCGGTCTCGCGCCCGGCGGTGCCGTTGCCGACCGCGACCGCGGCGATGCCGCCCTTCTTGACCAGGTCGGCGAGCACTGGTGCCGCGCTCGCCTTGCCGGCCGGCGACTCCAGGTGGACAACGCCGCTGCCCACGTACTTGCCCGAGCCGTCGATGACGGCGAGCTTGCATCCGGTGCGAATGCCCGGATCGACGCCGAGCACCGCCTTGGGCCCGAACGGCGCCGCCAGCAGCAGCTTGCGCACGTTCTCGGCGAACACCGCGATCGCCGCCTCGTCGGCGATCTCGCGCAACGTCTTGTGCACCTCGTTCTCGATCGCGGGCACGACGTACGCGCGCAGGGCCATGCGCGCCGAGCGGCGGAGCAGCGGCGCGCCCGCGAACGACGCCGCCGCCGAATCGCAGGCCGCCCCCTCGAAGACGGCGCCCAGCTGCTCGAGCAGCGGATCGGCGGGAGCGTCGTCGCCGGCCGGCAGCGCGCCGCCGATCGACAGCACCAGCTCCTCCTCGACCCAACCGCGGCGCATCGCCAGGTAGCGGTGCGACGCGAGCGGTTTGCGCAGCTCGGACACCGACTCTTGATAGGTGAAGTAGTTCTCGAAGCGGCTGTTGGGCTTGGCCTTGTCCGCCTTGCGCGTGCGCACGCAGCCCTTCTCGAAGAAGGCCGTGCGCACCGTCTGGCGCAGACCCACGTCCTCGGCCAGCCGCTCGGTCAGGATCTCGCCCGCGCCCGCCAGCGCGGCCGCCGCGTCGGCGACGCCCTTCCCGGTGTCGACGAATCCCTGCGCGCGCGACTCCGGCGTTTCGCCGGCCGCCGGGCTCATCGCGCCGTGCGCGCAGTCCCAGAGCCACGCCGCCAGCGGCTCGAGCCCCGCTTCCCGGGCGATCATGGCCTTGGTCTTGCGCTTCTGCTTGTACGGTAGATAGAGGTCCTCGAGCCGCGCGAGCTCGAAGGTCGCGCGCAGCTCCGCTTCCAGCTCGGGCGTGAGCTTCCCCTGCCCTTGCACCTCGGCGATGATGAAGGCCTGCCGCTTGACGATCTCGTCCCAGGATTCCTTGCTGTCGATCACGGCGCGGATGCCGACCTCGTCGATGTTGCCGGTCTCTTCCTTGCGGTAGCGCGCGATGAACGGCACGGTGGCGCCGCCGTCGGCCAGCCGGAGCACGGCGTTCGCCGATGCGATGGGTATCTGAGGATGACGAGCGGCGAACCAGTCGGAGAAGTTCATGAGTCACCAGGGCGCGTGGCTGTCTGAGAGCGTAAGGGCCGCGCGCGGTCGCGCAATCTACAACTTTGCGCGCCCACGATCACCGTTGACTTCGACGCTCGCGGGAGGTTCGGAACCCTCTCAGGGTTCCGAGGTAGACAATCAGCGCTTCGTCGGCTTCGCGCGGCGCGAGCGATCCCCGCGCTTCGGTGACAGCACGTCGAGCATCGTCCCGAGCGAAGGAACCGCCGCCTCGGGGGCGCCAAGGAGGAGCGCGACCGCCGTTCCGCGCCGCTGGAGCGCGAACACCGAGTCGCCGGTCCGCTCGCGCCAGACCGCAGGCCGCTCGGTCGTGTCGACCGGAAGCGCGATCTCGGACTCGCCGCCCGCGGCCAGCGCCGCCAGCCGCGGAGCGACGCTCTGGAGGAAATCGTCGGCGTCGCCTTCGGATTCCCAGGCGGTCAACCAGCCGAGCGCGGCGGTGGCGCGCGCCGGCGCCGGCGTCCCCGCGTCTGGCACCGACGGCACCGACGGCGCATCGGCCGCGGCCGGCACGTAGATCGCAACTCGATCACCCCGCCATCCGGTCGCGGCGCGGTCCGCGGTCTCGGGCGTGAGCAGCGGATCGGCCGCCAGCCCCGGTCCGGGCGCCGCCAGCCAGATGCGGAGCACGAGCTCGCCGAGCGTGTCGGCGCGTGCCAGGTGCAACCCGTCACCCATGAGCGGCAGCGGCGGCAGCTCGATCTCGAGGGGCGATTGCCGCCGGTCGTATTTCTCCGGATGCAGGACCTGCGTCGTCGATTCGGGCGGCCGCGCCCAGATCGCGTCGATCGCGGCCCAGCTCGCGGTGGCGCGTTCACGCGCCACGAACGCGAACCCGTCGACGTAGGGGAAGGCCAGCAGCTCGCGCAAAAACCGGGGCGTCTGCGCCGCGAACGCGGGCCCGGCCGCCTCTCGCGCGCGCTGCGCGGTCGCCGCCAGCTCCATCGGCGCCGGGAACGCGCCGCGCGGATCAATCGCCTCCATCGACAGCACCGAAGCGTCGCCCTCGACCAGCGCCTGGCGTGCGAGCTGCTCATCGAACGACAGGCCACGCCGGCCGTCGGGAGTGACCTTGAGGAAGCGGCGCAGGCCGAAACGCTGGTCCTGGAGCGCGTGCGCGATCTCGTGCGCCAGGGTCGGCCGTTGTTCGGGCAGCGACACGAAATCGGGGACCGAAAGCCGGCGCGACGACGGATCGTAGAACCCGACGGGATCGCGCCCAACGGCGGCGGCGAGCCGATCGAGGTAGCTCGCACCGGCGGCGAGCAGCCCGAGGCGCTGGAACAGCTTCTCGTCGACCTCGATCTCCGGCAGTGAGGCGCCGCCGCGCACGATCGCTTCGGCGACGGCGCGCGCCTCGGCGGCGCCGACCAGGCGGCGCTGCCAATCGATCTTCACCGGCGTGCGCCGCACGCGGCCCAAGGTCTGCGCCAGAGCCGTGGTCTCGTCGAGCATCTGCGCGTCGGTCACCAGATTCGGCGGCGTCACGCCGGAAGCGCCGCCCGGCCCGCGGTCGCCGGCCGCCCAGGCTGCCGATGCCGCCGCGACTGCAACGACCAGCGCAAACCGGCGCAGGCGGCGCATCGAGGCGGGGGCAGCCATGGCCCGCCAGTTTGCGGGAAGGACCCGACCGGTTCAATACGTCGGTTTGGCGTTTCCGACGGCGCACCGGCGCGGTTTTGGGGTAAATAGCCAGCGCGCGTCCATGACCACGCCGGACATCGCGACCCTGACCGCGCCCGAACGACTCGGCGCCGGGGATCTCGTGCGCCAGCTCGAGCGGCAGCTGGCGGCGGCGCGCGTCGTCGAGCTCTACGGGGCGCAGGGCTCGCTCGGCCCGGCGATCGCGGCGCGGCTGGCCGCGGGTGCCGGGCGAGCGGCCGCGCCCCTCATCTATCTGGTCGCCGACGAGGACACGGCCGAGGCGCGCGCGGGCGACCTGGCGTTCTTCCTGCCCCCCGCCGCCGCCACCGACGACCCGGTCGCGCCCCCCGGCGTCGTGCACTTGCCGGCGCCGGATGCGTCGCCCTACGCCGAGATGCAACCCGATCGCCGCTCGATCCTGCGGCGCATGGCGGCGCTGTTCCGGCTGTCGCAGGGGTTCGCCCCGGCGGTGATGGTGGCGTCGGCGTCGGCGCTGTTCCGGCGCGTGATGCCGGCAGCCCCGTTCGCGGCGCTGTGCCAGGTGTTGCACAACGGAACTGCGATCGACCGCGAGCAGACCGTGGCGCAGCTGCTCGCGGCCGGCTACACGCGCGCGCCGGTCGTCGAGGACGCCGGCACGTTCGCGGTGCGCGGCTCGGTGATCGATGTCTTCCCGTCGGTGTACCGCCACCCGGTGCGCGTCGAGCTGTTCGGCGACGAGATCGAGTCTATTCGTCTTTACGACGCCGGCACGCAGCGCACGCTGCGGCCGCTCGAGCAGCTGCACCTGCACCCGGTGCGCGAGACCGTGCGCACGGCCGGCGCCGACCCGCGCGCCAAGCTGCTGGCCGCCGCCGACGCCGCGGTCTTTCCGTCGTCGAAGACCCGCCTGCTGCTCGAGCAGATCGACGAGGGGCTGCCGTTCTTCGGTATCGAATCGCTGGCGCCGGTCTTCCACGCCACGATGGCGCCGATCTCGGACTACCTGCCGACGGATGCGATCTTCGTCGTCGAAGAGCCCGAGGCGGTGATCGACGAGGCCCGCCGCCACGCCTCGAAGCTGCGCGAGACCGCGGCCAGCCGGCGGGTCGAGCACCGGCTCGCGCTCGACGCCGGCGAGTTCGTGCTCAGCGAGGACGAAGCACGCGCGTCGCTCGACGCCGCCCGGCGCGTCGACCTCTACGCTGTCGAGCTGGAACGCGGCGCGAGCGCGGAGGCCGGCGCGGAGGGCGCGCCGCCCCGCCTGAAGCTGATCTCCGAATCCAACGCCACGCTGCGCGCCGAGCTGCAGCGCGCGCGCGCCGACGCCCCGCGCGACGATCCCGACGCGCAGCCCGACCTGGGCAAGCCGCTGCGCGACCGCCTGCGATCTTGGATCGGCGACCGCCAGCGCGTGCGCCTGGTCGCGCCCAACCGAACCCACGCCGATCGATTGGCGGCGATGCTGCGCGCCTGGGGTTTCTCCCCCGAGGTCTGGCGCGGCGGCGGCGCCGAGCTGCTCGCCGAGCTGGAAGATTCGACGAGCAAGCACGGCCCGTTGGCGATCCTCTCAGGCTCGCTGGCCCACGGCTTCCGGCTGCCCGCCGATCGCCTGGCGCTGGTCGCCGAGGAGGAGATCTTCGGCGCACGCTCGCACCGCGAGGCGCCGGCGGCCAGCCGCGCGCCCGCGCTGGGCGATCTCGGCGAGATCGCCGAGGGCGATGCGGTCGTTCACGACGAGCACGGCATCGGGCGCTATCGCGGCCTCAAGAAGCTGGAGGTGCGTGGGGTCTTCCACGACTTCATGCACCTCGAATACGACGGCGGCACCGTCTACGTCCCGGTCTACCGCATCGGGCTCGTGCACCGGTACAGCGGCGCCGAGGCCGAGGCGATCCGCCTCGACAAGCTGGGCGGCAAGACCTGGCTCGAAAAGCGGCGGCGCGTGTCGGCCGAGGCGCGCAAGATCGCCGAGGAGCTGCTGCAGCTCTACGCGCAGCGCGCGGCGCTGGCCGGCCACTCGTTCCCGGGCCCCGACGCGGTCTTCCGCGAGTTCGAAGAGACGTTCCCGTTCGAGGAGACGCCCGACCAGGCGAAAGCGATCGAGACCGTGCTCGACGACATGCAGAACGGCACAGCCGATGGATCGCCTGATCTGCGGCGACGTCGGCTACGGCAAGACCGAGGTGGCGCTGCGCGCGACGCTGCTCGCGGTGCTGGGCGGCAAGCAGGTCGCGATCCTCGCGCCCACGACGGTGCTGGCCGAGCAGCACTTCGTGACGTTCTCCGAGCGCTTCGACGAGTTCCCGGTGCGCGTGGCCGCGCTGTCGCGTTTCCGCAGCAAGGCGGAACAGAGCAAGACCATCGCCGCGCTCGCCGAGGGCAAGCTGGACGTGGTCGTCGGCACGCACCGCATCCTGTCGCGCGACGTGCGCTTCAAGGACCTGGGCCTGGTGGTCATCGACGAGGAGCAGCGCTTCGGCGTCACGCACAAGGAGCGCCTGAAGGAGCTGCGCACCCAGGTCGACGTGCTCACGCTGACCGCGACGCCGATCCCGCGCACGCTGCAGATGGCGATGGGCGGCCTGCGCGAGATCTCGATCATCGCGACGCCGCCCGCCGATCGCCTGGCGATCCGCACCTTCGTGTGCAAGTTCGATCCGGAGATCCTTGGCGAGGCGCTGCGCAAGGAGCTGGGACGCGGCGGCCAGATCTTCTTCGTGCACAACCGCGTCGAGGACATCGCCGAGTGGGCCGAGAAGGTCCGCGAGATCGCGCCGCCCGGCACGCGCATCGCGATCGGCCACGGCCAGATGGCCGACGGCGCGCTCGAGAAGGTGATGGTCGACTTCATCGACGGGCGCTTCGACGTGCTGGTGTGCACGACGATCATCGAGTCGGGCCTCGACATCCCGCGCGCCAACACCATGATCGTCAACCGCGCCGATCGCTTCGGCCTGGCGCAGCTCTATCAGATGCGCGGGCGCATCGGCCGCGCCCGCGAGCGCGCGTTCTGCTACCTGGTCGTGCCCGAGCAGCAGATCACCCCCGACGCCAAGCAGCGGCTGGCCGTGCTGCAGCGGTTCACCGAGCTCGGCGCCGGGTTCCAGGTCGCGACGCACGATCTGGAGATCCGCGGCGCGGGCGAGCTGCTCGGCGACCGGCAGTCGGGCTCGGTCGCGGCGGTCGGCTTCGAGACCTACGCGAAGATCCTCGAGGAGGCGGTGGCCGAGCTCAAGGGCGAGCCGATCAAGCCCGAGTTCGACCCGGAGATCACCGTCGACGTGCCGGCGTTCCTGCCCGACGACTACGTGCCCGACACCGGCCAGCGGCTCGACTTCTACCGCCGCCTCGCGCAGGCGCACGACGAGGACGACGTGCGCGCCACGCTCAACGAGCTCGCCGATCGCTACGGGCCGCTGCCCGACGAGGCGCGGCTGCTCGGCGAGGTGATGGTCGACAAGACCATCGTGCGGGTGCTCGGCGCGCTCGGCTACGAGCTCAGCCCGTCGCGCATCGTGCTGTCACTGGGCAGCGACACGCGGCTCGACCCGGCGCGGGTATTGAAGATGGTGCAGCAGAAGGGCAGCCGCTGGAAGCTGACGCCCGACATGCGCCTGACCTACAACCTGGACGAGCGCGAGCGCGCGGATCGGCTCACCGCGGCGCGCGCGCGCCTGCTCGAGGTCAAGCAGTGCCTGAACTGAAAGGCGGCCCCGGACCAGAAAATTGAAACGCCAGGACGCCAGGGGGCCGGACTCGGATCCGGACTTAGAGAATCCGGAGTCCGATCCGGACTCAATCCGGACCGTGGCGTCCTGGCGTCCTGGCGTTTGATTTCTCCGCTCCTGCTAAGCTTCGCGGCATGTACACCCTCCTCCACCTCGCAGTGCTCACCCTCACGGTCCTGGCGCTCGCGCGGCTGCTGCCGGGCGTTCACATCCGCAGCACGTCTTCGGCCATCGTGGTCGCCGTCGTGTTCAGCCTGCTGAACTTCTTCCTCGGTTGGCTGATCAAGGTCGCCCTGTTCGTGCCGGCGATCCTCACCCTGGGCCTGCTCTTTCTCATCCTGCCGTTCATCGTGAACGCGATCCTGCTGTGGCTCACCGACAAGCTGCTGAGCGCGTTCGAGATCGACAGCTTCGGGTCACTCCTGCTCTCGTCACTGGTCATCACGCTGGTCAACGGCGCCTTCCAGATCGCCCTGCATCCGCACGTCTACCGAACCTTCACCCAGCCTGGCCCGCCGCGCTGGATCTAGCGTTGCGGCTCGCCGCAACCCGTGTAATCTCTCCCGGATGCGACCAGCCCGCTGGCCGAGCTCCGATCTCTATGATATCGCGCGCGATATTTGGTGTGCTGTTCGACGATCGCCGCCTGCAAACCGGCGAAGATAAAGTCGACGCAGGACAACTCGGAGCTGGGTCAGGTAGTCGCAAAGGTAGATGACAACGTCATCACCGTGGGCGACGTGCAAGAGCGCATCAACAAGCAGTCGCCGTTCATCCGCTCGCGCTACACGACGCTCGACAAGAAGAAAGAGTTCCTCGACAACCTCATCCGGTTCGAGGTCATGGCGGCCGAGGCGCAGAAGCGCGGCTACGACAAGGACCCCGAGGTCATCCGCGTGATGAAGCAGCAGATGATCTCCAAGTTCCTGCAGAAGGACTTCGAGTCGAAGCTGAAGGTCGAGGACGTGCCCGACGCCGACGTCGAGAAGTACTACACGGCGCATCCCGAGGAGTTCAACCGCAAGGACGAGGTGCGGGTCAGCCAGATCGTGCTCAAGGACAAGGCCAAGGCGGACAAGGTCGCCGGGCGAGGTGCGCGCGCTTCCCAAAGGGCCGACCGCCGACCAGAAGCCGTTCCGTGACCTGGTCGCGAAGTACTCCGAGGACGAGGACTCGAAGCAGCGCTCGGGCGACCTGACGTTCTTCGACAAGGACTCGGTCGCGTATCCCAAACCGCTCGTCGAAGCGGCGTTCAAGCTGGCCGACGTCGGCGACGTCGCCGGGCCGATCAAGACCGACAAGGGCTACCACATCATCAAGCTCACGCAGAAGAAGCCGGGCTTCACGCGCCCGCTCGCCGAGGTCAAGCGCCAGATCCAGCAGCGCCTGTTCCGCGACCTGCGCACCAAGTCGATGGACGCGTTCATCGCCGACCTGCGCCAGAAGGCGAAGATCGACATCTATGAGGACAAGCTCAACAAGGTGCTGATCGACACCGGTATGAACGGTGGCGAAGGCGCGGGCGGACCGATGGCGGGGATGCAGCCCGGCGCGATGCATCCGGGCGGCATGCCGACGGGTGCGATGCATCCCGGTGCCATGCCAGGCGGCATGTCGATGCCCAGCGCGGCGCCTCCGGGAGCGCGGCCACCGGGCATGCCGGGCACGCCTCCGACGGCAGCGGCCAAGACCAATCCGTGAAACGCAGCTAACACGACAAGGGCGCTCGCGGCGATGGCCGCGGGCCTGGCCGGCGCGGTCGCGCTGACGCTGGCGTCCGCCGCCGCGCACGCACGCGTCGTCGAGAAGATCGCCGCCGTCGTCGGCGACAGCGTCATCCTGGGCAGCGAGATCGAGGAGAAGGCCGCTCCGCTGCTGGCGGAGGTGTCGCAACTGCCCGAGGCGTCGAAGCGCGCGGCGCGCGCGTCGGCGCTGCGCCGCGAGGTGCTCGAGCGGCTGATCGACGACGAGCTTATCTTGCAGCAGGCGACCGAGCTGAAGCTGACCGTCACCAGCGAGCAGGTCGACTCGTCGATCGAAGAGATCAAGCGCCAGAACAACATCGACGACGACCAGCTGCGCGAGGCGCTGCGCGCGCAGGGCATGACCATGGCGGCCTATCGCGCCGACCTCAAGAAGCAGCTGCTGCGCTTCCGGGTGATCAACATCGCCGTCGGCTCGCGGGTCACGATCTCCGACGACGACGTCAAGACGTACTACGACCGCCACATGAAGGACGGCGCCAACACGCAGGTGCGCGCCAGCCACATCTTCATCGCGATCCCCGAGAACGCCGACGCGGCGGTGGTCGCCGAGAAGCAGGCGCAGGCCAAGAAGCTGCTCGACCGCGCGCTCGCGGGCGAGGACTTCGCCAAGCTGGCGCGCGAGGCCTCCGACGATCCGGCGACGCGCGCGGAGGGCGGCGACCTCGGCTACTTCGGCAAGGACATGCTGCCGAAGGCGATCGAGGAGATGGTCTTCGCGATGAAGGTCGGTGAGGTGCGCGGCCCGGTGCGCGCCGACCGCGGCTTCCACGTCATCAAGCTCGTCGATCGCAAGGTCAAGGACCCGAAGCCGCTCGACGAGGTCAAGGACGACGTCCGCATGCAGCTCCGTCAGAAAGAGATGGAGCGCCAGACCAAGTCGTACCTGGCCGAGCTGCGCAAGAAGACGCTGGTCGACATCCGCTACTGAGCCGAGGTTCTCTAGCTCGGAACCCTCAGAGGGTTCCGAACCTCCGGCGGCGGACCGCCTACGCCCGACGCGCTTCCAGTCCGTGGGGCGCACGCTTCAGACGCGCGAGGAGCATCATCGCGACGCCGGCGACCAGCACGGCGTCGGCGACGTTGAAGACCGGCCAGGGATTGAACGGCCAGACGCCCAGGTTCACCAGCACGAAGTCGGTGACGGCTCCGTGGGCTACGCGATCGATGACGTTACCGAGCGCTCCGCCCCAGATCAGACCCAGGCCGGCGATCGTCGCCACGCTGGTCGACGGGACCTTGCGCAGGTAGCCGATGATGAGCCCGAGCGCGGCCAGCGAGACCAGGCTCAAGACGATGCGCCCGCCGCTCAGATTCTGGAACTGGCTGAACGCGATGCCCGGGTTCTCGGCATAGATCAGGATCAGCCGCCGGCCGATGACCGACATGCCGACGCGCCCCAGCGTCGGCAGGTGATGCTGCACCCAGGCTTTGCTGAGCTGGTCGGCGATGGCGCTGGCCACTCCCAGCGCGCCGAACAGCAGGTATTTGCCGCGCGCTGACGGAGCGGCGCTTCGCTCGATGGTATCGGTGAGGCCTGGCACAGCCGCAGGCTAGCATTCCGCTTGCGACGCGCAACGGCTGTTACCCCTGCTGAAGAGTGCGATACGGCACCGCTCTTGATGGCGAAACGAGCGCCATGAACGAGCGGGAACAAGGCAATCCTCCCGGACACCCGGAATGGCGCAACGCGCGACTTCGAACGACGGCTATTCCAGGTTCGTGAGTACCTGAAATCGTTATTGATTTGCTCGGCTGGCTCCGGTACGAATCCAGCACTTGGGGGACGGGCTGATGGATCCCGCCAACGGGGCCCATTCAACAATTGTTTGTTCGGCCCCACACGAAATGACTCCCCTCGCGGTTCGTCTCCCGAGTCAAAAAAGTGCGATTACGCGTGGATGGCACCCAGTCACCCACATGCCCGTATGTGGGCACAGGTCATGCATTTCGAACGGCGACCCGGGGCGCGAGGTGTACACGCTGCCCGCAAAACAGGAGGAGGGATCAGCACGATGTTCCAAAAGCAACTGACCGGCCGAGTGCTTCTGATCGGCGTCTGCGGGGCGATCGCCCTGTCGGCGGCGCCCGTACGAGCCGAGCGGCTCGGCGACGAACGCGCCTGCGTCACGGCTTTCCGCAAAGCCAAGGAACATGAAGGGAGCTGGGAAACTCCAGGAGTCGAAGGACCAGCTGATGTCGTGCGCCCAGGCGCCCTGCAGCAGCTTCATCCGCCAGCAGTGCTCCAGCAAGTACAACCAGCTGGAGTCCGATACACCGTCCGTCGTCCTGATCGTCACGGACGCCAGCGGCTCGCCGCGGGGCGACGTCCAGGTGCGCATGGACGGTGAGCCGTTCGCGCAGCAGCTCGACGGCCGCGCGCTGTCGGTCGATCCGGGCATGCACGAGTTCACCTTCGCCGCCGACGGCGTGGTGTTCGCGACCCAGAAGATCATGATCGTCCAGGGCCAGCGCAACCGCTTCATCACCGCGCTGCTGCGCGCGGGCGGCGGCAAGTCCAGAGCGCATGGTGGCCGAGGCGCCCGCCGAGAAGGCGGCGAAGAAGGTTGCCAAGGCCGACGACGAGGAGTCGGAAGCTCCCGCGGCGAAGTCGACCTCGAAGACCGTGGCAGCGATGGTCGACGCGAAGACCAACGACCAGGAAGAGACAGAGAGCAAGACCGAGGAGGCTCCCAAGAAGAGCGGCTCGGTGCTGCCGTACGTCTTCACCGGCCTCGGGATCGCCAGCCTCGGCGCGGGCGCGGCGCTCACCTACTGGGGCATCAAGGACAACAATCGGATGAAGACCGAGTGCTCGCCCAACTGTCTGCCGGCGACCGTCCAGCACGTGAAGCAGCTCTACCTTGCGTCGGACATTGCGCTCGGCGTCGGCGTCGCCGCGCTGGCTGCCGCCTACTGGACGCACGTGATGAACCGCCACGCCGAAGAGAAGGGAACCGAGGAAGCGCTGCGCATCGGTGTCGCGCCGACCAACTCGGGTGGATTTGCATCCGTTTCGGGGACGTTCTAACAATGCGCCGTTTTGCCGGGAACCAGGACAGGAACCAGGAGATGGAGAACAAGATGACGACGTACCGCGCTCCGCTGGCCTTGCTGCTCGTGTCCTTCGCGATGTTCGGCTGCTGGCAAAAGATCGACGAGGGCGCCTCCGCCGGCATCACGCCGGTCACGACCGCCGGCACCGGAATCGGCGCGAAGTTCCCCGTCGACACGATGACCCCGGAGATCGGAGAGGTCGCGGCCGACAATGGCGACCCGACCAGCACGGCGAGGACTGGCTGCGAGAAGACTGCGTTCGACGGTCAGACGATGCTGTCGACCTTCTGCGACGGTTGCCACCAGACCGGCACGATCCCCAATCTGGTCGGAATCGACACGGCGGCCACGAGCCTGGTCGGCAGGGAGGCCTCCATCAAGTACGCCGGCCAGAAGTACATCGTGGTGGGGTCGCCGGAGACCTCGCTCATCTACGAGCGTATCGTGATGTCGGGCGACATGCCTCCGCCGAGCACGATCGACAGCAATGTCCCCCACCCGAGCATCAGTGACATGTCGGTGCTGCGCCAGTGGATCCTGACCTGCATGGCTGCCCCTTCGAACTAAAAGCGAGCATTCGCGTTCGGGCGCGAATCGGCGTGATAGTCAGAGCCGATCGCAAACGACAAGATCAGACAAAACCAGGGGTGGGGCGGCGGGTAGGGATTGCTTCCCAGAAATGGATATGGACGGCGAGGAATGGACGCAATGAAGACACAACGGAACATCCTGATCGGTCTCTCCGCCTGGGCGTTTGGTCTGACCGCATTGGTCGGGTGCAACGACCCCTTCAAGCCCGACACGACCAACCACAGCCTGGAAGACTGCGCGGCCAGCACGGAGTGGCTCCTGGATTCGGGCGGTACTTACCAGCCGACGCCTGGGGTGGAACTGTTCAAGCCGCTGCCGCACCCGACCACGGAGTGCCCCTTCTACCGCGGCGGCTGGCAGAACTTCCTCATCGCGACGCAGCCGGATTCGACCGGCAAGCCTGCGCTCGTGACCTCGGCGTACCCGACCACCGATGACGTCTTCACCCCCAAGGTCAAGCCGACCAGCGCGCTGTCGTACCTGGGTGACGTCAAGCAGGCCGGCCTGCGCGAGACGCTCGTCGACCAGAATGGCAACACGCTCTACTACAGCATCGAGGTGAACCAGGCCTTCGCCGACTTCATCCACCAGAACCACCTCGAGACGTCGAAGGCGATCCAGGGCTATCCGGCGCAGGAGAACAACCCGAATTTGCGCAAGGGGCTGTTCTTCCCGGCGGGCGTCGCCGAGTTCAAGGCCGCGTGGCAGCTGGTCGAGGGCGATCAGCCCACCATCGATGCCCTGACCGCGAACTACATCAGCATGAAGACGACGATCCCGACGCTGCGCCAGAGCGCGCCCGACGCCAACGGCAACCGGACGATCACCGAAGACCGGACGGTGCCGATCACGGCGACCGTGCGACTGCTCGCGATCCACGTGGTGTTCACGCTGCCCGGCCACCCGGAGTTCATCTGGGCCAGCTTCGAGCACACGATGGGGCCGCCCGACTCCGGGGCCGCCGACAGGCACCGCGACCTCGCACCGACCTTCGAGGGCGCGAACCCCAGCGACAAGGACAAGACCAACCACCTCGTGACCACGCCCGCAGCGACCGACGGCACCTTCGTGCTCTACAAGGACAACACGCCGGTCAATGCGTCGAACGGCTCGCTCTCGGAGAACGTGCTGAACCTGGTCGGGCAGAAGTTCCTCGACCCGCAAACGATGCAGCCGCAGCAGACGTCGATCTACCGCATGTTCCCGGCGTCGAAGTCGAATACCACCGACCCCGACGACGCGGTGACCTCGCTGAACCACAACGTCGAGGCCGTGTTCAAGATGGCGGTCGACGCCGGTCAGCTGCCGGCCAACGACAAGCGCGGCTTCTACCGCCTGGTCGGCGCGCAGTGGATGGACAAGCCCGAGTACTTCCACAACGACTTCCCGATCCAGAACGACGAGAGCAGCCCGTACGCGCTGCAGCCGGGCGACACCACCGGTCTCCCGCCGGGCCACGTGGCGGTCGGCGTGGGCGCCCTGGCCTTCAAGGACTCGATCACGACCGACGGTTCGGACAGCCCCTACTCGATCCTCGCCGGCGAGGACCGCATGTCGAGCGTCGCGATGGAGTCGTTCACGCAGTCGCCGGGTAACTTCAACAACTGCTTCACCTGCCACAACACCCAGGCGATCAACGCCAACGGCGTTCCCACGGTGCGCCAGCAAGGCAGCGTGAACCTGCTCGACCCGGGTCTGCTCAACGTCAGCCACGTGATCTCGAACTTCATTCTCGAGGATTGCGGCAGCAACGTCGTGACCGACGCCATGGGCCAGAAGCAGGCTGTTTGTAACTGATCGAAATCCTGGCCGCGGCGAGGTTCATTCAGCGCCGCGACCCGGTCTCAGTCGATTCATTGCGCGAGGGATTCAATCCGGGTCCCTCGCGTTTTTTTTGCGCGGTGAGCCGCGTACGCGTTCCGCCTGCGCGTCTCGCGTTTGCGCGTCGCTTCTCACGTCACGATCAGTGAGAAAAACGGCCAATCGCCAGAGAATTAATGATTGAGTGACAGGACCTCTCGTGCATAATCCTCCGCGGATGTCAGTTCGGCTGTTGGACGCCGTTCGGGCCGCATGCGCGACGCGGTCGAGCTTCGGCTTTCTTTTGCTTGTTGTTAGCCTCGCGGGTTGTGGCGGCGCCGACAATCGCCCCGCGAAGTGGTCATACATCGCGCCGGCGATCATCGAGCCGAATTGCGCGACGGTGAGCTGCCACTCGTCGGTCGCGCAGCGCGCGGGCGTGATTCTCGAACCGGCCGATACCGCTTACGCCACGCTTGACCAAGCGGCACTTCGTGGCCATCTGCGCGCCGGACGCTGGCCCGGACTGCACGCCCGACACGGCGGTCGCGACCTCGGAGATCCTCGCCTTGCTGCGTGCCCAGGGCTCGCAGCGGATGCCGCCCGACCAGGCGTTGCCCGAAGCGGACATTCATTTGATCCAGACCTGGATCGCCAACGGAGCGCAGAACAATTGATGGCCCAGTTGCTCCGCCGCACCTCAATCGCCGTCGCGTTCGTTCTGGGATTGCTGATCGTCTCATCCGCACGCGAGGCCCAGGCATACCCCCAGTTCCAATTCAGCTCGGGGACGACCCGTTGCGGCCAATGCCACTATTCGCCGTCGGGCGGCACGCTCATCTCGTCGTGGGGACGCGACGAGGCCGGCGACACCATCAGCCTGGGCGGTGACGGTTCGTTCCTGCACGGGTTGTGGGCGCCGCCGTCGTGGCTGGCGCTCGGGGCCGACGTGCGGCTCGCGGCGCTCCGCAACGACGTCGGAGGCGCCCAGTCGCCCGAGGTCGCGTTCTTCCCGATGCAGGCCGATCTCTACACGCGCTTCGCCTATGACGCGTTCTCGTTGAACGTGACCCTGGGCGCGCGCGGCGTCGTGCGTCCGCCGGATCCCTCGCTCGGCGGGCGGACCTCGGACGTCGGACAGCGCATGATGTCGCGCGAGCACTACCTGATGTGGCGCCCGAGCGCCACCGGGCCCTACGTGCGCGTCGGCCGCTTCCAGTCGCCCTACGGACTGCGCTTCGTCGAGCACATCTTCTTCGTGCGCGCCAACACCGGCTACAACCTCTACGAGGAGACCTACAACGCGTCGGGCGGCTACGTCGACGACGATTGGGAGGTTCACGCCACCGCGTTCACGCACATTCCCAGCAGCTTGCCCGACTTCTTCGGCGCGGCCGGGCCGGCCGAGAACGGCGGCGTCGCCTACGGCGAGAAGCGGTTCAACAAGATGGCCGCGGTGGGATTGCAGACGCGCATCGGCATCGCCAAGGAAGAGGCGCGATACCAGGGCGGCGCGGTCGGCAAGCTCTGGATCGAGAAGGCGCGCCTGCTGTTCCTGGGCGAGGCCGACTTCATCCGCCAGCAATTCCCCAGCCCCGCCAACTTCGCGCAGAACCAGTTCGTCTCGTACGCCGGTCGTGACGTACTTCATTCGCGGCTTCATGCTCGGCGTGGCCTACGAGCGCTTCCAGGAGAATCTGGCGGTCAAGGGCACCGGCCGCGACGCCTACGACGCCGAGGTCAACGTCTTCCCCTGGGCGCACTTCGAGCTCAATCTGCTCGGCCGCTACGAGACCCGAGCCACCGTCGCCCCCGGCGACACGCCGCGCGGCTCGCTGGTGATGCTCCAGCTGCACTACTATCTTTGAGGATGGTCATGCGAACGAACGGCCTCTTCACTGCCTTGGCCCTGCTCGGAGCGCTGGCCAGCGTGTCGCTGGGCGCCTGCAGCATCCAGAACACGCCGCACGCGCCGACCTTCAACGCGGACATCCGGCCGATCATGCTGTCGCGCTGCGTGCGCTGTCACGGCGCGGGCGGAAACCTGAACGGCGACCCGACGTCGACGCTCGGCGGCTACCGGATCCCGCCCCGCGACGGACACTTCGATCGCTTCGAGGACGATTGCTCGGACGCCATGCCGATGGGCTGCCACGGGCTCGGTTTCTACACGACCGGTCAGCCCAAGGACACCCTGGTCAATTACATCCACGACAAGGGGGGCCTGCCTTCGCCGATGCCGCCGGCGCCCGCGCCGCGACTCACCAGCGATCAGCTCGACATCATCGACCTCTGGCTCGCCAACGGCGCTCCCGTCGATTAACTGAGCGCCCCTCAGGCTTCGGCTTCTTCGGTGGTCGAAGCGGGCTGCCCCGCGGCGTCGGTCACCGGGCCGCGGGCCTCGGCCTCGCGGTTGAGCAGCACCAGGATCACCAGGAAGGTCGTCATCAGGCAGATCGACTCGGTGACGAAGTGCTGCGACAGCGTCGTCGCCACCGTCGCCAGGTACTCGGCGGCGCACATGCCCAGCAGCACCGCCCAGATGCGTGCGTCGCGGCGCTCGTTGCCGTCGGCGAAGGCGACCAGCGGCAGCAAGAACACGTAGTGGTGGTAATAGTTGGCCGCGTAGAACGCGACCGGGATCATGAACAGCGCGATCACCGCCGCGTGGTGGGGAGCGCGGTTGCGCGCCGCGCGGAGCGTGAGCGCGCCAAACCCGACAATCCCCAGCGCGTAGAGCGCGATGCGCGGGAAGCTGTGCGTCCAGCCCTCCATCAGCTCCCAGGTCTCGTAGTCGGTGGAGATGATGCTGTGGTAGCTGACGTGGTTGACGTGGTAGCCGCTGGTGAGCACCGCCGCCTTCTTGGCCCAGCCGACCCAGGCGCTGGGTGCCAGGACCACCGACGACAGCGCGACCAACGCCAGCACGGTGACCGCGGCGGCGCCGATCGCGCGCAGCGACCCCTCGTGCGTGCGCGCGAAATCGCGCCAGCGACGGTCTCGTGCTCCGCTTGTCGTAGAGCCACCAGAGCGGCGGCACCGCCAGCCCCATGACCGCGACACCCGGGAACGCGCGGATCATCCCCGCGTAGGCCAGCAGCGCGCCGCCCAGGTACCAGCGCCGCACCTTGAGCGCGCATACCCCCAGGCCCAGCGCCGCCATCCAGTCGTTGCGCAACGTCGACCCCGCCCAGTCGGTGCCGAACATGTAGAGATCGGTCGCGCCGAAGATGATCACGCACACGAACGCCGTGCGCCATCCGAACGTCCGTCCGGCGACGAACGCGAAGAGCAGGATCAGCAACGGATCGAGCAACCCGGTCACGAACAGCAAGCCGTTGCTGGCCGAGGTATGCGCGAACATGAAGTGCGCGACCGTGAGCCAGACCGGCGTGGCGTTGCCGCCGTGGTCGGTCAGCGTCGAGAAGTAGTCGCGACCCATGGTCTCGTGGAAGTAGCGCATGTCGCGCTTGAACTCGTTCCAGCGCTCCGGCGTGAAGCGCTGGCTGATGGTCTGGATCTGATCGGCGACCTCGTGCACGCGGCGCATCTCGTGGTTGCGCAGGTCGCGCAGCTCGATGTTGCCCAGCGACTGCACCGACGAGCCCGGCGTGTTCTCGATGTACGCCTCGACGCTGGCCAGGTAGAGGCCGTCGTACTTCAGCTCGTGGAAGTACTTCGCGACCGGGAAGTAGACCCGCATGTCGTAGTTGTGGATGTAGCTCGGCTGGCGCTGCTTCGCGTCCCAGAACTGCGCGCGCCCGAGGTTGAAGAAGCAGGCCAGCGACAGGAACGCCAGCCCGCCCAGCAGCATCGTGATGCGGCGCCCGTCGACGACGCGATCGGCGCGCTGCCACAGGAACGGCCGCAGCACCGCGAGCACGCCGACCAGGGCCAGCATCGAGCGCAGCATCGACACGTCCTGGTCGGTGAACGGCGGTGGCCCGCGCAGGTTCGACAGAAACACCACGGCCGCCGCCACGGGCGCGATCGCCGCGAGCGCTCCGCGGCGTGCCGAGCCGTGGCAGCCGACCAGCAGGAAGAATCCGCAGGCGATCCCCAGCACCAGGATCCACTGCGTGAGCGGCGAGCTGTCCGAGTTGCCGCGGCCACCCGGCGGCTCCGGCCAGCTCGCGGGCACCACGCTGAAGACTTGCAGCTCGGAGACGCTGTACGCGCCGTCGCCGCCCGCCGCCGACAGGCGCAGGTAGCGCGCGCGCCCGCTGATGGTGTCGGAGGTGCGCGCGCGCAGGCCGCTGCCGCGCACCGGCGGGGCCTCCCACAGCGTGGTGTACGTCGCGCCGTCGACCGATCCCTCGAGGAGGTAGCGGTCGTTGTTGTCGGCCTGGATGAACGCCGCGGCGATCGGCATCTCCGCCCCCAGATCGAACGTCATCGTCGCCTGCGACGAGGGCAGAAGGCCGGTGAGGGCCGTGTTCCAGAAGTCGCCGTTGGGCGCGAGCGTGCCGTCGGTGAGGCGCTCGGCGTGCTCGGCGCCATTCGCGAGCTTGGCGGACTTCCCCGCCAGGCGGTTGACCTGTTCCGGGCTGTTCGAGCGCCGGCGTGCGCAGCTGCCGGCGAGCACAGCGCACAACGCCAGCTTCGCACCGAGCGCCAGCGTCGCACGACGCTCCCTCCCCGCTCTCGAACGCATCTTCATGTGCATTTCCGTCGTCATATCGGCCCTCATCCGGGCGGCCACCCGAAAGAGCGTCCGGCCAGCACGTGCAGATGCACGTGGAACACCGTCTGCCCGGCGCCGACGCCGCTGTTCATCACCACGCGAAAGCCCTTGTCGGCGACGCCGCTCTCGCGCGCGATGCGCGACGCGACCAGCATCAGGTGGCCGAGCAACGCCTCGTGCGACTCATCGGCTTCAGCCAGCGCCTCGATGTGATCGAGCGGGATCACCAGATCGTGAAGCGGCGCCTTTGGCCCGATGTCCTTGAACGCGAGCACGCGCTCGTCGCGGTAGACGATCGTCGCCGGGATCTGTCCGTCCCGGATCTTGCAGAACAGACAGTCGGGTTTACTGATGGGGTCGGGCATGGGTTCTCCAGCAAGTGACGTTCAGCGAGCCAGCTCCAGGAGCGCGCGGCGCGTGTCGGCCGAGGGCGCGGCCTCGTCCGTCCGTTGCCGCAGGAATGCGTCGATCGCGTCGATGCGCGCGATCGCCTCGTCGGTGCGGCGGTCCGAGCCGCGCTGGTACGCACCGAGCAGGATCAGGTCGCGGTGGCGCTCGTACGCCGCCAGGATCTCGCGCACGCGCGCCGCCGCCGCCAGGTGCGCGGCGTCGGCGACCGCGGTCATCACGCGCGACAGCGACGGCAGCACGTCGATCGCCGGCCAGTGGTTCCGGTCGGCCAGCGCGCGCGACAGCACGATGTGACCGTCGAGGATGCCGCGCACCTCGTCGGCGATCGGCTCCTCCATGTCGCCGCCCGCGACCAGCACGGTGTAGAGCGCGGTGATCGAGCCGCGCGCGCCGTTGCCGGTGCGCTCGAGCAGGCGCGGCAGCAGCGCGAACACGCTGGGCGGGTAGCCCTGCCGCGCCGGCGGCTCGCCCGCCGCCAGGCCGACCTCGCGCTGTGCGCGCGCGAAGCGCGTCACCGAGTCCATCATGAACAGCACGCGGCGCCCCTGCTCGCGGAACCACTCGGCGATCGCGGTCGCGACGAACGCCGACTTGAGGCGCACCAGGCTGGGCGCGTCGCTGGTGGCGCATACCACGACGGAACGCGCGCGCCCGACGGGGCCCAGCGACTCCTCGAGGAAATCGACGACCTCGCGCCCGCGCTCGCCGCACAGGCAGATCACGTTGACGTCGGCGTCGGTCTGGCGCGCGATCTGGCCCATCAGCGTCGACTTGCCGACGCCCGAGCCGGCGAACAGGCCCAGGCGCTGCCCTTCACCGACGGTGAGAAGCGCGTCGATCGCGCGCACGCCCAGCGACAGCGGGCGCCGGATGCGCGCGCGCGACAGCGGCTCGGGCGCGGCGCGATCGACGGCCCAACCCGGCGTCACGTCGCGCAACGGGCCGGCCCCGTCGATCGGGTCGCCGAGGCCGTCGAGCACGCGCCCCAGCAAGCCCGTCGCCGACCGAGATCGAGAGCGGGCGGCCGGTCGGCGTCACCAGCGAGTCGGGGCCGATGCCGGCCGCTTCGCCGAGCGGCATCAGCACCACCTCCTCGCCGCGGAACCCGACCACCTCGGCCTGCAGCCGCGCGGCGGTGGCTGAACCGACGCCGTCGGCGCGGCGTCGAACGCGCCGCCCGGCGCGGTGTCGATGTACACGAGCTCGCCCACGCGCACGCCGGGGATGGTGGCGCGCACCAGAAGGCCGGTCACCTCGCTGACCCGCCCGGCGAGGCGCAGCGGGTTCACCTGGTCGAGGCGCGCGAGCGCCTCGCCGACGTCGACCAGCTCCACCTCCGGCTCGCCCCGGGACGCCGATTCGATCACGGCCCGCCCCCGCCGGCGACGGCCCGCTCGAGCGCTGCGAGCTGGGTCTCGAGCCGCGCGTCGAGCCGCACGGCCGCCGTCTCGACGACACACCCGCCGCGCGTGACCGCGGCGTCATCGACGAGCTCCAGCTCGACGCCGCCCTCGAAGCGCGCCAGCAAGGCGCGCCGGGCTTCGTCGCGCTCCAGCGCCGCCCGGTCGTCCGGGTTCACGCGCAGCTTGATGAGACCGGCGCGCGCCCGGCTGGCCGCCAGCGCCTGCGCGGCGATCGCGGTCAGCGCGTCGGGCTCGACCTCGACGGCGCGGCCGACGATCTTCTCCGCCATCCGCGCCGCCAGCCGCCCGGCGAGCCGCAGCGCCGCCGGCTCGGCCTGGACGCGCACGCTGGCCGCCTCCAGGGCGGCGGCCGCCAGCGTCTCGGTCAGCTCGGCCGCCGCGGCGTCCCGCCCCTCGGCGTAGCCCTGGCGGCGCGCCTCGGCGCGCAGCTCCGCCGCCTGCTCCATCGCCCCCACCATCGGAGCGGGCACGACTCGGCCGGCGCTTTTGACCAGGCGCCCCACGCCCGATCTCTAACATGAGAGGCTATTCCAGCGGGCGATCGATGTGTTGAAGGGCGTCGTCCTTGAGCCCGAACTGCGCCCGGACCTGCCGCACGTCGGCCAGGGTGTTGATCGAGATCGGGAGCTCGACCGGGTGCTGGTCGGCGCGCCAGCCGTTCTCGGACAGGTCGAAGATCAGGTTCGCGGTCTGCAACCCCAGCCCACCGTTGTCCGGCACCACCGCGAACGTCCCCAGCGGCGTCCTCGGGTTGACCAGGTTCGGCACGCCCACGACCACCGGCACCCGCGCGTGGCGCAGCTCGGCGCGCCAGGTCTGGTCCAGGTACTCCGAGCTCTTGATGAGCTCGTTGTCGTTGATCATCCAGAGCGCGTCGACCCGCTGCCCCACCAGCAAGAGGTGCAGCGACGAGCGCAGCCGATCGGCGTAGACGCCCTCGCCGACCTCGACGGTCACGAGCTCGATCTGCTCCTTCTCGGCCAGCTCTCGCTGGCGGCTGATGAACTGGCGGAAGCTGGGCCGGTAGATCACGCCCACGCGCCGGATCGGCGCCTTGATGATCGAGCGCAGATCGACGAACGCCGCGACGCCCGGGACCTCGTAGGCGATGCCGGTCGCGTTCACCAGCGTCGGCCGGAGCTCGTCGATGAACGACGCCATGACGATGACGCTGGGCGGGAACGGCGCGCGCGGATCGCTCAGCCGACTCACGCGCTGATACTCGCGGTAGAGGCCGACCGTGCTGTTGTTCATCAGCACGATGCACGCCGGCGACAGGCGCTTCATCGCGGCGCCGAGCTCCTCGGCGGTCATCGACGCGGTCACCGTCAGCGTGGCGACGTTGAAGTCGCGCTGCAGCTCGTTGAGCAGGCTGCGGCGCACGTCCTGAAAGTTCGACGACGGCGGCATCGCCACCAGCACCAGCGGCGCGCCCGCGCGAGCCGGCGGATCCGGAACCGCGTCGCCCGGCGCGCCCTCGGTGCCGCGCATCACCGCCGTCGCGCAGCCGAGGACGGCCAGCGCGCACGCCGTCGCTACCACCGCGCACCTCATCCGCCGGCCCATCAGCGCGCGCTCCAGCTGTCGATCCCCAGCAGGGACCGGGTTTCGGCGTCGAGCTTCTGGATCCCTTGGACGATCACGGCGCGCGCCTTCTCGTTGCGCACCGCCACCGCGGGCAGGCCGACCTGGGCGTTGGGCAACTCGCGCACCGCCATCGCCAGACGCGTGCGCTCGGTGAAGCGCTTGACCGCGGAGCTGGGGATCAAGACGGCATCGGCGGCCGAGAACTCGAGCAGCGGCAGCAGGTCCTCGATCTTGGCGACGCGCTTGACCTTGACGTCAGGGCGTGCCGACGGCGGCGGCGGCGAATGCCTGCGTGCCGTCGCGCCCGAGCAAATCGACGATGCCGACGGTCTTGCCGGCCAGCGACGGCTTCGTCGAACCGGCGGCGGCCGCCGCCGCGCCGGTCATCACCAGCAGGTACGGCTCCCACTCCTTGCCGCCGCGCACGCCCAGCAACGTCGGCTTGGCCTGCGCCTGCTCGAGCAGCGGCGCGATCGCGACGATCGCGTCGGGATTCCGGGTGGCGACGCTGTCCTGAAAGTCGCGCAGGCGGCCGAACACCGTGACCGCCAGCCCGGGCAGCTCTCTTTGCAGCGCCTGCTCGAGCGCGCTCGACTTCACGTCCAGCTGCAGGAACACGAACAGCGTCGGGCGCGGATCGTCGGCGAGCGCCCGCAGCGGCACGACCAGCGACAGGCTCGCGAGCAGCGCCAGAGCCAGCCCTGCGCGCACGATCGCGCGACGGAGCGGGCGCGCCGACGCCCGCGCGAGCGCGCGTCTCACGATCGAGCTCGGAGCCTGGGCCGACAGAGGAGCCTCTTCAAGGTGGGTGACAGTGTGCGCTGGTTGGAGCGCGGGGAGAGTCGATTCGCTGCGTCGGTCACTTCGGTCGATTGCGCCGGTTTCTTGACCGGTACCGAACCCGCTCACCGTCGCAAATTTGACTCAAGTTTTGCCCTTCGCCTCCGGATGTGATCCGAAGCAGGCGCACCCCGGCCGCGGTGCTGTCTGCGCGCGTCCTCGGCATGGAAAAACAGTTCAGCCCCTTTCGATCGGCGCAGCGCACCCGGCTGCGGACCAGGCTGGTCCGTGCCATGGTGGGGACGCTGGCGATCGTGTCGGGCGCGACGCTGCTCACGGTCGGGTATCTGAACGTCCGTATCGCCCGGGGCACCCGCGACACCATCGAGGCGCAGATCCGCGACAGCATCACCCGCAAGGGTGAAGGGCTGGCTACCAACCACGCGCTGGCGCTGCGCGGCCTGGTGGCCGACAACGCGTTCGGCGACGTCGCCCATCTAGTGGAGCGGGCGGTGCGGCAGGATCACGAGATGGTCTATGGCCTGTTCCTGGGCTCGGACGGCCGACCCTGGACGTACGTGCCGCCGCTGTCGGCGACCGGGCCCGACGACCAGCCCAACTGGCACGAGCTGGGCATCGATCCCGGGGAGGCCCGCACGCCCGACCCACAGTCTCGCCAGCGCGTGGTCTACGGGCAGACTGTCTTCGAGTTCTCGGCACCGGTCGACTCCGACGACGGCGTGGTGCTGGGCCGCCTGTTCTACGGGCTGTCGCGCGTGCCGCTCGACCACGCGCTCGCGTCGGCGCGGCGCGATTTCGAGCGGTCGCTGGCGCTGACGCTGTTGCTGATCGGCGGCCTCGGCATCGTCACGATGCTGCTGGGTGTGACGATCATCCGCAACCTCTCGCGCCGCATCACCGAACCGCTGGCGCATCTGACTGACGTCATCACCGCGATCGCTGACGGGCACAAGAAAGAGCGCGTGTCGATCGAGAGCCAGGACGAGATCGGCACGCTGGGCCGCGCGTTCAATCGCATGCTCCAGCAGCTCGACGATTCGTACCTGAAGCTCGAGGGGTTGAACCGAACGCTGGAGCAGCGCGTGCAGGAGCGCACCGAGGAGCTGGCGGCGCGCAACCGCGACATGCGCCTCGTACTCGACAACGTGAACCAGGGTTTCCTGACCGTGTCCGAGGAGGGTCTGCTGGCCCAGGAGCACTCGGCGATCGTCGAGACCTGGTTCGGCGCGTACGAGGGGCAGCCGACCTTCTGGGACTACATCGCGCACTGCGACCAGAACTTCGCCGACATCTTCCAGCTGGGACACGAGGCGCTACGCGAGGACGTACTGCCGCGGGAACTGTGCCTGGACCAGCTGCCGGCGCGGCTGCGCGTGGGTGCGCGCGACTTCAGCTTCACCTACCGGGCGATCAGCGACGACGCGTCGGCCGGCGAGGAGGTGACCTCTTCGGGCCGGAAGCCGAAACGCGGGCTGCTGATCGTCGTCAACGACATCACCGCGCAGCTGCTGCGCGCGCGCCAGGAGTCCGAGCAGGCCGAGCTCATGGCGCTGTTCCAGGGCTTCACGGCGGATCGCACCGGCTTCCTGTCGTTCTTCGAGGAGGCGACGCGGATGCTGGAAGCGCTGCGCGAGGGCAGCGCCGACCTGGCGACGCGGAAGCGCCTCTACCACACCATCAAGGGCAACGCTGGCCTGGCCGGGTTCGGCGCGGTCGCGCAGCTCTGTCACGACGCCGAGGACAAGCTCGCCGAGGGGGATCCGGCGGCGGTCGGCGTGGTACTCGAAGCGCTGTGCGCGCGCTGGGCCGTGCTGCAGGCGGCGCTGTCCGAGCTGGTGCGCGAGCGCGGCCGCGACGTGATCGACGTGCACGCGCGCGAGCTCGACGAGGTCCTCAAGATTTTGCGCGGCGTGGTTCCCGCGCCGGTCTGGGAGCGTATGGCCGACTGGCGCCTCGAGCCCGCCGAACGGCCGCTCGCGCGGCTCGGCGGAGTACGCACGGTCGCTGGCGCAGCGGCTGGGACGCGGCGATCTCGAGCTGGTGATCGAATCGAACGGCCTGCGCCTGGATCCGTATCACTGGAGCGGGCTTTGGTCCGAGCTGGTCCACGTGATCCGCAACGCGGTCGACCACGGGCTCGAGCGGACAGAGGACCGCAGCGCCGCCCAGAAGCCGGCACGGCCGCGCCTGCGCCTGGCGACGAAGACGGCCGGCGATCATCTGCTGATCGAGATCGAGGACGACGGCCGCGGCATCGATTGGGATGCGGTCCGGCGCGCGGCCAGCGCCAAAGGGCTGCCCACCGAAACCACCGACGATCTCACCAACGCGCTGCTGTGCGCGTCAGTGACCACGCGCGACGTCGTCACGACCACGTCGGGCCGAGGCGTCGGGCTCGCGGCGGTCCGCCAGCGGGTCGACGCGCTCGGCGGCCACATCAAGCTTGCGACCGCGCCCGGACAGGGCACGCTGTTCCAGCTCATGTTCCCGATCGATCCGCCCAACAGCCCGCACGACCGCCGCGTGGCGCGAACGTCGCCGAGACTGACCCCTCCGCCTGCGACGGCGTAGGTTCCGTTCCGATCGGCTAGTGCGAGTACCCGAGCTGCAGCAGGATCACCCGGCCGAATCCTGGCGGGTCTATCCCACCGAACCCGGGCTGCGGATGGCGATCGTCCAGCAGGTTCTGCGCGCGCAGTGACACATTCACCTCGGGTCCGGCGCGCAGCGGGCGGAACGCCAGCGACGACACGGTCACGTCGAGGTGCGCGTACGCGGGCAGCTCGTAGTTGCGGTTGTTGTTGAGCAGCACGTTGCTCTGGGAGCCGGTGCGCGCGCTGTCCCAGCGGAGCTGCGCCGCCGTTCGTATGTGCAGCTCAGGCAGATCGGCCTCGACGCCGCCACGGAACCAGTAGTTCGGGTAGATCGCCGGCGGCGCCGTGTCGATCGAGCCGTTCACCACCGCCCGCTGCGCCGCCACCGAGGCGAATGGGCGCACGCGATGGAATAGGGCGCGCAGTGACAGCTCGGCGCCGACGTTCTGGCTGCTGCCCTGGTTGCGCGCGATGAAGTCCGCGCCCGCCTGCGCGAAGTCGATGCGATCGTGAATCTGCTGATAGTAGGCGTCGCTCTCGAGTAGCAGGACCCGGCCCAGGGCCGCGCTGGCCGCTGCCTCGATGCTATTGACGACCTGTGGGCGGAGCGGCGTCAATCCGGGGACGGTGCGGTTGCCGATGACGTTGTTGGACGCGCCGAAGCCGGAGCGCCCGTAGAGCAGCACTGCCGACGGCACCTGGAACGCCCGCCCCGCGAAGATCTTCACCGTCAGGCCGGGCGACACGCGATAGGCAGCGGCGGTGCGCCAGCTGTACTGCACCGGGAACAGATTGGGCGCGTCGAAACGCGCGCTCGCCGTCAGGTGCAAGCTCGGCAGGCGCGCGAACGGCGCCGCGCTGACCTGCGCGTACGCGCCGGCGTTGGCGAGCAAGACGTTCTTCTTATCGTTGGCGCCAATCAGATCGATGCTGTCGCCGGGAGCGTTGGTCCCCTGCATCGACTGGAACGTCTGCGTGTAATACAGCGTGCGTTGCGGCTCGTAGCTGCCGTCGGCGCCGATCACCAGCGAGAACCGGCGCGCGGGCGTGTAGGCCATCTGAAAGCCGGCGTCGATCGCGTCGTAGCGATAGCGCGGCGTGAACGAGCTCAGGAAGTTATCGGTCAGGTACAGCGCCTCGTCGCGCGTCGGCGCGCCCGTCGAGTAGCCGGCCGTTGCGGTGAGACGCATCCGCTCGGACCACGACTTCTCGTAGCGCGCCTGGCTCCAGTAATTGTCGATGGCGATGCGACTGCGATGGGTCAGCACCGAGTTGAGCTGGAACTCGGCCATCGAGTCGAGTTGCTGCACGCCGCCCTCGAGCACGAGTGATCCGCTGCGGGGGGTACCGGGCAGGCGCATCGACAGAAACGCGCTGCGCGGCTCGCTGATGTCGTTCTGGCTCGCGCTCGCGAAGAACGGCACGTAGCGCGGCAGCGTCACGTCCTGGTTGGGCAGCGTCTTGGTGATGCGAAGGCCGGAGCGATCCACCCGGTCGGTCGAGAACGCGGCGACCACCTCCAGCGATCCGCTGCTCTCGGCGACGAACGCGCTGGCGCCGAAACCCGGGCCCTGGCGGAGCAGGTTCGAACGCAGGTTGACCGCCGCCATCGGCACGTTGGGCGCGCGCACGGTGATGACGTTGACGACGGCCAGGAACGCGTTGGCGCCGTAGATCGCCGACAGCGGGCCCTTGGCGATCTCGACCCTGTCGATCGCCTCGATCGGGATGAACTCGGGGCCGATCAGCGCCGCCAGATCGGGGCGGAAGTTTACCGCGATGCCGTCGATCATCACCTTGACGATGCGGGTGCTCGCGCGGATGCCGCCGGTGACGCCGCGGACGCCGACCGACGGCATGACGCCATCGTCGTTGACGTCGATGCCGGGCGTGTTCGAGAGGACGTCGGTCAGCGACCGCCAGCCCTGGTGGGCGATGTCATCGCGGGTGAAGACCACGACGCTGGCGGGGGCCATGGAGCCCTCCTCCTCGACGCCGCCCGACGCGGTGACCACGCGCAGGTTCATGAGCTGGTCCAGGTTGACGCCCGAGTCGAGCTCGCTCGCGGGCCCTGGCGAGTCCTCATTGCCGGCGGCGCGCACGACCCCCGGCGACGCCGCGAGCGCGAGCCACGCCATCGCCATCCACGGCAGCTGCCGAGCCGTCACCGTCATCTAAGGCACGGCCTTCGTCTGTTCCGGCGCGCAGCTTTAACCACATGAACGCTCAAGTTCTCGACGCGTTCCGCCGATCGACGGCCTGCCGAAGCACGTCCACCACAGAGCCCTTGCAAGGAGCCGCCGATGTCGCGTCCGTCCTGCCGCTTGGCCCCGATCTCATCCCTCCTGGTCGCGCTCGTGCCGGCGCTGGCTGCCGGTTGCGGGTCCAGCTCGTCGGGACCAAAGGCGACCGTGACCATGGCCGTGATCCTCGATCGCACGAGTCAGTCAGGTGGCCTGATCGCGATCCCGGACGTCGTACAGTTCGCGATCGACGACATGAACGCCGGCATCCGGCAGGCCGGCGGATTCAAGGGTCTGGGGTTCGATCACGCCGACGGCGACTCGAGCGGTTCCGGATCGGCGACGATCTCCGGGCAGCTGGCGACCATGCTGGTGCAGGCAGGCGCCAAGATGATCATCACCGACAACAGCAACAACACCGTCTCGGTCATGCGCGACGACTACGACGACGACGCGACCAACGATCTCAACTCACCGATCCTGTGCGTGCTGTGCGGCTCGTCGGTGATCAACAATCCGAACGCGACCAACCCCGACGCGATCACGCAGACCGCGCTCCGCAACGGCCTGGGCTGGAACTTCCGTGTGATCCAGGACTCGAAGTACTTCGCGCCCATCGCGGTCGCGCGTGCGCTGGCGATGGCGGGCAACAACGGCGACGGCAACCACGACGGTCTGGTCAAGGGCTCGCTCTATGGTAGCAACGAGCCGCAAGGGCTGGCGTCGGTGGGCGGCTTCGCGGCCGCGCTGGCGGCGGCGGTGCCGACCGCGTCGATCGAGAAGATCTTCCACGACCCGGCCGCCGACCCCAACGGCACGCTCTGGGCGACCGACTCCGGCCGCCTGACCGACAACCGCAACGAGACGACCAACGTCGTCGACGGGTTGCCCGACTTCGTCTACGAGAGCAGCCTGCCGGGGACGGCGATCGCGTTCACCAAGGCCTATGTGCAGGGCAACTACGGCATCCCGTTGCTGCACGGCGCGCCGTTCGGCAACGAGACAGCGACGCTGACGCTGGGCGATTCGGCCAATGGCCAGGAGGGCGTCGGCTACGCGACCTACTATCCCGGTCCTTCGGCCGACTTCTTCGTCTCGCGCTACACGGCGCACTTCGGCAAGGCGCCCGAGAGCCACGAGCGCGATGGCGCCACGACTTATGACGCCGTCATGCTCGCCGCACTGGCGACGCTGGTCGCCACCAAGGACCTCGACGATCCGTCGACGGTGACCGGCGCGCAGATCCGCGATGCGCTGTGGAAGCTCAACGATCCGGCCGGGACGGAGATCCTGGCCGGCCCCGATGGGATCGCGAAGGCGATCCCGCTCATCAAGGCGGGGATGCCGATCAACTACAACGGTATCTCGGGCCCGCTGGACTGGGACGACCACGCGTTCGTGCTGGGCGCGATGGCGCACTGGAAGATCACGAACAATCACTTCGTCGACGAAGAGCTCTACGACTGCACGAAGGGCGCGCCCTGCACGCAGTACGTCGCGCCGCCGGCGTACTAGGCAAGGCCCGAAACGAAAAGTCTCCCTCTCCGCGCCCGCCGGCCCCTCTCCCTAACCCTCCCCCCGCAGACAGGGGGACGGGATCGGAGAAGAAGACAGGATCCGGCCGAGCCTCGGCGGTAGGCGCTGCGCGATCACCTGCGCGGCGCCCGGCGCCAGCTCGCTCGCGAGCGCCAGCAGGCCTACGATCGTCATCGATCCAACGCTGGCTTCGGAGACCCCGGCCGCAGCCGTGACCAGCGCGCGGGCCCGCTCCCGCTCCTCGGCCGCCGGTGACCGCCGCGCGCCTTCGAGCACGACGGGCGCCAGCGCGCTACCGCCCGCCGCGGCCGCGCGCGCCACGACCGGAGGGGGCGCCCCCACCAGCGACGTCCCCAGCGTCGCGGCACCTCGACGGTCAATCTCGGCCAGCAACGCCGGAAAAGGCAGCACGGCCAGGCGCAACCACGGCGGCGCCTCCGCCCGCTCGGCGTCGGCGGCGCGAGGCATGGGGACCAGCGACGCAAATGCCGCGCGCCGCAGCCCCGCGAGCCGCCGCTTCCGCAATCGCCGGCGCCATCTGGGCCGCATCAGCGTCCGCACGCGCGGCGATGATCTCGCGCGCGACGGCCCCTACCTCGGGCGGAAGGCCGTCGATGAGCGCGCGCAGGATCGGCGTCGCCTCGCCTTCGAACACGGTGCGCAGCCACCCAGGATGGACGTTCTCGATCCCGCTGGGGACCGGCGCGCGCACCCGGTGCAGCAAGCCGGCGATCACCCGGGCGCGCTCCCCGCGGTCCAGCGCCCCTAGCGTCGCCAGCGCGGCACGGCACGCCGCGGCGTCCGGCTCGGCCAGCGCTCCAAGCGCCCGAACCTCGCCACCTCCGCCACCGCCAGGTCCGCCGCCACCGAGAGCCAGCGTCAGAAGGCACCCCGACGCGACCTCCGAGAGCCCGTCCAGGGGATCCCGGGCCCCCGCCCCCCCCTGAAACCCTGCCGCCCCCCCCTCGGCACCCAAATGTTCGCGTCGGGCGCAGGCGGGTCCCCCGCCGGAGCCCATCCCCTCCGGGGACTCCGGCACGGACCCTTCACCCTCCCCACCCCGCCGTTCCGGCGGCCTCGTCGCGGGAGGTTTGGAACCCTCTGCGGGTTCCGAGGAGTTTGACGGCATGCGGGGCGGAAGGTATCACGGCGTATTCGCTCCTTGCGCCCGGGGCCGGGGGCGGGTATGTCTCGCGCCCGTCATGAGCACCGCGACCCCTCCCCTGCCGTCCACCGTCGAGCTGGCTGACAAGCCGGTGCGCAGCGACGTCCGCAATATCGCGATCATCGCGCACGTCGACCACGGCAAGACCACGCTGGTCGACGGATTCCTGCGCCAGGCTGGCAGCTTCCGCGTGGGCGAGGTCGTCGCCGACTGCGCCATGGACTCGAACGATCTCGAGCGCGAGCGCGGCATCACCATCCTCGCGAAGTTCACGGCGATCACCTGGAAGGGGATGCGCATCAACATCGTCGATACGCCGGGCCACGCCGACTTCGGCGGCGAGGTCGAGCGCGTGCTGAAGATGGTCGACTCGGTCTGCCTGCTCGTCGACGCCTACGAAGGCCCGATGCCGCAGACCCGGTTCGTGACCCGCAAGGCGCTGGCGCTGGGCCTGCGCCCGATCCTGGTGGTCAACAAGGTCGACCGCCCCGGCTGCGATCCCGAGGGCACCGTCGACGCGACCTTCGATCTCTTCTGCGCGCTCGGCGCCACCGACGCGCAGCTCGACTTCCCGATCGTCTACGCGTCCGGCCGCGAGGGCTGGGCGGTGAAGGACCTCAAGGACGAGCGCAAGGACCTGGGGCCACTGCTGGACCTGGTGCTGGAAAAGGTGCCGCCGCCCGCCGCCGACGTGACCGCGCCGCTCGCGATGAGCGTGACCACGCTCGACTACGACGACTACCTCGGCTACGTCGCCATCGGCCGCATCGAATCCGGGCGCCTGCGCCAGGGCGAGCGCGCGCTGCTCGTGCACCGCGACGGCTCACGGGAAGAGTTCCGGGTCGCCAAGATCCTCGGCTACCAGGCGCTCAAGCGCTTCGAGCTCGCCGAGGCCGCCGCGGGCGACATCTGCGCCATCACCGGCATGCAGGACCTGACCGTCGGCGAGACGATCACCGAACCGCTGCGCCCGATCGTGCTGCCGCTGCTCGACATCGAAGAGCCGACGGTGCAGATGCAGTTCATCTCGAACAACGGCCCGTTCGCCGGCACCGAGGGCAAGTTCGTCACCTCGCGCAACCTGCGCGACCGCCTGTTCAAAGAGGTGAAGTCCAACGTCGCGCTGCGCGTGAAGGAGACCGAATCGCCCGACACGTACGAGGTCGCGGGCCGCGGCGAGCTGCACCTGACCGTGCTCATCGAGACCATGCGCCGCGAGGGCTACGAGCTGATGGTCTCGCAGCCGCGCGTGATCTTCAAAGAGGGCGCCGACGGCGAGAAGCTCGAGCCCTACGAAGAGGTCGTGATCGACGTCGACGAGGCGTACTCCGGCCCGGTGATCGAGGAGCTCGGGCGGCGCGGCGGCCGCATGCAGGAGATGGGGCCGGCCGGCGAAGGGCGCATGCGCCTCGAGTACCTGTGCCCGGCGCGCGGGCTCATCGGCTATCGGTCGCAGTTCCTGACCGACACGCGCGGCACCGGCATCATCCACCACAACTTCAAGAACTACGGCCCCTACGCCGGCACCGTTCAAGGCGCGCATCAACGGCGTGCTCATCTCGCAGGACGCGGGCGACACCAACGCCTACGGTCTCTTCTACCTGCAGGAGCGCGGGCAGCTGTTCATGGGCCCGATGAACAAGGTCTACGGCGGTCAGATCATCGGCCTGCACTCGCGCGACAACGACCTCATCGTCAACCCGTCGAAGGCGAAGAAGCTGACCAACATCCGCACCACCGCCGCCGACGAGAAGCTGACGTTGTCGCCGCCGCGCGTGTTCACGCTGGAGTCGGCGATCGAGTTCATCAACGACGACGAGCTGGTCGAGTGCACGCCCAAGGCGATTCGCCTGCGCAAGCGCGTGCTCGACCACAACGAGCGCAAGCGCGTCGAGAAGCTGCGCGACGCCGGCGTCAACGAGTAGCCGCGAAGCGCGCTACACCGCGTCTTCGCCGCGCTCGCCGGTGCGGATGCGGATCGCCTCGTCGATCGGCGTGACGAAGATCTTGCCGTCGCCGATCTTGCCGGTCTTCGCGGCGGCGACGATCGCCTGGATCACGTCGTTGGCCATGGCGTCGGTGCAGATGACCTCGACGCGGATCTTGGGCACGAAGTCGACCACGTACGCGGAGCCGCGATAGATCTCGGTCTTGCCGCCGGTGCGGCCGAAACCCTTGACCTCGGAGACCGTCATGCCGTTGACGCCGATGGCGCGCAGGCGCTCCTTGACGTCGTCGAGCTTGAACGGCTTGATGATCGCTTCGATTCGCTTCATGACGGTCTCCTCGGTGGTCGCTTCGTTGCTCTAGCCGGTCGGCCGTCTAGCCCCCGGCCTCGTCGTAGTGATAGCCGACCTCGCCGTGGTCGGTCTGGTCCAGACCCTGCTCCTCGGCGTCGGCCGCAGGCCGCAGGCCGATGGCGGCGCGGATCGCGAACGCCAGCACGGCGGTGCCGCCGACCGACAGCACGACCGTGAGGCCCATGGCCTTGAGCTGCTCGAGCCACAGCGTGTGCCCCACGATCGACGCGAGGTTGGTGTTCAGGTTGGCGTTGGCCTCGGGCGTCGCGAAGAAGCCGGTCACCAGCGCGCCCAGCGTGCCGCCGACGCCGTGCACGCCGAACGTGTCGAGCGCGTCGTCGTACTGGAACATCGACTTCAGCTTGGTGCAGGCCAGGAACGGCACCACGCCGGCGAGCACGCCGATGCTGACCGCGCCGCCGGGCATCACGAAGCCCGCGGCCGGCGTGATCACGACCAGGCCGGCGACGGCGCCCGAACAGAAGCCGAGCACCGTCGGCTTGCCGCGCGTGACCCACTCCAGCGCGGGCCACACGGTGGCCGCGACCGCCGTCGCCAGCGTGGTCGCGGTGAACGCGTTGGCGGCGATGCCGTCGGCGGCCAGCGCGCTGCCGGCGTTGAACCCGTACCACCCGACCCACAACATGCCGGTGCCAATCATGGTCAGCACCAGGCTGTGCGGCAAGAACGCGCGCTGGCCGAAGCCCCGGCGCTTGCCGAGGATCAAGCACAGCACCAGCGCCGACCACCCCGACGACATGTGCACGACGGTGCCGCCCGCGAAGTCGATCGCCTTGATCGACGCCTTGGCGTTCCAGACGCCGTTCATGAGGCCGTCGATGCCCCACACCATGTGCGCCATCGGGAAGTAGACGACGAACATCCACAGCACGATGAACAGCATCAGCGCGCTGTACTTCATGCGCTCGGCGATCGCGCCCACGATCAGGCTCGGCGTGATGATCGCGAACATGAGCTGGTACATCGCGAACACGTTCTGCGAGATCCAGGCGGCGTAGTCGGCGTTGGGCGCCGACGTCACGCCCTGCAGCCTGGCGAACTTGAACCCGCCGAGGATCGACGTCCCCGGCGCGAACGTGATGCTGTAGCCGACCGCCCACCACAGGATGGTCACGACGCCCGCGCAGCCGAAGCACTGCGCGACGACCGAGAGCACGTTCTTGCGCCGCACGAGCCCGCCGTAGAACAGCGCGAGCCCGGGCAGCGTCATGAACAGCACCAGCGCCGTCGAGGTCATCATCCAGGCGTTGTGCCCGGGGCCGGCCGACGGCCATCGCCTTGGGCGTGCCGTTCGAGATGTACGCCTCCAGGTCGGCGACCCGCGTCGCCAGATCGGGGCCGCTCGCGGGTGCGGCGGCGGCTGGTGCCGCCGGGGACGGGGCGGCGGCGGGCGCCTGCGCCAGCGCGGGGCTCGCCACCAGAGCAACGGTCATGACGAGCACGCTAGCCGCCAGGGCGCATCGGTTCGACTGGGTCATCTGAGGCTCCTCGCGTCAGGGTGAAGACGGGCTGTTTCCGGTAGGTCGCACCCTAGAAACGCTGGAGAGTACGTGTAAAGTCGAAACAGGATCCCTATATCAGATTTTGCGTTCAAGAAATCTATTAGAAATCTATCGGAAATATACAAGGCGCCCGGCCGCGTTAGATTGCACCCCCTGAAATGGGCAAGCTGATCACGCGCGTGGTGTTGGGGATCGCGGCCGGCGTCGCGGTCTACGTCGGGTTTTCCATCTGGGCCAACGCCGGCCGGGTCGCGGACGCGCTTGCGCGATTCCACTGGGGCGCTGCCGCGGCGGCCTGCGCGCTGGCGCTGGGCAACTACGCCGTCCGCTTCGTTCGCTGGCAGTACTACCTGCGCGTGCTGGGCATCTCCGTGCCGGCCGCCGACAGCGGGATGGTCTTTCTCGCCGGCTTCGCGCTCACGGTCACGCCGGGCAAGCTCGGCGAAGCGGTCAAGGCGTTCCTGCTGCGCGAATCGCACCGCATTCCGATGGCCCGCACGGCGCCGATCGTGATCGCCGAGCGCATGACCGATCTGGTGGCGCTGCTGCTGCTGGCGATGGTCGGCGTCTTCAGCTTCGACGTCGACCGCCGCTTTCTGGTCGCGGGCGGCGTGCTGGTCGCGCTGGCGATCGCGGTGGTGTCCATCGAGCCGATGTCGGAGCTGGCGCTCTCGCATCGCGGGCCGGCTGCCGTTCGTGCGGCGATTCGCGCCGCGGCTGCGCGAGTTCCACGTCCACACCGCGGCGATGCTGCGGCCCGCGCCGCTCGCCGCCGCGACCGCGCTCTCGTGCGTGTCGTGGTTCCTCGAGTGCCTGGCGTTCTGGACCGTGGTCGGCGGCATGGAGGGCGCTGCGGTCAGCCTGCGCGCCGCCACCTTCATCTATGCGTCGATGACGGTCGCGGGCGCGCTGTCGTTCCTACCCGGCGGTCTCGGCGTCACCGAGGCCGGCATGCTCGCGCTGCTGATCCGGCTCGGCACCGGCCTCGACCGCGGCTCGGCCGCCGCGGCGACCTTCGTGACCCGCGCCTGCACGCTCTGGTTTGCGGTCGCGCTGGGCCTGCCGGCGCTGATCGCGTACGCGCGGCGCAAGCACGTCCACGTCGAGGACGTCGCCGCAACCAAATGATACGGCGGCGTCAGTCGCTGACCGCGAGCACGCCGCTCACCATCATGCCCATGGCGCAGCCGAACTTCAGCTCGCCGCTCGCCTTCGGCGTGTAAGTGACGTCGACGGTCTTGTCGAGCGGCAGCTTCGTCTTGCCGTCCTGTCCCTCGAAGACAATCTCGCGCGCACAAGTGCGGTCCGTCTTACGAGTGATGGAGAGTGTGATCGGCTGGCCCTTCTTGGCCGGAACCCGGCCGGGCACGAAACCCTCCTCGGTGACCGTCATGGCGATCTTCCCGAGTGGCGGGGCAACTCCGGCGGTCGCCGGCGTGTCCGCAGCCACAGGTGGGGTCGGAGTCACCGCCTTGGGGAGTGGAGCCACCGCCTTGTCGGATCGGCAAGCCCCGCTCGCGAGCAGGACGGCCAACCCGAGAATACCCATAACCATTACCCGAGGTTGCATGGTGCAGAGTCTGTCACCGCCGCGACGAAAGGCCAATTTGGACTGAGGGTCGGACACCCCACCTCCTCACCCCAGCTCGACGGAGGTCACCCCACGTCGTCACACGATTACTGCTTGAGCGTCACATAAATGTCACTCGATTCTGTGCATGATGCGCCCGCCTACAAGGAGGCGCTGCACATGATCGAATCGAATCGAGTCAGACGAGTGTCGCACGTATTGGTGCTCCTCGCATCAACGGCCGCTTGGGAAGGATCGGTGCTCGCGCAGACCGACAACCAAGCCGCCCCGTCGGGCGCCGCTCCGGCGCCGGGATCGGAGACGCCCGCTGCAACCCCACCCCCCGGCGCGCCACCGGCCGCTCCGGCGGCGGTTCCTCCTCCGCCGCCGCCTCCACCGCCACCTCCACCGGCCGCGGTGATGCCGCCGCCGCCGCCGCCAGCCCCCGCGGGGCTCACGTTCTCGGTCGGCTCGAAGTTCGCGACGACGCTCTACGGCTTCGTCGAGCTCGATACGATGCACGACTCGACGCTGAGCTTCACCGACCTCCCGGGCAACGGCGCCGTCGCCCGCCCGGGCACTTATAACGGCAGCCACGGCCGCACGACCTTCGGCGTGCGTAACTCGCGCATCGGGTTCCGATTCAAGGGCCCGGACAGCGACAACATCAAGACCTCGGCACTGGCCGAGATGGACTTCCTTGGCAACCAGCCGCTAGGCGCACCCGCGCCCGGCGGCACGCCGCCCGTCTCCGAGGCCGCGTTCTTCAACAACCCGACCTTCCGCGTCCGCCACTTCATGTTGAAGATGGAGACGCCGATCGTCGACGTGATGGCCGGCCAGTACTGGGAGCTCTTCGGCTGGCAGTCGTACTTTCACCCCAACACCGTCGAGCTGCAGGGCGTTCCGGGCCAGATCTATTCGCGCACGCCGCAGCTTCGCCTCTCGAAGATCATCAAGACTGACGCAGTGAACGTCGAGGTGGCGATCGCCGCCTTGCGCCCGCCGCAGCGAAACTCCGGCGGTGCCGGATGGCCAGGGCGGTATCCGCCTGCTGATTAACCAGTGGAAGGGCCTGCACACCGCGGGCGGCACCGGCACCGCGGTCGATCCAGCGGCGATTGGCATCTCGGGCGTTGGCCGTCACTTCCGCCTGCCCGAGTTCAACGCCGCGCCGACCGCGACGCGCTCACATCACCAGCTGGGGCGTCTCGGCCGATGCGCTCATCCCGATTGTACCGAAGTCGACCATCAACGACTGGGCCAATGCGCTGACGATAACCGCGTCGTACGTCTACGGCCAGTCGATCGCCGACCTCTACACCGGCCTCACCGGCTTCAATGGTGGCACCCCGTTCTTGCTTCCAACGGTGCCGACGGGCGGTTCGCAGGGCTTCGTTCAGGACGCTGACAGCGGTCTGGTTGGCTACACGCCCGACGGTGTGCTGCACGCCATCCGTTGGTGGTCGACGATCGTCGGCTTGCAGTACTACTTCCCGACGCCGATCCGGATGTGGGTTACGGGCACGTACTCACACATGAAGTCGCCCAACATCGACGTCGTTCGCATCGACGGCGAACGGGGTGGCGACGACCGCCGTGGCCAACATCAACAAGACGATCTTCAACGAATCGGATTGGTTCGAGGGCTGTTACTTCATCGACCCCAACGGAGCGCTGCGCTTCGCTGTCGACTACGCCTACTTCCGCCAGAAGTACCTCGACGGTGTCAAGTCCACCAACAACCGGGTGGGGTTGTCGGCCTGGTACCTCTTCTAGGCCGCGCCTAGAACAACAACTGCATCGCGGAAAGCGGGCCGAGCAATCGGCCCGCTTTTTTTCGTTGGTGCGATCTAGGAGTTTTCGAGGACGACGCCCTCGATGATGTTCGCGACGTCCTCGCAGCGGTCGGTCGCCGACTCCAGCGTCTCGTAGATCTCTTTCCACTTGATGACCGCGATCGGGTCCTTCTCCTCGCGGAAGAGGCGGGCCAGCGCGCTGCGCAGGATCTTGTCGGCGACGTTCTCGAGCCGGTTGATCTCCACGCAGTGCTCTTGAATGCCGTTGGCCTTCTTGAGGCTGCGGATGCCGGTCACCGCGCCCAGCACGTGCTCGGCGCTGGTCACCAGGCAGCGCGCCAGGTCGCCGACCTCGGGCGTCATCGTGCGCAGCTCGTAGAGCCACACGCGCTCTGACGCGGCCTCGACCAGGTCCATGATGTCGTCCATGCGCGTGATCAGCGTGTAGATGTCGTTGCGGTCGATCGGCGTGATGAACGTCTTGTGGAGGCCCTCGACGACCGCGTGCGTGATCTCGTCGCACTCGTGCTCGATCTGCTTCACGCGCTCGGCCTGGATCTCGAGGTTGGTCGGGTTCTCGACCATCTCCAGGAACGCGCGACAGCCTTCGACGGTCTTCTTCCCCTGTTGCTCGAATAGCGAAAAGAACGACGCGTCGTGAGGCAGCAGTCTCATGGTCGGCGTGTATAGCCCAAAAGTTTCTCCGTTGTCACTCAATCGACACCTCGGCCCCGGAAGATGTCTGCGAGAAGAGAACCGGATCACGACGACTCGAAGGGAGATTGATTCCATGCACACGAAGACGACGATTCTGGCAATGGCGACCGCGGCGATGTCGCTCGCGGCACCGGCGATCGCGCAGGCCGGGACGGTTTCGATCAAGGGCTCGGACACGATGGTGGTCCTCGGCCAGCGCTGGGCCGAGGAGTACATGAAGAAGCACCCGGAGACGACGATCCAGGTGACCGGCGGCGGCTCGGGCACCGGCATCAGCGCGCTCATCAACGGCACGACCGAGATCTGCGAGGCCTCGCGCAGCATGAAGGACTCGGAGAAGGCGCAGCTCAAGGAGAAGGCGGGCGCGGGCCCCGAGGAGATCGTCGTCGCCAAGGACGGCCTGTCGGTCTACCTGAACGACAGCAACCCGCTGAACGAGCTGACCATGGAGCAGCTCAAGGGGATCTTCACCGGCAAGATCACCAACTGGAAAGAGGTTGGCGGCGCCGACGGCAAGATCATCCCCTACTCGCGCGAGAACAGCTCGGGCACCTACGTGTTCTTCAAGGAGCACGTGCTGGCCAACGCCGACTACACGCCGCGCGCGCAGGCGATGCCGGGGACGGCGGCCGTGGTGAACGCCGTGTCCAAGGAGAAGAGCTCGATCGGCTACGGCGGCGCCGCATACGCCAAGGGGATCAAGGTCATCAAGATCAAGAAGGACGCCGCCGCGGCCGGCATCGCGCCGTCGGACGTGACGGTGAAGGACGGCAGCTACCCGCTGTCGCGGCCGCTGTTCTTCTACCTGCGCAACAAGCCGGCCGGCGAGATCAAGGCGATCGTCGACTGGGTGCTGTCCGCCGAGGGACAGGCCGTGGTGCTCAAGGTCGGTTACTTCCCGATCAAGTAGGCGGCCCGCAAAGTAGACTCGCGGGGTGGTGAGCCCCGGCGCCGATGAGCTGAATGCCCTGGCGCGAAAGTACCGGACGCTGGTCGAGCTGCGAGCGCGGCGCGACCAGCGCAACGCGACGCACGCTGACCAGCCGCCGCCGCTGTCCGAACCGAGGACGCCGGCGGCGGTTTTGCGTTCGCTGGCGCGCGAGTTTCCCGGGTGTCTGCGGGAGCTCGATACGCTGGGCGCCGCGGAGCTGGCGCGGCGAGCGACGCGCGTGGCGGAGGCGGCGGCCGCGGGTGCGGCCAGCGAGCCCTGGATGGCCTGGATCGCGCGGTACCACCGCCTGATGCGGGCGGCGCTGGCGATTCGCCGCGCGCGCGGCGCGGCGGCCGAGGACCCGAGCGACCGGCTCGAGGTCGACGCCGCGTTCGTCGCCGACGTGATGGCGCCGCCCGACGGGCGGCTGGGGATCGTGGTGCTGCGACGGCTCGCGCGCGAGTTCGGCGTGCCAGCGCGGGAGATCGCGGCGGCGCTGTTCCCGGTGCGAAGGCCGTCGCCGTACGAGCTTTGAGGGATCGGACCCCTCTACCCTGACCCTCCCTCCCGCGGACGTGGAGGAGGGGATCGGAAAGGAGCGGAGGACGAGAATCGCTGAAGCGTCGCGGCCTCTCCGGTCCCCTCCCCCCGTCTGCGGGGGCACACGCGAGAGGCAGAACGATGGGCTCCGGTCCCCTCCCCCCGTCTGCGGGGGCACACGCGAGGGGCAGAACAATGGGATCCGGTCCCATCCGGTCCCCTTCCCCCGTCTGCGGGGGGAGGGCTAGGGAGAGGGGTCAGGCCTTCCGAGAGGCGACGCTCAATACCCCCGCGGCGCTTTCGCGAGCTGCCCCGCGAACGCCTCCGGATCCGTCGCGGGCAGCTCGCAGTGGCCGCGCTCGCAGACGTAGGCGGTGGCGCGGCGCGACTGCGCGACCTTCTCAGCGGCGAACGGCGCGAGCTTCGCCAGCTCGGCCAGCGCGTCGCCCTCGGCCGCGCCCGCGAGCACGGCGTTGGGCAGGAACGTCCGGCGCAGCACCGCCTGCAACGGCTCGACGCCCGCCGATTCGCCCGCGGGCCAGACCAGCGCGACCTCGCGGCTCACGTCGGTGAACGCGTCGAGCGCGAGCAACGCCTCGGTGATCGCCACCGGCTTGCTCTCCAGCGCGGGGCGCAGGCTGGCGAGCGCCTTTTCGGCGATGCCGCGCCAGCGCTCGTCGCCGGTGAACGCATACGCGCGCAACGCATTCCGCAGCGCGACCGACGTGCCCGACGGCTCGGCGCCGTCATAGGCCGGCTTCTCGCGCGCGATCAGCCGCTCGTGCTCGTCGCTGGTCATGTACCAGCCGCCGCGCTGCGCGTCCGCGAACCGGCGCTCGGTCGCCTCGGCGGTCGCCAGTGCCTCGCGCAGCCAGCGCACGTCGAACGTCGCCTCGTAGAGATCGAACAGCCCGGCCGCGACGAACGCGTAGTCGTCGAGGAAGCCCAGCGCGCCGACGCCGACGCCGACGCGTCTCCGTCCTTGAAGCTGCGCCGCAGCCGATCCCCCTGCCGCATGTGCCCGAGCACGAAGTCGGCGGCGCGCGCCGCCGCCGCGACGTAGCGCGGCTCGCCGAGGATCCGCCCGCCCACCGCCAGCCCCGAGATCATGAGGCCGTTCCACGCCGCGAGCTGCTTGTCGTCGCGCAGCGGCGGCACGCGTTTCGCGCGCGCCGCGTACAGCGTCGCGCGCGCCGGCGCCAGCGCCGCCCATTCGGCCTCGTCGGGGTGCGCGGCGTTGAGGATGTTCGCGCCCGGGATCTCCGCGAAGTTTCCGCCCGCGGTGACGCCGTAGTAGCGCATGAAGCGAGGCGCGTCGGCGCCCAGCCGCTCGCGCGATCTCCTTCTCGGTCCAGACGAAGAACTTGCCCTCCTCGCCCTCGGAGTCGGCGTCGGTCGCCGAGTAGAACGCGCCGCCCGGCGCGGTCATCTCGCGCAGCACGTAGTCCAGCGTCTCGCGCACCACGCGCGCGAAGTCGGCGCGCGCCGTGACCTGGAATGCCTCGGCGTACGCGACCGCGAGCAACGCGTTGTCGTAGAGCATCTTCTCGAAGTGCGGCACCAGCCAGCGCGAGTCGGTCGAGTAGCGGTGGAACCCGCCCGCGATCTGGTCGTACATCCCGCCGCCCGCCATCTTCTCCAGCGTCAGCGTCGCCATGTGCAGCGCCTCGGCGTCGCCGGTGCGCCGGTGATAGCGCAGCAAGAGCCGCACCGGGATGTTCGACGGAAACTTGGGCGCGCGCCGAACGCCGCCGTAGTTGTCGTCGAACGCCTGCTTGAAGTACGCCACCGTCGTCGCGATCGGCTTCGTCGAGATCGCCGGCGAGCCCGCGGCCGGCGTCGCCTGCGCGTCCATCTCCTCGCGCACCGCGCGCGACAGCGCCTCGGACGCCTTCTTCACGCGCTCCGGATCATTCGCGTAGGTCTGCGCCAGCTCGCCGAGCACGGTGAGAAAGCCGTGGCGCGCGCCGCGCGCGCCGTCACGCGGCGGAAAATACGTGCCGCCGAAGAACGGCTCGCGCCCCGGCGTGAGCCAGACGCTCATCGGCCAGCCGCCCGATCCGGTCAGCGCCTGCACCGCGGTCATGTAGATCGCGTCGATGTCGGGCCGCTCCTCGCGGTCGACCTTGATGCACACGTAGTGCTGGTTCATGAAGCGCGCGATCTCCTCGTCCTCGAACGACTCGCCCTCCATGACGTGGCACCAGTGGCAGGTCGAGTAGCCGATCGACAGGAAGACCGGCCGCCCGGTGCGCCGCGCCTCCTCGAACGCCTCGTCGCCCCACGGATACCAGTTCACCGGGTTGTGCGCGTGCTGCAGCAGGTACGGGCTCGACTGCAGGATCAGACGATTGGTGTACTTCGGCGCCTTGCCGATGAGGTGGTGCGTCCGGGGCACGTAGCTCGGGCCCTTGGCCTCGAGCGCGGCGTGCAGCCGCTCGGCGAGCGGCGCATCGTAAGGGGCGGCCCCGGGCAGTGGCTGATTGCTCATCGTCGTCGGTCCTCGGTGAGGGCGGCAGCCCCCGCCGAGGACAATGCTCAGGAAGATGGCGGAGCGCAACCACGTCCGCGGCAAATCGGGTCAATCCCCTCTCGGCAGCTCGCGCGTCATCTCGATCATCGTGCGGCGGAAACCGACCGACGAGAACAGCTGCTGCGCGGCGCGGTTTCCGTCGGCCGACGACAGCACCACGCGCGGCGCGCCCAGCGCCTTGAGCTCGAGGAGCATCGCCTCGATGAGCCGGCGCGCGATCCCGCGCCGCCGCGCCGCCCGCAGCACGTAGACATCGTTGAGCTTCCCGCACGCGTCGAGCAGCTCGCTCCAGTTGCGCGCCTCGAGCGTGCCGTAGGCGTAGCCGACGATCTCGATGTCTTCCTCGGCGACCAGAATCACGGCGCCCCGCCGGGCGATCTCGCGGCCGAGCCAGTTGCGGTAGCCCTCCTCGACCGGCTCGACCAGCATGAAGCGCTGCGGCGTCACGCGCGTGGTGCTCGCGCACCAGCGCGGCCGCCATGCGCGCGACCGCGCCGAGCTCCGACCGCTTCGCGCGGCGAATCAGCACCTCGCTCACGCGAGAAGGATTAGCCATCGGCCGCGACGTGGCAAGGCCCGCTCGGGCGGGCGGCGCGCTCGCGGAATCATGGAGCCACGCCGATCTCCGTTGACTTCGCGCGAGCGCTAGGCTTCGCTGGGGTCGTGTCGTTTTGGCTCGGTGTCGCCCTGCTCTGTCTCGGCGGCGGCGCCGCGGATGATGAACCGGCGGAGACGAAGCCGTCGACCGAGCCGGAGGTCGAGACCTCTGCGAACTGCCTCCGGCGACGAGCCGGCCGAGCCCTCGTTCCTGGCCCAGTACGCGCCGGCCGCGATCGAGGGTCCGGGGATGCGCCTGCCCGAGCCGCTGACCCGCGTCTACGTCGACGGCGGCTACGCGCGCACGAACGATCTGTCGGGGCTGCCACTCGTCGCCGGCAGCGCGCACAACTATCGGTTCGCGGCGGGAGGCAGCCTGGCGTGGCATCGCTTCTCGTTCGACGCGGAGGTCGCCTTCTCGAACATCACCACCATCGACGTGACCCAGGTCCCGGGCGGAATGCCGCTCGACGTCGACAAGCACCAGACCGCGACGTCGCTCGGCGACACGCGCCTGGGCATCACCTGGACGCAAGCGCTCGACGACGCGGGCCAGCTGATCGGCGGATTCGGCCTGCGCGGGCGCTTCCCGACGCACACGGTGATCTTCCAGTTTCACCTCGTCGACATGGTCTCGCTGGGCAAGTACGTCTTCCCCTACTACTTCCACGTCGAGCCGACGGTCATCCTGGGCGGCTGGCACGGACCGTTCGGGTTCGTGGTCAACGAGGGCGTGACGCTGATGACCGGCCCCGACGGCAACTTCAACGACCTGCACATCATCGTGCCCAACCTGTTCTTCTGGAGCGCCTACTACGCGCTGGTGTTCGCGCCGGTGCGCGCGCTGGCGCTGTCGGCGGAGCTGGGCACGAATCTGCAGCTCAACCACGTGGGCGCGATGTACTTCGACAAGGTGAACGGGCTCTTCGCCGCCACCGTCGACGTCGACTTGCAAGTTCACTTCGATCGCTTCCGCGTCGACGTCGTGGCCCACCACGGCCTGACCCGCGACAGCGACGTCTTCGGCGTGCTGCAGTATTCGGGCACCGACTCCCTGACGCTGCGCCTCGGCAGCCTACTTCAATTGAAGTCTCTGAGCCCGTTGTAATGTCTCGAGGGATGAGGCAGTTCTGCGCGTCAGCCTCGCATTTTCCTTTGGACGCTGACCCTTTCGACGCTGGCCGCCATCGGATGCTCGGCGGGCGGCGGCGGCATGATCCCCGACGCGCACCCGGTCGACGCGTACGAGGTCAGCCTCGATTTGCCGCCGGGCTGCCCGCCCGCCGCCGGCAACGACAAGGGCGTCGGCAAACCGTGCACGCCCGGCGGTAACGAGTGTCCCAACAGCGACACGCTTCCGCTGCACCTGCGACCAGTTCCTGGCGCTCAAGCTCGTGGGCGTCCCCTGCTTCTGCACGCTGCTCTCGCTGAACAGCACCGGCAATCCCGACGCGGGTGACCTGTGCGCGGCGCAGGGCCCCAACTTCTGCGGCAGCAACGCGGGCTGCTGCAACGTTTCGACGATCGGCACCTACTGCGCGCCCGAAATCTGCCTGCCCGGAGGGATGTGTCCGCCGGTCAGCGTCGGGCAGATAGGCCGATGCGACGGCGGGGCGCCGGCGCCGCCGTTCGTCTCGCGCTGTGCGCGCGCGGCGCGCGCTCGATCCGCGGGCCGCGGCCGCGACGCCACCGCCGCCGAGACCTCGCTCGAGCGCATCCATCACGCAGGCGAGCTGCGCTGGGGCGGCGACCGCCAGGGCGGCGAGCCGTACGTGTACGAGGACCCGGCCCACCCCGCGGAGCTGCGTGGCTTCGAGGTCGATCTGGCGGCGGCGCTCGCGCGCGAGCTGGGGGTGAAGCCGCGCTTCGTGCAGAACGACTGGTCGACGCTGGTGCCGTCGCTCGAGCGCGGCACGTTCGACATCGCGCTCAACGGCCTCGAGGTGACGCCGGCGCGCGCGGGGCGCATCGCTTTTTCGCGCCCTTATTATCTCTTCGCCGAGCGGCTCGTGACCCGCGCCGACGACCAGCCGCGGCTGCACGATCTCGCGTCGCTGCGCGGCCAGCGCGTCGGCACGCTCGCCAGCTCGCAGGCGTGGGAGATGCTGCTCGCCGCCGGCGCCGCGCCCGTGCCCTACGAGGGCGTCGACGAGCCGTTCATCGACCTCGAGCACGGGCGCACCGCCGCCGTGCTGCTCGACGACATCATCGTCGATCGCTACCAGCCGCGTCACCCCACGCTGCGCGTCGCCGGCGACGTCGGCGAGGGCCAGTACGCGATCGGCGTCCGGCCCGCCGACCCGGATCTGCTGAACGCGATCGACGGCGCACTCGATCGCATCGTCGCGAGCGGCGAGCTGCGCCGGATCCTCGCGGGCTACGGCCTGGACGGCCCGCGCGAGGCGCGGCTCGCGCGCCCGGCCACGGCGTCGGCGGCAGCCGGCAGATGTCGCCTCGCCGCCCGGCCACGCCCGCTGGATCGCCACCAGCTGCTGCTGTTCCTGCAAGCGGCGGTCGCGACGCTGCTGATCTCCACGGCGGCGATGGCGCTGGCGATCCCGCTCGGCGTGTCGCTCGCGCTGGCGCGGCTCTACATGCCACGCGTGCGCGGGCTCGCGATCGCGTACATCGAAGTCGTGCGCGGCACGCCGGTGCTGCTGCAGCTCTACCTGCTCTACTTCGGCCTGGCCGGCCTGCTGTCGCTCGACGCGTGGACCGCGGCGATCGTCGGCCTCGGCCTCAACTACGCCGCCTACGAAGCGGAGATCTACCGCGCCGGCATCCAGGCGATCCCGATCGGCCAGATGGAGGCGGCGCTGGCGCTGGGCATGACCCGCCGCCTGGCGCTGCGGCGGATCGTGCTGCCCCAGGCCTTCCGCGTCGCCCTGCCCGGCGTGACCAACGACTTCATCGCGCTGCTCAAGGACAGCTCGCTGGTCTCGGTGATCACCGTGGTCGAGCTCACCAAGCGCATGACCATCACCGCGGTCGATCTGCGCGGCTGGCTCGCGCCCGGGCTGCTGTGCGCGGCGATGTACTTCGCGATGAGCTATCCGCTCTCGCGGCTGGCGCGCCGGCTCGAGCGCCGGCTGGAGGGCTCATGATCGAGGTCGCCGGGCTGCGGAAGCGCTTCGGCGCGCACGTCGTGCTCGACGGCGTCTCGCTCGACGTCACCGCCGGCGAGATCGTCGCGCTCACCGGGCCCTCGGGTTGCGGCAAGACCACGCTGCTCCGATGCATCAACGGGCTCGAACGCGCCGACGCCGGCACGATCCGCGTCGACGGCAACCAGGTACCCACGGGCGCCGGCGGAGCCGCGCACGGCGCCGGCGATCCCGCGCTGCTGGCGATCCGGCGCCGCGTCGGCTTCGTGTTCCAGCCCTGGAACCTGTTCGCGCACCGCACGGTGCTCGACAACGTCATCGAAGCGCCCGTGCACGTGGCCAAGGTCCCGGTCGCCGAGGCGACCGCGCGCGCACACGCCCTGCTCGAGCGCGTCGGCATCGCCGCACGCGCGGCGGCACGACCGCACCAGCTCTCGGGCGGCGAGCAGCAGCGGGCGGCGATTGCGCGCGCGCTCGCGATGAATCCGACGGCGCTGCTGCTCGACGAGCCGACCAGCGCGCTCGACCCGGGCCGCCGGCGCGAGCTGGCCGCGCTGCTGCGCGGGCTGGTCGACGACGGTCTCGCCCTGCTCTGCGTGAGTCACGATCCCGACTTCGCGCGCGAGTTGCGCGCGCGGGTGCTGGTCATGGTCGGCGGAAAGATCGCGATGGCGACGGCGTCAGCGTCGCCGTAGCTCGATTCCGCCGGCTCAGCGCTGCTCGTACTGGTACGCGAGGCGCAGCATGACCTCGCGATCGAGGCCGGGGAACGGCGCCTGGTCGTCCATGAAGCTCGTTGCGCTGGTCGAGATGTGCACGTACTGATACTTGGCGGCGAACATGTTGTAGATGCCCAGGCCCAGCGAGAGGCCGGGCGTGCCCGCCAGGTTGTCCTTGAAGACGAACAGGTTCGCCAGCGCCTGCGTGGGGATCTCTGTGGCGGTAGGGGTGGGGTTGCCGTTGGCGTCGAGCGCCCCGTCGGGCCCGCGCGTGAAATGCGGCCCCAGGATCAGGATGCTCGGGCTGATGCCGAGCCGATCCCAGATCCAGACCGTCCCGCGCGCATGGACCCGGTGGGCAGGCGCCCCCATGAACTGGTCGGTATGGCCCGCAACCGTGTACGCGCCAAGGTCTTCGGAGAACGTCGGGGCGTAGAACGAGTAGTTCGCTTCCAGCTTCGCCGACGGGGCGCGCACGCTGTACGTCACCTCGAACCCCCGCGTGCCCTGCTTGCCCAGGTTCTTGTAGCCCTGCGTCGAGGCCATGGGATCCAACGTGTACGCGATCGGCGAGTCGATGCGGATGTCGAACACGTTCGCCGAGATCTTCTGCTTGCCCGGGAGATCCAGCGCGGCTTCGAATTCGAAGAACGTCGTGTGCTCCGCGCGCACTGGCGCCGGCGGGAACTGCAACGAGATGTTCTCGACGCCGGGCGCGCGGAACGAAAGCGAAAAGAGTCCCTTGAGGCTGAGCGGCCCCAACGACTTGAACAACACCAGGCGCGGCACCAGGTCGCCACCGATCGTGCTCAGGTGATCGTAGCGAACGCCCGCCGCCACGTTGATGATCGGATTCTCTGAGTAGAGCTCGAGAAACGTCCCGTAGGTCTGGTAGTCGATGCTGTCCCGGTTGCCGATGAACTGCGCCTGCTGGCCGACACCGAAGGGAGCCAGCAACTTGGCGGTATCGAACATCGCGTCGCCGCCCGCGGTGATCTGCAGCTCGTCGATCGGAGCCCAACGGCCGAGCAAGCGGCCACGTAGGCGGCGCACCGACGTCTGGTAGTAAAACGTCTCGGCCATGTCGGGCGCCTGCCAGGGCCGCTGGTAGGTGACGTTGAAACGCGGCACGATCTCGAAGCGGCTGCTCGGACGAAACGTCCCCGTCAGCTCGCCATAGTACGAATCGAAGGTAGTCGGCTTGGAGGCCGGCAAGACGAAGCCCAGCGGCGCGATGCTGTTCGTGTCGAGGCGCTGGTACAGGAACGTCGCCTGCAGATCGCGGTAGCCGAGCCCGGCCTGCATCATCGATGGATTCAGCGACGACTGCCCCTCCATCGCCGCCGACGCGCCGGAGTTGTCTATGAACTGCGAGACGCTTCGCTGCCCCTGGCCCAGCGAGAGCGAGGCGTACGTGCTCAGGCCCGGAACCGCGTCGACGACGTAGCGGCCCGACACGGTCACGCGGCGGCGCGCATAGCCGGTCGAGGCGCTGTGCGCGCCGGTCATCTCGCCGTAGACCAGGTGAGCGGTCGCGTCGGTCGCACCCTGCAGACCGCGCGTGACGATGTTGACCACCGACAGCTCGGCGAGACCGCCGTAGATGACCGAGCCGGGACCGCGCACGACCTCGACACGCTCGATCAGCTCGACGGGGAAGCCGTTGTCGAGCTGCAGCGTGGAGAACATCAGCTCGTTGATCTCCTTGCCGTCGATCATGATGAGGATCTTGCCCTCCTCACCCCACAGGCCGCGGAAGCCTGCGCCGACGACGTTCTGAACGTCCTGGCCCACGAAGTAGCCGGGGACCATGTACAGGATGTCGATCACGTCCCGCGCGCCCGAGGTGCGGATGTCCTCGCCGCTGATCACGGTCACGACCGCTGGGCTGTCCTTGAGCTTGGTGATCGCGAACGACGCGACTTGCGTCGCGGCGCTGGTCTCGTCGCCGGTCGCCTGAACGTTCGCGTCGGGATCAGGCGAAGGCGTCGAAGCGGTGGGCGGCTCTGGCGCGAATGGCTCGGCCGCCGGTTCGGGCGGCGCCGACGGCGCTTCCCCCGCGGCCGAGTCATCAATCGGACGAACCGGCCCGTCAGCGGAGCCCCCCTGGGCGCTGGCGCCGGAAGAGAAGACGCAGAACCAGATCGCCGCCGCCGCCAGTGCCGTTCGAAGTCGTTGGATCGTCATCACGCAGGATTGTTTACGCAGATTCGTGACTCGGGATCAATGACCCAGGGACGCGGGCGCGCGTGCGGCTCGTCAGCGAAGATCCACGTTGAGTGTCCGGCCGGCCGCGACCGTGACGGTGGCGGCCCGCTTCTCGATACCGTTGACGCGAACCTCGACCTTCACTGGCCCCACCGCGACATCGTCGACGTCGAGCGGCGGATACCCGCGCGGGCGGCCATTGACCCAGACGACGCCGTAGAGCCCGGGCGACGTGATGTGCAGCGCGCCAGGATCCTCGGACGCGACCGGCGGCGGGATCGCGGGCGTCAGCCGAGGTCGCGGCGGCGGCGCCGGCGTCCGAGCCGCGACCGTTCGGGGAGCTTCCGCGCGGGCGACCGGCGCGGGGGGCGGCGGGGACGGAGACGGCGTCTCGCGCGGCGACGACACCTCCACCGCCATCTCCACCGGCAAGTCCTTCACCAGCGTCGCCGTCCCACCGTCCTTCACGTCGACCGTCGCCTCGTAGACCTTGCGGTCCCCGTCGAACAGCGCCACCCGGTGCGGTCCCGGCTTGACCTTCACCCGCATCGGCGTGAGATCCACCGCGGCGTCGTCGACGTGGACCAACAGGCCGCGCGGGGTGGTGCTGACGATGAGCAGGCCCGCGGCCGGTGCCGGCGGCGGGGGCGGCGCGGTCTCGACGATCGGGATCGGAGTCTCCCGCACCGCCATGCGACGCGCGACTGCGGCCCGCATCGGCGGGCGCGGCGGAGGCGGGCTGGGCGCGGCGGCCACGTGCGTCGGCCGCGGCGGAGCGGCCGGCGCCCGGTCACGCTTGCTGCGCAGGTCCTCGGTCACGCGCAGGAGCTCGCTGACGTTCGCCTTGTCACCGACCAGCGCGCGCGCCTCGGTGAAGTCGATCAGCGCCTTTTCATATTCGCCCGCGTCGAGAGCCGCCAACCCCGCCGATCGACGCGCCAACGCGCGCGCCTCGAGCTCCTGGTCGTCGACCAGGCCGCGGCCCCTGTGATCCGCGGAGTCCGCCGGCGGGCGTCCCACGGTCAACTTCGCGACCGCGTTCGGTGGGTCAGCGCTGGGCGACCCGCGCAGGGCAGTGACGATCAAGTAGGCCGCGCCGTTCAACAGGATCGCAGCTACCGGTATCCAGATGAGCAGCTTTCTCTTGTTGACGCTTCCGGTCATGTCTTGTTCTCCGGGCCATTTACCACCAAGATCTTGGTCTTAGGAATCGAATTGAACTCGCTGGCGCTGCCCATCGTATAAGCGCCCATCAACGACCCGACCAGCAGATCGCCGATCTGCAGCTCCGGAAGCCAGAGATTTTCGTCGATGATGTCGATGCTGTCGCAGGTCGGCCCCGCCAGCACGCTCGCGTAGTTCGCGCCGGAGCTCTGCGAGACCGACTGCAGCGGATAGCGGACGGTCGGGTCATAGACGCGGCCATTGAAGGAACCGTATACGCCGTCATCCAGGTAGTACCAAAAAGAATCGCCGCGCCTGGCTTTGCCGATCACGGTCGCGATCGCCTCGATCGCGGGCGCAACCAGGAACCGGCCCGGCTCCGCGGTCACGCGGATCTGCGGAGGGATGCGTGCCAGCGCCTCCCGGATCGGCGCGCAGAACGACTCGATGCTCGGGGGCGGCGACTCGGAGGCGTAGGCCACGGGGAAGCCGCCCCCGATGTCCAGCACGCGAATGTCGGCGAGCCGGGCCAGCGCCGCGCGCTCGATCAGCAGGCGGCAGTGGTCGATGGCCTCGACATAGGCGCGCGGCGACCCGCACTGCGAGCCGACATGAAACGAAAGGCCGGAGATCCGCAACCCCAGCCGCTTGCCCAGATCGAGCAACGGGTAGGCGTCGTCGACGGCGCAGCCGAACTTCTTGGCCAGATCGACCTCGGCGTCCGCGCTGCGGAACCCAATCCGCAGCAGCAACGATACCTGGTCGCGGTACGGCGCGAACTTTGCCATCTCGGCGGCGTTGTCGACCACGAACGTCTCGCAGCCGTACTGCAGCGAGTCGCGGATGTCGCGCTCTTGCTTGATCGGGTGGGTGTTGATCGCCCGGTCGGCCCGGACGCCCAGCGCCGCGAGCAGCCCCAGCTCACCGCGGCTCGAGAAATCGAAGTAGCTGTCCTCGGCGTTCAGCGTCGCGACCACTGCGGAATGTGGCAACGCCTTGATCGCGAAGTGCAGGTCGACGCCCGGGAGCGCCGCCGCCAGACGGCGGTACTGCACGCGCACGCGTTCGCAGTCGAGCACCATCAGCGGCGAGCCGTGCTGACCGACGAGCTCGCGCGCGCGCGCGGACTCGGCGAGCGCCGGGACCGGGGTTGCGAGGTCGCGATCGGTGATCTCGGTCATCGGTGGTGGTGCGCCGGTCGACGATGTAGACGAACGTCCGCCCACGCACAAAATTCCCGACGCATACCCCGAGTGTCGAAAGAGGCCGTTCCGAGTGCTGCTCACTGCTCACCTTCCGTGAAGTGTTTGCGTCCGGTACAGTCGCCCGGCAATGAGCCTATCTGCCGTGGGTCTGTCGTTGATCGCCGCTCTTTGCTTCGTCGCTGGCGGCGCGTTCATGAAGCTGTCGAGCGGGTTCGCCAACCTCGCCCCCAGCGCGGCGGCGCTCGGCCTCTTCCTGGGCGGAGCGGTCGCGCAGACGCTGGCGATGAAACGAGGAGAGATGGGCGTTGCGTACGTTTTCATTCTCGGGCTCGAAGCAGTCCTGGCCTTTGCAATCGGCGTGCTACTTTTCCGCGAGAACGTCTCGGCGCCCAAGCTGCTGGGCGTCGCGCTGATCGTCGGTGGGTTTGCGCTGCTGCACGCGAGCACGGCCGTCGGAACACGCTGACGGCTTCCGGGGATGGTGCTCGCGAAGACAGCATGTTCCCAGTGCTAGAAAACGGCGAACCAGAACACCAGCGAGCCGACCAGGCACAGGAGCGTGACGGCCAGGATCAGCTTCATCGGGACGCCCTGCTCGAGGGTGAGCACGGGCATCATCACGGACTGATGCAACGGCGACTGCGCGGGCGCGGATGCGTGCGCGGGCAGCGGCGTGGGCGCCATGTCGCGCGCCGACGGATACGCCGGCCGCTGCGGGTCGTCGTGCTCATGCATGAACTGCAGCGGTACGTCGAGCTCGTCGCCGGCGCCCGGCGCTGGACCGACCCAGCCCGGCGTGTTGACCGAGATCGACGACGATCCGCTGACCATGCTGCCCTGCGAGGGCGCCATCGCGATGTGGCTGTCCGCCGGGAACAGCAGATTCACGATGTCGGTCACAGGGATGCTGCGCCTGTCACCGGCGCCCGACGCGCGATAGCCCTCGAGGTCGGCGGCCAGCTCCGACGCATTCTGATAGCGCGCGCGCGGATCGCGCTCGAGCAGCTTCATCAAGATCGCCTCGAGGCGCGGGTCGGTCTCGGGCATCACCGAGCGCGGCGGCGGAACCACGGCGCGCATCACGCGGATCGCGGTGGCGCCCAGCGAATCACCGCGGAACAGGCGCAGCCCGGTCGCCACCTCGTAGAGCACGACGCCGAGCGAGAACAGATCGGAGCGGTGATCGACGTTCTGCACCGTGATCTGTTCCGGTGACATGTACGAGAGCTTGCCCTTGACCGCGCCGGCCACGGTGGTGGTGATCGTGGACTTCACCACGCCGAAGTCGGTCAGCTTGACGACGCCGTCGCGCGAGACGAGCACGTTGCCCGGCGAGACGTCCCGGTGCACGAGGTTGAGCGGCCGCCCGTCGGGCAGCTTCAAGGAGTGCGCATAGGCGAGCGCGCGCGCCAGCGGCAGCCCGACCTCGACGGCGAAGTCGGGGCCCAGCGGAACGCCGCCCTTGCGCGCGGCGCGCACGATCTGATCGAGCGACGCGCCGTCGACGTACTCCATGACCAGGTAGTAGGTGCCGTTCTCACGATCGAACTCGAACACGCGGACGATGTTCGGGTGATCGAGCATGGCCGCGACGCGCGCCTCGTTGGCGAACATGCGCGCAAACTGCGGGTTGCGGGCGAACTCCGGCAGGATGCGCTTGACCACGTAGCGCTTCGAAAAGCCCGCCGGTCCCTCGAGCGTCGCGAGCGATACGCGGGCCATGCCGCCGATGCCGAGATCGCGAATGAGCCGATATTTTCCGACGACCTCGCCGACCGGCGGGGGCGTCCCCTCGCCACCGACCGAACGAAGCTCCCCGATGTTCAAAGTCACGCGTCTACCCCCTTCGAGCTGCGGCGCCAGCATACTCGTGTCGCAATCAAGAACGTGTAACAGGCTGGTTGCCTTACCGTTTCGTGTCGCCGCTTCGTACCATGGCGCAGCGACGAGCGCAGAGACTTTCCACAGGTCAGAGCACGACGAAGCTTCTGAACGCTGCGATGGCGGCCAATCGAGGTCGAAGTCACTCCAGCGCCCCCTTTCCGGCTGAAGGTTCCTACGTTGCCGAGCGTGCGGGAAAGTATCAGTCTCCTGACGAAAAAGAAAGTTCTCTTACTTGTGGGACACCGACGGCGAGCGAGTGGTCGAAATCGTCCAGCGGCTGGTCGAGAACGACCGTGCAGGCCGATAAATAATCGTTATCGGCACATGCAACCATATTTATTGGACTTATGTAGCTCAGGCGCCGCAGACTGAGTTCCGCACTACCAATCGCTATCGCTCAGCCTCGCGAGGTCGCCGTCATGATTTCCCAGCCCGAGAAGAAGTACCGCGCCACGACTCCGGTATCGCTGCCCGATCGCAAGTGGCCAAACAAGACCATCACGCGCGCACCGCTCTGGTGCAGCTCGGACCTGCGCGACGGCAACCAGGCGCTGATCGAGCCCATGGACCACGCGCGCAAGCGCCGGATGTTCGACCGGCTGGTGGCGATCGGCTTCAAGGAAATCGAGGTCGCCTTTCCGTCGGCCTCGCAGACCGACTTCGACTTCGTCCGATCCTTGATCGAGGAGAATCTGATCCCCGACGACGTCCGCATCCAGGTGCTGGCGCCGGCGCGGGAAGATCTCATCGCTCGTACGTTCGAATCATTGCGGGGCGCGCCGCGCGCGACGCTGCATTTCTACAATGCGACCTCGCCGCTGTTCCGGCGCGTGGTCTTTCGCAAGGACACCGACGGCATCATCGAGATCGCGGCGACGCTCGGCGCGCCTGGTGCGCGACCTGGCGGCGGCACAGCCCGAGACCGACTGGCGCTTCGAATACAGCCCCGAGACGTTCACCGCGACGGAGCTCACCTTCGCCAAGGAGATCTGCGACGCGGTCACCGAGATCTGGCAGCCGACGCCCGAGCGCAAGGCGATCATCAACCTGCCGGCGACCGTCGAGATCGCGACCCCCAACATCTACGCCGATCAGATCGAGTGGATGCATCGCCATCTGGCGCGGCGCGACTCGATCGTGCTCAGCTTGCACCCACACAATGATCGCGGCACCGGCGTCGCCGCCGCCGAGCTCGGCACGATGGCCGGCGCCGACCGCATCGAAGGCTGTCTCTTCGGCAACGGCGAGCGCACCGGGAATGTCGATCTGGTCACGCTGGCGCTGAACCTGTACACGCAGGGCGTCGACCCCGAGCTCGACTTTTCCGACATCGACCAGATCCGGCGCGACGTCGAGATCTGCAATCAGCTGCCGGTTCATCCCCGCCATCCCTACGCGGGCGACCTGGTCTTCACGTCGTTTTCGGGCTCGCACCAGGACGCGATCAAGAAGGGCTTCGCCGCGCAGCAGGGCCAGGCGCGCTGGGACATGCCGTACCTGCCGATCGATCCCGCCGACCTCGGTCGCAGCTACGACGCCGTCATCCGCGTCAACAGCCAGTCGGGCAAGGGTGGCGTCGCTTACCTGCTGGGCATGGAGCTGGGGCTGGAGCTGCCGCGGCGGTTGCAGATCGAGATCGCGCGCATCGTTCAGGAGGTCACCGACTCGTCGGGCAAGGAGATCACCGCGCGAGAGATCCACGCGATCTTCCGGCGCGAGTACCTGAACCGGGACGCGCCCCACCGCTACCTGGGCCACCGGCTCGAGCCCGACTCGACGGGCAAGGCGGTCAACCTGGTCGTCGACCTCGAGAGCGGGGCGGTCCGCCGTCGGCGCGCCGGCCAGGGCGCCAACGTCGTCGAGGCGGCGCTGGCCATCGCGGGCGCGGTCGCCGGCACGTCGTTCACCGCGCTCGATCTCCATAAGCATCCGGTCGCGCACATCGTGCCCGGCGCTGACTCGCCCGCGGGCGTCGCGGTCTATGTCGAGCTCCGCTCCGACGGCGGCGGCGCACCAATCCACGGCGTGGGTGTCGCCAGCAACGAAGAGACCGCGTCGATCCAGGCGGTTCTGAGCGCGGTGAACCGCCTGGTGGCCGCCGAGACTGCCAGCAGGCGACCGCGCGCCACGGCCGTGCTATAAGAGAGCTGCTTCGATGTTCTCCGCGCGCACCTCCATCATTTCGATCCGCTCGGCCATGTCCATTATTATGGGCATTTGCCGAAGAGGTGGGGGCCTGCCGCGCTGAGCTGAGTAACCAAGTCGACCAAGGCCCCGCACCTCTCGGAGGTGGCGGGGCTTCTTTTTGGCCGCCGTCACTTTCGCGGGAGATCGGGCGCCGCAACCCGGGAGCCGATCATGTCCGCCCTGCCCGTTTCGTTCACTGCCACCGAATCCGTCGCTACGACGGGGGACGCCCACGCCGACGACGCCCACGCCCACGACTCGGAGGATCAGTCGCACTCGCGTTCCATCGCAGCCGACGGCCTGCTCGACGGCGGCCTGCTCGCAGAGGCGGCGGCGCGCGTGCGCGGCGTGCTGCCGGAGACGCCGCTGGTTCGCTCCGAGCGGCTCGGCGCGTGGCTCAAGCTCGAGAGCTTGCAGATCACCGGTGCGTACAAGGTGCGGGGCGCGCTGAACGCCCTGGCGTCGCAGGTCGAGCGAGGGGATCTCCGCGCGGTCTTCGCGGCGTCGGCAGGGAATCACGGGCTGGGCGTGGCCTGGAGCGCGCGCCGGCTGGGCCTGGCGGCCACCATCGTCGTACCCGACGGCGCGCCGCGGACCAAGATCGCGGGTTGCCAGGCACTGGGCGCGCGGGTGATCCGCGCTGGCGACGGCTTCGAGAGTTGCGTTGCGCGTGCCCGCGCGCTGGCGCACGCGAGCGGAGGGCGGTTCCTGCACGCGTTCGACGATCCCGAGGTGATCGCCGGCCAGTCGACCGTCGCCGCCGAGCTGCTGGCCGCGCGTCCCGACGTCGTGGTGGTGCCGATCGGTGGCGGCGGACTGGTCGCGGGCATCGGTAGCCTGCTGCGCCGCCACGGCATCCGCGTCGTCGGCGCCCAGGTCGAGGGCGTCGATTCGCTGCGCCGCGCGCTCGCGCGCGAGAACCCGCCGGCCCAGCTGCGCACGGCGACCCTGGCCGACGGGCTGCGCGTGGCCGCGCCCGGGCGGCTGCCGCTGCGCATCGTCGCCAGGTTCCTCGACGAGATCGTCGTGGTCAGCGAGGACGAAGTCGCGAACGCGCTCGCGTCGCTGGCGCTGCACGAGCGGGTGGTCGCCGAGGGTGCGGGCGCCGTCGCGGTCGCCGCGCTGGATCGAATCGGGGGCGGCCGGCGCATCGCCGTCGTCTCCGGCGGCAACATCGACGCGCGCCAGCTGGGGCAGATCCTGGCGCGCGCCGCCTGACGGCTATTTTGCCGAGGCCGTCTTCTGGGCAGCCGCGGACTTTTCGGATGCCTTCTCGAACAGCTCGTCGACCGGCACGACCTTGACCTTGTCGGCCTGGACCGGGAGCGGGAACTTCTCGATGGTCTTGTCCTCGGTCAGGATCTCCGCCGGCGTACCCGCTGTGTCGTAGGTGATCGGCGTCGCGACTCCGTCGATGAGCTTGCGGCGCACGTCGGCGCCCTTGTCGGAGACGATCGCGATCGAGAGCTTGTCGATGCCCAGGTACTTCTTGATCACGCGATCGACCTCGGCCTTCTTCATCTTCGGCAGCCGCTCGTGCAGCTCCTTGATCAGATCCTTGCCGATGATCGCCGAATCCATCGCGTAACCGAGTCGCCGCGAGATGTCCTGGATCCACAGATCGGCGTAGTTCAGCAAGAACGTCTTGGTCGCCTGGAAGCCCGCCTCGGGGATCCCTTCGCGGACCAGCTTGTCGGTCTCGTAGAGCGCCCCGCGCAACGCGAACAGGCTGTTCTGCGGCGGCACCGGGCGCAGCCAGAGCTCGAAGTGCTGCTGGCGGCGCGGGATGTTGGGCAGCGGGAACGTCGACCACCCGTCCTGGATGAAGTTTTCGATGTACGCGTAGTCGCCGTAGTTGAGCCCGCGGTTGCCGCGCAGATGATTCATGAGCACGCCGTTGAAGGTGCGGTGCTCGCCCAGATACGAGCGCGCGACCGTGAGCGGATAGAAGTCGCTGCTGGCGCGCGTGATCGGCAGCGGGCGGCCGATCGAGATCGCGTTGGCGCGCGCGTCCTTCTCGACGATCAGGATCTCGTTGCCGGCGTGCTTGGGCGCGGGCGGCAGGCGCGGCTGCGGCACGCCACGGTGGCCGAGGGCCGCGAAACGGCGCGTGAACGCGTCGGCGAAGCCTTCGGGGTAGCCGCCGCCCACGCCGACGACCAGGCGATCGCGCGTGTAGTGCAGCGCATAGAACAGCTTCACGTCGTCGAGCGCGATCGCATTCAGCCCCGCGACCGTCCCCTGCGACGGGTAGCCGTAGGGGTGGCCGGCGTAGAGCACGGTCGACATCGCCTGCTTGCCGAGATCCTCGTCGTCGTTGCCTCGCAGGGTCTTGGTGAGGTAGTCGAGCGCGTCCTGCCGGTTGCGCGTGAAGTCCTCCTCGGCGAAGCGCGGGTTGAGGATCTGATCGGCGAGCAGCGCCGCGAACTTCTCGGCGTTGTCACGGTGGACCATCCCCTCGAAGACCACCGACTCCTTGTCGCCGTAGACGCGGATGTACGCCGCCAGCGGGTAGAGCGCGTCCAGGACCTCGGCGTAGCTGCGCGCGCGGCTGCCGCCCTTGCCCAGCATCTCGGCGGTGAGCGCGGCCAGGCCCTCTTTCCCCTTGGGATCGTCGACGGAGCCGACGCGGAAGAGCACGCGGATCGCCACCAGCGGGTTGTTGGGCGACGGCAGGAAGACAGTCTTCGGGGGATCGCCGGCCCAGCGAAACGCCGGCGGCGCCTTCGGCGGCGCGGCCGGCTTCGCAGGGGCGTCGGCGGCCGAGGTCGAGGCAGGCTCCTCGGCGGCACGCGCGCGCCGCCCGCCCAGGCCCGCCATCAAGAGCAACGATGCGATCATCCAGCGACTCCTCATGGTGCGGCTCATTTGCCCGCCTTCAGCGTGACGACCGTGCGGTTGTTGGGCGTGAAGTAGAACTGCGCCACCCGTTTGACGTCGGCGCTGGTGACCTTGTCGTAGAGCGCGAAGTAGTCGTTGATCGACGACAGCGACCCGGTGAGCGCGATGAACGACGCCGCGGTCGTCGCCGTGCGATCCGCCGTCGAGAGCTGGCCGGCGAAGCCGTACTTCACGTGCGAGAGCACCTCCGCCAGCGTGCGCTCGTCGACGCCGTCACGCGCGATGCGCGCGATCTCGTCGTTGATCGCCGACTCGACGTAGGCGATGTCGCCCGGCTTCTTGATGCGCGCCAGGATCGTGAACAGGTTCGGGTCGACGTGCGGGTCGGCCGAGCCCGACAGCGACTCGACCTTCTGTTCGTTGATGACGAGCTTCTTGTAAAGCGGCGCACGCTCGGCGAAGAGCAACTCGGCCAGCACGTCGAGCGCCGGCAGGTCGACGTTGCTCGTCGAGAAACCGGGCACGTGATACCCCTCGAGCAGCATCGGCAGCGTCGCGCCCTTCCACTGCACCTCGGACTGCTTGCCCTTCTTCTGCGGCGGCTCGGCCGGGACCACCGGGCGCGCTGGGCCGCGCGCCCAGCCGCCGTACGCCTTCTCGACCAGGCTGAAGACGTTCTCGGCGTCGACGTCGCCGACCACCAGCAGCGTCACGTTGTCGGGCCGATAGTAGCGATCGAAGAACTGGCGCGAGTAGCCGAACTCGTTGGGCATGTTCTCGATGTCTTTGAGGAACCCCATCGTCGTGTGCTTGTACGTGTGGGTTGCGTACGCGTTGTCGTAGAGCGTCTCGACCATCTTCTCGATCGGGTTCGACGCGTTCTTGTTGTACTCGCCGAGCACCGCGCGCGCTTCCTTCTGGAAGTCGGGCTCCTTGTATTGCAAGTGCTGAAAGCGATCGGCCTCGATCTCGACGATCTTGGGCAGCGCCGCCTTGCCGGCGAGGATGTGATAGACGGTGAGGTCGTCGGAGGTGAACGCGTTCGAGTCGGCGCCCATCTCCTTGATCACCGCGTTGTACGCGTCCTGGGAGTAGCGCTCGGTCCCACGGAACATCATGTGCTCGAAGAAGTGCGCGAAGCCCGACTTCCCCGCCTCGACCTCGTTCCGGCTGCCGGTCCGCACCACCGAGTAGTACGCCACCAACCCCGGAGAGTCGTACGCGACCACATAGACGTGCAGGCCGTTCGGCAGTGTCTTCTCCTTCACTGGGAAGGGGAACGCGAGCCCGCCCGATGACGATGACGATTGCGGTTTGGCGTCGGTCTTCGCCGATTCCGTCTTGGCCGACGCCGGCCGCGCGATCACCGCGGCGAGGGGCACAGCCAAAAGGAGCGCGGTGGCGAGCGCGCTCAAACTGGGGACCAGAAGCAGCCTCATGATTCCTCCGATGGGCGACCAGGCTACAAGCTCGGCGCGGCCGGCTCCAGTTCTGATCGTCGATTTGTTGTAGCCTGTGGATCGTCGATGCAGGAAGCGTCGTCACCACCGACGTATTCCCCCGGCAAGCCCGCCGCCGCACGCGGCCGATTGCTCGTCGACGGACAGCTCGAGCCCGGCGCGGTCGTGTTCGCCGGCGGACGCATCCTCGAGGTCATCCGCGGCGACGCGATCCCGGCGACGCGCCTGCCGGCTCAGGTGTTCGACGCGGCGATCGTCACGGCTGGGTTGATCGATCTGCAGGTCAACGGAGGCTTCGGCCACGAGGTCGGCGCGGATGCGGCGGCGCTCCGCGCGCTGGCGGAGCGCTTGCCGGCGACAGGCGTGACCGCTTTCCTGCCGACGCTGGTGAGCCGCGCGGCGGATCAGTATCCGGCGGCGCTCGATGCGTATCGAATCAGCGGTGGCGGCGCTGGGTGCGAGCAGTGGCGCGACGCCGCTGGGCTTGCACCTCGAGGGGCCGCTCATATCAGCGGCGCGCGCCGGCGCTCACGCTCGCGCCGCGATCGACGCCGCGACGCCCGAGCTGATCGAGAGCGCGGTCGCGCGCGGAAGCGTGTGCATGGTGACGCTCGCGCCCGAGCGTCCCGGCGCGCTCGCGCTGATCGAGCGCCTGCGCGCGCAGGGAGTCACGGTGAGCCTGGGCCATACCGACGCGAGCGCCGCCGAGCTGCGCGCCGGCATCGACGCCGGGGCGCTGATGGTGACCCACCTTTTCAATGCGATGTCACGGTTCACCCACCGCGCGCCCGGCGCGGTCGGCGCCGCGCTGGTCGACGACCGTGTGGTCGCAGGGTTGATCGCGGACGGGGTGCACGTCGATCCGGTCGCGATCCAGCTCGCGCTGGCGGCGAAGGGCTGCGGCGGCCTGGCGCTGGTCACCGACGCGACCGCCGCGGCGGGCATGGCGCCCGGGCGTCACGAGCTTGGCGGGATCCCCATCGTCTCCGATGGAAACGTGGCGCGTCTCGCGTCAGATCCGAAGACGCTCGCGGGCTCGACCTGACGTTGGATCAGGCGCTCCGCAACTTCGTAGCCTTCACCGGCGTGGCCCCCGAAGATGCGTTTGCAACGGTAACGACGGTGCCCGCGTGGCTCTTGGGGCTCGGCGACCGGGGTCGGTTGGCGCCGGGCGCGCGGGCGGACATCGTGCTTTGGTCGAACGCGCTCGAGGTCGAGGGGGCGTTCTTCGCGAACGGCCACCTTGTGCACACCCGCCGGACCCCTGAAGGTCTGCCCTCTCCCCAGGACCCGCGCTGAAGCGGGCCTGGAGAGGGGATCGGAGACTTCTACCTGCGCCGACGACGCAGGCGCAGCGCAATCAGCGCCAGCAGCACAGCGGCAAGCGAGCCGGTCGCGCTGTTGCGACCCGCGAGCGCACACGCGCAACCGCCGCTCGCGCCGCCGTTGTCGCCGGGCGCGCCGCCGGCGCCGCCGCCGGTGGAACCGCCAGCGCCGCTCACCGTCGAACCGCCGGCGCCGGTCACGCTCGAACCGCCGGCGCCGGTCACGCTCGAACCGCCGCCACCCGTCACCGTCGAACCGCCGCCGCCCGTCACCGTCGAACCGCCGGCGCCACCGCCGGTCATGCCGCCGGTCGCGCCACCGGTCATGCCGCCCGCACCCGCGCGCGCGCCGCCAGCGCCAGTCGTGCCGCCGGCGCCGCCGCCGGTCATGCCGCCGGCGCCGCCGCCGGTCGCGCCACCCGAGCCGGTCGCGCCGCCGCTGCCGGTGACCGCGCCGAACTCGAACGCGCCCAGATCGGGCGCCGTTCCGACGAAGGGCAACCCGACATCGGTGCCTTTATCGATGAGGTCGCTGCCGGCGACCAGGCGCACGAAGGCGTTGTTGGGCAGGCTGCCGTCGGGGTTGCGCGGGAGCGAGCGCCAGGTTGTTGATGTCCATGCTCATGAAGTCGGCGGCAGAGACCGTCACCGACAAGGTAAACGAGTTGAACGTGTCGGTGCCGCCGCTCAGGTTGCTGATCAGCGAGCCGGGCGCCATCGCGATGTTGTTGCGGATGACGTGGCTCGACGGAAAGCCGGCGTCGGCCTGCATGTTGAAGTTCTGCGGGTTGTTGAACGCCGTGTTGTTGTAGAAGTTGATGGTGCCGGGGTGGTGGTTGGCGTAGAAGCCTTCGGCGCGATTGCCCGACGCCACGCAGTTCTCCACGGTGTGGGTCGCGGCGCCGGTCGACGGCACCACCGGCGGCGAGCCGTAACCACCGGCCTTGAAGCCGGCGCCGTTGCCGGCCGCGGTGGTGGTCCCGGGAACGAAGCCGTTGCGGAACGAGTACGAATTCTGGACGATGCAGGGACCAGCCGCGTTGATGAAGTCGAAGCCGTCGTCGCTGTTGTCGTAGCTGCGGCAGCCGCGCAAGATGTTGTTGCCACCTGACGAGTGACAGCCGAAGCCGTCGCCACTGCCGCCGCCTTCGAGGACGTCGTAGTTGTTGTGCGAGTCGGTGTTCAAGACCAGGTTGTTTGCGCCGCTGGTGATGAAGACGCCGGGCGCGTCGTTGTTGTGAACGTTGAGGCGCTCGAGGATGTTGCTGTTGCCCTGGATGCGCACGCCCCACGAATCCTGGCCGCTCGCGAACTGGTGCACGCCCATGACCTCGAGCCCGATGACGTGGACGAAGTTGCAATGCACGTCGAGGCCGGTGACCCGCCCCGTCGCGGTGACGTTGCTGAGATCGAGGATCGGCGCCGCCTCGCCCGCAACCGAGGTGTAAGTGATCATCGCGGCTGCCGTGCCGCTGGTCGTGAGCTCGCCGCCGATGAGCGCGGGCACGGCGCTCGCGTTCGTGAACGCGTATCGGCCGCCGTGGACCATCACGGTGTCGCCCGCTCGCACCGTCCGCTGGGCGCGCCCGATCGTGAACCACGCGGTCGCCGCGGTGAGGCCGTCGGCGGTGTCGCTGCCGGTGGTGGCCACGTGATATGTCGTCGCGTACACCGACCCGGACAGGAGCACCGCCGTCAGAAAGGTCCCGAGTCGTGCGGAACGAACGAGGGCGGTCTTGCGGGTCGACGTCATTCGGTCTCCTTCTTTAGGGCCGGGGGGCGAAGCTCGAAGCTACCAGAACTGAGTGTTCGAAAGGTGTCTCGGGGGCTCAGGCGCTCCGCGTCTTTCCGACGCGGATAAAGGGCAACGCCGTCGGAAATTAGTGCACGCGCGGCGCGTGGGGCAAAGCGGCGAGGATCTCCGTCTCGCGCTGCGCCAACTCTTCGATCCGTGATTCCAGCACCGGCGCCGCCACCAGCGGCGCCGCGAGCATCACGAAGATCTCGGCGTGCCGCTCCTCGGCGGATGCGAGCGCTTGATAGAAGGAGGCGAGCTCGGCATCGCCGGTCTTCGCAAAGCCCTCGGCCAGCAATCCGAGGCGCTCGTGCGATCGGGATTCGATGAATGCCGCCACCAGCAGCGCGTCAAGAAGGCGCTCGGGCTCCCGGCCGCGCACCTCGCGAAGTAGGCCGCGGGCATAGTGATTGGGCGTGTCGGCGCGCGTAGCCCATCCGCGGCGCGCCAGCAGCGCGGCAACCTGAACCACATGGCTGGTCTCTTCGTGCGCGAGACGGGTCAGCGCCCCGACGGAGTCGCCCCGATGCGGGTAGCGCCGCACCAGCGACAGCGCGTTCTCGGCCGCCTTGCGCTCGCAGTGCAGGTGATCCGAGAGCAGCGCCGGTAAATCGGAGGTGCTGGCCGCGAACCAGCGCGGGTGCGTCGAAGACCGCAGAATCGAACCAGGACCGATCATTTTTGCTGGAGATACTCTACCGATTTGCTGACAGAATCGCCGCATGCGAAGAGGGTCCGCCCACACATTATGCTTCGACCGTACAATTGCGCTGGCGTTCATCGCGTCAGGCGTCGCGGCGCTGGTCGTCGGCTGTGGATCGATCTCGGTCGTCTCTGACGGCGGCAGCAACCACGGTTCCGGCGGCAGCATCGACGTCATCACCGGCAGCGGCGGAACGACCGGCGGCGCGGGAGGGACCGGCGCGGGCACCGGGGGCACCAAAGGTCAGGGAGGCGTGATCGCCGGCACCGGCGGCGCGCGGACGGGCACCGGCGGTACGATGACCGGCACCGGCGGCTCGGAGGGCGTGGGCGGCGCGCCCGGAACCGGCGGACGCGTGCGCTGATGCCGGCGTCGACCTCGGCACGGTCGACGCGGGCACTGTCTGCACGGCGGTGCGCGGGTGCTGCTCGACCGACGACGATTGCAACGCCAACCAGGAGTGCGCGGGCGTGACCTGCAGCGCCGCCGGGCGTGCGAGCGGCGTCTGCAAGGCCCGCCCGAACCCCAATGGCAACCGCTGCTGGACCGACGCCGACTGCGCCGGGCAGAACAACAACAACACCTGCACCGGGGCCGTCATCTGCCCGTGCGGAGTTGTCTGCCTACGAGCCGACGCGCTCGGCATGTGCAACTGACGCACGCTTAGGGAGGACACCCCGGGCGCGCGACGGGATCAAGGCTGATCGCGATCCGGTCGGCGATATTGGCGAGGGCCCGATTGAGATTGTCGGCGCAGATGTCCTCGATCAAGCCGTGCTCAGCGAACGCCTGGACCCACTGGGTCAGGCGCACCGAGGGAGCGGCGCCGTCGCCGCTCGCCGTCATGCACGAGTTCTTGATGTCTGGGTGCGGCTCGACGTCGCCGTCCTTCTGGATCATCTGGACGCTGTAGTCGCTGGGTGGTCCGGTGATCGCCGCAACCACGATCTGTGACGGATCGGTCTTGAGCCCCTTCAGGAAGGCGACCTCGTCGGCGACCTTGGTCAGACGGCCGGTCGATGTTTCGTTGGAGACGCACCCCTGTAGATGATCAGCGGGTCCACGCGGCGGCGGCTGCATCTTGCCGTCGATATTGCACAGGTGACCGAACTCGTTGCAGCGATACGACCACAGCGGTCCGAGCGGATCGCTCATCAGCAACTGGGTTGGGTCGGCGAGATCCGAGTCATCGGGGACGGAGCAGTCATCTTCGTCGGTGATGAGCACGACCGCGAGCGTTGCTTCGGGGCGAAGAAAGCCTTGGTTGCCGTCCGGAACGTTCGTCGGATCCAATGCCCAGCGCACCGACTTGAGCTGCCCCTCGAAACCGCACCCGTCCTCGCCGAGCGCGGCGATGCACCCGAACGCGTCGCTGATGTCGCCGTCGAAGTTGGTCACCGCCTGATTGGCCGAGGCCGACAGAAACGTCTGCTGCGTCGGAGTCGTGTGCAACGGCGATTTCGCGCACATGCCGCGCGCCGCGTACTGGAACCGCCCGCGATCACCGCCAAAGCGACATTTCCTCTCCGACTCGTCGAATTTCCCCGGCCCGGTGTCCGACGACACGACGGCGACGTGAACATCGGGCAGCGCCACGCCGGAGCCGTCTGGCGTCGGAATCCGCTTCAACCAATCCATGAACGACGGAAATTGCGCGACCAGCCGGTCTTGCGAATCTTTCATCGACGGCGAGTTGTCGACCATGAACAGGATGTCGAGCTTATTGGTCAACGGCGTGGGGAAGTCGTTCTGCGTGGTCCGCATCGGATTGGGCACAGGTGCGGTCATTGGGTGATCGCCGCACGCGCCGACCAAGGGCAAGGCCGCCACCAGGCAGCATCGCGCGATGGTTCTCACGGGCAGCCCGGGCGAGCCACGCCGGCAATGCACAAGGCGCAGGAAATGCTGGTGCTGAGGTCGTCGGGGAGCGCTCCGCCGGCGCGGGTCACGTCGAGCTTCTTGGCGCCGGGGCACTTGGCGTCGTCGACCAGCGTCCAGCAGGGCGGCGTCGCGTTGACGGCGCAGGCCTGCAGCGCGGTCTGGTGCTGGTGCTTCTGGGCGTCGGTGTAGATGTCCATCACCTGACACTCGGGCTCCAGCTCCGGCGTCGACGGGTCGCGGTCCATGAGCTGCCCGGTGACGCACTGGGGACCGAGGTTGATCTTGATGAGGTTCGCGATGTCGACCAAGCGGCTGGTTCAGCGTGTCGAGGCAGATGCTCTCGAGCAGAGCGTGATCACCGAACGCTTGAGCCCACTGGTTGATGCGCACCGCCGGATCGCCGTAGTCACCGCTCGGCGACATGCACGAGTGCTCGATCTCCGGGTGCGGCTCGGGCGCGTTCATTTCCTGGACCATGTGGACGCTGTAGTCGGTTGGCAGCCCGGTGATCGCCGCGACGACGATCCGCGACTGGTCGGCCTTCAGCCCCTTCAGGAACGCCACCTCGTCGCCGACCTTGGTGAGCAGGCCGCTCGGCGCGGTCGCCGTGGGCGTCTGGATCTCGTTGGAGACGCAGCCCTGCAGGTGGTCGGCGGGACCGCGCGGCGGCGGCTGCATCTTGCCGTTGATGTTGCACAGGTGGCCGAACTCGTTGCAGCGGTACGAATCCAGCGGCCCGAGCGGATCGACCAAGCGCGTCTGGGTCGGATCGGCCAGGTCGGAGTCGTCGGGGACCGAGCAATCGTCCTCGTTGGTGATGAGCACGACCGCAAGCGCTGCGTCGTCGCGCAGAAACCCTTCGTTGCCTTGCGGAACGTTGAACGGATCCAGCGCCCAGCGGATCGATTTGAGCTGCCCTTCGAAGCCGCAACCACTCTCACCGAGCGCGGCGATGCAGCCAAACGCGTCGCTGATGTCGCCATCGTAGTTGGTCACCGTCTGGTTCATCGACGCCGACAGGTACGTCTGCTGGCTCGGCGTGGTGTGCAGCGGTGACTTCGTGCAGGGGCCGCGTGGCTGAAACTGGAATTGCCCGTAGTCGCCACCGAAGTTACAGCCGGCCGCTTTGTCGAACTTGCCGGGACCGGTGTCCGACGAGACCACCGCAACGTGGATGTTGGGCAACGCCACGCCCGACCCGTCGGGGGTCGGCACCATCTTCAACGGCTCCATGAACGACGGGAATTGCGCGACCAGCTTCGTCTGCAACTTGGCCATCGACTGCGAGTTGTCGACCATGAACAAGACGTCGAGCTTGTTCTCCGACGACGACGGAAAGACGTTGTTCCCGCTGCGCGACGGATCCGGCGTCGGCGCAACCAACGGGTTGGCGTTGCACGCCCAGATGAGCGGCAATCCCGCACCGACCAGCGCCCAGCGCAGCCGCGACCACACGCGACGCGCGCACGCGCCCACTCTGCGCCCCTTGCTGTAAGAAATCATGAGCCCCTCCTGGAGGGACGCATTGAGCAAGGGCGAGGCCAGCGCTCGCGCGACGTCAAAAGGCCGCGAGAAGGCGGGCTCCGACGGAGGCGAGGGCGTGACGCCGGCAACTAGGTTGCCAGCCTTTCTTCAACGGTTGGCGGCGATCACGCCGGGCGGTGCGGCTCGCAAGGTCTGCCCTCTCCCTAACCCTCCCCCCGCAGACGGGGGAGCGGACCGGAAAAGATTGGGCGGAGGGACCGGATCTACGACGCCAGCTGTCGCAGCACGTACTGCAGGATGCCACCGTGCTGGTAGTAGGCGATCTCCTGCGGTGTGTCGATGCGCACCAGGGTCTTGAAATCGACGCCGGTGCCGTCGGCGCGCTTCGCGCGGATGCCCAGCTCGCGCCCGCCGGCGAATCCGCCGTCGAGCAGCGCCGGCAATCCGACGGTGGCGTACACCTCTTCACCGGTCAGGCCCAGCGACGCCGCGTTCTGCCCGGGCAGGAACTGCAGCGGCAGGATGCCCATGCCGACCAGGTTCGAGCGGTGGATGCGCTCGTAGCTCTCGGCGATCACCGCGCGCACGCCCAGCAGCATCGGCCCCTTGGCCGCCCAGTCGCGCGACGAGCCGCAGCCGTACTCCTTCCCGGCGAGCACGAACAGCGGCACCTTCTCCGCCGCGTACTTCTCCGACGCGTCGAAGATCGACATCGCCTCGCCGCCGGGCAGGTGGCGGGTCACGCCGCCCTCGGTCCCGGGCGCCAGCAGGTTTCGCAGGCGCACGTTGGCGAACGTGCCGCGCACCATCACCTCGTGGTTGCCGCGCCGCGAGCCGTAGGAGTTGAAGTCCTTGGCCTCGACCCCGTGCGCCAGCAGGTAGCGCCCCGCCGGGCCGTCCTTCTTGATCGAGCCCGCCGGCGAGATGTGGTCGGTGGTGACGCTGTCGCCGAGCACGGCGAGCACGCGCGCGCCGGCGATCTCCTTCACCGCGCCCGGCGTCTTGGTCATGCCCTCGAAGTAGGGCGGGTGCTTGATGTACGTCGACGCCTGGTCCCAGACGTAGGTCTCGCCCTTGGGCACGTCCAGGCCGCGCCAGCGCTCGTCGCCGTCGAACACCACGCCGTAGCTCTTCTTGAACATCTCGGGCTTGATCGCGTTCATCGCGGCGTTGACCTCTTGCTGCGTCGGCCAGATGTCCTTCAGGAAGACCGGCTTGCCCGCCTTGTCGACGCCGAGCGGCTCCTTGTCGAGGTCGATGTCGATGCGGCCCGCCAGCGCGTAGGCCACCACCAGCGGCGGCGACATCAGGTAGTTGGCGCGCACCTCGGGGTTGATGCGGCCCTCGAAGTTGCGGTTGCCCGACAGCACCGACGCCACGACCAGGTCGCGCTCGTCGATCGCCTGCGAGATCGTCGCCGGCAGCGGCCCGGAGTTGCCGATGCAGGTCGTGCAGCCGTAGCCGACGGTGTGGAAGCGCAGCTTGTCGAGGTACGGCGTCAGCTGCGCGGCGTCCAGGTACTCGGTGACCACCTTCGAGCCCGGCGCCAGCGACGTCTTGACCCACGGCTTGGTGGTGAGGCCGCGCTCGACCGCCTTCTTCGCCAGCAGGCCGGCCGCCACCATCACCGACGGGTTCGAGGTGTTGGTGCAGCTGGTGATCGCCGCGATCACGACCGAGCCGTTGGTGACCTCGGGCTCGACCGACGCCGGCGCGTAGCCGATGTTGGTGATCTCGGCCGCGGCGTTGACGCTGGCCGCGGGCGCCGCGCCCTTCTTCTTCGGCTTCACCAGCGACGGCAGCGCCTGCTCGAACGAGGCGCGCGTCGCGAACAGCGCCACGCGATCCTGCGGCCGCTTCGGCCCGGCGACGCTCGGCTCCACGCTCGCCGAGATCGAGCTCCAGCGTGGCCGAGTACTCCGCCTCCTGGTGTCGGGGCCGTGGAACAGGCCCTGCTCGCGCGCGTAGGCCTCGACGAGCGCGATCTGCTCGTCGGAGCGGCCCGACAGGCGCAGGTAGCGCAGCGTCTCGGCGTCGACCGGGAAGATGCCGCAGGTCGCGCCGTACTCGGGCGCCATGTTGGCGATGGTCGCGCGGTCGGCCAGCGACAGCGCCGCGCACGCCGGGGCCGAAGAACTCGACGAACTTGCCGACCACGCCCTTCTTGCGCAGCATCTCGGTGACGGTCAGCACCAGGTCGGTCGCCGTCGCCCCCTCGCGGCAGCGCGCCGTGCAGCCGGAAGCCGACGACCTGCGGGATCAGCATCGACATCGGCTGGCCCAGCATCGCCGCCTCGGCCTCGATGCCGCCGACGCCCCAGCCGAGCACGCCCAGGCCGTTGATCATCGTGGTGTGCGAGTCGGTGCCGACCACGGTGTCGGGATAGGCCTTGGGCATGCCCTTGCCGGCTTCGTCCGTGAACACCACGCGCGCCAGGTACTCGAGGTTGACCTGGTGCACGATGCCGGTGTCGGGCGGCACGACCGCGAAGTTGCGGAACGCCGTCTGCCCCCAGCGCAGGAACGCGTAGCGCTCTTGGTTGCGCTGGAACTCGATCGCCGCGTTCAGCGACAGCGCGTGCGGCGTGCCGAACTCATCGACCTGCACCGAGTGGTCGATCACCAGCTCCGCCGGCAGCAGCGGGTTGATCTTGCTCGCGTCGCCGCCCAGGCGCTTCATCGCGTCGCGCATCGCCGCGAGGTCGACCACCGCGGGCACGCCGGTGAAATCCTGCAAGCAGCACGCGGCTCGGCATGAAGGCGATCTCTTTCGACGGCTCGGCCTGCGGCTCCCAGGCGCACAGCGTGCGGATGTCGGCTTCCTTGACCGCGCGCCCGTCCTCGGTGCGCAGCAGGTTCTCGAGCAGGATGCGCAGCGAGAACGGCAGCCGCCCCGGCGCCAGGCCCGCCTTTTCCAGCGCGGAGAGACGGTGAATCTCGTACTCGCGCGTCCCGACCTTGAGAACTGACCGACTGCCGAAGCTGTTCGCCATGTCGTGCATTCTTAGGTTCGGGCGGGTGCGATGTCGACAGGAAAACGGCACCGAACCGGCGCGCGCTGCGACCTTGTGGTACCTGAAAAAATGCGGTTACCTGGCGGACACTCTCGATGATTGACGGAAAAAAGATCGTCGTGGTCATGCCCGCCTACAACGCGGCGCAGACCCTGGAACGGACCGTGTCCGAGGTGCCCGCCCTGGTCGACGAGATCATCCTGGTCGACGACCGCTCGTCGGACGACACCGCCGAGATCGCGCGCCGGCTGGGGCTGCACACGCTGGTCCACGAGAAGAACCGCGGCTACGGCGGCAACCAGAAGACCTGCTACACGGCGGCGCTCGAGCGCGGGCGCCGACATCGTGGTCATGGTCCACCCCGACTACCAGTACACACCCAAGCTGGTCCCGGCGCTGGCGCACTGTGTGGCCAGCGGCCTCTACGACGTGGCGCTGGGCTCACGCATCCTGGGCGGCGGCAGCCTGAAGGGCGGCATGCCCATGTACAAGTACGTCGCCAACCGGTTCCTCACGCTCGGTCGAGAACCTGCTGCTCGGCGAGAAGCTCTCCGAGTACCACACCGGCTATCGGGCCTTCTCCCGAAAGCTCCTGCTGACGCTGCCGCTGCAAGAGAACTCCGACGACTTCGTCTTCGACAACCAGATGCTGGTGCAGGCGGTCCACTTCGGCTTCCGGATCGCCGAAGTGACCTGCCCCACGAAGTACTTCGAAGAAGCGTCGTCGATCGGCTTCGCCAAGAGCGTCCGCTATGGGTTCGGCGTGCTCGGCGCGGCGGCGCAGTTCCGCCTCGCAGCGCCTGGGGATCGGGCACCCGCGCTTCCTCGCCGCCGACGGGCAGCGCCTCACAGACCCGGGGCGCGGCCCGCAGGCTCGAACGGATAGTCGATCGTGACCGCGTCGTTGACCTGACGCGGCTGGTAGGACGCGCCGGGCTCGCGGTGTTCGAGGAAGTACACCGCCTGGTTGAGCGCGGGCAACATCACGCGCCCCGAGACGAAGCCGCGCGAGAAGTCCATGTAGCGGCCGATGGTGTCGGTCTGCCAGACCGAGGAGACGACCTCGAGGTGGCTGTGAAACGCGGCCAGGTCGCGCACGATCGGCACCATCACGTGAAAGAACTGGGGAGCGAGCGCGGGATAGCACTCGGGGCAGGTGCGGCCGTAGATCGGGTTCACGCGCTCGGTGCCGCCGCGCGTGGCGATCGCGGCGTTGCACAGGCCCCACATCTCGATCGGCGCGGCGTCGGTGTAGTACGCGAAGACGCCGCCATAGTCGGTGACCAGGCGTGCGCCCGGCGACAGCGCCCAGGTCAGGATGCGCGCGGCCGACTTCAGATTCTTGACGTGGCTCCCCTGGTCGGCGGCGATCGCCAGCTTGGTCAGTTGCAGCGGCTCGGTGGTGATGTGCCGCTCGGTCCGGTGCACGACGAACGCCATCGCGGCCAGCGGCAGTAGCAGACAACACCAGCGACGCGCGCCCGAGCCAGCGACGGAGCGCGCCGGCGATCCACTGGCCGCCCCACGCCGCCAGCACCAGCGCCACCGGCAGCAAGCGGCAGCAGGAAGCGACCGTAGGGCATCCAGTCGCCGCCGGCGCGCACGACGTAAGCCAGGTGCAGCGCCACGAACGCCAGCAGCAGCAGCGCCGCGATCCGCTTGCGCGCCGCCAGCGCCAGCAGCGCGAGCGGCGCCAGCGCCAGCGAGCCGTTGGCCTCATCTCGTCGCGCACGTACTCCCAGCCGCGGTGGGGCAGGAGCTTGGGGATCAGCGCCTTGGCGTAGTAGGTCGTCGGCAGCGGCAGCCCGTAGTAGCGCCAGCGCCAGAGGAACCAGAGCCCGTAGACCAGCACGCCGGGCGCGGCCCAGACGACGTAGTCGCGGACGGTGCCTTCGCGGCGCCACAGCCGCCGGAAGAGCTCGAAGCCGAGGATGAACCCCAGCGGAATGAAACCGTCGATGCGCGAGAGCGCGACGCCGACGAACGCCGGCACGACCCAGCGTTGGCTCGCGAGCGCGGAGTCGCCGGCGCCGACGGAGGTCGCCCACGCCCACAGGGGCCTCGATCGAGCGCACGTAGAGCCAGAAGCCGAGCATCAGGAACGCCATCGCGGGCAGCGTCTCGAGGCCCATCAGGAACGCGGTCCCCATGTCGGCGGCCAGCGCCAGCACGACGAGCACCGCGATCGCCAGCGGCCGCGACGCGCGCGCGCGCGCCAGCCGGTAGGTCGCGAATCCCAGCAGCGCGACGAACGGGATCGCGGTGGCGCGCGCGACCAGCAGCGGATCGGCGCCGCGCGGGCTGACCAGCAGGCCGATCGCGACCGCCACCATCCACAGAAAGTTCGAGTAGCCCTCGACGCGCTCGCCGTGGCCGTAGACCGGCCCGTGCCCGGTCGCCAGGTTCTTCGAATACGAGAACGTGATGTACGCGTCGTCGATCGCGATCGGCGTGAGGATCCGCGTCTCCCAGATGAACAGCGCCGCGACGGCGAGCGCCGCCAGCAGCACCACCACCGTGGCGGGCTTTATGTTCACGCGCCCCGGCGACATGCGCGTCGGATCAGGGCGGCGGCGGGTTCGGCGGACCGCCGGCTGATCTGCCGCGGGTGCGTCATGCGCAACCCCCAGCTCATCAGCACGCGGTCGTTCTGCGCCGTCGAGAACCCGCGCTTGGCGACCGCGAACGGCGGCTTCATGTCGACGACGCCGAACTGGCCCGAGAGCAGCGCGTCGGTGACCTTCTGCCGCTCGCTGCCGTCGATGCGCGTCGGATCGCTGAAGAACAGGATGTACTCGGCGTCGAACACCGAGAACCGCAGCGTGTAGGCGACCGGCCGGTTCGAGATCTGCGGCACCAGGTTGTCCGACGCCGACACCGTCGCGCGCGGCGGGATCAATTTGACGATCTCGGCGAACGTCTTGCGGTCGTTGAGATCGCGCGCCGTGGTCTCGAAGTTGTAGAGCGAGAAGCCGCCCTTGGCGGTGTTGCGCTGGAAGATCGCGCCCGACTGATAGCTGACCGGCACCATCGCGCACACGAGCGCGAACAGCGCCGCGCGCTTGTTCACCAGATACTCGCTGTCGGTGAGGCGCGGCGAATTCTTGCGATCGAGCACGTAGATGAGCCCGATCATCAGGAAGACGGTCCAGTAGAACGTGTACTGGAACGAGGTCTGGATGAGCGGCATGTAGCCGGTCGACAGCACCGTGAAGAAGAAGCCGGGGACGATCAGCAGCAGCACGATCGGCCGCTTGAGCGGGATGAACGCCAGCGGCACGAGGTACTGCAGCATGTAGAGCAGCTTCTCGCGCTCGAGCAGCGTGTGCAGCGTGTAGAACGGGTTGCCGAAGACCGTCTTGATGACGCCGCCGAAGTTCTGCTGCCCGACCGGCTCCAGATCCTTGTAGAAGGTGATGAAGCTTTCGCCGCCCAGCACCAGCGGCATGAAGACCATCTTCAGCAGGCAGAAGTGCAGCCCGCCCGACGATGGCCAGCGCCAGACCGACGCGCGGCCGCTCGCCCGACATCAGCAGGAACGCGCCCAGCGTCGCGACGCCGGCGCCGCCGATGTCCTCGCGCACCGAGAGCGCGAGGATCGTGAACACGATGCCCCAGCGATCGTGGTGCGTCTCGAACAGGTAGAGCGTGGTCCACAGGAAGAACGCGCCAAACGGGATGTAGTGGAACTCGTACAGGTTGGCGCCGTGGTTCGGCGGATAGAGCAGGTAGCAGAGCGCGATCAGACACGCCGGCCCACGCGCCCAGGTGCCGGCGCGCGACGAGAAACAGCGGGATCGCCGCGACGCCGATCATCAGCGACTGGATGAACAGCAGCGTCGCCGCGCCCTGCGACAGCGCGTAGAACGGCGCGATCACGTACGAGAAGAAGGTCGCGTGGTTGCCGAAGTGCGAGCCGGTCGGCCCGCTGAACGGCGTCGAGCGGAAGAAGCCGATCCCGTGCAGGACGTTGTAGACCAGGTTGTCTTCCAGCCCCAGGTCGTAGGCCGCCGTGCGCAGGTTGTGGTGGAACGTGATCGTGTAGGTCGCGAAGAGCGCGGCGTAGGCAGCGCTGGCGACGACGACGATCACCAGCGGCAGGCGCGGCCAGCGCCGGCCGGCGAAGATGTCTCGCGAGCGGAGCGCAAGCGGCGACGCCAGGCCTGGGCGCGCGGGCCGGTAAAGAGCGGCGGGGTCGACAGGTACGCGCGCATCGCGGTGCGCGCGCACAGGCTGAAGATCGCCACCATGAACAGGAACGTGAAGTCGCGCCCGTTCCAGGTGCGCCACCGAAACAGAAACGGCACGAAACCGACAAGAGCGACGGGCGACACGCGCTTCGCGACCTGGAACAGGCGCTCGGCGCCGCCGGTCGTGCGGATCTTCCGGTAGTAGAGCAGCGACGCCAGCGCCGCGATCCCCGCGCAGCCCGCCATGACGCCCAGCAGGAACATGCGGCCGGTGTTGCCGAAGAAGTTGCTGAGCAGGAAGGGCTCGGTGTTGCCCTTGATCGCCAGGAGGCCGAGGACCATGCCGACCGACCAGCCGACGAGCGCGAGCAGCCCGAGCGCGCGGCAGAGCAACGTCAGCTCCGGCACCGCGGGCGCCGCTGCGGCGCGGCGTCGCGACCAGCGCCTGACCGGCACAGCTTCGGGCGGGCGGATCGGCGTGATTGGCTCGCCGCCGCCGACGTGCTCGCTGACTCGGTGCGGCGACCGACGAGCTCACCAGCGACGGTGACGGAGCAGCGGCGGTCTCGCCGGCAGGCGCCGCGGCGAGCTCCTCGCCGGGGATGGCGCCCTCGGCGCCTTTCGGGATCAGGGGTCCGGTCATGTCGTTCGTCCTGCCTGGTCGGTGGGGTGGGCCGACCCTAGCAGATTTTCCCCCTCCGCTCGGAAGTTGAGCAGCTCCGAGATCGCATACAGCGGCCGGCGCTTGACCTCTTCGTAGATGCGCCCGACGTACTCGCCCAGGATGCCCATCACCAGCAGCTGCGCCGACGATCCGAGCGCGACCAGGATCATCAGCGTGGTCCAGCCCGGCACGGCGCGCTGCCGAACACCTTGACGTAGAACGCCCAGATACCGACGCCGATCGCGGCGAAGCCCGACAGTACGCCCAGCCAGGTCGCGAAGCGCAGCGGGATGATCGAGAACGACGTGATGCCGTCGATGGCGAAGCGCAGCATCTTGCGGAAGGGGTACTTGGTCTCGCCGGCGAAGCGGCCGGGCGCTCGTACATCACCGCGATCTGCTTGAAGCCGACCCAGGCGACCATGCCGCGCACGAACCGGTGCTGCTCGCGCAGCGCGCGCAGCGTCAGCACGACCGGACGGCTCATCAGTCGGAAGTCGCCGGCGTCGACCGGGATCTTCACGCCCAGCATCGCGCGCAGGAAGCGATAGAAGAGCGCGGCCGTGAGCCGCTTGAACCAGGTCTCGCCGTGGCGCTTGGCGCGCACGCCGTAGACGACGTCGTAGCCCTCGCGCCAGCGCGCCGAGCATGTCGCGCACGACCTCGGGCGGGTCTTGCAGGTCGGCGTCCATCACCACCACCGCCTCGCCGTCGGCGCGGTCGATCCCGGCGGTGATCGCCAGCTGGTGGCCGAAGTTGCGCGACAGGCCGATCACCCGGTAGCGCGGCTCGCGCGCCGCCAGCTCGCGCAGCATCTCGCGCGAGCGATCGCGCGAGCCGTCGTCGATGAAGACGACCTCCCACGACTCGCCGACGCCCTGCCCGACATCCGCCAGGAAGGCGCGGAGGCGGCGGTCGAGCTCGGGGATGATCTGCTCTTCGTTGAAGATCGGGATCACCAGCGACAGCGTCGGGCGGGCCATGAATTGGCGGCGGATACTACCTCAGGCCGGGTAGCGAGAGCGTGTCAGCCCGGTTGCGAGAGGCGCGCGGCGACCCAGGCCCGCCCGCGGGCCATCCGGTCGGGCGTCAGCCAGCGCAGGGCGGCGATCGCCAGCCCGATCCCCAGCAGCATCGCGACCACGCCGGCCGCCAGCGCCGGCGGCCGGTGGCGCAGCACCAGCCGGTTGTGGCCCGCCGGCATCGCCACCGACAGCAGGCCGACCGGCGGGGTCGGGACCTCGCCGATGACGCCCGACGACCTCTGCCATTGGTGGTGCGCGCCGACGAGATAGGCGCCGATCTGCGCCGTGGTCGGGCCGGCCACGATCTGCCAGCCGCTCTCGTAGTTCTGGTTGACGATCACCACGCCGGGCGCGTTCAGCTTCACGTCGAGCTCGACCCGGTTGGGCGTCCAGCGCAGCGGCGCCACCTGCCCGGCCGCGGCCGGCTCGAGCCACTGCTGCGGCACCTTGCCGTCGACGATGCCGGGCGCCGGCTTCCAATCCAGCGGCACGTAGCACTGCCGCGTGCCGATGCCGCGCACCGGGTGGGTGGGGAAGCGCCCGTAGTCGGTGGCCGCCTGATAGAAGTCGGCCGACGCGCGCTCGCGCGTGAGCGGCGGGTCCATCCCCTGCTGCAGCCGCACCTGGTTGGTGGTGCAGACGTCGACGGCGATCACCACCACCAGCAGCACCTGGACGAGCTCGAACGCGCGCTGCAGCCCCGGCCGCAGCCCGGCCTCGGCCATGCGCGCGCGCGCCGCCATCAGCGCCGACGTCACCACCAGCGCGAAGCCGACCATCGCCGGGCCCAGGAACCGCGAGGGCACGCGCAGCGACGTGTAGATCGGCAGCTCGTGCAGCAGGCCGAACGCCGACGGACCCGGGATGTTGCCGAGCGCGCACCAGATCAGCCCGGCGAGCAGCAGCGAGATCGATGCGCCGCTGGCGCGATTCACCGTCGCGGCGCGACCAGGAAACGACGGCGACCAGGATGCCGGCGGCGAGCAGCGCCGACCGGAATGACCCCGACGTAGTCGGCGAACTCGTCCCAGACGTAGGGGTGGCCGGCGAAGGCGCGCTCGTGCATGCGCAAGGTCCAGGTGCGCAGCACCTCGCCCAGCGTCATCTGGTCGTCGAGCGGCACCAGGCGCGGGTGCTCGCGCAGGTAGCGCAGCACGGGCAGCAGGCGCGCGCCCGCCAGCAGCGGGAAGAGCACGCCGAAGATCGCCAGCGACGGCAGCATGCGCGCGCCGGTCGTCCGCCGAGCCGAGCCGCGCGAGCACCTCGATCGCCAAGCCCGACCAGCATGAGCGGGATCGGATAGGTCGCGCCCTCGTAGAACGCGACGCGCGAACAGCGCCGCGACCAGCACCGCCCAGCGCGCGTCGGCGAGCGAGCGGCGAAACGCCCACAGGATCGTCGGGAAGAAGAGAAAGGGCGTGAACGACAGGTGGCCGCCGCCGGTGTGCCAGGCCACGAAGCCGCAGGCCGCGATGATCACCGCGCCCAGCAGCTGCTCGGCGCCGTTGCCGCCGCGGTCGCGGATCAACGCGCGCGCGCCCAGCGCGCCGGCGATGAAGTGGGTGAGGATCCAGACCTTGATCGCCGCTCCCGTCGGCAGCCACCAGAACGTCAGCAGGAAGATCGGCCCGGGGAACGGCGACTGCGGGTCCTGGTACAGCACCAGCCCGCCGCAGTGGTAGGGGTTCCACGACGGGAACTGGTGAAAGTCGGCCAGCGCCACGCGCGCCGCTTCCCAGGCTTCGCCGAAGTAGCGCCAGTCGCTGGTCGAGCCGAGACGATTGAACGACCACTGGCAGGTGGCGCGGCTGATGTGGCCCACCGGGCAGTCGACGATCGCGGGCGCGGCCAGGCCCAGCGCGACGGCGACGCACGCCAGCGCGACCAGCCAGGACCACCCACGGCCGACGTGCATCGCCGTCGAATATCCCGAATCGCGCCGATGTTCCAGGACTACGATGCGGCGCTTCGTTCGCGGTGCCGACGGACCGTGATGGCGACGCACTCCGGACAGGTTCGTCGCACGGGGGTTGGGTCGACGACGCGTTGGTCCTGGGCGCGCAGCCAAAATCCACCGGAGGATTGGCTCGGTCGTTGCTACAACCGAAATTCATGCGATCTCGACCACGCGGGTGAGCCGCCCTATTCGCTCCTTGGCCATCGCCGACTTCGACGGCGACGGCCAGCCCGACCTGGCAACGTCCGTCGACGGCCCGAGCGTCAGCCTGCTTCTGAACCGCGGCGCCGGGTCGTTCGGCGCCGCCACGAGCTACCTCGTCGGAGGCGGCCATTCATCTACCGCGCACCCGAACACCGCGACCTCGGTCGCAGCGGGAGACCTCGACGGCGATGGCAAACCCGATCTTGCGGTCGCTCACGGCTCGAGCCACAGCTGCGGCGGCTTCGTGAGCACCTGAATCGAGACGGAAAACTCGATGTGACAACTGTGTCGCCGGCGTTCTACGCCGCCAGCGTCATGCTCAACACCATCTCATTGACCTCCCGAGCGACCCAGATCCATCGGCTGCACTGACCGCAAAGGGGAAGATTTCCGCTACACCGAAGGATAGGATGCGGCGGTTTGAACGCCCGATGATCGAAGCCGCCGACAGCGCCCAGCATCCCCCGAACGCGTCATCCGGTTCATCGGCGCAGCCGGGCGTCGATCAACCGCGATCGTCGCTGCGCGCGCTGCTGCGCTTCTGGCGGCCGGTCCTGCTGGCCCTGTTGTGCCTGGGCGCCACGTTCGAGCTCGCGCCGTTCCTCGGTCGATTCACGCCCGTCGCGAGCTGGATGGCCTGGAAATTGGGGCTGATCTGGTTCTGGGCGCTGGTGCTGGCGGCGGCGTGCCTGGGCCTGGGCAACGCGATCTGCAGGCGACTCTGGGGCGACGCCGCCGAGGGCTCCGCGCTGGAGCGCCAGGCGCTGGCGATCCCGCTCGGCGCGATCGCGTTCGGCACGATGATGTACGCGGCGGGGGCGCTGCACCTGTTCCACGCGCCACTTGCGGTGCTGCTGCCGTTGCTGGGGATCGCCGTGGGGCTCGGGCGCTCGCCCGCGCAGCGACTGGCGCGCTTGAGGGTGGCGCGCTTCGTGGTGAACGCGCGAGATCTGCCGGTGATCGTGTTCGGCCTGCTCTCGCTGGCGCTGATCCTGCTGCACGTGTTCAACCCCGACGCGCCCAACCACGACGCGCACTGGACCCACGTCGTGATCGCGCAGGACTACGCGCGCGAAGGCCACGTGATCGAGCAGCGCGCCGAGTGGGCGAGGAACTTCCCCCACTTCGCCAGCCTCTTTTACACCTGGGCGTTTCTGGTGCCGGGTCTGAGCTTCCCGCTCCGGATGCTGCTGGTGATGCATATCGAGCTCCTCTTCTTGATGGGAACGCTGGTCGGCGTGAGCGCGGGCGCGCGCTGGCTGGCGCACGCGTCCGACGGTGAGCAAGCGAAAGACCCGGGCGAGTCCGGCGCGACCACGGCCTGGGTGTCGTTCTTTCTGTTCCCGAGCATCTTCGTCTACGACAGCGATCTCGGCGGCTCCGCGGATCACGTCGCCGCGCTGTTCGCCGTGCCCATGTTCTTGGCGATCGTGCGCGGCACCGAACGGTTCTCACCGGCCCTGTGCGCGGTGGGCGGCGCGCTGGCAGGCGCGGCGTTCATCACCAAGTACCAGTCAGCCTATCTGACGGCGCCGCTCGCGGCGCTGGTCGCGTTCCGCCTGGGACGGGAGGCGTGGCGCCGCTGGCGCGGGGGCGCGCAGCGAGTCGAGGACTGGCGGCGCGCCTGGCTCGCGACGAGGTGGATGCTGCTCGCAGGCATCCTCGCGGCCAGTCCGTTCTTCCTGGAGAACCTCTACTTCCACCACAACCCGGTCTACCCGTTCCTGCAGCAGGTTTTCACCGGCAGCCGGCCCACCTTTGCCAATGCGCCCTTCCTGGTGTCCCACGTGCTCACGCCCGGCGGCTTGCGCGGCGACGGACTGACTCTCGGTCACAGATTGCTCGATTCGCTGGGGATGGTCTTTGCCTTCTCTTTCAATCCCCACTACTCGTTTCTGGGCCAGCGGCCCTACGTCGGATTCCTGTTCACGTTGTTGTCGCCGTTGGCCGTGCTGCTGGCGCGCGGCCAGCGCCTGCGCATCGGTGCGCTCATGGCGGGCGGCGCTCTGTTCGCCTGGGCGATGACCTATCTCGTAGACCGCAATCTTCAGATCATCATGCCGATGCTGGTCGCGGTGACGGCGGGGATCATCATCGCGGTTTGGCGCACGGGGTGGATAGCACGCGTGGGCCTGGTGCCGTTGCTCTTGCTCCAGGTCGCCTGGGGCGGCGACCTGATGTTCCAGGGCTACCTCGGCGGCGCGATCGAGCACATTCGCAACGGAATCGCGGGCAAGGTCGATGTGCGCGAGACCTTCGCGCGCAAGGCCATGAATCGGCTCATCCCCAGGGACGGCAAGGTGGTGCTGCACGCCGGTCATGTCTCGCTCGGGCTCGATCGCGAGGTTTTGAGCGACGAGATCGGCTTTCAGGGCCTCATCGACTACTCGAGCCTGCGCACGCCGCGCGAGCTCTACGACCGGTTCCGCGCATTGGGGGTGACCCACGTAGTATGGGTCGAGGGAGCCGATCCGGGACCGCACCTCCAGCGCGACATCGTGTTCTACGCGCTGGTGAACGCGCTGCCCTCCAGCAGCCACGGCCCCTACTCGATGGTCGAGCTGCCGGCGACGCCCCCACCGGCGACGCCCCCTTACCGTGTGCTCTCGCTGGGAATCGGCGGGCACGCCGACGGCATCTACCGGGTCGACGAGATCAGCCGGTGCGAGCTACAGCCCCCGGGCTGTAGCCCCGCCGCGCCGGCCGTCGGGGTTCAAGGCCCGGCCACGGCCGCGATCCTCGATGCAGGCATCGACGCAGCAATTGTGGCGCCGAGCTATCTACTGGACCCGGCGGTCGCGGCGGTGCTCGACCAGCGGTTCGTGCGCGCGCGTGCGGGCGCTCCCTATGGGCTCTACTTGCGACGCCGATAACGCGGAGTCAGTTCAGACGGGCTGATCAGGGCGGCGTGGACAACAGCGGACGCCCGTTCACCGGCACGATTTGGCCGACATGACTAACGACGCAAGTAAACGGTGAGCTTGCTGTTACCGTTATATGTTAGCTCCCTCTGAAATTTTTGACTCAGAGCCGCGTCGAGCGCCGCCGGAGGGTTGACGCCCGGCCCGACCAGGACGGCGTTCACGTGATCGATGATGTCCGGCTCTGCGGCCGAGGCAGGGGTTGCCGATATCGCGGGCGGTGGAAACCGACTGTAAAAGGGCTCGATCACACCCATCGCCTCTATGGGATAGACGCCATCGGAGTATCCGCCAAGCCCCAGGCTGAGCACCCGATACGGCGCCTCGACGGGAGGCGGATCGCTCGGCATCTCGATCACCTCATATCCCCCTTCGTGAATGACGTTCTTCCCGAAGCGATCGATCAACGCGAGGAACAAGACTTCCTCCTCTTTCGAGAAGGCCACCCATACGCCACGCTCATGAACAACATGAGTTATGCCGTGCGACCGGTAGAGGTCGTAGACGTCGCGCGGCGTCTTTAGGCCGCGATAGCTGATGAGGCCCTGAAATCCGGCCAGATCTTGCAGCACTTTTCGCTTCACGCCCAAGCTAAGGCGCGTGTTGTGAAACAGCAGGACGGCATTGGGCGGGAGAACCTTGCTGAGCGCCGTCTCCGCGGCCATGTACCCGCTAAAGCGAGTCTTGGCTCTCCCCTCGTAACCGCTCTTGATCATGTTGACGGCGTCGAACGAGCCGCTCGTACCCCGAGAAGAAGAATGCGTCGCCGGTCGAGACCACCTGCATGCCCACGAGCGCGATCAATCCCGCACGGGCAACCCACCCGAGCTCCCAAGCCCAGACAATGATCGCCGCCGTGACCGTCGCGAGAAGCGGCACGAAGGTCTGTGCTTGGCGGTCAATGATGTACAGCCACGCCCAGGTGAACACCGACGCCAGGCTCATCAATGCGAACACCAACAGCCGCTTTCGTCCCTTCAGGAAGGGAATCGTTGGCAGTAGCAGCGTGAACAGCGAGCCGATGACTCCGACGTTTTTGGACGAAGCGTAGTGTGGATTGAAAGAGAACGTGAAGGTGGTCTGGAGGGCCATCCACACCCTGACCAAAAACGGACCTTCGGGATGAAAAGGTCCCGCTACCGAAAGCTGATTCGGAATATCGGGCATGGGCCGACTGCCCGAAAACAGTTCGAGCATGAACGGGTAGACCGGGTTTCTGTAGAAAATCCAGTTCTTGAGGAAGTGGGGCGCGCTGACCAAGGCCCCCACCGCGAGCACGGTCGCTGGACCGCGCCAAAGGCGCGACCTCTGCACAGAGCCCTCGCGGTCGAGCCCGGTGCCGAGAAGGAACCAGCGGATCCCCAGCAGGGCAGCGATGGGGACGAAGAAATACAAACTCTGATATCGGGTCAAAAGCGCGCCGGCTGCGAGGATCCCAACCAGGACGCAGCGTCGCGGAGACAAGTCGACCGACGCGCGCAATGCGGCCAGGAAGAGCGGCACCGCGAAGAACGCCACCACGTGATCCGCGCCGCCTGTCAGGTTGCTGTCGTAGACGTAGATGCCCGGGAAGAGAAAGAACGCGGCCCATGCCCCCTTGACCTGGGTCCGTTCGAGCAGCCAAGCCACACCCGCCGCAACGCCGACCAGTGTCCAGATGAACAGGCAAAACTCGTTGTGCAGGGCCAGCATCCAACGCAGCGGCTCATTGAGCCCAGGGACCAACCAACCCCAGGTGTAAATGAGGCTCGCAAGGTGCGGATAGCACTTCGGATAGTCGGCTGGAAAAGGGACGATCCTTCCCTCACGCGCGTAGTCTTGCGCGACAGTTAGATGGTACCAGCGCGGATCGTAGTCGATCGCAGCGGGCGTCAAGCTCTGCAAATAAAGCAAAAAGAGACAGATGGCACCGGCGACGACGGCAACGTTCGACAAAGAGATCAAAGGCGACGGCGGCACCGGATCGGTCGCCCCTTTGACGCGCGCATCGCGCGCGAACCGTATCAGCTCGGGCCCGCCCACGAGGATCATGACTACGGGCAACCCGATTGCGAAGGGTGCTCGGTAAAGGGACAGCGCCCCCCCGGCGTACATTCCCATCGTGAAGGCGACGACTCCGATCGCCGCGCTGGCAGCCAGCGTTTCGAGCACCGGGAGGCCGCTCACCTTCAACCAGCGCGCGAGCACGTAGTGCCCAAACGCCAGATAAGCAGCGTTGAGCAACGCGCACCAACACCACAGGACCAGGAGCCTCCAGAACAGCCAGTCACTGATGGCGTAGACGGAATTGACCGAAGCGGCGAAAATTGCCACGCCCACCAGGCACAGAACCGCCACGATGGCCGCTCGAACCGTGCGACGCGACAGCGCGGCAGCCAGCGATTGACCCAACATGGTCGGCACCATACCCAACATTCCTGCGTAGGTTAAGTCCGAGGAGGAGACCGTTCGACTGCGTGGCGACGGCTCGGCCACGGAATGTTCCGGTGCCGTGAGCCGTCAGGCTGGCGCGCGGGCCCACGAGATCAGGGCGAGCCGCGTCGCGGTCGGCTTGACCGTGATCTGCTCGAACCCAGCGCGCGAAAGTCCGCGCATCAGGGATTCGCGGGAGAACCGCGTGGGGTGGATGTCGCGCCGGGAGAACCCCGACCGCCGGGCTATCAACTCGAGCACGGTCGACTCGAGCGCCGGCAGCCACGGCTCACCGTAGTTGGGCGTCGACAACCAGAGCCGGCCCCCCGCCACGAGAGCGCTGCGCAGCCCGGTCAGCCACGCCGGCCACGCCAGCACGTGCTCGATCACCTCCTTGGCGTAGATCGCGGCGAAGCGGCGCCCCAGATCGATCGGGGCCTCTGGCACCACCACGGTCCCACCGGTGATCCGGGAATCACCGCGCGCCAGCACGGCGTCGACGGCGCGCTCATCGATGTCGGCGACGTGAAACGAAAGGCCGCTCGGCGCCGCATCGATCTCGTGGAGCAGGCCACAACCGACGATCAACACCTCGCCAGCCGGGTGCTCGGCCGCGACCCGGTCGAGGAACGCGCCGAGATCGCGCTCGAGCGGCTGGTGATACAACGTCCAGGGAAATCGCCGGGCGCGCGCGTGGTTCGCGAAGTAATCGGTCGTGCTCACCCTAACCCTTGGTTGGCCTTTCGGCTATGGAAGGTCGGTTGCCTCTGCGATGATCAGGTACTCGTACGCGGTCGGCGAATCGGCCGGAACCAGTGGATCCGATAGCGCCCAGCGCACCAGCTTGACCGCGGGCTCCAGCATCGCGGCCGGAAGAAAGCGCGCCAACCGGGATGGATAGAATCCGGTCACCTGTCTTCGCGAGGAACTCGGCGAACGCCGGCGGCATGAACGCGCGGAACAAGAACTCCGAGCGCGCCGAGCCGAGCCCGTGGATCGCCCGGACGCGCCAACCATTGTGCGTCAGTAATCCGGTCCAGACCTTGGCGTCGTAGAGGTGCCAGTGCTGGAAGAAGCCGTTGAGCGCACCGGCAATCGTCATCGCGAGCCGCGGCGCGTGGTTCAGCAACCAAGACTGTACGTGGCCCTGGAACGCCCACCGCGGCGTCGGCACGAACATCAATAGGCGCGCATTGGGCGCCGCGGCTCGGCGAAGGTTGATCAACGCGGCGTCGATGTCGGGCACGTGCTCGAGCGAGCAGTTGCCGATGATCTCGCGAAACGAGACCTCGGGAAATGGCTGCTCGCGCGAGACATCGGTGAGGTCGGCTTGAATTCGCGTCTTGGCCTGGGCGATCTCGACCGCCGAGATGTCGACCCCGTAGACCTGGCGATGATCCGCGTCGCGCAGCGTCCACCAGAAGCCGTCTCCGCAGCCGACGTCGAGCACCGGGCCGCCCCTGCTTCCCAGGGCCTCGATCGCGATCAGCCGGTTGATCTCGCGCAGCGTGAGCGACAGCGGCGCGTGCTTGAGATACTCGCGGATCCAGCGATCGAGATCGTCGCTGTTGACTTCTTGGGCGTGACCAGACGGCTCGGTCGCCATCCCCATGACCTGGTCGGTATCCGCGAGTGCCATGCCCCCTTTCAATAGCACGCCCGGTTCTGACGAGGGCGAAACTCTCTGCGACTGCGAGCGCGTCAGCCGCTGCAGCCGAGGACGCGCAGGATCTTGATCTTGGTCGTCGACGAGCCGGGCGCCGGGTAAGCGACGCTACCGTCGGGGAACGAGCGAAAGTCCTGGTAGCGGCTGCCGAGCACGTTGGGCGTGAGCTTGAGCGGGCCCGCGGTGGTCGCGTTCGCGCCCGCCGGCATCATGCCGGTGGTGCCGTCGAGGATCTGGATCGACATCTGCCGGGCCGCGTTCTGCGCGAAGTCGCCGAGCGCCGTCGAGCTCTCCCACGCCGCGAGCATCTGCGTTCCGGTGGTGCCGTACGGCGCCAGGTGCGGCGCGCGATCGTTCTGGCCGTCGCTGACGGCGATGATGTCTTTGTCCGGCATCGGCGTCGATACCTTGGTCACGTGCAACAGGTGAATGTCGGCCATGCCGTTCGCGTTCGCCGGCTGCCCGGCGCGGATGTCGCTGGCGAAGATCCAGTAGCCGCCGCCCATCGCGTTGATGACATTGCCGATCTGGTCGTAGTTGAGGTCGATCGGATCGATCGCCGCTCCGTTGGGCGCGAACGCGATCTTCCCCGACTTGCCGCCGGTCGGCGCGTCGTTCTTGCAGACGTTGACGAAGACCTTGCTCGTCGGATCCCAGACGATGCGCTCGTAACCGCTGTGGCTGCAGCCGAAGCTGAAGCCCGGCGTGGTGAGCAGCGCGCCGGTGCCGCCATTCACGGCCTGCATGCGATCGCCCTGGTGAATGTTCACGCCGGTGGTCATCGTGCTCGCGCCCACGCACGCCTGCCCGGGGACGGTGATCGCCGCGCCGAAGTAGCTCGCGTAATTCGTGCCGTCGAACGCGATGCGGCCGTTGTGCGCGTACTCCGACCAGATGAAGATCACGTTGCCGCCACCGGTCGGCCCGGTGCCATACGCAGGCACGGTCGCGGACGTCTGAGTGAGCTTGGTCGCCCACGCCTCGGTGGTGCCGTTGAAGCGCACGATATAGAGGTCGTAGCAGGAGGCCGCCGTCGGATAGTTGGCGACCAGTCCGCAGAGGTTGTTGATGTTGCCGCAGTTGTGGTTGTCGGTGGAGCCGAGCGCGTTGCGGCTGAGCAGCATCACGCCGCCGGTGGCGTCGGCGTAGATGTCCTGAAAGTCGAACGCCGGCAGCGCGAACGCCGCGCCCGGGACCGGCTGATCGTTCGCGTCGAGCGTCACCACGTGCGCCATGCTGTCGGTCTTGCCGAGGAACGCGAGGCGCGAGCCGCCTCCGGGAATCGGAGAGATCGCGAGCGGCGTCAGACCCAGCGCCGCGCCGTTGTTGTCGACCTCGTTGTAGGCGTAGGTCACGCCGACGTCGATCTCGGTGACGCGCACGCGATCGGCGAGCGCGGTCGAGCACCCGGTCGTGCCGCCCGGGCCAAGGCTACCGCCGACGCCCGTCGCGCCGCCGCCGCCGGTCACACCGCCGCCGCCCGTCGTCGTGCTGCCACCGAGCCCGCCGTTGTTCCCTGCGGTTCCGGTCGAGCCGCCACCGCCTCCCTGACCACCGTTGGTCGTCGAGCCACCGCCTTCGCCGCCGGTCGGAAGACCGCCGACGTTGCCGGGACAGCCGGTCCCGAGCGCGACACCGGACGCGAGAAGCAGGAGCACGGACACATTCGACCAGACAGCTCGGCACATCGGGACAACCTCCGAAAGAAAAGACTCGCTCGGCGCGACGGGCAACGTGACTTCCCCCTCAGGAACACACACCTTCCCCATCCTACGCCGGTGGGCACTCCCGAAGTCACTCGCGCCGTCGGCGCCAGCTCAAGATTGAGGTCTTCGAGCGGCGCGTCTGCGCGACGGAAGTGATGTAGGGTCTTGGCCAAATGGACCTGAACGAAGTCCCGACGACGCCGTTTCGGCGGCACCCCTGGGAGGTCGCGCGCGCGCGATTTTTCGGAAAAGTCGTCGCGGAAGCGCTCCCGGCCGGCGCGCCGGCGCGCGTGCTCGACGTCGGAGCCGGCGACGGATACCTCGCGCGCTCGCTGCTGGGCGGGATTCCTGTCGGCAGCTCGGTCACATGCGTCGATTCGAACTACACCGACGCCGAGCTCCAGCGGTTCGCGTCGCCACCGACAGCCGGCTTGTCGTTCACGCGCGCACGGCCCGCTGGACGCTTCGATGTGATCTTGCTCCTGGATGTGATCGAGCACATCGCCGACGACCGCGCCTTCCTCGACGACATCCTCGGCGCCAGCCTCGACGCGAACGGCCTGGTGGTCGTCAGCGTGCCGGCCTGGGACCTGCTCTACGGGCAGCACGACCTGGCGCTGAAGCACTTCCGCCGCTACCAGCCGGCGCAATGCCGCGCGCTGCTGCAGGCCGCGGGCCTGGAGATCGTGCACGACGGCGGGCTGTTCCACAGCCTGCTGCTGCCGCGCGTGGCGCAGCGAATCGGCGAGGCCGCGCGCGGCGCGCTGCGCTTCGGGAACGGCGACGAAGCCCGCCAACCTCGGCGAATGGCACGGCGGCGAGCTGCTGTCGTCGCTGGTGACGCTGGCGCTCGAGGCCGACACGCGGCTGTCGACGCGGCTCGCGCGCGGCGGGCGCGATGTGCCGGGCCTGAGCTACTTCGCGCTGTGCCGGAAAGGATCCGCGTGACCGATCGACCCGACGCGCGGCACACCGTGCCGCAGGCTTCGCTCGACGAAGGGGATGCGGATGCGCGCCGCACGGACGGCCTACGGTCGATCCTGGTCGTCCCCTGCTACAACGAGGCCGCGCGGCTCGACGACGACGCGTTGCTTTCGCTCGCGGGCGGCGAGTTCCCGGCGACGCGGCTCTTGCTGGTCGACGACGGATCGCGCGACGACACCGGCGCGCGCCTGACCGCGCTCGCGCATCGCGCGCCCGGGCGGATCGAGACCCTCGCGCTCGACCGCAACCGCGGCAAGGCCGAGGCCGTGCGCCAGGGAATCCTCGCCGCGCTCGCGAGCGGCGCCGACGTCGTCGGCTACTTCGACGCCGACCTCTCGACGCCCGCGTCGGAGATCCGACGCCTGCTGTCCCTCCTCGACGAGCGGCCCCAGATCGCCGTCGTGATCGGCGCGCGCATCTCGCTGCTCGGCAACGACATCCAGCGCAGCCACACGCGCCACTACCTCGGCCGCGTGTTCGCGACGCTGGCGTCGCTGATCCTGCGCGCGCGCGTCTACGACACCCAGTGCGGCGCCAAGCTGTTCCGGCGCTCCGACGCGCTCGCGGCCGCGCTGCGCGAACCCTTCCTCTCGCGCTGGTCGTTCGACGTCGAGCTCCTCGGCCGCCTGCTGGTCGGCGACGCGAGCACGCCCGCGATCTTCGAGCGCCAGGTCCTCGAGGTCCCGCTGCGCTCCTGGCGCGACGTCCCCGGCTCGAAGCTGCGCCTCGGCGCCATGGCCGGCGCGCTCAAGGACCTGGCGGAGATCGCGGGGGATCTGTCGCGGAGGCGAAGAGAGGCCGAGCGCCGGGGGTAGGGGGGACGGTGATAGCCTGACCCGAGTGGTCGGTGGTAGGCGGAGCAACATTCCGTGCGTGGTACCGACAACTCTGTTGTTGTCCTCAGGAGGGGTCCCGTGCAGCAATCGCTCAAACCAGCTCACTCTCGTTTTCTGCGACCAGCTTCGGTTGTCCTGGGGGTGTCGGCCATCACGTTGGTGGCGTGCACTCAGTACCGAGTGGCAGAGAGCGACGGAGGTAGCGAACACGTTGGGAGCGGCGGCGCTGCGGGATCCGTCATGGCTGGCATGGACGGCGGAGCAGGAACTACCACGACTGGAAAGGGCGGCGCTGGAGGCTTCGGTGGTTTGGGTGGCGCCGGCGGAATAGTGACGACGGTCGACGGATCGGTCCACGACACGTCAGTTGACTCTGCGGTGGACAAGCCGGGGGTAGACGCCCCGAGTGACGCATGCAATCCCTCCACGAGTTGCTGCGGTAGCACGTGCGTTGCGCCTCCCTCCGCGATCTGGACCATTGGCGCTCTGGTGGGGACAAGCACAGCATGCCCGGCGGGATACTCATCGACGGTTACTACGATTCACACGGGCGTCAGCGTAGGTTGCGCCTCGGGTTGCGGTTGCTCTTCGCCTGTCACGGGTTCGTGTTTCATGAGCTTCAGCATGAGCTTTCCGCTCAGCACTGGAAACACTACGGTTTTCGGCGAGATGCAATGCACGGCGGCCTGGGGGATCGGATCGGACATTGCGACCCAAATCTCCGCTAACCAGCCGGCATCGTTCAATGCCTGCTCGGACGGGACGTCCTGCCCCTGCGACGGCAGAGTGTGCCCGAACTGCAGCCCGACCGGTGCGACGGCGCCACTCTCGGTCTGGCAAACGTCGATGAACTTTTGTCCGCTCGCGTCCGGCGCGGCGACATGCCCGTCAGGCCAGTGTGCGCCGAGTGCGACGAAGATCTGCTTAATGGCCGCGGGCACCCAGCCATGCCCGGCGGGATTCACTGCGATGGGCGCCAGTGGCAGCTGGGCAACGGGTGCGACGCCTGCGGGCGCAGCTTGTACTTGCAGCGGATGCGGCGTCGCCTCCGGAGAGAGCTGTACCGGCACCTTGATGACCGTTGGGTACGGTGTGTGTCATCCGGACCCAGTCATGCCCGGAAGCTCTCTGGCCGGCCAGTTCAAGGGCGACGGCACAAGTCCCCCGATCGTTCCCGATGCGAGCAATACGCTGGGTGGCTGGCTCGCTTCGGAACTCTTCCCCGCGCTCACGGGTACCCCGACGCCTGGGGTCTGCGCCGCGCCGAAAGCAATACCCTCGGGCGGGTACACGCCGACCGGTCCGCAGACGGTCTGCTGCCTCTAACCGATCGCCGACTGAGCCCGATGATCAGGTCAGGACGACGTTCTCTTGCGGCGGCGACGCTTGAAGCGCGAGCAATGCGACGAGCAGAACACTGCTCGAGGCCCCACCGACACCATGCCGCCGCAGCGGCGCAGCTGCATCCGCTGTCGGATCCCGTGCGTCCCGCCGGTGCCGCTATCCTGACCGCCGCCCGACGAGCCGCCCTCGCCGGCCCTCCGCGTCGGTGCTGCCGCCGGCGCCGGCCGTCGTGCTCCCTCCGGTGCCGCCCGACGGCGCGCCACCGGTACCGGTCACGGAAGCCCCACCCGTCCCAGTCACCGTCGAGCCGCCCGCGCCGGTAGCGCCCCGCCCGCGCCGGTCCTGCCGCCCGTGCCCGCGCTCGCATCGCGCGTGCCGGCGTCGACGGTACCGGTCAGCCGCCACTCCCGGTGGCGCTACCGGGCGAGCGGCCATGTCGGCGCAGTGGTGATAGTTGCACTGTCCCGGAACGTGTGGTCGGTCATGATCATCAGGACCTGCAGCGTGCAGGGACTCGCCATGCTGCAGTGAGCAGCTGGCGGGAATTATCACCTGATAGTTCTGCGTTCCGCTTTGAATCGTCGCCATGCCTGCGGCGGTTGACCCGGCTGGCAGTCCGAGCTTGTCAGCGATCACTGGTTGCGTCGGTGACCAGACCGGGTTGTCAATGAACGGCGGCGTGCAGGATCCATTGTTCGGTCGCCCCCAACTCCGGCGGGTCAGGAAGATTCGTCGCGGTCTGGAGTCGAAGCTCGCACCCTCACGAAGCGAGATGCGCCACCAACCCGGGTGAGCGACCGTTGAGGTCACGGTTACCGTCACCGGTTGCCCTGACTGGTATACGTTCACGACGTTGGTCGCCATCGTCGTGGTTGGCGCCTCGCTCGGACTGCCGCAAGGAGGAGTCTTCTGCGGGGCCCCCTGCAGGGTTGGGCTGAGGTCCTGCGTCCACCAGTTGGTGGGCGCTTCGAGTATGTAGTGAGCGTCCGCGAGTGCGGGCGCGAGGAGGCTAGGCTCCGAAGGAGAACGGTGGCGGCGCGGTTCAGTCTAGACATGTCGACTCCCTTTGACTTTTCGAAGGCGCTCGGGCAAGCAGCGTCAGATTGCGGCGGATCGTCGCGCCCGCTCTCGAGCGCTCGCGGGAACGCCGCAGGCGCCATGTATAGCGCCAAACCCTCGGCTCGTCCATCGGAGGAGCTGCGATTTCAAGGCGTTGCCGCGACGAGCCCACGTCGCATGCGTCATGTCCGGAAAGGCATGGCACTTCGTCCAATCGGAATGCGCGGCAAGGGACTCGTGACGACGGTAACGAAAAAGTGGCTGCGGTCATGGCTGCCGCTGCTCAGTTCGGTCGCGTGCACGAAATACACTGTCGCGCCCTCGGATGGTGGTGACGGTCACCTCGCGAGCGGCGGCGGCGCCGGGGCGATGGCGGGGGCGGGCGGCGCTGGTGGCGCGGGACCGAAGCTCGACGCATCGCCGGGACTGGGCGGCGCGGCGGGCTCGGGAACCGGCACAGGTGGTGCGGGCGGGATGGGTGGCAGCGCCGGGTCGGGAGTGGGAGTCGACGCGTCAACAAAGGACGCGCTCGCGGACGTGAAAGACGCTGTGGCGGATCTGCCCCTCGACACTGGGGGGGCCCTGCTCGCGAACGGCGCAAGTTGTCAGATAGGAAACGCCTGCCAGTCGGGAAAATGTGTCGACTCGTTCTGCTGTGATTCGGACTGTACGGGCCAGTGTCAGTCGTGCGGCGAATCGTCGTCACCGGGAAAATGCGTCACGATCAGCGGCACTGTGCGCGGGCAGATCCGACCAACTTGCACCGGTTCGGGCACATGCGCGGCCACGTGCAACGGGACGGATCCCGCTCAGTGTCACTTCCCCGGTTCAGAGAAACCCTGCGCTTCGGCTACCTGCACAGCCGGCGTCGCGAAGGCTGCCGCATCCTGCGATGGAGCCGGCAACTGTCCCCCGGGCGCGACGAGCAGCTGCGATCCGTTCATCTGCGGCGACCACAGCCTGCAAGACCACTTGCACCACATCGGCGGACTGCACCGGCAGCAGCTATTGCGTGGCCCCGAACTGTGTCGCCAAGAAAGGGCTCGGCGCCGTCTGTGGCGGCGGCGAGCAATGTACGACCGGCATCTGCGGCGGGCGGTGCTGCACGGCTCCGTGCACGTACCCGCAACCGAGCCCAGGACACGTGTTCAACAATCCCGGTTTTGACTCCGACGTGACCTCGTGGGAGCGCCTCAGATCCTCCGTTGACCAAACCAGTGGCATTCAATGGAGTAGTCAGGATGTCGACGGCTGCCCCTTCTCCGGCTCGGGCTCGCGTCACTAGTTCTTGCGTGCCCTTGATGTAGAGTCTTGAAAGCGACTTTCAGAATTTACGGAGATTCGTAATGCACACGCGAGCGCAATTCCGACTCATCGCCTCGACGATCCTCGTGACGATCGCGTCCTTCTCGGGCGCTGCTCACGCGCACTTCAATCTGATCATGCCGCCGCCGGCCGATAGCGCGACCGACGGAGGCAAGGGCGCGCCGCCGTGCGGACCGACGACGGCGTCCGGCGTGGTGACGGCGGTCCAGGGTGGACATGCCCTCACGGTGTCACTCAACGAGACGGTCCTGCACCCGGGGCACTATCGCATCGCCCTGTCGATCAACTCACGCAGCGAATTGCCGGCGGATCCGGTCGCCGTCATCGACGCCAACGGCAACTCGGTTTCGGCGCCGTTCGAAGATCCGGCGGTGTTTCCGGTGCTGGCCGACGACGTCTTCGATCACACGACGGGCACGACACCCATCCCGTTTTCGACCCAGGTCATGCTACCCAACGTCACCTGCAGCAAATGCACGCTGCAGGTGATCGAGTTCATGGCGAGGCACGGAGCCAATCCCGGCGGCGGTTTCTACTATCACCACTGCGCCGATCTCGCGATCACCGCCGATCCGAGCCATGCCGATCTTCGACCCGAATGCGACGTCCGGCAGCGGTGGCGCGACGGGACCGCGGGCGCGACCGGAAACACCGACGGTGGAAGCAACCCCAAGGACTCCGGCAGCGGCTGCACGCTCGCGGGACGGAGCGCGCACGCTGTCGGGCGGTACAGCCACCGCCCTGCTCGCGCTCGGTCTGACGCTCGCGCTGCGCCGCCGGCGCCGTCGCTGAGCAGCGCGCTCTACGGCAACCGCGGGTGCGGCAGCTCGGGCGGCTTCATCTGATCGAACGGAAGCCGCATGAGCGGCGACGGCATCTGTGACGCCGCGACAACGGATGGTGGAGCAGATGGTAGTGCCAGGCCCAGAAGCCGGTCGCGGCGGTCGCGCTGAGCAGCACCGCCGCGGTCCCGAGCGCCCACGGCAACAGCGCCGGCCCGATGCCCGGCGTCGGCACGCGCAGCGTCGGATCCAGCAGCTCCGGACCGTGCGCCGTGCTGCGAAACGGCCCTTCGGCGGCGCCCGCGTCGTCGAGGAAGCCCTCGGCGGCGATCTCGTCGCCCTGGTGCAGCATCACCTCCTCGACGCGCAGCGCGCCGTCGAGGTCGAACTGCTTGCCGGCGGCGAGCGCGCCCGGCGTCCCCTCGCGGTGCAGCACCGGCGCCGCGTGAATGCGCGCCGACTCCGGATCCAGCCGCAGCCGCAGCGGCGGCAATGACTGCCCGTCGCCGCCCGCACGCAGCCAGTGGATCTCGAACGCGTCGGGCGACGCGACCTCGTGCACCAGCTGCATGCGCGGCGCGATGTGTTGCGTGATGCGCAGCCGCCAGTGCACGCATGCGAGACCCGACACCGGCGAGCGCAGGAGCTCACTGCCAGCGTGAACCGTGCCCTGAAAAGCAACCGCCTTGGTCATCGGTCGATCACGCCTCCTCCTTTGGGATCGTCGCCGTTCGCATCCGCGGAAGACGCGTCGTCTTCACGGCCGTGCCCGGCGGCATCCGCGCGATCGGCGTCCGATGTGGTGCGCGCGGCATACTCTTCTAGCTTGCGATAAAGAGTCTTGCGGTCAAGGCCGAGCCGCTGAGCCGCCCGCGTCTTGTTGCCGCCCTCGGCCGCCAGCACGCGCTGGATGTACTCGCGTTCCAGCTCGTCGAGCGACATGTCGCGGGCCAGCGCACGCCCCAGCGTGTCCTGCTCCGCGTCGCGCCGCTCGCGCACCGCGGCCGGCAGATCCTCGAGGCGCACGCTCGCGGTCTCGGCCAGCGCGACCGCGCGCTCGACCACGTTCTCGAGCTCGCGCACGTTGCCCGGCCAGCGGTGGGCCAGCAGCGCCTTCTTGGCCACCTCGTGAAATCCCTTGAGGTCCTTGCCCGCGCGCGCCGCGCTCACCGACAGGAAGTGCTCGGCCAGCGGCAGCACGTCCTCGGTGCGGTCGCGCAGCGGCGGCAGCTGGATCTGGATGACGTTCAGCCGGTAGTAGAGGTCCTCGCGGAACGATCCGTCCTTGAGCCGCGCGTCGAGCTCGCGGTTGGTGGCGGCGATCACGCGCACGTCGACGCGCTCGGCGCGCGCGGCGCCGAGCGGGCGGATCTCGCGCTCCTGCAGCACGCGCAGCAGCTTGGCCTGCAGCGCCGGCGACAGCTCGGCGATCTCGTCGAGGAAGATCGTGCCGCCCTCGGCCTCGACCAGCAGGCCGGCGCGATCGGCGCGCGCGTCGGTGAACGCGCCGCGCTTGTAGCCGAAGAGCTCGCTCTCGAGCAGCGTCTCGGGGATCGCCGCGCAGTTCACCGCGACGAACGGGCCGCGTCTTGCGCGGGCTGTTGAAGTGGATCGCCTTGGCGACCAGCTCCTTGCCCGTGCCCGACTCGCCGGTCACCAGCACCGACGCCGGCGAGCCGGCGACGCGCCGGACGAGATCGAACACCTCCTGCATCGCCGGCGAGCGGCCGATCATGTTCTCGAAGCGATAGCTGCGCGAGACCTCGTCGCGCAGCCGCGCGACCTCGGACCGCAGCTCGCGCTCGGCCAGCGCCTTTTCCACCGAAAGGATGAGCTGGTCGACCTCGAACGGCTTGGTGATGTAGTCGAACGCGCCCAGCTTCACCGCGCGGATCGCGGTGTCGATCGACCCGAACGCGGTGATGGTGATGACGTAGGGCGACGGGCTGACCGCCTTGATCTCGCGCAGCATGTCGAGCCCGTCGATCTCCGGCATCTTGACGTCGGACACCACCAGATCGACGCCGCCCTTTTGCACGCGCTCCACGCCAGCTCGACCGTTGGCCGCGGTCTCGACGGCGTAGCCGTCATCCTCCAGCGCCTCGCGCAGCATCTCGCGCATCGCCGCGTCGTCCTCGACGATGAGGATGCTGGCTCGACCGCCGCCGCGGCGGTTCTGGGTGCGGGTCATCTCGGACGCGGCGGAATCGGCCATATGAGACGTCGATCAATCCTTGCCCATTCGATACTCTTCGGCAAGACCGCGTTTCGGCGGCCGGTCGGAGAGTCAGCATTCGGCGAGCAGGGCCTCGATTGCCGCGCGCATCGCCCGTGCCGACGTCGCGCGAAAGCGGCGTCCGTGTCCCGGCAACACCCACTCGAACCGATGGTCGCAGCAGCCGGCGCAGCGATGCGATCTGCTCGCGCCACAGAATACCAACAGACCGACCGCGACATCCCCAGTCGTCCGGTGTCTTCGTCGCCCCACAGGTGATCGCCGGTGAACAGGAAGGTCTCGCCGTAGCAGCAGCGCGGTGCTGCCGCGCGTGTGGCCGGGCACGGGAATGGCCAGCAGATCGACGTCGAGGCGGATCGGATCAGCGCCGTGGAGCCGGCGCTCGACGTCGCGCGTGCCGGCGCCGACGTCGGCGGCGTGCATGATCCGCACGCAGCCGAAGACCGCGTGGAAACGCGCATGGTCGGCGACGTCGTCGCGGTGGGTGAGGAACATCCGGCGCACGCCGCCCAGCTCATGCCAGGCGCGCGAACAGCGGCCGCGCGGCGCGCGGCGAATCGACGAGCAAGTTGTCGGCGCCGGCGCGGCGCACGAGGTACGACGACGCGCCGTACGACGACGGCGAGCGCGTAGCCGCAGGCATAGACGCCGCCGGCGATCTCCTCGGGGAACGCACGCGCCGCATCCGATGGGATCGCGCTTACTCGCGCTGCCGATCGACGCCGTCGGGCACGCGACCATCGCCATCAGCGCGCGGCGCTCGTCGGCGGGCGAGACCGGCTGCTCGCTGACCACCGACTGCCCCGCGCGTCCGTCGCGCGCGAAGACCGACGGCGCGATCTGGCGGCAGGTCTCACAATCGATGCACGTGTCGTCGACGTAGAGATCGCCGGCCGCGTTCTCGGGCAGACGTCTCGCCAGCCGCGCCATCGCTACCCCTTGTCGCTGCCGTCGCCCACGGCGCGCGGCAGCCCCGGCGACGTCTCCTCGGGCGCGGCGGCGCGCCAGCCTTCCGCCACCGCGACGCTGGCCGCGCACGGCAGGAAGACGCGGAAGACGGCGCCGCCCTCGGCGGGGCTGTCGACCTCGATCCAGCCGTCGTGGTCCTTGACGATGCCGTGGCTCACCGCGAGGCCGAGCCCGGTCCCCTGCCCTTCGTCCTTGGTGGTGAAGAACGGCTCGAAGATCTTGCCGCGGTTCTCGGCGCGGAATGCCGGGGCCGGTGTCGGCGATCTCGAGCATGGCGTAGGGCGCGGGCGACGCCAGGTCCAGCCCCTCCTTGCGCCGCGTGACCCGCTCGGCGGTGATGCGCAGCGTGCCGCCGCTCGGCATGGCGTGGATCGCGTTCATGAGCAGGTTCAGGCAGACCTGCTGGATCTGATCGGGATCGCCCGGCACCTCGGGCGGCGACGGCAGCACGCGCACGTCGGTCTTGATCTGCTGGCGATCGACGATCTCGCGCAGGAACTCCAGCGCCTCGGCGACCACCGAGCCGAGGTGCACCGACGTGATGGTCGGCCCGCGCTGGCGCGAGAAATCCAGCACCTGGCGGATGATCTTCGCGATGCGATCGACCTCGCCGGTGATGATGCCGGCGTTGCGCGTGACCTCGGCCGGATCGCTCGCGCGGTGGCTCTTGCCGAGCGCTCGCGCGCGCCCGCCGATCACGTTCAGCGGCGTGCCGACCTCGTGCGCGATCTCGGCGGCCATCTGACCGATCGTCGCCAGCTTCTCCGACTGGCGCAGGCGCGTCTCCAGCGACAGGCGCGCCTGCACGCCGCGCTCGCCGTCCTCGCGCGCCTCGCGCAGCGATCCGGTCATGGCGTTGAACCGGCCGGCGATGGTGCCGATCTCGTCGTCGCGATCGGCGAGCAGCACGCGCGACAGGTCGCCCTTGCCGACCGCCGTCGATGCCGTCGAGCAGCCGGCGCAGCGGCAGCGCGACGACGGTGCGCATCGCGAGCTCGACGCCGATCGCGACGAACACCAGCGCGCCCAGGAACAGCGAGAAGATCCGCCCCGCCGTCGCCGCGACCGCGTCCTTGACGTAGCGCGCGTCGCGCCGCATGCCCAGCATCGCCTTGGGCCGGCGCGCCGGGTGGTGCTGCGGCAGCGCCATGCCGGCCGTGTCTTGCAGACGGCACCGCCATCGCGAACGCCGGCTCGCGGCCCGGTGCCTCGAGCAGATTCCCGACGGGGCCGTCCTCGATCTCGGCCGCCTGCGCGAGGATCAGCCAGGACTGGTCGGTGGTCTGCCAGCGGTCGCCGACGCGCAGGACTTCGAGCTTGAAGGCGTCGTCGCGCTCGCGTGACATCCAGGCGCGCTCGGTCAGCACGCGCGTCGTCGCCTCGGTGTCGTCGGAGACCGGCTCGAGCCCGCTGCGCAGGGTCTCGGCGACCTCGCGCGCCTGGCGATCGAGATCCGCTTCCAGATCGGCGCGCCGCAGCTTGAGCGCCGCGTAACCGGAGGCGGCGAGCACCGGGGCCACCAGCACGGTGGTCACGACGGTGACGCGGGTGCCGAGCTTCATCGTTGGCCCAGTATACCCCCGGGGCTGCAGCCGGCTCCCCGCCGGCCGCGGCGTGCTATACGATCCGCACCGAATGGCCATCACCGCGGACGAGATTCGCACCAAGATCGCAGCGGCAATCCCCGGCGCCGAGGTCACCGTTCAGGACCTGACCGGCGGCGGGGACCATTACGCCGCGACCGTGGTTGCCGCGGCGTTCCGCGGGCAAGGCCCGGTCGATCGGCACCGCATGGTGTACGCCGCGCTCGGCGCCGCCATGAACGGCCCCATCCACGCGCTGGCGCTGACCACGCGCACGCCCGAAGAATCGTAACCAACGACCCCGCAACCAGCAGGAGACGACAGGACCATGGACGACCAGCTTCGCAATCGGATAACCGAGACGATTTCCCGCGACCGGGTCATGTTGTTCATGAAGGGCAACCCGTCGATGCCCCAGTGCGGGTTCTCCGCCGCGGTGGTCGGCATCCTCAAGGAGGTCGGCGTGCCCTACGGCTCGTTCAACATCCTGGCCGATCAGGAGATCCGCGAAGGCCTCAAGGAGTACTCGAGCTGGCCGACGTTCCCGCAGCTCTACCTGGACGGCAAGCTCATCGGCGGCTGCGACATCGTGCGCGACCTGCACGCGCGCGGTGAGCTCACCAAGCTGCTCGCGCCCGCGCCGACCGCCTGACTCGCGCGGCCGAGATCGCGCAGCGCCGCTGATTTCCAGCGTCCGTCAATATCGTGTTTCGCGATTACGGGCGCTGGAAACCATCTTTTGACGCGAAATCGGCGGCGGCGAAAGATTCTCGAAACACGCGCGGCCTTATACCGGGTGGGTGATTCAACGGCCCACCAACGAAAGGCATACGCGCGTGAAAACCACTCGACGATTCCGCAACCCGATCAGCAGTCCCACGCGGCTCGCGCTGTCGGCGGCCATGCTCTCCCTCGCGTTTGCGGGGCGAGCCATCGCGGACGAGGCGCCCGCGCCACCGGCGGCAGCGCCGCCCCCCGCCGCCGCGCCGCCCCCCGCTGCAGCGCCGCCATCCGCCACGACGACAGCAGCCGCGCCCGCGGCCGACGGTCACCGTCGTCGCCACCGCGCCCGCAGTCGCGCTTCCACCCGCACCACCACCGCCGCCCTACTCGCTGCCCTGGCAGCTGCGGCCGGCCACGGTCGCCACCGTCGTGCGCTCCGACAGCACCGTGGCCTTCTATGACGGCGCGAACGGCACCTCGGGCAGCACGGTGGCCACGACCTTGCTCGGCAGCTACAAGGTGCACGCCAACCTGGCGCCGCTCGTGCGCCTGGGCTTCGTGCAGAACACCGCGCCCGGCGCCGCGCCCGACGGGCAGTCGTTCATCAACCCGCATCGTCGGCGGCACCTACGCGCGTCCCGTCGGTCCGATCCGGCTGGCCGCGACGATCGCCGCCACCGTGCCGATCGGCCAGGGCGGCACCGGTACGCCGGCCAACAGCGGCTCCGCCGGCGCCAACGCCGCCGGGATCGCGGCGCGGTCCGGAATGGACAACGCGATGTTCGCGGTCAACTACCTCACGTTCCTGGGCGGCATCGACGCGGCCTACATCGCGCACGGCTTCACCGCGCAGATCGAGGCCACGATCCTTCAGCTGACGCGCGTTCGCACCAGCACCGGCGACAGCTCGCGCACCAACGGCACCGCGGGGCTGCACCTCGGCTACTTCCTGATCCCGCAGCTCTCGCTCGGCGGCGAGCTCCGCTACCAGCGCTGGCTCAGCGACGCCGCGCCGGTGAAGGCGGCCGCGGTCAATCGCGACACCGTCACGATGGCGATCGGCCCGCGCGTGCACTTCAAGATGGGCAAGACCTGGTTCCGCCCCGGGATCTCGTACTCGCGCGGCCTCGACAAACCGCTCACGACCGTCGAGCTACAACATGGTGCAGGTGGACCTGCCGTTCGCGTTCTAGCCGAGCTTCTCCGCGATCAGCCCGACCAGGTGCTTCATCACGAACGGCTTGCTGGTCGCGATGTCGACGCGCACGCCGCGCTCGCCGAGGGCGGCCTCGACGACGGGGCCGATCGCGGCGACGCGCGTCGACGACAGCGCCGCGGCCAGCATCGGCTCGACGCCGGCGGTGCGCGCGACGCCCCACAACCGATCGATCTGCGACGCGCTGGTGAAGGCGATGGCGTCGATGCGGCGCGATTGCATCGCGTCGATCAATTCGCGCACGCGCTGGTCGTCGATCGCGGGCGCGTAGACGTACGGCGACACCGTCGACACCGCGGCGCCGGCGCCGGTCAGGAACGCGACCAGCTCGGCGCCCGGATCGGTGCCGTAGAGCTGCAGTCCGACGCGCCGGTCCTTCAGATCCAGCGCCCGCAAGCTGTCGATCACGCCGCGCGAGGTCGGCACGCTGGCCGGCAGATCCGAGGCGAGCCCGATCTCGTGCAGCGCGCGCGCCGGCTTGGGACCGCGCGTGATGCGTCGGACGCGCCCGAGCGCCGCGACCACCGCGTCGCGCGTGCCGGTGCGCTCCGCGCGCGCGAGCAGGCGCCGCAGGCCCTCGCCGGTGAGAAAGATGACGTCGTCGAACGCGCCCGCGACCAGGCGCCGCAGCCAATCGTCGATCGGGCGCGGGATCGGGCGCATCGAGGATCGCGACCAGCGGGCAGCGCCAGGTGGTCGCGCCCTGCTCCTCGAGCAGCCGCGACAGCTGATCCAGCTCGCGCGACTCGGGCAGCGCCACGGTCTTGCCGGTCGAGCGGCCCGGCCGTCATGGCTTGCTCCCCGCGGAATCGGTCGCGGCGCTCGCGGCGCCGAACTTCACCTTCAAGCTCTGGGTGGCGCCGTCGCGCCGGATCTGAACCACCGTCTGATCGCCGACCTTGAACAACGCCATGGCCTCCATGTACGACTCGATGTCGCCGACCGATTTTTCGCCGATGCGGTCGATGATGTCACCCGCCTTGAGCCCGGCCTCGGCGCCGGCGCCGCCGGCCATCACCGCGCTCACGCGCAGCCCGTTCTCCGACTGATAGTCGGGCATCACGCCGAGCCGCACGGTGATCCCGTGCGTGCCGCCGACGGCGCCCATCCGCGTCCACTGCGGCGCCACGAACGCCAGACGCTGGTCGCGGTTCGCGACCGCGACGACGATGCGCCGGGCCAGCCGCGCGGTCCGCGCGATTCCGTCGGCGTCGATCTTGTCCCAGGTGTCGCTGGCGCGGTGGTAGTCGCCGTGCAGCCCGGTGAACAGGAACAGCGACGGGATCTCCTTGTTCAGGAACGGCGCGTGGTCGCTGTTGGGCGCGACGCGCTTGGGGAACGTCAGCGCCAGCTTCTCGTCGTTGGCGGCGTTGGCGATCGCCTCCCATTCGCGCGCGGTCGTCGACGCGCCGACCTCGACCGCGCCGGCGCGCATGCGCCCGACCATGTCCAGGTTCAGCATCGCGACGACGTGTCGCCGGGTCGCCTGCTCGGCGAGCGCGAGCGAGCCAATCAGTCCCCTCTCCTCGCCGGTGAAGGCGACGAACAGGATCGATCGCCTGGGCGCCACGCGCTCGGCGGCCAGCGCCTCGGCGACCTCGAGCATGGCCGCGGTCCCCGACGCGTTGTCGTCGGCGCCGGGGTGGATCTGGCCCGCCGCGCCGAACGCGCTGCCCTCGTCGCCGCGCCCGAGGTGATCGTAGTGCGCACCGATGAGCACCGCCTCTTGCCGCAGCGTCGGATCCGAGCCCGGCGAGCACCGCGACGACGTTGCGGGCGGCGATCGACGGCGTCTGCCACTCGACGGCCAGATTCGGCCGCGAGCGGAAGCGCAAACGACGCCGGGCGGCCGCTGTCGTCGATCCGACGCTGCAGCGCCGCCACGCCGTCCGCTCCCGCCGCCGCCAGCAACTGATCGGCCGCCGCGCGCGCGAGATGAAACGAAGCGATGTTGGTCGCGCCCGGCGCTCCCACCGGCAGCGGCGCCGCATCGACGTCGACGCCGCCGTCGACTCGCACGGTAGCGGCGGCGGCGGGCACGGGCGGATCGACGATGGCGATCGCGACCGCGCCGTGGCGGATCGCGTTCTCGATCTTCGCGCGCAACGCCGCGCCGGCGCTGAACGCCGGATCGGCGGCGTGACCGGCGGCGACATCGTAGTGGGGCGCGTAGCGCAGGCAGATCACCAGCTGGCCGCGCGCATCGATCGCGGCGTAGTCGTCGTACCCGCCGGCGATCGAGATGCCGTACCCCGCGAAGACCACGCCGGCCTGCGCGCTGGCCGCCGCGGCGCCGAGGTTGGGCGCGAAGTCACGGCCGAGCGCCGAGCGCGCGCCCGCCGATCCGCAGCGCCGTGCGCGGCCCCGCCCGGCGCGGCAGCGGCAGATCGACTGCTTCGAAGAATGTGCCACCGTCGCCCGGCGCCCGCGAGCCCCATCGCGCGAAATCGTGCGGCGATGTAAGCCGCCGCGCGATCGAGGCCGGGCGTCAGCGCGCCGCGGCCCTCCATCTCGGGCGCGGTCAGAGCCTTGACGTGCAGGAGCGCATCGCGCTGCGGCGATCGCCGGCGTCGTGGAGATCACCGCGGCGGTAGGAGCTGCCGCAACGGCCGCCGCTGAGCTGGCGGGGGCGACATTGGCGGATATCGTCCCACTGGCGCTGGCGATGAGCGGCCACGCCCCGACGGCAACGGCCAGCGCCCACAGCGACCTTCTCATGATCCTCGCAGCCGTTTTACGGTATGGTCCTCGCCCCAGCAAGGACCAAGCAATGGCCAAGACCAAGACCACGACTGACAAAGCCCCCGAAAGTGCCTCGGTGAAATCCGAAACAAATGAAGCCGACGCGAAGGCGGCCGACGCGGCCTCCGACGAGAAGCGGATCGAAGCCGCGCGCGCCCGACTGGGAGCGGCGGGCCGCAACGATCCCTGTCATTGCGGCTCGGGGAAGAAGTACAAGAAGTGCCACCTGCGCGACGACGAAGCGGCGGCGGTGCCGCCGGTGGTCGCGCCCGATCCCCAGGAGATGCTGGCGGCCGCGTGGCGTCTCTTCGAGCAGCGCCGCCCCGGCGCCGCCGAGCGCGAGTTCCGCGCCGCGCTGGACCTCAAGCCCGACATGCTCGACGCGCGCGTCGGCATCGGCATGGCGCGGCTGTCGGCCGGCAACGCCGACGGCGCCAAGGAAGAGCTGAGCGTGGTGATCGAGGCCGGCGAGAAGCTGGCCGGCGACCTGCGCGCGCAGAACGTCAAGGACGCGTTCAGCAAGCCCGAGGCTCAGCCGTACATTCGCGCCTGCCACGCGGTCGGGTGCCTGGCGTACGATCAGGATCGCTTCGCCGATGCGGTGACCGATCTCGAGAAGGTGTACGCGATCGACGAGGGAACGGTCGGCACCGAGGCGCGGCTCATCGCCGCCAAGGCGCTGATGAAGCTCGAGAAGGCGGCCGACGCGGCCGTGGTGCTCGAGCCGGCGGTGAAGTCCGAGAGCGCCGGCAGCCGCGCGCAGCTCGGCCTCGCGCTGGCGCACTTCGTGGCGGGCGCCGAGGACAAGGCGCGCACCGCGCTGGGCGCAGCGCTGGACGCCAACCCGCACTTCGGCAAGACGCTGCTCGGCCGCATCCGCCGGCGCGTCGAGAACGTCGCCGGCTCGCAGCCGGGCTCCGTCGAGGAAGCGCTGGTCTACAGCCAGACCTACGGCGACGTCTGGACCGACGCCGCGAAGGAGTTCCTCGAGAAGGTGCTCGACGAGCGAAGCGCCGCGCCGAAGGCGGCCGCGCCCGCTGCAGAAGAAGCGTCGGCCGCGACCTGAGTCCGATCCGCCTCTCCCATCTGCGACATCTGCGGGGGGAGAGGACCGGACCGGATCTGCGTCACGGGCACGAGCTCGCGTCCGCGATCGACGTGTGGATCGCGAACGTCGAGCCGATCGTGTGGCGCTCGGCGAAGAAGATGTCGAGCGGGTAGCTCTGCCCCTTGATCATGCCGAGCGCGCTCGCGGCGGCGTCGAGCTGGACGCTGCCGCTCAGCGTCTGGTGAGTGCCGCCGAGATCGATGACCAGCGTGCGGTTGATGAAGACCCAGCAGTCGTCGTCGCCGGAGAACGAGAAGACTTCGCCGCCGCGGTACTGGAAGTGGGTGTGCGCCTCGAGCGTGAAGTGATAGTTGTGGGGATTGCCTTCGTTACCGAACAGCTGATTGTCGATCGGGAAGAAGGACGGGTTGTCGTAGACGTAGAAGTCGGGCTCGGCCGCGCTGGCCATCAACGGCAAAGCGATCATCGTCGCCGAATTGACGCCGGGAACGTCGTGGTACCACTCGTTGAAGTTGGCGGCGCCGGTCGTCGTCAGTGTCGTGGGATTGCCAGCGTAGACCGGCGTTCCGTCCGCGCCCAGCATCGACTGCGACGATGCCCTGGTCGGCGTGGTTGCCGCCGCCGACGTCGTCCAGCTCGAAGTCGGGCGGATTGTGGGCGTGAAAGTCGCGCACCTTCGTCGTGAGGATCGGCGGCTTGGGCTGAGGCGCGTCGCAGCCGGCCCACGTCCCGTCGGTGCAGGTCTGGTTGCCGCTGCCGCAGGCACTGGAGCAGCTGCGCGTCACCGGCGCGACCTCGCATCCCTGCCACTTGGCATCGACGCAGGTCTCGGTGCCGGCGCCGCAGTCGTTGCTGCACGACGCGGGTCACCGGCGGGATCATGCACGACTGCCAGACGTAGTCGACGCAGCTTCGCGTGCCCGGGCCGCAGAACCCGCTGCACGGACGGGTCGTGTCGATCGCGGGATCGCACGGATCCACGTCGTCGAGCTCCGTGCGGCCGCAACCGAGACAAGCGGCGACCGCTACCACCACCAGCAGCGCGCGCGCGAACACACGATCACCCATAGACCAAGCCATGCGGGCAGCCTACCTCAGACGCATTCCGCCGGAATGCCGCTTTGCCGTGACATAACGACCTTTTGATCCCCGGCAGGCCGCGGCTGATCACATGCGTGATCGCAGTCGCCTCGGCGGTGCCGCGGCGATCACTTCTTCTTCTTCTTCGCGCTCTTGAGCTCGGCGAGCCAGTCCTCGACCTTCTTCGTGCGCTTGTCGAGCTCCGCGGTCTGGTCGGCCAGCGGCTGCTTGTCGCCGTCGAATGACGCGTCGATCGCCTCCGGGTAGTCGTTGGCGAGGGCGTTCAGCATCACGTCGTAGTCGGTGGTGACGTTCGAGTTGCCACCCTTGGGATCGATCGTCGCCATCTTCTTGCCCATCGCGACGATGGGCTTGTTCAGCGACTCGCGCAGCTTGTCGACCTTGACCTTGTCGCCGGTCTTTTCGCGCGCTTCGTCGTACTGGTCGCGGGTCTTCACGATGAACGCGAACACCTGCTTGTGCAGGGGCAGCTTGCCGCGATCGTACTCGAGCAGCCGCTCCTTCTCCTGCCCCGCCAGCTCGGCCGCCACCTTGGCCTCGGCGGCCTGACGCTTCGCCACGCGGTCGGCCAGGCTGAGCCCGTCGTTGTTGGCGACCATCTTCGGCTTCACCGCGGCGTCGGCCGCCGACGGCGGCGCGGGCGGCGGCGCCTTGACCGGCTCGGCCGCGGCGACCGGCGCGGGCGGCGCCTTGGGCGCTTCTTTGTCGCAGGCGACCGCGAGCAGCGCGAACATCGTGGCGAAACCCAGGGTCGTCCCTTTGATCGATCGCATGCGGACCTCCTGCCCGGTCGGGCGTGGAGGCGCAGTATTGACAACCTGGTGGGGCGAAGCAACCCTGACCTATGCCGCTGTCCGGTGAGAAAGCTCGTGCGCTGGCCGCGCGGTTCGCGCGCCTCGGGATCCGCGAGGAGGACCTCGACGAGAGCTTCGTGCACTCGGGCGGCAAGGGCGGCCAGAACGTCAACAAGGTCGCGACCTGCGTCGTGCTGGTGCACCGGCCGAGCGGCATGGCGGTGAAGTGCCAGCGCGAGCGCACGCAGGGCGCGAACCGCCTCATCGCGCGCCAGATGCTCGCCGACAAGATCGAAGAGCAGCGGCTGGGCCGAGAGAGCGCCCGCGCGCAGGCGGCCGAGAAGATCCGCCGGCAGAAGCGCCGGCGATCGCGGCGCGCCAAGGAGAAGATGCTGCGCGCCAAGCACGCGCAGTCGCACCGCAAGTCGCTGCGCGCGCCGGTGCGCCGCGACGACTGACCGGCCGCAGGATCCGACGATGGAAGCACGCCCGCCCACGATTCCGCCCGTTCCGACGTCGGCGCTCTACGACGCGCTGGCGCCGGTCTACGACCGCTGGCAGGCGGCGGGCGGCACCCGGCCGTTCTCGCACGTGGTGCTGGCAAAGCTGCTGCCGGCGCTGGCGCGCCACGCGCGCCAACCAGAGTCGGCGCCGGTCGCCTCGTTCGTCGACCTGGGCTGCGGCACCGGCGAGCTGCTGCTCGGCCTGCATCGCGCGCACCCGACCTGGCGCCTGCTGCGGGATCGACGGCAGCGCCGCCATGCTCGAGGTCGCTCGCGCCAAGCCGGCCGCCGATCGCGTGCAATGGCTCGAGGGCGCGATGGCCGCCCCGCCCGCGATCGCGCCGCCGCCGATCGACGCCGCCGGCTGCTTCTACGATGCGCTCAATCACCTGACCAGCGCCGCCGAGCTGCACGCGGCGATGCGCGCGGTCGCCGGCCTGCTGCGGCCTGGCGGGCTCTTCGTCTTCGACGCCACCAACGAGCTGGGCTTCGAGCGCTGGTGGCGCGGCAACCGGACGTGGCGCGAGCCGGGCTGGGCCGTCGCGATCGAGACCCACTACGACGCCGTCCGCCGCGTCGCGCAGGCCGAGGTCACCATCGACGACGGCAGCCGCCAAACCCACGCCACGCTGACCGAGCGCTGCTTCACCGACGTCGAGATCCGCTCGGCGCTCGCCGCGGCCGGATTCAGCGAGCTTCTGAGCGAGCCCTGGAGCCCCTTCGACCTGGATGCCCCAGGAAAGACGTGGTGGATCGGGCGAAAACGACGCCTCTGAGCCGGGATGGCTCCAGATCAGCGCGTCAAAACGGTTCATTCTGCCAAGTCGACACCGATCTGACCCCAAGATCTGGTTGACCAGAGGGCCATTCCGCCCTAGCTTTGTCGACCTCAGTCCGAAACCTTCGAAAAGGAGACCTACCGTGGCAACCCGTTCGCTCAAGACCGCCCCGTCATCGACCCCGTCGAAAAAATCGACCGAGAAGACCGAGAAGGCAGCCCCGCAGCTGCACAAGGTCACCAGCGGCGCCGAGAAGTTGATCCGGTGCCTGGAGCGCGAGGGTGTCGAGTACGTATTCGGTCTGTCGGGCGGCGCCGCGATGCCGATCTTCGACGCGCTGGTCGACTCCAAGATCAAGTTGATCCTGGTCCGCCACGAGCAGGGCGCGACCCACATGGCCGACGGCTACGCGCGCGCGACCGGCAAGCCCGGCGTGGTGCTGGTGACGTCCGGCCCGGGCGCGACCAACACCGTGACCGGCCTGCTGACCGCGCTCATGGACTCGGTGCCGATGATCGTGCTCACCGGCCAGACCATCTCGCCGATGCTCGGCAAGGACGCCTTTCAGGAAGCCGACGTCACCGGCATCACCTACCCGGTGGTCAAGCACTCGTACCTGGTCAAGGACCCGAACGACATCCCGCGCATCACGCGTGAGGCGTTCTACCTGGCGTCGACCGGCCGGCCCGGGCCGGTGCTGATCGATCTGCCCAAGGACGTGACCTCGGGGCCGTGCACCGCCGACTTCGTTCGAGACCGTCGACCTGCCCGGCTACATCGTGCCCGGCCGCCCCGAGGCTGATCTGGTCAAGAAGGCGGCGGCGCTGATCAACCGGAGCAAGAAGCCGGTGCTGTACGTCGGCCACGGCGCGGTGATCTCGGGCGCGGGCCCGGCGATCATGAAGCTCGCCGAGAAGCTCAACGCGCCGATCGTCAACACGCTGCTCGGCAAGGGCGCGTGTCCCGAGGATCACCCGCTGCACCAGGGGATGCTCGGCATGCACGGCACCGCCTACGCCAACAAGGCGGTCACCCACTGCGACATGATCATGGCGATCGGCGCGCGCTGGGACGACCGCATCACCGGCAAGCTGTCGGAGTTCTGCGTCGGCGCGACCAAGATCCACATCGACATCGACAAGGCCGAGTTCAACAAGATCGTGCGTCCCGACGTCAGCCTGGCCGCCGACGCGCGTCTGGCCGTCGAGGATCTGATCCCGCACGTGCAGAAGCTCGACACCGACGAGTGGCTCGAGCAGATCGCGGCGTGGCGCAAGCAGTTCCCGCTCAAGTACCCGAAGAAGGGCGGCCTGCGCGCGCAGCACGTGCTCGACCGGCTCGACGCGCTCGGCGGGCGCGACGCGATCCTCACCACCGACGTGGGCCAGCACCAGATGTGGGCGGCGCAGTTCTGCAGGACCACCAAGAACCGCCACTGGCTGTCGTCGGGCGGCGCCGGAACCATGGGTTACGGCTTCCCGGCGGCGATCGGCGCGCAGTTCGCTCACCCGAAAAAGATGGTCTGGGCGATCGCCGGTGACGGCGGTTTCCAGATGACGATGGCGGAGCTGGCGACGGCGGCGATCCACAAGCTGCCGGTCAAGGTGCTGATCATCAACAACTCGTACCTGGGGATGGTGCGCCAGTGGCAGGAGCTGTTCTTCGAGAACCGCTTGTCGGGCGTGGATCTCGAGGGCAACCCCGACTTCGTCAAGCTCGCCGGCGCCTACGGCATCAAGGGCTGGCACATCAAGCGGCCGTCCGAGGTCGATCGGATCCTGAAAGCCGCGATCGCCTACAACGACGGCCCGTGCGTCGTGGAAGCCGAAGTCATCAAGGAGGACAACGTCTTCCCGATGATCCCCGCCGGTGCCCCGCTGCGCGACATGATCATCGAACGCCCGAAGCAAAAGATGGCCAAGCCCGAAGGGAGCACCTAGTCATGTCCGCTTCACCGATCACCGCCATGCCCCTTCCGTCGTCGATCCCGGCACCGAGCGCGCCGCTGCATACCATCTCGCTGCTGGTGCGCAACAAGCCGGGCGTGCTGGTCCGGGTCGCGCTGGTCTTCTCGCGGCGCGGGTACAACATCGAGAGCCTGGTCGTGAGCACCGACGTCACCAACGGGCAGTTCTCGCGCATGACGATCACCTGCAGCGGTGACCCCGAAACGCTGGAGCAGATCATCAAGCAGCTCACCAAGCTGATCGACGTCGTGCACGCGTTCGACCACACGGGCGCGGCAGTGATCGAGACCGAGATCGCGCTGGTCAAGATCGAGAGCGCGGTCAATCAGCGCACGGAGGTCCTGCAGGTGGCGGCGCAGTTCGGCGCCAAGGTCGTCGACTCGGGCGCGACGTCGATGATCGTGAGGATCTACGGGACGAGCGACAAGGTGGATGCGTGCTTGTCGTTGCTCAGCCACTACAAGATCGTCGAGCTGGTGCGGTCGGGGAAGATCCTCATGACGCGCGGGCTGGCGCAGACGTAAGGGCGCGGAGAAGCGCGGACCCCTCTCCCTAACCCTCCCCCCGCAGACGGGGGGAGGGGACCGGACATGATACGCGCCACGATCGATTCAGATCCGGTTCCGATCCCCTCGCCCCGTCTGCGGGGAGAGGGGTCCGACGTCACTCTGCGGCGCGCGACTTCAATCAGCCAGCGCTCGAGGCGTCTTCCGCCTCTTCTGCTTCCTCGCGCTCGGCCTCGGCGTCCCGGCGCAGCTTGCGCTTGATCAGCTCGCGTTTGACCGGTCCGACCTGGTCGATGAGCAGGCGGCCATTCAGGTGATCCGTTTCGTGCTGCATCGCACGCGCGTAGAGCTCTTCGCCCTCCGCCTCGAACATATTGCCGTCCAGGTCCATCGCACGCACGCGCGCGCGCATGCCCCGCTTGACCGGCACGAAGATGTTCGGGAACGACAGGCAGCCCTCGTCGCCGGTCTGCGACTCCTTGGAGATCTCGACGATCTCAGGGTTGATGAAGACCTTGGGCGGAGACTGCTCGGGGCCGCCGGCTACCTCACCGTCGACGATGAAGATCCGCAACGGAAAGCCGATCTGGATGGCCGCCAGCCCAGCGCCATTCTGCGCGTTCATCGAATCGGTCATGTCCTCGACCACGCGCCGCACGTCGTCGTCGACGGCGTTCACGGGGGCGGAGCTCTGACGCAACCGCGAATCGGGAAATCGTACGATCGGCCGGACCGCCATTGTGGCGTCTAAGATGACATTCGCCCCTCGGTGAATCAAGCTAGAGAGGCTTGGTTTTGCTGTGCTTTCCCTCGGTTTGGATCGCCGTTCCGTTGACTTTCTCGACGGCGGCTCGTAACTTGCGGCCCAGCTTGAGCCGGCCCCTGCGGCGTAACTTGTCGGCACCCGGCCCCATCTAATCCTCGCGATGAAGCTCACCCGGTACGCAGAAGCTGATCTCCCCACGAGTCACGGACCGTTTCGCGTGTTCGTTTTCCGCGACGCCGACGCGCCGCCCGACGTGCCCGCCGAAGAGCACATGGCGATCGTGCGCGGCGATCTCAACGGCGCGTCGAACGTCCTCTGCCGCGTGCACTCGGAGTGCTGGACCTCGGAGGTCCTCGGCTCGATGAAGTGCGACTGCCGCGACCAGCTCGACGCCGCGCTCGAGCGCATCGCGAGCGAGGGCACCGGCGTCGTCGTCTACCTTCGCCAGGAGGGACGCGGCATCGGGCTCGGCAACAAGATCCGCGCCTACGCGCTGCAGAACGGCGGCGCCGACACCGTCGAGGCAAACCTGGCGCTGGGCTTCGTCGCCGACGCGCGGACCTACGACCTGGCGGCGGCGATCCTGGCCGACCTGGGCGTGCGTTCGGTTCGGCTGCTGACCAACAACCCGCTCAAGGTGGCGGGGCTCAAAGCCGACAGGCGTGGTCGTCGCCGACCGCATCTCGCACTGGGTCGGCGAGAACCAGTACAACGCCGGGTATCTTGCGGTGAAACGTCGAAAGATGGGGCACCACCCGGACAATCCGGTCAAGCTTCGGGCGATCTCGTCCGCGCGCAAGGGCTGACCGCAGAGCTGATACGCGCGCGGGCCTCACGCCGTACAGAAGCAACGGAGCCCTGCCATCACAACTGTCGACGAAATCCGCGCCGTACTCGATCAGGTTCAAGACCCCGCGCTCAAGGTCGGCTTCGTCACCGCCGGCATGGTGAGCGCGGTCGCCCTCGAAGGCGGTCGCGCGGTCATCGACATCGAGCTGACCACGCCGGCCTGCCCGTCGAAGGACGTCATCACGTCGTCGATCCAGGCCGCGGTCGGCAAGCTGTCCGGCATCAGCGCCGTCGACGTGCGCTTCAAGGCCACGGTCGCGGGGCGACCCAACCACCCGTCGAACCCGCGGCTGCCCGGCGTGAAGAACATCATCGCGGTCGCCGCCGGCAAGGGCGGCGTCGGCAAGTCCACGGTCAGCACCAACCTGGCGGCGGCGCTGTCGCGCCTCGGCGCCAGCGTCGGCATCCTCGACGCCGACGTCTACGGCCCGTCGATCCCGCAGATGATGGGCCCACCCGAGGAGCCGGCCGGCACCGAGGCCGGCAACCGGATCGTCCCCGCGATCCACTACGACATGAAGGTGATCTCGATCGGCTTCTTCGTCGAGCGCGGCGGCGCGGTCATCTGGCGCGGGCCGATGGTGCACAAGCTGCTGCAGCAGTTCATCGAGGACGTCGAGTGGGGCGAGCTCGACTACCTGATCGTCGACCTGCCGCCCGGCACCGGCGACGCGCAGCTGTCGCTGTCGCAGCTGCTCCCGATCACGGGCGCGGTGATGGTGACGACGCCGCAGGAAGTGTCGGTCATCGACGTCGAGAAGGCGCTCGGTATGTGGAAGCGCGTCGAGGTACCGGTACTGGGCCTGATCGAGAACATGAGCGGCTTCGTCTGCCCGAGCTGCGGCCACCACGAGGAGATCTTCCTGCGCGGCGGCGGGCGCAAGCTGGCCGAGCGTGAGGGGATCCCCTTCCTCGGCGAGATCCCGCTCGAGGTCGCGGTGAGCCGCGGCGGCGACGCCGGCATGCCGGTCACCCTGTCCGCCCCCGACTCCGCGATCGCCAAGAGCTTCCTCTCGATCGCCACCAACATCGCCTGCAAGCTCTCCGTCCGGAACATCCCCGAGCCGGGAAGTGGTAAGCGCAGCTCGAAGCTGGCCCTGATCCGCTAGCGCCGTTTCGCGCCGTCCCAACCTCCCCCATCTTCTGGTTCCGAATCTGATGTTCACCGGATTGCCACAGCCGGGGGACGTTGCACGTTTAGGGGGTGGCCTCGCGCTCCGAATCCGGCAGGTCCGGCGGGGCCGACCGCCGCGCTGGACCTTCGACATGGGGGTGGTCATGAGCTTGCAATCGGATCGAGACAGCGGCGGCGATAGGGAGAACCCTCGGCTCTGGACGGTGTTGAGCCGCGGCCTGATCAAGGCGTCGTTCACCAAGATCAACCTGTTGCTGATCGGTGCCGCCGCCACCGGTGCGGCGCTCGCCGAATCCTGGTCGGTGCTGCTGTTCGCCACCGCTGGCTTCGTGATGCTGACGGCGATCAAGCTCGCCAACGGCCGCTTCTGGAACGGGATCCTCGCTGACGTGCGCAATCAACCAATCGCGCTGCCCGAGACGTCGAGCTTGCTCGAGGCGCAGGCGCGCAGCTGCATCGAGCGGATCGTGAACGCGCGCCAGGTCATGCGCCAGGTCGTCGAGGACGTGCCCCCGTCGATCCGCGAACACTTCAGCGCGGCGATCGGGCACATCCCGCACCTCGAATCGCGCGCCGTCGCGCTGGCGACGCGGATCGAGGAGCTGTCGCGCTATCTGTCGAACATCAGCTACGAGGCGATCCGCCTGCAGATGCAGACGCTGGAGTCGCGGCGGCGCAACACCTCCGACAACGACAGCCTGGAGCAGTACTCCAGCGCCCACGCGGTGCGCGCGCAGCACCTGGCGGCGCTCGACGAGATCGGCGCCGCGCGCGAGCGCAGCTGCGCCGCGCTCGACCACGTCGTCGGCGTGCTGGAGCGGCTGCCGAGCCACATGATGATGATCCGCGCGCTGGAAGCCGAGGCCACTGACCGCGCGAGCGGCGACAGCCTGGGCAGCGTGGCCTGGTTCGAGGACGAGCTCACGCGCATCGAGGAGGAGTGGCGCGACGTCGTCGACGGCAGCCGCGTCGTGAGCCTGATCGACTCCGAGCCCGAGCTGGAGATCGAGATCCGCCCGCAGTGACAGATCAGGCGCGGCGGCGGCTCCGAGGCGGCGGCGGTACTCCGCCTCGTCGATGATCTCGACGGCGAGCGCCTGCGCGCGCGCGAGCTTGGTGCCCGGGTTCACGCCGGCGACCACGAAGGCGGTGCGCTTCGAGACGCTGCCGGCGACGCGCGCGCCGGCAGCCTCGGCCGCCGCGATCGCCTGCTCGCGCGTCATCGACTCGAAGCCGCCGGTGAGCACGATGGTCTTGCCCTGCAGCGGGCCGGGCGCGCCGCCGGTGTCGGCGACCGGATCGGCCATCCGCACGCCGGCGCGGCGCAACCGTTCGATGAGATCGCGGTGGGCCGCGTCGGCGAACCAGGCGTGCACCGAGCCGGCCTTCTCCGGGCCGATGCCCTCGATCTTTTGCAGATCCTCGACGCTGGCGGCGGCGAGCCCGTCGATCGACGGGAACGCGCGCGTCAGCAACTGCGCCACGTGCGTGCCGACGCGGCGGATGTTGAGGCCGACCAGCAGCCGCCAGACGGGCGGTCCTTCGACGCCTCGATCGCGCCGAGCAGATTCGCGATCGACTTCTCCTTGAACCCGGGCAGCTGCGCCAGCCGCTCGCCGGTGAGCGCGTAGATGTCGGCGGGGTCGCGCGCCCACCCGCGCTGCGCCAGCGTCACGCCGGTCATGTAGCCGAGGTGCACGATGTCCATCGCGTCCGGCGACGCGAAGTGAAACAGCCACTCGATGGTCTGCGACGGGCAGGCGCCGCGGTTCGGGCAATACCAGTTGGCCTCGCCGGGCGCGCGCACGAGCGCGGTGCCGCACGAGGGACAGGTGGTCGGGAACACGAACGGGACCGCTTCGGGCGGGCGCTTCTCCAGTACCGGCGCCACGACCTCGGGGATCACCTCGCCCGCGCGGCGCACGATCACCGTGTCGCCCTCGCGCACGTCCTTGCGGTGCAGCTCGTCCTCGTTGTGCAGCGTCGCGAACGTGATCGTCGCGCCGCCGACGAAGACCGGATCCAGCACCGCGAACGGCGTCACCTTGCCGGTGCGGCCGGTGTTGACCGCGATGCGCTCGACGCGCGTCGTGCGCTCCTCGGCCGGGAACTTGTACGCGATCGCCCAGCGCGGCGCGCGGCTGGTCGCGCCGAGCTCGTCGCGCAGCGCCAGCTCGTCGACCTTCACCACCGCGCCGTCGATCTGGTACGGCAGATCGTGGCGCCGCTGTTGCCAGCGCTCGCAGCAGGCGAACGCCTCGGGCAACGTCGCGACGATCGAGATCTCGTCGTTGACCGGCAGGCCCGCCGCGCGCAGGTAGTCGAGCGCCTCGCTGTGGCGCGCGGGGCGGAAACCAGCCCGGCCGCGATCGTGCTCGATCGTCCCGATGCCGTAGCACCAGACGCGCAACGGGCGCGCCGCGGTCGCCGCCGGATCTTTCTGGCGCAGGCTGCCGGCGGCGGCGTTGCGCGGGTTGGCGAACGGCCGCTGTCCGGCGTCGCCGAGCTCGCGGTTGATGCGCTCGAACGCCTCGATCGGCAGGTAGACTTCGCCGCGGATCTCGAGCAGCGCCGGGTGCGACGTCCCCGCGAGGCGCATCGGCAACGAGCGGATCGTGCGCAGGTTGGGCGTGATGTCCTCGCCGACGGCACCGTCGCCGCGGGTCGCGCCGCGCGTGAAGGATCCGTTCTCGTAGGTCAGCGAGACCGCGAGCCCGTCGATCTTCGGCTCGCACACGAAGTGCGCGCGATCGCCGACGCCGCGCTCGACGCGCGCGCCCCAGGCGGCGAGCTCGTCGCGCGAGAAGGCGTTGTCGAGCGACAGCATCGGCGTGCGGTGCTGCGCGGGCGCGAACAACACGCTCGGCCGCCCGCCCACCCGCTGAGTCGGGCTGTCGGGCGTGATCAGCTCCGGGAATCGCTGCTCGATGCCGCGCAGCTCGCCGACCAGCGCATCGTAGTCGGCGTCGGGGAGCTCGGGGCGATCGAGGACGTAGTAGAGATAGTCGTGATGCGCGATCGCGGCGCGCAGCTCCTCGACCCGGCGAGGCGCATCACCGCGCGCGGCTGCATCGCCGATCACATCGGCGTTCAAATCGTCGCTGACCATCACCAGTCACCTCAACGGACGCTGAACATAGCGCGGCCCCGTCGCATTGACGCGCCTCTCCACAGGTGAGCGACCACGGCCCGTTGGACGACACCTATTTCGAGTGGAACGACGCGAGCTGCCTCGACAACAACGACGGGCCGCCGCTGGCGGCGACGATGATGCTATCGTACCGCTGCTGCAAATGACGGCGGGCACGACCGCCGGCAATCCGTAGCCAACGATGAGCACGACTCCTCCCGCCGCCAAACCGCTGCCGCCTCCCGCCCGGACGCATCGGCTGGCCGTTGTTCGGTGAGACCCACCTCCTGCTGCGCGACGGCTTCGGCTTCGTCGACGAGCGCGCGCGGCGCTTCGGCCCGATCTTCCGCACGCGCATCCTCGGCCGCAAGACCGCGGTGATCACCGGCCCCGACGCGACCGCGCTGTTCATCGACAGCCGCAAGGTGCAGCGCGAGGGCGCGATGCCCAGCCACATCCAGACGCTGTTCGGCGGGCACGCGCTGCCGGTGCTCGACGGCGACACGCACCGCGAGCGCAAGCACTTCATCATGGCGGGCTTCACGCGCGAGGCGATCGCCTGGTACGTGCCGACGCTGCACCGCCTGACCGCCGACTATTTCCTGCGCTGGTCGCGCGCCGAGGAGGTGCGCTGGGCGGACCAGATGGAAAAGCTCGCGCTCGAATCGATCGGCGAGACGCTGATGGGGATCCCGCCCGGGCCGCTCATGGACGAACTGCGCGGCCTGTACGCGATCTTCTTCCGCGGCTTCGCGGCGCTGCCGATCCCGCTGCCCGGCACGGCGTTCTCGCGCGCCAAGCGCGCCCTGCGCCGCATCCTGGCGATCCACCGCAAGAACGTCGACGCCCACCTGGCCGAGCCGCGCGGCGACGGCCTGTCGCGCATCCTGGCCGCGAAGTCGCCGCTGTCGGGCGGACCGCCCGCGCCCGAGGACATCGCGCGCGAGCTGCACCACCTGGTGATCGCGGGCCTCATCGTGCGCGGCTGGTTCGCGACGCTGGTGCTGGAGCTGCAGAACAATCCCGCGATCCGCAAGCGCCTCACCGACGAGATCATGAGCGCCGCGCCCGACGGCCCGCTCTCGCTCGAGCGCCTCGAGGCGATGCCCTACCTCGAACAGGTCGCCAGCGAGGTGCGCCGCCTGTCGCCGGTGGTGCACGTCTTCTTCGGCAAGGCGCGCGAGACGATCGAGTTCGCCGGCCACACCATCCCCGAGGGCTGGGCGGTCTTCTGGGGCATCCGGACTTCGCACCTCACCGCCGACGTCTATCCCGAGCCGCTGCGCTTCGATCCCGAGCGCTTCTCGGCGGCGCGCGCCGAGCATCAGCGCCACCCGTACGCGTTCGCGCCCAACGGCGCCGGCGGACCGATGGGCCACAAGTGCGCCGGCTACGAGCTGGCGCCGCAGATGCTCAAGGTGTTCGCGGTCGAGCTGCTGCGCGGTTACAACTGGCAGCTCGCCGAGGGGCAAGACCTGACGCCGGCCTGGAATCAGGTGCCGCCGCTGCCCAAGGATGGGCTGCGCGTCCAGGTGACACCGCTCCCCGCAGAGCGGGCCAGAGCCGCCCGCAGTCCGTAACACTCCGCAGGGGAACCCCGCATCGGGCCTGGGCCCTGGGTGGCGCCGCCCTTGCACAACTCCCCTGCGACAGCTCTGCAGGTGCGGAATGCGGAACCGATAAAGCACACTCTATCCCAGAGCGCTGGAGCGTGATCGCGCTCGCCTTGACGATGGCGGAGCCTGTTCTTGACGCTGGCGCGCCCCGCGCGCGCCGACGTGATCGCCGGCTTCGTGCAGGGACAGGGAGGCCTGTCGAGCACCGACACGACGACGTCGACGCGCACATCGTCGTTGTCGGCGAGCTCGGGGCTCGTGCCGGGCCTGGGATTCCAGGTCGGCGCGCGATTGCTCTTCGTCGAGGGCTACTACGACCGCACGGCGTTCGGCTCGGGCGCGTCGGTCCAGCGCGGCATCGTCGGCGTGCGCGGCAAGATCGGCCTGGGCGACTTCCGCCTGGTGCTGCGCGCGGGCGCCGGCATCCTGACCGAGCACGGCGGCGCGATCAGCGGCTCCGCGCAGGGCGGCGATCGGCGCGGCGCCGTGGGCCGCGTCGGGCGTGGCGCTGGAGAAGCGCCTCACGCGCGGCGAGCTCATCGCCGGCATCGGTCTCGACGGCGAGGTCTTCAGCCTGGAGACGCCCTCCACGCCCAACGCCGCCGACACCACCTTCGGCGGCGACCTGTTCCTGTCGCTACACCTCAGGTTCGAGCTGGGGATTTGACCGGAGGGTTTGGGACCCTCCCAGGGTGCCCGCTATTTAAATGTCGGACAGGAGACGCCGGTGCCGCCGATGCCGCAATAGCCGTCGGGGTTCTTCGCCAGGTACTGCTGGTGATAGTCCTCGGCGTAGTAGAGCTCGGGCGCGGGCGCGATCTCGCGTGGTGATGTCGCCGTAGCCAGCCTCGGCCAGCATGGCTTGATACGTGCCGCGCGAGATCTCGGCGGCGTGCGCCTGGGCCGGCGTGGTCGTGTAGATCGCCGAGCGGTACTGCGTGCCCGCGTCATTTCCCTGACGCATCCCCTGCGTCGGGTCGTGGTTCTCCCAGAAGACCTTGAGCAGATTGTCGTAGCTGATCTTCCCGGGATCGAAGACCACGCGCACGACCTCGGTGTGGCCGGTCAGCCCCGAGCAGACCTCGCGATAGGTCGGGTTCGGCGTGAAGCCGCCGGCGTAGCCGACCGACGTCGAGTACACGCCCTCGAGCTTCCAGAACATCTTCTCCGCGCCCCAGAAGCAGCCCATCCCGAACAGCGCCAGCTCCATCCCCGACGGGAACGGCGGCTCGAGCGGCGTACCGAGCACGAAGTGCTTGGACGGCACCGCCATGCGCTCGGCGCGGCCCGGCAAGGCTTCCTTCTGCGTGGGCATCTTCAGCTTCAGGCTGTTCATCCACATGAAGCGATCTTGACCGGCATCGGGCGCCCTGACCAGTGCAAGTGGCACCAACAAGAGTGGCGACGACGCAGACCAGGCACGGGGCCGCCGGAACCAACGCGCGAGACCTACCGGGCCAGAGGTGGCTATGGTTGACGCGGGTGCTGCTCCCGCGCCTTCGTACCGACCTCGATTTCATGGCCTCGCCGTTCCTGGAGCGGCCGGGTGTGCTCATTCGCGACCCGCATCGCTACACCGACGCGACGCTGATCGTGCCGCCGGTGCTGGTCGGCTGCCTCAGCTGCTTCGACGGGACCAAGGACGACATCGAGCTGCATCAGGTGCTGATGCGCGCGACCGGCCTCGCCGCCGTCGGCGACATCGCCGCCGATCTCGTGCGCAACCTGCACGAGGCGGGAATGCTCGACGACGCGGTCTACGCGCGACTGAAGGCGGACCGCCACCGCGCGTTCGCCGACGCGCCTCACCGCGCCGCCGTGCACGCGGGCGGCGGCTACCCCGACGATCCCGCAGACGCTGCGCGAGATGCTCGGCGACTACCTGGCCGGCGGCGGCGCGCCGTCGCGCGAGCCGCTGATCGGCATCGCCGCGCCGCACGTCAGCCCGGAGGGCGGCATCGGCTGCTACGGCACCGCCTACGCCGCGCTCGGCGCCGGGCTGCGCGATCGGACCTTCGTGATCCTCGGCACCTCGCACTACGGCGAGCCCAACCGCTTCGGGCTCACGCGCAAGCCGTTCGCGACGCCGCTCGGCGAGGCGCAGACCGACGGCGCGCTGGTCGACGCGCTCGCGCAGCGCGCCGGCGACGGCGTCAAGATCGAGGACTACTGTCACGCGGTCGAGCACTCGATCGAGTTCCAGGTGCTGTTCCTGCAGCGGCTCTACGGCCCGCGCGTGCGCATCCTGCCGATCCTGTGCGGACCGCTGGGCAACGGCGCGCGCGACGCGCGGCCCGAGCGTCACGCGCCGGTCGCGCGGTTTCTGGGCGCGCTCGGCGAGATGGCGGCGCGCGAGCGCCCGCGCCTGTTCTGGGTGCTCGGCGTCGACATGGCGCACGTCGGCCGCCGCTACGGCGATCGCTACCCCGCGACCGCGCACGAGGGGCCGCTCGAGGTGGTGACCGAGCGCGACCGCCGGCGCATCGATCGCATCGGCTCCGGTGACGCCGACGGTTTCTGGGACCTGGTGCACGAGAACCAGCGCGACGATCTCAAGTGGTGCGGCTCGTCGCCGATCTACACCTTCCTGCGCGCCGTGCCCGAGGCGCGCGGCAAGATGCTGCGCTACGACCAGTGGAACATCGACGAGGCGAGCGTGGTCAGCTTCGCGGCGCTGTCGTTCCGGTGAGGGGGCGGACCCCTCTCCCTCACCCTCCCCCCGCAGACGGGGGGAGGGGATCGGATCGGATCGGATCGGCGCGAAGCGGAGCGGAGGGGATCGGATCGGATCCGGTCCCCTCGCCCCGTCTGCGGGGAGGGTTAGGGAGAGGGCAGACCTTGCGAGCCGCGTCGCCCGCCGGCCTCAGTGCCGCTTCTCGAGGTCAGCCCCAACCTGATCCGGCGCGCCTACTGTCGACGGCAAACCCGGTGTGCCCGCGTCGCCGAACAGCAGCGGGCCTTCGCCCACCGAGCGCTTGTGCGCGATCTCGGCGAGCGCGGTCCGCGCGCTGTCGGCCAGCGGCTTGCTCGGGTCGGTGCTCCAGCGCGTGAGCAGCACCTCGGCGGCGTCGCGGATCTCGGGCGTGACGTCGTAGACCGCCACGTGGCGCAGCACCCAGGCCGACTCCGGCTCGCCGATCTTCTCGAGCGCCGTGATCAAGTGCAGGCGGCCGAACGGCGCCGCGGTGTGCATCGCCGTCTCGATCTGCGCGACCGCCTTGCGCCCGTAGCCCGCGAGCCGCTCGGTCGCCGGCGGCACCAGCGCGTCGTTGCGACGCGTGAGGATGTTGATCTCGTCACCGATGTCGGTGTGCGAGTGGTCGTCGCAGGACGTTGCGCCGACCAGCGCCATGAAAGCCATCGCGACCGCCGCGATCCGGATCCGCTTCAAACCGCGCCGTCCTCCAGCACGAGCGGCCCGCCACGGCGCCCGTTGCGTGCGATCGACTTGGTGATCGGATCGTCGGGCGGCGTTTCGATCACCGCGTCGGGCCGCGCCGCCGAAGCGTCGAGGCCGGCGAAGAACGCCTCGCCCAGGTCGAGCAGCGCCGCCGGATCGGGCGTGGTGAACGTGCGCTGGCGCAGGTGCGAGCCGCCGTACAGCCCGCGCGAGTACCAGGCCAGCGTCTTGCGCAGCTCGTGCACGCGCATCTTCTCCGGACTGTGCTCGCCGACGAGATCGGCGTGCCGCCGCCACACGCGACGCCGCTCGGCCAGCGACGGCGGGCCCGGATCCGGCTCGCCCTTTTCGAGCGCGACCAGCGTCTGGAACAGCCAGGGGTTGCCCATGGCGCCGCGGCCGATCATCACGCCGTCGCAACCGGTCTCGGCCTTCATGCGCTGGTAGGCGGCGACGTCCTTCACGTCGCCGTTGCCGATGACCGGCACCGACGACGGCAGCGCGGCGCGCACCTCGGCGATCGGCTCCATACGCGCCGAACCCGAGAATCCCTGCGCGCGCGTGCGCCCGTGCACGGTGATCATCGCCGCGCCCTCGTCCACCAGCGCGCGCGCGAACTCGGCGGCGTTGAGCGAACACTCGTCCCAGCCGGCGCGATGCTTGACGGTGACCGGGATCTGCGACGGAACCGCGGCGCGCACTGCCCTCACCAGCGACGCGGCCAGCGCCGGCTCGCGCATCAGCGCCGAACCGCACGCGCCCGCGGTCACCTTCTTCGCCGGGCAGCCCATGTTGATGTCGACGATCGACGCGCCGACGTCGACCGCCATGCGCGCCGCGTTCGCCAGTGCCGGCGATCTCGCGCCCGAAGATCTGCACCGCGAACCGGCGGCCGCCGAGGCTGGGCCACATGCGACCCGACCGCCTTGGCGGCGCCGCGGGTCAGCGCCTCCGCCGACAGGAACTCGGTGAACGACAGCGCGGCGCCCAGCTCCTCGCACACCGTGCGGAAGGGCAGATCGGTGACCGCCTCCATCGGGGCGAGGAGGACGGCGGGCCAGAATTCCAGGGCGCCGACGCGCATGCGGCCCGGAGGATACCAGAGCGCCGGCGCCCGTGGCGGCGGCGGCGGCGTGCATTAGAATGCCGCGGCGTGAAAAACTGGGGGCTGCGCGGCGCGACCGCGCTGATTCTAGTCTCTGGCGGGCTGCGCGACCGCGCGGTGGCCGCCGGCGCCGCAGCCGGGCGCCGACGGCGACGCCCATGTCCACGCCCACGCCCACGCCCACGCCCACGCCCACGACACACGGCGCCTCGTGCACCTCTGCGCGCGCTGGTGACCATCGTCGTGGATCAGCTTGCCGCCTGGATCGCCTCGGAGCGCTGGCCCGAGCTGCCGGCCGACGGTGGCTTCGCTCGGCTGCGGCGCGAGGGGCTGTACGTCCGCGAGCTGCGCTACGACCACGCGTCGACCGACACCGCGCCCGGCCACAGCGCGCTCTACACCGGCGAGGTCCCGCGCGAGAGCGGCATCGTCACCAACGACCTCGTCGTCAGCGACAAGGGCGACACCGTGTCGATCCTCGCGGATGAGCAGAACGACCTGCTGGTCGCGGGCGGGATGACCAAGCCGAAGCACGGCGCGTCGCTGGCGCGGCTACAGGGCGACACGCTCGCAGACGTGCTGCGCGCCCGCGATCCCGACGCGGCGATCTACGGCCTGTCGCTCAAAGATCGCGGCGCGCTGTTCGGCGCCGGGCGGACGCCGACGCTCGCGCTGTGGTTCGACCCCGGCGAGGAGGCGTTCGTCAGCTCGACCGCGTTCGCGCAGGCGCTGCCGGAGTGGGTGGTTCCGGTCGGCGGGCGCGACGCCGTGCGCGCCGCGTACACGAGCGTGGGACAAGCCACTCGATCGCGAGCTGGGTCGAGGCACACGCGTTCGACGCCGGATCCGCAACCGGGCGAAGGCGACCTGGGAAAGGTCGGCGCTCAGCCGGGGCTGGGGATCGCATTTCCACACGCGATGCCCAACGCCAAGACGATGCGCGCGACGCCGGTCGGCGATCGGCTGCTGCTGCAAGTGGCGCTCGCTGCGATCGCGCACGCCGCACCCGCGCCGCACCCGACGCTGCTGGCGATCTCGTTCTCGTCGAACGACTACGTCGGTCACACCTTCGGGCCCGACTCGTGGGAGGCATGGGACGAGCTTCGCCAGCTCGACCGCCGCCTGGCCGAGCTGCTGTCCGCGCTCGACGCCGCGTTCGGCAAGGACAGCTACGCGGTGATGCTCACCGGCGATCACGGCATCGGCGCGATCCCCGAGCTCGGGGATCGGGCGCGGGCGGCGGCGTGCAAGCGCACCGCGGTGCCGGGCCTGGATCGCGGCGGTTCGGGGGACGACTGCAAGCTCGGCCCGCGCTCCGCCCCCGCCGGCGGTGATCGCCGCGCTCGAGGCGGCGTGGCAGCGGTGAGCTGGGACCGGCGCACCACGGCCCGTTCATCGCCGGCATCGCCGACGCGATGGTGTTCCTGAACACGGCGGGGCGCGCCCTCGGTCCGGCCGAGCGCGCGCGAATGGCGCGCGCCGGGACCGGCGGCGTTGCACGACACGCTTCAACATCGACGAGGTCGTCGACGTCCGCACCGCCGCCGCGCCCTGCCCGCCCGCTTCCGACGAATCGCGCGACGCGCTGGTCTGCCGGTCGGTGCGACGCAACGGCCCGGGCGATTTCGACCTCGTGGTCGCGCCGCGCGCCTTCTTCGAGGTCTACGTGCCGGACGCCGGCGCGAACCACGGCTCGCCGTATCTCTACGATCGCGCGGTGCCGCTGCTGGTGCGCGCGCCCGGACGCGTGGCGGCGGGCGCGGTGCGCGAGCAGCCGGTGCATTTCACGACGTTCGTACGCACGGCGGCGTCGCTGCTGGGCATCCCGGCGCCCACGACGGCGGGCGCAGGCGAAAATCTGGCGGCGCCGTCGAGCGCAGCGGCTGCTCGCCTAACCCTCCCCCCGCAGACGGGGTGAGGGAACCGGACGGCCAGACCCGATCTGACCGGTCAGATCGACTGATCCGATCCCCTCCCCTCGTCTGCGGCGGACGGTCAGGGAGAGGGGTCTCGCGACGTTAGTCGAGCGGAGTGGCGCGCGACGATCTCGGGATCGCACGCGGCGAGCTCGATCTGCCGCGGGCCCAGCTTGACGCGGATCAGGCTGCCGAGCGTCTCGTCGAACGCGACGTACAACCAGGCGCGGATCGCGTCGCCGACGCTGACCTTCAACCGCGCCGCGTAGCTCGCGAAGCCGCGGATGTCCTTGAACTGATCCATCGCCAGCATCATCTGCGCGTCCTCGACCAGCCCGGTCGGGATCGGGCGCGCGGCGATGAACGGGTCGGCGCGGATCGCGGCGATCTCGCGCGGCAGGCGCGCGTGATACGAGCCGTCCTCGATCAACGACGCCAGCGCGCGCTGATGCGGGTGGGTGCCGGCGACGATCTGGTCCGCCTGGCGCGCCATCTCTTCCACGCCCTGCTCGTGCGCGCGCAGCAGCACCAGGTCGTAGACCGGGTGGCGGTGGAACGTCTGCAGCACGTGCTCGACGATCGCGTCGCGCGGCAGGAACAGCCCGACCGGATCGAGCATGGTCGCCGGCGCGGCGATGAAGCGCCGCAGGTTGTGAAAGATCCAGGGGATGCCCTGGCTGCGATAGAAGATCTTGGTCTCCTCGCTGGCGCTGACCATGATCTGGTCGCGCCCCGCGACCAGCAGCTGCGACCAGCTCGGAAGCGCGTCGATGTGGCCGAGCCCGCGCAGCCGCTCGAGCCGGCGGCGCACCAGCCCCGGCCGCAAGAACGCCGCCACCAGCGACGCCAGCTGCGCGAGCTTCGCCAGGTTCTCGCGGACGCCCCCGACGACGTCGGCGAGCAGGCGCCACCACGGACCGTCCGAGCCAGGCCGGCGGCGTCGCCCCCTGAATCTCGGCCATGGACGGCCGCCCCGACGGGACGGCCGACGCATTCAACGACTGCACCGGCGAAGCTTACCGCCGGTGCGGCCCGCCGTCAGTGACTGGCTCGAATCAGGGCGCGTCGATCAGGTGGTGCGCCTCGACGCGCGCGAACCCACCCGGGTAGTGCGCCAGGTAGTCGGTCGCCGCGCGCCGCGCCGCGACCGTGTCGATCAACGCGAGCAGCTTCATGCGCTGCGCGGCCGCGCTCTCGGTGAGCGGGCTGTTCGGATACTGGCGCGAGAAGCGCTCGAAGATCCGGATCGCCTTCGAGCCCTGCCCGCTCCGCTTCGCCCGCACCGCCGACGCGAACATGTCGTTCTGCGCCGCCAGCTCGGACTTCGTCAGTGGAGGCGACGGCGGAGCCGCCGCGGGCGGCGCCTCGGCCGGAGCCGGCGCCTCGGCCGGAGCCTCGGCGACGGCCGGCGCGCTGACGCGCATCGCATTGGTGCGAGCCCTACCGCCGCGGACGTGAACGCGAGCGCTCGGGCTCGGAGCCGCGGCAGCCGCCTCCGGAGCCGCCTGCGCCTCCACGCACTTCTCCGGCCAGACGTGTCCCGGCGTGACTCGCACCTCGGTGCCGTCGCGCCGCACGCTGACCACGCCCTCGGTGACCGCGACGCGCGTGATGGTGCCGCCGCCGCACGCGGGATCGACCGGAACCACCGCGACCCGGAACGCCGTGCCGTGAACCTCGACCTCGGCGTCAGCCGTGGCGATGATGAAGCGCTCGCCGGTGACCAGCTTGGCGACCTTCGCGCGGATCGCGCCTTCCTTCAGCTCGTAGCGCTGGATGTTGCTCGCGTCCTTGACCGCGACCTCGCCGCCACCCTCGAGCGTCAGCGTCGTGCCGTTCGCGGCGCGCCGAAGCGCACCTCGCCCGCGGGCGGAGCGACCAGGCGGAAGCCTTGCGGCAGCGCCATCCCCTCGACCACCGGGACCGGCGCCGCGTCGGTGCCGACCATCATGCCCGACGGGTGCTGCGGGGTGCTGATGATGTGCAGGCGCGGCCCCTCTGCGACCGTCGCGATCGGCACCGGCTTGTACGGATTCAGCAGAGTCTTGCCACCGATGACCAGCACCAGGGCGGCGGCGGCGGCGCTCGCGGTCATCGTCCAGCGCACCATCTGCTGGCGGCGACGACGCATGCGCAGACCACGCTCGACCGCCTGCACCAGACGCTCGCGGTCGGTGGGAAAGCGGGGCGACGGCTGCGATTCGTTTCGCAGCGCGGTCGTGATCATATCGGCATAGGACCGGGACATTTTACCCACCCCCTTCGCTAAGCTTGAGAAGGTCCGCCAGCTCCGGATCGCAGGCGACACGTTGGTGCAGATCGCGCCGCCCCCGCGCCAAACGACTTTGCGCGGCCGCCAGACTCACATTGGTCATTTCTGCAATTTCTTTAAGTTCGTAGCCCATGAGCTCATGCATGACGAACGTCCAGGCTCTTCCCTCGTTCATCTTTTCCAGGTGATTGGCCACGCGCGCGAGGATGTCGCGCGTGAGCGACCGGCGTTCGCCCGCGACCGGAGCCGCGGGCATGTCTTCTTCGGCGAGCGCGTCGGCGAAGATCCGCCGCTCGGTCCGCCGCCGCCGGATGTACTTGAACACCACATGCGCCGTGACTGTTTGCGCCCAGGTGTCGAGCGAACAATCGCCGCGATAGCGATCGATCGTTCGCACGATCTCGAACAGCGCGAGTTGCGAGAGATCTTCGTGATCGGTGTCGCGCCGGCCGAGCAGCTTGCGGATGGTGCGGTCGACCTGCGGCCACAACCGGTTGCACAGCGCGGAGGCAATGGCGGAGTTCCCGGACCGCGCTCCCGCGATCAGGGCATGGTCATCGAGCGCACGCGACGCCGGCGTCGCGGCCCCAGGCGCCCGGTCGGCCGGCGGGGGCACCAGCCGGAGGGTCCCAGCCTGACCTATTTTGACTTCCGAAAGCCACGGTACATGGGAAGAGTACCTCGACCTCGCCCAGAGCAGGCGGCCTGTGGAAAATCAGTCACACAAAGTTTGTGGGCCACCGCGGCAGCGTCCGCGCCCACCGAGCTTAAACTACTAAAATGATATACGAATCCCGACCTCACCCGTACCACGCAACATCGGGATCGTGTCGCGATGACGCTGAGTCGAATCGTCCGGGTTGATCGATTTCGATGTCGGTATCCCCCAGCGCCGCCTCGATTCCCAGGCTGGTCACGATGTCGAGCGCCGAGCTGACGCTGAGCGCAATCTCGGCCAGCGCGTCGATCCCCGGCATCCACTTCGAAATCTGCCTCGGGAGTTGCCCAGGTCGCGCGTGACGTAGTGATTCAGAACCAAAGCATCCATCCGAATCCCGACAGCGATCCGGCGGTCAGACGACGGACGCCGCGGCCAGATGCAAACGCCGAGCGCGGCGGACGACGCCAGGTCATGGCCGCTGATCTTGGGCATCTCTCCCTGCCAGGCGGCGAAGCCAAGCCGCGCGGCGATCGTCGGCGTCACGAAGAATTCGCCCGAGATCGAGCCGCCGTAACCTCTCGCGGTCCCGGTACTGCTGAACGCGGTGTGCCCCAGCGCGACCAGGCGAATCGCCGTGCGCAGCTCCGGCGTGTCGGCGGGCCGCTTCACGCCGCGGTACGGGTTCGCCGCCAGCGTCTCCTCGGGCAGCATCGACGTCACCGCGAAACCGAGGGCCCGCCCGCGCTCGGTCGGGGTATCGACGACCGCGAACTCGATGGTGCGCTCGGTCCAGCGGTTGCCCTCGGCCACGTGGACCCGGACCCGCGCGCGGGTGTGCGTGTCGTCGAGCCAGAGGATCTGCGCCGCCGTCTGCGCGTGCACGAGCCGCTCGATGCGCAGCGTCTCGTCGTCGCCGGTCTCGTCGACCTCGCGAACCACGACCGCGTCCTCGCTGCCCAGCGCCTCGACGGCGGTCGCGCGCATCGAGTCGGTGGCCTGGTCGTCGACGTTCTGCGTGGCGATGACGATTGCCAGCACGACCACGGGCGACATTAAGCGACCTGCCCAAAATGCCGTGGCCGCGCTGCCATGCAATCACTCTGATTACCACGGGACGTTCGTGACCGTCAGCGCAGATTCGGTGCGCGCCGCGCCGACAGCGATTTCCCGGTAACATCGGTCCGTGACGGCCCGGAAAAACCCGCTTGCGTGTGGCGACAGCGGCCCTGTGCGGGCTGGCGGGCCTCGCGGCGACCGGTTGCCACCGGCGGGAGGCGGCGCCGCCGGAAGCGAGCTCGACCGCAACGACCCGAGGAGCGCGAGCCAGCGCGCCAACGCCCGGTTGCTGGAACGCGTGGTCGACCCCTGGCAGTGGCCGCGCGCCGCAGGAGCGACCACGCGCGAGCGGGCCGTGGAAGACATCGGCCCCTACGAGATCCCGCCCGGCGGCCACGGCGCCGGCGACGCGATCAACACCAACGCCGACTACTGGACCCGCCTGGCCGGCATCGCCTGGGATCGCGACGTCGACATCGACTTCCGCGACGAGCCGGTCGACCTCGACGGCGACGGCGTCCCCGACGCGCGCGTCACGCGGCGGGTGCACGCGCCCGGCGGCATCCTCGCCAACCCGGAGCTCTTCGGCCTCACGCGCACGCCCGACGACCCGCGCGGCCGCGTCGGTCGCATCTCGGTCTCGACCGGCGTGCTGGGCCTGCGCGAGGCGCTGCGCCCCGACGGGCGGCCGAGCGGCCAGATCGGCATGACCTGCTTCGTCTGTCACGGCGGCACCGACCCGGTCGACGGCCGCGTCGTGCTCGGGTTGCCGGGCACGCGCTTCGACTACGGCCTCTTGCTGGCGACGTCGGCGCTGCTGTCCGATGACGAGCGCGCGGTGGCGGCTCGGCGCGCGCGCGGCTTTCCGCCCGGCCGCGTCGTGCGCGCGCGCCTGCTGTTCGCGGGCCCGGGCCGCCAGGACCTGACCGGCGAGTTCGGTCTGGACGTCACGGTGCCGGGCTACCACTCGGCGCGCTACGCCGGCACCAAGCGCGTGCGGCAGGGGACGCGCGGCATCGTGAATCCGATCAGCGTCCCCGCCGCGTTCGGCACCGCCGGGTTGCTGCTGCAGAACTGGTCGGGATCGGAAGACGCCGCGGGCCCCTGGCTCGATCGGCTGCTCGCGCTCGCGGGCGGCGCGCCGGCGCGCGACGGCCAGCCGATCGGCGCTCCGACGCTGGCCGCGTTCGGCCTGCCGGCGACCGATCCTGCCGCGACCCGGCGCGCGCTGCTGCTCGACCTGCGCAACCTGGGAACGCTCGGCTTGCAGCAGGATTCGTTCCCCGGCCTGCTGTGGGCCGACGCGATCTACGGGCATACCGACCTCGATCCGCGCGCGCTCGCGGCGGTCCCGCCCATGTACGCGGCAACCGCCGTGCGCCAGGTGCTGGAGGGCGCGGCGTCGGCCGAGGCGCTGCCCCGGCCGCCGGTCACCGACGCGGCGGCGGTCGCGCGCGGGCGCGCGCTGTTCAGCGATCGGATCGTCGGCGCGATCGCCAATCGACAGATCCTGAAGTCGGGACCGCGCGCCTACGCGGCCGCGCGCCTCGGCGGACCGATCCTGGCGCCGATCGATGCGAGCCAGCCGCTCGACGCCAAGCTGCCGGTCCGCTGCGCCGACTGCCACAGCGGGGCGCCGCTCGAGCAGGTGGTGCCGCTGGCGGCGAATCCGCCGCCGCTCGGGCGCTGCACCCACTGCCACCTCACGCATCCGGAACCGCCGGGCTACGCCAGCTGGGGATCGATCCGGACCCTCGCGGCGCCGGCCGACGCGCCCGCCGAGGTCGCCTTCTGCGCGCGCTGCCACGCCGAGCACCGCGCGTTCGGCCCGTTCGTGGCGACGTCGAGCCGCCTGTTCCCGTTCGACGCCGACGGCGACGGCAACGCGCAGGGCGACGAGGCCGATGACGCGCGCGCCGGCGGCATCGGCACCGAGCCGCTGCTGGCGTTCGACGTGCCCCGCCGGGATCGCCCGAACGGGCGCTTCGGGATCGACGTGCCGCGTGATCGGCGATCCGGTGCACGCCGGCCCGATTCGCCACACCCAGATCGGCGTCGCCTGGGTGCGCACGGCGCCGCTGGTGGCGGTGTTCGCGACCGCGCCCTATCTGCACAACGGCTCGGTGCCGACCTTGCGGGCGCTGCTCGAGCCGGCGCGCCGCCGGCCGGTGACGTTCCCGCTGGGCGAGACCGGGTTCGTCTTCGACACGCGCCTGCCCGGCAACCGCAACATCGGCCACGAGTTCGGTACCGCGCTCAGCGACGGCGACAAGAACGACCTGATCGCGTTTCTGAAAACGCTTTGACGAACCGGCATCGCCGGCCCGCTGTCCGGCGACAAAGTCAAGGATTTGCGCGCACCTCCGGGCCGGAGGGTCTGACGCGCTTGCTAGCAGGGACCCCGGGTGATAGCTAGACTGCCCAACTTCATCCACTACTGAGGACAATCCATGCAATCAACCAAGAGAATGACGTTTCTGATCGTCTCGGCGCTCATGACGCTGGGTGCGGTCACCGGCTGTGACCAGTCGAAGGCAGAGCTCGATACGACCAAGCAGCAGTTGACGGCGATCACGGCCGAGCGCGACGGCCTGAAGTCGCAGCTCGACGCGGCGAAGCAGCAGGTGACGACGCTGACCGCCCAGGTGACCGACCTGCAGGCGAAGCTCGCGGCCGCGCAGACGCCGCCGCCGCCCCCGCCGCCCGTGGTCGAGGAGAAGGGCGCAAAGAAGAAGAAGGCCGCCAAGGCCGAGCCCGCCGCCGCGGCGACGCCGGCAGCCCCGGCCGCTCCCGGCGACCACCACTGCCCCGACGACGGAAACCCGCAAGGGCCGGGGTCACTTCTAGGCCGTTCGCGCGAGGACCAGAACCATGAAATCTCTACTGAAGACCGCATTCACCATGACGCTGCTGGGCGGCATCCTTTCGCTCGGATGCTCGAGCAGCAGCAACGGCGACGACGCCGGTACCGAGGACGCCGCCGTCGACAGCGGCCCGACGCTGTTCAGGCTGACGCCGGGGGACAACTGCTTCGACGTCGTCTCGATCAAGCCGGGATTTACTGACGGTTGCGGAATTGGCGTCGGGGACACCGCTGCCAATGGAGGCCAGGTCGGCGCGCCACTGCTGGTAAACTACAACGCGAGCACGGCGATCCTGACCGTCGGGACGAACGGCGCGCTCGGCGGCGGCCAGATCGCGTTCAACATGGGAACGCTCATGCACGACGCCCAGGCCGAGCGATGCGACAGATGGCGACCTGCACCTGGCAGCAGACCGACACCTCGGTCGTCACGATGACGGCGACAACGAGTTCGACATCGCGGTCACCGAGGTCGAGAAGATGTTCGCGACCGCGTGCACGAACAAGCCGCCGACCGGTCACCTGCACGTCGACCTGGACGTGGCACATGAAGATCGGGACCGAGGTTGCGCCGGCCTGCAACTAACTGAAACGCGGCCGACTATGAAAACCCTGACTTCGTTTCGAGGTTCGTCGACGAGCGCTTTGTCGGCGCTCGCGCTGGCGCTGGTGGGCGGTTGCGCCGCCAGCACCACGCGCGCGCTGGAGACCAACGTGGCCGGCGTGCTGGTGTCGCCCGATCAGGAAAATCAGATCGGGCTGCAGCTCAAGACCGACCTCGATACGAAGCAGGGTGTGGTTTATCTGACCGATCCCGCCACCGTGCAGTACGTGCGGGCGGTCGCGAACAACGTTATCCAGTTCGGGCGCAAGGAACGGCCCGAGGTGACCTGGCAGGTCTTCGTCATTGACGACAGCCAGACGGTCAACGCGTTCGCGACGCCGGGCGGGTATCTCTACGTGTATCGCGGTCTGCTCGAGACCGCGCAGAACGAGGCCGAGCTGGCCGCGGTGATGGCGCACGAGACTGGACACGTCGTCGCGCGCCACGCGGCGCGATCGATGGTCGTGGCCTACGGGCTCGACGCGATGACGTCGCTGGCGGCGGGCAAGAACCCGGGGCTGGCCGCGCAGCTGACTTCCAGCATCGCCGGCAAGGGCGTGCTGCTGGCACACTCGCGTGCCGACGAGACCGAGGCCGACGAATACGGCGCGCGTTACGCGTCGGCGGCGAGCTACGACCCGCACGCGTTTTCGACGTTCTTCGAGCGGCTGCAGAAGATCGAAGGCTCGCAGCCGGGCGTGCTGACCTATCTCTCGGATCACCCGGCGACGGGCGATCGCATCGTGCACATCAATGGTTTCATCCAGTCGCAGCACCTCGCGGGCGCGAACCTGAACGCCGCGCCGTACGCGCAGATGCGGGCGCGTCTGAAGATGCTGCCGCCGAGCCCGCCCAAGGGTTCGCCGCGGCCCGCGGGACCGCCCCCCGGTGCACCGCCCGCGCCGCCCGCGGGCGCCCCACCCGCAGCCTGAGTTGGCGGAGGCGGCGATCTTCGACGAAGATGCTCGCGCCATGATCCCCCGCCCCGTCATCAAGCACCGTCTCTGGTCGTGGATCGTGCCGTCGATCGGCGTGCTCGCCGCGGCCGCGCTCCCGTGCGCGACCTCGTGCGCGGATCTGAATCTCGCGAACCTGGGGCTGCCTCCGGCAGTCGAACAGTTGAGCCCGCCGCAGGTGACGTTCGTGGGCGCCACGATGGTGGGCGCGCCGGCGGCGCGCACGCTCGCGGCGTACTACTGCCCCGACGTGATCTCGGCCCCGCTCGGGCACCGGACCGATGATCTGCCAGGGGCTGTTCGGCGCGCGCCCCAACCCGGCGGCGATGGCGGTGACCTTCGACATCCAGCTGCGCATCGCCAACCCCAATCACGTCCCGATCCCGCTCGCGAGCGTGCTCGCGGCGGCGACGGTCTTCCCGGCCGCGACCAACGAGAAGCTGGGCGCGATCTGCCTGAGCCTGTGCCCGCCGGGGACGCCCGGCTGCACCGGCATCCCCGGGCCGGGCGCGTGCGAGGCATCGTCGCGCGACGTACGCTCGCTCAACGACTTCGTGAACCGATCGCTGCCGCAGCTGCTGATCGCGGGCGGCATCGCGATGGCGACCGGCCAGCCGCCGAGCTTCGTCGCGCCGCCGCTCAACGGGTCGAGCCAGATCGACGTGGTCGCACGCTACTCGTTCGGCCCCGAGCAACTGCTGAGCGTGATGCGCCAGCTCGCGGTGCAGTCGATGAGCGAGCTGCGTGCCGGCCGCGCGCCGACGTTCACGATCCCGTACCGGCTCGAGGGCACGATCTGGTTCGACGCGGGCAGCATCGGCCGCATCGCCGTGGGCTGGGGCCCGACGCAGGGCACGTGGGTGTTGCCCGTCGAGGGGCTGATCCCGCGGTACTGAGCGTGGACCCGGGAGCGCGCACCGCGGAGCGGCAACCAGGAACGGCGACGGTGGGGAAACGTGCAGGAGGCTGTCGATCGCGCGCGCTAGTGAAGGGCGCGGGCATTCGTATGGGGCTAGAACTGGCGAGGCCGGGTCTTGCTTCGCAAGCCGGGCCAGCGAGCCTGAGGCCAGGCGCGGCAGAGGCAGCCGCGTCTGATGACTGAATCTGCCTGGCGTGAGCTCGCTGACCAGCTCGTCCTTTTGATCGCAGGTCAAGCGGCAGCGCGGGAGCGATCCGCTGTCGAGCTTGGTCATCCTGCATGCGGACTGCCAGAAACGCCGTCGTAGGCCTCGTTGACGACAATATTCGACCTCCAGTTGCCCGACCAGCAAAGCGGATCTCGACTTTGCACACACTCTTGCCGGCTCACTGCGCTTGAGACGGCGAAGGTTTGCAGCTCATCATTGTCGATGAAACGGCTAGCGGACGCGCCGGTTGAACAAGCATCGTGAGAATCGCTACACACCGGTGGTGGCGGCATGGGTGGTGTCCAGCTTATCGAATCGCATATGCAGATCGCTGTACCGTTCCGCGGGAATATGAAGTCGTTGATGGCGTCACCGAGGTCAGGCGATCTTGCATAGACGTCGGCGCGCCTGCCTGCTGGGCCGCATTGACCGCGTCCGTTCAATGAGCCAAAAATCCGAATCCGCTCTCAGGGCGTCGCAGATGAAATCGTGAGAGCCACCCGGCGCGGGCCAGGCGCGGAACCGACCGGCGGGGGCGAGTATTGGCGCAGCGGGGCCTCTGAGGGCGTCTCCTGCCTGTCCTGCAGGTCCGAGGATGCAGCTCCGAAGCGGATCGCGACCGTGCACGGCTCGCTGAGGTCACATCCCAAGGTCGGGGTCGCGCGTCGCATAGGCAGATTCAGTCAATTCGAAGAGCCAACCTCTCCGCGGCGGCGTAAGGGCGCGTCCGAGCGGCGGCAATACCCGGCCCTCGCCAAAGGATCGCCGCGGCGCCTCTCGCGCAACGCATGCCAACGGAGAGAGCAGAGCCTCCGCACGTCGCACCGTGGCCGTTACTGGTTACGACACTCGGTGCGGGCGGGACTTCGCGGCGCAGAGCGCGCCGTCGCGCACGATCATCGCGGCGCGGTGGGCGCCGACCGAGACGAAGCGGGCCGGGCGGCCGATCGACGACTCGATCAGCTGGACGTAGTCGCGGGCTGCCTTGGGCAGGTCGTCGAACTTGCGCACGCCGGTGATGTCCTCGGTCCAGCCGGGCACCTCGCGGTAAATCGGGCGGCAGTGCTCGAGCACGGTGTTGATGGGGAAGTCGGTGCGCTTCTTCCCTTTGTACTCGTAGTGCGTGCAGACCAGCAGCGTCGGGCGGCCCGACAGGCAGTCGAGCTTGGTAATCGCGATCTCGTGCGCGCCCTGCACCTCGGCGCCGTAGCGCGACGCGACCGCGTCGAAGTGCCCCACGCGGCGCGGCCGGCCCGTGGCCGCACCGAACTCGTTGGCCTGCTCGCGCAGCTCCTTGGCCTCTTTCTCGTCCATCTCGGTCGTGAACGGACCGTCGCCCACGCAGGTCGAGAACGCCTTGACCACGCCGATGATGCGGTCGGCGTTGACGCCGAACAGCCCCGAGCCGATCGGCGCGAACGCGCCCAGGCAGCACGACGACGACGTGAACGGATAGATGCCGAAGCAGACGTCGCGCAGCGCGCCCAGCTGCGCCTCGAACAGGATGTGCCGCCCTTCCTTCGCCGCCGTGCCCAGCAGCGCGGTCGTGTCGCAGATCATGGGCAGCACGCGCTTGCCGTGGGTCTCGAGCCAGCTCATCACGCTGTCGACCGTCGCGGTCGGCGTCTTGCCGTAGACGCCCTTCGCCACCAGCGCCTTCCACTCGACCAGGGCCTTGATGCGCGCCGGCAGGTGCTCCGGATGCAGGAGCTCGCCGATCTGAATCGCCTTTTTCAGCGCGCGATCGCCGTACGCGGGCGCGATACCCCGCCGCGTCGAGCCGTACGGCTTGCCCGTGCTGGCGGCGAGGCGCTCCTCTTCCCAGCCGTCTTCATCGGCGTGGAACGGAAAGCAGATCGTCGCGCGATCCGAGATCTTCATGTTGATCGGACCGACGCCGCGCGACTCGAGCCCGGCGAGCTCGCGATTCAGATGCTCGATGTCGATCACCATGCCCGGCCCGAGCACGTTGGTCACTTGCGGACTGAGGACGCCCGACGGGACCAGGTTGAGCTTGAACACACCACGGTCGGTCACCACGGTGTGGCCGGCGTTGCTGCCGCCCTGGTAGCGAACGACGAAGTCGGCGTCACCCGCGAGATAGTCGACGATCCGGCCCTTGCCCTCGTCGCCCCAGTTGACGCCGACGATAACCGTGGAGCTCATTGTGGGTTGTCTATGCCTTGCGCAGTCTCAAAAAGCAACCCGGATCCCGGGTGCCGGCCGCTGACTTGACGCAACAGCTGGCGCGCTATTTCGCGTAGTCGGTCGCGCGCGTCTCGCGGATCACCGCGACCTTGATCTGCCCCGGGTACGACAGCTCCGACTCGACCCTGCGCGCGATGTCCTTCGACAGCAGGCGCGCCTCCTGATCGCTGACGCGCGAGTTCTCGACGAGCACGCGCACCTCGCGCCCGGCCTGGATCGCGAACGCGCGCTCGACGCCGGGGAAGCTGGTCGCGATCTTCTCGAGGTCGACCAGCCGCTGCACGTACGACTCCAGCATCTCGCGCCGCGCGCCCGGACGCTGCCCCGACAGCACGTTGGCCGCGTCGACGATGTGGTCCATGACGTCGGTCGCCGGCACGTCGCCGTGGTGCGCCTCGATCGCGTGGCAGACGCGGGGCGGCTCGCCCAGCTTCTTCGCGACGCCGGCGCCGATCACCGCGTGCGAGCCCTCGATCTCCTGGTCGATCGCCTTGCCGATGTCGTGCAGCAGGCCGGCGCGCCGCGCCGTCTTCACCGGCAGCCCGAGCTCGGCCGCCATCGCGCCGGCCAGGAAGCCGACCTCGATCGAGTGCTGCAGCAAGTTCTGCGCGTTGCTCGACCGGAACTTGAGCTTGCCCAGCAGCTGCACCAGCTCCGGGTGGATGCGCCCGAGCCCGAGATCGAACGCCGCCTGCTCGCCGGCGTCCTTGCACTGCTGATCGATCTCGCGCGTCGCCTTCTCGACCATCTCCTCGATGCGCGTCGGGTGGATGCGCCCGTCGGCGATGAGGCGCGTGAGCGCGATGCGCGCGATCTCGCGCCGCACCGGATTGAAGCACGAGATCACGACCGCCTCGGGCGTGTCGTCGATGATGAGGTCGATCCCGGTCGCCGCCTCGAGCGCGCGGATGTTGCGCCCCTCGCGCCCGATGATGCGCCCCTTCATGTCGTCCGACGGCAGCGGCACCGTCGCGACGGTCCGCTCGGTCACGTACTCGCCGGCGTAGCGCTGCAGCGCCGCCGAGATGATCATCTTCGACTTGTCCTCGGCCTCGGCGCGCGCCTGGTCCTCGATCTTCTTCACCTCACCCGCCGCCTCGCGCCGCGCTTCGTCGCGCACCTCGTCGAGCATCTGCTGCTTCGCCTCGGCCTGGGTCAGCGACGCGATCTTCTCGAGCCGCGCCTTCGCCGCCGCCGCCTGGTTCGCGGCGTTGCGCGCCGACGCCTCGGCCGCCGACTCGCGCGACGCCAGCTGCTTCTCGCCGCGCGCCATCTCGTCGGACTTCTGGCGCAGCTCGCGCTCCTGCTTGTCGATCGCGCGCTCGCGCGTCGCGATCTCCGCCGCCTGCTTTTCCAGCTCGGCCTGACGCGCGCGCAGCTCGGCGTCGACGCCGGCGCGGGCCTTCAGCGCCAGCTCCTTGGCGTCGAGCGCGGCCTGGCGCTTCAGCGACTCGGCCTCGCTCTTGGCCGCCTCGATCAGGCGCTGCTTCTCCTCGTCACTCTGCGGGAGCGCCGGCGACCGCAGCGAGCGCCCGACCAGCAGCGCGACCACGAACAGCACCAGCAGCGCCGGCACGGCAACAGCGATGGGAATCAAGCGCGCCCCCCGTCTGACGATGGCACCGGCGCGCAGCGCACGACCTGACGATCGGTGACCACGCAGTCGACGCCGACGTCGCCTTCGCCCGCGGGACAGCGCTCGACCAGCTGGAAATCGTAGGCGAGACCGACCAGGAAACCGCGGCCCGCGGCGCGCAGCTTGCCCGCCGCCTCGTCGTAGTAGCCGCCGCCGTAGCCCAGCCGGCGGCCGGCGCGATCGAAGGCCAGTCCGGGCAGCAGCATCACGTCGATGCCCTCGACGTCGACCTCGAGGGCCGACGCGACCGGCTCGCGCAGACCGTACGGTCCCGGCGCCAGCGTCGCCTGCGTCGGTCGGATCGACCTCGTGAAAACGCAGGCGAGGCGGCACCGGGCTCACGCGCGGCAGCGCCACCTTCGCGCCCCGCGCATGCGACGCCGCCAGCGCGGCGGCGGGATCCACCTCGCCCTTCGCCGGCAGCGCCACGAAGCCGGCGACGGTGCCGCCCGACACCTGGACCGCCACCAGCTCGGGCAGCGCCTCGAGCCGCGCGGTCATCGCCGCCGACAGCCGCGCACGCTCCTCGGGCGAGACCTCTTGCCGTCGCGCCATCATCGTGTGGCGAAGCGCGCGCTTTTCCTCCAGCAGCAAACGGGTACCCGAACCTAGGCGGTCATACTCGCGCCTCGCGTTCGAGGTAGTCAAGCAGGGACTGACTCTTTTCACGAATCCTTTTCCGCAGTTCTAGTGAATCCCGGCGTTCGGCGAAGAGCTCCTCCGCGATCTGCAGCGCAGTGAGCACCGCCACGGCCTGGGTGTCCGGAACCTTGGCCTGCCTCTGGATATCGCGGATCTTGCCGTCGACGTACGCGGCCAGAGCCTTGACGGTCCGGTCGTCGTCATCGGTCTTCAGCGAGTAGCGAAGGCCCGCGATCTGAACCGTCACCGACCGCTTCACGGCGGAGACTCTAACACGGGTCCGTCGCCGGGCATGCCCACTGGCGGGACGGGGCGGCCGTCGCGGTACTCCTCGTCCTCGAGCAGCCGGCCGCTCGGGTCCCACCGGCGCCAGTGGCTGTCCTTGCGACCAAGGAGATAGGCGCCGTCGGTGCGCGCGTGCCCGTCCTCGTACCACTCGCGGTAGCCGTGGTTGCGCACGCCGGATTCGTACTCGACCTCGCGCGCGAGCTGGCCGTTCGGATACCAGAACCACCACACGCCCCAGCGCGCCCCGTCCCCGTCGTAGCGGCCGAGCGCGCGCGGCTTGCCGTCGGGGTAGCGATCGCTGAATGAGCGCGCCTCTTGCTCCTGCTGGTGCCGCCGCAGCCCGGGATCGAAGGTCGCGACGCGGACGATGCCCGAGCTGGTGAAGCCGAGCTCGCTGCGGTCCGCGGCGCTGAGCTTGGCGGCGCGCGTGACGATCTTCTGCGTGAGCAGCTCACCGTCGTTCCAGGTTTCCTCGCGCCACATCTCGCCGGTGTTCCAGTAGTAGCGCCAGAGCCCGTGCTGGACCCCGTCGACATAGATGCCCTCGAGCAGGCGGACGCCGCTGTCGTAATAGCGGATCTCGGCGCCCTGGCGCACGCGGTCGGCGTCGCGGCACCACTCGCTCTCGACGCCGCCGCTGTAGACCCGCCGCGCCAGCGTCGCACCGCGCGGGCAGGCGGTCTGCACGTGCGAGCAGGCGCTCACCAGCGCAGCCGCGGACAACGCGGTCACGCACGCAACAAAGCCCAGCCCCGCCATGCCTGGAGCGAGCCCTCCCCGCGCGCGTGCCACGCTCGGACATTACCTCGGGGGGATCCCCGATTAGAAGCACAAGCGCATCACCGGCGTCGATTCCGAATTCACAGAAACCGGCGGTGGAGCGCGTGGGCCGTCTGACGTATCTCCACCGCGGCGATCGCCAGGTGCGCGAGGCCGAGCGCGAAGGTCCACCAGGTCAGCCACGGCGTCGCGCGCGACGCGACGGCGAGGATCCAGAGGGCGAACAGAAGAATCCGACAAGCGCCGGAGGCTTTGCCCCCTCGCGGCCATGTTCGGCCGGTAGCATCGCCGCCACGACGATCGACGTGAGACCGGCGAGGCCGAGCAACCAGGTGAGCCACATCGTTGCCCCCTGGTTGAGGCCGATGATCCAGAGCACGACCAATCCGGCGCCCAGCACGACTGAACCGAAGCGAGTCATGACCGACCTCCTTGGTCGTCGCCCCAGCTGCGGGCGAGTCCCTAGAGACAAAGTAGGGCACGCCGATCACATGTCATCGGGTTGACGATCGACAGAATCGACTACTGGACAAGCGCGGCCATGCGTCGATACTCGTCCGCAGATGGCAGTGACTACGTCAGGCGAGCGCGCGGCCCCGCGGCTGACGCCCTGCCTGCAACTGCGCATGGAGGCGCTGCTGGTCAATAACGGCGAGGCGCTGGCGCCGCGCTACCAGGAGGAAGAGGTCGCCGTGGCCGAGCTGTCGTTTCACTATGACGACGCCGGCGGCGAGGCGGTCCGCGACGCGGGCGGCGAGCGCCGCGCCCGCTACCTGCTCGAGAGCCTGGGCGTGGTCGAGATCGCCTGCCTCGACGAGATCGAGACCTGCCCGGGCTCGTCGGCCGAGTACCTGGTGCGCGTCGACCGCAACGTCCACGCGCTCTGCTCGTTCACCGCCTATGCGCTGCCGCAGCTGCGCGCGCTCGGCTGGCGCGTCGAGCTGCCGGCCGACTATCCGTTCCAGGTCGTCGGCGACGACGTGCCCTGGTACGCGCATCTCGGTGATGCGGCCGGCGACAGCGAGAAGGTCAACTGGTTCAGCCTGGAGCTGGGCATCGAGGTCGGTGGCCGGCGCGTGAATTTGCTGCCCGCGCTGCTCGACCTCCTCGAGCAGGTGTCGCCGTCGGCGCGCCTGGATCGGCTGATTCCGCCCGGCGCGCGCGCGTTCGCGCTGCCGATCGGCGATGGCCGCTACGTCACCGTACCGCCGGAGCGCCTGCGGATCTTGATGAAGGTGATGGGCGAGCTCTATCAGGGCTCGGGAGCGGGGAGCGGCGCGCGCGCCGGCGCGTTCCGTTTCCCCGCGACCAAGGCGGGCTCGCTGGGCAGCATCGACGCCGCGTTCGCCGAACCCGGGCGGCCCGCGCTGTCCTGGAGCGGAGCGACCACGGTGCACGAGCGCGGGCGCGCGCTCCACGCCGGCCCCGCGGTGACGGAGAAGGCGGCGCGCCCGCCGATCGGATTGCACGCGACGCTGCGCCCCTATCAGCAAGAAGGTTTGCGCTGGCTGCAGCACCTGCGCGCCCACGGCGCGGGCGGGATCCTGGCCGACGACATGGGACTCGGGAAGACTCTGCAGACCATCGCGCATCTCGTCGCCGAGAAAGAGGCCGGGCGCCTCGACCTGCCGGCGCTGATCATCGCGCCCACCAGCGTCGTCGGAAACTGGCGGCGCGAGCTCGGGCGGTTCGCGCCGGCGCTGCGCGTGCGGCTGGTACGCGGCGCCGAGCGGCGCTACCAGTGGGCCGATGTCGCGCCCGGGCGCTGCGACGTCGCGCTCACGACGTATCCGGTGCTGGTGCGCGACGACGCGCTGCTGGCATCGCGCCAGTTCTCGTCGCTGATCCTCGACGAGGCGCAGACGATCAAGAACCGCCGCAGCCAGGCCCACCAGGCGGTATCACGGGTGCAGGCCCGCCACCGCCTGTGCCTGTCGGGCACGCCGATCGAGAACAACCTGGGCGAGCTGTGGGCGCTGTGCGAGTTCCTGAACCCGGGTCTGCTCGGCGACGCCGACTGGTTCCGCCACCGCTTCTCGAACCCGATCGAGCGCGACCACGATCGCGAACGGCTGCGCGCGCTGCGCGACCAGGTGGCGCCGTACATCCTGCGGCGCACGAAGGAAGAGGTCGCGCGCGATCTGCCGCCCAAGACCGAGATCGTGCGCCCCGTCGAGCTGCGCGGTGCCCAGCGCGATCTCTACGAGAGCCTGCGCGTGGCCGCGCACGCCGAGGTCCGACGGCTCATCGCCAGCAAGGGGATCGGCCAATCGACGATCCCGATCCTCGACGCGCTCATGCGGCTGCGCCAGGCGTGTTGCGACCCACGCCTGCTGCGCGGCGAGACCGCGGGCGAGGTGCGCGAATCGGCAAAGTATGACGTGCTGATGCAGCTCCTCGAGCAGCAGCTGGGACAGGGCCGGCGCGTGCTGGTCTTCTCGCAGTTCGCGAGCATGCTGGCGCTGATTGGCGCCGGGCTCGACGACCGCGGCATGCGCTGGGTCGGTCTGACCGGCGCGACTGTCGATCGCCAGCAACCGGTCGACACATTCCAGAAGGGTCAGGCCGAAGTCTTCCTGATCACTCTCAAGGCCGGCGGGACCGGCCTGAACCTCACCGCCGCCGACACCGTGATCCACTACGACCCGTGGTGGAACCCGGCCGCGCAGGCGCAGGCGACCGACCGCGCCCACCGGATCGGGCAGACCCAGCCGGTGTTCGTCTACAGCCTGATCGTCGCCGGCAGCGTCGAGGAGCGCATGCTGGCGCTGCAGCAAAAAAAGCGCCGCCTGGCCGAGGGTATCCTGGGACGCGACGGTGGCGGCGGCACGGCGGCGCTCACCGCGCGCGAGGTCGAGGGGCTGTTCGCGCCTCTCGACGATCCCGGAACCACGACCGACGGCTAGACGTTCCCCGATCGCCCGCTGTGTCGAGCAGCGAGACAGGAGGCGGCGATCGTGGATAGGATAAGGCGAGGCGGACTGTAGAGCGGGGTGGCAACGGGTATGAAGATGGTGTTCGCACACGGCTTTCCGGCGGAGATGGCGCTCGATGGCGACGCGCCGAGCGACGACCCGCTTCACCAGGGCTTCGCGGCCACGTGCGCGATGGTGCGCGCCCTCCTCGAACAGCCGTCGGTCCCGTTCGCGGCGGTGTGCGAGGCGATCAGGGGCATCTCACTGCCGATTTTCGTCCTGGACGGCCCAACCCACGCGCTCCGCTACGGCAACGACGCCTGGCGCCGCGTGAGTGGATACGCCGGCCCCCCCGGTATCACGCTGCTCGAGCTGTTTCCGAGGCTGGTGGGCCATCCCCTGCTCACGGCCGTCGAGCGTGCCTACCGAGCGGGAGAGCCCGTCGAAGCGGAGGAGAGGCCCTTCGACACCCTCGGCTCCGGCGTGCCGCGGTTTTACAGCGTGGCCATCCAACCCTACCGCGGCCCCGCCCGCGACACCATGACCGGCGTCGTGCTCGTCGGCGCCGACGTGACCGCGCAGGTCCTGGCGCGGCAGCTGTTCTCCGACGTGCTGCAGACCATCGTCTGGTCGGGCATCACCGGTAGCGGTGGGCGCGGCCGCTACAACGGCCGCTGGATCGAATACACCGGACTTTCGGTCGACCAGAGCAACGAAGACGGCTGGCAGCAAGTCGTACACGCCGACGATCTGCTCGCCTGCCGGCAGGCGTTCGACGAGGCGGTCGAGTGGCGCCACGGGACGCAGTTCGAGGGGCGGCTGCGCCGGCGCGACGGTGTCTACCGCTGGCACCGCATCCGCTTCGCGCTTCCAGACAACCTGCGCGACGTCGTGCGCTGGTTCGGCATCGCCTCCGACATCGACGACGTGCGCCGCACGCAGGAGGAGCGCATAGAGCTGCTTGCGCGCGAGCGGGCGGCGCGCGCCGAGGCCGAGGAAGCGAACCGACAGAAGGATCGCTTCCTCGCGGTCGTGTCGCACGAGCTGCGCACGCCGCTGGGCGCGCTGCTCCTCTGGACCAAGGTGCTGCAAGACGATCCGAGCGATCCCGGCCTGCGCCGGCGCGCGCTCGCATCGATTCGCGAGTGCACGCTGATCCAGTCGCGCCTGGTCGAGGATCTGCTCGATATCTCGCGCGTGATCAGCGGCAAGCTGTACCTGGATCCGAAGTTGATCGATCCGTCCTCGGTCGTGCAGGCCGGCGTCGAGGGCGCGCGCGCCGCCGCTGCGGCAAAGGGGCTGACGCTGGACGCGACGTTCAAGGCCGGCGTCGGGCGCGTGCTCGGCGACGCCGGGCGGTTGCGCCAGGTGCTCGACAACCTGCTCTCGAACGCCATCAAGTTCACCGACAGCGGCGGGCGCGTGAGCCTCGTCGCCCGGCGAAACGGCGACGACGTCGAGATCGAAGTGACCGATACCGGGCGCGGCATCCGGCCGGAGATCCTGCCGCGACTGTTCAGCCCGTTCAGCCAGGGCGAGGAGACCGCGATGACGCGCGCCCAGGGTGGCCTGGGGCTGGGCCTGGCGATCGCGCGCCAGCTGGTCGACCTGCAGGGCGGCACGCTGCGCGGCGAGAGCGCCGGCGTCGGCCGCGGCGCCACGTTCACGATCCGCCTGCCGCTCGCACAGGAGATCGAGTCGGTGAAGCCGCCCGCGCCCGGCGAGCCGGTGCTGGCGCGCCTGCGCAACGTGCGCCTCCTGCTGGTCGACGACGACCCGCGCGTGCGCGAGCCTCTCCTCCTGCTGCTGCAGCAGGAGGGCGCCGACGTCGAGTGCGCCGACTCGGCCGACGCAGCGTGGGCCGCGCTGCTGCGCCGGCCTCCCCAGGTCCTGGTCAGCGACATCGCCATGTCGGGCAACGGGGGCGACGGCTACGGCCTGCTCCGGCGCGTGCGCGGCCAGGCGCCCGAGGCGATGCGCGATCTGCCGGCGGTGGCGCTGACCGCGCACGCGCGCGACGTCGATCGCGCGCGGGCGCTCGACGCCGGCTTCGACATGCACATCACGAAGCCGGTCGACGTCGACGAGCTGGTGATCGGGATCGGCACGCTCATCGCGGGGCGGCGCCGTCCCGGCGGAACCCCGACCAGCGCGCGAGCGACGCGCCGGACACGGGCACGCGCGCAGAGCTCGCGGCGCTGACTACTTGCCGAAGCGGTACCAGAGGCCGATGCCGACGCGGAATCGATCGACCGGCGACAGCTCGGCGCTCGGGTGATCCGGCGTCGCCGCCTGAAGCGGGCCGACGACGTAGGGGTTGCGACTGGCGAGCGCGGCGTCGACGGTCGCGCGGTACGACAGGCCGGCGATGCCGGGGACGTCGCCCGACAACGTGAGGCGCGCCTCGATCTGGGCCGGCGCCTTGGGCGTCGGCACGAACATGCCGTCGTTGGCGCGATCGGCGAGGCGCTCGCCGAAGAACAGCGCCGCGAGACCGATCACCGGCAGTCCTTCCGGCAGCGCGTACGAAACGCGCGCGTTGCCGAACACCTTGGGCGTGACGGTGAGATCGACGTTGTTGCCGTCGGGCCCGTCGCGCTCCGCGTCGGCGATCGTGATGTTGGCGCCGAAGCGCAGGCGGCCGCCCAGGCGCGAGCCGTCGTACGACGCGTCGACGCCGAGGTCGCGGATCTCGGCGACGTTCTGATACTGCACGGCCGACGTCGTTCCCAGCGCCAGCTTGCCGGCGGCGACCGCCGCGGCAACCTGGTCGGGAGTGAGCTGCTGGGTCGACACCATGCCCAGCCACCAGGAACGAAAGCCGCCGAAGAGAAACCGATCGGTCCCCCAGCGCTGGGTCAGCAATACCTCGACGGAGCGAACCACCTCCGGGCTGAGGCCGGGCGCCGCGACCTGGCCGCGCGGATCCTGATAGGCGACCTCGTACAGCGTCGGGCGCGCGAAACGCCTCGGAGTAGATCGCCTTGATCGTGCCGTCGGTCCACGGGCGGAACGCGATCGCCAGCCGCGGCGACAGGTGCGTGCCGAAGCGCTGGTCGGCGTCGAAGCGCGCACCCAGGTTGAGATCGAGACGGCTCATCGGACGCGCCGTCTGCTGGGCGTAGACGCCGAGCGCGCCCTCGGTGCGGCGCGCGTACCCGATCGGGCCCGGGTTGTCGTTGGTGACCGCGTCGTAGATGTCCAGCTCGCGAGCCGACGTGGCGGATGCGCCCGTCGACGCCGATCATCGTCACCGTCGAACCGTCGTGCCGCCAGTCGAACGTCGCCTGCTCTTCCAGGCCCGCCCAGCGCGACAGGCCCAGCGCTTCGCGGCGGCAGCCGTTCAGCTTGCCCGTCGAGGCAGTCCTCGGCCGCCGAGTCGTGCAGGTGCTGGCGGTAGTCGTAGATGTCGCCGTAGAGGCCGGCTCTTGAGGTCGGCGATCGACGACAGCGCCAGATGGTACTTGAAATCGGCCGACAGCCAGCGATCGCGCTCCCAGGAGTCGGGATCGTTGAAGTCGCCGAGCGCCTGATTGAATTCGTTGATGTACGGCGTGCCGCGCGTGTAGGTGGCGGCGCGCACGTCCAGCTCGGCGTGACCGAGCGTGAAACGCGCGTAGCCGGCGGGGATGCGCGTCCAGTACGACTGATCGGCGGCGCCGCCCCAGATGCCGGCGTTGGTGCCGGCCGGGTTGAACTTCTTCGGCTGCATCGTGACCGCGTCGTCGCCGTAGTTCTGTGGCCCGAAGGTGAACGTCGGCCCCGACTGGCGGTAGTAGTCGAGCGCGAGGGTGATCGACGCCGGCTGGCCGCCGAGCGTCCCCTCGTGTCCGTAGCCGAGCGCCAGGCGGCCCGAGATCGGCAGCTCCGACTCGACGGCGATCCGGACGCCGCTCCACTCGCTGGCGCGCTTGGTGATGACGTTGATCACCCCGAGCATCGCGTTCGAGCCGTAGAGCACCGAGCCGGGGCCGAGGATGATCTCGATGTGGTCGATGAGATCGAAGGGGATCGCGGCGCCGCGCTCGAAGTAGGCGGTGCCGTCGAACGGCTCGTTCATGGCGTGGCCGTTGACGAGCAGCAAGCACGTGGTTGCCGAAGTCGGCGGTCATGAGCACGCCGCGCGCGCCGACGTCGACGGAGTGCAGCGGGTTCTGCGTGAGCATGCCGAGCGCGAGGTAGTTGATCGCCTCGTCGAGCGAACGGATGCCGAAGCGGCGCAGGTCGTCGGCGGAGATCGACGTCGAGGTCGCGGGCGCGGCGCTCGCCGACTCGAGCGACTGCGAGGCGGTCGAGAGGATCGGCTCCTCGACCAGGCCGCGCAGCTCGGCGAAGTCTTCCTCGGGCACTGCGGCGGATGGCGGCGGCGCGGGGGACGGCGCGGTGACGGGGGCCGGTGCGGGCGGCGGCGGCGCGGGAACCGACGGGCGGCGCGGCGACCGGAGCGGCGGGCGGGGCAGCGGCATCGGCCGGCGCACCGCCGTCGAGATCCGGCTCGGCGAACGCGGGCGCGCTCGCGAACGCCAGCGCCACGAAGACCGCGCCGGCGATGCGAAGGCGCGCCGTCACTCGACGATCCTCATCAGCTGAAACAGCGTGGGCGGGAACTGCACGTTGAGCGCCTTCATCTGCGTGCGGTTGAGCAGCATCTCCGAGCGGCCCGACACCAGATCGAAGCCCAGCACCACGCCGCGCGGAACGAAGCCGGCGACGGCGCCCGCGGTCAGCACGGCGCGTGCCGCGCAGCGCCTGCGCGACCTCGGGGATCGCGCCGCCCAGCCCCGGCGACAGGTAGACGACCGAGATGCGGCGCTCGCGGCAGGTCGCGGCCAGCGTCGCGGCGTCGTGAAACGGCTCGACCAGCTCGTGGTGCGGGCGGCGCGCGATCTTCTTCATCTCGCCGAGCGCACCGACCAGCTGGCGCGCGACGCGCTCGGAGCTGGCGTCGTCGTCCTTGATCAGCACCAGGATCTGCACCGAGCCATCGGGCGCCAGGTTCATGTTGCTCTGGAACGAGGCGACCGCGACCAGCAGCTGCGCCTGCACGCGCGCGGGCACGGTCACGTCCTCGCCGGCGCGCGCGGTGGCCGCCGCCGCGACGGCCATCGCCGCGACCGAGAGCAGCACGTACCTGGGCCTCCGATTCGACACCGAGACGCACCATCGGCAGCGACGCGACGTTTCTCAAATTGCGGAGCCTCGGGGGCTTCGGGCCTCGAGCCTCGGGCCTCGGGAAGGAAATCGGACGTCGGTGTGCGATAACCGCCGCATGCGCCCGGCCCCGCTCCGCACCGACCGCAGCAACGCCTTCGCCCACTACAGCATGAGCGTGCGCGTCCCCAAGATCCTGGACGACGTGATCGCGCGCAACCCGGAGCTGCCGGCCGCCGCGCGCCAGGCGGTCGAGCGGCTGCGCGACGAGATCGCCGGCGACGCCGAGCTGCCCGCCGCTGCGGTTCCCGGCGCCCGACGCCGGCGAATGGGAAGCGGCGGTGGCGGCGTACAAGCGAGCAGACCTGGCTGGCGACCGACTGGTTCTTTGCCGAGTGCTACGTCTACCGGTGCCTGATGATCGCCGTGCGCTACTGGGAGAGCGGCCTGGATCCGTTCGCCGCCGCCAAGCGCGAGGAGCTGGCGGGGCAGGCGCTGTGGCGCGGCCTCGACGGGGCGCTCGACGGCGTCTCCGACATCGTCGAGGTGCACCTCGCCGAGCTGATGCTGCGCGCGCTGTGGGGCAACCGGGTCGATCTCAGCTACGCCGTCGGCGTGGCGTTCGGCGCCGCCGGACACAGCGACGATCTGCTGTGCGACGATCGCGCGCGCGCGATCCCGGCGCTGCTGCGGCCCGACGGTGACGTGCACATCGTGGCCGACAACACCGGCAGCGAGCTGTCGACCGACCTGGCGCTGGCCGACACGCTGATCGCGCGCGCCGGCGCGCGCGTGAGCCTGCACGTCAAGATTCATCCGACCTTCGTCAGCGACGCGATCGCGGGCGACGTCTGGGCGCTGCTGGCCGCGATGGACGCGCGCGGCGGCGCCGCCGCCGAGCTCGCGCGGCGCCTGCGACGCGCGTGGGACGACGATCGCCTGCGCATCCTGCCCGACCCGTTCTGGAACGGCCCGCGCTTCCTCTGGGAGCGCCCGTCGCGTCTGGCGCGCGTGCTCGACGGCGCGACCGCCGTCGTGCTCAAGGGCGACGCCAACTACCGGCGCGCCGTCGGCGACGCGATCTACCCCGACGGCGTCAGCTTCGCGGCAGCGACCGACTACTTCCCGGCGCCGCTCATCTGCCTGCGAACGATGAAGAGCGACGCGCTCGCCGGCCTGGCGCCGGGCCGGTCCGCGCAGCTGGACGCCGTCGACCGCGACTGGCGCATCAACGGCCGGCGGGGGGTGATCCAGCTCGGGGGCGAGGTGCGGCGGGGTGAGGTGGTCGCGGACCCCTCTCCCTAACCCTCCCCCCGCGGACGGGGGGAGGGGACCGGATCGGAGCTCCTCGGATCCGAGCGGAGCGGATCGGATCGGATCGGATCCGCCGCGAGCGGAGCGGGGGGAGGGGATCGGAGCGGATCGGATCCCTCGCCGCGAGCTCTTTCCGGTCCCCTCCCCCCGTCTGCGGGGGGAGGGTTAGGGAGAGGGGTCCGGAATCGTGCTACGACATCTCTTCGTGAGCGTCGGTGACCACGCCTACCCGCCCGACCTGGCCGCGTACGTCGAGACGCACTGGCCACCCGGGCGGACGCTCTCGCTGCCGCGCCGAGCTGCTCAGCGAGGCACTCTCGGTCGCGTTCCAGGCATCGCTGACCACGGAGGAAGCGCGGCCGACGCGCTTTCGCCTGCTGCTGATGCGCGCGGATCAGCTGCCCGAGGCCGGCATCGCGAACCAGGGCGTGCTGCGCCTGATGTTCGATCACACGCGCCCGCTGATCGCCGACGAGCTCCGCCGCCTGAGCCCGTCGGTGCCGTTCGAATCGGCGCTCATCGGCGCGCACCCGGAGGACGGCGAGCTGCGCATCTGGGGCATCGCGCACTCCGGGCCGGCCTGGCTGGCGCCGACCTGGGGCGGCCGCAGCGTCGTGCCGACCTGGACCGACGACCCGATCATCCACGTGACCGGTGCCGGGACAGCTGGCCGTGCGCTGCGCCGGCAAGCTGGTCGGCGCGATCCAGCGCGGGACGCTGGTCGACGCGATGATGGACGTCTTCGATTCCGACTGGCTGCCGGCGATGTTCGCGCGCGAGCGCGAGGAGGTGCGCGCCGAGCACGCCGCGCTGCAGGCGCGCACGTCGTCGCCCACGTTCGCCGATCACTCGCTGATCGGACGCGTCGGCCAGCACATGCTCCGGCGCGTGATCCAGCTCGTGCGTGGCGCCGGCCACGGCGGCATGATCCTGTGCGTCGACGACGAACCGGCGCTGGCCGCGGCGGCGGCTGCCGGCCTGCGCCTCAAGTTCCGCTTCAACCAGGACGAGCCGTCGCGGCGCTATCGCACCCTGCTGTTCCAGATCCTCGAGCGCGTCGCCGCCGCGACGTCGAAGTCGTCGGTGGGCTGGTCGGACTTCGCGCTCGACGCCAGCCCCGGCCTCGAGCGGCTCGAGCAATCGGTGTTCGAGCTCACCCGCCTCATCGCCAACCTCGCCGCCATCGACGGCGCCGTCGTCGTCGACAAGCGTTTCGCGCTGGTCGGCTTCGGCGCCGAGGTCTCGTCGGAGCTGTCGGCGCCGCCGCGCGTGTGGCGCGCGCTCGACACCGAAGGCGCAGAGCGCGAGCTCGACGACATCGAGAACGTCGGCACGCGCCACCGCGCCGCCTATCGCTTCGTGCACGACCACCCGCAGGGCCTGGCGATCGTGATCTCGCACGACGGCGGCGTCTCGTTCGTCGCCAACCGCGACGGCGAAGTCGTCTTCTGGGAACAGTCGGTCAGCCCGTAGGGCGCCGCAGCGCTCGAAAGAATCGGCGCTACCGCTTGCGCGGGACCACGCCCGCACTTATTATCGTACGTATGATAAATAACTACGGGCGGATGGGACTGCTCGCGGTTGGCCTCCTGGCCGGGTGCCGGCAGCCGGGGACGCCGCGCGACGAGCTGCAGGGCGTGGTCGAGATCCACCAGCGCGTACTCGGCTTTCAGCTGCCGGGGCGGCTGGCGACGCTGGAGGTGCGGCGCGGACAGATCGTGCGCGCCGGCCAGATCCTCGCGCGCCTCGACGACACGCTCGAGCGCCCGCAGCGGAACGGCCAGGCAGCGCAGGTCGCGGCCGCTCAGGCGCAGCTCGACCTGGTGCAGGCGGGCGCGCGCGGTCAAGAGATCCGCGCCGCCGAGGCCGAGGTGCGCGCCGCGCAGGCCGCCGAGACCACCACCCGCGATACCGCGCAACGCGCGCGCACGTTGCGGGCCGCCGGCGCGTCGACGCCGCAGCAGCTCGACGACGCGGAGGGGGCGCTGTCGCGCGCGACCGCCGAGCGCGAGGCCACCGAGCAGCGGCTCGCAGTCACGCGCGCCGGCGCGCGCAGCCAGGAGATCCGCGGCGCGCAGGCCCGGCTCGAAGCCGCGCGCGCCGCGCTCGCGCTGGCCGACGCGCGCCTCGGCGACCACGTGCTGCGCGCGCCGATGGACGGCGCGATCCTGGACACGCACGCCGAGCCGGGCGAGATCCTGGGCGCGGGCGGCGCCGTCGCCACGCTGGGCGCGATCGACCGGCCCTACGTCGACCTCTTCGTCCCCGAGGGAGACGTCGGCGGCGCGCGCGTCGGCCAGCACGCCGAGGTGCACGTCGATTCGCTGCCCGGGCGCGTCTTCACCGGCGCCGTCGAGGACGTCGGCCAGCGCACCGAGTTCACGCCGCGCTACCTCTTCAGTCCCAAGGAGCGCCCCAACCTGGTGGTGCGCGTGCGCGTCGACCTGGAGGATCCCGAGCACCAGCTGCACGCCGGGTTGCCAGCGATGGGTCGCCTGCTGGCCAGCAACGCGGGAGCGCCGCGGTGACCGCACCGAGCGACAGCGCGACCCGCGAGCCGATCATCGTCACCGAGCACCTGCCGCGGCGCTTCGGCGACCTGGTCGCGGTGCGCGACGTCTCGCTGCGCGATCTACCGCGGCGAGATCTTCGGCGTGCTCGGCCCGAACGGCGCCGGCAAGTCGACGACCATCCGCATGCTGTGCGGGATCCTCGATCCGACGGGCGGCCGCGGCACCGTCGTCGGCTTCGACATCGCGCACCGAGGCCGAGCGCATCAAGGAGCGCATCGGCTACATGACCCAGCGCTTCAGCTCTCTACGAGGACCTGACCGTCGACGAGAACCTGCGCTTCTACGCCGGCATCTACGGCGTGCCGTCGGCGACGCGGCGCGCGCGCGTCGAGGAGGTGCTGCGAGCGCACCGGCCTCGGCCGGCGGCCGCAAGCAGCTCGCCGGCACGCTCTCGGGCGGCTGGAAGCAGCGGGTCGCGCTGGCGTGCGCGACGATCCACGAGCCGCCGCTGCTGTTCCTCGACGAGCCGACCGCGGGCGTCGACCCGGTGAGCCGGCGCGAGTTCTGGGAGCAGATCCACCAGCTGTCGAGCGAGGGCACGACCGTGCTGGTCACGACCCACTACATGGACGAGGCCGAGCGCTGCCATCGCCTGGCGTTCATCTTCCGCGGCAGCGTGCTCGACGTCGGCACGCCCCGACGAGATCGTCGCGCGCCGCAGCCTGCGCGTCGCCGAGCTCGACGTCTCCGACGCGCGCGCCGCCGCCGAGGGCGCTGCGCGGCCGGCCCGAGGTCGACGAGGTCGCGCACTACGGCCACGTGCTGCGCGTGGCCACGCGGGCGGCGCCGATCCCGAGGCGCTCGTGCGCGCGCGCTCGCCGCCGGCGCGGCCTCGACGATCGAGAGCTCGCGCCCGAGCGCGCGTCACCGTCGAGGACGCGTTCGTCTCGATGGTCGCCACGACGCACGCGCGGAGGCCGCATGAGCACCGGCGCGGGCCGCGGCGTGCGCGGTACGCTCGGACGGCTGCGTGCGCTCATCGCGTGGAAGGAGCTGCTCCAGCTGCGCCGCGATCGCCTGACGCTGGCGATGATGGTGGCGCTGCCGGTCATGCAGCTCCTGCTGTTCGGCTACGCGATCAACACCGACGTCCGCCACATGCCGACGGTCGTCTACGACCAGGACCGCAGCGCCGCGTCGCGCGACTTCTGGCGCGCGCTGCGAGGCGACCGGCTTCTACGACATGCGTCGGCGAGGTGCGGGCGTACGACGAGATCGAGCGCGCGCTGCGCGCCGGGCGACGCGCAGGCGGCGCTGGTCGTTCCCGCCGCGCTACGGCTCCGACGCCGGCGCGGGCCGGCACGCGTCGCGTGCAGCTGGTCGTCGACGGCTCCGATCCGCAGACCGTCGCCAGCGCGCACCGACACCGCGGCCGGCCTGGTCGCAGGCGCGCGCCGAGCGAGCTGCTGGTCGAGCGGCTCGGCCGCGCCGGCGTCGCCGTGCCGGCCGCGCCGATCGCCGTCGAGCCGACCACCTGGTACAACCCCGACCTCCGCACCGCGGTCTACGTCGTGCCCGGCCTGGTCGGCGTGATCCTGACGATGACGATGGTGATGCTGACGGCGATGGCGATCGCGCGCGAGCGCGAGCGCGGCACGCTCGAGCAGCTGATCGTGTCGCCGCTCGAGCCGGTCGAGCTGATGGTCGGCAAGATCGTCCCCTACGTCGGCATCGGCTACGTGCAGATGACGCTGATGCTGCTGCTCGGCAAGCTCGTCGTTCGACGTGCCGTTCGTCGGCTCGCTCGCGGCTGCTCTACGTGCTGGCGTTCGCTGTTCATCGCCGCCAACCTGGCGCTCGGCCTGTTCTTCTCGACGCGTCGCGAAGACGCAGCAGCAGGCGATGCAGATGTCGTTCTTCTTCCTGCTGCCGAACATCCTGCTCTCCGGCTTCATGTTCCCGTTCGAGGCCATGCCGCAGCCGGCGCAGATCCTGCGCCAGGCGCTGCCGCTGACCCACTTCCTGCGCATCGTGCGCGGCATCGATCCTCAAGGGCAGCGGCTTCGCCGACCTCGCCGGCGAGCTGGTCTGGCTCGCCGGATCCTGCTCGCGCTGCTGGTGCTGCTGGCGTCGCTGCGCTTCAGCAAGAAGCTCGGCTGATGGCGCGACCCCGCAGCGACATCTCCGAGCGGCTCGTCAACGCGGCGCGCGAGGCGTTCCTCACCGAGGGCGTCGACGGCGCGTCGCTGCGCGAGATCGCCGCCGACGCCGGCACCAGCATCGGCATGATCTACTACTACTTCCCGACCAAGGACGATCTGTTCCTGGCGGTGGTGGAGCAGGTCTATCCCAAGCTGCTCGCCGACCTGGGCGCCGCCGTCTCCGGGGACGGCGACCTGCGCGAGAAGATCGAGCGCCTGTACGGGCACCTGCACCGCGTGAGCGACGAGGAGTTCGCCGTGGTGAGGATCCTGATCCGCGAGGCGCTGGTGTCGTCGGCGCGCCTGCAGAAGCTGTTCGCGCGCTTCACCCGCGCCGGCGGCCACGTGCCGCTGATGATGAGCCTGCTCGCGCAGGGGCAGGAGCAGCGCGCGCTGCGCACCGACCTGCCGCCGCTGGGGCTCCTGGTCGGAGCGATCGCGCTCGGCATGGCGCCCATGCTGGTGCGCCGGCGCCTGGGCGAGCTCGGCTCGCGAGGTGCCCACACCCGACGTCGCCGCGTCGGTCATGTCGACCATCCTGTTCGAAGGGATCGGCGCGCGCCCCCGCACCGAGACCAAGCCGCGCCGTCCGTCAGCGGCACGCAACCCTCCCCGTCCGCCGCGTCGCCGCAGATCGTCGCCGTGACGTCGCCGGGCGTCCGCCCGACCCTTGCGACCCCGCCGCGGAGAGGGTACAAGGAGCACGGTTTCCGGGCCCATAGCTCAGCCGGTAGAGCTGCGGACTTTTAATCCGTAGGCCGCAGGTTCGAACCCTGCTGGGCCCACTTTCACTGTGACTAGCCGTCGTTCGACGGGAACTTCTTGTCGATCTCAGCCATCGATTCGACCAGCGAGAGCCCGCGCTTGCGCAGGCGCCAGAGCTCGTCGAGCCGCTCGTCGCCCTTCACCCGCTCCTCGAGCACGCGCAGCCGGCGCAGGTGCTCGTCGGCGGCTTTGACCTGGTCGCTGACGAAGAGATCCATCTCCGCGCGCTTCAAGCGTTCCCCTTCCTTCTTGCGCGCCGCCGCCCGCTCCGCCACCACCTGCGCCTGCTTTTCCATCCAGCGACGGTGAGCCTCGGCCCGCTCATGCTCCGACGGCCCAAACCCCGCATCGCACCGAGCGCACCCGCAGTCGCGCCGGTGAGTAGTCCCGTCCTCCTCGAAGGACGGCAGCCTCGCCAACAGTGACAGTGCCCTGCCCATGACAACCTGATTATGTGTTCAGGTACGGCAACGGTCAAGCAACAGCCGGTTCCGACCAGGTAACGTTTCGGCGCCACCCGACGATACCCGTGCGGGCGCGGCGCTTTGTGCCCTTGCGATCGAGCCAGGGTTTCTTTATAGATGACCGCTCCCGCCGGACCCCATCGTCTAGCCCGGCCCAGGACAGTGGCCCTTCAAGCCACGAACGCGGGTTCGAATCCCGCTGGGGTCGCCGAATCTTGAATGATTCTGCCGATGCGCTCGTCTCGCGCAGCGAGGGACATTCCCTGCCCAGTGTATCGACGCGAGCGTTTCCGGCCAGCGGCACCAGACGACCTGCAGGCGGCGATCCGCGCGTGTCGGTCGCCAGGCACATGGGGCCAGCGACCGGCGTTTTCGCCAGGGGGATGGGGCCACCGAATCGCCAGGGTCATGGGGCCAGGGTCGCGGGTGATCGACCCTGGATCGCCAGGGTCATGGGGCCAGTCGATCGCCAGGGTCATGGGGCCACCCCGTGAGCTGAGCGAAGGCTGACCCGGGCATCGAGGACCGAGGGCTAAACAGACCGCCAGGCAGCCGCGCGACGGCTGCCGGGAGGTCACATGAGCTTTCGGGAGATCACGATGCAAGACGTACGAGAGTTGTTGCGCCGCCGTCAGGCGGGGCAGAGTGCGCGACGAATCGCGCGAGAGACCGGCCTGGATCGCAAGACGGTCGGGCGCTACTTGGAGCAGGCTGCCGAAGACGGCCTGACGGCGCAGGCCGCGGTGACGGACGAGGTCGCGGGCGCTGTTGGACGACGGGTGCAGGCGCGGCCGCTACCCGCGCCGTCGGATGCGTGGCTGGCACTTGGTGGCCGTCGCGCGCAGATCGCAGCGTGGCTCGACAATCACCCACCACTGCGCCTCGTTCGCGTGCACGAGTTGCTGGCGCGCGACGGCGTGACCGTCGGCTACACGACGCCGCGTCGTTTTGCGAGCCGAGAGTTTGGCTGGCGGAAAGCAGGCACCGACGGTGCGGCTCGTTGATCCCCCGGCCGGGCAAGAGGCGCAGATCGACTTCGGGCTGATGGGGACGGTGACCGACGCCGACGGAAGACCACGGCGGCTATGGGCGTTGATCGTGACGCTGTCGTCGTGTCGGTACATGCACGTCTGGCCGGCGTTCACGCAGACGGTGGGGGACGTTTGCGCGGGACTGGACGCCGCGTGGCACTTTTTCGGAGGCGTGCCCAAGCACGTGATCCTTGATAACGCCTCGTCGATGGTGATTCGCGCCAGCAAGACGGACCCGACGCTCAATCGAGCCTTCCGCGACTACACGGAAGCGCGAAAGATCTTCGCCGACACCGCACGGGTGAGGACGCCGAAGGACAAAGCGCGTGTCGAGAATCAGGTGGCATACGTGCGTGAGCGCTGCTTCGCCGGCGAGGTGTTCACTTCCGATCTCGTCGCGATTCGACGTCACGCTGAAGGGTGGTGCCGTGACGTTGCCGGCGCGCGCGTGCACGGGACAACGAGGCAGGTCCCGCGCGAGGTGTATGAGCGCGACGAGCTGCCGCACATGCAGCCGCCGCCGGTAGCGGTATTCGATGTGCCCCACTGGTCGGATCCAAAGGTCCATCCTGACCACCACGTCCAGGTGCTCAAGGCGCTGTCCTCGGTGCCGACGCGCTACATCGGCAAGACTCTCGACGCGCGCGCCGATCGCTCGTCGGTACGCCTGTACCTGGCACCGAGCTGATCAAGATGCACCCGCGCAAGCCGGCGGGACAACGCTCGACGGACCCGAAGGACTTTCCGCCAGGGAAAGCTCCATGGGCACTACGCGACGTGGACGCCGTGGTCCGCAGCGCGCGGGAGCAGGGCGCACAGGTCGGCGCCTTCGCAGAGCGGCTGCTCGGCGGCCCCGTGCCGTGGATCAAGCTGCGGCAAGCCTACGGTCTCCTGCGCCTGTGCCAGCGCTATGGCCAGGACCGCGTCAATGCGTTGTGCGCTCGCGCGCTGGCGTTCGGGGTAATCGACGTGCGACGCATCGAGGGCATGCTCAAGGACGCGCGACGGACGGAAGACGCTGAAGCAGCCACCGGCCGCGTAATCGCGCTGCCCGCGCGCTTCGCCCGTGACGCCTCTTCCTTCGCCACGCGCACCACCACGGACGGCGAGCAGCAGCCAGCCGACACCCAGGACGGAGGTGAGCGATGACGAGGTCTATCGGCCCGGAGCTGAGCACTGCGCTCAAGCGACTCCGGCTCGGTGGGATGCTGCCGACGCTCGCCGAGCGCTTTACCCTCGCTGAGAAGGAGGACACGCCCTATGAGGATCTCCTTCTCATGCTCCTAGTCGATGAGATCTCACGACGTGACAGCACGGCATCGATTCGTCGGGCCGAGCAGGCTGGGCTGGATCCAGACATGGTGCTCGAGCGTTGGGACAAGTCCGCGAAGGTAGCCTACGACCGTCGGGTCATGAGCGAGCTCGTACCAGCAACCGCGACACGGCCGAGTGGATCGCCGCCTTCGACGACGCCTTGTTGGCCCAAAGCGCCGTCGATCGATTCAAGAACAACGCCTTCGACCTGGTCGTCGATGGCGAGTCCTACAGGTCGCGCCTCAAACCCATTATAGAGAAGCTTCCTCCTCCGCCTTCGGCTCCGGTGAAGAAGGTCGCGATTCACCCTCGCACCAAGGCGGCTGCCCGCCGCCGTTGATGCCCTGAACGTCGGCCCCTACGGGGGCCTCCGGCCTCGACGCGAACAACGATCTGTGGCATCTGATCGCCAGGTCATCGATGCCCGTCACCTGGCCCCATGGTCTTGGCGAGACGTGGCCCCATCCCCCTGGCGACTGGCAGGAGGGAGCGCCGGTTGACGGAATCGGTCTTTATCGGACGTTCGTGAAGGAGCGGCCCTTAAAATACCTGTCCTCCTCCGGCCCCTAGCAGCGACTTACCAATCGCAAGGGCTGGACTCCCGCTCGTCGTCGGAGAGCAGAACGGGGATCCGCCCTGCCTCCGACGGCTGAACCTTCGCCGCTGAACCTTAACGCGCGCTCGAAACGTAACGACCAACAAGCTTCAAGCGGATCCCGGACGACTGCCTTCGTGCGCGGGCGATCGAGCTCGGGGCGAACTCGCTTGCAGCGAGCCGCCCCGCTTCGACTGCGTCACTTCCCGTTGTTGACGGGGGGCAAGTCTTTCGCCACGTAGATATTGCCGGCAGTGTCGAGCGCCCACAGCCTGCTCGGCCCAATGGCCAGAGCGCTGCACCAATTCGGGCCCGCCATTTGGGACGCGTACGCAATTTTGGCGAGGGGCGCATTCGGGGTGTCGCCGATAATCTTGGTCCAGTCCGGACCACTTGCGGGACTCTCACCATGGATGCCGCCATTCCAGTGAAATACACCGCGGAGCGTAATCCAAACACCGAGCGCACGGTAAGGGCCAGAAGCGATGACGTGGTGATCAGTCAGGTACGTGATGGAGTTAGTACCACTGGGCCGTGACGTGCGCGGAAAGCTCAAGCCGTTGTACACATAAGTGTAGCCATCCTCGCCGCCGGGCGCGCCCCCGATCACCCAAGGGTTTTGGTTGAGCGATTGCGGGCCACCGTCTGTGAAGAGCGCCGCCATGTAGTCCCCATGATCGGCCTGTTCCCAGCTCAGGACTTGTCGTAGAGCCCACCCCGGACCGAGTACGCGGAGCGACGGATTCTCGCTCGCGCCATACCACGGAATCCCCCAAATCTCCATGTCTTCGAGCGCAGATCCGTGGCCACCCGTGGCTGATGTCGGAGCGAACTGCCACGTTGGGTTAACTACGGTAGTGCTGTTGGGCGTATAGGTGGGAAGCGAATTCCAACCCTGAAAGCCGCCAAGCATCCAATTCTTACAGGTGAGCACCGTACTGTAGGGGACCTGGACGAGTGTCATATCCCCCGCTGGGTTCGTTGCAACCAGCAAGTTGTCCAGGGTCACGCCGATGTGAGCCATTTTGTAACCGGAGGAGCCGGGGGTCAGCATGTGCCATTGCACATCCGTCGGATCCTGCGGGCACAAGGTATTCGGCGCGCAGGCATTGCCGGGCGTCCCATACTGAACATACCCGTTGATATCGACAACCCACGGCATATCGTTGGCTGCCACCGCGATGTCGTTAGCCAACCCGGGCTGCTGCACCCACGTCAGCGTCGCGTGCGCCCTGGGCGCCACGCAAAGAACCGCCGCGACCGTCGCGGCCGAAAACACCGCTGTAAATCTTGTCATCTCAAACCTCCAAAGACGTGTGGAAAATCCCCGGTGAAGACGTTGGCGAGGCTCTTTGCCGTCGCTGCCAGATCCTTCACGTCCTGGGGGATGGCATTGCTGATCTTGTCCGCCGCTGAGAGGGCCTGCGGCGCCGACTCGACCAATTCCTCCTTCGGCGGTGGTGCGCAAGCGATCGTCGCAACGATCGGGACCAAGACTGTCCATTTCGAGATCGAGCACAGCGGCATGTCGAGCTCTGGCGCCAGCGGGTGTCGATGCTCGTCGCGCCCCAGTTCTCCGGTTTCCTCTCGATCGCGTTGTTCTCATCTTGCGTTCTCCTTGCCATTTTCGGTGCCGTCGCTCGCGGAGGTCTCGCCGCCGCCCTTGACTAGATTCGATACCAGCCTGGTAACCTCCCCAGGTAGGTCATAAACCGCCGAGCGACGTCGCATTGCCGGTCCGATTTTCCGCACGGGCGGGATGGCACGACCGGTTCAGATATCCAGCTTGCGGAGCATCTCGAGAACGACCGGTAGGGTACGCCGGCCTTCTCGGCGGCCTTGCGCCGCGTGCCGTGCTCGGCCAGGAGCAGTCGCAGAGCGTTTCTCGAAAGCGCGTCTCCGCGGCGTGCAAGCAATCGCCCGACGGTAGATTGCCGGCCCCCGCAAGCGGCGGTTGGGGCGCGTTCTCGTGCGCAGATGCCGTCAGCCGGCGCGCGAGCGACAGGGCACACAGCTCGTGGCAGGCGCCGGGCAGCCACGTGGAAAGTTGGGCCATGGGCAGGATGTATCGAAACCCCAGGCTGGCGATGGCGAACCGATTGTACGTTGCCTCATCGACGACGAATATAGGCTCGGGAAAACCGAGCTCCGCGTCGCCAAACAAGGAATGAAAGGACGGCGCGATGTCCTGGGAGCGCAGCAGGGCGACGTCGAAGGGGCCGGCGGCTCGCAACGCGGAGTACGAGCACGTTGCCGGGTTCAACCGCGTCACGCGCAGATCGGCAACCCCGAGACGACATCGCGTCCCGCGTGCTCGTCCGAAGAAGCCCCACGAGGAGATGTCCCGATGCTCCCAGGCTCTTTGTCGACGCGCGAACCTGACGGCTTGGATGCCTCGCGGCCCTACCGAGGGGCCTTTCAGTCGAGGGACGGATGGCAGGATGAGTTGTGGAGAGGAAGCTAGATTCAGAATCGATATCAGCCACGATTGTGTCACTCCTTGGATCAAATCGACATCTCGCGTTCATCGGGGTACGCGGCGGACAATTGCAAGTTGCGCCCCAATCCCGCAACGCCGCGCTCGGCGCGGCGTCGGTCTGGTCGCCGTTCGAATTCCGACGGCCGCCCGTCAACAAATCGGCAGCGGTGTCGGGGCGTTACGGCTTCGGCGGGGAGGCGCACTTCTGGGACAGCGTCTGGCAAGATTGCGGCACGTCAGCCGGCGTGGGCAGGTCCTGTCTCAGCATCGCCACAGTGACGGCGTCGCAGGGCGGCAGCTGCATGAGCGATATGGTGGTGGATCGAAACACATCGTTGATGCAGGCCGAATACTCGTTGACGGTCGCGGTGCAGGCCTGGTTGGGCGTCTGATCGCAGGTGCCCGAGTTGGTCGTACAGACGGTGCGACATTGATACGTGGAGGTCGAGGAGCTCTGGCACAGGTCGTAGTTGGCCCTGCACTCCGCGCGCAGCTCGGCGTCGGTCTTCGACATGTCCGCCGCGTCGAGGATCCCGACGGTCGCGTTCTGGCGACAGGTGATCTCTTTTACGTCGGCCTCCAGGCCGCTGCGCATGCTGAACGATTCGACCTCGTGGCAGAGCGTCGTGATCTGCGCGGGGGTGAGCTGCCCGAGCGCGGGATCTCCAGTCCTCAATTGGATAGTGACCCGCTGGGGTCGCTGAATCCTGAATGATTTTGCCGAAGCCCTCGTTGGCAGCGTCCAGACGCCCAATGTCGGTCCTCCAACACCGACGGGGGGCACTACACTGGGTCAGAGACATGATCCGCAAGGTCGTTCGGTTCTTTCTCGCCGTCCTGTCCGGCTGCGCCCGAATGCACCCGGAGCCGCACGGATCGGACATCGATTCGCATCGCGAAGCCACGCTTCGCGATGCGCGCTGCCCAGGCATTCTGCCCGCCGTCGGCGCCCCAGCCCGACCCAATCGCGGCCGTGGCGCTCGCCGGGCGGACCGCGTACAGACTGACGAAGATCCGAGGCGGTAGCCGCCGCGCTCGGCCGGCGGGCGCCGGCCATCATCCCTGATTGCCGCTGAACGTCTGGGTCGTTCTCGAGGTCCTTGAAGAGTGGGCCGTGGGCGGCACCGCGTTCGGTCTGCTCGGGCCGCGCAGCGCATGCGCCTGGCGGACGCGCGCATCGGCTGCGGAGACG
>CAVQDT010000008.1:0-684280 GCA_963711305.1 uncultured Pseudomonadota bacterium
TCCGCCCACTCCGCCCGCCGCGCCACCACTAGCTGCGCCGCCGCCGCTCCCCAGACTTCCGCCGCTGGCCGCGCCGCCCGTGCCCGAGCCGCCACTTCCCCGTCCGCCCGCACCACCCCCACTGCCACTCGCGCCGCCGCTGCCCGTCGAGCCGCCGGACCCGATCGCGCCTCCGCTTGAGGCGCCCCCCCCGCTGGTGCCCCCGGGCGAGCCATTCGATGAGCAGCCCGCGCCTGAGGGGCCGAGGGCGGCGATGGTTGCCGCGACGAGGATCGTGTGCCGGCGGTATCTGGTCATATGCCTCTATTGTCCGTGACCCGCCGGTTGTTCATAGAAGTCGAAGGGCGGGTGAATCCGGGTGAGCGCAAAGGAATTTGTTTCGCCCCGGGCGAGCCAGTTTTGGGGAAGCACCACCTAGCGGCAGATGGGAGTTCGCCCCCGACGGTTGCAACCGGCGACGGCCCGACCAGGGACTGCCGTTGCGCGCCTGCTGTTCTGCGCCGCGATCTCCTGCAGCGGGGGTGGACACTCTACGTCGGGCTCGGGTGGAAACGCGGGGCAGGGCTGGGTGGATCAGCGGCGGTGGCCCTGGCGGCGTTTGCTCATGCCCAGACCAGTACGCCACCGCCAGCCTCCGGTCAGCTACGCGATTCGACGAACGGATACGAATTGTCAGGGTCGACCCTTGTGCCGCGGCGGCCCGATCTGTTTGGGCGGCAATCAGTCGCCAATTTCGTCGCGGAGGTCGACTTCACGATGGCAAACTCCGCGGGTGCCCATCGCGAGCAACAGCAGCACCCCGGACAACTTGGTCTGGATCGACCTAGAGATGACCGGTCTCGACCCGCTTGAGGACGTGATCCTGCAGGCAGCTGTCGTGATCACCACCGCCGATCTCGAGCCGCTCGATCGACTGGCTATCGACGTCGCCCAGCCTGAGGAGAAGTTGGCGCGTATGGTTCCGTTCGTTCGCGAGATGCACACTCGCACTGGCCTCCTCGAGCGCGTTCGGCGATCGATCATCGATGTCCATCAGGCAGAGCGCATGTTGCTCGAGAGGATCGCGCCGCGATGTCCGCCACCGGCAACACTGTGTGGCAATTCGGTTTGGACCGACCGCCGCTTCGTCGCTCGATACATGCCGGCACTCGACAAGCACCTTCACTACCGGCTCGTCGACGTGTCGACCTTGAAAGTCCTCGCGCAGCGCTGGTACGGCGACGCTTCCGTTTTTGTGAAACCCGCGGCGGGCGAACATGATGCCCTCGTCGACATCACGAACTCCATTGAGGAACTGCGCTACTACCGCGGCACACTCTTCCGCGACGCTAGCGGGGCGCGGTCACAATCGAAGCCGGGATAGAGGCCCGCGTTTTGGAACGATTCCCGATCGTCGATGTACAACTCGCCGCCGAAGGAGATGATGAAGGGGGGTTCATCGTCGCTGTCGAAGGCTCGGAACAGATGGGAAGCAAGGAGAAGTTTTGGTGTAAGCGTGTCGGCACGGAAGAGATACCTCCTCAAGTATCCGCGCCCCAACACTGGCGAAGACTGGGCTGAGAAAATCGCCGCTGAGCTCGCCGGGGACGGAGGATTGCGACTACCGCGCGCGCGTGTCGACTTCGCGATGTTCGAGGCAGCTTAGGCGGCCCGCGCCGGCCGCGGACGCACATGGCAGACTCCCCGTGCCGTTGCCGTGCCGTCACGATGCAGCGCCACCCCGATCGCCCGGTCTCGAACCGTCACCAACCGTCTCGAACTTCCCAGCCACCGTCGCGGACTTACCGGCCAAGGTCGCGTCCCGCTTGGGTTTCGTGCTCTCTCCCTCTTAAGTTTCGACTCCCGGCGCCTCCACAAAGTAGGTTGGGACATTCAAACGCGAATTCGGTAGCGCCGACGGCCGCCGCCGGCGGTCCGCCGGAGGTCGCAGCAAGTAGGCTGGCTGCGGCCGACGTCCCGCCCCCCTGACCGTCGTCGCGATCTGGCACGTCGTCGACGGGATTCACCGTCTTAGTTGATTTGATAGGCCGTGCTCAGCGCACGCAGCGGACATAGAAGGTGAGGGTGTTGGCGCGGGTGCTGGGGACGCCGGCGCTGAAGTCGACGTACCACGCGCTGGTGGAGAAACCGGCCAGTAGGGACGCTGACCAGAAGCTGCTCAGCGGGGTCCCAGGAAAAGCGGCCGGATCGATCCGCGCGCCCGTCGCCATCGAATAGTCGAGCAAGGTCATGAGCTCTCTCATCGTGGGAAGCCGCCAGCCTGTGCCTCCCAGCGCCGTGCTGACGTCCGCGCTGGCGCAGTAGGTTTTCGCGTCTGCCCAGGCGTAGAGGGCTGTCGGGGTTGCGCGCTGCCAGGTGAGCCCGGTCTTTGTGTCGCGGACCGTCACTGAGCCGGTTGTGTACGTATACCGCCCGTCCGGGGCGCTCGCGCCGGCGGGGGTGGTCGAGAAGATGGCCACAATCGCAGTGACGCCGAAGCTGACAGCCAGAGTCTTCATGTTGATCTTCAATGTCGATCTCCTCCTCTCAGCGTTAACGGACGCAGCGAACATTCTGTGCGGTGGTCAGGTCGTCGTAGCGCGCGGCGCCGACGGTGAACAACACGTCCCCCGCCCTGGTGGGATAGCCTGCGTAGGGGGTCGAGGTCCAGAACGTGGCCGACGGCGTCGCTGGAAAGAACGCCTCGACGATGGTCGGCCCGGGATTGGGGATGTCGGGGTTCACAATCGAGATGAGCTCGATCACGGTCGGGAGGCGCCAGTCGCTGTGGCCGGCGAGGCTCAAAGTCGGGCAGTACGCATTGGCGTCGGTCCAGGTATAGGTGGCCGTCGGCACCGCCTGCTGCCACATCAGCCCCGTGATCTTGTCGGTCACGGTGCCGTCGCCGTTGTCGATATAGCCTTCGAGGTTGGGCGCGAACGCCGCGACATCCGCGACCCCGTTCGGCATCGGCCACTCGGCCCAATTTGGATCGAAGCAATGCGCGGGCACGTCGCGCTTGCAGGCCAGCCCGCTCGCGCACGTCGAGCTTGTCCAGGCGGTGCAGCCAGGTGGCAGCGATCCCGCAGGTCTGAAGCGTGCTCGCCGAGAAACACCGGGTCGCGAGGTTCGTGCAGGCGTCCGCGCAACCGCCAGCGCCGCCGCCGCCGTCGGTTCCGGCAACGCCGCCGGTTCCGGCAACGCCGCCGGTTCCGATCGCCCCACCAGAGCCTCCGCTACCGCCCGTGCCATCCGCGTGACCGGAAGTGCCGCCAGGTTCCGCGAGAGACATCCCGCCCGCACCTGCATCGGTCTCGCCGCTCCGAGGCGGCCGGCTCCCGAGGCAACCCGCGGACGATCCCCCGACCAGCAACAAGCCAAGGAGCAAAGCCAAATATCGCATCCGACCCGATACCGCCCACACGCCGAGGAGTGTCGTTGCGCGAACCGTCGAAGTCAACGGCCGCCGCGTACCGGGCCGGGACTGGGGCTCACGGCACCCCGGGCACCTACTCAACCCGAAGCGTTGGCACCTCTTCTTCAATTGACCGACCGAGGCGCTGGTCGTGGACCGCGAACGCACTTACTTCGAACACTTCTGGAACGATCTCACCGCCGACCCGAAACACGCTCGAAGAGCGGCCGCAGGAGACACTCGCCACGCTCGAAGGGTTTCTATGATTCGTTGCACCCCCGATCCCCCGCTCTTCAAGCGGGCGACCCGATGAGAGACCGCGATCTCTGCAACGCAATCAGACGGTAAGAATGGCCTGATCGCCGATGCGGATGGTGCCGCTCTTGGATTCGTTGATCAGGTTCACGCCGAAGACCACTTCGGTGGGGTTGGCGGGACTGCGGCGGAAGCTGGCGAGAGTGCGGAGGGGTTCTTTGCCCCGCTCACCCGTGAGCTGGTCGGTCGTCGTGATCATGCACCGCTCGGACTGGCCGGCGCTGCGCAAGATGACGTCGCCGAATTGCAATTTGGACCAGGTATCCTCGGCAAAGGCGGCGCAGCCGTCCACCACGAGATTGGGCCGGAAGCGGCCCAGGGGGACAGGCTCACCGCCAGCCGCCACGATGCGGTCGTTGAGCGTTGCCACCGAAGCCTCGCTGACGACCAGGATCGGAGCGCCGTCGGCGAAGGTGAACAGATCGCCGGGTCGACTGGCCGCTTTCAACATCGGACGTTGGAATTTCGGGCCGATGCGCACCAGCGAGCACGGGCAGCCGAGAAACGAGCTGAGCCAGGTTGCGACGGCAGAGCCGCAGTCCTCGGCCAGAAGGCCCTCATGCTTCCAGATGCTGACGGACCGCAACGGGGCCGACGGATCGGAGGCCTCGGAGATTGAAATAGACCCGACGCCGTCGGCGGAAAGCGTGAGGATACCCCCGGCCAGCCGGGCAGTGATCAGCGCCATGCGCGGGTGCGGGCGCTGGGTCAGAAACATGCCTGATTCGTCCACGACCAGGAAGCGGCGGTCGCCCACGAAGCCGAGCGCGTCCAGGTCGGCGACGGGCACCGCGTAGCCGCGCAGCGATTTTACGGGGTAGACGAAAAGGCCGGTGACGCGGGTCATGTCGCCCAGAGCGTGAGGTTGAGCCTTTCAGGTCTAACCGTTTCTCGCGTCCTTGACGAGGCTTTCGTCGGAATGGGGCTCGTCTCGCGGCCCCTACTGGGCGCCTGCCCAGGCGGCTCTCACCTTGGGCTCGTCGCCGAGCACCGAGACCACCCAGTTCGCGCGACAGTGATCGGCGATGCGGAGCACCTGGTCTCGTCTCACGGCGAGGAGCCGCTCCGGATAGCGCGCGACCGCGTCCAGCGGCCAATCGAGGGGCCAGGGCAGCAGTTCCATCTGATTGATGAAGGTCTCCGGAGGCCAGCGGATATCGAAGTGCACGATCGATTCACGCAGCACCGACAGGGTCGTCGAAAGGTCTCGGCCGACGCCGCGGAGCCCACGGGTCAAACTGTCGGGCTCGAGTGACGAGCGGCTCTGCAGCCCGTGCGTGAACGGAAACGCGTAGCTCAATCGAGACCAGAACGTCGCGATGCCGGCTCCGCTCATGCCGTAGCTGCTGCCGCCGTGAAAGCCCAGCATGACGGTGTGGAAGGAGGCTCCTGGCCGCGGCACGACCACGACCTGCAGTCCGTTCGCGAGCGTCCGCGTGCGATACGCGCCCGAGTCACGACGGCTCATCCAGGCGCCGAGCCCGGCGCTGTCAGGCGCGGGCCACTTCTCGACGTGATGTTGCTCGGTCTCGCGCGCCTCGAGCGATGACTGGGCTTGCTGGAGCGCTGCCGTGGTGGACAGCGGACGCACCAGCACCACGTGCGCGCGCGCCGCCGTCAGATACGTGGCGAAGTAGTCGGCAAGCGTCGATGCGCCGAGCTCCAGCATCTCGGCGGCGCGCTGTCGGGCGCGCCGGGCGTCGTGGAAGTACTCCGCCGCGCGCGCGAGCCCGAGCCCGCGCGGCACCAGGCCCTCGAGATCGTAGGCGGTGTTGGAAGTCAGTGCGAACCGCCTCGTCTCGAACCCGCCGTGCGTGAGCGCGCTGAGCCCCTGGATCGTGTCCCTGATCGCGGCCTGGGCGGCTCCCGCTGGATCGTCGCCCGCGTTGAGTGACACCTCGAGCGCCAGGAGACTTGCGCGCTCTCCAGAGATGTAGTGAGAGTCGATGCGCGAGATGTCGTGGTGGCGTTGTTCGCCTTTGTCCAGGACCGCCCAGCTCGCTAGTTGCCCGAGGACGGTGCTCATGCCTTTCGGCTCGGCGCCGACGCCGGGCAACGACCAGCCGATCCAGACGACCGGGGCCGCGACGGCGGCGGAATACTCGCGAAGTCCGCCGGCGGGCCCATCGAGCGCGCCTTCGTTCGCGCTCCTCTGCGGCGCCGACGGCGCTCGAATGCTTCCGAAGACCCGCTCGACCAACTCTCGCTGCGCGCTGGTCGGCGCCTGCCCCAAGGTTTTCAAAGCGACGCCAAAGCGGCGCGTCCGCGCCCGGGTGCGCGTCGAATGCCAGATGCTCCGTCAAATGAGCGAGCCCGGCTTGCGCGGCGTCGTTGTCCGCCGCTCCCGCCCCGATGACGAGCACCGCGCCGGCCGAGCCCGTGTCCGCCGTATGCTCGAGGACGACCCGCATGCCGCTCCCGCTCTGATACTGTTCGAGCTCGTAGCTCACGACGGGCAGGCTGGGGTTGCGAACCGGCGTCGTCGCTTGAAGACAGGCACCAGCGAGGGCCATCACCGCCAATGCCGTCATCGCGGCTCCCACCCTCGAACCAAACACGCGGCGTCAGGATATCACAGCGCCCCGGTGACCTCGCCGCGCACGGCGCGCACCCGCGATGGCGGCGACACGCCGCGGTCATGGCTATTCGTTGGCTGGCATCACCAGGACGAAGGCACTTCCTGGCGTTGAACCGGCGGTCAACGATGGCCACCCCCGGGCGTCTCCGGTCGGCGCGGTCACCGTCCAGATCGTGACGATCACCGGCGCGCTTGCGAGCTTGGGGACCGCGAGAAACGTGCCGTGGGCCGCGGTCGCGGTCCCGACGCCGGTGAAGGTCGCGTTGGGGTAGACGATGTTGAAGCGGGTCTCGGTCGGGACAACGGATACCGTCGCCCCCGCGACGGGCGCGCCGCCCTGGCTCGCCTTGCCCGTGATGGTTCCGAGGACGAATCCGCGCGATTCCAGTGAGCCCGCAACGATCGCGGCATCGGCCAGGGTCGCCGCCATCAGCTGCGCCAGATCCGCTTCGGTGGCGCGGCTCACCGCGAAGAGCCGACGATCGGTGATCGGTTGCCGGTTCATTCGGGCTGCGTCGACCAGGGCAGCAGTCGCCACGGCGTTTCCGGTCTTGAGCCAGATGCGGCTCGTGGGCGCCCGTCCATCGCCGATGAGGCCGATCAGGCCCAAGCTGAGGTTTCTGAGGTCGACGTTGGCGAATGCCCAGGGGCAGGACCCGGTCGGAGCGCAGTTGCTCGCAGACGTGTCGAGGGGTCCGCCCGCGAGGGGCGGCGCGGTGGAATCGATGATCATGGCTACGGGGTCGGCGATGGCGACCACGAGCTGAGTGAAATCGCCGGGCGGGTTCATGCCCAACGTCGCGGTGATGGGGTGCGCCGCTGCCGTTCCCGACACCGTCACCTCGATGGGGCCCAGATCGGCGGAGACGTCACGGCCCACGTCGCCGCCCGATGAGTCCGCTCCTGCGTCGCTCGCCGGTAGCGTGTCAGCGCTGGAGCCATCGGGCGCGCCGCGACCGCCGGCGCCACCCGTTGCCGAGCCGCCCGCCCCCGCATCCAGGCTCCTGCCACCGCCCGTCCCTCCGCCGTCAGACGGCCGGTTGCTCGGGGGCGATGCACCGAGGCAGCCGGCCAACCCGACCAGGAACCACCCGACCGCCACGATTGTGGAGTGCGATCGACCGTACCTGCGGCGGAACCCGACGCCCTTCACGCTGTCTCTCATGCGGTGCGGTGTAGATTGCCATGAGACGCCCCCTGAGCGCACTCGGCCGAAGTGTGCCCTGGTCAGTCGACCGAGACGACGGTGTCACCGACATAGGTGTACGCCCGGGTGACCGTGCCGCCGGCGGTCGGGCAGAGCGAGCCCGGAAAGAGGCAATGAACCGTGACCGTCCCGTCCTGGCGGCGGAGGAGGCCCTCCAGGTTGGGCGTGTGCTGGGAGTCCATCAGCGTGACCGACGCGTCGGACGTACCGACGCTGCCGCTCTGCGAAACGTAGTTGCTGGCGATCGTGACGTTGTTGGGACCGCTGGCAACCGCCGTGTAGACGACGGCCGCGTCGACGCCCTGGATGCTCGCCTCGACGTCGGCGTCGTTGTAGTAGAGCTCGATGCGCAGCTTGGAATCCGTCTCGTAGTCCATGAGATAGGTCTCCTTGCGCGTTTTCTCGCCGGCCTTGCGCGGAACGGGATTCATCCTGACGTACGGCATGTCGATGACCACGTTGTTGAGCGGATCGCAGATCGCGTTGTTGGTGTCGACAGTGCAATTGTCGGTTTCGTAAGCCTGCCCGAAGTTTTCGGGGTTGAAGACCAGGTCGACCTTGATCTCGGCCTGCGCGTCGACGTCGGCCTGGGTGATGCTGAACGGCTTTTGAAACGTGAACAGCGCGCCGCCGTTGTTGAGCATGTAGACCGTTTCTTCAGTGGGACCTGACAGTGTGTCGCCGATCTGCACGCGGTTCGTGCTGAAGCGCCCGTCAGGCGTCATGCCGGCAATGATGTTGGTGACGGCGCGCGTGCGAAAGTAGCTGCCGGCCTGTCCCAGGATCGGAAACTCCGCCGTGACCTTGATCGGGCGAAAGAAGTTGATCAGGCCAAAGCGATAGACGCCCGCTTGCGACGGCATGCCGGCGTCGGGCGCATTGGGATCGGCGATCGGGACCTCCAGCGTGACTGGCTTGCGCAGGGTCGCTTGCCCGTCGGCGGTCATCAGATCGATGAAGTGACCCTCCGCGGAGTCGGCCTGAGCCTGGCTGACGGTGTAGGTGTCGTAGTCTCCTCCGGCATCCGCGTTCTGATAGAGCTGAATGCAGCCTTCGGGGTTGGAATAGCCGCTGCCCGTGGCTTGCAGGTTCTGACAGAGCTGAATCGACGAGATGTAGTACTTCAGGCTGTGCAGCGTGGCCGCGCCCGATGTCCCGATCCTGACCGCGGAGGTCTGCGTTCCCGCGACGACGTTGGGAAGCAGGTGGATCTTGGCCTTGGACGAACCGCCGCAACCACCACCGAGCAAACCCAGACCGACCGCGACCAGACCAGTCACCACGCCAGGACCACGGGACGCAAAAAGACGCATCGAATCTCCTTTGGAACGAGCCAGGAAGCGCGTTCCAGGTATCGGCGGCGCCGAGGCCGGCTTGAGAGGCCCGAGCGTCGGATTCGACAGGTCAACCGATGGAGCGCTAGTGTCGAAGGAGACGATGAACGACGAGGCGAGCCGAGCGGAGGGCGCGCGAGGTCACTGAGCGAACTCGCAGTTCGCGTAGATCGGCGCGCTGAAGCCACCGTCGATCTCGGCGCGGATGACCGAGCAGATGCTCGGGTCGAGAGCGAGCGCGGCGACCTGGCCCGAGCGCGGCGTCGCGGCGGCGCGCCCGTTCACCAGCACCCGGATCTTCTCGCCGCGCGCCTTCACCTCGATCGCCGGCGCATTACGGTAGGCGGCGCCGAGCAGATGCCACGTGCCGCCCGGCGTGCGCGCGCGCAATGAGCACGCACGGGGGTCGCGCACGCACACGCGGCCCGCCAGGACCGCCTGGCGGATGTCCTCCGTCGTGGGTGCGGACGCCAGCACGAAGGTCGTCGCCCGCAGGTGATCCTCGTGGCTGTCGCTGCCGCCGATCGGCACCAGCCTGCGCTGCTGGGCCAGGATCTCCTGGTCGATGCGTGCGAGCGTGGCCTGCGTGGTGCCGGGGCCCGGCGCGCTCAGGTAGCGGTCGCGCATGTGGGCGGCGGTGAGGTTGTAAGCCTCGAAGCCCTGCGCTAGCCGGTTGGCCGCATCGATTTCGGGAGGGAACGGGCCCGCCGTGGTCCAGGGTCGCCAGGACAGGTCGGCGCGACCGATCTCGAACATCGAGTCGAGCGGCGTGACCAGCGGATGGTTCACCACCACCAGACCGCCGCTTGCCACCCACTCACTGACGAAGTCCTGTGGGCGTTCCGCGAGGCTCTCCACCGACAAGTGTGTGAGGACTTGCGCGAGGTCGCCGAACGAGAACCCCAGGTGTCCTTGCCGGTGATCGGTGTACTCGAAGCCGGCGATGATCAGCGGCGCGTCCGGGCCTTGCTTGGCGATGTCGTCGCGCAGGTCGGCGAGCGCGGCAAGCTCCTGGCGCCGTCGGAGCTCGCTGAGAAAGAAACGCGCGCCCACGTGCGGCGTCAGCACCACGAAGTCGAGGTGCTCCCGCTTCGCCAGCACCACCGTCTCGGCGAGATCCCGGTTGGCTTCTTGATCCCAGTCGGGCGGGCTGACGTGACAGTGAAAGTCACCGGCGAGGATTCGAACGTGGGCATCGGCGTCGTCGGTGTCAGCGATGCCTTTGCCGTGGTCCTTGGTATCGTCGAACTCGAAAGCCGCGGGTCGGAAGGCGCTGGTCATGGCCAGATCCACCGCAGTGTGGTGACTGCAGGCCTCCGCCGTGACGAACAGGGCCGACGCCGTCACGAGTCCCCACACCTGTGCCTCGAGCTTCAGCACTACCTGTACGTTACCCGGCGGCGAACCGCGCGGACGCGGAATCGGGAAACGATTCCGACTGACAACGTAGCTACGGCATGGCTGAACAGGTGGTCAGTGGGGGAGCCAGCGGGAGGCGCATCGTGAACGTCGTTCCTTCCTGGGCATTCGATTCGACGCGGATTCCGCCTCCGTGGGCGAGCACGATCTGCTCGACGATATACAAGCCGAGCCCGAGGCCATGGGGCGAGCGGTCCTGGGGCACGTCGCGGCGGAAGGGCTCGAAGATCACGGCCATGAAGGCCGGAGGGATCGGGAGACCGATGTTGTTCACCGTGACGGTCGCATCGTGGTCGTCCCCTTCCACATCCACGGTCACCGTCGTCCCCGGCTCGCCGTAGGCGATCGCGTTGCTCACGAGGTTCGTGATCGCCTGCGACATCCGTGCGGGATCCCAGTTCCCGCGCAGCGTACCGCGTGTCCGCAGCTCGATCGGCCGATCGGGTATGCCGGCATGCACCTCGTCGACGACCCCGCGCACGATCTCTCCAAGGTCGACCGGACGGAACGACAGGGGAAACGCGCCGAAGCGCAGGCGTGTGAAGTCGAGCAACGTCTCGATCATCTCCGTCATGCGATTGGCGGCGCGGCGGACGTGCCCGAGTTGCTTGCGGTCCTCCGGGGAGCACCCTCCGCGGCGCAGCAGGAGATCGGTCGAAAGCGTGATCGCGTTCAGCGGGTTGCGCAGATCGTGCCCCAGAACCCCCATCATCCGCTCCCGGAAGCTGACGTCGTCGGTCAGCCGCCGCAGCATGGCTTTCTGCTCGGTGATGTCGGTCGCGGCCCCGATGATGCCGACGATCTTGCCGGCGCGATCGCGCACGGGCTCGATCGCCTCGCGGTAGTGGCGCCGCTCGTTCTTGCCGAACGTGAAGTCGCGCTCCTCTGTGACGCTTTCTCCCTGTTCCAGCACGCGGAGTTTCGTCGCCGCCAGGACCGCGGCCTCGTCGGACGTCAGCCACTGGTCGGGCGTCTTGCGGTCGTGGTCCTCCTGCGCGAGTGGGTCATAAAACCAGGTGTACCGCAGCGACGCGTCCTGCTCGAAGACGACCGTGCGCGCGCCCGCGAGCGCCACGTGGAAGCGCATCTCGCTCGCTTTGAGTTCAGTCATGAGCCGGGCGTTCTCGAGCGCATTCGCCGCGTGCAAGGCGACCTCCGTCGCGAGCGTCGGATCCTCGTTACCATACCTTCGGCCCGACTCGTTCGTATAGACGAACGAGATGATACCGGTGAGCTGGGCGCGTGAGACGAGCGGGGTCACCATGATGGAACGGATGCCGAGCAGCGAGAGCAACCGGTATCGCTCACCAGTGCCGGCGATCTTGCGCAGGAGATCGTCGCTCACCTCGGTCAGGAGCTGGTATCCGCTTGTGAGCATCTCGTACCAGAGAGGGTGCCGCTCCCAGGCCGCCGTGGTCTTGAGGATCGCGTCGCGAAGATACTTCTGCGACGGGTCGCGGTTGGCCAAGAAGGTTTGCCGGATACGCCCGTTCTCGACGACATTGAACGCGCACCAGTCGGCGAGCTCCGGGACCGGCACACCGGCGATGTTGGCTGCGACTTCGTCGTAGTCGAGGACGCCGCCGAGCGCCGAAAGCTTCGACAGGATGTCGAGGCGCAGGCGCGCCTGCCTGCGATCATGGGTGTCGCGGACCACGAACGCGACCGCGCCCACTCCGCCGTCGGGCCGATAGAGGGCATCGAACTGCGTCTCGTTGGCGCGCGCGGCGGTGCTGAGCTCGAACGAAGCGCGCGCCCGCGCCAGGGCTTCGAGATCGACGACCGGACGGCCGACGAGGTGCTCGAGCGGCAGACCCAGCTCGGCTGGAGTCTTCCCGATGATGTCGCCGCCGCGAATTCCCGCGAGCTCGCGCAGTCCTTGCGCCGCGCGCCGGTTGCAGTACAGCACTCTCGTGTCCGGAGCGAGGATCGCGGCGCCGTCCTTCATCTCGTCGAGGAGCATCGCGAGACGCCGCGTCTGCTCGCGCAGGCAACGACAATCCGCCTCGTATCGCCAGAGCGCGATGAGCACCTCGGTCGCGCGCGTGCGGTCGCCCGTCTTCGCTGCTTGCTCGAGAAGGAAGCGCTCGACGAGCTCGTGCTCGTCGAGCTCGCGCTCCGGATCGTCGACCGCGGCAGACGCGGCCGAGCCATCGGGGCCACCGCGCCGCAACGCCTCGATCACCTGCGCGACGTCGCGATGCAATCGCGCGCGCTGGTCATGAGCTGGCCGCGACGGAGGCTCGATGCGCGCCAGCCGGTGGGCGAGCTCCTCGACCAGGCGATCCCGCATCCCGTCCAGGACATCCTCCAACATCGCCGCCCCCCGATTCCGAAGCTGGTCTTGCTAACGCGCGCCGTCAAGCAGATGGTGGCGAGCATCAGCCGCGAAGCGTCGGCAACGATCGTAGCGTCAGCGACGATCGTCGTCGCGCCGCGCCGGCCTCGAGGAAGCTGCGCAGGTCGGCCTCGCTGACCAGCGGCTCGCCGGGGGCGACGTTGTCGAGCTTGCCGTGGCGGATCCAGTCTTCGAGCTCGTCGACCAGCTTGTAGAGGTGGTCGAACGAATCGACGATGAACAGCAGCGGCTGGTAGTGGTCGATCTCGAAGTGCTGGTTGACCACCCACTCGATCTGGAACGGGTAGCGCTGCACGTCGGGCGCGTCGATGGCGTGCGCGATCTCGCCGTACGAGCTGAGCAGGCCGCTGCCGTAGACCCGGAGCGCGTCGCTGCCGGGCCGCTCGCGCATCAGGCCGAACTCGACGGTGAACCAGAAGAAGCGCGCCATCGCGCGGATGTTGCTGGTCAGGCGGCGGATGCGCTCGGGCTCGTCGGGGATCGCCGACGCCAGCGTCGCCGCCGTGCGCGCGCACTCGCCGAAGCGCACCAGCGCGTCGGCGAAGGCGCGGTCGGTGTGCATCGGCACGTGGCCGGCGATGTCGTGGAAGATGTCGGGCTCGGGCAGGTAGTCGAGGCGCTTGCCGTCGCGGATGGTGACCGTGGTCGGGAACTCGCGCCGGCGCAGGCAATCGAAGAAGACGTATGACGGCACGTAGCCGCTGACCGGCCGCGCGCGGAAGCCGGTGAGCGTCTGCATGAAGCGGTTCACGTCCTCGAAGCGCGGCACGTGCTCGTGGTCCATGAACAGCGTGTCGAGCCCGTGCAGGTACTTCTCGTTGGCGTAGCGCCGCCAGCGGTCCTGCATGCGCGCGAACAGCGTGCGCCAGGTCTGGTGGTTCTCCTCGGAGTAGAGCTCGTAGGGCTGGCGGATGTAGATCTCGCCGTTGGCGCGCGCCTGCTCGATGAACGGCGCCTTGGTCGTCGTCAGGCCCGGGACGCTCTGCGCCCGCCGCGAGCGGGCTGCGCCGCATCGGATCCTGACCGGTCGCGTGACTAGGGTTGCCCATGGAGGCAGGCCATCCGTACCCGCCCCTTGATTTTAACGCTCGAAAGCGAGGGAGGCGCTAAGATCGCCAGCCGGCGCAGCACTTTGTTCGCCAAAAGGGGGCCCCCATGTTTCACGGTATCTGGCTGGCTTTGCTGGGAGTTCTGGCGGCCTCCAATCTCATCATCGCCAAGAAGCCCGACGCCGCGCAGCTCATCGGCAAGGCTCGCGCCCTATCAGGGCTGGATCGGCGCGGTGTCGGCGGTCTGGGGCGTGTTCGGGATACTGGGCTGCGTCAGCCACGTCAGCTGGATGAGCAGCGCGCCCGATCTTCTGGCTGTCGTGGCTCGCCGATTCGGTGCTGCTGATCTGCCTGGGCCTGCTGCTCGGCATCGGCGTCTTCAAAAGCTTCATCAAGAACGAAAAGGCCAACGAGAACCTGGATCGGCTCATCGCCCGCCTGGCGCCGTTCCAGGGCCGGATGGGCGTGATCGCCATCGGCCTCGGCGCGCTGGATGACGATCGCGGCCGTGATGTTCCGCGCCGGGTGAGCCCGGCGCGACGCTGCTCAGAGCGCCGGGCGCTTCCCAGCGGCCGCTGGTCGCCGAGCGCGCCAGCGCGTCGAGCACCGCCATGTTCTTCACGCTGTCCTCGAGCGGCAGCGGCGCCGCCGCGCCGTTCTTCGCCGCCTGCGAGAACCCTTCGGCCAGCAGCGTGTACTGGTTGCACGGCTCGAAGGCCACCGATTCGACCATCGGCTCCTCGAGCTGCTCGCTGCGGTCGATGATCAGGCGCGTCGGCCGGTCGGTGTACGGGCTCCAGGGCACGTCGAAGCTGATACGGCCCTTGCCGCCCATCAGCGCCACCTGCTGCGACGGCGACAGCTGCATGCCGCAGCTGAAGATCGAGTGCCCGGTCGGGAACTCGAGCATCGCCGCGGCCAGGATGTCGACGCCGGTCTCGGGGTCGGTGGTCAGCGACGCGAGCACGCGCACGGGCTCGGCTGCCGAAGCAGAAGCGCGAGATGCTGACCGGGTAGAAGCCCACGTCGAGCAGCGTCCCGCCGCCCATCTCGCGCCGGTAGCGCACGTTGTCGCGCTGGCGCAGGTGGTAGCCGAAGCTGCTGACGATCGAGCGCAGCTCGCCGATCTTGCCGGCGCTGCCCTTGGCCAGCTCGGCGCGCGTCGCCAGCCAGCGCGGGTGCACGCGGATCATCGCCGCCTCTTGAATCAGCACGCCGGTGCGGTCGCGCGCCTCCAGCAGCGACCGCGCCTCGGCGGCGTTGAGCGCGATCGGCTTTTCGCACAGCACGTGCTTGCCGGCCTCGGCCGCCTTGATCGCGTACGGCACGTGCAGGTGGTTGGGCAGCGGGATGTAGACCGCGTCGATCTCGGGATCGGCGAGCAGCTCCTCGTACGAGCCGTAGGCGCGCGCGATGTTGAGCTCGCGCGCCGCCTTCTCGGCCTTGTCCTTCGAACGCGAGGCGATCGCCGCGACGGTCAGGTCGCGCCCGCGCTGCATCGCCGGCACCATGCGGCGCGTGGCGAACATCGACACGCCGAGGATGCCCCAGCGCACCATCAGATCACCGTCCCGTCGGGGATGACGCCGTTCTTGGCCACGATCACGATGCCCTCGCGGATGAAGTAGCCGTTGCCATCTTTCTCCTTGATGCCGTCGCGGTTGACGATGCGGACGCCGCGGCCGATGCGCGCGTTCTTGTCGACGATGGCGTTCTCGATCACCGACTCGGCGCCGATGCCGATCGGCGGGATGCCCTGGGTCTGCATCGCCTCCATCTCCTGCAGCGTCTCGTAGCCGTCGGCGCCGATCAGCAGGCTGCTGCGGATCTGCGTGCCGGCGCCGATGCGGCTGCGGATGCCGATGACCGCGCGGTCGATGTGCGCGCCCTGCATGATGCAGCCCTCGGAGATGAGCGCGTTCTTGATGGTGCAGTTCGCGACCTTCGACGCCGGCAGGAAGCGCGGGTTGGTGTAGATCGGGTGCGCGGTGTCGTAGAAATCAAACGGCGGGATCGGCTCGCACAGCGCCAGGTTGGCCTGGAAGTACGACTGGATGGTTCCGACGTCTTCCCAGTACCCGCGGTGCACGTGCGCCTGCACGCGGCGGCGCGGCACGGCGTCGGGGATCACGTGCCGGCCGAAGTCGACCAGCTTGGGATCCGCCAGCGACTGCTCCAGCACGTCGCGCGAGAACGCGTAGATGCCCATCGACGCCAGGTAGCCGCGCCCGACGCCGGGGATGTCCGAGACCAGCGCGGGCAGGCGATCCGCCGACGGCTTCTCCTCGAAGTGCACGATGCGGCCGCTGGCGTCCATCTTGAGGATGCCGAACGCCGACGTCTGCGAGGCGTCGACGGGGATCACGCCGACGGTGGCGTCGGCCTTGCTCTCGACGTGGGTCTTGAGCATCTGCCGGTAGTCCATCTGGTAGAGCTGATCGCCCGAGAGGATCAGCGCGTTCTTGCGCCTCCTGCCGGCGCATGTGGCGCAGGCTCTGCCTGACGGCGTCGGCCGTCCCCTGGAACCAGCTGTCGCCCTCCTCGGTCTGCTCGGCGGCCAGCACCGAGACGAAGCCCGACGAGAAGATGTCGAACTTGTACGTGAGGCGCGAGGTGCCGGTTCAGGCTCTCGGAGTTGAACTGCGTCAGCACGAAGATCCGGCGCACGTTCGAGTTGAGGCAGTTGCTGATCGGGATGTCGATCAGCCGGTACTTTCCGCCGATCGGCACCGCCGGCTTCGATCGGCGCAGCGTCAGCGGAAAAAGGCGTGTGCCGCGGCCACCGCCGAGGATGATTGCCAAAACGTCGTCCATGCGCGGCTCATTGTCACACGGGAAACCGGTCGCGGGTACCTCAAAGGAGTCCCGATTTTCGTTCCGCTACCAGGCGACCCTTTCGCAGGTCGCCGGAAACCCGACGGGCGCGCCCTCGACGGTCAAGCCTTCTCGGTACTCACCGTCGGCCACCTTGCGGCCGTCGGCCGCCCACTGGGTCCAACGTCCGACCTTTAGGCCGTTTTCGTACCGGCCCTCGAGCCAACGTTCGCCGCCGGAATGAAAGGACCGATACAGGCCCGAGGGTTTGCCATCGACGAAGAGGCACACCTGGCGCCGCGCGCCGTCGGGATGGAGGTCGACGAACGCGGCCTGGTGGCTGTCGGTCGGGTTCACACAGAACGCGTTCTCGCCCGGCTTCGAGCGCTGCGAGTCGAGGCGCATGCCGGTCGGGCAGATCGCCTTGCCGCAGCCCGCGATTCCGAGCGCCGCGCCGATCGCCAGGACGGCGACCAGCGCCGGAGGTCGACGACGGCGCGGTCATCCCGAGCGTGATGCGTGCCATTTCCATGCGTGCTCCACGATGGTGGAGAGATCGGGATATCGCGGCTGGAAATTGAGCAACTCCCGGGCGAGGCGCGGATCGGCGACCAGTGACGGCGCGTCGCCGGGGCGGCGGCCGACCTCGCGGCGCGGGACGGTGCGACCGCTCACGCGCTCGACGGCGGCGATCACCTCGCGCACCGAGTGGCCCACGCCGGTGCCGACGTTGGCGGCGAAGCTCGGCTTGCCGGCCGCCAGGTGGTCCAGCGCCAGCAGGTGCGCCTCGGCGAGATCCACGACGTGGATGTAGTCGCGCACGGCGGTGCCGTCGGGGGTGGGGTAGTCGGTGCCGAAGATCTGCAGCTCGCCGCGCTGGCCGAGCGCCGCCTTGATCGCCAGCGGGATCAGGTGGCTCTCGGGCGCGTGGTCCTCGCCGATCTCGCCGCCGGGATCGGCGCCGGCGGCGTTGAAGTAGCGCAGCACCGCCCAGCGCAGGCCGTAGGCTTCGCCGTACCAGCGCAGCGTGCGCTCGACGAACAGCTTCGATTCGCCGTAGGGGTTCACGGGCAGGAGGCGGTGGTCCTCGGGGATCGGCACGGTGAGCGGATCGCCGTACACCGCCGCCGTCGACGAGAAGACGATCTTCTGGATGCCCCGGTCGACCATCACGTCGAGCAGGTTCATCGTGTTGACCAGGTTGTTGCGGAAGTACTTGCGCGGGTTGCGCACCGATTCGCCGACCTCGATGTGCGCGGCGAAGTCGATCACCGCGTCGATGTCGTGGCGCGCGAGCACGCGCTCGATCGCGTCGCGGTCGCCGAGATCGCCTTCCTCGAAGACACCCCAGCGCAGCGCCCAGCGGTGCCCGGAGCTGAGGTTGTCGAACACCACCGGCTTGTGCCCCGCGGCGGCGACCAGCTTGGCGGTGTGGCTGCCGATGAACCCGGCGCCGCCGACGATCAGGATCGAAGACAAGAGATGTGGTCCTGGTGGGTGAGCATCCGCAGGTGATTCTGCAGGATTCTGGCGCCGCCGCCTAGAATTGCTACGCCTTCCCGAGCACCGTCACTTCGTTCTTGTTGTGCAGCAGCTGTTTCGTCCTCGCGAAGCGCCACCCGGCGGCGGCGAACAGCGGCTCCACCTCGGCGAGCACGCCGTAGCCTTCGCGCCCCTTGAACTTGACCGTGACCACCAGGCGGCGGCACCACCGCTGCTCGAGCCAGCGCGCGATCAGCTTCAGCGTGCGCGCCGGCTCGCACACCACGTCGCACAGCAGCCAGTCGACGGGCTTGGTCGGCTCGAACGTGAACGCGTTGCCGATGATCGCGTGTAGGCGCGGGTGGCCGGCGGCCGGCGGCTCGAGCGGCGCGCGATCGATCGCCGGTCACGCGCGCGCCGCGCTTGAGCGCGGTCAGCGCCCAGCCGCCGGGCGCGCCACCGAGATCGACGCAGGTCTGTCCGGTGGTCGGCGCGTCTCCCAGCCACGCGAACGCTTCCTCGAGCTTCTGGTAGGCGCGCGACGGCGGCGCCTTGTCGAGCGCAATCGGCGCGCTCCCCGCGGGCCAGGGCGCGAGATCGGTCCCGCCGCGCGGCAGCGCTTGCGCGGTCGCCGCCGACACCAGCAGGCGCTCGCGCTCGAGCGCGATCACCTGCACCAGGCGCGCCCCCGGTGCCCAGTCCGCGCCGATCTCCGCGGGCGCACGATACGCGCGGAATGCGCGCCGCCGCCGCGTCTTGAGAAGCTCCAGCAGCTGCCGCCCGACGAGCTCGACGCGGCTGCCCAGCATCGGATCGGCGACCGCCGGCCAGGCGTGCAGCGTGAACGGAGCGTCGCCGCCGTCGATCACCGGCTCGATCACCTGGTACGCCGCCTCGGCGAGCCGCTGCACCGACGGCGCCCGCACCTCGACCACGCGCGGGGACGCGTTGCCGCGCGAAGACGACGTCGCGCGCCGCAGCACCCTCGACTCGCCGCTCCGCCAGGACCAGCCCCGGTGCCGGTGATGCGGGTGCGCTCCAATCGCTCGCCCAGCTCGGCGATGAGCGCCGGCTCGAATCCCGCCGTGGTGACGAATCCGTCGACGGGGGCGTTATGACCGGGTTGTGACAAGGGAATGGTCAGGGCGTGACAGGTTGACAGTTAGGCTGGAGGTCATGCAGCTGGCTCATGTAGAGGCGCCGCAACGGCGACGCCGCAGGCGTCGCGGCCGTCGCAAGCTTCGATCGACGGCGCCTCTCAATCCAAAGGGTATTTTCGCGCGACCTCGGTGGCGTTCTGGGCGGTTCACGTCGCCGCGATCGCCGGCGTTGCGTACCTCGGGCTCTCGTGGCGGGGCGTGGCGCTGGCCATCGGCGTGTATTTCGCGCGCATGGTCGTGGTCACCGCCGGGTACCACCGCTACTTCGCCCACCGCAGCTTCAAGACGTCGCGCGTGGTGCAGTTCCTGCTGGCGCTCGGCGCGCAGAGCGCCGCGCAGCGAGGCGTGCTCTGGTGGGCCAACCACCACCGCTGGCATCACAAGCATTCCGACGAGGCTGAGGACGTCCATTCGCCGCGCCGGCGCGGCTTCTGGTACTCCCATATCGGTTGGGTCATGAGCCCCACCTGGGACGAGACCGATCCCGCGATGGTCGCGGACCTGGCCAAGTACCCCGAGCTTCGCTTCCTGAACCGCGATCTCATCCACATGCTGCCGACGGTCGCTCTGGCGCTGGCGTTTCTGCTGCTGGGCGGACTGCACGGCCTGGTGTGGGGTTACTTCGTGACCACGGTGCTGGTCTGGCATGGCTCGTTCTCGGTGAATTCGCTGTCGCATCTGTTCGGCAAACGTCGCTACCCCACCAGCGATGACTCGCGCAACAGCATGCTGCTCGCGCTGGTCACCACCGGTGAAGGCTGGCACAACAACCACCACTACTATCAGAGCTCGGCCAATCAGGGGTTCCGATGGTGGGAGATCGACATCACCTACGGGGTGCTGCGGCTGGCGGCGGCGGTCGGCCTCATCTGGGACCTGAGACGGCCGCCCCGAGAAGTCGTTTTCGCCAAGACCTGAGACGCTCGTAGCCCCGACCAGGCTACATTTTGTAGCGCAAAGGTCCGATGAGAGGCGTTCGGGTGCGATGCCCGGCGCGTATTCAAAGAATGGCCCTCTCGGCTGGCTGATGGTGGTTCTGGTCGTCACCGGTAGCGCGTGCACGACCTATCGAGTGGCCGACCGCGATGGCGGCGGGGACAGCGGTTCAGACGGTGGCTCGGGCGGCACCGACGCCGTCGTCGATCGCGGCGTCGCCCCGGACCTCGCTCCCGGGGACGCCCCCGCCGACGTCTCGATCCCGAGGGGGCAGCCCTGCAACGCGGGAGGCGCCGGCTGCGCCGCGGGCAGCGTCTGCTCGGACGACGGGTATTGCTGCGATAGCAAATGCAGCGGACCGTGTGTCGCTTGCGACATTCCCGGGAAGCAAGGAATGTGCACCGCGCTCGGCATGAACGCCGCGCCGCACATGGGACACGGACAGTGTCTGGGTTCCGGAACGGTGTGCGCGGGGGCCTGCGACGGATGCTGGATCGTGCAGCTACCCGACCTCGGTCTGCTCGACGGGAACGACCTGCATGAACATCCAGCTGGTCGATCCGAACGTGTGCAGCAATGGCACTTGCACGCCTCCTCCGGCGCATGCTTGCTCGGGCAACTACATTTGCTCGGGCACGGCGTGCAAGACGAGCTGCGCGACCAGCGCCGACTGCCTTCCCAACTACTTCTGCGGCGGCGGTACCTGTCACCTCGACGCAAGCGACATCGCCTCGGGCGGCTCGCACGTGTGCGCCTTGCTGGTCAACGGAACGGTCCGCTGCTGGGGGAGCAACTCCTCCGGCCAGCTGGGAAACTCCGCTGTCGCGAGCACCGCCTCTCCGATCCAGGTCATCACGGCCAATGGAGCGTTGTCGGCCGTCACGGCAATCGCGTCCGGTGGGAGCCACACCTGCGCGCTGATCTCCGACGGAACGGTTCGGTGCTGGGGCGACAACAGCTCCGGGCAACTCGGCAACCCATCCGTCACGAGCGCCACCTCGACGGCGCCCGTCACCGTGAGCGTCACGGGTGCGACGGCGATTGCGTCCAGCGGCTACGGCGCCTGCGCGCTGGTCGCAGGCGGCGCCGTCAAGTGCTGGGGCGCGAATGACTCCGGCCAGCTCGGCAATCCGACGTTCACGGCCACGACTTCGGCGACGCCTCAGCCGGTCGCCGGGGTGACCGGCGCGTCGCGCATCATCGGCGCGTCCGGCGGCAATCACACGTGCGCGATCTCGGCCACCGGGAGCGCGCAGTGCTGGGGCGCCGACGGCAGCGGTCAGCTCGGGAACGGCGGCATGAGCAGCACGCCGATGGCGGCCAGCGTCCAGGCCGGCTTGAGCAGCATCTCGGCGATGACCGCCGGTCTCTATCACACCTGCGTGATCATCTCGGGCCAGGTTCGCTGCTGGGGCGGGAACGGCAACGCGCAGCTCGGAAACACGGCGACGACGTCCGCGTACTCGCTGACGCCGGTCGTCGTCGGCAGCTTCACCAGCGCGATGGCCGTCTCTGCAGCCTTGCTGCACACGTGCGCCCTGCTGTCTGCGGGCACGGTCTTCTGCTGGGGTGCAAACTTCAACGGCGAGCTCGGCGACAGCACCCTGTCAGCCTCCCAGTCGTACGCGCCGGTCTACGTCAGCGGATTGAGCGGCGTCACGGCGATCAGCGGCGGCTCCTATCACACGTGCGCGCTCTTGATGGACGGCTCGGTCTCTTGCTGGGGGCAAAACGGCGACGGCCGCCTGGGCAACGGAAGCAATTTGAGCTCGACCACGCCGGTCGCCGTCATCGGCTGGTGAGCCAGTCCGAGCGCGGCTCGCGCCGCGTCGGCCGCAGGTGCCTTCGCCCTTTTTCGATTCGCCCTCCGGCGCGTCCGTTATAGAGTGGCCCGACATCCGCTCGGCTTCTCTGGAAGGACCTTGCCTATGACTAATCGCTGCCCTCCTATTCGCTCGAAGTTTGCCCTGGGTGTCCTCGGCGCGTCGTTGTCGCTCGCGCTGGGATGCGCCAGGGTCGCGCCGTCCGCCGAGGGGAGCGGCGGCAGGACCGGCGGCGGCAACAGCGGTGGCACCGGCAACAACACCGGCACCGGCAACCGCGGAGCGGGCGGGGGCGGCGTGGTGCCGGACAGCGGCAGCGGCGACGGGCCGTGCCAGCAGCGGCCTTACTCCTTCAAGGCCAAAATTCCCAACGTCTTGGTGTTCGTCGATGGCTCAGGGAGCATGTTCGATGTCACGGCCGCCCTGCCAAACGGGCGCTGGGGCGCGCTGCGATCTGCCCTGCTTCCCGTGATCATGAACCTGCAATCCGAAGTGAACTTCGGGCTCGCGATCTTTTCGGGAATCATCGCCGAGAACCTCTGTCCACTTTTCCAGACCCAGGCGATCGCTCCCAACAACTACGCGAACATCCTGGCGAGCTACCCCGCAGGTCGCTTGCGCTCCCAGAGTGTGGCGCTCGAGACGCCGCTCTCCCAGTCTCTGGCGATGATTCCGCCGTTGTTCGCTGCGGCGCCGAAGACCGGGCCCAGCTACATCCTGTTTGCAACCGATGGCGAGCCAGATTTTTGCGACAACGACAACGCGGTCTGTCCCGTCGATGCTGCCGTCGCCGGCATTCAGCAGCTCTTCGTGCAGAACAACATCACGACGTATGTGATGGGATTGTCGTCGGACATCAATGCTTCGACCTGTCCCGACGCGCTGAAGGCGTTTGCCGCCGCGGGACAGAACCAGCCGATCGCGAATCCCTGTGGTGTTCACGTTCCCTCACAGGAATGCACCGGGCGACCGATCTGGGCGGCGCTCAGGACCTCGCTGGGCCGCACGGCCGATACCTCGTTGGCCAACTACGTCGCGGGCGGTAGCACCACGAAGGTGTTCCAGCCCAATATTTCCGATCAACAGTCTCTCACCGACACCCTTGCAGCGGCCTTTTCAGGGGTCAAGAGCTGTCTCTTCGACCTCAACAATGCCGACGGCAGCGGCAACCCGATCAAGGTTGAAACGACCCTTCTCGACAAGGCTCAGATCCTCGTCTGTCCGCAGGCCGATCCGGTGACTGGCTTCTGCCCGCCGGGTGCAATGGCGGTTCCCCTCGACAACACCAACGGTTGGCGTGTGAACTGTGTTCCCGCTGGAGATCCGAACTGCAAGCCAACGCAGCTGGAGTTCTTGGGGACAGCATGTTCGAACTGGCGCCTGCCCGACAACAATCACATCGACTTCAATTTCCCCTGTGGGGTCATCGTCCCGGGCTGACGGATCGCGTGAACGTGATCGTTGACGGCGCTCACGCCAGCGCGCGCTGGTAGTCGAGCGAGAGCATCGTGCTGACCAGCTCGCGTGCAGCCAGGGTTCGGAGCAGCTCTCGGCGGCGCGCTGGCGTGAACGCATCGCCGTGCGTGGACAGCGGGTCTTCGCGCGCGATCGCCTCCAGCGCTTCCAGCGGCTGCTTGGCCGCGAGCAGCGCCAGCATTCCGCCGCCGTCGATCTCCTGAGGATCCATCGTGCGCGCCGGCCCCAGGGCGTGCAACGCCGCGCCCGCGGCGTCGCTCGGATCGACGAAGACCAGCACGCTGTACAGCCCGCGCGCGGCGGCGGTCCAGCCGCTGCGCTCCGCGGCGCGGGCGAGCACTCGCAGGGCGCCCATGCTCGCGTTGGCCGGATCTTCTTGCACCAGGTCCTCGAGCGCGCGGTAAAAGCCGCTCGCGGGCGCGCGCGCTGGGTCGTCGCCGTCGCCGTCGCCTCCCTCGCTGGCGAGCGCTTCGATCGCCGCGTCGAGATCGCGCGGCGGGCGGCCGCCCAGGTAGGCCGCAGCCTCGGCCAGCACTCGCGCGCGCCGACCGACGTCGCCCGCCGGCTCGTCGGCCGGCGGCACGCGCGCCGGCCGCGCGCCGTCGTGGGGCGCCAGGCGCGTCGCGATCGCCAGCCGCACCGGCAGATCCAGGTCTTCATCGCGCGGATTGCGCCCGTCGCCGAGCTCCGATGCCAGCCCCGCGACCTCGTCGAAGTCACCGCGCCGCCAGGCCAGGTCGGCCAGGCGCGCCAGCGCCGGGGCGAACTGCGGATCCAGGTCCGACGCGCGCAGGTACGCATCGACCGCGCCCGATTCGTCATCGAGGAATCGCCGCAGGATCTCGCCCTGCCTGAACAGGATCTCCGCGCGCCGGCGCGGCCCGGTGTGCAGGCGCGCCAGGCGGCTGCACGCCTCGGCCGCCTCGCGGTACGCCGACAGGCGCAGGTAGACGTCGACCAGGATCTCGAGCGGGACCGTGCGCGTCGGCTCCTGCGCCAGCACCAGCTCGAGGTAGTAGCGCGCCGAGGTCCAATCTTGCAGCTGTAGATAGACGCCACCCAGGCGCTGGCGCACGTCGAGCAGGCGATCGAGCGCGTCGAGCGGTAGGAGCCGCAGCACCTCCTCGAGGCGCAGGGCGCCGCCACCGAAGTCGCCGCGGCGGAGCGCGATCTCGGCCAGCGCCTCGCGCGCCTCGACGTGGCGCGGGTTCAGGATCGCCACCTCGCGGAAGTGGTTCTCGGCCTCGGACTCCTGGCCCAGCGACTGCGCTATCTGCGCGCGGCGATAGATCAGCAGCTTCGCGCGACAGCACCTCGGAGGCGCCCGGCGACGCCGCCAGCGAGGCGTAGATCTGACGGGCGCGCGCCCAGTCCTGCAGGCGGAACGCCAGGTCGCCCAGCAGCGCCAGCGCGCCCGCGTGGTCGGGTACGCGGGCGAGCGCTTCCTCGAGGTCGCTGATCGCCGTCTCGGTCTCGCCGCGCGCGAGCAGCACGCGCGCGTGCGAGACCAGGAAGCTCGCGCGCTGCGCCGGCTCGGCCGCGATCGTGGCGGCGCGGTAGTAGGCCTGCTCGGCGCGATCCAGGTCGCCGATGGCCTCGGCGCTCTCGCCGACGCTGGCGTAGATCGCCTTGCGCCGCTCCGGCGTGAGCCCCAGCGCGCGCCGCAGCAGGCTCGACAGCGCCTCGGCGCGCGCGTGCGGCTCCGCGATACGCGCGTAGATGTCGGCCAGCGTCTCGGCCGCGGCGACGTCGGTCGGATTGGTTCCGAGCAGGCGCTCCAGCTCCTCCGCCGAGGCCGCTGGACACGCGCGCGGCCGCGCTGTCGGTCATCGCGTCGCCCGGCGCCGTATCGCGTGGATGCAGGTCGGCTTGCCGAGCGGCGTCCGTCGCGGGCGAGGTTCCGGCTCGGGGTGCGCCAGGCGGGTGCGGGCTTGCAGCTCGGAGACCCGCTCTTCGTAACGGCGCGTGGCCGTCTCGTCGCCGGCGCGCCGCGCGCGCGCCGATAGCTCGTCGAGCGCCGGCACGGCGTCGTCGGGGCTGACCTGCCGCTCGCCGAGATCGGCGCGCAGCTCCAGCGCGTCGCGGCTCGCGGTGTCGAGCGGGATCTCGCGCAACGCCGCCAGTGCGCCCGGCGCGCCGTCGGGTGCGAGCAGACGCGTGCGCGCGCGCTCGATCGACAGCAGATCGCGCGTCGGGGTGTCGGTGGCCAGCGCCAGCCGCGATTCGAAGATCCGGTCGGCCTCGGCGATCTGGCCCTTGGCGATCAGGCGATCGCCCAGCGTTTGCAGCGTGCGCGCGGTCTCGCCGGCGGCGTGGGCCGGCATGGTCGCCAGCACCTGCTCGGTCAGGCGATAGGCGCGGTCGGTCTTGTCGGCGCGCAGCCACTGCTCGGCGGCGGCGAGGCGCGCGATGATCACGTCCTCGTCCTCGTTGCGCCGGCGCGCGATGGTTGCGATCTGCTCGTAGGTGTCGGCGGCCAGCGCGGGATCGCCGTGCTCGGCGGCGGCGACCGCGCGCACCAGCAGCGGCAGCGGCGCCTCGGGCTGGCGCGTGAGGATCTCGCCCGCCAGCTCGTCGGCCTCGTCGAGGTGCGCGGCACTCGACACCAGGATCTCGAGCACGCGCGTCGCCGCCGGCCCGTCGGGCGCGCGTTCGAGCACGCGACGGTAGGCATCCAGCGCACCCCGGTGGTCGCCGCGCGCGAGCAGCCCGTCGGCCTCGTCGAGCTCGGGCTCGACCGCCGCGTTGGCCGCGGCCAGCGTCGCCGCCGCGACCACCGCGGAGATCGGGGGCCCGTCCTCCTCGCCGCCATGAATCGGCCCGTCGTCGGCGCCGCCGCTCCAGCCGAGCGCGATCCGCCCCGAGGCGATCTCGATGGTCTTGAGCCCGATTCCGCCGGCGTCGGGCAAGCGCCAGCCGCTCGCGGCAAAGGTCTCGAGCAGCGCCATCTCGAGCGGGTCGAAGTCGATCCACCAGCGGGTCCCTGGCCGCGCCTGCACGAGGCTCGACAGGATTGCGCGCGCGACGACGGGCGCCGGCACCGGCAGAAATCCATAGATGCGCAGGTCCTCGATCGACAGGCGGATGCGCGATAGCTCGGACGCGCCCGCCGCCGGCCCGCGTCCCTTGCGCCGCGGCGAGGCGCGATCCAGCCGTGCGCGCGCGGTGAACGCGGCCTCGCGGTCGCCCATCGCGGTGCGTCCGACCAGGTGGAACGCCCGCTCGGCCAGGCCGACGCGCATGTCCGAGATGCCGGCCGCAGCCAGCCGCGCGCGCATGGCGGGGCGCTCCAGCTCGCCCGCAATGCGCGCGAGGTCGGTGGAGACCGTCGCAGCGAGCAAGCGCCCACGCCGGTTGCGCAGTCGTTCGAGCGGCAGAGGGCCGTTCGCGGCGCCAGCCGGGGTCGGGATCTCGACCGCCACGTCCTCGAGACGCGCCATGCCCGCGAGTGGCCAGGCGGCGAGCGATAGCAGGGTCCGCCCGTCGCCGGTTGACAGCGAGAAGGGGGGCCCGGCCTCGGGCTCGCCGACGTCGCCCGGCGTCGCGCCGATCGATCGCGGTGCGCGGCTCGGCACCTCCTCAGACAAGTCTAAAGGCCCCATGCGGAGCACACGATTTTACAGGAGAGCCCGCGGTCGCGGTGGCCTTACGCACGCGGCGGGGGCAGCCGCGGTGGCAAGCCGTAGAGCGCCCGGCCCCGACGTCCGCCGAAGTAGGTGATTAGCAACAATGAGATGAGAATCCCCACGGTTGCGATGGCGATCGGCGCGCCGATGAAGGCCGTCTGCATGTAGCCGGCGACCGTTTCGGGGCGGGGTACGGGCTCCCCAGACGCCGTCCCTGGAGCCGTCGCAGCGGCGCCGCCGTCGGCCGCAGGAGCTGGGCGGCCGGCCGCGGGGCCCGGACCACCATCGGCCGCCAGCGTGGGCAGGTCCAGCGCGATCACGCGCGCGAGGATCGGCGCGCTCTTGGCGGCGTAGTCCTGGGCGATCGGGATCACCACCGGCAGACTCCCCAGCCAGAAGGCGATGCCCAGCCAGGCGGCGGTCAGCGTCGCGGCGCGGCCGTGTCGGTCGCGCGACAGTGCCGCCGCCGCCGAATAGAGCAGGAGCAGCGCCAGCACCGTCGACGCCGCGGCGCGCCCGCGGATGGGGCGTACATGTCGCGCCACGATCGCGGTGTTGACCTCGATCAGCTCGCGCGTCAGCGCCTCTTCCTGAGGTGCCATCGGCCGCGCCATCGGCAAGTTGGCGGACGCTGTCGGACTGCGCAGGTCGCCTAGCCCGCCGATCAGCAGCATCCCGCCGTACATCAGCGTGACGGCCGACAGCACCAGGAGCCAGCGCGGCCGGTGCGTCGGCGCGATCGGCCCTGCCGCCGCCCCCGGTCCGAACGGGACTGGGCCGAGAGGCACCGGGTCAGCCTCCGAACATTCGCCGCGGCATGCAGGGCTCGTAGGGAGGCGGCTCCGCGCTGTCTTCGTAGCGGAGGACGTCGCGGTTGATCACGATCCGCTTGGCGTCGCGCGCCTCCATGCAGCGGTCGTGCGACCAGTCGGTCAGCACTTCCATCCACTTGTTCAGCTCGGCGTCCCGCAGGAGGTCGAGCTTCTTCTTCTCGTAGTCCGCCATGTCGGGGTCCTTGCGCTCCTTGAGCCGCACCACGACCCAGCTGCCGGAGATCTCGAACGGGCCGGCGATCGGCGCGCCGGGCTTGAGCTCGAACGCCGCCTTGGTGAGCGCGTTCGAGACACCCAGGCCCTCGACGATCGCGCCCTCGCGGCTCCCGCGGCGCGAGAACAGCCCGGTCTCCTCGGCGCGCGGCGCATCGGCATCCAGCGCCGGCAGCTTGGCGAGCTTGCTCGGCTTCGCGTCGGGCTTGCCTTCAGCCTTGTCGTCCTTGGGTGGGAACAGCTCTTTCAGCGTCTTGCCGTCATCGGCCTTGGCCTTGGCCAGCGCCGCCTCGGCGTCGGCCTTGGCCAGCGCCCCCGCCCGCTCCTCGCGGATCTTCTCGTCGGCCAGGTCGAGCTTGACCTTGTCGAAGGGCAGGTCGCCCTCGCGGGTCCCCTCCGCGACCAGCAGCGACGCGCCGCCGTCCTTGGTCTTGAACGGCCCCAGGAGCTCGCCCGCCTTGGCGGCGAAGATCTTGTCTTCATCCGCCGACTCGAGGCCGAGCGTCCCCTTGCGCTTCCATCCGAGGTCGCCGCCCTTGGCTTTGCTCGCGGCGTCGTCCGACGACTCCTTGGCGGCCTGCGCGAACGCCGCGGCGGCCTTGGTGGCATTCTTCTCGCCCTTGATCTTCGTGGCTAGCTGCTCCGCCTTGCGTTGCGCCTTGGCCGCGTCGTTCGCGGTCGGGCCACCCTTGAGCAGGATCTCGCGAACCCGAACCTCTTTGGGCACCTTCTCGTACATGAACTTCTTTTGCTCATACAGCTCTCGGAGCTTGGCCTCGTTCTTCGAGGCGTAAGCGGTGAGGTCCGCGTCAGTCACCACCACGGACGGCTCGTATTTCCGGTTGGAGAAGCGCAGATATTCCAGGTTGACCTGCTGCCCGGTGCGTTCGAAGTCGGCTTTGACCTCGTCGAGCGACACCTTCACGCCCGCGCGCATCAGATTGCGCACACGCGAGGCCAGGAGCTCGCGCTTCTGCTCCTCGATGAAGGTCTTGGGGTTCAAGCTCAGCTCGAACTGCACGAAGTTCTTGAAGGCTTCGTAGTTGAACTTGCCGTTCTTCTGGACGCGGCCGACCGTCAGGGGCTCGCCGAGGCCGATCATCTTCGAATCGGCGACCAGATCCTCGACTTCCTCGTCGGTGACGACGTAGCCGAGGCGCTCGGCCTCCTGCGCCAGGAGCTCGCGCTCGATCAGCTTGTCCATCACCAGTTCCTTCATCCGCCGCTGCTTGGCGATCTGCGACGGGGCCTGCGCGCCGCCCATGATGAGGAATCCGTAACGGAAATCGTTGGTCGAAACGACATCGCCCGCCACCTTGGCCGCGTAATGGTCGTTGCCGCCGAGGGCCGCATCACAGGTCGTACCCCGCGATTGGGGTCCGAAGCTGATGATGAAGACGACGATCAGCAGGCTGAACAACAGATAGATGAGCAGCGACTGCGATGACTTACGCATCTGCTCGAGCATGCGAGGAACCTTTCGTGAGAGGGGAAAGCAGCCGAAAGCGGCGGCCGGTTATCAACAGGTGCAACAGAGAAGGAGGTCGAAGAGAGGTCGAAGACACGTCCGGACGAAAACCGCGCGGAATCTACCACAATCATTCGAGTTGGCCCCTATCGGTCGCACTCTGTTCATGCTAAGAAACTTCATCCGTTTGGGTGTGCCCAGGGGCGCGGGGCAGGGCGCAACACCTGGGAACACCTCAGCGAGCACACTCCATGCTTCTCGACTGGGTTTATGGCCTGTTTTCCAATGACCTCGCCATCGATCTCGGCACGGCGAATACGCTGACGTTCGTCCGGGGCAAGGGAATCGTGTCGAACGAGCCGTCCGTGGTGGCGGTCCAGCGGGCCGGCAACGGCACGAAAAAGGTGCTCGCGGTCGGGAAGGAAGCGAAAGAGATGCTCGGCCGCACACCGGGCAACATCGTCGCGGTCCGCCCGATGAAGGACGGCGTCATCGCCGACTTCGAGGTCACCGAGGCCATGCTGCGCTACTTCATCACCAAGGTTCACAACCGCCGTACCCTGGTCAAGCCGCGCATCATCATCGGCGTGCCCTCGGGCATCACCGAGGTCGAAAAGCGCGCGGTCCGCGACTCGGCGCTGGCCGCGGGCGCGCGCGAGGTTTACCTGATCGAGGAGCCGATGGCCGCCGCGATCGGCGCCGGCCTCCCGGTGACCGAGCCGTCGGGCAACATGGTCGTCGACATCGGTGGTGGCACCACCGAGGTCGCGGTCATTTCGCTGGCCGGCATCGTCGTCGCCAAGTCGATCCGCGTCGCCGGCGACAAGATGGATGAGGCGATCGTCGCCTACATCAAGCGCAAGTACAATTTACTCATCGGCGAGCGGACGGCCGAGCTGGTCAAGAAGCAGATTGGCAACGCGTATGCGGTCGACGAAGTCCTGACCATGGAGATCAAGGGGCGCGACCTGGTGGCTGGCGTTCCCAAGACCCTGATCATGAACAGTGACGAAGTGCGCGAGGCTCTGGCCGAGCCGGTGAATCAAATCGTGGAAGCGGTGCGCTCGGTGCTCGAGCGCACTCCGCCCGAGCTGGCGGCCGACATCGTCGACCGCGGCATCGTGCTCACGGGCGGCGGGTCGCAGCTGCGCAACCTGGACGTGCTGCTGCGCGAGGAGACCGGCCTGCCGGTGATGGTCTCCGATTCGCCCGAGTGCGCCGTCGTGCTCGGAACCGGCCGGGCCCTCGACGAGCTGAACTTGCTCAGGGAAGTCGCGCTGCAGTAGCACCGTTTCGCCACGGGGACGCCGTTTCCGGCGGGCGGGTTGTTGTTTCTTTCGACATGACGGGGAGCCGCAGAGTCCGCGAGGGAGTTTTTGTCGCCGCCATGCTGCTGCTGGCGATCATCGCGATGCGCATGAGCGCGCGCGCGCCCGGCGATCTGTCGGCGCTCGACCGGGGCATCCTGCGCATCGTCTCGCCCGCGCAGTCGGCGATGTCGTCGATCGCGCGCGGCATCGGCGGGTTCGCGGGGCGCTACGTCGAGCTGACGCACGTGCGCGCGGAGAACGATGCGCTCGCGCGTGAAAACGCCCACTTGCGCGCCGATCTGCTGGAGGTGCGGCGGCTCGCGGCGGAGAGCGGGCGCTATCAACGCCTGCTCGGGCTCAAGGACCTGACGCCGGCCGAGACGTTCGCGGCGCGCGTGATCGCCATCGACGCCTCGCCGTACTTTCGCGTGGCGCGCATCGAGATCGACCAGGGCGAGGGCGTCGTCCGCCGCGGCATGCCAGTGCTGACGTCGGAGGGTGTCGTCGGCCGCGTCAACCGCGTCTCGGGGCGCACCTCGGACATCATGCTGCTGGTCGACCCGCGGTCGGCGATCGACGTGGTCATTCCGCGCACCGGTGGGCGCGGCATCCTGCGCGGCAAGTCGGGCGAGAACGGCTACCGCTGCAGCATCGAGTACCTGGTGCGCGGCGAGGCGGCGCGCGAGGGGGACAAGGTCGTGACCAGCGGGCTCGGCGCCGCGTTCCCGCGCGACCTGGCGGTCGGTGTGATCAGCAAGGTGATGACGGGGACGGTGGGCCTCTACCAGGAGGTCGAGGTCACGCCCGACGTCGACTTCGCGCGCCTGTCCGAGGTTCTGGTGGTCGTGGCGCCGCCGCCGTCGGCCGACCCCGACGCCGGTTCGCGTCGCGCTTCGCCGCCCTCGCGTGGGCTATCGGTTTATCGCTGATGCGTTCCATCATCGCTCTCACCGTCGCGTTCTTCCTGCTGATCCTGCAGTCGACCGTCCTCGAGCTCGCGCCGGTGCGCATGGCGGCGCCCAGCCTGGGGCTGCTGGTGGTGCTGCACGTCGGGCTGTCGCCCAAGTGGTCGATCTCGTCGGCCGCGCTGGTGTCGTTCGCGACCGGGTATCTGCTCGACCTGGTGTCGGGCGCGCCGCAGGGCGTGCACAGCTTCGTGTTCGTGCTGATGGTGCTGTTCGCGCGCGCGTTGTCGGTGCGCGTCGCCGTCACCGGCATCGTGCTCTCGGCGGCGACAGCGTTCGTCGCGAGCTTGCTGTCGGCGCTGCTGGTGGTGCTGGTGCGCGCGCAGGTCTCGCCCGAGGGCGGCTACGGCGGGCTCCGCCAGGCGCCGCTCGAAGCGCTGCTCACCGGATTTTGCGGTCCGCCGGTGCTGGGGTTGCTGCGCCGGATCGACGGCCGCATCGATTCGAACCGCGCCCGCGTCGGCCTGTCCTCGCGCGGACAGCGCTCGTCGCTGGGAGACGGCATCGGGATCAAATGACCTAGCGGTCCAGCTTCACGCGCTGCGCCGTCAATTTGGCCGGTGGCCGATCGAACCTGGTAACGTAGAGCAGTTCATGAGTAGGTCCGCATGCAGATAGCCGGGCAGGATGCCGAGCTACCGGAGATAAGGCGCCGCGCGCGCTTCTTCGGGATCTTCGTCATGCTCGTGTTCCTGGCGATCGCCGGGCGCCTGTTCTACTTGCAGGTCATCGAAGGCGACACGTTTTATCGCCTGACGTCCGACAACATCATCCGCACGGATCCGTTGCCGGCGGTGCGCGGGCAGATCCGCGACCGCAAGAACCGCGTGCTCGCGACGGTGCGGCCTTCATACAATCTGTATGTGTCGCCGCGGCAGCTGACCAGCGATGGCTTCGCCAAGCTGCGCGGCGCGCTGGGCATGAGCGCCGAGCAGGCGGTCGAGGTCTGGGAGCGCCTCCGCGGCGAGCGCGCCGACGGGACCGCGCCGGCCGCGCGCAACGAGCGACCGGTGCTGCTGGCCGAGGACATCTCGCGCGAGGCGATGGCGGCGATCGAGACCGGGCTCGACGTGCCCGGCGTGAAGATCGTCTCGGTGGGGCGGCGCGAGTACCCGTACGGCGACGTGGCGTCGCACGTGCTCGGCTACATGAACGAGATCTCGGCCGAGGAGCTGCGCGCGAAGAAGGACGAGGGCTACCACGCCGGCGATCTGGTCGGGCGCACCGGCGTCGAGCGGCAGTGGGAGGGCTACCTGCGAGGGCGCGACGGCTTCGACAAGATCGTCGTCGACCGCCGTGGCCTGCCGCGCCCCAACATCCGCGAGCTCGTCGACGGTCCGGTCAGGCAGCCCGCGGTCGCCGGCAACAACGTCTTCCTGACCATCGACGTCGACGTGCAGCGGATGGCCGAGCGATCTCTGCGCGCGTACAACGCGGCGGCCGCGGTGGTGATGGACGTCGAGACCGGGCGCCTGCTGGCGATGGTGTCGAAGCCGGGTTTCGACCCCAACGAGATGTCGGGCCACCTGTCGCCCGAGGCGCAGCAGCGGCTCCTGGCGGACCGTTTCCATCCGCTGCGCGACAAGGTGCTCAACGAGACGTACTTCCCCGGGTCGACGTTCAAGGCGGTGTCGGCATTGGCGGCGCTGGAGGATCGGTTGATTACGCCCGAGGACCGGGTGAAATGCCGCGGGTCGTACGAGTTCGGGCGGCGGCGCTTCAAGTGCACCAAGACCCACCTGACCGTGAGCCTGTACGAGGCGATCGTGCAGAGCTGCAACGTCTACTTCTACGACATCGGCGCGCGCCCCGGCATGATGGACCGGCTCGCGAAGTATGGCGCCGACATGGGGCTGGGCGCGCCGACCGGGCTGGGGTTGAACGGCGAGGAGGGCGGCTTCATCCCGACCGAGGCCTGGTACCGCGAGCAGAAGAAGCTGAACCCCAAGGCCGAGGGCTTTCAGATGGGGCAGTCGCTGAACGCGGTGATCGGGCAGGGCTCGACGCGCGTGACGTTGCTGCAGATGGTGACGATGTACGCGGCGATCGCCAACGGCGGCAAGCTGTGGCTGCCCCAGGTCGTCGAGCGCATCGAGTCGCCGGATCAAAAGGTGCTGGAAGAGTTCGCGCCGCGCGTGCGCCGCGAGCTGTCGGTGTCGCCGGAGAACCTGACGCTGGTTCGGCAGGGGCTGGTCGGTGTGGTCAACGAGGTGAAAGGAACGGCGTTCCGCGCGCGGATCAAGGACGGCGTCGAGGTCGCGGGCAAGACCGGCACCGCGCAGGTGCGGCGCCAGGGCCACCACGGCGAGCTGTCGGCCTACGATCAGAACGACCACGCCTGGTTCGTCGGATTCGCGCCCGCGGGCAATCCCAAGATCGCGTTCGCGGTCCTGATTGAGCACGGCGGCCACGGCGGCGAGGTCGCGGCGCCGGCGGCGATGGAGATCGTGCACAACTACTTCGAGACCGTGGCGCCCGACCAGAGGAACGCGCCGCACATCGGGTTGCCGCGGCGGCACCTGTGGCGTGACGACGAAACGACGGCGGCCAAGGGCGGCGACAGCGGTGACGGCTCGAGCCGCGCACGCTGGATCGCGCCCGCGCACGCGGCGGCGGCCGAGGCGAACGGACCGGGAGATGGGACCAGCGCCGAGCCGGCGGCGCCCAAACAGGAGGCGCAATAGTGATGGCGTCGCGAGTGGTCTCTTGGCGCAAGCTGCGCTTCCGCTTCGACTGGACCCTGACGGCGGCGGCGGCGGCGGTCGCGTCGCTGGGCCTGATGAACCTGTGGAGCGCGGTGCACGACCGCAACTCCAGCTGCTTCACGCAGCAGATCTCCTGGTTCGCGCTGGGGAGCCTCGCGTTCCTGGCCGTCGCCAGCCTCGACTACCGCACCATCAGCCGCTACGGCTACGTGTTCTACGGCGTCGGAGTGGCGCTGCTGGTCGGCATCCTCGCCTTCGGCAAGATGGTCGGCGGCGGGCGCCGCTGGTTCGACCTCGGGCCGGTGCACCTGCAGCCGTCGGAGATGATGCAGGTGCTGACCATCGTCGCGCTCGGCAAGTACTTGAACGATTCACCGGCGCTGGAGGGGCGCTCGTTTCGCCACCTCGCGATCCCGGTCCTGATCGTCGCGGTGCCGGCGTTGCTGGTCGCGAAGCAGCCTGATTTCGGCACGGCCTTCCTCATCATGGTGGTCTTCATCACCATCATGCTGACCGCGCGTCTCAAGCTGAAGACACTGGCGGCGATCATGGGCCTGGCCGCAATCGCCGCCTTCCCGATCTACCAGCACTTGTTGCGCGAGTATCAGCGCAAGCGCTTCGAGTCGTTCTTCGACCTCAACTCCGAGGGCGCGTACCAGACCAGGCAAGCGCTGAACGCAATCGGCTCGGGACGCATCATCGGCAAGGGATACTTGCACGGCACGCAGGTGCGGTTGAGGCGCTTCCCCGCGCTCTGGACCGACTTCCCCTTCGCCGTCTGGGCCGAGGAGTGGGGGTTCCTGGGAGGGTTGGCGATCCTGCTCGGGTACCTGGTCTTGATCTTGTGGATCATCAAGATCGCGAGCGAGGCGCGCGATCGGTTCGGCGCAACAGTCTGCGTCGGCGTCGCGGCGATGCTGTTCTGGCACGTCGCGATCAACATCGGCATGGTCAGCGGCATCCTGCCGGTCGTCGGCGTCACGCTGCCGCTGATCAGCTACGGCGGCTCGAGCGTCCTCACGATCATGGTCGCGCTGGGACTGGTGATGAACGTGAGCGTCCGCCGCTTCGCGTACTGAGCCGCTCCGGATCTCACCGCGTGAACCGCACCCGGATCGGCGGCGACCTCGATCTGACCGCCTCTCCGCCGCGTCCGCGCGCGGGTACGAAGCGGGTCCGCAACGCGCACGCCACCGCCGCGGGGCCGAACCCATGTCCCGGATCCGCGAGCACCGTCGCCTTTTCGGCGGCCCCGCTCGCGTCGACGACGACGCGCAGGATCACCGTCTGTTCGTCGATCTGCTCGCTGTCGGCTTCCGGCGGCCACGGGCAGGACCACTTTTCGCTCTCCAGCGACACGGGGCTCGCGCGATCGATTGCGGTCGCCACGACCGCGTCGCCTGCGACGGTCGTGGCCGGGCCGGCTCGACCGGGAGCCGCGCTGATCCCCGCCGCCGCCGTGACTCCTCCCGCGTAGGCCGTTGCTTGACCGGTCACGATGGCGTCGCCGGTGAGATCGAGCGGAACGCCGGGGTCGGGCTCTGCTGCGACCACTGATGCGGCTCGACCGACCGAGGGTGTGCGTGCCGGCGTTGCCGCCCGATCACGGATCTCGGTCGCCCGCGCGTGCCGTTCGACGACCGCGCGTTCCGGTGGCGGCGGTACCATCGGCGGCGGGGCCGGCGCCGCGACGTCGAGCTCGTAGACGCGCGCCTCCATCTGCAGCGGCGGCTTCGTCGCGTGGCTACCTTCGGTGCCGCGCACCGCGAGCAACAGGACCGCATGTGCCGCCAGCGCCGCAACCAACGCAGCCGCCATCCGCCCGCGGCGTTCGCGCGCACCCGCGCCGAGCACGATGGTTGCGACGTCCTGCGTGGCTGGATCGTTCGGTCCCACCCTTCGCTGTCCGAGTGTCAGTTGCCGCTCTCGGCGGTCGGCAGCGCCGCGAAGGCGATGCGCGTGACCCCCGCGCGCTCGAGGAGGTCGATCACGTGAATCACGCGACGGTGGGGAACGCCGCCGTCGGCGTGAATGACGACCCGGAGATCGGGCTGGCCTCGGAGCGCGTCCCGGGCCGATCCGGTCAGCTGCGACTCGTCGGCCAGCGCCGTCCCGTTGGCGACGACGGGGCCCGCCACCGGCACGGCGACGGAAAAGACGACCTGCATCTCCTGGGTCCGGGTCGCCCGCGGCAAGTCCAGCGGGACCGCGGGGGCCACCACCAGCTTCGCGGTCACGATGAAGATGATGAGCAGCACCAGCGAGACGTCCACCAGCGGCGTGATGTTGATGCCGGCGATGATCCCGTTGTCGGGGGCCGACGTCATGGGTCGCGGGCCTCCGCGCCGCTGCGCCGATCATCCGCGATGTACGCGATCACCAGATTCGCGACCGCGTCGGTGGCCAGGAGCAGCGAGGCGATGCGGCGATGGAAGTAGTTGAAGGCGGCGACGGCCGGGAGCGCCACGAAGATCCCGACCGCGGTGGCGACCAGCGCCTCGGCGATGCTCGTCATCACCGCCTGAGAGGCCAGCTGGGCGGTCGCTCCGCCAGCCACCTGCGCCGTTCCGTGCCCGAGCTCCTCGAACGCGCCGATGATGCCGATCACCGTTCCGAACAGGCCGACGAAGGGGGCGTTGTTGCCCACCGTCCCGAGGTACGCGAGCCACCGCTCCATGCGCCCGCGCTCGAGCGCCACCGCGCTCTGCATCGATTTCTCGGCCGCGATCGGCCCGAGCTCGGCGAGCTTCAAGCCCGCGGCGGCGACCGCGGCGGCGACGGAGCTCGCCGGGTCGATCGCGTCGGCGGCGCCGGCGAAGTCGCGGCGCGCGAGGTGCGCCTGCAGGCGGCCGGCCAGCGCGCGCGGGTCGCAGTCGCGCGACCGTAGAAACAGCCAGCGCTCGACGATGATCGCGACGCTGGCGACCGAGAGCGCCCCCAGCGCCCAGAGCACCCAGGAGGTTCCGAAGCGAAGCAAGATCCGTTGCACGAGATCGATCGTCGTCACGGCAAGTCCTCCGGATGGCCGGTCAGTCGCTCGACCTCTGCGCGACGAAATCCGGTCGGAAACCGCCGGAGATATTCTTCAGCCGCGCGCTTGGTCTCCGCGCCGGCTCCCATTCTCTGAAGCGCGATGAGGCGCAGATAGGCGGCGTCTTCCGCCATTGGATCGCGCGCGTGCTCTTCGACGAAGCGTGCGAAGGCGCTCGCCGCCCGCCGGTTGTCACCGGCGCGCAGCGCCGCCGACGCGGCTCGAAATTCGACCAGCGGATCGGGCGTCTCCGCCGGAGACCACGTGCGCGTCCGCGGCGGACGCGCGGGCCGCGCCGGCGCAGGCCGGCGCTCGTCGGGCACGCTCTCGGTCATGGCCGGAGCCGGCGGCGCGATCGGCGGTTCGGGCGACCAGACGTCGCCGGCGCCGATGTCGACGGTGGGCCGGCCGCGCAGGCGCAGAACGACCCGGCCGTCCTCGACCGCGACGCGCGTCGTGCGTGCGTCGTCCGCGCTCACGGTGAACGTGGTGCCGACGTCCTCGAGCTCGCCGTCGGGGAGCAGAACCAGCAGCGGCGGTTCGCCTCGCTCCACGGCCGCGTGGTCGACATGGATCCGGAGCACTCCCCGGCGCAGCGTGATCTCCTCGCGGCCGCCGCCTCCGCGGCGTCGCGACCACGTCGCGGCGGCGTCGGCCTGGATGCTCGCACGCGCTGCCTGCGCCGGTTCGATCGCGGGCCGCCCGCGCCAGAGCACGACCAGCGCAGCCGCCAGCACGGCGACGGTGGCCGGCACCAACCACCTGCGCGGCGACCGCGCCGAGATCCCTGCCCCGCGCCCCGCCGAGACCAGCGTCTGGTCGAACGCGGCGAGCAAGCGCGTGCGCTCGCGCCAGACACGGAGCTCGTCGTCGCTGCGACCGTCCTCATGAGCCGCGCGCGCCGCCGACGCCAGCTCCTCCAGCGCTTCGGCCTCCCGCGCGCAGACGGCGCAGGCCGCGAGGTGGCGCTCGAAGCTCTTGCGCTCGGCCCCGCCGAGCCGTCCGTCGCGCAACGCCTCGACCTGGAACGAGCGGGGGCAGGTCGTCTCCGTCTTGGCCGGCGTCATCGTTCGCTCGACTCCAGCGCCTGCCGCAGCTCCCGGCGAGCCGCGTGCAGGCGCGTCCACACAGTACCGAGGGGGATCTGTAGCGCTGCGGCGATCTCGGGGCAGGTCAGTCCCTCGACCTCGGCCATCAGGAACGTGACGCGCTTGGCCTCGCTGAGCGCGAGAAGCGCCCGCCCGACGTCGGTTCGCTCCTGGAACCCGCGCGCGGGATCGGTGCTGGCAGGCTGCGCGCCGCCGAGCGACGACAGGAAGACGCGGAAGCGGCCGAACATCCGCTTGCGGCGGCGCAGCATCTGAGCCGCGATACCGATCAGCCAGGGGCGACACGACGGCCGGCCGTCGTACCGCCCGGCGATCTCGGCCGCCGCGAGAAACGCGGCGTGTGTGAGATCGTCGACATCCTCGGCGTTTGCCGTGACCTGCGCGAGAAAACGTCGGATCGACTGCGAGTGGCGATCGTAGAGCTCGCCGAGCGCGCTGCTGTCGCCGGTGGCGAGGCGGTGCATGATCTCGGGATCCGGCGCCGCCTGGGCCGCGCCGGCCTCGACGCGTCCGTGCTTTGAGCGGATCGTCATCGCGTGCCCACCGTTGCGCCGATCGCCAGGCCGGCGGTCCAGGCGGGCAGGTCGGCCTCCCCTGGTGGCGAATCGGACGAGGAGCGCCGCCGCCCGAGCTCCGCGTCCAGCTGGACGAACGTGCGAAGTGCGGCGCGCGCGCGGAAGGTCAGCCGCGAGCTCACGACCAGCCGCGGAAGGCCCTGTTCCTCTCGGGGCGGCGCCATCGGCGTGGTCGCGGACCCGGCCGGCGCCGTCATGGAGACGTTGCCGTGCATCGCCAGTGCCGGGCCCGCGACCAGGTCGAGCGCGGTCGTTCCCAGCTCGAACCGGCGGCCAGCCAGCGCGTCCAGCTCCAGTGCCATCGAGCCCGAGCCGCCCGACGTCGAGGTGTCACCGGCGAGCAGGCGATAGCCATCGATGCGGGCCTGAAACCCGAGGAGCCAGTGTGCGAGCTCGAGAAAGGACGCGACGCCGAAGCCGGCCCCCACCTGCCCGTCACCCGCGCGCGCCTCGACGCCGAGCCCGAGCTCGATGCGCAGGTGCGTTCCGGTCCCGCCGTCGGTCGACGGCGCTGGTGGTTGCTGGGCAATGATGGTGACCGTCGCCGCGATCCGCTCGGGGCGCTCGACGCGCACCGGCTTCGCCGCCGGTCCCGCGGCGGTGGTCGCTGCCGGCGGCGCGGCGACGGCATCGCTGCCGCTCTCCGGTAGTAGCAGCAGAGCCTCGAGCGCCGGGAGCAGGTCCTCGCGCCGCAAGACGGATCGCGCCGCGGTCCGTCCGTCCGGCAGCGTCACCTTGACGATCACCGCCACGCCGGTGATCGCGATGTCGATGCGCGCGCAGGCGTCGATGTCATCGCGGTGCTCGAACGTCTGCCGGATCTGCACCGGCAGGTCGGGCCACCGGCGGCGCACGGTCGCATCGGTCACGACCGGCGCCGGCGCGCACGCCGGGGCCGCGTGCGCGGCCGCGGGTCGGGCCCGTGCGGTGATGACAAGCCCCGTCAGAGCGACGAGCGCTGGCGCCTTGCTCCATGTCATGCGGTCGCTTCCCAATCATCTTGTCCCAGCACGGCCGATCCCTTCATGAGGATTCGCAAAAGATCAGAAGATGGCTTCGACCCCGATGCTCGGGATGGTGAGCGGGCCGATGCGTCCCTCGGTGCACTGGTTGGTTCCGCCCTGGGGCGTCATGTCTCCCATGCAGTCCAGTCCCAGCGGCGTCGCCTCGCGGCTCAGCGTGACGTTCTGGCCTTCGATGATCAACGCAATCGAGCGATCCTTGCCGAGCGGCCACCGCTTCTCGATCCGCACGTCCAGGCGGAAGAATGGCGGGCCGCGGTGTCCGTTGTACGGCGGCACCGGAACGTTACCCGCGAGATCGGAGTAGGGCGCTCCGCTGTAGAACACCACGCGGCTGCCCATCCGCCAGTGCCGGCCGAGATCGTAGGCGACGACCGCGTTGAGCACGTGGGTGCGGTCGTAGTCGCTCCTGACCGTAGCCAGCGCATCGTTCCCGTCGAGCGTGATGAAGTGCTGCTGGCGAATCGAACGCGAGAGCGTGTACGAGAGCCATCCCGCCAGGCGCTTCGAGAGCGGCCGCCGCACGAGCAGCTCGCCGCCGTACGCGTAGCCGTGCACCGGTTGCTGGCCGGGGCAGGTGTAGGGCGGCGGTTGCGGGTTGCCCATTCCGGTCGGGGGCGGGGTCGTCGGGGGCATGATCTGGATGCAGAGCGAGCTCACATCGGTGAGGCCCGACCAGACCGAGAGGAAGGCGTTCGCCGTCAGGATGATGTCGGCGGGCAGCGCGACCTCGATTCCCTGGCTCACCTGCAACGCGCGCTGCAGCTGCGGGTCCCCGAGCGGGAAGCCCGGCACCGTCAAGAACAGACCGGGCACCGCGCCCAGGCGCAGCGCCGGATATTGATGAGCGATGCCCGCGGCCGCGAGCCATGCAACCGACGGCGTGATCGTCACGCGCGCGGACACCCGCGGATCGACGGCGGGCACCCTGGTGCGCTCGTGGATGCCCGCGGAGTCGCTGTCGCGCCACGATGCGAAGAGCGCGCCGCGCACGCCCGCGACGAGCTCGACGCGCGGGCTCACCCGCCAGACCAGATCGGCGTAGGCGGTTGCCTCGACGTTGGTCGGCGGCGGATCGGCGGAGTTGATCACCGGCGCCTGCGAGGCGTCGGGGAGCGGCTGGTCCAGACTGTACCGGTCGTAGTGCCCCGCCACGCCGGCCCGGACGCGGAGCGACGGCGACAGCTTGTCGTCGAGCTCGATCCGGCTCGCCACCGACAGATCGAAGACGGTCGAGGGCACGGCGCTCTCGTTGAGACCGGCGCCGCCCTGCGTGTCGTGACCGAGCGTCGTCGCGATCCGCAGCGTGCCGCCGCCCAGCGCGTGGTCGTAGCGCAGGTCGATCCGGTGAAAGTCGGAGGCGAGCTGCTCGACGATCGGTCCGGGCACGCCGTTGCGCACCAGCGCGGTCCCCAAGAAATCGTGACTGCCAAAGGCGAAGAGGCCCAGCGTATCGCGATCGTCGAGACGCCACGTGACCCGCGCCTGGTAGTCCCAGTAGCCGAGCCTCACGGTGTCGGTGAGCGCGCTCAGGACCGGCCCGGGATATCCGTATCGCCCCGCGAGCAGGACGCTGCCGCGCCCGCCGCCGAAGGTCGTCTCGGCCAGCGCGCCCGCGTCGAAGAGCCGGAGGTTCGCCTCGCCGTGCGTCTTCGTGGCCGGCGCGCGGGTCTGCCCGGCGATGATCGCTCCCGCGGCTTCTCCGTAGGCGGCCGGGGCGGCGCTCGGGAAGAAATCCACGCGATCGATCAGCGCCGGATGAACCACGGCCTCGCCGATGCCGACGTGGAACAGGAATGGAACGCGGATGCCGTCCAGGTAGTAGCCGTTATCGTTGGGTGGTGCGCCGCGGATCGAGAAGTAGGGCAGCCCGCTGATGATCGGCGTGACCGCGGGTAGCGCTTCGATCGCGCGGAAGGGATCGCCGAACGCGCCCGGCATCTCGCGGACGTCCGCTGCGGACAGCGTCGTCTGACCGATCTCGCGGCGCTGGCCGCGCACGGTCACGTCGAGGGGCGCCTCGGTCACCTCGGCGCGCGCGGCGGGAGTCGCCGGTTGTGGCGGGGGCGGCGCGGCGGGCGCCGGCGGTCGCGCCGCCAATTCCTGATGGAACTCGACCCGCGCGCGAATCCGAGCGGCGACCGGCGTGTCTCCCCGCGTCGCCGGGACGAATTGCCAGCTCAGCACCGCGCGTCGCGCCTGTTCCGCGAAAGGCTCCACGCCCTCGAGCACCTTTGCGTCGGCGACGATGCCGTCGTTCGCGACGACGAGCTCGAGGAGCACGACGGAATCGCCGGTTCCTCCCGCGGGATAGGCGACGTTGGTGTCGCTCGGCGCGACCGGGGGCGTGATTGGCGCCGCAGGCGGGGCGATCGGAGGATCAGCGGTGGCGACGAGGAGCGTGACCAGTAGCGACGCGACCATCTCGCCCGTGTTGTCGCGAGGAGCGCGGGTCCTTCATTTCTTCTGATCGATTTCTTCGGGCCGCGACATGAACCTTACGATGAACAACGTAGCCGAAGGCGCCGGTGCCGAGCACTGCGTGCTAGGCTGCCTCAGCCGCCATGAGAGTGCTGGTCATCGACATCGGTGGTACTCACGTCAAGCTGCTGCTGTCGGGCAAGCGCGCGTCGCGCCGATTCGATTCGGGAAAGTCGATGACGCCGGCGAGGATGGTCAAGGGAGTCAAACGCCTCACGACCGATTGGCCGTACGACGTGATCTCGATGGGCTATCCCGGCCTGGTGCTGCACGGGCGCATCGCCGCCGAGCCCAAGAATCTCGGCCATGGGTGGGTGGGCTACGATTTCGCCCAGGCGTTCGCGCACCCGATGAAGATCCAGAATGACGCCGCGATGCAGGCGCTCGGCAGCTATCGCGGCGGACGCATGCTCTTTCTTGGTCTCGGAACCGGGCTCGGCTCGGCGATGGTCGTCAACGGCGACGTGCAGCCGATGGAGCTGGCCCACCTGCCGTACAAGAAGGGGCGCACCTATGAAGACTACGTCGGCCTGAAGGGCTTCAAGCGCCTGGGCGTTCGCAAATGGCGCAAGCAGGTCCGCGCGGTCATCGAGACCTTGCGCGCGGCCCTGGAGCCGGACGACGTGGTCATCGGCGGCGGCAACGCCGTGAGGCTCACGGAGTTGCCGAGAGGGGTTCGCCTCGGCGACAACGCCAACGCCTTCAAGGGTGGGTTTCGCCTGTGGCGAAGCGCCAAGGAGATTCTCGACCGGGCCAGCGCTGCGCTCTAGAGCGTTCGCTTCAGTCGCTCGTGCGGGCGTTCGAAGTCGCGGCGCGCGCTGTCGGATGGATCCCGTGCCCCCGTCGTCGATCTCGGTGTGCGTGGCGGGCGGAAACTGGAAGTCGCTTCCGGAAGGCAGTCGCCGCTGCCGAAGGTGTCGCCCCAGTGCCGGTCCCACGTCGCAGCGGAATCGTAGGGTCCCACCAGGATTGAACCCACGCTGAAGCAGGGACGCTGCGGAAGACTCTGGTTGTCGACGAGCTCGAACGAAACCATGGGTCGAGGCCCTCCGCGCTAGGCTTGCGGTCGGTGCGGGACTGCGTGCGGAAGAGGTTGCCGACGGCGTCGGTCCTTTAAATCCCCCGCGAAGAGTGCCGCCGGGGCAAGCCCGGCAGCACTCACGCGATCGCCCGGATCCCTTAGAGATCAAACGTCCGAGGAGGTCTCAGCTTCTCGGACTACCGGCGAAACTCTAAGTCCGTAGCGGCGCTGGCTCAAGGGCGAGCCCTCCCGCGATGGGGCTCCGGCGGGGGACCCGCCTGCGCCCCACACGGTCAATCGCTGCGAGAAAAAATTTGAGCCTTCCGCGATGGCCGGTCGGAGAGAGTTCTTCTGCCCCTACATTCGTAAGGGGGGAACCACAAGTATGACCGCATCGGGCTTCCCGACTCGCGGGCGTGCACATCCATCGGTCAGGGGCGGCTCCCTATTTCGATCTTGTAGGGAAAAGAATTGCTCTCCGTATCGCACCTCGCAGAAGGCTCATCACCAGCATGGCAGAGGCCTCTCGACGGTCAAGAGCGTTTCGTCGACCAAAACCAAACGACGCTCGTCGATCAAACGTCGAGCGTGAGATCAAGTCTCTTATGCGAGAGGAGTCGGGCCCGTGGGCGAACCGGCGGGCGAAACTTCTGCGCCGGCCGGCGTCTGCGCTTCGCCCTTGACCTTTTCGCGCCAGAAGGCTCCCGCTCCGCCCTGCGTCGCGCTCGACGCGATCCCGCGCGACAGCAGCTCTTCTTTGTCGAGGATCGCGTCGACGCGCCGGGTGGTCGGCTTGGCGTGGTCGAGCGTGTCCATGCGGATCGCGTCGCACGGGCAAGCCTCGGCGCACAGGCCGCAGACCACGCAGCGAAGCTCGTCAATCTCGAAGATCTTCGGCCGCTTCTCGATGCGCCCGTCGGGCGCCTCTTCCGCGACGATGGTGATGCAGTGAGCGGGGCAGACCGTCGGGCACATCATGCAGGCCACGCAGCGGGTCTGGCCGTCGTCGCGCAACATCAGGCGGTGCAGGCCGCGGTGCCGCGCGGGATACTTCTTCTTCTCCTCGGGATACTGGAGGGTGGCGATGTCGGTCTTCTTGCGGTTGCCGGTGATGTTTCCGAAGAAGTTCTTCACGAAGTGGCGGAAGGTGACGCCCAGCCCTTCGGCGATCGCCGGCAGGTACATCTGCTGGCTGAGGCTTCCGGGGCGGTTGACGACTTTGACTCCGATGGCCATGTGATGTTCCCTCGCGCGAAGACTACGGCTTGAGAGCCCACAGGACGATCAGCGCCGTCACCACGACGTTGCCGATCGAGACCGGCAGCAGGCGCTGCCAGCCGAGCCTCATCAGCTGATCCGAGCGGAAGCGCGGCAGCGACCAGCGGATCAGCAGCTGGAATCCGCAGAAGATGAAGACCTTGACCGCCCAGATCGAGAACGTCAGCAGCGCGAAGATGACGCTCGACGTGTACCAGTGGTCGGGGTGATCGGCGAACAGCTGCTGCAGAGCCTCCGTCAGGAACGGGATCTTCCAGCCGCCGAAGAACAGCGTGATCATGATGGCGCTGGAGAAGACGATCTCGAGGAACTCGCCGAGGAAGAACATGCCGAAGCGCAGGCCGGAGTACTCGACGAAGTAGCCGATGATCTCGGGCTCACCCTCGGGGATGTCGAACGGCGTGCGCTTGGTCTCGGCGATCGCCGCGGTCAAGAACAGGATGAAGCCGACCGGCTGCGAGAAGATCCCCCAGCTGTGGCTGATGTCGCTGATGTCGAAGATGTGCTGCTGCTGAGCGACGATCGCGCCCGGCTCGAGCGTGCCGTACACCAGGAACGACCCGAGCACCGCCATGCCCATCGTCGACCTCGTACGACATCATCTGCGACTGGCGCGCAGGCCGCCGATCATCGCCCACTTGTTGTAGCGAGGCCCAGCCGGCGAGCGTGCCGCCGTAGACGCCAGCGACGAGATCGCGAAGTAGAAGATCAGGCCGGAGTCGAGGCGCGCGATCTGCAGCGAGATCGGCTGCGCGCACACGCCGTCGGCGGGCAGCGGGGCTCGAGCGGGTGCTCCCAGCAGATCGGCGTGCCGAACGGGATGATCGCGAACTGACGATCAGCACCGGCGCCAGCGCCATGATCGGCGCCAGCATGAACAGGAACTTGTGCACCTTCGGCGGGATGAAGTCTTCCTTGACCATGAACTTCAGCGCGTCGGCCAGGAAGTGGAGGATGCCCCAGGCTTGATCGGGCCGATGTTGGCGCGGTTCGGGACCGAGGCGGTCCTGCATCATCGCGCGACTGCCGCCGCTCGACCCAGGTCAGGATCGACGCGAGCGGCATCACGAACAGCAACACCATGAACAGGATCTTGATCGTCGCGACGACCGCGGTGAACAGCGTGGTTCCGTATTCCATTGAGTCGACCTAGCCTCTCGATCCCGGCGAAGCGCAGCTGCACCGGCAGCATCGCGCGGCCCCAGTCGGCGTCCTTCATGAACGCCAGCTTCTGCTTGGCCTCGGTGAAGACCGACTTCGGCGTCGAGAAGTCCAGCGTGACGCCCAGCCGGCGCGCGAGGTGCGTGACGATCTCCCAGCCCGGCAGCGCGTCGCCCGGCGGGCGGCAGCGCCGCGCGCATCCGCTGCATCATGCCCAGGCGGTTGGTGAACGTGCCGTCGGTCTCGGCCCACGCCGCCAGCGGCAGCGCCACGTGCGCGCGCATCGACCAGCAGATCGGTGTGCGTGCCGATGACCACCAGCGCGCTCAGCCGGTCGACCGGCATCGCCGCCGCCGCGCTCTCGCCGACGAGCACGCCGTCGGAGCCGAGCACCAGCAGCGCCGTGACCGCGCCCGAGCGCAGGTCATTCGCCAGGTCCATGAGGTTCTTGAGGCGGCCGCGCGCCGATCGCGATCGCGCCGGCGGTGTTCGGGTTCATGTCGGCGCGACCAGGATGTCGTCGTGCCAGCCCTGGTCGCGGCCGGCCAGGTACGCCTTGCCGACGTGCAGGTGCTCGAACGCCAGCGCGCTCGAGCGGAAGTTGTCCTCGTTGGTGGTCTGCGCCGAGAACACCACGCCGACCTTGCTGGCGTCGGCGTCGAGCGCCGCGCGCAGCTTCTTGCCCGCCGCCTCGCAGCGCGCGGTCCCAGTCGGCGGGCTGTCGCCGACGCGCGGGGCGGCCAGCCGCTCGTCGCGCAGCGCCTTGTACGTGAAGCGCCCCTCGTCGCACATCCAGTACTTGTTGACCGTCGGCGTTGATGCCGCGGCACGAGGCGCTAGACGCGCCCGCGCGCCGTGGTGGATCTCGATGTTGCAGCCGGTCGCGCAGCCGTTGCACACGCGACGGCGTCGACGTCGAGCTCCCACGCGCGCATCGTGAAGCGGAAGTCCTTCGACGTCAGCGCGCCGACCGGGCAGACGTCGACGGTGTTGAGCGAGTACGGGTTGTCGAGCTGCTCGCCCGGCGCCGTGGTCAGCACCTCGTGGTCACCGCGGTTCGCCATCTCGAGCTGGTGCTGACTCGCGACCTCGTCGCAGACGCGGATGCAGCGCGTGCACAGGATGCAGCGCTCCTGATCGAGCACGATGTGCGGGCCGAGGTCGACGACCTTGTCCTTGTGGACCTTGTGCCGTCGTTGCGCGCGAACTTCGCGTTTCGTGATCGAAGTACTGCTTCTGCAGCGTGCACTCGCCCGCCTTGTCGCAGATCGGGCAGTCGATCGGGTGGTTGAGCAGCGTGAACTCGAGCAGCTGCCGCGCGCAGCGTCGAGCATGCGCGTCGACGCGTGTGGCACCACCATCTCGTCGGCGACCGGCTGTAGCAGCGTCGGCAGCAGCTTCGGGTTGACTTCTCGACGCGACCAGGCACTGCCGGCACACTGCGCGACGATCGACAGCCCGGCGTGGTAGCAGAACGCGGCGATGTCGGCGCCGAGCCTGGTTGCGCGGCCTCGAGCACGTTGGTGCCCTTGGGGAACGGTGACGGCTTGCCGTCGATGGTGACGCTGACGGTCTCGATCACCGCGGGCGTCGGGCCGGAGCCGGTCTTGGGCGTCACCGCGACCGGCACGGCGCTGCCGGGGCCGGCCGCCGAGGCGCTCATTCGGGAAACGACGGTTTCGAGATCGGAGTTTCAGCCATTAGCGTCGCACTCTCCGCCGATCATGTTGATCATGCCGAAGATCGGGACGACGTCGGCCAGGAACAGGCCAGGATCAGAAGCTTGCAGTCGAGAGCTGCACGAACGGCAGGCAGGGCGGGCGTACGCGGCATTGTAGGGGCGGCCGGTGCCGTCGGCGACGACGTAGAACCCGAGCTCGCCGTTGCCGCCCTCGATGAACGAGTAGACCTCGCCGGGCGGCACGTGGATGCCGTCCATGATGTGCTTGAAGTGGCGGATCATCGACTCGATCGTGTTGTACGTGTCGCTCTTCGGCGGCAGCGTGATGCGCGGATCGTCGACGACCACCGGGCCGTCGGGCATCTGCTCCACGCCTGCTCGAGGATGCGCATCGACTGCTTGATCTCCTCGACGCGGACAGGTAGCGGTCGAAGCAGTCGCCGACCGAGCCGATCGGCACGTCGAAGTCGAAGCGGTCGTAGACCAAGTACGGATGGTCCTTGCGCACGTCGTAGTCGACGCCGGCCGAGCGCGCCGATCGGGCCGATCAGGCCCCAGGCGATCGCGTCTTCTCTGCTGATGATGCGCCGATGCCGTCCATGCGGTCGCGGAAGATCTTGTTGTTGTCGAGCAGCTGCTCGACGTCCTCGAGCACGACGCGCGATGCTGCTCGAGGATGTCGGTGAGCTCGCGGCACGAAGTCCTCCGTGCAGATCCTCGCAGACGCCGCCGATGCGCACGTAGCTGTGCGTGAGGCGCGCGCCCGAGACCTCCTCGAGCAGCTCGTAGAGCCACTCGCGCGCCTTCAGCATGTAGAGGAACGCGGTGAACGCGCCGAGCTCCATCGCGACGCGCCGAGGCAGGTCAGGTGGTCGGTGATGCGCGACATCTCGCTGACGATCACGCGGATGTACTCGCGCGCGCTCGGGGATCTGCTTGTCGATGCCCAGCAGCTTCTCGACCGCCATCGCGTAGCCGACGTTGTTGATCATCGGCGACACGTAGTTGAGGCGGTCGGTGTACGGGAACACCTGCGTGTAGGTCGCGTCTCCGACTCCTTCTCGAAGCAGCGGTGCAGGTAGCCGGGCTGGACGTCGGCCGTGACGATCTTCTCGCCGTCGACGTCGAGCACGATGCGCACGGTGCCGTGCATCGCGGGGTGCGACGGGCCCATGTTCAGCGGCATCAGCTCGGTCGGCAGATCCGGCGCGTCGAGCGCGTCGTCGGTCGGCTCGCTGACGCCGAGCACGACCCGTCGAGAGGAGGGCGCGATGCTTTGATCCATTAGGTCCGATCCATTCCTGTCGTCGTCTATTGAGTCGGATTCGTGAGTCGGCTCGTGAGCTCGAGGCTCGGCGCTCAGTCGGCCTTGCCCATCTGCCGCCGCACGAGCGGCTGGCGCTTCTCCTTCGGGTAGTCCTTGCGCAGCGGGTACCCGACGAACTCCTCGTACATGTAGATGCGGCGCAGATCGGGGTGGCCCTCGAACCGGATGCCGTACATGTCGAACGTCTCGCGCTCGAGCCAGTTGAACGCCGGCCACAGCGAGACCACCGACTCGATGCGCGGATCCTCCTCGGGCACGCCGCCGTAGAGGCGCACGCGGTGCTTCTTGTCGACCGAGTAGAGGTGCATCACCACGTCGAAGCGCGGCTCGTGGCCGAAGCGGTCGACGGCGGTGAGGTCGCTCATCATGTTCATCGCGGTCGCCGGGTCGTCGCGCAGCAACGTCGCGACCGCGAGCCAGGCGTCGCGGCGAACGCGCGCCCACTCGTCGCCGTGCTGCGAGCCGGTCTCGACGATCTCGCCGCTCTTGAAGTGGCCGAGCAGGGCGTCGAGGACGATCTGCGCCATGGCGCGGCTTCCTATTTGTGCTCGGCGTGCGCGGCCAGCGGGCGAATCTGCGGCGAGCGGCAGCTCGTAGCCCTTCTTGGCGGCGCTTCGGCGCGGATGGTGACCTGGCTGTGACCCTCGCCCTTCTGGATGCGATCCATCAGCAGGATCAGGCCGTCGAGCACCTGCTCGGGACGCGGCGGGCAGCCGGGGATGTAGACGTCGACGGGGATGACCTGATCCGCGCCCGGCATCGTCGAGTAGTTCTGGTAGAAGCCGCCGGTCGACGCGCAGACGCCGAACGCGATGACCCACTTGGGCTCGCACATCTGGTCGTAGATGCGCGGAGCGCCGGGCCCTGCTTCTCGGTGATCGTGCCGACGATGATCAGCAGATCGCGTCTGGCGCGGCGAGAAGCGCGGGAACTCGGCGCCGAAGCGCGCGATGTCGTACTTCGGCGCGGCGGTCGACATGAACTCCATGCCGCAGCACGCGGTCACGAACGGATAGTTGAACAGCGAGAACTTGCGCGCCCAGTTGACCGCGCTCTGCCAACATCGACGTGTGTAGCCTCGAGGCCCATCCGGTTCCTTTACTCCCATCCGATCGCCCTCTTTCGCCAGACGTAGGCGAGCGCGACGATCAGGATCGCCATGAACACGAGGATCTCGCCGATCCCGAAGAACGAGATGCCGGCGGAGCAGACGCCCGCGTCGAGCGGCCCTGCGCACGAGAGCTCGCGGTAGCGCAGCGCCCACGGGTACAGGAACGCGGCTTCGATGTCGAACACCAGGAAGAGGATCGCGACCTGGTAGAACTTGATCTCGAAGCGCGTGCGCGGGCTGCCGATGACCTCGGAGCCGCACTCGTAGGGGTAGTCTTTCGCCTTGTTCGGCCGGTGCGGGCCGAGGTACTTCGCCGCCGCGGTCAGCAGCAGCGCAAAGCCCACGCCGACCAGAATCGTCAGAGCCGCCGGAATGTAGTCTGAGCTCATTGGGTTCGCAGCGCCTTCGCGCCAGCGATTTATAGATGGTACGGTTCCGGAGGTCAACGACTGGATCCGCCGACTTAGCGCCCGTCGGGGAGCGCGCGGGAATTCGCGGTGTTTGACACGCGCGCGGCAGGTTTCTATATCTACCGCACATGCGCGCGACCACCGTCGTGATTTCGGTCCTCGAGGCTGGGTTGATGCTCAGCGTTTGCGCGCTCCCCGCGTGCGCCAAGACGCCGTCCGAGGCGAAGTCGGCGCCGGCCGCGACGCCGGCGACGCCCGAAGGGACCCCGGCGGGCGGCGGATCGGCGCGGGCAGGACACCACGCCCCCGCCCGGGCTCGACATCTCACGCCTCGACGATTTCCAGAAGAAGGTTTTCTTCCGCGTCGTGAACACCGAGCCGTCGATCTGCGGCCAGGCCCAGAGCCTGCTTCAGTCGGCCAAGAAGGACCCCAACTGCCGGCGCTCGTACAACGCCGTCAGGTACGTGGCGCACCTCGTCGACCAGGGGTTCACCGACTCGGAGATCGGCGAGTCGCTCGCCAAGCGATATCGGAACACCGCCACGCACAACCTGGACGTCTCGGAGGCGCCGATGGCGGGCAACCCGAACGCGAAGATCACGCTGGTCGAGTTCGCCGACTACGAGTGCCCGCACTGCAAGCGGTTCCAGCCGGTGCTGCGGCAGATCCTCGACGAGTTCAAGGGCGAGGTGAAGCTGTACTTCAAGCACTACCCGCTGCCCCAGCACACCCAGGCGCGCATGGCGGCCGAGGCGGCGACGGCGGCGCAGAAGCAGGGCAAGTTCTGGCCTTACGAGGAGAAGCTGTGGGCCAACCAGGACAACCTGACGCCGGCCGAGCTCGAGAAGTACGCCAAGGAGACCGGCCTCGACGTCGCGAAGTTCCGCCAGGACCTGGATTCGCCGGCGGTGAAGGCGCGGGTACAGAAAGATCGCACCGAGGGCTCCGCCGCGGGCATCTCGTCGACCCCGACCTTGTTCATCAACGGCCGCGAATACAGTGATACCCACGACACCGAATCCCTGCGCGAGTGGATCAAGGAAGAGTTGCAGAAGTAGCCGCGGATCGGGCTGGCGCCGGCCCCGGTGTATGAGGTTCAATAGGGGCGATGGCGAATGCGAGTGTTAGGGAGAGGGCAGACCTTGCGAGCTGCGGCGCCCGACGGCCCCTCTCCCTAACCCTCTCCCCGCGGACGGGGGCGAGGGGACCGGAGTGATGCGGGTGAGAGGCTCCCTTCTATTTGCGGCAGCGCTGCTCTTCGCAGGCTGCGCGACCGGCGGCGCCGGCGGCGCCCAGGTCAACCAGGTCGGCCTCCCCGCGCCCGAGATCACCGTGCAGCGCATGTCCGGCAAGCCGGTGAGCCTGTCGAACCTCCGCGGTCAGGTGGTGCTGCTCGACATCTGGGCGTCGTGGTGCGGCCCCTGCAAGCAAGAGCTTCCGATGCTCGACGACATCGCGTCGCGCCTGCACCACCGCGGCGTGGAGATCCTGGCGGTCTCGGTCGATCAGGAGCGCGAGAACGTCGTGAAGTTCCTGGGCGCGCGCGGCCACTGGGCGCTGACCATCGCGCACGATAGCAAGGGCGAGATCGCCGATCGCCTGCAGCCCGACAAGATGCCGACCTCGTACATCATCGACCGGCAGGGGATCATCCGCTACGTGAACTACGGCTTCGTGCCCAGCGACGCGGCGACGATCGAGCGCCGCCTGGCCGACCTCGCCGGCGACGGCAAGCGCCACTAGCGCAGGGTCGGCCTACACCACCGGGCCGTCGCCCCGCGCGCGAGCACGGTGTCGCGCGCCAGCCGCGGGTCGTGGTCCGGGTGGTCGAGCGTGTAGTGCAGCCCGCGGCTCTCGCGCCGGCGGCGCGCGCTCTCGACGATCAGATCGGCGACCAGCGCCAGGTTGCGCAGCTCGAGCAGGTCGCCGTTCACGCGTACGTTCCAGTAGTAGTCGCGGATCTCCGAGCGGATGAGGTCGATGCGCTGCGCGGCGCGCTCGAGGCGCCGGTCGGTGCGCACGATGCCGACGTAGTTCCACATCAGGCGGCGGATCTCGTCCCAGTTGTGGCTGACCACGACCGCCTCGTCGGGCGACGTCGCCTCGCCGGCGTACCAGGGCGCGACGTGGCCGGGGCGATCCGAGCCCGCGCCCTTGCACGTCGTCGGCGGCGCGCGCCGCGTAGACCATCGCCTCGAGCAGCGAGTTCGACGCCAGCCGGCAGGCGCCGTGCAGCCCGGTCATCGACGCCTCGCCGATCGCGTACAGGTTGCGCACGCTCGAGCGGCCGCGCTCGTCGACGGCGACGCCGCCGCAGCAGTAGTGCGCCGCCGGCACGACCGGGATCGGCACGCGCCGCATGTCGATGCCCAGCTCCAGGCAGCGCTGGTGGATGTTGGGGAAGCGCTCGACCAGGAAGTCGCCGGGCAGGTGGGTCATGTCGAGCACGACGTAGTCGTCGCCGGTGCGCTTGAGCTCGGAGTCGATGGCGCGCGCCACCACGTCGCGCGTCGCCAGATCCTTCATCTCGTGGTAGCGGTGCATGAACGCGGTGCCGTCGCGCAGGCGCAGGATGCCGCCCTCGCCGCGCAGCGCCTCGCTGATCAGGAACGACTTCGCCTGCGGGTGGTACAGGCAGGTCGGGTGGAACTGGAAGAACTCCATGTTGGCGACGCGCGCGCCGACCCGGTACGCCATCGCGATGCCGTCGCCGGTCGCGACGTCGGGGTTGGTCGTGTAGAGGTAGACCTTGCCGGCGCCGCCGGTCGCCAGCACGACGGCGCGCGCGGTGGCGGTCTTCACCTCGCCGGTGGTCTGGTCGTACAGGTACGCGCCGAAGACCGCGTTCGGCCCGCCGTACTTCGCCGTGGTCAGCAGATCGATCGCCAGGTGGTCGGGCAGTAGCTGGATGCGGTCGTCGCGCTCCATCACGCGCTTGAGCAGCGTGCGGTGGATCGCGGCGCCGGTCGTGTCCTTGGCGTGCACGATCCGGCGCGCGGTGTGGCCGCCCTCGCGGCCGAGCTCGAACTGCCCGTCGGGGCCGCGGTCGAAGGGGACGCCCAGCTCGTTGGCGAAGCGCAGGATGTGCTCGGGCCCCTCGCGCAGGCAGCTCTCGACCACCTTGCGGTTGCACAGGCCGTCGCCGACGCGCAGCGTGTCCTCGATGTGGGTCTCGATGCGATCGTCGGGGTCGAGCACGCCGGCCACGCCGCCCTGGGCGTAGCTGGTGTTCGATTCGGACGCCGCGCGCTTGGTGGCGATCAGGACGCGCCCGTGCTCGGACGCGCGCAGCGCGAAGTAGAGCCCGGCCAGCCCCGAGCCGATGACCAAGTAGTCTGCTTCCAGCACCCGCGGAATCTAGCAGAACGCGACCCCGGACGGACGTGGCGGCAGGAAACCGTCCGTATGTTACGATCGGACGCGTCCGATGCTCACGCGACGCGCCCCACCATTCCCGCGCCACTTCGCGCGCACCGTGCGTGGTCGCGGCGCTGGTGCTGGTGGCGCTGTCGCCGCCATCGCGCGCGCAGCTGCGCAAGAGCACCAAGTCCGACGGCACCGTCGAGTTCACCAACACCCGCGGCAGCTCGGCGGGCGGCGGCACGTTCTGGTCGCGCGAACGCAGCGACGGCGTCGTCGAGTTCACCAACCTGCCGCCGGTCGGCTCGCGCTGGAAGGTCTGGCTGCGCACCGGCCCGGGCAAGGCGGCGGCGCTGCGCGGAACGACCGACATCGTGCCGGCGCGGGACTCGTCGTCGGTGCGCTTCTCGCGCTACGACCAGCACATTCAGGATCAGCAGTCGTTCTTCGGCATCCCCGAGCCGCTGATCCGCGCCGTCATCAAGACCGAGTCCGACTTCGATCCCAACGTCGTGTCGAGCGCCGGCGCCAAGGGGCTGATGCAGCTGATGCCGGACACCGCGCGCCTCATGGGCGTGACCGACGTGTTCGATCCGCGCCAGAACATCATGGGCGGCGCGCGCTACCTCCAGGTCCTCGCGCGCCGCTTCTGCAAGACGCCCGCGCAATCGAGCGAGGCGGAGGGCGGCGAGCGCACGCTGGTCTGCTCGTACGACGAGAAGATCAAGATCATCGCCGGCTATCACGCCGGCCCGAACGCCGTCGAGAAATACGGCGGCATGCCGCCCTACGAAACCACGCGCGCGTACGTCACCGCGGTGATGCGCCGCTATGATCGCTATCGCCAGGCGACGCCCGGCGACGATGCGATGGCCGAGCGGTGATGGGAGTATCGGAGCCACCCAGCGGTTCGCCGCCGAGGTCACTCGGCCAGGATCCGGTGCACGGACCGCCGGATCCCGAGTTCGCCGAGCACATCGCCAGCGCCGGCGCCCTGGTCGCGGCCCAGCGCTACGACGAGGCCGAGGCCGAGGTGCTGCGGGCGCTCGCGCGCGTGCCCGAGGACCTGCGCGCGCTGAACTTGCTGGCGCTGGTGCGGTTCAAGGTCGGGCGCCTCGACGACGCGCGCGCGACCTATCGCGAGATCGCGGCGCGCGCGCCCAACGACCCCGCCGTGCGCCGCAACCTGGGGCTGCTCGCGCTCAAGGCCGAGCACGCCGACGAGGCCGTCGCCGAGCTGCGAGCTGGCGGCGCACCTGGCGCCCGACGACAAGCGGTCGTGGAGCTACCTCGGCTACGCATACACGCGCTTCGGTGACGCGGTCGCGGCGGCGGCGGCATTTCGCCGCGCCGGGCAGGACGCGGTCGCCGACGAGCTGGAAGCCGCGCGCCCGCCGACGACCATCGGCGAAGCGACCGCGGCGGTGGCGCCGGCCGCCGAGCCGTCGCCCGTGGCCCCGCCGCCCGCGCCCGCGCCCGAGCCCGCGCCGGCGCGCGCGACGTCGGGCTCGCAGGTCTCGCACGTCGCGCCGATCTCGTCCATTCGCATCATCCATCTCGCTCTCATCCATCTCCTCCTGGAACGACGCGGTCGCGCGCCGCTCGGCGGAGACGCGCGCGGTGCCGATGGTGTCGTTCGTGATGTCGTCGCTGGGCCTGTCGCCCGGCAACGGGCTCGCGGCGATGGTCAAGGCTGGCGCGCCGATCAAGCTGTCGGTGCGCGACGGCGCGCACGTGCGCGCCGACGCCGCGATGGCCAGCGTCGGCGCCTCGGAGGGCGAGCGCGCCGTGCGCCGCGTGCGCGGCCGTCCCAGCAGCGAATGGCTCGGCTCGGCGCTGCGCCCGTTCTATCGCCTCACCGGCACGGGCGAGGTCTGGGTCGCCGGCACCACCAACCGCTGGGCGGCGCTGACGCTCGACGAGGACATCCTCTACGTGCGCGAGGACCGCGTGCTGGCGTTCGACGGCTCGGTGTCGTGGGAGGCGGGCCGCATCCCCGGCGACGGCCTGCGCATGCTGCAGTTCCGCGGGCGCGGCCAGGTCGTGCTGCAGCTGGGCGGGCTGCCGGCCGCGGTGCGCATCAGCGAGGAGGCGCCGGCGCGGGTCGCGCGCGGCGCGCTGCTCGGCTGGGTCGGTCGCGTGGTCGCGCACCGGCCGCGGCGCGAAGGCCCGATGCCGATCGTGTGCGAGGGGGACGGCGTCATGCTACTGGAAGCGCGAAGGAGCTCCGTCTGAAATGGCGCAATCTGCGTCGAGAATTCACCAACCTGCCGAACCTGGTCACCATGGGGCGCGTCGCGCTGGTGCCGTTCGTGCTGCTCTTCATCGACAACTTCAGCCCGCTGCGCAGCTTCATCGCCAGCCTGCTCTATCTCGGCGCCGCCGCCGGCGACGCGCTCGACGGCTACCTCGCGCGCAGCCGCGGCCAGGTCAGCATGCTCGGCAAGTTTCTCGATCCGCTGGCCGACAAGCTGATCGTCACCGCGGTGCTGGTCTTCATGGTCGAGCTCGGCCGCGTGCCGGCGTGGGTGGTCGTGGTGTTGCTCGCGCGCGACTTCGCGATCAACGGCCTGCGCAGCGTCGCCTCGGCGCAGGGGCTGGTGATCGCGGCCAGCGACGGCGGCAAGATCAAGACCGCGCTGCAGCTGGTGGCGATCATGATGCTGCTGATCTACTTCCGCTATCCGGCGCTGGGGACGTCGATCGCCGTCGACTATCACAAGGTCGGCCTCAAGGTCCTCTACATCTCGATGGCGGCGTCGCTGTTCTCGGGCGCGCAGTACCTGCGCGACTTCTTCGGCGCGATCGTGCGCCAGCCTCGCGCCGCGGCGTGATCGCGCTCGACGTCGAGCCGCTCGAGCCCGGCGAGGCCGCTCGCCGTGCCGCGCGCGGCGCCGATCCGTTCTGGCTCTCGTCACCGGGCGCCGACGCCGACGTGGGCGTGGCGTACGACTACGTCGGCTGCGATCCGGTGCGCGTCGTCGGCGACGCCGGCGGGCGCGACGTGGATGCGCTGGAAGAGGCCTGGCGCGACGAGCGCCGCGCCTGGGCCGAGGCCGGCGCGTCGGCGGAAGCCTTGCCGTCGTGGCTGCCGATCGGCGTCGGCTTTCTGTCCTACGATCTCGGGCGGCGCTGGATCGCGCTGCCGTCGCGCGCCGCCGACGACCACGGCTGGCCCGAGCTCGAGTTTCGCTTTCACGATGCGATCTGGATGCGCGACGCCGCGACCGGCGCGGCGCGGATCCTCGCGCGCGACGAAGCGGCGGCGCGCCGCCTGGCCGATCGCCTCGCGCGTCGCCGTCGAGCCGATGCCGCCACCCGCCGTCTCGCCGCTTCGCGCGGAAGGCGGCGACGCCGGTTATCTCGCGTCGGTCGAGCGCATCCTCGGCTACCTGGCGTCGGGCGACGCCTATCAGGTCAACCTGGCGCGCCGGCTGGTCGGGACGATCGGGCCGGGCGCTCCTGTCGGGCTCGCGCAGGCGCTGCGGTCGCGCGCGCCGGCGCCGCACGCGATCTGGCTCGCGCGCAACGGCGGGCGCGATCACCTGATCGGCAACTCGCCCGAGCGGTTCCTGCGCGCCGACGGGCGCGGTGGTATCGAGACGCGGCCGATCAAGGGGACGCGCGCGCGCGCGTGCCGGCAACGACAGCCGCGCGCGCGCGGAGCTGGTCGCGTCGGTCAAGGACCGCGCCGAGCACGTGATGATCGTCGATCTCGAGCGCAACGATCTCGGGCGCGTGTCGGTGCCGGGCTCGATCACCGTCGAAGGTCTGGCGCGCGTGATGGATCTGCCGACGGTCTTTCACCTGGTGACGACGGTGCGCGGGCGATTGCGCCGCGACGTCGGGCTGGCGGCGCTGCTGCGCGCGACCTTTCCCGGCGGATCGATCACCGGCGCCCCGAAGAAGCGCGCGATGGAGATCATCGAGGAGCTCGAGCCGGTGCGCCGCGGCCCGTACACCGGCGCGACCGGCTGGCTCGGCGCCGCGGGCGATCTCGATCTCGCGGTCGCCATCCGCACCGCGCTCGTGCGCGGCGATCGCCTCACGCTGTCGGTCGGCGGCGGCATCGTCGCCGATTCGCGTCCCGCCGAGGAGCTGGCCGAGACCGAAGCGAAGGCGAGAGCGTTCACGGCGCTGTGCGCGCGCCGGTGAGCTTCAGAAACGAAGCGCGCAGACGACCGACGGTTCCAGCGCTGCGCTGACCGCCGGTACGCACGACGCGCGCGCGACCGGGCCCGTGCTCGCGGAGGGCTCGGTCGCCCAGAAGATGAAGCCGCCCGCGGCCAGCGCGCCGGCCGCGACGAAGCCGATCAGGCCCAGGCGCTCGGCCGATTCGTACTGCGTCTTCAGATCCGTGCATTGCTTCGGCGTTTTGCTGCCATGAAGCTGGAAGATCCGGCACCTCGCGCGTTTGCGATAGAGGGGGGATCGCTATGTATGGCTTGATACGATCCGTCGGGTACTCGTACCGCGCTCGCATCATCCCTGTCCTGGCTGTCGTCGCGACGGCCTTGCTAGCCGGAATGGACGCAGGCGCTGCGGTCGCGGCCGAAGGGGCCCCCGGCGATTCCGCCGCGGTCTCCGCCGCCACCGCCATGCCGTACTACGACTTCCATTCGCCCAATCCCAAGGGTGGCTTCTGCGAGCAGCAGACGTTCGGTCGGGGCCGAATGCTCGCAGAGCCTATCAACGTGGCGTTTTCAATCCCCACACTGATTCTGGGACTCATCGGGCTCTTTCGTTCGAAGCGCACCGCGATGGCGTTTCAATTTCTCTACGGATTGCTCGCGTCGTACGGCCTGTTCGCTGCGCTCTATCACGCTACGTTGCAGAACGGCTTCTACCGGATGCAAGACGTCGCGGTGAGCATGGTGCAGTCGTTCGTGATCATCTTGCTCGTTCACGCGCTCTATCTTTATCGCGTGAAGCGCCACGGCCGCGATGGCAGCCACGCCTATCGCATTGTCGCGGTGCTCACGACCCTGTTCTTCACCGCCTACCCGGCCGCGGTCCACGTGGCCGGAGAATCGAGCGCCAACCCCTGGGTGGCCTGGCTGGTGTTCGATCTGCTCTGGATCCTGGTTGGCGCGCTGCTGTTGCTGATCTGGCGGCGCCGCGCGACCTGGCCGTCGGCGTTGAAGGGCCGTGAGGCCTTTCGTCTGGTCGCGTACGCGATGGCGAGCGCGGTGGTCGCCTACGGCGGCTGGTCGCTCGACCGGTTCGCGTGTTGCCCGACCGTCGCCGTACTTTGCCTCCACGGCTGGTGGGACCTGGCCATGGGCCTCTGTTTCTACTACCTGATCTCGCTCGCGCGTTTTCTCTCCGCCCACGAATACGGCTTCGAACCGGTCGTCGAGCGGATCCAAATTGCCGGTCCGGTGCGGCTGCCCTTCGTCGAATGGAAGTCACGGTCGAGCCACTCGAGGTGACGAGTCGAGAAGCACAGGCATCGCGGCTCGCAAGGTCTGCCCTCTCACCGTTGTTCGCGAGCGGGATTCAGTTCGTCGACGTCAAATCCGCGAGGTGGCCGGTCATCATCAGCAACGAGATCACGGTCCACGACTCGTTGTAGTAAAGGCTGTCGCCGAGCAGGCTCAGCGACGCGACCGCGGCGTAAGCGTCGTCGCGCAGCTTGAAATAGGGCGGGGTGGCCATCGCGGCGACGCCCGCCGGGCCGACGAACGCGGCCAGCGCGAGGCCCGTGTTGGGCATCGGCGTGCCATTGAGCGCGTAGCCGTCGACCAGCTTGGTCGCGCCGATGCCAGCGTAAAAACCGCTGATCTGCTGCACGTAGGCGAGCGCGCGCGGCTCGCCGTACCAGCAGTAGTCCTGCGCGATGCGGAACGGCGTGCGGCACGAGTCGAGCTGATAGTTGGTCGGCTTGCCCGGCGGCGCCATGGGCACGCCGGCCGGCGTCGACCAGGCGGGCACCAGACCGTTGCTGGCATTACCGTTGGCGGTGTTCAGCGCCGCTTGCAATACGCGGTAGCTCGATTCGATGACGCGGTTCCAGTCGGCGACGTTGCCGGTGACTCGTCCGAAGATCCGGTAGTACGCGGGCGCCAGGTACGAGATGTTGACGATCTGCGCGCCGCCGAACTGATCGCCGGGCGCGAGCACGTCGCCGAGGTTGTGGTCGACCTCGTTGGTCCAGATGAGCCCGATCTGCTTCTTCGCGGCGTCGAGGTACGTGGTCGCGAGCGACCCACGGCCACCCCACTTCTTGTCCGCCATCACCAGCGCGAAGGCCATGTCCTCGTCGCCGTCGGTGGCGGCGCCGGTTCCCGACGCGGCCGTGCCTTGCGGGTTGATCTCCCAGTTCATCAGGCCGTCCGACTGGATCCAGAGCTGCTCGTACTTCCACAGGTTGTCGAACAGGTTCCGATCGTCGAGGTAGACCGCGGCGATCATGCCGTAGCCGATCCCTTCCGAGTTCGACGAGTTGAACGGATTGCCCGAGTTGGGCCGCTTCACACGCTGGAAGCCGCCCGCGCCGTCGCTGGTTATGAGGTCGGTCTTCCACCGCGCGTAGGCGGCCTGCAGCGCGGCGTCGCTCGCGGCCGGCGGCAGCGCGCACATCCCGAGGCCGGGCACGAAGCGCGGTCCGGCGTCCGCGGAACCATTCGCGTCGCGCGGGCCGGTGCCACCATCGGGCGTGCCAGCCGCGCCCGCGGCTCCGCCTGCGCCTCCGCCGAGGCCGCCACTCGATCCGCCCGCATGACCCGGCGCGCCTCCGGGGAAATCCATCGTCGAGGTTGCGTGGGTGCAGCCACCCGCCAGCGCGAGCGCGCCGGCGCAAACCCAGCCGAAGCGTGCGAGGGTCAACCTCACCCGTAAAACATAGCCTAAGTCGTCGCGTGCCGGCGGCGAAGGATCAGCGCCACGATCGCCGCCAGCACCACGGCGATGCTGACCGCCTGCCCCGTCGAGAGCAGCACGGCTTCGCCGGCCGGAAGGCCCAGCCACCGCGCCAGGCGCGGCGTGGCGAAGGGAAGGAGATAGAGGCGCGCGAAATCGCCGCGGTAAAGCTCGACGCCGAAGCGCAGCAGCCCGTAGAGCACGGCGTAGAGCAAGACCAAGGTGCCGGGCCCGCGCGTGGATGTCGTTCCGTTGGCTCCACCGCCGGCACCGGCGCGCTCGCGCAGCCGCTGCCGCGCGAACATGAGCACGCAGAAGATCAGGAGCTCGCCGAGCGCTTCGTAGAGCTGCGTCGGGAACAGCGGCGGCGTCAGCGTGGCGCCGTCGGGCACGGCCGAGACCGCGCGCAGCTCCTCGAACGCCACGCTGTCGGTGCCGAAGCGCGCGCACCAGTGGGCCGCCGCGTCGCACGCCTTGCCGAAGCAGCAGCCGGCGGTGAAGCAGCCGAGCCGGCCAAACGCGTGCCCGATCGCCAGCGAGGGGGCGTAGAGGTCGCCGAGCGCCCAGAACGACCATCCCTGCCGGCGCGCGAAGTAGAACGCGAACACGCAGGCGGCGATGAAGCCGCCATAGAACACGAGCCCGCCCTCCCAGACCTGGAGGACGCGCGTGCAGTCCCCGAGGACGCGGCCGAGGCTGCGCGCCGCCAGCTCGTCGTCGCCGCCGCCGGCGCACACCCGCGCGAAGGTGCGCGCGTTGAGCGCCACGTAGAGCAACCGCGACCCCAGGAGCCCGGCGACCAGCATCCAGAACGACAGGTCGAGGATCTTGCTGCCATCCAGCCCCTGCCGCCGTGCCTCGCGAAACGCGAGCACGATCGCGACCGCGCAGCCGCAGCCGATGAGCACGCCATAGGTGTGGAACCCGATCTCGCGTCCCCCGAGGTGCAGAGACATGAGCATCGGCTTCATGGTCAGGACGATGCGGTCGCCGCGGGTCGCGGCTTCATCATGTCGATCACCATCAGCGCCACGCCGATGCACAGCGCGGCGTCGGCGATGTTGAACGCCGGCCATTCGTGATCCTTGACGTGCCACACGATGAAGTCGGTCACGCGGCCGTAGGCCACGCGGTCGATGAGGTTGCCGATCGCGCCGCCGCCGACCAGCCCCAGCGCGACCTGCAGGCGCGTCGCGCCCGCCTCGGTCTTGCGCAAGTAGAAGATCACCAGCGCAAAGGCGGCGATCGCCATCAGCGTCAGCACGATCCGGCCGCCCGACATCGACTGCAGCATGCCGAACGCCACGCCCGGGTTCTCCGAGTAGCGTAGCTTGAAGAAGCCGTCGATCACGACCTTGGGCCGATAGGGCCCGAGCGGGCGCAGCACGTCGCGCGCCAGCACCTTGGTCCACTGATCGAGCGCGATGCTCACCGCGGCGAAGACGCCGAACAGGACGTACTTGCGCGCGGGGGAGACTTCCTTGCCGCCGCTGTTTTCTCTGTTCTCTTGGGCCGCGCTCACGACACGCCCCCTTTCTCCGCGACGCCGGCGCCGTTGTGGAACGGCAACTTCTCGACGACCGCCGCGCAGCGCTTGCACAGGTTGGGGTCGTGGCGGCTGCCCGAAGCCTCGCCGGTGCGCCGCCAGCAACGCGGGCAGGTCGGCCCCGGTGCCTCGACGATGTGGATCTCGGTCGCGCCCGCCGCATCGGCGGGGTCGACGTCGACGCCCGACACCACGCACAGCTCGGTGAGGTGCTCGCGGTTCCACTCCCAGTGCGGGCGCTCGGCCGCGCTCGGCTTCACCTGCACGCGCGCCTCCAGCGACTTGTGGCCGGCGGCGCGGAACGCCTCGAGCTGGCCGAGGATCGCTTCGCGGCGCGGGCGGATCTCTTCGAGCCAGCGCTTGTTGGGGTTCGACTTCATGGCGCGTCCTGGGATCGCCTGCTCACCGCGCACCTGTGCGTGCACGTCGAACTTCACGCCGGTCGCCTTGCCGAGCTCGTCGGCGACGTCCTCGGCGGTGAAGCACAGGATCGGCGCCATCCACGTCGCCAGCGTCCTCACCATCTCGTAGAGCGCGGTCTGCACGCTGCGCCGGACGTTTGACCCCGGCGCCTCGCAATAGAGCGCGTCCTTGATCGGGTCGAGGTACTCCGCCGACATGGTGATGACCGCGTCGGTGAGCAGCCGCACGACGGTGTGAAACTCGTAGCGCCGGTAGGCCTCGAAGACCTCGTGGTCGCGCTCGCGCAGCACGCCCAGCGCCAGCAGATCCAGCTCGCGCAGGTATTGGTCCTCGAGCGCGTCGCGGCCGGGCGCGAAGTCGTAGAGGTTGGACAGGAGATACCGGGAGGTGTTGCGGATCTTGCGGTACGACTCGCCGAGCTGGTTGAGGATCGTTTGCGAGAAGACGATGTCGTTCTGGTAGTCCGCGGCCGCGGTCCACAGGCGCAACAGCTCGGCGCCGTTCTTCTCCATCCACACGCCGGGATCGACGTAGTCGATCTTCGCGCCGCTCGCGCGCGCCTTGGCGATCTCCGACTTCGAGTAGACCTTGCCGCGCTCGTCGAGCACCCAGCCGTGGGTGAGCACGCCCTTGTACGGCGCCTGGTGGCGTGTCGCCGTCGACACCAGCAGCGACGAGTGGAACCAGCCGCGGTGCTGGTCGGCGCCTTCCAGATAAAGGTCGACCTTGTCGCCCGGATCGACGAGCTTGCCGTCGGCGACCGCGGCCCACGAGACGCCCGATTCGAACCAGACGTCGACGATGTCGCCCTGTTTCTCGAGCGCGCGGCTGCCGCACGCGTTGCACGCGGTGCCGGGTGGCACCAGGTCGGCCGCCGGCCAGGTGAACCACGCGTTCGAGCCCTCCTTGAGAAAGACCTCCGCCACGTGCTCCATAACATCTGGCTCGAGCAGATCCTTCCCGCATTTGCCGCAGCGAAACGCCGGGATCGGCACGCCCCAGACGCGCTGCCGCGACAGGCACCAGTCGGGCCGCGCCTCGATCATTCCGCGGATGCGGTTCTCGCCCCACGCCGGGATCCACTGGGTCTTGCCGATCTCGGCCAGCGCCTCGGCGCGCAGCGACGTCGGGTCGGTGGCGTCCCCCATGCGCGCGAACCACTGCTCGGTGGCGCGGAAGATGATCGGCGTCTTGCAGCGCCAGCAGTGCGGGTACTGGTGGCGCACCGACTGCCCCGGCTTGTTCAGCAGATATCCGGTGTCGGCGAGCCGCTGCACGATCTTGGGGTTGGCCTCGAACACGCCCAGGCCGCCGAAGTCGGCGACGTCGGCGGTCAGCTTTCCCGCGGCGTCGACCGGCGCGTAGATCGGCAAGCCGACCTGGCGCCCGACGATGTAGTCGTCGGCGCCGTGCCCGGGCGCGGTGTGCACGAGGCCGGTGCCGGCCTCGAGCGTCGCGTGGCGCGCGAAGTAGAGCCGGAACGCGGCGTCGCTGCGGGCAGCGATCCCCAGCGGGTGGCGGTAGCGCGTCCCGAGCAGCTTCTCCATGCCGGCGCGCGGAATACGGATCCAGCGATCCATCGGGCACTCGAGCCCGCAGGCCGCGAGGAAGCCTTCGGCGAGTCCCTCGGCGACGACGAGGAGCTCCTCGGCCCCTCCCGCAAGCTTCACCGGCAGCGCGACGTAGCTGAGCTCGGGGTTGGCGACGATCGCCAGGTTCGCGGGCAGCGTCCAGGGCGTCGTGGTCCAGATGACGAACGCGGCCGCACGCCCCGCGAGCTTGGGATCCGCCGCCGCGAGGTCACCCTCTACCGGAAAGCGCACGTAGATCGACGGCGAGGTGTGCTCCTCGTACTCGACCTCGGCCTCGGCGAGCGCGGTGCGGTGCACGAGGCACCAGTGCACGGGCTTCTTGTCGCGGTAGATGAGCCCGCGGCGCGCGAACCCCGCCAGCTGGCGCACGATCGTAGCCTCGTAATCCTTGGACAGCGTCAGATAGGGGTCGTCCCAGATACCGAAGCAGCCGAGCCGCTTGAACTCGGCGCGCATGACGTCGACGAACTTCAGCGCGTGCGCGCGGCAGCGCTCGCGAAACTCGGCCGGCCCGAGCTCACTCTTGGCCTTACCGAGCTCCTTCTCGACCTGCTGCTCGATCGGCAGGCCGTGGCAATCCCAGCCGGGCCGGAACACTGCGCGCCGGCCCATCAAGAGCTGCGAGCGCACCACGATGTCCTTGAGCACCTTGTTGAGCACCGTGCCGTAGTGGATGCCGCCGGTCGGGTAGGGCGGGCCGTCGTGCAGCACGAATGGCGGCGCCTCCTCGCGCAGCCGCACCTCGAGAATCTTCGCGTACTGGCGCTCCTGCTCCCAGCGCGCGAGCCACGCCGGCTCGCGCTTGGCCAGATCGGCCCGCATCGGAAAATCGGTCTTGGGTAGGTTGAGCGTCGCTTTCCAGTCCACGGTTGGCGCGGATACTACCAAAATCTCGTCGCCGCACCGGGAAGGGTGCTGGTAAAAACCCCTTATGGACGAGCGGGTGCCCTGGGATCAGTACTTCATGAACATTGCTCAGGTCGTCGCGTCGCGCTCGACCTGTCCGCGGAAGTTCGTGGGCGCGGTGATCGTCCGCGATCGGACGATCCTGTCGACGGGCTACAACGGCTCGATCCGCGGAATGCCGCATTGTACGGACGAGGGACACATGATGGAGAACGACCATTGTGTGGCCACGATCCACGCGGAGGCGAACGCGATCATCCAGGCCGCGAAGAACGGCGTGATGATCGATGGCGCGATGGTCTACGTGACCGCCAGTCCGTGCTGGAACTGCTTCAAGCAGATCGCCAACGCGGGCGTGCGGCGCATCGTCTACGGCGAGTTCTATCGCGACGAGCGAATCTTCCAGGTCGCAGCGCGTCTAGGGATCGACTTGCTGCATCTGCAGAGTCACGTTGAGACACCGCGTCGCTGACGTCGACGCAGAATGTGAGCGTCGTTCCGGCGCGGCGCCGAGGCTGGCAAGTCCGCGTGATCAGCGGCGCACAATCGGCTACTCGACGGGGGGAGTGAGCTCGAGTGCGGTAACCGCCGAGGAGATCGCAACTTTTTTTGGTTGACCCCTTACCACAATACCGGGCAGGCTGGATGAGATGCTGCGAGTCGCAATCCTCGGAAGCGCGCTTTTGTTGGCGGTTACCGGAAAAGTCGCATCGGCCGAACCGGGTGAAGGACAGGGGGACGGTGCCGACAGTGCCGATTCCGCCAAGACGCGCCACGGCGCGGGCGGCGTCTCGATCAAGAAGCACGGCAAGTTTGCCGGAACCGTCGTGCCCGAGCGCTTGCTTCGCACGGAGCCACTGGGCAAGCCGTCGGGTGATCTCGAGCTGCGGATGCTCGGCCTCGACGAGTCGGTCAAGGTCAACATCTACAACCCGGACGGCTCGTACAACGTCGAGGCGCTCCGCTCGCTGGATCACGTGCTGCGCTGCCGCCGCACCGACGACGAGAAGCCGATCGAGCCGCGGCTGTTCACGATCCTTTCGCACGTCTACGATCACTTCGGCGGCAAGGCGATCGACATCGTCTCCGGCTACCGGAACCAGCGCAAGACGACCAGCAACCACTACAAGGGCACGGCGACCGACATCCGCATCGAGGGCGTGACGCCGAAGAAGATCCGGTCCTTCGCCGAGTCGCTCGACACCGGCGGCCTGGGCATCGGCCTCTACCCGCGCGGCCAGTTCGTCCACATCGACGTGCGCCCGCTGCCGAGCTACCGCTGGATCGACATGTCGTCGCCGAATCCGAACGCCGCCGAGAAGCGCCCGCCGCGCGACTGGAAGCGGAAAAAACTGCAGAGCTAGCCCCTCGTTCGCAACGCTCGCGTCTCGGTTTCTTGCAAACCAAGGCGGGGTCCTTTAGCTTGCGAGGCAGGATGGCGGAGAAGCAGCTCGACCTTCTGGCGGCTGGGCCCAAGGCCTCGGCCGGCGGTACGCCGGAAAAAGAGGGCAAGCGCGGCGGTGGGAAGGGCAAGGGCGGAGGCGGCGGAGGCGATGGTGGTGGACCCGAGGGGCCGACGCCGCCCGCGGATGCGTCGCTCGCGGACGAGGCCCAGCGCCGCTATCTGAACTACGCGGTCAGCGTCATCACGGCGCGCGCGCTGCCCGACGTGCGCGATGGGTTGAAGCCGGTGCAGCGGCGGATCCTCTACGCCATGTACGCAAACCTGCACCTTTACCCCGACTCCAAGTTCCGCAAGTGCGCGACGATCGTCGGCGAGGTGCTGGGCAAGTACCACCCGCACGGCGACGCGTCGTCGTACGAGGCGATGGTGCGCATGGCGCAGTGGTTCTCGCTGCGCTACACGCTGGTCGAGGGGCACGGCAACTTCGGCTCGCTCGACGGTGACGCGCCGGCCGCCTATCGCTACACCGAGGCGCGGCTCGCGCCGCTGGCGATCGAGCTGCTCGAGGAGATCAAGCAGGGGACGGTCGACTTCCGCCCCAACTACGACGGCACCACCGAGGAGCCGATCGTGCTTCCGGCCAAGGTGCCGCAGCTGCTCATCAACGGTTGCACCGGCATCGCCGTCGGCATGGCGACCAACATCCCCTCGCACAACCTGGAAGAGGTCTGCCAGGCGGCGATCGCGCTCATCGACGACAAGGATCTGCAGACCAAGGATCTGCTGAAGTACATCAAGGGCCCGGATTTTCCGACCGGCGGGCAGATCACCAACTCGAAGAAGGAGCTGCGCGAGATCTACGAGAGCGGGCAGGGCGGCGTCCGCCTGCGCGGCGAGTGGGAGACCGAGAGCCCCAAGGGCAAGGAGAAGGGCGGCGATCGTATCGTGATCACGTCGATCGCGTTCGGCGTTTCGAAGTCGACGCTGGTCGAGCGCATCGCCGAGGTGATCATCAACAAAAAGCTGCCGATCCTGGTCGACGTACGCGACGAGTCGACCGACGACGTGCGCATCGTGCTCGAGCTCAAGAGCGGTGCCGATCCGGCGCTCGTGATGTCGTACCTCTACAAGCACACGCCGCTCGAGCAGTCGTTCCACGTCAACTTGACCTGCCTGTTTCCGACCGACAATCCAGAGGTCGCGGCTCCGATAAGGACGAACCTCGCCGACATGCTGCGCGAGTTCCTCGAGTTCCGGCAGCAGGTAGTTACGCGGCGGTTTCAGTTCGAGCTGGCCGAGCTCGAGCGTCGCATCCACATCCTCGAAGGCTTCGAGACCATCTTCGACGTGCTCGATGAGACCATCAAGCTGATCCGGCAGTCCGACGGCAAGGCCGACGCCGCGGCGAAGATGATCAAGCGCTTCGGGCTCGACGACGTGCAGACGGACGCGATCCTCGAGCTCAAGCTCTACAAGCTCGCCAAGCTCGAGATCCTGCTCATCGTCGAAGAGCTGAAGAGCAAGCGGGGCCGCGCCAAGGAGATCCGGACGATCCTGGGCGACAAGCGCAGGTTGTGGAAGGTGATCCGCACCGAGCTCACCGAGGTCGCCGAGAAGTACAAGGACAAGCGGCGCACCAAGATCGGTGGGGCCGGCGGCGAGGACGTCGAGTTCGACGCCGAGGCGTTCATCGTCGACGAGGACGTGACCGTGATCCTGTCGCGCGACGGCTGGCTCAAGCGCGCGCGAGAGATCAAGGACATCACGGCGACGCGCCTGCGCGAGGGCGACGCGGTGCTGTCGGCGCTGCGCGGCTCGACCAAGGAAACGATCGCGATCTTCTCGAACCAAGGCAGCTGCTACGTCACGCGCGTCAACGACGTGCCGGCGTCGACCGGCTACGGCGAGCCGGTGCAGAAGCTGTTCAACTTCCGCGACGGCGAGCGCGCGGTGGGGGCGATGCTGCTCGACACGGCGAGCGCGCCCGCGGGCGCCGTCGCGCTGGCGATCACGCGCCAAGGTTACGGGCTGCGTTTCAACCTCGACCCGCACCGCGAGCTGTCGACGCGCGCGGGGCGCCGCTTCGCGAAGGCGGCCGAGGGCGACGAGATCGTCGGCGTCGCCGTCGCCGATGCCGACGGTGTGGTCTGCGTCGTGACCACCGAGGCGCGCGCGCTGGTGTGCAAGGTCGGGGAGATCCCCGAGCTGGCCAACCCTGGCCGCGGGGTGATCGTCATCAAGGTCGACGCTGACGATCCGGTCGTCGGCTTCGGCGTGGGCCGAGCCCGCGACAAGGAATGGCTGACCGCCGAGACCGATGGCGGCAAGAAGATCTCCCTGGGCACCGGCCATCCGTCGCTGACGGCGCGCGGTGGACGCGGTCACCAGGTGGCGCGCAAGGCCAAGGTCGTGCGCGTGATCCTGCCCGAGCCCCCGCCACCCCCCACGCTGCTGAACTGAGGAGCAAACAGGCGAATCGATGGCCACCGCCGCTTATACGTCAGAGCACATCACGGTCCTCGAGGGGCTGGAGCCGGTCCGGCGCCGCCCTGGCATGTACATCGGCGGCACCGACACCAAGGGCTACCACCACCTGCTCTGGGAGATCGTCGACAACTGCGTCGACGAGGTGATCAACGGCTACGGGACCCACATCAAGGTCACGCTGCACAAGGATGGCAAGTCGGCCACGGTCGTCGACGACGGGCGCGGCATCCCCGTCGACATCAAGAAAGAGTTCAAGAAGTCCGCGCTGGAGCTGGTGCTGACCACGCTGCACGCGGGCGGCAAGTTCTCGTCGGAGCAGTACCAGTTCTCGGGCGGCTTGCACGGCGTCGGATCGTCGGTGGTGAACGCGCTGTCGGAAGAGCTGGTCGCGACGATCAAGCGCGACGGCGCCGAGTGGGAGCAGACCTTCGAGCGCGGCAAGCCGGCGAGCAAGCTGCGCAAGGTTAAGGCGGCCAAGGGGACCGGGACGACGATCATGTTCCGGCCCGACCCGCAGATCTTCGGCAACCAGCAGTTCAGCACCGAGACGATCCGCTTCCGGCTCGACGCCAAGGCATTCCTGCACAAGGGCCTGAAGATCACCTATCGCGATGAGGCGGCGGGTACCGAGGACGTCTTCGAGCACGCGGGTGGCATCGCCGACTTCCTGGCGCGCATCGTCACCGATCGCGGCAAGGCGCCGACGGCGCCGCAGGTCTTTTACCTGGAACGCGCGAGTGAAGGCGGCGTGCGCATCGAAGCGGCGCTGCAGTGGACGGAGTCGCACGAAGAGACGATTCGTTCCTACGTGAACGCGATCCCGACCACACAGGGCGGGACGCACGAGCAGGGTTTCCGCGCCGCGATCGTCAAGGCGGTGAAGTCGTTCATCGAGACGACGGACCTCGCGCCCAAGGGCGTGACGCTGACCGCGGAGGACATCCGCGAAGGCGTCGTCGGCGTGCTGTCGCTCTACGTGCACGAGCCGCAGTTCCAGGGCCAGACCAAGGAGCGGCTCGGCAGCCCCGAGGCGCAGAACCAGGTCGACAGCGCGGTGCGGCCGGCGCTGGAAAAGTTCCTGCTGGAGAACCGCACCGCGGGCGCGGCGATCGTCGAGCGCATCGGCCTGGCGGCCAAGGCGCGCGAGGCGTCGCGCGCGGCGGCGCAGGCGGTGTCGCGCAAGACCGCGGTGTCGCACCGGCTGAATTTGCCGGGCAAGCTCGCCGACTGCTCGTCGACGGATCCCGGGCGCAGCGAGCTGTTCATCGTCGAGGGTGATTCGGCCGGTGGCTCGGCCAAGCAGGGGCGCGAGCGCAAGACGCAGGCGATCCTTCCGTTGCGCGGAAAGGTGCTGAACACCGAGCAGGCGTCGCTGCAGAAGGTGCTGTCGAACAAGGAGCTCCAGGACGTCGTGTCGGCGCTGGGCTGCGGCGTCGGCGAGGAGTTCAAGATCGAGCGCCTGCGCTATCACAAGATCGTCTTGCTGATGGACGCCGACTCCGACGGCCATCACATCGCGACGCTGCTGCTCACGTTCTTCTACCGGCACTTGCAGCCTCTCATCAAAGACGGCTTCGTCTATCTGGCGCAGCCGCCGCTGTTCCGCGTCGACCACGGCAAGGAGACCTTCTGGGCGCTCGACGAGGCCGACCGCGATCGCATCGTGGCGACCCTGCCCAAGAACGCGAAGCCGGACATCATGCGGTTCAAGGGTCTCGGTGAAATGCAGCCCGAGGAGCTGCGTCGCACGACGCTGGATCCGGCGACGCGGCGTTTGCTGCGCGTCACCATCGACAACGTCGAGGAGACGGATCGCGTCTTGACCGAGCTCATGGGCAAGGACGTCGAGGCGCGCTTCAAGTTCATCATGGAACGCGCGGCGCAAGCGGACCTGGATCTGTAGGCTCGTCTTCTGCGATCCGGGATCGCGGATCGAGGACGGGGACGGGGGGATCAGATACAGCGATCTCCCGGGTCTAACCTTGACTGGTCCGGCTGACATGCCCAGGTTCAGCCGCACACCATGGTCGGTGAAACCTTCGGCAACTACGAAGTTGTCGCCGCCCTGGGCAAGGGCGGCGTCGGCGTCGTCTATCTCGCCCAGCACCACACCATCGCGCGTCGCGCGGCGATCAAGGTCCTCGCGCCGGAGCTGAGCAAGGACCGCGACGTCGTGAAGCGCTTCTTTCTCGAAGCGCTGGCGACGTCGCTGATCCGTCACCCGGGCATCGTCGAAGTCTTCGACTACGACGTCGAGCCGAGCGGTCGCGCGTACATCGTCATGGAATATCTGGAGGGCGAGACGCTGGCGGCGTGCCTGGAGCGCACCGGCGTTCTCTCCTGGCAGACCGCGTGCGCGATCGCGCAGCGGATCGCGTCGGCGGTCGGCGCGGCTCACGGGCATGGCGTCGTTCACCGCGATCTGAAGCCGGGCAACGTCTTCGTTGTCGCAGGTCGCCGGGGCATCGAGCGCGACCGAGCGGCGGATCAAGGTGCTCGACTTCGGGCTCGCGAAGCTGCTCTCCGACGACCGCGGGAACGAGCCGATCACCCGCGCCGGCATGCTGCTGGGGACGCCGATGTACATCTCGCCCGAGCAGTGCACCGGCGCCGAGCAGGTCACGCCCAGCGCCGACATCTACGCGCTCGGCTGCATCCTCTATGAGATGCTCTGCGGCAGGGCGCCGTTCGAGCGTGAGGGCATCCGCGCGATCCTTGCCGCGCACATGTTCGAAGCGGCGCCGCACGTATCCGAGCGCGTGCCCACCGTTCCCGCGTGGCTCGACGATCTGGTCGTGCGCATGATGGCCAAGAAGCCGGAGGAGCGTCCGTCGTCGATGGCGGAAGTCGCGGAGGCACTGGCGACCGCGGGGCACGAGGACGCCGGCCTGACCTGGCTCATGCCCGGAAGCGCGACGGCGATGTTGCCGGCGACGGTGCTCCCGGCGCCGCCGCCACGAAAGTTCCCGTGGCCTGATCTGCGATTGTCACGGGTGCGATTGCCCGAGCTCCGAATGCCGCAGGTGCGATTGCCGCACCTTTCGCAGGTCGCGCGGCACCTGGAGCGACTGCCGCGGCTCTCGCGGGTCGCGCGCAATCTGCGGCTGTCGGTGATCGATCGGCGTGTGCGGCGGATGGGCGGAGTCGCTATCGGTCTCGTCGCGCTGGTCATCATCGGCGCGCTCGCGCTGGCGCGTGGCGGACACCCACAGCAACAGTGCGTCGTCCGCCTCGCTGGTCGTGACCTCGTCGCGCGGGGTCGCTGCGCCGGCCCCGACGAAAGTCTCCGACTCCGGTCTCCTGACGGCGGTCACTCCGGTTCCCGTTGCCGAGCCGCTCGCGACGCCGCCCACGGCGGCGGTGGTGGTGCCCGAGGTCGCCGGCGTCGATCGAGGCCGCCGCTGCCGAAATACCCGCGCCCGTGAAGCGGCGCATCGGGGAGGCTCGCGCGCACCGCCGCCAATCAAGATGGGAACCCTCGGAGGGTTCCCAAACCCTCCCGCGATGGGCTCCGGCGGGGGACCCACCTACGCCCCACGCGTCTTCACCGCGTGCACGTGCCCCGGTAGAGGCGGATGGCATCACCGATCTGTGAACGGCGCGCGTGGGGCGCGATCGCGGTCGCCGCGGTGTGGGTCGCCGCGAACGGCGCAAGGATGGCGCACGCAGCGCCCGCCCCGGCGGCACCCGCCCCGCCCGCGGTGAAGGAAGACGCGCGCGAGGCGGCGCGCGCGCGTCTCGTCGAGGGCGTCGAGCTCCTGCGGCAGAAGCAATTTGCGCAGGCGCTCACGAAGTTCGACGACGCGTATGCGCTGGTTCCCAGCCCCAACATCTTCTACGACCGCGGCCTGGCCTATCAGGGCCTCGGTCGCGACGCCGATGCGCTCGAGGCGTTCGACGCCTTCCTGGCCCACGCCGACCACGCGCCGCCGGGTACGCGTGAAAAGGCGACGCGCGAGCGGGACGCGCTGCGCGCGCGCGTGGCGACGCTGGCGGTCTCGAGTGATCCGCCGGGCGCCGAGATCACCGTCGACGGCCGGCGGCGCGGTGTGACGCCTCTTGGGGGACCGCTCTACATCGACGTCGGTCCGCACGAGGTTGCGGCCCGCAACACCAGCAACGGCATCGTGACCACAGAGCGGATCGTGGCCGCACCGCGGGAGACCGTGCGGCTGACGTTGCGCTTCGGCGTGGCGGAAGCGCCGGCGTCGCCCGCAAAGGCCGGGCCCGCACGTGCGGCCGAGCTGCCCCCGGCACCTGCGCTGGTCGGTGTGAACCGCTCGAACGCCGCGGTCGAGCCGCGGGCAGAATCACGTTTCGATGTTCGCACGCTGGCGTTCGCGGGGATCGGCGCCGCGTTCCTGGCGACGGCGGCCACGTTCGCGGTCCTCGGGCAGAGAGAAAACGACAGCGTGATGCAGGAAGTGGTGAACATGTCGCCGTTCGAGCGCGGAAGGGATTCGGCCGGCCGGCGCGATAACACGCTGGCCTACGTATTCCTGGCCGCCGGCGCGGCTGCAGTCACCACCAGCGTCGTGTTCTTCGGTATCCGGGAGTCGCGCCGGCACGACGAGCGCGCGAGCGCGACGCGCGTGCGGTCGCAGGCGCGCGTGACCCTGGACGGCAGCGCGAGCGCGGCGCCTGGATTCGCAGGCGGGCGGCTGCGACTCACCTTCTGACGAAAGGGCGCCATGTCAGCTACGCGATCATCGTCGAAGAGTGCAGGCGCCGAGCGAGTGGGCGCATGGTTTGGTGGCATCGTCGTCTTCGGCCTGGCGTGCGCGCTGACCGCCGGCGCTTGCTACGACCCGATGATCGTGGACGGGCGCCTGCCGTGCATGTTCAAAACGGACTGTCCGTCCGGATTTTTATGCCCCATGTCCTGCGGGCACTGTTATCACGACACGCCCGCGGGCCAGGAGTTGGCGCAGACTTGTGCCGTCGGTGACGTTACCGGCACCCCCGACGGCGGCACCGGAGGGGGCTCCGGCGCGGGCGGTGTTCCACCCGGCGGCGCGGGCGGCGGAGGCGGGCAAACCGGCGCGGGCGGCGGCGGGTTCGTGGGTGGTGGCGCCGGGGCGGGCGGACCGGGTGGCGGCGTCGGCGCAGGTGGGCATGGTGGCACGGTCGTCGGTAGCGGCGGCACGTCGGGCGGCGCGGGTATGAACGGCGCCGCAGGCGCGACGGGAATGGGCGGCCACATCGGCGCGGGCGGTGCGCTGGCCGGCATGGGCGGTCGCACTGGCACCGGCGGCACGATCGTCGGCGGCAGCGGTGGCACGCCGGGCGCGGGCGGCGCACCGGGCGCCGGCGGCAAGACGGGCTCGGGTGGCGCGATGGGGCTCGGCGGCGCGATGATGGGCACGGGCGGTGCGCCCGCGCTGGGGGCGCTCGGCTCGAAGTGCTCGGTAGGACCGCAGTGTGCGTCGACCTTCTGTGTTGACGGCGTCTGCTGCAATGACGCTTGCGCCGGCCAATGTCAGGCGTGCGACGTCTCGCCCGGGACCTGCTCGCTGGTCACCTCGGGGCCGGTGCACGGAACGCGCCCTCCCTGCGGTGGCGCCGGCGTTTGCGGTGCGCAGTGCACGCTCACGACCGCCGTGACGGCGGCGTGTCTCTTCGCGCCGATGACCGTGAGTTGCGCCCCGCAGAGCTGCAAGGGCAGCACGTTGACGCTGGCGCAATCTTGCAACGGAGCGGGCACGTGCGCAGCGGCGGAGTCCGGCCCCTGTCCGTCCGGTCTCAAATGCAACGCCGACCAGACCGCCTGCCTCGCATCGTGCGCGACCAACGCCGACTGCCTCGCGCCGGCGCCGAACTGCAATCCCGGCACGCATCAGTGCACGTCCGCGCGGGCAATGGGCTCGCCGTGCTCCGTCGCCGGCGACTGTCAGAACGGCCTTTGCATCGACGGCTTCTGTTGCGACGGCGCGTGCAATGGGTCCTGCCAGGCCTGCGATGTCGTGGGCCAGGAGGGTCACTGCGCCCTGGTCCTGTCCGGGCAGCCTCACGGGCTGCGCACTCCGTGCGGAGCCACCACCGACGCCTGTGGTGGTCGATGCGATGGCACCGGCGCGCAATGTCATTTCCCGGCCGGCGAGACCATGTGCAATTGCCCGGACCCTCTCCTCCTCGGCGGCCTCATCGGCGGGTCATGCGATGGGCAGGACCATTGCTCGACCATCGCGGGTCTTTGCATACTCTGACGAGAGCGCGTCCTGGCCCCTCGTTGGGATAAGCTGGGGGGATGGATGCGAGTCCCGGTGAGGCCAACCCGGATTCGTATGACGCTCTCCTGAGGCGTCGTGAGGGCCGCCCTGCGTCCTCCGTGATGCGCCTGAGCGCGATCGCGATTGTCCTCGTAGTCGCCGCCGAGCGGCTCTGGACCTTGCTCCATGCGCCGCCGACCGACTTCGACGACGCTTACATGTTCCTGCGCTACGCGCACAACCTGATCGATGGTTATGGTCTGCGCTGGAATCGCGACGAGCCGCCGGTCTACGGCGCGACCAGCCTCCCGCACGTGCTGGTCGTGGCGCTGGTGCGCTGGGCCCCCCTCGTGTTCAGCGACGCGGCGGTGCTGCAAGTCAGCTCGGGCGTGGCGGCGTTTCTGCTCGTCGTCGCGCTGGTGCTCACCTGCGCGCGCTTCGCGCAACACCCGTCGCTGCGCCGGCAGGGTTGGTTCTGGGGGGCGCTGCTGGTGTCGCTGCTCGCGTACACCGAGCCGTTCCAGTTTCACGCGCGAAGCGGCATGGACACCATGCTGGCCGCGCTGGCCAACACGGTCCTGATCTACGCGTCGCTGGCGCTCGCGGAGGCGCCGACGACCCGGCGCGCGGTCGCCACCGGTCTCGCCGCGTACCTCGCCTATCTGGTCAGGCCCGACAATGCGCTCTACGCGCTGTTCGTTCCGCCGCTGTGTCTCACGCTCGGCCAACCGCTCGGCACCAGCCGCCGGGCGTTGATCGTTTTCGCGGCGCTGCTCACCGCGCTCGGGACCATCGATCTGTTCCTGAAGGCGGCCTACCTGGGTACACCGGTTCCGCTGGGCTTCTGGGTCAAGCGCCCGCACTACTATGCGGGCTTCGCGGGTGAGTACACCTGGAACCCGCTCTGGTTCCTGAGCGTCTTCGTCGTCGGCTTATGGGCCTTCATCGGCGCGCTGTTCGTTTTCACCACGCGCAGGAGCGCTCGCCTGGTGCTGGCGCTGCTGTCACTGGTCGCCGTCACTTTCGCGGCGTTCTTCGACGTGAACCAGATCATGGGGCACCTCGGCCGGTTCTATTTTCCGTCGCTGCCGTTCGTCGTCGTGGCCGCCGCGCTCAGCGTCGATCGCTTCTTCCTGCCGCCGCTCGAGGTGACGGCCCCGGCGCTGGTCGCCCGGCTGGGCGGCGCGGCGATTTTCTTGCTGGGCGGCGCCTGGGCGCTCGACGCCGCCGGTGCACGCTACCAGGCGCGCGCCGCCACCCAGTCGCTGGCGTCGCTCGGTGGGTTCCACATCACCGCCAGGCACCCGCTGCCCGAGCTCGATTCGTGGACGGCGTCGGAGGAGATCGGCCGCTTCGCGCGCAACGCGCCGATGGGGACGCGCTTCGCGATGTCCGAGCACGGTCTGGTCGGCGCGATGGCGCCCGACGCGGTGATCATCGACGTGCTCGGTCTGCACGATCGCGACTTCGCGTTGCATGGCTTCCGTGCTGACGAGCTCTGGCGCCGCGCGCCCGAGGTGATCTGGATGCCTCACCCGGACCACACGCAGATGATCCGCGACATCCTCGACAGGTCGCGGTTCTGGATCGATTACGACTTTTACCCCGATGCCTTCACCTACGGTGTGGCCCTGCGCCGCGACGGGCCGCACGCGTTCGAGCTCGCGGACTCCTTCCGCGCGCTCTGGAAGGCGCGCTACCCCGGCTTCGTGCTCGACGAGTATCTCGCGCACCCCGGCGACGCGCGCTGACGATATACTGATCGCGATGTCGATCTCGACTCGCGCGCGGAGACTGGCGTGCGTCGCGTGCGTCGTCCTGCTGGCCGGCGTCGTCGCGCCCGCGCGGACGGCGCGCGCCGACCCGGCGATGTGGCAGCACGTCGTCGATCCCCAGCGCGATCAGTTCGAGCGTCTGGTGCAGAAGGCGCGCGATCTGCTGGCCGAGGGGTTGACACCCACGGGCGAGCGTGGCCGCACGCAGCTGGCCGATCGGCTGGCGACGAGCGAGGCGCGCTTGCACGAGGCGCTGGCGCTGTCGCCGTTCGACTTCTCGACGCTGTTCCTGCTCGCCGAGGTGCAGTCACTGCGCGGGCACGTGAGTGACGCGGTCGCGACGCTCGAACGCGCGGAGCCCCTGGCGCGCCTGTCCGGGCAGAAGGCGGCCTGCTGGTTTCGCCTCGGCCTCGAGCGCTCGCACCTCGGCCGCTATCGCGAGGCGCTGGCCAGCTACGAGCAGCAGATCGCGCTCGGCGAGACCGAGGCCCCCGCCTACGCGAACGCAGCCGAGCTGCTCATGGGCCTCGGCCGTCTGCGCGAGGCCGAGGAGCGCTATCGCGAGGCGATCCGCATCGACGAGCACGCCGCCGACCGCCGCGGCCACGAGCAGGGCGTGGCGTTCAGCTACTATGGCCTCGGCGTCGCGCTGGATCGCGATCGCCAGGACGCCGCCGCGCGCGAGGCGGTCGGGCGCGCAGTCGCGATGGACCCCACCGGAGCGCTGCTGCGGCTCGCCCAGCAACCTGGCGCCGACTTCTCGTTCCTGCCCGAGGGCGACGTGTTCTATTACCTCGGCCTCGCGAGTGAGCTCGGCGGCAAGACCGACGACGCGGTGGCTGCCTTCCAGGAGTTTCTGTCCCGCCAGCCCAAGAGTCCCTGGGTCGCGAGAGCCCGAGCCCACCTGACTTCTCTCACGCTCGCCCCGTCCTCGTCCCCGTCCCCGTCCTCCGCCCCGTCCTCGTCTTCGTCCCCGTCGCCCCGTCCCCGCCACCGCTGGCGCGCCGTCGCCACCGCCACCGTCTCTTCCCAGGGCCCCCTCGCCGCGCCGGTGATCGACGCCGCTCTCAAGCAGCGCCCGCCGCCCTGGGACGAATGCTTCGGCGACGCCGCGCCGTCGCGCGGGCACGACACCGTGCGCTTCTTCGTCGAGGCCGAGCTCGACGCGCGCGGCAACGTCACGCGCGCGACCGCTCACCTGCCGGCGCCGTTCGACGCTGGGGCCACCGGTCACTGCGTCGAGGCCGCGCTACGCTCGAGCCTGACCGTCACGCCGCCCGCGCACGCGAAACCGACCATCGCGCGCATCGAGGTGCTACTAGCCAACGGGGACTCCGGCGGGTTATAGGGGATCGTCTTGCGTACGCACCGTCCCCGGTACATCGCTGTCGAGGGGCCCATCGGGGCAGGCAAGACCAGCCTGACGGATCTGCTGGGCGAAGAGCTGCACGCGCGCGTGATCCACGAGAGCCCCGAGGAGAACCCGTTCCTGGGCCCGTTCTACAAGGACCCGCGGCGCAACGCGATGTCGGTGCAGCTCTTCTACCTGCTGGCGCGCTACCAGCAGCAAGGCGAGCTGTCGCAGGGCGATCTGTTCGCGCGCGGCGGCGTTGTGTCGGACTACCTGTTCGCCAAGGACCGGCTGTTCGCGTCGATCAACCTCTCGCCCGACGAGATGGCGCTCTACGACCGCATCTACCAGATGCTGAAGCCGCGCACGGTCACGCCGGATCTCGTCGTCTACCTGCAGGCGCGCACCGGCGTGCTGGTCGACCGCATCCGCAAGCGCGCGCGCCCCGAGGAAAAGCCGATCCGCTCCGAGTACGTCGAGGAGGTCGCGCGCGCCTACGCCGAGTTCTTCTTCAACTACAACGACGGGCCGCTGCTGATCGTCAACGCGTCGGACATCGACTTCGTCGGCAACCTGGAGCACCGGCGCGATCTGATGAAGGTCATCCTCGATGCGCCGCCGGGCACCAGCCACTGGAGCCGCGGCTAGCCCGGTCCTCCCGTCTGGCGTGCTACGCTGATCGGATGCCCGATCCCGGCGCCAAAGGCCCGACGACGACCCCGGCGAAGGTCACCACCGCGACGCTGCGCGCGCGCAAAGCGACCGGCGAGAAGACGGCGATGGTCACTGCGTACGACGTCGTCTTCTCGCGCCTCGCCGATGACGCCGGCATCGACGTGGTGCTGGTCGGCGACTCGCTGGGGATGGTCGTGCAAGGCGAGCGCTCGACGCTGCCGGTCTCGCTCGACGACATGGTCTATCACACCAAGTTGGTCTCGCGCGGGGTGCGCCGCGCGCACCTGGTCGGCGACCTCCCGTTCATGAGCTATCAGGCCTCGATCGAGGACGGCATGCGCGCCGCCGGGCGCCTCATGAAAGAAGGGCGCGCCGAAGCGGTCAAGCTCGAGGGCGGCGTCGAGGTCGCGGAGCTGGTGCGCCGCCTGGTGCGCGCCGGTATCCCGGTGGTCGGCCACGTCGGCCTGACCCCGCAGTCGATCCATGAATTCGGTGGGTTCAAGGTTCAGGGGCGCAGCGACGAACAGCGGACACGCATCCTCGAGGACGCGCGCGCGATCGCCGACGCCGGCGCGTACGCGATCGTGATCGAGGCGGTGCCGCACGCGCTCGCGGCCGAAATCACCGAGCACCGTGCCGGCATTGACGATCGGCATCGGCGCGGGTCCTGCGTGCGACGGCCAGGTGATGGTGATGCACGATCTGCTCGGGCTCGAGCCGGCGTGGAAACCGCGCTTCGTGCGCCGCTACGCCGAGATGGGCAAGGCGGTGGGCGAGGCCTTCGCCGCCTATGCTGCCGACGTGCGCGCCGGTCGCTTCCCGTCGGACAAGGAGAGCTATGACTGAATCGCGGCCCGCCGTGCTGCGCACCGTCGCCGACATGGCCACGTTCTCCGAGGCGGCGCGCGCGCGCCGCGAGCGGATCGCCTTCGTACCGACCATGGGCTACCTGCACGCCGGGCACGTCGCGCTGCTCGAGGAGGGGCGGCGCCGCGGTGATCGCCTGGTGCTGTCGATCTTCGTCAACCCCACGCAGTTCGCGCCGACGGAAGATCTCGCGCGCTACCCGCGCGATCTCGAGGGCGACCTGGCCAAGGCCGCCGGCGCCGGCACCGACGTGGCGTTCGTGCCCGGCGATGGCGAGATGTACCCGCGCGGCTACCAGACCTTCGTGCAGGTGCGCGAGCTCGAGAAGGGCCTGTGCGGCGCGCACCGCCCTGGTCACTTCGTGGGCGTCGCGACGGTCGTGTGCAAGCTGTTCAACATCGTGCGCCCGCACGTCGCGATCTTCGGCGAGAAGGACTATCAGCAGCTGGCGGTGATCCGCCGCATGGTCGCGGATCTCGACATGCCGATCGAGATCCTGGGCCTGCCCACCGTGCGCGAGCCCGACGGCCTGGCGATGTCGTCGCGCAACAAGTACCTGTCGCCCGAGGAGCGGCAGCGCGCGCTGGCGCTGTCGCGCGGCCTGCGCGCGGCGCGCGAGATCTTCGACGGCGGCGAGCGCAACGCCGCGAAGCTGGTCGCTGTCGCGCAGTCCGAGATCGCTGCAGCGGCGACGCGCGTCGACTACGTCGAGCTGCGCGACGCCGCGACGCTCGCGCCGATCGCGGAGCGCGTGGAGGCGCCCGCGGTGCTGGCGGTGGCGGCGTTCGTCGGCACCACGCGATTGATCGACAATCTCCGACTCACCTGATCGTTGCGAGCCGCGGCGCCCGACGGCCCCTCTCCCTAACCCTCTGCCCGCAGACGGGGCGAGGGGAACGGAACGGAGCGGAGCGGAGCGGGAGGTGAGCGGGGCTCCGACGAGAACTGCGGCTACCGCGTCGCGCGGCTGATGTGGGCCAGCTTCTCGCTCAGTCCCAATCGATAAAATCGCCGCAGATCCGCCAGCATCTCCCCCAGCCGATCCTCCGCCACGAACTGCCGCTCCAGCGCCCCCGCGTATCGGTCCGCCTCGTCGTTCGCCGTCCGATACCGCTCGCGCTCGTGCGGCTCGAGATCTTCCGCGAAGCTCACGTTGCGGAACAGCCGCCGGCGCAGTCCCTCGGCCGCCGGATCGAGCAGCACGCAGCACGCGAACTTGTCGACCTCTGCTTGCAGCTCCAGCTCCAGCGCCGACACGCGGCGCTCGCCGGCCGCGCACAGCGCGAGGTACACGAAGTGGCTCACGCCCTCGAGCGCGATGCAGAAGTCGGCGAAGTTCTCAGCGTGCAGGCCGCTCGCCGGATCGTGGCGCTCCAGATTCTCGATCGCCTTCGCGTCGACGAACAACGCCATCGACAGCTCCTCGTCCGACTCGCTCACCAGCAGCTGCTCGCGCGGCGCGCGCGCTACGCCGCTTTCTTGCCGCTGGCGCTCGTCGATCACGAACGCTTGGACATCGAGGCGCGTCTCGACGCGATAGAGCGCCTCGAGCCCGAGCTGCAAGCGCGTGAGAATCGATAGCCGGCCGCGATGTCGCTCGGCAGGTCCGCTCACTGCGGCCTGCCGTCGCCGCGTCCCGGTATCACGCCCAGCGCCGCGAGGCGGGCCGCGGCCCAGCGGCTCTTCGTGCGCTGCCACCGCTGGTACAGGCGCACCACGTCCTCGTTGCTGGCGACGTGAGTCGTGCGCCGGCTGATCGCCATTAGCACCTCGACGAAGCGCGCGAAGTTCTCGGCCAGCTCGCCGAAGACCGCGCCGAACGGATTGCCGGTCCACCCGGTCCCGCCGCGCGCCAGCTCGCCGTAAGCCGTGCCGCCGAGGTCGATGTAGTAGTCGACGTCGACCAGCTTGTCCTCGAGGCTCTCGGTCCAGAATCCCGAAACGTAGAGCGACGTATCGCCGATCTCGCGCAGCTGGGTCCGCCGCTCGCGCGGGGTCGCGTCCACCGCCTCCAGCATCTTCAGCGCCAGCGGCTTGGCCTGGATTGGCTGGGCAGCATACGTCGCCAGGAGCTGTACCAGGTAGTGCTCGGTCAGCGCTCCCGCCGTGAGCCCCTGGTCCCGGAACGCCCGGTCGACCTCACCCCGAAAGAACTCTTCTAGCGATCCGCCGAGGTCCATCTCTTTCACTTATTGGCATCCATCGGCACAAGTCAAAGGATTCTTGAATGATTTCCGAATGATATCTTGTTTCCGCGCTGGCAAATCCCGCCCGCTCAGTGCCAGAAGCACGGCCGGAAGCCGTTGACAGTGAAGCACTTGGGATTACAGTCCCGGCCTGGCAGTCGCTAGCGTCGAGTGCTAAAGCTCGGCCATCCCAAACTCTCCGGAGGAAAGTCCATGAAGGTCCGCCCGCTACACGATCGCATCCTGGTTCGACGCATCGCCGAAGAAGAGAAGACCAAAGGCGGAATCATCATCCCCGACTCCGCGAAGGAGAAGCCCGCCGAGGCCGAGGTCATCGCGGTCGGCAACGGCAAGGCCAACGATAAGGGTGAGATCCGCCCGCTGACAGTCAAGAAGGGCGACCGCGTCCTCTTCGGCAAGTACACCGGAAACGACATCAAGATCGACGGCGTCGATCACCTGATCCTGCGCGAGGACGACGTCCTCGGCGTGATCGAGAAGTAAAAAGGAGCGCATTCAAATGGCAACCAAAGAGATTCTGTTCGACGAGGCGGGCCGCGCCCGCATCCTCTCCGGCGTCAATCAGCTCGCCGACGCCGTCAAGGCGACGCTCGGTCCGCGTGGCCGCAACGTCGTGATCGAGAAGTCATGGGGCTCGCCCACGGTCACCAAGGACGGCGTCACCGTCGCCAAGGAGATCGAGCTCGAGGACAAGTTCGCGAACCTCGGCGCGCAGATGGTCAAGGAGGTCGCGTCGAAGACCTCGGACATCGCCGGTGACGGAACGACCACCGCGACGGTGCTGGCGCAGGCGATCTTCCGCGAGGGCGCGAGGATGGTCGCGTCGGGTCACAATCCGATGGAGATCAAGCGCGGCATCGACAAGGCGGTCATCAAGATCGTCGAGGCGCTCAAGAAGGTCTCGAAGCCGACCAAGGGACAGAAGGACGTCGCGCAGGTCGGCACCATCAGCGCCAACGGCGACGAGTTCATCGGCAAGATCATCGCCGAGGCGATGGAGAAGGTCGGCAAGGAAGGCGTCGTCACCATCGAAGAGGCGAAGTCGATGGAGACCTCGCTCGACGTGGTCGAGGGCATGCAGTTCGATCGCGGCTACCAGTCGCCGTACTTCGTGACCGACACCGAGCGCATGGAGGTCAAGCTCGACGACCCCTTCATCCTGATCCACGAGAAGAACATCTCGAACATGAAGGATCTGCTGCCGGTGCTGGAGCAGGTCGCGCGCGCCGGAAAGCCGCTGCTGATCATCGCAGAGGTCGAGGGTGAGGCGCTGGCGACGCTGGTCGTGAACAAGCTGCGCGGCACGTTGCAGGTGTGCGCCGTCAAGCCGCCGGGCTTCGGCGACCGCCGCAAGGACATGCTCAAGGACGTCGCAGTCCTCACGGGCGGCCAGGCCGTCACCGAGGATCTCGGCCTCAAGCTCGAGAACCTGACGCTGAAGGATCTCGGCCGCGCGAAGCGGGTCACCGTCGACAAGGACAACACCACCATCGTCGACGGCGCGGGCAAGAAGCCGGAGATCGAGGGCCGCGTGAAGCAGATCCGCGCGCAGGTCGAGGACACCGCCTCCGACTACGATCGCGAGAAGCTGCAGGAGCGGCTGGCCAAGCTGGTCGGCGGCGTCGCGGTCATCAAGGTCGGCGCGGCGACCGAGACCGAGATGAAGGAGAAGAAGGCTCGCGTCGAGGACGCGCTGCACGCCACGCGCGCGGCGGTCGAAGAGGGCATCGTCCCCGGCGGCGGCGTCGCGCTGATCCGGGCGCTGTCGTCGATCGACAAGGCCGACGGGCTGAGCGAGGAGCAGCAGGTCGGCTACGCGATCGTGCGTCGCGCTTGTGAAGAGCCGTGCCGCCAGATCGCAACCAACGCCGGCAAGGAAGCCTCGATCATCGTCCAGCGCGTCAAGGAGGGCAAAGGCGCGTTCGGGTACAACGCCGCCACCGACGAGTTCGAGGATCTCGTCGAAGCGGGCGTGATCGATCCGACCAAGGTCGTGCGTTCGGCGCTGCAGAACGCAGCGTCGGTCGCAGGTTTGCTGATCACCACCGAGGCGCTGGTCGTCGAGCGTCCGAAGGAGGATTCGCCGGCCCCCGCAGGCGGCGGCGGCATGGGCGGCATGGGTGGTATGGGCGGCATGGGTGGCATGGGCGGAATGATGTAGTCGTCCCGCGAGGAGGGGCCGGATGGCTCTCGACCTTCCGATTCCCTCCCCCCGTCCGCGGGGGGAGGGTTAGGGAGAGGGTCCTCGGGCGCCCCGACTCGCAAGGCTTGCCCTCTCCCTAACCCTCCCCCGCAGACGGGGGAGGGGACCGGAGAATTCAGTTGTCGAGTGTGAAGGCCAGAGAGAGCAGGAACGTCTGGCGCCGGTAGTGCGCCACACTGCTTTGAAGGCCGATCTCGTTAGCGTAGATGGTATAGCGCGCGAGTAGCTGCAGGCGCTCGGTGAGCGCGCGGGTGAGGTCGACGCGCAGGCTGTTGCGGTTTTCGTCGTCGATGCTCAGGAGCGCGCCGGTGGTCGGGTTCTGGCCGAGCGCGATCGGATCGTGATACTGGGCGAGGATCAGCTCGCCACGCGCGGCCAGGTAGCAACCGAGCGGCAGCGCGGTCGCGAAGCGCAGCGCCAGCACGTGGCGGGTCAACGCGTCGCCATAGCTGTTCGAACCGTTCCACTGCAGCGCATACCCGCCGCCGAACAGAACGCGCCCGGCATGCGTCAGATCGACGTGCCCGACGAGGAAGGTATCCCGTCGCTGAGGCGGCGACGACGTGTTCGTCGAGACCGCTGGCCCGCTGAAGGCGCGCAGCTCCCCGGTGGCGCCCGCGGTCACCTCCAGGTCGCTGGCGCCGTCGGCCGCTTCGCGCGTCCAGCGCAGATCGAGGGAGCCGACCGGCCCGTGAAAATCGAAGTCGAGAGCCGACTTGAAGACGAACGATCGATAGCCGGCGGAACCGGCGAGCACGGCGTTGTCGCCCAGGCGCGAGTCGAAGATCAGCGTCGGGGTCAGTGATCGAAAATCACGGCGGTCGGTCGCATCGGCGGGGTTGCTGCTCGCGCGCTGAAATGCCTCGTAGTAGATCGCCTGCAGGCCGACGCCGCTCTTGTCGCCGACCGCCATCCGCCAGCGCGCGCTGCTGGCCGCGAGCACGACGTCCTCGTCGCGCGCCGCCGGCGCGGTGAACAGCTTGCCGGCCAGCGTCGCCGATAACGCGACTTGCTGGCGGTCGGCGATCACGTCGGCCAGATGGCCGCTCAGCGCCGCGCGCGCCAGCGGCGAGCCGACGATCGGCGCGTTGGCGATGCCGTCGACGATCTCGGTGCGATGCGCGTTGCTGTCGTATTCGCCGCCGACCTCGCCGCGCAGGTCGTAGCGCAGGCTCTCGCCGGCGTGCGCTGCCCGCGCGCCGGCGCCCGCGCCGATCCAGAGCGCGAAGAGCGCCAGGAGCGCGGAAGGCAAAGGAGCCTTCGCCGGACATTGCCGTCCCATCGGGCGGCTACTATCTCAGGCGCGCGTGCGTCTCTGCAATTACGTGCCGCCGACGGCCACCGTCGAGATTCCCGTCGCGCCCCCGTCCGCGTCGGCGTCCGCGAGCTCAGTGGCTGCGCGCCTTCGCTCGCAACGCCTTGGCCTGGACGTCCAGGTGCAGGGCGCGCGCCTTCAGCGCCGCCAGCAGCCGCTCCATCGAGGGCAGGTCGGTGGGCACCGGCGCTGCCGCGTCGTTGCGGCGAACCTGAGCCGAGGCGCTCGGGTCGAGCACGTCGCGGATCTGGACCCCGCCCGCCGGCGTCGTCGGCGTGGTCGCGGTGCCGGTCGTGCCCTTGTCCTGCGCGCTCTGTCCAGCGATCGACGTGGCGCCCGGGGTGAGCGGCGGAGTCGGTCCACTCCCGCCTGTCGGGGTGCCGTTCGAGGAGAAGACGCCGCGGCGGGGGGCGTCGGCAACCGCTGCCCCCGGAGCCTGCCGGCGCCGCGAGCCTTCGAGCGGCGCGAACGGATCGTTCTCGAGCGCGCTCGCGCGCCGGTGCAGCTCCATCCGGCCGCGAACCTGATCGATGCGCGCCTGCAGCGCCACCGCCTGCGCCTGCGTGCGCCGCGCCTGGTCGGTCAGGATGTCGGCCTTGGCGTCGAGCTCGGTCGGGCCGTCGGTTGGGCTGGCCACGGGTTCGGTCCCGACCGGCGTCGCCAGCGCGGGTGTGCGTCCCACCGCCGCGTCGGTCCTCGCCTTGATCTGCGCGTCGAGCTCGGTCAGCCGCCGCGCCATCGCCTCGGCGTCGGCCAGGCGCGCGCGCAGCAGGTAGTCGCTGCGCAGCCCTGGGCCGGCCGCCTTCAGGTGGTCGATCTCCGCCTGCACGCGCGCGAGGTCGGCGCGCAGGCGCTCGCGCTCGGCGATCGGGCTCTCGGTGGTGGCGGGCTTGGCGGTCGCGCTCGCCGTCGCGGGCGAGTTGTCGGCCAAAGTGCGCGACGCAGCCAGCGACGGGCTCGCTGTGAGAAGGCTGGCGCTGCAGCCGAGCAGCAACCCGAACATGTGAACCCGAGCCAACATCGCGAACCCAGGATAGTGCAACCGACGTACCACGGCGATGCCCGTGTTTTCTGCCGGCTCTCGCCTTCGAGACCCCGGTCAATCTCATCAGTTTTCTGAGGTGGTTCCGGTAAACTCATGCTGCATGGCGTACAGGTCTCGGCGCGCGCTCTCTCCAGGGTCGGGAGCAATTCATGGTTGGTGGCTGGTCGTGGCTGGCGTGCTGCTGGGCGGCGTCGCATCCTGTGCGTCCACCGGTGCAGGCGCCGCGCCCGCCGCCGGGCCGCCCAAGACCTTCACCGCCGCCGATCTCTACCCGCTGGATCTGGGCTGGAAGTGGGCCTACGACCTGGTCAAGGACGGGCAGAACATGCTCGCTCTCTACTCGGTGCTGGAGCGCAGCGGCGACAGCGCGATCGTGCAGGCCGGCGAGGAGCAGATGAGCTATGCGATCACCCCCGAGGGGATCGCGCAGAAGGACGGCCCGGTCGTGGGTGACTTCGTGGTGAAGAACCCGGTGGCGGTAGGCACCGAGTGGCCGGTCGCCGGCGGACGCGCGCGCATCGCCGCCGTCGCGCAGTCGGTGACCGTGACCGCGGGCCGCTTCGATGATTGCGTCCTGGTCGAGGCGACGCGCGCGGATCCTCCGCGGGTGGTGCGCACGACGTTCGCGCCCGGCACCGGTCCGGTGATCATCGACTTTCAAATCCGCGTCGGCGGCGAGATGACCACGGTGACGCGCGCCACGTTGCGCGCGGTGACCCGCCCCGGTCAGGATCCGCTGGCGATGCGCTGACTGAAGGGTGCGGGAGTCCTCGCTTGAAGACGCGAGGCTTCAGACCAGGCCCAGCGCCATCGCGTGTCCGAACGCGATCACCGCCGCCAGCACCAGGCCGGCCGCCAGGCTCAGCCCCAGTCGCAGCTCCGCGCGGAGCTGGTCGGGCGACCGTGTGGTGATCACCACCGGGTCGTCTCCCTCGCCGCGGAAGACCGGTGACACCGCGCCACCGCGATAGAGCGCGCTGCTCTCGGGATAGGGCTCGAGGCGAACTGGGCCCGCCACGTAGAGGCGATCGCCCTTGGCCAGAAACGTCTCCATGTAGAGAGACCAGTCGGGCGCCGGCAGCTCGGTGTAGCTGTCGTTCTTGATGAACGCGACCGCGCCGCCGAGGTCCAGGTGCGCCGAACCGGACTCGTCGGCGACGATGATCTCGCCGCCGGCGCGCTCCTGCGCGTGAATGCCCGGGCCGACCCGCAGCGACTGCCAGTAGACGCACGGCCGGTTGGATAGCGGCGCGCGCAGCTGATTGTCCGATACCACGCGCGCCTCGACCCGGCCCCAGCCTTCGCGCAGCGCCGAGATCGAACCGGCGCGGGCGGCACGGCGGCTGACCAGGGGGCCGAGCGTGCTTCAAGCGGCGCAACACGCACAGCGCCAGGATCACGCCGCCGGCGAGCCAGGCCATCGCGGCCCACGGGCCGTTCTCTTCGATCAAGCCCAATGGTTGAGGTCCGAGCGCGACCTGTCCGACCGAACCGATCGCGCCGGCCGCGACCTGGCCCGCGGCGAGGATTCCGGTCGCGAGCTGGCCGATACCCCAGCCGAGCCCGAGCGCGGCCTGGCCGATCGCGATCCCACCGACGGCGAGCTGGCCAATCGCAACAACGCCCATCGCCACCTGTCCGATGGCGATGATCCCGATCGCCGGCGGCCGAGCTCCGGTCGACGGATCGACGCCGCGGACGATGTGGATCAGTGGCAGAGATCCAATCTTCAGGCGGGATCGGTACTCATAGGTAGAGATCCTGCGCACCGGTTCGGCCGGGGCCGAGAACTCCTGCACCGCCATACCCGGAAGGTTACGGCGGCCATTTCAATCCTGCAATGGCGACTACGACGCTGATGTCGATACGAGCAATGGATCGAACGGCATTTGACGGCGATGATGCGCAACGGGTCGATGCGAGCGCTTTCGGGAGCATTGTTGAACGCCATCATTGCCGGTGCCGCAATCGCTGCGTCGGGCGGGATCGCGGCTTGCAGTGGTGCCGCGCCAGGGCAGAGCGCCGTCGCGGGACAGCCGGCCAGGACGGCGGCTGCGCGCGCGGGCGATTCGCAGCCCGCGAATGGTTCACCCGCCGGCGCTGCCGTCACCAGCAACATTCTTCGCGCGGATTACGTCGGGTCCAAGGTTTGCGAGCCGTGCCACAGTGAGATTTACGCCGCGTGGTCAGGGTCGCCCATGCACCAGATGACGCGATTGCCCGGTGGCGCGCGGATTCGTGCCCCGTTCGACGGAGCGGAGTTTCATTTCAAGAACGACCGCGCGCGCTTCGAGAGCGAGGGTGGCGCGCGCTTCATTCGCGTCGCGTCGGCGACGGCGGGCACGCACGTCTATCGCATCACCAAGGTGATTGGCGGCCGTTACCGCGAGGACTTCGCGGGCGTCGAGGTGCCCGACGACGGGAACGCGAGCGCCACCCTCGCGGCCGCGCCCGGCGCCGAGCTCATCCTGCCCGTCTCGTTCGTGTTCCAGCCGCCTTCGTTTCGTCTCAAAGGATATTCGGTGATGGTGGGAGAGCGGCCGGGGCTGCGCGCGGGCGGCGTCTGGAATCAGACCTGCGTCTTCTGCCACAACACGAATCCATATTTCGACAGCACCTGGGGCGAGCTCTACGGACCGGGCGCGCCGGGCTACCAGGGCGAGGTCGTCGATCGCTTGTTGCCGCCGGCGCGGCGGTTCTCGTTCGAGATCACCGACGAGGTGGCGCTGGCGCGCGCGCTCGAGGGCGAGCTCGCCGTGCTGGGGGACGAACCTCCGCGCGGCGCGGCGGCCGGAGTCGAGGCGCGGCGCGCGTTGCTGGGCGCGAGCATGCACGCCATGCGACGCGACCTGACGCCGGCGCACTTCGTCGAGATCGGCATCGGCTGCGAGTCGTGCCACGGCGGCAGCCGCGAGCACATCAAGAGCGATCGCGTGCGGCCCGATTTCGTGCCGCGCAGCGCCTTCCTGCGCGTGCGGCCGCCGCCCGGGGCCGGCGAGACGACACGCGCCGAGGCAATCAACCGCACCTGCGCGCGCTGCCACCAGGTCTTGTTCTCGCGCTACGCGTTCACCTGGGAGGGCGGCGTTCGCCGCGGCGGGCCGGTCGCCGACATGGGCGGGAGCTCGATCACGTCGGGCGAGGCGCGCGACTTCCTGCTCGGCGGCTGCGCGCGCCAGATGGCGTGCACCACCTGCCACGACCCGCACGCCGAGGATCGGCGCGACAAGCTCGAGGCGTTGCAGACGCCTGCCGGCAATCACGTCTGCACGACCTGCCACGCGCGCTACGCCGCGCCTGAGGCGCTGCGGGCGCACGCGCACCACGATCCGGCGGGGGCGGGCGGCGCCTGCCTTTCGTGTCACATGCCGCGCAAGAACATGGGCCTCGGCTATGCGCTGTCGCGCTACCACCGCATCGGGTCGCCGACCGACGCCGCGCGCGTCGAGCGCGACCGCCCGCTCGAATGCGCGCTCTGCCACGCCGACCGCAGCGTCGCGACACTGGTCGGCGACATGGAGCGCCTGTGGGGCAAGCGCTACGATCGACAAGCGCTGGCGCGGCTCTACGGCGGCGATCTGAACGTGAACGCGTTGCTCGCCACCGTCGAGCACGGAAAACCGCACGAGCAGGCGCCGGCGATGGCGGTACTGGGCGAGAAGCGCGTGAGCGCGGCGCTGGCGCCGATCGCGAGGCAGCTCTTGAACCCGATCCCTCTCGTGCGCTACTACGCGCGCCGCGCGGTCGACCAGCTCCTCGGCGCGCCGTGCAGCGTGGATCTCGATCGCGCGGCGCCGGAGATCGAGGCGGCGGCGCGCCGGTGTGTGCCGGGTGCGTGGCCGGCGGGAGCGGGGGCGGGGACGCCGGCGGTGCCGCCGGCGCGTGGAGGAGCCGCGTCCGAGGAGAAAGACGACGACTGAGCGCAGAGGTTTGGCTGTCGGAAGGCCGGACCCTCTCTCTAACCCCCGCAGACGGGGGGAGGGGATCGGAACGGATCCGGTCCGTTCTTGTCCGTTCCGGTCCCCTCCCCCCGTCTGCGGGGGGAGGGTTAGGGAGAGGGGCAGACCTTGGGAGCCGCGCCGCCCGCGAATCCTCAGCGCGCTCTCACCCCCGCCCTGGCGGCATCCCGCCGTCGCCGCCCGGGCCGCCGGACATGGTGCCGCCGGGCGCGGTGCACAGCGACTCGGACAGCGACGTGCGCAGCACGATCGTCTTCCAGGACAGCATCGCGCCGTCGGTCATCTTCTGCGTGCTCAGCAAATAGTCGCCGACCGCCGCCGCCGAGATCACACCGTCGTTCTGGTTGGTGGTGTCGCGCGCGCCGCGCGCGTCGTAGATCGGCTGTGACCCGACGATCTCGGTCGTGAGTGTGTCGTCGAAGAACAGCTGCGTGGTCACGTAGCTCTGCCCGCCGACGGTGATCATGAAGTGGATGTGCACGGTGCGGCCCGAGTACCAGCCGGGAAAGCACGTGTCGAAGAAGACCACGCCCTTGGCGTCGGTGGTCTGCTTGCCGCGAAAATAGACGTGCGATGTGTAGTCGCTGTCGTTACCGGTGCAGTACGCCACGTCCTCGTTGGCGCTGTCGTTGCCCGAGTACTTGCCGGCGGGAGACACGTGCCACACGTCGACCAGCGCACCCGACACCGGGGTGCACGCCTCGTCGACGATCTGCAGGTACATGCGCATCGGCAAGCCGTTCATGCCGTAGCTGATGTCCTGGAGCGTCTCCGACTGCGACGAGTAGCAGGGGCCCTGGGTCATCGCGCAGCTGAGCACGCACGCGGTGGGCGTGCCCGACGCAAACGGGTTCGGGTAGTTGGCTTTGTCTTTCATCGCGGCCGTGCCGCCGGTCGCCCACGCGATCGAGGTGGTGTCACCACCGGCGTCGGCGCCCGTGGTGCCGCCGGCGCCGGTGCTCGCGTCGTCGTTGCCGGCGGTGCCGCTGCTCGAGCTGCACGCCAGGAGCGGGATCACCGGCACGGCGGCGAGAGCGGTCCCCATGCGGCGGAGGATCACCCGGCGCGAGATCAGGTCTGGCGAAGCGGGAATAGGCTTGAGGGTCATGCGCGTGTCCTTTCCAACGGCGACGTAGATGTCGGTTCGCCGCTTTCTCGGGAAGCTTCTTTCAAGGGGCGTGCCGCATCAGTCGCGCCTGTTGCCTCGGAAGATTCCGAGCGTCTCCGGCCCGCCCGCCGCTCGAGCGATGCGGATTTCGCATCCGGTAGTGCAGATTCCGCACGCCGCGGCTCCGGCGGCGCCAAACGCCGCGGCGCCGCGCGCGGCATGCCGGTTGCTGCAGGGTGTGAGACACTTGGTTTCTCGGAACTGTTGACGATCTCATGAGCCCCACCTCATCCCGGCTTCGACGGTCTCTGGAGCGCGTCGGGCCGCTCGGCGTGGCGCTGATCCTGGGTGCGCTGCTGGTGGTCAGCTCGGCGCTGGCGTACCGCGACGCACGGTCGGCGGTCGGCTTCGTCGGCGAGCGCCAGGGGATCGGTCTCCTGCATCGCCTCGAAGCCGAGCTGGCCATGCGCCAACGCCAGCGGGCCGATGCGCCGATCTCGCCGACGATCTTGCAGGCCGCGCTCGACGCCAACCGCGCGCTCGGGGTGACGTACGTCGGCCTTCTCGACGGTGAGCGCGTGATCGTCGATGCCGGAACGCCGTTGCTGGGCGACACGCACCCGCAGGTCGGCGCGCCCGCCTCGGGACGCGGCCGCATCCGGATGATCAACATGGGAACCCTCGGAGGGTTCCCAAACCCTCCCGCGCCGGACTCCGCCGGGGGACCCGGCTCCGTCCACGCGTTCAACCCTGGCCCGGGCGGGCCGCCCTTCGATCATCCCGGTCCACGCTTCGAGGGACCTGCCGGCGGTCCTCCCGAGGGGCCGCCGCCCCCGGCCTTCGACGACCATCACGGCCCGCACTTTCGCGGCGACGGTCCACCGCCGGGGCCACCGCCCGGCCGCCCCCCCGGTCCTGATCGGCATCACCACCCCCTGGTGATCGAGTTCGAGCCGATCAGCTCCGCCGACGCGGTCCGCCGTGCGCTGGCGTCGCTCTGGCTGTCGTCGAGCGCCGCGGTGCTGCTCACCGCGGCCGCCTGGATCTTGTCGGCGCGCCGGCACCGCGCGGAGCGCGCAGAGGCGCAGCTCTCCGCGCAGCGACACCTCGCGCGCCTCGGCGAGATGTCGGCCGTGCTGGCGCACGAGATCCGCAATCCCCTCGCTGCGCTCAAGGGTCACGCGCAACTGCTGGCCGAGCAGGTCGCCGAGCCGCAGCTGTCCGCGCGCGTCGACCGCGTGGTGAAAGAGTCGGTGCGTCTGGAGCAGCTCACCACCGATCTGCTCGAGTTCGCGCGCTCGGGCGCGATCCGGGTCGGCCCGGCAAACCCCGGTGAGCTCCTGCAGCGCGCGTCGCGCGCGACCGATCCGGAGCGCGTCGAGGTCACCGCCGCCGGCTCGCCCGACTCCGCCGAGCTCGATGCCGCGCGCATCGAGCAGGTGCTGATCAACCTCATCGACAACGGCCTTCAAGTGTCGCCGCCCGGGCGCAAGGTTCACGTCGGCGCGACCGCGCAACGGGACGGCCTCCTGTTCACCGTGCGCGATCACGGTCCTGGCATCGCGCCCGCCGAGCGCGCGCGCATCTTCGAGCCGTTTCACACCACGAAGACGCGCGGCACCGGCCTCGGCTTGGCGGTCGCGAGCCGCATCGTCGAGCTGCACGGCGGTCGCATCGACGTCGTCGACCCGGACGACGCGGGAGGCGGCGCGCTGTTCCGTGTGTTTCTTCCCCTCAGAGTGCCGCTCAGATTGCCACTCCGCCCGCCATCACCCGAGGGGAGCCGTTCATGAACCCGCCCGATCGCGCGAGCATCCTGGTCGTCGACGACGAAGAGGGCGTCCGTTCGTTCCTGGCCGACGCGCTGGCCGGCGCCGGCCACGCCGTCGCGCAGGCCGAGGACGGCGAGCGGGCGCTGGCCCTGATCGCGAGTCGCGCCTTTCACGTGGTGCTCACCGACCTGCGCATGCCCGGCATGGACGGGATGGCCCTGCTGCGCGAGCTGCGCCGCGAACACCCCGAGACCGAGATCATCGTGCTGACCGCGCACGGCTCGATCGAGAACGCGGTGCAGGCGATCAAGGAGGGCGCGTTCGACTATCTGCAGAAGCCGGTCGGCAGCCCGACCGAGCTGCGCCTCGTCGTGGCGCGCGCTCTCGAGCGCCACCGCTTGACTGCGCTGCGCGAGATCGCGGCCGGCGGGTCCGAGCCGCCGCTCGGCTACGGATCGGCGGCGATGCGCGCGGTCGAGCAGGCGCTGCGCAAGGTCGCGCCCACCGCGGCGACGGTCCTGCTGCTGGGCGAGAGCGGCGTCGGCAAGGAGATCGCCGCGCGCGCGATCCACCGCTGGAGCGGCCGCGCCGCCGGCCCCTTCGTCGCGGTCAACGGCGCGGCGCTGTCGGCAGAGCTGCTCGAGAGCGAGCTGTTCGGCCACGAGAAGGGCTCGTTCACCGGCGCGCACGCGCGCCAGCGCGGGCGCATCGAGCTGGCCGACGGCGGCACCTTCTTTCTCGACGAGATTGGCGAGCTGGCGCCGCCGCTGCAGGCCAAGCTCCTGCGCGTTCTGCAGGACAAGCGGTTCGAGCGCGTCGGCGGCCAGCAGGTGGTCGAGGCCGACGTGCGCTGGATCGCCGCCACCAACCGCAACCTGGCCGAGATGGTCAAGCAGGGGACGTTCCGCGGCGATCTCTATCACCGCCTGTCGCTGTTCCCGGTGCAGCTGCCACCGCTGCGTGACCGGCGCGATGACATCGGACCGCTATCGGATCACCTGCTCCGCCGCATCGGCGTGTCGCTGGGACGGCCCGAGCTGCGCCTGACCGATGCGGCGCGCGCGGCGCTGGCCGCGGCGTCGTGGCCGGGCAACGTGCGCGAGCTCGCGAACGTGCTTGAGCGCAGCGCCATCCTGGTTGATGGAAACCAGATCGACGAGGACGACCTGGCGTTGTTGCCGCAGACGGAAGCACGTAGCCCCGACGGACCGACGACAATCACCGATATCGAGCGGGACGCGATCGAGCGCGCGCTGGCGGCGACCTCCGGCAATCGCCGGCACGCGGCGGCTCGGCTGGGCATGCCGCTGCGGACCTTTTACGACAAGCTGAAGCGCTACGGGATCTCGTGACGGGCGAGCCGCTCGTCGATGGCGCGACCAGGTGCCCAGCCCGCAAGCGTACAAAACGCGCCAGTGCCAATTTATTTCCCATTTCGCCCGGAAAGATCGCGGTTTTCCGCAGTGTCAGGGGTCGAACCGAGGGCGCGAGAGATCACAATGTGTGTATCATCCGTTGGTCAGCGTCATGAGTGGGGAGGCGGTCAAGAGCGAGCAGATCCGGACCCTGTATCGCCAAGGTGTACCGGTGCTGTTCGCGAACCTGATTATCGGGGGCTTGGTGTGCGCGTCGCTGTGGTCGATCACGCCGCGGGATCTGTTGCTCGGCTGGATCTCGGCGGTGGCCGCGCTGACGTTCGCGCGCATCGAGCTCTGGCGGCGCTACTGGCGGCGCCGTCCGTTGCCCCCGGAGGCGGGACCGTGGGGTAGGGCCTTCGTGGTCGGCTCCGGCAGCGCCGGCGCGTTGTGGGGGCTGGCGGCGTTCCTGTTCTTCAATGGCTCGTCGCCGCCCGTGGCTCAGCTGTTGATCACGTTCGCGGTCGGTGGCATGTGCGCCGGCGCCGCGGGCACGCTGGCCTGCTACATGCCGGCGTTCCGCAGCTATGTCTATCCGTCGCTGGGCCTGCTGGTCGCGCGCACGGTCGCGATCGGCGGCGCCGCGCACGTGGCGATGGCGGCGATGCTGGTGGTCTACGGGGCGGCGATGGCGACCGCGGCGCGCACGGCGCACCGGTCGATCACCGAATCGTTCCGCCTGCGATTCGAGAACGAGGGCCTGCTGGCGCAGCTGTCCGAGGCGCAGAAGACGTTGCAGGACAGCAACCGCTCGCTCGAGGAGCGCGTGCAGGAGCGGACGACGGCGCTGGAGCGGCAGAGCGAGGTGCTGCGCGAGGCCCAGCGGCTCGAGTCGGTGGGCCGCCTCGCCGCCGGCATCGCGCACGACTTCAACAACCTGCTCACCGTGGTGCTGGGCAACGCAACCTTGCTGCTGCGCGAGCGCGGCCTGGGCGCCACGTCGGTGAGCGCGATCGAGGAGATGAAGACCGCCGCCACGCGCGGCGCGGATCTGGTGCGCCAGTTGCTGGCGTTTGGCCGGCAGCAGCGGCTGGCGCCCAAGGTGCTGGACCTGAACGCGGTGGTCTCGGGGCTGGGGCCGTTGCTGACGCGGTTGATCGGCGAGCAGGTGCGGATCACCGTCGCGCTCGCGCCCGGGAAGGCGTACGTCAAGGCGGATCGCAGCCAGCTGGAGCAGGTGATCGTCAACCTGGTCACCAACGCGCGCGACGCGATGCCGGGCGGCGGCCGCCTGTCGATCGAGACGGCGCTGCGCGAGCCCGACCAGGGCGTGCCCGGGCCGGGGTGGGTCGTGCTGTCGGTGCTCGACACCGGGCTCGGCATGGATCGCGAGATCCGCCAGCGCGTGTTCGAGCCGTTCTTCACCACCAAGCCGTTCGGCAAGGGAACGGGCCTCGGGCTGGCGACCGTGCACGGCGTGGTCGAGCAGAGCGGCGGCCACGTCGTCGTCGAGTCCGAGCCGGGCGCGGGCAGCTGCTTCCGGGTGTTCCTGCCGCTGACCACCGAGGCGATTCCCGGCCGACGAGGTCTCGGGCCCGGCGCCGGCGCGCAGCGTGCGCGGAACGATCCTGCTCGCCGAGGACGACCCCGACGTGCGGATCGTGATCGAGCGCGTGCTGCGCGAGGCGGGGCACGAGGTGCTGTCGGCGGGCGGCGGGCACGAGGCGCTGGCGCGCTCGCGCACGCACCGCGGGCCGATCCACCTGCTGGTGAGCGACGTCGTCATGCCGGATCTCAACGGCGCCGAGCTGGCGAAGCAGCTGTTGATCGAGCGCCCCGACCTGCGCGTGCTGTTCGTGTCGGGCTTCGTGCCCGAGGGAAACTTGCTGCCCGCCGCGCCGGGCCAGGTCGTCGAGTACATCGCGAAGCCGGTCACGTCGGATCGCCTGCAGCGCAAGGTCGCGGCGCTGCTGACGCCGGTCCTGGGCGCGGGCGTGGTGTCGCCGGCGGGGCCAGCGTCACCGGCCGCGGGACGTCCCGGCTGTCGTAAGATCGCGCACGATGATCACTCTTTATGGTGGGGCGAGCGCGGCGTCGACGGTGGTTCACTGGATGCTCATCGAGCTCGGGTTGCCGCACGAGCTGCGTCTGTTCGATCGTCGATCGGCGTGAGCACCGGACGCCGGAATACTTGAAGCTCAATCCGGCGGGCACGGTGCCGACGCTGGTGCTCGACGGCCTGGTGCTGACCGAGACCGCGGCGATCGCGATGCACCTCGGGGATCTGCATCCCGAGCGCGACGCTGGTTCCGGCGGTCGGGACGCCGGAGCGCGCGCTTTACTACCAGTGGATGTTCTTCATGGCGAACACGGTGCAGCCGGCGTACCGCGCCTGGTTCTATCCGAGCGAGCCGGCGGGCGCCGACAACGTCGAGGCGACCAAGCCGCAGGCGCGCGTGCGCCTGGAGGAGGCGTGGGCGCGCGTCGCGGCTCATCTGGAAGCCAGCGGCGGGCCGTACATGCTGGGGGCGCGTCTCACGGCGGTCGATTTCCTGACGACGATCCTGATGCGCTGGTCGCGCAAGATGCCCCGGCCCGTCGACTCCTGGCCGGCGCTGGCGACCTACGCGCGGCGCATGAAGTCGATGCCGTCGTTCAAGGAGGTCTATGCGCGCGAGGGCCTGACCGACTGGACCTGAGCCCGATGGTGTATGTTCCTCGGGCCGATGAATGATCCCGTTCCTCTGATCATCGTGACCGGCTTCCTGGGCGCCGGAAAGACCACCATGCTGAACCGCGTGCTCGGCGCGTCGCACGGCCGCCGCGTCGGCGTGATCATCAACGAGCTCGGTCGCATCGACATCGACACGCGGCTCATCAAGTCGCGCTCCGGCGACGTCATGGAGCTGGTCGGCGGCTGCGTCTGTCACGAGGTGCGCGTGCAGTCCGAGCTGTGGGCGGCAGTCGGCGAGGTGGTGAAGCGCTCGCGAGCCCGAGGTGATGATCCTCGAGACCACCGGCATCGCCGAGCCCTGGTCGATCCTCGACGGGCTCGAGGCGCTGCCGCGCCGGACGGCGCCGGTCACCGCCGGGCCGGTGGTGTGCGTCGTCGACGCCGAGTCGGGCGTGCAGGCAGCTGCAGCGCCACGAGGAGGCGCGCGCGCAGGTCGAGGCCGCCGATCGGATCCTGCTGTCGAAGCTGGATCTCGCGACGCCGGAGCAGATCGTCGCGATTCACCGGCTGCTCGGCGCAGCGCAACGCCGACGCCGAGCGCGCCGGCTTCCCCGAGGGCGCCGAGGGCACGTCGGCGCTGGTCACCTGGTTGCTCGATCTCGGCGGGCGCGCGAGCGCCTCGCGACACGCGCGCGGCGCACGCGGGCGAGCGGCGCCGAGGGCGGCGAAGCGCACCGCCCGCACGCGCACGGCCAGCTGGTCGCCGCCGTCTTCGCCGACGATTCGCCGCTGCTGGCCGAGCCGCTGCTTGCAAGTCTGCGAGCGCCTCGGCCCGGCGCTGGTGCGCGCAAAGGGCTTCGTGCACCTGGCCGGCGAGGCGCGCCGCGGTTTCCTCGAGCGCGCCGGCGCGCACACGACGCTGAAGTACGCCGAGCCCTGGGGCGACGAGCGCCCGCGCACCGAGCTGGTGATGATCGGCGAGGGCTTCGACGAGGTGGCGATCCGCAGGCAGCTCTGGGCGTGTCGAGCGCCGCAGAACTAGAGAAGGCGCGCGTCCCTTGCGAGACGCGCCGCTCGCCGCGCTCTACCCGCGACTTCGGTACAGCGCGACCAGCGCCGCGCCGATCGCCTGCGACAGCTCGCCCAGCGTCGACGGCAGGATCGTGATGCGCTCGCGCTGCACCGGCCACAGGTGCGGCCGCGCGGTCTCGCGCACGATGCGCAGGTAGCGCTCGCGGAACGACTCGCTGGTGCTCTCCGGATCCATGAGGCCGCCGCCGATCACCACGTACTGCGGATCCAGCGCCAGACACAGGTTGGCGATGTGCAGCCCCAGCGCGCGCGCCTGCAGGTCGAACAGCTCCAGCGCCAGCGCGTCGCCCTGCTGCGCGAGGCCGCGCAGGCTCAGCGCCTTTTCGCGCGGCGTCTTCGTCGACGACGCCAGCGGATGGTCGGGCAGCGACACCAGCCGGTCGGCCAGCAGGTAGGGCAGGCCCGCGAGCGTCGTGTAGAGCTCGACGCAGCCCCAGGTCCGCCCGCAGCCACACGGATACGGCTTGGCGCCGATCAGCTGCAGCGGCGCCGCCATGTGCGCGGTCTCCATGCCGGCGAGCGTGTCGCCCTGGAGCGGCAGCCCGCTCGAGTCGATGTACGCCGAGCCGAGCCCCGAGCCGGGCGCGAGCATCAGCACGCCTGCCGAGGAGGCGCCGCGCACGCGCTGCGCCTCGCCGACGCCGCCGAACGCGCCGTCGTTGCCGACGACCAGCGGCACCGCGCGCCCCGCCTTGTACGCGAGCGCCTGGCTGTACGCGCTGTAGAAATCCCACCCGTCGAACGACTTCGGCAGGTTCGCCGAGTGCGCGAGCACGCCGTAGCGCTCGTAGGGGCCGGGGATCGCCAGACCCACGCTGCTCACCTGATCCCAGCTGAGGTCGTTCTCGGCCAGGAAGCCGCTGACCGCGGCGACCCAGCCGGTGACCACCGCGTTCGGTCCGTCGTGCGAGCTGGTCGGGTGCTGGTGCAACTTGGTGGAGATGGTCGTCCCGTCGGCCCAGACGCCGCCGACCTTGGACATCGTGGCGCCGCAGTCGGTTCCGATGAAAACCTGCTTGGTGGTCATGGGGTCGCAGTCTAGGACGGATTCGTTTCCGACGGGAAGCGCCTCTCGCGCTAAAGTAATGAGCCATGGCGACCCCTCCGGCGACCCCTTCCAGCCCCGCGGCGCGCGTCGAGGCGCTGCGCGCGCGCGGCGTGCGCATGCTCGACCCGGCGCAGGTCTTCGTCGACGAGGACGTCGACCCGGCGCGCATCGATCCCGGCGCGACGCTGTATCCGGGCACGCGCTTGCACGGGCGCCGCACCTTCCTGAGCGCGGGCGCCACCGTCGGCGTCGAGGGCCCGGCCACGCTGGTCGACTGCGTGTTCGGCGAGGGCGCGTCGATCGCCAGCGGCTACGCCAAGGGCGCGGTGCTCCTGCGCGCCGCCAAGCTGGGCGCGAACGCTCACGTGCGCGAGGGGACAATCCTCGAGGAAGAGGCGTCGACCGCGCACGCCGTCGGGTTGAAGCAGACGATCCTGCTCGGCTTCGTGACGCTGGGCAGCCTGATCAATTTCTGTGATTTGCTGATGGCGGGCGGCACGTCGCGTGAAGACCACTCCGAGGTCGGCAGCGGCTTCATCCACTTCAACTTCACGCCGTGGGGAAAGTCGGGCGACAAGGCGACGCCGTCGCTGATCGGCGACGCCACCGCCGGCGTGTTCCTGCGCCAGCGGCGGATCTTCCTGGGCGGGCAGGCGGGCATGGTCGGCCCGCGCGCCGTCGGCTACGGCAGCATGACCGGCGCCGGCCAGGTCGTGCGGCGCGACGTCGGCGCCGGGCAGCTCTCGATCCAGGTCGCGCGCTCCGTCGACGAGCCGCTGGAGCGGCCCATGGACGCGCGCGTCGCGCCGGTCGTCGAGAAGAACGTCGCGTACATCGCGCAGCTGCGCGCGCTCGAGGCGTTCTACGTCGAGGCGCGCCTCGGCCGCGCGCGCCACGCCGGCCGCGCCGACCTCTGCGCCGTCTACGAAGAGGCGATCGCCAACATCGGCGTCTGCGTCGCCGAGCGCGTGACGCGCCTGAAGTCGTTCCTGAAGGAGCACGGCGGCCCGGCGCTGCCCGACCTGGGCGCGCCGGTGATCACCGCCTGTCCGCTGCCGCTCGACGCCACGGCAGGCGACGCCGATCACGTCAAGTGGATCAAGGCCCTCGCGCCCGCCGACGTCGAGCGCGGCCAGGCGTGGCTGGATTCGATCGCCGGCGACGTGCGCGCGGCTGCGCCCGGCGTAGAATGCGCACGGACTTCGGGAGAAGAGGCGACGAAATGAAGGTGATGCTCGCTTGTCGATGCTGCTGATCGGGCCTGTTCGAGTCCTCGAGCGATAGCTCCGGTCCGGCGGCTGTCACGGCTAGCCGGTGACCGGTGCTTCGAGCCGACCGACTTCCTGTACCAACGATGGGCCGCACGATTGCAATCCCGAGCAAGAACCCGGGCGGCGCGTTCTGCTGCTTCGCCGTGTCCGCCGGCACAAGGCGAACGACGCGGCACGGCTGCGAGTGAGTTGGTTTATAACTGCGCCATGCCGGAAGAGAGTCTCGAGACGGGTGAGCTGAAAGAGAGCCTGGACCAGGGCGTCGAGCGCGCGCACGGCGAGCACGGCCACGGCGGGCACGGCGCGAAAGGCGAGGGCGGCGGGACGCGCTGGACCGGCTACCTCTCGCTGCAGACCGCGGTCATCGCCGTGTTCGCGGCGGTGGCGTCGCTGGAGTCGGGCGGCAACTCGAACGACGCGATCCTCGCCAAGAACGAGGCGATCCTCAGCGCAGTCGCAGGCGTCGCGATCAGTGGGCGTACTACCAGGCCAAGGGCGTGAAGGAGTCGCTCGCGGCCAACCAGGCGGCTCGTCGATGTCGGCGACCAGCGCCGCGACGCTGGCCGCGAAGTTCGACGCCGAGGCGGCGCGCTACAAGGTCCGAGCAGGGCGAGATCCAGGCCAGCTGCCGCGCGAGCTCGAGGCCAAGGTCAAGGAGAGCAACGAGCGCGCGCGAGAAGCTGCTCGAGCACCACCACCGCTTCGCGATCGCGGTGACACTGTTCCAGATCGCGATCGCGCTGTCGGCGATCGCCGCGCTGACCAAGCGTCAAGGCGCTGTGGACGCGTGGGCCTCGCCGCGAGCGTCGCGGGGCGGTGCGCTCGCGCGGGTTGGCCGGTGGGCAGAACGCTCCCCGGCCGTCGGCGATGACGCGGAACGCGCATCGATCTCGGGTTGAGGGTGCGTGCCGTCAAGGGCCACTGGATCGATCCGCTCGGGCGGGCTATCGACCCGCGCGCGCGACGCTCGCCGTCGCGAGCCACGACGCGCCGCTGGCGCGCGAGGCGGTGCGCCGACTCCAGCACGCGGGGACGCCGGTCGAGCTCGAGACTCTGCGCGGCTTGCCGTCGCGCGCCGCGCTCAAGATCGCGCGTGAGCTCGGGGTTGCGGTTCGCGTCTACGTTCCGTTCGGCGTCTCCTGGGTTCCCTACGCGCTCGACCACGTGCAGAACCATCCGTACGTGGCCTTGTGGGCGATCCGCGACGCCACGATCGATCGATTCGTCACGCCCCCGCTTCTCGGTGAGATGCGGGCTGACTGACGCCGGCTGGTTTCGTTCGGCTCACGCCGCCGAGGTCTGCGCGCCGTGGGCGTGGCCTCGCCGTCTCGCGTAGGCGTCGAGGTACAGCAGCTCGTACTCGCGGGCGGCGCGGTCCCAGCTGAAGTCCTGCGCCATGGCGCGCTTGCGCATGGCCTCGATGTGGTCGGGGCGGTCGTACCAGGTCGACGTCGCCCAGCCGATGGTGTCGGCCAGGCTGTCGGGGCGCAGGTCGTTGAAGATGAAGCCGGTGCCGCCGCCGGTCGTCTCGTCGTAGTTGGCGACGGTGTCGACCAGGCCGCCGGTGGCGCGCACGACCGGCAGCGTGCCGTAGCGCAGGCTGTACATCTGGTTCAGGCCGCAGGGCTCGAAGCGCGACGGCATCAGGAAGAAGTCGCCGCCGGCCTCGATGCGGTGGGCGCGCCCGTTGTCGAAGCCGATCCAGGCGCGAAAGCGATCGCCGCGCTCGTGCGCAGCGCGCGAAGAACTCCTCGGCCTCGGGATCGCCGGTGCCGAGCAGGACCAGCTGCACGTCCCAGCGCAGGATGCGCTCCAGCGCGTGCGCGAGCACGTCGACGCCCTTTTGCGTGGTCAGGCGTCCGACCAGGCCGAAGATCGGCACGTCGTCGCGCACCGGCAGGCCGGCTTCCTTTTGCAGCGCCGCCTTGCACTTCGCCTTGCCGGCCATGTGGCGCGCGTCGTACGTGCGCGGGGATGAACGGATCGGTCGCCGGGTTCCACTCGTCGACGTCGATGCCGTTCAGGATCCCGCGCAGGTCGCGGCTGCGCGACGCGAGCACGCCGTCGAGGCCGCAGCCGTACGCGCCGGTCTGGATCTCGCGCGCGTAGGTCGGGCTGACCGTGCTCAGCAGCGTGCTGTGATAGAGCGCCGCCTTGGTGAGATTGAGCGCGCCGAAATGCTCGAACTCGCCGGGGTTGTAGTGCTCGCGCCCGAGCCCGGTGATGAACAGCGCGCCCGATTCGAGCACGCCCTGATACGCGAGGTTGTGAATGGAGTAGATGCTGGCGGTGCCGTGCAGCGGCTGCGCCCACTCGAACGTGTTCAGGTAGACCGGCACCAGCGCGGTTTGCCAGTCGTTGCAGTGAATGACGTCGGGGATGAAGCCCAGCGCCTTGCAGATCTCCAGCGCGCCGCGCGACAGGAACGTGAAGCGCTCGAGGTTGTCGGAGTAGCCCTGGCTCGGCGGCCCGTAGAGATACGGGCGATCGAAGTAGCGGTTGTACTCCAGGCAGTAGATCGGAACGTCGCTGCGCGGAAGCTTGCCGACGCGCACGCGCGCCGACGCCTGTCCCCAGTACATCGGCACGACCAGCGAGCCGTCGAGCACCTCGAACTCTGTCCAGGGCATGCCCGCGTAGAGCGGCATGACGATCCGCACGTCGACACCGTGCCGCCGCAGGGCGATCGGCAACGCGCCCACGACGTCGGCCAGCCCGCCCGTCTTGGCGAATGGAGCGCACTCCGAAGCGACGAAGAGGACCTTGAGGGGCGCTGCCATCCGGGGGTGGGTGTTGCTGTCTAGCTGGCGTAGATCCGGTAGTCGAGGTGAGGGAACACATTATTGCGCGATTCGAGGTCGTTGAGAAATGGCTCGCTGACTCGCGCCGCGCTGAGGTCGTCGTAGAGCCGCGTGAACTGCAGGATGTGCTCGTTGATGCGGCGGGTGGCGTACGGCACCGTGGTGCCGGTCTTCATGATGAACGTCCAGTCGCTGCTCTGGGCCAGCATCAGCTCGCGCGCCGCCTGATTGAGCGCGCGCTTGGTCAGCGGATCGGCGACCGGGTGGCGCCGCGCCAGCTCCACCATCCGCTCGGCGGCGATGTGCAGGTGGCGATAGGTCCAGCCGTTGGTCTCGTTGAGCCAGTGCTCGTTGTAGCCCTTGAAGCCCCACGACGACGCGCACGGCGTGGCGACCTGGTTGGTCGAGTGGCGGTTCAGGTAGTCGCCCGGCGTCAGCGTCTCGATGTCGTTCTGGTCGTAGTGCAGCTGGCGGAAGAGATCGCCGAGGAAGATCGGACCCTCGTACCACCAGTGGCCGTAGAGCTCGGCGTCGTACGGGCTGATGATCATCGGCGGGCGATCCATGTTGGCGCGCAACCCGCGCACCTGGCGGACGCGGTTGTCGCGGAAGTGAGTCGCGTGCAGGCCGGCTTTGCCGCGCGCGACGTCGGGATCGTAGACCCACTTGTCGTGCAGCTGGTCGTGCGTGATCGCGTGGTACTTGATGCCGGTGTAGATGCGGTGACCCTCGGGGTGCACGTACGGGCCGATGTAGTCCATCGGCAGGTCGAACCCGATGTCGCGGTAGAAGTCGCGGTAGTTCTTGTCGCCGGGGTAGCCTTCCTTGCTGCTCCAGACCTGCTGCGACGACTCCATGTCGCGCCCGAACGCGGCGACGCCGCTGGTGCAGTAGATCGGCGCGTAGGCGCCGTAGACCGGGCGGCGATCGGCGAACAGCACGCCGTGCGTGTCGACGAAGAAGTAGCGTATCGCCGCCTCGCGCAGCAGCTCGTCGACGCCGGGCACGTAGCCGCACTCGCCCAGCCACATGCCGGCGGGTCGGTGGCCGAAGTGCTTCTCGTAGAGATCGGCGGCGACGTGGATCTGCGCGCGGATGTTGGCCCAGTTGCGGTCCATCAGCGGGAAGAACGCGTGCGTCGCCGTCGAGGTGATCACCTCGACGCGCCCGGCTTCCTGCAGCAGGTGGAACGCCCACACCAGATCGCCGTCGTGGCAGCGCCAGGTGTGGCGCAGCGACAGGAAGCGATCGTGATACATCTGCGCCAGCCGCTGGTAGTGCGGCTCGGGGCGCGTGCGCTCGATCTCCTTGCCCGCGAGCTCGATCAGCTTGTCCAGGTAGCGCGCGTAGCGCTCCTTGAGCAGATCGTCGGTCAGCATGGTGATGAGCGGCGCCGACAGCGAGACCGTGCAGCGGTAGGGCACGTTGTCGGCGACCAGCCCCTCGAACATCTGCAGGAGCGGCAGGTACGTGCCGGTGATGGCCTCGTAGAGCCACTGCTCCTCCATCACCGTCGGATCTTCGGGGTGACGGACGAAGGGCAGGTGGGCGTGCAGGACCAGTGAGAAGTAGCCGGTGGCCATGAGACGTGTTCCTCGCTCTCTAGCGTTTCACCGGATAGGCCGGCGGTTGGGCAGCGGCGCCATCGCCCAGCGACGCCGGATAGGTCACCGAGGACGACTCCAGCGGTGGCTCGACGATGCCGGCGCCCAGGCGTTCGCTGGCGCCGGCGAACAGGCGCTCGCTCGCGCCGCGCATGAGCATCTCGCTGGCGCCCGCGTACATGTGCTCGCTGGCGCCGGCGAACAGGCGCTCGCTCGCGCCGCCCAGCACCCACTCGCTCGCGCCGCGCATGACGCGCTCGCTCGCGCCGCGCATCATCCACTCGCTCGCGCCCTTGAACTGCGTCTCGCTCGCGCCGCCGAGCCGGAGCTCGCTGGCGCCCACCAGGAACAGCTCGGACGCGCCGCCGAGCCGCAGCTCGCTGCCGCCCATCCACATGCGCTCGCTGCCGCCCTGCGCGACCCACTCCGAGCTTCCGGGCGCGAGCTGGCGCCAGATCGTTTCGGCGCGCTCGACGCCGACCGTGGTCGCCCAGCTGCGCCGGATCTCCCAGGTCGCCAGCACGCGCCGCTCGGCGTGCGCGCCCAGGCCGCGGATCACGACCTGCCACGGCCCATAGACGATGTGGACCTGGCCGTGCTCGGAGCGCACGGCAATGCTGCCCTCGTTCCATTCCTCGATGTAGGCAGGCGACTGGACGGCGTAGGTGAACGGGCCCGCCTCCCAGGCGCTGCGAATGATCGGGCCGATCCACTCCACCTGCGTGCGCTCGCCGGTCCAGGTCTGGGTCACGCCGCCGCCCATCGCCTCTTTCCACTCCCAGCGGCGCTCGAACACGTGCGGTCCGACGGGCGCGCCCGGGCCGACGCCGACGCCCGCGCCGCCGTTGACCCAATCGGGAAGACCGTGTAGCCCGCGCTGGCTCGCGGTGCCGCCGCCGAACGCGCCGCCCTCGCCGCCGCCGCCGGCGATCCGCCGGCACGGGCGGGCCCGCAGAGCCGCTCGCCGTGTTGACCGTCAGCCACTCCACGTGGTTCGAGCCGGCCGGCTCGCGCCGCGGGAACTCGACGCGCCCGGAGCGGGCGATCTTGACGAAGTAGCCCTCCGCCGACTTCAGCCCCAGCTCGACGCACGCCACCGACGTCGGCTTGCCGATGACGAAGAACCACTGGCGGTCCGAGCGCTCGACCTTGTGATCGAAGTAGCTGTGCGCGTTGGTGCCGTCGAAGAGGCGGCCGGTGATGTCGTAGACGCGCAGGTTGAGCCAGGCGTCGCGACCCGCCTCGCCGAGGCCGCGGCGCGCGCTGTCGATCGCGGCGTCGGTGCACTCCCAGTACGCGAACATCTTCTCCGGGTCGACGACCATCGCGGTCACGCGATTCTGGCCGTAGCTCCACGGGATGTGGTGCGGGGTCGGCTCTTCCTGCGAGTCGGGGCCGAGGTCGAACTTCTCGGGAAACGGCGCCAGGCCGCTCTCGGTCGATCCGTCGGGGGGCGCGTCGTCGCCGGTGGGATCGCCGTCGCCGAACGGCCGTCATCGCCGTTGCCGACGTTCGGTGACTCGGGCGGAGATCGATCGAGGGCGCTCTGGATGCGGCCCGCGAGCAGATCTTTGTTCAGCTTGGCCACGCCGGTGAGACCCAACCGGCGCGCGTATTCGACCAGCTGCTCGCGCGTGCACTTGCGCAGCGCCTCGAGCGAGACACTTGCCGCGCGCCAGCCGCGCGCGGATCTTGTCCCAGCAAGACTAGGATTTCTGACGCGACCTCTGCAAGGCTAGACGTGATCTCTTCGGGCATGGCTCTCAGGGCGCAAAGCTTACTCACTGTCAGGTTTCAGGGAGGCAAAAAAGCGACCGGGCGGCCCGAAATATTTGCAGGTTCGTCTCGATGTGAAACCGTCGCCGTATCGGCATTTTTCTTCGTGTTTACAATCCGGACATGAGCGCGCCTGCAGAGTTGGACACAGGAAAAGGAGTCGGTGTTCCTGTACGGTGTGCTGGCCGCTGCCGAGACTGCACCCGAGCGGCGCGCGTTGTTCGAGAACCTCGCGCGCGAAGCGGAGTCGCAGGCGGCGATCTGGGAAGCCGAGCTGCGACGGGAAGGCGCGCCCGCGCCGGCGTACGAGCCCAGCACGCGCGCGCGGGTCGTGGCGATGCTGGTGCGCCGTTTCGGCGCCGCGCGCATGCGCGGCGTGCTCGCGGCGATGAAGGTGCGGGGCATGTCGATCTACGGTCCACCCATGAGTGACGCCGCCGGCGGCGGCGATCCGCTGGCCAAGCACGCGATGCCGACGTCGGTGGACGAGATCGGCCGGCGCCACCGCGGCGTCGGCGGCGCGCGCGGCGGCAACCTGCGCGCGGCGGTGTTCGGCGCCAACGACGGGCTGGTGTCGAACGCCAGCCTGATCCTCGGCGTCGCCGGCGCCACCGCCGATCGCCACCTGATCGGCGTGTCCGGGATCGCGGGGCTGCTGGCCGGCGCGTTCTCGATGGCGGCGGGCGAGTACGTGTCGATGCGCTCGCAGCGCGAGATGTTCGAGCGGCAGATCTCCGCCGAGCGCGACGAGCTCCGGCGCTACCCCGCCGAGGAGGCCGCGGAGCTGGCGCTGATCTACGAGGCGCGCGGCCTGCCCAAGGAGCAGGCGGCGCGCGTCGCCCAGAGCATCATCGCCAACCCGGAGAACGCGCTCGAGACGCTGGCGCGCGAGGAGCTGGGGCTCGATCCCGCCGAGCTCGGCTCGCCGTGGGGCGCGGCGCTGTTCTCGTTTCTCTCGTTCGCGGGCGGCGCGCTGGTGCCGCTCTTGCCGTTCGCGCTCGGCGGCGGCTCGCGCGCGCTGGCGATCTCGATCGCCTCACCGGCGCGGCGCTGTTCGCGATCGGCGCGACGATCAGCCTGTTCACCGGGCGCGGCGCTCTGCGCGGCGGCCTGCGCATGCTGCTGATCGGCGCCGCCGCGGGCGCGATAACGAACCTGATCGGCCGGCTCTTCGGCGTGAAGTAGTCGCGTACGTCAGCGAACGTGCAGCCTCCAGGTTCTTCCTGACTTGTGAGCTGGGGCGTGAGCGCCAGCTTCGGGGCGTAGGAAGGAGCAGCAAAACATGAAAAACAACGGAACGAATCGCAGCCCGGTGCTGCGCGGTACGCTGAAAGCGCTGGGCTTGGCGGGTGTGTTGGGGATGGCGGGGGCGATCGTGCTGATCGGGCCGCTTGCCGGTAGCGGTTGCAACGAGAACAACGCCGCCAGCGGTGGCAGCGGCGGCCACTTCGGCAGCGTCGGTGGTTCGGGCGGTGCTAGGGCGGGCGTGGGCGGCAGCGGCGGCTCGGCCGTCGATGCGGGCGGCGACGGCTCGGTGGTCTCACCGACGGCGACCAATGTTCTGGTTCAGAACTTCCAGTACATGCCGGCTCGGTTCACGGTGGCGCCGGGCGCGTCGATTGTGGTGCACAACACCGACACCATGTCGCACACGATGACCAGCGAGTCGGCGACGGACGCCGTCACGCCCGGGGCGAGTCGCGGGCGTCTCGTTCGACACCGGCCTGATCGCCGCCGGGCGCCAGCGCGACCATCACGATCCCCGCGAACGCGCCGCTCGGCACGATGGTTCCGTTCTTCTGCACCGTGCACGGAAGGATGCATGCAGGGGATGCTCACCGTTCAGTGACCGGTTCGGTCAGAGCGTGACCAGCGAACGGCCGCCTCGGCGGCCGCGGATCAACCCGCGGCGGCTGCGGCGGCCTGCTGGCCGTAAGTGCGGTGCGTGGACGGCGAGACGCGGACGCAGTTGCGGCCCGCGGTCTTGCCCGCGTACATCGCGCGGTCGGCGCGATCGATCACGCTCTCGATGCTCTCGCCCGACTCCAGCACCGCGAGACCGAACGAAGCGGTGACCGGGATCGGATCGCCGGTGTGGTCCAGGACCGTGCAGTCGCTGAATCGCCTCGCGGTAGCGTTCCGCGGCGGTGAGGCCGGTCACCGAGTCGGCGCCGACCAGCGCGACCACGAACTCCTCGCCGCCCCAGCGCGCGACCAGGTCGACCCGGCGCGCCTGCTTGACGATCAGCCGGCCGATCGCCGCCAGCACCGAGTCGCCCGACGCGTGGCCGCGGTTGTCGTTGATCGCCTTGAAGTGATCGACGTCCATCAGCATCAGCGACAGCGGCGTGTCCAGGCGCATCGAGCGCTCGATCTCGATGTCGAGCGCGTTCAGGAACGCGCGGCGATTCATGAGGCCGGTCAGCGGATCGATGGTCGCCAGGCGCTGCGCTTCCTCGACGAGCGTCGCCATCCGGATCGGGCCGCCCAGCTCGCGCGCGATGATCGAGACGATCTGCTCTTCCTGATCGCCCACCGCCTGCCGCCCGGCGAACCCCATCTGCCCGATGCGCACGTCGGCGAAGGTCACCGGCAGCACCATCGGCTCGCGCCCCGCGGTGTCGTCGTAGGCGTCGTCGTCCTCGACGATGATGGTGTGGATGTCGGGGCGCAACTGCAGCGCGCGGATCGCTTCCTCGCGCGCCTCGGCGACGCGCGACGGATGCGTGTGCAAGCCCAGCCGCGCCGGCGTCTCGGTGACCACGGCCATCCAGCGGTAGCTCGCCACCTGGCAGACGAACTGGCTCAGCAGATCGAACAGGCGATCGAACGCGCCGCACAGGCTGAGGTTGCGCACCTCGGACGCGATCACCGACTCGAAGAGCGCGTTGTCGAGGTAGGACGCGATGCGATCGCGGATGTCGGTGTCGGCGTGGCCGAGGTCGGTGAAGAAGTCGTCCGTCGCGGGCGAGCTGGTCACCGCGCGCGACAGCGTGCGGACCAGGTCGCCCATGTGCCCTTTGACGACGTACGCGGCGGCGCCGGCGCGCTCGGCCCAGAAGCGATTGCGCTGGCCGTCGGGACCGCGCAACACCACCGGCACGTTCTCGGTCGCCGGTTCGGCGCGCAGCAGGCGGCAAAGCTGGACGCCGGAGATACCGGGCATCCACAGGTCGGCGACCACTGCGGTTGGTGGAGACGAGAGCGCCAGGTGCGCTCCTTCCGCGGGTCCCGGAGCCACCGTCACCGCATACCCCTGCATCCTCAAACGCTCCGCGAGCATCTCCCGGCCGCTCTCTGACGGCTCGATGAGTATGATCTGTCCCGCCGTTTTCACGCTGCCTTGCATCGGCACTTCCTTGATCGGAATTGAGGCCAAGGTGCGGCACGCCTCCCGAGAGCGCTGACTGTGTGCGCCCGACGCCGGCGGCCGGCGGCGGGGCCCGCCTGCAAGGAGCCTCGCAGCTGGCCCAAAACCGGCCGAAAAACAGGGCAAAGCGCTCGATGGCCGGGTGCGAGGTGATTCGTCGCGAATTTGTAAAAAACCCGCGACGGAAATCGAACGGCGCGATAAAGTAGTTGCTTGTGCGATAACACGCGCACGAGGCAAGGCTCCCCATGAATCACCGAGCCGGCGGGACCCAGAACGGTAGAACGTCCCGCTCGAATCGCGGCAGCGAGTCGAGCGATCTGACCGACATGAAGGCACTGGCGGCGGCGTCGTCCCGACCGGCGTCCGTGCCCACCCTGCAGGAACGAGGGCCCGAGCTGTCGGGCATGATCGGAGGGCGTCACTCTGTCGTCGGCGCGCGCATCGACGATCGCGCGCCGTTGTCGGCTCTGTCCGCCGGGCTGTCATGGACGTGGCTTGCGGCGGGATGCGCCGCGGTGCTGGTTCCCGGTCTGATCGGTGTTTGGATTCTGGCGCGCTCGTCGCCGGCTGCGGCTGAGCGGACGTCCGTCGCGATGGTTGCCCCAGCGCCAGCGCCGGTTGTTGTCGCCGAGCCACCAGCGCCGGCGGTGCAGATCGAGCCGATGGCTCGCTTGCCGGCGATGGTTCCCGATTCCGAGCCGGCCGCGCCCGCGGTGCGCGGCCCCGGGCACTACTACCGTCATCGCCGCTACCGCGGTGTTTCGCCCGCGGCGCTCGCCGCCATGGCGGCCGCGAACGCCAACGCGCCAGGGACGAACCCTGCGGCCGGTGCGGCCGCCGGCAGCCAGCGCCGCCGATCAGGCTCCGGCCGACAGCCCCGAAGCAGCGGACAACAAGGCGGCGGTGCAGAGCGACACGCCGGCGGCGGAGAAGCCGAAGAAGGCCGTCGAGGCGGCTCCCGAAGAGCCGACCGGCGCGGCGCCCAAGACGATCAAGGAGCTGCGCTCGGCGCTCGCGCGCCTGCAGAATCGCGTGGTGGCCTGTCACCAGCGCTTCCAGGTCGACGGCGTCGCCGACGTGCGCGTCGCCGTCAACCCGAGCGGCACCGTCGAATCGGCGTCGCTCGCCGGCGAGTTCGAGGGCACGCCGACCGGTGACTGCATCGTGCGCCTGGTCTCGGCGGCGTCGTTCCCGTCGTTCGACGGCACCGAGTCGGTCAAGGTCTCGCACTCCTTCTCGCTCGAGTAGGGTCCGCGTCCGCCCACTTGGCGTGGCCAGGACCACGGCCACGTCCGCGAACAGTCGTTGACGCCTTGCGCTTTTCCTGGGGAAGGCTCAGATACCGGGTGGCTCCGTTCCAGCGAACAAAGGAGAACGCCATGGTCAAAGTCGGTCTATTCGTCCGTCTGCACGCCAAGCCGGGTAAGGAAGACGAGCTCGCGAGCCTGCTCGCCGGCGGTCTGTCGGTGGTTCAGGAAGAGGCGGCGACGCCGCTGTGGTTCGCGGTCCGTTTCGATTCGTCGACGTTCGCGATCTTCGACGCGTTCAATGACGAGAAGGGGCGCCAGGCGCACCTCGCGGGACGGCTCGCCGCCGCGCTGATGGCCAAGGCGCCCGATCTGCTGGCCAAGCCGCCGGTGATCGAGCAAGTCGACGTGATGGCGTCGAAGGTTCAGCCGTAACCAGCGCCGATCACTCGTGCGATCAACGCACGACGTGAATGTTGAACATCGGCGACTTCAGCGCGCCGAACAGGCGGACCCAGAGGATGACGTACATCTCCTGGCCGCGCGCCGCGCTGAGGTCGCCGAGATCGACGACGTTCTTCCAGCCGAAGCTGTCTTTCAGGAGCTGGGTGACGCGGGTCTTGGCGCCGTCGTCGTTGCCCGACACGAAGACGTCGTGCTCGCCGGCGAGCGCCGTTGGGTTGACCATCAGCGGCGCGGTGAGGGTGTTGAGCGCCTTTACCACCTTGAGAGTCGGGGAACGCGCGCTGCAGTTGCTCGGCGAGCGAATCGGTGTTGCAGACGGAGAGGGTCATTCCCTCCGGCGTGTGCGCGAGCGGGTTCGAGACGTCGATCAGGATCTTGCCGCCGAGGTTGGCGGCACCGGCGGCCTGCAGCGCCGCGAGCGACGCGCCACCGGACGTGCAGTTGAACAAAAGCTCACCGAACGCGGCGGAGTCGGCGAAGGTGCCATCCGACGCGCGAGCGCCGTTAGCCTTGACCCACGCCACGGCTTTCTCGTTGCCCGCGCTGCGCGAGCCCATCCGCACGTCGTGGCCCACCTGGACCAGCTTCGTCGCGATTGCGTTTCCGACCATGCCCGTGCCGAAGACTCCGATCTTCATGAGGACCTCCGGCGGTGGACTCTACATCCACCGCGGGTCAGCGTGCGATTCCTGCACGCGGGCGTGCGACTTTCGCATTGGCGCCGCGCCCACGCCTGATCGGCTCACGCGCGCCGGCTGACAGCGCGGCAGCGGCGATCGCGCGAAGCGGTCAGGATGGCACGGCCGCGCCCCGCGCGATGACTCGAATCACGCGCCGCCGCGCGCTTTCGCCCGCGCGCGCGGCCTCGACGAGGATCGCGGTGCGCTGGCATCCCGAGTGCAGTCGCATCGGTCGAACGAAAAGGAGGTTCCCGATGAACGATACGTATCTCTCTCCCGCCGAGCTTTCCGTGTCGTCCGAGGCGAGCGTTCGTGGACAGCGCAGCCCTCGCGTGACGACGGACTTCGCGCGGGCGCCGCTGCGAATCCTGGTTGCCGAGGACAACGGCACCCTCCGGCGCTTGCTGGCCTTGGTCCTGCGTCGCGACGGCCACCACGTCGTCGAGACGTGTGACGCCGGCGAGTTGCTCGAGGCGCTGGCGTCGTCCTGGATCGTCGACGACGGTAGCGGGCCGATCGATCTCGTGATCTGCGAGCAGGCGCTGCCGGGGCTCGCCGGGCTGACGGTGCTCGCGGGCCTGCGCGGCCGCGATCGCGCGACGCCGTTCATCCTGATGACCGGCGACGAGGACGTGCAACGCCGCGCGCGTCGCCTGCGCGCGGTCGTGCTCGATCACCCGTTCAACGTCGAGGCGATCCGCGCGGCCATTCAGCAGTCGGGCGACCTGGCGCGGATCGCCAACGACTAAGGCGCGACCGCCAGCCGCGTCTTGCCGTCGCCGCCGCCGCCGGTCATGCCGGCGAAGAAGTCGTTGCCCTTGTCGTCGACGACGATGAACGCCGGGAAGTCGACGACGTCGATCTTCCAGACCGCCTCCATGCCGAGCTCGGGGTACTCGAGCACCTCGACCTTCTTGATGCAGTCCTTCGCGAGGCGCGCCGCCGGGCCGCCGATCGAGCCGAGGTAGAAGCCGCCGTGCTTCTTGCACGCGTCGGTCACCGCGCGGCGAGCGGTTGCCCTTGGCGAGCATGACCATGCTGCCGCCGTGCGCCTGGAAGAGATCGACGTAGGCGTCCATGCGGCCCGCGGTCGTCGGGCCGAACGAGCCCGACGCGTAGCCCGCCGGCGTCTTCGCCGGGCCGGCGTAGTAGACCATGAAGTCCTTCAGGTACTGCGGCAGGCCCTCGCCGCGATCGAGGCGCTCCTTGATCTTCGCGTGCGCGATGTCGCGCGCGACGATCAGCGGCCCCGTCAGCGAGAGGCGCGTGCGGATCGGGTAGCTCGACAGCTTCGCGCGGATCTCGCTCATCGGGCGGTTGAGATCGATCTTCACGACCTCGCCCCCGAGCTCGGCGTGCGTGGTGTCGGGCAGGTACTTCGCGGGATCGGTCTCGAGCTGCTCGAGGAAGACGCCGTCGCGCGTGATCTTGCCGAGCGCCTGGCGATCCGCCGAGCACGAGACGGCGATGCCGACCGGGCACGAGGCGCCGTGGCGCGGCAGCCGGATGACGCGCACGTCGTGGCAGAAGTACTTGCCGCCGAACTGCGCGCCGATGCCGGTCTTCTGCGCGATCTCGAGCACCTTCTCCTCGAGCTCGAGGTCGCGGAAGCCGCGGCCGAGCTCGTTGCCCTCGGTCGGCAGGTCGTCGAGGTAGCGCGCCGACGCGAGCTTCGCGACCTTGAGCGTGTACTCGCGCCGAGGTGCCGCCGATCACGATCGCCAGGTGGTACGGCGGACAGGCCGCCGTGCCGAGCGTGCGGATCTTCTCGTCGACGAACGCGAGCAGGCTCTCGGGGTTCAGGAGCGCCTTCGTCTCCTGGTAGAGGTAGCTCTTGTTCGCCGAGCCGCCGCCCTTGGCCATGAACAGGAACTTGTACGCGTCGCCGTCGGTCGCGTAGATCTCGATCTGCGCCGGCAGGTTCGTGCCGGTGTTACTTCCTTGTACATGTCGAGCGGCGCGAGCTGCGAGTAGCGCAGGTTGGCGGTCGCGTACGTGTCGAAGACGCCGCGCGCGATCGCCGCCTCGTCGCCGCCGCCGGTGAAGACGTGCTGGCCCTTCTTGCCCATCACGATCGCGGTGCCGGTGTCCTGGCACATCGGCAGCACGCCGCCCGCCGCGATGTTGGCGTTCTTGAGCAGCTCGAGCGCGACGAAGCGATCGTTCGGCGACGCCTCGGGATCGTCGAGGATCTTCGCGAGCTGCGCGAGGTGCCCGGGCCGCAGGAGGTGCGCGATGTCGCGCATCGCCTCGCGCGTGAGCAGCGTCAGCGCCTCGGGCGCGACCTTCAGGAACGTGCGGCCCGCCGCCTCGAACGTCGACACGCCGTCGGTGGTCAGCAAGCGATAGGGCGTGTCGTGATGGTGGCCGGCCGGGAGCAGCTCTTGGTACTGGAATGTGCTCATGGGCGGCAATATACCGCGCTGACCGCGGACGACGGATCTCGACGACGGATCTCGACGACGGATCTTGTCGAGAGCTCGCTGATTCGCGTATCGTGCGGTGGCGGAGGGACCGACTGCAGTGGGGGAAGTCGGTCCATGGCTTTCAGTTGGAGGTAGAGAGAATGATCGACTGGACTCGCGTACGTGCTCTGGTGGGCCCCCTGGCCCTGGCATTCCTTGCACCCGGATTGGGACTCGGCGCCGGTTGCGCGCCCGCTGGAGATGAACTCGACGGAAGGCGCTCCGAGCTGACGGCCGGCGCCAGCTCGTCGTCGTCTTCTTCCTATCTGGTTGCGTTCACGTCGGGCGGAATTCCGGCCAACGCCGCCGCGCTGGTCGCCGCGGCGGGCGGCACGATCGTGGCGCGCTACCCGAACGTGGGCGCGATCCTCGCGCGCGGGAGCGACGCCGGGTTCGCCGCGCGGCTGCGCGCCAGCGCCGGCGTCCAGTCGGTCGGCTCCGCGCGGTCGATTCACAGCCGGATCGCCCCGGTCTTCGGCGCGTCTGCCGGGGCGGGGCGTCCGCCGAAGCCACGGCCGGGCGCGGGTGATCCGCTGTCGTCTTTGCAGTGGGACATGGACCAGATCCACGCGCCCGCGGCGCACGCGATCTCCCTCGGCAGCCACAAGGTTCTGGTCGGCGTCCTCGACTCGGGCATCGACGCCACCCATCCCGATCTCGCCGGTCAGGTCGACGCGTCCGCGAGCGTGTCGTGCATCGGCGGCGTGCCCGACACCACCCCCAGCGTCTGGTCGAACGACGTGATCGGCCACGGTACGCACGTCTCCGGCATCATCGCCGCCAAGAAGAACGGCATCGGCATCGTCGGTGTCGCGCCCGGCGTGCGGCTCGCGGCGATGAAGGTCGCGATCGACGACGTCAACGATCCCAACTTCGGTCTGGTCTTCCCCGACGCGGTCGTGTGCGGCATCGACTGGGCCATCGCTCACGGCGTCGACGTCATGAACGCCAGCCTGACCATCGACCCGACCGATCCGCCGGTCGACGACGTCTTCTGCCCCGATGATCCCGAACGCGCGGCGGCGATCGCGATCGTGCAGGCCGCGGTGGTCAAGGCCGCGCGCAAGAACGTGACCCTGGTCGCGGCCGCCGGCAACTTCTTCCTCGATCTCGGACATCTGAGCGATTCGACCGGCGCCAAGTGCCGCGTGCTGCCGGTGCAGACGCCGCACGCGATCGGCGTCAGCGCCGTGGGCCCGACGCAGTTGCTGTCGTTCTATTCGGACTACGGCAAAGGCGCGGTCGATCTGACCGGGCCGGGCGGCGATTCGCTGGTGGCGCCGCAGCCGGTGGGGCAGGTGCTGTCGAGCATGCCGTCGACCTCGCTGTTCTATCAGGCAGCCGCGGATTGGAACGGCCAGGTGCAGGACTGCTCGTCGGGCACGTGCGCGTTCTACGCGTACATCCAGGGTACGTCGATGGCGGCGCCGCACGCGACCGGCGTGGCCGCGCTGGCGATCAGCCGCTTCGGCAAGCTGCCGCCCGACCTGGTGCTCGCGATCCTCAGCCTGGGCGCGAATCCCCTGCCGTGCCCGGCGGGGCCGTACGATCCCGGTCAGACCGGATCGCCCGCGACCTGCGTGGGACCGCCGCGCTTCAACGACTTCTACGGCGCGGGCGAAGTGGATGCGCTCGCCGTCGTGAGGTGAGCGCGCTCGACTCGAGCACGCGCGCACCCGCGCCACGGCTGCGCTCGGTTTTCGAAACGAGCAATCGCTCCACTGTCACCGGCGGGTGACCGCGCCGCGCCTGCGCGCGCTCTCCGCCTCGATTTTCCACATGGCGGGGGACTTGCTTCGCGAGACGGCATGCAGCACTCGGCCGTCTCGCGCTTCAAGCCGATCGTAAGGTCTCCTGAGCTCATTGGCGCCCTGGTCCTGATCGGAGCAGCGGCGTTGGCCGGCTGCGACCGGCCCGACCCCCTTCAGACTGGCGATAATCCGTTTGTTGGTCAGGGCGATGACTCTTCGGGCGCGGGCAGTAGCGCGGACGGCTCAGGCAGGGGCGGCGCGGGTACCGTCGGTGTCTGCCCCGCCTTCGGGCTCTCGCAGTCGTTCGAGCTGGCGGCTTCGGCGCCGAGACAGCGCTACGTACGCTGCCAGACGCTGGGCCCCGAGGCCGACTGGCAGGGGATTGCCATTGCCCCCGACGGCCGGCACATAGCCGCGCGCACCGGCGCCGGCACGGTGCGCTTGATCGCAACCATGCCCTGGCGCGAAGTCGCGCAGATCGCATCACCGCTGGGCGCGCTCGACGCGGCGACGTTCGCGCCCGACGGCAAGACGCTGGCGGTGCACTCCACGGAGATGGGCGAGGTCACGACCTGGCGCGCGGCCGACGGAGCGCACATCTCCAGCGTCGCGGCGCAACCGGCATCGACGATCGACGCCATCGCTTCGTCGCTGGCCTATTCGCAGGACGGCACGCGGCTGGCGACGTCGCTGGGCGTGGTGGTCGATGCGAGCGGTGCGGTGACCAGCTGGAAGACCGGCGTGCCAATCAATGCGTCCTTGATGCCCAATCCCGCGAACCTCGGCCTCGGTGAAGCGATCCCCGAGATCACGTTCACGGCGGGCGACACCACGTTGTTCGTCGAAACCGCCTATCAGATCGGCAACTCGCCGCCGAGCACGCGCCTCGAGCTGCGCGTGGCCGCGACCGGGCAGCAGACGGTGCTCTTCGACCTCTACACACGCGCCCTCGGCGGCGTTGCGCTGTCACCGGATCGCAGCCAGCTCGCGCTGGCCGTCACCGCGGAGGGCGCCGTCGGCGGATTCGACCCCGGCCTGTCGATCCGCGACGCGGTCACCGGTGCGGTGCGGATCTCGGATCCCAGCTTCACCGGCATGGTGCTCGGCTTCAGCCCGCGACGGCTCGCAGCTTTTCACGAAGACCGACCGCGTGGTGAGCGCGCTGGCCGTGGCCGATCTCCAGCCGGTGAAGCAGTTCTCCTGGCCCGATGGAACGGTCTTCCTCGGCGTCTCGCCGGCCGGGAATGTCGTGGGCTCCACCCCGATCCAGGCGAGCGGCGGGAGCACGACCTGGTTCGATCCCGCGACCGGCGCGGTCGTGCGCACCGTCGGTTATCCGCTGCAGCGGATCGTCTGGACGCCCGACGGCAAGCTGGGCGCAGGCACCGGCGATCCGGCGGTGCTGTTTCACCTCTGGGCCGAGCCCGACGGCGCGGCGCTGTGCGCACCAGCGGTGAGCGGGCCGCCCGCGCCGGCGCTGGCGACGCTCGGCACCTTCGATGACCCCAACTTGACGCCCATGCTCACGTCGGACAACGGATCGATCGTGATCACGAACCCGTTCGTGATTCACACGCACGCCACCGACTGGACCGCGCTGAACGTGAACGCCGGGAACGACGGCTCGCTGCTGCGGCTCTTCGGCGCCACCGGCGGGGGCGGGCGCCCGATCGCGATCTCGCGCCCGTCGGGTGCGCGCCTCTACACGACGCAGGGACCGGACGTCGCGGTCTGGTGCCGCTAGGCCGATGCCCTGAGTTAAGCGGCGTCCTGGCGCTTAATCCTAAAAGTGCGGCGCTCGCCGCTCGGCGGCCGCCTGCAGAGCCTCGCGGAAGTCGGCGGTGCCGAAGTCGACCGCCTGGGCCGCGGCTTCGCGCTCGAGCGCGCTCTCGAGCTCACGCTCGACGGCCGCGGCCAGCGTCGCCTTGGTCTGCGCCACCGCCAGCGGTCCCGCCGACGCGATCTGCGCCGCCAGCGCGCGCGCCGCGACGTCGAGCACGTCGCGCGCGTGAACCTGGTTGACCAGGCCCAGGCGCAGCGCCTCCTCGGCCTCGATGGCGCGGCCGGTGAGCAGCAGGTCGGCCGCCGCCCCCGGTCCGCACAGCCGCGGCAAGAGGAACGTCGCGCCCATACCCGGATGCAGGCCCAGGCGGACGAAGCTGGCGGCCATCTTCACGCCGGCCGCGGCGACGCGCAGGTCGCACGCCAGCGCAAAGCAGAGCCCGGCCCCGATTGCCGGCCCTGCGATCACCGCCACCGTCGGCACGCGCAGCGCGCGCACCGACAAAAAGTCGGCGTAGAAAGCTCGCATCGCGAGGCGGTTCTCCGCCTCGGGCAGCTGCGCGCGCGCCGCCAGCATCGAGAAGTCGCCGCCGGCCGAGAAGGCCTCGCCCTCGCCGCGCACCAGCACCACGCGCGCCGCCGCATCGGCGTTGAGCTCGTCGACGGCGCGCCGGACCTCCGCGCCCATCGCGTCGGTCATGGCGTTGCGGGCCTGGGGCCGCAGCAGCACCAGCTCGGCGATCTCGCCGCCGGTCACGACGCGGATCTCTCGGTAGCTCACTTGAAAATCTCCCGCAGCTCCGCCGCCGGGCGCTCTTCCAGCTGATCGTAGCGGCAGTCCTGGGGCTGGCGATCCGGGCGCCAGTGCATGAAGTGTGTCGCGTGGCGAAAGCGATCGCCCTGCAGGTGATCGTAGCCGACCTCGCAGACGCGCTCGATCCGCAGCGGTTCCCACGACAGGTCCTTGCCGCGGTTCCACCGGCTGCCGCCGCCCGGCATGCGCTGCGCGGCCTGCGCTTCGTCGAAGCGCCACGCGCGCCAGGGGTGGTTCTCGAGCGCGCCTTCACGCAGCGGAGTCAGCTCTTCGAGCAGGCTCTTGCGCCGTTCGCGCGAGAAGCTGGCGGCGATGCCCACGTGGTGGAGCACGCCGTCTCCGTCGTAGAGCCCGAGCAGCAGCGAGCCGACCATCGTGCCGGGGCCGTCCTTGTGAAAGCGAAAGCCGGCCACCACGCAGTCGGCAGTGCGCGCGTGCTTGACCTTGACCATCGCGCGCTGCCCCGGCTCGTACGTGCCGGTGAGCTGCTTGGCGACCACGCCGTCGAGCCCCGCGCCTTCGAAGTGCTCGAACCACTCGTGCGCGCGCGCGCGATCCTGCGTGGCCGGCGTCAGGTGCACTGGAGGGCGCGCGCCGGCCAGCGCCTGCTCCAGGCGCCGCCGTCGCTCGGCGAGCGGCGCCTCACACAGGTTCTCATCGTCGATCGCCAGCAGGTCCCAGACGATCAGCGACGCCGGGATCTCGCGCGACAGCAGTCTGGATGCGCGACGCCGCCGGGTGGATACGCAGCAGCAGCGCCGAGAAGTCGAGCCCGGCCGGCCCCACGATCACGATCTCGCCGTCGAGCACCGAGCGCGGCGGCAGGCTTTCGCGGATCGGCGCCAGCAGCTCGGGGAAATAGCGCGCGAGCGGACGGCGATCGCGGCTCTGCAAGTAGACCTCGTCGCCGTCGCGAAAGACCAGCGTGCGAAACCCGTCCCACTTCGGCTCGAACAACCAGCCATCGCCCTCGGGTATCGAGCCCGAGAGCTTGGCCAGCATCGGATCAATCGGGGGCGTGAGCGGGAGGTTCAAACCCGGCTGACACTAGCATGGGCCGCCCGCCGACCCTTTCGTCAATGGTTCGGCTGCGGCGGGAAGCTCTTGAACGCCTTGTCGACCACCTTCTTCATCTTCTGTTCGCTGATCGGCTTGTCGACCTCGGTCACGGCGTACGCGCGCCAGACCAGCTTCCTGCTGTTCGCGTCGACGAGTCGATGACCAGCGTGCCTTCGTTGTACGTGCGCGCCCACCAGTCGGTGTACATCGGGCCCCACCAACCGCCGACGCCGAAATAGGGACCGAATCCCCGGTGTAGGGAGCCGTCGTCTCGATCTCGGTCCTGGTGCGCGCGCCCGCGAGGTAGCCGACGTAGACGTCGGGGTTGCTCGTCACCTGTTGCATGCCCCGGGTGTTCAACGTCGCGACGACCGAATTGCGGATGCGGTCCTTGACCAGCGTGTTGTTGTCGTCGGCCATGCCGTTGACCCAGATGTGCCCGCCCAGGAACGCGAACGTTCGAAAGCGGCTGAAGTCCACGTTTGGATCGTGGTCGGTGGCGACCGAAGTCGTCGCACAGCTCAGCGTCAGTAGCGCGGCACCAGCGGCCACGCCCCCAATCATCTTCATCAAGAGTGCTCTTCGCATCTGGCCCTCAGCTTCAACCTGATGCCGCGAGGGCAGGTCACAAGCTGGAGCGGGGAAAGCGTCAATAACCGCGGCGCGGATCGACGACGTTGGCCAGCGGCTCGCCGCGCACGAAGCGATCGAGGTTGGCGAGAAAGAGCTCCATCGTGCGGTCGAGCCACCCGTCGACGCGATCGGCGGAGTGAGGCGACAGCAACACCTGCGGCATCGACCAGAAAGGGTGCGTCGGCGGCAGCGGCTCGGTCTCGAAGACGTCGAGCGCGGCGCCGCGGATCGCGCCCCGCTGGAGCGCGTCGATCAGCGCCGGCTCGTCGATCGCCGGGCCGCGTCCGACGTTGATGAGGACGGCGGTCGCGCGCATCCACGAGAGCTGCTCGGCGCCGAAGAAGCGTCGGGTCTCCGGCGTCAGCGGCGTGGCGAGCGCGACGAAGTCGGCCGGGGCGATCGCGTCGCGCAGCTGCGAGACCACGCGCGTGACGTTTGGGTCACCGGCGCTGAGCTCGGGGCGCCGGCGATACGCCAGCACTTGCATGCCCAGCGCCGTCGCGCGCTGCGCAATCGCGGCGCCGATGTCGCCGTAGCCGACGATGCCCAGCACCTTGCCGGCGAGGCGCTCGCCCTCGAACGGGTCCCAGGCGCGGCGCGCCTGAGCGTCCCGAAGCCGCGCCAGATTCTTGACGAAGTAGAGCATCGCAGCGACGACGTACTCGCCGAGCGCTTCGCCGTACACGCCGCGGCTGTTGGTCATGATCGCGCTGCTGGCTGCCAGCGCCGGCGACACCAGATGATCGAGGCCGGCTGCGCTGGCATGAATCCAGCGCACTTGCGGCGCCGCCGCGAGGACCGGATCGAGCGCGTCGCGCCCGCGCCACCAGGAGAGGATCGCGTCGGCACGCGAGAGCTCGGCGCCGAAATCGTGGGGTGTTTCACCGAATACCACGCGAACGCCGGTTGGCACGCTCTCGAGCATCCGCATTCGCGGATCGGCGCGATCACCGAGCACTAGCAATGTCACGGCCATGTCGCGGCTCAATATTGCAAAAATGACCGGCGAGAATCGATACGCGTCGCTCTGGTCGCTGGAAAACGGTGACTTGGCGTCGATGCGCTGCGGCCGTTTCAAATGGAGTTCAGGAATTTCCACTTCCGCTCGTTTCTTTTGATCCTATTCTCACGATCAGGACTCGAACGGATATGGGAAGCGCGCGACCCGAATTGGATGACCTGACGATCCGCAAGGTCGATGCGCCTCGACCCACCGGAAAAGATCGCCGGCGTCACACGCGCTTTCCGCTCGGGTTGCCGGTCGGAGTGCAGATCGCCGGCCGTCCTGAGCCGATCACTGTCGAGCTCCTGGATCTCTCCGCGACCGGCGGGCGCTTTCGCAGCCTGGGTGATCGCGTGCGCGTCGACGAGACCGCTACCGTCGCGTTCCTGCTCGACGATCAGCGGCGCTGCATGGCGGAGGGCCACGTCGTGCGCTCGGACGCGTCCGGCGAATTCGCGGTGCGTCTCAAAAAGGGCAATGAGGCGTTTGCGGCGTTCATTCGCCGCCTCGCCGAGTAGCGTCGCAAGCTTTTGCGTCACGCGTCGAGCAGGTAGCATCCGAAAGCCGCGTTGCGCCACCAACGCGCGCCCGTGCCCGTTGCTGGCGCGACAACATGCGCGGTCGCGTCCGACAACAGACGCCACTTCGCAGGTCTACTTTCCCCTGTAGATATGTACCGCAACTGACGGTTTTGAGCGGCAGGGTTCCTGCATTCCCTCCCGTGCAGACGCCGGCGAAGACTGCCGCGCACTGCTGGGAGACAACAAATGACATCGCTGAAGCCATGGGTCCTGTCCGCCGCACTGCTGGCACCCGCAATTGGTTGCGTGCCGCTCGATCCGAATGACACCAACGTCACCGAAGGCGCGATCACCGGCACCGCGACGCGGCCGCTGCTGACGTCGACCGAAGCGGCCGGCTTCACCGTGCTCAAGTACCTGTCGCAAGCGGGCAGCGTAACGTCGCCGACCGTCGACAACTGGAACCCGACCGCCGGTCTCGGCAGCGTCACCAGCTGGACGCCCAAGTACACCGTCGCCGCCAGCGGCGGCACGCACACCACGGTGCAGGCCGCGATCAACGCCGCGACCGGCTCGAGCCGCGTCTACATCAAGGTGAATGCCCGGAACCTATCGCGAGGTCGTGTGCGTTCCGTCGACGGCGCCGCCGATCACCCTCTACAGCACCAGCTCCGACGCGAGCCAGACCGTCATCGTCTACAACAACTACGCGGGCAAGACCAAGGCCGAGACCGCGCCGGCGAACCCCTGCGAGCCCAACATCAACCCGAACCCGTCGGTCTCGAGCACCACCTACCAGACCTACGGCACGCGCGGCAGCGCGACGTTCGCTGCCTACGCCAAGGGCTTCCAGGCCAAGAACATCACCTTCTCGAACGACGTCGACGAGTCGACCCTCGGCTCGGCGGCGGCACAGGCGGTCGCGCTCATCACGCGCGGCGACCAGCTGGTGTTCGAGAACGTGCGCATGCTCGGCAACCAGGACACGCTGCTGGCGGCGAGCCTCGACGTGTCGACGATCGCGCGCGCCTACTTCAAGTCGTCGTACATCACGGGCGACGTCGACTTCATCTGCGGCCGCGCCACCATGGTGTTCGACGGCGGCACGATCGCCTTCGCAAACAACCGCCGCTCGACCGGAAACATCCTGGCGGCCAGCACCGACTCGCGCAACCCGTTCGGGATCTTGATCAGCGCCGTCACCTTCACCGCGCCGACGGCGGTCGCCGCCAACGCGGTCACGCTCGGCCGCGCGTGGGACGAGGGCCAGGTCAACCTGGCGACCTACGCCGCCAACATCAAGACCGGCGTCTACCCCAACGGCCAGTCGCTGATCCGTGACTCGACCCTGGGCAAGTTCGTCAACTCGACCTCGCCCTGGGCGGCGGCGGCGACCACCAGCCGCAAGTTCAGCTCGACGTCGTGGAGCGACAGCAACGGCACGTACCCCGCGAACAAGGAGTTCGAGTACAACAACACGACCAAGTAAGTCGATATTCCGTGTTCCTCGAGCGCGCCCGGGTTTTCGCTAACCCGGGCGCGTTTGCGATCCGCGCGCTAGAACGGTCGGATGGCCGACAACCCGATCCCCGAACCCGAGACGCCGCAACGAACGCCCGGCACGCCGACGCCGCCGCCATCGGGGACGTCGCGGCAGATGCTGATCCTGCTGGCGCTCATGCTGGGCGCGATGTGGTTCTGGAAGGCCAACAGCGAGGAGGCGGCCCAGCCGGCGATCCCCTACTCGCAGCTCTACAAGTGGATCGACGAGGGCAAGGTCGTGTCGGTGGTGATCGACGGCGAGGTCGTCGACGCGACGCTCAAGAGCCCGGAGAACGTCGACGGGCGACAGATCAAGGACCTGCGCACCAACGTCGCGCCCAACGATTCGTCGTTGTTGCCGCTCTTGCACCAGAAGGACGTGAAGATCACGGTGAAGAGCCAGAAGCAGCCCTTCGCGATGCAGGTGCTGTTCACGCTGCTGCCGTGGGTGCTGATCATCGGCGCTCTGGTTCTGGATGTCGCGGCGCGCGCAGGGGATGCTGGGGGCGGGCGGGCCGCTCGGCGCGCTGATCAAGAACAAGAGCCGCCAGTTCGACAAGGCGACGTCGGTCAACGTCACCTTCGACGACATCGCCGGGCTCAAGGCGGCGAAGACGGACCTGCAGGAGATCGTGCAGTTCCTGAAGGAGCCGGAGCGCTTCCGGCGCCTCGGCGGCAAGGTGCCGCGCGGCGTGCTGCTCGTCGGGCCGCCCGGCACCGGCAAGACGCTGCTGGCGCGCGCGGTCGCCGGCGAGTCGGGCGTGCCGTTCTTCTCGATCAGCGCGTCGGAGTTCATCGAGATGTTCGTCGGGCTGGGCGCGGCGCGCGTGCGCGACCTGTTCCGCGAGGCGAAGAAGAGCGCGCCGGCGATCGTGTTCATCGACGAGATCGACGCCGTGGGCCGCGCGCGCGGCGCGGGCCTGGGCGGCGGCAACGACGAGCGCGAGCAGACGCTGAACCAGCTGCTGTCGGAGATGGACGGCTTCGATCGCACCGACCTGGTGGTGGTGATCGCCGCCACCAACCGACCCGACGTGCTCGATCCCGGCGCTGCTGCGGCCGGGCCGCTTCGATCGCCGCGTCCTGGTCGACCGGCCCGAGCTGGTCGCGCGGCGCGCGATCCTGGGCGTGCACGTCAAGGGCAAGCCGCTCGCGCCCGACGTCGACCTGCAGGCAATCGCCGAGAACACGCCGGGCTTCTCGGGCGCGGATCTCGCGAACCTGGTCAACGAGGCGGCGCTGTCGGCGACGCGCAAGGGGCGTGAGAGCATCACGCGCGAGGACTTCGCCGAGGCGTACGACAAGATCGTGCTCGGCGATCCGCGCGAGGCGCAAGCTCGACACCAAGGAGAAGCGGCGCGTCGCCGTCCACGAGAGCGGGCACGCGGTGGCGGCGCGGTTCTCGCCGGGCGCGGAGCCGCTGCACCGGGTCACGATCATCCCGCGCGGCATGGCGCTGGGCGCGACCCAGCAGAGCCCGGGCGCCGATCGCCACCTGATGGCGCAGTCGGAGCTCGAGTCGCGGCTGCGCGTGCTCATGGGCGGTTACGCGTCGGAGAAGCTGGTGCTGGGCAGCATCTCGACGGGCGCCGAGAACGATCTCAAGGAGGCGACGCGGCTGGCGTCGCACATGGTGGCGCACTACGGGATGAGCGAGCGGCTCGGCCCGGTCTACTACGACCACGAAGAGGAGCATCCGTTCCTGGGCCAGCGCATCGGCACCGCGGGCGGCACCAGCCCCGCGACGATCACCGCGATCGAAGAGGAAGCGCGGCGCTTGCTCGCGCGCGCACTCGACGAGGCAGAGACGTTGCTGAAACAGCGGCGCCCGGAGCTGGATCGTCTGGTGAGCGCGTTGCTCGAGCACGAGACGCTGGAGCGCGACGAGCTGGTCGAGCTCCTCGGCCAGGCCCCGACCGGCGAGACCGAGGTCGTTCCGCCGATCTCCGTCTCGGCGCTCCTAGTCTCGCCCGCCCTAACCACGTTTGCGGCATTGGCCATGGCTGGGCTGGCATTGCCTCCCTCCGGTTAGATCCTTACATTCGCGGACGGGAGGCGTTGCTCATGCGAAAACTAGTTTTCACTGCATTCACGGTAGTCGCGCTGGTGGCTACCTGGAGCATGCGGGCGGCGCAGGCCACCGAGGTTGGTATCCAGCGTCCGATCGGCGTCGGGCTGGTCGCCGGTTCGTCGCCGGGGTTGACGATGAAGATCTGGACGCGTCCAACCAGCGCGGTCGATCTCGGGCTCGGTTTCGGGCTCGGCGACTTTGCCTGCAGCGACCGGTTCAATCCATGCGGTCAGCGCAGCAGCTTCAACGCCGACTATCTCTGGCAAGGGGGACACAACTCGTATGACGCTCTGAGCTTCCACCTGGGCCTGGGCGCGCGGTTCTGGTTCTGGAACTACGGCTCCAATACCAGCGACTTTCAGGTCGCGGCCCGAGTACCGATTGGTCTCGACCTTTACATCTTCAAGTGGCTCGAGGGCTACGGCGAGATCGCGCCGAGCTATGCGTTCTCTCCGAACCTATTTTTCCTGGAGGGCGCGCTTGGCGCGCGCATGTACCTGTGAGGCTGCCAATGAACTGGGAAGGCATGAATTCACGTGTTGAATCGCGGTTGGGTCGCATCGCGCGGAACCGGTGACGGATTGCTCGTCGGCACCCGGGTCGCGTTCTTCGTGTGCTGGTGGCGATGACGGTCGCGATGCTCGCGTCGGGCTGCGCCGTCGGCTACACGGAGACGTATCCCGACGACGGCTACGGACCGGATCTGGTCTACGCCGCGCCGGGCGTGCAGGTGGTCGCCGACTACAACGAGCCGGTCTTCTTCTCCGACGGTCTCTACTGGCGATACTCGGGCGGGTACTGGTACCGGTCGCCGTACTACAACCGCGGCTGGGTCAGCGCGCGTCCGCCCGTGGCCGTGCTGAGCATCAATCACCCGCAGGGGTACGCGCACTACCGGCCCGCGGGCTGGGCGCCGCGCGGCCGTCCGCGTGCCGCAGCGCTATGAAGCGCAGCGGGGTGCGCCGCCGCCGCGCGCGGTGTACGGCGCGCCGCCGCCGCGCGCGCAGCCGCAAGGCTGGCGAGGCGCGCCGGCTCCGGCGGGACGGCCCGCAGCGCCGGGCGCCGCGCGCGCAGCCGCAGCCGGGCTGGCGAGGCGCGCCCGCGCAGCGCGCAGCTCCGCCGCAACGAGGCGGCGGCGGCGACCACCACGATCACCGGTAGCGGACGCTCGGCAAGGGCCGACCTCCGTTCAGTCGTTCCCGGCGCGTGCCAGCCGCCGATGTCGGCGGTCAGCCGTGCGGCGTCGGCGGGGCCCCAGGTGCCGGGCTCGTAGCTGTGCACCGACGTCGCCGTGTCGAGGATCGGATCGACGATCGCCCACGCCGCCTCGACGCTGTCCTCGCGCGAGAACAGCGTCGAGTCGCCCGCCATCGCGTCGCCGAGCAGCCGCTCGTAGGCCTCCATCTCGTCGGGGTCCGACTTCTGAACCAGCTTGAGCTCGGTGGGCTCGGTCACCATGTGCTCGCCGGGCTTCTTGATTCGTGCGCCAACGGCGATGATCAGCTCGGGGCTCAGGCGAAAGCGCAGGTGGTTGGTCTCTTCGGGCCCGACGTGCCGGAGCGGTGGCCGCTTCAGCGTCACCAGCACCTCGGTCGTCGACACCGGCAGGCACTTGCCCGCGCGGATGAAGAAGGGCACGCCGTCCCAGCGCCAGGAATCGACGTGCAGGCGAACCGCCGCGAACGTCTCGACGTTCGAGTCGGGCGCCACGCCGTCCTCGTTCCGGTAGCCGTTGAACTGCCCGCGCACCAGGTCCTCGGGGTTGAGCGGGCGGATCGCGTGGAACACCTTGACCTGCTCGTCGCGGATGGCGTCGGTATAGGTCGTGAGCGGCGGCTCCATCGCCAGGAAGCCGACCACCTGCAAGAGGTGGTTCTGGATGACGTCGCGGATCGCGCCGGTCTCGTCGTAGAAGCGGCCGCGCCCCTGCACGCCGAACTTCTCCGCCATGGTGATCTGCACGCTCTCGACGTAGTGCCGGTTCCAGATCGGCTCGAGGAACGTGTTGGCGAAGCGGAACAACAACAGGTTCTGCACCGACTCCTTGCCCAGGTAGTGATCGATGCGAAAGATCGCCGACTCGTCGAACACGGCGTGCAGCGTGCGGTTGAGCGCGCGCGCCGATGCTAGATTGCGGCCGAACGGCTTTTCGATCACGAGGCGCGCGTTCTTGGCGCAGCCCGAGCTGCCCAGGTGCTCGACCACCGTCGCGAACACGCTGGGCGGCATCGCCAGGTAGTGCGTCGGCCGTTGCGCGTCGCCGAGCTCGCGGCGCAGCGTCTCGAACGTGCTCTGGTCGCCGTATTCGCCCGAGACATAGCGCAGGCGCGACATCAGCTTGCCGACCGCCTCCTCGTCGAGCGGCGCGGCAGTGCTTTTCCAGGCTCTCGCGCGCGTGCGCGCGAAACTGCTCCAGCGTCCACTCCGAGCGCGCGACGCCGATCACCGGCTTGTCGAGGTGCCCGCGCCGGGTCATGGCGTAGAGCGCCGGGAAGATCTTCTTTTCCGCGAGATCGCCGCTGGCGCCGAAGAACACCAGCGCGTCGGACTTCGTATCGGACCTGGGATCGGATCTCGTATCGGATTTCGTCTCGGATTTGGGCTCGGGCTTCGCGGTGGGCTTGGGATCGCTCATTTGCCGTCCTTGCTCGCCGCCTTCTCGACGTGGCCGCCGAAGGCGTGGCGCATCGCCGACAGCACGCGGTCCTGGAAGCCGGCCTCGCCGCGCGAGCTGAAGCGCTCGAACAGCGCCGCGGCCAGCACGTGCGCCGGCACCGCCTCGTCGATCGCGGCGTCGAGCGTCCAGCGCCCCTCGCCCGAATCGGAGACCCGCCCCGCGAAGTTGTCGAGCCCGGCATCGCCGGCCAGCGCGCCCGCGGTCAGATCGAGGAGCCACGACGCGATCACGCTGCCGCGCCGCCAGACCTCGGCGATGTCGGCGAGGTTCAGGTCGTACTGGTAGTACTCGGGGTTGCGCAGCGGCGTGGTCTCGGCGTCGGCGCCCTCGGCCTTCTTGCCGACATTGGCGTGCTTGAGGATGTTCAACCCCTCGGCGTACGCCGCCATCAGGCCGTACTCGATGCCGTTGTGAACCATCTTGACGAAGTGGCCCGCGCCGTTCGGCCCGCAGTGCAGGTAGCCCTGCTCAGCGGTCGAGCGGGGCGCTCGCCGGGTCCGCCGGGCGTCCGTTCGATCGACCCGATGCCCGGCGCCAGCGTCTTGAAGATCGGATCCAGGCGCTTCACGACCTCGGGCTCGCCGCCGATCATCAGGCAGTAGCCGCGCTCGAGGCCCCAGACGCCGCCGCTGGTGCCGCAATCGACGTAGTGGATCCCGCGCTCGGCGAGCCGCTTGGCGCGATCGACGTCGTCGCGATAGTACGAGTTGCCGCCGTCGATCAGGATGTCGCCGCGCTCGACCAGCGGCTCGAGCTTCGCGAGCGTCGGGTCGACCACGCCCGCCGGCACCATCATCCAGATCGCGCGCGGCGGCGCCAGCGCGCGCACGAACGCCTCCAGCGACGGCGCGCCGATGGCGCCTTCCTTCGCCATGGCCGCGACCGCCGGCTGCTGCGTGTCGGTGACGACGCACTCATGGCCGCCACGCACCAGCCGCCGCACCATGTTCGCGCCCATTCGCCCCAGGCCGATCATTCCGATCTGCACGCGATGACTCCTAAATCAGCTGTGTCCCTGATAAGCCGGGCGTCGACGAATGTCCAGCCGCGATCGCCGCTTTTGTGACGTCTCTGCAAGGGCTCGATTTTTTCGCTGACGACGAACCGCCGGTGATTACGTTCCGGCGCGAAGCGGACCGGCCCTGTCGCCGCATCGGGGAGACATTCGATGGCAATTCTGGATCCGGAGCGCGCCAAGCAACTGCATCGCTACTGGTGCGCGGCCAATTACCTCACCGTCGGCCAGATCTACTTGCGCGAAAACCCGTTGCTGCGCGAGCCGCTGCGGCCCGAGCACATCAAGCCGCGACTGCTCGGTCACTGGGGCACGTCGCCGGGTCTCAGCTTCATCTACGCTCATCTGAATCGACTCATCACCGACACCGACGCCAACGTGATTTATCTCACCGGGCCCGGGCACGGCGGGCCGGCGATCGTCGCCAACGTCTATCTCGAAGGCTCGTACTCCGAGGTCTACCCCCAGGTCTCGATGGACGCCGCCGGACTGCGCCGCCTGTTTCGCCAGTTCTCGACGCCGGGCGGCATCCCCAGCCACGTCAGCGTCCCCACGCCGGGCTCGATTCACGAGGGCGGCGAGCTCGGCTACGTGCTCGCGCACGCGTTCGGCGCGGTGTTCGACAACCCCGACCTGATCGCGGTCGCCGTCGTCGGCGACGGTGAGGCGGAGACCGGCCCGCTCGAGGGGGCGTGGAAGAGCATCAAGTTCCTGAACCCGGCGCGCGACGGCGCGGTGCTGCCGATCCTGCACCTCAACGGCTACAAGATCTCCGGGCCGACGGTGCTCGGCCGCGACGACGACGATGACGTGCGCAAGCTGCTGGAGGCGCACGGCTACGACGTCACCTTCGTCGAGACGCCGCGTCCCGACGCCGCGGTCGAGGGTGGACGCGACGGCGTCGACGGCGACGCCATGCCGATGCACCTGGCGTTCGCGCAGGTGCTCGACGCCGCGCACGAACGGATCCGCGCGATCCAGGCGGCGGCTCGCTCGCGCGGCGCCGGTGGCGCGCGCCCGCGCTGGCCGGCGATCGTCCTGCGCACGCCCAAGGGCTGGACCGGCCCGCGCGTCGTCGACGGCACGCCGGTCGAGGGGACGTTTCGCGCGCATCAGGTGCCGCTCGACAACGTGCGCAACAACGCCGAGCACTTGTCGATGCTCGATCGCTGGATGCGCAGCTACCGGCCCGACGAGCTGTTCGACGCCAGCGGCCGCTTCGTGCCCGATCTCGCCGCGCTCGCGCCGCGCGGCGACCGCCGCATGGGCGCGAACCCGCACGCCAACGGCGGCCGGCTCACCGTCGATCTCGAGCTTCCCGACTTTCGCGAGTACGGCATCGCGGTGCCGAAGCCGGCGACCGAGCGCCACGAATCGACGCGGCGGCTCGGGCAATGGATGCGCGACATATTCAAGAATCGGAACAACGCGTTCCGGTTGTTCTGCCCCGACGAGACCAACTCGAACCGCCTCGGCGACGTGTTCGCCGTCGAGAACCGCTGCTCGACCGGCACGATCCTGCCCGGCGACGATCACCTGGCGCCCGACGGGCGCGTGATGGAGGTGCTGAGCGAGCACCTGTGTCAGGGCTGGCTCGAGGGTTACTTGCTCACCGGGCGCCACGGCCTGTTCGCGACCTACGAGGCGTTCGCGATGGTGTCGGCGTCGATGACCGTGCAGCACACCAAGTGGCTCGAGGAGAGCCTGAAGCTGCAGTGGCGCGCGCCGATCCCGTCGCTGAACATCCTGCTGACGTCGACCTGCTGGCGCAACGACCACAACGGGTTCTCGCACCAGGGGCCGGGCCTCATCGACACGGTGCTCGCGATGAAGGGCTCGGTGGCGCGCATCTATCTGCCGCCCGACGCCAACTGCCTGCTGTCGACCGCGGAGCACTGCCTGCGCAGCCGCAACTACGTGAACCTGATCGTGATCGACAAGCAGCCCGAGCTGCAGTGGCTGGACATGGACGCGGCCGTCGAACACTGCGCGGCGGGCGCGTCGATCTGGACTTGGGCGAGCAACGAGACGCCCGGCAGCGAGCCCGACGTGGTGCTGGCAGCGGCGGGCGATACGCTGACCCAGGAGATCGTCGCGGCCGCGTGGCTGCTGCGCAAGCATCTGCCGTCGCTGAAGGTGCGCGTGGTCAACGTGGTCGACCTCATGTGCCTGGCGCCGCCCGACGTTCACCCGCACGGCCTGCCGGAGGAGAAGTTCCTGCAGCTCTTCACCGGCGATCGGCCGGTGGTGTTCGGCTTTCACGGCTATCAGCGCGCGGTGCACGCGATCGTGCACGGCCGCCCGCGCGCCGAGCGCTTTCACGTGCGCGGCTTCATGGAGGAGGGGACGACCACCACTCCGTTCGACATGGTGGTGAAGAACGAGGCCAGCCGCTTTCACATCTGCCTGGAAGCGCTGCGCCGCGCGCCGCAGCCGGGAGCCGGCGCATTCATCACCTGGTGCAACGAGATGCTGACGAAGCACGCGGTGTACATCCGCGAGCAAGGCGAGGACCTGCCGGAGATTCGCGGCTGGGCCTGGACCGACCCATGAGCATCCTGGTCCTGAACGCCGGTTCGAGCAGCCTCAAGCTCGGTCTTTACGATGACGCCGCGGGCGCGCTGGCGAGCGGCAGCGTCGACTGGGGCACGGACGCTGAACAAGCGGAGGTCCGCGTGCGCTGGCTCGCGGGCGGCGAAGCCCGATCGAGCCGGCGGCGCGTGGCCGACGTCGCGGCGGCGGTGCCGATCGCGCTCGACGGGCTGAGGACGGCCGACGCCCAGCTCGATTCCGGCGGCGCGGCGCGCGCGATCCGCGCGGTCGGCCAGCGCGTGGTCCAGGGCGGCGAGAAGCTGTTGCAGAGCGTGCGCATCGACACGCAGGTGATGGCGGAGCTGCGCCGGCTGGTCGATCTCGCGCCGCTGCACAATCCGCCCGCGCTGGAGGCGATCGCCGCGATCGAAGCGGCGCTGCCCGGCGTGCCGCAGATCGCGGTCTTCGACACGGCCTTTTACGCCACGCTCGACGCGACCCACCACGTCTATCCGGTCCCTTACGAGTGGTACTCGAGCTGGGGCGTGCGCCGTTTCGGCTTTCACGGCATCAGCCACGCGTATTGCGCCGGGCGGGCCGCCGAGCTGCTGGTGGGGCGCCGCGACCTCCGGGTCGTGAGCTGCCACCTCGGCAACGGCTGCTCGGCGACCGCGTCGCGCGGCGGCGTCGCCGTTGCCACGACCATGGGTTTCACGCCGCTCGACGGCCTGATGATGGGGACGCGCCCGGGCGCGATCGATCCCGGTGTGCTGATCCACGTGCAGAAACAGCACGGGCTCACCGTCGACGCGCTCGACGTGGTGCTCAACCACGGCGCCGGGCTGGCCGGGGTATCGGGCGTGTCGCGCGACTACCGCGCCGTCGAGGCGGCGGCGGCGCTCGGCCACACGCGCGCGCGGCTGGCGCTGGACATCTACGCCCTGCGCGTGCGCGAGGCGATCGGCGCGCTGGCGACGTCGCTGGGCGGCATCGACGCGCTGGTGTTCACGGCCGGCGTCGGCGAGAACGGCGCACCGCTGCGCGCGGCGGTGTGCGAGCCACTCGCCTTCCTGGGCGTCGAGCTCGATCCCAAGCGCAACGCCAACGGCACGCGCGACCGCGACATCGCCGCCGCCGGCGCGCGCGTGCGCGTGCTGGTGCTGCACACGGAGGAGGAGCTGATGATCGCGCGCGAGGTGCAGCGCGTCCTGGCGGCGTGAAGTTTTCCGGTCCCCTCCCCCGTCCGCGGGGGGAGGGTTAGGGAGAGCGGTAGACCTTGCGAGACGCGGTATTTGCGTGATTCATCCGGCGACGCTGCCGAACAGGCGCCCGATCGCCGCGGTGACCGCCATCGCCAGCCCGCCGCCCAGGGTCACGCGCAGCGCGCGCGCGCAGGATCGGCGCGCCGCCCAGGTAGCCGCCGAAGGCGCCGAGCGCGCGCCAGGCTCGCCAGCGACGCGACCGCGATCGCCGGCAGGCGCAGCGCCACCGGCGCCGCCAGCAGCGCCAGGATCGGGATCAGCGCGAAGGTCGCGAAGCTGGCCGCCGAGACCAGCGCCGCCTGAAGCGGGCGCGCCAGCGCCGCGCGGTCGATCCCCAGCTCGTCGCGCATGTGCGCGCCCAGGCGGTCGTGCTTGGAGAGTTGCTCCGCGACCTTCATCGCCAGCGCGGGCTCGAGGCCGCGCTTTTCGTAGATGGTCGCCAGCTCGCGCAGCTCCGCGCGCGGCGCCTGGGCCAGCTCGCGCTTCTCCTGATCGATGTCGGCCTGCTCGGCGTCGCGCTGCGAGCTGACCGACACGAACTCGCCCGCCGCCATCGACATCGCGCCCGCGACCAGGCCAGCGACGCCCGCGATCAGGATCGACCGCTCGGTCGCCGATGACGCGGCGACGCCGATCATCAGGCTGGCGGTCGACACGATCGCGTCGTCGGAGCCGAGCACGGCCGCGCGCAGCCAGCCGGCGCGCCCGCTGCGGTGCTCCTCGCGGTGCCGGGGAGCCTGGTGGTGGGGCTTTCGCCTTCGCATGGTGCTTTCCCGCAGACTAGCTGATTTCCGCGCGGCCCGCGGTAGACAACGGCGCCACCGGCCCCAGCTTGACGCTGGTGATCTGCCTGGAGACTCGAAATGGTGTGCCGCGCGCCGCCACATCTCGCGCGATGCTCGTCGTGATCGCTGTGTCCGGTGGCGCCTGCGGCCACAGTCGTACGCCGGTCGCCACGACCGCACCGCCGGCGCAGCCATCCGATCCGGCTCCTGGCGCGCAGCCCACCGAGCGGAACCACTTGCTGGAAGCGCACTGGAAAGAGGTGCGGGTCAAGGCGAGCAAGCAGGGCGCGGAGGTAGTGTCGGCGGTCAAGCTCGTCGGGCCCGACGTCCGGATCTTTCATGCTGGCTCGCCGCCCGCGCCCGAGAGAACAGACAAGACCACGAGCAAGGACGCGCCGTCCGCCGAAACCAATCGGCCGCCGGCGGAGGTCATCGACCTGGCGGAGACGCTGCGAAAGATCACCCCGCTCGCCATCGACCACCTGGACATCCTCGATGGACAAGTCGCGTTCGTCGACGTGAGCCGCGCGGAGCGCCCCGAGCTCTGGCTGCACGAGCTGCAGCTATCGATCGAGAACCTGACCACGCGCGTGCGCAGCGGGGAGGGGAGGCCGGTGCTGCTCACCGCCAGCGGCAAGCTCGCGAACAGCGGCGACATTTCAATCTTCATCACCGCCAATCCGTTCGAGAAGGGGCTGACGTTTTCCGGGCGCGCGGCGATCGTCGGCCTGGAGACGGCCGAGCTCTATCGCTTCATCGCGCCCGCGACGAACCTGCAGGCGCCGCAGGGCACGATCGACATCTTCATCGAGTTCGATTGCCGAAACGGCGAGCTCACCGGCGGCGTCAAACCTGTGCTGAAGAAGGTCTCGGTCCGGCCGGCCGGGAAGAATCCGTTCACGGTGTTGAAGGCGTGGGCCGCCGATCTGGCGCTCAAGATCTTCTCGAACGGCGCCCGCGAGCGCGAGGCGGTCGCGACGGTGATCCCCATCAAGGGCTCGGTCATCGGGCCCGACGTTCAGTTGTGGCCCACGATCTTCGGCGTGATGCGGAACGCGTTCGTCGAGGGCCTGACCGAGGGCTACGATCACGTGCCCCCGGCCACCGCGCCGAAGAAGCAGAGCGTGGTCAAGCAGGGCATCGATGCGATGACAAGCTCGCAGCCGCCCAAGGCGCAGCCCACGTCGCCGTCCGATCCGGCGCCCGCGGCGGCGACCAAGCCGGACCACGAGCTTGGCGTCGAGACCGGCATCCCGGTCGCGGCGACGCCGCAGGGCCTGATGCGCGATGGCTCGGAGACGCGTATTCAAGAGCGGCTGCAGTCGCGCGGCCTCCTCCGCCCGGCCCAGAACAGCGGCCACCTCGACTCCGATACCCGCGCCGCGCTCCGCACGTTCCAGAAGAGCAAGGGGTTGCCCACGACCGGCTTGCCGAGCTACGAGACCGTCGACCACCTGGGTCTGGATCTCGACGTGATCTTTCACTCCACGACGCGGCCGCGCGACTCGACCACCGCCGAGGTGGGTGGCCGGCGACCCTGAGGCACGTCGGCGCTGGGGCGCACCAGCGTCGCGCCCCCGTCTTTCCAGCGGACGTCGCCGATGAACTGCGGGTCGGCCAATGTCCCGGTGAGCTTGGCATTGGCGCTGACCTGACCACCCAGCGCCTCGACGCGCGGGTTGAGCTGCCTCACCCAGGCGACATCCAGGTCTTTCGCCACCACCTGGCCATGCATCGGCCGCTTGCTCAGCGGTGGTCCCTGGAGAACGCGCGGATAACCGAGGTCGGCGGCGATGCTGGCGTCGACGCGCAACGAACCACCGCGCGCGGCCGAGAAGGTCAAGTTGGCGTGCGCCGCGCGTTCGGCGTAGTTCAGACGCAGCGACGCCTGGCCCAGGTCGACGTCGCCGGCCGAGGTCGTGCCCGACGCCTTGCGCGCGGCGGCGACCGCAGCGCTGCTCGGCGGTGGTGCGAGCACCTTCAACCCACTGGCCTTCGCTTCGCAGCTCAGCTTCGGTTGGTCGGCCGTGCCGGTGAGCTCCAGATGCAGTGTCATCCGGCCGTCGACGGGCGCTGCCTTCGCGGTCACGCCGCGCATCAGCTCGCCCAGGTCCAGCCGCGCGATATCGAGCCGGACGTCGAGCGGCGCGCCCGGGGTGGCGACCGCGACCGGCAGCTGAAACGCCGCGTCCAGCGAGGCGAAGGGCGCCTCGACCTTGGTGGTTCCGTTGACCTGCCCGCCAGCGAGCGTCGCGCGCAGGTTGGCGTCGACCCGCGACCAGTTGCGTGCGCGGCCGCCCTCGAGGTCCACGCGCGCCACGACATGCGGCTCGGCGACCGTTCCGTCGGCGCGCACGTCCGCGGCGATCATCCCGCCGAGATGCAGCGACGGATCGACCAGCATGCGGGGCAGAAGAGCGAGGCGCAGGTTCTGTACGGCGAGACGCGCGTCGATGAAGTCGCCGGTCTTCGCGGCGTCGATGGCGATCGTCTGGCCCTCCGAACGCAGCCGAAATGCGCTCAGCGAGAGCCGTTCGCCGTACCCGATGTGCGCGGTGCCCTCGGTCGACCAGCGCGCGTCGGGAAGTTGCAGCGTGAAGAACGTCAGCGCCAGACTGTGCGGCTCGGTGTCGAGCGTTCCAGTCAGCGTCAGCTCGACGGCTTCGGGCGAAGCCACGCTCGCCTTGGCGGAGAGCGCCTGCCCCCGAACCGCGACCGAGAGCGCAATGGCGCCGAGCTTGGTGGTGCCGGCGCGAATGGAGGCGACGTGGATCTCCAGATCGGCGAGCTCCGGCGACTTGGCGACGTGCGCGGTGCGGGCCTCCAGCGTCACGTCGTCGATGGTGTTTTCGCCGATGCGGAGCCGCTCGACCGCGCCTTTGGCACGGCCGCTCCAGCTCAGGGGGGCATTGCTCATCTTGCCGCCGCACCAAACGGCGAGATGACCGCGACCGGCGATCGGCGGCAGCTCGCGGCCGGTGAGATCGGCGACCGCGCGCGTGGTGACCGCCAGGTCATTGAGGGTCAGCTTGCCATCGAAGGTGAATTCATCGCTGCCGCCGCCCTTGCCGTCGAAGGCGACGCCCGGCAGCGCGAGACCGATGTCGACCGCCGGCACGCCTGGCTGGGTGGCGCCCACGACGTGAAGCGGGCCCCAGGTGTGGCCCGCCAGACTGAACGCGGGGAGCTCGAGCGCCACGGCCCCGCTGGCATTCTCGATGTGCGTGCCCCGCATCGTCGTGTGGACGTGAATGCTTCCGCCCAGGAGCCGGCCGTCGATCTCGGCGCGCAGATCGTCGCCGCGGATCTGCGCGGTGGCCGTCAGTCCCAGCGGCCCGAGCGGCGCGACGCGACTCTCGCCGTCGAGCCGTGCCGCGAGATCCAGTGATCCGTTTCCGAGCGCGTAGCGCACGTTGCCGGCAAAATGCAGCGCCGCCAGGTGCAAGCGGGGATCGGTCCCCTTGCTGCTGCCTGGCGGGGTCACGCCGACCGCGACGTCGCCGCGGTCGATCACGATGCTCTTCACGTTCACGACCCAGCCTTCGCTCGCGGTCTTCTGCCGCGGTGGGGACGGCGGACGAGTCGGGCCCTCACGCCGAGGCGCCGTTGCCCGCGTCAGGTTCGTGCCGCCGGCGTCAGAGAGCAAGCCGAGCTGAGGCGTGTCGATATGCAGCGCTGTCACGCGGATCTCCTTGCGAACCAGCCGCGCGACCGAAAAGGCGACGTCGATGCCCGCGACGTCTGCGACCAGGCGCCCGGCGGGATCCCTGAGCTCGACGCCGCGAAGCGCCAGACGATCGCCGCCGAAAGTGAGGCGGGCGATATCGAAGTGGCCCTGGATCTGCTCGTTGACGCGCGACACGACCATCCGGCGCAGCCGTTCGCCGCCCCACGACGTGCGCAGCAGCAGCATCGTCGTTCCGACCGCCAGCGCGGCGACCGCCACGATGCATCCAAGGACCATCAAGCCAATGCGGGCGACGCGCTTCATGCTGGTTTCTCCGGAGGCGAAGCTAGCCACCCGCAGCCACCTGAACAGGGCTCACACTAGAATGTCCGCGCCATCCGGCCTTGGCCTTGGTGCTCGAGTGCTTAGCTTCCAGCTTCGATGGTCATCGTCCAGACGATCTTCTCGCTGCTGAGCAAGCTGACCGGCAAGGTGTTGAACGCCATCTTCGGGTGGGCGGTGGTGGCATTGTTCGGGCGGTCATCGCCCAAGCAACAGACTTTGCTGACCGGGCTCGTCGGCGCAGCCGCGGCCTGGCCGCTGTTACTGCTGGGCATCGGCCTGCCCAAGATCGCCGCGCTGGTGATCGCTTTCGTGCCGTACTCGAAGCACATTCCCGCGATGGTGCTGCGGATCGTCTGGATCACGCTGGCGGTGGGTGTGCCGATCGCCGTCGGTCTGGTCGTCGCCAGCAAGGCGCCGCCGGGCTCGCCGCGCGAATCGTTCGCAAAGCGCGTCGGGCGCGGCTTTCCGATCACCGCAGGGATCGCCGGCGCATTCGTCATGATGTTCGTGGTCGTGCCGATGCTGCGGTTGCTGTCCATGGCGCGCGGGCGGCAGGACGAGCACGTGCCGATGCTGACCACGGGCCCCGGCTACGAGCGGGTCGCGGCGATCATCGACGTGATCCTGCAAAGGCACCAGCTGGACGCCCGGCGCGCGCCGCCCGCGTGGTGGTTGATGGCACCCGCGCGCATCCTCGGCTTCTTCGGGGGACGCGCGCTGCGCGGTTTCATGCCATCCGACCTGGCGTACTGGGCGGGCCCGGGCCTGGAGCTGGCGCTGTACCCGAGCGACCTGCTGATTCGTGGCGCCAAGGCAAAGGCCGCGTGGGCGCACGGCGTGCTGGCGGAGGGGCTGATCCGCGGTCCGGGTCTCCAGACCCTCGACGTGAACGCGCAAAAGCTCGAACAGGAGATCCGCAGCATCTGGTCCGACTCGGAGACGGAGACCGTGCCGAAGCGCTCCTCCGACTTGCACGACAGGTACACTGCGATTGCGGCGCAGCTCGGCAAGATCGCGGTGCCATATGACGACTGGCAGGTCCTTTATCGCGAGACCGTCCAGCTGGGGCGGGCCCTCGGCGGTGAGCCGCAGCTGCTGGAGCTGGCCGCGATGAATGGCCACTCACCCCAGAAGTCGGGCGCGCGTGTCGCGGCGGCCACGACCGCCGACTGTGCCGTTCGCGACACGCCGTGACGCCGTGACCACCGTCCGGATGCCGGGAATCGCGTCCTCGGGCGGTTTCCTGGCGAGTTTCTGGCGCCCGACGGGCTAACCCCGCGCAAAACGCCGTCAAAGAGACCTGGCGCGCGATTTGAAAGGTGGGTCGGGCGAAAGGGTGGTGGCCACGTGGAAACAGTGAGCGGGTCGTTCGTTGGATCTAGTGAGATGAAGAGCCGACTCCCGTCGCCGCCGCGGCGTGGCGCGAGCGCGCCGGCGCTGCTGGTGGCCGCGCTGGGCGCGCTCGTCGCCGGCGCGAGCGGTGGCTGCGTGGTGAGCTCGACCTATCGCGTTCCCGGGCTGGAGGTGCAGCGACTGGCGAACCTGCCGTCGCAGGAGCGCAGCAACAGCATCCGGGTCGTGCCCGAGACCGCGCCGCTCTATCCCAGCAGACAGCTGGCGGCAGCGCCGCCGCCGCCGGTGGTCGCGCCCGCGCCGGGCCCGCCGGTCTACAGCCCCGAGGTGGTCGTGGTCGAGGAGGAGCCGCCGGTGGTCGTCGCCGAGCCCGGCGTCTACGTCGACGTGGTCGTACCGATTGGCGGCGGGCACTCGTACGTCGCGCCGCCGCCCCACGTGGTGTCGGGACGTCCGGCGCCGCGCCTGGCTCCGCCGCCCGCGCGCACCGGTTGGGTGGGAACGCCGGTCAGCGGCGGCGGTGGGCTGCGCGGCTCGCCGCCGGCCGGAGCCGCGCCGAGGGTCAGCGGATGGCGCGGCTCACCGGTGGGCAGCGTCCCGCGCACATCGGCGCCCACCCGCGTCGGCGTGCCGAGGTCGGGCGGCGGCGTGCACGGCGGCGGCGGCGGCGGTCACCACGGTGGCGGCGGTGGTGGGGGTGCGAACGCAGCCGTCGCGGTCGGTGCGGCCGTCGCCATCGTCGGCATCATCGCGCTCGCCGCGGTCGCGGCCGACAGTAACGCCAAGGCCGATCGGGCGCGCAGGTTCGACGGCTGGGTCGACGTGAATCCATCGCACCCGCTGCGGCTTCACTACAGCAACAACTACGAGCGGACCGTGCCGCTCAGCGCGCTGCAGCCAAGCGACGCCATCGGCGTGCAGTACGCGGTGCTGTCGTCGGATGACGGCGACGTCCAGCTCGAGCCGCCGGCGCCGGTGGCAGCTCGCCCAATAGCGCCGGCAGCGCCGGTTCCACCTGCGCCCGCGCCCGCGTACACGCCCACCCCTCCGCCGCCGGTCCCGCCGGTCCCGCCAGCCGCGCCCGCGTCACCGACCAGCTGACGAGCCCGTGATCGCGATCTGCTAAACTGGCCGCGACTTCCAAGGCGGTAACGGCGGGATGAAAGCGAAGGATTTCGAATCGAAGCTGCTCGCGATCTGGCTGCGCTCGCGCGTGCCGCTGACGCTGGCTCATGTCCAGCATCTCACGGGCGAGTCGCGTGCCCGATGCAAGCAGAACCTCGACGAGATGACCGTGGCCGGCCTGCTCGAAGCCGACATCGCCGACGACGGTGAGATGATCTGGAGTGTCCGTGGCGCCGAGCGGCCCGCGACCGGCGCGCAGACGGTCGCCGAGCTCGAGAAGTTGGAGGCCCTGACCGCCGAGGTCGCGCGCACCGCATCCAACCCCAAGGCGACGCTCGCGCGCGCCGCCGTCTCGTCGGCGCTCGCGCCCGGCGGCGGCGATCAGAAGTCCCTGGTCGGCTCCGGAGTGCTTTCGCTCGTGCTCGGGCCCGTTGGCTGGATCTATGCCGCTCCACTTCGCGAGGCTGTTCCCGGCGTTGCGATCTACCTCGGTCTCTTCTCGCTCTTGCCGCACGCTCTGCTCGGGCCCCTTCTCGGCGTTCTCGCGCCGCTGTCAGGCGTGGCCGGCGTCTACTACGCCTGGCGCCACAACCAGACCGGCGAGCGCACGCCGCTGTTCGGCCGCAAGAAGAAGGCGCCGTGAGCGTGCGCTAGGCGCACCCGCGCGCGCTACATCTTCGCGAAGAAGTCGAGCGTTCGCTGCCACGCCTGCGCGGTCGCGGCGGCGTTGTAGCGGATGGGGATCTTCATGTCGATCGCCGTCTCGTTGCCGAAGGCGTGCTTCGCGTTGTAGCGGTAGATCTGCGCGCGCACGCCGGCCGCGGCGAGCTTCTTCTCCAGCGGCTCGACGCCCGCGATCGGGAAGAACGCATCCTCGGTGGCGAAGTGACAGAGGAGCGGCTTCTTGATCTTGGTGGCGTCGAGGTATTCGAGCGGCGGGTAGCCGTACCAGCTGGTGGTCGCGTCGGCCTCGGGCACGTTGGCGGCGCCGAGCAACGCCAGCGCGCCGCCCATGCAGAATCCGTTGATGCCCACCTTGTCGCTGCCGCGCTTGAGGTAGCTGACCGCGCCGCGCACGTCCTGCCCCGCGGCGTCGCCGAAGTCGAGGCCGTTCATCAGGTGCTCCGCCTCTTTCGCTTCGACGGTGACCGTGCCGCGAAACAGGTCCGGCACCAGCACGCGATACCCTGCGGCCGCGAAGCGCTCGGCGACGCTCTTGATCTGCGTGTTCACGCCCCACCACTCCTGGATCACCACCAGCCCCGGCGCGCGCCCGCCGCCTTCAGGCTCGACGTAGTAGCCCGAGATGTTCTTCCCGTCCGGACGAGGAAACTCGATCACTTGCGCCATGACGATCCTCCTTGGTGGTGTCGGGCGCGAAGCGTGCGCCAAATCGCCGCGAGGGGAAAGAGATCTGGGCGACGATCTTCACGCGCGGCCCGAGGCGGAAGCCGGGGGCGTCCCCTGGTGGCGGGCGACCGCAGCGGCCAGACGGTCGCGATCGGCCGCGGGGAGCGCCGTGAACGCCAGCCGGAGGTTCTGGGATCGCGGTGCCGCGATGGCCCGTGCGTCGACGACGACCGCGATCAGGGCTTCGAACGTCGCGTGCTCGTCGAGCGTGAACCGGCAACGGACGTGGCTGCCGCGGAGCACGGGTCCAGCCGGCGAGACCGGCACATTCAACGAGAGTCCCCCGGCGCTGACGTCGACCATCTTCCCCGAGACTGGCTGCACCGACCCGAGCGGCGCCTGCGCGGTCGCCCGCGCGCCACCCGAGACGGCCGGCGCGTCGATGACCTGGATCTCGATCGGAGCGTCGATCCGCAGCCGGCTGAATTCTCGGTCCTGCTGCCGTTCGGGTTTCTCGTCGTGGGAGAAGAACACGCGGCTACCGGGAGCTCGCCCGCCCGACGCCGTGGCGACCGCGGGTATCGCCTCCGAATGCAAGACCTGCACGCGCGCGAGATAGCGAGCGTCGTCGGGCCGCTCGATGGTGATGCTGACCGTGGCACCCTCGGCGAGGGCCGCCGTCACGGGCCATTCGAACGCGAAGCTCGCTTCATTCACCTCCGCGACGTGGCCATGCACGCCGCCCGTCGAGACCGAGTCGCCCGTGGCCAGCTCGCGCGTGCTGAGCAGCCAGAGGTGGGCCGACAGCGGCGAGAACCCCAGCGCGCGACGAAGGCGGCGTACGCGCTCGAACCTCGAGTTGGGCGACGGCCGGATCGCGGATGCCTCGTCCGCCATCCACCTGGCGGTCGCGTGCTCGAACGGCGCCAGGCGGGTCATGACCTCGAGCACCGACACCTCCCCGGCCGCGGCGATCCGGGTCAGGTCGGCGAAGTCGTCATTGGATAGTCCGGCGCGCGAAAGCACCGCGTGGATCTGTTCCGCGTGCGCGAGCCGCCGCCGGCGCCGCCGGATCCACGCCGACATCGCCACCGAGATCCCCACCAGGACCAGGATGAACAGGCCCAGCCTCGCCCAGTTGGTCGAGCGGTTCTCGGCGAAGCTCTCCTGCACCGAGCTGATGAAATTGATCGATGGGCCTCATCGGCTATCGAATGGTCCCGCCGAGGGAATCGTCGCCCATTTGGCCAGCAAAAACTACTTTCGCCGGGATTGCGGCCTATGAACCCGGACCTAAACACGGTTGGCGCGGAAGATCGATAGCCGGTCGCGTTACTAGCAGGTGACCTGTCGGGGGTGCCGATGGATGAATCACATATCTCAGGAAACGTCTTGAGCCTCACTGTTCTACAGGCCTAGTATCCCGCCATGCTTATTGGAGGTGGGCGGGCGGTAGGCAAGGCACATCGTTCTCTTAGTCAAGCGATCTTGGCTTGCCTCTCCGTCCTGCTGTTAGCTTCTTCGTGCACGGAGCCGTACAACAGCGGCGGGCGGCTGCAGGACGGGAGCGCGATCAACCAGGGCGACGGCGCGTCGCCCGATCGCGGCGGTGGAGATCGCGCCGACGGCCGCGTCGACGGCGACGGCGCCACCGACGGGCCGCGCTCGCCCCTGTCCCTGGACAGCCTCACTCACGACTTCGATCGCGTCGTCATCAATACCACCAGCGCAGGCGCGACGTTCACGCTCAAGAACAACGGCACTGTCGCAAGCGGCCCGATCAGCGTGATGATCGACGCGGCCGGCGCCAGCGCCGGGTTTTCGCTGACGAGCGACAACGACGGCTGCGAAGGCACTCGTCTCCAGCCCGGCGCAACCTGCCAGGTCGTCGTGAGCTTCACGCCCACGGCCGTCGGCAAGGTGATGGGCTCGCTCACCTTCCACGCCACCGGCTTCGATGCGGTGGCGACGCTGCTTGGCGAGGGGATCACTCCCGGAACGCTGAGCATCGACCCGGGCATGCAGGCGTTCGGATTGGTGGTCATCAACAAGATCAGCCCCGATCAGACCTTCAAGGTGACCAACACCGGCGATGCCGACAGCGGCATGATCACGACGGCACTCGCCGGCACCGACGCGGCGCAATTCGAGATCACCGCCGACGGATGCAAGGGGCATGTCCTCACGCCCATGCAGTCCTGCCAGATCACCGCGCGCTTCGTGCCCACCAGCTTCGGCGACAAGTCGGCCTCCCTGCAGGTCTCGGCGGATCCCGGGGGGACCGCCGTCGCTCAGCTCTCGGGCACGTGCATCAAGCCCAGCGCGGTGGTTCTGTCGCCCGGCATGTTCGATTTCGGATCCGTGCAGCAGAGCGTGCCGGGGATGACCAAGCAGTTCACCGCGCAGAACACCGGCCAGGCGCCAACGATGATGTTGACCCCGGTGATGTCGACCACCGATTTCAAGATCGTCGCCGACAACTGTTCGGGGCAGATCCTGGTCGCCAATGCCATGTGTACGGTGACGGTGCAATTTGTGCCCACCATGCCGGGATCGAAGCTGGCGACGCTCTCGCTGACCGAGATGGGAGGGGGGACGGCGACCGCCCAGGTCTCGGGAATCTGCCTGTCCAACCCCTCGCTGCGGCTCTCGCCCGGCACCAACAACTTCAACGCGGTCACGGTCAATACCCCCCAGACCATCCAGTTCCAGGTTTTGAACGACGGCGACGTCGCCAGCTCGCTCCCCACCGTGACGATGGGGGGCACCGACGCCGCGCAGTTCTCGATCCCGACCGGCGGCAACGGCTGCACCGCGGTCATCCCTGGGAAAGGGGAGCTGCACGATCAACGTTCGCTTCATACCGACGTCGACCGGGCAAAAGATGGCGACGATCACCGTGTCCGCCACGGCGGGCGGTACGACCACTGCGAACATTCTGGGCACCGGGATCTCGGCGGGAGCTCTCGCGGCGAATCTTCCGTCGTTCGACTTCCGGGGCATCGAGCAGGGCACGGTCAGCTCGCTGGCGACCTTCACCGTGACCAACTCCGGGCAGACGGCGACGGGCGCAGTCACCGCGAGCATCGTTGGCTCGCCGGTGTTCGCGATCGTCACCAACGGCTGCAACCTGACGATGCTGGCGCCGTCCACCTCGTGCTCCGTGACCGTCCACTTCTCGCCCACGGCGCCCGGGCCCGTGACTAGCTCGCTGCAGATCGTGACGACCGGCAGTACAGCGACGGTCTCGCTGACCGGAACCGGCCTTGCCTCGGCGTCGCTGGTCGCGACACCCACCGCCTTCGCGTTCGGCAGCACGCTGGTCGGCGCGACCAGCGGCAACCAGACCTTCACCGTCACCAACGCCGGCGGTGTCTCGGCAGGCACCGGCACCGCGCTGGCCTCAGTCCTGGGCGGTACCAACGCCAGCGACTTCGTGATCGTGACCAGCAACTGCGCGGGCGCGCTGCCGGCTGGCAGCTCCTGCATGGTGGTCGTCGCGTTCTCGCCGAAGAGCGCGGGCAACCGCTCCGCCAACCTGAGTGTGAGCGCCACGCCCGGCGGCACCGCGGTGGCGTCGTTCACCGGCCCCGCCCAGAACCCTGCCCACCTCGCCGTGACCGCGGCCAGCGGTTCCTCGTCGGCGTTCGGCAACGTTCAGGTCGGTGTGACGTCCGACAAGACCTTCATCGTCAGCAACACCGGAGACCAGACGTCGTCGGCGATCGGGCTGCAGGTTGCGGGCTCGGGGTTCACGCTGCTCGCTCCCGCGACCGGCGAGTGCTCGAACGGCGTGACCACACTGCCCGGCGGCGGGAGCTGCCTCTTGCGCGTGCGGTTCGCGCCGACCGTGGCAGGGACGCAGACCGCGACGCTGAGCGCGAACGCCACGACCGGCGGCATCGCCACGCTGGGGTTGACCGGCAACGGACAGCGGGCGTCTGCGCTCACCGGCACGAACAGCAACAACTACGGCACGATGGTCGTCGGCAGCACCTCGGGCGCGTCCAACTGGATCATCGTCAACAACGGCGACGTGCCGACCGGCACGCCGACGCTGACCAACAGCAACACGCTCGAGGTCCTGGTCACGTCGAACAGCTGCAACGTGCCGCTCGCCGGGGGCGCGACGTGCACGATTGGCGTGGCCTTCAGACCGTCGGCTAGCGGCTCGCGCACGGGGACACTCACGCTGTCGGGGACGCCCGGCGGCTCGGTCACGTTCAATGCGACCGCCGACGGACAGGCGGCGGCAGGGCTGGCGCTGGCGCCAGCCACCGGTTCGTCGACGAACTTCGGCAATGTTCTGATCGGAAACAACGTCGTCGAGACCTACACGCTTACCAACACCGGACAGCAGGCGACGACGGCGGTGACAGTGACGCTGACCCCCGCGCCGGGCTCGGGGTTCGCGCTGGTGACGCCGCCCGCCACCGGCGAGTGCGTCAGCGGCACCACCATCCTGGCTGGCAACACAGCCTGCACGATCCGCGTCCGGTTCACCGTCGCGGCGGCCGGCGCGCAGACCGCCACGTTGGCAGCAACTGCCACCGTTGGAAACACGGCGACGCCGCTGCCGCTGACCGGTAACGGCCAGCGCCCGGCGGTGCTCTCGGGCACGACCACCAATGCCTTCGGCACGGTCGTCGTCGGCGCGACCAGCACCACCTTTACCTGGACGATCAGCAACACCGGCGACGTCGCCACTGGTGTGCCCGCGCTGACCAACAGCAACCAGACCGAGCTGATCGTCGGCACGAACACGTGCACCGTGGCTGTCGCGGGCGGCGGCAAGTGCACCATCGGTGCTTCGTTCAAACCCTCGGCCGCGGGAGCGCGCAGCGGGACGCTGACGCTCACGGCGACGCCGGGAGGCTCGGTGACGCTGACCGCCACCGCGACCGGACAGACGGCAGCCGGGCTGACGCTGGCACCCGCGACCGGCTCGTCGGCGAGCTTCGGCAACATCCTGGTCGCCGCCACCGGGACGCAGACCTTCGTCCTCACCAACACCGGCCAGCAAGCGACGACGGCGATGACGGTGACGCTGACCACCGCCGCCAGCTCCGGCTTCGCGGTCGTCGCGCCGGTCACCGGCGACTGCACCACGGGCACGACGACGCTCGCGGGAGGCGCCAGCTGCAATATCCACGTCAAGTTCACCGCGCCCGGCGCGGGACTGCAGACCGCGACGCTGGGCGCGAGCGCCACCACCGGCGGCACCGCCAACACGCTGTCTCTGTCGGCCAACGGCCAGCGCCCGGCGGTGCTCTCGGGCACGACCACGAGCAACTTCGGCACGGTCGTCGTCGGCGCGACCAGCGGGGCCTTCACCTGGACGATCAGCAACACCGGTGATGCCGCCAGCGGCGTGCCGGCGCTGACCAACAGCAACGCAGCCGAGCTCCTTGTAGGTGCCAACAACTGCACCGCGGCGATTCCCGGTGGCGGTCAGTGCACCATCAGCGCTTCCTTCCGTCCGTCGGCGGCGGGGTCGCGCACCGGGACCCTGTCCCTGGCCGCCACTCCCGGCGGCACGGTGACCTTGGCCGCCAGCGCCACCGGACAGACCGGGGCCGGGCTGGTTCTGGCGCCCGCGGCCGGATCCTCGGCGAGCTTCGGCAACGTGCTGGCCGGAGCGACGGCTACGCAGGCCTACACGCTCACGAACAGTGGACAGCAAGCGACGACGGCAGTGACGGTCGTGCTGTCCACGGCGGCCGGCTCCGGCTTCGCAATTGCGGCGGCCGCCGGCGACTGCGCCTCGGGCACGACACTGGCCGGCGGCGCGAGCTGCACCGTCCATGTGCAGTTCACCCCGCCGGGCGCGGGGCTCCAGACCGCGACGCTGGGTGCGACCGCCGCTGTCGGCGGTACCTCTCCTCTGCTGTCGCTCTCGGGCACCGGCCAGCGCCCGGCGTTGCTGACCGGAGCCAGCAGCAGCAACTTCGGAACGGTCGTTGTCGGCGCGACCAGCGGCAGCGCGACCTGGACCGTGACCAACGGCGGCGACGTCCCTACGGGCGTGCCGGCGCTGACCAACGGAAATCCAGGCGAGGTGGTGGTGGGCGCAAACACCTGCACGGTGGCGATCGCGGCCGGGGCAACTTGCACCATTGCGGTCTCGTTCAGCCCGTCGACGACCGGCTCGCGCAGCGGCATGCTGACGCTGGCCGCGTCGCCGGGCGGCTCGGTGACCTTCGCCGCCAGCGCGAACGGGCAGACGGCGGCCGGGCTCGCACTCGCGCCCGCGACCGGGTTCTCGACCAACTTCGGCAACAGCGTGCTGGTTGGGGCGATGGTGACGCAGACGTTCGTGCTCACCAACACCGGCCAGCAGCCGTCGGGAGCGGCGACGGTGACGCTGACGACCGCAGCGGGCTCCGGGTTCTCGATTGTTCCCCCGGTCGCGGGGGATTGCCCCGCGACGCCTGCAGCGCTGGCCGGCGGCGCCAGCTGCAACATCCACGTGACGTTCACCGCGCCCGGGGCCGGCCAGCAGATGGCGACGCTGGGCGCGAGCGCCGCGGTCGGAGGGACCGCTATCCCGCTCTTGCTCACCGCCATCGGCCAGCGCCAGGCGGTGCTCACCGGGACGACGAGCAATGAGTTCCTAAACTTGGTAGTCGGCGGGCTCCCCAGCGCGGGCGTGCCCTGGACCGTGACCAACGGCGGCGACGTTCCCACGGGGATGCCGACGCTGACCAACGGCAATCCCACCGAGGTTCAGGTCGTCTCGAACAACTGCACGGTGGCGCTGGCCGGCGGGGCGAGCTGCACCGTCGTCGTGGCGTTCAGCCCGACGGCGGCGGGCTCACGCAGCGGCTTGCTCACGCTAGCCGCGTCGCCGGGCGCATCGGTCACCTTCACCGCGACCGCGAACGTGCAGACGGCGGCCAAGCTCGCCCTGGCGCCCGCGACCGGCTCTTCGACCAATTTCGGCAACAACGTGCTGGTCGGAAACACGGTGACGCAGACGTTCGTTCTCAGCAACACCGGCCAGCAGGGCGCCACGGGGGTGACTGTGTCGCTGTCGACCGCGGCGGGCTTCGGCTTCACGCTGCTTCCGCCGGGCTCAGGGGATTGTCCCACCGCCCCGAGCACGCTCGCGGGTCTCACGAGCTGCACGATTCAGGTCAGCTTCACGCCGCCCGGCTCGGGGCAGCAGACCGCGATGCTGAACGCCAGCGCTGGCATCGGCGGCCGATGCGCCGCCGCTGTCCCTGTCGGGCACCGGCCAGAAACCCCGCGGACCTGACCGGCGCGCCCGGCCACGACTACGGGCAGCTGGTCGTCGGTGATACCGGCGGGCCCTTTACCTGGACCATCGTCAACGGCGGCGACCAGGCGACGGGCGTGCCGACGTTGTCCGAACGGAGATCCGACGGAGATCATCGTCGGGCAGAACACCTGCACCGCCGCGCTCGGGGGCGGCTTGAGCTGCATGATTCAGGTCTCGTTCAAGCCGGCGGCAGCGGGTACGCCGGGCGGCATGCTGACGCTGACTGCGAACCCGGGCGGATCGATCACCTTCACCGCGTCAGCGAGCAAGGTATGACCCCGGCGGCGCTGACGCTGGCGCCGGCTATGGGATCCTCACTCGACTTCGGCCCGGTGCCCGTCGGCACGATGGTGGAGCAGGCGTACGTCGTCACCAACACGGGGCAGCAGTCGACGACGCCGATCGCCGTCACCTTTGCCACGTCTGACACCAGCTTCACGATCGTTCCCCATGACGGCGACTGCGTGAGTGGGGTGACCGCGCTGCTGATGCAGAACGACACGTGCCTCATTCACGTTCAGTTCCTGCCCGACATGGCAGTCCCGAGCATGGCGTCACTGGCGGTGAGCGCGACCACTGGCGGTTCCCCACCGTCGATCGCCCTCACCGGTCAGGGACAGTAGGCGACGACCGGCAGCTGGTCGTCGCGGCTGGCGTTCTTAGAACGTCAGCCGACAGGCGGCGCCCGGCGTGGTCAGGCTGGGCGCGCACGCCAGCGCGTGCTCCTCGCTGGCGCCTGCGGCGTTGCCGCGTCCGACGACGAAGAAGATGGCCGAGGTGGCTCCCAGCACGCCCGCCGCGGCGAAGCCGATGTAGCCGAGGTTCTTCGCGCTTCTCCCTTCGTTGTCGAGGGAGACGCATCCGGGGCCGCCATAGTTGTCGACAGCTTCGTTGCAGCCGCGGTGGTTGAAGTCCCGAAACCGCAGCTCCTTGATCACCCACTCGAAGGTTCCGAAGCCGAGGGCCGCGACCGCCAATCCGCCCGTGGCGTATCCGGTCAGCTTGGCCCAGCGCCGGGGCGCCGGCGACGGGCTCGCGGCGGCCAGGTCCGGCCCCGTGGGCGGCGCCGGATCACGGATCGCCATCGGCGGGGGGGGCGGCGCGGGCGGCAGCAGGTTCGCGTCGATCGTCAGCGTGCTCCCCGCGGTGGCGTCGAACCATTTCGTGAACGGCGTGCCGACACCGTCCTTGGCAACCACCAGCGAGTGGTTCCCGGTGTCGAGCATGATCTCTCCAGCGGGTGGCGTGGTGCCGTGCGGACGTCCGTCCAGGGTGATCGTCGCCCCCTGCACGTCCGAGTGAACGGTGAGCCGGCAGACCTTGAGCAGCAGGCTTTCCTTGTAGAGGCGCGCCTTGGTGATCGTCTCCGTGGTGGCCTCGCTCGCGTCGGCCAGGAACGTCTGGAAAGCCTCGAAGGCCTCCGCGTTGCGCTCGAGCCCCATGTACGCGATGCCGAGGTTGTATTGGATCTGGGACTGGGGACGAGGTCGAACGCCGCTTTGAAGCGCACCAGCGCTGTCGCGTAGTCGCCGCGCTTCACCAGCTGGGCCCCCTCGACCACCAGCTTCTTCGCGGCCACCTTCGGATCCGGCGCGGCGTGGCCGACGCCCGACACGCCGGTGACCACCAGGACCATCAGCGCGAGCACGCCGCGACGAGCGCAGGTGGACCGCTGAGCACGCGACGCGCGCGGCTCAGATGTCGGTGATGATTCCCACATCACGATTTGGATCCGGGGTCGTATCTGAATTGCTGCCCTTCGGGCGATCCTGTCGCCGCGGCCGCTTTCGTGAAATCCCCATGGCGTGATCGTATGCACCCGTCGACGGGGTGCTCACCCGGGCGCCGCCGGTAACCTCTGGCTGCTTGTTCGATGCCGTCGCGGCGCGGACCATCACCACTTCGATCACCCGATCGCGCAGACCGTCGATCTCCAGGGCGCGGTCCTCGTAGCCGGCGGCGCGCAACAGCAGCGCGTGGCTCCGATCGCCGCGCGGCAGTCGCAGGGAGAGCCCGGCGGTGGGGGCGCCGTCGAGGAACACCTGCGCGCCCGCAGGCAGGCCACGGACCTCGATGGTCACGTAATCGGACGTGGGGGCGGTGGCTGTGGCTCCCCCGCCCAGCGGCCGGTCGTCGGTCGCCTTGGGCAGTCTGGTCGAGCTGGTTTCGTCGACGACCTCGATCGGACGGGAGGCGGCGCGGGACTTGATCGCGGCGATTGCGGCGATGCCCGCGAGCACCACCACGGCCGAGATCACCACCGCGGAGGAACGGACCCCGCGTGAGACCACCGGGGCGGGAAGCGTCTGTCCGACCGCCTCGCCGAAGGTGGTCGGCACGGGGGTGGGGGCGGTACCGGCGTACTCCCGCTCCGCATCATCCTCGGTGTCAGGCGGCAAGTACTGCGTCCCCCTCAGTCCCAACCGGGCGCCCCCCAACCCGAATCGGGTGTCCCCGAGGACCGCAGCCTCGGGCCCCTCATCGGATGATGCAGGCGGCGACGCCGACCCCGGCGGTGTTCCCGGAGCCGATGGCTGCGAGGCGATCCGTCCGTCCTGGCTGGGCTCGACAGGCTGGGACGGCTGCTGAACGATCACGTGCTGCGCGGGCACCACCTCACCCGGCGCCACCTGCGTGCCCAGGCCTTTGAGACACTTGACGATCTCCGCGAAGACCTCGTCCATCGTCTGCGGGCGCGCGCTCGGCTCCTTGGCGAGCATCCGCATCACCAGCGTGTTGAGGCGCAGAGGAAGATCCGGAACCAGCGCCAGCGGTGACTCCGGCCGATCCATCACGTGGGCGAGGAGCATCTCCCCGAGCGCCTCGTGCTTGAACAGCCGGCGCCCGCAGATCATCTCGTAGAGGATGCATCCCAGCGAGTAGATGTCCGCGCGCGCGTCGATGACCTGGCCGCCCCCGCGGCACTGCTCGGGAGACATGTACGCGGGCGTCCCCATCGCCATCCCCGGGCGCGTTTGCGTGAGGTCATCGTGCTGGAGCAGCTTGGCGATACCGAAGTCGAGCACCTTGACGACCACGCGAGCGCTCGTCGGGCTGACGCACAGGAACACGTTGTCGGGCTTGAGATCGCGGTGGATGATGCCGCTCGCGTGCGCGGCGGCCAGCGCCTGCGCGAGCTGCGCAACCACTCCCAGCGCAAACGGGAGATCCCGCGTGAGCCCGGAGATGCGTCGCACGTAGCTCGCGAGCGACTCGCCCTCGAGGTACTCCATCACGATGTACGCCTGCTCGTCGACGACGTCGCAGTCGAACACTTCGACGATCCCGGGATGGCGGATCGACGAGGTTGCACGCGCCTCCGTGAAGAAACGCTGAAGCACATCGGCCTGCCCCGACCGCTCCGGAAGCAGAACCTTGATCGCGGCGCGGCGCTCGATGCGGTGGTGCTGGGCCAGATAGACCCGGCCCATGCCGCCCCTCCCCAGCTCCCTGAGCACGGCGTACCCCCCGACGCGGCTCCCGACCGTGATCACGACGTTTGACCCTGAAGGGTGTTACCACATCGGCGTCCTTTAAAACAGGTCTGCAAGCTCACAGCCGTGTCGCTTGATATGCGGTGCGGCGTGGAAAGTCGGGCGGCTTCCTCCACCAGCCCGACCAGGTCAAAGGGGGTCGCTTTCCGAGCCGCCGGATCGCGACATCGGTGTCGCAACTTCGGTGAGAGTTTGTGGGAATAGGCAGATCTTGGGGCCGGACCCGTGCCGAGAACAGGTGCGATCGCACGGATCGCGCGAGGTGACGGGGCAATGCCGGCTGGTCGCCGCGGCGCTGGCGCTGGCCCGCGAGTTGCTGACCTCGGTCGCATGCAATCAGTCGCGATGCTGGTGGGTGCGATTTTGATGGCGAGCTCGGCGGTCGGTTGTACCTCCACGTCGACGTCGGCCCATGCCCCCGACAGCAGCGCCGACACCGGCGGCGCCGATGGGGCGTGCTCGGCCTGCACCCAAGCCGGCGGTGGCATCGAGGGTTGCCCGTCGGACGTCGCCACCGCATTCAGCTGTCCATCGCCCGGCAGAGCCTGTTGCGCCGGGGCCGCCCAATGGCACTGCGGCCAGTGCATCGGCGAGATATGTCACTGGTTCCGATCCTGCACACCGGCTGACTTCGATGCCGGCGGTCACTGCAACGACTCCGTCTCCTGTCCGTCGGGTCAGATCTGCGTCGCTGGTGGGACGTGCGCGGTCACGTGCCAGCCCGACGCGGGGACGTGCGCGGCGGGAACGACCTGCGGAACGGCCACTTGGTACTTCAATCCCGTCATCTTCAACGTTTGCCAGTAGCCGCGCGAACCGTTGAAGATCTGACGCCGGTGGGGTGAAGTTTCTCGATCGCGGCCGATCACGCGACGGATCTGGCGCCCGCCCGCTCCTCCAAACACGGCGCCGGGGTTGCATTGGTCGGGATCCATGCTCAAGAGGCGCATCTCGCGAACGGTGTCCCTGGTTGTGGCGGCGCTGGCCTCGACCGCGTCCTTTGCGCACGCGCAGTCCACCGCGCCCGGCTTCGACGTAGGTCGCGCGTTCACGTTGCGGATCCAGCCTCCCATGACCCAGGTAGTTACCTGGCAGCAAAACGGCTCGAGACAGGGCGGCTTCGCGATGCTCGGCGGCTCGCTGTCGAGACGCTTCTACGACCTGCTCGAGGTGGAGGCAGGCGGGACCCTCATCTTCAATGCGTGCGGCGAGGGCACGGATGCCGTCGCCCGGCTGGGGATATCGCCCAGCCTGGTGACGCCGCGGAGCGCCGGTTCTGTCTGGAACGTTCGGGTTCCGCTGCTCGCCAGCGGGCACCTCTCGTCCCTGTCCGGCGACTCGTGCGACGGCCACACCGAAACCAGCGGAAGGGTCCTCGATCTGGCGGGTGGGATCGACGCAACCCGCTGGAGCGCGAAAGGCACCGGTTTCAACATGCGGCTGCTGCTGGGCTTTGTCCCCGACGGTTTCAGCGAGGCCACGCTAGCGGTGGGCGTCGCGTTCTAACGTCACTGAGTCGCCATCGAACTAGCGTACTCTTCGGCAGAGGCTCGTTGAAACTCTCCACTGTCCATTCCTTTGGCTCGATGGACGTCGACCGGATCGCCGACCAGTTGCGCAGCGATGGCTTCGTCGCGGTGGAGAACGCGCTGCAGCCCGGCCTGCTCGCGCGTCTCGATGCCGGATGCAACGATGGGAACGCGGCGCACTTTGCGCCCAGCAGCGTCGGCCGGGGCGCGCAGCGGACCCGCGACGATCACATCAGAGGCGACGTGATCCAGTGGCTCGACGGAGCGAACGAAGCCGACCAGGCGTACTTGATCGTCATGGAAGAGCTCCGCGTCGCCCTCAACGAACGGCTCTACCTGGGGCTGTTCAGCTATGACTGCCACTACGCGATCTATGCCGCCGGCCGGCGCTACCAACGGCACCTCGATAGCCTGAGCGGCCAGACCAATCGGCTGCTATCGACGGTGATCTATCTCCACGACGAATGGGCGGCGGCCGACGGCGGCGAGCTGGTGCTGTACCGGGGCGGCGACGTGACCCCGATGGCCCGCATCCTGCCCAAGCCCGGTCTGATGATCCTGTTCCTCAGCGAGGAATTCCCGCACGAGGTGCTGGTCGCGCGCAAACCTCGCCACAGCCTCGCGGGTTGGTACCGTGGCCGGGCTGCGACCCAAGACAACGAAGGACCGCAGGACGCCGTCGGGCCGCGTGCGTAGCGATCTCCGTCGGAGATGAGCACGGAGTGTGAACCGCGCGCTCTTCAAAGCCCCGGTGTATCGTTGGCCCATGGTGGGCAGACGGCCGAGAGTAGCGTCGAGGCTGATCGGTGGGCTGGCGCTGGCGGCCGCGGGCTGCGTCGGCGGTGGCTCGGCTTCCGTTCTCCGAGTTCGAGCCCGCGGCCGAGCAGGCGGTCTGCCACTTCTTGGTTCTCTGCGGTGAGTTTCCCGACGAGGCGACTTGTCTGGTATCGGAGCAAGTGCAGCCGCACTACTACGAGACGCTCGGGTCGGACATCTCATCCAGGAAGGTCATTTACGACGGCCGCAGGGCCAAGACCTGTCTCGACGGTGTCAACGGCCTCACCGCGTGCAACGGCACCGTCATCTCTCCGCTCCAGTCCCCGCTCCCGCAGCTCGATCCGATCTGTAACTTCATCTTCACGGGGACCGTGGCCGCGGGCGGAGCCTGCTTCTTCTCGGAGGAGTGCGCGAACAGGGGGACCTGCGCGTCGACGCAGGGGTGCCTCGCCGGCCAGTGTTGCGCCGGCGCGTGCCTGACGTTCACCAATATCGCGGAGGGCGGCGACTGTGACATCCCCAACGCAGTCTGTCCCACGGGGATGACCTGCGCCGCCAAGTCGACCACCGGTGGGTACACCTGCCAGAGGCTGCCCGGTGCAGGCGCCCCCTGCGTCTACCCATCCATCAACATTGGCGTTTGCGCAAAACCCTTTCAGTGCGACCCCACTACGGGAACGTGCAAGAAGCCCGTGGCCACCGGTGGTCCGTGCGATCCTTTGTGGACGGCCTGCGAAGACCCCCTGGACCGGTGCGACGGCATGACCTGCACGCGGCTCTTGGCGGTCGGCAGCCCCTGCGGCTCTTCGACCGTCGGTTGCGTCAACTACGCGGAGTGCGACGCCACGACCAGCACCTGCGTCGAGCTCCCGACTGTCGGCGCAGCCTGCGATCAGAATGGCCCTCGCTGCCTCGGCGGCACCTGCGATCAGACCACCACTACCTGCACGTTGGAGCCGCCCGGCGGGGCATGCTTGTAGCGTGACCGAGCCGGGCGGAAGCGAACACCCGCGATTTGCAGCATTTGCAACCTGTCTCTGCTACAGCCGCTCCAACGATCGATCAGCGCATCAGTTGGTCACAGTCCGGATCGCGCACGACCCTCGACGCGAGCACCGACGAGGAGCACTGCGACCGCCGCGAGCAGGCCAGCGACCACTGCGAGACCTACTCGGCGATGGTGAACGTCGTCGGGCCGAAACTCGTCGAAGCGCAAAGCCGCGTCGCTGGGATGATCGTCAAAGACCTGGGCCACCCGGGGAAGGAGCAGGCGCCGATCGTCCCCACCGGCGACGAGTCGAAGGACCACCGATGCTGACGCTACACCGGTAGGCTGTCACGGTGCCGGCCGCCCCTCGCTACCCGAGCACGCGGATCGCGACATAGCACGCGCGAACGTCTGCTCGACTAGCCGTCCCCGCTGGAGTCCGAGCTGCCGGCGTCAGGGACGATGAAGCAACCATAGCACCGAGCCGTGTAGTCCGTGTCGCTTGTGCTGTCGCACATCGTTCCCTGAAGCGCCGCGCAGGGTGTTTCGGATAAAGCAGGCACGAGGCACTCGCAGCGGTTGGCATTGGCCCCGCAGTTCCCGTGTCGTGTTGGCTCGCAAACACCTTCGGGAGCGGTTGCGCAATTGGTGATGGGCGCGTAGATGAAGCACGCTTCGTCGACGGAAATACCTCCATCCCCTCCATCTCCACCTATCACGATGCAATCTGCATGAGTATGGCAGTGGCGAACCGTCCGGCCGTCGGAGCCCGCCTCGGCCATCCCATCACTCCCGCCGTCGGTTCCTCCGGTCGCGACCCTCCCACCGCTCCCCATACCCGCGAGACCAGCGTCGCCACCTCCACCCGCGACGCCCGTGCCCCCGGAACCCGACGGCTTGCCGTTAGTGCTGCTGCAGGCCACCAACCCGACGGCCGCGGCCGTGACCCAAAAAACCAACGCCACGCGACTCAACCGCGATCCCGATGTCGCGGAACGAACCCGCCCAGCACTATTCCCCCCTCGGTTCCACGCGTTCTTTGAGCTCATATTCTGCCCCATAGCAATCACCGTACCCCTCAAGTGCGAGGAGGGGGACTCGAACCCCCACTTCTTTCGAAACCAGATCCTAAGTCCTTCTACCCACCCGATCTCCGTCGAGAACTCGTGACGTGACGGGCATCTTCGTCACCCGGGGTCATGCAGCGTCAGGCTCCGTCACGCACCAGTGGGGGATCGGGTGGGGGACGCTGGACCATTCCTCCATCGTGGGTGACAGTCTGCAAACTCGTTGAAGCTCCAATGCGCGCCTGTCTCTACTGCCGACGGTCAGACTCTGCGTTCAGCACGAAGGAGCACTTCGTTCCCGAGAGGCTCGGGAAGGGACATCCGTTCTTTCTGCCCGCCGGTGCAGTGTGCGACTCCTGTCAGACGTGGGCGTCCCAGAGGATCGATCCCGCGGTTTGGAAGGGAGACGCTGCAGTTCGCGGATGCCTTTTTGTGGCTCGAACGCGCGGCAAGAGGGGGCCAACCCAGATCGATTCCTCGGGTGACACCCTCGAACCTGCCAAGGGGGCCTTGAGTCTGGGCGTCGATCAGCGAAGGCCGGCTCAACGTCGTGGCGAGGGTGTGATGTTCTCGCGCGCGCTCATCAAAATGGCCCTTGGCGCGCTCGAGTGGTCCTACGGCGCGGAATTGGCGCTGTCCAACGACTACGACGCGGACGCCCAGTTTCTTCGTCACGGTCAGCCGGACAGCGTTCGCCCCTTCGCCCGGGCGCTTGGTCGTTGGCTGGACCCGGCGGTCAGCCTCGCGGTTTCGGCTGAACGAGGTGACGGCCATCAGTTCGTTACGATCCAGCTGCATGGGGTCACCTTCTGGACCAGTCTCGGTGACCCAAACTTCCTGAGCAATGAATGGCTGCGTCGGTTTCCCGGCGTCCACAAATTCAATCCGGCGGGACAAGTTGAATGTATCGGCGAGCCAACTCTGTTGACGACCAAGGTCTTCCGGGGACCCGATGGGGTTCGCGTGGAAACCGCTGTGCGACCTCTGGTACTCGATCGCGATGGCAGGGTTCACCCGAGCAGTTTCGAGTCCGCCCCCATACAGGCCTTTGACATTCTCTCACCGGCTTGGGCGGCCAGCCCGATGGGGGGCTAGACCCTCTTGCGGCCGCACAGCGGGAGCAACCTCACCCCAGGTAGGCTACTTCCGACCGCACGGCCCCGTGATAGCGTCCTCGGTGGACACCCAAAACCGGCCAGTTGTGGACACCCCCGATCCGGCCAGCACTTGGTCGATGCCGACGGTGCGTTCCGGCGTCAAGGGCAAGCGGCCTTCGGCCGGCGCTTCGCGCCCCTTGACCCCGGCCCGCACCGTCGGCCAGGTGCCAGTATGGGAGGCTCCGCCTCCCTTCTATTTGGAAGAGGAAGAGGGGCTGGCAATCGAACTGCGGGAGTGCCGCCAACTGGCCGGATCTAGGGTGTCCACAACTGGCCGGATCGAGGGTGTCCACTGAGGGCGTCACCGCGTGATCAAGTCAGTGCGGATCTACGTGGGGCCGGATGCACCCGCCTATAAGCGGTTGACCGTCGACATCCCCGCAGGAACGACGACTGTTTTCGTTGGTCCCAATGCATCGGGAAAGAGCCTTCTGCTTCGAGAAGTCGAGCAGTACCTCCTCAACCCCCCGGCTCCGCCCGCCATGAAGTCACTTGCAGCCTTGACGTGGGCCAGAGTGCCTGTAGATCACGTCGAGAGACTACTCAAGGGTGAGGGGGGTGCACCGATCCCTGTGCGGAGACGCGCGAGTGGGCCACCCGGACCTAGCGGGTACGAAATCGCATCTCCTGGTTTTAGGGGTCAAACGGTTCAGGACGTGTTCCACATGCCGGCGGCAGTCGACGGGTTCGTCGACGCTGAACCAGCCTTCGGCGACGACTATCTTCGAAGGCTCGCCCGCGTATTCTGCCTACATTTGGACGGCACCGAGAGACTGAGTGTTCTTGGCCCAGATGGTGGCCAGCATCGAGACAGCCCGTTGGGAGTGCTCGTCCGAAGTCGAAGACGACGTGAGGAGGTCCGGCGTCGAGCGCACGCCGCTTTGGGGCTCTACTTCTGTATCGAGGCCGATCCATTCCAGGGTGTTCAAGCCAGGCTTAGTACAGAAGAGGTCCCACTCGAACTCGAAGAATCGTTCTCAGAAGAAAGCCAAAGGTTCTTCGCTAGGACGATTCCGTTCGAGGAATGGAGCGATGGCCAACGAGCGTACCTGGGAATTCTGGCCGCCTTGATTGGATCCGACTACCAGGTTCTAACGCTCGATGAACCAGAAATGTGTCTGCATCCGCCCCTCGCACGACAGCTGGGACGAGACATCGCGGACGTTATGGCCGCGCGAGTGGGTTCCGCGATCGTGGCATCGCACAGCCCGGACTTCCTGATGGGTTGCGTTCAGTCGGGGAGGGCCGTTTCGGTGGCTCGGTTGAGCCACACGCGCGGCGTCTCCGATGCAAGAGTGTTGTCCTCCGCAGAGCTTTCTCCCCTCATGAGGGAGCCGCTCCTTCGATCAACTGGCCTCTTGCAGTGTGTGTTCCACAAGGGCGTTGTTGTCTGCGAAGGCGATCCTGACCGTGCATTCTATGAAGAAGTCAACCTGCGCCTTTTCAATTCCGCGCGTCCAGCTGTGGAGGACGGAGTGTTCCTGCATTCCAATGGCTGGCAGCCGATGCACCGCATAGTTGCGCCGCTACGTCAGTTGGGGATTCCGACCGCCGCGATCGTCGACCTTGATTCGTTGGGGCCTGGCGGCGATCTAGTTCCTCTGCTGAAGGCAGCTCAGCTCCCGAGCGCCACCATCGACGGAGTCGTGAAGACTCGCGATGTTCTTCGAGAAGGTCTCACCGAAGACGATCTGAAACGGGGGCTCTCTGCGATCGCAGCCCAGGATGCCGCGCGTGAATTCGTCGACCAGCTCGCCGGCTACGGTGTCTTCTTGGTTGTCGCCGGCGAACTGGAGCGCTGGCTGGCCCATCTCGGGGTTGGAGCGAAGGGCGGTCGTTGGCTCGTGTCGATGTTCGAGCGTCTCGAATCCGATCCTGAGGCTGCCAATTATGTGAAGCCAACCCATGGGGACGTGTGGCAGTTCCTCGAACGCATCGCGGGCTGGATCTCGGATCCCCACCGAAAGGGGATGCCCTCGTCGGCAAAGAAGAACTGACCTCTTCTTCCTCAGCGTTCGGTCGACTCGACTCGGGAACGCGGGAACAAGTTCGACCATCCTGGGATACGGCTTTGCGCTGCGACGGGGCATTGTACGACCACCCGTGGATCTTCCTGGCGACGCCCAATTGGTACAACTAAGAGTTGTATTTCGTCCGCACGCGCGGCGGCGTACCATTCTGTGAGTGGCGACGATTGCCACGAAACCGGAACGCGAGGCTACATCATCGACACTCGACGGACCAATGTGCCTAAACGATCAATCCCATAAAAGGAGACCCATGGCGAAATTTACGGAGGAGCAACTTCTGAACCTCAACGGTCGGATCCTGATCGTGACGCTGCCGCGCAAGGCCGAGTCACAGGAGCTGATTAAGGGACGTCTTCGGACATGGGACGGCGAGGCACTTGAACTCGCCGGTGATGATGAGACGGCCGATCCTCTCGTCCCACACGACGATTTGGCCCCGCAAGGGTGGGGTGTCGTTCTCCACCGACTGGAACCCGGCAAATCGAGACGGATTCCCTACGCTGATTTAGTTGAAGTGACCTGGTCCCAGTAAATCGCGCCTCGGCGGCCGTTCGCCATCGAAGGTCCGGTGCTGAAATTCAGGAGGATCTCGGAAGGCATACGAGCTACGCCCGGTCGATGTCAGACGCTGCTGCTGCCCGTGGCCATGATCAACGGGGGAGAAGCAGGGCCAGGTTCTTGAGTTACCGTCGGAATCGGCATACCAGGTTCGGCCTTCGGCCAGATAGTTTCGGCAACTGCGCGAAGGCGCGCGTCCGCAAGGTGGGGCGACGAAACGATTAGAGCCGGGTTCGCCCCGACCTCCTTCTGGATCAACGCTTTGAGGTGGCCGAGGACGATCTTGCCGCGAGCCATCTTAGCGCAATCAGCCTCGTATTGTTTCTGAGCCTCCACTGCTATGTCGCCATGGTTCACCGACGCTCCGTCTTTTCGCCTGCGAAACGCCTGTTCGGTGCGAAGGTTCACGATAGCCTTTAAGGAAAGCTCTCGTGTCTCCGTCCGCGCTTGGTCAACCAGTTCTTGTACACGCTCCCTTCCAATCGACGGGTGCTGTTTGCAGATATGATCAACAGATAGGTAATAGCCCTCGATGTCGCTCGGGCCAGTAACAAAGGCTCTGATATCGTGCTTCGTGAGCTCCTGTTCAAACCTATCGACCTCGTCGTCAGATAGGTAATCGCGGTCTCGGTGGACCACCATCCTCACGTTGGGAGCCTTGTCCTTCAGGAAGCGACCCAAAACGATCGCCGCGCCAGCCTTGGAAGCGCCAGAATAGGACATGACGTCCGTCTCGTCCTCGCGGAACCCTGACGACCAGAGGACCTGACGGACGGCGTCCTTGTCTTCGTCCTCTGTTGCAACTACGCATCGTCCGGAACCGCTCGCAAAGTAGTCGATCGAGTCGAGGGCCCCGATGTCGAGCAACATCTTCGTGGCTTCGTGTTCCGTATTTTCGACGACCGATCCTTTGCTCAGCCAGATGAGCGAACCTCGCCCTCGCATCGCATCGAGGACGTGTCGGGAATGGGTGCTGATCACTGCCTGGAACCCCCGCGACTGTGACAGTTCGAAGATCAGGGAGCACAGTGCTCGCTGATTGTTGGGGTGCAGATGCGAGTCCGGCTCATCGAGGATAAGTAACTCAGGCTTGAACAGCGTGACGTAAGAGAGGATCTGGGACGCTTGGAGGACGGCCGTTCCCGTGGCATCGAGCGGCAGAGGCGACTCACCACCAAAGGTCGCCATCGCGGTAATGTGCTCGTCGGTTTCCTCGTTGAACGATACGCTCAACGAAATCTCGGGGAAAAGGGCGCGCAGATCATCGTGAAACTGGGACCATGCATTGGAATTCCGCGAGAGCTGATACAGGACGTTCCGGAGCACAAGATTCGCGTCGCCACGGGCGATTGCTCGCCGTAGGACGCCTGGCGAGATGTAGTGCTCTTCTCGAGGAACGCCTGCGAGTCCCGGCGCATAGACGCTGAACGGCGCGGAGAGGTCTTGCAGGCGTTCGCCCAAGGCCTTGCCTTCGATCGAGACCTGAATATTTCGGTTACGGCCTCGGCGCAGCGCCACAGTGCAGGTGGCGCCGGCTTCGTCAGTGAGAGTGACTTCGATCCGTCTGTTGGCGTCCTCCGCAAGAGACCCCCCAGAGGCCAGGCTCATCACGTCAGCGACAGGCGAGTACAGGAGTTGGGCTGGGCTAAAAGAGAGTTGGTACTTGTCGCCTGCCCAGTTGACACCTCCGACCAGTCGCGATGTCTGTGCGACCGCGACCGCGAAGTGGATCGCCTGGAGCACACTGCTTTTCCCAGAGTTGTTGGCACCGACGAAGACCGTAGAATCTGCGAGCGGAACTGTCACCTCTTCGAGCCGCTTGAACCTTCGGATGGTGACGCGTTCGATGCGCATGCGGACTCCATCGTACTCCGATAGGCAATTCGCGTCAGCCGCCGTTTCTCTTTCAGCGGCTGCTGGATGCCAGTCGCCAGTCGCACGGATCAACCTCCGTCGGTTGCATCAGCGCGTGGCACGATCCGCCGCGCGTAAAAGATTCCTACGATCGGGACTTCGGGAAACCTCTCCGACAGCATGTCCTTGATCGCGCGGAAGTGAGCGCCGGCTGTCAAGAGGTCGTCGAGGACTGCGATCGTTCCCGGTGAAGGTTCGCAAATCGTGTCGTCCAGTCGGTAATTGCCGCGGAGCTCATTCGGCCTTGGTCGGCTAACGCTCTGATGGGACGGATCGATCGTGGCGATCTGGACGACCAGTTCGCGGACCTCGATCTGTCCTCCCCCGCCCATCAGCTTCGCGATCTGAAGAACTCGATCGTCGTGAAGCGGATCACCCTTCACGACGTGCGGCGGCACCGGAACTATTGTCGCAATACGCAACCACGCTGGATTCAATGCCCCACGTAGCTCGGTGGCCGCACGTTGGAGGTCGCGTTCCTTGTAGAACCATTCTTGACGACCACGCCGATCGGGCGGCTTCTTGATGTTCTTGATGATCTGGTTTGTCTCGCTCGCTTCGAACCCGCGACGGGCCGTATATTCCCGAAGGAAGTAGCACTCGTCAGCCTCGCTCAGGTAGTGGTGCTCGTCGAGGATCAGAGGATCGATGCGGGTGAGCGTGAGGGTCACGGCGCAAGCGCTGTGCGGATCTCCGCGTAACCGGGCACCCGCAGCGCCCCCTGCTTCTCGAACCGCTCAGGCCATTTAAGGGCCGGGTCTCGGAAACAACGATCGAGGATGAAGACCTTGCGCTTCTGGTGCAGAGCTGCGCGCGCTTGGATGAGCGTGCCGGAGGTGTTGCCCGCCTCGATGATGATCGTCGCCTCGGTCAGGGCAGACATGGTCACGTTCCGCTCGGGGAAGAAAAACCGGTTCTGGAGCGGCGTCTGCTTTGCGTAGCGGACCGCCGGAACCTGGCTGATGACGAGGAACTCGCGAGCGATGCGTTCCTGCAGGGCAGCATTCGTCGGCGGATAGGTTGTACCAAGCGGCGTGCCGAGCACGGCGACCGTGCGGCCTCCGGCTTCGAGAGCTCCTATGTGCGCGGCCGTATCAATTCCCGCTGCCAGCCCCGAGACCACGGTGAAGTTGTCCGCGACCAGCGCCGCCGCGATCTGCTTGGCCAGGTGGACGCCTTCGCCGGTGGGATGACGGGTGCCAACGACTGCCACGCACCTGGTCTCCACGAGATCCCACCAACCCTGGAAGTAGAGGAGCTCGACGGGATGCTTCGCGTCGCGCAGCTTGGCCGGGTACTCGCCCGCCCCGTGGACCCGCACACCGATTCGAGCCGCCCCGCCCGCGCGCAGGAGGGTCAGCGCCTGCTCGGCGGTCTCGACGGCTTCGGCCTGCGCAACCAGGTCTGATGGTCGCGATGACGGTGCATGACGGAACAGCGCCGCGAGTCGCGGAAACGTCATCCCGGGTCGTAGCCACAGCGACTCGTAGGCCCCCATCTCGAGCATCGGTGACACCGGTGCAAGCGCGACCGAACTTCCAAAGGCGAGTTGCTGTTGACTCATAACGCCTCAGCACTGAACTATTGTGCAGTCGTGCCCGGGAGTCAATAGTCACGGGAAGTCGGGATACGGGCGACTGTTAGCTCGGGCGCGCACGCTGAAGCCCACGGGGTATCCTCGGAGCTGCGTGAGCGGCTAGCCTTTCGCGCCCGCGAGAGACAGGACGGCCGGACATTGCCGGGCAAGGGCCGTGGCCGCCGCCGGCATCAAGAGCGGGCGAATGGTTGATCAAGCGAGGAAGCGGTCCTTCCAGAGCCGGTGATCGAACTTCCTCGGGTTGAGCAGCTCATCGACGGGGCCGGACGAGAACCCGATGACGGCGTGCCAGATCAATGTCGACGCGTTCACCCGGAGGAGCTGGTCGTATGTCGCTTGCGGCCCCCTCGGATCGACGATCCAGATCTTGAGGCCAGCGCGAACGCCAATCGCGATGCTTTCGTTGATGTGCGGATCACCGAATCCGTAGCCGACGACCAGGAGCCGGGCGCCGGGCTGCACCACGGCCTTGCGAAAGATTCTGGTGTTCATTCGCAGGATGTCGAAGCGCTCGATCGCCTCTTCTTTTGCTCCGCCAAGGACCGCGACGCCTCCGCCGGTCTCATGCCAGTTCATCGAGCCGTGCAGCTTGATGTAGGCACGCTTCCCCTTGATCGCTCGGAAGGCATCGGCGTCGAACGGGTTGACCCGCACTCCGATCGGTCGTCTCGATACGACGCCTGGCACGAGGAGTTCCATGCCGCCGCGAATATCGGCAACGCGCTCGACCAAGAGATCCTGGTTGAGCGTGAAGAAGCAGCTCGTCGCGTCCGGATCGGTGAACGCTCGAACCATCCGTTCGATGACGAACTGGACGTCCTTCAGGCGCACGGCCTGGTCGATGTGTGCTTCCTGGAGCTCGAACGCGCGTGCCACCGCGGCCCGCATCGCCGCCCGATCCTCGTCAGAAACCGCCCCTCGGTTCGGTCCCTCGATCTTCGCCAGGACGGACTCGAAGTTCAGGTCATCGTGCAGGATACGGTCGAGTTCAACCCGCCCGCGCATGCTGGGGTCCGAGACGATGATGTTCCAGATCTCCGACGCCAGGTACCCACCCCACGGCTTGGAGAAGCCCGCGCCGGTGAGGATCAAGCGCGTCCCGAAGGGAGCGAGGCTCCCCGCGATGTCATCGAATTCTTCGTGTGTTGGCTGAGGGTTCGACATCTCGCACTGGCCGGCCAGGGAAGCCGAAGGAATCAGCGCCACATCTTCAGTGCCGATCGCTCGCGCCCTGTCGAGCAGACAGACGCGGGTACGTCGAACCCGGCGAGTGAGTCGCTTACGTTGCGCCCCCCTCGGATGGTGCCCGACACGATCGGTGACAGCCGTGAGTCTACCGGCAGGGCGTGGCCAGGGGTAGGCACAGGGAAATGTGTGGGGTCCTGCCAGGGAAACGGACAGGGCTCCGGTAGGGCGTTTTAGGGAAAAAGCAGGAAAAAGACCGGGGCAAACAGCCCCCAGGCCAAAACTCCAACGTTCCCGAGCGACATGGTCGCTCTCGAGATGCTGATGTTCGTTCGGCCCGGCCATGATCACGGCGTCTTGGACCACCATCCCCTGGTCTTGAGCGGCCGCTTGGCCGGTCGCTTTCTTGAGCGGTTCACCATCTTTCGAATCCATTCGGCGATCGAGACGAGCGCGAGACGGCCGGTAGTCTCACGTCTGCGAAGCGCCGAGAGTGCTTCGGGGTGGTGCTGAAGGACGAAGGACAAGTCGAGGGGCGTGATCCGCAGGCGGTCGAGGGTCAGCTCAAGGAACCGACCGGTATCCGCTGTCGCAGGATCAGATTCCATCGCTATCAGAATATCCACGTCGCGTCTGATTGTTCTCAGCAGCTCTTGGAGCAGTGGTTCGTCGAGGGGTTTTGCGTCTGTCTTGAATTCAACGCGAACCACGGTTGCTATCGAATCTTTCGTCGGTATCGAATCCGGCGGCAGGAGGTCGTCGACCACCTGCAACCGCAGCTTGAGCCTCTTTCTCACTCTCGCGAAGTAAGCCTCCGAACCCGGCACTCTCTTCCTCGCGTCGCGATGCCCGCCGAACATCATCGGCAAGCGCCGCAGGACGATCGACACTGCTGCGGGAACCAGATCAACGGCGGCTATCGCTCTGCCGATCTTTGCTGCCCGCGGTGGATGCGCACGTGACATCGCCAGCCATGGCTGACGGTCGGCGTCGGCGATTTCCCATTCGTTCACGACCACCTGCTCGGGCCAATCGGCCCACCCGATCTTCGCTTGTAGGACCCCAGGCTTGTCGGGATGCATGCGCGCGCTAACCGGCCACAACGCAGATAGAAAGCTGGACATGGACCATAGGGTCCTGGAAGCCGACGCGGCGATCAAGCCCGTATCCGCGTGACACTTCCGAGACTGTGTCTCGTGGATCTGTCCGATCGCCATGGGTAGGAGGCCGCTTCGGTCTCGAAAGGAAGGCAGACCCATGAGCGATGTGCAGGAGCTTTTGCGACGTGCCCGCCAGCGGCTTGTTCGAGCGGCTGATTCGGCGCCCGAGGATCTTTCGGACGAGTTCGACGCCGTGATCGACGCCGTCGACGATCTCGACGACCTCCTGGTCGACGAGGAGGACGGCGACGACTAGCCGCCCCGGGTGCACGAATCGCCGCGCCGGGTGCAACCGGCGCGGCGGCCACGTGCCGGGCGGTTGGCGAGCTGGACGCCAACATGAACAATCTTACCGTGCCGGAGGGCCATGAGCCCCTGCCGATTGATCTCGCGCTTGTGTACGCGAGTTTCGGGTTACCCGTCTTCCCCGTGGTCCGAGGTGGGAAGAGACCGCTCGTCGAGAAGGGTTTTCACTCGGCGTCTCTCGACCAAGCTGTCATCCGGGCGTGGTGGGCGAATTGGCAGAACGCCAACATCGGTGTCGCGACCGGGACCTCCGCGCGTGTGTGGGTTCTGGACGTGGACCCACGGCATGGTGGTGGCCGGTCACTGGACGAACTGGTCAAGAAGAATGGGCCGCTGCCCGCCACACCGCAGGTCCTCACCGGCGGCGGCGGGATGCACTTCTACTTCCGCCTGAGGCAGGAAGATGTCGTCCGGCTGCGCAGCAGGACCGGCGTCTTGCCTGGGATCGACGTCAAGTCGGCGGGCGGCTACGTCGTGGCCGCGGGCAGCACGCACGAGAGCGGCAACCGATACGCGTGGGCGCCCGGCGCACGAATCGGGGATGTTCCCCTCGCCGATGCGCCTCCGTGGTTGCTGTCGCTGGTCGTGAAGGAACGGACGACTGTTCGCACGGCTGTTCGCGGTCGGGGTATCCGCTTCACCGAGGGTACGCGCAACGACTCGATGGCTAGCATGGGCGGGGCCATGCGCGGCGTTGGCTTCGACGAGGAGGCGATCGCATCCGCCCTGAGCATTCAGAATCGCCTCAGTTGCGATCCTCCTCTGGATGAACCCGAGGTTCGTCGTGTGAGTCAATCGGTCGCCCGTTACCCACCCCGGCGCCATGGCCGGCTCGGACCTCGGGTCGGAGGCTGGTCCTTCTCGGCCAGGGCCGAGCGCATTCATGACCGCCGCCGAGCTCTGTTCTTCGTCCCCGGAGACGGTGCCGTGGGTCGCACGGCCCTGGCTCGTGGCTGGCGCGATCACTCAGCTCACAGGTAAGCCCAAGACGGCCGGCAAGACCACGTTCTTGCTCAGGCTCGTCGCAGCCATCTTGGACGGCGGCGACTTCCTCGAGACGCCCACCGCGAAGAGTCCCGTCGTCTACCTGACGGAGGAGAGGGCCGCCACCCTCGTCGCCGCCCTGAGGCGGGCGGGGCTGAGGGATCGCGCAAGACCTGCACTTGCTCCAGTGGCATCGCGTGGCGACCGTTCCATGGCTCGAGGCAGCCCAAATCGGTCACGAACGCTGCAAGGAGGTCGGCGCGCGAGTGCTCGTCATCGACACGATCGGGCAGTTCGCGCAGATCAGGGGCGACGGCGAGAACGACAGCGGGACGGCGCTTGAGATGCTTCGCCCACTGCAGGGAGCCGCCGCGGACGGGATTGCGGTGCTCATCGTCCACCACGATCGGAAGGGTGCCGGCGACGTCGGGGAGTCCGCCCGAGGAAGCTCCGCGCTGACCGGGTCGGCGGACATAGTGATGTCGGTGAGGCGTTTGGACGGGATCGGTCACGATGCGTGTCGCGCGATTCACACCCTATCCCGATTCGGGGAGGTTCCCGAGAAGCTGATCATCGAGCTAACCGACGCAGGTTACGTCGCGCGCGGGAGATGACGAAGCGGTTGCGCTCGCGGAACGCCGAGGAGGCCGTCATCAGGACGCTGGTCGCCGCCGCGCGACGCCGCTCACGTGCGAGGAGCTGACGGCCGAGCACCGGATCTGAGCGAGCCACCTGTCAGAGGGCTATCGAACGCCTGCTGGAATCAGGGCGGGTCCGCCGCCGTGGGGCGGGGCGGAAGGGTGACCCCTACCGATTCGAGAATGCTTTCTGCCCACCCAAGGAGGTCTATGGCTGGGCAGAAAGCAATGGCGTGGCGCGGCATCACGAGGAAGTCCCATGAAGGTCGCCTCTCCGTACCTCACCACCGCCGAGGCGGCTGACTACTGCCGCTACAAGTGGCCGTCGGCGATCCGCAACCTCGTGGCCGCCGGCCGGCTTCGCCCCGTCGGCAAGCGGGGTCGCACGTACTTGTTTCGACGGGAGGATCTGGACGCTATGCTCGCCGGTCTATGGCGCTTCCATGGCCCCGGCAGGAGTGGAACATGCCGAGGAAGCACGCTCGTTACCCGGGGATCGAAGCTATGTCACACGGCCGGAAGCGCATCCGGCTTCGCGCCGTGGACCCCAGAACTGGCCGGATGAAGGAGGTGGACCGAATCTTCGAGGGATCGATAGAGGACGCCGTTCTGCTGCGGGAGCAGTGGCGCAAGGAGATCCGCACGTCGGACCAACGGTCCGTCGTCGTGCCGCGTCTCGACGACTACGCGACGTCGTGGATGAAATCCAGGACGCTCGCGGTCAAGCCGTCGACGGCGAGGACGTACGCGGAGATCCTCGACTGCCACGTCATGCCCGCGCTGGGCGACTTCTTCCTCGACAAGATCACCGACAAGGACGTCAGGGACTGGCACGCGGAGCTGGCGGGGAAGCGGGCGACGGCGACGGCGAACAACGCGCTACGGATGCTGAAGATGGTGCTCGTCGGACGGGTGCGCGGATTTCAACCTCGCTCGCTCGCCGGCGGAGCGTGTCCGGGCGATCCCGCTTCGGCATGCGCCGGACGACGATCCGAACATTCTGTCGCCGGAGGAGCTGGGGAAGGTGCTGGGCGAGTTCGGCCGGTCAGAGGCGGGCGACTACCCGCTCGCGCTGACGCTGGCGCTCACGGGGCTTCGGTTCGGCGAGGCGACGGCGTTGAAGTGGGGCGGACGTACGGGAGGCGGAGGGACAGATCCGGGTGGTGCGGGCGCAGTGGAAGGGACACATCTCGACCACGAAGACGGGGGTGGCGCGTCACGGTGCCGTTGGTTGCAGAGCTGGCGGCCGCGCTTCGCGCGCATCGGGCGCGGATGGTGGCTGGACAGCATGCGGGGCTGAAGGAGGGGTGGATCTTCGCGGAGGAGGAGGGAGGGCGTTCTCGGAAGAACTACCTCCGGAGGCCGCTGCTGCGCGTGCTGAGGCGGTGGGCATCAAGGGGCGGTTCACCGTCCACGGCTTCCGGCGCACGTTCAACAACATCGCGCGCCAGGTCGCGGGCGAGATCGTCACGCGCGCGATCACCGGCCACGTCACGCAGGCCATGACCGAGCACTACTCGCACGTGGGGCGGGACGAGAAGCTGGCGGCGGCGGGGAGCGTGGTGCGTCTGGTGTTGGGGCCGCGAGAGGGGGACCGGTCGAGGTGCCAAGTGGGGGATCAGGTGGGGGATCGTCACCGGATTCCGATTCAGCCGACGCGGCTACCAACACGTAACTCCGCGTCGATCCTTGTCAGTGCGAGGAGGGGGACTCGAACCCCCACTTCTTTCGAAACCAGATCCTAAGTCTGGCGCGTCTACCAGTTCCGCCATCCTCGCGTGTGATTTTAGCTATTTACATGATTATTATTATCAATGTGCTTACGTGTGAACGCCCCGTGAACCGACGGTCTCATTCAGGGCGCGGGCCACTCGGCCAGCGGCTGCTTCGGCGACCACCTCCGAGCCGGCGTAGTGCTGCTCGGTGACGGCGAAGCTCTCGTGACCCAAGCTAGCCGCAACCGCCTCGCCCGTCATCCCCGCCCGCACTGCGAGTCGAGCGTGCGTTCCTCGCAAGCCGTGCGCCGGCACCACCGGGACCCCCGCGAGCTTGCACAGCCGCTGGACCGAGCGCAGCACCCAGTGCCGGTTGGCTAGGCCGAACAGCTTGGCGGTATCCGGCTTGCCCTTCGCCTGGAGCTGCAACAGCGGCTGGAGGACATCCGGCACCTTGAGGGTGCGAATGCCGGCCTGGGTCTTCGCCGAGGTGATGAGCAGCTTGGTCCCGTTCGCGTCCAGGTCCGCCACCAGTCGGTTTGCGACCTCGCTTGCTCTTAGGCCGAGCAGCAAGCAGGTAGCGGCAGCTACCGCGCCCTCGTCACCAGCCCGCCCTCGTTCCAGCGCGACGGTGAGAAAGCGCTTCGACTGATCTTCGGTGAGTTGGGGCTTGCCCTTGCGGCGCTTGCCCAAGATTTCGATGTCGGCCAGCAGATCCGTGACCTTGAGCCAGCCCTTCGTCTGGCACCAAGCCAGGAAGGACCGCGCGGCCTTTAAAACGCCGATCTGGCTGTCGACGGACGGCAGCTTGCCGCCCCTCGTCAACCTCGTCGCATACCTGATCCAGTTCGCGCGGGCCAGATCCTTGGTCAGCTCACCAGTTAGGACAGCCTGCTCCCGGAAAATGCAGCCGACACGTTCCAGTGCGACATCGATGGTGCGCGTCTTGAGCCCCTTCGCCTCAAGGTGGCTACGGTAGGCGGTAACAGCGTTCTCGACCACGACACCGACTGGTCGCTGGTAGCTTCTGATCAGTTTCGGAATGGCCTTATTGGCCTCGTTCTCTGTAGCGAACGCGTGTGAGGTGGTCTTTCCGGTGGCAGTGTCGACGAATCGAATCCGCCACCGCCCGCGGTCATGAAACGGTCCTTTGAATTTGACTCCCATGGGTAGCTCCTCTGTGGAGCCCCCGTCCGGTACTATTCCGCTGTCAGAGATCGAGTCCCGATTCTGCGCGGCCACGATGGCCACGGCAAGGGCTTCGATCTCGGCGGGCGTCACGGCGTTACCTTCGAGTCCGTCGGGACGCGCCGACGGCGGCGTCCATCGACGCGTGCGACGAGCCTGATGATGACGAGCCGAGGTTCGGGCGTCACCGTCAGGCGTTTTGAACCGCTGCGCGAGATGTGGCGGCGATATGATCGCGCCATCGGGCGCAGCCGAAGCAAAGGTGGTTGCGACATTCGGCCTCGTTTTCGGCGGCGATCAGCGATCTCGTGACCAAGGACCGCGGTGACATTGCGTCGCGCTGTTGCGCTAGTGGTTGGCGCGTCGAGGACGGCGCCGCACGCTGCGACCGGGAGCAGGGCAGGGGATGGTCGGCGGGCAGCTTCGAGGCGAAGGTCATGCCCGAAGCGGTCGGCGGCAGCGTCCGCCGGAGAAGTCGGGAACGCCGGCGAACCGTGGACGTCGAAGCTCGGCGGGTTCAGGTCGCGCCACCAAGGGGATCGGTGTGGCGACCGGCGCGGCCCTCGCGAAGGCGGACGAGATGAAGAAGGTCGGCCGCTTGAACCGACGTCTCGTCACGCCCGAGCCACGCGAGATCCGCTACCGGGTGATCCGGCCGTTTCGTCGCGCGCTGGCGGGTGTGGTCACCGAGACCGAGATCGAGGCGCTCATCGAGAACATCTCCGGCGCCGGCCTCCGACTGAACGCCGCCGGCGGCGCTCGCGTCGTCCCCACCCTCGCCGCCGAGTAGGCACGCTCGTCACCTGTGCAAGAGGAGGACGGTCTGGCTCAAGCCCCGGTGGGCGGGTGGCCCGGGCAGCGCTGCACCTCGACGGTGAGGTGCGCGATTCCGTCGATCCCGTCGAGCAGCGACTTGTAGACCGCCGTGTCTTCCGGCGTTTCCGTCACGAGCGAGACGATGCAGCCTCGTCGCCCGGGAGCCAGCTCCCACAGATGGAGGTCGGCCACCCGCACGTCGCCCACTTCCAGTCTCTTCCTGATCGTCTGTGCCAGGGCGGGTGAGGACACCATGTCGAGGAGCTGGCGCGCCGCCCCTCGACAGAGGCCGACGCTCCACCGCAGGATTACCGCGCCACCCACAATTCCCATCAGCGGGTCGAGGAACTTCCATCCGGCGTAGCGCCCACCGACCAGCGCCGCTATTGCGAGGACGCTCGTGAACGCATCCGCCAAGACGTGGAAGTAGGCGGCTCTCAGGTTGTGGTCGTGGTGTTGATGGTGGTCGCCGCCGCTATCCTCGTGGTCATGATCGTCAGCGTCGAGCAGCTTGACGCTCGCCAGATTCACGAGAAGCCCAATGATGGCGACCGGCAGAGCCTGCGCGAACTGGATCGCTTCCGGCCGCAGCAGCCGCCGAACCGATTCGCCGAACATGAGCAATGCGACGATCCCCAACACGACCGCGCTGGTGTACCCGGCAAGGGCGTAGACCTTTCCGGTACCAAACGAGAACGCCTCCTCCCGCGAACGGGTGCGGGCGAACCAGTACGCTAGGGCCGACATCCCGAGCGCGCCCGCATGCGTGGCCATGTGCCAGCCGTCGGCGGTCAGTGCCATCGAGTGCGTCAGTGTTCCGACGATGAGCTCCACGACCATCATCGCCGCTGTGATCGCCACGACCCAACGAGTCCGGTTTTCGTGGTGGCCGACCATCACGTGGTCGTGACTGTGGCGAAACTGATCGATCGTTTCGGAATGCATGACCGGCGAGTCTAGCGGATTGCAGCCCGTTCCGGCGGGAGGGGAATCTTTGTCGGTCAGCAGGAAGGGGCAGCTCCGCTCACTGCCTGCATGAAGGGGAGTATGATGCTGGGACCATTTTACTCTCCCGGCCCGCTTCCGTTCCGTCATGACGACCCGTCCCCTGCAAGCTGCGGTCGCCTCTGGGCTTCTCCGTCCGCGCACGCTCAACCTCATCCTGGCGGCGTGGCTATCGGCCTCGGCCTTTCTGTTCCCCCACTTGCCTGCCCAGCGAATCGTCTCGCTGCTGTCGGGAATTGGCGCCCTGATCCTGGCGTTGCTGGCACGTTGGTCGATCTTGGCCCACCGGGCGGTCGCCGTCGTCGCGTTCTGGGTGATTCTTTCGTTCTTCTCCTTCTGGCCGTTACCCACGACGGCCTGGAACAACACCGTCGTCGCTATCGCGATGGTGTGTTTCGCCGCCATGAACCCGGAACACCTCCCGAGACGGCGAAGACGGGGACACTCCCTGCGGCTGCGCCGGACCCGAGCAGCAGGCCCGCCACAACGGTGAACCTTTTCAGACCGCCGAGGCTCCAAGTCATTGAGAGGAGAACACGATGCGCCCGTTCGGTATGCACGCTCGATTCAATGGCCCGTTCGATGAAGCCCTGGCGAGGGTCACCGGCGCCCTCAAGGCTGAGGGTTTCGGCGTCCTCACGGAGATCGACATCCAGGCGACGTTCAAGACGAAGCTGGACATCGACTTCCGCCGCTACAGGATTCTCGGCGCCTGCAACCCTCCTTTCGCCCGGCGCGCGCTCGAGCAGAGCCTCGACATCGGCCTCTTTCTCCCATGTAACGTCGTAGTCTACGAGGAGGACAGCGGGGCGACCCACGTGGCCGCTATCGATCCACTCGAGACACTCGCGGCCACCGGCGAGGCCTCACTGAAGGAGATCGCCCGCGAGGTGCACGAGAAGCTGCAGCGTGTGATCGCCAGTGTCGGCGAGCGCCCCTAACGGTGATCCATTGCTACTTCGCAACATCCTGCCGGTAGTGGTAGGCGTGAGCCCATCGGTACGCGTGGCTATCGCGAAGGCGGTCTCGTTTCAAGAGGCGCTCCGTACGGTCTGAACGTTGGTCCGCCCACGCGCTCTCGCGAGCATGCATCAACCTCATCGTCGGTGTAAGCGTCGGGCGAACCGCGCGGCAGGCGCTTGCGAATCCAGGCCTCGATGATCGCCGCTGCGGGCGGGTCGCCGGCGACGGAGGTATCAACATCGTGCCAGAGAAGACAAATGATTCGGCGCCGCTCTCGACGTCGGTAGCGGGTGTCGGCCCAGAGCGCGTCAAGGCGGCGAGGCAACTCCTGCGCGGCGGCGCGCATCTGCCCCGCGTACCATTTCGCCGCCATGGCAGTGCGTTGCTTGAACGTGGCGGCTAGAAAGTTGGCCTTCTCGTAGGGATAGAGAGTTCCGTGCGCAAAGTCGTGAACGAACTCATCGAAAAGGTCGAAGCTGAGCGTCGCCTTGGGCGCCGAATACCGAACGCGCCGATCATGAAACCTGACCGTTCCATCAGGCTCCACCTCGGCGGAGAACTGCGGTGCCACATAGAACAGCCGGCCATTGGGGCGGGACTTCAGCTGATAGTGCTCCTCAATATCGGAGTCCCCTTGCCGACCTTGTCCTGCAGCCGACGGCAAAGCTCCGAGAAAGGTACCAGCCGGACCTGTCGGCCGAGGCACGGCGCTCAGGGTGCCCCCGTCGGTCTTCTCGCGATCGACTCCACCGGCGCCTCCGTCGGAGGCATCGGCCCGTTCCTGCGCCGAAAGAGCGAAGGCCGCGACTCCGATGGCTGCTATCCAACGCATGTCTGTCCCAGTGGGACTCTCAAAATAGGCAGGGCGGGACAAAGTCGATCGGCCCCACGGCGAGGGTGCGATCACCCACCGTCACCCCGGAAGGTTTGAGCGACAGGCGAGACGAGCAGCAGTGCCTCGTAGATCCCAGGAAGTGCATCGTGAGACTCTGATTGCCGCCGGAGGCAACTTGAACTGGTGCCTTTTGATTCCATCCCCTCCTCCTCATCGACCCTCCCTCTGCGTCGACCACCTGCATGGCGCCAGTGGGAACCACCAAGGGGGTGGACGAGCGGTTCTGGATCTCCATATCAATGACCAGATCAGCCCCTTGTTTGGGATCGCCCGTCGGGTCACCTTGTAAGCATTCGAAGTCGCGGATAGTGAATCGGACGCCCTCCGGCGAGACGTTGCTGGGCGCAGTGTCGAGAAAGTGTGCGCAGCTGGCGACCAGCGCGGCGATTGGAAGAACAGCTGCCGCAGAGAGAACCAACCGTTGCATGGATTGACGACTCGTTTTCATTTGTGCCTCCAAGAAGTGCGCTCAGCGTGTGGTTGCAGGAGCAGACAGCAGAACTCTCGACTCCTCGGTTCCCGGTCCCATGACCACCGTCTTGGCGTTCGGGGAGGTGGCCAGCCGGTTCAGGGTCTGGATCCGCTCGAATTCCAGGATCGGCGGACTCAGGCTCGTGGCGACGATCCGGTTGTAGTCGGCGACTCCCTGGGCCTCGACCCGCCTCTGGTCGGCCGCCGCCTTCGATACTTCGATGACGTATTTCATCTTCAGGACCTCCTGTTCTGCCGCGAGCTTTTGATCAATTGCGGTGCGAATCGTCAGCGGGAGCTCGACGTTGCGGATCAGGATCGCCTCGAGCACGATGTGCTTGCCCTCGATCTTCGCGCGCAGTCCCTCGCGAATCTCGCGTTCGATCAGCTCGCGCTTCGTCGAATAGATCTCCTCGGGAGTGTACCGGCCGAAGACCCGACGGGCCTCGGAGCGCAGAACGGGCTCGAGGATCTTCGAATAGTACTCGGCGCCGATCTCCGTCTGCAGCGCGACGATCTCGTCCGGATTCAAGTGGTACCGCACGGAGGCGTCGAGCTTGATGCTGAGCCCATTGATGGCGATGACATCCAGAACCTCGTCGTGACTCATCGCTCGCATGTCGTAGACGGTCAGGTCGTTCCAAGGGGCAAAGTAGTGGAGCCCTTCGCCGTAGGTGGTGTCCTGCGTGCCGCCGGAGGCGCGCCACAGCACACCTAGCCGGCCGGGCCCCACCGTCGTGGCGCAACCAGCGGTCGCAATCGACAGCACTGTCATTCGGGCGATACCTGAGAAATGAGGGAATCGACTCATGGTGCCACCTCCACTAGATGCGGACTTCGCGATGCTCGAAGGTCGACGTAGCTCGACGGCGCCGTGACGAGGTTCGTCCAGGCTCGGTTGGCGGTCTCCGCGAGCGTCTCGGGAGTCAATGTCGGGGCGAGCGCGGCGTGAGATTCTGCGAGGCCACGGGCTGCCTCGCGGCGGGCATCGGCCCAGTGGCGTATCAGCTCGACCCGCTTCCGCGCGGCGAGCACCGCCTGCTCGGTGACGCTCGTCTCGACGACCACGCGGTACGCCGGCGACGACGGCAACATCGTCAGGGTCCGCAGATCGACGCTCTCGATGACGATGTGATAGGGACGTGCCCGCGCGGCAGCAATGCGCGTGATCTCGTCCTGCGCGCTCAGGATGCCGGCGGTGTCCAGCTCGTCGAGGCGACGGCTGGCGAGCACGCGGCGTACGGTCGATCGTACGATCGGCTGGACGATCACCTGGTAGTAGGTCGGCCCGATCTCCCGCGCCAGGGCGACCAGCTCACCCGCCGCAGGACGGAATGTGAGAACGGAGGCGCGGGCCTCGAGCATTGCGCCGTCGGCCGACAGCGCGGCGAGGTATTCGTGGTGTTCCTGGCCCCGCAGATCGTAGATCTCGGCGTGCGCCAACGGACCGATCAGATGGGCGCCCTCGCCGATCGGCTCGCGCGCTACGCCTTCGGGGCGCAGCAGAACGCCAAGGTGTCCGGAGGGAACCGTCACACATGCCGGGGCCGAGAGGAGCAACCAGCCGAACAGGCCACACCGCGCCCCTGCGGTATAGCCGTGATGGGTCATGAGGTGGTATCCCGATCGGCGCCCTTCTCATGGACCACGAGAACGTTGCGATCCGCGTGGTTCACCACTCTCGCAGCGACGGTGCCCAGCATCCGATCGAGCGGGCCGTGGTGGCGACGGCTTCCGACGATGATGAGATCGACCTCGAAGGTTTTGGCCGTATCGACGATGTGCCGCCAAGGATCTCCGGCGACGATGATGATGGGAGGGCCGTACTCGACGCCCGGATGGGACTCCATGAGCCGCCGTAGGTCGGCCCGCGCGTCACGCTCGATCGATGCTTCCAAACGGTTCGGATGCGTGTGTGCAGCGGGCGGAATGTCTGGCGGAATGACGAGCACACGGATGATGAAGAGCTGTGCGCCAAGGCCCCGGGCCATCATCACCCCCGTGGCGAAGACGAGCGGGGCACGCTCGCACTCGTCGAGGGCGACCAGGATGGATCGAACGGACGGCGCAACCGTGGTCATAGGGCGCGCGATGGCTGGAAGCTGACGGCGCCGAGCTCGATGGGACGGCCGTTCATTCTCACGCCGGCGTCGGGATCGAGCTTCATCTCGCGGGTGCACTGGAGAAGCCCGCGCGTCATGAAACGCAGCTCGAAGCTCTTGGTCTCACCGCCGTTCAGCGGAAGGGGATCGACCGCCCGCCAGGTCATGGTCTTCAGCCCAGAACCGTCCGGCGAGATCAGGCGAAAGGCGTCGCGCTGGACCGTGAGGGGCGTCGAGGTCGCGTTCCGGACCTGTACTTCGACGACTTCCTCCACGAGGTCCTGACCGGAGAAGTCCGGATCCACGTTCTGCGTGCAGCTCTGACGACTCACCGCGAGCTCAACACCTTCGCGTGACGCCGCTGGGCCGCCGACCTTGTAGGGCAGGCGAAGCGGCGCGCAGGCGGGCGCGACGAAGATGCCAACAGCCAGAATGGATCGGACACCAATCGAGACGATGTTTCGCGAAATCATGTGTGAGCCTCCGTAAGACCGGTTGCGACTGCCGACTCCTGCGTCGCTGGTACTCGTTTCGCGAGCAGCAGGAACATCACGGGAACAAGGAAGAGAGAAAGGATCGTCGAGGACGTCAGGCCCCCGACGACCGCCAGGGCCAGCGGCTGGTTCGATTCGGTGCCTGCCTCCAGCCCGATCGCGGTCGGGATGAGCCCGATGACCGTGGCCAGGCTGGTCATGGCGATGGGGATGAACCGCGTTCGGGCGGCGGCGATGACCGCCTCCACCTTGTCGACGCCGTCGTTGAAGCGGCGATTGGCGTCGTCGATGAGGAGGATGCCGTTCGACACAGCGATCCCGATCACCATGAGCACCCCCATGAGCGCGGTGATCGAGAAGCCCTGTCCGGCCGCGAGGAGCGCGAGCACGATTCCGATCAGCGACACCGGAATCGTGAACAGCATGATGAAGGGAAGCCGAAGCGACTTGAACTGCGATGCCATGATCATGAAGACCACCATGATCGCCAGGCCGAGCGCGAGGCCGAGGCCGGAGAACGTCGTGCGCATGAGATCGACCTGACCGACGAATGAGAAGTCGATGTCGCGGGTTCGCGGGTCGGCGTGGAGCTTCTCCTCGAGCTCTTTGGCGGCGCTGCCGATGTCGCGGCCTTCGGTCTGCATCATCACGTGAGCGACGCGCTGCAGGTGGTTTCGCTCAACCGCGATGGGACCGAGCGAACGCCGGACTGTGCTGTAGGCGCCGAGTGTGACCGCGCGTCCGCCGTCGCCGATTCGCACCGGAATCCGCGCCAGCGCGTTCGGATCGTCGACGACGCGACCGTCGTAGTAGGTGACCACGTAGTAGGACTGGCCGTTCGAGCCGTCGATCCAGACGCTGGGGGTGTTGATGTTGCCGAGCGTCGCCTCGAGCGTGGTCTGGGCCGCCATTCGCGATGTCACGCCGACGAGCGCGGCCTCGGTACGGTCGGTCTCGACGCGAACCTCGGGATAGTCGATCTGCACCGACGGGTACACGTCGCGGACGCCCGGGACGCTGCGGGCCACGTCCGCCACCGCTCGAGACTTCGAGTCCAGCTCCTCGAGGCTGTCGCCACCGACCTCGACGACCAGCGGCGCGATGTATCCATTCGAGAACACGCTCGCGACGAGGCCGCCGGGCCACTGCAGAAACTCGACCCCGGGATAGTTGCGGTTGAGGATCTCGCGCGTCATGTCGGCGAGCTCGCGCTGGCTCTGCTTCCGGTGCTCGGCCTCGGGGAGGGCGATGCGAATGAACCCCATGTGGGGACCGGCGTTCGGGCTGGTCATCGCGCTTCGGGCGTTTCCCGGGGAACCGACGTTGGTCAATACCAACTCGACCGTGCCCTTGGGCAGCTCCTTGGCGAGCAGCGCTCCCATCTCGTTGATCTTCCGGGCCGCGTCCTTCAGCGAGGTGCCGGGCGCCAGGCGGACGTAGACGCGCTCCATGGACTCGTCGATCTCGGGGAAGAAGGTGCTGGGGAGCCGCGTCGCCATCCAGACGCTCGCCGCGACCAGCACCACGCACGCGCCGACGACCGTGTTGCGAAACGGAAGGACGGCGCGAAGGGCGTCGGCGTAGCCACCCGCCACCCGGTCGATGAAGGCGCCCACCCGCTTGCCGAGAGGGCCGTGCTCCTGGTGCGCGAGGAACAGTCGGCACGCGAGGGGAGTGACGCACATGCTGACGAAGTACGACGCGATCATGCTGACGGCGACCGTCACCGCCAGCGGCACGAAGAGCTTGCGGGCCAGGCCCGCGAGCAACACGACGGGAAGAGCACGGCCATCGTCGTCAGCGTCGATGCCAGGACGGGCAGCGCCACTGCGTTGGTTCCCTCGAGCGCGGCCTTCGCCGGGCTCATCCCCATGCGCTGGTGACGGTGGATCGACTCCAGCACGACGACCGCGATCATCGACGAGGCGGCCCATCGCCAGCGTGAGGCCGCCCAGCGTGAACGCGTTGAGCGTGTGGCCGCCCGCGTATAGAACAATCAGAGCGATGGCGAACGACAGCGGAATCGCGACCGACACGATGAGCGTGCCGCGGACGCTCTGCAGGAAGAGCAGGATGACGAGCGCGATGAGAATCAGCGCCTGCACGACCTCCTTCCTGAGACCCTCGTAGCTCGTGCGCACGAACGTCGACTGGTCGAAGATCGCCTTCACCTCGACTCCAGGAGGCAGGTTCTTCAGGTCGGCGACCGCCTTCTTGACCGCGTCGACGATCTGCAACGTGTTCCCGCCGGGAATGCGGAGCACGTTGAGGTAGACGGCGTCATTGCCGTTGACGGCGACGGATTGGGTCGCGGGTGAGCCTCCGTCCTCGACGGTGGCGACGTCTTTGATGAGAACGGCGTGGCTGCCGTTGACCTTCACCGCCGCGTCGCCGATATCGGGCACATGCTGGGCGACGGCGTTCGTGTAGACGTTGGCGTCGAATTTCGGCGAGATGAATTCGCCGGACGGTAAGAGCGCGTTCGACTGCGCGACGGCGGTCGGCGATATCGGTCGACGTCACGCCGCGCGCCTCGGCGCGGAGCGGGGTCGACGATGACGTTGATCTGACGCTGCCGGCCGCCGTTGATGGACGCGCTGGCGACGCCCGGAATGCCCTCCAGCACCGGCTCGATGTAGTTGAGCGCGTAGTCGTAGAGCTGCGGCCCGGTGAGCCCGCCGCCCGAGACGGCCACCTGAATGACCGGGGCGTTCGAAGGGTCGTATTGCAGAACGAACGGCGGCAGCACCCCCAGCGACTTCGGCACCGCCGACATGGCGAACGCGACCTGCTGCTGGACCAGCGTCTGCGCCGAGTTGAGGTCGGTCCCCCACTTGAGCCAGACGAACACGACGGACAGGTTGTTGCGCGAGGTGCTCTGGACGAAATCGACCCCCGGCGTGGCGCTGACGTACTTCTCGATACGCCAGGTGATCGTCTTCTCCACGTCCTTGGGGCCCAACCCCGGCGCCAGCGTCCCCACGACGAGAACGGGCGGCGTCAGCTCGGGGAACGTGTCGACGCTCATGCGCGGCGTGACCACCGCCGCGAACACGACCAGGCCGACGCAGATCATCAGGATCGCGATGGGGTTCTGGAGCGCCAGGCGGGTCACGGCCTGGCCTCCGTGGCGGCCGCGCTGGCGTCGGTGCGCTCCGCTACTTGGTCGAGCTTGGCTTCCACGCGATCGCCGTCCTTGAGCAAGGCGCGCCCTTCGGTCACGACGTGGGCTCCCGCCCGCAGAGAGGAATCGAGGAAGAGGTTGCCGCCTCGCTCGCCCTTGACGGTGTACACGCCCTTGCGCGCCGTTTGCCCTTCGACGACGAACACCGTGGCCTTCCGACCCCGGACCGATGCCGCGATCAGGGGGACCTCGGTCGCGGCGGTCGGTGCGCCGACGTCGAGCGCAAGCTCGGCCGTCGTTCCGACCGGCAGCGAGCGGTCCGGGTCAGGGACGTCGATTTCGATGTGGGCCGTCCTCGTGGAGAGATCGGCGGCCGGCGAGCGACGGGCAATCTTGGCGCGCAGCTCTCGGTTGATCGCCAGCGCCCGGATCTGCACGGGAGTGTCGACACCGACCACGTCGAAGTCGCCTTCCGGCACCTCCGCCACCACGCGCACCGTTCGGCGATCGACCACAGTGGCCACTTCGGAGCCTGGTCGTACGAACGCGCCGGGATCGACGAGACGCGCCGAGATCTCACCCGCGAAGGGCGCTCGCAGGATGCAGTCGTTGACCTCGAGGGTCGCCCGCTGCATCTTCGCCTGGGTTTCCATCAGCTGCGCTTGCTTGCTCGCGCTGTCGGCCGCGCGGTTCTCGATCTCGTTGGGCGAGGCGAACCCTCCTTCTTTCAGCTCGGCTACGCGCCCCGCCTCGTGCGCCAGCGCTTCCTGCTGGGTCTGGATGGCGCGGGCCTGCATGGCAACGGCCTTCGACGAAGCCGAGGCGTTGCGACAGTCGAGCGTGGCGATGATCTGCCCCCGTGTGACGACGTCCCCGGGCCGAACGAGCACGGCGTCGACATACGCGGAGATGAACTGCGGACCGATGCGCGCTTCGACCCAGGGCAAGATGGTCCCGACGTAGCGCCGCGACGGACGGTACTGCGCGGCGCGAGCCCCCACGACGGTGACCCCCTTCGGCAGACTGTCGAGGGTGACGCTGTTCACGTGCGAGCTCGCGCGCGCAACCAGGAAGATGCCGAGTGTGACGACGCCTGCCGTGCCGCCGGCGATGATGAAGCGAACGCGGCGATTTCTGCGAACGGGGGCAGGCTGGTGATCCGAGGTGCTCATCTCATCTCCGGGATTGTGTTTCGCTGAGAATGTCTTCGTGGTCCCACACGCCGCTGACCTCCACGAATGACCAGAACCGATTGTCGATGGCGCGCAGGAATTCAAATGGATGGGGGGCGCTCATGGCGGCGATGTATTTCAGGTTGGAGAGCACCGATGGCCGCGGGAGCGGCGAGGAAAGGTGCTCGTCGACCTGCACGATGAAGCGCGGCCCGTCACAGAGCACGTGGCCGACGACCACGAATGAGTGCGCTTCGCCCGTCGGGTGGTAGCGGGCCTCGAGCGCCTTCACAGCCCCTCCCCGATCAAGCGCGAGAGCGCGGCCCGCGCGCGTCGCGCTTCGAACTCGCCCACGGCGAGCTGGATCTCGGCGTCGGTACGGAGGGCTTCTGCGTCGGCGAGCTCGAGCGAGGTTCCGAGCCCGGCCTTGAACCGGGCCTCGGCCTGGGCGTAGTTCGCCTTGGCTGCGTCGACCGCGCGACCGAGGCTGATGAGCGCCGCCTGGCTGACTTCGATCGAAACGTAAGCCTGCTGGACGGCCGCCGCTTCCTGCTGGGAGAGGACCGACACGTCCGCGCGCGCGACCTCCGCGTGGCTCGCCGCCGCGTCTCTCCGCGCCGCTACGACCGCGTCATAGAGCGGCCAGCGCAGTACCAGGCCGACGTCCCAGTTCGGAACGAGGGGGAGCGGACCGTACCGATCGGAGATGGAGCCGCTGTTCGGCTCCGCGGTCCCTGCGCGGCCGGAAAACGTGGCCGTGAGTGAAAGGTCAGGGCGCATCTCGGCGGCGACAGCGCGCGTGAACGCATCGGCGCCGCGCACCCGCGAACGCGCCTCATCGAGGATCGGATCTTTCGCGATGGCTTGACGGAGACTCTCGTCGAGCGCCGGTGCCGGCAAGATCGGCGGTGCCAGGCCGGCGGCGTCGAGCAGCGGGTCGTCGACGCCGACGGCCGCCGCAAAAACGGCCTGCGCCGTTCGCAAGGAGCCTCCCGCGCGGATGCGGCCCACATCGAATCGGGTGAGATCGGCCTCCGCGCGGGTGAGCTCGATGGGCGCGTGCAGGCCGCTCTTGACCTCAGCCGCCGCCATGTCCCGGTGCACGCCGGCGCGCTGATAGGCATCCTCGGCCGCTTTCAGGATGGCGCGAGCGCCCTGAACGCCGTAGTACGAGTCCTTCACCAGCAGGTCAATCCGGAGCGCTTCGGCGTCGGCCCGATGCCGTTCCGTTTCGTAGAGAACGTCGGCGACCGCCGCCTGGGCTGCGATCCGGCCGAAGTCGAACACTTCCTGCGCGGCACCGACACCTGCCAGCGTGGAGGCGCTCGGGGTCCACGCCCCCGTCGCGGTGACCTTGGTGCCGCCGATCCTGGGGATGTCCACCTCCGGAACGCCGATGTAGGACGCCGTCGTGTTGTTCGTCGTCCCGCCGAATCCCTGCGCCGTCGCCCCGATGCTCGGAAGCCATTGCGCCCGAGGTATGCGCGAATCAGCGGCCGCGGCAGCGACGCGGGCCAGCGCGCTGCGCAGGATGGGCTGGTGAACCCGCGCATACGAGAGCGCCTCGTCGAGCGTCATGGCCCGCGAAGGCCCTGGCCCGGCCACCGACACCGGTGCGGGTGATGGCGCGGACGCCGAAGGAGCGCCTGCGGGCTGCGCAGCGACGGCGTTCGTTCGGAAATCCAAGAGGAGGGCGCATACCACCGTCGAGATCGCGGCGAGCGCTGCTACGACAGGGCTTGGGCGGCGGAGGGAGAGGGACACGCGAACGCATCGAAGAGCACGAGCCGTACCAAGGCCGGACGCCCTGATTTGGCGCGGTGTTCTTCAGACACTCACAAATAGATCGGGAAAATTTCCCGATCCGATCGGGAGATTTTCCCTGGGACGATGGTGAGCGAACAGCGTCCCCCGCCAATTTCCGGCCGTAGCGAGATGGCCCAATGCTTGCGTCCTCTCGCATCGCCGGCCATGCTGCTCACGCAAGATGCGAACGTTCTCGACTGGGACCTCGATGCCCGCGTGAACAAGGTTGCCGTTCGACGGTTCGGCCTCGGCGGAGCCATGGTGGCGATAGTCGCCGGCGTCGCGGGGCTCTCCTACTGGGACGCACGACGGGAGTCCGCTGCTGCCCTACAGGACTTCGCGCAAGAGCAGGCAACGCTGGCCGGGGCACTGGGCGCCGCGCTTAGAATCCGCGTAGCGACCGGATCTTCCATTACAGAAGATGATCTTCTCGCCGGACTGCGCTCGATCGAACGTCCGAATGCACTCGTCATCGTCGCCCGCCGCCCGAATGAGTCGATGCTTCGCACGACCGCCGGTCGCGATCTCGCAGCGCCACGGTTGACCGAGGCGCTCGACCGAGGCGACTCGGTGGTACGTATCCCACGCGATGAGTCCGCCGTGTTCGGGTTGCCGGCTCGGACAGCGCTGGCGGGGCTCTCCCGGATCGATGCCGGCCTGGCGGGCACCTGGGACATTGTCGCTGTCGCCAGCGCCGAACGTGAACGAGATCGAGAAGATTGGGCGCGACGTCGACTCCTCTTGAGTGTGATCACCGCGGCCGGCCTGGTTTTGGTTTTCGGCGGAATTGCCAGGCGGAACCAGCGCAAGGAGCTGGTGCTCGAACGGGAGCTGGCCCTTGCCAGCCTCCAGCAGCGACGAGACGAACGGCTCGAGCGCGCCAGCAAGGCGGCTGCGATGGGAACGCTCGCCATGGGCGTCGCGCACGAGATTTCGACGCCGCTCAGCGTGATTGCCGCCCGAGCGGAGCAGATGATGCCGCGGGTCGCGGGTGACGAGCGGCTCTCGGCCAGTGTGGCTGCGATCCTCTCCCAGACCGATCGGATCAATCAGGTCATCCGGGGGCTTCTCGGTCTTGCGCGCGGTGACGCTCCCAGCGCTGAACGAATCTATCCGCGCAGCCTGATCGAGAATGCCGTGACCCTCGTGGAGCACCGGTTCACCAAGGCGGGCGTTCGGCTGATCCGCCGGCTCGATGTCGACATCCCAACGGTCATGGGCGATCCGAGACTGCTCGAGCACGCCATCATCAATCTGCTGCTCAACGCGTGCGATGCGTGCGAGCCAGGTGTGGAGGTCGAGATCCAGGTTCGCCGCGATGGGGGCGATGTCGAGATCGCAGTCGCGGACTCGGGAATGGGCATCTCACTGGCCGACGTCGGGCGCGCGCTCGAGCCCTTCTTCACCACCAAGGCGCGGGAGGGGGGCACTGGGCTCGGTCTTGCGATTGCGCACGAGATCATCGCCAGTCACCGCGGCAGCCTGGTGTTCTCGCAACGGAGCCCGCGGGGCACCCGCGCCGCCATCCGCCTTCCGCTCGTGGAGGAGGCTGCAATTGGGTAAGCGACGCCCACGCGTGCTCGTCGTCGACGACAACCTCGAGATGGCGCGGACCGTCTCGGACGGGTTGATTGACCAGGGCTACGACGCCGTGCCGGTCGGGTCGGGTCGCGATGCGATCGATCGGCTGACCTCCGACCGATTCGATGCGCTGGTCACGGACCTGCGGATGCCCAAGGTCGACGGCATGGAGCTGCTGGCCGCCTCCCGAAAGCTCGATCCGGAGCGCCCTGTCATCGTCATGACGGCCTATAGTGCGATCGACACCGCCGTCGAGTCGATCCGTCAAGGCGCCTACCACTACCTCACGAAGCCGTTCAAGCAGGACGAGCTCGTGATCTTTCTTGAACGCGCGCTCGATCAGCTTCGCGTCAAGAACGAGGCCAGTGCCCTCAGGACCGCGCTCAGAGCCAAGTTCTCGGTCTCGAGCATCATCGGGCACAGCCCCGCGATCCAGGCCGTGCGCGAGCGGATCCAACGCGTCGCCGATGCGCCCGCCCCGGTGATCGTGCTCGGCGAGACCGGGACCGGCAAGGGCGTCGTTGCGCGGGCGCTGCACGGCGACAGCCGGCGTGCGGAACGGCCGTTCGTTTCTGTCAATTGCGCCGCGCTGCCCGAGGCATTGCTCGAGAGCGAGCTCTTCGGCTACGTCAAAGGCGCGTTCACTGGAGCAGCGGCGGATCGACCAGGACTCTTCGCCGAGGCCGAGGGCGGCTCGCTGTTTCTGGACGAGATCGGTGAGATGCCGTCGGCGTTGCAGGCGAAGCTGCTCCATGTGCTCGAGAGCGGGACCGTGCGTCCGGTCGGGTCGACCAAGGAACGCGAGATCGACGTTCGAATCATCGCCGCCACGCATCGGAACCTGGTCCAGGCCGCGCGCGAGGGAAAGTTCCGAGAGGACCTGCTCTACCGTCTGGACGTCGTCTCCATAGTTCTTCCCGCTCTGCGCGACCATCGCGAGGACATCCCGGCGCTGCTGGAATACTTCCTGACCGAATGTCGCGCCAAGTACCCGCAGTCGGAGGTGCGCAGCTTCTCTCCGGCGGCACTGAGCCAGCTGCGCCGGTACCGCTGGCCCGGCAACGTCCGAGAGCTCGCCCACATGACCGAGAAGCTCGTCCTGCTCGGACGAAGCGGCGAGATCGCCGCCGCCGACATCCCGGACACCCTCAGCGCAGTCGGCGGAGAGGATGCTCTCGAATTCCGCGGGCCGGTCAAGCCCATGATCGAGGTCGAACGCCTCTATGCCTCCTGGGCGTTCGGGCAGACCGGCGGCCATCAAAGACAGACGGCGGAGAAGCTGGGGGTCGATCCGAAGACGCTCCGAAAGTGGCTAGAGGAGCCGGATCTCGAGTAAGGCGCCGAGGGCGGTTCTTCACCATGCAACCGACCCAACTGAGATCCGTATCCAAGCCGACGATGTTGAGATTGGTCGCCACCAAGGGCCCTGACATCGCCTCCGCGTCGGTTCCCGACACACTCGCCAGGCTCCGCGTCGACGCCGACGCTGGGCTCACGCGTGCGGAGGTGGATATCCGCCGGAAAGAGAACGGCTACAACGAGGTGGCCGCGACAAAGGAGCATCCCCTCCTGGCGTTCCTCAGAAAGTTCTGGGGGATCTCCGCATGGATGCTGGAGCTGATTCTGGTCCTGTCGGCTGTCCTCGGGAAATATGCGGACCTCGTTGTTGTGAGCGCTCTGCTGGTGGTCAACGCCGTGCTGAGCTTCGTGCAGGATCGCCGCGCGGTCGGCGTGGTCGCGGCCTTGAGGCGACGGCTGCAGGTGAGCTCGCGCGTCCGTCGCGACTCGAGCTGGCAGGTGATTCCTGCGCGGGAGCTGGTCCCGGGCGACATCGTCCGCGTGCGTCCCGGCGACGTCATACCGGCGGACCTGAAGCTCCTCACGGGGGCGCTGACCGTGGACCAGTCGGCGCTCACCGGAGAATCGAAGGACGCCGACAAGGAGGCCGGTGGCGTGCTCTCCTCCGGCTCCATCGTTCGTCGCGGTGAGGGTAACGGCGTGGTCATGCTGACGGGGGCCAAGACCTACTTCGGCCGCACCACGGAGCTGGTACAGCAGGCGAGACCGAAACTCCACATCGAGGCGGTGGTGGGCAAGGTCGTTCGGTGGTTGTTCGTCATCGTCGGCGCGCTCCTGGTCATGGTCGTGAGCCTGTCGCTGATCCGCGGCGTGTCGTTGCTGGAGATGATTCCCCTCATGCTCGTCCTCCTGATGAGCGCGGTGCCGGTCGCCCTTCCCGTGATGTTGACTGTCAGCATGGCTGTCGGGTCGAGGGAGCTGGCGAAGCGCGGCGTGCTGGTCACCCGCCTCAGCGCCGCGGAGGATGCCGCGACGATGGACGTGCTCTGCGTGGACAAGACCGGCACCATCACGATGAACCAACTGGCCGTCACCGGCGTCATGCCGCAGGAGCGCGCCACGGAAGCCGACGTCTTGTTCGCGGGAGCGCTCGCGTCGCAGGAAGCCAACCAAGATCCAATCGACGTCGCGTTTCTCGCTGCTGCGAAGGAACGGCACATCTTCGACGACCTTCCCAAGGTCGTGCCCGTCTCCTTCGCGCCGTTCGATGCCAAGAACCGGCGCACGGAGGCGGTGGTCGAGCAGAGCGGGAAGCGGCTGCGCGTGATGAAGGGCGCCGTGCGCACCATCGCGGAGGCCTGCGGACTTCAGCCTCCGGCAGTCGCGGCGCTCGAGGCGAGCGTCAGCGCGTCGGCGGCGAAGGGCTATCGAACGCTTGCGGTGGCCAGTGGCCCGGAGACCGGTGCCCTTGTTTTGCTCGGGCTGGTGTCCTTGTACGATCCGCCGCGACCCGACGCGAAGCAGCTCATCGCCACCCTTCGTGACCGCGGCGTGGCGGTGAAGATGCTCACCGGTGACGCCCTGGCTGTCGCGAGCGAGATCGCGGGCGGCGTCGGGTTGCTCAACATCCGGCGCATGGCGGACCTGAAGGTGGCCAGCGCGCAGGCAGCCAGTAAGTCAGCTGATTTCTTCGAAGGCGCCGATGGCTTCGCGGAGGTATTCCCCGAGGACAAGTACGTCGTCGTGAAGCACCTCCAGGACGCGGGACATGTCACGGGGATGACGGGCGACGGGGTCAACGATGCGCCGGCGCTTCGCCAGGCCGAAGTCGGCATCGCCGTCAGCACTGCGACCGACGTCGCCAAGGGCGCCGCAAGCGTCGTCCTGACCGAACAGGGGTTGACCAACATCGTGGCGCTGGTCGAGCAGGGGCGGACGATCTACCAGCGCATCCTGACCTGGATCATCAACAAGATCAGCCGGACGATCCTGAAGGCGGCGTTCGTGGTCATCGCCTACGTGGTGACCGGCAAGTTCGTCATCTCGGCCCTCGCGATGCTGCTGCTGACCTTCCTGACGGACTTCGCCAAGATCACGCTGGCCACCGACCACGTGCGTCCATCCAAGAAGCCAGAGACCTGGAACATCGGGGGCTTCGTCACGGTGTCGGTGACCCTGGGGATCGCGATGGTCGCGGAAGCGCTGGTCCTGTTGATGATCGGTTGGTCGCGTTTCGGTTTGGCGCGCGACAACGGCGCGCTCTACACCTTCAGCTTTCTGCTGCTGCTTTACTTCGCGGTGTTCTCGGTGGTGTCCGCCCGTGAACGGCGCGCGTTCTGGTCGACGATGCCCAGCAAGGCCCTCATCGGCGCGCTCGTGGCGGATGCGGGGATCGGCACCATCTTGACGCGCGTGGGTCTTCCAGGACTCATGCCGCTGCCCTGGTCGCAGACCCTCGCGGTTTTCGCCTACGCGATGCTCTCGTGCCTGGTCGTGAACGACACCGTGAAGGTTCTCATGATCAGGTGGCGCGTGCCCACGGCGGTCGCTTAGCTCCGGGGCCGCATCTGACGTCAGAGAAGACGGATGAGAAGGTAGCCACCGAGGACGGCACCAAGCACGGTCAGGAGCACCGCGAAGACGACGGGAAACGCGTCGTCTCGAATGTCTTGGCCACGCTGGATCGCCCCCCTCATCGCGAGATACCGCCGGATCGCCAGGGCATTGCCGGCGACCCCCAGAACGACGAAGGCGCCTCCGAGCCACGCAGTCCCGAATGATTGCGGCTCCACGGCGTGAGTGGACGCACCGAGCGCTCGCAGCCAGACGCCGATCCGCGCGATCACAAAGCCGAACGTCATGAGCGCGATGCCGGTCCTCATCCAGGCCAGCATGGTCCGTTCGTTGGCCTGAAGGAGCCTTGGATCTATCCCGGTACCACCCTCAGATCCCGAACGCCCGGCCATCCAGAGCAGGATAGCACCCGCCGCCGTCCGCCCACGGCGGTCGCCTAGCGCGCGTACGCCGTCCAAGCAGCGGGCTGCGACACGGAGGGCGGTCCCATTTGCTCCACAAGAGCGGCCACGATGCGGCATAACTCGGTGATCTGGATTGGCTTCGTGAGGACCGCCGCGACGCCGGCTTTCTCTGCGACGTCGTGAAGGGTCGGCTCTCGCAGCCGGGTCATCAGAACCATGGGGATCTGGACGTCGAGCCCGCGCAGACCGTGCAAAATTCGAAGGGCTTCGAAGCCTGGAAGCCTCGCCTGAGCGATGACGACGCTCCTGCGCGCACCGGGTCGGGCAAGACGATGCTCGAGCTCGTGGAAGAGTCTCTCACCGTCTGCGCACTCCACGACTTCGTGGCCCTCACCGCGCAAAGCTGCGGCAATCTCCATGCGTAGCGCGTCATCCTCTTCGGCGACGAAGATCTGGACGGCTGAGCTCAGGCCCTCGACGTTGGTGGCTTGCATGCAACCTCCCTCTTTTCGAGAACAGGTCCATCCGTCGAATTCTTCCCAGGAGGCCGCTTAGGGATAATTTCCCGACAACCTCGCGTTCTGAGGGGCGCCCAGGATGGCGACACCGATGGCGTTGCCGCCACGCGCCTGCTCGGATACATATGCCCGCGGGAGACACGTGCACTCCAGCTTCTGGGACACTCGTTACCAAGGCGAAGACTACGCCTATGGCACCGCGCCAAACGATTTCATCCGCGCTGAGGCCCATCGTCTCCCGCCGGGGCGGGTTCTGTGTCTGGCCGAGGGAGAGGGACGCAACGCCGTGTTTCTCGCTGGCCTTGGATATCAGGTCACGGCAGTGGACTTTTCCGCGACCGGACTCGCGAAGGCCGAACGACTCGCACACACTCGGGGCGTGTCGCTCGAGCTGGTGCACGCCGACCTGTCCGACTACGTGCCGCCCGAGAATACCTTCACGGGAGTCATTTCTGTTTTTGCTCACCTACCGGCGACCGTGCGACGTCGTGTGCATTCCCTCGCCGTTCGTAGCCTGAGGGTCGGCGGCTGTTTGCTTCTCGAGGCGTACGCGCCGAGACAGATCGGACTTGGAACGGGGGGGCCGAAGGATCCTTCCCTGCTCGCGTCGATGGACGAGCTCGCCGACGAGCTTCACCCGCTGGAGCTCGTGGTCCGCAGAGAGGTCGAACGCGAGGTCCGCGAAGGGACACTCCATACGGGGCGGGCGGTCACCGTACAGATTGTCGGAGTTCGCCGATAGGTTCTGATGGCCGATAGCCTGGTCGTGCAGCCGCAACGGCGCATGCCGTTCTTCCTGCGGCCCGCGCTGTGGTTAACGAGGCGGCTTACGGGCAAGGATCCCATGCCCGCGCGGTTGCTCGCGCACTTTCCCAAGGGCGCGGTGGGCGTTGGTCTGTTCGAGCTGGCAGCCCCGCATGCGCCGCGTGATTTGGAGTCGCGCGTTTTGGCGGTGGCGCGCGTCGTGGCGAGCGCTGTCGCTGGATGTTCCTTCTGCATCGACATGAACGCGGCCAGCTAGCGCGAAGCGGGGCTCACCGGAGCAGAGCTGGAATCTCTCCTACAGCTGGATCGCCAGGGCTGGGAGCATCTTGGCCCCCGAGAGCTGGTCGCCGCCCGCTATGCCGAGGCGCTGTCGCGAACGCCGGTGCAACTCGACAAGGAATTGGTCTCTGCGCTTCGCGCGGCGTTCGCGGAGCGCGAAATCGTGGTGCTCGCACTCACCGTGGCCCAGGTGAATTTCTGGAGCCGATTCAACCAAGGCCTTGGAATCTCTGCCGCCGGTTTTTCGATGAGGGCGCATGTGCCTTGCCACAGCGCAAAGCCTGAGCACCTCAGTGCTTCGCTCGGGCGGGCTCGCCCAGGAACGTGCGCTCGGGGGTCTGGAGTGCCTTGGTTATCTTCTCTCGTACCCCGGCGTCTGTGACGGCGGCAGCTCGGAACCGCAGGTGCTCCCGACGCTCGAGCCAGTGTCTCAGCTCGGCGTCGTCCTGGGGCAGGGACAGAAGATCGGCAAGGCGCGCGCGGACGTTGTGGCTCGGCCCCACCCAGACCACGCGCTCCGGAAGCGAGGCGCCCCCGTGGACGAGCACGAGAAGTCCTGGGCCGTCGGGAGCCGCGTCGATGTGGTGGAACGAGAGCCGATGCGCCGCTTCCGCATGGACGACAACGGGCTCACCCAAGAGGTGATTACATTCCCGAGCGCGATACATCTCGACCACGCCGAATCGAACACCGCCAGGGCTTACGTTTACCGACGCGGCCGCCTCGGCGAGCGCCCCGTGGTGCTCTGGGTGCCGGGCCAGTACGTTGTCGATCTGGCCCTCATCCCGATCTCCTGGTTCACACGCGAGATCGTGCGGCGCGGCGCCGATGTCGTGCTCGTAGTCCCTCCCTATCACCTCGAGCGTACGCCGCTCGGCTTCTCTTCCGGTGATGCCGTGTTTGCCACCAGCCTGGCCGACCACCTCGGCGTATTCGCACAGGAGCTCTCGGACCTGCGCCGGCTCGTTGCCTGGCTGCGCAGCCAGGGCGTGGAGACGGTCTGCGGATTCGGTGGCTCGGTGGGCGCGATGCTGCTTCTCCGCATGGCGACCTGGGAAAGGTCGCTCGACTTTCTCACGGTGTTCATCCCCATGATCCGCTTGGCCGCAGTCCTCGACGGCCCTGACACGGAACCGATGCGACGGCGCCTGAGAGAGGACGGCCGATCCGTAGACGAGATGAAACGCGTCTACGCCGCCCTCGATCCGAGCCTCGATCGTCCTCAAATGAGCCCCGCGCGCATCTCTGTCCTTTATGGACGGTATGACTTGGTGGCGACGGCGCCGACCACCGAGGCGTGGGCCAGCGCCTGGGGTGTCACGCGGCTTCATCCGTACGACCGGGGCCACGCCCTCGCGCTCTTCAATCGACAGATGTACAAGGACTACGCGCGCCTCCTCGATGAGGATCTTCGCGCACTCGATCGGTGATCGAGGCCGTCGGGTCGCGCCGCTACTTCCCGAGAAGACCCCGCAACCACGCACCCGGTCCCGACGCGCCCGTTGCGCCCGGATTCTTGGCGCGCTCCTCGCGGCACCGGCAGCGCTCCGCCGGCGGAACGTTGCCGAGCACCTGCTCGACGTGCGCTCCGCAGCCGGCGAACGTGGGGCGCCCGCACTTCGAGCACTCGACGCGCCGGCACATCAGGCGCCTCCTCCCTTCGCGACGCGCGGTTCTTGGGGCTCCACCTCGTCAATCTTCCGGCGTATCTCGTCCATGTCCAGAGCCTTCACTTTGCCGACAAGCTCATCGATCGCCTTCGCGGGCATCGCGCCGGGCAGGGCACCCAGCAGCACGCCATCCCTCAGCACCACCAGGGTGGGAATCGCCCGGATCTCGAAGGCCGCCGCGAGACCGGGCTCGGCCTCGGTGTCGACCTTTCCGAACCGGACATCGGGGTGGCGCGACGCAGCCGCTTCGAATATCGGCGCGAACACGCTTCTAGTTGCGATCGCAACTATATCTTCAGATGCGAGTCGGCGTTGAGCCGCCGCTCGTCTACCAAGCGGTCATCGGGCCCAGGTCGTGAACCTTGGTGAATCCGTGCTCCCGCAAGAGCTGCGCGGCGCGCGAGCTGCGGTGGCCGCTGCGGCAATAGACGACGACGTCCCCACTGGGTGGTCCGACTTCGCCGAGGCGGTTGTCGAGCTCCTGGACCGGGATGTTGAACGCGCCTGGTAGATGCCCCCGCCCAAACTCCTCGGCGGATCGGACATCGAGGAGGCGCGCCCCCGCAGCCACCAGCTGGCGGGCGTCGGTGCCCTGGATCTCTCGCCCGCGGCCGAAGAATAGGTAGCCGGCCAACGCCAGGACGCCGATCGCTCCAATGGGAAGTGCCAAGCGCATCTTGTCCTCTGTCTTTAGTGAGTCTTCATCATCTCGGGCATCCCGTTCCCGATAAACAAGCTCACGACCTTGGCGTGCCTCCGGATCAGGTCGACAACCTCCGCGTCGGTGGACGTTTCGCTCACCCGCAGGCCCTTCGCCGTCTTCTCGATGCGGACGTCGATCTTGTCGGCGTTGCGAAACAGCGCCGCGAAGAGTGGGTCACGGGCATTTATGGGGCGACCTTCCTTCAGGCGAGCATACATGGTCTGAACGTGCTCCTGCACTTGGGCCGTCACCGCGGGATCGTCTGACTCCGTGACGGTCTGGACGCCGCCCGGGATCTCGGTCACCGTGCGCGCGATCGAATCCCGATGCGCGAACAGGAAATGGATCCCCATCATGTCCGCGCCATGACCGCCGCCTTGTCCCATGCCCGGGCCTCGGCAAGCGGGGCCTGTGCCCGCCGACGAGCGCGGATGTGCCAGCGCCACGGTGGCGGCACTGGTACCGGCAATCACCACCGCTCCGATCGCGGCGGCCAGCCATTTGGTCTTCTTGTTCATGTCGCTACTCCTTTGGGGGCCTCTGGGGGCCTCACTCCCGTTGGAGCCGTGGCGCCCTGAAAGGGTTCGCGGCAGTTGATGCGCACGCGCGGCCGCTAGGCGCCGACCTACTCTTGGGGGCTGCCGGCCAGGAACGCCGCAAGGTCGGCCGGCCGGATCCGTATCGAGTTCACGATGCGGACGTGGGGAAGGTCGCCGTTCTCGCAGAGCCGGTAGACGGTGGCGCAGTAGTCGCCGAGCTGGTCGGCGACCTCAGCCACAGAGCAGCGGGTGCGCCCGGCGTAGAGCACGGCCAGGTCGCCGAGGGTGGGGGTGGTCGCGCAGGGGCGGGCGGTGCCAAGGTTGTCCCAGCCCGGCTGGACCTCTGACGGCCGAACCCGCGGCTGCCTGCCTCCAGATTTGGGTAGCAACCGGATAACAAGATCTTTGGTGTTTTCTGCGAATGCCTGGGATGGCTGGACTGAGGTCGGATCCGACTCTGTAACTATCTCCGACGGTTGTGAACGGTTCACACCGCCTGGAATGCTGCCCTCTTGAATATGCCCTCAGGTGCCTCCGGGTTCTTAGCCGTGAACGACCCGTACCGCTCCGAATAGGAGCTCGATCTTACGAAGGAGGCACCCAGCAGTGAGGACACGTTATTGATTCCGCCGAGTATCTTCCATGCTCCAGTTGAGCATCCTCGTCCGAAACTCAGCGAGAACCGCCGAACACGCAATCTCAATATCGTGAGCGCCATTCCCGCCATTTTCCGATGCGCCAGATCACGACATTGCAGTCGCTGGTATTCAAAGAATGTCCGCGCCGTATCATTGGGGTGCGCGACCTCTCAGTCGGCCAATTGCAACCGATGTTGAGCCTCATCCTTCATTGTCGTCAAACACGAGCTGAATTCAACGTGCGATGATCTTCCATAAGAGCAGACGCGCAGTGCCTGTTCCATCTCTCCCGCCATCGCCTTGCCTGCAAATAGAAAGAGCACGACCGCGGAGAGAGACTCGACTTACTTCCATATGACCGTCTGCCCCTTAATCTGATCGTAATAGTTCAGAACTTTATTGACGTACTCCGGATCGCCGCCGCCATTGTACCTAGAAATAGCGGCTGGCCAACCACGAAAGGCCACTGGGTCACCATTCGAGTCGTGTCTATATGCTTTGTTTGCCAACCAATCAATAGCGGCTGGAAGTGTGACATCGTGAGGCTGGCAGATGCCTCCCACCAGCCCGTAATCTTCTTTCTCCGGAACCCAATCACCAAGAACATTCACTTGCATTGGATCTGACGCGTGGGCCGTGGCGTTGTTGCCAGATTCCTGCATGATCATTGCCTTAATGAGGTCGGGATCTAGATACTCACGGTCACCGAGGTGGTTTCCAGCTTCAAAGTTGTAAACAGACACCCAGAAGTCCACCGTCCGATCTAGATCGTGCGGAAAGTCCGCGCTCGACGAGCCGGTCAGACCGGCCACATCAGTGGTTCTTACCGGATTGCCGTTCGCATACTGATACAGATTCAGCCCACCTCGCTCCCCAATCGGATCGGCTTCCAGATAGCGCCCCGTGAATGCGCTGTAGAAGCGCGCATTGTTATAGTGTAGCCCGGTCTCCTTATCGAAATACTGTCCCGGAAACCGCACGTTGTACTTGAGCGCGTTCCCATCGGCGTCCGGGTCCTGATTCGGCAGCGTGGAGCCGAATGGATCGCCTTCCCAGCGCCAGACGATGACGCCTTTGGGATTCATGATCGCGCGCGGCGCATTCAGGTGGTCGGCGTAGACGAAGAGCACCTTCTTGTCGTTGTTCACGACGGCGACGGGGAGATCGCCGAGGTAGATCGTCTCCTTGGAAGGATTGCCGGTCGCTTTCTCCTCGGCGACCAGATGCCCGGCTTCATCGTAGGCGAAGTAGCGCGCGACTTTGGCAGTGGGGCTGTCGTCGGCGTCGTTGTCGCCGTCGTTGTCGCACGTGTCATCCGTCGTCGGGGTGACGTTCTTGAGCTTGGCGACCCGCTGGCCGAATCCGTTATAGAGATACGTGAAGACCCGGCCCTTGGCGTTCGTGACCTTGGTGAGTCGCCCCAGGCCGTCGTAGGTGAAGGTGTTCGCGCCGTCGCCGGTGATGTTGCCCGCACCGTCGTAGCCGAACGTCTGCGCTGCCGGTGCGCCGACGCTCAGGAGGCGGTTGCTGGTGGCCTCGTACGTGTAGGAAGCCGTCCCCGCGCCGCCCGTCAGGCTTAGCCGGTTGCCGTTGCTGTCGTAGCCATAGGAGGTGCTGATACCCGCGCCGCTCGCGGAAGTCAGCCGATCGAGGCTGTCGTAGCCGAAGATCTGGCTCTGGGGCGAGACCGTATCGCTGTAGGAAGTGATGCGGCTGGCGGCGTCGTAGGCCACTGTCCTCGTGCGCCCGCCGCCGAGGCCGTAAGTCGTGAGCCTTCCGTCCTGATCGAACTGCCGAGTGTAGGCAACGCCGTTGCCCCACGTCCAGGAGATGGGTGGGCCGAAGGGCAGATATTTGATGTTGCTCATCACGGGCGAGCCGTTGGCAGTGATTTGCGTGACCAGGCCGTTCGTGTAGACCAGGCCCACCTTGAGCCCGGAGGGATAGGTCATCGTGCTAAGGCGTCCGCTGGCGTCGTAGGCGTAGCTGATCGTCAGGGTGTGGTGACCGATCTTCTGTGAGCGCTGGAGCACGCGCCCGAGAGCGTCGTAGGTGTATTTCGTGGTGCCTGCTGTATCGACCATTTGAGTGAGATGTCCTGGGCTGTTCGTTCCCTGATCGTAGGTGAAGGCGACCGAGCCGCCGGAGAAGTCGAGCGTGCTCAGGCGGTTGATGGCATCGTACGAGACGCCTGTCGACAAGCCGCGGGCGTCAGTCCGATTGACGACGTTCGCCGCTCCGTCATAGGCGTTCTGGATCAGCCCGGTATCCGGGCTGGTGGTGGTAATCCCGTCGGAGAGCCCGTCGTAGCTGTAGAGTGTGGCGTGGGCGAGTGGATCAGTGAGCGAAGAGAGGTTGTCGTTGGCGTCCAGGACGTCACGCGTGACGCTGCCCAGCGGATCAGTGGCCTGGGACGGCCGGTTGAGCGAATCGAAAGCCACGGTCGTTAGACGGTTCAGCGGGTCTAGAATTGAGATCAGGTTGTCGTCCGCGTCGTAGCTGAAGCTGGTAGCCTGCGCCGCCGCCCCGATGGACTTCGCCACTCGGTTGATGGCGTCGAAAGCGCGGCTATGGGTCCGCGCGAGTGTCGAGGAGGGATCGAAGACCTCGTCCTTCTGCCCGTTGCCGACAAGGTCAAGGGTGTAGGCCACGCGATTTCCGAGATTGTCCGTAATGCTCGTCAGGCGGTGGGCCGGGTCGTAGCCGAGGCTAACAAAGGTGCCATCCGGAAAAGTGAGCTTGATGAGCTGCCCGGCGGCGTCGTAAGCGTATTTCGTGGTCTCCGTGCCGCGCTGGCGCGACAGCAGCCTCGCGCGCGCGTCGTAAACGAGTTTCGTGGTCAAGCCGTTCGGAGCGACAACAGTCAGTGGTCGCCCGTGGGCATCGAAGGCGGTGACCTTGGTGACATGGCCCAGGGCGTCGGTGACCTGAACGAGGTTCCCCTTGGCGTCGTAGGCGAAGGTCGTGATGTCGACGGCATCGAGACGTGGCCCGTCGATCTGCGTGACCTGGCCGTTGGCGTTGTATTGAAAGGTCCACGTGCGATCGGCGGCGGACGCACCACTGACGGTGCGGGTGAGCAGATTGCCTTGGGCATCGTACGAAAATGTTGTCGTGCGGTTCGGCTCGACGATCTGCACGGGCAGGCGGAAGGTCGGGTGCCAGGTCGTGGTGATCGTCCGCTGTTGGGCCGTGCCCACCGCCTCTGTGCGGCTCACCTCGAGGTTACGGACAAGGTCAAAGACGTAGTTCGTCGTGATGCCCCGGAAGTCGATGTATTGGGAGATGTTGCCGTTATTGTCGTAGTTGCGGTTGTCCGTCGGGCTGCCAGGCAGCGGCTTGGTGTCGTGCAACGTTCGCTGCACGAACGCCGCTGTAATGTAGGAGAAGGTTCGCGTATGGCCGAGCGCATCCGTGTCCGTAGAGACGCCATTGGAAAAATCGTAGCTGAAGGTGTGCTGGGCAACGCCGCCCGCAAGCACGGAGGAAACCGCCAGGCCCTGCGCGTTGTAGCTCCAGGTGGCGAAGCGGATGCCGTTCTCGTCGACGATGCCCGTGAGCGCATGCGGGAAGGTGGTGTTCTCGTATACATACGAGCGGGAACTCCCGTCCGGGAAGGCGACGGAAGCGAGGTTGTTGCTCGCGTCGTACCCGTAGGTGAACTTGCCGCCCGCCGGATCAGTCGCCGTCGCGATCCGGTTCTGCGCGTCGTAAGTGAAGCTCAGCTTGCGACCGAACGGATCGCTGACCGAGGTAAGGCGCGAGCTCGTGTCGTAGGCGAGGCTCTCGGTCAGGCCCGCGCGATTGGAGACAGAAAGCAGACGCCCGTCCGCGCTGTACGTCTCCGCGCCGTCCAGCCCGTTCGTGAGCTTCCAGCCTGTGAGCGCGCCGCTCGTGTCGATCAGCGCCGCGAGCCTTGCGTTGACGTCCGAGTCGCCGGCCCAGACGCTGCCCGTCAAGCGGAACGTCAGCAGCTTTCCGTCCGCGCGAACGGCCTGGGCAAGGGTCGCCGAAACCTGCACGATGCGCGCGCCGAAATTGTGCGTCCAGTTCGCCCCGAAGCTGCCGGCGGAGGAGCTCAGGCTGTTGTACGCCCGCGTGAGCATCAGCGGAAACGCGCCCGCGCCGGTGTAATCGGACTCCGTCCGGTAGTTATTGCCCGTCGTGAGGTTGACCGGGTCACCGCAGAACGTGCCCGCGCCGTTCTGGCCGGGGCCGGGAGCAGGGTTGGCGGGCGGAAAGGACTGGTTGGCCCGAGGCGGGGTGGGACAGCTATGCCCGTTCGTGTCGGTTGAAGGGCCGCCATTGCTCTTATCCGGGGGCTGCTGCTGGTAGCATTCGTCCCCGTCGCCATCGGGCTCGTCGAACGGGGGATTTTCACAGCCGGACAGCAACTGCGCGCGCGCCGTCCTACCGGCGAAGAACACAACGAGCAGCGCCACGGCTCCGACGAACAACACGCGACGACCCGCGAACCCTGCGACCGGCAGCTTCATGGCTTCCATGCGAGGCTTCTCCCCAGGTTTGAGACCGACCGCGCGCAGAGCAGGACACACCTACAGCGGCCAAGATTGACCACACCTAAACGGAGAAGAAGGAATGTCTTCCGCCGTCGCGGCCGTAATTCGGCGTTCTTTCGTGAAGCGGCCCGTTCCCCCTGTAGATTCCAGAACAGCGGCAAAGCCGTGCTGAAATCTCCCAGGTCGCCGTCCTTCTCCCTACAGCCTAGAGGGTATTTCCGGATGAGCCTGTTAACATTCCGCCAATTCCAATTCACGTCACCGTGACGGCCAGGGTGCGAAAAGCCCTTTTAGTTCCCGAAGCGGAGGCAAGTCGCTACGTGACTGTTATCACGACTGCGTGCGGGGGCTTCGATTGTCTGGTCCCCTCGAAGGCGGTAGCAGCGCTCTGCCGACTTGCCCTCACGCAGAGCGTCAGCTTCTTCAACCCACGGTGTCGGTGAGCACGACCCCGTTTCGTGCGCACAGGACGTCGGCGTCCATCTAGGCGAGCGCCGGTGGGATGCGTCATGCGCCCTTCGCCTTCGTCAGCGACTCGAGCACCGCGTCCAGCGTGAAGTCGGACATGAAAGCGACCGTCGCGACCCCCATGACGTCCTTCACCGATCCGACCCAGTCGCTGCGATACAGGATCCACGCAGCGATGGAGGAGATCACGGCTGCTCCCGCGCCCATGAAGAAGCGGGTCCACCGCAGTTGGTAGGCGGCGTCAATGACGATGCGGTCGATCGACTGACACCTCCACAGGGCCGAGCGGAAGTTACTCGGTCCTGCCGATCAGCGTCGTGGCGCGCGAGTTGAAGGATCTGGACCTGAATGTGTTCGTCGACGGGGCGGCGCTCATCATCGCACCGTTATCCGACAAGCCGAACTCATACCAAGGCAGCGACGCGAACGCGCTGGGGGCGGCGCTCGAGCAGAGCGGGTATGAGGTCAAGCGCGTCGTCGGTGGCGAAGCGACGCGCGAGAAGATCATCTCGGCGATTCGGAATCTCAACGAACGTGGCGGGCCATCGACAACGCTGCTCGTTGCGTTCGTCGGCGACGCGCTGGTCACCGGGTCAGACCCCACTAGCCGTTCGCTGCTGGCCGGGCGAGGCAAACGCGACATCATCCTAACTGCGGCGGACCTGAGCGACGTACTCAGCGAGCAACGAACGCGACGTTGCGTGCTCCTCCTCGACACCCGCAACGAAGAGCGTGCCCTAAAAGCATCGGTCCAGCCTACAGAACGAACGAGCGCGCTCGGCAGTCAATTGGCCGTGATATCGAGCCCGGTGCGCTCCCACGAGCCGGTGCGGCTGTCGCGACATCTGGTCTCGACGCTTTCAAACGTGCGCCGCTCGCACGGCGACCTTCGCTTAGGCGAACTGGTCGACGCCCTGAAGTCTTCCCTCGCGTCGGAGAAGCTCGACTTCATCTCGAGGATCCCCGACCGCGACTTCCCCGTCGCTTGGCTCGCGCCTCCGTCGTTGTCAGCGACGCACTCAAGCTGATCCACCGGATAGTATCCGACACGACGCCCACGGTAGAAATCTGGCCGAAGACGCGGAGCACTCGATGTTGCAGGGCGTGTAAACCGCCGCTGCTGAGCGCGCGGATCGCGTTTCACGAGAGCGACTTCACGAAGCTCGCGATCGCGGCAAGCACGCGCGCGTCCGAATCGGACTGTGTCTCGCCGGCGGCCTTGCGCTGCTGCGCCGAGACCTCCAGCGAGTGATCGCCACCCTCGACGACGACCAGATGATTGGGCGCGGTCATGCGCGGGCGCACTGCGGCCAATTTGTCGAGCGGGCAGAGCGGGTCGCGCCTCCCCTGCACGATCCAGCGCGACGTCGACGGCGCGCCGGCGCCAGGCGCGAACAGGAAGAAGGGGCGGGACGGCATGCGGGACCGCATCCTAGCGTTGCTAGTTGCACGCGGCGAGCCGCCGGGAGGGGCTCCATAGCAAGCTGGGCGGGCCCCGCAGTTGACGGATCTGATCCTGCGCTTTCAGCGGCACGCCGCGCGCGTATCGCATGCCCCACCAGTCCCGACGCTGCGTATTCCGGTCTGGCCCGGGCGTCGATTCCGGACGATCCGGGCGCTTGCGCGGGTGCGGTGGGGCTCTCGGCGCGACGGCCGGTGACGGCATCGTCGCGCGATGCAGCGTCACACTGTGCGCAAAGGTTCGAGAGATTCCTCGCCTTCGGTTCGAGCGTGGCCTGAGCCACCGGCAGATCTCCCCAGTTGCGGCGAACGATGACCGTTGCTTGGGGTACGCGATGCGTTCGCTACGTCACCCCCAATTGCGTTCCGCCAAGCTTACGTAACCAGACGAGGCGACAACGACGTGATCGAGGACCGCGATTCCGCACAGGTCGCCTACCTCTCGGAGCCGGGAGGTGAGCTCGATGTCCTGGCGTGATGGGGCCGGGTCGCCCGACGGATGGTTGTGACCGAAGATGGCGGCCGCCGCGCCGGCTTTGATGAGGCGCCGAAAGATGTCGCGCGGGTGGACCTCGACACCGGTAAGGCTTCCCAGCCCGCAACGCTCGTGTACACGTAGCACGCTTGTTGTCGTCCGTGCGCTCGCTCGTACCCGTCGCCGACGAGGGCGGACGCGCAACAACTTCAGGGCCAAGTGGCCGGCGCTGCGACGCATAGACCTGGTGACGCGGATCCGCGGGCCGAACAACATGCTCTGTCCCACGCCGCCCATCGCCGGCGAGACGATCGCGGTCTCAGGTGTGCCGCTCCGGCCGTGGCCGGCAACACGTCTAGCGTGGCGCAACGCCCTTGCAGGGACTACTTCCCATAGACGCCCACGATGCTTTGCTGGATCGCGTTGTCGGTCGCGTCCGTCGTCTCACCCACCATGACGGCGCCTTCAGAGAAGCCACCGGTACCGTTGGTGTCGCCAGCGCCACCTTCACCGAGTCCCAGCCCACCCTGCTGCTTGAGGGGCGAGTATCCATTGGGCAGCGCCGCCAGGTCGACGTTCACCGACAGCATCCCTGACTTGGCATTGCCGGTCTTGAGTGCCCAGTGGTTCACGCCGTTGTGCTTGAACACCGCGGTGACGATGTCGAATGTAACGGAAGGATTGGCATTCTGCCCGGTTGACGTGCAGGCGACGGTGGAAGGCACGCCAGAACCGCACTTGGCGGTATTGCCGGCATAGACGCCCGTCTCGAAATCGACCATGGGCCATGGGCCGGTTCCCGTACCTGTGGACCAGAACGCGATCGACGAGAAGTTGAGCGCGCTCAACGTACCTGGGCCAGAGTAGTGGATCGCGTTTCCCGTGTTGCCGTAATTGAAGCAACAGTTGTTGTTTAGGTACTTGGCGTGGAAGATGGCGTATTCGGTTTGGGAGCTCGCGCCGACGGGCATGTTCTTGGTCTTGTCTCTGTTCCTGAGACACTGCGCCGTGCTCTTCCACATTGCGCCCGACTCGACGGCGATGGGAACCTTGGTTCCGTCGGACATCTGCCAGTACTCGATATCCATCAGCGCGCAGGGTTTGACGGTGCCCGGCTGATTCGTATTCGGGTCGTCCGCCCGCCACATGTCGTTGCCGTTCCCTGTTTGGTCGTACAGGGTGGTTACTTTGCATGAGGTCCCCGAACAAAAAGCAGTGAGTGTTGCCAGATCCACGAGCCCGGTCGTGGCAACCAAGCCGATGTCCCGGACCTGCTGGTCGGAAACCCGCAGGGCTTGGAAAAGAGGTCCTCTGTAGGAAGCGAACAGAGAACGCGTCATGGCGTGAGCGGCGACGAAGGGCGTGCCCGCCGCCTTGGCTACGTCGCCGGGCAAGGCGCCCGCGCTGATTGAACCACCTGAGCCGGTCGCGCCGGCCTTCCCGCCACTACCGCCTGTTCCGGCAAAGCCGCCCGAGCCAGCCGTCCCCGCACTCGCGCCGCCGACGCCGGAGCCGCCGCCGATCCCCGTCGTTCCGCCAACGCCGGCCGAACCACTCGAGCTGCTCGTCCCCGGATGCGGTGTGGGAAGATCCAAGCCCGGGCACGTGTCGTTGAGCGACGCACAACTCGCGGGTGGGTCGGCGGTCACGAAGTTCCAGACCGCTTGCAAGCCGGAAAGAGTGACCGTATCACACGAGGCGAGAGCGTTTACTCCGCTATTGAAAGCCGCGACCTGGTCCATGATGCAAGCAGTGTACTGCGCCACGGTCGCCGCGCACGACGTGGGGATGTTGCTGCAACTCGGAACCGGGGGACTGGCCGTCAGGCACATGGCCTGTGCACCATTGCAGTTCTGCCGCAGCTGAGCGTCGGTAGATGAGCTGCTGGACACCCCCAGAGCGAGGCCCGCCTCCTTGCATAATGTTGCCTGGCTAATGGCCTGTTGGTAGTACGCATAGGTGCCGGTGCAGAGCTGCGTCGCTTGCGACGGCGTCAATGAGCCGAGGGACGCGGTTCCGCTCAGGCTCGCCCAGCCCCCACCGCTCGTACCCCCACTCCCTCCTCTGTTCCCCGCACCTCCGCTGCCAGAGTTGCCACCGGAGGCTCCGCTGCCGCTGCAGCCGGTGGTCACAACCATGCAGCCGATCACCAGGGCGCTCGCGACCCAAGTCCGTTCATTCCACCAAAGACGCGTCAGTCGTTCCATTGTTTGGCTGTTCCCTCTTCTTACTGTCGATGCCCCCGCTCGCTTTTACTGAAATCTCATGCAGGGTCGTCAGAAGGGCGGCGTGATGCACGATCTGGGCGCCCCCCGGGGACGGCGGTTCATCGCCCCTGAACTACGATCGCGGCCAGAAGCCGTCGTCGAGACGTCAGTTACTTGTGATGTTGTGCGTGTATTTGTTCACGGTCGGGTCGTTCAACCACGTCCAGGCGTCATCCGGCGTCCAGGTGCAGGGACACCCGGGCGAGCAGTTGCCGTGGGGGAATTGTGAGGTGACGTTCGCGCATTCATCAAAGAGGCTCGAGGTCCCATCCGTGGTGGCATTACCGTGTCCCGCCTGATCAGCGCACCAGCGAACCGCGCCGGCCGAACATCCGGTGTAATTCGTGCAGATGTGGCCTCCCGGGTTTATGAATTGGCCGGGCGTAGGCGGTTGGGGAGGCTCCTGCGAGACCGTTCCGGTCTTCTGTGCCGCTACGTTCCCGCTTTCTGACGTCCATCCCGTGCATCCATCGCGGTCGGTGAACCAATTGCGGACAATCTTCGAATCGTTGAATGTACATGTGCCGTCTGTTACGCCGGCTTTTTGCCAGATTTGGATGGGGTCGCGGTTTGGGCAAGTTCCCTCAACGAGAAAGCTACATGCTTCGAACAACACGGCCGCTCGGAAGGCATAGCCGGCCGGATTCGTCTTGGCATTCGCGCGGCTACACGCCAGGGCATGGCTCATTCCACCACCGAAGCTGAAGCCGCTGGTGATGATGTTAGACATGTCGACACAGTAATTGGTCGAAATCGTCTTGACCATGTCGTCGGTGAACACCAGGTCCCCCTGGGTCCACCCGCCACCGCTCCATTCCGGAGAGACGAAGATCGCACCGTTCTTCGACTCTCTCTGCAGTCCCCAATAGGCCGTGAAGTACCCGTTCGCTCCGCCGCTGTCGATGCTGCTTGCGGTCTCGCCGTTGCCATGGAAGCCGAAGATCAACCAATAGGGATGGGTGTTGTCGTAGTTGTCCGGAAGCCTCAGGGCGAAGTTTCGCGTCTGGCCGCCGCTCGTAATGGTCACCCAGCCGCCTTTGCCGGTGCCGTTGCTCGGCGAGCCCGGCGTAGCGCTGGCATTTTCGCCCGGCACCGTCCCGAAGGTGAGCGGGGACGTCTTCCCGCAACCCGCGCTCGGGGTGGGCGTACCCATCGTGGGGCCGCCACCGCTGCCGCCGGTTCCGGTTGCGCCGCCAGTGCCGGGACGTACCGAACCGCCAGCGCCAGAGCCGCCGGTCGCGGAGGCGCCGCCGCTGCCGGTTGCACGCTCGCCACCGGTGCCGCTTCCGCCCGTCCCTTGGGAACTGCTACCGCCAGAACCTCCTCCGGTGGTTCCGGCAGAACCAAGGACGCCCCCCGTTCCGGATGTCCCGCCAGAGCCGCCGCTGCCGGGGCTGCTGGACGCACAGGACGCGCCCAAGAGCCCGACGGCCGCAAGGGTGAGCGCACCAAGAGAGCGAATCGACATGCAGGGCCTCCTAGGTGGTACTGCGCCAGCACTGCCGTCCTTGTACCGAAACGTGGACCCCTCGTTCCGTGGCGTGCGGCGATAGACGGCCGGCGGAGTTTTTGAGCACAACCTGGCCCGGAACCGACAGTAAGCGAAAATGGGCCACAAGCTTCTGATCGGTGCCGGGGTCTGGCGTTTGCCACCGCGTGCCAGTCCCAAAATTCCGGTGGACCGGCGGGCAGTGGGGGGGGCGGGACGGGCAGCGGTGGCGGTGGACCGGCGACGGGCGGCGCCGTGGGCACCGGTGGGAATTCGAGCAGCGGCGGAAGCACTGGCGCCGGCGGCGGTTCGGGCGGGAATGCCGCGGGGGGGACGTCGGGCGCGGCCGGGGGCGGTTCGGGCGGCGGTACTTGCGGGGCAAGCACCGCTTCCGAGCCGTTTTCGAAGTCGATCGCGGGTACCTGGGACTTCACGCCCGCGAACGGAACGATCGATCCAGGTACCGGGCGGCGGCTGGTTCAAGCGAGGGATCAATACCGCCAGCGGCACGTACGCCACTCAAGTCACGATCCCGGACTCGGGTGGCGAGCGGGCGAGCCCAGGCGCTACGGGCGCCGCCGGCGCCGCACGCGCGGGGGCGCAGACGCGGACGTCTTCGCCGAACTGGCGCGAGCGGGCGACGTCCCATCGTCTATCGAGCGCAGCGAGACCGAGATCGCGACGGCTGCCGCGTCCGCCAGCTCGGCGCAGGTGGCGCCGTCAATCTCGCGGCTCGCGCGGACCTCCGGTATGTCGCGCGACCGTGAATCGAGGGTTTGGAGGCGCAACCGCCAGCCGTGCTGCGGAAGCGCGGCGATCTCGACGCGGAAGTCGACGTCGGGAATCGACGCGAGCGGCATGCCGACAAGGTCGCTCACCTCGCTGACGAGCGTGTCGCGATCGAGGCACGATTGAGGCGCGTCGAGCGAAACTTGCGCGGCGCTCACCGACGACGGCGCGGCGGCGTAGAGGCTCCCCAGCCCTACGAGAACGAATACTCGCGCGCGCCGCATCCTGCTCCGCATCCTACCCGAGGAAGACGAATCGGCGATTCCCCGAACAGCTCGGCAAGCTCGGCTTCGTCTTCAACTTCATCACCTACGGCGGGCACCAGATCGACGGCCTGGCGGCCGAGGAGTTCGCAATGGCCCTGCGGCAGGATCGCATGCTCGCGCTGGCCGGCTGCAGCGGAAGTTCCGGCTGCTCGAATCGCCGTACCGAACGCCTCAGACCCTGGTGGGTGCCGAACGCTCCCATCTCGGTCACGGGAGCGCCGATCCGCCCATGACTTGCTGATTTCGACCAGCTTTGCAGGTTGAGCACGCTGCACCACGGGGGGCAGTCGATTTCTGTTTTCCCACCGCGCCGGTGTGATGGAATGAACGAATGCCGAGCGGTATTCGAAGCCGAGCGGTTTGCCCGCAGTGCCGCCGTCGCCTCGACGCTGACCTCAGTTGTGCGGATTGTGGCCGGGCATATCCTCGCCTCGGCGGTATCGCTGTGTTGTTGCCGGAACCGGGGGCGCATCTCGAGCTCTGGCGCAAGCAACTCGGCCTGATTGCGCAGCAAGGCGGCGACACCAGGCGCGCGCTCGAGGAGTCGGCGGAGACCGCCACCAGCGACCGCGCGCGGCTACGTCTTCGTGCACTGGCGAAAGCTGTAGAAGTTCAAGTCGACGATATCACGTCGATCGTCGGGCCGGTGTTGGGCGGGGCTCTGCCCGCCGGTGACGTCCCCGGGCTGCCGCGGGGAATTGTCGAATACATCAGCTACCTGTATCGGGACTGGGGCTGGTCCGGACACCAATACGACGAGAATCAGCGGTCACTTGATGCCATTGGGCGAGTCGCGGCGACGCGCAGGCTCGGCCGAACGCTAGTCCTGGGGGCTGGTGCCTGCCGGCTAGCTTACGACCTCCACCGAAACTGCGGCGCCACTGAAACGGCCGTGCTGGACATCGACCCGTATCTCTTCGTCACGGCGTCGTCCGTGGTCCGCGGGGCCACCGTGCACTTGACTGAGTCGGCCGCAACCGTCCAGGAGGCGGACTCAGTGAGCCGTCGTTGGACGCTCCGCGCGCCCGCTGATCCGCTCGGCGAAGACGTCTTCCATTTCTACCTTGCGAATGGCATCGAGCCGCCGTTCGAGGATGAGACCTTCGACACGGTCGTCACACCCTGGTTCATCGACCAGGTTCCAACTGATCTGCGCGCCTTCCTTGTGAAGGTGCACCGGCTTCTTGTCCCGGGAGGGGCATGGATCAATCACGGGCCGCTCATCTATCGAGCCGAAACCATACCGATCTCGTCGTGGTACCCGCGTGAGGAGCTCTACGACGTGGCGCGGGCGGCCGGCTTTCACATCGATCGATGGGAGGGCGGGTCGTACCCCTACCTTGTCTCTCCTTTGACGGGCCGCGGAAAGATTGAAAAGGTATTCACGTTTTTGGCCTCGCGAGCCTGACAGAGCCCAGGTTGCCTCGAGCGTCGCGAATATCTGTGAACACTTCTCCCCGTTCCGACAACTAGACGTTGGGGAGTCGGCATGAGGCCATTCGATCTGATCCACGACGAGACCGTGCCGAGCCGGTTTGGCTCGTCCCTTATCGCAATCCTGGCGGCGGTGCTGGTCTCGAACTTCGCCTGTACGGGCGCGATCGGCCCGCCCGGTTCCTCGGCGCGGTCGACCATGGGAGGGACCGGCGCGAGCTCGGGGACGTCGACTGGCCAAGCGGGCGCGGGCCAAACGGGAACGGGCGCATCGGCCGGATCGGAGCCGGTTGCCCGACTCGAGAAGCTGACGGCTTCGCAGTTTGCAAACAGCGTGCGAGATCTTCTGGGCCAGGCGGCGCCGCTCGGCCCCGTCGAGCCCGACAACATCGTTGATGGTTTCGCCACGGTGGGTGCATCGACCCTGTCGGCCTCGGCGTCGGGCGTGGGCCAGTACGAGGCAGCTACCGGAGCCGCGACACAGTACGCCTTCGCCGACGCGACCCACGCGGCCGCCGTGCTGTCCTGCGTCCCGACCAGCACGTCCGATACGGCCTGCATGACCCAGGCGCTGAATGGCATCGGTCGCCGGGCCTTTCGGCGGCCGCTCAGCGCCGATGAGACCGGCCGATTCCTCACGCTCGCGACCACCATTGGCAACAAGACCGGAAGCACCGTGCTGGTCGGGATGCGCCACGCAGTCTGGGCGATGTTGCAGTCACCCAGCTTTCTATACCGCGTCGAGCTTGGCGTCCCTAGCGCCCCGGACGGCGGCCGGCTCAAGTACACGAGCTTCGAGATGGCTTCGCGTCTGGCCTCGGCGCTCTGGAACTCGGTCCCCGACGACGTCCTGCTGGACGCCGCGGCAAGTGACGCGCTGCAGACCCCTGATGGGGTGACCGAGCAAGCGCAGCGGATGCTGTCGACGCCTGGGGCCAAGCAGGCAATCGTAGCGTTCGCGGATGACCTGTACGGCATGGCGCACTTCGCGGAGGCCTCGAAGGATCCCACGATGTTTCCGAAGTGGACAGCCACCCTGCAGGCGGCCATGCAACAGGAGCTCGAGCAACGAATCGTCGACGTCGTTTTCGCACAGCGCGGCGATTACCTCTCTCTTTACGACAGCCGCGCAACGTTTGTGAACAGTGAGCTGGCGGCATACTATGGGTTGCCCCCGGTAACCGGCACCGGCTTTCAGCCCGCTCAGTTTCCCGCGAGCTCTCCCCGCGTCGGGTTGCTGGGCGCCGGCGCGATCTTGGCGGATATGCGCTTCCGCAGCGGACGTCCCCTACGCAAAGAGGGAAGTTCATCGCCGAGAAGCTTCTTTGCTATCACATCCCGCCGCCCCCGCCGGGCGTCCCGCCACTGCCCAATACGGCTGGATCGAACGCGACGTTGCGCCAGACGCTGGAGGCCCACCGCTCGGCGCCCCAGTGCTCCAGCTGCCACGCCATCATGGATCCTCTCGGGTTCGGCCTCGAATACTTCGACAGCGCGGCTCAATACAGGACGACTGACAATGGCCAGCCGGTCGACGCGACCGGGGCGGTCGGAGGCGTCGCGTTCGACGGGCTGGCACAGATGGCGACCACCCTCCGCCAGCAAGCGGTGGCGGGTCCTTGCCTGGTGAGCGAGATCTACGAGAACGCCCTGGGACGCACGCTGCTGGCGGTGGACGGAGCGAGCCTGGACGCGCTGGCCAAGAGCTTTGCCGACAGCGGTCACCGGGTCGATCAGCTCTTGCAGCGTCTGGTCGCCTCCGAGGCTTTCCGCTTCGTGCAGCCCAATACCCCCTAGGAGGAATGCACATGTCCCGTCGCACTGTCCTTCCGCGCCGGATCTTTCTTCGCGGCATGCTCGCCGGCGGCGTGAGCGTCGCCGTTCCCGTCCCTCGACTGGTCGGTATGCTCAACGACAGCGGCACGACCTATGCCGCGGGTGGCACGCTCCCGATCCGTTTCGGGACTTGGTTCTTCGGCAACGGCATCATTCCGAACCGGTGGGTCCCCGCGGCCACAGGGAGCGGAAATGCGTGGACGTTGAGCGAGCAACTCTCCCCGCTCGGGGCGGTGAAGCCCTGGGTCTCGGTTGTCACCGGCCTCAACATCATGGTTCCGAACAGCGCCCCGCACACGAGCATGCCGGCGGCGGCGCTGTCGGGCGCTCAGGTCGGCGGCAACTCGACCCAGCTACCGACGATTGACCAACTCGTCGCCAAGATGACCGGGGCAGGGACGACGTTCCCCAGTGGCCTCCACGTTGGCGTCTCGAACGTATCTGGCGCGACATCGCTCGGCACCAGCATTTCGTACTCGGGGCCGAGTGCACCCAATCCACCCGAATTCAGCCCAGCTGCTCTCTTCAAGAAGCTGGCTCAGTTCGTGAACACTGGTTCCGGAACCACCCCCGACCCCGAGCTCTCGTACCGAGATCTGGTCGTGGACGCGGTGCTCGCGGACGCGAAGGCTCTTCGCGGCCGACTCGGTGCGGACGATCAGGCGCGGCTCGACATGCACCTAGACGGCCTCAACCAGCTCCAGCTGCAGATCATGCAGGCGGAGATGCCGAAGATGACGGTTGGGGCTTTGACGGATCCGGACAAGGCCTATCCCAATCGCGGCGCGGACGGAAGCATCTCGCGGCAGCGCGGCCAGGCCTTCTCCGACTTACTGGTGTTCGCCCTGGCGAGCGATCTGACGCGCGTCTTCAGCTACATGTTCAGCTGCCCGGCGTCGCACGGAACGTACGTCGATTGTGGGCTCGAGCCGAGCACGTTTCACGAGGACTACGGCCACCGTCTCAGTCCGAAAGGGGTCTCTTACGCGACCGCGGGCTTCGACGTCGGTGTGAAGTACGCCATGTCGAACCTCGCCGATACGCTGGTTCGAATGAAGAATACGCCCGACGGCCCGGGAAACCTCCTGGACAACTCATGTGTGTACGTGACGTCGTGCGTGTCCGAGTCGCCGACACACAGCGGTATCGATTACCCAATCCTCGTCGCCGGCAAGGCAGGCGGGAAGATCAAAGGCGACCAGCACATTCGTCTAGTTGGCGACAACGTCAGCAAAGCTCCTTTCTCGCTGTTGACTGCGATGGGCGGTACGCAGACGTCTTTCGGCAAGGCCGAGGGTACGGTCACGAGCGGTGTGCCTGGTCTTCTCGCCTGAGGTCTTGCAATCGTATGACCTCCTTCTTGCGCTTCCTCTTCCTCTTCCTGGCCCTGCCGTGTTCCTTGCAGGCGGTCGGCGCCTGCTCCGGGGGAGCTGGTGGGGAAATGGACGGCGCTGGGCAGACTGGCTCGGGTGGCATCACGGCAAGCGGCGGCGGTGGCGACAACGACTGCATGTGGCAAGGGACCTCGTGGAGCTGCGTGCCTCGCGTCGGATCCGGGATGGGCGGCGCGGTGAGCACGGGCGGAGCCGGTAGCGGTGGATCGACTCTCGGCGCGGGCGGGTCTGTGTCCACCGGCGGATCGCGCGGAGCCGGCGGAGCGGTTGGATCCAGCGGCGGCACATCGGGCGCCGGGAACACCGTTAGCGGTATTCCAGGGCCTGCCATAACCATCAGCGAGTACCAGATTCCGACCGCCAGTCAACCGGGCGGTATCGCGGGCGGACCCGACGGAAACATCTGGTTTCTCCATCAGAGCACCGCGCCCAGCGCCCTCGGTCGTTGTACGACGTCGGGCACTGGGTTCGCGGTCATCAATACTCAGGTCACCAATACTGGGCCTATCGGGATCGTGTCGGGACCGGACGGCAACGTCTGGTTCACCAAGCAAGGTGGCATCGGGCGGGTGGCGCCTCCCAGCACCGTCAGCGAGTTCGCCGTCCCGAACGGCGGCGATTCGGGTGGCCTCACCGTCGGTCCTGACAACAACCTTTGGTTCACGCAGCCTCTTCACAACAAGATTACGCGCGCCACGACCGCGCCCGCGTTCGTCGATTACACAATCCCGACCACGAATAGCGGTCCTTTCGCCATCGCGCTCGGCCCAGATAAGAACCTTTGGTTCACGGAGGCAGCAGCGACGGCGAACAAAGTCGGCGTCCTCACGACCGCCGGGAAGTTCACCGAGTATCCGATCCCCACGGCGTCCGCCAACCCGCGAGCGATCACCGCCGGCCCCGACGGCAACGTCTGGTTCACCGAGCTGGACGGTCACAAGATCGGACGGATCACGCCGACTGGCGTGATCACCGAGTTCGCGATACCGAGCATGGGAAGCCCGGCCAGCATCGTCGCGGGCCCCGACGGTAACCTCTGGTTCGTCGAGCCGGGTTCCGTGAACGCGATCGGCCGTGTCACGCCGAGCGGCGGGATCTCCGAGTACGTTGTTCCCACCGCCAGCAGTGACCCCACGGCGATCGCTGTCGGACCCGACAAGAACCTGTGGTTCACCGAGCTGTCGGCGAACAAGATTGCGCGGATCAGCAACCTCACGGGCGGCGGCAACCTGCAGAGCTCAATGCCAAGCGCGGGCGCTCCGACCCCGATCGCCAACACGCCGTGCACGACTGATGCCGACTGCATGGGTAGCGGCAAGGCTTGTGGCGGCGACGTCTGTAGCTACGCCGTGACGCCCCACGTCTGCGTGTTGGCCGACACCGGCGATCCTGGCTACTGCACCTCGAGCGCACAGTGCTGGTGCGCTGGCCAGGGAGCGACGTGCGACGCGACCAAGCACGCCTGCTCGTCCACGATGTTCGGCGGCGGCAGATAGACGCAATCTGACCTGCGGCTCAGGCGTTCCCGGCGCGACGGCACTTCGGCGTTCGTGTTAACGCCGCACGAGCTGATCGAACGCCTGGATTGCACGGCCAACCGAGCTCAAGGCAGCATACTGGCGATTTGTTGTCTGGACTAGGCGGAGTCCTCTGTTTCGCGGGCGTGACAAGCTCCGGCCGCTCGCGACAATTCGCTTCGATAGCCATGCTTGCGAGTCATCTTCGGTCCGTCGCGGTTTCGGCGACTCAGATGACAGCAAACAAGCCCTTCGGATGGATGGCGTTGATCTGCTGTTTGCCGCTGTCGTTCGCTTGCTCGGGAACCTCGGGCGCGATCGGTGCGGGCGGTGGTGGCGGTGCGGCGGCATCGGGCGGCCGGACCGGTGTGGGAGCCGGCGGCAGCGTCATGAACGCCGGGTCGGGCGGCACCACCGACGGTGGCGCTGACGCGGTCGTCACGACCGGTGGCGCGAGCGGCGGCGACGGCGCGGGTGGGCGCTCGGGCGCGGCCGGCGCGGGAGCTGGCGGCGCGGGAGCTGGCGGCACGGGAGCTGGCGGTACGGGAGCTGCCGGTGCCGGCGGCACGATCACCACCGGCCCGATCAGAGTATTGATCTGGAACAACGCGCTGACCTACGGGCACCAGTCTCGCATCACCGCCATCCCGATCCTACGGACGCGCGAGGCTGCTGACAGCCTTGCGTTCGACGTCACGTATGCCCACACGCAATCGCTGCCCGAAGGGCAGGTCGACGCGACATCGAACCCGTCGGTCTTCACAGACGTTGGGCTCGATCCCTACGACGTGGTCTTCTTCCTGAACACGACGGGCAACACGCTGGACCAGGACGGTCAGGGGGCGACTCACCGCCAAGCGCTGATCAACTTCATCAACAAGGGCCGTGGCTTCGTCGGCACGCACTCGGCCACCGACACGTATCAAGGCACGGCGTGGCCGTGGTACGTGGACTTCATCGGCGCCAATTTCCAGGGTCACAGCGACGCCGGTACCGCGGGGACGGCCCGCTATGCTGCAAACCCGACGCACCCGATCCTGGTCGCGGCCAGCACGCCGAATCCCTGGAACCGCACCGAGGAGTGGTACACGTTCACGCGCTCCCCGACCGCCTCGCCGATTCCTGGCGTCACAATACTGCTCAATTGCACGGACAGCATCATCACGACCGAGCGACCCAGCGCGTGGCTGCACGAAATGCCGGTCCAGCCCGGCGCGCCGCGCCCCGGACGCATGTTCTATACGGCCTTCGGTCACTACGCGGCCGCCTTCCAAGAAAAAGCCGTGATGGACTTGATCGTCGCCGGCATCAAGTGGTCCGCACACCGCCTGTGAGGCAGGCCAAGCGCACGACGCCCCCCCTGGAGATGAACACATGAACCGATTTCGACGTCACGTTCTCGAGGTCGCATCACTGTCTTTGGGCCTGATCGCCGCTGGGTCGGCGCGAGCGGCGTCACTGCAGAAGGTCGACCAGACCGATTGGTGGGCCGGCGTTAGCGGCCTCCCCAGTTACGTCAACATGTACATCTATGTACCCGACACGCCGGCGGCCAGGCCTCCCATTGTCGTTGCCCCGCACCATTGCCAGGGAACCGGCATGACGACGTTCAGCGAGATGTCGAGCCTGGTCTCGATAGCCAACCGCAACGGCTTCATCATCATCTTCCCGGAAGCCACGGGGGAGAACTGCTGGGATGCGGGGTCGACCAGATCCCTCAAACACGACGGGGGAGGCGACGTGGGAGCGATCGTCCAGATGGTCAAGTACACCCTCACCAGGTACAGCGGGGACGCAGCCCGCGTGTACTCCGTGGGTGGCTCATCCGGCGGGATCATGACCGAGGCGTTGCTCGGCGTGTACCCCGACGTTTTCATGGCCGGCGTGTCGCTGATGGGCGTTCCGTGTGGCTGCTGGGCCCAGGGCTACAACGATGTCACCGGCACGGGGAGCATTGCCCAGTGGAGCAGCGCGTGCGCGGGCGGCACCGTCACGATGACCGGGCAACAGTGGGGAGGCCTCGTTCGTTCCTATTTTCCCGGCTACACCGGACATCGCCCGCGCCTCCAGCACTGGCACGGCACGGCCGACACGACCCTCAACTACAAGAACCTGGCTGAAGACATCAAGGAATGGACGAACCTCCTTGGTTTGAGCGACACCCCGACGGGGATCGACACACCGAGCAGCGGAACCACACACCAGCTCTGGAAGAATTCTTGTGCCTACACGGTCTACGAGACCTTCTCGTTGGCCGGCGTCGGGCACGCGGTGCCCTTCGACGGAAACGCCGTCGCTGCTTATTTCGGCCTCGATAAGGCGGGCGGTGAGGACCCGGAGACCGCCGCGTGCTCCGGTAGTGTGGGCGGCGCGGGGGGCTCCGGCGGCGCGGGGGGCTCCGGCGGCGCGGGGGGCTCCGGCGGCGCGGGGGGCTCCGGCGGCGCGGGGGCGGCCGGGGGCGCAGCCGGTGGCGCGAGTGGCATGGGCGGTATCAACGGACGGGGCGGAAGCGGTAGCGGCGGCAGCGTCGGTGGCGCGGGCGGAAGCGGCGGAGGCTCCGGCGGGGCCACTGGCGCAGGGACCGCGAGCGGGCAAGGTGGCTCCTCGGCGCCTGGTGTCTCGACACCCGGAGAAGGTTCCAGCTCCGGCTGCAGCTGCGCCGTGGGAGATCGCGCGAGTGGCTCTTGCGCCACGGCTGCTGTTCTCCTTCTCGGTGTGCTGACCCTGCTGCTCGCTCGTCCGCGACGACAGGGGCGATAAGGCCGGGAACCGCTGACGTCCGGATAGAGTTCGAGGACAGCTTCGCTCGCGGCGTTGAATGTCCTCACCCTCTCTCGACAAGTCAGTGACCGAGCTCCGAAGAGGTGACCCTCGTTGGACCTACGCGACGAACCGGATCGGGGACAAGAAGGCTACGCTGGCGACAACTGGTAGGTACGAGGGTACGCGTGACAAATTGCACCCCAACTGACGGCAATCGGGCCGGGCGCGACTCTATCCCCCGGCTCGACGGGAAGCCCCGATCTCGCACGCGGCGGCCTGTCTTCCGCGTCGGTCGCGGTGGCGGCGGTGTCTCGGGCTCCTCCGGTAGCGGCGAAGGTGGCTTGGGGGACTCAGATGGAGGCGGCGACAGAAGCGGGAGCGATGCGGGAGTCGCGGACGCTCACATTTCCGACGCGGTCTCTCAAGCTTTCATCCCTTGCCCCGCGAACGCGAATTGCAAGATCCTGCCACTCGGAGACTCGATCACCTTTGGCGCCGGCGCCGACCCGGGAGATGGAGGGGGGGCGCGCGCCTAGCTCGGGCGCTCAGGCGCGCGCTGAATCAAAGCCCGTGCACAGGGACAGTCGCGCCGGTAGCGCCGCCTCGGCGGTGGTTGTAAATCGCCACCGGGGTGCTGGCGTGGATCGTAATCGATCCCAGGAAGATCGGAGGCAGACCTGCGATGCTCGCCGCCAGGCTCTCGGTGAAGAATTGGCCGTGCGCCGGCACGTTCACGATCAGCGCGGGCGCCGCCAGCGAGCCGCTGGCGTTGAGCGCGTCGATCTCGACGACGGCGGAACCGTCGCTGGGGTTCGAGAGCGCAAAGCGCGAAGCGGCCGTCGAGGACGATGACGCCGCCGATAGTGCCGCGAACGGCGTCGACGATACCTGCACCAGCAGCGGGGAAAACGCGCTGTCGAGCGCGATCATCTGATTGGGCACGGCCGGATCGCCGTTGGCCTTGGTGATGATGCGGCCCTGTGCCGTCACCCCCTGCGGCGTGTCGATGACGATGAAGCCGTGCTTTCCCGTCGGAGCCGATCCGTTCGTGCCCAGCACCCAGCGCACCACGTCCGAGATCGGTTGCGCGCTGTTGACCTGGACCACCAGATCTCGGCTGGTAACCGCCGCGGTGACGCCGTCGTTGAAGCGCACCGTAACGTTGGCGGGGATCGAGCCGGGATTGTTGATCTCGAGGTTGGTGGCAAAGGTTGCGGTATCCTCGACGTACGGCACCACGACTTCCGACGCCGCGCTGGCCGCATGCCGAACCGGCTGGAAGCCGCTGTAGTTCTTGTTGGCGAGCCGATCGCGCGCCGTGACCCCGATCGGTTGGTTGGCGCTCCAGCTCAACTGGCCGGACGCATTGCGCGGCAGGCGCAGCTGGTTGGCGACATCTGCATAATTGACGGTCGCGTGCGGCGCCAGCGTCACCAACGTCGCGGCCGCCGGCGTGTCGCCGCCCGCCGCCGGATAGGCGATGAGCTGCACGAGCGCTGTGCTGCTCGACAGGTTCGAGAAGACCGTCTGGGTCTTGTAGGTCTGCGACTGGATCAGCGGGATGAAGCCGTCGGTGCTGCCCGCGAGGGGCTGGCCATCCTCGAGGGCGTTATCGGAAGTGTCGTTGGCGACGAGAGACGCCGTCGCCTGGAAGACCTCGCTCCCGAAGATCGCCAGGCTTCCGGCGACGTTCTGCACCGTCGTCGAACCGCGCAGGGTGCGGATGACGTCGGTGACGGTGCGCATCTCGTTGGCGCCCACGTTGAAGGTCGTGGAGCTATCGATGGCGCCGTTCGCTGTGTAGAGCACGCAGGTCGCCGACATCGGGTTGCCGCTCACGTTGTCGACCAACAGGGCGGTGCGCTCGTTGGTGACGCCGGAAACCGACCCGTTGCCATCGACGATCCAAGGCAGAAACGCCGCCGACGACAAGTCACCAACGTTGCACAGGTGCAGCTGCCAGTGCGCATCGGTCGGCGCGAACCCTTGCGACAGGCCGCCCACCACATGGAAGGTCTTTCCGAGCACCGCCCCTTGTGTGTTATCGAGCCCGCCAGTCGCGCCGATGATCGGCGCGCCCTGGGTCCAGGTGTTGCTGGAGGGATCGAAGATCTGCGTAAGAGCCTGTGGCTGGCCGCCGACAACCAGTACCTTGCCGCCGAGCACACCAACGGCAGGGTCGGTCACACCGAGCGGGATGTCGGGCCCGACCCGCCACTGATCGAGGGTCGGGTTGTAGATGACGTGCGACGTGCCCCCGAAGCCGCCCGCGAGCGCGTGCAGCTCGCCGTTCAGGTTCACCCCGTGTAGCCGCGACGTCTGCGGAATGAACGGCGCGTCCGCGCGGCGGGTATAGGTATCGGCCGCAGGATCGTACTGCCAGGTCTGGGTGAGGAACCCCGATCCATACGCCAGGTAGATCTTGCCGCCGATGGCTGCGACGGCGGCTCCAAAGTTGTCGGTCGGCAAGTCCGCACCCCGACTCCACCTGTCGGTGCCGACATCGTAGATCCAGAGCGCGCGGTGGGTGACGGTGATGCCGGGGGGACCGAGGATCCCGCCGAACACGTAGATGCGGCCGGCGACCGCCGCAGCCGATCCGAAGTTGCTGCCGACCCCGGGCGAGGGCACGTCGGTCTTGCGGCTCCACCCGCCCGTCGTCGGATCGTAAGCCCACACCTGATCGATGCGCGTGTCAGGACCGAATCCGGTACCGCCGCCGATCAAATAGAGGCTGCCGTTGCTGGCCGCAATCGCCGTCGACTGCAGCAAGCCGTTCGGGATCGGCGCGGGGGTCGCCGAGCTCCAGCCTTCGGAGCACGCGCCGATCAGAAAGCTCGCCGCCGGCGAGTAGGGGCTCGCGCCACACAGGTTACTGCCGTTGACTCGCCAGTAGTACTGCGTGCCCGTGACGAGATCGACCGGAACCGGGAAGACGGTGCTATTGCTGTCTCCCTCGACCACGATGTGTGTGAAGTTGGCATCGGTCGCGATCTGAACGTGGTACTGCGCGGCACCGAAGGACGCGCCCAGCAAGCCGCTGGCCGCCGACATGTTCGCGGGCATCATCGCGGCCTTGGTGCCGGCGCCCTTGGGCGGAGTCGAGGCCGCCAGCTGCCACAGGAACTGCGGCGACGCGAGCGCCGCGGCACGCGCCGCATCGGGGACAAGCGGCGCTGTCCAGCTGAGCGTCGGCCGCTTCGGAAGGTTCACGTCTCCGTTGCGCGGACTGATGGTCTGCGGCGCCGTGGGTGCATTGTCGTCGATCCCGACGTCGACCGGCACGACGTGGGGCGTATCCGGCGGCGGCGTCACCGCCGTGCCGGTGACCTGGAATGTATAGGTATTGCGCGCGGTCGGCCGCGCGGTCACCAGCGTCATCGTCGTCGACTGGCCGGGCATCACCGGGTTCTGCGCGAACGTGGCCTGCGCGCCGGGCGGCAGGTTGGATACACTCAGCCGCACCGGTGACGTGAAGTTCGGGCCGTGCACCGAATCGACGCTGACCGTGTAGCTGAGGGTACCGCCCGCGCACACGCCGGTCGCGCTGACCGGCGTGACCTGCATCGAGAAGTCAGGCGGTCCGCAGTTGGCGGCGCCCACGCTGATGTCGTCGACGTACATGCCGGTGACGTCGCCCGCGCCGTCCTGATGAACGCCGAAGGTGATCTGCACCGTCTGCCCTGCGAATGCGGCGAGGCTCAGCTCCTGCCGTTCATAGGTCTGCCCCCTGTCAGCCACGTTCATCAGAGTGACCGTCGGTCCCGGCGGATTGATGGGCGTGACTCGCACGTATTGCTGGTCGAAGGCGACCGAATCTGTCGAGAACCCCCACATCCAGAAGACCAGCGTGGGCGACCCCGGATCGACCGTCACGATCTGAGAGATTGCAGCGTCGCCAAACGGCTCGAACCCAGGCACCACGGTCCCGAGCAGGACGGCGCTGCTTCCGCTGTGGGGGTTATCGCCATTCACGACCGGCGGCGGTGCCGATGAGTCGATCGACCAGCCGGCCAGGCCGCCCTCGAAGCCGCCGTTCACGATTCCTTCCGTGCCGGCGCACGACTCCGTCACGAAGTTGAAGCACGACGACGTGAGCCCAGCGCTGCTGCAGGCGTTGGTGGCGGTTACCCGCCAGGAGTAGGATTGGAAGACTCCGAGCGCATCACTGATCGGGAGCGTGAACGACGTGTTGCTGGTCTGGTAGGTTCGCACGGGCGTGCCGTTGCAACCGGACCCAGCCAGCACATCCAGCGTGTAGGAGACGTCGGAGCCGACCGACGACCAGTTGAAGGTCGGCGTCGACGAGGCGCCATCGGTGCCGTCGGCCGGTATCATCAGCGTCGGCGCGGTCGCCGGGGCGGCAATCACTTTCACTGTCGTCGTCGCGGTGGCGATGAGCTCGCCATCCGTCCCCTGCACCGTCAGCGTGTACGTGCCGGGCGGAGTGGCCGCCGATGGCTGGATGCGAACCGTCGACGAAGCGCCGGCGTCCGACGGCGACGGGATCGGGTTCGGATCGAATGTGACCGTGAGCTCACCTCCGGGCGGCGGCGCCGGAGAGACGCCCGCCACCGACAGCGTGACGTCCCCGCTGAAGCCGGTGGGGCCGCCCAGCGCCGTAACCTGCGCCGTGGACGTACTGGTGCTGCAGGTTTGTCCGCCGGACGTCACCACCAGCGGCGAGAGGCCCGGCACCGAAACAATGCAGTCGTTCTGAGAGTTGGAGAACTCGGTCTGGACATCATAGGTGACGCCGTCGCCACCAACGACCTGCGCGTTCTGGTCGTTGCAGAGATCACCGATCTCTTCGTTGAAATTCTGGTCGTACCAGGCGAGCGGCGGTGCAAACTGGGTCGCGAGCCCGATCTCCGCATCGGTGATGGTCTCGACCAACTCATGTGAAGCGACCTGAGTGTAATTGCCGAAGACGGTGGTCGCGGCGCCGCACCCGAACTCACACCCCGAACCCGACTGAAAGTCCGGGTGCACGCCGTAGTAGACCTCGCCGAAGCCGGGAATGTTCGCGACCGTGCCGTGGTAAGCGCAGAAGAACGAGCACGAGCTGACCCCCTGCACGGTGAGAATCTTTCCGTGCGGAAAGAAGATGGCGTAGTAGGTGTTGTTGTTCCCCTGCGCATCCTGCGTCGGTGCTGGAATGTTGCCGGCCTGGATCTGGGCAGCGAGCTCGGCCTGAATGTTGCTGTCATCGATGACCGTTCCGTTGTTCTGCGGAGACGGAATGATCGTGACCTGACTGGCGAAGCTGCCGCGCCCGATGGTCTGGTTGCTGCCGGGAGACGGCTGCCCGAGGGTGTTGTACTCCCGCAGCCAATCGACGTAAGGACTGTTGAGCACCCCCTGGTAAAACGTCGCCATGCTCGGGGACGCCGTACTCGTGACCTGCGGGATGTAACTGCCCGCACCATAGATCACCTGAACAACCTGCGCGTTCGAGACCACGCGCCCACCGAAGTAGTTGAGATGCGCCCCGAATGGTGCCGACGTCTTGGTAGAGAGGCGATTCAGACTTGGTGTCTGGCGAAGCTGGCCATGCATCAATCCTTTTCCGAACCCGAGCGCGGAAGCAACCGGAGTCACGGTCTCGTGCGACTCCGTTTCAGAGCAAGCCCCGCCAAAGAGCACGAGCAAACCCAGCACCCACGTGCAACCGCGCCAGCCTCGCATATGGACCACTGCCTTTCGCCGAGATGACCTTCGTTGACAACGACACGCGTCTTCTCCGCGCCCGCAACCGAGCAGAGAGACGATCATGTAACGTTCCTGAAACGGCCAGCGGACAGGTTATTTCACAAAAATTGCTATCGACGCCCACGTTCGAGGAAGGCAACGGCGCGGCGAAACCACTCTGCTCCATAACCCGAAGTGCTAAGAGCCGCGCGGCCAAAGCGCAGGCTCCACCGCCCCCCGACACGCCACCGCGAAAGCCAGAAGGACGACCGCGCTGCTGGTCCACGTACTCCGCAGAGCCGCGCGCGACAGTAGCGGCGTACACGCAGCTGACACGCGGGGCGCTTTCGCTTAGTCTTGAGCAATGCCCAGGAGGGAGCGGCTTGAGTTTTTTCCGGGTGAGAAGCGCCTGATCTTGGTCGTCGACGGCAAGCCGGCGCTCGAGATCGAGGCGTGGGGCGGGCCGGAGCGAGAGGCGTCACGGGGACCGGGCGAGCCGTTCGGTGCCGGCCCGACCGATCCGGGACGGTACGTGATCTGGACGGTCTCTCCCTATGTGACGCGGACCTGGCCCTGGTCCCGCATTCGCTGGGGAGCTCGCCTCAAGCTGGCCATGAGCGAGCTCGATGACGTCCTCTACCAGGCGGACGCGGGCAAGTGGCGATCGATCAAAAAGCTAACCGGACTCAAGCGCGCGACAATCGCCCATCGCTATTACGACCTCTACGGCGAGTGGCGGGTGCCGGATACCTGGGTCTTCAACGACTTCGGTCCGACGGCGATTCGCTACTTCAAGGACACCAACCATGACGGGCGACTCGACAACGGCGAGACACTGAGCGGGGAGATGTTCCACACCACGCCCGACAACGAGGCCAATCCCTCCTCGAGCATGTACGAATCGCACGGGTGCATCCACCTGCGTCCGGCGCAGCGCGACCAGATGGTGAGCGCGGGCGGGTTCCGGCGCGGCATGCCGCTCGTGATCCACACCTATACAGAGCGGTTCACCCCGTGACGGGGCGAGGCGCCGCCGCGACGCTGGCGCTGCTGATCGCGACGTTCCCCAGCATCGGGGGCGCGGCACCTCCCCCGGCGACTGCGCCCATCCGGATCTCCCGCCCCGACGGCGGCGGGCTGGTGTCGCTGCCGGGCGGCGCGCTGCTGGCGTGGGAGATCGGCGGCAACGCAGCCGTGCGTGACGCCGCCGGCAAGTGGGGCCCGGTGGTCGGCACCGGGCTCGCGCCCCTCGCTGGCGCGGTGCCCGATCCCGAAGGCGCGCTGCTGTTCGGCTCGTCGCCCGATCCCAGCGGCGTGCTCGCAGCGGTCGTCCTGCTGGTCGGTGGCGACGCGCACGAGCGCGCGCGCTGGACGCTGCCGAACCTGCCGCTCTCCTCGGTGGCGCGCGTTCACGGCCGGCGATGGGCCGCGACCGCGCGTGGCCTGGTCGAGCTCGTGCCGGGCGGCAAAGTCGAGACGCGCGCGCCAGCGGAGAGCTCGGCGCTGCTGCTGGCCGGCGCGGACGGCACGCCCGCGGTGTGCGTCCCGCCCGACGTCTCGATGGCGCACCAGGCGCCGCCGCGCTGCCAATCCATCGAGGGGGAGCCCTGGCAGGCGACCGGCGCGTGGTCGGCGCCACCGGTCGGTTGTGGCTCCTTCTTGCTCGAGCAACAAGGGAGCACGCTCCTGTCCCGGAGTCTGCGCGACGGGCGAGTCGTGGGGCGGCTGCGGCTCGCGCGCGGCGCCGTCGCCGCCTGTGGCGGCCCGGACGAGGTCATCGTCGCCGAGCCCGCCATGGTGAGCGGCTACGCTCTTGGCGATCTTTCGCGACAGTGGCGACAGCCGACTTCCGCCGCCGGTGTCACCGCGGCGGCGCGCGCCGGGGACGACGTCATCCTGTTCCGCAGCCGCGGCGCTCCGGTGATTGTTCGCGCGACGGGCCGCTGACCGGGGAGAGTCGTCGACGTCAGCGGTCGGGGCCCGGAGTATCCCGCGCGCCGGCCGATTCGATGGTTTCGCCCGTGCGCCGCTCGATTTGACCAACCCATCGATGAATCGTACGTTGCCGGGAGTATGTCTACCGGTGGTGGGAGCCCGGCAGTAAGTGGTCGGAATGAGGTTCTGTGGGACGTCATCGACGATCATCTGGATGAAGCGGAGTTCCTGACCGAGCAGTGGCTGCTGGCGGCGCGTTCGCCGCGCTTCAACATGGCGCTGCTCCAGAGTTCGCTCGAGAGCCGGCTGGAGGCGCACCTGGACGCGTTGGCCGTTGGTGGCGCGGCCGTGGCCGACGAGGTGCTGTGGACGTCGATCACCGAGGCGCCACTGGGGCAGGAGGGTCGCTTCGCCGCGTGCGGGATGGCTTTGCTGGCCGACCGCGCGCCCGCTTCGGTTGACCGCGCGATCCAAGGGCTGGTGACGGCCAGCAAACCGAAGGTGCGCAACGGCCTTCAGAAGGCGCTGGCGATGACCGACCGGTCAGATGCCGAGGAGCCGGTGCGGCTGGCGCTCTACGCAGCCGGCGCGCCAGAGGCGCAGGCGGCTCTACTGGCGGTGCTAGCGGCGCGGCGGGTCGATCCGGGGCCGATTCTGGGCGCGATGCTGTCCGAGAGCCGACCACTGGCGGTGCGCGCGGCGGCGGTGCAGGCGGCGACCAGCACCGCCGATCGCAACCCGTTCTTCAGCGCGGTCGAGGCGCTGCTTGCCAGCGAGGATCCCGACCTGCGCGCGGCGGCCCTGCGGACGGGGCTCATTTGGAACTCCCTTGCGGCCTGGCGCGCTTGCTCTCACCTGGCGGAACAGGGGAACGGGCCGGCCCTACTTTACTTGGCGATGCTCGATGGGCCGGCGGCGCTGCCGATGCTCTTGCGGTTGTTGGACGTCGTCGGGCGCCGTCAGGAGGCTCTGTTCGCGCTCGGGTTCACCGGACTGAGAGACGCTGCCGATGCTTGCATGCCTTACCTGGACGATCCGGATCTGCCGGTCGCGCGCCTGGCCGGCGAGGCTCTGGCGGCCATTTCCGGGTTGCCGCTCGACGACAGCGAGCTATGCCTTGACCGTCCACCCACGGCGCCCGACGAGTTGCCCAGCCTTGAGGACGATCTCGCCGAGGACCTGCTGCCAACCGCCATCGACGCGCTGCCGGTGCCGGTGGCAGCCAACGTGAGAAAGTGGTGGAGCGAGCGCCGCGTTGCTTTCACCCCTGGTGAACGCTACCTGCGTGGCCAGCGGTACGGGCGCGACGCGATCGAAGAGGCGCTGCGTACTGGGAGCCTCAGGCGTGCCGGTCCTCTGGCGTGCGAGATCGCGATCCGCAGTGGTGGCGAGATCCAGATGCCGGCGCTGCGCCTGCGCTATGCCTTGCCCGCGCTGCCCGCGCACCTCGACAGGGACCTGCAGCGGCCGCCGCGCTGGCAGTGACGCGATGCCTGCGAGTTTGCCAAGCGTGGGCGAATTCCTATGCTGCGCGCAACTGTTCCACGAACACCGTCACACCCATCGCATTTCCCCTGCGAAGTCGCTTGACAGCGTTCTGGGTGCGCAGCGAGCATGTCCGTCGGAGAAAAATCGATGATTCGCTCGCCGAGGAGAAAGGTTGTGGCAGCGCGGGTGGCGGCGACTCGGCCGCCGGGACGGTCCGGCCGTCAGGCCGGTCTCGAGATCCAGCTCGGCCGACTGCTCGATTGGGACGACGAAGGACCGTGGGTCGACTACCCCGGCAATCCGCGCGGCCGCATGCGCGCGCGCGTGGCGTCGCCGAGCATCGAGCCGGTGGTCACCCCGCGACGCTCGGGGAAGGCGGCGCACGCCCCGGTCGAACGCGAGGTGGTCCTGCTGGTCGATCCGCAGCAACGGCAACCGCCGGTGCTGCTCGGCTACCTGGCGCCCGCAGTACCTGCCCGCCGCGACGAAAGCGACATCGTGGCGCGCGTCGACGGGCGGCGCATCGAGCTTGACGGGCGCGACGAGATCGTCTTGCGCTGCGGGGAAGCCAGCATCACCCTGCGGCGGAATGGACGGATCGCGATCCGCGGAATCGACGTCGAAACACGTGCTGCGGGATCCAACCGGATCCGCGGCGGGACTGTCGACATCAACTGAACGGGTGAGCGAGTCGGCGTTTAACGGCCACCCTCAATTGCCGCCGATGTTGGAGCCCTTGATGATCACGTCGCCGCTCCCCTTGATGCTTATCTTCTTGCCGTTGATGACGATGTCGCCGTTCTTCTTCAGCACGATGGTCGCGTCGCCGCAGGTCAGTGTCAGCTGGTCGCCCGCCGAGACCGTCCCCTTCTTGCCTGCATTGGCGGTGAGGTCGTCCTTCGCCCCGAGTGATATGTTCTTGCCAGCGGACATGGCTGCGTCGCCACCCGCCGAGATTCCGACCTTCTCCCCCGCGCTCTCGGTGATGCTGCCACCAGCCTTCACCGACTTGTTGCCGGCGATCTTCTCCGAGCTGAGGCCGCCCACAATAACGGTCTTGGCGCCACCGATCTCCTCGGCCTTGAGGCCACCGATGGTCTCGTTCATCGCCGCGCCCACGCTGACCTGATAGGCGGCGCCAATGGACAGCGCCTTGGCGGCGCCCACCGTCTCGGCCGAGGCGATCGCGACCGTCTCGGTCTGATTGGCCCCGATAGACATCGATCGGTTCGCGCCGACGCTCAACGTCTGGTTGACGCCGATGGTCACCTTCTCGTCGGCGCCGACGCTCTCGGTCCGGTTGATCCCGACCTTGGTCGTCTCGTTCTTGGTAATGGTCTTGGTCCGGTCCCCGCCGACCGTGAGGGTGGCGTCGGCCTTGACCATGTTGTCCTGGTTTCTCTCGGCCTGGATGTAGACCTGCTCGGCTCCCTTCTTGTCTTCGAACCGGATCTCGTTGAAGTTGCTGGGCGAGCCGCCCTTGCTGCTGCGGCTCTTGATGCCGCTCTGGGTAGCATTGGTGGGCAGCTTGTACGGCGGCATGTTGTTCGCGTTGTAGACGCTGCCGGTGATGATCGGGCGATCGGGATCGCCGCCCAGAAACTGGACGATGACCTCGTGGCCAATGCGTGGGATGTAGATCGAACCCCAGTTCGATCCCGCCCACATCTGCGCCACCCGCACCCAGCAACTGCTACTCTCGTTGGACTTGCCCTCGCGATCCCAGTGGAACTGGATGCGCACGCGCCCGTAAGGGTCTGTGGCGATTTCCTCGCCCGGGGCACCCACCACTGTTGCGGTCTCAGGGCCCAAAGCCGTGGCTCGCTCGGTCACGCGGGCGGTGCGGAACTGCCGATCGCTGTGGATCGCAGTGAACGACACTCTGCATATGGGCCCGCCCGGACCCTCGCCGTCGCTGTCGCTCGTGAGTTTCGGGTTACGCAGCTCGTGCTGCGTGGACACCACCAGAAGGTGATCCTTGGGCGCGTCCAGATCATCGATCTTGAACAGCGCGCCCACTTCGAGGCCGCAGAGGGTCCCTTCGCCGTCGACCTGCTCCAGCTCGGCGCGCTGTTCGTCCAGGATCACTTTCGCGTAGTGCTCGCCGGCTCCGCGCTGAGTCGGCGCGTCGGTCGACTCGGCATTTTGACTCCCGACGTAGTGCCCGGCGTAGTCGTAGAGCTGAAACTCGTCGTGAGCGTGCTCTGGCGGCACGCCCTGCACCGCCTTGATGTCAGCGCCACGGCGAAGCCGGAAATCGTGAGCCTGCAACGTCGCGCCCAGGCTGGTGACGCGATGACCGAACCGCCAGCGGGTCAGGTGGTCCCGGTCGGAGAGCAAGCCGCCTGGGGGCCGCGCCTCCACCGGGTCGTAGCCCTTGACCGAATCATGACAGCTAACCGAGTCCGAGAGCACCAGCTCGTGGTCGCTCTTGGTGTGCTTGAAGTAGTAGTAGATCCCTTCTCGTTCCATGAGGCGGCTGACGAACGCGAAGTCAGACTCTCGGTACTGCGTGAGGTAGTCCCACTCCTTGTAGTCGTCGCTGTTGAGGCGCTTGGGCGTGAAGGTGATCGCGTGCTCCTTGAAGACTTCCTCGAGCACTTTGGGGACTTTCTTCTTCTGGTAGATGCGGCAATCGCTGGTGCGGGTCAGCAGCCACAGCTTCGGCGACAGCGTCGCGCGCAGGACCAGGTTGCGATCGGCCACGCCCACGCGCCACAGACGCGTCACGATTCCGTTGAAGAAGCGAACGCCGTCGAACTTGGTGACGCAGACGGTGAGCGGCTTGCCCAGGATGGCGTCGAACTTCACGTCCAGTTTCTCGCAGTAGAGTTCGAGCTCGTACTCGAACAGGCGCCCGAGCTCCTCGTGCCCCGTCATCCAGTGAAGGTGCAGAGGCACGCTGGTGCCATCGATGGTGACCGGCTCTCTGTCCGTCGGAAGCATCGTCACGCTCCTGGGTGGCGCTCGGGATCTACTTGCACTCTCGTCACTATACCAGCGAGCACCGTCGCGCGTGCCGCCGAATCGTCGGCCGGCGAGTCCGACGCCGGCCGACCCTACCTCCGCCGCGGATCTTCGCAGTGGATCTGCAGCGCCTCGACGCCGGGCGCGAGCTTGCTACCGTTCATCTCGGTGACCAAATCGTTGTAGGCGCGGATCACTTGCTCGGGCGCGCCGTTGACCATCCACTGCGCGCCGTGGTCGTCCAGGTTCATGCGCTCGCCAGTCGACCAGCCGGGATGCGCACCCATCCGGCGCTTCATCAAGTGGGTGGTGGAGACGAACGCCTTGGCCTTATCGATCAGGCTGCGGACATTGTCGTTATCGCGATCGTTGCCGCTGCCGCTGGTTTGCAGATCGGCCACCGTCTGAGTCACGCGGCTGATCTGGCTTTCGAACAAGGTTCCGTCGGCGCCGACCAACTCGCGCCAGGGAATGTTCGACGCCCGCGCTAGCTTTCGCGCCTCGAGGCGCAAGCGCGCTACCCTACGGGCGACGTCGTCGCTGGACCCGGCAGCTGCAGCCTGATCGCGCGCGGCGGCGCGTTTTTCGACCAAGGCAATCAGCTTGGCGTAGGCGCCGGTGAATGTTCCGAACGACGCCATCAGCGACGGATGAATGGCCTTGCCTTTGGCCATGGCGTCGTCTTTCCAGTCGTCGGCCCTGTAGTACGCGTCGGCAGTCGCTGCCTGCCGCGCCAGATCGCTCACCGCCTTCGCGAACGGAACCATCGCCGTTCCCATCGGAGTGGCGGCGTTCAGCGCTTGTGCAGCGGAGGTGCAGTCGTCGACGTCGTATAGGGTGTAGAGCCCGTAGATATTGCGCTCGTGCCCGGTAGGGCCCCGTGCTGGGTTCACCCAGCTCAGATATCGGTAGTAGCTCGCCCAGCCGCGATCGGCGTGGCGATTCAAGCAAGCGGCTATGGCATCGTCCTCCAGGGCGTCGGTCTGAGCGGATGCCCCCGGTACGACGAGCGCCGGCGGCGTTGCCGGTGCGGTTGGCGGCTGGTGGATCGGTTCGGCCCCCGTCGATTCGTGGGAGGTCACGGTGGGCGGCGCGCTCGGCGCCGTCGCAGGCGGCTGCGACGACGACGTCAAACGCCCAAGCATCTGCCAGAACACATGCGCCCCGCTGTTCGCCCTGATGCCGACCACGGACAGCACCACAGCCGCCACAGCAAAATAAGCCGAGCGTGCCGCCCGGTGCGTACTCGGCGCGCGAGTCGCAGGTGCGCCCGAATCGTGGCCGTGCATGATCGGGCGGATCTCCGCAACGTCGGGACCCAGTACCCGCGTGCCTCCGGACACACCCGCGGCGATGGTCGGCGACGGCACCCTGTCAATCGCGCCCGACCCGGCGACCGGGGAGGGCGAAGTGCGAATCCCGGCCGCCGTCGCGCGCAGGGCTGCCTCCAACTCGGCGGCAGAGGCGAACCGAGCGGCGGGATCCTTCTCCAGACAGCGGAGCACGATCGCGTCGGCCTCCGGGCTAATCCCGGCCATCACCGACGACGGCGCACTCGGCGGCGAAGACACGTGTTGGGCCACCACCTCGAACGGAGAGTCGCCGGTGAACAGCACACGGCCGGTCAGCATCTCGAACAGCATCGTACCCAGGGCGTAGATGTCCGTTGCCGCCGTCACCGGCCGCCCAGTCGCTTGTTCGGGCGCCACATACTGAGGCGTCCCGAACGACGCGTGGGTCTGAGTCAGCTTCGGCCCGCCCTCGACGGCCATCTTCGCGATGCCAAAGTCCAGCACCGTGACAAAGTCGGTGCGGCCGTGCCGCTGCGACAGCATGACGTTGTCGGGTTTGATGTCGCGGTGAATGACCCCCGCCTGGTGCGCGTGCGCCAGTGCGCCCGCGACATCGGCGGCAACGGTCAAGGCCCGCCGCTCGGACATGGGCCCGGTGCGCCCAAGCTCATCCGCCAGGCTGCGCCCGTCGACGAACTCCATCGCGAAATACGGCCGGCCGTCGGTGGCGGTACCAAAAGTGTAGAGCTGGACGATGTTCGGGTGGTTGAGTTGTGCCAGCGCCCGCGCCTCGCGCCCGAAGCGCTCGCGCACCACCTCGTCCCCGGCCAAGAGGTGCGCGTGTACCAGCTTGAGCACGACCTTGCGGCCGACGCCGATCTGCTCGGCCAGGTAGACCTCGCCCATGCCGCCAGCGCCAAGCTTCCGTTGAATCTGAAACTGCCCACCAATTAGCCCCGGGGAATCAGGGCTCAAGAACCGCGTGTCCATCCTCGCCTCCTGGCCGTAAGCGGCCGGAGAGTACGCTATGGCTGCTGTCGTCGACTAGAGGGGGGGCAGGCACAGCGGGCGCCGAAAGTTACAATCACGACAGCAAGGGTGTGCCTTGGAGGCAGCGGAATGGTCAAAACGATATCGAATACGGCGGATTCGCGCGCGCGGCCCCGAAGGCAACAGCCGAACGCGCGTCGTCACCGACGCCTGCCGGTGGCGAGCTCGGCGCGCACCGCAGAGGGGAGGCGATCGTAGAGTATTTGCCGAAGGCGACGCCGACCGCGAAAGATGCGCGCGCCCACCGTAGCAGGGGTTATCTTCAAACGATCTACGATCTGGGCGTAGCTCATTCGCTCCTGCCATCGCAGACGAAGCGGCTCCCGGAATAGGGGATCCAGCGACGCAATCGCAGTCTGGAGATCCTCGGATTCGATCCATCGCCAAGGCTCCAGCTGTGTCGAACCGGGGTCCCGAATCGACTCCCATTGGCCGGCGGTAGCCCGGTGCGGCCGCCAGGCAGCTGGCTTTTACGGGGGGAGTCTGTAGAAGGGGTCGATGAGTGTCGGTGGCTACCAGTTCGGTCCCGAGGATTTTGAGCGGATCACGCGCCGTCTGTGGGAGCGACTGCGGAGCTCTCGACGGCTCTTGCTGTGGATAGGGGGCGTGGTCCTTGCTCTGGTGGTGATCGCCGGGTCCTACTACCAGGTCGAGCCCGACGAGGTCGGCCTGGTGACCCGATTCGGGCGCTACGTGCGCACCACCGGGCCGGGGCCGCACAGCAAGATCCCCTTCGGGGTCGAGCAGGTGATGAAGGTCCCGGTCCAGCGTCAGCTGAAGCAGGAGTTCGGCTTTCGCACCGAGCGCGCCGACATCCAGAGCACGTTCCACAAGGACGAAAAGACCATCGCCGAATCGCTGATGCTGACCGGCGATCTCAACGTCGCGACGGTCGAGTGGATCGTGCAGTACAAGATCGCCGACCCGTACAAGTATCTGTTCAAGCTGCGCGACGTCGAACCGACGTTCCGTCTGATGGCGGAGGCGTCGATGCGCACCGTCGTGGGCGACCACAGCGTGACCGAGCTGCTGACGGTGGGACGCGAGTCGATCGCGCTCAAGGCCAAGGAGCTGCTGTCGAACCTGTGCAAGCTCTACGACAACGGCATCGCCGTTCAGCAGCTGGTGTTGCAAGACGTGGATCCGCCCGAGCCGGTCAAGCCGTCGTTCAACGCGGTCAACCAGGCGATCCAGGAACGCGAGCGCGCTATCAACGAAGCGTGGGCCGAGTACAACCAGGAGATCCCGCGCGCGCGTGGTCTTGCCGAGCAGAAGATCCAGGGCGCGGAGGGGTATGCCGTCGACCGTGTCAACCGCGCCAAGGGCGACGCGCAGCGCTTCATCGCGCTCGAACAGGAGTACCGCAAGGCGCCCGAAGTGACCCGAACCCGGATCTACCTCGAGACGCTGACGGCGGTGCTGCCCGCCGCCGGCAAGAAGCTGATCTTCGACGACAAGGCCAAAGGGATCCTGCCCCTGTTCCCACTCGGCGGCGGCAGTCCGGACGTCAAGGCGGAGGTCAAGCCATGACGCGGTCGCGGTGGATCGTCGCGGGCGTTGTGATGCTGGGGCTGATCACGCTCTGGTCGGCGTTTTACACCGTGTCGGAGACCGAGCAGGTGGTGATCACGCAGTTCGGCCAGCCGATTGGACGCTCGGTGACCCAGCCGGGGCTACACATGAAGATACCGTTCGCCCAGGAGGTGAACGTGTTCGACAAGCGCTGGCTGGAGTGGGACGGCAACGCCAACCAGGTACCGACGCGAGACAAGAAGTACATCTGGGTCGACACCTACGCGCGCTGGCGCATCGCCGATCCGTTGCTGTTCTTCCAGCGATTGCGCGACGAGCGCGGCGCGCAATCGCGTCTCGACGACATCATCGACGGCGAGACCCGCAACGTCATCGCCAGCCACAACCTGATCGAAGTCGTGCGCAGCAGCAACCGTTCCTTCGAGAAGGCCGAAGAGGTCGAGGACGTCATGGAGACGGAGGCCATGCGCGCGGTCGAGTTCGGGCGCGACAAGATCACGCGGCTGATCCTCGAGCGCGCGTCGCTGGTCATGCCCGACTACGGGATCGAGCTGGTCGACTTGCAGGTGCAGCGCGTGAACTACGTCGAGAGCGTGCAGACCAAGGTGTTCGATCGCATGATCTCCGAGCGCAAGCGGATCGCCGACCGTCACCGCTCCGAGGGCCAGGGCAAGAGCGCCGAGATCCGCGGCAAGAAAGAGCGCGAGCTGAAGGTGATCGAGTCGGAGGCTTACCGCAAGACCCAGGAGATCATGGGTCGCGGAGACGCCGAGGCCGTGGCGATCTACGCCGACGCCAACAACCGCGACCGCGAGCTCTACCGATTCCTGCGCACCATGGAAACCTACCGGGCCACCATCGACAAGGACAGCTGGTTGATCCTGTCGACCGACGCCGACGTCTTTCGCTATCTGCAATCATCCAAGGCGGTGACCGCACCCGGGCCGCAGAAAGCCTCCGCGCGCTGATGCCGCCGGTCGGCGCCAGGTCCGATCCCTACGCGGTGCTTGGGATCGAGCGCTCCGCCGGCGCCGCCCAGATCCGCGCGGCCTATCGCACGCTGGTCGCCCGCTATCACCCCGATCGGCATCAGGGCAATCCCCTCGAGGATCTCGCGAGCGAGCGAATGGCGGAGATCAATCAGGCCTACGAGCTGCTGTCGGATCCCGCCCGGCGAGAGGCCTTCGACCGAAACCGGCCCGACCCGGGCCCGTCCGGACCGCCACGGCGTCCGGGGATGAACCCGATGCTGAAGTGGGGCCCGCTGCTGCTGATCCTGGGGTTGCCCCTGCTGGTGAGGAGCGGCGCGGGACTGGTGCGTGCGCTCGCTGGCCTGGGCGCCGATCTGTTCGGCGCGCTCGGCGAGCTGCGCGGAACGCCGGCGGGGCTAGTCGTCGCCCTGCTGGGCGTGGCCCTGCTGGTGTGGGCGCTGTGGCGGCGCAGGCGACGCAAGTGAGTCCTCGTGCTGCCGCTCCTTCTTCAGAAGACGGCCGACGCCGCCGGATCCTGGGCGTAGAAATCCTTCAGTTGAAGATAGAGCTCGGGATGTTTTGACCGGAGTTGGCGCGGCTTCTCGAAAAAAGTCTCGGTCGCCACCGCAAAGAACTCGGCCGGATTGGTGGCGCCGTAGCGATCGATGACGGTGCGGTGATGCCGCTCGGTATCGCGCACGAGTTGATCGAAGTCGTGGCCAAGCACTCGCGCCCAGGCGACGTACATCGATCGCCGGGGCAGGACCGGCGCGCCGTCGCCGGCTCCGTCCTCCTGGTCCAACTGGTGCGCGAACTCGTGCAACACCACGTTCTGCCCGTCGTGAATGTCGGAGGCGCCGGCGACCACGCTGTCCCATGCAAGGACCACTACGTCGCGCGTCCAGGATTCACCCAGTCGAGCCTGCGGCGCGTCGTCAGGTATACCGTCCCGCGTGCCGCGGCCGCCCGGCGCCAGATAGGCCGACGGATACACGAGGATCGACATGAGGCGCGGGTAGTAGTCGGTCTCGCGGTGGAGGAGCAAGACGCAGGCTTGTGCGGCGATCGTGACCCGAACCTCGTCGGTGATCGTCAGGCCGTCACACCCCTCGAAACGCTTCTCGGCGAGGAACACCTGGATATGCCCGCGGAGCTCCGCGCGGTCGGCCGGCGGTAGGGCTGCCGCGTAGGGGACGTTCTTTTCGATGATCGCGGGCCACGCGTCTGGAAACGGGCGGCGTCGGATGGCATCGCGGCGCCGGCGCTTGAACCACCCGAACATGGCGCCGCCGCTCAGACCGTCGCTACGGGGTGGTGCCGCGGCGGGGGAGCGGGTCGTGGAAATACTGCCGGACATGCGCGACCAGCTGGCGATCAGTCGGATGATCGGCCGTCTCGATGCCGATGATGCGGGGCTCGAGCGCCGGGTCGTGCTTCTGCACGTATCGCAGGAAGTGAAGCTTGGTCACGGAGGGCCCGAGCAGCAGAATCTGGTCGGCGCCCGCGAGCACGCCCACGACCTGGTGGAAGAACCGGGGCTCGTCGTCCGGATGGTTGTGGGTCCTGGTCTCCTGGTCCTTGGGATGGCGATGAACATGGTGATTCGGCGAGAGAACACTCTTCTCGTCGAACGTCTCCGCCGCGACGTGAAACACCTTCGCCTCATCGTGATCGATCCAGACCGCCAGCTGCCGCATCAAGATCTTCTAGCACGACGGATTCAATGCGCCCCCGCGATCCATCGAGCTATTTGGCCAGCATGAGGCGACGCCGAGACGTAGGGCCTCGGCATTCCTACTGCCCCGACCCGATTCATGACGGCCGGGTCACTCAATCAGGCCGGAGGCGGCGTAGCTATTTCTTCTTCCCGGGCACCTGCTTGGCGACGGCTGCAGCCTGCTTCTTTCTATTGTCCTCGTTGTTCCTGGCCTGTTTCTGATCAGCTTGCTTGCGCATCGACTTCGGAGATTTGTCGCCCATGGTTGGGACCATGGACCCTGATGGGCGATAGCGCAATCCTCCTTTCTACGGGTTCAATCGCCCGGGCGTGTCACTCGAGAGTGTCGGTGGATTGGCGCACCTCCGAGTCAGTGACACTGGCATGGGAATCGAGGCGAGCTTCTTGCCTCACGTCTTCAACGGTTGACCCAGAGGGATGGGTCGAACAAGCGATTGCCGGCCGTTCCTGGCAACGGTCGCCATCAGGGTTCTCACCAAGCCAATCACGGTCAAGCGCTTGAAGCAATTCGTTCGCGAGACGTTGGCCCCGACGTGCTGAGCTATGGCAGGGGCGCCAGACCTCGGGCGCTTCCACCATAGCTCCTCGCAGTGACCGCGCGGTGCCGCGCGCGCAATCATTGCGAGGTGAACTGCAACGCGCGCAATAACTGCGCAACGCGCGTGCGAGGTAGTGATTCAATCGCCGGCGCTCGGATGGTTTGACTCTTGCTGCTGCGATCAGCCGAGTCACTCAATGGATCAAGATCTCTCGTCCCCCGATCGCATACTGTCAACGACCCCCGCCGACACCATCTCCTTTCCGGATCTGTACCACGGCATGCCTCAGCGGATCGCCTACATCGGCTCCGATGGGCGATGTCGCCTGGCAAACCGAGCGTTTCTCGACTGGTGTGGTCGTTCGGGCGACCAGGTTCTCGGCTCGCCGATCTCCGAGGTCCTGAACGCCGAAGATCGCGCGGCCGTCCTCCCGCTCGTCGAACGGGCGCTGGCCGGCTACCTGGTCAGGCACCAGGACGAGGTGCTGAAGGCGAACGGCGGAAAACATCTCCGCGAGATCGTCGTGGTCCCCCACCGCGCGGACGGATCTACCGGGCGGGGCGCAGCCGGTTGCTTCTGGATCTCGGTCGAAGTCTCGTACCGCGCGGACGATCAGGATCGTCAGGATCAGTTCGAGCGCGAGCGAACCGCGATTCTCGAGCGTGTCGCTGGCGGCGCCGACGTCGAGATCGTGCTCGCGCTGCTGACGAACGCGCTCGAGGACCGATTTCCCGGCGCGTGGATCCACATCGAGCTCGGCTCCCAGGTCCCTCTGGCGTCGCCGGTTGGAGGCGGTCCTCTCGTCAACATTCCGATCGTGCTCGACCCCGGCCGGGCGGCTGGCTCGGTGCTGGGCTGCCTCATGCAACCCAGCGGCGGCGGCGCCTCCGCTGACGAATGCGCGCGCTTGCGGCTGGCGCTGGAGTCGACAGCGCAGATCGCCGGACTGGCCATGGCGCGCCACGATCTGTGCTTGCGTCTGGCGTATCAGGCGCAGCACGACGAGCTGACCGGTCTGCCCAATCGCCGGCTGTTCGAGGAGCACCTGCGTCTCCTGCTCGCCGACGCGCGTCGGCGAGCGTCGCGCATGGCGCTGGTGGTCATCGACCTCGACGACTTCAAGAGGATCAACGATGCTCTGGGGCACGCGGCTGGGGATCACCTGCTGCGCCGCTTCGCCACGCGCCTGTCCTGCCTCACGCGGCAGGGTGATCTGCTGGCGCGCGTCGCTGGAGACGAGTTCGTGCTCTTGTTGCGCGATCTACCCGACGGGGTCGAAGCGCGCGAGATCGCGGCCCGCCTGTGCGAGCAGCTGAAGGAGCCGCACCCGCTCGGAGAGACCGAAGTTCATCTGCACGCGAGCTTTGGCGTGAGCCATTTTCCCGACGACGGCTCCGACGTCGCTACATTGTTGCGCAGCGCCGACATGGCGATGTCGCGAGCGAAGCAACTCGGCAAGGAGCGCGTCGAGACTTTCACGCCCAACCTTCAGGTCGAGGCATCGGATCGGCTGGACCTGGAGTCGGCGTTGCGAAGCGCGCTGGCACGCAACGAGCTTTCCTTGCATCTGCAGCCCCAGGTGAACCTGACGAGCGGCCGCGTGGTGGGCTACGAGGCGCTTTGCCGCTGGTCGCATCCGCGGCTCGGCATGATCTCGCCGCTCCGGTTCATCCGTTGCGCCGAGGAGACCGGGCTCATCGTCCCGCTTGGACACTGGGTGATCGAGGAGGCCTGCCGCCACGCGCAGACCCTCCAGCGCCACGGTCACACCAACGTTCGTGTTGCGATCAACGTATCCGCGGCGCAGTTTCTCCGCGGAGATCTCATCGACAGGGTCGGGCGCGCCATGCGCTCCTGCGAGCTCGGTCCGGGCCAGCTGGAGCTCGAGCTGACCGAGAGCGTGCTCATGCGCGAGACGTCACGCATGGCCGCGGAGCTGTCGGCGCTGCGCGCGCTGGGCGTGCGCCTGGCCATCGACGATTTCGGTACTGGCTATTCGTCGCTGTCATATTTGCAGCAGCTGCCTATGGATGCGATCAAGATCGATCAAAGCTTCGTTCGCAGCATCGGAGCCGGTACGCACGTCAAGGGCGGCGAACTGGTGCGCTCGATCATTCATCTCGGGCATAGCCTGGGTCTCGAGCTGATCGCCGAAGGCGTGGAGACCCGCGAGCAGGCAGCGTGGCTGTACGGGGCGGGTTGCGAGCTGGCACAGGGGTTCTGGTACGGGCGCCCGGCGCCGCTGTCCCAGTTCCTGCCTGAGGAAGCCCAGACCATGACGCTGACCAACAGAGAGGAGCGGTGATTGGGTCAGGGAGGACCACATAGGCACGTCGTTCGGCAGCTGCGCAAAGCGGGAGCGACCTTGGATACCGTCCCCACTCTGGAGGGGTGGCGAAAGTTCATCGAGAGCGTCGACAAGACCTACGAGGACACCGACCTCGAACGCCATACGCTCGAGCGGTCCGCGGAGGCCTGAGGGAGGCATCGAAAAATGACGGACGCGGCGGCGGGGAAGCGGCGAATCCTGTTCGTGGACGACGAGCCCAACGTGCTCGAAGGGCTGCGCAATCAGATGCGCAAACAGCGCAACGTGTGGGAGATGCTGTTCGCGACCAGTGGCAAGGCAGCCCTCGAGGAGCTCGCCCGCGCGCCAGTGGACGTGATCGTCTCGGACATGCGCATGCCGGTCATGGACGGCGCCGAGCTGCTGGGCCGTGTGCGCGATCTGTACCCGGAGACGGCGCGCATCGTGCTGTCGGGTCACGCCGAGCGCGAAGCCATCGCGCGCGTTGTCTCGGTGGCGCATCAATTCATGTCGAAGCCGACGGACGCAAACACCGTGCGGATCGTCATCGAAAGGACCTGCCGGTTCCAGGCGCTCATGCTCGACGAAGGGATTCGTCGGGTCGTCGGCGCGCTCCATCAGCTGCCCTCGCTGCCCGACACCTACCTGGAACTGGCCCGCGCCACCGAGGATCCCGAGGTTGCCATCGGCGATATCGCCAAGATCGTCGAACGCGATCCGGCGATGAGCGTCAAGGTGTTGCAGCTGGTGAACTCCGCCTACTTCGGAATGCCGCAGAGGACCGAGTCGATCGCGCGCGCCGTGACCTACCTCGGCATCGAGAACGTCAAGGGGCTGCTCGTGGCCGTTCACCTGTTCGACTCGGCCAACTTCCCCGCGATCGAGGGCTTGTCACCCATGCGCATGCGCGACGAGGCATTGCTGACCGCGACGCTGGCGCGCCAGATCGTGCGCGACCCGAAGCTGGCGGACGCCGCGTTCGCCGCCGGCATCGTGCACGACGTCGGCCATATCGTGTTGGCGCGGGACCCGACCAAGCGCTACGGCGATGTGTGGCGAGCCGCGCACGCGAGCGGCGAACCGATCCGCATCGCAGAGATGCGCGAGCTCGGCGTCACCCACGGGGTCGTCGGCGCCTACCTGCTCGGCGTCTGGGGCTTGCCGTTCATCCTCGCCGAGACGGTGGCGTTTCACGACATTCCGAGCTCGGTCACCGAAGGCAACCTGGACATTCTGGCGGCGGTTCACCTCGCCGACGGTGCTGTCGCAGCAGCCTTCGGCGGGCGCGATCCGCTGGCGGCTGGAGACGTGGACGCCCCCTTTCTCAGCAAGACCGGGCTTCTCCATGACCTGCCCAAGTGGCACGCGAAGGCGGTCGCCGCAATGGGCGGCAGCGGATAAGCTCGCAGCAGTCGTGGCCCCATCAGGGGCGGCAGCCGCTCACGGCCTCGACGGGCGTTCCGGGCGCTTGAAGGTTCCGACCAGCTGCAAGCCTTCGTGCAGCGAGGTGACATCGCCTGGAATGTTCCACGCCATCCAGTGGAGGACCGGCTTGGGCGGGGCGGTCGTGTCGGGATCTTCCATGACGATCAGGTAAGAGCGCGTGCTCGAGGGGCCTGGTGAGTCCTCTCGAGCGGATCGGGCCTTCCCTAAGGAAAATCACGGACTAGGTTCGAGCGATGGACAGGACGTCTGTGAGCTCGCAAGCGGCATCGTCGAGGGACAAGGGGCGCGCACCGAGGGTGACCGTTTGTGGCGCCACCGACATTGGTCTCGTGCGGCCGAAGAACGAAGACACGTTCATGATCGCTGACCTGACCTCGGGCCAGCTGAGCAGTCCCTGCATTGGCACGGATCTGTCCGTGTCGTCGAGCGGTGTGCTGCTGCTGGTCTGCGACGGTATGGGTGGACACGCTGCCGGCGAGATCGCGTCGCGGGTCGCGGCGAACGCCATCAAGGAGGTCCTCGTCAGTGAAGGGCCGACCGTGAAGCAACATCCGGTCGAGTCAATGAAGCACGCCGTGCTGGATGCGAATCAGGCGGTGCTGGCCGAGGCCAGCTCCAACCCGGCGGAGCAGGGCATGGGCACCACCTGCACGGCCGCCATCGTTCTGCCGACGCGCCTGGTGATTGGTCAGGTGGGCGATTCGCGCGCCTACCTTCTTCGCGCCGGGCAGCTACGCGCGCTGACCCGCGATCAGTCCCTCGCGTCCCAGTTGCAGGACATGGGTCTTCTCGACAGCGAGCAGGCGCGCCGTTCTCCGTATCGCAACGTGCTCCTGCAGGCGCTGGGTGGAAAAACGCCCGTCGAGCCGGTCATCATGGAGCTCGAAATCCAAGCGGGTGACCGCTTGATCCTCTGCTCGGACGGATTGCATGGCTCCGTCAGCGACGAACGGATCGCCGGGATCGTTGCGACCGCCCCCGACCTCACCGCTGCAGCGCAAGGCTTGATCAAAGAGGCGTTGGGCGCGGGAGGGCCGGACAACGTCACCGTGCTGGTAGCGGAGTGCTCGCAGAAGGGACCTTAGCGCGCCTCATTGCGCTCGAGACAGTCTTCTTGGCAGCCGCTCCATAGCGTCGCTTCGAACCCTTTCGTGCAGGCATCGGTCCCTCCTTGCGCACCACCAAAGTAGTGTTGGTCCCGGGCGGGACAAGGGCGCCGCACACGCGGTGACTAGAACGTCCCGGCGATCACGCGCGGCCCCAGACACGTTCGGCAGCGCGCTTGGCGAGGTGGCCAAGCGTGACTTCTCGCCGCAGGAGCTTTCGTCCGCTGAACAAGCCAGGCGATGGCAGCAAGCTTTCTACCGGACCAAATTGGGCATCCCGATCGAATTCGCTAGCTACGGGGCCGACGACAGATCACCAGGAGACCCGCGCCGACGTTTCGCGTGCGCGGGCGCGAGCTGCTCGGCGTCAGCCCGGGCGAGCTTGCGTTGCTGGCGCTGCACACGCGGTGACTAGAACGTCCCGGCGATCACGCCCGGCCCCAGCACCAGACGCGGCGGCCGCAGGCGCGCCAGCATCATGCCGCCGTCCTCGGGCAGGACGTCGGCGCGCGGCTGCGCGTCGAGGATCATCCAGATGCTGCCCGCCAGCGCGAGCCCACCGACGCCCAGCGAGATCAGGCCCCCCGTGCACATGCCGTCGGATTTTCCGGCCAGGCACCCCAGCGAGCTCAGCGTGACGCCGGTGAGCACCGCCATGCCCGAGAATGCCGTGAAGGTGATGCCCGCCACCAGCTCTCCCTGCGACGTGGGCTGCGCGCGCAGCTGCAGATGTGCACCGGCGCCCGCGTCCAGCAGGTTGGCAACGTGAACTTTGTCGGGGACTCTCATCCAGGCGTCATCGCGCGCGCGCAGCATGAGCGGGTGGGCGGGATGGACGAAGCGCGCGCACGGGGTGGTGCAGATGACCTGGTCGTCCGCGTAGACGTCCCAGCGCGCGGCCGGATTGCCCGAGACGAAGTCGACCTTGACCGTTCCCGGCGGGCCCTCGTCGGCGGCGCGACCCGGCAGCGGGGCCAGGAACACCTGCACGGGCGAGGCACAGTTGCCGTTCGGAGTCTCGGCGGTGCTGCTGTTGCAGCTATCGAAGTCGCCGGCCGAGCGCAGCAGCGACGCCGCGCGATCGCTCTGGATCTTGGCCTCGCCCAGCGAGACGCTCGCGCCCAGCTCGCGCGTGCGCCCGCCGTCGGCGGTCAGCGCGAAGGCGCCAATCGAGAGCGCGGTCATGATGTGCGTGGCCTGCGCGCAAGCACCGTCGCCAGGGACGTCGCTGACGCTGGCGCCGTCGAGTTGCAGCTGGCCGGCGATCACCGTCTTGACGGTGAGCTTGCCGGTCCGCTTGAGCTCTCCCTCCAGGGACGCGGCGCCGAGCGGCAGCTTGGCGTACAGGTCGTCGGTGTCGTTGATCTCCAGGGAGTCGGTGGCGGGCGTGGTGCGCATCCACCGGTAGCCGCCGCGGACGTGGCAATCAGGCAGCAGGCGCATGCTGCACCCGGAGTACGCCACCGCGACGGCGCCCGCGTGCGACAGGTTCTCGAGATTCGCCTTCTCCGAGGCTGGCCACTCGGTCACGAGCGGGCTCTGCTGGCTGGCGGCCACGCGACAGCGACCCAGCTCCGTCGGAGGGCGCGGCAACACGTCGCGCGCGCCCGCATATCCGCTCGCGCCGCCAAACCCGGTCTGGCATCCCGGCGGCGCTGCCACCAGCGCTGCCGACACCGCTAGCCACCGCGCGCCTCTCGTCATCGTTCCTCTCCTTCGCTCATAGCCTGGCCGCCGCCGCCGCCACGGCGCGGTCCAGCGCTCCATCCGATTGCTCCGGGCCCGAGACCCAGGCGACGCGGCCGGCGGAGTCGATCACGAAGGTCGCCGGCAGATCGGTCACTCGAAATCGCCCCGCCAGCACGTTGCCGGTGTCGTGCACCACTGGGAACGTGAGCCGGTGGCGCAACACCTGTCGCATCGCCAGACCGGCGTCGTCATCCAGCGAGACGCCGACGAACACCACGTCGCGCCGCTCGCGCGCCAGCCGCTCGACCGCCGGCAGCGCGCGCTGGCAGGGGAGGCAATAGCCTGCGAAGAAATCGACCACCAGCACCCGGCCCGCGGCGGTCGCGCTGTCGAAGAGCGGACCCTGAACGCTCGGCCGCTTGAAGGCCGGCATGGCTGCGCCCAGCACCGCGCTTGCCGCCGACGGCGGGGCCGGCCCCACGCTGGCGGCCGCATGCGCACACGCCACCGGGAGGATGAGCCCCAGCAACAAACGCGATCGCGGAGTCAGGAGCGGCATGGTCGGCACGCGTGTAGGTCAGGGCAGGGGCCTGTCGCTCACATATCGGCGGAAACGGAGCTTTTCCTGAGTCCGACCGTCACCGCCCCAGCGAAACCTTCTTCGTCGCGAGCTGGATCTTCCCGTCGGCGTTCACCGACTCGGCGCTGCAGACCAGCGCCGCCGGGCCGGTCACGGGACGGGCGGGTTGGCGCCGGTCACCTGGGCGTGCATGGTGATGCTGCGGATGACGCCGCACGACGGATCGACGAGGACGCCGGGCTGGAACGCGCTCACCAGGAACGTGGCGTCGAAGGTACCGGTCGTTTGCGGGTTGAACGTCGCCTGGAACATCTGCCGCGCTTCGCCCGGCCGCACCGAGCCCGCGAACGGCGTGGAGAGCGCATAGAGAATGAACGGGCCCTGCGCCGTTGGTGTCGCGTACAAACTGTCGAACGGCACGCCGTCGAGGGCATTGGTCACCGTTATCGACTGTTGCAAGTATTGTCCGACGGTGACGGTACCGAAGTCGATCGTGGCTGGGCCGACGCTGAAGTCGATCGGGACGGCATTGACGGTCAGCCCGAACACCGCGCTCTTCTGGGGTGGTGGTCCAACTGGGGTGATCGACAGGGACGTGGCGTATGTCTCTCCCGGCCGGAAGGCGGAGCCCCGGATGACGAGAGAGATCGGCGCGTTGGCATAGCCGCACAGGGTGTTCGTCGGTGAGAGAAGGGCGGCGCCGTCGATCAGTGGATCCAGTCTGGTGCTGTAGACCATTCCCTGCCGGGCGGCATCCGAGAGGAGCCCGAGCTGGATGGTGCTGGACGTGCAGCCGACTGCGATCGACCCGGTGAAGTTGGGGCTGAACAGGGGCGAGGGCGGCTGGCCCGAGACGCAGCCCAGAATCACCGGCCACTGAACGTCGGGGGCGGCGTCGAAGCCGGGGGAACCTCCGATGCCCGACCCCGCGTCGACCACTCGCTTTCCGCCGGTGCCCGCGTCCGGATGGCTCTTGGGGCGCGGCTCGGGGCTGTCCAGTGGTCCACCACAGCCGACCACGCCCGTGCCGACCGCGCCCAGGACCGCGACGAAGCTGGCGAGCCCGATCCCTCCACGACGCTGCAACACGACCGCCCGAGGATACACCGGTGCGTCGCCAAGACGTAACGGATCCGGCCCCCTGGCGTCCCGGCGTCCCGGCGCTCAGTTCCTTCCAGACTCGCGAGAGCGCGCCGGCGGCGGGCTTGCGCGCGCGCCGCGCGCGTCATAGATCCCCAGGCATGGACACCGGCGCCCAATCTCATCCTTCTGATCAGGCCGCGGCCTACGCGGCCTGCCGCCCCAACATCTCCGGCGCCGGCCGCCGCCGCAGGCTGCGGATCGGTTACATCGCGACAGTGGTGTCGCTGGCGCTGCTGGCGCTCTTCATCGCGCGTGGCAGCGCCTGGTACCTGCGCGCGCTGGTCTTCGTACCCGCGGGCCTGGCGGCGGTGTCGCTCCTTCAGGTTCGCCGCAACACCTGCATCGCGCGCGCGGCCGAGGGCACCTTCGAGCACGAGGACTTCAGCCGCACGCCGGCCCCCGACGACGACGTGGCCGCCAGCCGCCGCGTCGCCGCCGGCATCCGCCGCGATTCGCTGTTGATCGCGCTCGCGTGCGGGATCCTGGCCGCGATCACCGCCTGGGTCTGACCCTCCTTTTTCTAGGGCTGTCCCGCCAGCGAATCGTTGCTGCTCTGGATTCCGTGCGGGGGCGACGCGATGTAGAGGCCGATGCCGTCCTGGATCACGAAATTCACCGTCGAATAGGTGAACGGCGCCTTGACCGCGGTGAACGAGTAGCGGCCGCTGGCCAGGTTGCCGAACAGCACGCCGCCGTCGACCGAGGTCGCGTTGATCGTCGGGTCGGGCGCGACCGACTCGTTGAAGTAGATCGGCCCCACCGAGGCGGGGAACTGGATCGCCGGGCTGACCGTGACCTGCGCTCCCGGGTCGCCGTGCGGCAGCATGGGATTGAACATCGACGCCCACGCCTTGCCGACGGTGGTCACCAGGATGTTGTTCAGCGTATAGGGCGCGCCGATGAGCCCGCCGATCTGCTGCTCGATCTGGGCCTTGGCCAGCGTGAAATAGGCCTGCGTCGGGAACTGCACCGACAGGTCGCTAATGCCGCCGTCGCCGATGTCGAACACCTGCGATTTGGTGGTCACGAAGCCGGCGTTCTCGTAGACGAACGAGAGGTGCAGGGGCACGCCCTTGATCTTGACCACGCTCGCCGACCACTTGCCGTTGGCATCGCTGCGCACGTTCAGCTGGCGCGTGATCGGCAGCTCGGCGATCGAGACCAGCGTGCCGGGGACCGTCGACTGGAAGGGGAAGAACGCGGGCGGGCTCTGCGACAGGTCGAATCCGAAATGAAAGACGGTGCCGCCGATGCGCACCACCTGCAGCTGGCAGCGGCAGAACGACTGGCCTTGCGCGAGCGTGAGGCTTCCTTCGTTGACCTTCTGGACCACGTCGTCGCTGGATGAGGCCGCCGGCTCGGGCTCGCCGCAACCGGCTTGCGAGAGTGAAAGAGCGCCCAAGAGGACGACGGCGAACCCGGACTGGAACCAGTGCGGCCTGAACATGTGAAAGCCTCCTGTTGTGAGTTTGGATCGGCCCCACTGATACAACGATCGACTGGGGATTCTTCTGTTCCCGAAAGCGCAGCCGCGCGAGATCGCTGCGTTTGTCGGCCCGCGGCATGGACCGTGGATCGCAAACCGCTTAAAGTCGAGAGAGATGAAGACCGAGCTCGGTGCTTGTCTCGGACTGGCGGTGCTGATCGCGGCCTGCTCCTCGAGCGGCGGGGGAGGCGGTGACAAGCTGGTCGCCGATGCGGGGGATGCTGGCGCAGCGGCCGATCGTCCGAGTGGCCTCGACACCGGTGGTGATGCGCCAGGGGACCGCGGCAACGATCGGATCGCCGACGCCGATGCCCACGCCGACGGCGGCGCCGACGGGGCGATGGACGCACCTGGGCTCGACACACCGGTCGTCGACGGCGCTCTCACCGACGCCGGTCCGGCGACGCCCATTGCAGCACAGGTTCCGCTCGCGGCGGCGCCGACGATCGGCGCATGGCACGCCAGCTGCGTCGTCTCGGACGGCGACAACACCGGGACCAGCACCTGCTGGGTCATCCAGTGGCGGCAATGGACCTACTGGGCGCTGAGCAACACCGACAACCGCAGCGCGTTCCTGATCGTCGGCGTCGATGCCGCGGGCAATCTCAAGTCGGCGGGCCTCGAGCGCAGCGGCACGCGCTATCTCTGGCAGGCAACCGTCGATCGGGCGGCAATGACCGTGAGCTACTTCGGTCAGGGCGGCGTGGTCACGCTCTCCTGGCTCGATCTCGACGAGGAGCCGCCGCCGTCACCGGAGGCCAGCGAAGCGGCGATCGAGCTCGCGCCGATGGTCGGCGATGGCTGGTACGCGAGCTGCGTCTACGGCCCCAGCGTCTTCACGCTGGTCGACACCTGCCCGGTCATCAAGTGGGGACAGTGGACCTACTGGGCGCTGACCAACGGCAACAACGATCAGACGTTGAACATCGTCGCGGTCGACGTCCACGGCGCCGTCAATCCGGCGGGGGGGCTCATCAAGAACGGCACGCGCTACGTCTGGAAGCTCACCGTCGACGCCACCGCCGATGGCGGCGCCGACGGCAGCGCGGGCAGCGCGACGTTCTACGGCCAGGCGAGCAACACGGTCACGGTCACGTTCGACGAGCTCCGCATCGATCAACCCTGACCCGCACGGCTACGGCGCCGGCACGCCGGTCATCACGACCTGGTTCTTCTCCTCGTTGCGCGCCGGCGACTGGTCGAACGCGCGCACGACGATCGAATAGCTCTGGCCGGGCGTGAGCCCGCCGATGGTCGCCTGGTTGGCGTAGATCGACGCCCCGCCAAAACCGGGATAGTTGCCCGGCATCTGCGGCGCGACCTCGACGCGCGTCGCGGTGCTCAAGTTGGGATCGCCGGCGAAGTCGAACGCCCCGGCCTTGTAGTAGATCGCGTAGTGCACCGGGTACTTGTCGATGGCAACGTCCCACATTGCGGTCAGCGTCCGCGACCCGGCGGCGACCGCGCGCACGCCCGGCCGCGCCGTCGCCTCGCTGGGCGGGTTCGGGTAACCGCCGTTGAGGTGGTCGTTGAACGTGCTGGTCCAGACCGGCGGCAGGGTGTCCGTCAGCACCTCGTGGTCGCGCACGAAACTGTTCACGAGCGCGATGCTGGAGCTGGTCAGGTAGTGGCGAAAGCCGACCAGCTCCTGCGTGACGCGGATGTCCTCCATCAAGTCGGCGAAGCCGACCGCCGAGGTGCCCAGCAACGTGTCGTGCGACATCTGACCGGCCGGCCCCTCGGCGTATCCCAGCGACAGCACCTGGAAGCCGTCCCCGCGATCCGCTTCGGCAACCAGCTTGGGAGCGACGTTGAAGCGATTGTCGGGATAGAAGTACGGGTTGAAGAGATAGGCCGCGCTCGAGTCGAGGCGATAGCTCTCGAACAGCACGTAGTCGATCGCGCCGCGCGTGGTGAACTGATACTGCGGGTGGCGCGGATCGAGGAAGAAGAGGCCGCGGTTCTGCAGGATCAGCTTGCCGGGATAGGCCGCGCGCAACCGGCGCACGAAGTTGGAGAAGCCCGGCGCGGTCCACTCGAACTTGCTCGGGTTGGCGCTGCCGCAGCTGGTGTAGCCGTTGGGCGCCGCAGTATCCAGCGTGTCGAGGAAGACGCCGTCGCAGCCGAGCCCGCGGCCGTAGCTGGTCGTCAGCACCTCGCGGAAGCCGGAGACACCGTCGCTGCTGTCGATGGTCATCGCGTCGATCACCGGATACCAGTTGGGATCGCCGGCGTTGACGAAGAACGCGCCCGCGTTGGCGCTGCGATCGGGGAATCCGTCACCGATGCTGTGGCAGTCGACCGAGTCGTCGTCCAGGTAGTATGACGCGAACCCCGAACCGCCGTTCGAGGCCGCGCCGCGCGGGTCGATGCCGCCCAGCGCCCTGCCGTCGGCGTTTGGCCCGCGCGGGTCGACGCGCGGCCCGGTGCGGTCGCCGGCGAAGCGCGGGTCGACGCGCGCCTGCGCGTCGCTCACGGAGCCGGTGCGCAGGTCCTCGCCGATCGACACGTAGCACAGCACCTTGACGTCGTCGCTGGGATCGGACGGATTCACTCCCTGCTGCATCTGCGCCACCAGCGCGCGCGTGAGCGCGCCGCCGCGCGGGTGGGCGACGACCAGCTGGTGCTTCTGCGCGAGCGCGATCGAGGTCGCGTTCCACGGCCCGTAGTTCGCCATCCACGAGTCGACGTGTGGGCGGCCCGACGTTGCGGGCGGCGGAGGCGGCGGCGGGGGCGGCGGGGGCGTCGTCGTCGTCGGGATCGTCGGCACGCCCGAGAGCTCGGCGTCGAAGCTGACGTCCGAGCTCCATTGCGAATACTGGTGCACCTCGACGGCCAGCACGTTCGTGCCCTGCAGGATCAACCCGGGACTCGCTACCGCGTTGATCGTGCTTTGAAGCCAAGTGCTTTCGTCGGGCGTGTTGATGCTGGCCAGCGTCTTCGAGCCGATCGCGCCCGCCGGCATGTTGCTGCGGTAGATCTCGATGCCGTTCAGGTAGACGACCGCTCCGTCGTCGCGGATCAGATTCAGCGTCAGTTGTGTGTATTGTTGCGGCTGAGTCACCACGAAGCTCTTGCGGAAGTAGGTGGTGATGAACTTGGCGTTCGGGTTTCCTCCGTATCCAATCACCGTCGCCTCGTCGCCGTCGCCGTACCCGAGCTGCGCCGCGCCCATCTTCCAGGCGGTGTCGGCGAACGCGGTCGCGCGCCATGCGGTGCCCTGGTCGCTGCCGTCGTCCAGGTAGCGCCAGGCCGACCCTCGCGGCACCAGCAGTGTGGCGCTGAGCGCGCTCCACTCCGGCACCAGGTCGGGATCCGGCGTGCCGTCGGCGGCGTGCTGGGTGCACCCTGTGGCGGCCGCGAACAGCACGCCCGCCGCGGCGATTACGCCCGCCCGTCCTGGTTCAGCTCGCCTGCGCGCACGCCCGCCGTTCGTTGGTTTCCCCGCCATGTTCGCCGCCTCCTTCGTCGAAAATGGAGCGAGCGGCGCGGAGAACAAGACGGGTTTTCCCGTCGAAAAGCGACGCCAGCGAATCGGGCGCGGGCTGGCGCGGCGCGCCCAATCACGAGCCAGGCCACTTGACGGAACCGGCGCCCGCGGCGGAAGCTGTGAACGGCTCCAATCGCAGTTCCGGGAGTCGGGTGTCCGTTTCATCACTCAACGGAGGGAGGCGTGGCGCAGGATCCGGATCTGTTGCGAGTCGTCGGTGAGGCCGTCATGGCGCTGGGCACCGACCTGGCCTTCGTGGTCGACGCGACGTCGTTGCGGATCCTTCGCGCCAACCTGGCCAAGCCGTACCTGCCCGAGGACCTCGCCCGCTGCGTGCGCGAGGCGCTCGACAGGGTCCGCTAGTACGGGGCGTTGCTCGCCGACGCGGTCGTGCTCGGCGCGACGAAGAGGGAGGCGGCGTCGACCGGGTGATCGATCATCTTCAGCGACACGAGCTGCTCGACCAGCGTCTGCCAGCGCGCGAGCGTCATCGTGCCGAGGCCCAGCTTCTTGGTCTCGGTGGTCTCGATGAGCGGCTTCTGCGCCGCTGCCGCCGCAGCCAGCGTCGGCGCGTCCATCGCGTGGTTGAGCGTGCCGAGGACCTGGTTGGTCGGTCCCGGGTTGTCGAGGTAGTCACGCCACCCGAAGGCGGTCGCGTTCACGAACGCCTTCACCAGCTGAGGTTTGCTCTTCAGCAGCTCGCCGCGCGTGATGACGATGGTGGTGTAGGGGTTGAAGCCCGCGTCGGCGATCAGGAAGATCTGTGGATCGCTCCCTTTCTGCCGCGCGAGGATCGGCTCGGACGTGACGTAGCACTGCTGGCCGAACATCGGGTCGGTCAGGAAGTGCGCGATGCCGCCGTCGTAGGCGACGATCTTGGCGGCGCCCCAGTGGAGCTTCTGGCGCAGGAACGCGATGTACGGCAAACCGGTCTCGAGCGCCAGCGTGCCCGACTCGAACGCGTCCTCGATCTTCTTCAGGCCGCGCGACGCGTGCACCATGATCCCGTGCGGCGCGATCTGGTACGTCGCGAACACAGCGACCACGTCGCCGCCGCGGGCGCGCGCCAGCACGAGCTCGTCGGCGGTGACCGTGCCGAAGTCGGCGCGGCCGGTCGCGACCATCTGCACCACCGGAACGCCGGCGCCGCCGCCCTGGATCTTGACGTCCAGGCCGGCGCGCTTGTACGCGCCGTCCTCGCGCGCGGCGTAGAAGCCGCCGAACTCGGGCTCTGGCAGCCAGTTCAGCGCCAGCGTGATGGGCGTGGCGGCGCCGCTCCCGGCGCCGGGGTCAGTCTTCTTCTGGCACGCGACGGTCGACGCCAGCGTCAGGACCACCAGCGACCACCGCCGCCAACGAACGGCCGAACGAAATGTATTTGTCACGCGGCTCCCCTTCCGGCGGCCATTCAAATACGCGCCCGCAGCCGCCGCAACAGACGATTGGAGGCCGCGCTCACTGCGGCGAACAACGACAGCCCCAGCAGCGCGGCCAGAATCACCGTGGCGAACAGGAGATCGGTTCGAAGTTGCCGGTAGGCGGCCAGCACGGTGATGCCCAGCCCGGCGCTGCCCTCGGAGAATCCAGCGACGAATTCGCCGACCAGTGCGCCGATCACCGCCAGGCCCGAGGCGACGCGCCATCCGGTGGCCATGCTCGGCACGGCCGATGGCAGCCCCAGCTTGATCAGACGGTCGGCGGTGTCGGCGCCGTACAGGCGGAACAGATCGGTCAGCCTCGCATCGACCCCGCGCAGGCCGGCCAGTGTGTTGGCGATGATCGGGAACACCGAGACGATGAACGCGGAGACCGACACCGCGCGTAGCCCCGGACCGAACCAGAGCACCAGCAGCGGCGCGACGGCGACGATGGGCACGGTCTGCAAGAACAGCGCGTAGGGATAGAGCGCGCGTTCGAGCGTGCGCGACAGCGACAGGAACAACCCCGCGACGGTGCCGAAGATCAGGCTCAGCGCGAAGCCGGACAGCGCGCCGGCGGCCGTGGTGCGGAGTGCGCTGGCCAGCAATATCCGTTCGTTCCAGCCGGCGGCGAGCACCGCGGTCGGCCGCGGAACCAGAAACGCCGGTATCGCCAGCAGGCGCACCGCCGCCTCCCAGGCGACGCTCACCACCAACAGTGTGAGCAACGGCGGCAGCACGACGTCAGCCCCCCGCTTCGTCGAGAGCGCCATGCGCCTCCAGAGCTTGGTAGAGGATCGACGTGTTCTCGACGAAGGGCAGTGACGTTCGCATGGCGCCGCCGCGCTCGGGGGGCAGGGCGATCGCGTGGTCGAGCACGATGCGGCCCGGGCGCTTCGACATCACCAGGGCGCGCTGGGCCAGGAAGACCGCCTCCGCCAGGGAGTGGGTCACGAAGACGACGGTCATGCGCTTCCTCGCCCACAGCCCGCGCAGGCGTTCGTCCAGGCGCTGGCGCGTGAGCTCGTCGAGCGCGGCGAAGGGCTCGTCGAGAAGTAGCAGGCGCGGCTCGGTGACCAGCGCGCGCGCGATCGAGACGCGCATCCGCATTCCTCCCGACAGCTGGTCTGGGTAACGCGCGAGCGCGTCGCCGAGCTCGACGTCGCCGAGCGGTCCGCGCGCTCGCTCGCGGGCTTCGCGCGTGGCTGACGCCACTCAGCTCGAGCGGCAGCGCGACGTTGTCGAGCACGGTGCGCCAGGGCAAGAGGTGCGCATCCTGAAAGACGAACGCGAGCTCGCCGCGCGGGTCGCGAGCGCCGGGCCCGTTGCCGGCGCTCATTGGTCGGCCTGCAGGCGAGGGGCGTCCGAGCACGGTGACCTCACCGCTGGTCGGGGTATCGAGGCCCGCTATCAAACGCAGCAGCGTCGATTTTCCGCACCCCGACGGCCCCAGCAGGGCGACGAAGGCGCCCGCGGCAATCTCCAGCTCGATGCCGTCGAGTGCGACGACGTCACCGGGGAAAACGTGGCGGAGGGCGCGTATGACGATCGAGCTTTGGCCCGACACGTTGGGGCCGTCTATCGCGACCGAGCTATTGATGATGAAACTCCGGAGGTTCGATCGACCGAGGATTAACCCGCCGGCGCCAGCGAATCAAGCAGGCGCGAGCGAATCCAAGACGGTGCGAAGTCGGTGCCAAGACGGTGCATCGAGAGCGGGGCCATTCGCGCGTTGCGTTCATGGCGCGATCGCGCCTATGATCGACGCCCGTGGTCTGGGGGCCTCGCGCATTGCGATGGCGGGCCCCGATCGCCTTCGCTATATATTGACGGCGTCGATGGAGTCGCTCGACTGGATCACGATCCGCGATCTGCGCGTCAATTGTGTCATCGGCATCTTCGCCGAAGAAGACACGCGTGTGCAGCCGGTGTCGGTGACGCTGCGCCTGGGGCTGAGCCCAAGCGCGCGCGGCGTGATCGAGTCGCTCGAGGAGAGCATCGACTACCTGGCGATCACCGGACAGGTGAGCTTCCTGCTCGCCGCGTGCCGCTTCCGGTTGCTCGAGACCGCGGCCGACGCGGTGGCGTCGTATCTGCTCGCGCCGCCCGCTCCCGGCGAGCGGCGGGCGGCCATCCGTCGCATCGCCGTGGAGATTCACAAGCCGAACGCGCTGCCGTCGCCGACGACCGCGTCGCTGTCGATCAAGCGCGTGGCCTCGCCGCGGCCTCTGCGCGTCGAGGAAAAAGGCTTTGGCACCGTCGATGTGATCCACGAGGCGGCGAATGCGGGCATCTACCGCCTGAACGTGGCGCCGGGCCGGCAGATCCCGCTGCACGTGCACCGCGAAATGGAAGAGCACGAGCTCGTTCTGACGCGGGGGATTCGTTGCCAGGGGCGGCAAGTATTTCCCGGGACCGCCTTTCACTGGCCGCGGGGCGCCGCGCATTTCTACGAGAACCCGACCAGCGACTACCAGACCGTCCTGTGTGTCGATCGGCCGCGCTTCATCCCCGAGGACGAGGTCGAGGTGAGCGGCGCGCCCGCCGAGATCACGCCCGAGCACATCTGGGCGCCGCGCGATCCCCAGGGGCGTCTGATCGTCCAGTGACAGCGAAGGCTGCATGCGGATCCTGCTGACCGGCGCATCGCGCGGCATCGGCGCGGGGATAGCCGCCGCTCTCGGTAGCGCGGGCCACGCGATCGTCGGCGTGACGCGCGGAAGCACTCCGCCGGCCGAGGCCGCGCGGCCGTGGCCACGTGGGTGACCGCTGATCTCGACACCGATGCCGGCATCACGAACGTGCTCGCGTCGGCGGACTCGTTCGACGGGGTGGTGCTCTCCGCGGGCATCATCCAGCGCGCGCCTTTCGCCCGCTTGCCGTCGCCGGGTGGCGTCGATCCGCTCGCGGCGCAGATCTTCAGCGATCTCGAGGCGCCGCTGCGCCTGCTGCGCGCGCTGCTGGCGGCGGGGCAACTTGCGGCCGGCTCTTCGGTGGTGATGCTGTCTTCGACGCTCGCGCGGCGCACGGTGCCGGGTAACGTCGGCTACGCCGTCGCCAAGGGCGGTCTCGAGGCGGCGGTGCGCGCGCTCGCGCGCGAGCTGGGGCCGGCCGGCATTCGCATCAACGGTGTCTCGCCCGGCCTGGTCCGCACCGACATGACCGAGGAGCTGGGCGAGGCGGTGTTCGCCGATTATGCCGCGCGCGTCCCGCTGGGTCGGGTCGGAACACCCGAAGATGTCGCGCCGCTCGTGGTGTTTTTGCTCGGCGACGGCGCACGCTACATGACCGGTCAGGTCATCGACGTCGATGGCGGATGGTGCACGTGAGCGTCATGCGCGGCGCTCGCCGCGCGGTATCGCGCAAGGTCCATAAATGGCCACCATGATTGCGTCAAATGGCCGTCTGGCCGCGGCGCTCGCGGCGGCGCAGTAATTCCGGCGTTGCCGCCAATCAATGACGCGGCCTGGCCCGTACGGCCGACGTGCGTGATTTGTGGGCCTAGATAGTGTTATTGTCTACACCTGTAACCGATGAGGTCCCGGTGACCGACGAGAAGAGAATTCGCTCGTTCGAGGATCTGATAGCCGAGGAAGGCCTGCTGCCGCTGGCTCGCACAGTCGACCTGGTGGCGCAGATCGCCGAAGCGATGAAGAGCCTCAAGGCCGAGGGCGGCCTGATCGACAGCCTTGAGCCGCGCGCGGTCCTCGTGATGGAGGAGCTGGTCCCGGGCAGCCCGGGCGCGACGCGCACGCGCGTGCTCGGCATTCGCAGCTCCGACGAGCTGCCGGTGCGGCCGGGTGGCCCACGCGCCAGCTACGTCGCCCCCGAGGACCTGAGCGCGCCCATCGGCCACAGCGCGAGCGATGCGGCGAATCAGTTCTCGCTGGCGACGATCGCCTACGAGATGCTGGCCGGCTGTCCGGCCTACCCCGAGGAGATCGGCGAAGTCACCACGGTTGGCGAGCCCGACGACAAGGGCTGGGCGCGGCCGATGCCGCCGGCGGTGAGCGAGCTGGTGATGGGGGTCTCGAGCGGTCTCGACCAGGTGCTGCGGCGCGCACTGTCGACCTCGCCGGAAGAGCGCTACGGCCGCATCGAAGATTTCGTTGCGGCCCTGCGCGAGGTTTCGGACCCGGGCGCGGTCTGGGACGACGGCGCGACGGTGATCTGGTCGCCCGCGGCAGGCGATATGGAGCCGGTGGCGCCGCCGTTGTCGCCCATCGACGAGCGCGGGCCCTGGCTGCAGCCGCGGCACACGACGACCGCGAAGATGAAGGCGCTGCGCCTGGCCGGCGCGGCGCGCTACCTCAAGTCCAAGGCCGACGCGTTGATGGGACGGAACAAGGATCCGTCGCTGCGGGCGCTGATGCGCAAGTCGCGCGCGACCCCGCCGCGCGGCGGGGCCATGGCGATGACCGCGTCGGGGCCGGCGACGCCGATGGCGTTTGCTTCGTTCCCCACTTCGGCCATGCCGACGCGGAAGACGCAGATGATCTTCCTCGGCGCCGCGCTCGTTCTGGTGCTGGGCGCGGTCGGCGTGATGTCGGGCTCGCGCTCGAAGCCGGCCGCCGACAGCGCCGCTAGCGAGAGCGCAATTGCCGCCGCGCCCGAGCCCACGATCAAGCCGCGACCGCGCATCGTCGAGCGGCCCGCGCCGCGGCCGCCGGTGGCGCAGATCGCAGCCGCCGCGGGGACCCAGGGCAGCGCCAACGCGGCGGTGGTCGCCGCCGAGACGCCGAAGCACGCTTCGAAGCCGGCGCGTGTTCGCTCGCGCCGCGCCTCGCATCACCAGGGCACCGTCACCGCCCGCCGCTAGCCGCCGCCGCTCGCGCCCGGTACGCGTCGCGTACGATCCAGAACGCCTGCTTCTTGGTGCCGTCGTTGGCGCAGAGCCCCTTGCGGTTCCAGCCGTCCTGCACCCCGGGCAGCGGGCGGCGCGGCGAGCGAAAGTCCACGAGGATCCAGGGCGACATCCCGCGCAGCGTCGCGATCGACTGCAGCATCGCCAGCTGGTGGCGATAGAAGCTCGCCTGGTACTCCTCGGTGAACCGGGTCAGCTCGTCGCCGTGCAGGCCGGCCTTGGCGTCGGCGCCGAGCTCGCTCATCACCAGCGGCTTCTCGTATGCCGACCGCCAGGTCAGGCGGTCACATTTCTCCGGCAGGCCGTCATACCAGCCGACGTATTCGTTGAGACCGATGACGTCGAGCGCCGCGCCCAGCGGATCGTCGACGATCACGGTGGCTGCGCCCGCGCCGCCGCCGTCGCCAGAGGCGTAGTGGTGCTCGAGCGCCGCGGTCACCAGGCGCGTCGGATCCGCGGCGTGCGCGTCGTCGACGAGGCGGCGCAGGAAGCGGGTGCGCGCCTCGCTGATCGGCGTCTCGTTGGCGACCGACCAGAGGATCACCGACGCGCGGTTCTCGTCGCGTGCGATCATCTCCGCCAGTTGCTGGCGCGCATTGGCGAGCGTGCCGGAGTTGGTCCAGGCAATCGTCCAGTAGACCGGGATCTCCGACCAGACCAGCAGCCCGAGCCGGTCCGCGGCGCGCGTCATCTCGTCGTTGTGCGGGTAGTGCGCCAGTCGCACGAAGTTGCAGCCGAGCTCGCGCGCCAGGCCCAGCAGCGCCTCGGCGTCGGCGCGCGTGGTGGCGCGCCCGCCGCGGCCCAGCGCCTCCTCGTGCAGGGCCACGCCGCGCAGGAAGATCGGTGCGCCGTTCAGCAACAGGTCGGCGCCGCGCACTGCGATCGTGCGAAAGCCGACGCTGTCGTGCACGCGATCGCCGCCGGTGCTGATCACGACGTCGTAGAGCTTGGGCGACTCCGGCGACCAGAGCGAGAGGTGCGCAGCAAACCAGAGCTTCGCGTGCCCGGTGCTGTCGGCGGCTCCCGCCGCGCGTATGCCCACCTCGGGGATCTCGACGGTCACCTCGCGCGGCCCGACCGCGCCGTCCAGCTCCACCGTGGCGGTGACGCGCCCGGCGTCGTGTGGATCCAGCTGCACGCGCGCGGTGCGAACGAAGACCGGCGGCGTCTCGATGAGCCGCACGTCGCGCGTGAGCCCGCCATAGTTCCACCAGTCGGTGTTCACGGTCGGGATCGCCGTCGACCCGGCGGGTGTTGTCGACCTTGATCACCAGCGAGTTGCCGCGCGCGCGCAGGCGGCCGGTCACCTCGAACGCGAACGGCGTGAAGCCGCCTTCGTGCTCGCCGAGCCGCTGGCCGTTGAGCCACACGATCGCCCGTTGCGCCGCTGCGCCGAATTGCAGGAACACGCGCCCGGCGCCGGCCGCGGCCTTCGGCGTCCAGTCGAAGCGGCGCTCGTACCAGATCGTCCCCTCGTAGTAGAGGAGCTCGGGGCGCTGGGTGTTCCAGTCGCCGGGCACGTCCAGCTCCGGCGAGCGCGCGAAGTCGTACTCGACCAGGTCCGATTTGTTCGCCGGCGGCGCGTCGTCGAAGTAGCCGTGGGGGCGCGGCTGCTGGCGGTAGTCGTAAAAGCCGTTCTCGTAGGGATCGACGATGGTGTGCCAGCGGCCGTTCAAGCTGGCGCCGTCGCGGCTGGCGGCGAAATCGAGCGCGGTCGCCGCCGGCCGCGTCGCGGTCGCGGGCGTCGCCGCGACCGTGGGCGTCGGCGCAACCGTAGACGACAGCGCTGCAATCCAGAGGGGCGCGATCCACATCGCGCCCCATCATAGGGGATCCGGCGGTTACATCTGCGGCTTGTAGTAGAAGCGCTCGTGAACGACCTTGCCGTTCTTCCAGCGGCGCACGGCGACCTGCTTCATCTGCACGCGCGGGCCGCCCTTGAACGTCAGGTCCCACACCCACTCCGAGTGGCCGACGTGGTTCTTGTCGTCGTACGACTGCGACAGCAGCTCGGCGCCGTGGAACTCGCCGACCTTGCCGAAGAACTCCAGCTCGCGCTTGCGGTTCGCGTCCTTGCCCACACAGGGCTCGTCGAAGTTCTCGCACATCTCGATGTTGTCGGCGTAGAACTGCTCGAAGGCGTCCATCGCCTTGCCGGTCAGGATCAGGTCGTTCACTTTCTCGTCGCTGGTCTTCATCGTCGGGCCTCCGTGGTTGGGAACCGGCGGCATCCTGTCACCCGGATCGGCGTTGCGCCAGCATCAGTCCGGTGACGGCCCATCGTCTCGACGCTGAATCGGGAACCTCGGCGTCCGAGCGTTGTCTCTTCGTCGGAGGCCCCCGCGCGCATGACGTCACAGGTCCTGGTGGTGGTCGGTCTCACGCTGTCGCGTCTCTCCGCACGCTTTGGCGGCCCCCGCGCGCTCCGATCCCGGCGCGCGTGGTCTGGACCTGTTCGTGCACGCGCCCGACAAGATCGCCGCGGGTGGGCGGTTGCCGGTGCAGGTGCGCGTCTTCGGGTTCGCCCAGGTCTCGACGCCGGCGCCGCTCGCGGGCGCGACGATCGAGGCGACCTGGGATCCCGAGTCGCTGGGCAAGAAGGTAGCGTCGGCGCCGCCGGTCGTGTCGGCGAAGTCCGATGCCGACGGGCGCGCGCACCTGGATCTGGACGTGCCGCACGGGACGGGGCAACTGAAGTTGCTGCTGTCGGTGCGCTTCGGCGAGCACCAGCGCACGCGCGAGCTGCCGATCGAGCGGCTGCCGGCGCGCGCCATCGACCTGCGCGTGAGCGATGAGGCGGTGGTTCCCGGCGGCACGCTGTCGGCCTGGGTGTTCGTCCGTGACGCCGCGTCCGGCCAGGCGTCGGCGGCGGTGCCGGTCGATCTGGAGCTGAACGGGCGGAACGTCGCGCGCTTCTCGCGCCGCTTGACCACTGACCAGGCCGGCATGATCGCGACGCAGGTTCCGGTACCGTTCACCGAGGATCCCGACGCCGGCTGGACGCTGACCGCTCGCACCGCGTCGGGCACCGACGACGACGTGTCGGCCGTGCGGTCGCTGCACGTGCGCGAGGAGACCCCGGGCCTTCCGTCGCTCGCGGTGCACTGGAAGGATCCGTCGGCGCGGCCGGGCACGCGGGCCACCTTTCGCGTCGAGGGGCGCGACGGGACGCGCGAGCCGCTGGCGAGGTTGCCGTTTCGCTACTGGGTCGGCCCGCGCGGCACGGCGGCGCCGACGGACGACGCCGCCTGGGAGCGCGCGTCGACCGCGGCGGTGACCGGCGCCGACGGTGTTGCCGCGATCGACGTCGACACTCCCTCGACTATCCCGCGGCGCGGCAGCACGCTCACGGTCGTCGTGCGGGCGAACGTGCAGGGCCACGCGCTGTCCGAGACCGACACTCTGGCGCTGGAGACGCCGCGCCCGAAGCTGGAGCTGATCCCGGAGTTCGGGGCGCTCCTGCCCGGACAGCCGCAGCGCCTGTTCGTGCACGCAACCTTCGCCGGCGCCGGGCTGGCCGTCGAGCTCGCGCTCGAGGGACACGGCCTGTCGGCGCGCGTGCGCACCAACGAGCGCGGCTGGGGCGAGACCCTCTGGCGCGTGCCGCGCGAGATCGGCGCGACGGTACCGGGACGGCTCGAAACCGCTGCGCCGGCGATGTGGCCGCGACCGTGCACCTGCGGCCGCTGGCGAGCCTGTCCGCGTTCGGCGCGCATCCCGCGCCGTTCGATCTATGCGTCAAGGTCGACCGCGACGCGACCGCGGCGATCCGGCCGGTGCGGCCTCTCGCGCGCGCCGGCACGGAGGTCGCGCTCCATCTCGTCGGCGACGCCGCCGGCGGCGTGAGGCCGAAGGCGGGCGCGCCGGCCGCGAGCGCGGTGTTGACCGCACCGGATCGCTCGCTGGTCGGCCAGTGGCTGGCTGGAACGATCGGCGGCCAGCGCGACCGTGCGCGCGCCGGATGGAGCATCCGGCCTCTGGTCGATCAACGGCGCGGAATCGAACCGCCCGCTCGTCGGCACCGAGAAGGAAGGCCCGACGCCTGCTCGCGAGCAACCTCCTGGTGCTGCCGGCTGTGCTCCCGCGCCTGCGAGCGGCGCGGGCCGCGGGCGCGCCGGCTCGCAGCGGCACCGTCGAGATCGAAGCAGAGCTCGACGCGGGCGCGGGCCACCCGCTCAGCGGATCGATCGGTGCCGTGGTCGTCGACGCGCAGGGCGGCGGCCAGGTCGGCCGGCTGCTCTCGCTCGATACGCGACGCGGACTGGTCGCCGGGTTCGGTGTCGCCGACGCGGACGTCGACGGTTTCCTCGAGGGCGACCCACGCTTCGAGACCGAGCGCTGGGCGGCGCTCGCGCGTTCGACACCGGAGCTTCTTGGCGCCACCCTCGATCCGGTGGCCTCGGTTGGCGTGGAGGTCGACAAGGCGTTCAGCGCGATCGTGCGCTCGCTCGAGGGCGGCGTTTTCGAAGCGAGCGGCGATGCGGAGCGGCTGCGCGACGTGCGCATCGGCGCGCCCGGGCACTACGCGCTCAACCCGGAGATGATGACGCTGACCACCGAGGCGATGTCCGATGATCCGACCACACCCGGCGGCGAGCCCTGGCGCCTCGCCGACCTGATGGCCGTCGACCGGCAAGTCAACTTCGACAACGTCGCGCGGCGGGTGACGCGGCTCAAGCTGTTCCGCGTGCTGTCGGCGATCCGCGAGTACGTCCACGAACAGAGGCTCGGCGCCGACGAGCCGATGCTGCGCGATCCAAACGCCCTGCTGCGCCGCCTGGTGCGCAAGGAGACGCTCGAGGTGTCCGACCTGCTCGATCCCTGGGCGCACAACCTGGTGTTCGTGCGCGCAGGCGGTCCGCGCGTGCCGTTCCTGTCGGTGGTGCCCGGGTACCGCCTGATCTCGGCCGGGCCCGACGGCCGCGTCGGCACCGCCGACGACGTGCGCGATCCGTTCCAGCGCGTGCTCGCCTCGAAGACGCCCTATGCGAAGGCGGTCGAGGAGGATCGTCTGGTCGACGCGCGCTGGGACATGCAGGTCGGTGACGACACGATCGCCGCGTGGAAGGAGACGCTGGAGGAGCTGACCGGCACCGAGCTCGGCGGTAGCGAGGGGTCGGGGAACCTGGGCACGACGGGCAGTGGCTACGGCGACGGTGCGGGTGGGCTCGGCGGCAGCGGACGCCGCCGCACCTCCTTCGGGATCGAGATCGGCCCCGCGAACTGGTTGCCGCCGGTGCGCACCGACGAGCACGGCCACGCGCGGCTCACCGTGCCGCTGCCCGACGGCGAGACCACCTGGCAGATCGTGCTGGTCGGCGTCCCCGACCACGGCTCGCCCGCGGTCGCCAGCCTCGACGTGCCGGTGGCGCTGCCGCTCTCGGTTGCGGTGCGCACCGGCGCGGCCTGGATCGCCGGCGACCGCGTCGGCGTTGCGATCGAGCTGCGCAACCGCACCGAGCGCGCGCTCGCGGTTTCGTTGCGCGTGGCCGCGTCGGGCGCGGCGGCGCTGGTCGATCGGGCGGCGGCCTCGCGCACGGTCGCGCTGCCGGCGGGCGCCACGCAAGCCCTGGCGGTGCTCGTGAGCGCGGGTGCCGCGGGATCCGGTGTCCTGGACGTGAGCGCGTCCGCGCCCGGCGTCGCGCCGGATGCGGTTCACCACGAGTGGGCGATCCGCCCGGCGGGCGAGCGCTCGGTGATCGCCGACGCCGCCTGGGTCGATCAATCGGCGACGCTGGCGCTGCCCGGCGGCGCCGCAGAAGGCGCGGCGCCGATCGAGCCGGGCCGCCTCGTGCTGGAGCGCAGCCCGACGGCGGCGCTGGCGGCGGTGCTCGAGTCGGTGCAGCCAGAGCGCCTGCACGGCGCGCGTCCGCTCGCCGATGCGCTGGAGATCTGCGGCCGCATCCGGACCTGGGCAATTGTGCGCGGCGGCGAGAGCGATCCTCTGGCGGTGCGCGCGCGGGCCATCGCCGCCCAGGTCGCCGTTCGGCTGGGCGTGTCCCGCAAGAACGACCCCGACGCGCCGTCGCTCACGCGCGCGCGGCTCTGGAAAGCGGTCGCGCTGCCGCCGTCTCCGGGCGACGACGCGCCCGGCGAGCACGGCGGCCAGGCAAGCGGCGATTGCCCACCTCGCTCGCCGTCGCTATCGGCGAGCCTGGAGTGGCTCGACGGTGCGCCGCGGGCCGAGCGTGGCGCCGAGCCGGCGTGCTGGGCAGGCTTCATCGCGTCGACGCTGCAACAGCTGGCCGGCACCAGTGATCCGCTGCAGCTCGCGCGCGCGGTGCTCGCGGTCGTCGATCGGCCCGGCTACGCGATCGTCGCGGGTGCGCTGGCCGATCGGCTGCGCGCCGCAGCGCCGTTGGGGCCCGACGGGACGCTGGCCTTGCCGGGCGGTTACGCCGGCGACCGCGCGTGGCGCTCGATCGTGGTCGCGGCGATGGTGCGGGCGCGCAACCTGGGCGGCGGCGCGGCCGGTTCCGCCAGCGCGACCGCGATCGAGGGCGCGGCGGGGCGTCTCTGGACGCGCCTGCTGCTCGATCGCGACGCCAGCGGCGGCTACGGGTCGATCCAGGCGACGCGCATGGTGGTGCCGGCGCTGCTCGCCACTTCCGGCGCGACGGCGGCGGCGATGCCGGCCGCGACCGTCGATTGGAGCGAAGTCGCGCGCGATGGCAGCGTCGGACCGCGTCACCGGCTGACCCTCGGCGCGGCGGCGCCGCTCTCGGTCGCGCTGTCGCCGACCGCCGCCGCGGTGCGGATCGAGTCGTCGCCGCCGGGGCTCATCGCCCGCATCGAACGCGCGGCGCTGCGGCCTTTCTCGCGCACGACCGAAGCCGCGAACGGCCCCCTGCACCTCGACGTCCAGGTCCCGCGCGCGCCCCGCGCCGGCGCGACTGCGCCGCTGCAGATCAGCCTGCACCATGATCTCGGCCGCCGCGTGCCCGTCGTGGTGCGCGTGCCGCTGCCGCCGGGCGCGGTGCTCGCCGAGCCGGTCACCGGCGTGCGCCAGGTGCAGGGCGCGCTCTACGTGAGCACGCAGCTCGACTCGGATCCCTTGCCCCGCGTCCTCGAGATCCCGCTGCGGTTCGGTCTGTCTGGTACGGTCACCTTTCCCGAAGCGGTGGCTCGCATCGACGACGACGAGTTGCCGCCGACCCGCGCGCCCGCGCGCCCGCTGGCGATCGGCGAAGCGGCCGCGCGCTGACCGGCGCGCTCAGCGCGGCTGGGGCTCCGCGCGGCAGAGCTCGATCCAGCGCGCGATGCCGGCGCTGCGGAACTTGCGCCGGTGCAGCAGGAAGAAGAACTGCCGGCGAAAATCACGGTGGGGGACGCGGCAGGCCTTGAGGCTGCCGCGGCTGAAGGCGTCGTCGAGCGCGATGCGCGAGACGCAGCCGACGCCCAGGCGCGCCGCGACCGCGCGCTTGATCGCCTCGGTGTGCTGCAGCGTGAGCGCGATGCGCAGCTCCGGCAGGAGACCGCGCATCGCGCGGTCGAACGCCTGCCGCGTGCCCGAGCCGTGCTCGCGCACGATCCAGGCGGCGGTGCGCAGATCGCGATCGCTGAGCAGCGCGCTTGCGCGCGAACGGGTGGTCGGGCGCGCAGAACACCACCAGCTCGTCGTCGCGCCAGGGCGTGACTTCCAGCTCCGGCTCGGCGACCTCGCCTTCGATCAGGCCGACGTCGATCTCGAAGTTGCCGACCTGGCGCGCGATCTCCTCGGTGTTGCCGACGGCCAGCGTGACCTCGGCGCCGGGATACTGGCGCATGAAGCGCGCCATCAGGCCGCGCGGCCAGGTAGTTCCCGATGGTCAGCGTCGCGCCGACGCGCAGCCGCGCCGCTTCCTTCTGGCCCTCGAGCCCGCGTTCGAGATCGCGCGCCTGGTCGAGCACGGCCTGCGCCCGCGCGCGCAGCGAGCCGCCGAGATCGCTGAGCTGCAGCCGCTTGCCGGCGCGGTCGAACAGGCGCACGTCGAACTGGCGCTCGAGGTCGGCCAGCGAGCCGCTGGCGGCCGACTGCGACATCGCCAGCTCGCGCGCGGCGCGGCTCACGCTGCCCAGGCGGGCGACGGCCAGGAAGACCTCGAGCTGGCGCAGGGTGTAGCGCATATCGGCTGAACCGAATAAGCATACATGAATAACCGGTTTTACCGATGAGTCAACGGACGGTAGATTTCATGGGTCGCGCTTCATCGCGGCAGAGCAAGGCAGAGAAGACACAATGAGTCAGGTCAATCAGGAACGCGTCCTCAGCGTGCACCACTGGAACGATTCGCTCTTCAGCTTCACGACCACGCGCAGCCCCTCGCTGCGCTTTCGCAACGGCCACTTCGTGATGATCGGCCTCGAGGTCGAGGGCCGGCCGCTGCTGCGCGCGTTCAGCTTCGCCAGCGCCAACTACGACGAGCATCTCGAGTTCTACAGCATCAAGGTGCCCGACGGACCGCTGACGTCGCGGCTGCGCCACATCCAGCCCGGCGATCCGATCCTGATCGGCCGCAAGGCCGACCGGGACGTTGTTGCTCGATCACCTGCTGCCCGGCAAGCGGCTCTACCTGCTGGCCAGCGGCACCGGCCTTGCGCCGTTCATGAGCCTGATCCGCGACCCCGAGACCTATGAGCGCTACGAGCAGGTGATCGTCGCGCACTCGGTGCGGCTGGTCAGCGACCTCGGCTACCGCGACTACATCGAGCGCGAGATCGCGCAGCACGAGCTGGTCGGCGAGCAGGCGCAGCACCAGCTGCTCTACTACCCGACGGTGACGCGCGAGCCGTTCCGCAACCAGGGCCGGCTCACCACGCTGCTCGAGACCGGCAAGCTGCCCGCGGATCTCGGCTTGCCGGCGTTCGATCCGGCCCACGATCGCGTGATGATCTGCGGCGGGCCGAGCCTGCTCGCCGACCTGGTCACCATCCTCGAGAGCCGCGGCTTCGAAGAGGGCAGCAGCGACGGCCGCGGCCACTACGTGATCGAGCGCGCTTTCGTCGAGAAGTAGCGCCTTCCCGATCGCCGCCGACGACCCGGCGGACCGCGCGCGAGTTTGGGTATGATGGAGCCGAAGCCGTGACCCAGCTCTCCGTCAACGTCAACAAGATCGCCACCCTTCGAAACACGCGCGAAAACGGCATCCCCGACGTCGCGCGCCTGTCGGCCATCGCGCTCGACGCCGGTGCGCACGGCATCACCGTGCACCCGCGGCCCGACCAGCGGCACATCCGCTCCGACGACGTCGCATTGATCGCGGCGGTGGTCGCGCGCGTGCCCGGCGCCGAGTACAACATCGAAGGCAACCCCTTCCACGGCCTGATCGAGCACTGCGAGCGCACGCGGCCGACGCAGGCGACGCTGGTCCCCGACGCGCGCGAGGCGTTCACCAGCAACCACGGCTGGAACCTGACGGAGATCGGCGGCGACGAGCTGGCCGCGCTCGAGGGCGCGATCCGCCGGCTGCGCGCGCTCGGCTGCCGCGTGAGCCTGTTCGTCGATCCGCTGCCCGAGCTGATGCCGCTGGCGAAGAAGCTCGGCACCGATCGCGTCGAGCTCTACACCGAGCCCTACGGCATCGCTTTCGCTCGAAGGACGTGCCGGCCCCACCGTCGCGCGCTACGCGGCGGCTGCGGCGGCGGCGCACGCTGCCGGCCTCGGCGTCAACGCCGGTCACGATCTCAACCTCGACAACCTCGGGCCGTTCCTGGCCGAGGTGCATCCCGTCGACGAGGTGTCGATCGGCCACGCGCTGATCGCCGACGCGCTGGAGCTCGGCCTCGCCGAGACCGTGCGGCGCTATCGCGACATCTGCGCGCGTTCTACGGGACCGGGTGGCCCAAGCAGCTGACCAGGATCGTCAGGGCGGTGATCTTTCCGGCCATCGCGTCGACGCAGTAGCTACCGACCAAGACGATTGGCGCCTGGGGATCGCCGTACCTCCATCCACTATCGGTTGCAGTGCTGGCGTAAGGGATCGTGGCCATCGATTGATCCTGGACACGGACGTTGTCGGGACCCGGCGCCGAGGTGGGGAGGGCGACGAGGATGGTGCACGCCGCGCTTCCGGTCTGAATCGGCACCTGGTAAGCGAGGATGCCGCATATCTCCCCCGCGTCGCCCGCGGCGCCGGCCGTCCCATCGGCTCCGCCGGTCGCGTTGCCGCTCGAGCCACCGCTCGCGGAATCCGACGGCTGCTGCGAGCTGCATCCGATCGCCAGCGACGCAGCCAGCACCAGGGATGAGATCCGCCAGCCGATTCTCCTCGAGAGACCTTTCATCGCCCCACCGCCTCGCCCGGAAGGTTACCTCACGAGCGGCGCTGGCGCGCTCGCTTCCAGAGAGCGCGCGCGAGAAAGGCCACGGCTGCGATGGCCAGCACCAACGCCACGGGCGCACCGCGGAACGATCCGATCTCGCCGAACAGGGTGCGCATCAGGCCGGCGAGCGCGCGCAGGATGCCGGTGCCGCCGCGAAGCAACAGCGGCAGGAAGAGAATCGCGAGTCCCCACTTGGCGAGCGCGTCAGGCGCGGCGCCGGTTCCGGCGCGGCTCGCTGCGTGCGCCGACCGCGTTGATCGAACACGGCGCGACGCGCCGGATCGGACAGCACGTCGTACGCCTGGTTGATCGCCACCATTCGTTCATTGGCCAGGTTCGCCAGCGGATTACCGTGGTAGCGGTCGGGGTGATAGCGCTCGACCAGGCCGCGATAGGCGGTGCGGATCTCGGAGCGCGTCGCCGATCGCGCGACCCCCAGGATCGCGTAGGGATCGCTCAGCGCGTAGGTGCCGCTCGCCATCGGACACCTTTTTACCGGCTCCGACGGGAAAATCCAATTCGTCCGTGGAGCCGCGGAATCTTCCCTCGTCTTTTGAAGAGATCAAAACCGGTCAATCCGGGCCTATGTTGGGGAGCTGCCGATGCGAACTGCTGTTTTTTCATCGAGTCCCCTCGTTTGGCTGGCGGCGTCATGCCTGGCGTTGACCGGAGCCGCCGGTTGCGGCTCGAGCGGCAGTGATGCGGGTGGAGCAGGCGGGGCCGCCGGCGCGACCGGCGATGGAAGCGGCGGCTCGACCGGCGGCGGCACCGCGGGCGCGGGTGGCAGCGCGCCGGGCTCCGGCGGCGCCGGCAACCCTGGCAGCGGCGGTGCGCCCGGCGCCGGCGGCACGGGCAGCGGGGGCAAGAGCGGCACGGGAGGCGCAGGCGGCAGCTCGACGGGCACGGGCGGCAAGACCGGCACGGGCGGCGCGCCCGGTGCGGGTGGTGCCGGCGGCGCGGGCGGGACGACCTCGACCGGCTCGTCAGGTCTGCCGACGCCGACAACCAGCGGCGTGCCGCGACCGTCGGGGCAGCCGGGAAATCTGCGCGTGCTCGACTGGGCCGGGTTCAAGGCCGCCATCTCGTTCACCTTCGACGACGCGCAACCGTCGCAGATCGCGCACTACGCCGAGCTGCAGGCAGTCGGCGTGCCCATGACGTTCTACATCTGCGACGGCAACGTCGGGCTCGCGAACTTCGACGCGACCTGGACGCAGGCGGCGACGGACGGCCACGAGCTGGGCAACCACACCGCGCACCATTGCCGCGCCGATTCGACCGGCTGTAGCTTCGGCGCGTGGTCGGGCTCGACCGCCACCGAGATCAGCGGCAACACCACGTACATCACCCAGCACTATCCGCAGAGCGCGGTCTGGACCATGGCGTCGCCGTTCGGCGACACCGGATGGGACACGCCAGCGCAGGCGACCATGTTCATCAACCGCGGCGTCGGCGGCGGAATGATCGGCGCCGGCACCACCGACACCAGCGATCCGTTCAATCTGCCGATTCACCTGGCGGCCACCGGCGAGACCGCGGCGCAGTTCAACATCGCGACCGATGCCGCGCACACCGCGGGCAAATGGTTGATCTTTCTGATCCACTCGATCGATCCGACCACCGCCGAGTGGTTCAACCCGGTCAACATCACCGACGTCACCGGCAGCATGAGCCACGCCAAGGGGCTGACCGACGTCTGGACCGACACCGTGGTCGCCATCGGCGCTTACTGGCGCGCGCAGAAAGTGATCGCTGTCGACGACGCCCACGACGTCGGGCACCACGCAGACCTGGACCTGGACGCTGCCGCCGCACTTCCCGGCCGGGAAATTCCTGCGCGTCACCGTCGGTGGCGGCACGCTGGCGCAGGCGGGGCGGGCGCTCACCTGGAACGACCACGGCTACTACGAGATCGCGCTCGACGCCGGCTCGCTGACGCTGTCGCCGTAGCGGCGCTTCAGCCGATCCGCTCGCGCAGGCCGGCGACGATCTCGAACGAGCGCACGCGTGCCGCGTGCTCGTAGATCTGCGCGGTCAGGATCAGCTCGTCGGCGCCGGTCTGCGCCACCAGGCCGCGCAGCCGTTCCGCAACGGTGTCGGGCGCGCCGATCGCTGCGCAGGCGAGCACCTCCTCGAGCATCGCGGCGTGCGGGGGCGGCAGCCGCGCGGCGAAGTCGAGATCGTCGACCGGCGGCGGCAGCTGCGAGGGGCGGCCCGGTGCGCAGGTTCACGAACGCCTGCTGCAAGGAGGTGAGCAGTCGTTGCGCCTCGTCGTCGGTGTCGGCGGCGACGACGGCGGCGCCGACCATCACGCGCGGGCGCTCGAGCCGCGGGGACGGGCGAAAGCAGCGCCGGTAGAGCTCGACCGCCGGCAGCAGCTGCGCCGGCGCGAAGTGCGACGCGAACGCGTAGGGCAGGCCGAGCGCGCCCGCGAGCTCGGCGCCGTAGAGGCTGGAGCCGAGGATCCAGATGTCGATGTCCGCGCCCGCGCCGGGGATGGCGCGCACGCGCTGGCCACTCGACGCCGGGCCGAAGTAGCCCATCAGCTCGACGACGTCGTCGGGGAAGCTGTCGACGCTGCCACCGAGCGTGCGCCGGAGCGCGTGCGCGGTCAGCGGGTCGGTGCCGGGCGCGCGCCCGAGCCCCAGGTCGATGCGCCCCGGGTGGAGCGCGTCGAGCGTGCCGAACTGTTCGGCGATCACCAGCGGCGCGTGGTTGGGCAGCATGATGCCGCCCGCGCCCACGCGGATCGACGACGTCGCCGCGGCCACGTGCGCGATCGCGATCGACGTCGCGGCGCTGGCGATGCCCGGCATGTTGTGGTGCTCGGCGAGCCAGTAGCGCGCGAAGCCCCAGCGTTCGGCGTGGCGCGCGAGATCGGCGGCGTTGCGCAGCGCCTGCGCCGCAGTGCCACCTTCGACGATGGGCGCGAGATCGAGAATGGAGATAGGGATGCTCACGCGTGGAGCATGTCGCCAGGGAGGCGAGCGGTCCAGGTGCGACAGCCATCGGTCATGAGGTCCGGTTCCCTGCCCCCGTCTTCACGGCCCCGCTACTGCTGCCGTCACCGCGGGCCAGTCGTCGCTTCGAAACGGCGCCGCCGGCAGGTCGGCCTGGTTGCGCAGGTTGGTCGCTGGCGCATCGGCCCAGTCGTAGCGAACCGCGATCGGGTCGGGAACGTCGGGGCTCGACACGAGCACCGACGCGCCGTCGATGCGCGCGGTCGCCGCGTGCCAGGTGTGGTCGGCGCCCGCGAGCAAGAAACCGCGCGGCGCTGCGCCGTCGCTGGTGTCGAGCCCGCTCGCGATCGACGTGAAGCGCACGCGCATCGCCGGCCCTTCGCGCCCCGCCGACAGGAACGTCGGACCGGCGGCGACGATGTCGCGGCCGTAGACCGACTTCAGAGCCGCCAGCGCCAGCCGCCGTCCCACCTCTTGCTTGTTGCGCGGGTGCAGGTTGTCGGCCTCGCCAACGTCGATGGTCACCGCCATCGCGGTGCGCGGCTCACGCAACGCCAGCGCCTGCGCCTCGCGCAGCTCGGCCCACTTGCTGTCGCCGAGTGCGCGCTCCGATGGCGCCGCACCGAAGTTGGGCAGCTGCACGTAGAGAAACGGCAGCGCCGGCTCGCCCCAGGCCGCGCGCCACGAGCGGATCATCACCGGGAACAGCGTGCGGTATTCGTACGCGCGCGCGGCGTTGCTCTCGCCCTGGTACCAGATCACGCCCGCGACCGGCAGGCGCGCGATCGGCGCCATCATGCCGTTCCAGAGCACCGACGGGCTCTCCTGATCGTCGGCGCCGAGGAGCCGCGGCCGCGACGAGAAGTCGGCGAGCGCCGGCGCCAGCTTGCGCTCGATCTTGTAGAGCCAGGTGCCGGCCAGCGACAGCGGCGTCGCGCTCGCTGACGCGCCCGCGGGCGCGACCGTCAGCTGCGACGGGGTACCCGCGAATCCGCCCGAGCCGAAGTGGTCGAAGACGCGCACCGCGATCACGTTGGTGCCGGCCTTCGCCAGCCGCGCCGGCACCGTGTAGTGGCGCGGCGCCGCGTAGTAGTTCGGCGTCTCCGCGCCGGTGGCGCCGACGCGCTCGCCGTTCCAGTAGGTCGTGTCGAAGTCGTCGATCGCGCCCAGCGACAGCGCGAGCTCGCGGCCAGCCCAGTCGGCGGGCAGCGACGACCTCGCGGCGAAACCAGACCGCGCCGTCGATCGCCAGCCCCGCGCTCTCCCACACCGTCGGCATCTCCATCTTCGACCAGCCGCGCGTGCTCGTGCGCGGCGCCGCGAAGCCGCGCGCCTCGCCGCGGTTGCCGGTGTCCTGGTGAAAGTTCTTCGCCTCCCACGCGGCGATCTTGCGCTCGATCTCCTCGCGCCGCTGCGGGCTCTGCGTGGCCGCGTCGAACGCGTCGACCATCGCCTTCAACCGCGGCTCGGCGACCAGCGCCTCGCGCGGCGTCCAGGCCTCGGCGGGCGTGCCGCCCCACGCCGACTGGATCAGCCCGACCGGCACGCCGAGCGCGCGGTGGATCTGCCGGCCGAAATGAAAGGCGACCGCGGAGAAGCCGCCCGCGGTGTCGCGGCTGCACGGCCTGCCACTCACCGGCGAGCTTCGTCGACGGCGCGGCGGCGGTCTGCTGCGGCTCGAGGAACAGGCGCAGCCCCGCGCATCCGTCGGCGATCGCCTCGTCGGCGCCGCTCGCCCGCCGCAGCGGAAACTCCATGTTGGACTGGCCGGAGGCGATCCAGACCTCGCCGCTCCAGACGTCGGTGAAGGTCACCGTCGTCGACCCGACGATCGCCAGCGTGTACGGTCCGCCTGCCGGCGGCGCCGCCAGCGTCAGCTGCCAGCGCCCGTCGGCGGCGGCGGTCGCGGTCGCGCTGCTGGCCGCAGCAGGGCCAAGCGTCGCGCGAACCGCCTGCCCCGGCGTGTCGGTGCCGGTGATGCGCAGCGGACGCCCCTGCTGCATCACCATGTGCTCGCCGGTGGGCGCCGCGACCTTGATCTCCGCGCGCGCCGGCCCGGCGGCAAGGGCGACGATCGTCGCGACCGATACGAAGCCAAGCGAGCGCACGGCCCGATGCTCGTCGCTGCGCCGACGCCGCGCAAGCGCCTTCTACGCGCGAGTACGGCCGAGATTCAATCTCAAGTCACCCTCGCCCGTCGAGAGCCGACCGTTCAATTCCCGTTGATCTGGCCGAAGCTCGCGGTCGGGTCCTTGGCCTTGCTCAACGTCAGGAGCAGCACGACCGCGGCGGCAGCGGCGACACCGCCGCCGACCGCCACCCAGAACCAGGGCTTCTGGGTCAGTGAGCGTTCGTCATTTCCGGACGTCTCGCCCGACGAGCTCGACTGGGTCAGCAGGGTGGGGGACGACGACGTCGAGGACGCCGGCGTGACTGCCGCGGGCGGCGGAGCCGTGGCCGGCATCGGCGCGAGAGCGATCGGCGCGGGCGCGGCTGGCGGCGGCGTCGCGGCCGGCGCAGCTGCGGGCGGTGGTGGCGGGAGCGGCTTGGCCGGCTCCGCCGCGTGCAGCGCGGGGGGCGGGGTCGTCGCCTTGGAGCTGGTCGAGCCCGGCGCGGGCATCCCCGGCGGCCAGCCGGCCGGCGGCGACGCGGGAACCTCGGTGCGGTCCTTCTCGATCGCCTTCTTGAGCTCCTCGATGCGCATCTCGATCTGCGAGCGCCGCTCGTCGCGGCCGTAGACGTGCAGGTAGTTCTGGTACAGCGTCAGCGCGCGCTGCTTGTTGCCCGCCAGCCGGTGCGACTGCGCGGCGTTGTAGAGCAGCGCCGGATCGGACTTCAGCTCGAACGCCTTCTCGAAGAACTCCGCCGCCTGGGCGTAGTGGCTGAGCGCGAAGGCCGCCTTGGCCTTCTCGTGATAGGCGCGCGCCTCGTCGGCGTCGCTCGAGCCGCCTTCGGCGGCGCGGGCGGTGACCGATGCCAGCAGCAGCACCCCGAAAGCCACAGCGAACAACCAAGGTCGCACTCGCAGGCTCTGGATAGTCATGGGCGCGACCAGTGTATCAGAGCTCGCTTGCGATCTCGATCGCCACGCTCGGGTGGTGCATGTCGGTAATCGTCGTATGTCGGAGCAACTCGGGGCCAACCGGGACAATGCACGGCCAATCCGTGTCCGCGCCGTCTTTACCGTACCCGTCCAATACGTTTACAATCGCGCATGGCCCAGTCTCGACTCATTGCTTGGACTCACGCTTGGTCTAGACCTTCGACGTGGCTCCTGGCGGCAACTCTGCTGACCGCGGCCTCGCTGACCTCGTCGTGCACCAGCACGCGCGCTTGCAAGACCAACACCCTCCTGGTCACGATCTCCCTCGACGGCACAGCCGCGATGGCCGACAAGCTGTCCATCGCCGTCACCGTCGCTTCCGCTGCTCCGACCATGAGCACGCTGAATCACACCGCGGGCCAGGCCAGCGGCACCGTCGAGATCGACTTCCCGAACGGCTATCCGAAGGGGCAGAAGGTGAACGTTGCGGTCACCGCCACGAAGGCTGGCGCGCCCGTCGGTAACGGCAGCGCCGACAGCGTGCTCGGCGACGGATGCGAGGCGGTTTCGGTCTCGGTGACTGCGGTAGCTCGGGCGGATCCGGCGGCGCGGGCGGCGCCGGCATCGGCGGCATCGGGGCGGGCGGCATGGGAACCGGCGGCGTGGGCGCGGGTGGCAGCGATGCGGGCGCCACGGGCGGCCGGGCCGACGCGGGCGTCGGCGGCAGCGCAGGTAGTGACGCCGGTACCGATGCGATGAGCATCGACACCAACAAGCCTGACACCGGCATCGACGCCGGCTGCCCCACCGGATCGAACACGATGTGCGGCGGCTGCTACCAGACCACGACCGATCGCGCGCACTGCGGGACCACGTGCGCGGTCTGCGGCGCAGCTCAGGTGTGCAACAACTCCTTGTGCGTGAACGCGGTCGCGCCGGCGTTCGTGACCACGCCCGCCGATCCGACCGGGTGGCTCGATCCGAGCGGCGCCGCGCTGGTGATCACCGTCGCCACCACCGGGTACGCGAGCGCCATCTACGAGTGTCGCACCGGTCCCGACGCCAGCTTCACCACGACGACGCCGGCCTGGGTCGCGTGCGACGGCGCCAGCGGCACCGGTTTGAGACACGTGCCCACGCCGAACACCACGACCCCCGAGGGGAACTATCGCACCGAGTTCCGCTATCGCTCGGACACCTATATCAGCCCGGTGATCGCCACGCGCTACTACGTGCACCACGGCCTGGACAAGGTCGGGCTCTGCCCGCGCGCCGGCGTGCCCGCCGACGGGCCGCACTTCGCCGACACCGATTACTTCGCGGCGGCGACCACCTATCGCCACGGCGAACCCCGCGCTCTTCCCGCTGAGCGCGACGTTCCCGGTCGGCTCGGCGATCCCGGTGCGCACCGACGCGATCTACCTGCGCAACCCCTTCATCAAGATCCCGTTCACCGGCGTCTCCGAGACCATCGGGATGCAGGCCGGCGACACGGTCCGGGCTGCCGACGATGTGGCCGACCACCGGTGGCAGCTACGTCTTCAACGAGCGCTCGTTGCGCCACGTCTGGGTCATCAATCCCGCGCGTACGATGATCCTGCTCAAGCGGCGCTACGTGCATCCTTCCGGCGATTGCCGCGAGCAGTTCTGGGTCGGGCAGCTCAAGAAGGGCCCCAACTATCTACAAGCATCCCATCGATTGCGAGGCGATGGTCCTGAACACCCACGGCAACGGCCTCTGCTTCAACGGCGCGGGCGCGACGCCCGTCCCGATAGCGATCGAAGCGCCGCCCAACGGCGCGGGGACGGTGACGGCGACCGTCAATAGCGCGACCGTGACCGGTCTCGCGACCGTATTCACCGGCCTGGCCGGGCAGTTCATCCAGATCCCGTCGGTGACCGGACGCTGGTACAAGATCGTCGACGGTGGTGTCGGCGACGTCGATCAGCATCTCGCCCGTGTACGCGAACACGACCGCGAGCGGAATCCCCTACCGCATCGTGCCGGCCCCGACTTACAACATGCCGGCCGCCTACGCGAAGATGCACCCCGACGCGCACAACTACGCGACCGGCGCGACTGCGCCGAAGACGCCGTCGCCGAAGACCAAATGCGAGACGGTCGGGTGCAACACCGGCATGCCGTGGCTGACCTACCTGCCGCCGTAGCACGCGCGCTGGCCGACTCGGGCTGGGCCTGGCGGCGCCGAGCCGGGTGAGATACTGTTGCTAACCCCCAGGCGCGCAGAAATGCCGTTCTTCTCGGCGCTAGAGACTGCGGTCTTGGCGCCGATCAACGAAAATCAAGAGGCACTTCACCATCCCCTGGGGGGCTTTTCTTGAACTTCGTCCAGGCGATCTCCGATCCCGACCGGATCGAGATGCAGTTGCATCGTCTGGCGGCGCGCGCGCAGGGCGCGCGGCTGGCGCGGCTGGTTCAAGACGGCGTGCGCCTGCGCCGCTTGATTGAAGAGCCGCGACGCACCAGTCGGTTGCTGGGCCGCGCGCTGGGCGACGGCAGCTTCGCGCCCAGCGCGGTGACGCTGCGAGCGGTACGCATCGGCGGCAAGGAACGCGTGCTCGCCGCGCTCGCGCCGCTGGATCTGGTCGCGCACGCGGTCATCGCCGACGAGCTCGCGCGTCGCATGGAGCCGCTCCTGTCGCCGCAGCTCTTCTCGTACCGGCGCGGGCGCTCGCCGTGGACCGCGTTGCGCGCAGTCGCAGGCGGCGTCTCCCGTCATCGCCGTGCCCACGCCGATCCGCGCGCGCGTGGTCTGTTCGTCTTGCGTGCCGACGTCCAGGACTACACGGATTCCTGGCCGATCGACGACGGCGCGCCGCTGTGGCCCGAGCTGCGCGCGCTCACCGGCCTCGACGACGCCGCCGCGCACTGGCGCATGCTACGCGCGCTGCTCGTGCCCGAGATCTCCGACCGCGCGCCGGCGGCGGTCGAACGCCGCGGCATCCTCTTCGGCGCACCGACGACCAACGTGCTCGCGAACCTCTACCTCGGTGCCGCTCGACGCCGAGATGGACGCGGTGCCCGGGCTGCTCTACGCGCGTTTCGGCGACGACGTCTTCTGCGCGCACCCCGATCTCGGCGTCCTGCGCGCGGCGCAGGCGTCGCTGGAGGCCGTTCTGTCCGCGCGAGGATTGCGCCTGAACCAGCGCAAGGTGCGCGTGCTGTTCTGGAACGGCGCCGGCCGCCGCTCGCCCAGCGCACCGCAGATCGAAGGAGCGCGCGAGGTCGTGTTCCTGGGCGGCGCCGTCTCATTCAGCGGCGGCATCGCGCTCGGGCCTCGAAAGTGGTCGGCCCTGATCGGTGACCTCCGCGCGCGCGTGCGTCGCACGGCCGCCGTGCTGCGCGCTTCGTCGCTGCCGCCGTCGGGCGATACCGAGCTCGCCCAGGCGCTGGTCGACGTCGTGAACCGGAGCTTGTCGATCGATGCGCCGCTGGCGACCGACTACGCGCCGCTGCTCGCCAGCCTCGTCAGCGACCGCCGGCAACTGGCCGAGCTCGATCGGCTGCTGGCATTGTGGATCGCCGAGGCGGTGAGCCAGCGCACCGGCGTGCGCGCGTTCCGTGACTCGTCCTGGCGGGGGTTGCGCGCGCTCGGCCTGGTGTCGCTGGTCAAGGCACGCAACGGATGAGGTCGTCGCCACTGCTCGCGCACCCGTCCGCGCCCGGCGACAGCGGCCAGGCGCGCCTCGCCGCCTGGCTGCGCACGCGCGCCGGCGATGGGGTCGCCGCGCTGGAGCAGGCGCTGCTCGGGGGCGGCTTCTGGCGATTCGCGGTGCGCCGGCTCTGGGTCTTCCTGTTCGCGCGCGGCTGGGCGACCGCGCTGCACGTGGTCGAGCTGACCTTTCTGGCGGAGATCTTCTCCGCGCGTTCCTTCGTCGCGTCGCTGGCGCTGCAGAACGCGACGCTGGTGATCGACGCGTTCTGGTGGGGCGCGCTCGAGGGGCTGCGGCGCCGCATCCGCGCGATCGGCGTGCGCGACCGACGCGCAGGTGCTGACCACCCGATACATGACGCTGGCGTTCTGGCTCGGCCTCGCCGGTTGCGGCGTGCCGATCGCGCGCGCCGCCTGGCGGTGGCACGGCGGCGAGGCGCCGACGATGCTGGACGCCTACGCGCTGGTCTGCCTCTTGCGGCTGGCGCTCGACATGGTGCTGCGCGCGTTCTACTCGGGCGTCTACGCGTACGGGCGCGTGCACCGGCCGGCGTGGGCTGCACCGGTCGCGCCGACGATCCTGGTCGGCGTCACCGTCGCGCTCTGGCACTGGCTCGCCGGGTGGAGCTTCGTTCCCGCGCTGCTGCTGTCGGTGCTCGGCTCGCGCGCGCTGCTCGCATGGTTCTCCCTGCGCGCGTACCGGGTCGCGCACGTGCCGTTGCCGGCGTGGCGGTGGCGCTGGCGAGCGCGCACGATGGATTTCCACCTCATCGGTGAGAGCGCGCTCGCGGGGACGGCGAACCTGACCACGCGGCTGGCGTCGGTGGTGCTGCTGGGCGCGGTGCTGCCATCGCTGGGCGCCGCCGACGCCGAGGTGCAGCTGCTCGCCTTCGTGCTCCACCTGGCGGCGCCGCTGATCCTCGTGACCACCCAGTGGGGTTTCATTTTCTATCACGACTGGAAGCGGCTCGAGGCCGACAGCGCTGCCGTGCTTGCGCGCCAGCTCCACCGCGGGTTGCTCGCGGTCAGCGTCACGGTCGCCATCGGCGCGTGGGGCGCGACCGCCCTGCTGGTGCGCGCCTTCACCGCCGGCCAGTGGCCGGTGGTCGCGCCGATCGTCGAGGCGCTGCTGCCGGCCTATCTCGGCCTCTCGATCTGGACGGCGCTGCAGCTGCGCGGGTTCTCGCGCGGTGAGTTCGTGTCGCAGGCGCTGAGCGCCGCGGTGGTGGTTGGCGGCGTGGTCGCGGCCGGCACGGTGATCGGTACGGTCGGCGGCGGCATGCCGGACGGCGACGTGCGCGTCTGGTACTTCACGCTCGCCGCCTGTCCGTGGATCGCCATCGTCGCGCACGAGATCCTCGCGCGCGGGCTGCGGCGCTCCGGACGCGCGCGCCGCGACGACGTTGAACGCCTGGGTGCAACGGCTGCGCCGCCAGCGCCGGCCGGTCGCCGTCTGGCGCGCGCGACTCGCCGGCCCGCGCGCGGCCGCGCTCGCGGTCGAGGTCGGCCGCCTGCTCGCGTCGCGCGGCCAGGTGCTGGCGTGGCGCGGCTGGTTGCTCGCGTTCGAGCGCGGCCCGGGCCGCCCGCGCGACGAGTGGGTGGTCCGCTGCGCGGGCCTGGTGACCGCGTTCGAACACCTGCAGTCGTCGCGCGGCGCGCACGCCGTCGACGAGCTGGTGCACCTCGGGTGGCTGGCGGCGCCCGCGCGCGAAGGCGACGTCGCCGCGCTCGCGCGCGAGCACGAGCGCGTGTTCCCCGGCGGCTTCACCTTGCATGTCGGGCATCGTCCACCGGAGGCGTTCCGCGCGCTGCCCGCCGACGTGCGCCAGGCGATCTGGCGCGATGCCATCCGGCGCGTCGCGGGCAGCCGGCATCGCTCCTCGGCCGCGTCGCCGGCGTGGCAGGTGAGCGCCTTCGCGCCCGGTGGCGGGCTGACCCACGTCTTCGTGCGCCCGCGGCCGACCGACGGCGCGCCGGATCGCGCCGCGCAGGAGCGCGCGTGGGCGGAACGGCTGCAGCAGTCGAGCTGGCGGATTCCTTTTCAGACGTGAGGATGGATCGCGAGGCTACCCAGCGCGCAGGATCTCGTCGGCCGCGGCCAGAACTTCGCCGATGGCGCAGCGGCTCTCCAGCGTCGCGCGCGGGCCGAGCGGCGTCGGGTCGCGGTTGACGATCACCAGCGGCGCGCCCGCGGCCAGCGCCATCTGCGGCAGCAAGTTGGCGGGCGACACCAGCAACGACGAGCCGAGCACGATGAAGAGCCGGGCGCGGCGGCTCGCCTCGACCGCCGCGCTCAGCGTCGCCTCGGGGAGCGCCTCGCCGAAGAGCACCACGCCGGGACGCCGGCGCCCGCCGCATGCGCAAGCTTCACCGGCCGGCGCGAGGAACTCGGCGGCGGTCGCCTCGACGTCGCAGGTCTCGCAGCGGACCAGGCGCAGCGTACCGTGCAGCTCCATCGCGTCGCGCGCGCCTGCCGCCGTGTGATAGCCGTCGACGTTCTGGGTGATGAGCGCCTCGACCAGCCCGCGGCGCTGCCAGTCGGCCACCACGCGATGCCCGGCGTGCGGCTCGTGCTCGGTGAGCATCTGCATGCGCCAGCGATAGAACGCGACGAACTCGTCGTAGCGCGCGGCCAGCGACTCGCGCGACGCCAGCTCTTCGAAGCGCCGGTTGCGCCAGAGGCCGCCCGCCGACCGAAAGTCGGGCAAGCCGGATTCGGTGCTCATGCCCGCGCCGGTGAAGACCACCGCGGGGCCGGATGTGCGCAGCAACCTCGCCAGCGCGGCGGCGTCGTTGGTCAGCATGGCTTCTCCCCAGGAGTCTAAAAACGACGCGGATCGAAAGATACAGAGAAACCTTCGAGCGGTTGGTCCCTAGAGGTCTTCGAAGGCCAACCTCTGCGAAAGGAAAATCAGATGCGAAAGTCGATTGGGATTGTATTCGGTGTTGGGATCGCTCTGACGGCTTGGGCCGCTGCTCCCGCGCGTGCCGACGGGCGCGCAGACTGCGACGACGACGACGCCATCGGGCACGTCCGTTGCCCGAACGACGTGCCCGCGGCGCTGAATCCGCCGGCCGACGCGACGCTGACGGCGTCGTTCGCCGCGCGCGGCGTTCAGATCTACACCTGCGCCGTGCCCGCGGCCGGCGGGGCGCCTGCGTGGACGCTCAAGGCGCCGCACGCGGTGCTGTTCAAGGGTTTCGAGACCGCCGCGATTCACTTCGCGGGGCCGAGCTGGCAGGCCAACGACGGCAGCCTGGTCACCGGCACGCGCACGGCGGGCGATCCCGGTCCCGATCCCACCGCGATCCCCTGGTTGCTGCTGAAGGCGGCGACCAACGTCGGTCCGGGCATCTTCGCCGACGTCACCTGGATTCAGCGCCTCGACACCGAGGGCGGCGCCGCGCCGGCGACCGGCTGCGACGACCTGCACGTCGGTGCACAGGTGCTGGTGCCGTATCGCGCGAACTACTTCTTCTACCACCCGGCGGTCGCGGGCCAGAAGGTGCGGCAGTGCGCGGCGCGCTGAGGCGCTGACGCGCGCGAAGACCTACGGCTGACTCGCGTCCGTGTCAGGAGTCCAGCCGCGGTCGAGGCGCCCGCCGTAGAACTGCACGCGCGTCTCGATGCGGCCGCGCGGGCCCGCCGCCTCTTCCTTGACCGGAACGGCGACCCGGCGCTCGAAGGGGCTGCGGATGAAGCCGAGGACCGCGGGCGGGGCGGCTCCCTCGGCGCGCGAGAGAATTCCGATGACCTTGGTTCCAGCGGATCCGCGCAGGACCAGGTCGAAGGATCCGCCCTCGCTGGTTCCGTCGAGCTTCGCGGCGCGGAGCTCCACGCCTGTCGGATCGCTGTCGACCGCCGGTTGCTTGAGAGTGACCGCGCCGGTGGTCGTCACGCCGTTCGCCGCCAGGAGCGCCGCCACCTCGCGCGCGTGGCGCGTGCAGAGTGCGGCGAGACCGCCCTTGCTCGAGCGGTAGGTCTGCGCCGCCACCGAGCGGCCGTTCGCCAGCGCTGTCACGTGCACGGTCCACTCGGCGGCGCCGTCGGCCGCGCCGGTGCGCTGCTCGAGCCAGGCGAGCCGCCCCGAGGGGGAGAATCCCAGCACGACGACGGACGTGGCGTCGGGCGCGTCGCCTCCGCCGATCTTCCACAGCGGATCGCCGGTCTCGGCCAGCTCGCACACCGCGGGATGCGCCCGGCCGATCTTCGGTTCGGCCACGGCCTTCGATTCGCCGTCGATCTTTGGTTCCGCCGCCGCCGTGAAAGGAATCGTCACGAGCACTAGGGCCAGACTCAAACATTTCATGAGGTGAATCGCCTTGAGGTTTGCGCCCCGACCCCGCCCCAAGCCGTCGCATGATCGCCCATCCGTGCCTCCGACACCAGGGGGGGCGACGGTTGCAAGTCTGAACGGCGATTCCAGTTTTTCCGGACGACGCTGAGCGCCAGCGGCGTGACTTTTCGGTCGCGCTCGTAGCGGCGATCGCGGGCGCGAAACCAGACGCTGATCTCGTACGGGCCGAGCGTGATCACCGATTCGCCGGTCAGCCGCGCCGCCTGCCCGCGCCGGACGCGCACGCCGTCGATCCGGCTCGGGCGCAGCCAGGCGCGGCTGCGGAAGTAGGCGGAGCGCTGGCCGATCGCGATCTCGCCGTGGCGCGCGGCGATCGCTGGATGGGGCAAGACCAGATCGCAGTCGAGCGCGCGGCCGATGCGGATCGGCGTGGCGTCGAAGTGCTCGGTGAACGTGCGCCCGCCTTCGGTGTCGACGACCCGGACGCGCGCGTCGACGCGGCTCATGGGGCGGCTCCGGTGCGCGGCACGTCCTGATTCGAGACGGCCGTCCCGGCGCTGGCCGGTGGCACGCGTTTCCTGTCTGAGCGCCTCATGTCTGGCTAGTGATTGAGCAAGGGGCGGACCAAAAATCATAGGGAACGTCTCGTTGGAGAGGTCGACTGGCCGTGATACCGTACCGCTGCCCAGCCGTCGGCTGCGCCGCGGCTTCAGCGGGGAGGGGAGTGTTTTGTCGCGCAACGACCAGATAGTCCGGATCCTCAGCGTTGCTCGGGCGCTCGCGTCGAGCCGCCGTGGCGTATCGCTACGGGCGCTCGCCGAACGCGAAGGATGGCACTGGCGTACCGTGTATCGAGACAAGGACGCTCTGGCCGCGTCCGGATTTCCGATCGAGGAACCGGAGCCCGGGCGATACAAGCTCGCCGACGGGTGGGGGGTGCCGAACCTGCCCGGGATCGACGCAGACGAGATCGCCGCGTTCTTCGCGCTACGAGCATTGGCGGAGAGTTGGCGCACGACTGCGATCGGCAAGCCGCTTGACCGACTGTGGATGAAGCTGGCGAGTGCGCGCGGGGGGCAGGGGACGCTGGTACCGCCGCGGGAGAGCCGATTCGTCGTGCGATCGCCTCTGGCAATCGATTATCGCTCGCACGCCAAGATCATCGCAACGTTCGAGAAGGCGGCACGCGAGCACTTGGTCGTCAATTGTCGTTACCGCGCCCTCGGCACGAAGCAAGTCACAGCGCGCCAGATCGAACCGGGTGAAATCTACTGGGACCCCAGCTTGGAGTGCTTGTACGTAATCGGGTGGTGTCGGCTGCGGAACGACGTGCGCGTATTCGCCGTTCAGCGATTCGCCGCGGCCACCTTGACAGAGCAGACGTTCACGCCGCGTCCCGAGGCTCGATCCAGGGTCGTGCTCCGCAATGCCTTTCGCGTCTGGCGCGGGAAAAACGTGGAGAGCGTGCGCGTTCGATTCTCGCCCGACGCCGCCGATGAGATCCGCGAGCGCCGCTGGGGCCCGAGGCAACGGATCGACGACGACCCGAGTGGGGGTGCCGTGCTGACGATCGAAGTCGCGGAGACCGCGGAAGTCGAGCGGTGGGTGCTGGGGTTCGGGGAAGTCGCGGAGGTGCTCGCGCCGGAGAGCCTGCGGAGGCGGGTAGCGAAAAGGCTGGTTGCGGGCGCGCTTCGCTATGGCTCGGAGGGTGGCACCTCCGCGCGGAGGGATGATCGCAAGACGCAGTTGACGCGAGGGGGGTGACGGTGGATCGAGATGAACGGAATCTTCCTCGTTCTTTCTCTGCAACTGGGCGCGGCGAGTTTCTGTGTCCTGAAGTGACAACGGCATCCCTTAGGGTGCGTGGGTGAGTGAGAGAATGAATTTCGACGAGTTCTTCCGATCTGCGACGGGGAAGGGGACGTCCCCCTATGCGTACCAGCGGGCGTTCGCCTCAGCACCGGCGCTTCCCGATCTCTTGGAGGCGCCCACAGGGTCTGGAAAAACGGCAACGGCCGTACTCGGCTGGCTGTGGCGTCGACGGCATGGCACGCCCGAGCAACGGGCCGAGGCCGGCCGACGGCTCGTGTTCTGCCTGCCCATGCGGACATTGGTCGAGCAGACGGAACGAGCCGTGCTCACATGGCGCGGAAACCTTGGGCTCGATAGAGATTCTCGGCGTCCATGTCTTGCTGGGCGGCGCCGTCGACGAGGATTGGCAAGAGCACCCGGAACGCGATGCCATCCTGATTGGGACCCAGGACCAGCTCCTTTCGCGTGCGCTGATGCGCGGATACGCCATGAGCCGGTACCGCTGGCCAATTCATTTTGCCCTGCTAAACAACGACTGCCTCTGGGTGATGGACGAGGTTCAGTTGATGGGCGTCGGTGCCTCGACGGCGGCGCAACTACAAGCGTTCCGCGAACGGCTCCAGGTCGCAGGTACGGCGAAGACCGTCTGGATGACTGCCACACTGGACGAGGGGCGCCTGCGCACTGTCGACGTCCATCGAGAACTCACACGCCAGCCCTTCGTCGGGGACGAGCTGCCGCTGAGGAAACGCCTCCGCGCCAAGAAAGTGCTTTCGAGGGCGGGCGGTAGAGTTGGGAAGAGAGGTTCGCTTGGCGATCTCGCGAGAGAGATCGCCGCGAGGCACGAGCCTGGGACGCTCACCCTGGTGGTGGTCAATCGTGTCGCCCGAGCCCAGGAATTGAATGCGCTTTTGGGAAACGAAATGGACAGCGTCGCGCTCGTGCATTCGCGCTTTCGGCCCGGCGATCGCCGGCGCATTCAAGATGCGGCGTCGAACGGTTCCTTCCAAGGCGTGCTCGTCGCTACCCAAGCCATCGAGGCTGGCGTCGACCTCTCGGCGAAGACCTTGTTCACCGAGCTAGCTCCGTGGCCGTCTCTCGTCCAACGCTTCGGCCGTCTGAACCGCGCCGGTGAGCATGAGAAGTCGGACGCGATTTGGATCGATCTCGACACGGGTGACGCCGATCTGTGCCGTCCCTACGAGGCGCTCGTTCTGGCCACTGCGCGCGAGCGGCTAAGCCAGCTTCAGGATGTTAGCCCAGTCACACTTGCCGAGGTGCCGAAGGACTCAGAAGAACCGGCTTTGCCGGTCTTGCGCAGAAAGGATCTGCTCGAGCTCTTCGATACAGAGCCGGATCTCGCCGGGCACGATATTGATGTCTCGCGCTACGTCAGGGCGACGGACGATCGCGACATACAGGTGGCTTGGCGTGCAATCCGAGACAGCGGCCCTCCTGATGACGCACCCGATCTGCAACGCGAAGAATTGTGCTCGGTTCCGTTTTACGAGCTCGAAAAGCTGGCCAAAGGGAAGAACGTCTGGCGTTTCGACAGTCTTCGAAAGAAATGGGCAAAAGTCGAACGCTTGTTCCCGGGATTAGCAGTCGTCGTTGATCTCTCGGTAGGGGGCTACGACGATGATCTCGGCTTCACGTGTGACAAGACCAACAGACCAGGATCGCTGGAGAAACCGGGAGTGGAGCCCGACGCTGATGAGGCCGATCTCCTCACTTACGGCGCGGCGGACTACGTCACCCTGCGAACGCACGCCGAAGACACGGCTCTCGAAATGACGGCATTGCTCGGACCGCTTGGCTCGCTCACAGCTACTTTTTGCGACGAAGCTGAGATGGTCGCTGCCGCCCGCTGGCATGACACCGGCAAGGTTCACGACGCGTTTCAGGCGATGCTGACGGATGGTTTGCCACCTGACGATTCGCGTAGGGCCGGCGGGCCATGGGCGAAGAGCGACGGTAAGAATCGGACACCCAATCGCCGGCGTTTCTTTCGCCACGAGTTGGCCAGCGCCCTAGCATGGCTCGCCTCGGGCAAGTCGGAATCTGGGGGGGTTCGTCGTCGCAGCTCACCACGGCAAGGTTCGGCTCTCATTACGTGCGAGGCCAGGCGAGGAGCCACCCCCGGGGGGAGAGGGCCGCAGGCGATTTGCCCATGGTGTCCATGACGGCGACGCTCTTCCGTCGGCCGACCTCGGCGCTGGCGTCGTCGTGCCGGAGCAGCGACTATCTCTCGCCTGCATGGAGTTGGGCGGCGGAGGCGGCGGACCCTCCTGGGCCGATCGCATGCTTCGCGTTCTCGAACGGCTCGGGCCCTTCCGCCTCGCCTATCTCGAGATGCTCGTCCGAATTGCCGACTGGCGGGCGAGCGCGAAGCGCTCGGCGGGGCCGCTCGTCTCAGACATGGGGGCGAGCCATGTCTGACGAAGCACGTGGCCAGACCTTCGACGTGGAGCTGGCCGGATGCCGCCCGGAACCGCTCGCATCGTATCTGAAGGCGCTGGGCGTGCTGCGCTTGGTGGCCGAACAGAAGGACTCGAACGCTAGTGGTTTTTGGAGAGGCGAGACCTTTGTCTTGCGGAGCCGCCTCGACCGAGATGCCGTAATGCAGTTCTTTTGCAAGGAATGGCGGCCGACACCGGTCGTTGCTCCTTGGAATGGCGGCAGTGGCTTCTATCCGAAGGACAACCACGAGGCGGCCGGCGCTATCGTCTCCTCGAAAGATGCGCGCTTGCAGTCCTTCGTGCGCTCGATCAAGATCGCCCGATCCTTCATCGAAGCGCGAGGGTGGCAGGAGCGGCCGGCCGACGAGGAAAAACGACTCTTGTTGACGGCGATGCGGGCGCGCTTGCCTGATGAGAGCCTTTCCTGGCTCGACGCTGCAGTGTTGATTGGCGACGATCGGCTTCTATTCCCACCCCTTTTGGGCACCGGCGGAAATGACGGGCGCCTCGACTTCAGCAACAACTTCCAACAGCGGGTCGTCGAGGTACTGGCCTCGGGAGCGAAGTCCGCGATCGAGTCGTCGCTCTTTGGCACGACAGTAACGACGCGGTTCAAGGGGGCGATGGGCCAATACCAGCCGGCGGCGACGGAACGTACGAATCCCTGGGAGTTCGTCTTGCTCATCGAGGGGGCGCTGATGTTCGCGAGCTCGGCCACCCGCCGTTTGGAGAATGCATCCTCGGCGACGATGGCGTTTCCGTTCCACGCGCGCGCGGCGGGCGGGACGTCGACGATCACCGACAGTGACGTCGGTGAAAGCCGCGACGAGCTATGGCTCCCTCTCTGGTCCTCTCCCGCGACGATCCGTGAGGTGCGGCGACTCTTCGCCGAAGGAAGGGCGAAAGTCTGTTCTGGTGATCGCGCGCGTCCCGCGGCATCCGCCCTCGATTTCGCGCGCGCGGTTACTGCCCTCGGGGTGGACCGCGGCATCGATGGGTTCACGCGAGTTGGGTTCCATGTTCGCAATGGTCTCGCGTACTTTGCGACATCACTTGGTCGATTCGCGACCGGCGACGTTCAGGGGGCTCGTCTTCTCGATGACATTGATGGGTGGTTCGAACGGCTTCGTCGAAGGTCACTCGGGAAGGGGATTCCGGCGGACGTCGTCATCGCGCGCCGTCGGCTAGAGCAGGCGATGTTCGACGCCGCAGGCTCTGGCGCCGCAACCTCGGTATTGCTCGCGTTGGGCGATGCCGAACAGCGGCTCGGCCTATCAGCGGCGTTCGCCACGGAGGCGGGGTTGCGTCCCTTGAGGAGTCTGCCGGCCCGGTGGGCCGCTGACTTGGCTGACGGGTCCATCGAACAGCGTCTGGCCGCTGCCTTGGCGTCGCGCCCTGGAATGCGGGCTCGACTTCTGCCGCTCGATCGATCGGGGGCGAACTTCGGGCGAGGTGACGAGCTCGGCTACGTGTTCGTCGAGCGACCCTTGATCGAGAACTTGCATGCCCTTTTGCTTCGGGAGGACGTCGAAGCCCAACAGCAACGAGGTGGACCCACCCAGGAGAGTCAGCGCGCTCGCTGTTCACTCACGGACATCGCGGAGTTCATCGAGGAACGAGTCGACGACACGCTGGTGGAGCGCTGGCTGCGCGCCCTGGTTCTCATTGAGGGTGGCCTGTCGCCGGTGGTGCCTCCGGATGCACGCCTACCACCTGCATTGTTCGCCGTTCTCGCCCTCGTGCACCACCGCCATCTGGGAGAGGCCGTTCTTCCAAGGACTACCGCGGTGCTCGCGCGCGCTTGTGTAGGCGATTCGATCGGCGCCAGCGGAGCCGCTATCCGCCGGCTCAACGCGGCCGCCAGGCCGCTTCCAATTCCTGCCATCGTCGAGCCCGCGACTCGCACGCGGCGGATCGCTGCCGCGCTCGCCTTCCCGTTGACCTTACGACAGCGTCGGACCCTCGAAAGCACCGTGCTCTCGGCATCCGACAACTCCACCATCGGCCTCCTACAGGAGCAAGCATGACAACATTCGATCTCCCGTCCGCCCCTCGACTCTTGTTCCACGCGGAGCTTGTCCCGGTCCAGGGCAACCGATTCCAACCGACCGGGTTCCCCGATGTCGGCGCGGGTGTCTACACCTTGCCCGATGGGACGGAGCAGTTGCTCGTCGAGTCATCGCAGAGCGTCGCCAATCGGTTGGAAGCCGCCTGCTGGGATGAGGTCGAAAACGATCTGGTCGCCGCTCTGCGGGGACTCCCGTATGTGAGGGTGAATGGCCCCGACGGTGAGCTGCTGACCACGTCAATTCAGGAGGCACACCGCCTCAATTCGCCTTACATCGAACGAACGGAGTTCTTCGAGAGAGATCTGAAGGCCGCCGTTGCTTTCGATGACAAGAAGCCCATCAATCGCGCGAAGTTGGTCTCTGCTCTGGCCCGATTCGATCTCGGCTGTTTGCTTCACGGGGTGTTCTTGGAGAGCATCGCCGGCGGTCTGCGGATTCCGCGAGCTCTGTCGGGATTCATCGAAGCCGTCGGGGTCAGTCGGGTCAACACTGGCGGCGTGAAGAATGATCGGGTTCAACCTGCCAAAGATGAAGAAGCCGGCCGGACGGCAGCCGAAGGTTTCGGTAACGTCCCGTTCCACCGCACCGAGTTCGTCGCGGGTCACATCTACGCGTACTTCAATCTCGATCTGGAGCAGCTCCGCGGGTATCGCCTGGGTGTCGAAATGGAACGGGTCCTGTTCGCGCTCTCCTTGTTCAAGGTTCAGAAGTTTTTCGCGAGCGGACTGCGATTGCGAACGGCGTGCGACCTGGCGGTGCACTCGACCGTCGTCAGGGCGCCTGATGGGTTCAAGCTCCCGTCTCTGGAAGAGGTTGCGGCAGCGTTGCCCGCGTTGATCAAAGCCGCCCAGAAGCACTTCGCGTCTCCGTCTGTGACCACGGCCACGTTCGTCGGAGGTGAGAAGAAGCCGAAAGCGCCAAAGACGAAGGACACGAAGGTGTCGGCCTCGTGATCGGGATTGAGCTTCGGTTCCTTGCTGGGCGGTTTCACGGAACGGCTTGGCACCACGCACACAACGAAGGCATTCCAGAGTGGCCTCCGTCTCCCTGGCGAGTGCTGCGCGCGCTCGTCAGTGCCGCCTACGCCGACGATGTGTCTCCTGGGGAGGTTGCGCCCGTGCTGGAGAAGCTCCGCGGGCTACCGCGATACCGACTTCCCGTCGCCGTCGAGGCCCATACGCGCCACTACATGCCGGACACCGACGACGCCGGGCGCAAGAGGTCAAGAGTCTTCGATGCTTTCGTTGCGGTGGAAGGCGGCGCGCAGAACCCAAAGCCCGTGACAATGGCCTGGACCGCCAATCTCTCGTCCGGCGAGAGACTCCTTCTGGCGCGTCTCTGTCGCCGTATATCGTACCTGGGTCGGGCAGAGTCCTGGGCTGAGGCCACGGCAATCGACGTCAACTACAACCAATGGGATTGTTGGCCCGACGAGCACGCATCCAGTGCGGCGGCGACCACGCTGATGGCGCTGGCGCCGCCCGAAGCGCTGGCGGATTGGGCGAAGGATCAGCCGACTCCCAAGAAGGGCACAGATGTGCCGCGTACCCTCTGGGATGTCCTCACCTTCGACGGCGAACGGTATCGAGATGAAGGCTGGTCGGGGGTGCCCGGGACTCGCCTCGTTCGGTACGTGTTTGCGGATCGTCCATTTCGTCGTACCGCCGTCGTGTCGGCGGCGAGGCGGACGTCCAGGCGACCGACCGTGGCCCGATTCGCGATTCGCTCGACTGTATTGCCGCGCTTGCACGACGCGATTCTTCTGGGCGAGCGCCTGCGTCAATCGGCGATGGCCCAGTCCCGCCGCGTGAGCGGAGATGCGCGCTCAGTCTTCTCGGGACATGGCGCGGCGGTATCGAATCACCAGCACGCGATGTATCTATCGAGCAGCGAAGACAGAAGAAACAGGGAGCGAGGTTTCGTCGATCACCTTACGATCTCAGCGCGAGGTGGATTCGAAGAGGAAGAGGTCATCGCATTGCAACGGCTACGGCGATTGTGGGGGCGCAGCGGTCATGACCTCGAGCTCATCCTCGTTGGCCTCGGGAACGCCTCCGACTTCGGAGGCTTCGCGCAACCACGTGCACCGATGCTCGCGCAGGGCCGCGTTTGGGAGAGCGTGACGCCATTTGTCCCATCCCGCCACGCAAAGAAGGTTCGAGGAGTCCCCGTGGACACCGTAGAAGACCAGCTGCGTCGCGGCTGTGAGCAGCTGCTGGGGGTTACTCCCATCGAGATTTCTCCGATCAAGGATCGGGCGTACTGGGCGGCGTTTCGCCGCCGACGACCCGAGGGCGGCGGCCGGCGCGGCCCAGATGGTGGGTTCGGCGCACGTCTCGTCTTCGAGAGGCAGGTACCTGGCCCCATCGCCCTCGGCTACGGAGCTCATTTTGGCTTGGGAGTATTCGCCGCCATCTCCGACCCCCGGTGAATCGAAGTTGGTCGAGGTTCACCCTACTAGGAGGGCGCTCTCGCTTCCGCTAGTCCTCCGGATCCCCCCCGAACAGCACCCCGACCTGCAGCTCGATCGCGCCGAACGGCTCCGCTCGGACGCGCTGGCCGGCTTGCGCAGTCAGCGCGACGAGGTAGCCCTCGGGGGTCCAGCGGAAGACGCGGAGCGTGAGAAGCATGGGGTCGGCGATCCAGTAGTGGGGAACGCCGGACCGGCGATAGACCTCGAACTTGGTGACCTGGTCATCGCGGGCGTTCGATGGCGATAGGATTTCGCAGACCCAGTCGGGGCGCAGGCGAATCGGTGTGCCGGTGGGACGGTTGAGGCGAACGTTCGCGGCGCCAGCCCACCACGTCGGGACGGTAGATCTCGTGGGTCTCGAATTCGATCTCGACCTCGGTCTCGAACCACCACCCGCCCGGGACGCTTCCACCTGGCGGACGCGAAAACGATCCGAAGAGGCTGCCCGCGAGCGCCGCCTGCGTTGCGCCATGTTCCCCGGTCGGCGCCGCCTTCTGGACTAGCTCGCCCGCGACCACCTCGTGAAAGCGCGTCGCTTCTGGAAGCGCCATCAGATCCGCGGCGGTAGCGCGCTGACGCAGGTGGGCGGGCCTCGACATGTCTGCTCAAGGATACCAATCCCCGTCCCGGGACCAAAGCACATCCGAGAGGAACCTTGTCCCGAGGTGACAAGTCCCAGGCCGAACCTACTCATATGGCCGACGAACCAACGGCGCTCGAGGTTCCGGACCTCGTTTCCGCCCGCATGCTGAACGAGTTCGCTTACTGTCCGCGCCTGGCCTACCTCGAGTGGGTGCAAGGCGATTTCACCGACAGCGCCGACACTGTCGAGGGGCGTTTTCATCACCGGCGGGTCGACAAGGAGACCGGCGACCTGCCTTCCGCGGAACGCGCTCAGTCGAGCGACCTGCCAGAGAAACTGCACGCGCGTTCGGTGTATCTCTCGGCGCCGAAGGTTGGTCTGGTCGCGCGCATCGACCTGGTCGAGGCGGTGGGTGCGGAGGTCACCCCCGTCGACTACAAGCGTGGGGAGGCTCCCGACCTGCCCGAAGGTGCCTGGGAGCCCGAACGCGTTCAAGTTTGCGCGCAGGGCTTGATTCTGGAGGAGAACGGATACACCTGCCGTGAAGGCGTGCTCTATTTCGTCGGATCGCGGCGCAGAGTGACGATCCCCTTTCGCTGGCGCTGCGCACTCGTACCCTCGAGCTACTGGATGCCATGCGAACGACGATGGCCTCCGCGATCATCCCGCCGCCGCTGCAGGACAGCCCCAAGTGCCCACGTTGTTCACTGGTCGGGATCTGCCTTCCCGACGAGATCAATCTCCTTCGCCTGCCTGACCATGCCCGACCCGAGTCAGAAGCGGATGCGGATCTGCGCGAGCCGCGACGCCTGCTCCCGGCCCGCGACGACGCCCTGCCACTGTACGTGCAGTCCGGTGGAACACGTGTTGGCAAGAGTGGAGACGAGCTGATCGTCCAGCCACGAGAGGGAGCGCGCCAGGCGGTGCGGCTGGGACAAACCTCGCAAGTGGCGCTCTTCGGCCAGGTCCAGATGTCGACACAAGCCCTTCAGGCTGCGCTCGGTCGCGGGATTCCGATCACCTACTTCACGTTCGGTGGTTGGTTCTATGGAATGACGACGGGCCTCTCGCACAAGAACGTCGAGCTCCGCCGCCTCCAGTTCCGAGTGGCAGACAATCCTGGGCAATCCCTCGATCTGGCCAAACAGTTCGTCGCTGCCAAGATTCTGAACTCCCGAACTCTGCTGCGCCGCAACGGCGATGATGTGGCCCCGCAGACGATCGACATGTTGCGCGAGCTCGCCCTCGGGGCGGTCGATTGCGTGTCCGCGGCGTCGCTCCTGGGGATCGAGGGCACCGCCGCGCGGATTTACTTTCAGAGTTTCTCGAAGATGCTCAAGGGGGAACGAGATGACGGCGGAGAGCTGACGTTCGACTTCGACGGACGCAATCGCCGTCCGCCGCGCGATCCGATCAATGCGCTCCTCTCTCTGGCATATGCGCTGCTGGCGAAGGATTTGACGGTTGTCGCGCAGGCAGTCGGACTGGATCCATACCTGGGCTTCTATCATCGGCCGCGTTATGGCCGCCCTGCGCTCGCGCTGGACGTGATGGAGGAGTTTCGACCAATCGTCGCCGATTCGGTGGTGCTGTCGGCGGTGAACACCGGTGTCGTTCGACCTTCGGATTTCGTCCGTCGCGCCGGCGCCGTGTCGCTGGGCGAGCACGCTCGCGTGCGGTTCCTCCGACTCTACGAGCGAAGAATGGACGAGCTGGTGACCCACCCGATCTTCGGATATCGAATCTGCTATCGCCGGGTCCTGGAGGTGCAAGTGCGACTGCTGGCTCGTTACCTGGCCGGAGAGATTCCGAGCTATCCCGGGTTCCAGACGAGGTAGCTTTCCATGCGGAATGTATATGTCGTCTGCTACGACATCTCGAACGATCGGCGACTCCGGAAAGTGTACAAGGTCATGCGCGGTTTCGGAGCTCACATCCAGCTCTCGGTGTTTCGATGCGAGCTTTCGCCGCGCGAGCGAATCGAAATGATCGCCGCGCTGACACCGATTATCGATCACGCCCAAGACCAGGTCCTCCTCGTGGATGTCGGTCCGGCCGAAGGCCGCGGCTCGAGCACCTTCGAGGCACTCGGGCGTGCCTACGTTTCACCGCAACGTCACGCCGTCGTGGTGTAGTCTCTTCGGGCGGGAACGGTCTGTGATAACTCCAGAGTTGACCATGATCAGTTCCGCGAGCGGCTCGGTGGTGAGCGCGGCTCCCGAGTCGCTCGCAATCATCTTTCGGTACGTAAGTACGCGATTCATCGAGGCAACCCGGTCCAGGTCGACGAGGGGCCCCGCGATTCGACTACCCGTTCGTGCTCACCGGTCGGATCGCTCGCGACAGACGCACCACCTAGCCGCAACTTCTGGTGATATTCTGCGAGCTCTTTCCGTCGGCGAAAGCTGACGGCCCCATTGAAGCGGTTGAATATCGATGTCACGGCGCCCAACTGGAATACGATCTTTCCGTCGGCGAAAGCTGACGGCCCCATTGAAGCGCGCGGGACGTTTGGTGAGGGCTCGCCGATCGGCTGCTTTCCGTCGGCGAAAGCTGACGGCCCCATTGAAGCTCTACGACTGGTTTGGCGCCGTGTTTAGCAGGTCGTCTTTCCGTCGGCGAAAGCTGACGGCCCCATTGAAGCCAGGTCTTCCAGTCCTCGCATGGCGCCCAGCCCGCCCTCTTTCCGTCGGCGAAAGCTGACGGCCCCATTGAAGCCTTGTACGGCTCGACGACGAGCGCGCCTCCGTCGGTCTTTCCGTCGGCGAAAGCTGACGGCCCCATTGAAGCGTCTCGGACGGCTGCGCCGCGAGGGGAGGAAGGCGGTCTTTCCGTCGGCGAAAGCTGACGGCCCCATTGAAGCCATGCCACGTCGTACCGCGTCTTATGACAAGTCATATGCTTTCCGTCGGCGAAAGCTGACGGCCCCATTGAAGCCCGAGGTACCCGTCATTCATCTCGGTCTTCGCGACGACCCCTTTCCGTCGGCGAAAGCTGACGGCCCCATTGAAGCCATCGAGCCGCAAAGCCGGGGCGGCACCGACGAGGACAGCTTTCCGTCGGCGAAAGCTGACGGCCCCATTGAAGCAGACGACGATCGTGTACCTGCGCCGACGGAAGCAACGCCTTTCCGTCGGCGAAAGCTGACGGCCCCATTGAAGCCGCGACATGACCCAGGCCCAGGTGTCGGCGCACATGGCCGCCTTTCCGTCGGCGAAAGCTGACGGCCCCATTGAAGCGCCTGGACGGCCTCCGCCATGGCGTAGATCTGGTCCTTTCCGTCGGCGAAAGCTGACGGCCCCATTGAAGCTGGGTAGGTCCAGCGTGGCTGAACGGCACGATCGCTGCCTTTCCGTCGGCGAAAGCTGACGGCCCCATTGAAGCGATGGCGGCGCCCGGGCATGGTGGTGGACATGGGCCCTTTCCGTCGGCGAAAGCTGACGGCCCCATTGAAGCGACGGGCGCACGAATCGCCTGGCTGACGACTTTCCGTCGGCGAAGCGGCGGCCCCATTGAAGCGGGTGCAGCGCTTGGGTCGCGACGCTGCTTTCCGTCGGCGAAAGCTGACGGCCCCATTGAAGCCAGCGAGAACGTCTCGCCGCTGAGCCGCGCGTGCGACGAGCCTTTCCGTCGGCGAAAGCGACGGCCCCATTGAAGCGTCACGTCGGGCGCGGGAGGCCGAACCTGGGGCGGCGACGTCCTTTCCGTCGGCGAAAGCGACGGCCCCATTGAAGCAGTCACCTGCGCAATCCGACCGATCTCCTGCGCGCGGTCTTTCCGTCGGCGAAAGCGACGGCCCCATTGAAGCCGCAAGCGCGCGCACCGCTGCGGGCACTGTCAGTGCTCTTTCCGTCGGCGAAAGCTGACGGCCCCATTGAAGCGCCGCGGGTCCGTCACGCGACGAGCATCACCTGCTGACCTTTCCGTCGGCGAAAGCGACGGCCCCATTGAAGCGAACCGTACTGCGGCGACGCTCGAGACGATCTTCACCTTTCCGTCGGCGAAAGCGACGGCCCCATTGAAGCGACAACGGCGCGGCGATCACGCTGCCGGCTGAAGCCGTCGCTTTCCGTCGGCGAAAGCGACGGCCCCATTGAAGCGCCGCCGACGCGGCGCCGCGCTCGTCGGCGCACGCCTTTCCGTCGCTGAAAGCGACGGCCCCATTGAAGCGGGCATCGCGCCGTCGCTCGAGCTCGGCAGTCGCCTTTCCGTCGCTGAACAGCGACGGCCCCATTGAAGCAGCCGCCACGCCGACGCTCTGGCCGCCGCACCGATCTTTCCGTCGCTGAACAGCGACGGCCCCATTGAAGCTCGTGACCGCGTCCGCGCTCGCCGTGCCGTCGGCATGCCTTTCCGTCGCTGAACAGCGACGGCCCCATTGAAGCAGCCCTGGCGCTGCCGCCGCGTCGGCCGTCGCGGACGACCTTTCCGTCGCTGAACAGCGACGGCCCCATTGAAGCAACTGCCGGGCCGGTGCGCACCCGACTGCCGGCTTTCCGTCGCTGAACAGCGACGGCCCCATTGAAGCGTCAGGAGCGCCGGCGGCCGGCGCCGCTGCGTTGTACTGTCCTTTCCGTCGGCGAAAGCGACGGCCCCATTGAAGCGACTGGATCGCGTTCCAGGACTACGGGTGGGCGACTGCCGACTTTCCGTCGGCGAAAGCGACGGCCCCATTGAAGCGCCAACGGCAAGGTGCAGCCCAAGCCGGAGCGGCGCCTTTCCGTCGGCGAAAGCGACGGCCCCATTGAAGCAGCTGATCCTCGGCGTGGCACCTCGCGGCGATGGGCGATCTTTCCGTCGGCGAAAGCTGACGGCCCCATTGAAGCTCGATCCGTTTCGGCCCGCGCCGCTGTTCGAGTCTTCGACTTTCCGTCGGCGAAAGCTGACGGCCCCATTGAAGCCAACTGTGACAAAATCCGTGACCAGTTCCAATCGCTCTTCTTTCCGTCGGCGAAAGCTGACGGCCCCATTGAAGCGTAGTCCCAGGTCCGCGCCTCTTCGGCGAGCTCGCGCCCTTTCCGTCGGCGAAAGCTGACGGCCTCATTGAAGCATGCTCGACGGAAAGAGATACCTCGGCTTGGAGCTTCGGGTGCGTCCATGCACACGACAGCGACTACGTCAGCGTCCAGGACCAGGTCTACGTCCACGTCCACGTCGCGGTGTCTCTTCGAGACTTCGTGGGATCCTTCAGCCCTAACCCTCTCCCGCAGACGTCGCAGACGGGAGAGGGGACTGGAACTAGGCGCCGGGTTGCGACTGCACGAGCCGCGTGAGGTTCCGCGACAGGTTGGTGAGCTCGGACGACGTCTGGAAGGTCTGCGTCGAGCTGGCCTCGCTCTCCTTCGCGGACTGCGAGACGCTCTTCACCGCCAGCGTTACCTGCTCGACCGCGGAGGCTTGCTGCTTGGTCGATAGCTCGATCTCGCGCGCGACCTCGCTGGTCGTCCCCACGAGACCGCTGATGTGCCGGAACGACAGCGCGACCTCGGAGAAATGGCGGCGGCCGGCGTCGACCGCTTTGGCGCCGCTCTCGGTCGCCATCACCGTGGTGTTGACGGCGCCCCGGATGTCGTCGACCAGCACGCGGATCTCGCGGCTCGACCCGCCCACGCGATCGGCGAGCTTGCGGATCTCCTCGGCGACGACGCCGAATCGCCGGCCCATCTCGCCCGCGCCCGCCGCTTCGATCGACGCGTTGATGGCCAGGATGTTGGTCTGCTCGGACAGCTCGTCGATGATCGACAGGATGCCGCCGATCTGTTGCGACTTCTTGCCCAGGTCCAGCGTGTGCTCGACGATGACGTCGACCTGCTTCTTGATGCCGCCCACGGCGTCCTCGGTCCTCTGCATGGTGTCGTCGCCGCTGCGCGCGGCCGCCGCCGCGTCGGTGGAGATGCGCGCCACCCGCTGCGAGCTCTCGGCGATCTGGCGCGACGTCGCGAGCAGCTCGCTGATCGTCGTGGAGATCTCGGTCATCGCGGTCGCCTGCTCCTTGGCGCCCGCGACTTGCTGGTTCGCGGCCGCCTGAAGCTCGGCCGACGAGCTCTGCACGTGCTGCACGGCGGAGCCGATCTGCTGTGTCAGCGACCGGACGAGAAGGAAGCCTGCCAGCGACGTGAGCAGCACGGACAGCAGCGTACCGAGCATGATCGTGAGACGGCCGGTGCTGGCGGCGTTCTCGACCTCGGCTGCGCGCTGCCGCAGGAGCTCGCGCTCGTTGCTCTCGATCTGTGCCAGGACCGCGCGGATCCCGTCCATGGTTTGCTTGCCTTCACCCTGCACCACCACGCGCTGGGTCGGCTCGAATCCGCCGGTGCGGCGCAGGTCGATCGTGCGTTTCAGCTCATCGAGCTTGCGGGCGATCAGCGGCTCGAGCTCGTCGAGGCGGCGCTGCTGATCGGGGTTGTCGCGCGTCAGCTCGCGCGTCTCTTTCACCACCGGTGACAGGTCCTTCAGCGCGGACAGGTAAGGATCCAGGAACGCGTCGTCACCGGCGATCACGAATCCCCGCTGGCCAGTCTCGGCGTCCTTGAGCAGGCTCAAGACGCGCCCGGTGTGCTCGAGGACGGTGTGCGTGTGGGTGACGAACTCGCTCGTGCTCGTGAGCGCATCGAACGTGCGGTACGACGTGGCGCCGACCACGGCGAGCAAGACCAGCGAGATCGAGAAACCGGCCGCGAGCTTCCTGCCAAAGGTCCACATCGCTTTTGCTCCCGCGACATCATCGCGCGCGGGGTGCCACCTCCGCAACAAACAACGTGCGCTGGTCTGCTAGGCGTTGCCGGTTCGAAGGACTTCGGCGGCGAGCGCCCGCCAGCGGGGCAGCTCGCCGAGCATGCCGGCTCGCTCCAGGAACCCGACGTCGAGAGAGGCGTCGACCGACGTGCTCCTTCCCGCGTCCACCAGGGCGTCCGCGGCATGGAAGGCCGCCAGAACCTCGAGCGGGCCTTCGGAGAACAGCGAGGGCACATGATGGAAGGCCGCGGTCTCGACCAGGTTGAGCGGTAGGCCCCAGATCCCCAGCAGATAGGCGCCGACTTCGGCGTGCGAGACGCCCAGCTCCTCGGCCTCGATCAGGTGGATCGCCCGGTGCCCGTCCGCCGCGGCGCGGATGATCTGCTGGTAACGCGCGGGCAGGCCGACCGCAAGGACGATACGTCCGACGTCATGGACGATGGACGCGCCGAATACGTCGTCAGCTTTTTTGCTGTTGTTCAGGAACCTTCGGGCCAGCTGCGCGACGAGGAGCGAGTCGTTCTGCATCTCCTCCAGCGAGAAACCCTCGAGGGGGGGCATGCTCACGGCGCCGAAGACGTGAGCTGAAATGGCCAGAACCTTGAGCAGCTCGAGCCCGAGGTAGGTCACCGCCCTGTGAACGGACGTGACGGTCTGGGCGGTCCCGAAGTACGACGAGTTGACGAGTTGGAGGACCTTCGCCGACATCGCCGGATCCTTCTCGACGATCTTGCCCAGGTCGGCGAGGCCGACGTCCGGTTTGGCCGCTGCGCGAGTGAGCTCCCAGTAGATCGCGGGCGGCGAGGGGATCTTGTCCATCTTGCCGACCAGCTCGCGCGTGATCGGGTCGGCGAGGAGCGCATGCAGATTCCAGACCCGCTCGATCGTCGACCGCAGGGTCTCGGCGCTGCACGGTTTGGACAGATACTGGTGAGCCACGGGAAGCGCGCGCACGATCGCGTCGCGGTCGGCATGCCCCGACAGCACGATCCGGGCGACGCTCGGGTACTGGTCCTTGACCCGGGCGAGCAGCTCCGCGCCGTCCATCCCCGGCATCCGCATGTCGGTCACCACGACGTCGAACGGCGCGCGGGCCAGCTCGTCCAGCGCGGCGGTGCCGCCGAGGGCAAAGGACATGTCCCACTGCTTGCGCTGCTTCCTGAGGAGGTCCTGGAGCCCCTGTAGGATGTCGCGCTCGTCGTCCACGAACAGAATGTGCTTCCTCTCCACCCCTCACCTCCCGCGGGGCACATCGGCTACGGGGAATCGAACTTGAACCTGTCCGGGTAAGGTCGCTGCCCGCATCCGCCGATTAGTGCGACGTGCAGGCCCAGACCCAGCCCCGCATCCTGTGCGTCGACGACGAGCCCAGCGTGCTGCAGGGCTTCGGCCTGACCTTGCGACGGCATTTTCGGCTGACCACCGCGACCAACGGGGACGAGGCGCTCTCGAAGCTCAGCCAGGAGGAGCCGTTCGCGGTCGTCATGTCCGACATGAGGATGCCCGGCATGAGCGGCGCGACGCTGCTGGCGCGGGTCCGCGAGGTGGCGCCGTCTTCGGTCCGCATCCTGCTCACCGGCCACAGCGACTTCAACTCCGCGGTCGAGGCGGTCAACGAAGGCCAGATCTTCCGATTTCTCTCCAAGCCTTGTCCGCCCGACACCTTGATCAAGACGCTCTGGGCAGGGGTCGACCAGCACCGGCTGCTCACGATCGAGAAGGAGCTTCTCGAGAAGACCCTGCGCGGGGCGATCCAGGCGCTGTCCGCGATCCTCGACCTCGCGCAGCCGCGCACCTTTGGCCGTGCGCTGCGCGTGCAACGCATGGCGCGCAAGGCGATGGAGACGATCGAGACCGGGGAGCTGTGGCCGATCGAGGTCGCTGCGGCCGTGTCGCAGCTCGGCTGCATCACCGTGCCCTCCGACGTCGCCGATCGCTCGCTGTCCGGCAAGCCGCTGTCGGCCACCGAGCGCGCGATGATCGATCGCGTGCCCGCGATGACATTGCAGATCCTCGGCAACCTGCCTCGGCTCGAGAAGGTCACCGAGATCCTCGAGAACCTCGATGCGCGGTACGACGGCCAGGGGCGCCCGGCGAGCGCGCCGCGCGGCACGTTCCTGCCGCTCGGCGCGCGGCTCTTGCACGTTCTCTTCGACTACGATCAGCTCGACGCGGCCGACCATCACCGCGCGGAGATCTTCAAGATCCTGCGCGGCCGCCCGGGCGTCTACGACCTCGCGATCGTCGACGCCTGGGAGACGACGCTGAACCGGCAGGCCGAGGTGGCGGGCGTACAGACGCTTCGGTTGGCCGATCTGCGTCCAGGCATGGTGCTGGCGACCGACCTCAAAACCGCGGGGGGCACGTTGCTGATGACGCGCGGGCACGAGCTGACCGCGAGCAGCCTGGAGCGATTGCGCAATTTCTCGACATCCGTAGGGCTGAGCGAGCCGATCTACGTCACCGGCCGGCCGGAGGCGTGATTCAGCGGAAAGAGGTGGAGCGTGGGAGGAATCTTCGGAGCGACGACGGAAAGCGGACGGGTTCGTGAATCGGCGGGGCGCGCGCCGGCCAGTACGGCGGAGGCGCGCCTACGTCTGTTGTCGGCGGCGGTGGCGATCTCGGCTGCGGGCGGGTCGCTCATCGAGATCTGCCACGGCATCGGGATCGCCATCTGCAAGGAGCTGGGGTGGGAAGTCCTCAGCGTCTGGACCCTTGATGGCAAGGCCTGGGAGATGCGATGCGTGGACAGCTGGTGCGCGCCGGACCTCGACCTCGAGCGGTACTCGTCGGCGCTGAACGGCGTGGCTCGGCGTCCGGGCGAGGGTTTGGTGGGCCGCGCCTGGAGCGATCGGCGTGTGGAGTGGGTGCCCGACTGGGAGATCGTCGAGTCGCGCGACGGCAAACCGTCGCCGCTCGCCACCAGCGCAATTGCCGACCTGGCGAGGGAGTTCGGCGTGTGCTGCGGCCTGGCCGTGCCGCTCAAGTGCGACGATGACGTCCTGGCGATCATCGCGTTGGGGGGGCGCACGTGGCGGCCGCCGGACGACCCGGTGATCGAGCTCCTCGATTCGATCAGCGCGCACGCGGCGCTCGCGGTGCTGCGGCAGCGCGCCGAGCAGCGCTCCGAGCTCGCGCAGAAGGAGCTGGAGGAGGCGCGCGAGCAGCTCGAGGCGGTCATGCAGTGTGCGCCGGCGTTCATCTCCACCATCGGGCGCGACGGCAGCCTCCTCTACTACAACAAGGTCTGGCCGAACATGGAGAGCCAGCCGATCCTGGGGGAGCAATGGCGTCGCTATGCCGATCCGGCCTCGGAGAAGCAGGTCGCGGCCGCGCTCGAACGGGTGTTCACCACCGGCGCCCACCAGTTCTACGAGATCGTGTTCGAGCAGCCGAACGGACGCGCCTGGATGTCGAACCACGTTGGACCGGTCCGCGTGGGCGGTGAGATCGTCGCCGCCGTGGTGCTGAGCCAGGACGTCACCCAGGCGAAGCTGGCGCAGGTCGAGCTGGCCGCCGCCCAGCGGTTGGCTTCGGTGGGCACGCTGGCGGCGGGCGTGGCGCACGAGATCAACACGCCGGTGCAGTTCGTCAACGACAGCGTTCACTTCCTGCGGGAGGCCGCGAACGACACGTTTGCGCTGGTCGAGACATTGCAGGCGTTGCAATCGTTGGTCGAACGGGGCGCAAACGGGCCCGAGCTCGCCGCCGCGGTGTCGGCGGCGACGGAGGCCTCCGCGCGCGCCGACCTCGACTACCTGCGCGAGAACGTGCCACCGGCGTTCGATCGCGCGCTGGAGGGGCTGGAGCGGGTCGCGCGAATCGTCCGCTCGATGAAGGAGTTCTCGCACGCCGGCTCGAACGAGATGGCGCCCGTCGATCTCAATCGCGCGATCCAGAGCACGCTCACCGTGGCGACCAACGAATACAAGTACGTGGCCGACATGCAGACCGCGCTCGGCGACATCCCGTCCGTCACCTGTCACATCAACGACATCAATCAGGTGGTGCTGAACCTGGTCGTCAACGCGGCCCACGCCATCGGCGACGCGGTCAAGGGCACGGGGCGGCGCGGGTTGATCTGCGTCGGCACGCAGCAGCGAGGCGACGATGTCATCATCTCGGTGACCGACGACGGCTGTGGCATTCCCGAGGAGATTCGCTCGCGGATCTTCGATCCCTTCTTCACGACCAAAGAGGTGGGACGGGGGACCGGCCAGGGCCTGGCGATCGCTCGCACGATCATCCGCGAAAAGCACGCCGGTGACCTGACGTTCGAGACGCGCGTGGGCGCGGGCACGACGTTCTTCGTGCGACTACCGATCGCGGGGAAATCGGCGTGAGCGCGCCGCGTCCGCGTCGCCGTGCATTGGGTGTCGCAATGCTGGCGATCTGGGCGCTGGCGGTCCTGGTCGTGGGCGCGGCGTTGATGGCGCCGCACGTGATCGCACTGCCGCTCCCGGCCGACGGCGACGGCCGGCTCGCGCTCGCCATGCGCAGCCTTCCGGGCGTGGTGCCTGGGCGCTGGACCGCCCTGCACGTTCTCTATCAGGGGTGCGGCTGCTCGGCGCGCGTGTTCGATCGTCTGATCGGGCGTCACGCCCGCGCCGACCTGAACGAGGACGTGCTCTTCGTGCGCGAAGCCTCTCCGGCAGATGCCGACGTCGAGAAGACGGCGGAACGCGCGCGCGCCGCGGGCTTTCATTTCGAGAGCGTCACGCCCGTGGAGCTGCAGCAGCGCTATGCGATCGAGTCCGTGCCGGTGCTGGTCGTCGCCGATTCCCAGGGGCAGATTCGGTACTCAGGCGGCTACACCGAGAAAAGCGGTGCTGTGGAGGTCGACGACGCCGCGATCATCGACGGTGTGCGTGCTGGCCGGACCGTCGAGCCGTTGCCGGTCTTCGGCTGCGCGGTCAGCAGCCGGGTGCAGGAGGCGATCGATCCATTGCGATTGAAGTACGTGAGGAGGAACTGTTCCATGAAGAAGCTGCTTTCGTACCTGGTGCTGCCGCCGGAGATCTCGGACTTCGAGCGCCAGTACCTCGCCCGGGTGAATCGGATCGCGCTGGTCTTCTTCGCCTGTCACCTCCCGCTCTTCGTCTGCGTGGCGCTGCTCGCCGGCACCAGCGTCGTGCAGACCTTCGTCCTGACGCCGCTCGTGCTGGCCGGGCCGTTCATGGCGTACCGAACCGTGACCAACCCGCGCCACCTGTCGGTCGTGTTCGGGTTCACCGCGATGTGCATGGGCGGCCTGCTGGTCCACTTCGGCAAGGGGCCGATGCAGATCGAGATGCACTTCTACTTCTTCACGCTCATCGCGCTGCTGGCGGTGTTCGGCAACCCGATGGCGATCGTCACCGCGGCGGTGACGGTGGCGCTGCATCACCTGGTGCTCTTCATGATCCTGCCGAGCAGCGTGTTCAACTACCGGGCGTCGATCTGGGCCGTCGCCGTGCATGCCGCGTTCGTGGTGCTGGAGTCGGTGGCCGCCTGCTTCGTCGCGCGGAGCTTCTTCGACAACGTCATCGGCCTCGAGAAGATCGTGAAGAAGCGCACCGACGATCTGCGTCTGGTGCTCGACAACGTGGGGCAGGGGTTTCTCACGATCAACCTCGACGGGTCGCTGTCACCCGAGCGATCGGCGATCGTCGATATCTGGTTCGGACCGTTCGTGCCCGGCAAGGTCATCTGGGAGTACGTCGCCGGGCTGGAGGCGGGCGTGCCGGAGTGGTTCCGCCTGGGATGGGAGGCGGTCGTCGAGGACGTGCTGCCGCTGGACATGGCGATCGGGCAGCTTCCGAAGCGGTGGAAGATCGGCGCGCGCTCGTTCTCGCTCGAGTACCGGCCGGTCATGTGCGGACGGCAAGCTGTCGAAGATGGTGCTGGTGATCTCCGACATCACCGCGGAGCTGGAACGCGAGCGGTTCGAGGCGCAGCAACGCGACTTCCTGCGGGTCTTCGAGCACATCGCGAAGGACAAGAAGGGCTTTCAGGGGTTCTTCGCCGAGGGGAGCGAGATCGTTTCGAGGATCATCGGCGCCGAGGGCGGTGGCAGCGAGCTGCGGCGTCAGGTCCACACGCTCAAGGGAAACTGCGCGCTCTTCGGCCTGTCTCGCCTCGCGGCGTTTTGCCACGACCTGGAATCGGGTATGGCCGAGGAGAACGGCGCCATCAGCACGGCGGATCGCGCGCATCTCGGCGAAATGTGGGGGAGCTTCGGGTCCCACCTGCGGGCGCTGCTGGGCCGAGAGCAGACCAGCCTGGTCGAGGTGGAGCGCGTCGAGTACACGTCGATCCTGGCCGCGCTGGCCGGCGACGTCGCGCGCGAGGAGATTGCCTGGCGCATCCAGGGCGTGGGAGTTCGAGGCTGCCGATCGGAGCCTGGGCCGGGTGGCGGACCAGGCGCGCGCCATTGCGGGGCGGCTCGGCAAGCCGGCGCCCACGATCGCGATCGAGGCAAACGGCGTGCGCCTGCTGCCGGAACGGTGGGCCGAGTTCTGGTCGGCCTTCACGCACGCGGTCCGCAACGCCGTCGACCACGGGCTCGAGACGGCAGAGGAGCGCGCTTCGGCAGGGAAGTCGGCGAAAGGAGCGCTTCAACTTCGCACGTCGCTGGAGAACGGCGACTTCACGATCGAGATCAGCGACGACGGGCGCGGGATCGACTGGCAGCTGCTTCGGCAGCGCGCCTCGACGATGGGACTTCCCTGCGCCACCGAGCACGACCTCATCGAGGCGATGTTTCACGACGGCGTGACCACGAGGCGCCATGTCTCCGAGTTTTCCGGCCGAGGCATCGGCATGGGCGCGGTGCGAGCGGTCTGCGAGCGTATGGGAGGCGCGGTGCACGTCGCCAGCGCGTCCGGCGCGGGGACCACGGTGCGGTTCTTCTGGAAGGACATGCTCCAGCGGATCGATCCGATCGTCCTCGGACCGCGTTTCCCTGCGACGTCTGCTCAGGGCGCGGCGCCGATCGCGAATTCGGTCGCGACGGCGGTGGCGCCGTTGGAGGCGTCGGCGGTGATGCGCACGTAGCGCGCCTCCGTCGGTGTGAAATAGGCGGTCTTCATCTTGGCGTCGGCAGGCCAGCGTGCCGGTGGTGACGGTGGTGAAGCTGGTGCCGTCGACGCTGACCGCGATCTCGTAGTCGGTGATCGCGCCGTCGGCGCTCGGCCCCACGCTGTTTACGTTGCGCGGCAGGTAGTTGACCAGGCTGACGTCGGGATACGACTGGCCGAGGTCGATGGTGATCGATTGCGGCAGCGGATCCGTCGTCTCCCAGATCGTGTAGAGGTAAAAGTCGTTGTAGCCGTCGATCGCGTTGCCGGGAAGGAGCCCGCTGGTCGCGGTGGCGGCGACCGGGTCGTACGGCCGCAGGATCTGCGGGCCCTGCGGCGGCAGCGGCGGGCGCGTGGTGTCGGGGCTCCAGCTCTTGCCGACGTCGGCGAGCGGTGTTCACGATCGCGTCGTCGAGCAGACCGTCGCGGTTGGGCGGGCAGTTGAGCAGGAAGTTGCCCCAGCGCGGCTCGAGGATCTGGAGGTGGTTGGCGATGATCTTGGTGGTCGTCATCAGCCCGCCGATGGTGGGCGACCAGAACCAGTCGTTGCCGCCCATCGCGTTGATCTTCTGCATCTGGGTCGCGGGGAAGGTGTTGTCCTCGGGCACGAAGGCGTTGCCCTCCGCCTCCTCGACGCCGACGAGATCGTTTTCATACGGGCTCGAGAGGTGGGTGTTGTCGAGCATCAGGCAATCGGGCTGCAGCGACTTCACCAGCCGCCGGATCTCCGCGTAGTCGACGTTGCGGTGTCCCATCTTCCAGCTCCAGCCGTCGAAGATCAGCAGCGGGATCGGCCCGTAGTTCGTGAGCAGCTCGGTGAGCTGCGTCTCGATGTAGTTCATCTGATCGGCGGTCGCGGCGGCCTTTGCACCCTTGGTGCCGAGGCCTTCGGTGGCGTCCCAGATCGAGTAGTAGAGGCCCGGGAGCAGCCCGTGCGCGCGGAACGCGTCGACGTAGGCGCGCACCACGTCTCCCTGCCCGTTCATCCAGGGGATGTTGCCCACGTTGAACGTGCTCGCCTGGCTGGGCCAGAGCGCGAAGCCGTCGTGGTGGCGCGTGGTCAGCACGCCGTAGGCCATGTGCGCGGCGACGGCGGCGTCGGCCCACTGGTTGGGGTCGAGCTTGGTCGGGTTGAACTGGGTGATGTCCAGGTTCGGCTGCGCCCAGGTCCCGGTGTACGTGAGGATTCCGAAGTGAATGAACATGCCGAAGCGCAGCTCGGTGTATGCGCGCTGCAGGTCCTCGAGGTGCGCGCTGAAGACCGGCACGTCGGGACCGGCGTCGATGACGACCGGGTCGCTGTCTGCGCCCGCGTCGATGATCCCGGCCGGCGAGGACGAGGTCGTGCAGCCGGCGACCGCCGCCGCCGCGATGAGGATGGCGGCGCGCGCTCTGGTCCTGCGAATCACCGGCGGCATTCTGGCACGGGGTAGGGCGAGCACCGGGCGGAAGCTTCACATATTGGCCAGCGCCCGACGACGCCTCCCCTCGCAAGGCTTGCCCTCTCCCTAACCCTCCCCCGCGGAGGGGACAAGAGGGTCAGAAAGCATATGATTTCAGTGGCTTACAATTCATGGGGGTGCGCTTACGCCCACCCGGGCGTATGGCCCTTGACGCCGTCGGGATCGAGAACGTATCTTTACATCGTAATTAGCGGATGTCATGAACCTCGGCGAGTACACAGACGCGCTGGCCCTGCTCGCGGATGAGAACCGCATGCGGCTCTGCGCGCTCTTGCGCGACAAGGAGCTGTGCGTGACCGACCTGGTGAAGGTCACCGGCATCGCTCAGTCGCGCGTGTCGACGCACCTGGGGCGTTTGCGCGAGGCTGGGTTCGTCCGCGATCGCCGCAACGGACCGCAGTCGTTCTACGCGCTCGAGTCGCTGCCGGTCGCGGTGCGCGCGTGCCTCGACGAGGCGGCCGGGTCGGGCGACCCGACGCTCGAGGGCGACAAGAAGCGGCTCAAGGAGCTCGAGGCGGAGCGGCGCGGTACCAGTCCCGAGACGCTCGGCGACGATCTGCAGCGCGACTACTCGCCGGGGCGGACCTGGCAGTCGCTGGTCGCAGGGACGGCGGCGCTGCTCCAGCTCGGTGACGTGCTGGACGTCGGCTCGGGCGACGGCGCGGCGGCGGCGACCATCGCGCCGTACTGCCGTTCGCTGACCTGCATCGACGTGAGCGAGCGCCTGATCGAGGCGGCGCGCGAGCGGCTGGCCCGGCACGACAACGTGAAGACGCGCGTCGCGGATGCGCACGAGCTGCCGTTCGGCAACGCGTCCTTCGACGCGGTGCTGGTCTTTCATACGCTGACCTACGCCGAGCACCCCGCGCGCGTGCTCGTCGAGTGCGCGCGCGTCCTGCGCCCGGGCGGGCGGCTCGTCGTCCTGTGCCTCGACGAGCATCAGCAGTCCGAGGTGACCACGCGCTACGGCGAGCGGCATCCCGGGTTTTCACCGCGCACCGTCCGCGGCATGCTGTCGCGCGCCGGCCTCGACGTCGTGTCGGCGAAGGTCGCCTCGCGCGATGTCAAGAAGCCGCACCTGCAAGTGGTGCTGGCGATCGCCGAAAAATCCGCTGCTTCCTGAGAGACCGATGAAACACGAACACCACGATCATCCGCTCGCGCAGCTGCTCACCAAGCGCATCGCCATCATCGACGGCGCGATGGGCACCACCATCCGCACGTACGGCATGACAGAGGCCGACATGCGCGGCAGCCGCTTCAAGGACGCGCCCAAGGATCTGCTCAACAACAGCGACCTGTTCTCGCTGACGCAGCCGCAAGATGATCGGCGACATCCACCGCCGCTTCCTCGAGGCCGGCGCCGACATCATCGAGACCAACACCTTCGGCGCGACCAGCATCGCGCAGAGCGAGTTCTTCGTCGACGATCCGCGCGAGCACGGCGGCCGCAAGGATCCGACGTTCTACCAGAAGATCATCGAGGACCGGTTCCTCAACGACCTGGCGTGGGAGATCAACGAGCAGTCGGCGCGCCAGTGCCGCGCAGTGGGCCGATCGCGTCGGCAACGCCGACGGCAAGCAGCGCTTCGTGGCCGGCGCGATCGGACCGCTCACGGTCTCGCTCACGAATTCACCCGACGCCGAGGACCCCGGGTTCCGCGTGGTGACGTTCGACCAGGTCAAGGCGGCTTACGCCCACCAGGTGCGCGCGCTGATCGCGGGCGGCAGCGACGTGCTGCTGGTCGAGACGATCTTCGATTCGCTGAACGCCAAGGCGGCGCTGGTCGCCATTCAAGAGGTGTTCGAGCAGGACGGTAAGTCGCTGCCGGTCATGATCTCGGCGGCGGTGGGGCGGGGCGGCGAGACGATGATCTCGGCGCAGACCGTCGAGGCGCTGTGGAACGCCGTCGAGCACGTGAAGCCGCTCAGCGTCGGCCTCAACTGCTCGCTCGGTCCCGACCTGATGTATCCGTTCCTGGCCGAGCTGGCGGCCAAGTCGAGCGCGGCGATCTCCTGCTATCCGAACGCGGGGTTGCCGAACCCGCTGTCGCCGACCGGCTTCGATCTCGAGCCGGCCGACATGGCCCGCTACCTCGGCGCAGTTCGCCGACGGCGGCCTGGTGAACATCGCCGGCGGCTGCTGCGGCAACACGCCCGAGCACATCGCGGCGATCGCGCGCGCGCTGGCCGATCGGCCGCCCGCGGCACACCGTCGCCGCGCCGCCGGCCCGTCGGCCGCCGCGCCGGTCCGACCGAGGCGCCGCGCGCCGCTGCGCCTGTCCGGCTCGCAGCCGTTCACGCAGCAGATTGGCTCCTTCATCATGATCGGCGAGCGCACCAACGTCGCCGGCTCGCCGAAGTTCGCGAAGCTGATCAAGGACGGGAAGTACGAGGAGGCCGTGGCCGTCGCGCGCCAGCAGGTCGAGAGCGGCGCCAACGTCATCGACATCTGCATGGACGAGGGGATGATCGACGGCGTCGCGGCGATGGCGCGCTTCGTGTCGCTGCTGGCCAGCGAGCCCGAGGTGGCCAAGGTCCCGTTCATGATCGATTCGTCGAAGTGGGAGGTGATCGAGGCCGGGATCCGCGGGCTGCAGGGCAAGGGCATCGTCAACTCGATCTCGCTCAAGGAAGGCGAGGAGAAGTTCCGGCAGAACGCGCGCACCGTGCTGAAGTACGGCGCGGCGGTCGTCGTGATGGCCTTCGACGAGCAAGGGCCAGGCGGCGACGCTCGCCGACAAGATCCGGATCTGCGAGCGCGCCTATCGCATCCTGGTCGACCAGATCGGCTTCCCGCCCGAGGACATCATCTTCGATCCCAACGTCCTGACCGTCGCGACCGGCATCGAGGAGCACAACAACTACGCGGTCGACTTCATCGAGGCGACGCGCTGGATCAAGGCCAACCTGCCGCACGCCAAGGTGTCGGGCGGCATATCGAACGTCTCGTTCAGCTTCCGCGGCAACAACCGCGTGCGCGAGGCGATGCACGCGGCGTTCCTGTATCACGCGATCCGCGCCGGCATGGACATGGGCATCGTCAACGCCGGCATGCTCGAGGTCTACGAGGAGATCGATCCCGAGCTGCGCGACCTGATCGAGGACGTGCTGCTGAACCGCCGCCCCGACGCCACCGAGCGCCTGGTCGACTTCGGCGAGAAGCTCAAGGCGGCCGCGGCCGGCCCCGCCGCCGCCGAGAAGAAGGAAGACGAATGGCGGCGCCTCACCGTCGAGGAGCGGCTCTCGCACGCGCTGGTCAAGGGCATCGACACGTACATCGACGCCGACACCGAGGAGGCGCGCGCGAAGTTGCAGCGCCCGCTGCTGGTCATCGAGGGCCCGCTGATGGCGGGCATGAGCGTGGTCGGCGATCTGTTCGGCGCCGGCAAGATGTTCCTGCCCCAGGTCGTGAAGTCGGCGCGCGTGATGAAGAAGGCGGTCGCCTACCTGATGCCGTTCATGGAGGCGGAGAAGGCGGAGCGCGCCGCCGCCGGCGAGGCTGGTGCGCACGCAGGGCAAGATCGTGCTCGCCACGGTCAAGGGCGACGTGCACGACATCGGCAAGAACATCGTCGGCGTGGTGCTCGCCTGCAACAACTACGAAGTCATCGACATGGGCGTGATGGTGCCGTGCGAGAAGATCCTCGAGCGGGCGCGCGCCGAGAAGGCCGACCTCATCGGCCTGTCCGGCCTGATCACGCCGTCGCTCGACGAGATGACCCACGTCGCGCGCGAGATGGAGCGCCAGGGGTTCAAGCTGCCGCTGCTCATCGGCGGCGCGACGACCAGCAAGGCGCACACCGCGGTCAAGATCGCGCCCCACTACAGCGAGCCGGTGGTGCACGTGCTCGACGCGAGCCGCGCGGTGCCGGTCACGACCAGCCTGCTCAGCGCCGAGAACAAGCCGGCGTTCGTCGCGCAGCACCGCGCCGAATACGAAGACCTGCGCCGCATCCACGGCACGCCCAGGACCAAGCTGCAGTCGCTGGAAGCGGCGCGCGCCAACCGCACGCCGATCGAGTGGCGCGCCGACGATCTGCCGAAGCCGGCGTTTCTGGGCGCGCGCGTGCTCGACGACGTGTCGCTGGCGACGCTGCGCCCGTACATCGACTGGACGCCGTTCTTTCACACCTGGGAGCTCAAGGGCATCTATCCGCGCATCTTCGAGCACGAGAAGTACGGCGAGCAGGCGCGCACGATCTTCGCCGAGGGCAACGCGCTGCTCGACCGCATCGTCGACGAGCGGCTGATTCGCGCGCGCGGCGTGTACGGCTTCTTCCGCGCCAACGCCGTCGGCGACGACGTCGAGCTCTGCGACGCCGATGGGGCGCGGCGGCTCACGCGTTTCCATTTCCTGCGGCAACAGGCGGCCAAGGAGGGGAGCGAGCCGTCGCGCTGCCTGGCCGACTTCGTCGCGCCCAAGGAGACGGGCCTCGCCGATCACATCGGCGGCTTCGCCGTCACCACCGGCATCGGGCTCAAGGAGCTGTGCGAGCGTTTTCGCGCCGCGCACGACGACTACAACGCGATCATGGCCGAGGCGCTCGCCGATCGCTTGGCCGAGGCGTTCGCCGAGTACCTGCACAAGCGGGTGCGCGAGGAGTGGGGCTACGGCCGCGGCGAGGACCTCAGCAACGAGCAGCTGATCCGCGAGGAGTACCGCGGCATCCGCCCGGCGGCCGGCTATCCCGCCTGCCCGGATCACACCGAGAAGGCGACGCTGTGGCACCTGCTCGACGTCGAGCGCTCGACCGGCATGCGCTTGACCGAGTCGTACGCGATGTGGCCGGGCTCGAGCGTGAGCGGCCTCTACTTCGCGCACCCGGCGTCGCGCTACTTCCCGGTCGGCAAGCTCGGGCGCGATCAGATCGTGGACTACCACACGCGCAAGGGTATGACCGTCGAGGAGATCGAACGCTGGCTGGGCCCGAACCTGGGCTACGATCCCGCCGCCGAGCCGCGCGAGCGCGCCGCCTGAGGCGCTTGACCACCGAGTGAAATCACCCGAAGAGAGAGACAGAAGGAGAACGAAGATGCCCGAGATCAGCACTTTCAAGAAAGCCCCCGTCGCAAACGGCAAGCCCGACTACGTGGTCCGCGACCTCTCGCTCGCTGGCTTCGGACGCAAGGAGATCGACCTCGCGGAGACCGAGATGCCCGGCCTGGTCGCGACGCGCGAGGAGTTCGCCAAGAGCAAGCCGCTCGCGGGCGCGCGCATCGCCGGCTCGCTGCACATGACCATCCAGACTGCGGTCTTGATCGAGACGCTCGAGGCGCTGGGCGCCGACATCCGCTGGTGCTCGTGCAACATCTTCAGCACGCAGGATCACGCCGCCGCCGCCATCGCCGATCGCGGCGTGCCGGTGTTCGCCATCAAGGGCGAGACCCTGGAGGAGTACTGGGACTACACGTGGCGCGTTCTGCAGTGGTCCGACGGCGGCACGCCCAACCTGATCCTCGACGACGGCGGCGATCTCACGCTGCTCGTTCACCTCGGCGTGAAGGCCGAGAAGGACGCGTCGTTCCTCGACAAGGATCCGGGCCACGAGGAGGGGCGCGTCCTCTACGCGCTGGTCAAGCGCGCGCTCAAGGAGCGGCCCGGCTTCTTCGCCCAGGCGGCCAAGAACATCAAGGGCGTCTCCGAGGAGACCACGACCGGGGTTCATCGCCTTTACCAGATGGCTCAGAAGAACGAGCTGCTCTTCCCCGCCATCAACGTGAACGACTCGGTGACCAAGTCGAAGTTCGACAACCTCTACGGCTGCCGGCATTCGCTGCCGGACGGCATCATGCGCGCGACGGACGTCATGCTGTCGGGCAAGGTCGTGGTCATCGCCGGCTACGGCGACGTCGGCAAAGGCTGCGCGCAGGCGATGAAGGGCCAGGGCGCGCGCGTGCTGATCACCGAGATCGATCCCATCTGTGCGCTGCAGGCGGCGATGGAGGGGTACGAGGTGACCACCATGGCGAAGGCCGTGTCGCGCGGTGACATTTTCGTCACCACGACCGGCAACGAGCACGTGATCACCGAGGAGCACATGAACGCGATGAAGCACCGCGCGATCGTGTGCAACATCGGTCACTTCGACTCCGAGATCGAGATCGCCAAGATCAAGAAGCACAAGTGGGTCGAGGTGAAGCCCCAGGTGCACGAGGTGATCTGGCCCGACGGCAAGTCGATCATCGTGCTCGCCGAGGGGCGTCTCGTGAACCTCGGGTGCGCGACGGGCCACCCGAGCTTCGTGATGAGCAACTCTTTCACCAACCAGACCATCGCGCAGATCGATCTCTGGCTGGCGTCGCAGCGCAAGCCCACGCTCTCGCGGCGTCGCCGGCTACGAGCCGGGGCGCGTCTACACGCTGCCGAAGAAGCTCGACGAGAAGGTCGCGCGCCTGCACCTCGCCAAGCTGGGCGTGGAGCTCGAGGTGCTCACCGATCGCCAGGCCGAGCTACCTCGGCATCCCCAAGGAAGGCCCGTACAAGGCAGAGCACTACCGCTACTGATCGCGCCGAAAGCGCGTCAGAAGTGCGGTAGTGCGGTGCGCTGGAGCGCCGCCGCGATCAGCGTGGCGGCGTAGGCGCGGTCGACGGCTGCCGGCGTGGTGAAGGTCATGCCACGCCGCCAGCTCTCGGACCAGCGCCGCCGTGACGAGCATCAAACGGATCGCGCTCCACTTTCGGTCGCGCCGATGCATCATTCCTCGATGGGCGTCGAGGTTTCGGTTCAACGCGTTTCACCAAGGTTGCTCGCGGCTGTCAATCGAAAGGTGCCGTTCGGACAGGTCGGCATCTTTGCGCGGCCGGCGCTCGATCAGGTATGGGCCTTCTTGCGCGCGCAGCCCGGTCTGCGGACCGATGGTCACAACATCTTTCTCTATGGCCACCCGAAACAGCGCGGGGAGCCCATGGACGTCGACTTCGGCGTCGAGGTCGTGCGCGAGTTCGAGCCGACGGGTGAGATCAGGCCAGTGCGAACGCCGGCGGGCGAGGTCGCGACCGCCTGCACATCGGGCCCTACGAAAAGATGCATCCCACCCATCAAGCGATTCACGACTGGATGGCCGCGAACCACCGCGAATCGGCGGGATGGTCGTGGGAGATCTACGGCGATTGGACCGAGGATTCGTCGAAGTTCGAAACGACGATCATGTATCTGCTGAAGTAGTACGCTAAAGCGGTGCGCGCCCCGTCGACCGCGATCTCCGTCCTCGCCCTATTCGCGACGTTGTGTGCTGCGCCGGTCGCCGCTCGCGCGATGGGCATCCGGTACGAGCGCCGCCTGCTCGCTCGCTCCAACGACGGCGGTAGCGCGCTCTACGAGGTGCGCGGCCGGGGACCGGAGGGCGGCGGCTCCTTGACCTATCGCATCGAGGGCAAGAAGGGGCGCAAAGGCCTCGAGTTCGTCGTCTCGTCGGACTTCAGCCCGGGCGGGAGCAGCCAGCCCCAACAGATCTCGGTGGCGACCTGCGAGGAGCGCCTGGACGCATTGAGCGGGGAGCTGGCCAAGCGCGGTATTCGCGGCGTCGCCGTGAGCCCGGAACGCTGCCGCAACCCGGATCGCGACGGCCTGGTGACCGTCGCGACGGGGCCCTGATCCATCGCGTGATCGATCGTCTCAGTTACCCCGGTCTGCGTTCCGGTTGCCGTTCAAGAGCTGCTGGGCTGCGGTGAGGTGATTCATGACGGTCGCTCTCTCCGATTGCAGCTCGGTCTTGAGTGACGCATCCTGGACCTTGGGGATGAGCTGATCGTCGAGCAGCTGCAACACCATCCTGTGGACGGTGACTTGCGACAAGGCGTACGTCGCGTCGAACGTGCTCGGCGGTGTTGAAGTGAGGGCGCTCAGCGTTCTCGATGCCTCCGCAGACAGCATCTGTCGGAGGGCACTGCCGGCGACGGTGATGCTGTCCTGCCGCACGATCTTGACGAGATTGCCGTTGGCCGCCTTGTGGTCGGTCACCATCATCGTCGCGTAGGTCGTCACCGTCGCGCTCGCCGAGTCGGCGAGCGCGATCAAGGCGGCGCTCACTTCGCTGGTGTTGGCTTCGAGCATGACGCCGGCGATCTCCCCGTCGGACATGCCGGCGCCGGCATCACCGGACGCTGCATCCCCGGTACCGCCACCCGCACCTGCGCCGCCGATGCCACCGGCCCAGCCTTTCTCGGCACTCCCCGGCGCACTCCCGTCGTTCTTGCTGCTGCTGCTCTCACAACCAACGCACCAGCCCCAAGCCGCCATCGACGCCAGCACCGCAAACGATCTCGACCACGCGTCGTTTCGCACGTTCGACCTCCGCCGCTCCACGGTAGGTCTGCGCGACTGCAGCTCAAGTCGGGCGCGCACGGTAACGCGAGATGCCGCTCGATGAACGCGAGTCTGCCCCGGTAACGTTCGGACCGCGTCTCGATTCCGGGCCGTGACACGGGCGGCACCGAGACCGCGTGCGGCGCGGGCGTCGAACTTGCTTTACCGAGGGAGCGGCATGCTGACCGTCCTCAACGTCGCCTATCCGCTGGCCTCGGTCGATGACGATCCGGTCGGGGAAGCCGCGCATGACTGAAGCGCCCGACCTTTCAGGGCAGCGGTTCGTCGCGCTGATCCCCGTGTCGATCCGCCCCTGCCGCGCCGAGGATCTGCCGGCTCTCGAGTGGTGCGGCGCCTATCGCGAGCACCGCGAGCTCCTCGCGCGGACCTTCGACGCGACGGAGCGCGGCACGCAGCTCATGTGGGTCGCCGACCTGGGTGGTTTTCCCGTGGGGCAGATCTGGGTCGATCTCGAGCGCGATCGCTTGTGGGCGGCGCGGGTCTTCCCGGCGCTGCGCGGGCGCGGCATCGGATCGCGTCTGGCGCGCATCGCGGAGCACGCCCTCCACGAGCGCGGGCGTTCGACCGCCTCGGTCACCGTCGATATGGGCAACACGGCCGCGCTTCACTTCTGGATGAGCGAGGGCTATCGCGTCGCGGGTCTCGTTCGCGAGGACTGGAGCCATGTGACGCCAGACGGCACGCGCGTCGAGGTGCTCTCGAGCTTGCAGCGGCTCGAGAAGGATCTGGAGGCATCGCCTGGAGCCGCGAGCGTGTTAAATATCCCCGATGATTTCGTCGACAAGCCCCAAGAAACGCTCATTGATGCCGTCCAGCAAGCTGCGCCGCGCCCTGCGGGGCCATGGGCATCGGCTGTCACCGATCGTCCAGATCGGCAAGGCCGGCGTCACGGAGGGTGTCGTCAAACAGGTGGCGCAGGCCTTGGCGGACCACGAGCTCATCAAGCTGCGTGTCGACGCGGACTCGCCGGTGGATCGTTTCGCGGTCGCCGATGATCTGTCGACGCGACCCGGCGTGAACGTCGTACAGATCCTCGGGGGAATGATCTTGCTCTACAAGCGCGACCCCCATCGGCCCCGCTATGAAGGCCAGCGCGCGCAGGAGCGCGAGGCAGCGGGCAAGGGCGCCCGCGCCGCCTCCGCTGATTGACGACGCAGCGCTTGGCCGTGCGAGCTTTGGCTGGATCCAGACTCTAAGAGTGCGTTCCCCAATGTCACGACAAGGAGACGCGCTATGAAGATCAGAGGCGGATTCAGCATGAATGTCGGAATTCTTTTGATCGCGATCGCAAGCACCGGAGCCTCCGCTTGCATCGGCAGCCAGGAAAGTGAGGAGACAGGCGAGCAAACCCAGGCCCGCGCCTCGGCGGTGCTGGGCGTGGACCAGTTCCTCTATTTTCGATCCAACGCCACCGGCTGGGGCGTCGACGAGAGCACCCGCTTGTCCTCGTTCGGGGGCGGCGCTTTTGCCCGCACCTACAACGTCACGCAGGACTGGATGATCAGCGACGCCGACACCGCGATCGTCACGGAGACCAACCAGCTCGATGGCTGGGGTACCGTCCAAATCTTCTCCGGCGCCCCCGGCGGGCTCGTGGTACCGGGAAAGGCGACGCTCACCCCGCAGGCGCCCGGTGGCGACGCGCACTTCAAAGTGAAATACGGTGTGCTCGGCCTGCACCGCGTGATCGTCGCCGCATCGGCAACGCCACCTTTCATTCAGATCGATTCCGCCGCCTCCGCGTGCGCGGGTGTCTGCCCGTCGGGTCTGGTCTGCACGCTGCAGTCGAACGGCATCCCCACCTGCTCGGAGCCTTCGCCCGGCGGCCCTTGACCGGCTATGGCGGCGGCGCCGCTACCGAGCTCGAGGGGCCCGGCTCGACCGGTGTGAAATGGACCGCCGGCAAGACGACCGGCCGGCCGTTCCACTCGAGCGCGGCTCTCGAATCGAGCCGCATCTCGTGCGAGCACGTGACTCCGGGTACGGAGTATTGGACGGTGAACGGCTGCGTCGTGCCGCCCTCGATCGAGACGGGCTGGCCGTCTTCGCGCTTCAAGAACCAGGGCCCGATCGGACCCGGAGCGAGCAGCATCATCCGCTCGGGGTGAACGATCACCGGCTCGGGCGTTGGATTTCCAACTTCGATCGCGAGGGTCGCCTCGAGGGAGGGCGATGCCGTCGTGCCCGCGGGGCGAACCTCGGAGCACCTCTGACCGACGATGGCCAGCGAGATCCCCTCGTCGGACAGCGTCGCGCCGCTGCTGCGCGCGGGCGGCAACATCTGTCGCGCACCCCGCGCCCAGGGCAAGGGCCACCAGCAGGTGAATCAGAGCAACGAGCGAGCAGGATGCCGCCGGACATGTCGAGCGGCAACCTGCCATATTAAGAACGATTATCAAAGTCACTTTCGATTGCGGACCTCCGTTCGAGGCGGCGGGCTGCGTCGCCGCCGCCTCGGAGAACGTCACGCCGGGTGCCGTTCCGCCACGACCTCGATGGCCGCGGGTGACGCCGCCGGTCGTCGGCTGCGCGCGCGCAGGCCGACGCCGCGGACCAGCACGTAGAAGACCGGCGTCAGCACCAGGCCGAAGAAGGTCACGCCCAGCATGCCGGAGAACACCGCGACGCCCATGGCGTGGCGGATCTCGGCGCCGGCGCCCGTCGAGACCACCAGCGGGATGACGCCCATGATGAAGGCGAACGACGTCATCAGGATCGGCCGCAGGCGGATGCGCGCCGCCTCGAGCGCCGCCTGGATCGGCGTGCGCCCCTGGTGCTCGAGCTCGCGCGCGAACTCGACGATCAGGATGGCGTTCTTGCAGGCGAGCCCGATCAGCACCAGGAACCCGACCTGCGTGAAGACGTTGTTGTCGCCGTCGGTCAGCCAGACGCCGGCCGCCGCGCACAGCAGCGACATCGGCACGATCAGGATGACCGCCAGCGGCAGCGACCAGCTCTCGTACTGCGCCGCCAGCACCAGGAACACCAGCAGCACGCACAGCGGGAAGACCAGCCCGGTGGTGTTGCCGGCCAGCTGCTGCTGGTAGGTGAGATCGGTCCACTCGAAGCTGATGCCGTTGGGCAGCGTCTCGCGCGCCAGGCGCTCCATGACCGCGACGGCCTGGCCGGAGCTGACGCCGGGCGCGGGGCCGCCGTTGATGTCGGCGGCGAGATAGCCGTTGTAGTGCATCTGCTGGTCGGGCCCGCGCGACTGCTTCACCTGCAGCACCGATCCGAGCGGCACCATCGCGCCCGCGTCGTTGCGCATCTTGAGCTGCGCGATGCTCTCGGCGCTGGCGCGGAAGGGCGCGTCGGCCTGCACGATCACCTGGTAGGTGCGGCCGAAGCGGTTGAAGTCGTTCACGTAGAGCGAGCCCAGGTAGATCTGCATCGTGCGGAACACGCTCGGTCAGCGACAGCCCGGCCTGCTTGACCTTCTCGCGGTCGACGTCGACGTCCAGCTGCGGCACGTCGATGCGGTAGCTCGAGAACAGGCCCGCCAGCTCCGGCGTCTGATAGGCGCGCGCGACCAGCGCCTGCGTCGCCTTGGCCAGCTCCTGCTCGCCCAGGCCGCGCGCGGTCCTCGATCTCCAGCTTGAAGCCGCCCACGGTGCCGAGGCCCATGACCGGCGGCGGCGGGAACACCGCGACGAAGGCGTCCTGGATGCTCGCGAACTTGCGGTTGAGCGCGCCGGCGATCGCGGGTCCGTACAGCTCCTTGGTCTGGCGCTCCTCGAACGGCGTCAGCGCGAAGAAGATGATGCCGGCGTTGGAGGCGTTGACGAACCCGTTGATCGACAGGCCGGGGAACTGCACCGCGCCGGCGACGCCCGGCTGCTTGAGGCCGATCTCCGCCATCTTGCGCACCACCTCGGTCGTGCGGTCCAGCGTGGCCGCGTCGGGCAGCTGCGCGAACGCGACCAGGTAGTGCTTGTCCTGCGTCGGCACGAAGCCGCTCGGCAGGCGCGAGAACCCGAACGCGGTGACCGCGAGCAGCCCGCCGTAGACCAGCAGCACCAGGCCGCGGCGCTTGATGATACGGCCCGCGGTGCGCCGTAGCTCTCCGACGCGCGCCCGAACAGGCGATTGAAGCGGCGGAACAGCCACCCGAACAGGAAGTCGAGCACGCGGGTCATCCGGTCGGGCGCGACGCCGTGCGGGCGCAGCAGGATCGCGCTCAGCGCCGGCGACAGCGTCAGCGAGTTGAACGCCGAGATGATCGTCGAGAACGCGATGGTCAGCGCGAACTGCCGGTAGAACTGCCCGGTCAGGCCGCTGACGAACGCCATCGGCACGAACACCGCGCACAAGCACCAGCGCGATGGCGATGATCGGCCGGCTGACCTCCTCCATCGCCTTGTAGCTGGCCTCGCGCGGCGATAGCCCGGCGGCGATGTTGCGTTCGACGTTCTCGACCACGACGATGGCGTCGTCGACCACGATGCCGATGGCCAGCACCAGCCCGAACAGCGACAGCGTGTTGATCGAGAAGCCGAACGCCAGCAGCACGGCGAAGGTGCCGACGATCGACACCGGCACCGCGACCAGCGGGATGATCGACGCGCGCCAGGTCTGCAGGAACAGCACCACGACGATCACCACCAGCAGGATCGCCTCGAACAGCGTCTTGGCCACCTCGGCGATGCCCTCGCGCACGTAGATCGTCGGGTCGTAGACGACCTGGTACTCGATGCCCTGCGGGAAGTTCTTGCGACAGCTGGTCCATGGTCTCGCGCACCGTGCTCGACACCTCGAGCGCGTTCGAGCCCGGCGCCTGGAAGATGCCCATCGCGACCGCGTCCTTGTTGTCGAGCATCGAGCGCAGCGAGTAGCTGCCCGCCGCCAGCTCGACGCGCGCGACGTCGCCGAGGCGCGTGATCTGTCCGCCGGCGCCGGTCTTGATGACGATGTCGCGGAACTCGTCCTCGGTGGTCAGCCGGCCGCGCGCGTTGACGGTCAGCGTGAAGTCGACCGGGCGGTTCATGGGCATGCCGCCGACCACGCCGGCCGCGACCTGCACGTTCTGGTCGCGGATGGCGCTGACGACGTCGGACGCCGACAGGCCGCGCGCCGCGACCTTGTCGGGATCGAGCCAGACGCGCATGGCGTAGTCGCCGGCGCCGAAGATCACCACCTGGCCCACGCCCGGGATGCGCGCCAGCACGTCCTTCACTTGCAGCACGGCGTAGTTGCGCAGGTACACCATGTCGTAGCGGTTGTCGGGCGACACCAGGTGCACGACCATCGTGATGTTGGGCGAGCTCTTGACGGTGGTGACGCCGAGCTGCCGCACCTCCTCGGGCAGGCGCGGCAGCGCCTGGCTGACGCGGTTCTGCACCTGCACCTGCGCGAGGTCGACGTCGGTGCCCACGCGGAAGGTGACGGTCAGCTGTCAGCGCGCCGTCGGAGGTCGCCTGCGACGACATGTAGAGCATGTTCTCGACGCCGTTGATCTGCTCCTCGAGCGGCGCGGCGACCGTCTCGGCCAGCACGCGCGGGTTGGCGCCCGGATAGACCGCGCGCACGACGATCGACGGCGGCACGACCTCCGGGTACTCGCTGATCGGCAGCGCGAAGATGGCGATGGCGCCGGCGATGAAGATGACGATCGAGACGACGGCCGCGAAGATCGGCCGATCGATGAAGAAGCGAGAAAAACGCATGGTGATGGCTCCTCGGGATTTCGTCTGGGTCAGATCAGGGTTGGGCGGCGCCCGGCTCTTGCGCGTCGGCCAGCATCGGCACGGCGGTGGCGTTGACGCGCATGCCGGGCCGCACGCGCTGCAGGCCGTTGACGACGACCTTCTCGCCGGCCTTGAGGCCGCCGGCGACGACGCGGTAGCCGTCGACGAGCCGGCCGAGCTCGATGGGGCGATACTCGACGGTGCTGTCGGGTTTGACGACCAGCACGAACTTCTTGTCCTGGTCGGTGCCGATCGGCGCGATCGCTGACGACGGTCGCCTGATACGCGGCGCCGCCGACCAGCTTCAGCCGCGCGAACAGCCCCGGCGCGAACAGATGGTTCGGGTTGGGGAAGACGGCGCGCGCGCGCACCGTGCCGCTGCGCGGATCCAGCTGGTTGTCGAAGAAGTCGACGTAGCCTTCGTGCGGGAATGCGTTGGCCTTCGCTGGCGGTGCCGAGCAGGATCGGCGCGCGGTGATCGCGAGGGCCGCCGGCGCCGCGCGACGCGTACTTGAGGTAGCTGCGCTCGTCGGCGTCGAAGGTGGCGTAGATCGGATCCAGCGACACCACGGTGGTCAGGCGCATGGGGCCGCCGGGCTGGACCAGGTTGCCGGCGGTGACCTCGGCGCGCCCGACCCGGCCGCGGATCGGCGAGCGGACCTTGGTCCACTCGAGGTTGAGACGCGCGGTCGCGACGGCGGCCTGCGCGGCCTGCACGGCGGCGGCGCCGCGCTCGGCGGCGCCGGTGCGGTTGTCGAGATCTTCCTTCGAGATCGCATCGCCGGCGGCCAGCATCTTGGATCGGTCCAGGCTGCGCGTGGCCAGCGCGGCGGCGCTGCGCGCCTGAGCGAGGTCGGCCTCGGCGCGCGCCAGCTCGGCCTGGTAGGGGCGCGCGATCGATCTGGAACAGCACGTCCCCCTTGCGCACCTCCTTGCCCGCGGTGAAGACCACGCGCTCGATGTAGCCGGAGACGCGCGGTCGGATCTCGACGGAGTCGACGGCCTCGAGGCGGCCGATGAACTCGTCCCACTCGGTGATCTTGCGCTCCTCGACGGCGGCGACGCTGACGGCGGGCGGCGGCGGCGCCATCTGCGCCTGAGCCTGCGCGGGGCCGCGGCAGCCCGCGACCAGCGCCACGGCGCCGCTCAGCGCCGAGCCGGCGAGAAGAAGGTGTCCCGTTCGTTTCATTTCATGCTCCATTTTGTTTGGACGGCGATCGGTCGCCGCTTGATCGCGACGACGCGCGCTTCGTTCTGCAATGACCGGGCCTGCGCGTTTCGAGACGGTCGCGCGCGAAGTCGCGGCGGGTTTTTCGCGGCGCGCGCGCCGTCGCCGTCGGGGATCGGACAACAGCTGTCGGAAACGGTGCACGACCGCGCGGCGACGAAAGCCGCGCGCCGATTCGTCTTCGCGTTCGGCACGACGCTGGCAGTGAGCGTCGATCGTCGTTTGCAAGACGACGACAGAACCGAAACGGAATCGAAAAGAAAGAGAGCATCGATCATGAAAACGCGAACACTGACAGGCACCCTGGTCCTCGCCGCGCTCGTTGCCGCGCCGGCGCTGGCCCAGACCAACGGCAACGGCACCCCACCGGCCACCGTCGAGGGCTCACTCTCGACGGTGCCGGTGGCGCCGACGGGATTCGGGCTCCAGCTGGGCGGCGGCGTCACCGGCTTCTCGCGCCAGGGCGCGCGCGATCGGTTCGGCACCGGCGGCTACTGGGACGTGCGCGCGACGCTCGGCACGGATAGCTTCATCGGCGCCGAGCTGGCGTACGTGGGCAGCGCGCGCGACATCAACGCCACCGGCGTCACCGGCAACGCAGCGTTGCTCGGCAACGGCGCCGAGGCGGTGGCGCGCGGCAACCTGCCGCTGTCAGGCAGGCGCGCTGCAGGTGACGCCGTTCGTGTTCGGCGGTGTCGGCTGGACCTACTACAACATCGTCAACAACGACAGCAACACCTCGAACATCAAGGACCACGCCAACGCGCTCACCATCCCGTTCGGGGCCGGCGTCGGCCTGTCCTACGCGCACCTGCTCGTCGACGCGCGCTTCACCTATCGCGCGGTCTTCGACGACAAGCTGGTGCCCACCACCGGCAGCGACAGCCAGGATCTACAGAACTGGTCGGGCGGATTGACCCTCGGCTACGAGCTGTGAGTGAAGTCCCCGATGCCGGGCGAGCGCTCCGAGCCGGGGTCGCCCTCAGGCCGCTGGCGCGGCGGAGGTTCGGAACCCTCTTAGGGTTCTGAGTCGACAACCGGCGCGGTAGGCGGATCCGAAACCGCGTGCCGCGTTCGTCGTCCGAGTCGACCGAGACGGTTCCGTCGTGCGCGCTGACGATTTCCCGCACGATGTAGAGCCCCAGCCCGAGCCCGCGCGGGCGCTCCGATTCGGACGCGGCGCTCGCGCCTTGAGTGAATGGCTGGAACAGCGACGCGATCTGATCGGCCGGAATCACCGGCCCGCGGTTCCTGACCTCGAGCAGCGCCTCGGTCTCGCTCACGTCGACCGAGACCTCGACCGGCGTCTCGCGCGAACCGTGGGTGATCGCGTTTCCGATCAGGTTCGACAGCACCTGCTCCATGCGCGCCGGATCCATTTCGAACGGCACCGAGCTGTGCGCGTCGAGCGCGATCACGCGATCGGGGTTGGCCGCGCGCAGCTCGTCGATCACGCGGCCCGCGATCTCACGCGGATCGGTGAGCACGGGGCGCGTCGGCAGCGAGCCCTTCCAGCGGCTATGGCTGAAGTCGAGCAGCGACTCGATCATCGCCAGCGATCGCTGCGCCGCGCGGTCCATCTGCGACAGGCGCTCGCGCACCTCGCCAGGGAGATCCTCGCGCGTCATGGTCACGCGCGCCAGCGCGACGATCGCGCTCAGGGGGTTGCGCAGCTCGTGTCCGAGGATGCCGACGACTCGATCGCGCGAACTATGGTCGTCTTGCGCTTGCATCGGCGGCTCCGAGGACACGCGAGAGGATGGCACAGCATCTCCGTCGGTCAACTGCGGCTGAAGGATTAACGACGCCTGTCGCTTTTCCGACAGGGGTCGACGCATGTGGGGCAGGTTACCTGGGCCGTAACACGGCAATTTCGCACCTCCATACACAAGACGATCAAGGCTCTCGCGAAATGACAGCCCCGATGAACTTTCTGCTGCCGACCGGGTGGTTTCTGCGCACAAAGTTTGCTTAGCTGATGTGGATGGAGCCCGGGCTCTCGGAAGTACGTCGCCGCGCGCGCTATCACGCGTTGCGTGGCGGTCCGCCGGCGCAGGTCGGGGAGGGCGTGGCGCGCACCCGCCGCTTCCTGGTTCTGATCTTCCAGGTGGTCGTCCTGGCCTTCCTGGCGCTGCGCGGATTTCCCGCCGCGCGGCTCCTGGTTCACGGCGGGATCTGCCTCTTCTACTTGCTGGCGTGTCGCTATCCGGCGGGCCCGGTCACCGAGCGCATCGAAGATCCGCGTCCTAAGCTTCGGCTTGCTGTCGTACGGCGCCTGGCTGGCCAACACCGGTGGGTTGTGCAGCCCGTTGCTCCCGATGGGCCTCGGCATGCTCTTGCCGGCGATGCTGATCTTCGAGACGCCCCGGCAGAAGCTGGCCTTCGGCACGGCGCGCCGTGGCGGTCCTGATCGCGGTCGGATTGCTGTCGCTGTGGCCCGCGGGCGCGCTGGTGGCGCCGCTCGCGCCGCGCGGCGGCCACGCGTCGCCGGAGTTTCTCGCGCTGGCGGCCGGCTCGGTGCTGGTCACCGCCGCTCAGGTCTCGATGTTCTGGGGCTACATCGCCGCCGCCTACGACAAGGTCGCCGTCGAGCTCGGCACGCGGCGCGAGGAGCTGTGCTCGCTGGGCGAGGACCGCACGCGCGAGATCGAGGGCGCGGCGGCGATGCTCGCGCATGAGATGAAGAACCCGCTCGCGTCGATCAAGTGTCTGTCGACGCACCTGGCGCGCCGCTGCTCGCTCGACGACAAGACGGTGGAGCGGCTCGAGGTCGTGTCGTCGGAGGCGGATCGCCTGGAGTCGATCGTCGACGGCTTTCTGTCGCTGTCGCGCGGCCTGGGTGAGCTGGTGGCGCGCCGCGAGCGACTCTTCGAGATCGTGCACGGGCTGAAGCTGCTGCTCGACGTGCGCGCCAACCAGGCCGGCGTGACGCTGGAGCTCATCGGCTCCGCCGAGCTGGAAGCCGAGGTCGACGGCCGGAAGATCCAGCGCGCGCTGTTTTGCCTGTTGATGAACGCGGTGCAGGCCTCGCCGCCGGGGCAGACGGTGACCATCGACCTGCGGGCCGCGGGCACGCCGTCCGGTTCGCAGGTTCAGATCAGGGTCGTCGATCGCGGCGAGGGCATGAGCGGCGACGTGCTCGAGCGCCTGCAGCGGCCGCCGTTCACGACGCGCCCCGAGGGCGCCGGGCTGGGCGTCGCGGTGGCGCGCACACTGGTCGAGCAGCACGGTGGTCGCCTGCTCTACGAGAGCACCCCGGGGCAGGGGACCACGGCCACCATCGAGCTGCCCCAGCGCCAGCCGGCGCGCGAGCCGGCGCCGCGTCTGGTGCCCGACGCTCTGCGCGCGCGCTCGGGGATCGGCTGAAAGCCGCCATGGATACTGTCAGGGGCCGAGTTCTGGTGATCGATGACGACGCCTCTCTGCGCTTCGCGCTGGAAGCGGTGCTGGGCGACGCCGGCCTGGCCGTCGTGACCGCGGCCAGCGGCGCAGCCGGCCTGCAGGCCTTCGAGAGCGGCGGCGCCGACGCGGTGCTCACCGATCTGGCGATGCCGGAGATGGACGGCCTGGAGGTGCTGACCCGCCTGCGCACGCTGGACTCGGGCGTGCCGGTGATCATGCTGACCGCGCACGGGTCCGAGCGGGTCGCCGTCGCCGCGATGAAGGCGTGGCGCCTACGATTATCTGCCCAAGCCCTTCGATCCCGACGAGATCGTGCTCGCGGTCCGGCGCGCGATCGAGACCCGCTCGTTGCGGTTGCAGAACGCGTTGCTGCGCACCGAGAGCACGCTCGGGCGCAGCATCGTCGCGGCGAGCCCGGCCATGCGACGCGTGCTGGAGACGGTGGCCCGGGTCGCGACAAAGGACGTCACCGTCCTGTTCACCGGGCCGAGCGGCGCCGGCAAGGACGTGGTCGGCGACGGCGCTGCACGCGCACTCGCGGCGCGCCGACAAGCCGTTCATACGCTTCAACGCGGCCGCCATCCCCACCGAGCTCGCCGAGTCCGAGCTCTTCGGTCACGTCAAAGGCGCGTTCACCGGCGCGCAGTCGGCCAAGGCGGGCTACTTCCATCAGGCCGACGGCGGCACGTTGTTCATCGACGAGATCGGCGAGCTGCCGCTGGCCATCCAGGCCAAGCTGCTGCGCGCGCTGCAATCGGGCGAGGTGCAGCCGGTGGGCGGGCGGCCGGAACACGTCGACGCGCGCCTGGTGGCGGCGACCAACCGCGACCTGGCCAGCGAAGCCAAGGCGGGGCGCTTCCGCGAGGACCTGTTCTATCGACTGAACGTCGTGCCCATCCGCGTGCCGCCGCTGCGCGAGCGGCCCGAGGACATCGAGCCTTTGCTGCACGCCTTCGTGCGCCAGTACGTCGAGCGCTACGGCATGACTCAGGTGCAGATCGAGCCGGCGCTGATCGAGGCGATGCGCGCGCACCCCTGGCCCGGCAACGTGCGCGAGCTCGAGAACACCGTCGCGCGCTTGCTGGCGCTGGCGCCCGACGAACGCCTGACGCTGTCGCTTGTGGCGCTCGCTGGCCGAGCCGCGGCCGGCAATCGAAGGCAACGGATCGACCAAGGGCGACCCCGGCCCCAGCTTCCCGCTGCGCACGCGCGTCGAGACCTTCGAGCGCGAGATCATCGCCGAGCAGTTCGCCGCCGCGAACAACAACCAGAGCGAGACCGCGCGCCGCCTCGGCGTGTCGCGCCCCGCGCTGGTCGAGAAGCTGCACAAGTACCAGCTGCTCACGTGACCCCCTCGTCGTAGACGGCCGGGTGTAATGCCGACGACAGGCGACGGAAGGGCGACAGGTGCTCGTCGCCTGAAATTCGCGATCGCGCGCGCGTTCATGCCGCATCTCACAGCGGCCCACCGGTTGCACACACGGGCGCGTGATGAAACCGATGATGAAATCGATCGCCCTCATTCCGTTGCTCGCCATCCTGATCGCGTCCTCGACCGCCCACGCGCTGCAGCCGCTCGACGAGTTCGTGCACGGCGCGCGCGCTCGCAACCCCGCGAACCACGAGGCCGCCGCCAACCACGCCGGCGCCGAGGCGCGCGCCGACGAGGCGTTCGGCCGCGCGCTGCCGGCGTTGTCGGCCGCCGCCACGTACACCCGCAACCAGTGGGACGTGAGCTTCGGCGGTCTCGAGGTGCTGCCCGCTCAATCAGCGCGACGCGGCTGCGACGCTGGCCGTGCCGCTGGTCGACCTCGCGAAGTGGGAGCGCATCTCGGCGGCCGATCGTCTCGCCGAAGCGGCCGGTCACCGCGAGGAGGCCGTCGCGCGCGAGACCGAGCTCCAGGTCGGCGCAGCTCTACTATCAGCTTGCCGCGGATCTGGCGCTGGTCGACGTGGCGCGCAAGGCCCTCGACGTCGTGACGCCGCAACCTGGCGCTCACCGAGGAGGCCGCGCGCGCCGGCACCGTGACCGGCCTCGACGTTCAGCGCGCCAGCGTCGAGGTGGAGAGGCAGAGCCAGCAGCTGACCAGCGCCGAGCTGGAGGTGCGGCTGGTGGCGCGCGCGCTGGCCTCCCAGACCGGCGTGCTCGCCGACCTCGCGGCGGCACCCGCGCTCGCCGACGACCTGCACCACGAAGCCACCACTCGCGGGCTTCGCCGCCACCACGTCTTCGACGCCGGTGGTGCGCGCCGCCGGTGCCGAGCGAGCGGCGGCGGAGCGCGGCGCCACGGCCCAGCGCCTCGCATTGCTGCCGACGCTGGGGGGCAGCGTCAGCGAGCGCTACACCAACGCGGTCGGCTTCCTGAACGGCCACCACGAGGCGTACACGGCGTTGCTCACGGTCGGCTGGGCGATCGACTTCTCGCAGCTTTCCCGCGATTCGAGCGCGCGCCGCCGACGCGGACGCGGCGCGCGCGAGGGAAGAATCGGTCCAGCTCGGCGCCGGCGACGGGATCTTTCGCGCCTGGAGCACCATCGAGGCCGACATCGTGCGCAGCCGCTCGGCGCGCACGCAAGCTGCCGTCGCCGCTCGCGCCGCCGAGGTCGCGCGCACCCGCTATCGCTCGGGCGTGGGCACACAGCTCGAGCTGATCCAGGCCGACCGCGACGCCTTCGCCGCCGAGGCCGGCCGCATCCAGGCCGACGCCGATCTGCTCAACGCCCGCCGCCAGCTGCGCCTGCTCAGCGGGGACGGCGCGCCGCCATAGGGAAATTGAAAGGATGAGCCGCGTGCCCTTCCAGCGGACACTTGCTCGTTTCGGAGGTTCGATGAGGCTCATCCGCCCCCTCTGCAAGCCATGGTCGCTGGTCGCCCTCGTCGCCGCAGGTGCGATGATGTCGGCCTGCGCCGGCGTGAAGACCGCCGCTCCCGCCGGCAGTGGCGGTACCCCGGGCGGCGCCGGTGGTGGGGGCGGAAAGCCGTCGTCCGGCACCGGCGCCGGCGGGACCGGCGTGACGGTTCCACCGACGGGAAACGGCGCCTGCACGAACCTGCGCTGCCGCCAGGGCAGTTGCACCGGGCCCGGCTGCATGGCGACCGCCTGTCCGAACAGCGGGACGACGTCGGTGAGCGGCACCGTCATGGATCCGGCCGGAAAGAGGCCTCTCTACAATGTCGTGGTCTACGTCCCGAACGAGCCGCTGCAGCCGTTGCCGGAGGGCGCCGCCTGTGAGACCTGCAGCGGCAACTTCTCCGGCAAGCCGATCGCCGTCGCGCTCACCGACACCGCCGGCCACTTCAAGCTCGCCGACGTCCCAGTTGGTGCCGACGTTCCGGTGGTCGTCCAGATCGGGAAATGGCGCCGCCAGCTCGTGATGCCCAACGTTCCCGCCTGCGCCGACACCCCGATCGCTACCGACCTCACGCGATTGCCGCGCAATCACAGCGAGGGAAACATTCCCAAGTTTGCCATCGCCACCGGTGGGTCGGATGCGCTGGAATGCCTGCTGCGCGACATCGGTGTCGACGAGGCCGAGTTCACCAGCGACACCGGCACCGGGCGCGTGCATCTGTTTCAGGGCTACCGGGCCTCGCCGACCGTGGCGACCAACGGCGCCAGCACGTCGCTCAAGCCCGTCGACCAGCTGTGGTCGAGCACCGCCAGCATGATGAGGTACGACATCGTGCTCATGGCCTGCGAAGGCGACTCGGGACAATCCGAGGGACGCAGCGCCGCGCAGTACCAGGCGGTTCGCGGCTACGGCGACATGGGCGGGCGCATCTTCGGCTCTCACTACCACACCAACTGGGTCCGCTCCGAGGACGGCGAGCCCAATGCCGGTTACCCGATGGTCGTGAAGTTCTCCTCGGGCGAGGGCACGCTGCCCGACGGTTTCCTGTCCACCGTCGACACCAGCTTTCCAAAGGGCGTGGCCTTCCGCGATTGGCTGGTCAACGTGGGCGCCACCCCCACGCCCGGCCAGCTCGCCGTGAATGGCACCAAGCACTTGGTGGATGCCACCGTGCCCGGCGTATCACAGCAGTGGCTTTACGGCATGGACACCGCCAAGAAGACGCCTGCGGTGCAGTATTTCTCGTTCACCGCGCCCGTCGGTCAGAAGGAGTGCGGGCGCATGATCTTCAGCGACGTCCACGTCGCGCAGGGCGGCGGCGACTCGGCCGCCATCCCGTTCCCCACGCGCTGCGGCCCGGCCGGCGCCGACCTCTCGCCGCAGGCAAAGGCGCTCGAGTTCATGCTCTTCGACATCTCGTCCTGCGTGCAAAAGGACGATGCGCCGGTCCAGCCGCCGACGATCATCCCGTAAATCAGAGCGGCGGGCCTACCAGGATCGTGTCGCGCGGCGAGAAGGGCAGGTACTCCTCGTGCAGCACGGTTTCGGCCGCGGTCGGGTAGGGCGGCGGGTGATTGACCAGATAGACCTTGAAACGCGGCGGATTGACATCCAGCCCGACTTTCACCTTGTAGGCGCGCACGATGACCTTCCAGTCGTTGGCAATCTTCTTGACGAAGTCGATGGCGTTGCCGATGTTGCACGAGAGCAACACCACCTCGCGCAATCCGGTCTGTTTGAACGCGTTGGAGATCTCTTGATAGACCCTCCAGTTTCTCAGACGCGCCGACCCTGGGTTGAACTTCACGTCGTTGTCCAGGTCCGACAGCGACGGCGGCCCGGCCATACTGACGTCGTAGAAGACCGACAGGAAGTTGGGGGGTATCGACGCGTTGGCGCCGCCGAGCCGCATGACCTGCGCAGGCGCCAGGTCGGCCATCCCCTCCAGGGTCGAGCCGTCGCCGGCCGCGCCGTGGCCGACGCTGATGATCAACGTCCCGCCGCCGCCCGCCTCGCGGATGCCGTTCAGGATCGCGTTCTTCGCCTGGTCGACGGTCGGCTTCGCCGACACCAGCACCTGCTTGCGCGAAAGGGGCTGCGCCTTGACGAACTGATCGCCCCACCGGTTCCACTGCCCGTCGTTGACGGAGAGAATGACTGTCTTTGCCAAGATGTGCCTTCCGATTACGACGAAACCAGCGGGATGTTCTGCTTGGCGAGCACGTCGCGATCCAGGGACGCGATGGTCATTTTCCCCACGATGTTGTCCGGCGTCGTCTGATAGCTCGCGTTGATGATCGATCGACGCTTCTTGTAGTCGAGCACGGCGGCCGCGGTCCGCGGTCCGTAGAGGCCCGCGACGTATTCGGTGGTCGGGATGGTCTTGTCGCCCAGCATGATCAGCGCCCGTTGAATCAGCCGGACGTGGTCGCCCTGCGCACCGGGCGTCACGTGCGCCTGGTCATTGGTCAGGCAGGTCTCCAGCGCGATCACGCCGTGGAACAACCTCGATGACAGCGGCATGCAGATGAAACGACGGTCCTGCGCAGTATTCCCCGGCTCCCACCAGCGGAACCCCTGTCGAACAGTCATCACTGGCGGGTCATTTTCCGGTCACAACGCCGTCAGCGACCGCCCGTCCTCGCCGGAGGTGCTATAAGGGTCGCGAGTCTTCCAATCTCCTTCTCACCTCCACGGGCAGCGCATGCAATGGCTCGTCCGGGGCAGGGTCGGCGGTCGGCATGTTCGAGGCTTCTGGCGACGCAGTTCCGTCGACGCGCAAGGGAGAATCAGAAATGGGTAGACGTCTGTTCGTTGGAAATTTGTCGTACGAGACCACCGAGATGAGCCTTCGTGAGCTCTTCGGGCAGGCCGGCAGCGTTGCCGAAGCGAAGATCGTTCTGGACCGCGACACCGGGCGCCCACGCGGCTTCGGGTTCGTGGAGATGAGCTCGGACGGGGAGGCGCGGACCGCCATCGATCAGTTCAACACGCGCGAGCTCGACGGGCGCGCGATCTCTGTCAGCGAGGCCCAGGAGCGGAGCGGGGGCAGTCGACCGGGCGGCGGAGGCGGTGGTGGCGGTGGCGGTGGCGGTGGTAGAGGCGCCGGCGGCGGCGGCGGGCGAGGTCGCTGGTAGCTGGATCTGGTGGTCGGCCGTCAGGCCGATTCCAGCCCGCCGCGCGCCGTCGTTGCTGCTGCTGCGACGGCCGTCAGCCGTCCCTGAATCCGGATCGCGGCGCCGTTCTCGTAGCCGGACGCCCAGGCGAAATTATAGGTTTCACCCGCGGTGTCCGTGCACTGCACCAGAAGCGGCGATCGATCGAGGGCCTTCAAGAAGGCAGCCAGCTCGTTTTCGTTGGTCAGCACGTCCAGGACGGTCAGTCCGCCCAGCCCGCCGAGCTTGCGCACGACCTTGCTGGCCCACCCGCGATCCTCTCGCCGATTGTCGAAGAATCTGGCTCCGCTCTTCTCGGTCGTCATTGAAAAGTCCTATGCGCGGAGCATCGCCGCACGTTTTTCTTCGGCTCTGGCATGGGCTCGAATTCCTACGACGGCCTTACGCCGCGACCGCCACGGCGCTTGGCCTCGCGGTCGGCCACGTGGTTCGCCTTCCTCTCCACGACGAAGGCGTTCACCACGTCCCTCACGTTTTCGTTGAAGCGAACCCTTCCGGCGGCAATCTCGCGTAGCGCAACGACTGCCGGTCGGTTGTGACTGATGACGTGCGGCCGCGCACCGCGCGCCAGTTGCTTGGCGCGGTCGGCGGCCAGCACCACCAGCGCGAAGCGATTGCTCTCTCGAGCGAGACAGTCCTCTACCGTCAATCTTGCCAATGGGCCTCCCAGCGGGGTCAGACCCGACGGCACCAAGCCCTCGTTGGGCAGCTCACTCCGCGTCGACTGCCCCCCCAGACACTACGCGCATTCAACCCGATAACAAGCGCTAATGCGCGATCCGCTCGATGGCTGACGTCGCGGCCGGCGGCCGCGACTGGCAGAGATTCCTAGATCGTATCGCCGCGTCAGTACCGGCCAGGACGCGTCTCGGCGCGGTTGACTCTGATGGGATGACCGTCGAGCTCGGCGCCATCCGTGCCTGCGATGGCCTGATTGGCCTCGATCGAGCTCCGGAAGCTGACGAATCCGAAGCCGCGCGACTGTCCTGTCGAGCGGTTCACGACCACCGCGGCTTCGACGAGCTCGCCGAAGCGCGAGAAGAACACCCGCAGGTCGGCAGACGTCGTGCCGGAGCCAATTCCGCCCACGAACAGCTTCGTCGGTCCGTGGTCAGCGTTCCGCGGCCGGCCCGCCACCGAGATCACGACGTCCTCCAGCTTGACCTCGGGCAACGCATCGGGGGCGACGGTCGAATTCGAGAGATCGGGATCGATTCCGCGCGCTCGCAGATCCCGGTTGCGGCGAAGGCGCTCTTCCTTCTGGGTCTTCTTCAGGGCGCGGTTGGCCTCGCGGTTGCGCTTGCCTCCCGAGAATGCGCGGCTCACTCCCGGTCCTCGGTCATGGGGCGGGTCAGCATATGAATCCCTTCTACACGGGCGATCGACACCACGCAATCAGTACCGGCGACCTCGTGCGTCTCTTCTCGCCCCCAGACGCGGAAATCGTCAGATCGGCGCGACATTGCTTGCACCTCGGCGCTTTCAGGCGCAGAGCTATGGATAGGTTTGGGCGGGGCGGATGGTCGGCTTCGCGAAGCGACATCGAAACCTCAAATGGACGCGTCTCCATCTTTTCAGGCGCGGGAACGAGGGATTTCAAATGATCGCGCTCGCGAGCATGGCGTTGTTCACCGGTATGACCTGCGGCCTCATCTTTTGGCCCGGACGTAGGTGGGCCGCGGCGCGGCGCGGTTCGCCGCTATGAACGCGGGCTCGAGCCCAGCGGGAGCGGGGGCAGGTCATGAGCAAGCCTCGCTGGAAGCGGCCTGCAGCGCTCTCGACACTGCGGTGAAGTCGCTCGCCAGGAATGACGGCGAGACGGTGATGGCCAACGCCGACCTCGTCGCGCTGCTCCTGCGCGTCGTAGAAGCGCAACGGCGTCTCACGGAGATCGCATACCCGAAGAGCTCGTCTTCGCCAGCCTCCCTTCGCTGAGGCGGCACGCAGACGCCCGGCGTCAGCTATCCAACATCCAGTTGAATCGAGCCGAGATCCCGACGCTCGGTGACGGCACGACAAGCCGAGCAGTTCGCAGCCAGGAGCCAGGCTTCTGGATCGAGGGCCACGGCTACCTCGAACTCGAAGGCGCCCCCTGGGTGCGCTCTTCCGATGGACACGCCGCATAGCGCGCGCCACGGCTGCGTATCCGCGGTCACCCGCCAAGCCGGGACTCGTTCGACGCGATGAACGAGGCGGTCGGATACGATGGCGCCGCTGATCTCACGAAGGCTCACGCTCTAAGAGTACCTGTCTTTCGCGTTTTCGCCCGTCGCGATTGGTGAAAGTCCAGTTCCGGCCTCGCTTGGGCCACCCTGACCAATACCTGACAGACACATTACGAACAGATGACGATGGGTATTGGCATTCGTAATAGTGTGGTTCGTACCCATGTTTGTTCCTTCCCCTGTTCCGCCCCCCTGCCATAAACAGCTCCTGCGGGAACTACACCGGGACCTCGAGCAGCGTGGGCTGCTGGCCCCGTCGCGATTCTGGACGGGCAAGCTGCTGTTCTGGATCCCGGTGTTTCTGCTCTCTTACTTCGCGATGATGGTCCTTCCCTGGGGACCGGCCCGCTTGCTGCTGGCGCCGTTGAGCGCGATGGCGCTCCTGACCATGGGGTTCGCCGGGCATGACGCCGGCCACAACGCGCTGGCGCGGACCCGTTGGGTGAATGATCTGTGGGGGCAGGTGGCCATGACCCTGCTATGTGGGATGAGCTTTGGTTCCTGGCGCGCGCGGCACAACCTGCATCACGCAAAATGCCAGGACGTCGACAGCGACCCAGACATGCACTTCGGTGTGCTCTTCTCCGTTTACCCCAACTCGGCGAACTGGCAGACGCCTCTCGGGCGCTTCTTCCTCAGGATCCAGAAGTGGGCGTTCTGGCCGCTCTCGTCGCTCTATTGGATCACGCTCGGCTACGACGGCATCCGGGACCTCTTCCAGCGTCCGCAGGACACCAAGATCGATCGCTTCTTGATCCCGCTGCACTGGCTGCTGCTGCTGGTGGTCCCCGGGCTACTGTTCGGCTGGTCGAGCGCGGTCCCCGCCTTCTTGTGTATGTCGTGTCTCTCCTCGCTGATGACGGCATCCGTGTTCATTCCGAACCACATCGGCATGCGCCGCCTCGCTGGCGGGCATGAGCTCAGCTACCTCGAGCAGCAGGTCACGACCAGCCGGAACATCGACAATCCCCGGATTCTCGACTTTTACTACGGTGGGTTGAACTCGCAGATCGAGCATCATCTGTTCCCGCGCGTGCCTCACCATCGTTATCGAGCGATGCGTCCGGTCGTGCGCGCCTTCTGCAAGAAGCACGGGCTCGAGTATCAACAAACCAGCCTCTATCGTGCGCTGGCGTCGGTGGGCGGTCACCTCGGCCGAATGACCGCTGCCTACCGCTCCACGGTAGAGCGCGTCTAGCGCTCGGGGCCCAGATCATCGCAGCCGACGACCTGGGCCCGTCCTCACTGGTGAGGCAGGGCGTGCCGGGAGTACAGATCGCGCCGGTCGCGGCGCGTGGGTTGGCAGGCGGGGCGGTGCCGGTCGCCGCCCCGCCCGCCGCGTAGGCGACCGTCCACAGCTCGCCCTCTCGGTGGAACGTCGTCTGCGGGGATGCCGCGGCCGCGACGTTCTCCTCGCGTTGCGCCTCCAGTCGCCGCGCTCGGGCGGCCACGTTTGGGAACCCATCAGCGTCGGCACGCGCGATCACCGCCGCCAGCAGCGCGCGCGCTTCCGACCGATCGCCCGCGCCGCCCGCCAGGATCGCCTGCGCCAGCTCCAGCTCGCAGCGCGCTGCCCAACCATCCGCGCCGTCGCGCCGGCACTCGTCGGCGGCCTCGCGCAGCAGCCGCGCGGCGTCCGCCCACGCCCCGGCGCCCGCGGCCAGCAGGCCCCGGGCCCGCCGCGTCGGGCCGAGGACCACGGTGCCGGGAATCGAGAGGTAGCGCCGCGTGACCGCCGCCAGCAGCGGCTCGAGAGCGGCGGCCGCGGCGGCGTGACCGGTACGCGCGGCGGTCTCGGCGAGCAGGCCGAGCACCATCCGGTGCGTGCTGGATTCGAGCAGCTCGGCGAAGCCGCTCTCGAGGTGCCGGTCGAGAAACGCCCGTGCCTCGGCCAGCCGCCCGAGCTCGCCGTCGAGGTGGCCGGGCAGGCACCTCGCGATCGCGAACGTCGGCAGGTCGACGCGCGCCTGTTTCACCAGCGACTCCAGCTCGGCGAGCCGGCCCTGCTCGCGCCGCACGAGATAGATCGATGCCAGGTAGATGGCCGCGGCCTCTTGCCGTCCCAGCGCCTGGCCGATGCTCAGCGCCTCCTCGCTTCGGCTCTCCGCCTCGGTGAGCCGGCCCCGGAAGCAGGCGACCTCCGCGTGCGAAAACTCGCGCAGCCAGCGCTGTACGGGCTGCCGCAGGGTTTGCTCCAGGCGGTCACACGCCGCCAGCTCGGCGTCGGCGCCGGCGGCGTCTCCGTCTTCCAGCAGGCACGCGGCGCGGTACACGTGGGCCTGGACCGTCTGCTCGGCGTCCCCGCTCGCGGCCGCGGTCAGTGCCAGCTCGTCGATCGCGCGCAGGCACTCCTCCGTGGTCCCGAAACATCCGAGAGCGACGGCGGCGCGGGCGAAGGCGCTCAAGAGGCCGACGGCCTCGGCGCGCTCGGCGACCTGCATGAAGGTCGCGCGCGCGTTGAGCGTCTGACCGGCGCGGTCCTGCGCCTCCGCCAGCTCCAGCGTCAGCTCGCACCAGATGGCGCCGCCATCGTCGATCTGGGTCAGCGCCTCGCGCGCGAGGAGCAGCAGCCGGACGCACTCGTCGCGCGCACCGAGACTCGCCGCGCGACGGGCCGCGCGACGCGCCAGCTCCATCGCTTGCGGCGCCCAGCCCACGGGCAGCGCGGCGACGTAGTGGCTGGCGATGACCTCCAGGTGCTCGTCGACTGCGCTGTCGTGGTGCGCGCGCAGGGCATCGCCGAAGCGGCCGTGCAGGTCGGCGCGAGACACAGTAGGCAGCCCCTCGTAGAGACATTCACGAATCAGCGGGTGTGCAAAGGCATAGGCTCGGGGCGGTCGGGCGGGGAGCCTCCCACGGACCGGTATCGCGGGCTGGTGGCGGCGACGCTGGGCGATTGGCAGCAGGCCGCTCGCCTCTTGCGCGAGGCTGCCACCGCGGACCGCGCCGCCGGGGCCCCGCTGTGCGCGCTGCGCTCCGATCTCGATCGGGCGCGCATCCTGCTAGCCGCGCCCGACGCTCCGGCGAGTGTGCACGGCGAGGCGATGGCGCTCCTTCGCGAGGTCGAGCGCGCGGCCGAGCGTGCCGGTTTCGCGGACATACTGGTCGAGGCGCAGCGTCGGCGTGGCGATGCTCCCCTCCAAGAAACGTCAGAGGAAGCGACAGCGCCATCGTCGACGTCGGCGACGCGGGAGCTGCGCCGGAGCGGCGACTTCTGGAGCCTGCGCTGGGGCCCGCGCACGATCCAGCTGGCCGACGCGAAGGGCGTGCGGTACGTGGCAGAGCTGCTGGCGCGGCCCGGCCAGGAGCTGAGCGCGATGGAGCTGGCGACGGGTGGGCGCGGGCCCGGCGAGGCAAAGCCCAGCGTCACGGCAGCTTCAGGTCCTGTGCGCGTCGCGCGTGACCTCGGACCGGCCATCGACGCCGCGGCGCGCGCGGCCTACCGGCGCAGGGCCGAGGAGCTGGCTGCCACGGTGGTGAGAGCCGAGGCCGCGGGCGATCTCCGGCGCGCGGATCGGGCGCGCGAGGAGCAGCAAGCGTTGCTCCGGGAGCTGGCCGCCGCCACCGGCCTGGGCGGCCGCGCCCGGCCGACCGGCGACGTCAGCGAGCGCGCGCGCCAGAGCGTGACGAAGGCGATCAAGTCCGCCCTGAAGCGCATCCGCCGCGAGCACGAGGAGCTCGGTCGCCATCTGGAGGCCACCCTTCACACGGGTCTCTTCTGCCGCTACGAGCCTGACGCGCGACTCGCCGTTCACTGGCGCGTCGAGGTTTGAATCAGGCCCTCACGCGGGCGAGCGGTAGCGCGTCTTCGTCGATGATGAGGCCCCGGCATCGTTCGCTGCCACAACGGCATGGCTCCGCGAGGTGCTCCGGAAACGCGTAGTCGTAGGTGAGCTCGTCGCCGATCGCGATCGATTTCGACGCGACGATCGTGGCCCACACCTGGCCGTCAGCCGCGATGCCCGTCCACACCTCCGCGTTGGGCTCACACGAATGGTTGATGTACCTGGTCTGGTCCACCATGTCGAAGTACACGCCATCGTCGATCCACAACGAGTATCGATCGTCGACGCCGTCCCCCTCCTTCCAGGGGACACCGTCGATAGCGCAAATCTCGTCGCCCGCGGCGAAGATTCGGGTGGCTACCACGCCGTACCCGTGAATCGGTGATCGAACGACCCGCATGCCAGACACTTTCGGCATCGGTTGCAGTATGCAACAGGTCGAGGTCGCGCCGCTAGACGTTGTGCTCGGTGGCGCTTACAGTTGGCCATCATGAGTGACGAGACGACGACATCGCCTGGCAGGCCGGTCAGGACGACCGCGCTGGCCGAGACCCGCACGGTCGAGAGCGTCCACCGCAGCACGACCTTCCACTGGGTGGGCAACGGCTTCTATGTTTCGACCTATTTCCCCAGCCAAGCGCTTGCCGGCGGAGCAAACCAGCCCGTTCGTGCTGATGGACTACGGCCCGCCCAAGGAGTTCACGCCGCTGGCGCGCGGCAAGCGCGGCGTCGGCTGGCACCCGCACCGCGGCTTCGAAACGGTGACCCTGGCCTGGGAGGGCGCCGTCGCCCACCGGGACAACGCCGGCCACGCCGGCATCATCGGCCCCGGCGATGTGCAGTGGATGACCGCCGGCGGCGGCATCTTCCACGAGGAGTACCACGAGGACTCGTTCAGCCGGACGGGCGGCAACATGCACATGATGCAGCTCTGGGTGAACCTGCCCGCCAAGGACAAGACGGCTGCGCCCAGCTACCAGCCGATCACCGCGGCCCAGATTCCGCGCGTCGAGCTCCCCGGCGGCGCGGGCGCTGTCCGCGTGATCGCCGGCGCCTATGGCGACGCGCGCGGCCCGGCTCACACCTTCACCCCCATCACCATGCTGGACGTCACCCTGAGCGCGGGCGGGAAACTGCCCGTCGAGCTCCCGCGCAGCCACAATGCAGTGGCCGTCGTGGCCAAGGGACGCGTTCACGCCGGCGCCGAGACCGCAAGCACCGGCGAGCTGCTGCTGTTCGCGCACGACGGCGAGCGCCTGGAGCTGACCGCCGACGAGGATAGCCACGTCGTCATCCTGGCCGGTGAGCCCATCGACGAGCCCGTCGTCCAGTACGGTCCCTTCGTCATGAACAGCGTGGACGAGATCCGCCAGGCCATCACCGACGTGAACGAGGGGCGCTTCGGCCCGGTACCGGAGTGAGGCGCGGGATCGCGCTGCGAGATCGATAAGCAGCGCTTAACGTAATGGGTCAACTAATGACTCCTAAAGCGAAGGTCGCGCGCTCAGACTGGGCGCTATGGAAAGGAAGCCGGTCTAACTCTGGTCCTCGTGTTCGCCTCGACGTTCGCGCCTGCGTTGGCTTTCGCGGCGGTTCCGGAGCGCGCCGGCGGCGAGACCGACGCGGGACCATGCGACGACCTCGTCGCTTACCTTCGCGAAGCGCTCGCGGCCCCGGTTCCCGACATCGCCCGGGAGCCGGAGGGCTCGGCTATCGCGGTCAGGAAGGCAACGTCGAAGGCAGGCTGAGGTCGACGTGGCGCACCCAGCCGCGCTGCGTACACGGCCCGGGTCACGCCCGCGTGTCGCGCCGAGGCCGTCGCGGCGCCGCGCCGGCCGCGACCGCCGCCGTCCGCGCCTTGACCCAGCGGCGCGAGCCGGCGTGGGTCGATCGCGGTCGCATTCTCTTGTGCACGCTGCAGGACCCCGACTCGCTGAACGAGGTCCCCGCGTGGGTGACCGGCCTCGACCATGCCGAGGTACACGCGATCTGCACCGCCGAGCTCGCCACCTGGCCGCGAGCGGAAGCGGTGCGTGACCAGGTTCTCGGGCGCGCCGTCAGAGAGCGTGCCGGGAGCATCGAGGGTCGCTGGGAGATCGATCCGGCTGTCGTCGCGGCGGCGAACGTGATGGGCACGCCCGAGCTGCACGACGCACTGCTTACCCGTTCTCGCGACGGCCCGGGCGCACCAGGCCCTGGGATACGATCGCTTGCGCGATGCCGTTTGCGACGGCGATGGGCCAATGTCGGACGACCGCGCGCGCGCCTGCGCGACCCTCCCCGCGGACGCGGAAGACGAATGGAGGCAGAGCCGACGAGCGACGCCGCTTGCTGGTGAGCGGGGCCGTGACCGCCGCATTCGCCGGCACCGTTGCGGCGGCGATCGTCGAGCGTCACGACGAGACCGGCCGCTGGATCGCAACCGCGTCTGGCGTGCCCCTGGGCGCCAGTCCTCGGCATGACCGTCGCCGGCATGGTCGTGGGCACCGTCGTCGCCCGGCGCGAGAAGATTGGAACCGCCTCGACCGCCGACAAAGCCCTGCTGGTCGGTTCACTGATCGCCGGTACTGTCACGGGGGGCGTGTACGGAGCGTGGGCGGCGCACTCTCTCGCGGCTTCGCCCGGCGCCCGCGGGACGGTCACCGCGGTCGCGCTGGCGCCGGTGTACTTCGGCACCGAGCTCGCGTTGTTGTTCGACTGACTCCGGAGCGACTGATCATGTTCGTCCACCCCCGCCGACTTCGGAGCGCCCTCGTCTTCGTCTCCCTGATGACGGCAGGCGGCTGCGCCGTCGGAACCGCGTACGTGAGCGCGCCGCTCTCGCTTGCCGTCCCGAGCACTGCCCGAGCTGGCGCGGCCGATCCGCTTCGACGTCTGCGTGGCACCCGGGTCGCGGCCGAAACGGACGGCTCGTCGACGACGAGCGCCGGGCTTGGGGACAGATTGCGGAGAGGGCTGTCGCACGCGGGCGTCAGGGCGGATCGCACGGCCGACGTCGGATCGCCCGTGGACTTCACGGTCAGTCTTCGCGAAGATCTCGGTTCGATGGGGACGCGGTTCTCCGTTCCTGACTCTCTCGGTCGTGCCTGGATATGTCGCGGAACGGAAGACCTTGAACGTGGACATCGCCGGGCGTGGAGGGGCGACCCAGCACCTTCAGTATCAGGCCCGCACGACTCTGCTGATCTGGCTGCCGCTCATCGTTGCGCCGGACATCCTCATGAGCCTTTCGGGCGGTTTTGAAACGCCCACGATCGACGACGGCGGCTTCCAACAGATGGTCGGACGGCTCGGAGACGATCTCTCGGATCACCGCCCGCCATCGGCGAGCAGGGACGGGTAGACTCTGTCATCGGGTTTCGGATTCAACGCCAATCTCCACGCGCATGTTCGAGGACGACGGTTGGGCTGACTCGGACATCACTCTGGCCGCAGGACTCACGTCATCTTCTACGCCGGGTACCTCGCTTCCGTCGATCCACGGTCTGAGTGCCTTCTATAACCCTGCCAATAACTCGCATCATGTGTTCTACATCGATGGCAATGGAACGCTGCGCGAATCCGTCGGTATCCCGGGAGTGGGATGGTCGGCAACTGCCGTCACTGGCTCTGTGGGGAGCGCGAACGCGCCGAGCATCGGTTTTGTGCCTGCAAACGCACAGGGAACCCAGTTGTTTGCGACGTACGACGGTTCGCAACACGTCTACTACTTCGACACGAACAATCACGTTCGGGAAGCGCAGTTCAATGGCTCATGGACCACCATCGATTGGACGGCGGTGTTTCAGTCCGCGCCACCGCCGGCGGGGTTACGCGACGGCATCGTTGCTGCCACCGAGCCCAATGTCAACCACGTCTTCTATGTCGACACCAACGGTCACGTTCGTGAGTTGTGGCGAGTGTTCGGCAACACGTATGGCTCGGTCGACCTGACGACGGCCTCCGGCACCTCCGTGCTCGGCGGCTCATCCCTCACGTCCTTCGTGGATAGCTCGGGTAGGCTCCACGTCGCGTTTGTCGGCCAGGACTCCCGGATGCATGACTTGGTGCGTACCAGCGGCGTCGTATCAATCAATCCTGCGACTGGCGCTTTTACCTACACGGATAAGTGGACAGGCTCTATCGCGTCGGGGTCCACGACTTCTGTATTGGCCTCGCGTCTCTTGTCCAGTGCGTACGACAGCGTTCTGGGTACGGCCCACGTGTTCGGTCTCGTGCCGAATGGGATCGGCAGCAACGCCCTCATCCTCGATCTCAGCAACCCGGGGTCCGGTTGGAGCCAGACGACCTCGAGCTTCTCGGACCCGCCGGCATTCCCCTAGCTCACCAGCGGCCGGCTGCTGGCGTTTTCGCCAGGGCATGGGCCCAGGCTGTGATAACAGTCTGGACCATGCTGCCTCGGAACTTCGGCATCGTCCTCCTGTCGCTGCTGGCGTCCGGTGAATGTTTCGCACAAGCCGTCGGCGGCCATGATGCGGACGCGATCGACAAGGTCTGGCAGGACGCGAACCGGAAGTACGACCGGGCTCGCGGCGCCCTGGTGCAGACCGTGGACCGTCAGGCGTCGAGCGGTCCATTTCGCCCCGACTGGGCTGTCTTGCAGAAGTATCGCGCGCCAGCGTGGTACGAGAACGCCAAGTTCGGCATCTTCATTCATTGGGGACTCTATTCGGTTCCGGCGTTCGCCAACGAGTGGTACTCGCGCAACATGTATCAACTCGGCTCGCGCGAGTTCGAGCATCACGTCGCGACCTACGGCCCGCAGACCAAGTTCGGCTACAAGGATTTCATTCCCATGTTCACGGCCGATCACTTCGATGCGCGCGCCTGGGCCCATCTGTTTCGCGAGGCCGGCGCCCGGTACGTCGTCCCGGTCGCCGAGCACCATGATGGCTTTCCGAACTACGACTCGAACCTGACCGACTGGTGCGCGGGCAAGATGGGGCCGAAGCGAGACATCATCAAAGAGCTGTCGGCGGCGGTCCGCCAGGAGGGGCTGCACTTCGGGACCTCCAGTCCATCGCGCCGAGCACGACTGGTTCTTCGATGGCGGCCGCGCGTTCGACTCGGACGTAGGCGATCCGAAGTTCGCGGCGTTCTACGGCCCCGCCCACCCGAGGATGGTGCGCGATGGCTACGATCACAATCTGATCGAGGACTGGACCTACGTCTCGCCGCAATTCCTCGACGACTGGCTGGCGCGCACCGCCGAGATCGTCGAGAAGTATCACCCCGAGCTGATCTACTTCGACTGGTGGGTCGGCCAGCCGTCGTTCCGCGGGCACCTGACTCGATTCGCTGCCTACTACTACAACCAGGCCGCCCAGAACCGCAGCGAGGTGGTCCTCAACTACAAGGACCACGCCTTTCGCGAGGGCTCGGCGACCTTCGACGTCGAACGCGGCCAGCTGACCGACATCCGTCCCCAGCATTGGCAGACCGACACATCGATCAGCAATGCCTCATGGGGCTATCTGCCGAACGACACCTACAAGTCTCCCGAGGTCATCGTTCACCAGTTGGTCGACATCGTCAGCAAGAACGGAAATCTGTTGTTGAACATCACCCCGCGCCCGGACGGCACCATCCCCGACGGAGAGCAGGACATCCTGCGCGAGGTCGGCGCCTGGCTGAGCATCAACGGCGAAGCGATCTACGACACGCGTCCCTGGAAGCGTTTCGGCGAAGGCCCGACCGAGGTGGCGAGCGGCGCTTTTCAGGACAGCAAGACCAAGCCGTTCACGGCGGAGGACTTTCGTTTCACGACCAAGGGGTCGAACGTCTATGCCATCGAGCTCGGCTGGCCCGCGCAAGGGCGCGCGCTGATCCGCAGCCTGGGAAGCAAGCCCCTCGGGGGGACCAAGATCGCGAGCGTGACGCTGCTCGGCTCGCAGGCCGCGCTGAAATGGCAGCAGCGCGCTGACCGCCTCGAGATCACCTTGCCGCCGTCGAAGCCCGGAAAGCACGCCTACGCCTTCCGCATCGAGCTGAAGTAGGTCGGCGCCTCGGTCACTCGGTGATGGTGATGGTTCGGGTGAGCCGGATGTCGGCCGAGGAGCTGCCGACGCGGATCTCGAGCGGGCCCGGCTCCACGGTGAACGACTTCTTCTCCTGGTCCCAGTAGCCGAGGTCGGCGGCGCGCAGCGGCACCTCGACGCGCGTGCTGGCGCCCGCGGCCAGGTGCACGCGCCGGAAGCCCTTCAGCTCCTGTAACGGCCGGGCCACGCGTGACGCCGGGCGCTTCACGTAGAGCTGCACCACCTCGTCGCCGTCGCGGCTTCCGGTGTTCTTCAAGATCGAGCTGCACGGTGACGGCGCCGTCGCGCGGCAGCGACGGTGCGCTGACCGCCAGCCCCGAATAGGCGAAGGTGGTGTAGCTGAGGCCGTACCCGAAGGGATAGAGCGGCTTGCCCTTGAAGTACTGGTAGGTCCGCCCGTGCCGGATGTCGTAGTCCATCATCGGCGGCAGATCGCTCATCGATCGCGGCCAGGTGGTCACCAGGCGGCCGCCCGGGTTGTAAGCGCCGAAGAGCACGTCGGCCAGCGCGTTGCCCAGCTCCTGGCTCGAGTGGGTGCCGTGCACGATGGCGGGCACGTGCGCCGCCGTCCAGTTGATGGCGTAGGGGAAGCTGGCCAGCAGCACGACCACGGTGCGCGGGTTGGCGGCGTACACCTTGCGGATCAGCTCCTCGTCCTCCAGCGAGATGCTCTGGCGATCGACCGCCTCGCGCCCGTAGCTGGGCAGCGCCACCATCCCCCAGCTACCGACGTCGCCGTTGGGGTGATTGCCGACCACGACGATCGCGACCTCGGCCGCCTTGGCCGCCTTCACCGCCAGGCCGCCCTGGTCATCGCGCGCGAACAGGATCTTCTTGTCGCTGGTCTCGCCGCCCAGCGCGCGCCGGATGCCCTCGATGGGCGACACGACATAGGGCGGTGCGCCGCTGTACCAGTCGAAGATCACCTCGCCCGCGCGCGGTCCGATCACGGCGACCGAGCGCAGCTTGGCGGCGTCGAGCGGCAGCAGGCCGTGCTCGTTCTTGAGCAGCACGATCGACTCCTGCGTGGCGCGCCGGGCGAGCGCCTTGTGCGCCTCGCGCTGCCAGGGTTCGTCGTTGGCGTCGACCTTGGCGTAAGGGTTGCGCCCGGGGGGATCGAGCAACCCGAGCTTGATCATCACGCGGAAGTTCTGGCGGATGACGCGGTCGATGTCGGCCTCGGTGAGCAGCCCCTGCGCGAGGGCGTCGTGGATCGGCTCGCGGTACTTGTCGAGGAACTGGCTGATGCCCGCCTTCACCGACGCGGCGGCGGCGTGCGCCAGGTCGGGAAATGCCTTGTGCGCCGTGTGAAGCAGGGTCAGCGCGCCGCCGTCGGTGCAGATGATGCCGTCCTGGCCCCACAGACCCACGGTGATCTCCCGCAGCATGGGGTGGACGGTGCAGGGCGTGCCGTTGTGCGCGTTGTACGCCGCCATGTAGGCGCGCGCGCCGCCGTCGACGATGCCGGCGCGAAACGTGGCGCCGTAGTATTCGTGGAACAGCCGGTCGTCGAAGTCCGACGACGAACGGTCGCGGTGGTCTTCGTTGCTGTTGGCCAGGAAGTGCTTCAGCAGCGAGGCCACGCGCCAGTAGCGCGGATCGTCGCCCTGCAGGCCGCGCACGTAGGCGGTGGTCATGGTGCCGACGTGATAGGGGTCCTCGCCGTAGCTCTCCTCGCTGCGCCCCCAGCGCGGATCGCGCGCCAGGTCGGCGTTGGGCGCGCGCACGATGATGGCGCCGCGATCGCGCACATGGAACACCCAGCGTGCCTCGGTCGCCTCCACCTCGGCGACGCGTTTCAAAAGGTCGGGATCCCAGGTCTCGCCCAGGCCCACCGACTGGGGGAAGGTGGTGGTGGGCACCGGCTGGTTGCGGCCCCAGCCCGCCCCGTCGCCGAGCGCCAGCCCGTGCAGCCCTTCCACGTGGCCGGTGAGATGCAGGCCCAGCCGCGGCAGCTTGGGCCGCGAGGACAGGCACTCGATCTTTTCGTCGAGCGTCAGTGTGCGCACGAGATCGTCGATGCGCTGTTCCGCCGGCAGGTCGGGGTTGGCGAAGGCGTGCGCGCGCGCAGGCGTGTCGCCGGGCGCCGGGGACGCCGGCAACGAGATCGCGGCCAGGACGAGGATCGTCTTCAGTCGGTCCGACATGCGGCGGCAGTATAGGGAGTCTCTTGCGGAGAGACAGCATGCGTTCGCGCGCGACCACGATCGCGGCAAGCTGCTGCGCACGCTCGGTCAAACCGCTACTATGGGCGCGTTTTCCGCCCCCTTGGAACTTCGTCGACGGTGCCATCGTCGATCCAGCCATCGAAGGAATTCCATGAAAGCTCTGCTCGGTCTCTGCTTCGGTCTCTTGCTCCCTGGCGCGCTCGCCGTGGCCGCACCCGTCGCTGCCAGCGACGCGTCTGCGACGGCGCCGCGCGAGCGCCTGCTGCTGGATTTCGGTTGGAAGTTCCACCTCGGCAACGACTGGGGCAGCGGACAGAACCTGGCGAAGTCCGGCTCGTCCGTCGGTCCGGCCAGCGTGGGGTTCAGCGACGCGAGCTGGCGCGTGGTCGATCTACCGCACGACTGGGCCGTCGAGCTGCCCTTCGACCAGCATTCCGACGCGGGGCACGGCTTCAAGCCGATCGGCAACGGCTTTCCGCAGAACAGCGTCGCCTGGTACCGCCGCAGCTTCACGCTGCCCAGCAGCGACGCGGGCAAGCGCCTGTGGCTGGAGCTCGACGGCGTGTTCCGCGACGCGACCGTCTTCGTCAACGGCTGGTTCGTCGGCCATCACGAGAGCGGATACAGCGGGTTCCGTTACGACATCACCGACGTCGCCGAGGTCGGCGCGCGCAACGTGGTGTCGGTGCGGGTCGACGCCAGCGACTTCGAGGGCTGGTTCTACGAGGGCGCCGGGATCTATCGGCATACCTGGCTGGTCAAGACCGGGGGGCTCGCCGTCGCTCCCGACGGGGTCTTCGTGCACGGCGACATTAACCACACGCCCGGCGACCCTGCGCGCGTCGATCTCGAGACTCGCCTCGCCAACGCCGGGCCCGCGCCCGCGTCGGCGCAAGTGGTCTGGACCATCCTCGGCCCCGACGGCAAGTCGATCGCCACAGTGCGCCGCCCCGCGCGCGTCGCCGGCGCCGCGACCGCCGACATCACCGGCTCGGCCAGCGTGGCGGCGCCCGTCCTGTGGTCGCCGGAAGCCCCGCGCCTCTACCAGCTCGTCACGACCGTGGAGGTCGGCGGCCACACCGTCGATAGAGTCACCACGACGTTCGGCCTGCGCACCTTCGCGTTCGACGCCAAGAAGGGCTTCCTGTTGAACGGCCGCCCTTACGTCATCCGCGGCAGCTGCAACCACCAGGACCACGCCGGCGTGGGCGTGGCGCTGCCCGATCGCTTGCAGTCGTTCCGGCTCGAGCGGCTCAAGGAGATGGGCAGCAACGCCTACCGCACCGCCCACAACCCGCCCACGCCCGAACTGCTGGACGCCGCCGATCGCATCGGTCTCCTGGTCATGGACGAAAGCCGCTTGCTGGGCAGCGACGCCGCCAACCTGGATCGCGTCGAGCAACTGGTGCGGCGCGATCGCAACCATGCCAGCGTGGCGATCTGGTCCCTGGCCAACGAGGAGTTCGCCACCCAGGGGACGCCTTCGGGCAAGCGCACCGCCCTCACCATGCAGGCGCTGATCAGGCGACTCGATCCCACGCGCCCGGTGACTTACAACTCCACCGCCGGCAACGACCGCGCGGGCATCAACGAGGTGGTCGAGGTCCGCGGCTGGAGCTACCGCATCGGCGTCGATCGCATGGACGCCTACCACGCCGCCAACCCCGCACAGCCCAACGTGGGCAGCGAGCAGGGCAGCACCATCACCACGCGCGGAATCTACGCAACCGATCCCGCGCGTTGCTACATGAGCGCGTACGACGACAACCAGACCGAGTGGTCGAACACCGCCAAGCAGTGGGCTGGTTTCTTTGCGCCGCGTCCCTGGCTGTCCGGCGGCTTCGTCTGGACCGGCTTCGACTATCGAGGCGAGCCCACGCCTTACGACTGGCCGTGCGTCAACTCGCACTTCGGAATCCTGGACACCTGCGGTTTCCCCAAGGACAACTTCTGGCTCTATCAATCCTGGTGGACCGCGCCGGCCATGGTGCACCTCCTGCCGCACTGGAACTGGCACGGTCGCGAGGGTCAGGAGATCGACGTCCGCGCATACAGCAACGCCGACGAGGTCGAGCTGGCCCTCAACGGCCAGAGCCTGGGCCGCCAGAAAATGGCGCCCGTCTCAGAGCTCAAGTGGAAGGTCAAGTACGCGCCGGGCACGCTGTCTGCGCGCGCCTTCCGCGACGGCAGCGTGGTGGCCGAGACCCGCGTCGAAACCACCGGCCCGGCCGCCGCCATCCGCATGCGCGCCGACCGCACCCAGCTGCGCGGCGACGGTGAAGACGTCGCCGTGGTCAGCATCGCCGTGGTCGACAGCCAGGACCGAGTGGTTCCCACCGCGAACGTTCCAATCGCGTTCTCGCTGACCGGTCCCGGCCGTATCGTGGGTGTCGGCAACGGCGATCCCGCCTCACACGAGCCGGACGTCTTCGTCGCGGCTCCGGTGATGCGCGCGCGTCCGATCGACGGCTGGCGCTGGAGCAAGATCGCCAACCCCTACGCCGACAACATCCCCGAGGCGGCGCCTGGCTTCGATGATTCCAAGTGGCAGACCACCGACGTGCGCCGCGCCAGCGGTCCGCTCGGTCTCACCGAGAAGGGGCTGTTCCGCGCCTCCTTCGACGTCACCGCCGCCGACCTGGCGGCACATGCCGTCGAGCTCTGGTTCGGCAAGATAGATGGTGGCGGGCACCTTTACATCAACGGCAAGCGCTTCGCTCCCACCAGCGACGCGCGCACCCCGTCGGTCTTCGACGTGAAGGCGCTGCTCCACCCCGGCCGCAACACCATCGCGGTCGCGCTCGCCAACTGGGGAACCGCCGCCGGCGTCAACAAAGGCGTCGAGCTGCGCCTCCACGACTTGCCGCCGCCGCCCGCGTGGAGCCGCAGCACCTTCAACGGACTGGCGCAGGTCATTGTGCGCGTCGGCAAACAGCCCGGCTCGTTGCAGCTCGCCGCGCGCGCCGCCGGCCTCGCGCCCGCGACGCTGCCGCTCGCGGCGGAGGCGGTCACGCCTCGTCCCAGCGTCGAGTAGTGTGAAGCGCCAGGACGCCAGGAACGCCAAGTCCGGAACATCGAAAATCCGGATCCTGGCGTCCTTCCTGTCCTGGCGTTTTCCTCTTGTCCGAAAAGCTGGTTACTTCAGCAGCGTCGAGCTCGCGACGTCCACGCTGCCGGTGAGGCGGATGTCGCGCGAGCTGGCGCCCACCAGGATCTCGTAGCGGCCCTTGGCGGCGCGCCATCCTTTGGCGTCGGCGTCGTAGTAAGCGAACGCGCGCGGACCGAGGCTCAGGGTCACGGTACGGGTCTCACCGGGCGCGAGCGCAACCTTGGCGAAGGCCTTCAGCTCCTTGTCGGGGCGCGAGACCGGAGGCTTCAGCGGGCGCACGTAGACTTGCACCACCTCGGCGCCGGGGCGCTCGCCCGCGTTGCTGATCTGGAGTGAGAGCGTGGCGTTCGGGCCGTCAGAACCGCTCGCGATCTTCGTTTCCAGGCCGGCATAGCGAAAGCGCGTGTAACTGAGGCCGTGGCCGAATGGAAAGAGCGGCTCGATCCGCTTGGCGTCGTTCCAGCGGTAGCCGACCAGCAGGCCCTCGTCGTACCAAACTTTTCCACCTTCGCCGGGATACTGACGTGCGCGACCCGAGGCATGCGCGGGCGAGTCGCTGAGCTTCTTCGGAAACGTGCAGGGGAGCTTGCCCGACGGGCTGACGTCGCCGAACAGGACCGAGGCCAGCGCGTGGCCGGCCTCCGAGCCGCCATACCACGCCTGCATCACTGCGGGCGCTTGCCCGAGCCAGCCCATCATGTCGACCGGCGAGCCGCCGATCAGCACCACGACGGTTCGCGGGTTGGCCGCGAGCACGCGCGCGATCAACTGATCCTGGTGCGCGGGCAGCGACAGGTCGCGCCGATCGACGCCCTCGTCGTCACCGCCCGCCCGGTGGCTGAGGCCACCGACGAAGATCACTGCGTCGGCGCGCCGCGCGGCCTCGATGGCACGGTCCCCCAGCGCCTTGGCCTCTTCGGGCGACGCCGCGGTCAGCTCGCTGGTGCCGACGCCGGTCAGGTCGCGCGGGCCATCCTGGCGGCCCTCCGGCTGGCGGTAGCCCTGCGAATAGACGACGTCGGCCCGGCCTCCCACGCGCGCCAGGATTCCCTCGATCGCCGTGATCTCGTGGAACGCCTTCACGCCGGCCGAGAAGCCGCCCGCGGCGAAGCGACGGGTGGCGTTGTCGCCGATCACCGCGATGGTCTTGATGTACTCGCCGCGGACCTTGTTGTAAGCGCCCATGACCGCCAGCGCGCCGCCCTCGCGCACACCCGCCTCGAATGCCGGCAGGTAGATCTCGCGCAGCGGGCGCTCGTCCACCTGCACGTCGATGGTGCCGCGATCGGTCTCCTGGTTGTTGGCGGCGAAGTGCTTGATGCAGGCGACGGTCTGCTCTGCCTGCATGCCTCTGACGTAACCGACGGTGATCCGGCCGGCCAGCCACGGGTCCTCGCCGTAGTAGTCGTAGCTGCGGCCGCCGAGCGGCGTTCTCTGAATGTTGAGCCCGGGGCCCAGGATCACGTGCTTGCCGCGCGCGCGGGCTTCGTCGCCGACCGTGCGACCGTACGCCTCGGCGAGCTCCTGGTTCCAGGTCGCCGCCAGCGCGATCCCCACTGGCATCGCGGTCGCGAAGTCGTTGGTCCAGCCCGCTGGCGACCACGAGTCGATGCCCAGCTCTTCGCGCACGCCCTGGGGTCCGTCGGCAGTCCACAGCGGCGGCACGCCCAGCCGCGGGACGCCGCCCGCGCGGAACTTGCCGTTGGCGTGCACCAGGCCGACCTTCTCCTCGAGCGTGAGGCGCGCGAGCAGGTCCTCGACGCGCGCGTCGATCGACTTGCCAGCATCGAGGTAGGCCGTGCGAGCCGGCGGTGCTTGCGCACTGGCGATGCCGATGAAAGCCAGCGCCAGCGCGATAGCCAGCACGATCTTGAGGCCACGGGACTCACGGAAAGCGCTCCGTCGAGGGCGCACGAGTGAGGTCACCTGCCACCTGGGCCAGGTGATGCAAGTGACGCTCGGACAACCTCTGGCACGGGTGATGCTGTCATGAGGATCGATGGCGAGACCACAGACGGTGAACCTGGCCGTAGGATCCGGCCGCGGCTGCGACGTGTCCATTCACCTGGCCGCCGCATTTGCGACATCCATGTCGCTCTTAGCGTGCGTCGGGAGCATCAGCCGTCCTTTTTCTGACGACAAGCCGAGCGAGCCGTCGGTGCAGGTCGTCGCCTTGCGGTTTCCCCGGCTCAGCCACCTGCAGTGGGAACAGACGGTCGTCGATCTCTTCCACCTCGACGCTCCCCTGGGGCTCTCCGCCTCTTTCACCCCCGATCCTGATGGCAGCAAGCCCTTTGACAACAACCAGGGCCAGCTCGAGGTGGGACCTTCCCTCTGGAGTGACTACCAGACCGCGGCCGAGACCGTCGCCGAAGACGTGACGGGCAGTCCCGAGCAACTCGCGCGTTTCCTACCCGACAGCGCCTCGAGCGATCTGGCCTTGAAGGAGACGGCCTTTCTCCAGACCTTCGGCCAGCGGGTCTACCGGAGGCCCTTGTCGCCCGGCGAGCTGGAAGCCAGGCGCACCCTCTTCGATCAGGCGCCAGCGCTGTATCCCGACCTCGATCCGTTCGTGGCCGGCGTGCGCGCGAGCGTCGCCGCGTTTTTGCAGTCGCCGTACTTCCTTTACCGCGCGGAGCTGAGCGAGGAGCCGGCCACCGCGGGAACCCCCCTCGTCCCCCTCGGGAGCTGGGAGATTGCCTCACGCCTTTCGTATTCAATCTGGAACAGCATGCCGGATGATGAGCTGTTCCGCGCGTCGGCGGCGGGCGAGCTCGCCACGGCTGCGGGCGTTCACGCTCAGGTCGCGCGAATGATCTCCACTCCGCGCGCGCTCGCCACGGTGACGCGCTTCTTTGATCAGCTTTACGGCGGCGACCGATACGCGGGCATGAGCAAGGACCGGACGCTATACCCGGATTTCACGCCCGCGATCGCCGCCGAGATGCGCGCCGAGCTCGGGAAGTTCACCGAGAATGTTTATCAGGACGGCGGCGGCGTACGCGAGCTCCTCACGTCGACGACGACGTTCGTGACACCGCGCCTCTCCGCCATCTATGGGCTCACGCCGCCCAGCACCGGCATCCCGGACACTGACGGCTTCGTCCAAATCCAGCTCGACCCGAGCCAGCGCGCGGGCCTGCTGACGCTCTCGGGATTTCTCAGCTGGAAGGGCACGGCGTCGCAGCCCAACACGATTCAGCGCGGCGTGTTCATCAACCGCAAGATCATCTGCCAGGCACTCCCCCCTCCTCCCTGCGCGGCGCAGGGCAAAACGCTGGGCGACCAGGAAACCGATCGCCAGCGCGTGACCGCGTTGACCGGACCGGGCACGTGCGGCGCAAGCTGTCATGGGGTCTTCATCAACGGGCCGGGATTCGCCCTCGAGCACTACGGCGCGATGGGCGAGTATCGGACCCTGGACGGCACCGCGCCCATCGACTCCTCCGCGTCGTTCCCTTTCACCGAGGCACCCGTTTCCTTTACCGACGCCATCGATTTCAGCGCGGCGCTCGCGGGAAGCCATCAGGTTCACGCCTGCTTCTCCGACTACCTCGTCCAGTACGTGGCTGGTCGCGATACGGTCCCTGCCGACGCCGCTGTCGTAAATCAGCTCGCCATGCGTTCTCTCGCCGGGGCCTCGGCGCGCGATCTTCTCATCTCGTTGCTCGAGAGCGATCTCGCGCGCTACCCGCTAGCCGCCACGGAGAGCCAATGACGCGTCGCCACTTTCTGCGGGGGGTCGGCGGTGTCGTCGTTGGGTTGCCCTTCCTGGAAGGGCTCTGGCCGCGGCACGCGGATGCGGTGCAGGCCTCGTGGAAGTTCGCGGTCTTCGTGCGTCAGGGCAACGGTGTTCAGCAGGCAACCGCCAGCGGCGAGCCCGAGCGCTTCTGGCCGAGCTTCGCGCTCGGGCCGTTCACGCCCGACGCGCTCGTCGCCGACACGGGGCGTGCGGTCTCTGAGCTCGCGGAACACGCGCAGGACCTCACCATTGTCCGGGGCCTCGGCTTCAATGATCCTGCGAACGCCTGCCGACACTCGGGCGGCGGCAATCAAGTACTCACGGGGGCGAGCGTCGGTCTGAAGGACCAATGCAATGCCACGCTCGCCGAGGGGCAGTCCATTGACAACCTGATCCAACAACAGCTTGCCGGCGATGGCAACGAGCCCCTGACGCTCATCTGCGGCGCCAGGTCCGACCAGGTCAACGAGGTGCTTTCCTACCGCGGGCCCCTCGACCTTCGCGGCGCCGAACGCAACCCCTACAACGCCTACTCGGACCTCTTCGGGCTCTCGACGTTGACGCCCACGGAACAGACGTTGATCCAGGCGCGGCGCAAGAGCGTGAACGATCTGGTCCGCTCCGAGATGCAGTCGTTGCTCGCGCGCAAGGACCTCTCCAGGACCGACCGGTTGCGACTCGACTTACATTTCACCTCGATCCGTGAGCTCGAGCTCGGCCTCAGCTGCGCCGCCGGAACGTCTGCGGGCGAGGCGGCACGAATCGAGGCTGGCTCCAGCGGCATCGCGGACGAGACCCAGATTGAAGCCGTGGTGAAGCTTCACATGGACGTCATCGTGATGGCCATCGCGTGCGGCGCCCGTCGCGCCTCGACGCTCCAGATCGGCAGCGGCCCCGACAATACCCGCTACACCATCGATGGAGTGCAGCAACCGGACTTTCACTCGATCTCGCATCGTCTGACCAGCCCCGATCCGGTCCTCATGCACAGCAAGATCGATCGCAAGCTCCTCAGCCTTTTCAAATACCTGCTCGACCAGCTCAAGACCCACACGACGCCGCGGGGCACGGCCTTGCTGGACGAAGGGGTCGTTGTTTACGTGAACGATCTCGCCACCGGGGGACACGGTTACGACAACGTGCCGTATCTGCTCGCCGGCAGCGCCGGCGGCTTCTTGAAGACCGGGCTCTACGTCGACGCTGGCGACGCGCCCAACAGTGTCTTTACGACCAACAACAAGATCTTGAACACCATCGGCGCGGCAGTTGGGTGCAAGAACGCCGCTGGCGGCCCGCTCGACGACTTCGGGGATCCAACCCTGGAGAAGGGGATGATCGATGCGATAGTCAGCGGCGCGTAGAGGCCGGTAGTTGACACGGTCCTCTGTCGCCTGACGTCGGCGCCATCAACGATGGCAGCGATGCCAAAGATGGTGGCACCGCCTACGGCTCGCCGTAGATGATCCCGCGGCCGCCGGTTCCGATGTAGACGCGCCCGTACACGCGCGGGTCCCCGGTGATGACGGTGCAGAAGCCCCACTGGTGCTGGTCGTCGTTGAGGCGCACCCAGCTTTTTCCGACATCATCGGAGCGGAAGAAACCGATGACGTCGCCGATCTTGCCGATCAGGTACAGCGCGGGATAGGTCTTGCCATCGGGCGCCTTGCCGAAGCCGATCCCGTAGGCCTCGGTCACGCTCGCGATCGATTCGTAGCTCTTGCCCGAATCGGTCGAGTGATTGAGCTCTTTGAAGTTGGTGAGCCACACGTCGCCTTCGATGCCGGGCGTCGCCTGCGCCGAAGCCGCGTTGAACTGATACTCCGGGAGGTTCGGCAGCCCAGTGGGTGCGGCAGTGAAGTGGGCGCCGCCATCCGTGCTCGCGTACGCCTGTCCGCCACGCGCATCGAGCACGTAGAACTTGTTGGGGTTCACCCGGTCGGCGGCGGGTCGGAAGGGAACCGGCGCCCAGTCGGGAGAAACTTCCGCGTTGGGCAGCCCTTCGGCGCGGGCCCAGGTCGCGCCGCGGTCTTTGGAGAAGACGACGTTCCCCTCGAGCGGTGCCCACACCAGCGCGGCGCCGTCGGCCGAGATCGCGATCGAGCCGGCGCCCTTGCCCTTGGGCTCCGACTTGAACGGCGTCCAGCTCTTGCCGCCGTCCAGCGAGGTCGCGCCCCACTGCTGGTGATTGTCCCACCCGACGCGCGCGACCAGGTCGGGCTTGCCCCACGCGACGTCGATGCTGCTGGCCGACCCGCACAGCGGGTTGTCGAACATGCCGCCCGCAGAAGGCGCGTTCAGGTCGTCGTGCCGGAACCCGCACAGATCGCCCATCGCGCTCAGCAGCGGCGGTCCCGCGGGTGGGCTGACCAGGCCCTTGATGACCGTCTCTTCCAGACCACGGTTGAAGAAGGCCCAGTGCGTGGGCTGATCGGTGTCGGCGGCGGTGGCGTCCTCGGTGGCCCAGAGGCCAGCGCCGGTCACGTACATGACCCGTCCCGGGTGGAACGGATCGATGTCGATATCGCCCATCCAGCCCTTGCCCAGCTCTTCTGCGCTGGTGCGGTGCCACCAGAGGTACTTCGCGCCGGCGTCGTCCTTGACCGACTTGGGGAAGATGGCCTTCCAGGTCTTGCCGCCGTCGGTGGTCCGGTAGATCTCGTCGTGCATGCTCCAGCGGTCGATGGTGCTGACCATCAACGTTCCCGGGTGCGCGGCGTCGACCGACAGGCCGCCGTAGCCAAACGTGTCCCCGGCCTTGGGCGCGGCGGGCGTGATGTCGGTGAACTTGTCGCCCTTGGCCTGGTACTTCCAGACCGAACCGGTCGTCACGTCGTTCGGTCCCGGACCGTTGCCGTAGCTGATGTAGAGCGTTCCGGTCGAATCGAACTCCGCGTGGCTGGCCATCCCGCCGGTCGGTTGGTTGGGCAACGCCTTCCAGGTCGCGCCGGCGTCGGTGCTGCGGTAGAGGCCACCGTCGTTGTTGGCGACGGCGGCGTAGATGGTGGGCGTGGCCTTGCCCTTCGATCCACTGGCCTTGTCGAAGAAGACGATCGGAATGCCGATGCCTTTGTCGCCGTCGCTGGCGGTGAAGTTGCTGACCTTGTCCCAGCTCGCGCCCGAGTCGGCGCTCTTGTACATCCCGCCCTTGCGCGAGCCGAAGAAGAGAACGCTCGGGAGATTGGGATCGACGACCAGACGCTCGCCCATCGAACGGCCGTTCTCGTTGCCGCCCATCTTCACCGGCATGTCGGTGACCTGCCAGGTCTTGCCGCGGTCGCTGGAGCGCATGATGGCGCCGTTGCCCACCCACGAACCGGTATAGGTGCCGGTCGCGATGTAGACCTTGTTGGCGTCGGTCGGATCGGCCGCGAGGCTCTCGATGCCGATGTTGTTCGAGTCGCGACCGAGGTGGTCGGTGAGCGCGATCCAGGTCTTGTCGGCCGGGTTCCAGCGGTACGCGCCGCCCACGTCGGTGCGGGCGTACACCAGATCCTTCTCGGCCGGGCTGAAGATGACGCCGGTGACGAAGCCGCCACCCAGGACGACCACGTTCCTCCAGTTGTACTTGACGGAGGGCGCGGTCGCCGCGCTGCCGCCGGCGGGTGCGCCCGCCGCGGCGGGCGCCGGCTGGCGCGGCCGCCGCCACGACCTTGCTCGGATCTTCCGGCTGCACCTGGCACGTGCACATCGATCTGGCAGCTGATCTGGAGCGAGGCCGCTCCCATCATTGCCAACCCCAGCGCCCACTTCATTACGTTCCTGCTCTTATTGTTGCGGTTGTGGGTCGCCATAGACGATTCCTCTGCCTCCTGTGCCGAGATAGACGCGACCAAACGTGCGTTGGTCGCCGGTCATGCAGTTGACGACGCCGAACTGGTGCTGCGGATCGTCGATTCGCGTCCAATTCGTCCCGGCGTCGTCGGAACGGTAGATGCCGGGCGTTCCGCCCACCGTCCCGGCCAGGTACACGGCCGGGTAGGTCTGCCCGGGCGCCGGCATGCCGAAACCCACCGCGCTGGCGGCGCCGACCTGCAGCACCTGCGTGAACGACGCGCCCGAATCTTGCGAGTGGAAGAGAGCGGGGCCGGTGGGGACCCACAGATCACCCTCGATACCGAACACCGGCCGCGGCCGCCCGGCCGGCACCGCACCCGCCGCCATGAAGGTGGCGCCGCCGTCGCGGCTCACGTACATCGTGTTGCGAACGCTGGCGTAAAACGTCGAGGGATTGACCCGATCGGACGCGATGCGCGCGCCGGTCAGCGTCCCTGCGTTCGCGGGAAACGTGGCTGCGGTCCAGGTGGCGCCGCCGTTGGGCGAGTAGGCGGGCGCTACGCGCGCGGGGGCCCACAGCAGCGACGCGCCGTCGGCCGAGACCGCGATCAATCCCGATCCGTTGCTGCCCGTGGGCGCTCCGGCAAATGCATGCCAGGTCGTGCCCCCGTCGGTGGAGTAGGCGCCGCGGCCATTGGTGCTGTTGAAGGTGCCGACGCGCGCCACGAAGGCGGGCTTGTTCTCGGCGAAATCCAGGCCGGTCGTGTTGCCGAAGATCGGCGCGCTGAACATGCCGCCCGCCGGAGACACGGAGAGATCATCGTGGCGGAACCCGGCGATGTCGCCGACGCCGCTGAACAGCGGCGCGCCCGTGGGCGGGCTGGCGACGTCGAGCGCGACCGTCTCTTCGAGACCGTCATCATCGAAGGACCAGTGGGTCGGCATTTTCGCGTCGGCCGCGGTGATATCGTCGCTGGACCAGATCCCCTGCCCGGTGATGTAGAGAGCGCGGTCTGGATTGAAGGGATCGATCTCTACGTCCCCCATCCATCCCAGCGCCGGCAGGTTGCTGGAGTGCCAGTAGAGCCAGTCCGCGCCCGCCACGCTCTTCTGCCCGGGCTCGAGCAGCGCCGTCCAGCTCGCGCCGCTGTCGGTCGTGCGATAGACCTCGGCCTGCGACCCCCAGTTATCGATCGTGCTGGCGAGCAGGGTTTGCGGGTGCGCGGCATCGATGGACAGCCCGCCGAATCCGCCGCCGTTGCGCGGAGGGCTCACGTCGGACCACTTGCCGCTCGTCCCGTCGTAGCGCCAGACAGCGCCCATGGTGACCCCGTTGGGGCCTGCGCCGTTGTTGTACGGGAGGTAGAGGTTGCCGCACCCATCCACCACGCCGTGATGGGGCATCCCCGCCACCGGCTGGCCGGGGACCGCTGCCCAGCTCGCGCCCGCGTCGGTCGAGCGAAAGAGCGCGGTGCCGTTGGTGACGCCGACGCCGACGTAGATCGTCGGAGTGGCGCTGCCCGGCGCGCCGCTGTGCGCATCGAAGGCCACGAACGTCAGTCCGTAGCCCAATGACCCGTCGCCGCCGGTCGCGCCGGTGATCAGCGCTGGTGGCGTGCCGTTGTCTCGAAAGCTGTCGACCAGGGTCCAGGTCTGCGCCGAGTCCGTGCTTCTGAACAACCCCGCGTTGCGCGAGCCGAAGTACAGCGTGCTCGGCAGGTTAGGATCGACCGCCAGCCGCTCGCCCATCGACCGGCCGTCGGCGTTGCCGCCCATGGGCGCTGAGATGTTGTGGCGCGTCCAGGTCTCTCCCATGTCGGTCGAGCTGAGAATCACGCCGTTGCCGGCGGTGAGGTACTGCCCGGCTGCGACATAGACCCGGTTGGGATCGACCGGATCCGGCGCGATGCTCTCGATCCCGGTGAGGTTGGAATCGTTGCGCCCGAACCCGTCGGTGATCGCCCTCCAGCGCCGGTTGGCCGGATCGTAACGATACGCGCCGCCGACGTCGGTGCGGCTGAAGGTGAGGCCGGGCATGACCGGGCTGGTCACGATGCCGCTGACGAAGCCGCCACCTTTGATGACCGCGTTCTGCCACTGGTAGGGACCCGTAGCGGTTGGATCATTGGTGGGGATGGTTGCGCTGCCCGCATAGGGCACCGGCGGTGGCGCGTCGCAGACCAGCGTTCCCGTGATCACACCGCCGGGCCTCATGCGCGGTCCGGTATCCACGCAGGCCGCCGACCACACGGCGAACGCCGTCAACGCAACCCCGGCGGGTGCGCTGACGCGCGTCCGCGCGCGATGGTCGTGACCCACGGGTTTCACTGCTTCTCGGCGGTGATGTCGTCGACGTAGATGTCGAAGTGGCGGGGCGCGGCGCTCCAGGTGGCGATCCTGAACTCCCAGAACGACCCCAGGTCGAACTTCGAGCCGCCACCCTTGGTGAAGGCCGATACGGGGATCACGATCTTGTGCCACTTGCCGTCGGTGAAGCCCTTGCCGTAGCGCTCGATCGGGACGCTGGCGCTGTCGTTCTTGTTGTGGCTGCAACCGAGCAGCACGGTCACCGCGCTGGGCTCGGGTGCGTCCCCGGGCGACTTGGCGTCGACGCGGATCTGGAAGGCCAGGTGCGTGTACGGATTGAGGTCGACGCCGGCCGTCTCCGGATACCACCCAAACAGGTTCCAACCCATCCCGATGAAGCCGGGCCCCTCGCCATGCAGCTTGAGGCCCGTGCTCCCGTTGACACCGGAGCCCGGCTCGGCCCCGACATGGACCGCGCAGTTGGGCTTCTTGTCGCAAGACTCCCAGCCCTGAGCGCCGGTGCCTGCTCCGTCGCCGTCCCACACGACCAGGTTGCTACCGCTCGCGGTCGGCCCAGAGCCTGTGCCTCCGCCCATCGTCATCCCATTGCCAGTGCCGGTGCTGGTGCTGGTGCCCATCCCCAGCGCGGCGGGAGTGAGCGGGCTCGCCGTCGAGACCGCGGTCCCGGGGCAGGGTGGGCAGAGGCAACCCGGCGCTCCTCCGACGAGGAGCGCGAGCCCCGCACACCCGACCAGCGCCAACCTACGCGGTGCCATCAGCGCCTTCATTAGGGAATGAAGGCGATGTTGTCGATCGTCACGTCGAGCGGATAGGCCGCGACGCTAGGCGTGGCGACGCCCACCGGGTTGGGAAATATGAAGCGAATGGCGAGGATCTGGCTGGGAGTGACGGCCGCCTCCGGTTTGCCAGTCGTGAAATCGCCCCACAGCACGTTGATCGGGGCGCCCGGGGTTGCCGGGACCGTGACCACCTTGGTGGGCTCCACGCAGTCGGACTGCGCGTACTGATTGACCGCGGTCGGCCCGGGGAGGCAACGGCCAGCGGCGGTGGGGTCCGCAGTGCCCGTGTGCGTGTTGAGCCAGGAGGCGGCGAGAGTGTCGTTCAGGGTGTCGATCTCCACCGTGACCGCGCTGCCCTGCACCGTGCCCGAGATGTTGAAGGAGAGCCCCTTGAACGCCGAGGCATCGATCTTGTTGCAGCTGTCGAAGTAGAACCCGAGGCCCGAGTAATCGCCGACCATTCCCGTGACGTGCCAGTTGCTGCCGGTCACGTTCGAGACGAGCTGGTACATGGCCGGGGTCGCCGTGGAGGACGCGTTCGGGTAGTAGAACTCGCCGCCCGAGAGCGACGTCGTGTCGTCACCGAAGTGGAGCTGATCGACGACCGCGACCGTGCCGCCATCGGAGGCAGCGTCGCTGGGGGCGGCAGCGTCCGGAGCCGCATAGGTGAAGTCGGTGATGAGACCCGACGCCGCCGGCGGAAGGCACGGCGTTCCGTCGACGAGAACGTACATGCCGCCGGAGCCACCGAGGCTCCCGGTCATGCCGCCCAGGGTGCCGCCGGTCGTGCCGCCGCGACCACCCGTGCCTGCGTCGGTGGTGACCGCTTGGGTCGTGCAGGCCCCCATCGCGCAGACAGCGAAAAGGAGGGCCAAGGATTGCGAAGAGATTCCAATTCGAAGATGCGTTTTCATGTGGTCACTCCCTTTTCTCAATCACGGACCCCGCGAGGGTCCTTTGAACCCTCCGCGCTCACATGCGTCGCGCGTCGGATCCGCCATCGCTGCCGGCCTTCTTCGGCCGATAGAAATCCAAATTGTCGAACCACAGCTCCGCGTTGGCTTCTTTGGGAAAGCGAATCACGAAGTTCATCAGCGCGGAGGTTCGCAAACCGGTGCCAGGCACCGCTCCGGTCACCTTCAGCACGGGATTGGGCACCCGATTGGGCATGTAGCCCTGCTGGAACTTCGCGAAGGGAACGGTGTAAAACCGCCAGTCGCCGGTGACGACCTGGACCACGCTGTAGCCGTTACCGCAGGAGTCGGGTGGTGGCGCCGCGTTGGTCGAGCCACCGACCGCCATGCCGGTCATCGGGTCGGTGAACGTCGTCACCGGGTTACCTGCCCCGGCGTCGGGTATACAGTAGTTCTTGCACACGTCGACCAGGCCGGCGTCGGCCGGCAGCGCGGGCGTGCCCGCGTCGAAACCGCACATGGCCGTCACAGGGTTGCTGGTGTTGGGATCGTCGAGCAAGAGCGTGAAGCTCGTGGTGGTGTTGCCGCGTGCGCGCGCCCAGAACGACACCCCCTCGTAAGCCGAGGCGTCGCGCGGGCCGAAGTTGCTGAAGCCGAACAACGACCCCCAATCGTTGTGCTGGGACGATTGAAGGACCATCCCCACGTTGCTGTTGCAGCGCGGACCGTCGGGGAACGGTCCCACGGTCGCCGCGTAGCAGCGAGGTAGTCGTCATGTCACCCGACGTATAGAAGGGCATGGCGCCGACGGTGTCGAAATTGTCGATCTGCAGGAAGTCGTACCCGCTGTCGGCGGTGCAATCGATCGGCACGTTCGGCTTCAGCGTCGGATAGGCGGTGCAGCCGAGGACGAAGCTCAGAACGCCGCCCGCGCAGACGAGGAGCCCCGCGCCGCGCGACGACTGGCCTTCCGATCTGCGCTCGAGCTTCATAAGGCCTCCTACCACCAGAAGGTGCCGGTGAGCGAGAAGACATCACGATCCGGATTCAGGGCCGGATTCAGAAGGGGAGGATAGCCTGCCTTCACGTAGACCGCACTGCCGTAGACGGCGTGGGTGTATTGCAGCGAGATCTCGTCCCGGCTGCGCCAGCCGGAGTGCAGCAAAAGGCGCGAGGAATACATGGTGAAGGCCTGCGCCGAGTCGCTGTTGTCCAGGCGTACGTGATCGACGCGCTCGGACACGCCCATCCAGGACAGAAACAAGTAGGTGAGCTCGCCGCCGCCCTTGATCTTGAGCACGCCGTCGTAGCGGACGCCGTTGACCTCCGAGTCGCTGCTGCTGATCTTGGTCGCGATCCCGAACACGCTGAGCAGGAGGTCCGGGCTGTTGCCGGTGTAACGCGGGCCGAAGATCATCTTGGAAAAGCTGAGGTCGTACTGCGCGCCGACCGTGGTCAGGTGGCCGGTGGCCGATGGCCCCAGGTAATGCTCCATGAGCTCGGGGCCGCCGCGCGCATTGAGGACCTCGATCGCTCCCGACACCGTCGCCGCGTTGGTCGCGTAGGTGCGGGCGATCCCCAAGTACAGATGTCCCGTGGGTCCCGCGGTGATGTGCATGTCGGCACCCAGCACGGTGATCCGACCGTCGGGGATGCTGCCGTTGCCGGTCAGATCGTCCTGCGTCCACGCGGTCAGGTAGTGCAGCCCAATCTTGCCCCAGGGCTGGTAGGCGGCGCCGAGGTGCACGTGGTTGACGAAGGTCGCGCCCACGTTGGCGTTGGCGAAATCGTTCCAGCCCGCCGACACCAGTCCCAGCGGAGGGCGCGCCATCTGGCCGCCGAGCCCCTGCTCGAGCATGAGCATCACATCGCCGACCATGTGGCCGATGACGATGTTCTCACCGATGGTGTTGGTGCGGGCGATGAGCGGCGTCGCGTAGCGGCCGGCGTCGTAGGTGCCCATGGCGCCGTAACGGCCGGTGAAGGCACCGACGTTGAGCAGGAAGGGAAAGCCGAACTTGCGGGTGAGGTTGAGGGTCAGGAACGCGTCGTTGACCCCGAACTGATCGACCGGGTTGTAGAAGCCGGCGGCGTCCGAGGCGCTGGTGCCCGCGAGGACCGTGGTCGCCGACACCACCGAGTTGCCGTACACGAAATCGAGCTGGAGCCAGGGCGTCGGCACCGCGCCGGTGAATTCGAAGTCGCGCAGGTCCTGCGGGATCAGCGGCGGCGCATGCAGCACCGTGGCGCTCTGCCCGGCCATGGGATTCTCGCGCTGGTGGAGCCCCAAGACGGCGGGCAGCAAGAAGTAGCCGTGGAAATCCAGTACGTACTCGCGCGACTGCGCGGGCTGGATGCCAAAGGGGAGCGCGGGGGCCGCGCTGCGCACCTGAGGCTCGCCCGGCGCCAGGCCCAGGCGTGGCAGCCCAGGGTCGGGGACAGCATCAGCGGCGGTCGCCAGCCCCGGTGTGGCGAGCAAGGCGACGATGACTGCGGCATTTCGTTTTGTCATTTGCATCATCAAGCGCCTTCGACTCAGAAGGTTACGTAGCCGCCGAGGGCGATCATGTGCCGATCGAGCGGTTCGGCCGTGTTGGGGTCCGCGGCGCGGCTGTAGAAGCGCCGCCCGTAGATGATCTGGATGCGATCGAGGCTGTACCAGTCGGTGTGAAATGCGATGCCCGGATTGATGCTGTACACGTTGTACTCGCCGAGGTAACTGGGTCGGGATTCGCCGTAGACCTGCATGGTCAGGCTGAAGAGCGAGGTCATCCGATACTCGGTCTCGACGCCCGTGTAGTAACCGGTCGCGTTCTTGTAGTTGGGGTCCTCGGTGGCCAGCGTGCGGGTCACCATGGCTGCGATGGCGACGCGCAGATCAGGCGCGTCGCCGTTGAAGTTGCGCGGGGCCCACAGGATGCGCGAAACGCTGAAGTTCCATTCCGCTCCTGCCACGGCGACCTTGCCGTTGCCGTTGCTGTTCGGCCCCAGGAACTTGTTGATCATCTCGCGAGCGCCCTGGGTCCAGTCGACCGCCCACCACGTTCCGTCGCCGACCGAAGCGGCGTGCTGGAAATCGTAGACTCCGCCGGTGAACCCGATCTGGCCCCAGGGATCGCCCTGGTAGCGCGCCTCACCGAGGTAGGTGTTCCAGCGGCCATCCTGCGGCGGGCCGCCGAGGAAGGTCCGCAGGATCTGTCGCTCGTCGTTTCCGCGCGACGCCGCCCAGTGCAGCCGGAAGATGTACTGGCCCTTCAGGGTCGCGGCGACGTGGGCGTGCATCACGTAGTCGGAGATGCCGGTCTCGATCCAGCTGTTGTAGTCGCCGCGCGCGAAGTTCTCCGGCACACCCGGCACCGCCAGGAACCCCTGGGTGAAGGTCAGGTGCAAGTCTCGGGTGGCGTCCCAGTCGGCGTTGGTGGTTTCGCCGTAGCCGCGCAATCCGAGGAGTGGTCCGAAGATGCCCCAGCCCCACTGGCCCGGACCGGCGTAGACCTCGACGAAAGCGCCCACGCGGAGAGTTCAAGCGCAGCGCGCCGAGTGGTTCCGGGGTGATCAGCAGAAAAGCCGTCCCGAACGACGGTCCCAGCTGCGGGTTGACGTAGCCGTTGTACTCTGGGCCTTTGAGGCGGAAGTAGTAGCTCCCGACGGCGGTGACATACCGCGTGCCGTACGAAGTGTTGAGCGTGAAGCCCGCCCCGCCCCAGAAGGGGATCTTGCCGACGGAAAGCAGCGGCATGTGCAGCGCTGTGCCCGAATAGCCCGGGGGCGGATTGCTCGGCTTCTGGCCAATACCGATCGCCTCCCACCCGAAGAACCGGCCGCCCAGGCGAAACGACGAGGGGCGTTCGGTGTTGGGCGCGCCGAACGACGGCGCGCGCCCGCCGGCCGCGGGCGGCACCGGGGGCGCCTCGGGCGCAAGGCCCAGGCCGGGCGGAGCCGACGACCCGGGCAAGCTATCGGTTGGCAGCGGCGGGATGAGGCGCTCGGGGGTCGCCGTCGTGCCGTCTGCGGCGCGCCGTCTGCGGCGGCGGCCGGCGCGCTCGACGCGACGAGGAGCGCGCCTGACGCAACGAGGACGACGATGGGCGCGAGGGCCAGCCAGCGGTTTGGAGGACGGACGTTCAAGATACGCTTGTTGGAGGGAGGTTTTTTGCGGCTCCGCCGCGGCAGTCGAACACCGGGACAGCTCCGACCGACACGGAAGGCAAAGACGCCAAGCAACCTACAGTAGCGGTGACCCTTTGAAACAGCTCATTTTACGTGCGAGCGCCCGACGGCTCGAAACCGCGCGCCGCGCTCGTCACCGTTGAGCTGCGCTGCGCTGCGCCCGATACCACCGGCCGGTTCACTGCCGGGGAATCGGGATGGAGGTCGCGTTGCTGGCGTCGATGCCCTGCGGCGGCAGGGTCGCGCCCTGCACGGCGAGCATGAAGTTCACCACCGCCCAATAGTCGGCGTCCTTCAGATGATTCCGCCTGGCTCTTGGGCAGATGCTTGGTCGTGAAATTGTAGAGATCCATGGCGTTCCGGAACGGATCGCGCCACGCCGCTCCGGCCGGTCGCGATTGCGCCTGGATCTGGATGAGCTGCGGATCGACGACATTCGGATCGCCGGCGCCGCCCGTGGTGCGCGGAAATTCGGGCAGCGCGCCCGGCCCCAGGATCGCGGAGGCGGTGCCAAGTCCTTCACCCCGCTGGCCGTGGCACTTGGCACACTCGTTGTTGAAGACGGTGGCACCCGGCGCGGCCGGCCCCTGCGCGCGCGAGAGATCCGCGACCGTGGCGCCGGTCTGAACGCTTGCGCATCCCAGCCAGGTCAAGCCGCAGACAACCAGCGCGGAGCGAGAAGAGAAGCGAGACGACATGGGACCTCTTTCGCTGCGGTTTATTCGTGCACCCGGCGCGGCGAATCCTATCGGTCGGGCGCGGCGGAGTGTAGTAAATTCGCGCCCCCGCGCGATGACAATTCAACTTGGCGTCGTCGACTACTGTTTGCTGATCGTCTACTTCGCGTTCGTCCTCGGCATTGGCGTCGTCGTACGCAGGAGGGTGAGCGGGACGAAAGACTTCTTCGAATCGGGGCGATCTCTGCCGGCATGGATCTGCGCGCTGGGTTCATCGGCGCGAACCTCGGCGCGCAGGAGGTGATGGGCATGGCCGCCTCCGGCGCCAAGTACGGGATCATGACCAGCCACTTCTACTGGGTGGGCGCGATCCCGGCGATGGTCTTCGTGGCGATCTTCATGATGCCGTTCTATTACGGCTCGAAGGCGCGTTCGGTGCCCGAGTATCTCAAGCTGCGCTTCGACGAGAAGACGCGCGGGCTCAACGCGGTGACCTTCGCCTGCATGACGGTGATGTCGTCGGGGATCTCGATGTACGCGCTGGCGATCCTGCTGCACGCGATCCTCGGCTGGAACCTGCACGTGTGCATCGCCGCCTCGGGCGTGATCGTGCTCGTCTACATCTACCTCGGTGGGTTGCGCTCCGCGATCTACAACGAGGTGCTGCAGTTCTTCCTGATCGTCTTCGGGTTCCTGCCGCTGGTGCTGCTGGGCCTCAAGCAGATCGGGGGCTGGTCGGGCCTCACCGCCGGCTCGCGGCGGTGGCGTCGCGCAACGGCATGGCCGAGGGCGCCTGGTCTCACAGCTGGAAGCTCGTCGGTTCGGCGGACACGAACCCGATGGGCGTCGAGTGGTTCGGGCTGGTGATGGGTCTCGGCTTCGTCCTCTCGTTCGGTTACTGGTGCACGGACTTCCTGGTGATCCAGCGCGCGATGGCGGCGCGCGACATGAGCGCGGCCCGGCGCACGCCGATCATCGCCGCGCTTCCCGAAGATGTTGTTTCCGTTCCTGGTGATCTTGCCGGGCATGCTGGCCATCGGGATGCACGTCGGCGGTGACGCGCACTTCGCGCTTCCCAGCAAGGGCGGCAGCCTCGACTACGACATGGTGGTGCCGGCCATGCTCGCCCACTTTTTCCCGACCGGCATGCTGGGACTCGGATTGACCGCGCTCATCGCTTCGTTCATGTCGGGCATGGCGGGCAACGTCACGGCCTTCAATACGGTGTGGACCTACGACATCTACCAGAGCTACATCCGTCCCAACGCCAGCGACGCTCACTACCTGGCCGTGGGACGCGCCACCACCGTGGTGGGGATCCTGGCCAGCGTCGCGTGCGCGTACACCGCGGCCAAGTTCAACAACATCATGGACGTGTTGCAGCTGGTGTTCGCGTTCGTGAACGCGCCGCTGTTCGCGACCTTCTTGCTGGGAATGTTCTGGCGGCGCACCACCGGTCACGGCGCCTTCGTCGGTCTGCTGACCGGAACGGCGGCGGCGGCCACTCACCACGGGCTGTCGCTGCCGAGGGGAGCCGAAACCGGCATCAAGGGCGGTTGGATCGCAGTCGTGCATCAATATCCGAGCGAGATGGCGCAGAACTTCTGGACCGCTATCTGCGCCTTTGCGGCCTGCTTCCTGGCCACGATCGTCGTGTCGCTGGTCACCCGCCAGCGCAAGACCGATTCGGAGCTGACCGGCCTGGTTTACGCGCTGACGCCGCGACCGAAAGAGGACGGCGTCGAGTGGTACAAACGTCCCGCGACGCTGGGCGTGCTGACCTTGCTGCTCGCCCTGCTACTCAACATCATCTTCTGGTGAATCGATGGATCTGGACGTGCGATTGCCGATCGGTCTGATGTTCTCCATCTTCGGCGTGCTTGCTGAGCGGCTTCGGATTGCTGTCCGATCCGGGCATCTACCAGGCGCACTCGCTGGGCATCAACGTGAACCTGATCTGGGGTGTGGTGCTGCTGCTTTTCGGATTGGCAATGGTGGGGTTGGTGTTGCGGTCGAGACGGCGCCGAGATTGAGCGCCATTCACCCTGAAAACGCCGCGCTGATCTCGGCCAGCCCCACGCCCAGCGCGACACGCGCGATCGGATCCAGATCGGCGGGCGAGCCCACGAAGTGCATGGTGCGGTGCCGGTGCTCGGCCGCTTCGCCGGGGGCCAGCGCCGTCGCCGGCGACGACGACTCGAGCTCGTAGAACGGCCCGAGCGGCTTTTCGCCCGGGACGGGCGGACCGTCGTTGTAGCTGTTGAGCACGTCGCCCTGGTATGGCTCGCGCTGGTGCTCCCACAGCGAGTTCACGTAGGAGTGCTCGCCGGGGGGCAGGGTGTAAGTCACCAGCGTCAGCGTCCGGTTCTGCGCGTCGTAGCTTCCCAGGACGGGCCGCGCGCGGTGCGGTGAAACGCCGATCTTTCCGCGCTGCTGTCCGTCGCCGCGGAAGTAGATCGCGGTTTGCGAGACCACGAGCCGGTCGGCGGGCACTTGGCCGAAGTAGTTGTCGTTGACGATCGGGCCGAGCTCGGCCTGCCCGCCCGGTCGGAAAGGCAGCACGATGATCGTCGCCGGTGAAGGCGCGAAGGTGCCGGCGATCCAGATCGACAGCAGGCCCGCGTCGCGCCGCCAGGGTTCGCCGCCGCGGTTCGTGATGCGGTTGCGTGTCTCGAACCCGACGACCTCGACGCGGTCGCTGGGCACGGCGCCCGCCTCCTGCCAGGTGCGCGCGGCGGCGTAGAGCTGCACCTCGCGTTCGACGTCGAGATCGAACACGGTGCCCGACGCGTTTCCCACGCGTAGGCTCTTGTGCAGCAGCGCGCGGTTCGGACCCTGCTCGACGAGCAGGAACGGCTCTACGTCGAGGGGCGCCGGCGTGTACCAGTGCGCGAGGTCCTGAGGCACCCCGGGCGCGAAGAACAGCCCGAATTGTCCCCCCTCCGGGCCGAGCCAGAACCGATCCTCGCCGCCGTACGCATTCATGTGCGGGGCCAGCTGGCGTGACGCCAGCAGCGCGCGGTTCAGCCAGCCGAAGCTGGGCCCATCGGCTCCCGCGGTGGTGCTGGTGGCGACGCGTCCCTGCAGCGCCGGGCACAGCGCCAGGCGCGCCGCTCCGCCGGTGTCGCGGAGCACGACCGTCTCGGTGTGTCGCTCCAGAAAATCGAGGTCGTCGCCAAAGCTGGGGACGCGGCCATGCACGGCGAATCTCTCTATCATCCTCGCTGGGCGGTTCACAATCGGGAGGTGCCTTCGAGAGTCGGCCGTCCTATTATCCGCCCGCATGAAGCGAGCCCTCACATGCCTGGTGCTGCTGGCGTTCGTCTTCGTCGCGGGTTGCAAGAAGCGCACGACCGACGCCATCGCGGTGATCCCCAAGGGGACGACCCACGAGTTCTGGAAGTCGGTGCACGCGGGCGCTGAGAAGGCGGCGCAGGAGTTGGGGGTGAACATCATCTGGAAGGGTCCGTTGCGCGAAGACGACCGCGAGGATCAGGTGAAAGCCGTCGAGACCTTCACCAACATGCGCGTCAAGGGCATCGTGCTGGCGCCGCTCGACGACACCGCGCTGGTGCCGGCGGTGACCGACGCGGTTCGCGCCGGCATCCCCGTGGTGGCCTTCGACTCGGCCATCAAGACCGACGAGATCGTGAGCTTCGTCGCCACCGACAGCTACCGCGGCGGCACGCTGGCGGGCGAGCACCTGGCCAAGCTGCTGGGCGACAAGGGCAAGGTGATGATGCTCCGCTACGCCGAGGGCTCCGCCAGTACCGCGGAGCGCGAGCGGGGCTTTCTCGACGCGATCGCCGCGCACAAAGGGATCGAGGTGGTCGAGCGCCAATCAGTACGGCGGCGTGACCACGGAGAGCGCGTTCAAGGCCAGCGAGAATCTGCTGAGCTCGCACAAGGGGCCGGACGGGCTGACCGTGCAGGGCATCTTCTGTCCCAACGAGTCCACCTCGTTCGGCATGCTGCGCGCGCTGGAGGACGACGGCTTGGCCGGCAAGGTGACGTTCGTCGGGTTCGACAGCTCGCCCAAGCTGGTGGACGCCCTCGGCAAGGGGCACATCGACGCCACCGTGGTGCAGGACCCGATCAAGATGGGCTACCTGGCGGTGAAGACGATGGTCGATCACCTGCAAGGCAAACCGGTCGAGAAGCGCATCGACACCGGCGCCACGCTGATCACCCGCGACGACATGAGCACGCCGGCCGCGCAGGCGCTGCTCAACCCCGACTTCAAGAAATGGCTCAAGGAGTGACGTCGAGCGCGGCGCTGGCTCGAGATGCGCGGCGTCCGCAAGCGCTTCGGCGCCACCCAGGCGCTGGACGGCGTCGACCTGGTCGATCCAGTCCGGCGAGGTGCACGCGCTGGTCGGCCAGAACGGCGCCGGCAAGAGCACGCTCATGAAGGTCCTCTCGGGCGCGGTCCAGCCCGACGCGGGCGAGATGCGCATCGACGGGCGCGCCCTACGCGCCGGCGCAGCCCGCTGCGAGGCGCGCCGCGCCGGCGTCGCGATGATCTACCAGGAGCTGTCGCTCGGCCCGCACCTGACGGTGATGGAGAACATCCTGCTCGGCATCGAGCCCGCGCGCGCGGGTCTGGCTGGCGGCCTCGGCGTCCTGGATCGACGCGCGATGCGCCGGCGAGCGGTGGCCGCGCTCGAGGAGCTGCATCACCGCAGATCGCCCCCGACGCGGTCGTGGGCCGGCTGTCCGTCGCCGCGCAGCAGATCGTCGAGATCGCGCGCGCGCTGGCGGTCGGCTGCCGCGTGCTGGTGCTCGACGAGCCGACCAGCAGCCTGGCCCAGGCCGACGTCGAGCGCGCTGTTCGCAGCTGGTCCGCCGGCTGCGCCGCAGGGCCACGCGATCGTCTACATCTCCCACTTCATCGAGGAGGTGCAAGCGCGTCGCCGATCGCTTCACCGTGCTGCGCGACGGCCGCAACGTCGGCGGCGGCGCGATGGCCGAGGCCAGCGTGCGCGCGATCGTCGATCTGATGGTCGGCCGCCGCGTCGAGCAGCTCTTTCCGCGCAGCGCGCGCGCGCCGCGGCGAGCCGCTGCTGGAGGTGAGCGAGCTCGCCGGCATGCATGGCAAGCCCGCGCGTGCCAGCTTCACCCTTCACCGCGGCGAGGTGCTCGGCATCGCCGGCCTCGTCGGCGCGGGGCGAACCGAGCTCTTGCGCGCGCTGTTCGGCCTCGACCCGGTGGTGTCGGGGAAAGTGAAGCTGGGTACGGCGTCGATCCGCGGCCGGCCGACGCCCGCGCGGCGCTGGGCGCAGGGCCTGGCGCTGCTCAGCGAGGACCGCAAGGAGCGAAGGGCTGGCGCTCGGCCTCAGCGTCGCCGACAACCTGACGCTGTCGAAGCTGCCGGCGCGTGGTGCGGCCCGGCGCGCCGCCGCGCCGCGGCCGAGCGCTGGATCGAGCGGCTCGCGCGTGCGTGCCAGAGCGCCGATCAGCCGATCGGCGAGCTGTCGGGCGGCAACCAGCAGAAGGTGGCGCTCGCGCGCCTCCTCCACCACGACGTCGACGTGCTGCTGCTCGACGAGCCGACGCGCGGCATCGACGTCGCCACCAAGGCGCAGATCTACGAGCTGATCGACGCGCTGGTGGCGAAGGAGCGACCAGCGAAGGCGGTCCTCATGGTATCAGCTACCTGCCCGAGCTGCTCGGCGTCTGCGATCGCATCGCGGTCATGTGCCGCGGGCGCCTCGGGCCGCCGCGACCGGTGGCGGAAGTCGCCGAGCAAGCCCTGCTGCTCGAGGCCGCGCTGGGCAGCGAGAGCGAGGCCGCATGAGCGCCGGCACCGACGCCGAGACCGCCGCGTCGCCGGCGACTGGAGCGCCGGGCGCTGCTCGCGCAACGCCGCCGCCCTCGCGCGGGTGGGCGCGGCTGCTGGCGTCGCCCGTGGTGCGCAAGAACCTGGGCGCGTTCGCCGGCCTCGTCGCCGTCTTCGTGCTGTTCTCGGCGTTGCTGGCCGGCACGCGCGGGCTCAACTTCGCCGACCCGGCCAATCTGGAGACCATCTCCCGCCAGACCACGATCGTGGCCGTGGCCGCGCTGGGCATGACGGTCGTGATCGTGGCGGGCGGCATCGATCTCTCCGTCGGCTCGATCATCGCGCTCGCCACCGTGGTCATCGCCGCCTTCCTGCGCGCCGGCGCGCCGCCCGTGCTCGCCGCGCTGGCGGGCGTCGCCGCCGGCGTCGGGTGCGGCGCGCTCAACGGCGTGCTGGTCACGCGGCTCAAGGTGGTGCCCTTCATCGTGACCCTGGGGACCATGCTGGTGGTGCGCGGCATCGCCAAGGGCCTGGCCGACGACCAGAAGATCGACGCGCCCCCATCGTGGCTGAACGAGCTCCTGGCGCGGCTGCCCGCCGCGCGCGCGTGGATGGTGTTCCCGGCCGGCGTGTGGCTGCTGTTCCTGCTCGCCTTCGCGGTGGGCGCGCTGCTGCTCTATACGCGATTCGGCCGGCACGTGTTCGCCGTCGGCTCGAACGAGCAGACCGCGCGCCTGTGCGGCGTGCCGGTGGCGCGCGTGAAGCTCGCGGTCTACTTGCTCGGCGGCTTCTTCGCCGGCATCGCCGGCCTGATGCAGTTCTCGCGGCTGACCGTCGGCGACCCGACCGGCGCCATGGGCCTCGAGCTCAACATCATCGCCGCGGTGGTCATCGGCGGCGGCAGCCTGGCGGGCGGCGAAGGCTCGGTCGCTGGGCTCGATCATCGGCGCGCTCATCATGCAGGTCATCCAGTCGGGCTGCTCGCAGATGGGCTGGCCCAACTGGGTGCAGGAGATCGTCACCGGCGCGATCATCGTGGTGGCGGTGGCGCTGGATCGGTTCCGGCATCGGGGCTAGCTCCGAAGACGAGGTTGAAGCCGAAGCTGACGAACCCGTGGGTGTCGACCAGATCGCGCGGCGGGTACTCGAAGGGAGCCGCGGCTCGGATGGCGGCGATGGCTTCCTCGTCGAGAAAAGCCAGGCCGCACGACTTCAGCAGCTCGACGCTGCGAAGCTGGCGGCGCGATGACCACGGGCAGCAGCTCGAGCGGTTGCGGCTGCACGGTCGCCGGTGCCCGCGGAGCATCCGCGGGCGCCGGCCTGCTGCTGGTTGCGATGGTCTGGCTCGCGCTGCGCGCGCGAACCCGCCGCCGCTCCTAGCCTTCGCGATCGAGCGCTGCAGGACGAGAGCTGGCCTCTCGTCCTGCGGCGCGTTCGACGTTGGGGCACCGTCAGTGCAGAACGGAGCTGATGGCGTGGTACCAGGTGTCGCCCATCAGGCCGTAGCCGGTCGGGTTCGGGTGCAGGTTGTCGTTCATCAACGCCGTCTTGTAGTTCGCGTTCGCGGTGAACGCCGAATACATGTCGACGATCATCACGTGCTTGCCGGCGGCGGCTCGCTGTTGAACGATGGCGGGTATGGCGGCGTTGTAGGCCTGGAAACGCACGTTCTCCGCGTCGGTCTGGGTTGGCGTCAATTGCGCGACCACCAGCAATGAGCTGGGCGCGTCCGTGATGATCTCGTCGACGAGCATTGCCAGCCGCGTCGGTGCGTTCGCGAGATCGACGCTGAGATCGACATCGTTGGTCCCGATCATCAGCAGCACGATGTTCGGGTGGTACGTTGAGATCGCCGTGTCGGTGATCGCTGGCGAGATCCCCATGCGGCCGGCGGTCGTCTCGTTGACAATCGTGAATCCTGTATGGCCCTCGTGCCTGGGCGGGAAGGGTGTATTGCCGACCATGGCCGGACCGTTCGAGAGCGAACCGACGAACGTCACGTTCTTGGAACCGAGCAACGTCTGGTTGAAGAGCTCGACCCGGTAGCCGCCGTTCTCGAACGGGAACCCGTCGGTGATCGAATCGCCGAGGGGCAGGATGGCGCACGTTCCTCCGTCGGTGGGGCAGGGCGAAAAGGGAGCCCCGCCGTCCGCGTTGGACGCGTCCTGGCGCGCGTCGGTAGCACCCGTTCCCGGGTTCTTGTCCGCGCTGGCGTCGGCGCCCGCGTCAGCCGCGCTACCGCCGCGACCGGCTTGTCCTCCGGCGCCCGTCATGCCTCCCATTCCCGGCTGCGACGCGTCGCCGGATTGCCCTCCCGACGCTTGCTGCCCTCCGGCGCCGGTTTGCCCCGAGCTGCCGACGCCTCCCGTTCCGTTCGACGGAGCTCCGTCGGTGTTGTCATGGCTGTTTTTACAGCCGAGCCCCGCAACTCCAGAAATGAACGCGACGATCGCCAGCGTGGGTCGGCAGCTTCGCATGTCGCGCAGAGTACTCTTCGGCGCCGCGCGCGCCACCCTCAAAAGATCGCGCGGCGAATCATCAGCGCGCCGCCGCGATCATGGCGCGCAGACGCCTCCAATCCTCGATCGTGGAGCGCGTGGCGAGCAAGCGGCGCAGGCGCGCGAGCGGCGCGAAGCCGCGCGACGGGGCGCGCTTCTGGATCTCGCCGTCGAGCCACGCGGCATCGAACCCCGACCAGATGCCCGCGGGGCTCTTCAAGTTTTCGGTGCAACACCGGCGCGACCGCACCTCGCGGACAACGAGATCGACGAGCTGGCTGCAGGGACGCACGGTCGCCAGCGCGCAGGATCGCGAGCTGGTCCACTGGCTGACCAACAAGGCGTACCACCACCGCACCTTCGCCTGGGACACCGACCTCGAGACGAAGGTGATGGCGCTGACCGGCCCGCAGAGCCGCGCGGCGATGAGCAAGTACATCCAGTACGCCAAGCTGACGATCGTGAAGGCCGGCGATTTCGCCAAACCGGCGCCACCGACGACGACCAGCGCCCGGTAGCCGAGACGTATGGATCTGCCAGCACACATCGTCGATCGAATCACTTCCATTCTTGCGACGATGGAGACCCAGGGTCTGCACGTGGACCATGAGGCCGCGCGCTACCGCGGCATGGCGCTGATGGGGACGATCGGCGCCACTTGGCTGCTGCGCCCGACGGAACGCTCTGGGACGTCGACGACGACCTGCTCACGGTTGGATCCCGAGCAGTCAAGCCAGCGCTGGTGAAATCCACTGCCCGCAATGCAACGGGCTGGGGTGGCGCGTTCCGCGGCGTCCTACTGAAACCGCAGTGTGCCGATCAGCGCCAAGCCGTCCGGCGCGATGGCCGGCGTGATCATCAGGGCCGAGGCCGCGCCCTCTTCGGCCCTGGGGCGTCCCGCGATGAACAGCACGACCCCCGTGGCCACCAGCGCGCCGCTGACGATCGACGCGATCGTGGCCTTGTTGCCGGCGGCCAGGGCATCGAGACGCGCCTGCTTGCCAGGCGGATCGCAAGCGTTGCCGTCACAGCCGGCCTTCGAGTCGTTGTTGCGGGCGATGGCGCGTGACACGAAGTAGCCGGCGACGCCGCCGGCGGCGACGCCGGCCGCCGCGCTGGCGATCGCCCATCCCTGCATCCGGGTGATACCCCGGCCCCGTTCCGCGGGAGTGGTCGTCTCCGTGCGCGCCACGGTCTCGGTCAGTGGTCTCGGCGCTTCGATCTCTGCCGCTGGTCGCTTGCTGCCGCCAGCAGCGGCGGCGACGTCGGGCTGAACGGCGACGAGGCTGAACGTTTCGCGCACCATCGCGCGCGGCGACACGTTCAGCTTTCGGCGGATCTCCACGTGCCCGGGAGCCGAAACCGCGACCATGACCTCGCCCGCAAACACGTGCGCCGGCTCGGCCATGGGCAGGGTTCCCACCTCCCGGTCGTCGACCTTCACGGTGGCCCCCCGCGGAGCGCCCAGGATCTGAACATTGCCCAGGTGGTCCTCGACGGCCGCCAGCGCCTGGCTGAGCGCAGGCTTGTTCTTCGCGATCCATGAATCGGTGGCGGCGCTCCCCAGGGCCGCCAGGAGATCGCTCTCGGCATCGATCCATTGCCCCAGGGCCTGCTCGGCGAGGCCGACCTGTGCCCGCGCACGGGGCGTGGGTCGAATCTTGTAAGCCTGCCTGAACTTGTCGAGGGCCTGATCGTCCTTGCCGGCGCGACGCAACTCGACGCCTCGACGAAGCAGCGCATCCGGATCGCTCTCTGCGCGCGCGGCGAACGGCGCGGCCAGCAGGATCACGCCGCCGAGAACGCCGAGGACCGCTGCGCGAAACCGCCGATCCTGCTGAATCAAGGCACCCTCGATCATCAAATCACCGTCCGTCACCGACGGCCCCTGTATAGCACGCGCGCCGAAACCTCAGCTCATCAATCGCGACCGAGATGTGTGACGAAACCGGGAATATCGGGCCGGACGATCGTATCGATCGAGAGGAAATCGGTCGTGGAATTCGGACGTGGTATGGTCCGCCCGATTTCCCGAAGGGTGAGGAACACCAGCGGGGCGCCCAGCCTTCTGATGCGGCGTCCGAGTGGTGAAAAAGGTTCGAAAAAATGGGGGTCGCGGCAATGCGTCGGGTCTTATTTATGGTGGCTTTTCTCTTGGCGGCGGGTTGCAACGGGCTGCTGGGGATTCACAAGCCGACCGATCGCGCGCCCGACGGAGGATCGCCCTCCACGGGTCAGAGTGGTGGCAGCGGCGACGCCGGAACGGGTCAGGGTGGCAGCGGCGACGCCGGAACGGGTCAGGGTGGCAGCGGCGAAAGCGGAACCGTGACGTGTGACAATGCCTGCACGACAGGCGCGACCCAGTGTGTAGCGGCTGGGGTACAGACCTGCAAGGCACAGCCGAACGGGTGCACGGCCTGGGTGACGACGGCGACGTGCGGCGGCAACCAGGCGTGCACGGTGAAGGGCACCACCGCCTCGTGCACCTGCCCCGATACCCTCTGCGCGCAGCCAGGCACGGTGTGCCAGGACGGCCAGACCGTTGCCACCTGCGCCAGGGATGCCAGCGGATGCCTCTACGTGATGACGACGTCGACCTGCGCGTCGCCCATGAGCTGCTCAGGCAATTCGCCTTCTGCGGCTTGTTCGTTGACTTGCACCAACACTTGTATGGCCGGGCAAACGTCGTGCGTGAACGGCGGGCTGGCCACTTGCACACTCGGCGGCAATGGCTGCTATGCGTACAGCGCTCCGGTCGGCTGCGGAACGCATCAAAGCTGTACGGGCGCGGCCGGGTCGGCCAAGTGCACGTGCAAGCAGGATCCGCTGTGCACGGCCGTCGGTCCCACTTGCGCCAGCGCCACGACGTTGGCCATCTGCTCGCAGGACGCTGACGGATGCACCGTCGCCTCGTCGAACACGCCCTGTACGAATGGGGCGTGTGCGGGAGCCGCCGGCAGTGCGGCGTGCTGCACCAATGCCTGCACGGCGGGAGCCACCCAGTGCGCGACGGGAGCGGTGCAGACCTGCACGGCGCAACCGAATGGTTGTACAGCTTGGGTAACGACCAAAACGTGCGGGGCGCAGCAGTCGTGCATGGTGTCGGCCGGCAAGGCCAGCTGCAACTGCGCCGCATCCATCTGCACCGGCGCCGGCACCGTGTGCCAGGATGGCCAGACCGTGACGACGTGTGGCATGGACGCGGACGGCTGTCCTGTCGTCTCGTCGACCGCCCAGTGCGCGGCGCCGCAGTCATGCTCTGGCACTGCCCCGACCGCCAAGTGCTCGCTGACGTGCACCAACAGCTGCACGGCGGGACAGAAGACGTGCGTCAGTGGAAATCTTGCCACGTGCACGATGGGCAGCAACGGGTGCCTCTCATTCGGTACGCCGGTTGCCTGTGCTGCTCATCAGAGCTGTACAGGGGCATCAGGCAGCGCTAGTTGCACCTGCAATGCGGATCCGGTGTGCAGCGGAACCACGGGCCTGACCTGCTCCAGCAGCACGCTGGTCACGTGCTCGAAAGACTCCAACGGGTGCAATATCCAGGGGACAAGCACGCCGTGCACCAACGGTGCGTGCACCGGCGCTGCGGGCGCGGCGTCTTGCTGCACAAACTTGTGCTCCGCGGGGGGCACACAGTGCGCGAATGGCGCGATGCAGACGTGCAGGGTTCAATCCAATGGCTGCACGGCGTGGGTCACGACGCAAACGTGCGGAGCCAACCAGACGTGCACCGTCAACGCCGGGATTGCAGCGTGCACGTGCAATTTCTCAGGCTGCATGCGCAACGGAACGATGTGCCAGAACGGAACGACGGTAGCGACGTGCGCGACCGACGCCAACTCGTGTCTCTTCGTCTCCACGATGCAGTCGTGCATGTCGCCCCAGGTCTGCACGGGCAGCGCGCCCAGCGCGACGTGCGGTCTCACGTGCTCGAACACCTGCACGCAAGGGCAAAAGTCGTGTGTCAGTGGTGGGCTCGCGACGTGCGGCGTGGGTATGAACGGCTGCCTGTCGTTTGGCGCGCCGGTCGGGTGCGCAGCGCACCAGACTTGCTCGGGTCCTGCCAACGGCGCTTCCTGCCAGTGCATCGGAGACTCGGTCTGCACCGGCACCACCGGACCGACGTGCTCCGGATCCACGGTGGTCACCTGCGCGAAGGATTCGACGACTGGCTGCAATTTCCAGATGTCGACTCAAACGTGCACGAACGGTGCGTGCAGCGGCGCCGCCGGCAAGGCGTCGTGCTGCACGAATGCCTGCACCGCCAACGCCAAACAATGTGCTGCGGGCGGCGTCGTGCAGACGTGCCAGGTCGACTCGACCACCGGCTGCACAGCGTGGGTGAACACCTCGACATGTGGAACCAACTCGGTGTGCAGCGGCGCCGGTGTGTGCTCGTGCACAGGAACGACCTCGTCGTGCTCGGGAGCGTGCGTGGACGTCCAGTCGACCGCGGCTCACTGTGGTGCGTCTTGTACCGTGTGTGGTGGAACCACGCCCAAGTGCGTGGCAGGTTCGTGCGTCCAATGCACGGTCGCGGCAGACTGTCCCGGCGCTGCCTCGATTTGCACGGTCGATCATACCTGCATATCCTGCCCTGATGCGTGGCTGGCGCCCGATGGGCGGATTTGGCAAAGAGCAGCAGCTGGTGGCGGGAGCCCTCCGACTCACGATGCGGCAGTGTCCTTTTGCTCGTCGCTTAGCCTCTGCGGGTATCAGTGGAAGTTGCCGGACATCGACAGTCTCCGGACGCTGGTGCGCGACTGCCCAGTGGGCTCGCCTGGAACCGGATGTCAGATATCGGACTCGTGCTTCGCGGTGTCTTGTTTTAGTTCGTCGTGCAATGCGGCCGCCCTGCAAATTTGCCCGAGCGGGCTCGGACCCGCGGCTTTTGGATGCTACGTCGAGCCTCAGCTGTCGGGCCTTTGCTTTGATTACTGGTCGTCGACACAGAGCGACGTTGGGGGATTCTGGATGGTCGACTATACAAATGGCAGCATTCTACAGTCCCTCCCTGTTCCGGACGCCGTTGGCGCCGTTCGTTGTATGAAAGGGCCGTGAAGCGGGTCCGGTCGAAGAGGTCCGATCTGAAGGATGGTGCTTAGCGGGCGCACCCCGCCCGGGCCGGGGGCGAAGGCTCGGTGCTGGGCACGCTCATCGGCGCGCTCATCATGCAGGTGTTGCAGTCGGGCTGCTCGCAGATGGGCTGGCCCAACTGGGTGCAAGAGATCGTCACCGGCGCGATCATCGTGGTGGCGGTGGCGCTGGATCGGTTCCGGCATCGGGGGTAGCTCCCGCCGGTGCCGGTTGCGACTCGAAGACGACGTTGAAGCCGAAGCGGACGAAGCCGTGCGTGTCGATCAGATCGCGCGGGGGCCGCTCGAAGGGAGCCGCCGATCGGACGGCGACGATGGTTTCCTCATCGAGAAAATCCAGACCGCACGACTTCAGCAACTCGACCCGCTGAACCAGGCCGCCCCCTTGGATTTCGACGATGAGCTCGGTCGCGTGGTGATCGCACGGACCGAAGAGCGGTCCCACGGGGTCATACTTCCGGTAGATCTGGTCGGCGTACCAGTGGTCGGTCACTTTCTGGTGAACGCGGTTGAAGAACGCGGCGTGTCCGGCGGCTTGATCGGGCTCTTGCTCGGAGAAATGAAACACCCGAGCGTCGTTGGTCGTCGCGGGCGGGTCCTCGGGCGGGCGCAGGCACGCGGCTGCCGCGACCGACAGTCCCATCGCCAGCAGCAGCCCGCGGGACATCATCCCGCGCTCATTGATTGCACTCGTGGATCTCGTCGACGGATTGCATGGGATTGAGCTCGGTCACCTTCCCGCTGGCGTCCTCTTCCTGCGCCGACAGGTTGATCCGGACGATTGGCCCCATGCTGTCGGTGGGGAAACTGCGTCGGATGATGTAACTGGCGCCGGCTTTCATGCGAATCGCATAGGTCGTGAGCGGAAATTGTCCGGTCAAGTAGACGCTACCAGTGAGGGCGTAGTCGTTGCTATTCAAGGGCCGGCGGTCGAGCTCGACGACGTGACATCCCGGCAGCAGCTCGAAGGTCCCGCCCTGATCGAGGACGACTCGCCCATCGACCTTCCCGATGGGACCCATCAGCTCGGCGACGGCGGTGCGCGGCAAGGGCGCGGCCGAGACGTCGGAGTAGAGCGGCAAACCCCGTGGCGCGACGCCGGGATGGCAGGCGAGGGCGAGCAGCGCAGCGGCGAACGGGACGGGCGACACAATCCGCGACCCTACGTGATGGATCATCTGAGATCCTCCTCTCACCGGAGCAGCGTATCAATCTTGCGGCCGGTGTCGCGACCATTCTCGCGCCGTGGTTTCAAGCCGGCTCGTTCGCGGTATGTTGCGGGCGTCCGCGGGCAGAAAAAGGAGAAACATGTCCAGGATCACATCTGTCGTCATTTTCGTGGGCGCGATGGCGCTGTCAGCGTTGCAGGCTGTCGCCGCCGCTCCAACGGCGACTCACGTCGCGTGCGTGGGCGACAGCATCACGGCCGGCCTGTTCGCCTCCTCGCCCGCCGCGTCGTCTCATCGCGCAAGTGATCCACGACGGATTGCTGATCGCGTCGCCGCCCGCTGATGCGGGCGCCGGAGGGCAGGGAGGCGCGTCAGGCGCCGGCGGCGCGCGCGCGGACGCGTCGGTGGATGCCCCTCGCGCAACCGGCGGCGCGTCAGGCGCCGGCGGTCAGGGGGCAGGCGGCAGCGCCCCGGGAACGGGCGGCGCAGGAAAACGCCAGGACAGGAAGGACGCCAGGGTCCGGATTTTCAATGGTCCGGACCTGGCGTCCTGGCGCTTAACCGAACAGCAGTGCCGCTACAGCTTCAGCTCGATCGCCGCACCGTCGTATTTCGTGGTCTTGTCGGCCTTCGGTGTGAAGGAGAAGCCGACCGCCTTGTCCTTCGCGACCAGTACCACCTCGAACGTCCGCTGCTTCTGCATGCCCGGGAACGTCCCCTCGCGCTTGCCGATGGTCAGCGTGCGGCTGGCATCGTTCCAGCGGATGGGGATGCGCGCGAACGCGCCCTTCTCGTATCCGTAGGTGAGGCCGTCGTCCTCGTACAGGGTGAAGCTCCCGTTGGCGCCCGCGTAGACCCAGAGCACGATCGGATCGGCCGGTTTCTCGTCGGTGTACATCACCTCCGGGCCCGTCGGAATGATCGACCCGGCCTTCACGTGGACCGGCATCGAATCGTACGGCGCCGGCACGTCGATGCTCTTCCCAGCGGCCACCGCCGCGCCCGACCAGAAGTCGTACCATCCGGGAGAGACCGGCAAGTACACCGATCGGCTGCGCGCTTTGTACGTGGTCACCGGACTGACCAGCAGCGCCGGCCCGAACATGTACTCATCCTTCACGTCGCGCGCCTTGCTGTCGCTGCGGAAGTCCATCACCAGCGGCCGCATCATCGTGCCGCTGTCCTGGGTGACGGCGCCCGCGAGCGAGTACAGATATGGCAGCAGGCGATAGCGGATCCGATCGAACTTCAGCTCAGTCTGATAGGCCGGGTGCGATTCGCCGCCGAGCTCCCACATCTCGCGCTTGGGCGCTTCGCCGTGCGCGCGCAGCAGCGGAACGAAGGTGCCGAACTGGAACCAGCGGGCGTTGAGCTCGCGCCACTCCTCGGCGTCCTCGGCCGTCGGCTTGTCCGCCGAGAAGCGTGCCGGCACCGAGAACCCGCCGATGTCCATCGACCAGTACGGGATGCCGGTGATCGCCAGGCCCAGGCCGGCCGGGATCTGCGCCCGCATCGCCGTCCAGGTCGAGGTGATGTCCCCCGACCAGACCGCCGCCCCATAGTGCTGCTGTCCAAGGAACGCCGAGCGGGTCAGGATGAACACCCGCTGATCGGGCGCCGCCGACCGCTGCCCTTCGTAGACTGTCTTGCTGTTGTAGAGCGAGTAGGCGTTGAGCATGCGCGATCCGCTGCCGAGCGCGGTCGGGTGCATGTGGGTCCGCTGCCCTTCGAGAGTGGGCGTCGGCAGCACGTCCGGCTCCGGGGCGTCCAGCCACCAGGCGTCGAACTTGCGCTTGAACAGCGCCGTGTTCATCTGCGACCAGAAAAGCTTGCTGGCCTCGGGATTGAACGCGTCATACCAGGTATAGGGGTAGCCGCCGTCGCCGACCCAGTCGCGCAGCCCCTCGCTCAAGTTGCGCTGGTAGAGAAATCCCTGCGAGCGCATCGCCTCGAAGTTCTTGGTGCCGGGGTAGAACTTGCCCCACACCGAGATCATCACGTGCGCGTGCTTGTCGTGGATCGAGCGCACCCACTTGTCGGGATCGGGAAAGCGCGCCGGATCGAACTCGTGCGAGCCCCAGCTGTCTTCCTTCCAGTAAAACCAGTCCTGGACGATGGTGTCGAACGGGATGTTGCGCTTGCGGAACCCGTCGACGACGTCCAGGCTCTGCTGCGCCGTCTCGTAGCGCTGCCGGCTTTGCCACAGCCCCAGCGCCCAGCGCGGGATCATCGGCGCCGGTCCGGTGACGCGCCGGTATCCAGCAACGACCTTGTCCAGATCGGGGCCGTAGACGAAGTAGTAGTCGACGCCGTCGCCGACCTCGGACCACAGCGACGTCGCCGGCGCGCTGGCGGCCGGCGGCTTCCACAGGAGCTGCATCGTGTCCATGTACTGGTCCTTGTTCCACTCGACGCGCAGCTTGTGGCGGCGCTTGTCGAGGCGGACGTTGGCCACGTCCTTCCAGGGCAGCCAGCCCTGGCGCCAGTGATCGATGACCAGCTTGTCGTCGATCCACATCTTCATGCCGCTGTTGTAGAAGGTCTGGAACTGATACTCGCCGGCGACCTCGGGCTCCAGCTCGGCGGTCCAGCGCACGCTGGCGGGGCCCTCGGGCAAGCCGGCGTAGATCAGCGCGTTGGGCTTCTTCTCTTTGCTGGACAGCGCGAAGTCGATGACCCGGTCGACGCGCTCGCCAATCAACTTTTCGAAGTGCGCGCCGCTGTAGTAGGCGCCGGTGAAGCCGCCGCGCTTGCCGTGGCTGTCGATGAGGCGCGCGGCGGGGATCGGATTGAATTCGCGCAGGTCGCCAAAGCGCGTGTACGAAGTGTTGTCCCACAGAATGCCCCAGCCCCGACTGGAGACCAGGAAGGGAATCGCCAGTGTGCCGTTGTGCTGCCACAGCTCGATGTCGTGGCCCTTCAGGTTCAAGAGCCCGAGCTGGTTTTCGCCCAGGCCGTAAAGCGACTCGTCGTCGGCGGGCAGCCACTCCTGCCGCACATGCTGGGTATTTTCACCTTGTACGATTGCGGGCATGACCGTCCGGCCGCCGTCCTTCTCCTCCAGCACGGCGGTACCGCTCGCGTCGAGGAACGACACGCGGCCGGTGCTCAGGTCGACGCGCGCCTTGAGCTTCGCCGTGGACAGCGTGGCCCGACCGGCGTCTTGCGCTACGTCGAACTTGGCGCCGTCGCAGTGTTTCGGCTGCGACGCCAGGCTCTTTCGTGCAAAGAAAGCCTGGTCCTTGGCGTAGGCCACGCGGACGACATCGCTGGAGCAGACCTCGAGTTTGAGCAGGCCGTCGCCGATGCGGACGAGCATGCCGTCGGGCAGCTTTTGCAGGCTGCCGGGGGCGGGGGCTGGCGCGCGAGCGCCGGAGTTACGCGGGCTCGCAACCACGAAGCCAACAATGAGCAGAATCAGCAGGCGAAAGGGCTTGGACATTCGAGGCACGATTCCTCCTGAAAAGAGGCGCGATTGTTCCAGAGGCCAGCTCCGATGGCCAGCTCAAGTTCGACCCGTTCGCGCGAGAAACCGGAGAGGACACCGGTCGCTTGGCTACTTCGCGTCTACTTCGCGTCTACTTCGCGGCTTGGCCATCTGTGCGGAACGGCGACGCGGGCAGACCGGCCTTGTTGAACAGATTTGCGTCGGGCACGTTGGCCCAGCCGTAGCGCACGGTGACCGGTTGCGGAACCGCGTCGCTGGTCACCACCACGGTGTTGCCGCGAATGCGCGCTCGCGCGGGCTGAAAGACGCCGTCGGCGCCGGCGATGGCGAAGCCCTTGAGCGGCCCGCCCTTGGCCACCAGCCCGCCCCCGAGGTGGGTGAATCGCAGCGTCGCTTCGTCGGCGCTGACCCCGAGCGATTCGAACAGTGGACCGGAATACTCGATCTTCTCACCGTAGGCCAGCGCCCGCGCCGCCAGCGCGAGCCGCGTGCCGACCGGTTGTTTATGTGTTGGATGAATGTCGTTGGCGTCGCCGCAATCGGTGATGACCGCCATGGCGGTCTTGGGGGTGTGTTGCCAGGCCGCGAGCTGAGCGTCGCGCAGCTCGGGGGTCATATCGTGGTGAGGTGCGATCTGGACGAAGAGGAAAGGGAAGTCCCGATCCCCAGGCGTGGCGCCAGTCGCCGATCAGCGCGGGGAGCAGGCTGCGGTATTGCTGTTCGCGGTGCACATTTGACTCGCCCTGATACCAGACCACGCCAGCAATCGCGTAGGGCAGCAGCGGCGCGATCATCGCGTTGTAGAGGATCGATGGGGTGCCGACGTCGCCGATGTAGCCGGTCGGAGGCATGGGCCCGTCCTGGAGATTCATGCCGACGCGATAGCGCCACGGCCCCCCGAGCTCGATGGGTGCTGAGGCGACCTTTCCCTTGAGCACCAGCCGGGGTTTCTCCTCGCCCCAGATGCCGCCGCCCCCGCCGGTGTCCAGCACGCGCACGGCGACGACGTTGCGGCCCGGCTTCAGTACGCCGGCGGCGACCGGATACTTGCGCACCAGGTTGTAGCCCACGGTGCCGCCTACGTTGACTCCGTTGACGAAGGTGGTGTCGATGTCGTCGACCATGCCCAGTTGCAGCTCGGCGGCGGCGCCGGTGGCGGTGTCAGGGAGCTCGAAGGTCTTGCGCAGCCAGACGACGCCGTTCAGGTCGGGCTCGCCCGCCTCCTCCCACAGCCCCGGCACGGGCATGGTCTTCCACGCCTCGGTATCCAGCGCCGGATCGCTCCACGCCTTTGCGGGGACCGAGCCGGTGTCGTGGTGAATGAACCAGTCTTCGAGCCGGGCCTGGTAATTGCGGCGCGCGGCTTCCGGATCGGCAATCAACATCTTGATCTGCTCGGCGGTGTCGGCGAAGTCCGGTAGCGGGCGCAACCCCGCCGCGCTGGTCCAGGCTTCCGCGGCGGTGCCGCCCCACGAGCTGTGAATCACGCCAATCGGGACGTGGCGCGCGCGCTGCAAGTCGCGCGCAAAGAAGTAGCCGACGGCGGTGAAGTCCTTCACGGCGTCGGGTGAACAAACGCTCCAGTTCCCTTTGATCGTGTCGAGCGCGGTGAGCGACTTCTCTTGCGCCACGCCGAAATGACGGATCTGCGGGTGTTTCGCGGCGGCGACTTCCTTTTCCCATTCGAAGATCGGTTGCTGTCCCACCCGCAAGCCCAGTTGCCGCTCCATGTTGGACTGGCCGCTTGCCACCCAGACCTCGCCCACCAGGATGTCGTTGAGCACGACGCGGGCGTCACTTTTGCCCTGGCCGGCAATGGTCAGGGTGAAAGGACCGCCGGCCTTGAGCGGCGCCAGGTGTACCAGCCACTTGCCGTCGGCGCCGGCAGTCGTGGCCACCTTCTGGCGGGCGATCTCCACCGTGACCGTCTCTCCGGGCGGCGCCCAACCCCAGATCGGGACCTGCGTGCCTTGCTGGAGCACGGCGTGGTCAGAGAACAGCGGATGCACCGCGAGCGTGGTGGGAACGACGGCGGCGGGTGGCGTCGCGGGCGCAGCGATGGAAGAAGTCGCCGTCGCCGCAGTCGCCGTCGGGGGCTCCGCGGGAGGGGTGGCCGGTGAAGCCGGGCGCGGCGGCGCTGGCGCCGGCGGCCCCAGGCTCTTCAGCGTCTGCGCCAGCTCGGGGCTGGGCGCTGTAGGGATCGTTGCGCGATACGTCGCCTCCGGTGTCCCAGAGGACCGGCACCATTCTTCGCGCCAGCGCCGCATTGGAGACGGCGGACATCCAGCGCGCGCGCGCATCGGGGTCCTTGTTCTTGGTCGCCACCCCGAACTCTCCGATGTAGGCCGGGATGTCGTTGCGGGTGCAGAAGGCCTGCATCTGATCGAAGAGCTGCTGCAGCTGCTTCACGTCATCGGGGCTGCCCCAGGTCCGCATCATCTTGCCCCAGTCAGCGTCCTCGGTGAGCCCGCAGAACTGGTACGGCGTGTAGTAATGCACCGAGATGAACAACCGGCCGGGCAGGGTGTCCTTGGGCAATTGGTAGCCGCTGGCGCAGGTCTTGGCGATGTCCGTGCTGTACCCGGCAACGATCAGCAGGCGCTTGGCGTTGTTGCCGCCGCTCTTTCGCACCGTATCGATGAAGATTTGATTGACCCGGGTCAGTGTCGCGTAGGCCTTCGCGGTCGAGCCTTCACCGCTGAAGTTCGTCTCTTCGTTGAGCGCCTCCAGCAATACCTTCTCGTTCTTGCCCGCGAAGAAGGTCGAGATCTGTTCCCAGTACGAGCGGAACTTCTTCTCGGCCTCGGCGCTGAAGGTGTCGAGGGTGGTCGGGAACTTGTCCTTGGCGTCTGAATCGATCCAGCCGCCGTCCCAGTGGATGTTGACGATGCAGTACATCCCGGCGCCCGTGATCCAGTCGACCACTTCGCTGACGCGGGCCAGCTTGGCGGGTTCAATGCGACCGTCGACGGCATACGTATCCCACGCCACCGGCAGGCGCACCGATTTGAAACCCAGGTGGGCGAGGCTCTCGACATATTCCTTGGTGATGGTTGGTTGGCCCCAACCGGTCTCCCAGGTGGTGGTGTTCTCCAGCGTGTTGCCAATGTTGATGCCCGGGCTCATGAGACCGGCCGCCGTCCAGGCGTCCTGCTCGGTCATCTTCTCGACCGCGTGCGGGGCCAGCGCCGTCACCTGCGTCGAGGCGCCGGCATTGTCATTGCCGGGGGTGAGCGGGGGCGGCGTGAGGCAAGCCGATAGTTGCAGCACGCCGGCGAGACCGATCAGGCGCGCGAGCGCCGACGAGCTCTGCCCGGCGAGGTACGGGCGTGGGGGATTCACGAGGACTCCCTTTGGTTGGAGGTCTACGGGATGAACGCTACGTCATCGATGTTGATGAGCAGATCGCCCATCACCGCGACGTAGGGGCCGGCGGCGTCGCCATTCGCGGAAGGATCCAGCGTGAACATCAGCGGAACGTTCCACCCCAGGCCGACGATGTTGTCGCCGTTGGGGATGACGGGAGTCGCACCGTTCGTGCCGGGCGTGAAGTCGGCCCACAGGATCTGCACCGGGGTCCAGTCCGCGGTCAGCGGGATGTTCTGCTTGGTCGCCGGCGTGCACGTGCTCGCCGCGCCGGTGCAGGTCCCTCCGCCCGCTGCGTTCGCTGGGTCCGGCGGCGTGGTGCTGTCCATGCTGACGCTGAACGCGAACACGTTCAGCGGCCCCGAGCCACGGACAAAGAACGAGATCCCCTTGTAGGCGGACGCGTTGACACAGTTGCTCATCCAGAAACCGCCCCCCATGCCCCAGGTTCGCGCCTGCATGGCGGACTCTGCCACCGCCCAGTTGCTGGGGGGATGCCCGGCCAGGATCGAGAGCGTCGGGGTGACCGAGCCGTCACCAAACGCGTACGGCCCCATGTAGGCGTTACCCATGTTCGCGGCCGCGCCGCCGAAGGCGGTGCCGAACTTGTCCGCAGTGACCATGCCGTCGTAGGTCTCGAAGTTGATGAGCACGGGGTTCGCCACGGTCATCTTCGTGGCGCACAGCTTCTGCACGGGCGCGTTGCTGCCGCCCGCGCCGGTCGGTCCGACCATGAAGCCACCGGCGCCCGTCGGCGGAACGACGACCGATCCCCCCGTCCCCGTCCCCGTGCGGCCGCCGCTGCCGGACTTGGCGCCGCCGCTACCCGGAGTTGTTGGGGCTGACCGTGCTCGATCGAACAGGCCGCGCTGCCGGTGACGGCGGCGATCAGCAACGCGAAGATGCGAGATGTTGTCATGGCGGGGTGCTCCGGCGTGGCAAGAGGGAGGATGTGCGGGGCAGGGCGGCTACTGAATGCGGCAGTAGTACCCGGTGGTGTCGAGGCGTCCGGTGCCGGTGAAGATCTCGGTGCCGGACTGGATGCTGCTGAGGTACTTCGAGCTCGAGATCCAGCCGCGCGTGATCAGGTCGCGCATATGGTCCATGACGTTCACCACCGCGCTGGTGGCGTTGGCGGATCGGACGTACGAGAACACGTTCCAGCGGTTGTTGTTGCCGCGATACAAATCCCAGCTGGTCCCGCCGATGGTCACGGTCGTCTGCAGCGTGCCGACCGGGCCGGCGCCGCCCGCGCGATAGAGCCAGATCATGATCTCGTCGGTGGGATCGTCGTTGGTGCCCGCCATGGCCAGGGTGTGCGCGAACATGTCGAACGAGACGTCGGCGGCGCCGCCCGACTGGGTGATGTTGAACGACCACCCGCAGTTGATGTTCTTGCTCGACGACAGCTGGATCGGCAGCCCCGAGTTGGCGAGCCGCCATCCAAACTGCCAGCCGAGCACGGTGCTGGCGTAGGACTTGACCTGGTTGCTGGTACCGGTCCAGTTCCAGCTGGTGCCCCAGCCGATCAGGTCACCCTGCTGGCAGGTCGACCAGATTGTGTTGCTGCCGCTGCCGCTGCTGGCGCCCCACCAGTTGTTGTTCACCCAGTACTTGCCGAGCGTGATGAAGGCATCCCGCGCCGCGCTGGTGTTGGCCTGCGCCGCCGGCGTGCAGGTGAGGCTGGTGGGATCGAGGCAGGCGCCGAACAGGCACATGGTGCCCGCGCCGCAAACCGTTCCGCACTTGCCGCAGTTCTGCGGATCGGTGTTGACCGCGCGGCACGTCCCGCTGCAGGCGACCTGGTCCACCGGACAGGTGCAAACACCCATGACGCAGGTAGCGCCGGCCGCGCACACGTTGCCGCAAGTGCCACAGTTGGTTGCGGTGGACATGACGTCTTTGCACACGCCGCTGCAGTCGGCGGCGCCCGTCGGGCATTTGCACGCGCTGAGGAAGCAGCTCTGATCCGTGCGACAGGCGTTGCCGCAGGCGCCGCAGTTGCTCTGGCTGCCGGTGATGTCGACGCAGACGTTGTTGCACTTGACCAGCGCGCCGGCACAACCGCCCGGCGTCCCGCCCGTTCCCCGCGCGCCGCCGCGCCGGCCGCGCGCCGCCCATCCCGGTCGGCGGCTTCGCGCCGCCGCTGCCCGGGTTCGTGCCACTGCCGCCCATCCCCGGCGTCGTGTCCGGAGCGCCACCAGTACCGCCGGTTCCATCAGGAAGCGAGGCACCACCGCCCGAGCAGCCGATAGCAACGGCCAGCAAACCGGCGCCGAGGGCCAACGCGTTGAATTCAATAACGAACTTACGGATTCCCGCGCGCTTTCGAAACATCACCGCTACTACAGTAGCAGCGGGCCCTCGAGACGGCTCATCGGAAGGCCGGAGCGCCGCACGCAGCCCGTCGCTCATCGGGGGTCGCCGTAGAACGTGCCGCGCCCGTGGGTGCCGACGTAGACCCGGCCGAACTTCTTGGGATCGCCGCTGATCTGCAGCACCAGACCCCACTGGTGCTGGTCGTCGTTGATGCGCAGCCAGCTTTGTCCCGCGTCGATCGAACGGAAGAAGCCGCGCTGTCCCTGCACGGTGCCCACCAGATACAGCGCCGCGATCGGTTCCTTGTTCTTGGCGCGCGGCGCCGCCTTGCCAAAGCCGAACGCGTGAATCTGCTCGACGCCTGCGAGCCGCTCGAACGGCTTCCCCGCCGGCGCGTGATAGAGGCCATCGTAGGCCGCCAGCCAGAGATCGCCCTCGAGCGCCGGCGTGGCGTAGATTCGATCCTGGCCGCCGCGATCGTCGCCGCGATCGGTCCGGTTGTCGTCGCCGCCACCGCCGCGCTTGGGCAAGCCGCCCGGCAACACCAGCGGCCGCTCGGTGAAGTGGGCAGCACCGTCGTTGCTCTCGAACAGCTTGCCGTCGAAGAGCGCGATGCCATAGAAGCGCTTCGGGTTGACCCGATCGGCCACCACGCGGGTGTCCTTGGGCAGACCGGCGCAGGCGGCCCAGGTCGCGCCCTTGTCGGAGGTGACGGAGGGGACCTGCTGCTCCGGCGTCCATACCCAGGTGCCGCCGTCGGCGGATACGGCGATGTGGCCCGCGATGGGCTTGCCGTCCGGCACGCTCGTCGGTTCGTGCCAGCTCTTGCCGCCGTCGAGCGAATAGCCCAGGTTTTGTCCTCCATTGCGCGCGCGGCCGACGCGCACGATCACGCTCGCGTTCAGCGCGCCGCCGCTGACGTCGTGGGTGTTGCCCAGAAAGGGCGGCTTGGGATTGCCGTCGGGCGCGGGTTTGTCGAGGTTCCAGTGCACGAAGCCCGAGTAGTCGCCGACGGCGGTGACGAGGGGCGCGCCCTTGCTCGGGCTGTAGAGCGCCAGCGCCACCGTCTCCTCGATGCCGGGGCTCATGACCCGCCAGTGGGTGGGCAGATTCTTGTCGACGTTGCCGAGGTCGTACGTCTCCCAGCCGCCGTAGCCGGTGGTGAACAGGGCGTGATTCGGGTTGGACGGATCGATCTCCACGTCGAACAGCCAGTGCAGCTCGGTGTCCTTCACGTAGGGCGCCAGGGTGTAGTCGAGCACGCCGCCGCCCGCGAAGATCGGTTTCCAGGTCGTGCCGCCGTCCACGCTGCGGAACAGCTCTTCTCCTTTTGGCCGATAGAACGAGCTCGCAATCAACAGCTTGGGATTGTGCGCGTCCACCGATACGGCGCCGTATCCGAACTTGCGCTCCGCGGTCGGCTTGTCGGGCGTGATGTCGGTCCACGCGCCGCTGCGCGCGTCCAGCTTCCAGACCGCGCCGTCCTCCATCGGCATGGGACCGGGATCGGTGCCGTAGCTGATGAACAGGTTTCCGTCGGTGGCCAGCACCGCGTGGTTGGGTCGGTACTTCGTGGGCTGGCCGGCAACGATTTTCCAGGTCTCGCCGGCATCGTCGCTGCGGTAAAGGCCGGGACGGCCCATCACCGCCACGCCGGCGAAGATGGTCTGACTCGGCTTACCGGCGGAGCCGCTGCGCGGATCGAAGATCACGAACACGATGCTGCTGCGGCCGCCGCCACGCCAGGCCGGTAGCTTGGCCTCGTCGGGCGGCAGTTGCAGCACGTCGCTGGGGAAGCTGCTCACATGGTTCCACGTCACCGCGCCGTCGGTGCTTTTCCACAATCCGTTCTTGCGGGTGCCCAGAAACAGGATGCGGCCATCGTTGGGGTCGACCGCCATGCGTTCGCCGTTGCCGCGCCCCGCTTCGTTGCCGCCGAACTTGATCGGCACGTTGGTGCGCTGGAAGGTGTGTCCCTGGTCGGACGAGCGCAGGATCGCGCCGTCGGGAACGTTGGGCGCGGTGTAAGTTCCCGCGGCCAGGTAGACCTTACGGGGATCCGAGGGATCGAGGGCGATGCTCTCGACGCCCATCAGGTTGAGATCGGCGTAGCTGACCCAGTCCAGCATCGGTTCCCAGCGATGCGTGCGGGCATCGCGCCGGTAGGCGCCGCCGATGTCGGTGCGCGCATAGCAGATGTCTTTGGCCGAAGGATGGAAAACGAATCCGTCGACGAAGCCGCCACCGACGATCTGGACACTCTTCCAGTTGTAGGGAGCGGAAGCTGGGCCCTCGGCGGCGACCGCCGCGGACGAGCAGGACATGACTGCGTACAAACCGAAGAGGCAGCGACGAGTATTCATGGCGAGGACGGGAAGAGAGCACGAATGGGCCGATCGGTTCAAATGCCGTCGCTAAACGTCTTGTCGGGTCGCTGGAATCGTCCATGCTGAATGGATGCTGCGGTGTCGGGGCCTAGGCGCTGCGAGGGGGATCGGCATCGGGCCCGCGTTCTTGACCGAGGTCCGGGTGTCGGTCTCGGAGCGCCGGATTTCGGACCACGAGCGCGACGGCGAGGTGGCCCGTCTCGCCGCTGCCCTCGACACGGCTGAACAGCAACTCGGGCGATTGAAGCGGCAGCTCAGGAGTCAGGGTAGCACCGCCATGGACCTCATCGAGCTCCACAGGGCAATCCTTCGCAGTCCCGAGCTCGGGGGTGAAGCGGCTCGGCTCATCAAGGAGGAGCGCTTCGCGGCAGAGTCGGCCGTGACGCGCGCGCTCGAACGGATCCGGGCGACGTTCGCGCGGCTCGATGATCCCTACTTTCGCGCGCGCGTGGCCGATTTCGAATCCGCCGCGGAACGCCTCCTCCGGGTGTTGATCGGGTTGCCGGAGCTGACGCCCGAGTCAAACACCCCGCGCGGCGCCGTCGCCGTGGGCGTCGACCTGGGACCTTTGGACCTGTTCGCGTTTGCCCGTTCCGGCGTCGTGGCGGTCGTCAGCGAGAGCGGGGGCAAGACCTCTCACGCGGCCATCATCGCTCGGGCCTTCGGGCTGCCGTACGTTGTGGGAACCGAGGGCGTCACCACGAAGGTGCGTCCGGGCATGTCGATGATCGTCGACGGAATCCACGGCGAGGTGATCATCGATCCGGACGACGAGGTGCTGCGGGTCTATCGCGCGCGGTCCCAGGAAGAAGCCGATCGCGAACGACGAATGATGGCGTTCCGCGGTCTCCCCTCCATCACGAGCGACGGAGTCGCGGTCCATCTCGCCGCCAACGTCGAATCACTCGCGGGCGTGTCCGCCGCGGTCGCGGCCGGCGCCGAATCCATCGGCCTGTTCCGCACGGAGTTTCTCTACCTCGAACGGCCGGATCTGCCCAGCGAGCGGGAGCAATTCGACGATGCGCGGGCGGCGCTCGGGGCTGCCAAGGGGCTGCCCGTCACCTTCCGGACGCTCGACCTGGGAGCCGACAAGCTACCGCCGTCGGTCAAAATCCCACCGGGGAGGAATCCGGCGCTGGGAATCCGCTCGGCTCGATTTTCCTTGTTGAAGCCCGAGATTCTCAAGCGTCAGCTTCGCGCCCTTTACCGGGCATCGGCGCTCGGGCCGGCTCGCATCATGTTTCCGCTCGTGTCTGGTATTGGCGAGCTGAGACAGCTGCGCGCTATCTGTGACGCCGTGTGCGCCGAATTGCAAAACGAGAACGCGACATTCGGCGTTGGCACGTCGCTCGGCGTGATGATCGAAACGCCGAGCGCGGCGCTGACGGCGGATCACTTCGCGCGGCACTGCGATTTTCTCAGCGTCGGCACGAACGATCTCATTCAATATGCCTTTGCCGCCGACCGGGAAAACGGAGACGTGGCCCATTTGCACCAACCGCTGCACCCTGCGGTGCTTCGAACCTTGAAGTCCCTGGTCGAAATGGCGGCCGCGGCAGGAGTGCCGGTCTCGATTTGCGGTGACATGGCCGGCGACCCGTTCTTGACCTGGGTGCTGGTGGGCCTCGGTTTTCGCGAGCTGTCGATGGACCGCGACCGAATTCCGCTCGTCAAGGCGGTCGTGCGCGGATCGTCGGTCGCCGAAGCGGAAGCCTTCGTTCGAGAGGCGCTCGAGATGGACGACGAGAACCAGATCGCCGAGCGGCTCCGAGGCCACCTGGAAGGGCGTTTCGAAGCCGAGCTCGAGGGTTTTCTCCCGGCCAGTGGTTGACTGGCGCGGGCGGGCTGCGCTCACCGCGCGCGATCCGGCGGAGAACGGCGCTTGCGGCGCAGAGTTCCGTCCCTAAGTTGCGTGCTCGTACCGCTCGTCTGAGATTCACGCGCACACCCCAGCCCGATCCGGGGATGCTGATCGGGAGACGGTCGACCGCCGGCGATCTGCTCCTGGCGTTTATCGAGGCGATCGCGAAGCATCGTCATTTCGAACGGCAGATGGATCCGCCCGAGCTGTAACGTCCGCCGCTGGTCCCAGCTCGACCGCCGCGATCTACACGCGCCGTCGACAATTCAGTGGCGCCGACGGTCGATCCGTTCCACCATCTAGGCAGATGGCACCGGGATGGTGCCGGGATGGTGAAATGGCCGAAATAGAGAAGACCGAGAAGATCACGATCAACCTGGGGCTCGTCGACCTGGGGCAGATCGATCTGCTGGTGCAGGAAGGTTTCTACGCCAACCGCACCGACTTCATCCGATCCGCGATCCGCACCCAGCTCGCCACCCGTGCGGCGGCGGTGGAGCAGAGCGCTGCCCGTAGGACGCTGGTGCTGGGGAGCGCGCATTTCACCCGCGCGCAGCTGGAGGAGCTGCGCAAGGCAGGGCAGACGGTGCAGATTCGGGTGCTCGGCCTGGCCACCATCGCCGACGACGTCTCCCCGAAATTGGCGCTGCAAACGATCGCCTCGGTCGAGGTGCTGGGCGCGTTCCGTGCGCCCGCCGCGGTTAAGGCTGCGCTCGCATCGCGCATCGTCTGAGCGAAGCGATTGAATCGAAAGGAAGCGCATCATGAAGAGAGATCGACTGACCCGCATGTATCGAAGCGACCCGGCTGACGGGCCAAGGACGCTTCGCCGAGGCGCGAGCCTTGCTTCAGCCGAGCTCGGGCAGCCGCAACCGGCCGCTGGACGTGCAATCGTTGTTGTCGCGGCTGCCATACGGTGTGCCCGCGTCGATGGCGAAGTCTCGTCCGGAATCGGTGGTCCCCGGCCCGTTTCTCGAGCACTCGTACGCCAATGCGGCCGGGACGCGCACCTGCAAGTTGTACGTGCCCACCGGGTACGCCCGTCGAGCCGCGCCGCTGCTCGTGATGCTGCACGGTGGCACGCAGAGCGCCAATGACTTCGCCGCCGGCACCCGGATGAACGAGCTGGCCGAGCGCCACGGATTCCTGGTCGCCTACCCGGAGCAGTCGCGCGCCGCCAATCCGAAGGGATATTGGAACTGGTTCCAGCCCAAAGACCAGCACCGCGGAAGCGGTGAGGCCTCGCTGATCGCCGGCCTCACCGAGCAGATCATCGAAAAATACGGAATCGACGCCCGCCGCGTCTACGTTGCCGGCTTCTCGGCAGGCGGCGCGATGGCCGCGGTCATGGCCGCCGCCTATCCCGACCTGTACGCGGCGGTCGGCGTCCATTCGGGCCTGGCCGCGGGTGCCGCCCACGATCTCCCGTCAGCGTTCGCCGCGATGTCGCAAGGCGCGCCAACTCACGGGAGCTCGCGGGTGCCGCTGATCGTCTTCCACGGCGAAGGCGATCGGACCGTCGATCACGTCAACGCCGACTGCCTCGTCGAGGCCGTCCTGCCGGACGCCGCAGATCGGCAGCGAGCCGTCACGACCAAGGAAAGGGTGCCCGGCGGCCACGCGTACACCCGGCGGGTCTACTCGGACCGCGATGGAATGCGACTTGGTCGAACAGTGGACTATCCATCAGGCCGGGCACGCATGGTCGGGTGGAAGCCCGAACGGAACGTATACAGATCCGCGAGGCCCGGACGCCTCGACCGAGCTCGTCCGCTTCTTCGCCCAGCACGCCAACCGATACATGCGGCAACGCGCCGCCTGAACGTCCGGTACTCACCCGATCCGGGAGTGCCGGCGACGGGCGTTCGAAGAGGGGCCACGATCCGGTTGCTCGTGAAGCTCCTCGGTCAGGAGGGCCGTCGCAGTGCCGTACGCCAAGTGCGCCAGGAGGTCCACGGCACTTTGTTGGAGCTTGGCGCGCCACGGGGGCCGCTTGACTCCCAGCGCGGGTAGCAACAGCCAGGAGCCCACCAGCCAGGTTGTCATTCCCAGGCCGAGCCCCCGCATCGCCATCGTTGGCGAACGTCTGCGAACGGTGAGGCCGTAGGGCACCGCCATCGCCGCGCCGTACGCGAGATGCAGCAACTGATCGGCCACGTGATGAAGAACGGGGTGGCGAGCGACTCCGCGTCCCGTCTTGTATGCCATCCATTCCTCGACGGCTTGAGGAACGGTCTTCTGAATGATTCCTTGCCGGCGCGCGGCCATGCGAATCAGAGTCATGCAAGCGGCGCCCATGACGCCCCCGATCGCTCCGTAGATACCCCGTGCGGCGAGCTTGGACATGCAGCTTGACGATGTGCATCCGCTTTACACCGACAAGGCGGGGTCAGTGCTCGCTTCTCGACGAATGAGACTTAGCTTTCTCGCTTCATCTTTGGAGGCACAAATGAAGACCAAACAGGTGGAAGAGCTCTTGTTGCAATCGCTCGAGCACGAGATGGGTGGAGTCAAAGTCTACGCCGCCGCGCTGACTTGCGTGCAGAACTCCGATCTCAAGAAGGAATGGACCAAGTACCACGACCAGACGCGCAAGCATGTGACTGCGCTCGAGGGCGTCTGCAAAGCGCTCAACATCGACGCCAAGCAAGAAACTCCCGGTCGAAAGGTCGTGCGCACCGTCGGAGCAGCGCTGGTCGAGGCCATGAAGATCGCGAAGGAGGCCGGCGAGCCGGCCGCGGCCGAGCTGGTGGCGTGTGAGAGTGTGGTCCTCGCCGAGGTCAAGGACCACGCCGATTGGGAGCTTCTCGGTAAATGCGTCGAGCATCTGGAAGGCGCCCAGAAGAAGGCGCTGAAGGACGCCTACGACGAGATCGAGGACCAGGAGGACGAGCACCTCTACCACACCAAGGGATGGTGCCGAGAGCTGTGGCTCCAGTCACTGGGCTTGAAGGCTGTCTTGCCCCCACCCGAGGAGGTCAAGGAGGTCAAGACCGCGATTGGAGCCGCTCGCGCCGAACAATCGGCGGGCAGCCACCGCTAGCGATAGTGCCTACCCTTCAGCCGAGGATCTCATGAGACAACTCGCTTTGCTAATTGTGGTCGCCGCCGCGTCTTCGGGTTGTTATGGACACCATCATAACCGCGGCGGCTATGGGGGGCCCGGCTACGGGCCGCCGGGGTACGGGCCCGGCTACTACGGTATGGCCGGCTGCGGGCTGGGCTCGTTGATATTTGGGCCCGACAATGAGCCCGTCGCGCAGGTGCTGGCGGCGACCACCAACGGCACCTTCGCCACCCAGACCTTTGGCATCACCTCCGGCACGTCCAATTGCGTCTCCGGTGGGGTGATCCGGGCGGAGCGCGAGCAGGCCGCGTTCGCCGAAGTGAACTTCGACGATCTCAAGCGGAACATGGCCGCGGGCGGCGGCGAATATCTGCGCTCGTTCTCGAGCCTGCTCGGGTGCGAGGAGTCGGTCAGGCCGGCTTTCTTCAAGATGACCCAGGATCGATTCGAGACGATCCTACCTTCGGAGAAGGCTGGCCCGATCGATCTCGTCGTGGCTACCAAGCTCCAGATCCGCGCCAATCCCACTCTCGCGCGCGCCTGCAGCGACGAGCGCGCGGTCGCGCGCGCCAAAGGAACCGCCATCGCGAGCGCAGCTCCGGAATCGCACGGATAGCGCGCCAGGTTGCGAAGGTCACGTGCCGGCGCTGTCAGTGTCGGGGAGACAGGAGCGCTTGTAGGGTGGCCACCCGAAGATGGTGGGGCTGCAGTCCCCGCGCGGGAAGGGTCAAACTGGTCAATATGTGACAGAACGAAGACGGTTCGCCGACCAGCGTGTCCGCAGACTCGTGGGATGCAACCGAACCCCATCTCGCACTACGCCCATGAGCTCAAGCGCGGCCTCCCGCCCGGTGTATTCAGCCCGGCGCACGCTCGCCTGGCGTGGTTGCCGGTCCACCTGGCGATGATTGCCCTGGCTACCCTGGCGATCGCCACCGGCTGGGGCGGATGGCCGGTCGCGCTGCTGCTCGTTCCGGTGATCGGACATAGCCTGGCGGGTCTGACCTTTCTAGGCCACGAGACGCTGCACGGCGCCGTCGTTCGGAACCGCTCGCTGAGGTACCTGATCGGATGGATCGGATTCCTCCCGTTCGTGGTATCGCCGCGGTTCTGGATCACCTGGCACAACAAGGTGCACCATGGCCACACGGGCCAGACCGGCATCGACCCCGACGCGTACCCGACCGTGGATCAGTATCGAGAGAGTCGCTTCGTCAGGGTCGTGACGAACCACCTGTCGCTCGGCCCCCGCCGCTGGGCCGGGGTACTTTCGCTGCTCATAGGGTTCAGCGTTCAAAGCGCGCACGTGCTCTTGCAAGCTCGGACGCTGGTAGGGATGTCGCGCCGCGAGCATTGGCGTGCGATCGGCGAGACGGCGCTCGGCGTCGGGGCTTGGGTGACGCTCGCGTTGCTCATCGGCGGCTGGGCGTTCTTGTTCGCGTTCGGTCTTCCGCTCGTCGTCGCCAACGTGCTGGTGATGTCGTTCATCCTCACCAATCACAGCCTCAGCCCGTTGACCGACGTCAATGATCCGCTGTTGAACTCGTTGAGCGTGACCGTGCCGCGGCTCTTCAATTGGACCACGCTTGGATTCGGCTTCCACGTCGAGCACCACCTTTTTCCGTCGATGAGCTCGGTTCACGCTCCGCGCGTTCGGCAATTGCTCCGCGCGCGGTGGCCGGAGCGATATCAATCCATGCCCCTCTTTCGCGCGCTCGCGCAGATGTTCCGCACGCCTCGCGTCTACAAGGAGCCTACCGTTCTCGTCGATCCTCGAAACGGGCGAGAGTGGCCGACGCTGGCGCCGAAAAACGAAGGCAGACCCTATTGGCAGATTCAGATATAACGAAGGGGATTGGTTAAACAAGAACCCTCGAAGCAACCGGCCACGCCCCGGAGCTTCCGGACCTCTTCCCCGATCTCCGCGACCAAGGGTCCCCTGGTTTTCGGCGCATGCGCGATGGTGGCCGTCATCGTGCTCGGCGCGGCTGCGCTGCGCGCCTACTCGAAGGCGACCGGGCTGGCGGATCACATCGTCGAGGTCCGCGAGAGGTGCGACGAGTGGCTCCGGGTGGTGCTCGACGCCGAGACCGGGGTCCGGGGTTACGTCGCCAGCGGCACGGACATCTTCCTGGAACCTTACGTCCTGGCGAGCGGTCATGCACCCAAGCAGGCCGTCGTTCTAGGGACGCTGATCGCCGACGATCCCGAGGTCGTCCGATTCGGCCAGCTCGCCGACGCCGACGCCGACGCCACCATCAGTCATCTGGCCGAGATGGTGGCTCTGGTTCGCTCCGGGCGTCGCGCCCAAGCGCTCGCGGTTCTGGCGTCGGGGCACGGCAAGCAGCTGATGGACGCGTTCCGTCGCGATCTATCGGCCATTCGAGACAGCATGAGCGATCGACTGGCCAGGCAGAAGGTTGTCGCTGCATCGGCCGCTCGCAGAGCTTTCTTCGGAACGATCATCCTCACCCTCCTCGCGTTCAGTGTCATCGCGCTCGCCTGGCGGCGCGATCGGGCCCACCGGCGCAACGTCAACAGGCTGGCGGACGAGGCACGACAAAGACTGAAGGCGCTATCGGATCTGGCGGGCGCTCTGGCCGAGAAGCGCACGCGCGCCGATGTGGTGCGGGTGGTCATCGACCACGGCGTCCGTGCTTCGGGCGCCGACACCGGAACCCTGTACCTCCTGGATCCGTCGGGGACGGCGCTGGAGCTCGTCGCCGACCGCGGCGTGGCGCCCGAGGTCCTGGCGCGGATCCAGCGCATCACCGAGACCGAGGGCAACCCCGACGTCTTCAGGCGAATGGAGCAAGGTCAGGCCACCTGGGCCGAGAGCGACGCCGACTACGCCAGGCTCTATCCCGATCTGGCGAGCACGCCGGCGCAGCAGCGGCGCGCCCGAGCCTTCTGGAGCGTGCCTCTGATAGCCGAAGGCCGATCTCTGGGTCTTTTTGGCGTCGGTTTCTATGAGCCGCGACAGTTCTCTTCAGAGGAGCGAAGCTTCGTCGAAACGCTGACGGGACACTGCGCGCAGGCTCTCCTGCGCGCCGAGCGCCTGGAAGGCGAGGACGAAGCGCGACGTTGGCTGGTAACCACGCTGCGCAGCATCGGCGACGCAGTGATCGCGACCGATCCGCAAGGTCACGTGACGTTCATGAATCCGGTCGCCGAAACCCTGACCGGATGGATCGAGGACGACGCGCGCGGCCGCGATCTGGACCAGGTATTCTCGATCTTTTCGGAGCAGACCCGGGCGGTCGTCGAGAGCCCGGTCACCAAGGTCTTGCGTGAGGGGGCCATCGTCGGTCTGGCCAACCATACGGTCCTGCGATCCAAGCGTGGCATCGAGATCCCGATCGACGACAGCGGCGCGCCGATTCGCAACGACGCCGGGCAGATCCGGGGCGTCGTCATGGTGTTTCGCGACGTCACCCACGAGAAGCGCGAGCGGGTGCGGCGCGAGTTTCTAGCCAAGGCGGGCGAGGTACTGGTGTCCTCGATCGACTATCAAGCGACCCTGGTCACGGTCGCCCGCCTGGCCGTTCCCACCCTGGCGGATTGGTGCGCGATCGAGCTGCGCGAGCCCGGAACGACCGGGACCCGGCAGGTCGCCGTGGCCCACGTCGATGAGAACAAGGTTCGGTTCGCACGCGAGCTGGGCCAGCGATATCCGCCCGACCCCGATGCGCCGAGCGGCGTTCCCAACGTCCTGCGCACCGGGCAGGCCGAGCTTTACACCGAGATCCCGCAGGAGCTGCTGGAGCGGGGGGCCCGCGACGCGGAGCACTTGCGCATCATCCGGGATCTGCAACTCCACTCGGCGATGGTGGTGCCCTTGCGCGCACGGGGGCAAACCTTCGGGGCGATCAGCTTCATCTACGCCGACTCCGGCCGGCGCTACTCGGAGGATGATCTGTCATTCGCCGAAGACTTCGCGCGGCGCGCGGCGATGGCGATCGAAAATGCACAGGCGCTGAAAAACACGGAGGAGGCGCGGGTTCGCGAGCAGGTCCTGCGCAGCGAAGCCGAGCTCGCGAACCGGGCCAAGGACGAGTTTCTCGCAACAGTGTCCCACGAGCTGCGGACGCCTCTCAGCGCGATCTTGGGCTGGGCGGTGATGTTGCGCCGCCGAAGCTTACCCGAGGAGCTCGACCGGCCCCTGGCGACGATCGAGCGGAACGCGCGGCTGCAAACCAAGCTGATCGAGGACGTGCTCGACATCTCGCGGATCATCAGCGGCAAGCTGGTTCTGAACCTGGGGGTCACCAAGATCCACGACGTCGTCATCGCCGCGATCGAGACGATCGCCCCCGCGGCTAGCGCCAAGAACATCGGCATCGACTCGGCAGTCGAGGACTTGGAGCTCACCACGATGGCCGACGCCGACCGCATGCAGCAAATTGTTTGGAATCTGTTGTCGAACGCGGTGAAGTTCACGCCCAAGGGCGGACACATCACGGTCCGCGCGGCGCGACAGGGCACCAGCATTTGCATCGCCGTCACTGACAATGGCGAAGGGATCCGCCGCGCGATATTGCCTTTTCTCTTCGAGCCGTTTCGGCAGGCCGATGCGTCGACAACGCGCCGCCACGGTGGCCTGGGCTTGGGCCTGGCAATCGTTCGTCAGCTCGTGCTTGCCCACGGTGGCACGGTTGACGCCGACAGTGACGGGGAAGGAAAGGGCTCGACGTTCACGGTGCGGATCCCGGAAGTCACCGTGCTTCCCGCCATACACGCGGGGCGAGGGCTCGGGACTGGACCGGCCCCCGACGACACGCCGAGGCTGGACGGCCTTCGTCTATTGATCGTCGACGATGACCCCGATGCGCTGGAGCTCTTGGGCGAGGTCCTTCGAGAGCATGGTGCAGAAGTTCACGTGGCGGCCTCGGCGCGGGCAGCGTTGGGCATGTTGCCCGAGGTGAAACCACACGTGCTCGTGAGCGACGTCGGCATGCCGGAGATGGATGGCATCGCATTAATCCGCGCGGTACGCGACCTTCCGATCCACCGCGGAGGCCAGACACCGGCGATCGCGCTGACGGCGTTTGCGCGCGCCGAGGACGCGCAGCGCGTGCTCACGGGCGGTTATCAGCTGCACCTCTCGAAGCCGGTTGAAAGCGCGTCGCTGGCCAGGGCCGTGGCGCGGCTCGGCCGCTCGCCCATTCGCGATACAGGCTCGTGACAATTCCCTGGCCTCCGGGCCTGCCATGACCGACCGCCTTCGCATCGGAGTCTCCGCCTGCCTCCTGGGGCGCGAGGTCCGCTTCGACGGCCAGCACAAGCGGGACGCATTCCTCGTGGACGCGCTCGGCCCCTTCGTCGAGCTGGTACCGGTTTGTCCCGAGGTCGAGGTGGGGATGTCGATTCCGCGCGAGCCGGTCCGTCTCGTCGGTGCGGCCAAAGGCCCGCGGATGCTCGGACAGAGATCGGGAGACGATTGGACCGCGCGCATGACGGCGTTCTCGGAGCGTCGGGTCGGCGCGCTCGCGCGGGAGTCGCTGTCCGGCTACGTGTTGAAGAAAGACTCGCCGAGCTGCGGTCTCCTGCGCGTGAAGCTCTACCCGTCCGCGGATGCGAACGCCGCGCCCGATCGCGTGGGGCAGGGCTTGTTCGCCGCCGCGCTGGTCCGGGCGTTCCCTCATCTGCCGATTGAAGAGGAGGGCCGGCTCAACGACGCCCACCTCCGAGAGAGCTTCATCGAGCGCGTGTTCGCCTACCACCGACTGCAGAGCCTCTGGGCGACCCGCTGGACGCTGCGATCGCTCATCGCCTTTCACACCGCGAACAAGATGACTCTGCTGTCGCACGACGAGCCCGGATACCGGCGCCTCGGCCGCCTGGTGGCGCTCGGCAAGTCGCTCCCGCGCGCGGAGTTGCGCGCGCGCTATGAAACGGGGTTCATGACGACGCTCGAAAAGCTCGCGACGCCCGGACGTCACGTGAACGTCATGACTCACATGCTCGGCCACTTCACCGAGCGGTTGGAACCAGTCGCTCGCCAGGAGCTGCTCGGCGTCTTCGAAGACTACCGGCGCGGCCTGGTCCCGCTGATCGCGCCGCTGACGCTGGTTCGCCACTACGTCCGGACGTTGCAGGTGGAATACCTGCTCGGCCAGACCTATCTCGACCCGCACCCGAAAGAGCTGATGCTACGAAACCGCGTCTGAGCAGCTCGATCACGCTTACCTTCATGACAGGAGTCATGACCGCGGCTCGACCCACGATACTCTTGACTGGCGCGACCGGTTTCGTGGGCAGCGCGGTCAGGCCCGCGCTGGGGGGGCACATCCGCTGCTTGACGCGCGACGTGGCCGAGGCTCGCAGGAGGCAGCCCGCGCTCGATTGGGTGGGAGGCGACGTGGGGGACGCTTCCTCGTGTGCCCGCGCGCTCGACGGCTGCCAGGCAGCGCTCTACCTGGTGCACGGCATTGGCGAAGGCGCCGACTACCACCGGCGCGAGGTCGCGGCGGCGGCGACCTTCTGCAACGCGGCCGCCTCCGCCGGTGTCGAGCGCATCGTGTATCTGGGCGGCATCGCCCCCGCGGGCTCCGGCTCCGAGCATCTGCGCAGCAGGCTCGAGGTCGGCGAGACGCTCCGGGCCGGCCCGGTCAAGACCATCGAGCTGCGCGCGAGCATGATCGTCGGGCATGGCAGTCTCAGCTGGCTCATCGTTCGCGACCTGGCGGCCCGCCTGCCGGTCATGGTTCTGCCCCAATGGCTGAAGTCGCGCACCGAGCCGGTTGCCGTCGGTGACGTGGTGATCGCCCTCGTTCGTGCGCTCGACCTGCCGCTGGCGACCAGCGCGTGTTTCGATCTTCCCGGACCGCTGGCGCTCTCCGGCAAGGAGATCCTCGAGGAGACAGCGCGGGTCATGGGACTTCCGCACCCGCGCATGATCGAAGTCCCTCTGCTCTCGCCACGACTGTCGTCGCTATGGGTCCGCTTCGTGACGCGAGCAAAGTGGTCGGTGGCGCGCGAAGTGGTGGTCGGTCTGACTGACGACCTTCTGGCCCGCGATGACCGGTTCTGGCATCTCATCGACCATCCGAACCGCCTGCCCTTCGCCGAGGCGGTCCAGGTTGCCCTCGCCGCCGAGCGACGCCAGCAGCCGGCGCCCGGAACCTGGGGCACGATCGAGCGGGCCCGGGGTCTTCGAGAGCGCCGGGTCTGAGTGGTCACTTGAGCTCTGGCGCGCCCGTGAAGCCCGTCAGGACGTCGCTCGCCCTCGCTTGCATGGTCGTGTGGCTCGCGGCGGCGGCCAGCGCCAGAGTGCTCGGGATCTGGCTGGCCGTCGGCGGTGCCGCGGTCGGACTGGGCAGCGCCGTCTTCGTGCTGGATGTGGCGGCGCGCCGGTCTCTTCGGCCGAACACGCGACTGGCTCTCATCGGTGCCGGCGCAGGCGGTCTGATGGCCGCCGCGACCTACCTCATCTATCCGGCGCTTGCGCGCTTCGCGCCCTTCATCGCGACCCAGACCACCCGTCTCTACGCCTCTTTTCGCGCGCTGCCACCGGTCATCGCGCCGTTCGCGCTCTTGCCCGTGGTCATCGGAGAGGAGCTGGTCTGGCGCGGCGCCGTGCAAACCGACCTCGAGCGGCGCTTCGGGAGGTGGGGAGGCGTCACCCTCACAGCGCTCACCTATGCGCTCGCTCATGCGCCGTTTGGCTCACCCCTCCTCGTCGCGGTGGCCCTGCTCTGCGGGATGGCCTGGGGCACGTTGCGCGCCGTCAGCGGCAGTCTCGTACCGGGCCTGCTGGCTCACCTGGTATGGGACGTCGTCGTGTTTCTCTGGCTGCCGCTGGACGCGAGGTGAGACCGGGGGCTGCGACCGCGGCTCATCGCGGCCTCGTAGGTATGGATCCACGGCTCACACGAGCGCTCCAACGACCGCGTCCAGATCCATTTTCTCGCCATCCCATGACGGCAGGGTCGTCCATTCATCGACGTCGGGATCGTCCGCATCGCCGTGCCATTCTCCCGCGCCCGGGCCCCACTCGACGATTGGCCTATCAGTGGTGAGCGCCGGGTGAGCGGGGATCAGCGCTCCCGCCGGAGTCCGGACTTCGAGCTCACCGCCGGCCCGAAGCGCCGCGCTGAAGCCCGCCTCGTGCAGCAACCGGTGGTGCCAGGCGCAGAGCAGGACGAGGTTGTCGAGCGAGGTCGGGCCACCATGCAGCCAGTGCTTGATGTGGTGACCGTGGACGTAGCGCTGATTCATGCAGCCCGGGAAGCGACAACCTTGGTCTCGAATCCACAGCGCGCGACGGATCGCTGACGGAATCGAGCGGGTTCGACGGCCAACGTCCAGCACGGCGCCGTGATCGTCGACGGCAGCCGGAACGATGCCCCCGTCACAACAAACCCGGCGAAGCGTTTCCGCGGAAACGGGTGTGCCATCCTCGAGGCGCGCGTTCAGCGTGCCTTCCGACTCGGTCAACGCACGATCGACGTGAATGATGATCTCAGAGTTGGTGCCCGACGTACGTTCGTCCGAACTGGTCTTGTCGTTGACGGCGTTCGAAACGAGGTGAAGCAGAGCATCCACGGCGGAGGGGCGGGGCGCCGCGACTGGCTTTAGTTGTTTCGCCGCTGATGCCGAGACCGCGGCCTTCTCCTTTGCAGGCTGGGCCGGCATCAACGCTTCCCGCGCCCGCTCGATGGCGTCGATGATGATGGTTGACTCGTCCGGCGTGACCACGACCTCTAATTTGACGAGCCCGTTGCCGAGAACCCGGGCGCGAACATAGCGCTCCTGGGCTGCGTCAGCTTCGCTTCTGGTTGCCGATCGAAGGCCGCGGCAGATCCGTTCGAGCTGCGCTCCCGTCGCCGCCACCGCCACGTCGAGCAACCGTTCTTCATTGTCCGCGTTCGCGACACGCGTGACCGCGCGGACCTGGGCGTACGAGAGGTGCCCCGCCGCGAAGGCCGCATCGATCCGCGGCAGCGCGCCCAGCGCGCGGGCAACGCGAACCTTCTCCCGTGCCGCGCCCCGATCGAGCCCAATCCGCCACGTCAGCCAGTGCGCACAGCTCATTGCGCCCTGCGCAAACCAACCTTCAATGGCGTCGAAACGACGAATAGACGCCAGCAACTGCTGATTGACCACGTTGAGGCGCGCCGCCATCGTTGCAATCTCGTCGCCCAATTGATCGTGTTCGGTCATTGGGTAACTGTACTAATGTTCAGGCTGGGCGCAACGAAATACCGCCGCGCCGGCGGTCAGCGGCGGCGCGCGAGCGCCGTCCGCTGCTGGTTCCGCGAACAGCGTCAGGACATTGTCATCCTCGAAATACCGGAGACGGGTCGGGCCCGTCCTCACCGTCCGCGTAGATATCGAACCCGAGACCGAATCCGAGAGCGACAACCCTCGCCAGCGCCGCAGGCGAAAGATCGAACCCGCGATTCCAGGCTCCCTGAAACAATCCAAAGCCCAGAGCGACAGAATATCGACGGCGCAGGTTTTTCCAAACAAGGGGATCTGACGGAAGCCGATCGAGCAGCGACAATAAGAGGTGTTCCGGCTCAACGGGGGCCTTGCCTTCCACGCTCAGCAACCACGCTCCTTTGGGCCACGGAGGAACGTCACGAGGGCGGAGATCTCCCCGGCGATGCGATCGGGACGGCATGCATCCGAGGATTCGCGTTACATCGTCGGGATCAAGGTCATCACCATGAACACTGACTGTGAGACGCGTCTCATCGATCAGACCGCCGAAGGTGGCGACGATCTCCTGCTTCTTGATGGGGATGATGTCTTCGTCGTCCTTCATCGAGCGCTCGTGCGGATAACGACCTGCCGTTCAGCAGCGAACGCCAAGGTCGCGTTCGAGCGTATCACGGCCGCGAGGAGCCGCGGGCGCAGCCCGCGGCGTCGCGGCACGAGCTCCCTCCGAGCGTGCCGGCGTGGCGTTCAGCTGTTGCAACGGCTGGTTATGCCGTCGGCTTCGCTGGCGGCCTTCGCAGAAGACCTCTCGACGCGACCAGTAGAACTACGACGCCGACCACGACGGCTGGCCAGGAAAGCGTTGAGGTCACCGACGGGAAGTAGGCCATCGCAAGAGCCCCGACGCCGAAGGCAACCAGCACGCGACCGATGATGAAGAGCCAGATCTCGAGGCCCGTCAGGCCCTGTACTCGACTTCGATTGGACTCGAGCATAGCCACTCCTTACCACCGACCCTCGTGGATCGGCATAATGTTGTGCGGCTCCTTCGATTGCACGAGTGCAGGAAATCAGCTGGCCGCTCTCCGAGGTGTCCGAGGACGCGAGCGACGATATCCGAGTTGACCTCAGAGACTACGATCATGTGCGGGGCGCCATAAGGTACCTCACCTGGGTGCCGGGAACCCAGTCCCCTGCCGCGGCGAGCGCCGAGGGCGTCATGAAGTAGCACCAGCGCGAGGCGCCGTCTTCCATCGTAACCGTGACCTCGATGGCCCCGGCGGAGGCACCAGCCAGGTCATCGTCGATCCTAAACGTCTTGAGTGATGCCATCGAAGCCTGCACCTCTGTCTGGATAACGATCTGGCATTCAGCGGCGAGCAGCCGCCCGAGCGAAGCAAGGAAGCTGGTCGGCCGCTGCAATGCCCGGTTCGGCAGCTCCGGGCTGCTCATGGTTCTGGTGCCACCTTCGGTCCGCGTCGGTACCAGCTCTTCTGACCTCCGAACTCCAACATCAACCTTCCATCTTCCTCGAGCCGAAACCTAGTCTCTTCCTTTCGGGGCGACGAGGGCTGATTCGTGACCAGCGCGTCACCATTGACCTCGAATACGAGCTTCATAATCTGCCAGCGGTCGCCTGCGAGCACCGAGTAGTAGAGTCGGCCGTCCGCCCGGAAGTCCGCCTCGGCGGGGTCTGCAGGTTCGCCGGAAGACGGTACGAGCTGCCAGCAGCCGACGAGATCCGGCTGGCTCACGGAATGTTTGAAGAGACGGTCCACCGGGCTCACCCGCTATCTCCTGTCTGCCGAACGATCGCGTGTTCAGCGGCGGCGCGCAAGCGCCGTCCGCTGCAACACGGGTTGGACAGATCACTCCTCGAGGACACAGAGACGGAGGCGCTGATCCTCGGCGAAGCGTGGGAACTGGAAGGAATTGGCCAAAAGACGTTGGCACGACGTCGCGACCATCGATCTGCACGGTCGGGTCCGGAGCGTTCGGCTCGGCATTCCAGCCGTCATTCAGCTGTCGGAACTGCGTCGCCATGCAAGTCTGTCCAACGATCCTGGCGTTCAGCGGCGGACGCGAGAGGGAGCGCCGCGACCGACGCGTCCGTCCGCTGCAACGCCTTGTTGGACGGCGCCTACTTTCGTCCGCTCCAAGTCGCTAGGTTACACTGACCGCGGTCATCGAATCTGAGAAGGAGCACGGTTCCACCGCCGAGACTCTCGTCGGGCAAGTGGTACATCACGTACTCCCATACGTCGGTCCGGCAGGCGCCCTTCACGGGGGGCTCAGTTCCGCACGACTGGGGCTGCCCGAGCACCGACAAGATCTGATTCCCGTTCACCCCGACCAAAGATGTGAGGTCGAGATCAAATCCGCGATCGATGTGCTGGTCTGGCTTCGCCTGGACGACCTCGAGTCGACGATCGCGAAGTGATTCGAGCAATGACTGCGCGTCGTGCCGGCCCACGCCAGTGCCACCCGAGGCGGAGCTTGATGATGTCGCGCAGCCGAGCAGCAGCACGAATGCCAACCAGGGCGCCTTACATCCGAAGACCACGCTCGTCCGTCCAACGATACTGCCGTTCAGCGGCAGGGACGCCGCCGAACCACCCTCACGACACCCGAACGCCCGCGCGGCGGCCCTGTGCGACTGCAACGGCTGGTTCGGCAGTCACACGTCACGGCCCGGTACCTTCTTCTTTGATTGGCCTGGTTTCCTTGACGGTGTACTCGTGCCCATTCCAAGTTGCCTCGATCGTGTACCGGTGGCCTATCTTCAGGCCGGCTCGGGCCGGACTGTGGATGGCGAACGTGAATGTGGGCTCCTCGCAGTTGCCGGTCTTGACCTTCTCTACCCGAATCGTGACGGCCCAGTCCTTCCTCGACGGTGGAGGAGCGTTGGTCTGGAAGATCTCGGTAACAGTTCCCAGGACAACAATCGTCTTCGAAGGTGCAGCCGACACTCCCGTTGGGATCATCAACCCTGCAGCGAGTACCGATGACACGGTGACTGACGATATGGGTCTCGACGAATACATCCTGCTGCCCTGATCTGTCCAACGATACTGGCGTTCAGCGGAGAGCGCGAGAGGGAGCGAAGCGACCTACGCGTTCGGCCGCTGCAACGCCGGGTTAGCCAGCGTCATAACGAGACGGCACCCTTGAGCGTCCGTGTGGCCTGCCAGAAATAGATACGGTCCTTTTCCCGTTCAGGGAAATGACGGCGCTGGTGATGGGGGATGCGGGCGACCTCGGCCACGCGTCGTTCAAGACGACGGCCGAAGCGCGAGGCGGTGGCGGGTGCGCAGCAGAAACGCGCGCTGGCGGTGCTCACCGGAGGGCGGCAAGCGTCGTGATGGAAGGCCTCCTCAGTACCTGCGGAGGCCCCTCCAATCGTTCCCCGAACCGTACTTTCAACGCGAACTGAAAGAGAACCGAAGTGCTTACGTGGAGCTGAACGGGATCGAACCGTCGGCCTCCTCAATGCCATTTCGGGGTGAACCTGAAGTAAATCCAAGAGTTACAACGACCAATCGTTCCCTCGACAGGCGAAACGTCAGCGATTTCTGATGCTTGCGCGGGGAACGATTCGAGACTGGCAGCGGAGGGGCAGTCCCGCTAAATACGCGGCGGCCGCGACCCGTCTGTCAGGGGTTCCAGCCGTGCAGCCCATACAGCGCGAGGTAGCCGATCATGAATGCCACCGGTACATGCCATCCGTGGCGGAGCCACTTCGTGACCGACCTGGCCTCTGGGAAGAGGCCAGATACCGCGACGCCAGCCGAAGATCCGAACCACACCATCGAGCCGCCGAGGCCGACCGAGTAGGCGAGCAACGCCGAGTCGTAGCCACCCTGATCGAGCGCCATCTTGGTCAGCGGGATGTTGTCGAAGACCGAGGACACGATGCCCAAGACGAGCGTGGTCCCCCATGACGCCTTCGGGAGCGCCTCGACGGGCATGAGCGAGGCGGACAACACCAACGCGATCAGGAAGAGGCTGCCCCGGACCGCACCCGGAACCAGCTTCCAATTGAGCGGCCTCAGAAACGCGCCCGCGATCAACACCAGCCACAGCGCGGACGCCAGGAAGGGGAAGCTGCCAGCCCGCGATCCCAACATGGCGCTGGTCACCATGTTCGTGCACACCGCGACCACCAGCGCCGCCACGACGATGCCCAGGCGTCGGCCGTCGACATCGACGTTGCCGAGGGAGCGCGCCTGAATGGGGGCATGCTTCGCCTGTTGCAGGGAAGCGACCGTGCCGAAGACCACAAGCGCGGTGGCTGAACCGATGTACGCCGGCAGCACCGCGAGCGGGTCGCACGCCGTCGATCCACATCATCGTGGTCGTCGTATCGCCAAGAACGCTACCGGCGCCCCCGGCGTTGGCTGCCGCGACAATTGCGGCGAGGTAGCCGAGGTGCACCCGCCGCTCGAAGATGCCGGCGGCGACCGTTGCGCCCACGATCGCGGCTGCGATGTTGTCGAGGACACCCGAGAGCAGCCACACGAGCGCCAGTAGCGTGAAGCACCCGCGAGCGCCACGTGGCAAGAAGCGGGGCAAAAGCGCCGGCAGGTGCGAGGCTTCGAAGTGATCGGCGACGAGAGCGAATCCCACGAGCAAGCCGAAGAGGTTGACCAGCTTCGCCCACTCATCGGCGAGGTGGTGGACGACATCGAAGTGCGAGAACGCGAGCCGCGCCGCCACGATGAGCGCCAATCCGACCCAGGCTACTTCCAGCGTCCGCTTGTGGAAGACGACGACCCCGGTCAGGACCAAGCCGAACAAGACGAATTCGAGAGGGACGCCGACGATGAGTGGCGCGACGGCAGTGTGCGGGCTTTCCATGACCGAGGGTAGATACTCGGTCGATACAGTTGCGCCAACAGAAACCGACGCGCGAAGGAGCGATGAGCAAATGGCGCCCCGCCGGCGCGGGTGATCGGCCACCGGTCGCCGGCGGTTACTCCGGAAGAAAAATCGGCTCGCTCTGTAACCCCGGACTTCGAGCGGCGTAGAAGCCGGTGAAGACGAACCGGGCCTCGGCGGCCCTCAACCAAGACGAATCAGGAGAAGAGACATGAACATCAAGGGAGCAATGATCGCCGCTTCGGTGGCCGGGATGTTTGCGATGGGCGCCTCGGGCGTCGCCTCCGCGAAAAAGGGCGGTGAGGAGGTCTCCTGCTCGGGGATCAACTCGTGCAAGGGCCAGAGCTCGTGCCACGGCGCTGGCAACGCCTGCGCCGGCAAGAACGGGTGCAAGGGGCAGGGGATCACCAAGACCTCGAAGGAAGACTGTGCGGCCAAGGGCGGGAAGGTCAATCCGCCGAGCAAGTAGCCGGTCCCAATGAAGCGGACGCGGCGGCGTCGGCGGCGGGACTTCCGGCGCCGCTTTCGTTTTGTGCCGACTCGGTGTCCTGCGCGTCGCGGGTTGGTCAGCGCTGGAAGTGACCGCCTTCGTGCAGTCGGAAACGACGATGCACATCGCCGCGGCCCGGGCGTTGGCCGCGGCGGCCACACCATGATCGTGCGGGTCGTGGCGAACGTCGGAAGATACGGTGATTCGCGCCCCGAAGGTTTCGCGGTGGGTTAAGCGGGCAGGTGGGCTTCGGGCTGGCGCGGCAGCGCGAACCAGAAGGTGCAGCCGCCCGGCGTGGATCGCGCTCCGACCCGCCCCCGGTGAGCTTCCACGATCCGCTTCACCGTTGCGAGACCGAGCCCCAGCCCCTTGCCCCGCGCATTGGTGCCGCGCACGTACGGATCGAAGAGGCTCTCGACGCTGCTATTGGGGGGGAGGCCCGGACCCGTGTCGCTGACCTGGGTCAGCACCTCCTGCCCCTGGTCGACGATGTCGATGGTCACGTTGCGCACCGCCGCACCCTCGACGTAGGTCAGCGCATTGCCGACCAGGTTCGAAAGCACGCTCGACAGCGCACCGTCCGAGCACGCGACCGTCGAGTGCGAACACGCGCCAAGGATCACCGCCGCGCCGCATTGCTCGGCCCGCGGTTGCATCACCGTGGAGACCTGGGTCGCCACGTCGAGGACGGACACTGCGGCGGTCATTTCGGGTCGCGCCCCCGAGCGTGCGAAATCCAGCAGGCCCTCGATGATCTTCGTGGTCTGAGAGAGCGCGGCCTGTGCGCGACCCAGGGCTCGGCGAGCGCGTTCGTCTTCCAGGCCAGCGCGCTCGATCACGCCCAGCGTGAGCGTGAGCGCAGTCAGTGGAGTTCTCACGTCGTGAGCCATACGGCCGGCAAACTTGTCGAGCTCCGCGGCCCGTTCTTCCGCCGCTCGCTGATAGGACCGGGTGGCTCTCGCGTGCGCGCGGGCCGCGCGTACCGAAAGGAACGCGGCGAAGCCGGCCAGGATCGTCCCCGCGCCGTCGAGTCCGATCGCCCACCACAGTCCGCGTCGCCGTGTCATCCGGATGTTCGCCGCCCCCGTGGCGGCGGCGGCGACGTTGATGTCGATTCCTCGTGACAGGCTCTCGGCGACGACTTCCGCCGCCGCGTCCAGATCGAATTGACGCGCGCGAGCCGCGACCACCTCGCCCCGTTGGAGCCCACCCAGGATCGCGCCGAGATCCGCGTCGAGCCGCTCGACCGCGGCCCGAATTCGCTGCCAAGCCTCGTTCTCTCCCGGGTACATCGGAAGCCGCTGGTACTCGGCCAGCTCGCCGTCGAGCAACGAGCGACCGGCGCCGATCTCGACCAGGCGCGCACCCGCTGGGCTCCCCTCGTCCAGCGCGCGGTGGACCAGCAGCTGCAGGCGGCGTAGCTCGGCGCGCGCGTTCGCGAGACGTCGAATGCTCGGCGCAGCGCCGCCCTGAATGTTCAGCGCATCTTCTTCGATCTTCGCTGCCCGAAATTCACTGTAAACAGTGCTGCCCACGAATGCGAGCACCACAGCGGTAAAGGAAGTGACAAGCGCACGATCGACGACGGTCATCTCTCCCGAAGATGCAAAACCGTCGCCCGCAGTTTGTTATTTCCGGCCGAGGTTCGTCGCTCCGGTAATGTTGGGCGGGCGTGCGGCGGCGCACGAGCCCAGCTACCGCTCGACGCTACGGCGTGCAACCCTTCTTCTTCGGGTTCTTGCAGCAGTCCAGCGCCATCTTGGCTTGCTTCGCCGTGTCCTTGGCCCCCTTCGCGTCGGCCTTCGCTTTGTCCTTGAGCGGCTTCTCGCAGTCGGTTTTTTCTTTTCCCTTCTTGTCGTTGCAACTCGCCAGGTCGGGCATTCCCGCGCTCTTGACTGCCGAATTCGCCGTCTCGTACGCCTTCTGCTTCTCCGAGCAATCTGGCTTGCTCGCGTCCGCCGCGAAGGCCGCGGTGCAGACGCTCAGCGATGCCGCGGAGACCAAGGCGATCAGGGTGCGCTTCATTTGCGACTCTCCTTTCGAGTGACGTTGACATTCACCGATGGCGGCGCGCGGCCGTTACGGCCGAGCCGCCGTCGTGGATGGCAGGATAGGCTGCATGATGCGTGCCCGTACTCGTTCAATGCCGGCGAATGCCGACCGCGGCTCCGGGCACAGCCCGTCGTCACAAATCGTCGCACCGTGCATTTCTAACGGTCGATCCTTTAACGATCGATCTCTGAGGTCGCGGTTGTGTGGGAGAGTCGCGCGCGACGAGTCCCGCGACGGTGCTCACGGCTTTGAAGAAGGCCCTGTCGGTGGGAGCGCGGCACTGCCCGGGCGAGCTCCGACAGCGGCCAGCTGGGAGGGTGCCTCGACGACCGGGATTGGTTTCGGCGCGGTCGGGGCCGCGGGTAGGGCCAACGTACGCCAGGTGTCCGGCGACGTCCGCGCGCAAGGCGTCCAGCAGTCGCGCAGCCTGGGCCGCCGCGTCGCTGTCCAGGCTGGCACGGTCGTAGACCTTGAGACCGCGCTTGGAGCCGATCTTCCACGGCATGATGTGCAGATCGGCGTGCGTCTTCAGAATAGCGACATCGAGCTCCGGGTCGGTCACGACGCGTGTCACAGCGATGTCGTGGTGGCCGTAGTTGTCGTGCTCGTCGTCGACCAGGGTCAAGCTCTCGGAGATCTTCTTGCAGCCGGGCGAGACATCCTCCACCGGGTGCTGGGCATCAGTGACCAAGGGCCAGCTGGCCACGTGGTCGTTGGTCAGGAGAAGGGCGTCCGCGCCCTGGCGCTTGTGGGCGAACGCCGTCCCGTGAAGTGTCACCTTCTTTCTCGCGCGCTTCACCGCGCCGTCGGGGCCGTACGACAGGCACTCGTACACCGCCACGTTCCGCGTGCAGCGATGAGTCCCGCGAGTAGGGCGAAGGTTGGCCAGGGTTTCATAACGCCCCGTGGACAGGTCGGTCACCTTCAAGACGAATCTCGTACTGGCGACGCTCGCCATTGCTCTCCTGTGGCCCCAGCGTTCATCGCTGGCGGCGGATCTCGCCGCTCCATCGCCTGATTTCCTGAACCGCCCTGGATGGGCCGGGGTAGGTCTCAACATCGGAAACGTCGAGACCGGCGCAACCGCCAAGCTGTGGGCGACGCCGCGGTTGGCGGTCCAAGCGGCCCTGGGTAACCGTCCGGAAGGGAATGCCTCGCCCGCCGCGCGCTCGACGCCGAATGGAACAAATTGACCAGTGCAGAGCAGCGCGAGTTCTTGCGGACGTTCTCCGCGTTGACGAACCACGCGTTCGTCTCGGCGGTGACCCGTCCCGACGTCCATTTTCGATTGGATTCAGAGACGGTGAATGGTCCGACAGCCACCGTCCTGGTGACGGCATGGCTGTCCCAGCCAGCCCGAGAGGCCGAGCGAATCGAATATCGGCTCACGCAGAACCGCGACCGTTGGCTGATCTGCGACATCCTGGTGGACCAAGTGAGCCTGGTCGACGCCTACCGTGATCAGTTCGCGTATCTGATGCGACGAGGCGGTTTTGGCGAGCTCATGGGGCGGATGCAACACAAGCTGGAAGTCTCAGGACAATACTGAGCGCCATGACCCCTGCGGCGGACTCAGAAGTTTGCACCCTCCCGGGTCGACGCATCCGTCATAGTCACAACATGCGGTCGGACCGATTCAGGGAAAGATCGACGTGAGACCCCAGGTCCTGGTCGTCGACGACGAGGTCTTGATCCGTCAGTCGCTCCACGCCGTCCTGGCCGACGAAGGCTTCACGGTCACCGCCGCCGAATCGGCCGTCGAAGCCTGGCGTGCCTTCGAGAGAGATCGCCCCGACATCGTCTTGCTCGACTTGGTTCTCGGTGACGGCAACGGTCTGGATCTTCTGAAACGCATGAAGGAAGTCGCCCCCTCGATCAAGGTGGTGGTGATCTCCGCCCACGGCTCGTTCGAGCATGCGGTCGGCGCCATGAAGCTCGGGGCCTACGACTTCATCAAGAAGCCGTTCGAGTTGGAGGAGGTCGTGGCGACGGTTCGCAACGCCGCTCGGACGACCGCACTCGAGCAGCGCGTTGCGTACTTCTCCGACCAGGATCGCCGACGGAGCGGATCGCACCTCATCTACCAGTCGACCGTGATGCGCGATCTCGTTCGAGAGGTCACCATCGTTGCCACCAACCCGGTCCCGGTGCTGTTGTTGCTCGGCGAGACCGGAACCGGCAAACAGGTCTTGACGCGCCATTTTCACGAAAGCTCCGGGCGCGAAGGTGGACCGCTGGTCGAGCTCAACTGTTCCGCAATTCCCGAGGCGCTCATCGAGTCCGAGCTGTTCGGCCACGAACGCGGCGCATTTTCCGACGCCCGCGAGCGAAAGCTCGGGCTGGTCGAGGTCGCCGACGGTGGGACGCTCTTCCTCGACGAGGTCGGCGATCTCGGTCCCGCGGCCCAGGCCAAGCTCCTGACCTTCCTGGAGCAGCGAACGTTCCGACGGGTCGGGGCCACTTCAACCCGGACAGTCGATGTCCGAATCGTCGCGGCGACCAATCGGGACTTGCGAGAGATGGTGGCGGCGCGGGCCTTCCGTGAGGATCTCTGGTACCGGTTGAGTGCGTTCGCTCTCCGGGTGCCGCCCCTGCGCGAGAGGACCGACGACGTGGCGCCGCTGGCCGAAGAGTTTCTCGCCGACGCGAGCCGCCAGTACCGCCGCCGGTGGGGGAGAATCGCCGACGAGGCGTTGCGCCTGCTGCGCGGCTACGCGTGGCCCGGCAACGTTCGAGAGCTGCGGTCGGTGATGAATCGCGCCGCGCTTCTTCATGACGACGACGTCCTGCGCGCCGTCCACCTTCCTCCGGAGATCGGCGCCGCGGTGTTGGCCTCGCCGATGGCGGGCGGCGCGACGCCGTCGGCGACGATACCCACGCTGGAGACGGTCGAGCTGGCCCACATCCGCCGGGTACTGGATCTGTGCGGCGGGAATCGCACCATGGCCGCGCAGTATCTCGACATCACCCGGCAAACTCTGGCGCGCAAGATCGGTAGCGGCGACGGTAGCGGCGAAAGCGGCGGCGACGCCTGACTTCAGCCCCCCTGACGAGGGGCACGACTGATGCATCTCCGTGCCGCCGATGGTCTGCGCACGAACACGCGGCGCCGCGGCGGCGCTCATCATGTTGGCGACGCCCGGCTGCATGACCGTCCGCCAGGGCGAGAAGACTCATGCCGACCTGGCTGGGGTACGCGCGCGTCTGGATGATATCGACCGGTGGGACGAGGAACACCGACGACAAATCGGGGAGCTGCGAAAGGTCCTGGACCAAGCTTCGGCGCTGATAGCGGCGAACGACACGGACATCGGCGCCAAGGAAGAGAAAGCCGAAGCCGACATCGGTGCGTTGCAACAGAGGGTCGAGGCAATGACGACGGCGCTCCAGACGAACGGACAGCAGGACCGAGCGGACCTGATCCGATGGGAGGCCCGCGTCGCCGCGCTCGAGCAATCAGAGGCGCGACTCGCCGACCGGGTGATCCCGACGCTTCCCGAAGACGAAGAACAGCTCTGGAAGCAGGCCGGGGAGCGAATGGCGTCGGGTCAGAGCGAGGAAGCGAGACGATTCTTCCACGCTTTCATTCGGCGCTTCCCGGACGATCCTCGGTCGCCCCGCGCCTACCTCGAGGTCGGCCGATCTTTCGCGTTAGAGCGGCAGTTCCCCAGGGCGGCGGCCGAATTTCAGAGGGTACTCGACCTTTACCCTCGCTCGGCGGAGGTGCCAGAGGCCATGTGGCAGTTGTCGATGGCTTTCGTGGAGCTGCGGTTCTGTACCGACGCGCGATCTCTGCTGGGCGATCTGGTCAAGCGCTACCCGAAGTCCGCTCCCGCGACACACGCTCAACGGGAGATGAGGACGATCAAGAAGCTGCCGAGGAACGCTTGCACGAGCTGAGCGCGGGCCGGCTCAAGGGTTCGGCGGCGGCCACCACCTGGGGGGAGGCGTACGTCGTCGCTCATCCGCTTCTCGATCACCGGGAGGGCTCGCCTCGGGGGGCAACCTCGGCGTTGCCGTCGGTCGAGAGGGCACCGTTTCCCGCTCTCGCGGCCCCGGAGCGTTCTGCTCGGGAGACGCAGGTCGCTCTCGAGGTGGGCCCAATCGGAGACCGTCATGGTCTTGCATATGGAGGATTCGAAGCAAGAGGGATGCCGTCCGACATTGTCTTCCACTCAGAGAGATGGCGGGAGGGACCGGTCAATATTGTGTCGGCGCAGGGGGCTAGCTGGATGATTTCTGTGCACTGCGAATGGCCCGTCGCTCTTACCGTGGCGGTCTGATTGGAGACGGCCGTTCCGCAAGATATCGCGCTGTTCATTCGAGAATGCGTCGATACGGTCGGCACCTTGGAGATCCTCCTCCTCTTGCAGTCGAGCGGCGGAAAGGCGCGAACCGTCCAGCAGATCAGCGACGAAATGCGATCATCCCCCCTCGCCGTGGAGTGCTCGCTCGATGTGCTGATCGTCCGCGGTCTCGTCTCACAGACTGCGGACGGCTACCTCTTCCATCCCCGCACCAGCGACTTGGAGTCGAGAACCCAACGATTGGCCGCGCTCTACCACGAGAGACGGGCGGCGGTCATTGCGATCATTTTCTCGCGGCGCGGCGACGCGGTTCGCAGCTTCGCCGAAGCCTTCCGGATCAAGAAGGGCCCGTCTGATGGCTGAGGCGGTTTACATCTTATGCGCGCTCACCAGCGCGACCTGCGGTGTTCTCCTCGTTCGAGCGTATCGTCGGACGCGGATGCGACTGCTGTTCTGGAGCGCGATCTGCTTCGTGGCGCTCGCGCTCAGCAACGTCGTGGTCTTCCTGGATCTGGTCGTCGTCCCCGAGACCGACCTCAGCTCATTGCGCGCCATCCTGTCGTTGCTCGGCCTTGGAACTCTCGTGTTCGGGCTTATTTGGGAGTCACGATGACAGTGCTGAGATCATGAACCGCTTCTTCCTCGGCCTGCTGACGGCGCTGTCAGCCACGGCTGCCGTCTTCTTCCTCAAGTTCTGGAAGGAGAGCAAGGATCGTCTGTTCGGGTTCTTTTCTGCGGCCTTTGGCGTTCTGGCCGTGGATTGGCTCGTGCGCGCTCTCGTCAACGTGCAACACGAAAGCCAGCACTACCTCTATTTGATCCGGCTGCTCGCCTTCCTGTTGATCATCGCCGGAATCGCGGACAAGAACCGCTCTCGCAAGCGGCTGTGAGAAAGACGAGTGTCTCGATGTCGCATCAGCGGAGGATCTTCCGCCATGCCTGAGCGACGATTTGCCTGGCGTCGCGCGTGATGATGTCGCCGTGCGAGAGGATCACACGCTCGAAGTCCCATGCGAGGATGCGCGCCATGCCCTCGCGCACTCGCGCCTTGTCGCCCCAGGCGAACCGGTACTCGGGGGCCGGGCTGGGTCGGTTCCACATGCCGAGCGCGCGAAAAACGATCCGGAGGAACAAGTTGGTGCCGGGCGTGGCCGGCGTGAAGTTCTCGACAAGGTCGACGATGATGAGGGTGCGGCTGGCGCGGTGAAAGAAGGCGACCTCGCGCATGACGCGCGTCCCCTGCAGCGCGACCTGCGACAACTCGTCGGCCCAGAGCAGCGGGGCCTCGTCGCCGAGGACAAACTCGAAGGCGAGACCCATGGCCCGCTTCTCGACGCCGGGACAAATATAGGTCACCGCGTCGGGGAACGCTTGCTGGCAGGAGCGAACGTGCAGCCAGTGGAGGTTGCCCGGGGCGATGATCGCCGCAACCCGACCCAGCGCGGCGACCTCCGCGGTGAGCGAATCGTCGAAGGCGCAAGGGGAGTGGACGAGAATCTCGCCGCTCCGGAGCTTGATCACCGTCATGCGCGCGTTGAACCGGGCGCCGCCCAGTCGCACGAAGTACTCCCGCAGCCACAGCGCATCGGGAACGAAGACTTCGAGGGAAGGAGCCATTCGCAGGCGTTCGGTTCGCCGCCGATACGATTGGCATGCAAACTATTCTGTGCTCTCCTCTGTCAAATGGCCCGCACTCTCCGCATCCTGGCCATCCTGCTCGCCAGCCTGGCGCTGCTGACCTGGATTGCCTTCTTGGCCATCAATCGCACCACACGGGGCTGGTACGAGCGGGACGTGGCGCTCCGAGCGGAGCTGGCCATCAAAGGAGCACGCCACGCGCTGATCTCTTACTGGCGCACGGGCGATCACCAGCGAATGGGCGACTTGCTCGCGGAGATCACCCACGACGAACGCATCATGGCGGCGGCCGCCTGCAACGCCGACCTCTCGCTTCTGGCCGGTACGGCGGACTATCCAGGGCAGTTCTCCTGTGCTGATCTTGGCGCCAAGCTGAGGCCACACCCGGACGCTGCCGTGGGGACCGAGTGGCGACCCTGGCGCGCGACCGCCGCGGTAGCGGGGGGAAACGTCTTCGTGAGCGCAAACCCGATCAGCGACGGCGACGTGGTCCTGGGCTTCGTCGCCTTGGTCCACGACCTGAGCTTCATCGAGCTGCGCGAGGCCAAGGCGCAGCAGTTCATGTGGGGGGCCTTTGGAATCCTGGCGGCGATCCTGTCGGTTGTCGGGGTGGTCACGGCTCGATATTCGTGGCGGAGCTGGACCGCCGAGATTCGGGGGCTCCTCCGGGGAGGCCCGCATTCCCCGGAGTTCCAGCCGATCTGGCGCGACGTGCGGGATTTGGTCGAACGAATTGGAGCCGAAGCGGAGAGCGACAGTAAAGGAGGCCCCTGGACGGCCCAGCGCCTCAAGCAGACCCTCCACCGTCACCTTCACGGCGAGAAGATCATCATCGTCGCGAATCGGGAACCCTATATCCACGATCGGACCGCGAATGGGTCGATACGGGTCCTTCACCCCGCAAGCGGTCTGGTCACGGCCTTGGAGCCGGTGATGCGCGCGTGCTCGGGGGTCTGGGTGGCCCACGGAGCCGGCTCCGCCGATCGCGAGAGCGCCGACCGGAACGGTCGGGTGAAGGTGCCGCCCGGCGAGGAGTCCTACGTGGTTCGCCGCGTGTGGCTGTCGGCGGAGGAAGAGCAGGGTTACTACTACGGCTTCTCGAACGAGGGACTCTGGCCGCTGTGCCATATCGCGCACCATCGTCCGATCTTCCGAACCAGCGACTGGAAGCACTACCAGGCCGTGAATCGCCGGTTCGCCGAAGCGGTCTGCGAGGAGGCCGACTCGGACGACCCCATCATTCTGGTGCAGGACTATCACTTCGCGCTGGCGCCGCAGATGATCCGAAAGCTCCTACCGCGGGCGACGGTGTTGACCTTCTGGCACATTCCCTGGCCGAACGCGGAGAGGATGGCGATCTGTCCCTGGCGCGACGATCTCCTCGAGGGGTTGCTGGGCAGTTCGATCTTGGGTTTCCACACGCGCCAGCACTGCAATAACTTCCTCGACGCGGTCGACTCTTTTCTCGAGGCGCGCATCGACCGGGAGCAGACAGCCGTCGTACAGCACCGCCGCACCACGCTGGTGCGTCCGTATCCGATATCGATCGAGTGGCCGAGCCGCTGGATGGCCAGCAGTCCGCCGATCGACGAATGCCACGCCAGCGTCGTGGCCGAGCTCGACTTGCCTCGCGGGACCCGTATCGGAGTCGGCGTCGATCGGCTCGACTACACGAAGGGGGTCGAGGAGCGATTCCTCGCCGTCGAGCAGCTCCTGGAGCGGGCGCCGTCCCTGCGCGGCAAGTTTACGTTCGTTCAGCTGGCGGCGCCCAGCCGCACCGCCATCGAGCACTATCGCGTGTTGAATGAAACTGTCGAACGCGTCGCCGCGCGCATCAACGACCGCTTCGCTGAAGGACGTTACCGCCCCATCGTGTTTCTCCGCGCTCACCACGAACCCCCCACCGTCTTTCGCTTTCTGCGGGCCGCGTGCTTGTGTTACGTGAGCAGCCTGCACGACGGAATGAACTTGGTCGCCAAGGAGTACGTCGCCGCGCGCGACGACGAGCAGGGCGTTCTGGTGCTGAGTCGCTTCACCGGCGCGGCGCGCGAGCTGACCGAGGCGCTGATCGTGAATCCCTACGACCTGGACGAAGCCAGCGCGGCGCTCGCCGCAGCGCTGGATATGCCCGTCGAAGAGCAACGGGATCGGATGCGCGCCATGAGATCCTTCGTATCGGAGTTCAACGTTTACCGTTGGGCAGGCCGCATGCTAGCCGACGCCTCTCGTCTGCGCCGTCGCGATCGGCTGACGGGACGCCTGACCGGTGGGCTGAGCGCCCGGTTGCCGCGTGAGCGGACGGCGTGATGCGGGCGATACTAGCGGCGTGCAACAGAGAGATCCTGCGGCAATATGGCTCGTCCAGAGTCCTGCTGGCCTTTGACTACGACGGCACCCTGGCTCCCATCGTCGACGATCCTGGGCAGGCGCCCATGCGTGCACGCACGCGCGCGCTCCTCGGCAAGCTGTGCCAACGGTTCCGCTGCGCCGTCATCTCCGGGCGAGCGCGGAGAGATGTCAGCCGTTACCTTGGTTCCGTTCGGATGTTTGCGGTGATCGGAAACCATGGGATGGAACCAGGAGCCGATAGCAGATCGGCGCAGCTCGCGGTGCAGCGATGGCGAGGGCAATTGTCGTTGCGTCTGGCGGACCACGCCGGTATCCGCATCGAGGACAAACGCTTGTCACTGAGTATCCACTACCGGCGTGCGACGCAGAAGAGACAGGCGATGGCCGCCATCTGGGACGCTGTCGGCGAGCTTCCGTCAGCGAGAGTGATCGGGGGAAAGGACGTGGTGAACGTCCTGCCGGAAGGGGCGCCCCACAAAGGCCTTGCGCTCGAGAACCTGCTTCGGCGAGCCGGCTGCGACACCGCGATCTACGTCGGCGACGATCAGACCGACGAAGATGTATTTGGCTACCGCCCCGCTTGGCCGCTTCTCGCGATCCGAGTGGGCCGCAGCCGCAAGACCGGCGCGGCGTACTATGTTCGTGACCAACGAGAGATCGATCTGTTCCTCAGTGCTCTCTTGGACTGTCAGAGGTCGACGAGACCCGCAATGAGAGGCAAGCATGACGAAAAGGCGCCAGTACCGCGGCGACGAGAGTTCCGCGCCGCTTGACCTCGGCGAGACGCTGGAGTTTCTTCGGCTCATCTGGGAGATTGACCATGGGCTGCAGATCGCGTCCAAGCGGACCGAGGCTCTTGTCGGCGTCACTGGTCTTCAGCGGCTGGTCATCCGGATTCTCGGTCGCTTTCCGGGCCTGTCCGCCGGCCAGCTCGCGGGACTGCTTCACGTCGATCCGAGCACGCTGTCAGGTGTGCTGGCCCGGCTCACGGACCGCGATCTCATCGACCGGCGATCCGACCCGCGGGACAGCCGGCGGGCCCAACTGGCGTTGACCGCGGATGGGAGACGGTTGGACGTGGCGACCGAGGGGACGGTGGAGTCTGCAGTAGAGCGTGCGCTGAAGCGGATCCCCACGACGAAACTGAATAGCGCCCGAGAGGTTCTACGCGCGCTCGCTGAGTCCCTGCTCGGCGCGAAGGGTACTTCCAGACAATCAAAGCTCCCTCAGGGGGCTGGTACCTCGTCGCCGGGCCGCCGCGCGCCAGAGGGCGGCCAAAGCGACCAGGGGCGCCGCGACCGCAAGCGCTACCACGGCGCGCGCGCCGCCCTTGGCTCGTGACGCGTTCCAGGCGAAAGCCTCGATGACGGTCAAGCCCACGTCTGTTGCCACAGCGGCCGTGAGCGCGCGCGCCAGCGAAATGCGCCAGCGGCGTTGCAGAGAGTAGAGCCCAATAGCGAGACAGACGTCGAAGGCGACCCACGCCCACTTGACGATCGGATCGGGAAACCAGATCTGGGAATCCGCGCTCGCAAGGAGGATGGTCCACGGGACGAGGAAGACCGCCAGGAGACGAACGACGATCGTCGGGCCACGGAGCAGCGTGCGCAATCCGAATCGAAGGAGCCCACCGCGGGCGAATGCCGTCAGAGCGTCGCCGAGCGCGCGCGCCGCGGTCACATCCGGGGGGAATGTGAGGAACACCCGATCCCAGCGCGCCGGATGCAACTTGGCTTTGAACGAGCGCAGCCCCTCGAAATCGAACAGCGCGCGACCGGCCCGGCGGGCGAAGCGGAGCGGCCGCGGGACGTCGCCGGCGAGCGGCGCAAGACCGAGTGTCACCAGCGCCGCTCCGTCGCGCGAAGCGAAGCGCATCGCGCGGTCGACCAAGGTCTCGGTGGTTCCGTTGGGCGCGTTCGGTGCGCGAACGAGATGCTGAAACAGCCAACCGTTCCGGGCGTAGATTGGCGCTATCGAGAGAAGCGCGATCACTTGGTGGTCGCGTTCGGCCAAGAAAAGGTGGTGACCGGGCAGCAGTGTGAACGGTTCCGCCTGGACCAGGAAGCCCATGGGTGCGAGCTCGCGCGATTGCAACCAGCGGCCCACCAGTTCCGATACCGCAGCGCGGATCGACGTGTCTGCCGCCATCGCTTCCTGGACAGGGACAGCGCGCACACACACGCCCTTTGCGCGCGCGCGGCGAAGCTGCTCGCGCAGGTGACGGCTGCGCGCGAGAGTAGCTGGCCAACTGGCCGGGTCCCAGACCGGCTGTTCACCGACCGGAACAGAGGGCAGAGCGACCAGCGACGTGAAACGTTCCTCCGTCGCGAACAGGCACGCGCGCCGACCAGCCGCACGCGCAGCCGCGACGAATGCAGCGGTCACCACCACCATACGGCCGTCGTGGGCGAGCGGTGCGCCGGCCGCCACCCAGGCCTTCCCGGTGTCGACGTAGGCGACGCAAGCGTCGTTACCGACGAAGAAATAGCGATACCCGGGCTCGAGAACTTGGAAGGAGGTCGCGTTCCATCCATGGCGGCGTACCAGCGCAAGGACGGCCGCTCGCTCGTCGTCCGACGGTCCCCCCCGCGCGGTCCAGAGCTCCGGCGTGCTCACTCGACGCGAAACGGCAGCTCGATCGTCGCCACGACGTCACCTCCGTGTCCCTCGTCGAGCTCGGCCTTGAACTTCAATCGGTCCTCGCTACTGGTCGCGTTCTCGAAGTAGAGGTAGCCCGACATTTCCCCGCCGTCACCGAGCACGCCCTCCGGCAGGGCGGATCGCTGCATCTGCGTGGTGGGAAGGCCGTCGCTCCAAAGTTGGTACTGGTGCTGGTAGAACGCCTCGTCGCGCTGTAGCGCCTCGGACCACGAGTCGAGCGAAGGGTAGACGTCCCGATAGCGTGGCCCCACGAAGAAGTTCGCGTCAGCGAAGATCGGCAAGAGGCGCGGCGCACGCGCGCCATCGTGGTCCAGTGGCACCACCGGCAGCGGCCGGTATGTCCGGCCACTGGCTCCCCGCAGGGTGAATCGCTCATAAAGGATCTGGACCGCCTTGCCGCTGTGGTTGATCAGGCGGACCTTCACTGGCGTGAGGCGCTTCGCCAGGTCGTCCGGAGGGCCTCTCCAGGCGTCGCCGTTGACCGACACGCGAACCCCCTCCCTCTCGTCGAAGGCAGCTGTAGGTGCTCCGGGAATCACGTGGGCGGAAGCGGCGGGCACCAGCTGTCCGTGGCTGCAGCCGCCGACGATGCCTACGGTGGCGATTGTGAAAGCCCACCCCTGGGCGCGTGACCGGATCCGCTTGAGAACTTCGGCAACTCTGAGAGAGACCATGCCGTAAGAGAACGCAAGAGCCGATCCAAACGTCGGTGTTGGAACGCGGTTCGGTATCGTGGAAATCGAAATCTCCGATCAGCGATCACGTGTGCGCCGGCCGGATAAGAATCATGCGGGCGCGTTGCTTGACGAGTGATTTCTTACCAGCCAAGGCGTCGTGACCTAGGGCTGTGGTCGTGCGCGTAAGGCGAGACAAGTTGGTCCGGGCGATGCAGTCGTCAAGGTACGGAGAGATTCCTTGTCACCCGACGCCCATGCCATTGAAACCGGGGTCCTTCTCGCCCGCTTTCATCCTCTGGCCGACAACCGCCAGGTGGTGGTCGTGGCACTCGTGGTCTGCGGACCCGATGGCGCGTCTCTCCAAGCGCCGCCTCTGACCGGGGCGTTCTCCGCGTCGGCCAGTCTGCTCGGCAAGCTGCGCTACCTCATCGAGCGCGCCGCCCCCAACCCCTTCGAGAGCCTGCGCAAACTTCGCAGTCGATTTTGGTCCTTCATCGAGTTCAACCCTGTGGACGAAAAGGAGTCCGACCCATGATCGCTCATCGCCTGTTCCCTGCTCTGCTCATCATTGGGGTCGCGGGTGGATGTTCACACCAGCAGCCGCCCAAGACCGCAGCCGTCTCGACGCAGGCGCTCGCTGTGGCGCCGCCGCCAGCGTCGGCCGTCCGGCATGCACTCCCTCCAGCGCCGGCTGCGGACACCGGCAAGGGCAATAAGGAGCTTGCCGTCTTCTTCGACTTCGACTCGGCGTTAATACGCGATGAAGCCCGCCCAGTCCTGCAGAACGTCGCCAGCGTGGCCCAGTCTCGCAAGGCCACCGTTGTCATCGAAGGCAACTGCGACGAGCTGGGGACGGTCGAGTACAATCTCGCTCTGGGCGAACACCGCGCGATTCAGGCCAAGGACTACCTGACCAAGCTGGGCGTCGCTCCCGCGCGAATCAAGACCATCAGCTACGGATCGCAGCGCCCCAAGGTCGTCGGTCACGATGAGCAGGCTCACGCTCAGAACCGACGCGACGACTTCATCGTTCGTTGAGTCATTGGGGGGAGCGACGGGCCGCGGGAGGCAGCACATACTTGCGGGTATGAAACGATCCGCATCGCGGCTGCCGACTAGGCTGGCTCTGGCTTCGCTGGGAACCGTGGCGGCGGTCGGCGTCGTGTGCGCCGTCGGGTTGGTGTCGCTGGGCAACCTGTCCCGCGACACGCGCTCGGCGGTGAGTCGAGAGCTGTCGCTCATCGACGAGGCCGGCGCCTTCTCGGCGCTGCTCTACCAGAAGGGCTTCGCGGCCGAGTACATGTTGACCCGTGACCGGCGGTGGCTCGAGCAACTCGAGGTCAGCCGGCCGGCGTTCGAACAGTGGCTGCAACGCACGCGCGCCTCGGTGACGACCGATGACGCGCGCCAACTCTTGGCTACGGTGTCGCGGGAGTACGAGGACTACCATTCCACTCGCGCGCGCTCCGTGCGGCTATTCGACGCCGGCGATGAGGCCGAGGCTACGAAGGTGCTGACTCAGAATCAGGAGCGGCTCGATCGGATCCTCGCCGCCTTTCGTGAGTTCGGATGGCGGGAGCGCCAGCACGCCGAGAGCGCGCTGGCGAGCTCCGAGGCCTCTTTGCGCCGTCTCGCCCGGGTGCTGGTCGGCACGGCGCTCGCCGGTGCGGCCGCCAGCCTGCTGGTCGGTTTCCTTTGGGCGCGGCGGATCACCAAGCCGATCTACGAGCTCCAGGTCCAGGTCGAGTCGGCGGCTGAGCGCACGCGCATTCAGGTGAGATCCGAGAAGGGAGAATTCGATGGCCTGGGGGAGCAGGTGGCGGCCCTGATCGAAAAGCTGGAGGAGACCGACGCCGCGCTCGCGGAGCACCGCCGCCGCCTGATCCAGAGTGAGAAGCTGTCTGCCATCGGTGAGCTCGCCGCCAAGCTGGCCCACGAAGTGTTGAATCCGCTGGCCGGAATGAAAGCGGCGGTGCAACTCCTTGCGCGGTCGCACCCGAACGATCCCGATCGGGCGGCCGAGACCGCCCGCGCGCTCAGCGGAGAGATCGCGCGGGTGGAGGCTTTGCTGGGGCGACTGCTCAACTTTGCGCGTCCGCTGTCGCCGCGCGTCGAGGTCACAGCGGTCGGCGAGTTGCTCGACGCCGCAGTCGCTGCCGCGCGAGAGGTCCTCGAACGAAATCGGATCACTTTGGCTGCGCTCCGAGGAGGAGTATCTGCCTCCGCTAGAGGTTGACCCGCTACTCGTCTGTCAGGCTATCTCGAACCTGCTGGCGAACGCAGCCCAGACCATGCCCGAAGGCGGCGTGGTCGAGCTCGCGGCGACCCGGCGCGTGGTCCTGGGGCGCGACGAGGTCGCGATCTCGGTCGCCGACCATGGCGCCGGGATCGCGCCCAACGACGAACGAATGCTGTTCCATCCCTTCTTCACGACCAAGCCAAACGGCCACGGACTGGGCCTAGCGATCAGCCAGAACATCGCCGTGGAGCACGGCGGCCGAATCGCCGCGCGCAATCGGCCGATCTGCCGAAGGTTCGGGCGCGGTCTTCGAGCTTCTTCTCCCGATGCTGAGGTGAGGGCGCCGACTGCGGCGCTAGTAGTCGAGCTCGAAGGCGTTGTCGGGATCGGTCTTGAAGCGATCGAGGAAGGGCGAGTAAGTCCGCACCTCGACCCGGCGCCTCGCGGGCGAGAAGCGCATGAGGCGTAGATACCCGCCGCCGCCAAGCGCACCCATCTGGTAGTTCGCGAGGATCTGGTGAACCCGGGATCCATCCGGCCGGATGCTCGTCAGCCGTCCCACGCCGTCGCCCAGCTCGTGGCCGCAGAGTACGAAGAGGATGTTGTGATTCTTGACCACCAGCTTGCGCCAGATCTCCTCACCGTCGTTGACGGATCCGCTCGCGTGGTCGTCCAGGTAACGATGCGGGTTCCATCCGGCTCGCTCAATCGTGTAGTCGTAGCGGGCGTTGTCCGCCCGCAGATAGGCGTGGGTCACCACGATCGCAGGGACCGATTCGTGCTGGCGCAAGATCCGGTCGGCCCAGGTCAGGACGGCGTCGCGTGGCCCGAACTCCAGCGACAGGATCAGCCAGGGTCCGCCGGGGATATCGAGAATCTGAAAGCTGTTTTCGATGTGCCAAGGTTCGAACGTTCCCTCGAGCCGCGTGGCCCGCGCGCGAGGGAGCTCGGGAAAGTAGGTGTCGATCAGGCTGTCGCGAGTCAGTCGGGCGCCCTTCCGCGCGTAGTCATGGTTTCCGGTGCTCAGAATGTACGGCACGACGCCGTCGAGGAGACGGAGACTCTCCCAGGCATTGGTCCACTGACGCGGCTCGTTCGCATCCACGATGTCACCCTCGTGGACCACCAACGCGATCTCTTCGCTCTTCCGCTTCCCGACGATCCACTGCGTCTGGGCGCGGAAGACCTCCGGATGGGCGGCTGCGTAGTACTGCGTGTCGGGTAACGCCACGAGCGTGAACTCCGGCTCCCCCTCGGTGGGATGAACTATGGTCGCGGCCCTGGCCGTGGGTATTGGTGACGCGCAACCCGCCCCGATGACGACCATCGCCCCGATCGAAGCTATCGTGCGGGCGCTGTCAGGAATCATGAGGTCCGGGCCAGCGGTGGATCGGCGTCTGCTCGCGGGCGCCGGCGGCAACCCACGGACGCGACGGCAGCGGTGCGCCCTGGCGAGCCTTGATGCCCAAGCGGGGCACAGCGTTCGGCGCGAGCTCGGCGAAGGGGAGGCGAGGGGGCGTGCGATCGCCGCAGCACTTTGATCCTATCGGGCCGGCGTTGAACCGTACCGTGAGGCGACCGATCGAGATCGCGCGCGCGGTCGAGACGGCGGCGGTGCGCCCGAACAGGCCGGGGATCTTTCTCAGCGGAACTGGTTCGAGGTCCGGCGTCCCCAGGGTCGCGGCGCGGGCGAAGCGCCAGGGGGAGCGAGTGCCAACCGGGCGTCCGAGGTTCATTCCCCGCGGCGGCAGGGGCGCCCAGCCGACATTGATCCGACCCGCCCGCCAGGCGACCCACGCCGGTCCCCAGAGCGTACCGGGAACCCAGCACCACCCGCGCCCCCCGACCATGGCCCAGCGGCCGTAGTGAAACGGCGCCCATCCCCACTCCCAGCCTGACTCCCAGGTCCAGCCGTACTCGGTGAAGACCCAACGCCCGTTGGTCCAGTAAGGCACGAAGTCAGCGCCGACTTCGGCCTACCGCAGGGACCCAGACCCGCCCGAGCGCCGGCTCGTCAACCCAGGCTCCATGAGGCGCCAGGGCGGTTTCGAACTGCGCATAGGCGTGCGGCCCGTAGCCGTCATCGTAGGTTTCGGCGAGCGCGCTGTCGTAGGTGACGTCGGTGTCGAGCGACGCCGCGTAGAAGTTTGGGTCGCCGACATCGGCTCGAGCGGGAGGGCTGACGAGGAGAGCGAGGCCGAGCAGCAGCCAGGCACCCGGTCGAAATTCACCCAACCAGCCCGAAGCCGCGGATGAAAGTGCGACAGCGCCTCCTCGGGTAGACGTCGGCCAGCCACGATGCAGGGCGTTCTTTCGTCGGCGGTCCCGGCACGGGGTGCGCGAAACGCAAGATCCGCGCCTGCAAATGGCGCGGTTCAGTTCTTGGTCATGACGGCGGAAGGAGATAGCGGGGTCGGGGTGTCGCTGGGTGATCCCGCCGAACCGTCGGGGTGGCCTGCGGTCGAGGTGAGGAGAGGGTGACCGCACACACAGGCAGGGCACGACGGCGCGGGGCGACTCGCCAGAGCTTCGACCGACTTCTGCACCACCGAGAGAGCGCTCGCGACGTCGACCACGCGCTGATCACCCGCCGTCGCGCGCGCTTCGAGGCGCTGGATCGCGTCGCCGACGGCCTTGACGCTGCCGGGCAGCTCCTTGAGTCCCCCGATCTGGCCTTCGAGTCCGGTGAGATCGCGCGCGATCGATTCCGTTCCGCTCCGGATCGCCTGTGCCGTGTCCTCGGACCTCTGAAAGTGATCGGCAAACAACCGTCCCTCTCGCCTGACGGCGTCGTCCATGTGCCCGACGATCTCCTCGGCTTTCGCCTGTTCCGCCGGGGGCAGCTTGTCGATGAGCTGGCGGATCTCGCCGGCGGTTTCGTGAATCGAAGCGAGATTCCCGCGTTGATCGTCGAGGGCTCGCTTCTCTTCTCCGGTTCTCAGCGCCAGGTGGCAGAACTGCAGGGTGGCGAGCGCTCGCTCGCTAGAGCGCTTGTCAGCGTCGAGGTAGATGTACAGCGTGCCGGCCAGCAGCAGCAGACCGATAGTGCCACCGACGAGAGAGAAATATCGGATCGGGTGCGCGCGATAGCGATCGATCAACGCCTTGATTCGATCGCCGACGGTCCTCGAGCTGCGGCTTGCAGAAAACAGCAGCACCAGTCGCTCCACGTAGCTGATCCCCGCCAGGGACACGACGACGATGGTGATCGCGACCAACCACGGCTGCCGGGCCGCGATGCGGTGCCCGACCAGCGCCTCGCGTTCCTCGACCTGGGGCAGGTTCGCCTGATGGCCATCGATGAAACAGCTGTCGCGATCGAAGCGCACCTCGCCCGGGCCCTGGCATGCCGTCGTCGTCGATAGGAGGATTGCCACCAGCAGGACCGACGGAAAGACTCGCGGCGTGTCGACTCTGCGGGGGCGTGCGCGCACGGATGTCCAGGTTGCAGGACTCGTACCCCAGGATGCCCGCTCGCCAAGGCATTCCGAAGGACGGTGCTGGTACAAAAGTTTCCACCGAGGACGGCGAGCGGTCTATTTCAGAACGGCACCCCGATACACGTTGCGGTCCGTGCTCGAATCGGCGAACACTGGCCCAAGAGGTGCTCCAGGGGCCTCCAGCGAATGGCCGATCCCGACAGTACCGACCCCGTCCCGCCCGCCGTGAAGTCCGAAGCCCCGCGCCGGTCCTGGAGACCGCGCGCCTCGTTCGCCAGGCTGAGAGCCGCGGCGCGCCGCGCGCGCGTGCGCCTGACCTCAGGCCGATTCCTCGGCGTGATCCCGGTCGGCGCCGCGCTCGGGGGCGTCTCGCCACAGCTGGACCTGCGAATCCTGGGGCGGACCTTGCTCCACGCAGCGGTGGTCGGTCTCTCGGCGGGCTTGATCGGCGCCGCGTTCTTCGCCGGCCTCGAATACACGCAGTCGTTCCTGCTCGAGCGGCTCGCCGGCTATGCGCCCTTGCGGGCCCATGGCGAGAAGATCTTCAGCGAGAGCGGCCAGCTCGTCCTGAATCCGTTCATCGTGATAATCCTGCCGGCGGCAGGAGCGCTGCTCGCGGGTCTCCTTTGCCAGCTCGCACCCGAGGCGCGCGGCGGAGGTGGCGACGCGATGATTCATGCGTTCCACCACCAGGGCGGCGTGGTCCGCCGGCGCGTGATTTGGGTCAAGGCGCTCGCGTCGATTCTGACGCTCGGAAGCGGCGGCTCGGGTGGCCGCGAGGGCCCAACGATGCAGATCGGCGGCGCGCTCGGTTCGACGGTCGGTGCCGGGTTTGGCGTCACCGCGCGCGAGCGACGGATCCTGATGCTGGCCGGCGTGGCAGCCGGGATGGCGGCCGTGTTCCGCACGCCGCTTGGCGCCGCGCTGCTAGCAACCGAGGTCCTCTACCGAGACGACTTCGAAGCCGAGGCGCTGGTCCCCGCCATTCTCGCCAGCGTGATCTCTTACTCGGTGGTGTTCTCGATCTTCGGCCAGTCGACGCTATTCGCCCGCGCCCCGCACTATGACTTCATCCCCAAACACCTGCCGCTCTATGCGTTGCTCGCGGTGTTCATCGCGGCGGTGGCGGCAACCTTCGAGCGAACGCTGCGGGCTGTCCAGCGGCTGTCGGCGCGGTTGCCTCTTCCTGTTTGGGCACGACCCGCGGCTGGCGGTCTGGCTCTCGGACTCTTGGCGGTTCCCCTGATCGTCTTCGTCGGTGGCCGCGTCGGTAGCCCGGGCCGCGCGCTCGGCATTCTGGGAGGCGGCTACGGAGCGGCACAGGTCGCCATCACCGGCGCGGATTGGCTCCCTGGGGGGTGGCGAGGCGCCGAGCTGCTCCTCTTGTTGTGCGGCGCCAAACTGGTCGCGACCTCGCTCACCATCGGTACCGGTGGCAGCGCCGGTGACTTCGGTCCCTCGCTGGTGCTCGGTGGCCTCTTCGGCGGTGCATTCGGACGGGCGGCGGCAGTGCTCCTCCACGATCCAAGCATCGACCCCGGCGCATTCGCTCTCGTCGGGATGGGAACCTTCTACGGCGGGCTGGCTCACGTGCCGATCAGCTCCCTCATCATGGTGAGCGAGATGGCGGGCAGCTATGACCTGCTCGTGCCGCTGATGCTGGCCGAGGGCATCGCCTTCGTGGCGCTTCGCCGGCGGTCCCTCTACCACGCGCAGGTTCCGACCCACGCCGACTCGCCCGTTCACCGCCCGACGGCATCGCTCGAGGTCCTGAGCTCGTTGCATGCTCGCGACGTGATGACCGCGCCCGCCGGCCACGCGACGTTCGAACCGAGCACGCCGATCGCCGCGATGTCTCGCGCACTGACAGACTCCCCCGACCAGAGCTCGTTCCCGGTTCTGACAGCATCCGGGACCTTGCTCGGGATCGTGGGCGCCTCTGCTGTCCGCTTCGTCGCGTCGGAGGAAGGACTTCACCCGCTGACGGTCGCCGCTGACCTGATGCAACCCGCTGCCACCGTCGCGCCGTCGGACGATCTGCGAAAAGTCGCAGAGCTCTTCCTCACGAGCGAGCAGCGGCAGCTGGCGGTCCTCGGGCCGGACGGGCGGATCGTGGGCGTGATCAACGAGGCAAGCGTGACGCGAGCGCATCTTGGTCTCCTCACGCGGCTCGAATCGCAGGGCAACGGTTCTGGTGAGTAGGCACCGCGCCTTACGACGTTCGTGATCCGTATTGGCTGCCAACTCCACGTCGATCGGTCCGTCGATTGCAACGCGGAAGAAATGCGATGCAAACCGGGTTCGTCAATTGAGGGGAGGTAGACTCAATGAGAGTTGCAATCATTGGCGCAGGTATCGGTGGGCCGACGCTGGCCTATTGGCTGCGTCGGTTAGGCCACGAGCCAATTTTGTTCGAGAAGGCGCCGGCGGCGCGCACCGGCGGATACGTTATCGACTTTTGGGGCCTGGGCTATCACCTGGCTGAGCGGATGGGAATTCTTCCCACGTTGATCGACCACGGCTACCTGATGCAGCGGTTGAGCATGGTCGACGCGAACGGGCGGGAGGAGGCTGGGATGGACGTCACTCCGCTCCGCAGGCAGCTGCGGGGTAGGTTCATCAGCCTGGCGCGCGCTGATCTCGCGGCGGCCATCTTGCGTGCTTGCGATGGGGTGGAGACCCACTTCGGGGTGTCCGTCGACGCCGTCGAACAAGAGGATGATGGCGTCATCATCACGCTCACCAACGGAGTGCGAGAAGCTGCGGATTTGCTCGTCGGGGCCGATGGGCTCCACTCGACGGTGCGAGAGCAGGTGTTCGGCCCCGAGGAACGGTTCGAGACATCGCTGGGTTGCCACGTTGCCGCCTTTCGGCTGCACGGCTACCCGCAGCGCGACGAGCTCGTTTATGTGTCCCACACGATTCCCAAGCGGCACGTCTCCCGAGTCGCGCTACACGATGGCGAGACGCTGGTGCTGCTCATCTGTCGTTCGGAGCTCCTGGACGGCGGTCCGCCCGAGGAATCACTGAAGGCCGCGCTGCGCCGCGCCTTCGGCGGCATGAAATGGGAAGTTCCGCAGATTCTCGAGCGGATGAGCGATGTCGACGATGTGTACGTCGATCGGGTCAGTCAGATCCACCTCCCTCGTTGGTCCTGTGGACGCACCGCGCTTCTTGGCGATGCTGCGGCCTGCGCGTCGCTGCTCGCCGGTGAAGGGACTGGGTTGGCGATGATCGAGGCCTATGTCCTGGCGGGAGAGCTCAACCGGTTCGGGGGCGACGTGCCGCGCGCTCTCGCTTCTTACGAGGCGCGCCTGCGTCCGTTCGTGACGGCAAAACAAAAGGGCGCAGTGCGGTTTCGTGGCTTCTTCGCGCCGCGAACAGCGCTCGGCCTTGCCGTGCGCGACCTCGCGGTGAACACCTTCGCGCTCCCCTTCGTGGGAAAGAAGCTCATCACGCGTGCCGTGCGTGATGAGCTCACGCTACCTGACTACGAGCACGGCGAGTCAATGCAGGAGATTAGCCTGCCGGCGTGACATCGCGGTCTCTGCGCCTGCGCCAGGTCGCCGCCGGCGCAGGCACTGCGAGGATTATCTATCCCTGGTCGCGACGTCGCGGGTCCTCGGGCTTCACCCCTTCTTGTGGGACGACGCTTGCGCGGTGTTCTTGCTCGCCTTGGCGCTGTCTTTCTTCGCCGGCGTCAACTGGGCGTGCGCAGTGTCCTTCGTCGTCCCGGCCTTCGCGGGTTGAGCGGCAGCCAGCTTCGTGTTCAGGTCTGCTATCTGGGAGGTCAGCTCCTTCTCATGGGTGTTGGCGTTATCGAGCTGCGCCTTCAATCCGTCGCGTTCAGTGGTGACTGTCGCGAGGTCGGCCTTTGTCTTTTCCAGATCGGCCTTCGATGAATCGCAGCCTCCCAGCGCGAAAGCCGCGACGAGAGCACTCCCGAGAAACATGGTGTGAACCTTCATCTCTTGATCCTCCGTGGGGTTTGTCGTGCGTCGACAGGGCCACGTGGCTGGCGGGGTCGACAGGTCGACCTCGCTCTCAGCATTTTTCGTTCCAAGGCCAAGCGGCCGGCGGTGCCGCCGAACGCGCTCTCGAGCGTTCGCTTTTGGGACGCTACCAAGGGCGATCGGTAGGTTTCGGAACGAACTGGAAATCCAGGTCAGCCGTCAAATCCGCAAAGAACGGACGCGTCGGCGACGCGCCGAGAACTGGTCCGGCTTCATGGTGGCGAACCACACCATCGCGATGGCGACGACTGTGTTGTTCCACGCGGTCGCGGGCAACGGCCAGAAGATGAATAACGAAAGGATGATCCAGAAGGCGACGGCGGCGACCGCCCGATGGGCGACAACCGACCGACGCGCCATCAACCCCAGCGTGACGGCAGCGATACCCGAGAGCAGCGAGACGACCCGCTGGGCGGGCAGGTGAGGGAACAGAAAGGCCGAAACCGAAAGCCACCCAGCCAGAACGAGGTTCAGCGCGCGAGGACGGAGGAACCAAGAGGCGACGGTGGATTGAAGGAGCTGGATTGACATGGCGGTGCACCGTCCAGAGAAAGTGAAGTGCTCCCGTCATCATATTCTGAATCGGCGGACCTGTCGCTCCTGACGAGGATGGAGATTCGACAAGCAACGTCGACCTTTTGACACTCACGGGCTAGCGTTTCTGTGGTGCTTCGCCCGCGCGACGCCTGACGTCGGACCGTGCCGGCCGCCTCCACCGACGACGAAGATTCGACAAACAATCGACCTTTCGACGACGATCTGACGACACCGACGCCATAGTCTCGCTGGCCCGCTGAGGCTCGTATGTCCAAAGATCCGCTGCACCTGTTGCTGGAGCACCTGCGCGCCCAAGAAGGGGCACCGATCCCCACATCGTCCCTTGGCCGTCTGCGCCGAACGGCGGTCGCTGGGGCGAGGGTCGGCATCGGCTCGCTCGCTGCGAAGCTGCATGGCCGGGACTTCAACCTTGGGTCACTCTCCCCGGAGTCCCTCGCCCGGCTTGTCGAGTCGTTGGGTGAGCTGAAGGGCATCGCGATGAAAGTGGGGCAGATCCTCTCCTACGTGGAAGGATCCCTCGATCCCGAGGCGCGCGAGCTCCTCGCCGTCCTCCAGCGCTACTCCCAGCCGACGCCGTTCGCGCAAATCGAACGGACGATCCGAGAGGATCTCGGGGACCGAGCACAGGCGTTGCTCGCCCGACTCGAGCGCGAGCCCGTGGCCGTGGCCTCGATCGGCCAGGTCCACCGTGCCGTCCGCGAGGACGGAACGCCTGTCGCGGTGAAGGTGCGTCATCCGGGCATCGACACCGCCATCCGTGCCGACTTCAAAGCAGCCGCCATCGGGAAGGTCATGGCACGCACCTTCGCTCCCGGCGTCGACGTGGCGGAGATCATCGAGGAGGCGCAGGCTCGTTTCCTGGAGGAATGCGACTACGCCTTGGAGGCGCGCCGCCAGGCGCGTTTCGCCGATCTGTTTGCCGGCCATGAGTCGATCGCGATTCCTGCGGTCCACATGGACTGGAGCGGCCCCCGTGTCTTGACGACCACCTGGCGCGAAGGCGCTGGACTCGAGGACTTCCTTCAGAGGCAGCCTTCCTCTCGGGTGCGCGAGCGAGCGTCGCGCGCTCTCTACGAGTTCTACGTCGGGACTCTGTACCGCTACGGTCTCTTCAACGCCGATCCGCACCCGGGGAACTTGCTCTTCTCTCCCGAGGGCGGCGTCACGATCCTCGACCACGGTTGCGTGCGAGAGTTCGACCGCGCCACGGTCGTCGGGCTCGTCCGCCTGTCGCGCGCCGTTCGCGCAGATGACGAGCAACAAGTCCGGGCCGCGCTCCGTGCGATCGGGATGTCCGAGCCGGCGGCCGACTTCGACGTCACACGCGGGCTGCTGCGCGGCTTCTTCGCTCCGCTGCTCACCCCCGGCCGGCACGCTGTCCCGGCGGACCGGGCGGTGGCCATGGGGGAAACGGTCCAGCTCAAGCGCAAGCTGATGCGGATGCGATTGCCGGGAAAGCTCATGTTCCTGTTCCGCATTCGCTTCGGCCTGTACGCGGTGTTGGCGCGGATCGGCGCCGAGCTGGACTGGGCTGCGCTCGAGGACGAGCTCGCCGGCGACCTCGGTCGCTAACACTCAGACCGCGAAAGGGTGTGGTTGGACTTCCTGCTTCCTATCGCCTAGAGCGCGCTCGCAAGCGTCGTGGTCCCGCCAGAAGTACGTTTCGCGTACGGGAAGGTGGCGCGGGATCGGCAAGGCGACGCCGGCGAGCATCACGCGCAAACCGGAACTAGCAGACTGCCACGGGAACTTGACAACGTCCGGAAGGCGCCCGACCTGCTGTGATCCGCTTCTGAGTTCGGTTACAGAGTCGGTTAGCCGTTTGTTCGCGCACTGCCGGGACGACTCTGTGGCGACGATGGCGGCGAACCCGATCGAACATCAAACTGGGAGGGGTTGAGTGATCGCCCAAGTCTACACTCCGCAAGCGCTGGTCGGGGCAGAGGCCGCCACGCAAGTGCCCTGGGCGCAGACCAGGCTGCCGAAGCAGGACGTGTCGCACGGCTTGCCCAGCGTCGGCGCCAGCCAGCACACGCCATTGCGGCAGGAGGCGGCTTGCTGGCACTCGTCGCCGGTGTCGTTGCAGGCAGCGCCCACGGGCTTGCGCTTGGCGCAGACCAGCGTGACCGGTTCGCAGTAATCGTCCATGCTCAGGCAGCCTAGCGCGTTCGAGCAGGATGCGCCTTCGGCGGGCGGCCCGATACAAGTGCCCGCCGACCCGCTCGCGATCTCGCAGTGGCCGGGTGAGCGGCACTGGTCGTTCCCGATGCAAGCGGCGCCGAGCGCCAGCTGAGCCGTGCACTTGACGCCGTCCTTGCAGAAGGCGCCGTTGACACAGTTGCCGCCCCCGCTGCAGTCGCCGCCAACGACGACCCTGGCTTCGTCGGCGCCACAGGTGCCGGCACAGCACGCGTCGTCACAGGCCCCCACGCAACTACCGCTCACACACTCCTCCCCCAGGTGGCACGTGCCCCCGGCGGCGACGGTGCCGCGGAAAGCCTCGTCGCAACTGGGTGGCGAGCCCAGGCCCTCGATGCAGCTGCTAGCGAGCGCGTCGACGCATTCTCTGGCCTGCGCGGCGTCGTAAAGAACGGTCCCGCGGTGGACCGCCGCGACTAGCGCCTCGAAAACCGGGCTATTGGCGATGGATATCGAGGCCTCGCACGCGGAAGGCGCGGGCCCGCCAGCGCAGTTAGCCTCTCGCACGCAATAGGCGGCTCCGAACCGGGCGCCCAGGTCGTCGATCGGGATCGCGCCACCGCTATCGCACCCCGCGCCCAATCCCAGCGCGAGGCCCACCAGCGCCAGCGCCACCCAGGCGTGAGCCAATGCGATATCAACCAGTCCGGAACCGACCCTAACACCGAGACCAGATCGAAACCCCTGCATGACGGCCTCCCTGGGCAAGTGATGCGTTCGCATGACTTGTCTTGCGAACCATATGCCACGCCCGCCGCGCAGCCCAGGCCTGCCTCTTCCCCTCTTCGACCTTCGATTCACGGAGCGCGGTCGTCAGCTTTCACACGGGTGGTGAGAACCTGTCGTGAATTGCGCCAAGCGAGGTGCCTTTTGCGGAGTGAGCTCTCCCGCAGCGTAAAGTTTGCATCCGACACGCAGCGCGTGCGTGGGGGATGTCCGGGTAAGAACGCGCGTCACAGTGGCGGAATGGCGGGGAAGCGCACGTGGGCGTTGGTTGGATTGCATTCCGCGTGCCCCCGTTTCATGCGATCGTTCGGATCCTTCTTCTCGTCGATCGTCGCCCGTTCGACCCAGGCTCGTACCGCCGACTCGGTCAGCTCCAGCTCGCTGGACAGCTGCGCGATGCTCTTGTTGCCGGTCTCCACCAGCCTGACCACCTCGGCTTTGTACTCGGGCGTGTACTTTCGTCGCTTCCGTCGTTCCATGGACCACCATCTTCCTCATATCCCTGGTGTCCACAAAACCGGGGCAGGCTCGGACCTCAATGACATCGCCGTAGGTTGGCTTGGCGTGGAGAAAGGGCACGTTCCCCAGCCGCACTCTTCGCGTCCGGCTGGTCTGGTCGATCGATCCGAGGTCCTCAGCCCAGGCTGTCTCGACGTCCTCACCCTGGTTGTGTAGTCGCACCTTTACCAATTTCGACTTGTCGGGCACCCACATTCCGAACTGCGTCTCCGTTTGCCGAACGATCACGCGTTCAGCGGCGGGCGCGCAGCGCCCGTCCGCTGCAACGCGCGGTTAGGCAGGGCCCCGATTCAATGCCCAAAGATCTTCCCTTCACCTGGTGCAGCGAACGGGGGCGCAAACTCCAGATCCCCCTTTGGCGAAAAGGCATACGGAAACACCACCCTGACGGAGTATCCGCTGGCATGGTCCAAGCGTACCTCCAGAGCATCTTGCTTCTCTTTCTTGCCCGGCGGGATTGTTCGGACATCGACGAGAATCGCGGTCGCCTTGTAGAGGTGTCGCTTCGCCCCGTCTCGAAATCCCTTCTCGAGCAGATCGATCAACGGCTGCGAAGCGGGATGCTCTTCGCCAGCAGAACTTGCAGTCTGCGCGATCTTACCCTCGACCGACATGGTGCCACCGAATGGGTAGAACTCGCGATGCTTCGAAAGCATCTGCTGCGCGAACGGGACCAGGGCATTCATCAACACTTCGCACTCTTCCTTCTGTGTCATCTGTGTGCCCGCGCCGCTGATGGATGAGGGGCCCAAGACAAGGAGACCTGCGACCACCAGGACCCGATTCCTGCGCCTCATGTGCATCTGGCCAACGATACTGCCGTTCAGCGGCGGACGGGAGAGGGAGCGGAGCGACCGACCCGTCCGTCCGACTGCAACGGCCGGTTATAGACGGCGCCTACGACCACGGCTTCCCGATGTACCAAGCCGGACGTCCCTCCGAAGTGCCATACCAGGCCCAATCGTCGAGAGTGTCCTTGAAGAGCGTCTCGTCGAAGTGCCGGTAGCTTGCTGCGAGCTGGGAGACGAAGTGTTTCGTGCCGGCCACGAGGCGACACCTAGGTTCGTCACTCAAAGACACCACGACCGTGCCGTGAGGTCCCCCGAAGTCGGGCACGAAGGCCTCCACCTCGACAGTCGTCCCGTCCGCCAGCGTCAACAAGGACGGTGCGGCAACGCGAACGCCAAGATGTGTGGCCGCTGCTCTCCAGGCGGCACTCATGTCGCTATCAAGCATGACCGTTTGTCCGTTCGTCTAACGTCGTGGCGTTCAGCGGCGGCGCGCAAGCGCCGTCCGCTGCAACGCCTTGTTAGGCAGCGCCCCTGGTGAGCGGCCGGACCGAGATAAGATCCTCGTCCATGACTGGCCGCACGTCGCTGTCGCGCAGGGTCACCAGCGCCTGGGTCCGTCCCGAAGCCGTGACGAACTCGACCTCGAGACCATCCGGCTCGTACGTCTGAACGACCGCGCCAAGATCGCCCTTTCGAAGGCCACTCTCCGGCACATCACGGTCAAGAACGACAGTGTCGAGCTGCTTGAACTTCATCGCCTCACCCCGGGAATGCGGTCACGAACCGCGGAACATTTTCGCCAACCAGGATCACCCAGACAGTCACCACCTCAGCGCGACGGCCAGATGGCCCATGAAGTCTACCACGGACCTCGTACTTGAGGCCGAACTGGCTGGACTGGCCTTCCACCGCCACGCCGGTCCGGCACAGCTCGAGCAGGTCCTGTCGTAAGCGCTGCCATCCTGCTCGTGAATACCCCAAAGCCTCGAAGAACACGGCCTTGAACCGGCCAACTGCATGCTCGTGCGATAGCAAGTAGTCGCGAACCTTCGCGTCGTCGACGACTGCGTGTTCGGATCCGGGCAACATCATCAGCGCCTCGCGAAGCTGCCTAACGATCGTGCCGTTAAGCTGCGGGCCGCGCAAGCGGCCCGTCAGCTTCAACGGCCTGTTAGCCGGCGCCGCGCCTCGAACCGGTCCCAGTCAACTCACCATGACAGGACCGAGGGGATATGCCTGCCAGGTCCCCTCAGGGCCAGGAAATGCGCAGAACCGACCCCACTCGCCTCACAGCCAAATGACGACCTTCGGGGGCGTCCCAGTCGGTCCCGAGCCCTAGTCGAGGACAAGGCCGGTCTCCTGGCCGGAGCGAACCATCTGAACATCGGCAACGTGCAGATAGAAGATGGAATGCGATGCGTGGGTGAGCTCCTCCACACGCCCACCCGTTCGGGTTCGGAAGCCGGTGTTCGGTAAGGGAATTGAGGCAGGGAACAAGAATGCCACCTCCGTGGTCGGATAGCGCCGAAGGAGTCCGCGTACCTCAAGCGCGTTGAACCACCCGTCCTCGTGATCGGTGACGTCGTCCGCAAGAACCTCTTCGACCAGGTGCCGCTCGAGATGCAGCAAAGCCGCTTGTCCCCTGGCATCAAGGGCGAGAGCCGGACCTCGGCACGCCTCAGGGAGTCTTGGCGGCACCTCCATCATGACGCGGGGGTGGGTCCTCCACGTGCTTCGCCCGGTTGGAACCGACCAGCTCGGACGCGCCCAGTGGACGCGCACAGCCAAGGCCCAAGAGAACGGTGACCAGCAAGCCACGTAGGAGCACCTTGAACGAGCTGACATCCCGGACGGCGCTAGGTTCCGTCCGGCTAACGATTTGCCGTTCAGCGGTGAACGCCGAACGGTTGCTCCGATCGTACCACGGCCGCGAGGAGCCGCGGGCGCCAGCCCGCGGCGTCGCGGCACAGCCCGCGCTCGACCGAACCGCGCAGGCGTTCATCCGCTGCAACGGCTTGTTGGGCGGCGCCGTGTCGGTCAGCGATTCTGTTCGAAGTGGTCAGCGGCGTTCGCGACGACCTCGCAGTCGCAGTACCCACCGTTCTCTTTCAGCCACTCCACAACCGCGTCGTTGTCTACTCCAGCTTGAGCGATCCATCCCTCGGTCGCTGCGAGTGAGTGCTGACACCCCGATCGATTGACCACCGCCGACACGTGGGCAAAGAGAGCCGTCAGGAGTTCGGCCGACAGCGGGAAGGCCTGCCTTGCACTTCCGCGCTGCTCCACCTTCCAGGCTCGCTTTCGACTGCGATCGGCGTCATGCATGCCAGTCCGCCCAACGATACTGGCGTTCAGCGGCGGCGCGAAGCGCCGTCCGTCTGCAACGCCTTGTTATCCAGCCCCGGCGCCAGACCAGGATCTGCTGAGGCCGGATCAAAGTTGTCATCGCGAAACTCTAGGACCAGAGCGTAGTCTCCGTCCACAGCGTACTGCTCGCGAATTCTGACGATCGCACCGGGGTGCGCGATTGATGCGGCCTGTTCGATCAGGGTGGCGAGGCGACGAAAGTCCGCGAGCGTCCCTCGGATCGCATGGGAGTCCATTCCCGCTTGGGGCCAGGTCATGACCTCCAGGTAACCGTAGGGCCAGTAGTTTTCGTGCTCCGAGACAGTCTCGTTCTTCGGGTTGCTTGCGTACTTGAGCAAGCGATCACGAAAGCTCAGGATGCCTGCTCGCGAACCAACAAGACGCCACTCTTTGGTCTGCTCATCGGAGTCGTAGAAGAACCCGAGCGCTCTCCACTCCTCGCGGAGTTGTTCGTCCAAATCAGCGTTCGCCATGATCGCCCCGTCTGGATAACGATCTGTTCGTCCGCCTGCAACGCCATGTTATCCCGCGGTCGAGCGAACACGTTCATATTCGCTGGCCAAGGACATGCCCCATTTCTCGTCGTAATCCTTGAGCATGGACACCAGGAGAGTCTCGTCACAGTCCTGCCACCGGCCAAGTAAGTCGGGGATGTTGTGAACGGCGTCCATCAGGTCCGCCAGCCTCGCGCTCTGTCTTGCGGACAGTCCGCCCGAAGCGCCTTCGTATCCCATCATTCGTGCCGTGAGGGTTGCGCTCGTCAACACGGCCAGCGCCGCCTTCATCGCCTTCTCATCGGCGGATCTCATCCTGATCTCCTTCCAACCAACCCTGTTGTCGGGATAACTAGTATTCTCCACAGTTGGATAATCCTTGGCCACAGCAATCTCGCGGCCGCATTGCACGACCGGTCCATCGCGATCTCGCGGGCTTGCGAGACAGGGCCTCGCTGGATAATCCGATAAGGGCCGCGGCCAGGGCCGCGAGAGGTATCGCGAGAGGGCACTGGCTGGTCAGCGATCCAGCGGGCTGCGGACGCCACCGGCGCCTCGATTGAGGACGTGGGTGTAGATCATCGTGGTGCTGACGTCCTTGTGACCGAGGAGCTCTTGGATCGTGCGAATGTCGTAGCCGGATTCCAATAGGTGAGTTGCAAAGGAGTGGCGGAGGGTGTGAGGCGTGACGTGCTTGGGAATTCCGGCGGCGATGGCGGCCCGCCGGATCTCTTTTTGAACGACCGTCTCGTGAAGGTGGTGGCGACGGGTCTCACCGGTGGCGGCGTCGAGGTAGGTTCGAGTCGTGGGAAATACCCACTGCCAGGGCCACTCTTTGGGAGCCGAGGGGTATTTCCGGCGCAGGGCCTCGGGTAGCTCCACGAATCCGCAGCCCTCCTCTACGTCCGCGCCGTGACGCGCGCGCACCACCTCGAGATGACCGCGCAACGGCTCGACCAGCTTCCCGGGCAGAACGGTGTGCCGGTCCTTCTGGCCTTTTCCGCGCCGGACAATGATCTCGCGCCGTTCGAAATCGATGTCCTTGACGCGCAATCGAAGCGCTTCGAGCAGACGCAGGCCGGCGCCGTAAAGCAAACTTCGGGCGTACGCCGCCGCGCGTTCTCTCACGGTAAGCGCGGTAGTCGCCGAGGCCTTGGGCGAATACCTGGAGCGCGACGATGTCGAGGACGCGCTTCTCGTCCGGCGCCTGGATGGCGTCACACATGCGGTAGAGCAGCTTGGGCGTGACTTGAACACCTTGGCCATCGGCTTCGGACGGTTCGTCAGGTATTCGTTCTTCAGCGCTCCGCCAGCGGCAGATGACAAGGTCGTGAAGCGCGCCGAGGCGCTGTACCGGGATTTTCTTGCCAAGGTCGCGGAGCAGCTTAGAGCGGGCGGGACGTTCACTCGGCAGGTGTTGCCACCACACGGGCCCCCGCCTGCGCCGGTGGCGCCCACGAACACAGAAATGGGCGGTAGGGAGAATGGAGGGCGGTCGTGAGCGGCTCCGGTCCGCCCGAGGATGACGAGCTCTTCCGGCCCCGAATGGGGCGCCGGAATCGTCCGGATCGGGAAGGCCTTCAACCGTCCTATGTCCGGCTGGCACGCACTGCGCCGCGACCGACCGGCAAAGGCGCGCGCGCACAGCGGACGAGAAATCAACCGGGTCGCGTCGCGGTGCGGGAGCCACACGCGCTAAGTCGGCGTTGCGTGATCAAGTCGCGATACGTGCCGTATGACGGCGGACGGGCGGAAGCTCGCCGGTCGACATCTCGCCTACCTCGAACGCGACGGCGTGGAGCGCGACGGGTCGCCCGGTCGGTTGTATGGCCAAGACGAGAAATTCAGCGCTGAGGAATTTCGTGAGCGGCTTCCGGGTGAGAAACGTCAATTTCGATTCATCGTTTCGCCGGAGGACGGCGCACGCGTCCACCTAGCGGTGGATAGTGGGATCACCTCTCACGCGGTCGCATCGGCGCTCGGCCATGAGTCGTTCAAGACGACGGCCGAGAGCTACGCGAAGCGCGAAGCGGTGGCGGGGGCGCAGCAGAAACGAGCGCTGGCGGTGCTCACCGGCGGGAAGCTAGCGTCGTGAGGCGGCGTCCTCCTCAACACCTCGGAGAACGACTCCAATCGTTCCCCAATCGTTCCCAAAACCGACTTTTCAACCGCGACTGAAAAAATTCCGAAGTGATTCCGTGGAGCTGAACGGGATCGAACCGTCGGCCTCCTCAATGCCATTGAGGCGCTCTCCCAGCTGAGCTACAGCCCCCCGCCGGCTTGCACCGGCAGGGGTTAACTAGCAGCACGCGGGCGCGGGGTCAATATCGACGGAGGCGGGAGAAGAGGGTTTCGAACCGGCGGTCGCCGCGCAGGCGGTCCCAGTCGTTGGCGAGATAGAGATCGCGCAGCGCGAAAGGGTCGATGCGCTGCTCGACGGGCTGGCGGTGGACGTAGCTCTCGAGGAGGGTCAGGGCCTCGGGCAGGTTGCCGAGGGCGGCCTGGCAGGTGGCGAGGGGCAGGGTGGCGGCGGGGTCGTCGCGCTCGGCGGAGGCGACGTGGGCCAGCTCGAGGCGGGCGGCCATGCGGTCGCCGCCGGCGGCGCGGGTCGCGCACAGCAGCAGGCGGGCCTCGGTCTCGGCGCTGGGCTTGGTCGACGTCGGCCAGGCGCAGCGCCTCCTCCAGCTCGCGGCGGGCGCGCGCGAACAGGGCGACGGGCACGGCGCCGGTGTAGGCGCGCACGCTCATGAGCTTGGCGCGGTAGATGCGCCCGCGTTCCAGCGCGAGGGCGCGCACGGTGGCCGGCGGCAGCTTGTCGCGCTGGGCCTGCACGCCGGCCAGCAGCTGCGACCGCTGGCGCTCGCGGTCGGCCTTGAAGATCGCGCGCTCGAGCTCGGGCGACGGGTCGTGCTTGTACTGCGACGTCCACTCGGCGATCGCCTGCTGATAGAGCCCGGCGGCCTCGCTCCAGTGCTCGTCGTGGTCGCTGGCGACGGCCAGCGCATAGGCGTCGCTGCGCACGGCGCGCTCGAGCGCGGCGCCGATCGGCGGGCCGGCGACGATCTCGGTGGTGCGGCCCTCCTCGATGGTCACGCGCGCGCCGTCATCGGCGCGCGCCGCGCCCGCGACGGCGATCGCGACCACTAGAGCGCTGCGATCGGTGCAATCGATGGCAAGGCCCGCAGGCGCACGACGCGAGAGCCTAGCTTGACCGCGGGCCGCTGTCATAGTAACCGAGCGATCATGACCCCATTCTGCCCCCGCGGCTGGGGCGCCTTCCTGTGGGCCGCAATCGCGCTCTGCGCCTGCCGGGCGTCGGTCCCGGCGCCGGCCGCCGGCACGACGCCGGGCGCGGCGCCGGCCACGCCGGCAGCTGCACGCCCGACGTCCTCCTTGGCCGTCACCCGCTACGCGGAGTCGGTGCCGATCACCGCGCTCGCGGTCGGTGGGCCCTACGTGTGGGCGGGAACGGAGCACGGGCTGCGCCGCTGGAAGGTGGCGGGCAAGAGCGGCGCCGACGCCGATGACGCCGACGTCGAGCCGATCGGCGCGGAGAGCGGCCTGCTCGGCCACCGCATCGACGCACTGGCGGTCGACGACGAGCGCGGTGTCTGGGTCGCGACCGAGGCCGGCATCGGCCGTCTCGCCGACAAGGCCGGTCGCCTGCACTACGACTGGTTCGGGTCGCTGACGCGGGATCACGCTGCTCGCCGCGGCGCGGCGCCAGCAGCGGCGCCTGGGCGGCGGGCACGAGCGGGCTCTATCGCTACGACGGGCACAGCTGGAATGCGTTCGATTTCCTGCGCGACGTCACGGTGACGTCGCTGGAGCTCGACGAGGACGGCCGCTCGGCGTGGGTCGGCACGCGCGGGCGCGGGCTGTTTCTCGTCGGACCGACGGGCGGCCGGCCGATCCTGATGCCGGGCGACGGCGGCGCCGCCGAGGAGATGGTCGGCATGGCGCGCAGCCCGGGCGGCGCGCGCGTGGCCGCCACGCGGGCCGGCAACGGCGGGCGCATCACGCTGATCCTGAAAGAGGGCACCGAGGAGTACCGCACGCAATCGAGCACGAACGCGCCGTTCGTGCGGCTGGTCAGCGCGGGCGCGCACCCGATCCTGATCGCGGGCGCGCCCGGCGCCGAGCGTCCCTACGAGCTGAAGCCGCTCCCGCGCGGCGAGACGCCGGCGACGGGCGGCTTCCGCCTGGTGTCGTCGCGCAAGGGGAGCATGGCGCGCTATCAGGCGGTGCCGATGGCGCTGGCGCTGCCGCCCGACGTGACGGTGGTCGCGGCGACGGGCGGCACCGGCGACGAGCGGCCGGGGCTCTGGTGCGGCTCGCGCATGATGGGCGTCGCGCGCGCCGAGGCGGCGCGGCCGATCTATCTGTCCGGGCGATCTCACCGACGACGCCGATCGCCTGTCGGTGGCCTGCCTCGCGATCGATCGCTGTCTCGTGGTCGCGGGCGGCGCGCACGCGTGGTTCTTCGACGGGGCGCGCTTTCACAGCGCGCGCATCGGCGAGGGCACCGCCGGCCGCGCGCTGGCGGTGGTCCAGGACGCCACCGGCACGATCTTCAGCGTGATCAGCGATCCGCCGTTTCGAAACATTCTCATCGCCCGCCTGGCGCCGGAGGCGGCGGGCCCGGCCCGCGACGCCGACTGGCACGCGGTCGAGATGGTCGCGCTCGGAGCCGCGTCCGACGGGAGCCGGCCGGCCATCTCGTTCGCGACGTTCGCGCCGAGCGGCAAGCTGTGGTTGGGCGTCGATTCGGTCGCGAAAGACGGGCAGGAGCAGGGGCGGGGCGCGCTGGAGATTGCGCCTGCGTCGTCGGGCAAGGGCGCGGTGATTTACCACGGCGCGCTCGCGCCGAAAGAGAACGGCCCCGAGAGCCTGCCGCTGCCGCACGATCTCACCGGCGTGTTCTTCGACGGCGCGGCGACCTGGTTCTCGTCGCGCAGCGGGATCGATCGCTTGCAGGAGTCGGAGCTGCGCCACTGGGGCGAGAACGAGCACATGGTGAGCGAGGTTTGCCTCGGCGTCGCCAAGGGCAGCGACGGAAAGATCTGGGCGGCGACGTCGGTGGGCGCGGGCCGCTTCGACGGCACCGAGTGGCGCTTTCCCGTTCGACGGGCCCGCGGCGGTGCCGGTGCGCGCGCTGGTCCCCGACGGCGGCGGCCGCATGTGGCTGGCGACGGCCAAGGGACTGCGCGTGCTCGACTCGACGGAGGCGAACGCGCCCCGGCTCGGCGCCGGCACGTCGGTGGTCGACGACGACATGCTCGATCGTCGCGCTCGATCGCTTCGGACGGATCTGGGCTCTGGGAAGCGCGGCGATCGCGATCGTCGATACAGGTCGGCGCCAGGTAGCGCCGCAGAACGGCTCCGGGTGGGACATTGTGAGCGGCGCACGTCTCACATTTTCGTGGCGTGGGGCGGTCTTTGCCGATCGCGCACCAATCTCTGTTAGTGTGCTTCTGTGAGCGCAAATCCCGAAGGCCGCGCTGCTGCGGACCCTGAGATTCCCGACATCCTACCGCTGCTGCCGATTCGCGATCTGGTCGTCTTCCCGTACATGATCGTCCCCCTGCGCGTCACGCGCCCGGTGTCGATGGAGGCGGTGGCCAAGGCGCTCGAGGCCGACGAGCGGCTCTGTTTCCTGGTCGCGCAGCGCGACTCCACCGACGAGGAGCCGGCGGCGTCGTCGTTCTATCACTCGGGCACGATCGGCATGATCATGCGCATGCGCAAGCTCTCCGAGGGAGGGCTCAAGATCCTGGTGCAGGGGCTCTGCCGCGCGAAGATCCAGAAGTTCGTGTCGGAGAGCCCGTGCTACCGCGTGCGCATCGATCGCAACGAGGATGCCGCCGCCGGCGCGCACGCTGGGCTCGGAGGCGCTGCTGCGCTCGGTGCGCAGCAACGTCGATCGCCTGACCGGGCTCGGCAAGTCGATGCAGCCGGAGCTGGGCATGGTGGTCGGCAGCGTCGAGGACCCGGGCCGCATGGCGGACCTGGTGGCGTCGAACCTCACGCTCAAGGTCAACGAGGCGCAGGAGCTGCTCGAGCTCGACAACGCGATCGAGCGGCTCACGCGCGTGAACCAGAACCTCGAGAAGGAGATCGGGATCCTCGAGGTGCAGTCGCAGATCCAGAACCGCGCCAAAGAGGAGATGTCGAAGACCCAGCGCGACTACTACCTGCGCGAGCAGCTGCGGCAGATCCGCAACGAGCTGGGCGACGGCGACGTGCACGGCGAGGAGATGGAGGAGCTGCGCGCCAAGGTCCAGAAGGCCGGCCTGTCGCCCGAGGCCAAGGCCGAGGCCGACAAGCAGATCCGCCGCCTCGATCAGATGCACGCCGAGAGCGCCGAGGCGTCGGTGTTGCGCACGTACATCGACTGGCTCACCGAGCTGCCCTGGACGACCAGCAGCGAGGACACGCTCGACATCGAGGCCGCGCGCAAGATCCTCGACGAGGATCACTACGACCTCGAGCACATCAAGGACCGCATCCTCGACTACCTGGCGGTGCGCAAGCTGCGCGGCGGCGTGCACGGGCCGATCCTCTGCTTCCTCGGGCCGCCCGGCGTCGGCAAGACGTCGCTGGGGCGATCGATCGCGCGCGCCGTCGGGCGCAAGTTCGTGCGCATCTCGCTGGGCGGCGTGCGCGACGAGGCGGAGATCCGCGGCCACCGGCGCACCTACGTCGGCGCGCTGCCCGGTCGCTTGATCCAGGGCATGAAGCAGGCCGGCACCAACAACCCGGTCATGCTGCTCGACGAGGTCGACAAGCTCGGCTCCGACGTCCGCGGCGATCCGTCGGCGGCGCTGCTCGAGGTGCTCGACCCCGAGCAGAACCACAACTTCCGCGATCACTACCTGGGCGTGCCGTTCGATCTGTCGCGCGTGCTCTTCATCGCGACCGCGAACCTGCCGGAGTCGATCCCGCCGCCGCTGCGCGACCGCATGGAGACGCTGCGCCTGTCGGGTTACAGCGAGGAAGAGAAGCTGGTGATCGCCGAGCGCTTCCTGGTGCCGAAGCAGATCGCCGAGTCGGGCCTGACCAGCAAGGAGATCGTCATCGGGCGCGCCGGTGCTGCGCAAGATCATCTCCGAGTACACGCGCGAGGCGGGGTTGCGCGAGCTGGAGCGGCTGGTGGCGCAGCTGGCGCGCAAGGTCGCGCGCCGCGTGGTCGAGGACGGCGTCAAGCCGGCGCGCGGCGCCCGGTCGCGGCAAGGCGGCGGGCGGCCCGGCGATCGAGCGCCGACGAGATCTCGAAGCACCTCGGCCCGCCGCGCTATCTCGCCGACGAGAAGCGCGGCACCGACGAGGTCGGCACGGTCAACGGTCTCGCCTGGACGCCCTACGGCGGCGAGGTGCTGCACGTCGAGGCGCAGACCATGGCGGGCAAGGGCTCGCTGACGCTGACCGGACAGCTCGGCGAGGTGATGAAGGAGTCGGCGACCGGCGGCGCTGTCGTTCGCGCGCGCGCACGCGCTGACGCTGGGAATGCGCGACGAGTTCTACGCCGGGCGCGAGATCCACATCCACGTTCCGTCGGGCGGCGTGCCCAAGGATGGTCCGTCGGCGGGCGTGACCATGGCGTGCGCGCTGGTGTCGCTGATCTCGCAGACACCCGGTGCGGCACGATCTGGCGATGACCGGCGAGCTCACGCTGCGCGGCAAGGTGTTGCCGATCGGCGGGCTCAAAGAAAAGCTGCTGGCGGCAGTGCGCGCCGGCATGACCCAGGTGATCATTCCGGCGGGCAATGCGCCCGAGCTGTCGGAAATCCCGGAACATGTGCGCGCGCGATTGACGATCACACCGGTGCGCACGATGACCGAGGTCCTGGAAGCCGCGCTGGTGACCGCGCCGGCGACGAAGGCACGCGCGGCTGGAAAAGATCCGGCGAAGACACCGCCGCGCGATGGTGGAGCCAGCAGCGGCTCAAATGGAGCGAAGCACCGCGGCCAGCGCAGCGGTGGCAAGACGTTGTCGGCCGGGTCGCGTCGCTGAACGCGTCGCGCATGGCGCGACTTGTTTGTGGCGGTCGGGCCCAAGCTACGCAATATTCACGCTCTCGAAACCATCTCTTGACCGCGCGTCTGCCAATGTCGACACAGGGAGGAGCGGGGGGTGCGCCAATCAAAGCTGAGGGCGGTAGCGACGATGTCACGCGCTGACACCCCGACGGACTTACCGATGTTCCTGCGCCTCGGGGCGGACGGCGGGATCCTGCGAAGCGAAGGCGCCGACGAGGAGCTCGCCGCGGTGGTCGCCAACGCGCGCCGCCTGGGCCGACTCGCGGGCCAGCTGCTGGGCATGGATCCGTTCGTGGCGATGGAGTGCACGCTCGCCAGCGGCCGCTTGCTGATCTACGACGAGGACGACGGCGAGACCGTGGCGTTGCGCGTGCGCAACGAGTCGAGCTTGGAATCGTTGCGCGAACGACTGGGGCTGTGATGGCCTCCGACGCGCGCACGCCTCGCGAGCAGATCCGAGCGAGCCTGATCGCGCTCAAGGACGTCTACGGTATCGCGGGCAGCTTCGTCTTCGCGCGCGGCGGCTACGTGGTGGCGCGCGAGCTGCCGCCGATGTTCGACGACCTCACGCTGACCGAGGCGGGCGCGCGGCTCGCGCTTCTTCAAGAAACGTTCGCTGCCGTGGGTGACCGGCTGGATTGCGCTGTGCTGCGCTTCGCCGATCACAAGATCTACGTCAAGCCGCTCTCGGCCGGCGCGCTGTGCATCATCACCGTGGGCGGGATCAACATGCCGGTGCTGCGCATGGCAGCGAATCTGGTTGCGCGCCGCATCGCGCCCGTGCTCGAGCCGATCGCGGACGACGAGCCCGCGTCCGTCGAGACGACGTCGCCCGATCTCGCGATGCCGCCGCCGTCGACGCGGCGTTTCCGCGACCCCAGCGCCGACTAGCGCGCGCGTGATCGTCGTTGCGGCGCGTTCGCGCACGTTTGTTAATGGGCTTGACTTTATGACCTGGGAAAGTAGCGTCACCCATCTCTTATAGTGGTTTCCCCTGGAGGTCGCCGTGCATCACTCACCTAGACTAGTCTTCGCGTTCCGCCTCTCGTCGTATCTCTTGTTGTCGTCGCTGATCGGCTGCGGCACGCTCTTCCCGAGCCCGCCTGCGCCGAAGGCCAAGGCCGAGACGCATGCGATCCGTCTGAACAGCCTCGGCTATCTTCCCGAGTCGCCCAAGGTGGCGACCGTGATCGCGCCCGGCGGCATGCTGTTCAACGTGCGCAGCGCCGCCGACGATTCGGTCGTGTGGAATTCGGGGATGGGCACGACGATGACCGACGAGCTCACCGGTGACACCTTGTTTCAGGCCGACTTCACCGAGTTCTGCTCGACCGGCAGCTTCTATCTCGAGGTGCCGGACCTCGGGCGCTCGCCCACCTTCACCGTCGGCACGAACGTCTACAGCGATCTGCTCACACGATCGATGATCGGCATGTACGGCCAGCGCTGCGGCACCGACGTGCACATCACGCTCGACGGCGAGACCTGGGGCCACGCCGCCTGCCACCAGCACGACGGCTTGCTCAAGTATCTGACCGGCGAGGACGGGGGCAAGGCGAGCAACGGCGGCTGGCACGACGCCGGCGACTACGGCAAGTACACCACCAACGGCGCGTTCTCGGCAGGGATGATGCTGGCGGCGTGGGATCAGTTCCAGCCCGTGGTCTCGACGTTGTCGCTGCCGATCCCCGAGCATGGCGGCGCGCTGCCCGACTTCCTCGCCGAAGTGAAATGGGAGCTCGACTGGCTTCTGACGATCCCATCGCCCGATGGTCTGGGCGGCATCCCGCACAAGCTGACCGCACTGTCGTTCGAGGGCTTCGTCATGCCGGAGGTCGATACGTCGCTCCGGTACTTCACACCGGTCGGCACGGCGGCGACCGCCGACTTCGTGGCGGTGATGGCGCAGGCCGCGCGAATCTACCAGCCGTACGACGCCGACTTCGCGGCCAAGTGCCTGGCCGCCGCGCGTCTCAGCTACGGCTTCCTGCAGACGAACACTGGTCCGGCGGTTCCCAGCACCCCGCAATTCAGCACCGGCGGCTACGGCGACAGCAACGACAACGACGAGCGGACGTGGGCCGCGGCCGAGATGTGGGAGACCACCGGCGAGACGGACTTCCTGACCGACTTCGAGTCGCGCGCGTCCAAGGGGCAGAACCCGATCGCCACCAGCTTCGATTGGCAGAACGTCGGCAACCTGGGCATGTTCACGTATCTGCTGTCGAAGCGCGACGGCCGCAACCCCGACCTGGTGACGTCGCTGCAGTCGTCGCTCACCACGACCGCCGACGCGCTGGCCCGCCTGGCATCCGTCAACACCTACGGCCGACCGATCGGCTACTACTGGGGCGCGAACGGCGCGGTCGCGCGCTCGGCGATGAACCTGGCGGTGGCGAACGCGCTCACGCCCGATCCGCGCTATGTGAACGCAATCGTCAGCGGGCTCGATCACCTGCTCGGCCGCAACCACTACGATCAGTCCCAGATCACGATGATCGGCAACAACCCGCCGGTTCACCCCCACCACCGGCCGTCGGCGGCGGACAGCGTCGACGATCCCTGGCCTGGGCTGCTCGTCGGCGGTCAGGATCACGGGCGGCGAAGTACGACTGGCAGGATATCCAGGCCGCGCCGAATTTGAACGAGATCGCGGTCAACTGGAACGGCGCGCTGGTCTACGCCGCCGCGGCGATGGCGCAATGGCAGGCGACCCCGCCGTGACCACCCCGGTCGCGCCCCACCTGTCTCGTGCGTCGCGGGCCCGCCGCGGGCCGGCATCCGCGGACATGGGAGCGAGCGTCGCAGGCAGTGGCGCCGCGGGCGGCGACGTCGCAGCGCCGAGCAAGGGCAACAACCGCGCGATCCGTGAGGTGAATCGATCGATCATCCTCGATCTCGTGCGGCGGGATCGCCGCATCTCGCGCACCGAGCTCGCGCGCCGGTCCAAGCTGACCAAGCCGACGGTGTCGACGATCGTCGACCAGCTGATCGCCGACGGCGTCGTGCGCGAGGTCGGCTTTGGCGCGTCGGTCGCGGGCGGCGGGCGGCCGGCGCGGCTGCTCGACTTCAACGAGGACTCGGCGGCGTATCTGGCCGTGCACTTCGGCATGCACACCATCACGGTGGCGGTCGCCGACGCGCGCGGTCAGATCTTCGAGTCGCGCAGCCGGCCCGCCATCTACGACGCGCCCGCGCGTTCGGTGAAGGCGCTGCGCCCGCTGATCGCCGAGGCGCTGCGCGCCGCCAAGGTGCCGCGCGCGCGCATCGAGGGCGCGGCCGCGACGGTGCCGGGGCTCTACGACCGCGAGTCGGGCGTCTGCGTGCTCGCGCCCAACCTCGGGTGGCGTGATTTCCCGGTGCGCGCGGCGCTGACCGAGGAGCTCGGCATGCCGGTCACCGTCAACAACATCATTCACGCGCTCGCGGTCGCCGAAGGACGCGTGGGCGCCGCGCGCGGCGTGCGCTCTTACGTCTGCGTCTACGTCGACATGGGGATCGGTTCGGGCATCGTCGCCGACGGGCGGCTCTTCTTCGGACAGCACGGGTTGTCGGGCGAGATCGGCCACTGTCCGGTCGTGGCCGACGGCCCGGCGTGCGGCTGCGGCCGGCGCGGATGCCTCGAGACCGTGGCGTCGACGATGGCGCTCGCGCGCGCCGCCGAGCAGGCCATCGCCGCCGGCGAGCCGAGCACGCTACGCGAGCGCTCGACGATCGACGCGGCGGCCATCACCGAGGCGGCGCTGGCGGGCGACGCCGCTCGCTGTGCGCCTGCTCTCCGAGGCGGGCGAGCACCTCGGGCGCGGTGTCTCCTATCTGCTCAACATTCTCGATCCCGAGATGGTGGTGCTCGCCGGCCCCTACGCGGCCGCCGGCGAGATCTTGCTCGGGCCGCTGCGCGCGTCGGTCGCGCGCCACGCGATCCGGCCCGAGGGCGTGGAGATCGTGCCGTCGACGTTGCGCGAGCGCGCGGATCTCGTTGGCTCGGTGCTGATGGTCATGGACCAGACCACCCGCTCGTACCGCATCGTGGGAGGGCTGTCGTCGTAATGGCAACCCTCGGAAGGGTTCCCAAACTCTCCGGCAGCTTCTAGCGGGCGCGGGCGATTTGCAGCAGCGGCGGCTCGGCGGTCGCGCCGGGCGCGGCGCCACCTTGGCGCTCGCCGCGCCCGCGAGCGACCGATCGAGCAGGTGCGTGGGGACGACGTTGCCGAGCGCGGCCAGCATGGTCTGGCGCAAGTTGGGATGCGCGCGCTCCATGTCGGTGATCAGCGCCTTCATCTGCTTGCGCTGCGCCTCGGACTGCGAGCCGCACAGATTGCAGGGCAGAATCGGGAATCGCCGCGCTTCCGCCAGCGCGGCGAGCTGGGCCTCCGCGCAGTAGATCAGCGGTCGGATCACGACGTGGCGGCCGTCGTCGCTGGTGAGGCGGGCCGGCATCGCGGCCAGCTTGCCGCCGAAGAACAGGTTGAGCAGCACCGTCTCCAGCGTGTCCTCGCGGTGGTGGCCGAGCGCGATCTTGTTGCAGCCGAGATCGCTCGCAGCTTTGTAGAGGATGCCGCGGCGCAGGCGCGAGCAGAGCGAGCAGTAGGTCTTTCCGGCCGGGATCTTGTCGGTGACGATCGAGTAGGTGTCCTCGTGAACGATGCGATGGGGAACACCCTCGGTTTCTAGCCAGCGCGTCAGCGGCGTTCCGTCATATCCGGGATGGCCTTGATCGACGTGAACCGCGAGCAGATCGAAGCGCACCGGCGCGCGGCGCTGCAGGGTGCGCAGGAGCACCATCAACCCATAGCTATCCTTACCTCCCGACATGGCGACCAGGATGCGGTCGCCGTCGTTGATGAGGTCGTGCTCGGCGATCGCCCGCCCGACGTCGCGCAGAAGGTGTCGCTCGAGTTCCATGCAGCCGCGCATGCTACCCTCAAAGGCGGGTTGGGACCACGGATGTCGAGACGTGCACCGAGATCCATCCAGGAGGCAGCGCGCGCCTGGTTCGGGGCGGCGGCGGGGTCGGTGGCGATTCACGTCCTCGCGCTGTGGGTGGTGGTCGGCGACGGATGGCTCGGGGGCGCGATCGATCGTTCCAACGCCGTGCTCGCCGCCAACATGACGTCGATCGCCGCGCCGGCGTTCGAGGCCGAGTGGATCGACGTCACGCCCGCTCCGGAGCTTCAGTCTGCGCCGCTGCCGGCCTCGCCGCAGGTGGAGTCGCCGCCACCGAATCGCGCCGCCGTCGAGGGCGATGCGCGCCACGAGCGGCCCCTCGCCACGGCGGAACGCGTGGCCGACGGGCGGGAACGCGCCGCGCCGTCGGAGGATCGAGGCGATCGCGCGGGGCGCACCACCGCCGATGCGTGGAGGCGCGATCAATCGACGATGCACGCCGATCTCAGCAACGGCGCGACGTCCTCGCAGCCGGCACGCCTGCGCACCGCCACGGGAACCCCATCCTCGCCGCAGGCGGTGCGGCGCGAGCCGGTCGTCGGCATCGGCGACGCGGTTCGCAGCGAGACGCCCGCCAGCCGCTCCAGCGCTCCGCAGCTGGCGACGCCCGACGAGTCGCCGACCGGCGACTCCGCGCGCACCGCCGACGGCGACCGGGCCGAGGCGCAGGTGATCGCCGAGGTCCAGTTTCCGCGCACCGCCGAGAAGCGGGTGCAGGACCGCGGGGTTGGCCCGCTCCAGGCGGAGCCGGGCGCGCGCAGCTTCGACAGCGCCGCGCGCGGCGCGCCGGCCGACGACCGCAACCAGCGGGCCGCCTCGACCGAGCTGCATCCCGGGATCACCGATCTCTCGCGAGCGGGCGTGCGCGCGCGAGATCCGGCGCTGTCGGGGCGCGGGCCCGGCGTCGCGCCCGGCGCCGTCGACCGCCCCAGCCGCGGGGCTGCTCCGGCAGAGCTGGGCCTGCCACATGTCGACGTCCAGCAGGCCGACGTCGCTGGACCCACCCAGGATCGACGCTACGATCTCTACATTCGCGAGATCACGCGTCGGGTCAACAGCCTACGGCAGTTCCCCAAGCGGCTGGCGCTACGCCTCGAGCAGGGCGAGACCGTGGTCCGGTTCGTCGTCGACGTCGACGGACGGCTGCGCAGTGGTGTCCAGGTCATGAAGTCTTCCGGGTTCGACGAATTCGATCTCGAGGCGGCGCGCGCGGTCGAGCGCGCGGCGCCGTTTCCCCCGCTGCCGCCGGCGCTGGCGGCGCATGCTCTGCCGGTCTCGATGAGGGTCGCCTTCGAAAATCCTCTGGTACGTTGAGATATGTGGGAAGGTTTGGGAACCCTTTCGAGGGTTCCCAGCTCCAAGGGTGCGGGAGTCCCGCTGAAACAATGCCCGCGGACCGTCGGTGAGATCTCGACCACACGCGGAAAAGAATGAGCAAAATAAGATTGCCGGCTTTTTCTGCGGAAAATCGAGCTTGGGGCGGTAAAATTGTGCCTGAGGTAAGGTGAGGTGAGCGCTAGCCCCAACCCTCCCGTCAGCAGGCGTCCGGCTGCAACCCTCTCCCGCGGACGGGACAGGGGTCGGCGGGTCGCGTTCTGGATAGCGATTGCAGCGCTCATCCACGCCGAGCTCGCGTTGCTGATCGGCTTCGGTCTCTACGCGCTCGCGCCGCGCGATGCCGACCTCAAGCGTGACCTGGCGGCGCGGGCCGCGAACCAGCCCGAGTCGATCGACATCGGCATGGTCGACGAGGAAGCCGCGCGCGAGATCATCGCCGACCTCGACCGTCAGGCGGAGAAGAAGAAGGCCGAGGACATCAAGAAACAGGTCGAGTCGATCCACCCCGACGGGCAGGTGGTCGACGTCCCCGCGCCGCGCGACGAGAAGCGCCCCGACGACGCACGATTCGTGTCCGAGCACGACACGACCGTGCCGAAGGAGACCAAGAAGTACGGCAAATTCGACCAGAAGGCGCGCGAGGGCGACGCGAGCGGCGCTGCCGAGCAGTCGACGCCCAAGAGCGCGGCCCAGCAGCCGATCGATCGCCGCCTGGCGATGCGCGAGCCGCAGCTGAACCGCAATAGCCCGCAGCGTTCGCTGACCCCGCGGTCGCTCGGAGCGGCCGGCCGAGCAGAGCGGCGAGCGTTACGGCGCGCCGTCGCCGGGGCCGCCGTCGCCGGACGGGGTGCTTCCCGCAGCTCGGCAAGATGTTCCAGCAGCAGCCTGGCGGTGGCGGGCCCGCGGGCGGCTCGTCGGCGCTGATGCCGTCGGAGCAGCAGATGGCGCGCGCCGTCGGCAGCGGGACCCAGGACGCGCTCAAGGACATCGACGACGGCGAGGACACCGCGCTCAATTCGAAGCGCTGGAAGTTCGCGTCGTTCTTCAACCGGGTCAAGAAGCAGGTCGCCGATCACTGGCATCCGGAAGAGGCGTATCGGCGCGGCGATCCCACCGGATCGGTCTACGGATCGAAGAACCGCCTCACCGTGCTGCGCGTTCAGCTCAAGCCCGATGGAACGCTGGCCAACGTGGCGCTCGAGCAGCCGTCGGGCGTCGAGTTCCTCGACGACGAGGCGATCGAAGCCTTCAAGCAGGCCCAGCCGTTCCCCAACCCGCCGTTGCAGCTGGTGGATCAGGGCACGATCAACTTCCGCTTCGGCTTCCTGTTCGAATTGTCGGGCGCCCCCCGCATGCGCCTGTTCCGCTACAACGACTGAGATCCGGCCCTTTCCGGTGTGGACCCTCGGGCAGGGTTGCTCGTCGGTGCCGCGTGCACAGGTTGAGTCCTTGGGGGGCGTATGGGGGGGAGAAGGCGCCGGGTTGCGGGCCGTACCGTGTCGACTGCAATCGCGGCGGCGATCCTGCTCAGCGCCGCCCGGAGCGGCGCCGAGCCGTGGGGCGTGTCGCGCCCGCGCTCGTCCCTGCTGGCGGGGCCGTCGCTGCGCGAGACCGGCCGCGTCGCCGACATCCCGCTGGCCTACGCGTCATGGCGCATCGACCGCGCGCCAGACCGCGCAGCCGCGCGCGTGCCCAGCGATCCGGTCGTGCGCCCGCGCACCGCCGACGGCGAGCGATCTCGCGCCGGCTCGCTGAGCGCGAGCATCATTGCGCACGAGCTGGAGAAGCCGGTCGCGGCGCTCCAGGACTGCCGCATCGAGGTCGCGCGCCGTCAGCAGCAGACCTGGAACGCGATCGCAGCCGGACGGGTGACGCTGCACTTCATCATCCTGCCCGCCGGCACGGTGGCGCACGCCGATGTCGTGCCGATCGACCCGCTCGATCTGCACGTGCTCGACTGCGTGAAGCGGGAGATGGTGGGGTGGACGTTCGCGCGCCCGCACGACGGCGCCGTCGCGGTGGCGGCGCCGTTCGCGTTTCGGTGACGTTACCTGCGCGTCAGCCGTTGCCTTCGGTATAGCTCTCTATCGGCGGGCAGCTGCAGACCAGCTTGCGGTCGCCGAGCACGTTGTTGACGCGGCCGACCGCCGGCCAGAACTTGTCGTCGCGCAGCCACGGCACCGGGAACGCCGCCTTCTCGCGCGAGTAGGGCGCGGTCCACTCGCCGGCGAGCAGCGACCGCCGCCGTGTGCGGCGCGTTCTTGAGCACGTTGTCCTCGCGCGGCGCCTTGCCGTCCTCGATCTCGGCGATCTCGGCGCGGATCGCGATCATCGCGTCGCAGAAGCGGTCGAGCTCGGCCTTCGACTCGCTCTCGGTCGGCTCGATCATCAGCGTGCCGGCGACCGGGAACGACATCGTCGGCGCGTGGAAGCCGTAGTCCATCAGGCGCTTGGCGACGTCCTCGACCTCGACGCCGGCGGTCTTCTTGAAGTGGCGCAGGTCGAGGATGCACTCGTGCGCGACGCAGCCCTTCTCGCCCCGGTAGAAGCACCGGGATAGCTGCGCGTCGAGCCGCTTGGCGATGTAGTTGGCGTTGAGGATCGCGACCTGCGGTCGCGTCGGTGAGCCCGTCGGCGCCCATCATGCGGATGTACGCCCACGAGATCGGCAGGATGCTCGCGCTGCCCCACGGCGCCGCCGAGACCGCGCCGATGCCCTGCGCGCCGCCGGTCTCGACCACCGGGTGGCCCGGCAGGAACGGCGCCAGGTGCTCCGCGACGCCGATCGGCCCCATGCCCGGGCCGCCGCCGCCGTGCGGGATGCAGAACGTCTTGTGCAGGTTGAGGTGGCAGACGTCGGCGCCGATGTCGCCGGGCCGGCACAGGCCGACCTGCGCGTTCATGTTGGCGCCGTCCATGTAGACCTGGCCGCCGTGCTCGTGGACGATCGCGCAGATCTCGCTTGATCTCCTCCTCGAACACGCCGTGCGTCGACGGGTAGGTGACCATCAGCGCCGCGAGGTCGGTCGCGGTGCTCGCTCGGCCTTCGCGCGCGAGGTCGGCGAGGTCGACGTTGCCGCTGCTCGTCGCAGGCGACGACGACGACCTTCATAGCCGGCCATGACCGCCGACGCCGGGTTCGTGCCGTGCGCCGACGACGGGATCAGGCAGACGTCGCGCGTGCCCTGGCCGCGGCTCTCGTGGTACTGCGCGGATGACCAGCAGGCCCGCGTACTCGCCCTGCGAGCCGGCGTTCGGCTGCAGCGACACGCCGGCGAAGCCGGTGATCTCGGCGAGCATCGCCTCGAGCTGCTCGAAGATCTCGCGGTAGCCCGCCGCCTGCGCCGCGCGGCGCGAACGGGTGCATGCGGTTCCGAACTCCGGCCAGGTGACCGGCATCATCTCGGTCGTCGCGTTCAGCTTCATCGTGCACGAGCCGAGCGGGATCATCGAGTGCGTCAGCGAGAGGTCGCGCGCCTCGAGCCGCTGCATGTAGCGCAGCATCTCGGTCTCGGAGTGGTGCGTGTTGAAGACCGGGTGCGTGAGGTACGGCGCTCGTGCGCGCGAGCGCGCGCGGGCATCGCCGGCGCGAGCCTCTGCGCGCGAGCTCGGCCGACGGTGAAGTCGGACGCGCTTGCCGCCGGCGAAGACCTCGCCAGCAGCGCCTGCACGTCCTCGGCGCGTCGTCGTCTCGTCGAGCGACGACGCCGACGGCGTCGCGCGTCGATGCGGCGCAGGTTGATGCGCCGCGCTTCGGCGGCGCGCATCCAGGCCGTGACGTCGGCGGCGCTGCCCTCGACGCGCAGCGTGTCGAAGAACGCCGCGTGCTCGACGCTTGATGCCCAGGCGCGCCGAGGCCGCGCGCCAGCACCGCGGTCAAGCCGTGCGACGCGCTCGGCGATCGCGCGCAGGCCCTCGGGCCCGTGGTAGACCGCGTACATGCTGGCCATGACCGCCAGCAGCACCTGCGCGGTGCAGATGTTGCTGGTCGCCTTCTCGCGGCGGATGTGCTGCTCGCGCGTCTGCAGCGCCATGCGCAGCGCCGGCTTGCCGTGCGCGTCCTTGCGACACGCCGATGATCCGGCCCGGCATCTTGCGCTCGAACTCGTCCTTGCGTCGGCGAAGAACGCCGCGTGCGGGCCGCCGTAGCCCAGCGGCACGCCGAAGCGCTGCGCGCTGCCGACGGCGACGTCGGCGCCGAGCTCGCCCGGGCGGCGTGAGCAGCGCGCAGCGCCAGCAGATCCGCCGCCACCACCACCAGCGCGCCGGCCGCGTGCGCGCGCGTCGCAGAAGCGCGCGGTAGTCGCGGACCGCGCCGTCGGTCGCCGGGTACTGCACCAGCACGCCGAAGACGCCGCCGCGCGCGAAGTCGAACGTCTCGGTGATCGCCGACCACGACCTCGATGCCGAGCGGCTCGGCGCGCGTCCGCACGACCGTCGATGGTCTGCGGATGGCAGCGCTCGGCGACGAAGAAGACGCGCTTCGTCGTCGTCGCCGCGCCGACCGCGTAGCAGCATGGTGCATCGCCTCGGCGGCGGCGGTCGCCTCGTCGAGCAGCGAGGCGTTGGCGATCGGCAGCCCGGTGAGGTCGGCGACCATCGTCTGGAAGTTGAGCAGCGCCTCGAGGCGGCCCTGCGCGATCTCGGCCTGGTACGGCGTGTACTGCGTGTACCAGCCCGGGTTCTCCAGGATGTTGCGCAGGATCACCGGCGGCGTGATGCAGTCGGAGTAGCCCATGCCGATGAACGAGCGCCAGACCTGGTTCTGCGCGCCCAGCGCCTGCAGCTCTTCGAGCAGCTCGTGCTCGGTGACCGCCGGCGGCAGCTGCAGCGCGCGGCGCGAGGCGGATCTCCGCCGGCACGACGTCGTCGATGAGCTCGTCGAGCGACGCGACGCCGAGCACGCGCAGCATCTCTGCGATGTCTTCGGGGCGCGGTCCGATGTGGCGAGCGGGGAACTGGTCGGGGGGCGATAAGATCGATCGGCATGAAGACTCTAGGGACTCCTATGAATCACTCGGCCTGCTCACGCAAGAACGCCTGGTAGCTCTCGGCGTCCATGAGGCTCTTGGTCTCCTCGGGGTTCGCGAGCGCGATCTGGATCATCCAGCCCTCGTCGTAGGGATCCTCGTTCACGTACTCGGGCGAATCGCCGAGCGGGCTGTTGGTCTTGACCACCTTGCCCGAGAACGGCGCGAACAGATCCGAGACCGCCTTGACCGACTCGACCGAGCCGAACACCTCGGCCTGCTTCACGGTCTCGCCTTCCTTGGGCAGATCGATCTGCGTCACGTCGCCGAGTTGCTCGACGGCGAATCGCGTGATGCCGATGGTCGCGACCTTGACGCCGGCTCGCTCCTCGATGCGGGCCCACTCGTGGTCCTTGGTGTACAGCAGATCATCCGGGTACGACGACATCGCGCTCATGGATTACCTCTTCCCTTCGCTTTGGCTCGGTCTCTTGTAAAAAGGACCGCTCACGATCTCGGCCTCGATCATCTTCCCGCGGCAATCGACGATCAACCTGCCGCCCGGCGCGGACAGCTCGGGCGGCACGTAGCCCATCCCGATGTTCTGCTCGACGGTGGGGCCGAAGGTCCCCGAGGTCACCTTGCCCACGGCGTCGCCGCCGGCGGGCGCATGACCGCCCGCCGGCGTAGAGGCGTGGATCGCGTAGTCGTGGCGCGCGACGCCGCGGCCGCGCATCACGAACCCGACCAGCTTGCGGCCGACGCCCTTCGCCTTCTGCTCGCGCAGCGCGGCCTTGCCGATGAAGTCGGCGCCGCCCTCGAGCTTGACCACCCAGCCGAGCCCGGCCTCGAGCGGCGTGGTCTCCTCGGTCAGGTCGTTGCCGTAGAGACAGAGCTTGCCCTCGAGCCTGAGCGTGTCGCGCGCGCCCAGCCCGACCGGCTTGCCGCCGGCGGCGGCCGCGGCCTCGAGCAGGCGGTCCCAGAGGCGGCTCGCATCGCTCGGACGCGCAGAAGATCTCGAACCCGTCCTCGGCGGTGTAGCCGGTGCGCGCGATCGACGCGGGCACGCCGGCGATCTCGCAGCTCGGGGACCACGTCGAACGAGCGCACCGACGACAGCGGCGTCGAGGTCAGCGCCTGCAGCGCCGCCGCGGCCTGGGGGCCCTGGAACGCGATCAGCGCGGTCTCGTCGGACGCGTCGTTGATCTCGCACCAGGTGCCGACGTTCTCGCGAAACCAGGCGACGTCCTTCTCGCGGTTGCCGGCGTTGACGACGATCAGGAAGTGGTCGCCTGTGATGCGATAGACGATGAAGTCGTCGACGATGCCACCGGTGGGGCGGCAGGCGACGGTGTAGAGCGCGTGCCCGTCGACCAGCTTCGCGATGTCGTTGGTCACCAGGCGCTGCACGGCCTCGGCGGCGCGCGGCCCGCGAAAGTGGACCTCGCCCATGTGAGAGACGTCGAAGACGCCGACCGCCGAGCGGGTCGCGCGGTGCTCGTCGATGATCCCCGACGGATAGCTCACCGGCATGAGCCAGCCGCCGAAGTCGATGATCTTCGCGCCGGCGCGGCGATGCGCCTCGTAGAGAGGCGTCTTTCGGGGCGCGTGCGGCGCGATGGGCGTCGTCTCGGGCATCGGGGCGCTCATCCTGCGAGAAACGCCCAGCAATTTCAAGGATGCCGATTCCTGCGGCGTCGTCGGACGACGTCGGGTTTTCCGCCGAGAAATCCTGGAAAAGGGACTGCAGAAATTAACGAACAATGAGCCCCGAGGAAAGGATCCGGAAACATGGTTGGCGCTATAAAAAGAATTGCTACGCGACTGGAACAGCGCGAGCAAAAAAACGGGAAGAGCGGGCGGGCGGGCGAGGTTGAGGAGCTGAAGAGTCGACGAGCGCCGGAGGAAACGCGAGGAAGCAAACAGATTGCAGAACGCGAGACCGAGACCGAGCGACAACGAGAGGACTAGAGGACCGAGGGGCCAAGACCGAGATCGACGACCGAGGGGCCAAGACCGAGGGAACGACCGAGGGAGACGACCGAGGGGAGGCAGGCGGGAGGACCGGGGGTGGCCGTGCGGGGAGTGGGGTGACTGGCGTCGCAAGGGAGACAGAGACAGCACCCCCTCCCCCACGGTCTCTTTTTCTCGTAAAATGTCGCGCTGGGGCCAGCAACACATGAGGGGAGGGACCATGCATCTACGTCACATCAGCCCAGGATCCACCGATTGGCTCGATGCCGTCTCCGACGCCGGAGACGACGGCGGCGGGAGGGGCGGAGGGAAACCGCAGGGACCCGAGAAGACCCGAATGCACGCCGCTCGTGCCGACGGCGAGCGGGAGCGACCGAGTGATCGCCGGCGAAGTCGCGCCGGGCACGTCCTCGGGAACGCAAGAGACCTGAGCTCTGCGACGCCGTTCGGGCGGCGACAGGGGCGCCGCCCGACGGCGTTGCTCGATTTGGAGTTCGCGAGACTGGAGCTAGGTGCTCGCCGAGCGCGCGGCGAGCACTATACTGCGCGCGCATGCGCACTGCCGCGATCGCCGCGATGGTCCTCGCCGCGCTGGTGCCCGGCGCCTGCTCCCGGAAGAGCGGCGTCGGCCCGACGCTGAACCTGGTGACGACCACCACGACGCAGGACTCGGGCCTGCTCGATCGTCTCGTGCCGGCGGCCGGGCGTGCACTGGGACTGCACATCCGCGTCATCGCCGTCGGCAGCGGTGAAGCGCTGAAGCTCGCCGAGCGCGGCGAGGCCGACGTGGTGATGGCGCACTCGCCCGCCGCCGAGGAGAAGAGTGTCGCCGCCGGCCACCTGGTCGATCGGGTGCCGCTGATGTGGAACCAGTTCCTGATCGTGGGGCCCGAGCACGATCCGGCGAAGATCGCGGGGCTCGGTGATCCGGCCGAGGCGTTCCGTCGCATCCGCGCCGCGGGCGCGACGTTCGTCTCGCGCGGCGACGAATCGGGCACGCATCGCAAGGAGCAGGAGATCGCGCGCGCCGCGGGGCTGGATCCCAAGTCATGGACGTCGCCGCTGGTGTCGACGGGGCAGGGGCAGGGCGAGACCGTGCTGGTCGCGAGCCAGCGTGCGGCGTACGCGCTCTGCGACACTTCGACCTGGGCCAAGGTTCACCCGGCTGGTCTCGCCGTGCTGGTCGCGGCCGCGGCGCCGTCGAGCGGCGGCGGCCCGGTGCGTGCCGATCCCGATGCTGGTCAACCCCTATCACGTCATGCGGGCGAACGAGGTGGTTCACCCCGGCGTCAACGTCGACGGCGCGAAGCGATTCATCGCCTGGGTCACCGGCCCCGACGCGGCGCCGATCATGACCGCGGCGGGATTCACCGTGGGCGTACCGCCGGATCGCTGACGTGCAGCGAGATCCTGCAGGGGCTGACCGCCGGGATTCATCTGCTGCTCGCCGGCGATCGCCGAGGTCTGGGGCACGACGGCGCGCACGCTGATCTTCTCGGGCACCGCCACCGCGCTGGCGGCGCTCGCGGCGATTCCGTTCGGGATCTGGATCGCGGTCGGACGGGTGCCGGCGCGCCGGCTCTTCGTCGCCGCGCTCTACGCCGGGATGGGGATGCCGACGGTGCTCGTCGGTCTGGTGCTGACCATGCTGCTCTGGCGCGAAGGTCCGCTCGGGCGCTTCGGGCTGCTCTTCACGCCGCCCGCGGTCGTGCTCGGTCAGATCGCGATCGCCTTTCCCCTGGTCGCGGGGCTGTCGCACGCGGCGGTGAACGGCCTCGAACGCCGCTTGCTGGTGCAGGTGCGCGCGCTGGGCGCGAACGGCCGCCAGACGGCGTGGCTGCTGGCGATCGAGGCGCGGCGCGGGATCCTGGTCGCGCTGCTCGCCGGCTTCGGCCACGCGCTGTCCGAGGTCGGCGCGGCGATGATGCTGGGCGGAAACCTCGCCGGTGAGACGCGCGTGCTCACCACGGCGACGGTGCTGGCCGCGCGCATGGGGCGCTTCGATCTCGCGATCGGGCTCGGCACGCTGCTGTTCGCGATCGCGCTGCTGGTCAACGGCGGCGCGGTCGCGTTGCAGCCGCGGGCGCGCGGTTGATGGCGAGCGGGATCGGGCTCGGCCTCGACGGCGTCGCGCACACGCGCGCCGGCCGGCGCGTGCTCGATGTCGCGGCGCTGGCGATCGCGCCCGGCGAGGCGGTGGCGATCGTCGGTCCCAACGGCGCCGGCAAGTCGACGCTGCTCGCGATCCTCGCCGGGCTCGAGGCGCCCGCGCGCGGAGCGGCGCGCATCGGCGAGCCGCCGGCGACCCGGCTCGAGGCGCGCCGGCGGATCGCGCTCGTGCCGCAGGACGCGCCGCTGCTCGAGGGCACCGCCGCCGCCAACGTCGAGCGGCCGCTCGCCCTGCGCGGGATCGGCGCGCGCGAGCGGCGGCGGCGCGCGGGCGCGCTGCTCGAGAGCATGGGGCTCGCCGAGCTCGCGCGCCGTCACGCCAAGTCGCTGTCGGGCGGCGAATCGCGGCGGGTCGCGCTCGCGCGGGCGCTGGTGACCGACCCGGAGGCGCTGCTGCTCGACGAGCCGTTCAACGGCGTCGACGATCCGGCGCGCGAGCGGCTGGTCGCCGAGATCCGCGCCGGCGCGCGCGCGGCCGGCCGCACGCTGGTGCTGGTGACCCAGCGGCGCGACGAGGCTCTACGCCTGGCGACGCGCCTGATTGTCATCTGGCAGGGCGCGGTCCGCCAGGACGGTCCGATCGAGGAGGTGCTCGCGCGCCCCGCGGATACCGACGTCGCGCGCTTTCTCGGCCTCGACAACGTGCTCAAGGGGCGCGTCGTCGGCGACGACGCCGACGGTGTGATCGTCGATCTGCTCGGCGTCGCGCTGCACGTGGCGCTGCCGTCGCCGCGGCCGGCGCTGGGGCCCGAGGTCTGGGTGGTCTTCAGCCCCGAGCAGGTCGAGCTGCGCGCGGCGTCGGCGGTCGCCGCCGGCTCGCCGCGCAACATCGTGCCCGCGCGCGTCGCCAGGGTGGTGCCGCGCGAGGGGCGCGTCGAGGTCGCGCTCGCGGCCGGATTCGCCGGCGGGCTGACGATCGTCGCCGCGGTGACCCGCTCCGCCGTCGACGAGCTGGCCCTGCGGCCGGGCGTCGAGGCGCAGGTGGTGCTGAAGGCGACCGCGCTGCACGTCGTCCCGGCCTGAGGCGCACATCGGCGCCAGGGGTGGTGGCCTGTGCGGGTGACCGGCGCCACCGGCGCTCAATCGCACGCCGCCATCCACCGATGTCGATGGCGACGGATCAACCTCTACCGGCGTGGGAGCAGCGAAGATGGCGCGTGCGAATCGCAACCCGATGGTTCTCCTGGCTTTGTCGGCGATGGTCCTGACCGCCGGCGCCTGTCGCAAGCAAACCCTGGCCGACCAGGATCAGATCGGCGCCTCGATCGGCGAGGTGATGGCCAGCGTCGACGAGTCGACCAAGGGCAGCGGTGCGACCGCGCGCCTGCCGATCCTGCGCATGCCCGACGAGATGAAGGGGCCGCTCTGGCGCCAGGTCTTCGACGGCGTCGTGCACACCGCCTACGCGGCCTCGTGCGTGCAGTCGAGCTTCGGGACCTGCACCGCGGGCGCGCGCACGCGCACGTTCGACAACTGCGCCATCGGACCGGCGACGCTCGACGGCATGGTGACCCTCACGTACAGCGACACCAACTCCTGCACCGTCGCGGTCGCCGGCGACTCGGTCAATCGCACCGCGTCGTTCACGCTGACCGGCCCGTACGGCGGCACGCTCGCGGTGAGCTCGCCGGGCGGCGGGCAGACGCTGACCAAGACCGCGGTCGGCTTCGACTACAGCGTGCCGGGCATGGAGCGCGTGCTCACCGGGCCGGGCGGCCACACGCTGTTCGACATCAGCACCAAGACCACGGCGCCGATCCACGTCACCGGCACGTCGCGCGCCGACCTGGTGATCGTCTCGGGCGCGCTCGAGGTCAGCCACAACCTGGCCGGCTACAAGGTGACGCTCTCGCCGCAGAACCTGACCTGGTCCGCGAGCTGCAACTGCGCGGTGTCGGGCACGCTCACCGGAACCGTGAGCGGCGGCAAGCACGACGGCCAGTCGGCGTCGGTGACCCTCACCGGCTGCGGCCAGGCCGAGGTGACGATCGACGGCGAGAGCGACAGCGTGACGATGGACCGCTGCGCGAGCGTCTCTGACCGCTCTGAAGGCTCCCAGACCCCACGTCAGCGCGCTCCGGCGAGCAAAGCTCGCGATTCGCGCTTGTCGTTGGGAGCTAGGCAAACTGAGGCCTGCGCCGCGTCTCGCAAGGCCTGCTCGCTCCCCGACCCTCTCCCGCAGACGGGAGATGGTGAAGGAGATCTGGGTTGCTCCGGCGGCGGAGGGATTCTCGTCCCGACGCGTCTCCGCAGACGGGAGAGGGAGATTTGGGTTGCTCCGCGGTCGACGGACTCTCCCGCACCACCATCGGGACCCCTTCGATCGGATGATCGTCGCTCAGGCGCTGGTGGAGAGGGTCCGGCTCCTCACGGCAGATCGGGCGCTCGATGCGTATGGGGTGGAGTTACTAAAACCATAGTGGGGCGACGGCCGCGGGCATCGGGCGATTCAGACCGCCAGCCGCAGGATATTCGCGTCGGTGAGCTCGCTGCGCGGCAGCTCGCCGCGCACCACGCCTCGGCTCAGCACCAGCGCGCGGTGACAGAGGGTGCCGATCTCCTCGGCCTCGGAGGAGGACACGATCACGCCCACGCCCTGGGCGGCCAGCTGGCGGACCACGTCGTGCACGTCGCGCTTGGCGCGGATGTCGAGGCCGCGCGTCGGCTCGTCGAGCAGCAGCACCGACGGGCCGCGCGCCATCCACTTCGCGAGCACGATCTTCTGCTGGTTGCCGCCCGACAGCATCGACGCCGGGCCACCGCCGCGGATGCCGAAGCGATCCATGAACGGGCGCGCGATCGCGTCCTCGTCCTCGAGCCGGAAGCGGCGCAGCGACGGCAGCGCGATGTTGCGCTCGACCAGCATGTCGAGGATCAGCCCCTGCGACGCGCGCTCCTCGGGCACGAGCGCGAAGCCGGCGTTGATGGCGTCGAGCGGCGAGTCGATCGCCAGCTCCTTCCCGCGCAGCGTGATCTTCAGCCGCTCCGATCCCTCGCGCCAGTGCGCGCCGAAGAGCTCGCGCAGCACGCTGGTGCGGCCGGCGCCGACCAGCCCCGACAGGCCGAGGATCTCGCCGGCGCGCAGGTCGAACGACACGCGCCCGCGCACCGACAGCACGACCTCGTCGCGCGGCGGCGGCGGCGCCTCGGCGTCGGTCATGGTCGCGCCGGCGAGGAACTCGACGATCGTGTCGCGCGTCGCCTGCGCGGTCGCGAAGTCGATCACCTGCACGCCGTCGCGCAGGCAGACGATGCGGTCGGTGATCTCCAGAATCTCGCCCAGCCGATGCGAGATGTAGACCAGCCCCAGCCCCTGCGCGCGCAGGTCGCGCAGCAGCTCGAACAGGCGGCTCGCGTCGGTCTCGGTCAGCGTCGCGGTCGGCTCGTCGAGCAGCAGGATCTTGGCGTCGAGCGACAGCGCGCGCGCGATCTCCACGCGCTGCTTCTGCCCGGGCGACAGCGAGCGCAGCGTCGCGTGCGGATCGATGCCGCCGCCCACGCGCTCGAGCGCGGCCGCGGCGCGACGGTAGAGCTCGTTGCGATCGATGATGCCCCAGCGCGACGGCTCGTGGCCGAGCAGCACGTTGGCGCCCACGTCCAGGTCCTCGGCCTGGATGAGCTCCTGCCGCACCAGCGAGATGCCGAGCGCGATCGCCTCGGCGGGGCTGCCCGGCGTGCGGCCGTTGATGCTGACCGTCCCCTCGTCGGGCGTGTGGATGCCGGCGGCGACCTTCATCAGCGTCGACTTGCCGGCGCCGTTGCCGCCGACCAGGCCGACGATCTCGCCCGCGGCGACGTCGAAATCCACACCGCGCAGCGCGATGACGCCGCCGAAGGATTTCTTGATCCCGCGGAGCTCGAGGCGAACCTCGGACCGGGCTTGCGGCGCGGCGTTCCATCGTCAGCCGGCACGATAGGCGCGCGCTTCCGCGGCCGTCAAGCGCGGATGCTGGAGTTGACCGTCGCGACGCGCGCGTGCGACTGTCCGCGCGTTTGAGCCGGTTTTCGGCTCCCACGTAACTGCGAGGGACCATGATCACGACCACTCGACTGAAGTCGCTCGGCCTCGGCGCCGTGCTCCTGATCGCCGCCTGCAGCTCGAGCGGAAAATCCAACGGCGGAACCGGCGGCGCCGGCGGCGCGGCGGAGGACGCCGCGGTCGACACCGGCCCCCACCCGTGCGCCGGCATGGCGATCTCGTTCGACTCGAACGTCCCGACCAACGGCGATCCCGCCAAGTCGCGCGTGATGGTCGACTTCACCACCGACACCACCGACCTTCCGATCGGCAACAGCCCGCGCACGATCGAGTTCTGGGCCTTCGTGCTCGGCACGCAGCTGGGTCGGCGACGCCAACACCATGTTCGAGTACGGGCAGACCGTGTCCAACGGCGGCTTCGGCCTGGACTTCGGCGGCGTCGCCGGCGACCATCGATCCCTACACCAACGGGTCGTTCGACAACGACAACCAGCCGAGCGGCATCGCCGACTTCATGACCGATCAGTGGATCCACTTCGCGATGGTCTATGACCAGACGGCGGTGACCCTGTACGTCAACGGCAACTTCATGGCGGGCGTGCAGGGCGCGCAGAAGATGCCGGCGGGCGGCGGCATGCTGGCGACGGTGCGCACCATGCTGACCATCGGCGGCAACCCGCGCGGCGCGTACTTCAACGGCCAGATCGACGAGTTCCGCATGTGGAACGTCGCGCGCACGCAGGCCGACATCATGGCGACCATGGGCACGACGCTGGTCGGCAACGAGGACGGCCTGGTCGGCTACTGGAAGTTCGACGACGGCACCGGCACCACCGCCAAGGATTCGGTGACCAGCACCGGCCACACGGCGCACGACGGGACGTTGATGGCGACGATGCGCCGACGCAGCTCCCGACCTGGGTCGACTCGACCGCGCCGATCCTCTGTCCGCCGAGCTACCGCCGCCAGCGCGAGCGGCGCAACGAGCCCGGCGTCACGTGCAATCGGCGGCGGAAGACCGCGCCCATGTATTCCTGGTGGCGGAAGCCGGCTCGTTCGGCGATCTCGGCCAGCGGTAGATCGGTCTCTTGCAGCAGCTCGCGCGCACGGGCCAGGCGCAGGCGGACGATCTCGTCGTGGACACTGCGGCCGAGCAGCGCGCGGAAGCGGCGCTGCAGCACGCTGCGCGACAGCGGCACGACGCGCACCACGTCCTGGACGTCGATGGGGCCGCAGCCCTGTTCGCGGATGAAGCGCAGCGCCTGCGCCACCTCGCGGTCCTCGATGGCCAGCGCGCCGGTCGACTTGCGTGCCTTGACCTCGCGCGGCGGCAAGAAGACCGGCTTGCGGGGCGCCGCCGCGCCCCGCATGAGCTGGCTCAAGAGCTGCGCCGCCTCGTAGCCCACGCGGCGGTGGTCGGGCCATACGCTCGAGAGCGGCGGGTCGCTGACCTCGCACAGCGGGCCGTCGTTGTCGACGCCGATGACGCCCAGGTCGTCGGGGACGACCACTCCGGCGCTGCGGCAGGCCTCGAGCGTGTGCGGCCCCAGCTGGTCCGACGCGATCATGAGTCCGGCGGGCTTGGGCAGCGCCGCCAGCCAGGCCACGAGATCGCGCTCGCTGTCCTCCCAGCGCTCCTGGCGCGCGGTCTGGCGAGACATCGTGAACGTCAGGCAGGAGCAGCCGGCGGCCTGCACGCGCCGCGCGAAGGCAGCGCTGCGCCGGTGTGACCAGTTTTCTCCTTCGATGCCGAAGAAGCCGAAGCGCCGGAAGCCGATGTCCAGCAGGTGCTCGGCCCCGAGGCGTCCGATCGCCTCGTCGTCGACGTGCACCAGCGGAAACGGCAGCCCGTCGATGACGCCGAGCACGTCGACGGTCGGCACGCCGGCGGCCACGATCGCGCGCGCGAGCTTCTGGTCCGACACGCGGGCGATGATCCCGTCGCCCTTCCACCGGCGGAGCCAGCGCGGAACCGACTGCTCCAGCGAGCGCGGCTCGTGAGCGATCGACCACGGCCCTTTCTCGCGCACGAAGCGGGCCACGCCGCGCAGGATCTCGCGCCCCGGGGCCAGCGAGGTCTCGACGATCAGGGCCACCCGGGGCCAAGGGGGAACCGAGGAGACGGCACGAACCGGCGGGCGGCGCACGGAGCGGCAGTATACGGCACGGCGGGCCGGCCGGATCTCTCCAAAAAAGATCCGGATCCCTCCTTGGCTCGCCCGCCGAAACGGGCCAAAGTCCGTTCATCCGATACCTGGACCAATTTCGCCTTCTGGCGTCACTGCCCAGTGCGGAGCCCGAACCTCCGGTGCGGACTGGTGGTAAACATGGGACCCGCGCGCGGGGCGGCGAGTGGGCCTCCCATGCTCTCACGACTTCATCCAACCGTTCTGGAGGGACCATGCGAGTGACCCGACATCGATTCAGCTCTGCCGCGCTGGCGGTCGCCTTGGGCCTGGCCGGGCTCAGCGGCTGCAAGAAGAATGCAGAAGCGCCCGCGGCGGCCCCGTCGGGTGAGGCGCCCGCGGCCGGCAAGCCTTACCGCTTCGCCTTCGTCACCAACAACTCATCGGACTTCTGGAACATCGCCGAAAAGGGCGTGCACAAGGCCGAGAAGGAGCTCGGCATCCAGGCGGTGGTGATGCGCCCGCTCAAGACCGAGGTCGGCGAGCAGCAGCGCTTCATCGAGGACATCCTGGTGCAGGGCTTCGACGGCATGGCGATCGCTCCGATCAGCCCCGATCCGATGACGCCGCTGCTCGACCGCGTCGCCGAGAAGATGCCGGTGGTGTGTCACGACGGCGACGCGGCGAAGTCCAAGCGCAAGGTCTACGTCGGCACCAACAACGTCGAGGCCGGTCGCGCCGCCGGCGCGGTCGCGATCAAGTCGCTCAAGGACGGCCGGGATCACCAAGGGCAAGGTCGCGATCTTCGTCGGCCGCATGGAGATGCAGAACGCGATCGACCGCAAGCAGGGCGTCGACGAGACGCTGGGCAAGCAGCCCGGGATCGAGATCCTGCCGGTCTTTCTCGACCACGCCGACCGGTCCAAGGCCAAGAAGAACGTCGAGGACGCGCTCGCGCGCTACCCCGATCTCGTGATGACGATCGGCCTCTGGTCGTACAACGGTCCGTGCATGCTCGACGCCGTGCGCGCGTCGACGCGTGAGAAGAAGCCGATCATCGTCGCCTTCGACGAGGAAGAGGAGACGCTGAAGGGCGTGCAGGACGGCCTGATCTCCGCGACGATCGTCCAGCGGCCGTTCCAGTTCGGCTACCAGTCGATGAAGGCGCTCAAGGACATCCGCGACGGCAAGACGCTGCCCACGACCGTCGACACCGGCATCACCACGGTCGCCAAGGACAACTTGCAGCAGTTCTGGACCGAGCTTCGCGAGCTGAAGAAGTGAGCCGGCCGCCGAGCGTCGCCGGATCCCGTTCTATGTCGGCGATGAAGAAAGAGCTGACCATGCTGGGGGTGCTGATCGCGCTCGCGGTCATCACCGCCGCGCTCAATCCGCTCTTCCTCGGCGCCGAGAACCTGCGCAACAACGTCCGCCACATCTCGCTGATCTCGCTGTTCGCGCTCGGCGAGGCGGTGGTGATCATCGCCGGCGGCATCGACCTGTCGATTGGCTCGGTGATCTGCATTGCCGCGGTGACCACCAGCTACCTGACCATGTACCTGGACGTCGGCATCGTCGCCGCGGTCATCGCCGGGCTGCTGTCGTCGCTGGTGATCGGCGTCCTCCAGGGCCTGGTGATCGCGCGCCTCGGCGTGCAGCCGTTCGTGGTGACGCTGGGCTCGATGCTGCTCTTGCGCGGCATCGCCGAAGTCTTGACCGGCGGCACCGACATCGGGTTCCAGGGCAAGTTTCCCGGGTTCCGGTTTCTCGGCGAGGGAACAGCGCTGGGCATGCCGGTGCCGTTCTGGTTCGCGCTCTGCGCCATAGCGATCACCGCGTTCCTGATGCACCGGACGCTGTTCGGGCGCTACTGCTACGCGATCGGCTCGAACCCGGAAGCGGCGCGCCTGTCCGGCGTACCGGTGCGCGCGGTGCGGCTGGTGACATTCGTTGCCTGCGGCTTCCTGTCGGGCGTCGCCGGCATCCTTTACGTCGCGTACTTGCCGACGGCGACACCGTCCCTCGGCTCGGCGTACGAGCTCCACGCGGTGGCGGCCGCGGTGCTCGGTGGCTGCTCGTTGCAGGGCGGGCGCGGCTCGGTCTTTGGCGTGCTCATCGGCGCCGGCATCATGCAGGTGACGTTCAACGCCGTGAACCTGGTCGGCCGCTCGCTGTGGCAGAACGTGGTCGCGGGCGGCGTGATCCTGGCGGCGGTGATCGTCGACCGTACCTTCGAGAAAAATGCTAAGAGGCGCACATGACCACGCCTGACATCAGATCGGCTGACGCGGGCTCACCGCGCATCCTGGTCACCGGCGCCACCGGCAAGGTCGGCCAGGTCTTCATCCGCCGGCTGCTCGCCGATCCGCGCTTCGACGACTTCACGGTGCGCGCGCTGTGCCACAACCGCAAGCTGCCCGCCGGCCCGCGGCTCGAGGTCGCGAGCGGGTCGATCGAGAACCGCGCCGTCGTCGAAGAGGCGATGTCCGGCGTCACCCACGTGCTGCACCTGGCGACCAGCAAGGAGACGCCCGAGTCGATCATGGACGTCGCCATCAAGGGCATGTTCTGGCTGCTCGAGGCCTGCCGCGACGCGAATCCCGGCGTTCAAGCAATTCATCCTGGTCGGCGGCGACGCCGGCATGGGGCACTTCGTCTACCCGCATCCGCTCCCGGTCACCGAGACGCAGAAGCACAGCGCCTATCCCGGCTGCTACGCGCTGTCCAAGGTGCTCGAAGAGGTGATGCTCGAGCAGTACTACATCCAGTACGATCTCAACGGCTGCTGCCTGCGCGCGCCGTGGATCATGGAGAAGGACGACTTCAAGTATCAGCTGTCGTTCGGCGAGGATGTGTTCGGCGGTCCGCGCTGGCGCGATCTCGTCGGCGCGGCGCAGGCCGACGAGTACGTGAAGAAGGGGACGGTGCCGGTGATGCTCGACCCGGACGGGCGCCCGGTACAGCGCAACTTCGTGCACGTCGAGGATCTGGTCGTCGGCTATCTTGCAGGCGATCGATCACCCGAAGGCGCGCCAGCAGACGTTCAACGTCTGCATGGACGAGCCGGTCGACTATGGCGCGCTGGGCGCCTATTTGACCGAATCGCGCGGTTTGCCGACGCGTCTCTGTGCGGACGCCCTATCATTCGACCTGGCTGGACAACACCAAGGCCAAGTTCCTGCTCGGGTGGCGTCCGGAGTACGATTTGAAGAAGATGACCGACGCTGCGTTCGACTACCGCCGCGCCAAGGACGATCCGCGCATCGTCTGGTACCCGGGATAAGAGGGCGGCAGCACTTCGACGATGTCGAGATCGCCGGGAAGCATGCACGTCGCCGAAAATGGTGTGGATGACAGCTCGAGCACGTCCTCGGCCGCCGAGAAGAGCGGTCTTGGCGGGCTCGCGCGCGCGGCCGCGCGTGGATTCGCGGCGCGCTTCGGCGGCCGCACCGCGCTGGCTGGCGGCGGCGCCGGGGCGGGTCAACCTGATCGGCGAGCACACCGACTACAACGCCGGTTTCTCGCTGCCCATGGCCATCGATCGCTACACGGTGATCGCGGGCGGTCCGGCAGCGGCTGCCGCGCGGCCGCGCCTGCATTTTCACAGCGCCGCGCTCGACGCCAGCAGCGACGTGCCGCTCGACGTAGCGCCGCAGGCGGGCGAGCCCACCTGGGCCAACTACGTGCGCGGCGTGGTCGCGCAGTTCCAGCGCCGCGGTATCGCGCTCGCGGCCGCTCGACGCGTTCGCGGTCTCCGACGTTCCGCTCGGCAGCGGGCTGTCGAGCAGCGCTTCGCTCGAGGTGTCGACGGCGACGCTGCTCGAGGCGGCGGCGGGCGCGACGCTCGATCGACTCGAAAAGGCGCGGATGTGCCGGCAGGCCGAGCACGAATACGCGCACGTTCCCTGCGGGCTCATGGACCAGCTGACCGCGGTCCTGGGTGATGAGTCTGGGCCGCTGCTGGTCGACTTCGAAGCCGAGGAAGCGCGCCTGGTGCCGCTGCGCGACCCCGGGGTGAGCGTGCTGATCTGCAACAGCAACGTGCCCCACGCGCTGCACGACGGCGAGTACGCGCGCCGCCGCGCCGGCTGCGAGGAGGCGGTGCGCCGCCTCGAGCGTTCCGTCGCTGCGCCACGCGACGCTCGAAGCGGTCGAGGCGGCGAAGGACGCCCTCGGCTCCGAGGTCTACCGCCGCGCGCGCCACATCGTCACCGAGAACGCGCGCACCGTCGCCGCCGCCGCCGCGCTGGCGAACGGCGAGTTCTCCCGGTTCGGCGCGCTCATGTACCAGAGCCACTGGTCGCTGCGCGACGACTTCGAGGTGAGCTGCCCCGAGCTCGACACGCTGGTCGAGATCGCCGGCGAGATCAGCGAGGCGGGCGGCGTCTTCGGCGCGCGCATGACCGGCGGCGGCTTCGGCGGTTGCGCGGTGATGCTGGTGCGCAGTGAGCGCGATCGCGCCGATCACCGAGACGCTGGCGCGCGAGTACCGGCGGCGGCAGGGGCGGGCGGTGACGACGTTCGTGTCGCGCCCCGGGCGCGGCGCGCACCTGATTGCCACGGTCGACTCGGTGTGAGCTTCGATCCCGAAGATCACCCGCACCGCCGCTATAATCCGCTGGCCGATCAGTGGGTGCTGGTGTCGCCCCACCGCACGAAGCGCCCGTGGCAGGGCCAGACCGAGTCGCCCGCGCGCGAGGCGCGGCCGCCCTACGATCCGACCTGCTATCTCTGCCCCGGCAATCAGCGCGCGCAGGGCGCGATCAACCCCGCCTACGAAGGCACGTTCGCGTTCGACAACGACTTCAGCGCGCTGCTGCCGGGCACGCCGGTCGCGTCCGCGCGCCGCCGACGCTTCCGAGCTCCTGCGCGCCGAGCCGGTGCGCGGCCGGTGCCGCGTGCTCTGCTTTTCGCCGCGCCACGATCTGACGCTGGCCGAGATGTCGCCCGACGAGATCGCCGGCGTCGTCGATCTCTGGGTCGCCGAGACCGCGGCGGCTGGCGCCGACCATCGCTGGGTCCAGGTGTTCGAGAACAAGGGCGCGGTCATGGGCTGCTCGAACCCGCACCCGCACGGCCAGGTGTGGGCGTCGAGCGCGCTGCCGACCGACGCCGCCGTCGAGGACCGGCAGCAGCTCGCCTACGCGCAGGCCCACGGCGGCGCGCCGCTGCTGCTCGACTACGTCGCGCGCGAGCTCGCCGACGGCGCGCGCGTGGTGCATCAGAACGCCGGCTGGGTCGCGGTGGTGCCGTTCTGGGCGGTCTGGCCGTTCGAGACGTTGATCCTGCCGCGCCGTCGCGTCGCGCGCCTCACCGACCTCGACCGTGGCGCGCGCGCCGAGCTGGCGTCGTTCCTGAAGACGCTGCTCGTCGGCCTACGATCGCCTCTTCGACGTGTCGTTCCCGTATTCGATGGGCTGGCACGGAGCGCCGTTCGGTCCCGAGTACACCGGCGCCGGCGCGCTCGCGCACTGGCAGCTGCACGGGCACGTCTATCCGCCGCTGCTGCGCTCGGCGACGGTGAAGAAGTTCATGGTCGGCTACGAGATGCTGGCCGAGCCCCAGCGCGACCTGACGCCCGAGCAGGCGGCGCAGCGGCTGCGCGAGCTGGTCGTGCCCCGGTCAGGCGGATGAGGCGTTCTCGGTCAGCGCCAGCTCGATGCGGACGTTGTCCTTGAGCTTGATTGCGCCCAGCAGCGCCTTGTACGGCTGGATGCCCCAGCGGCTCGGCGGCATCTCGAAGCGCGCGCGGTAGACGTCGCCGTCGCGGCGCACGTCGAACGACAGCGTGGTCGTGCGTCCCGCCAGCTCGAGCTGGCCGTCGACCTTGAAGCCGGCGCCCTCGGCGATCGCGTGGCCGGTGAAGCGCGCCGTGGGGTAGCGCGCGCTGCGCAGCACCTCGGCGTGCATGTTTCGCTCGATCTCGGCGCGCTGGGCGTCGTCGTACCGCTCCGCGCGCACCACGCCGCCCTCGACCGGGCCCAGCACCTCGAGGCCCTCGAGCGGCATCACCGCGGTGACGCGGTCGCCGTCGAGCGCGATCTCGAACCGCTCCATGCGCAGCGCCAGGTCGTGCGCCGCGCGCGCGAGGATCCCGTCCTTGAACGTGAATACCGAGATCGTGCCCTTCGCGGTGCGCATGCGACGAGCGAATGTAGCGCGCCGACCCGCGCCGGCATGGGCACAGGCCGGACTCTACTGCGGCGGGCCCTCGAGGTAGGCGACCAGCAGCTCGGCGGCGCGGTCCTGGGTGCGGCGCGCCTCGCCGGGATTGCCGAGGTCGTTCATCAGGAACGAGAAGACCAGCGGGATGTCGCCGGGCGATCCCGCGAATCCCGACAGGCAGCTCGTGCCCGCGAGCGTGCCGGTCTTGGCGCGCACGTAGCGTTCGGCGAGCGTGCTCGCCATGCGGTGGGCGATCGTCCCGTCGGTGCCGGCGACCGCCAGCGACGCCAGGAACTCGGCGGAGATGCGGAAGTCGCGCTGGGCGGCGCGCAGCACCGCCACGATCTGCTCGGCGGAGAAGCGGTTCGAATCGTAGAGCCCGGAGCCGTTGGTCATCTGATAGCCGCCGCGGCGCAGGCCGGCGTTGTTGGTCAGGTAGCGGCTCACCGCTTCGATGCCCTTGTCCCACGAGCCGGGGCGGCCGACGACCTCGGCGCCCAGCGTGCGAATCACCTGCTCGGCGGCGAAGTTGCTCGAACGTTTGTTGAGGTCGTGAACCACGACGCCCAGCGGAGGCGACTCGTGCGTCGACAGCACGCGCATGCCCTGCGGCGAGCGCGGCGCCGACGCGCACGCCCTTGGCGACCGAGATCCCGCGGCGCTCGAGCAGCTGCTTCAGCGTCCACCCGAGGTAGAGCGGCGGATCGACCACGCGGCGCAGGAAGGTGCGCGGCTCCGAGCCGAGGCGCACGCGCCCGCCGACGATCACGCGCGTGCGGCCGGAGTCGGCCACGGTCTCGACGGTGGGCGCCGCCGGGCCGTCGCTGGCGGTCACGACGTGGCCGCTGAGCGCGAAGTAGGGCGATGCCGGCTCGATGACCACGCGCGCGGCGCCGCCCGAGCTGTTGGCGGGCACGATGGTGACGGACACGACGTTGCCGTTGAGCGACGTCGCCGACGAGGGCGCGCGCGACGCGTAGGATTCGTTCTTCTGGTCGTAGGCCGGGCCGACGTGGCTCGCGTCGAAGAAGGTCTCGTCGACGACGATCGCGCCGCGGATCTTGTGCACGCCGACCGCCGCGAGATCCGCGACGATGCCACTCAGGTCTTCTGTGGAGAGCGCCGGGTCGCCCGAGCCGCGGATGTAGAGGTCGCCGAGCAGCTCGCCGCCCGAGCGCATCGGCGAGCCCTGCGCGGAGCCGGCGATCGCCGCGGTGGTCTTCCAGCGGTACTCCGGGCCCAGCAGCGCCAGCGCCGCCGCCGAGGTGATGATCTTCACGTTCGACGCCGCGTTGACCAGCGTCTTGTCACCGCGGGCGTAAATCGGACGGCCGGTATCGGATTCGACGACCAGCACCGAGATCTTGGCCTTGGCCAGCGCGGGCGCGCCGAAGAGCTCGTCGAGCCGCTGGCGCAGCCAGTCGCGGCGCTGGGCGGGATCCTTGGGCGGCCGCGGCAGGTCCGGCGAGCCTTCGGGCGGCGCCGCCGCCGAAGTCGGGTAGGCGCTCTGCATGAGCCGCGGCGGGTTGTCCGCGCGCGCGCGGGCGCGGACGCCGAGCGGCAGAGCCGCCGCCGCGAATCCAAGCGCGAGCACGGCCCGGCCGGTCGACCCGAGCGACCCGAGGTACCTGTTCAACCGAGCGGGGGGGCTTGTCTCATTCCGGTTGAGGGCGGCGGTGGGGGTCGGGGTCGGGGCAGCGCAATGCCGGGTCAAACTAACATCATGAGCGGGTCGCGACCACTTCCTGTTCGTCGGGCTGGCGGCCCGCGTCGATATCACCGCGCGGCACGAACAGGACCAGGATCAGCCCGGGCACGCTGGCCAGGAACGCGCAGGTGAAGAACCAGACGTGGCCGACCCTGGTGTTGAGCGGCCCGGACAGAAACCCCGACACCGTGCTGCCCAGCGAGACCACCGCGGTCGCGAAGGCATAGTGCGAGGCGGAAAACGCGGAGCGCGTCCGCCGCATGAGGAACACCACGTGCGCCGCGTTGCCGATCCCCGACGCGAACTGCTCGATGACGACGATTGCCAGGACGACCGGAAATGGAGGCGCGATCGCCGCCAGCACGACGTAGAGCAGGATGGTGAGATTCTGGACGTAGGTCATCGGCACGAAGCAGCGGTCGAAACCGCGGCGCGCGATCAAGGCGCCGCCGAGCAGCGACGCGCCGATGAACGAGAAGATCCCGACCGTGTTGAGGAGCGCGCGCGCCGGCAGGTCGACGCCGATGTCGCGCAGCATCGGCTTCGACATCGCGCCCATCATGATGTCGCCGAGCCGATAGAGGAACATGAACGAGATCACGCGCACCGCTTGCGGCTGCGTGAGGAACGTCTTGAAGACCTCGAGGAAATCGACGGCCGTCATCTTCGTGCCGGCGGAACGCTCGCGGCGCCGCTCTTTCGCGTTGTCACCGGGCGGATGAGGGAGCACGACCGCGTTGACGAGCCCGACGGCGATCATCACCAGCCCGCAGACCCCGAAGCCGACCTTCCAGCCTGCCTTGGCGGCGAGGAACACCAGCGCGCCCGAACCGACGAGCATGGCCAGCCGGTAGGCCGCGGTGCGTACGCCCGAATAGAGCGCCTGGTCGTGCCGGTCGAGCCCCTTGAGATAGAAGCCGTCGCAGGCGATGTCGTGCGTGGCGTGAATGACCGCGACGATCGCCAGCAGCGTCCAGAAGATCGGCAGCGCGTTCGGCGACGCCACCGCGCCCACCGCGATCATCCCCGCGCCGAGCAGGAACTGCAGCGCGATAATCCAGGTCCGCAGCCGGCCGAACAGATCGACGAGCGGGCTCCAGAGAAACTTGAACGTCACCGCCAGGTGCAGCAGCGACGTCGACGAGATCATCGTGTTCGACGCCCGGATCTGGGTCAGGAACTCGGTGGCCATCTGGTGCAGAAAGCTCCAGGGCAGCCCCTCGCCGAAGTAGGAGGTGGAGGTCCAAAGCAAGGCGCGCCGCGATTTGCCCGCCTTGGGCGTGCCGGTCTCCATCGACGGCAGTTTCGCATAGAGTAGTCTTCGAGCGATGGATCTCTTTACCCATGTCGCCGCCAAGGACCGGCGCGGGCAGCCGCTCGCGGAGCGGATGCGGCCGCGCACGCTCGCAGAGTTCGTCGGGCAGGAGCACATCCTCGGGCCGGGCAAGCTCTTGCGGCGCGCGCTCGACGCGCGGGCTCTGCCGTCGCTGATCCTGTGGGGGCCGCCGGGCACCGGCAAGACCACGCTGGCGCGCCTGCTGGCCGGCGAGGCGCACGCGCGCTTCGTCGCGCTCTCGGCGGTGATGGCGGGCGTCAAGGACCTGCGCGAGGCGGTGGCCGAGGCGGCGCAGCACCGCGACCAGCGCAACGAGCGCACCGTGCTGTTCGTCGACGAGATCCACCGCTTCAACAAGGCTCAGCAGGACGCGCTGCTGCCGCACGTCGAGAGCGGCACGGTCGTGCTCATCGGCGCGACCACCGAGAACCCGTCATTCGAGGTCAATGCGGCGTTGCTCTCGCGCGCCAAGGTCGTGGTGCTGCGCGCGCTGACCGAGGCTGACCTGCGCCTGGTGCTCGACCGCGCGCTCGCCGACACCGAGCGCGGGCTGGGCGGGCAGGCACTGGACGTGCCCGATGTCGTGCGCGACCTGATCGCGCGCGAGGCGCGCGGCGACGCGCGGCGAGCGCTGGCGACGATCGAGGCGGCCGCGGCGGTCGCCTCCGAGGCGCCAGGCGGTAGCAAAGCGGTGACGCCGGCGATCGTCGAGGAGGCGCTGCAGAAGCGGACGCTGCTCTACGACAAGGCCGGCGACGAGCACTACGGCGTGGTCAGCGCGTTCATCAAGAGCCTGCGCGGCACCGATCCCGACGGCGCGGTCTACTGGATGTCGCGCATGCTCGAGGCCGGCGAGGACCCGATGTTCGTTCTCCGGCGCATGGTGATCTTCGCGTCGGAGGACGTGGGCAACGCCGATCCGCAGGCGCTGGTGGTCGCGGTCGCGGCGATGAACGCGTTCCGCTTCGTCGGCCTGCCCGAGGGGTTCCTGCCGATGACTCAGGCGGTGCTCTACCTGGCGACCGCGCCCAAGTCGAACACTGCGCTCACGACGTACGCCGCCGCCAAGGGCGACGTCGACGCGCACGGCGCGCTGCCGGTGCCGCCGCACCTGCGCAACGCCAGCACGCCGCTGCAGAAGTCGCTGGGCTGGAGCGCGGGGTATCAGTACCCGCACGACTTCGAGGGGCACTACGTGCGCGAGGAGTACCTGCCCGAGGCGCTGCGCGGCCGGCGCTACTACCAGCCGTCGGATTCGGGTCAGGAAAAGTCGATCGGCGAGCGCCTGCGCGCGCTGCGCAAGGACGACAAGTAACGCGCGCGCCGCGCCGGCCCGCGCGCCACGAGCAGCAGCAGCAAGAAGAGCACGATGCCGACCGCGGCCGCGCCGCCCTGGCCCGAACCGGCTCCTCCCGCCGCGCCGCAGCTGCAGCCGAAGAGCCCGGTGCCTTTCACCATCGGCGTCGTCCCGCTATCGCTGGTGGACGCGTCGGGGACGTGTGCGGTGCCGGCGTCGACCGTCGGTCCATCGGCGGTGCAGACGCTTTCATCCCAGATGCCCAGGTTCACCTTCGTCTCGCAGTCGGCCGCGCAGATGGTCTTCACGCAAGACGAGATCGCCTTCATGTCGGCGAAACGGAGGATCGGCTGGAACGTCGTCCCGTCGTCGGTCGACTTCGCGAGCGCGAATCCGTTCGGATCGCTGACGTCGTCGCTGGACGCGGCATAGGCGACCCCGTCGCGCTGGCCGAGCCCGCGCACGAGCGGCGCATCGATTTCGGTGAAGCTCATGCCCCCGTTGGTCGAGCGGAAGATCACGTTGCGGATCCCGTCGATGCCGGCCACCAGCAACGTTCCCGTGGAGAGCCGCGTGAACGCATTCAGCACGCCGCCGGGTACCGCGACCGGCGGCGGCGACACGAACGTCGCGCCACCGTCGAGCGACAGCGCGATCCCATCACCCTTGGTCGCCCCCGAGGGGATCGACACGCGCAGGAAGATCTTGTTCGGGTTGGTCGGATCGATCGACACGAGGCGGATGTTGGCGTTGCCGATCGCCGCCACCATCGACAGATCCCGCGTCGTCCAGGTCGCGCCGCCGTCCTTGGTCATCGCCAGCTTGGGCGTGAAGTTGGTACCGCTGCGCAGGGTGACGTAGCCGGTGTTGGCGTCCGACTTCGAGAGCTCGACGCCGGTGATCGCGTCGCCGGTCGCCGAGGTGAAGCGGACGGTGTTGAATGTGCCGCCCGCGTCGAGCGATTCGATGATCGTGTAGGGGCCGGTGCCGCCCGCCGGCGCGAGCGCCGCCCACACGCGATTCGCGTTGGAGACATCGGGGAAGTAGTCGACTGGCGGCTTGCTGGCGAGCATGCCGCCGCTCTTGGCCCAGGTGCAGGCGTGGTCGTCGGTATAGATGAAAGAGACGTCGGTGATCGCGAACACGCGGTCGCGCGGCGGCGGGCCGATGTTGTAGAACGCCGCCAGCATCCCGTTGGTCATCATCTCGCAGGAGTAGGTCCAGGTCTGGCCGCCGTCGAGCGACATGACCACGCCGAACGTGGTCGCGAGCATGACCTCGTTCGGCCGGTCGGCCGGCAACAGCAACCCCTGCGCATCGGGGAAGGCGCCGTTGGCGTGTACCGCCGTGCTGCCCAGCGCGACACAGGAACCCGTGAGCAGCGCCACCGTCAACGAGCGGGACATCAACGCGACTGATATTCGCCTACTCGGTCACCTGCGTCTACCTCGGATCTCGGGCGCCGCGGTCGTGATCGCGGTCGCAGCGCCGGCGCGCCGGGTCAGGGCAGCGTCGGCGGGCCTGGTGAGCGCGGCCGGAAGCGGCGCGCCGGTCAGCGTCTTCAGGAACGCGACCAGCTGGCGCTGTTCCTCGGGCGCCAGGAACAGGGGCTGGATGTCTCGGTCTCAGGCCGCCTCGCGGCGGAGCTCGTCGCCGAACAGGAGCTGCATCAGGCTCGCGGCCTCGGCCTTGACGCCGTTGATGTGCGGCGCCAGGTCCTGCGCGAACTCGGCCGCGCTCTGGTAGCGCTGCGCCGGGTCGACCGCCAGCGCGCGTGCGAAGATCTCCGGCGCAGGGCGGGGCAGCTGGTAGATGGCCTCCCAGTCCTTGGGCGTCGGTCCCGACGCCGCCTTGTAGAGCACGTCGAGATCGTTGTCGCCCTCGTAGAGCAGCCGGCCGGTCAGGCAGTAGTACATCACCAGCGCCAGCGAGAAGAGGTCGCTGCGCGCGTCGACGTCCTGGCCGCGCGCCTGCTCGGGCGACATGAAGCTGGTGTTGCCCTTGACCATGCCGATCTGCGTCTGTGTCGAGCGCCCGCGCGCTTTGACGATGCCGAAGTCGAACAGCTTCACCTCGCCCTCGAGCGACACCATGATGTTGCCCGCCGAGACGTCGCGGTGAACGATGCCCATCGGCAGCCCGTCGCGATCGCGCTTGGTGTGCGCGTACTCGAGCGCCAGCAGCGTCTCGTGCGCGATGTAGATCGCGAAGCGCGTCTCCATCGATCGCTTGGTGAACTCGTAGTAGCGCTGGACCATCTTCACCAGGTCGCGGCCCACGATGTACTCCTGGGTCATGAAGTACTCGCCGTTGACCACGCCGAAGTCGAAGACCGGCACGACGTTCGAGTGCACGAGGCCCGCCTGCATGCGCGCCTCATCGATGAACTGGCCGATCGCTTCCTTGTCCTTGGCAAGCTCGGGGCGCAAGCGCTTGAGCACGAAGGTGCGCGTGAAGCCTTCGACGCCCGACGCGACGGCGGTGTAGATGTCGGCCATGCCGCCCTGGCCCAGCTGATCGAGCAGCTTGTAGCGGCCGAAGATCTTCGGCGCCGACTTGGTCGGCATGACCGGCGCCGTTCCCGTGGCCTGCGGCGACGAGACGTTGAACACCTGGCTCTCGACTCGTCGCTGCGGGCGCGCCGGCGTGCCGAAGCGCAGCGTCACGTCCTGCTGCACCTCGGCGGACGGCGCGCTGGCGGCGCGCTGCCGGCTGAGCAGCAACAGGAGGCCGATCGCGAGCAGCAGCGGCGCGACTGCCCAGGGGACCAGCGTGCGCGTCTGCGTCGCCAGGCCTTCGAGCACCACCGGCTTCAGCGTCCAGACCCGCACGCCCGCGCCGAGCATCACCACGGCGCCAACCCAGCGGCCCTGCGGATCGACGACGAACGGGCTGGTCTCGCGTCCCGCGAGCCCCTGGATCATCAGGCGCTGCTCGGCCGGCCCGGCGATCGCGGTCGAAGCGGCCGCGTCGGACAGCATGATCGCCTGGTTGGTGCGGTCGGCGAGCGAGCGGATCACCGCCGCGTCGAGCGGGTTCCCGAGCACCAGCACCGGTGCCTCCTCTCCGAGCTCCGGTACGTGCACCGCGGCCATCACCAGCGGCATCCCGGCCACAACGGCGACGCTCGACGCCACTTCGCTCTTGCGGGCGGCTGCCACCAGGTCGTGGTCGGCCGTGCCCATGTCCAGCTTGCCCTGCGCGGCCATCACCTGCTCGCCGACGATCAGCCGGATCCCCTTGAAGTCGTCGCGCACCGCGCGCCACCACTCCTCGGTCTCGAAGAGGTCGAGCAGCGTGTGACCATCGACCCGACTGTTCAGCGCGGAATGGAGCGGTGGGGTTGTGGCGATCGTCGTCGCTTTGGCTTCCAACTCCCGGCGCTGTGCCCTCCAGGCGCTCTCGACGTTGCGCCGCGCCGCCTCGGCGGCCAGCCGCGCCTGGGGACTCTTGCTGGGCTCGATGGGGAGACCGCCGCCGACCACGTACCCCGTGGCGGCCGCGCCGCAGGCCGCCAGGATCAGCAGGGCGCCTGCGACCCGTCTTACCTTGCTCGACATGCGACCCTCTTCATCGGCGGTTCCGGCTACTTATATGAGCCGTAGGGGAGCCCGAGCTTGTTGGTGTGGGTCGGCGCCTCCTCGTACTCCAGGCTGAAGGTGGCCTGGCCGCCCGATGGGGTGACGTCGACCTTTTGCGCCGACAATCTGGCATTGGGGCTCCAGGCGACGACCTTGCGTGAGCCGACCGGGACGTTCTCGATGCGGAAGGTGCCGTCGGCGCGCACCTTCGTATACAGGTTGTTGGGAACAACCATGACGTTGGCGTTCATCTTCTGGTGCACGTTGCAGAAGATCTCGACCAGCCCCGGGGCGGTCATGACGACCGATCGCGGCTTGTCGCCGCCGCGGTAGCTACCGAGGTCGAACGCGTTCCGGGGCGAGGTCGAGAACACGTTGTGAAACACGGTGTCGAAGTTGGAGAAGACCACCTGCGTGCCGGTCTGGACCATGGCGAAGCGGGGAATGAACTGCTTGTTCTCTTGCTTGATCTCGATCGAGCGCCCGCGCACGGGACTGCCGCGCACGTTCTCGACGAAGACGTAGACGTCGTTGAGATCGCCGCCCGAGACCGAGACCTTGCCGTCGAGGGCCGCCACCTTGCGCTGAGGGAGCGCGGGCGCCGAGCCCTTCGCCGCCTTCCCGCTGGCGCCGGCGCCGTTGTTGGCCTTTGGATCGGCAGGGGTTTCGCCGGGCAGGGTGATCGGCGGCAGGCCGCCGGTGGCGCTCGCGCTGCCGATCAACTTGAGCAACATGTCGTAGCGTTGCTGCTCGTTCTGCATCAACTGAATGATCAACTGGCGCTGCTCGTTGACCTGCGCTTCCAGGCGCGCGAACTCGACGGCGGTCGGCGGTGGGCGCGTGGAGCCGGCGGCGGCGTTGCCGTCGGTCGCGGCCGCTGCCGCGTGCGGCATCGCGAAAAGAGTGGCAAAAACCGTGAGGGTATTTACATAAACCAGCGAAACCATTGGGCGGGGATCCCAGGTTCGCTATCGGAGTCCGCCGGGTATTACTAAAGCCCAGAGTTCTCCGGGGTTAGCCCGTTCCGGTCCCCTCCCCCCGTCTGCGCGGGGTTAGGGCGAGGGCGGTCGCGAAACAGCGACCTCGCGGCCTCTCCACCTTCGTCTTATGCCAGAGACAGGGGATTGCAGCAAGCCCGGGCCCTTGCTGCAGAGTCGCCCGCTGCGCGCGAGAAACAACAAGACGCGGAGGATCGAAAATGCACGACCAATCCGGACGCAGTGGGGCCATGACGAAGCACGCGGTGGTGATCGCCGGCGGCGGGCCGACCGGCCTGATGCTGGCGGGCGAGCTGGCGCTGGCGCGGGTCGACGTCGCCGTCGTCGAGCGGCGCGCGACCCCGGAGCTCGCGGGGTCGCGCGCGGGCGGTTTGCACGCACGCACGATCGAAGTCCTCGATCAGCGGGGCATCGCCGAGCGCTTCCTTTCGCAGGGGCAGACCGCACAGGTCGCGGGCTTCGCGCTCAACCCACTCGACATCAGCGACTTCCCGTCGCGGCATAACTACGGCCTCGCGCTCTTTCAGAACCACATCGAGCGCATCCTCGCAGGCTGGGTCTCCGAGCTGCCGGTGACGTTCTATCGCGGATGTGACGTCACGGGGTTTGCGCAGGATGACGCCGGCGTCGACGTCGAGGTGTCCGGCGGCCCATCGTTGCGCGCGCAGTACCTCGTCGGGTGCGATGGCGGCCGCAGCGTGGTTCGCAAGAAAGCGGGCATCGACTTCCCGGGCTGGGATCCGTCGGTCAGCTACTTGATCGCCGAGGTCGAGATGGCCGAAGAGCCGGCGCACGGCGTTCGCGGCGATGAAAAGGGCACCTATGCCATCGGCAAGATGGGCGACGGAAAGCACGTGCGCGCCGTTCTCCGAGAAGAGCAGGTCCGCCAGGGCGACGAGCCGACCGTGGACGAGCTCCGCCAGGCGCTCGTCTCCCTGTACGGCACCGACTACGGCCTTCGCTCGGTGAGGTGGCTCTCCCGGTTCACCGACATGACCCGGCAGGCAGCGTCCTATCGAGACCGGCGCGTGCTGCTGGCCGGCGACGCGGCGCACGTGCACGCCCCGAACGGCGGACAGGGGCTCAACATCGGCGTTCAGGACGCCGTGAACCTGGGATGGAAGCTCGCCCAGGTGGTCGCCGGGACATCGCCGGCGAGCCTGCTCGACACCTATCACGCCGAGCGGCACCCCATCGGTGCGCGGGTGCTTCGCGCCACCATGGCGCAGACCGCGCTCAGCCGCGGGGACGCGCGCATGGGAGCCCTGCGCGAAACAGTTTCGGACCTGTTGGGGATGGACGGGCCACGCAAGCGATACGGCGGCATGATGTCGGGCCTCGACGTTCACTACGACTTCGGCGCGGGCCACCCGTTGCTCGGCCGGCGCATGCCCGATCTCGATCTCGTCACGGCCGACGGTACGCAGCGCGTGTTCGGCCTGCTGCACGGAGCGCGGCCGGTCTTGCTCAACCTCGGTGAGCCGGGCGCGCTCGACATCACACCCTGGGCGGATCGGGTTCGCCGCGTCGATGCGCGCTACCAGGGCAAGTGGGACCTGCCGGTGCTGGGCGTGGTCTCGGCGCCCACCGCCGTCTTGATCCGACCCGACGGATACGTGGCGTGGGTCGGCGCCGGCACCGCCGAGGGCCTGCGCGACGCCCTCGGCACCTGGTTCGGACCGCCGAGATAGCTAGGCGAGATAGCTAGGCGAGATACTAGGATAGATAGCTAGGGCCAGAGCCGGCGCAGGGCGCCGAGGTCCATCCTCGACGCCCAGTGCTTCGCCGCCTTGGCCATGATGACCGCCTTGTCGCGGCGCTTGATCGTCGGGCGCTGGGTGAACACGTCGAAGTCGGCGCTCTCGATCTTGTCGAGGATCGCCACGCCGATCAGCCAGATCAGCGTCAGCTCGAGCCGCAGGTCGGTGCCCAGGCGCTCGAGCAACGGGCGGCCGCGCTCGTACAGCCCGCGCGTGCGCGCGACCTCGAAGCGGATCAGATCGCGCAGCCGCGTCGTGGGCTTCAGCGACTTGATGTCGGCCTCGGTGACACCGAAGAAGTGCAGATCTTCTCCCGGCACGTAGATGTGGTCGCGCGCCGCATCGGCGGCGACGTCCTGCCAGAAGTTGGTCAGCTGCAGCGCCGTCGACAGCTCGTCGGCGAAGCGGAACAGCTCCGGCTGGCGGTAGCCGAACAGCGTCAGCAGCAACCGCCCCACCGGGTCGGCCGACTTCGCCGTGTAGCCGCGCAGCGACTGGAACGTCGAGTAGCGCCGCACGTCCAGGTCCATGCGAAACGCCGTGAGCATGTCGTCGAGCGGCGGGATCGGCAGATCGCGCTTCTCGATCGTGTCGGCCAGCGCGACGAACACCGGGTGCGTCGACTCGCCGTGGCTGCAGCGCGAGAGCTCTTCATCCCAGCGATCCAGCGCCTCCGCGCGCCGCCCCTCGTACTGCGGCTCGTCGGCGAAGTCGTCGGCGCTGCGCGCAAAGGCGTACAGCGCGACCAGGTGGGGGCGGATCTCCGCCGGCACCAGGCGCGACGCCACGGGGAAGCTCTCGTTGTGCGCGCGCGCGAACTCCTCGCAATACTGATACGACCGCTCGACGGTCCAGGGGCCGGGCGGCGGATCCAGCCACCGGATCGGCAGGCGCGGCCCGCCGTGCCGCTCGACGGGCGCGCTGCCCTCGGCGTCGTCGTCGGCCGACGTGTCTCGCTCCGCCTCGCTGGCGCGCCCCCCTCTCAAGATCTGCCTTATCATTGCGGTTGACCTCGTTCTAGCATCGATTTCCCGCGCTGATCATGTCCCGCTCATCGGGCAGAGGTCGGTGGCACCGAGGGCTTGGATTTCTCGCGGTCGCGGCGCACCACCGCCTGCGACCGCTTGTGCAGCGCCATGTGCCCGCGCTGGATGCCATCGGTCGCCAGCGCGCGCAGCGCCGCCAGGTTCGACGCCAGCCCGACGCAGCCGACGATCATCGCCAGCGTCGTCGCCGAGGTGACGCCCAGCAGTCGCTGCGCCAGCCGCGCGCCCGCGTGCGCTTGCAGCGTGCCCCCGACGGTACCGACCGCCATCGGCATCTCCAGCCGGCCCACGAGGTCATCGGGGCGGTTGACGTCGTCGCTGCCGTCGACGCCGGTGCGGACCGGCGCCGCCGCCGACCAGACCGCGAGCGGGCGATAGCGTCCGCTCGCGGCGGCGAACGCGTGCGCGCCGGCCTCGACGCCGCGCCAGTCGTTGCCGGTCGCGATCACCACGGCGTCGACGCCGTTCATGATTCCCTTGTTGTGGGTCGCGGCGCGATAGGGGTCGTCCTCGGCGAAGCGCGACGCTGCGACGATGCCGTCGCGCACCGCGGTCCCCGCGAGGTCCTGCGTCGCCAGCGCGCGCGCCGGCACGCGCGCGGTCACGCGCACGCAGCGGCGGTCGGCGAGGTTGGTCAGGATGCGCAGCCCCGAGCGCCCGCCCGCCAGGCTGGCCAGCCGATCGGCCAGCGATTCGGCGACCGTGTTGACCATGTTGGCGCCCATGGCGTTGCGGCAGTCGATGTGCACGTGGACGATGACGCGCCCGGGATCGGTGCCAGTGCGGACCTCGAGCTCGCGCGGACCTCCGCCGCGCTCGGCCAGCCGCGGCAGCGCGGCGTGCGCGTGGCGCAGGAGGTCGGGCGCCTCGCGCTCGATGCGCGCCTTGGCCGCCTCCGGATCGGAGATGCCGACGATCTCGACCTGCGCGGTCATGATGGGGTCGTCGGCCTCGGCCTGGAAGCCGCCGCCGTCGCGCACCATGCGCGCAGCGTTCGACGCCGCGGCGATCACCGACGGCTCCTCGATCGCCATCGGCACCAGATAGTCGCGTCCGTTGACCCGGAAGTTCAGGCCCACGCCCAGCGGCAGCGTGTAGACGCCGACGACGTTCTCGACGACCTGGTCGGCGGTGCGCGTGTCGAGGCCGCCGTGGTCGAGCGTAATGAGATCCTCGATCGACAGGTCGACGCGCTCGCCGAGCGCGCTTCGGCGCGCCTCGACCGTCAGTCGGTAAAAGCCAGGGATTCGTGAACCTTGCTCAGACATGGTGCTCCCGTGTCGCGATGCCGGCCGTCCGGCGGTGCAGTCCGTTCTCGTCGATCTTCAAGTCGAGGATCCGAAGCGCGTCGGCCGAGTCGCGCTCATCGGCGATGCGCTGGGCGAACGCCTGCGCCGCTCCGAGATCCGCGAAGAGCGCGATCCCGATGTCGCCACCGCCGGCACCCGAGGGCTTGGCGGCGCCGCCGAGCTCGGCGGCGATGGCGGCCGCGCGCGCGAAGGGCGGCGTCACGATCGGGACGCCGGCGGCGTTGCCCAGCATGAGCAGGGCGTCGCCCGACGCGCGCGTCGCCGCGATCGTCTCGCGCGCATGTTCGCGACGCCAGCGATTCGACGAAATGCTCCGCGGCCTCGCGCACCGGCGCCAGCAGGCCGCCGTAGCGCTCCGGCTCGCGCTCGGCGAAGGCCCGCATGGTGCGGAGCTGATCGGTTGTCGAGATCGCGGTGCGCGACGAGAAGACCATCAGTTGCAGCGTGCCCAGGCCGCCCGAGATGTTGCGCACGACCGGCGTGCCGCCGCCCGGCCGCGCGAACTGGAGCACGCCGCCGTAGACCGCGGCGGCGACGTCGGCGCCCGAGCCGGCGCCGCCCTGCCAGGTGCGATGCGCCGATTCGGCGAGCGAGTAGGCGAGCTCGCGATGTCCGGCGATCGGCAGCCCCGCCATCTCGAGCACGGCGCCGACGGCGCACGCGGCGGTCGCGGCGCTCGAGCCCAGGCCCAGCTTGCGCACACCCCCGTCGGCGTCATCGGTCGCCGCGAACGCGCCGGTGTCGATCCAGACCGAGCCGGCCGGCAGCGCGCGGCCCTTGTCCCCGAGCGCCGCCAGCGTCGTCTTCACCGCCTCCGCGACCAGCGGCGATCCCGGGTCGAGCTCGGGGATGAACTCGCCGACGGCGACGCGGTTCACCGCGGCCAGCACCGAGGTGCCGCCTTCGAGCACGGCGTACTCGCCGACCAGGAACACTTTGCCCGGCGCCGCGACCACCGGACTGCCCCTGAGCGTGGTCCTCACGGTGCGCTCCTCGCCTGTGCCTCGGGCGCATGTCCGCCGCGTTCGTGCGCTTCGAAGAGGTGCGCGTCGGCGAGCCGTACGCCTGGTCCCGGCGCCGCGGTGATCGTGCGCAGCACGCCCGGCACGCTTCCGAGCGCCGAAGCCACCTCATCGGCGTCGGCCGCGGCGCACAGCACCTTGACGTGCGGGCCGGCGTCGATCGTGAAGTAGGCGCGGACGCCGCGTGCGCGCAACCCACGCGTCGCGTGGATCGCCGCGACGGTGGCGCCGTTCCAGTAGATGATGGCGGGGTCGGCCGCCATCGCGGTGGCGTGCATGCGCAGGGCGCTGCGCTCGGCGACCACGCCCAGGCGCGGCAGATCGCGCGCCGCGATCGCCGCGCGCGCCTCGGCGAGATCGGCGGGCACCGACGCGACCCACGCGGGAAAGAACGGCGACGTGCTCGCCGTGCGGTCCATCGCGCTGGTCGATCCCTCGGCCTTCTCGCCCGCCGCGGTGATCGCGACCACCAGGCGCAGATCCCAAGGAGGCCCGTCGTCGCGCAGCCCAAGCGGAGATGCCACTGCGTCGCGCCCGTCGGTCCGCTCGCCGCGCGCCATCTCGACGAAGCCGCCGAAGATCGATCGCGCCGCCGATCCCGAGCCGAGCCGCGCCAGCTCCGATAGCTCGCTCGCGGACAAGTCGAGCCCGGCCGCGCGTGACGCCGCCAGCGCCAGCGCCGCGAAGCCCGAAGCCGACGACGCCAGCCCCGACGCCGTCGGGACGCTGTTCTCGGTGGCGACCTCGGCGTGCGCGCTGATGCCGGCGCGCGCGCGCACGCGATCCAGGAACGTGACGACCCGGGCGCGAAAGCGCGCGTCGGCCGGCGCGCCGCCGAGCGTGACGCGATCCGCGTCGGCGCCGTCGACGAAGTGCACGCTGGTGCGCGTGCCCAGCTCGGCGAGCGTCAGCGACAGGCTGCCGTTGGCCGGCAGGTTGAGCGCGGCGTCGCGCTTGCCCCAGTACTTCACCAGCGCGATGTTGGTGCCCGCGATCGCCGTCCAGACCCTCGTGCGTGTCGACCCGCTCACGATACCCCTCCCGCCGCATGCAGATGATGGTGACCCGCCGCCGCAAGCGGAGGGCCGACCGCCGTGATGAAACCATCGAAGCCGTCGCGGCGCCAGCGTGCCAGCACGTCGTGCTCGTGCCCGGGCGCGAGCGCGATCACCGCGCCGCCGCCGCCCGCGCCGGTGAGCTTGGCGCCGATCGCACCGGCCGCGCGCGCGCCGTGAACCAGCGTCTCGATCTCCGGCGACGACACGCGCAGCCCGCACAGCAGGCCGTGCGCGACGTCGAGCAGGCGCCCCAGTCCGTCGACATCGCCGATCGCCAGCGCGCGCTCGCCCGCGTCGCAGAGCTCGCCGGCGAGCTCCATCATCTTGCCGGCGATCGGCGCTCGCTCGCGCAGCCGGCCGACCGCCGCGACCTGTGCGGCGGTGTCGCGCGGGCGACCGGTGAACCCGACGCAGATCTGCATGCCCTGCAGCACCGGGACCGGGCGCCAGCCTTCGCCGCGCCGGAAGCGGCCGACGTTGCCGCTGAACGCCGCCGCCGCGTCGATGCCCGACGGCGTGCCGTGAAATACCGCCTCGGCGTCGTCGACCGCGGCGCGCAACGCGGTCTCGGAGGGCGGGTGTCCGCTCGCGGCGCCGGCCGCGCGCGCGATCGCCACCGCCATCGCCGCCGAGCTGCCGAGCCCGGCGCGCGAGGGGATCGCCGCCTCGAGGTGAAAGTCGAGGTCGCCGACCTGCAGCCGCGCGAGGATCGCGGCCAGGGCGCGCCCCACCGGCGAGCCGTCGCCCGGCCGGGCGTCGAGCGACCACGCCGGCACCAGGAGATGCCCGCTGCCGGCGACGGCTTCGGCGTGGATGCCGGCGGACAGCCCGGCGGCCAGCGCCGGGTGTCCGTACACGACGCCGTGCTCGCCGATCAGAATGATCTTGGCGTGGCCGAACCCCTGGCCTCGGATCATGCCGGCCTCTGCGCCAACCAGGAGCCGAGCTCGCTCCCGATCACGCGCGGCGCGTGCGCCAGGTCGCGCGCGTGCTTCACGCCGGCGAGCAGCGCCGCGGCGCGGATGCCCTCGATCACCTGGCCCAGGTAGGCGATCGCGCCGTCGCGTCCGCCCTCGCGCACCGCGCGCAACGCCGGCTGCGCGACGCCGGCGACGTGCGCGCCCAGCGCCAGCGCGTGAGCGGCGTCGAGCCCGTTGCGGATGCCGCCCGACGCGATGATCTCGATCCCGCGCGCGGGGAAACCCGCGTCCGTGAGCCAGCCGACGGCGGCGGCGGTCGGGATGCCCCAGTCCCACAGGTCGCGTCCCAGCTCGCGCGCCGCGCCGGCGGCGCGATGCGATTCGACCGCGGTCCAGGACGTGCCGCCGCCGCCCGAGACGTCGATCGCGGTGACCCCGGCGGTCGTGATCCGCGCTGCCACCGACGGGGAGATCCCGCACCCGGTCTCCTTGACCACCACCGGCTTCCCGAGCTCGCCGGCGACACGCTTGATGGTCTCGAGCCCGCCGTGGAAGTCGCGGTCGCCGCCGGGCTGCGCCAGCTCCTGAGCGGGATTGAGGTGGATGCAGAGCGCGTCCGCCTCGACGCGCGCCACCGCTTCGCGGATCGCCGCCGTCGTCATCTGACCGAGCTGGATCACACCGAAGTTCGCGAACAGGTAGACCTCGGGCGCGCTCCGGCGGACCTCGTAGGTGTAAGCCAGCTCGGGGTGTTTCAGCATCGCCCGCTGGCTGCCCAGGCCAAAGGGGATGCCGTGGCGCTCGGCGGCCGCGGCGAGCGCGCGGTTGATCTCGGCCGCCTCGTCGGTGCCGCCGGTCATGCCGGTCACCATCAGCGGCGCGCGAATCGGGCGTCCCAGAAGCTCGGTGCCGAGGTCGATCTCGGCCACCGACAGCTCCGGCAGCGCGCAGTGAATCAGGTGGACGTCGGCGAACAACGTCGGGCGACGGAAGTCGGCGTCCCCCGATGCGGCGATCGCGAGATGGTCCGCCTTACGCTGTGTGATCTCCGCGTCCGCCATGGGATGTGAAAAGCCCCGCCAGCTATAGAACTGTGTACGACACCGGGCAAGCGGCTACGACTTGTTTCAAAAATAAATGAAAATTGGTACCGGTTTCTTGTGTCGACCTGAACAGGTGGATAGTATGGCGCGGCATGGAGCCGATTCTGATTGTCGCGAGTGCGCTGGTCGGGACTGCCCTGGGTGGAGTCATCGGGTGGCTGGCGGCGGCGCGCCGGACCAGCGCCGCCGAGGCGACCGCGGTGGCGTTGCGTCAGCAACTCGGCGAGGCGCGCGCGCGCACGGATCTGCTCGAACGATCGCTGCGTGAGGCCGATGCCCGGCGCGTCGAGCACGAGACTGCCGCGCGCGAGCTGGAGCGCAACCTCGGCGAGCAGCGGCGATTGCTCGACGAAGCCGAGAGTAAGCTCGGCAACACGTTCCAGGCGCTGGCGGCTCAGGCGCTGCAGCAGAGCAATCAGGGGTTCCTGGCACTGGCCGCCGAGAAGCTGTCGTCGATGCGCGACCAGGCGGCCGGCGATCTCGATGCGCGGCAAAAGGCGCACCAAACGGCGATCGAAGGCATCGTCAAGCCGGTGCGCGAGTCGATCGACAAGGTCGACCAGCAGATCCGCGCCATCGAGCGCGAGCGCGGGCAGGCGTACGGTTCGCTGTCCGAGCAGGTGAAGGGGCTTGCGCGCACGCAGGAGCGGCTGCACGTCGAGACCGGCAACCTGGTGAACGCGCTGCGCGCGCCGGCGGTGCGCGGGCGCTGGGGCGAGATCCAGCTGCGCCGCGTGGTCGAGCTGGCGGGGATGCTCGAGCACTGCGACTTCGACGAGCAGCCGACCGTCATGACCGACGATGGGCGGCTGCGGCCCGACCTGATCGTGCGCCTGCCCAACGGGCGCAACCTGGTGGTCGACGCCAAGGCGCCGCTCGGCGCGTACCTCGAGGCGCTGGAAGCGCCGACTGTCGAGGCGCGTGCCGCCTGCCTGGACAAGCACGCGGGGCAGGTGCGCGCCCACATTCAGAAGCTGGCGGCCAAGGGGTACTGGGAACAGTTCAGCACCTCACCGGAGTACGTGGTGCTGTTCCTGCCCGGCGAGATGTTCTACAGCGCGGCGCTGGAGCGGCTGCCCGAGCTGATCGAGGAGGGGGTGGGGCAGCGCGTGCTGCTGGCGACGCCGACGACGTTGATCGGCTTGCTACAGGCCGTGCACTACGGCTGGCGGCAGGAGCGCGTCGCTGAGAACGCTGAAGCCATCAGCAAGTGCGGGCGTGAGCTGCACGAGCGCGTCGCCACGCTGGTGGAGCACTTCGTGAGCCTGGGCAACGCGCTCGGGCAGTCGGTGAAGCATTTCAATACGGCCATGGCGTCGTTCGAGGGGCGCGTGCTGGTTTCGACGCGCCGGCTCGAGGAGCTGGACGCCAAGGGCAAGAAGGAGATGCCGGCGCGCCCACAGATCGACGCGCGTCCGCGCGCGCTCGCGCCGGTCGAGGACCTGCCGGCACGCCCCGCCGAGCTCGACGCCTGAAACCTTTCTTCGGTGGGGAGCGCGCACCGGGGAGGGTGACCAGGAACGGCGACGGTGGGGGACGTGAGGACGGCTTCGATCTCTCCGTTGAGGGGCGCGAGAGGCGTGGGGGCCCTTGGGGTGGGGTGTTCCTCTTGCGGGGGACGCGGCCCTCACGCCGCCGGTCGCGCCGGCAACCCCGACCCGGCCGGAGAGCCGGGGACACGACCGAGGGCCCGAGCGAAGAGGGGTCCGGCCGGCGGCACGGGGGCCGCTCCCTCGGCGCTGGCGACCTGGCCGCGGACGGCAGGAGCGCGCCTCGGAGCCCCCGCAAGAGGAACACCCCACCCCAAGGGCCCCCACGCCTCTCGCGCTGGTGACAAGCTCCGTTTACTGCGCCTGAGGGCGTTCGTATTTTTAAATTGAGCTATCGGACGAGCGACGAGCGATCGTGAACGGAGAGCCTTCGCCAAGTGACTGTCGCGTCGGGCGCGATCGTGAGTCTTCGCTACCTGAATACGGCGCACTTGGCGAAGAAGTCGCGTAGACGACGCTGGAGTGCGCGTCCGGGTACCTTCAATTAAAAATTACGAACGCCCTCAGGCGCAGTGAAACGTAGTTGTCACCGGCGCGAGAGGCGTGGGGGTGGGGTGTTCCTCTTGCGGGGGCTCCGAGGCGCGCTCCTGCCGTCCGCGGCCAGGTCGCCAGCGCCGAGGGAGCGGCCCCCGTGCCGCCGGCCGGACGTCAGCTTCGCTCGGGCCCTCGGTCGAGTCCCCGGCTCTCCGGCCGGGTCGGGGTTGCCGGCGCGACCGGCGGCGTGAGGGCCGCGTCCCCCGCAAGAGGAACACCCCACCCCCACGCCTCTCGCGCCCTACAACGAAGAGATCGGAGCCGTCCTCACGTCCCGCACCGTCGCCGTTCCTGGTTACCCGCCCCGGTGCGGGCTCCTCACCCAATGCCTGATCCCTATCCGGATACCTGCACGGCCAGCTCAACGGAGCCGGCGCGAAGCACCACGCACTCGCGCGGCGACGATTCGGAGCAGCCGGCGTCGGCGAAGTTGAACGACGTGTCGATGCGTGCCAGGCCCAGCGAGTGCTCCTTGGCTACCGCGGAGCGGACCTGGCCTCCGATCATGTTGACCAGCTCGCGGAGCGTGTCGTCGATCATCTCCTGATCGACCGAGCTCTGGTCGCACGCGAAGAGCGCGGCGCCCAGCGACAGGCAGCCCTGCTGATCCGAGGACAGCACCACGGTCAGCGGACGCGCGCCCGCGATCGGCAGGACCGCGGTCCGCCAGGCGAGCCCCTGCAGGCGATCGCGCAGCGGCTCGTTCTCGACGCCGTTGCGTTTGCCGACCAGCTCACAGCGGAGTGTCAGCATGACTTCGAATACGTAGGAGACGAGCAGCGACAGGTCCTCCGGCGAAGGCAGGTGGCTCATCTCGATCCTGGAATTCGGCCGGGCCGGCGGCTTACTTGAGATAGGCGCGATCGCAGCGCTTTTTCCCGGATCCGTCCCTGCGCTGGGCACGCCGCAAAACTGGCGTGGTCGGCGCCAGTCCGTAGGATGGCGCGCATGGATTTCTCTGACCCCCTGCGCATGATTCGTGCGGGTCTGGTCTCGGGTCGGGGACACTACGACACTGTCATACGCGCGGTCATGGAGGCGTCGCACAGCGTCTGGATCGCCACCGCGAACCTGAAAGAGCTGATGGTCGAGGACCACCGCGCCGCGCCCGGTCGCCGCCGCACGCGCCGCGCCCGGTCTTACCGATCGATCCTCGCGGTCTTCGAGGAGCACGCGCGCCGCGGCGTCGAGATCCGGATCCTGCACGCCGGACCGCCCTCGCGCGCGTTCCGCGCCGAGCTGGACCGCCACCGCATCCTTTGGCACGGCGGGCTGGAGCTGCGCCAGTGCCCGCGCCTGCACTTCAAGGCCATCGTGGTCGACGGTGCGTTCCTGTACCTCGGCAGCGCCAATTGGACCGGCGCCGGGCTGGGCGCAAAGGGTGCGGGACGGCGCAATTTCGAGCTCGGCTTCGTGACCGCCGACGACCAGCTGCTCGACCGCGTCCAGGCCCTCTACGATCGGATCTGGAGCGGGGCAGAGTGCGGCGCGTGTAAAATGCGCGATCTCTGCCCGGGCCCGCTCGACATAGTCGTTTCTCGTCCGGCGGCGTCGCGAGCGTAGTCACTTGTGCGCTCTCTGCGCGTGATTACCCTTCTAACCGCAAGCGATCGGGGACCTTATGTACAAAGATCAGGCAAACGGCGACAGCATCCTTGCGCTCATCAAGGAGACCGCCGACGGATTCGGTCACCTGCTGGCTGATCACATCAAGCTCGCGCGGCTCGAGCTGGTGGCCGACGTCAAGAGCTACGGCCGGCAGGTCGCCCTCATCGCCCTCATCGTTCCGATCCTCTTCATCGGTTATGCGATCCTGTGCTTCGGCCTGGCGGCTGCGCTCGCCCCCTGGCTCGGACGCGCCGGCGGCTTGTTCCTGGTCGGCGGTGCACACATCGTGATCGGCGCCGTCGCGATCGCGGTAGTGGTGCGTCGCTTGCGCCGCACCCAGCCGATGTCCGAGTCGGTCGAAGAAATGAGCCGCAGCATGGAGACGTTCTCGCCGGCGCACATCGGTAACGGCGCTCCATCGTCGCCGCCAACATTCTCGTCCTCGTCCTCGTCGCCCCGAGGGTAAGTCTTGCCAGCAGACACTGACATGACCAAGACGATCGCGCGCAGCCCGGAGTTGGTGCGCGCCGAACGAGATATCGCGCTCGCCCGCGAGCGCGTGTCGCAGTCGGTGCTGGCGCTGCGCGACGCGGTCGCCAAGCAGACTGACTGGCGCGAGTGGGTTCGACGCAACCCCGGCCTGTTCATGGCCGGGGCCTTCACGCTGGGCCTGCTTTTGGGGAGCCGATCGGGCCGGCGGCGGGCGCCCGACGCGGGCGAGAGGATCACCAACCGAGGAGGGACCTTGACATGGAAATGACGGAACAGTTCGAGAAGACCGCGCGCGACATCGAGGAGCGAATCCGGCCTCAGATCGAGGAGGCCAAGAAGAAGGTCCTCGACCTCAACGGTCAGGTCGTCGGCTACATCAAAGAGAACCCGGGCAAGTGCCTGCTGGGCGCGATCGCGGCTGGCTACATCATCGGCCGCATCGCGCGCCGCTGATTGGAGGAGCACCCATGGCATCCAGTGAATCGGGAGCACCGAACGGGCAGCGGACCGAGAGCGCGTCGCGAGCGCGAGCGCGATCACGGTCGGCCAGCGCTTCGACCGCGCGAGCGACAACGCGCAGGAGGCGTGGTCGCGCACTCGCGACACGGTGAGTGATCTCAAGGAACGGCTCGACATCGACGGGCGTGTGGCGCGCAATCCTTATGGGATGGTGGCGGCGGCGCTCGGCGTCGGCTACGTGCTGGGGGGCGGGCTCTTCTCGCCGCTGACCGCGCGCCTGGTCGGATTCGGCATGCGCATGGGGCTGCGGCTGGCCGCGATCCCGTTCCTTGAGAACGAGCTGCGCGAGCTGACCGAGTCGGTGGTCAACGGGGCCGGCGAATCATCTGAAGAGGGTGGGGAACGGAAGTCTCATCGTAGGGGAACCAACAAAGGGAGGTAAGTGGCTATGAATCTCAAGGATCTCAAGAACCTGGATAAGGACGAACTGCTCGCCATGCTCGGTCTCGAGACCAAGCCGTCGACGGTGCGGTGGCTCAGTGGAGCGATGGGTACGTTCGGCATCGGCATGTTGGTGGGTGCGGGGATCGCGCTGATGCTGGCCCCCAAGCCCGGCCGCGAGCTGCGCGGGGACCTCCGCGAGCGCCTCCGCCGCGCGCCGGATGATGTGAAGGATGCGGTGAACAACGTGGTGGGGCACGAGTCGCCAGCGCAGAAGTCATACTAGTCGAGCTGCAAGTAGCTCAGCCCCCGCCGCCCGAGGACGGGAGAGTAGAAAAATTGCCCCGCGACCGCTCCACCTCGATACTTCGAGGTGGAGCTTTCATGCGTCGCGAGACCAAGACGTGGGCGGGCCGGCTGCTGGCGGCGCTGCTGGTCGCGGCGGCGTTGGGGTACATCCCCTATCACGTCTACGCGCGCTCCGGCCTGGCGCGGACGCTGGCGCTCCGGCGCGATCTCGCCGAGCTGCACGCGCGAAATGAAGATCTGCGCGCCGAGAACGAACGACTCGCTGCGCGAGGCGAATAGCCTGCGCTCCGACCTGGGCGCGGTCGAGCGGGTCGCGCGCGCCGAGCTCGGCTGGGTGCGTCCCGGGGAGATCGTCGTGGATCTCGGCAGCTCGGGGGCCCCTCCGTGAGCAGCACTGCGAAGACGGTCGCTCGCCTGCAGCGGCGCCTTTCGTTCGAGCTCGGGCGCGTCTTGCGCGCGACGCTGGGGTTCGGCGTCTCGGGCGCGTTCGTCGTTCTCTTGTGGCACGGCTGGTTCCCCGACCTGCGCCAGCCGGGAGCCGAGTCCAGCCGGGTGGCGGCGGCTGCGATCCTGACCGCGATGCTTGCCGGCAAGATCGCCGCGCGCGTGCGCACGACGGAGCGCCGCCGCAGCCCGCGGCGCGAGGCGTTCTCCGACGCGGAGCTCGGCCTCCTGTTGCTGACCGCCGTCTACGTGCTGCTCGCGGTGTCGGGCGGCGCGACATCGCCGGTCTACCCGCTGGTCTACGCGGTGGTGAGCTTTCTCGTGACGTTCCACCGCCTGGCGGTCGGCCTGCCGCTCGCCGCGGCGGCCATCGGCTTCGAAGCCGTGATCTGCTTCAGCTCGAGCGCCGGCGCCGACCTCTCCTCCACCTTCGTCGGCCACGCCGGGTTCATCGCGATCTTCGCCTCGCTCAACGTCGTGTTCCTGCACGCCGAGGTCGCGCGCCAGCGCCGCGAGCGCCGGCGCCGCCTCGAAGAGGAGATCGTGTCGATGCGCCAGGAGGCGCGCGACTTTCGCCTGATCTCGACCGCGCTCTCGTCGGACAGCCGCGTGCGCACGCGCGCCGAGGAAGAGGAGAAGATCTCGCAAGGCTCGATCGAGACCATCCACCAGCAGCTGTTCACGCTGCTCGCGTTGCTGAAGAAGTCGCTGCAGCTGCAGACCTGCGCACTGCTCTGGCTCGACGAGACCGGCGACAAGCTCAAGGTCAAGGAGCTGTGTACGGACGCGGCCAACTTCGTCGAGGAGCCGATCCCGGCGCGCACCGGCGTCCTGGGCGCGATCCTGAAAGAGGCGCGGCCGTTCGTGCTCGGCGCGCCCAAGCCGTCGCTGCTGTCGTACTACGCCGCGCCGGTCGACGTCGCTGCGTTCATGGGCGTCCCCGTGCGCGAGGGACACACGCTGCGCGGTGTGCTGGTCGCCGACCGGCGCATCGAGACGCCGTTCAGCGAGATGGACGCCGACGTGCTGACCAGCGCCGCCGCCCAGGTGGTCAGCGTGGTGCAGTCGGAGCGCGTCTTCCAGGCGGTCGAGCGCTCCAAGCACGAGCACGAGCGCTTCTACCGCGCGTCGGCCGAGCTCAACCGCGCGCTCACGCTGTCCGAGGTCTACGACGCCGCGATCGCGGGTGCGCGCGGCGTGTGCGAGTTCGACTTCGCCGCCATCGCGACCTACGACGCTGCCCGCCAGGCGCACACCATCCGCCGCGTCGTCGGGTCCCTGGGCCGAGAACCTCGACGGGACCACGCACCGCGATCCGACCGCGATGGTGTCGATCGTCGTGAAGAACAAGCTGGCGCTGCCGGCGGCCGGCGAGTGGCGCGAGCGCGACGTGCCGCTGTTCTCGCACCCGATGCGCGTGCGCGATCTCGAATCGCTGCTGGTGCTGCCGCTGCTGGTCAAGGACCAGGTGATCGGCACCTTCACCGTCGCCGCCAAGCGCGCGTTCGCGTTTCCCACCGACCGCCGCGAGATGCTGGGCGTGATCGCGAACCAGGTCGCGATCTCCCTGCAGAACGCGCACATGTACCAGGCGCTCGAGGAGCAAGCGACCACCGACGGGCTCACCGGCCTGGTCAACCACCGCACGTTCCAGGAGCGCTTCTCGGCGATGCTCGGGCGCGCCGACCGGCACAAGTTCCCGGTATCGCTGATCCTCACCGACATCGATCACTTCAAGAAGGTCAACGACACGCACGGGCACCCGGTCGGCGATGAGGTCCTGCGCCGCGTGGCCAGCATCCTGGGCGCGAGCGCGCGCAAGATCGACATCGTCGCGCGCTACGGCGGCGAGGAGTTCGCCATCGTGCTCGAGGCCACCGATCGCGCGGGCGCGCGCCAGCTGGCGGAGCGCATTCGCGCCGACGTCGCGAAGCAGCAGTTCAAGTCGGCGAAGGGCAACTTCGAGGTGACGCTGTCACTGGGCGTCGCCAGCTATCCCGAGGACGCGACCGCGAAAGAGGTCGTCATCGCGCGCGCCGACGAGTCGCTCTACGCCGCCAAGCACGGCGGCCGCAACCGCACCGTCTGCGCCGCGGACCTGGAAAAGAGCAAGTCGGGATTGAAACCGGTCCGCAAGTCGGCTTAGGGGCCCGGCTTGACCTTGGTGTCGTTCGTGACCTCGGGCGCGATGCGGCCGTCGTCGGTGGGGCGGAAGCGGATCTCGGTCTTGACCTCGATGACCATCTTCGAGAGCGCCTTCAGCACCTCGTTGTTGACGTCGAGGCGCTCGAGCCAGTTCCGCATCTCGGTCGCCGCCGCGCGCATGATGTCGTCCTTGGACCGGGCGGCGGCGCCCACCCCCGCCGACACCGCGCGCCGCACGAAGTCGGTGATGCCGCGATCGCTGCGGTCGGCGGCGTTTCGATCGGACCGATCCGACGCAGAGGTGTCCTCTTCGCCGACCACGCCGTCCTGCGCAACGCCCAGCTCCGGCACCTTGTCCGCCGCCTTCTCGGATTGATCGCCCATGGCGCGAAGGTTAGCGCCCTGAGATATTCTCCGCCAGACCGCCGCCATGTCCCGTCCCTCTCGTCTGCTCACCGCGTACTTCGTAACTGCTCAGGTGACCCTGTCGTACGTCGGGCTCGTGCTGTCGCGCCGCTTCCGCAGCGCGGAGTCGTATCAACGCGCCACGCGCGCCAAGCATCAGCTGAACGCGCGCCGCATCGAGGCAGGGATCGTCCGGCTGCGCGGCCTGTTCATCAAGGTCGGCCAGCTCATCAGCATCATGGCCAACTTCCTGCCTGACGCGTTCCGCGACGAGCTGCGCGGGCTGCAGGATCAGGTCCCGCCGCGCCCCTACGCCGACATCGAAGCGCGCCTGCGCGAGGAGTTCGGCGGCCGCGCGCCCACCGACGTCTTCAGCGAGTTCTCGACCACGCCGGTCGCGTCGGCGTCGATCGGCCAGGTCCACATCGCCCGCCTGCCGACCGGCGAGCGCGTCGCGGTCAAGGTGCAGTACCCGGACATCGAGGAGATCGTCCACACCGACCTGCGCGCGCTCAAGCGCATCTTCGGCCTGCTGCGCTGGTTCATGCCCGACTACGGCTTCGACACGATCTACCGCGAGATCCGCGAGATGGTGTCGGCCGAGCTCGACTACCGACTGGAGGCGGCGGCGATGCAGAAGATCGCCGCCAACTTCACTGGCCGCCCGCACGTGCGCTTCCCACGCGTGATGACCGCGTTCTCGACCGCGCGGGTGCTGACCACCGAGTGGATCGAGGGCGCCAAGGTCGAGGATCTGCCGCGCCTCGAAGCCGAGCACATCGACCGGCGCAAGGCGGCGCAGATCTGCGTCGAGGCCTACTGCCAGCAGATCTTCGTCGACGGGCTCTATCACGCCGATCCTCACCCCGGGAACCTGCTGCTGCAGCCGCCGGTGGTCGCGGGCGACACGCCCACGATCGTCTTCCTCGACTTCGGCGCGACCGCGTCGGTGTCGGAGGGCATGCGGCGCGGGATGGTCTCGTTCCTCCAGGGCGCGATCACCCGTGACACCGCCCGGATCGTGAGCGCGATGAAGCAGATGGGCTTCATCTCGCGCCGCGCCGACCCGGAGGTCTTCGATCGCGTCGTGCAGTACTTCCACGACAAGATGCGGTCGCAGGTCTCGATCGAAGGGCTGTCGCTCAAGGACTTCCGCTTCGATCCCGAGGAGAGCCTGGGCAGCTTGCTCGATCTGCGCGCGCTCAACGTCAGCCTCGCCGATCTGCGCGACGCGTTTCACATCCCCAAGGAGTGGATCCTCCTCGAGCGCACGCTGCTGCTCCTGCTCGGCGTGTGCACGACGCTCGACCCGGAGATGAACCCGACGCGCGTGATCCAGCCCTATCTCGAGCGGTTCCTGCTCGGCGAGAAGAAGGAGTGGTCGGAGGTCTTCATCGAGGCGTCGCGCGAGACCGCGCTGTCGGCGCTCGCGCTGCCGGGCGAGCTGCAGCGGTTCATGGATCGCGCGCAGCGCGGCGGGCTCGAGGTGCGGTTTCGCAACCTCGAGGAGAACGCGCGGCTCATCTACCACGCCGGGCAGCAGCTGCTGTGGGGCATGCTCGGCGCCACCGCGTCGGTGCTGGCGGTGGTCTTCGACGGTCGCGAGCAACACACAGCGCGTTTGATCGCCGCGATCGCCGGCGGGTTCTTCGGCCTGATGCTGTTCCTATCGTGGCTGGGCGGGCGCCGGGTCACGGGTCGCCGGCGCTGACGGGGGCCTCACGGCGCCATCGGCGGCGGCTGCGTCGAACCACCGGATTGCGGCGGCATCGGCGGTAACGTCGGCGGGACCGAGACCTTGGGCGGGCGTCGGCCGAGCCGGGGCCACCACCGTGGGCGTCGGCGTCGGCGTCGGCGTCGGCGTCGGGCGTGGGCGTCGGCGTCAGCGTTGAAGCAGCGGCTGCCGGCGCGCTCGCTCGCGGGCATGCCCTTCGAGTCGATCTCCGCGATCTCCCGCTTCGCGCTCGCCACCCAGCGCTGCTCGGCGGGCCGCTTCTCCATCGCGACGTAGGTCTCGAAGCTCGCGCGAGCCAGGTCGTCGCGCTTGAGCGAGCGCAACGCGCGCGCCATCCCGTAGTGCGGATCCGGGTCGTTGGGCCGCAGCGCGATGTAGTGGCGGTAGGCGTCGATCGCGTCCCCGTACTGCATCGTCTCGCGCAGCGCGAACGCCAGGTCGTACCAGGCCAGCGGATACTGCGGATTGCGCTCGACCGCGCCGCGGAACACCGGGACGGCGTCCTTCTCGCGGTGGACCTTGAGCAGGAGCTCGCCCCAGGCGGCGCGCGCCACGATCAGGTCGGGGTCCAGCGTGACCGCGTCGGCGAACCGCTTCAGCGCCGCCTCGATCTTGCCGGTGTCGCGCAAGCGCTGCGCATCTTCATAAGCGGCGGCCGCGCCACCCGGCGGCGGCGGCGGGGCCTCGAGCGCTGCGATCGCCCCCTTCGCGGTCTCGATCCACTTGTCCTGGCCCGGCCGGTGCTCCAGTTCCAGGAAGCGCTTGAACGCCGTGACCGCCGCCGGCCGGTCGCCGGTGTCGCGCAGGCAGAGGCCCAGGCCGAAGTAGGGTTCGGCTTCGGTCGCCCGCAGGGCGGCATAGCGACGGTAGGCGGGGATGGCCTCGGTGCAGTTGCCGGCGCGGCGCGCCGCCAGCGCCAGCGCGTACCAGCCGGCTGCGAAGTCGGGCTGCGCCGCCGTGACCGGCCGCAGCTTGTCGACCGCCTCGGCATAGCGCTTCTGCCCCAGCAACTCCTGCCCCTGGTCGTAACCCGGCGGAGGCACAGCTGGCGCCGGCGCCGCGGCCCGGGCCGACCCATCCAGCGCAAGCGCCACCACCCAGAGACCGAACATCGTCGCCGCGCGGTTCACTCTCGAATGGTAGTGGACTTTGCGCGGCGTGCCCAGGGCAGGAGTTTTGACAGCCCAATCGGTGTGACCTACTGTGCGACGACGTATGATTCCACTCGTCGGGAGCCTGGCCATGGGAATCTTTTCAGCGCTGATCTTCTGGGCGACCGTCTCGCTCGGCCGTACTGCCGGTCGTCAAAGCAGGTGGCAAAGGTGACTGGAACCGGCTGATCGCGCCTCGTGTGCTCTTCGAGTCGCGTGATAGACTGCCGTCCAACTTCGGGAGCCAATCCGCCAGCAAGGGGGAGATGCCTTTGGAACCGCCTTCGACCGCCGCAAAGGCACCCCTGACCACGCCGCCGCCGACCCCCACGTCGACGATTCCGCCTTTAGCGAACAGCGCGCCCGTGACCACGCCAGGGCTTCCGCGCAAGCTGCGCTACGAGGACTTCTCGCTCGCCGACGTCACGGGAATCCGGAATCTGCTGCGCGGTGGATCGGTGATCGACTGGCACCGGCTCTACTTCGTCGACCGCGATGAGGTCGACCGGTTCCTGCGGGTCAACGAGTTCGACCCGCGTGACGACGACGACATGCGCCGCCTGGCCGAGCTGCGCGAGCAGGCGGTCGAGTACCTCGAGCGCCACCTGGGCTTCCAGATCCCGGATGAGGTCGCCCACGGCGTCCCGCCGCGCGATCTCATGCTGGTGGCGTCGCAGAAGGGGAAGCGGCGGACGTATGCGTGCATCGTGCTCAAGGTCATGCACGTCATGCATCACCTCGCCGGCCGCGAGCTGCTCACCAAGCTGCCGGTCTCGGGCGACCAGATCTTCCACCTGGTGGAGGAAAAGGTCCTGCGCACCGTCGAGGAGCTCAAGACCGTCGGCTGCCCGATCGTCGAGTTCGAGTGGAGCCGCAAGCACGCCGACAGCCTGATCACCAAGCTGCTCGCGAAGAAGGAGTCGATCGCGGCTGACGTTTACGACAAGCTGCGCTTCCGCATGATCACTCACACGGAGGAGCAGCTGGTGTTCGCGATGCGCGAGCTCACCCAGCGGCTGATTCCGTTCAACTACGTGATCCCCGGGCAATCGGTGAACGACATCATCCGCATCCGCGAGACGCTGGACCGGTCGGCGGCGCTGAAGCGGTTTTTGCCCGAGATCGCCGACCTCGCCGCGGTCGCGGCCGACAAGAGGCCGTCGCCGCAGAACGAGTTCTCGGGACCGGGCTACCGCGTGATCAACTTCGTCGCCGACTTGCCGGTGCGCATGGATCGTTTCCTCTGCCGCACGCCCGACGATCCGTTGTTCAGCGAGAACGGCACGATCGTGTTCGTGCTGACCGAGTTCCAGATCATCGATGCGCGCACCGCCGAGAACAACGAGAGCGGCGAGAACAGCCACGAGAAGTACAAAGAGCGCCAGATGATGCGCGTGAAGCAGCGCCTGATGCACGGGATGAAGGACGAGGGCTGAGCGCTCGCCCGCGCTGGCTTGGTCCGCGCCTGTCGGCTTTTCGACGTTCCCGGCCGAGGTGGGTGAGGCTTCGTCACCGCGGGCGGGTCGCGCGGTCCAGATCACGGCGGTTTAGCGGATCGGCGCGGAGCTTGCACTGCGTCTCGGGCGTGAGAACCGCCGCTGCCATTGCCGTCATCGTCGCTCTCTCGATACCGTTCGCGGCGCGCGCCCAGAGCGCGGAGCCTGGCTCGAACCCGCGGCCCATCAAGCGCCTCGAGGCCGAGCCCATCGATCCCGAGACCCCGCTTTCGCCAGCCGACGCCGCTCGCCACGCGCCGCCGACAACCCCGATGCCGGCCCCGGCCCCGAGCAATGAGCGCTCGCCGCAAACGGCCGCCGCGCTGGCGTTCCTCTCGCCGATCCTGTCGGTCGCGGCGGGAAGCGTGATCTGGAGCCGTGCCAGCGACAACTCCATGAAGGATGCCGGGATCGGTCTGGTCACCTTCGGGATATGGGTCGCGCCCAGCGCCGGCCATATCTATGCGGGAGAGTGGGGGCACGCGGCTGGATGGTCGCTGTTCCGCGCCGCGACGAGCACTGTCGGTGCATTCCTCATAGCAGCGGCGTCGATTCACAGCAGCGACTGTCAGGGTGCCGACTGCAACACCTCGCTATGGCCCGTCGCCGTGGGGGCAGGCCTCATGCTGGTTGCGGGCGCGAGCGCATTCTATGACCTCGTCGATGCGCCGCAAGCGGCCGAGCGGACCAACAAGCGCGCCGCGGCCGCCGATCTCGCCCTGGCCCCGATCGTATCGGCGGGCGCGGGCGCGGGATCGATGCGCGGCCTGGCGTTCGTCGCTCGATTCTGATCGCGGCTGGTAGGATGGCGCGATGTTCAAACACGCGCGGGGGCGCCCACCAACGATTGCCATCTCTCTGGTGGCCTTGCTCGCCTTTTCGCTACTCCCCGCCGCTGGGCGCGCCGGCGATGCGGGCGTCGGTCCGGCCGCGGCTCCGGCGTCTCCCTTCGAAAGCGAGATCCGCTCTTTCGAGGCCCAGGATCACCGGACTCCGCCGCCGCGCCGGCCGATCGTGTTCATCGGTAGCTCCAGCATCCGCATATGGACGTCGCTGGAGCAGGACTTCCCGCGCGAACATGTGCTGAACCGCGGGTTCGGCGGCTCGCACATCTCCGACTCGGTCGGTTTCGTCGAGCGGATCGTCGTGCCCTACGCGCCGCCGCTGGTCGTGATGTACGCCGGCGGCAATGACATCGACGCGGGCAAGGCCCCCGCGGTCGTCGCGGCCGATTTCCAGGCGTTCGCGGCGCGCGTCTGGTCGCACCTGCCGCGCACCCAGATCGCGTTCATCTCCATCGCGCCCAATCCGGCGCGCTGGAGCCAGGCCGACCGCATACGCCAGGCCAATTCCCTGATCGCCGCCGCGTGCCGGGCCGACCGGCGCCTGCGCTTCATCGACGTCTTCCCGCGCATGCTCGGCGCCGACGGCCAGCCGCGCGGCGACCTGTACCTGGAAGACGGCCTGCACATGAACCGCAAGGGTTACGAGGTCTGGATCCCGCTGGTGCGCGAAACCATCCAGGAGATCCTGAGCCGTCCGCCAGGTGCGGCGCAGGCGGGCGCTCGCACGCCTGCTCAGGGCTCGACGCAGTAGAGAAAGTACTGCGACGAGCAGGCGGATACCCCGCCCGACCACCATTTGAGATTGGTGTCGTAGGGGCTCCACCCGAGTTGCCCTTCCGTCGTCGATGACGGGCTGGTCCAGTTTGCGCACGTGCTGGCGGCGGTTCCGAGCGCGGTCGGCATAGTGCTTCCCGTCCAGATCACCGCCGACGAGTATTCGCCGGTTCCGAGTTGCCAGATGCCGCTGTCGAGATCGCCCCCTGCCGCGAGCTGAGCGCCCGTGCCCACCTGGGTGCCGTCGGGGCGGACGTAGATGGCGGTGGGCGACAGGACGGACGCCGCCGGCCGGTTGGTGAAGGAGACGAATGCCGCCGCCGCTGTCACGCCGGCCGGCCGATTGAGCTGGCATTGCGCGTCCGGAGTGACGGAACCGACTGCATAGGCGGGGCTCTGCCAGATCTTCTTCCCGCTTTGCACGATGGGCGTCACGGCGTTGGTGCGGGTTTTGCCCATGCAGATCAGCGATTGGTCGACCTGGCACGTACCCGATACACCGGTCAGCCATCCCGGCCCTCCGGCTGACGAGCCCCACATCGCTGCGCCCGCGGCAGCCACGCCGGTCGTGGTGGTCCAGTTCGCGCAATTGAAAATGCTGAGGGTCCCGTCACCATTCGAGCCGGTCAAGGCGAACTTCTCGCTCAGCCGGTCGCCGTTTTCGTCGAACCGGATGCTGTTGAAGACCTGCCCCGCGTCGAACAGCGACGATTGCGTGTTCGCGAATGGCGTTCCATCCATACGTATCCAGCCCACGGCCAGGCCCAGACGGTCTTTGCCGAGTGAGGCGGAATCCGAGATCATGGCGACGTAGGCGGTACCGGCCAGGTTGTTGAGCCCGGCGGCGGTCGCGGCTTGATTGCACTTGGCGTCGTAGGCGGTCGCGCTGCCGAGGTTTGCCTGGAAAGTCGCCGCGGTCATGAAGATCAGGTTGGCGGTGATCGGGGTGAACGTCGCCGTCACCGTGGTGGGCGCGGCGATGTTCAAGGTGCACACTCGCGCAGGGCCCGGACACGCAGCGTCCGACCAGTTAGAGAAGCGAATGGCCGAGCCCGTCGTGGTGTGCGCCGTCAGCGTCACGGGGCCGGGGCCGGCCAGCATCGAGCACGTCGTGCCGCAGTCGATGCCGGCCGGCTCCGAGGTGACCGTTCCCCCACCCGAGACCATCACCGTGACGCGGTACTGTCCTGCGTCGGTACCCGCGCCCACGTCCGGCCCCGCGCCGTCGCTGCCGGCCGGATCGGCGTCGGCGCGATCGGCGTCGGTGGCGAGACCGGCATCGGTTCCGCCTGTGCCTGGCATCTGCGCACCGGCGCCCCCCAATCCATTGCCGCCACCGACGCCGCCGGCGTCCGCGCTGCGACCGCCGACCCCGTTGCCCCCGGTGGCCTCCGCGTTGCCGAGATCGAGTGCGCCGTCGTGCGTCGCTCCATCTTCGTCGATGGTCCTGCCGGTGCTGCATCCGGCGGCGATCGAGAGGCCGGCAAGACAAGCGATGGCGTGAGCTGCAAAGAGCGGGCGCAAGGGCATGAGTGGTTAACCCGCGACCCGCCCCGAGAGGGCAACCTTGGCGCTAGTTCGCGAGGTTGGCGGCGGCGGGCGAGGGGGACGGCAGCGTGGCGACGGTCGTCGGCGCCTCGTCGGCGCCGAGCTGGGGGACGCCGTCCCTGAACAGCACCGAGTTGGCCAGCGTCGCCGGCACGCGCGGGCCGGGCGTGATGATCCCGACCAGGTTCAGCGGATCGCACGCCGAGATGCGCACCATCTCGCCGCGCGGTGCCTCGCGGCGGATCGCGCGCAGCGATTCGAGCGCCTCGGGCGCGGCGAACTGCTCGCCCACGAACCCGGCGACCAGTCGGCCGCCGCGTAGCTCGCCGCGCATCTCCAGGCGGCGGTAGACGCGCAGGAGGTCGCGCCACGCCGGCGCCCGGGTCTCTCGCGCGAGCACGTCGCGGAACACCACGCCGTAGCGCTTGATGTACTGGCGCGCGAGCGCCTCGTGCAGGTCGTCGTCTTCAGGCGGCGGTTGCGGTGCGCGCAGCAACGCCCAGCGCCCCGCGCTGGCGGGCGCCCCGGCGCGGCGTCCCCAGCGCGCGTGCCACCGGGCGCGGGCGCCGCCGCGCGACTGCGTCGCCGAGATCAGCGCGCGCAGCCCGGCGAAGCCGTCGCCGGTGACGCGGCCCGCGCTCACCAGCTCCCAGAGCGCGTCCTCGGCTTCGCTGCGCAGGCGGTGCGCGCCCTGGATGATGTCGTCGAGGAAGCTCGCGCCCGCCTCGCGCAGAAAGCCGAGGACGTCGCGCGCGGGCGCCGACAGGGATGTATCACCCGGGAACCCTCGGAGGGTTCCCGGACCCTCCCGCGATGGACTCCGCTCGGCAAGCCTCGCTCCGTCCGCGCGATCCCCGTCCTGGTCCTTGTCGCCCGGCACCAGCAGCCAGTGCAGATCGCGCCGCCGCACGATCGCGATCGGCGCCGCGCGGCTGGGCGCCATCGCCGCCTCGCGCGGCGCGAGCCGGCCCCAGGCCAGCTCGCCCGAGAGGCAGAGCCCGTCGAGCCACGCGTTGTCGTATCCGACCACGCGCGCCGGGAGGACCTCGCGCTCCCAGGCGCCGGCCGCGATCTCGCAGCCCTGCAGCTGAGCGATCACCTGTGCCAGACCGCCGCGCCCCTGCATCGCCGTTCCCGGCCGCACGTGATGCCAGGCGAAGAGGAAGCGCATGTAATCGGCGGCGCTGGCCGGCTCGATCTCCTTGCGCAGTCCGTCGAGCATGCGGCGGTTGATGCGCGCGAGCAGGCGCCGATCGCACCACTGCAGCTCGTCGGCGTTCTCGGCGCCGGCCAGCTCGGCGGGCACGAAGCGCCCGCGCAGAACGTTGCCCTCCATCTCGACCCGCGCGAGCGCCGCCTCGACGTCCGACGCCGGCAGACCGAGCCGGCGAGCGATGGCCGACGCGGTCGTCGGGCCGAGCAGCGCGAGGTGCGCGCGGGTGAGCTCGGTGAGCGCGCCCTCGCGATCGGTCCACGCCAGCGCGCGGCGCGCGGGCGGCGCCACCACGTCGGGGGTGAAGGCGAGCCCGGGCCAGATCGCCGACGCCAGAGGCCGCCGCTCGGCCGCGACCCAGAAGGGGATATCGGATCCGCCCGGATCCGAGCCGGCGGCGCGTGCGGCGCGCCCCGCGGCGATCAGCGCCTCGAAGAACGTGGTCCAGCCGCGCGCCTCGGCCTCGGCCGCCGGCAGCGCGCCGAGATCCAGCATCAAATCGTGCAGCTCGTCGGCGTTGCGCGGGTCGGGCTGCGCCTCGGCCACCACGTCGGTGACGCGCTCCGGGTCGAGGCCGCCGATGCGCGCGACGATCTCCGGCGGCAGCCCGCGGCGCACCGCGACCGCGCGCGTGCGCCGCTCTTCCAGCGGCGCGTCGTCCAGGAACGAGTACGGGTTGGAGTTCAGGATCTCGTGCGCGAACACCGACGGCTCGGGCACCTCGCGCGCCAGTGTCTGGATCTTGCCGGCGCGCATGTCCGCCAGCACGCGCTTCAACCCCTCGGCGTCCATGGCCTCGGTCAGGCAGTCGCGCAGCGTCTCGCGCACCAGCGGGTGGTCGGGGATCTCGATCGCGCCGCCGCCGTGGTTGTCCTGGCAGGCGGTCTGTCCCGGGAAGACCGCCGCGATCAGATCCTGCGAACGCATGCGCTGGATCGGCGGCGGCACGCGGCGGCCGCCCTGGAAGCGCAGCAGCGCGAGAGCGCGCATCGCGTTCCAGCGCCAGCGCGTCTCGAACATCGGCGATTGCACCGCGGCCTGGGTGAGCAGCTCGTCGACGTCCTCGACGCGCACCATGTGGAACACGGTGTCCAGCGGGAAGCTGTGCTGCGCGCCCAGCGAGAGCACGATGCCGTCATCGGTGGCGGCCGCCTGCAGCTCGAAGTCGAACGAGCGGCAGAAGCGCTTGCGCAGCGCCGTGCCCCAGGCGCGGTTGATGCGCCCGCCGAACGGCGCGTGGATCACCAGCTGCATGCCGCCGGCTTCGTCGAAGAAGCGCTCGGCGATCACGCGCGTCGGCGTCGGCACCGCGCCCAGCGCCGCGCGCCCCGCCGCCAGGTAGTCGCGCACCAGCTCGGCGCCGCGCCGGTCGAGCGCGCTCGCCTGCATCAGCCATTCGACGTCGTCCTCGGAGGTGGGCGAGCGCTCGTCGACCTCCGCGCGAAGCGCGCCGACCTCGGCGGAGAGCTCGCGCGTGCGCGCCGGCCCCTCGCCGAGCCAGAACGGGATCGTCGGCGGCTGGCCGGCGGCGTCCTCGACGCGCATGCGGCCCGCCTCGACGCGGCGGATGCGCCACGACGAGTTGCCGAGCAGGATCACGTCGCCCGCCATGCTCTCGACCGCGAAGTCCTCGTCGACGCTGCCGATGAGCACGCCCTCCGGCTCGAGGATCACGTCGTAGTTGGCGTTGTCGGGGATCGCGCCGCCCGAGGTCAGCGCGCCCAGCCGCGCGCCGCGCCGCCCGCGCAGCTTGCGCCCGACGGCGTCGCGGTGGAGCAGGGCGCCCGCGCGGCCGCGGCTGGTGGCGATGCCCTCGGACAGGATGTCGACCACCGTGTCGAAGTCGGCTCTCTCGAGATTGCGGTACGGGCCCGCGCGCCGGAAGGTCTCGAAGAGCGCATCCTCGTCCCACTCTTCACACGCGCACGCGGCGACGATCTGCTGCGACAGCACGTCGAGCGGCGCGTCCCGCAGCGCGATGGCGTCGATCTCGGCGCGGCGGGCGGCGCGCACCAGCGCCGCGCACTCGACCAGCTGGTCGCGCGTGAGCGGGAAGAGCCGACCCTTGGGGGTGGCGCGCAGCGCGTGGCCCGAGCGGCCGATGCGCTGCAATCCGGTCGCGATCGAACGCGGCGAACCGACGAGGCAGCAGAGGTCGACCGCGCCGACGTCGATGCCCAGCTCGAGCGAGGCGGTCGCCACGACCAGCTTGAGGTCGCCCTCTTTCAAGCGCCGCTCGGCCTTGTGCCGCCGCTCGCGCGACAGGCTGCCGTGGTGCGCGGCGACGACGTTCTCACCCAGCCGTTCGCCCAGGTGGTGCGCCACGCGCTCGACCAGGCGGCGCGTGTTCACGAACACCAGCGTCGACTGGTGCGCGCGCGCCATGTCGGCGATGCGGTCGTAGATCTCGCCCCACTGCTCGTTGGTGCACACCGCGCCGAGCTCGTCGTGCAAAACTTCGATGCCCAGATCCATCTCGCGCCGCTGGCCCACATCGACGATGGCGGGTGCCGGTCGCGCCGAGCCGCAAAGCAGCTCGCCTGCAACGCTGAGCGGCCGCACCGTCGCCGACAGGCCGATCCGCTGCAGCTTGCCGCCGGCGCCGGTCACCAGCGCGTCGAGCCGCTCGAGCGACAGCGCCAGGTGGGCGCCGCGCTTGTCGGCGGCGACGGCGTGGATCTCGTCGACGATCACCGTGCGCACGTCGCGCAGCGCGCGCCGCCCCGACTCCGACGTCAGCAGGATGTAGAACGACTCGGGCGTGGTCACCAGCACGTGCGGTGGCCGCTTCACCGCCTCGCGCCGCTCGCGCGCCGTGGTGTCGCCCGTGCGCACGGCGGTGCGGATCGCCGGCGGCGGCAGGCCGAGCTCGGTCGCCACGTCGCGCAGCTCGCCCAGCGGCTCTTCCAGGTTGCGCCGGATGTCGTTGGACAGCGCCTTGAGCGGCGAGACGTACAGGACCTGGGTCCGGTCCTCGAGCGCGCCGCCCTGGCCTTTTTCGATCGCCTCGGCGATCAACCGGTCGAGGCACGACAGGAACGCCGCCAGGGTCTTGCCCGAGCCGGTCGGCGCGGTGACCAGCACGTCGCGCCCTTCGGCGATCAGCGGCCACGCCTGGGTCTGCGCCGGGGTCGGTTCGCCGAAGCGCCGCGCGAACCAGGTTTCAACCACCGGGTGAAACATCCGTTCAGTATATGCACGCGCTAACCTGGCGCGCCACCCCGGGTTTCGCTTGACGCCCCCACCCGGGTGTTTACTTTGGGCGCCGTACGGCGGTCGGAAGTTAACCGTCGGAATTCATTTACAAAAAGAAAGAGCCGTCAGGGCGCGAAGGGAAACCCCAATGGGCAAGATCATCGGAATCGATCTCGGTACGACCAACTCAGTCGTGGCAGTCATGGAGGGCAAGGACCCCAAAGTCATTGCCAACGAAGAGGGCGGACGCCTGACGCCGTCGGTGGTCGCGTGGGACGACAAGGGTGAGGTCCTGGTCGGGCAGATCGCACGTCGCCAGGCGATCACCAACCCGGAGAACACGGTCTACTCGATCAAGCGTTTCATGGGCCGCCGCTTCGAAGAGGTGGGCGAGGAGATGAAGCGCATCCCGTACAAGGTCGTGCGCGGGAACAACGGTGAGGCGACCGTCGAGATTCGCGGCAAGAAGATGAGCCCGCCCGAGATCTCGGCGAAGATCCTCGGCAAGCTCAAGAGAGCGGCCGAGGACTACCTGGGCGAGAAGGTCACCGAGGCGGTCATCACCGTGCCGGCGTACTTCAACGACGCCCAGCGCCAGGCCACCAAGGACGCCGGCCGCATCGCCGGCCTCGAGGTCAAGCGCATCGTCAACGAGCCGACCGCGGCCGCGCTGGCGTACGGCCTCGACAAGGGCAAGGACCACATCATCGCCGTGTTCGACTTCGGCGGCGGCACCTTCGACGTCTCGATCCTCGAGGTCGGCGAGAAGGTGGTCGAGGTCGTGTCGACCAACGGCGACACCCACCTCGGCGGCGACGACATCGACCTGCGCGTGATGGACTGGCTGATCGCCGAGTTCAAGAAGGATCAGGGCATCGACGTCTCCAAGGACAAGATGGTGATCCAGCGTCTGCGCGAAGCGGCCGAGAAGGCCAAGATCGAGCTGTCGTCGGTCTCGGAGACAGAGATCAACCTCCCGTTCCTCACCGCCGACGCGAGCGGGCCGAAGCACATGCAGGTCAAGCTGTCGCGCGCGAAGCTCGAGCAGCTGATGGAGGACCTGATCACCCGCACGATCGAGCCGACCAAGAAGGCGCTCTCCGACGCCGGCAAGAAGCCCTCGGACATCGTCGAGGTCGTGCTGGTCGGCGGCTCGACCCGCATCCCGATGGTGCAGAAGCTGGTCAAGGAGTTCTTCGGGAAAGAGCCGCACAAGGGCGTCAATCCCGACGAGGTCGTCGCGCTGGGCGCCGCGGTTCAGGCCGGCGTGCTCTCGGGCGACGTCAAGGACATGCTGCTCCTCGACGTCACGCCGCTGTCGCTGGGCATCGAGACCCTGGGCGGCGTCATGACCACGCTGATCCCGCGCAACACCACGATCCCGACCAAGAAGTCAGAGACCTTCTCGACCGCGGCCGACAACCAGAGCTCGGTCGAGGTCAAGGTCTACCAGGGCGAGCGTCCGATGGCGGGCGACAACCGAATGCTCGGCAAGTTCGGCCTCGACGGGATCCCGCCGGCGCCGCGCGGCGTGCCGCAGATCGAGGTCACCTTCGACATCGACGCCAACGGCATCGTCAACGTCTCGGCCAAGGACAAGGCGACCAACAAGGTGCAGCACATCACCATCACCTCGTCGTCGGGTCTGTCCGAGGCCGACATCCAGAAGATGGTCAAGGATGCGCAGGAGCACGAGACCGAGGACAAGAAGCGGCGCGAGGCGATCGACGCGCGCAATCAGCTCGAGTCGCTGAGCTTCCAGGTGCAGAAGCACTTCGATGAGAACAAGGACAAGATCGCCGAGGCGGATCGCAGCGAGCTCGAGGCGGCGCTCAAGGACGCCAAGGATACGCTCGAGGCCAACCGCGAGCCCAAGGAGCCCGACGCGCTGAAGAACGCGTTCGAGCGCCTGCAGAAGGCATCGCACAAGATGGCCGAGGCGCTGTACAAGAACGCGTCGGCCAGCGGCGACGGCGGTGGAGCGGCGCCGGGTGAGGCGAGCCCCGAGGGCGGCGGCGAGGGCGGCGGCAACAAGGACGACGTGATCGACGCCGAGTACACCGACGCGCCCAAGAACACATAGCGAAACGCGCAGAAAGTCGCGCGCTCGACGTGGAATCGCGCGCTCGACGCGCTGAGAGAAGGCGCCGGCCCCGAAGGGGGTCCGGCGCCTTCGCTTTTTCCCCTTTGCGATGCCGGTGAGACTGTTCTACGTTCCGGAACCCCTGAGCTTGCTTCCGACGAACGGGCGCAAGCGCTTCGGGAAGCGAAGGAGACCACCTCATGGCAACCGTGCGTCCTGCTGCGCCCTTGGCTCTGTTGATCGGCGCGGCCCTCTGCGCGCTCTCGTGCGGCAGCAAGGGCATCGTCGATGAGGTCTGTCCGACCAGCCCGCAGAGGGCGGCGAACAGCGCGGCGATGACGGCGGCAGAGTTCTGCCAGGTGTACATGCAGACCTGCAAGGGCTCGAAGGCTCCTCCCGGCAGCTACATCACCGAGGCCGAGTGCGAGTCGGCGTATACCGGCCTGATGCTCGACTCCACACGCGAGTGCCGGTCGTACCACCTGTGCAACTCCGCCTCGTACGACACCGGCAACGGGCTCTTGCACTGCGGGCACGCCTTCGGCGTCAACCTGTGCATCGACACGGCGGGCCCGTGAGCGGGACCCGCTAGCTCCTTTTACTCGTTGTCCATCTGCTGTCGGACCGCCGGTGGAGCGGAGCTCGGTGGAGCGGAGCTCGGTGGAGCGGAGCTCGGTGGGGCAGCCAGGGTTGGACGTCGGGTGGTTGACCCGGGCGGAGCCCCGGAATATCTAGAGAGGGCCCATGCGCCCCATTCTGGTCAACATCCCGGCCAAGCTGCTCTTCGTCGCCGCCCTGGTACTGGCGGTCGCGGGCGTCGTGCGCGACCTCATCCGGCGGCGGCGCGACCCGACGCTGCCGCTCAGCTCGACGCCGCTCTACCTGCTGATCGGGGCCGAGATCCTGGTCAAGCTCAAGACCGGATCGCTGATCCTCAGCCTGGCAGCTCTGCAGCAGCCCTGGACGCCGGTGCCGATCTACTCGTACGGCGTGATGTTGGGGACATCGCTGATGGTCGGCTGGCTTCTGGCGATGCGCCTCGCGAAGCAGGACGGCATCGGGCAGGAGGCGGCGGCGTCGATCTACATGTGGAGCGCGATCTGGTCGATCATCGGGTCGCGCGTGCTGTGGTGGATCACCACGCCCAACGTTCCGCTGCTCGAGATCATATTCATCAACCGCGGTGGATTGGTGGCGTACGGCGGCATGATCGGGGGCTTCCTCGCCAGCTGGTACGGCTGCCACAAGCGCGGCATTCCGCTCCTCCGCTGGGCCGACGTGGCCGCGCCGTCGGTGGTCCTGGGCACCGCGATCACGCGCGTGGGCTGCCTGCTGTTCGGCTGCGATTTCGGCCGGCGCTCGGACGTACCCTGGGCGATCTCGTTTCCGAAGGGGAGCCCCGCCTGGAACCATCACGTCGAGGACTTCAGGCTCGCCAGGGACGCAGCCTGGTCGTATCCCGTGCACCCCACGCAGATCTACGAATCGCTGGTCGGGCTGTCTCTCTTCGCTCTGCTCATGCTCTTGCGCCGCTACCGCCGCTTCTCGGGGCAGGTGTTCCTCGGGTGGGTGTTCGGCTACGGCGTCTTGCGGTCGATCATCGAGATCTATCGCGACGACGACGATCGCGGGCTCTACACCTTGCCGTTCACGCACCTGTCGCTGTCGACCTCGCAGATCATCGGCATCGTGTCGGTCGTTCTGGGCGTCGTGCTGCTGACGAACCTCAGGCGCCGCTACCAGCGTGATCCGGCGGCGCTCCGGCTCTGGGAGCAGCCGGCGGTCGCGGGCGGCGCGCCGGAAGAGGCGGCGTCCTCCTCCTCGAAATCGGCTCCCAAGCGGCGGAAGCGTCGCTAGTGGCGGCGCCCCTGTTCGCGCCGGTGCTCCTGCTGCTGGCGGCAGCGGGCGCCGACGCTCCCGCCGCTGCACCCGCCGCGCCGGATGCGACGACGCAGGGCCCGGCCGCGACTCGCCCGTGCCGGCCGCGACCCCGCCAGCGCCGCCGCAGCGACCCCTCCCGCATCGCCGCCAGCGGCGGCGGCTCCCGCCCAGACCTCCGAGGAGACGCAGCAGGACCTCGAGGCCCGGCTGATCCAGCTGCAGCGCGAGCTCGACGGCTTGCAGAAGCAGCGCGCCGCCTGGGAGGACATGCGCCGCACGCTCGACGAGCTCGGCCCGCGCGTCGACGAGCTGTCGCGCCGGGTCGAGCAGCCGCCGGCCCAGTCGAGACCGTCGCCGCTGCGCAATCCGAGCGAGTCCAGCAGGTTCTTTCGCAACGGCGACGGCAGCAGCTGGCTTCGCCCCGAAGTGCGCCTGCAGGCCGGGTACGCCGGCACGCTGGTCCAGGAGGGGCCGGGCCAAAAATCGCCGCCCGACACCTCGACGTTCCTGATTCAACACGCCGAGCTGCAGTTCGAGGGCAACCTGCTCCAGCGCCGCTTCGAGTACCGGCTGCTGTTCGACTTCGTCGATCCGCAGTACCTGAAGGACGCGTTCGTGCAGTGGCGTCACGGGAGCTGGATCGCCGTGCGCGTCGGCCAGTACAAGCTGCCGTTCGGTTTCCAGCGCTACCTGCGCAGCACGTACTACGACTTCGTCGATCTCAGCGAGACGATGACCGCGTTCAGCCTCGAGCGCGACATCGGCGTGATGGTGCTGGGGCGTCCGCTCGGCGGGCGGCTGCAATATCAGCTGGCGGTCACGAACGGCGCGGGCGCCGGCAAGTTGAACGAAAACCGCGATCTCGCCTACACCGCGCGCGTCGTCGCCGCGCCCTGGGGGCGCGCTGCCCGACTCGGAAGGCGACCTCGTCGGACAGCCGCGGCCGCTGGTGTCGATCGGCGCCGCCGGCTACTTCAACCTGATGCCGACCGACGTGCGTCGCGCGCACCGGCAACCCGCAGGCGAACACCGACCTCGACGACAACGGGCGCGTCGACAACGTCGCGGTCTGGCAGGGCGGCGTCGAGCTGCGCGTGCACTTTCGCGGCGCGGCGCTGCAGGCCGAGCTGTTCCGCCGCCTCGAACATCCGGGAGCCGACGTGGCCGACCGGACCTTCAGGGGCGAGTACCTGCAGGCCAGCTACTTCGTGATCCCCCACTTCCTGGCGGTCGACGCGCGGGTCGAGCGGACCGACCTGCCGCTCTACGGCGACGACGCTGGCCCAGCGCAACGCCAGCGGCAGTCGCATCGACGGGCAGACCGCGGGCGTCAGCGCCTTCGTTCGCGGGCACGATCTCAAGCTCCAGGCCGACTACACCCACCTGCGCACCGAGGGCGTGGTGTTGCCGACGGGGATCTACTCTCCCGACAGCCATCGCCTGCGCGTGACCGCGCAGCTGATGTTCTGATCACTGGCCGAGGCTCTTGAGTGGTATAAGGCAGGCCTTCTGTGCGTACTGCGGACCGAGGAGAATAGCCGATGAGTCTCAAGCGTAGCCATTCGGGTGGAAAAAGCTCTTTCGGAGGCAGCGGCGGAGACGCGGGCGCCAAGGTCGATCGGCAGGAGCTGTTCGACGAGCTGAAGCGGCTGGCGGGCGCCAACGATTCGTTCACGCCGGTCGACGTCGCGCTGGCGATCGGCGCCGGCGAGCCACAGGTGTCGAAGTGCCTGCTCGGGCTCGCGGCCGAGGGCTACCTGGAAAAGGTCGAGGTCGGCCGTTACCGCGCGTCGCTGATGTCCGACATGGGCCAGGCCGAGTTCCTGAAGGCGTTCGCGCGCGCGTCCAAGGTCGATTCCACGCGGCAGCGCGATCTCTCGGAGATCGGCCGCCTCAAGCAGAACAACGATACGATGCGCCAGCGCCTGCTGGCCGCGATCGCCGAGCGCGATCACTACCTGGCGGTGCTCAAGACCCACGGCATCGATCCGGGGCCGCCTCCTGCGCCCGCGGTGCCCGCTGCGTCGGCGTCCGGAGAAGCGGCGCCCGGACCAGCCGGTCTGGCGGTTCCGTCGCCCGAGTCCGAGCGGCTGCCGTCGGGGCCGGGTGATTCGGGTGGGCATGGGAGCGAGTCGGCCGGCTCGTCGTCGCCGGCTCCGTCCGAGCACGGCCACTGAGCGCGCGCGCGGGCGATGCGCATCACGCTGATCCGTCACGGCGAAGCGGGAGAGGACGCCTCGCGCGACGAGGAGCGGTCGCTGACCAAGGGCGGGCGCGCCGAGGTCCGGCGCGTGGGCGAGGGGCTGGAGCGCGCGGGCGTGCACTTCGGGGCGGTGGTCACGAGCCCGCTGGTGCGCGCGGTGCAGACCGCGGAGATCACCGCGGCGGCCGTCGGCTACCGCGGGCGCGTGCTGGTCTCCGATAAGCTGATCCCCGACGCTTTCCCGGCCGGCGTGATGTCGCTGCTGGCGACGCTGGCCAGCGCCGGCAAGAAGTCGATCGCGCTGGTGGCGCACGAGCCGGTGCTGTCGCGCGTGGCGGCGATGCTGCTGCAGATCGGGCGCTTTCCGGCGCTGCGCAAGGCCGAGGCGATCCGCATCCGCCTGCCCGGCGGCGCCGAGCACCCCGGCACCTTTCGCTGGCGGATCGATCCCAAGACGGGGCGCCGTCGCCGACGATGACCGGGCGCTGGATGAAGCGACTAGCTCGTGTGCTGCTGGCCGGCGCGATCGCCGGGCTCGCCGCATGTGCACCTCGACGCCGCCGCCGGCGAAGCCGCAGATTCCGGATCGCCCGCTGGATCTGCAGCTGCCGCCGCCGGCGCCCGACGAAGCGACGATGGCGCGCCTGCCGGCGGACTGGGAGGCCGAGGCGGCGGCCGCCGCGATCAAGGTCGAGACCGGCCCGCTGCAGGGCCCGGGCAATTTCAACGAGCTCGACGGCGCCTTCATCTCGGCGTACGCGCGCAACCCGTACATCGTCGCCGACGGCGGCGACGCCGACCGCAAGCTCATCACGCGGCTGCCCGCCGACAAGGCGCGGCCGTTCATGGATGCGGGCAACCAGGCGTTCGGCGCCGGAAAGCTCGAGGAGGCGCTGCTCGACTACCGCAAGGTGATCGAGCGCGACCCGCTTTACGCCAAGGCGTACTTCTACGTCGCCGAGATCGAGAGCCAGCGGCGCGACATCGACGCCGCGACCTCGTGGAACGATCGCGGGCTGCGGCTGTCGCCGCGCGACGCTTACGGGCACGCGCTGCGCGCCGAGATCATTGCTGTCGCAGGGGCGCGAGGAGGTCGCGCGCCTGTCGCTCGCCTACGCGCTGGCGCTGGATCCGTTCGCGCCGCGCGCGCTCAAGCTGCTGCAGCGGATGGGCGGGCGCCCGCCGGGTATCGAGCCGCCGATCTTCGTGCAGATGCAGCGGCAGCCGGGCGCGCCGCCGGTGCTGGTCGCGCGCGGCGGCGGCAGCCCGGCCTGGCAGCGCTACGCCGTCTGCCGCGCGCTGCTGACCCACGACCAGCGGATCCGCGACGAATTCGTCCAGACGCAGGCACGCCGGGGCAGCGTGAGCGTCGAGTCCTGGGCCGAAGGGCAGCAGAGTCGCGGTGAATCCGTCCAGAGGAAGGCGCGACCGGTGCCGCCGGGTGCGCTGTCGCTGGCGGAAGAGACGACATGTGGCTACATCGCGACCGCGGTCTATCGCGGACTTCGCGGTGCCGGGCCGCGGGACGCGGATCTCGAGCGCTGGTCGCGCGCCTACGACGCGAATCTGCTACGAGAAGCGGTGATTTACGAGACGATCGGCTGCCGCCGGCCCGAGGTGCTGCCTCTGCTGGACGACGAGGCGCTCGCTCGCATGGTGGACTACGTGCGATTTTTCGTGCTGTCGCCCGCAGGCCCGCCGGCCGGGGTGTCCGCGACCACAACTAGGAAATAACAACGATCGAGGGTTCCGGGTTAAGATAATAGGCCATGGAATCAGGGGAGGGTCGCGGGGTACCAGACGACACCGGGACCCAGACGCAGCCGGCGATTCCGCCCGAGAGCGACCGCGAGCAGAGGCGGAATCGAGCCTACCTGGTCGTACTTGCCGGTGTCAGCGCCGGTGAGATGTTCAAGATCACCGCGGAAAAGACCGTGATCGGCCGCGGCGCGCACGTGTCGCTGCGGATCACCGATGACGGCGTCTCGCGCGAGCACTGCCAGTTGCTGCGCGAGGGCGAGCGGATCGTTCTCGTCGACATGGGCTCGACCAACGGCACGTACTGCAACGGCGCGCGCGTCGATCGGCGCGAGCTGGTCGACGGCGACAAGATCATGGTCGGGTCGACCACGATCCTCAAGTTCACCTACCAGGACTATCTCGACGAGGTGTTCCAGCGCCAGATGTACGAGTCGGCGCTGCGCGACGGGCTGACCAAGGTCTTCAACCGCCGCTACTTCACCGACCACCTCGAGAAAGAGTTCGCGTACGCGCTGCGCCACGAGACGCCGCTGGCGCTGATCTTCACCGACATCGATCACTTCAAGTCGATCAACGACAACCACGGCCACTCGGCGGGCGACTTCGTGCTGTCCGAGCTGTCGGCGATGCTGACCACGATGCTGCGCACCGAGGACGTGCTGGCGCGCTTCGGCGGCGAGGAGTTCACGATCCTCTGCCGCGGCACCGACCTCAGCGGCGTCAAGGTCGTCGCCGAGCGGCTGCGATCGGCGATCGAGCGCCGCGCGTTCGAGTTCGGCGGCACGCGCATCCCGGTCACGGTCAGCGTGGGGGTGACCGCGATCCCCGACTCGACGATCAAGGACGCGGCGGCGTTCCTGGCCGACGCCGACAAGGCGATGTACGAGGCCAAGCGCTCGGGCCGCAACCGGGTCTGCGTGCGCACGCGCGACGAGATGACGCCGACGCCGCAGCAGCGCCGACGACGGTAGCGTGCCGCTAGGCGCGCTGCGCCGGCAGCCGCGAGGCGAGCAGGCCGGCGCCGATCATGCCGAGCGCGCCCAGGTAGTACGGCGCGCTGGGGTTCAGCGCCTGGTAGAGCACGCCGCCCGCCGCCGGGCCGAGCACGCGCGCCAGCGCCGAGGCCGACTGCAGCGACCCGAGCGTGACCCCTTGCGACGTCGGCGCCGGCGCGCCGCGAGACGAACGCCGGCAGCGTGGGCGTGCAGAGGCCGTTGCCGAAGGCGATCAGGCCCGCCGACGCGTAGAGCCCGACCAGCGCGAAGCTCCCCATCTGCGGGCAAAAGCCGAGCAGGCCGAAGGCCAGCGCCTGAATGAACATCCCGTTGCGCAAGAGGGGCACGTCGCCGTAGCGGCGCGACAGCCGCCCGATCAGCCCGCCCTGAACCGTGGCGGCGACGATGCCGACCACGCCGAAGATCCGGCCGGTCTGCCAGTCGTTCATGCCGAAGCGGTCCTCGGTGAACAGCCGAAAGGTCTGCTCCATGCCGGCGAACCAGAAGACCATGCTGAAGTTGATCGCGATCGCCTGGCCCACGCCGGGCAGCGCGACGGAGGCGCGCAGTTGCCTGAAATCGAGCGGGCTCATCCGCCGCGTCGATTTGCCGCGCGCCTCGCGCGGCAGCGATTCGGGGAGGGTGACGAACGCGAAGATCAGGTTCACCAGCGACAGGCCGGCGGCCACGAACGCCGCCAGCGCGCCGGGCCGGCCGTGGATCAGCACGCGGCCGAGCGCGCCGCCCACGAACGGCCCGATGATGAAGCCGAGCCCGAAGCCCATGCCGATGATGCCCATGCCGCGCGCGCGGCGCTCGGGCGGCGTGACGTCGGCGATGTACGCCTGCGCGACCGCGATGTTCGCGGTGGCGATGCCGCTCCAGAAGCGCGCGATGAACAGCAGCACCAGGCTCTGCGCCACGCCCAGCAGCGCCATGCCCGCCGGCGGTGGCGGCGATGCTCCAGAGCAGCACCGGCCGGCGGCCGACGCGATCCGACAGGCGGCCCCAGATCGGGATGAACAGGAACTGCATCAGCGAGTAGGCGACCGCCGGCAGCGTGGCGACGAAGTCGCTGGCGCCCAGGTGGCGCGCCACGCCGGGCAGGAACGGGATCACCAGGCCGAAGCCGAGCAGATCCAGAAACACCGTCAGGAACAGCGTGCCGAGGGAGGCCTTACGCATCGTCGTTCCCCACCTTGGGGAGCGCTATCTATCGCACGGAACCGCCCGGGTCGCGCCAACCGATTCGCGCCGCCACCAGGCGCCGGTCGCGCGGCGCTCCGCGCGGGTCGTGAAGTGGTAGCGCCAGTAGACGATCCGCACCGCGTCGGGGTGCTCGGGCAGCGGCGCCCGGAACAGCGGAGCGACCGCCGAGGGATCGTTGCACAGCCGCTCGACCAGCATCGCGACGTACGAGGGCTCGCGGCGCTGGAACGCCAGCCCGTAGAACCAGAGCTGGAAGTCGACGCGCGGCTGGTGGGGCGCGACGAAGTCGGGCGCGCGCGAGCGGGTCGCCGGCCTTGTGGCGCAGGTCGTGGGCGGTCCAGCTTTGCTCGTCGTCGGTGCTGGTCTGGAATTCGGGCTCGATGCGCTCGCGCGTGATCGCCTGGAACAGGTGATAGGTGTTGATCGAGGCGGAACGGCTGCTCGGCTTCCAGTACCTTGCCGAAGACCGCCAGGCTCTCGCCGGCGTCGGTGAATTCGAACAGCCCTTGCAGCAGCGAGATGAAGATGAACGCCGCGGCGCCCGGCGCGCGCGGCCTTGGTCGCAGGGCGGGCGGCGGCCGGCGGGGCCGTGCTCGCGGCCGCGCGACGGCGCTCGAGCGCTTGCCGCAGAGCCGCGGGCAGCCGCCGCTCGAGGCGCGCGCTGCGCGCGCTCGACGTCGCCGTCGTCGAGCAGGAAGACGTGCAGCGCGAGCGCGAGGTAGCAGAAGAACCCGTAGTTCGCGGTGGCGATGTTCAGGATCTGAAATCCGGTGAACAGCGCCGCGGACAGCAGGCGCAGCCGCCGCGTGCCGAAGATCGCGAAGGGGACGACCAGCTCCAGCACCAGCACGGCGCGGCTCTCGAAGTGGTGCCAGGCGGCGGGCAGGTTGTGCGCCCACCAGCCGAGCGAAGGTCGGCAGCGGCGCGGTCTCGTAGTAGAACGTCATCGCGCTGCCGTCGTGCCAGTCGCGGATCGGCGACTGCCACTTCGCGATCCCGGACTCGAAGTAGAGCTTGAACAGCACCAGCCGGAACAGGAAGTGGACGAGCGGCGACGCGCGGCCGGGCGGCAGGAAGCTCGCGAGCAGGCCGCACTCGAGCAGCAGGTTGTCCCACTGGAACGACAGGAACGTGCGGCACGCGGTGGCGTAGCTGAGGTAGAGCGCGGTCGACAGCGCGAAGCAGAGCCGCGGCCGCACGCCGGCGAGCGCCGCGATCGCGAGCAGCGCGCCGACGACGGTGCCGCCGACCAGCGCGGCGTCGCCGTGCACCCACCAGAACACCGTCGGGAAGTCGACGAACGAGACGTCGCCGCGCGCGCGGATCGCGTCGATGAAATCGGCGAGCGGCATCAGGCCGCGCGTGCCGATCAGGAGGCGGACCTGGCGGCCGAGCGAGATCCAGGCGATGAGGAAGATCAGCGCCAGCAGGCGGCCGTAGAGATCGCCGACGCGCGCGCCCGGGATCGGCGCGGGCGGATTCTCGGGCGGCGGAGGTGGCGCGGCGGCAGTCACGCGTGGTCGTCTTCTGCGCGGCTCAGCCGCCGCTGCCGACGCCGCCCGCCCGGCGCAGCGCCGCGCGCGTCTCGCCGACGACTGCGGGGGCTTCGTGGCCGGCGCCGCTCGGGAAATCCTCGCGCCGCGCGCCGGTCATCACCTCCAGGCAGGCGCGCACCGACTGCGCCAGCGCCTCGAGGTCGTAGCCGCCCTCGAGCAGCAGCACCAGCTTGCCGCCGCAGTGGCTGCGTGCCAGCTCGGCCAGCGACGTGCACATCGCCGCGAAGCCGCGCTCGGTGACGATCATGTCGGCCAGCGGATCGCGCGCGTGCGCGTCGAAGCCGGCGGAGACGATCACGATGTCGGGGCGGAACGCCTCGCCCGCCGGCAGGAACAGGTCGTGAAAGACCGCGCCGTAGTCGGCGTCGCCCTGGCCGGGCGGCAGCGGGCAGTTGACGGTGTAGCCGGCGCCCGCGCCGCTGCCGACTTCGCCGGATGCGCCGGTGCCCGGGTAGTACGGGTACTGGTGCGACGAGAGATAGAGCACGTCGCGCCGCTGCTCGAAGACGTGCTGGGTGCCGTTGCCGTGGTGAACGTCCCAGTCGAGCACCATCACGCGCTCGGCGCCCATGCGCCGCGCCGCCTCGGCGGCGATCGCCGCGTTGTTGAGCAGGCAGAAGCCCATCGCGCCCTGCGCCTCGGCGTGGTGGCCGGGCGGGCGCACCAGCGCGAATGCGTTCTGCGCGCGGCCGTTCCAGACCTCCTCGACGGCGCCGACCGCGGCGCCGGCCGCGAGCATCGCCGCGTCGTAGCTGCCCGGCGACATCGCCGTGTCGGGGTCGAGCGCCACCGACGCGCCGGCGAGCGCGCGGAGCTGCTGCAAGTAGCGCGCGCTGTGCACCGCCTCGATCTCGGCGTCGGTCGCGGCGCGCGGCGTGCGCGTCTCGGTGCCCGCGACCGGCCGCGCGGCGAGGTCGGCGAGGATCGCCGCCAGCCGCGCCGGCGACTCGGGGTGGCCCGCGCCCGGGTGGTGTTCGAGGAAGCGTGGGTCGGTGAAGATCGACGTCGCCATGATTGCCTCCGCGTCGCTAGCTCCTGGCCCGCCCCGCGGGCAGGTCGAATTGAAAGGAAGCGCCGCCACCGGGCGCGTCGCTCACGCTCACGTCGCCGCCGTGGTCGCGCACGATCTCGCGCACGAACGCCAGTCCCAGGCCGGTGCCCTTCTCGCGCGTGGTGAAGAACGGTGTGAAGATCTTCTCGCGCAACGCCATCGGAACTCCTGGTCCGGAGTCGCTCACTTCGATGCGCACCTTACCATCGCCGAGCGCCAGCCCCGCCGAGGATCACCCGCGGGCGCTCGCCGGCGGCGTTGGGCGCGCTGCGCGCGGCGGCGACCGCGTTGCGCGCCAGGTTGAGCAGCGCGCGCCGGAGCTGGCCGGCGTCGGCGCGCACGGTGACGCCGGCGGCGGGCGTGTCGATCGCGATCGACGGCCCGCCCAGCGCGCCGTCGCTCACCAGCTCGCGGATCTCGTCGAGCAGCGGGCGCAGCGCGACGTCGCCGAGCTCGAGCGGCGGGCGGCGCGCGTAGTCCAGGAACTCGTTGACCACGGTCTTGAGGTAGCCGATCTCGCGTTCGATGCGGGCGACCTCCTGCAGGCGCTCGGGCTCGCCGCCGAGCGCGTCGCGCAGCAGACCGGCGTAGAGCTCGAGCCCGCCCAGCGGGTTGCGAACCTCGTGCGCGATGCCCGCCAGCATCATCTGCAGCCGCTCGTCGCGCGCCTGCAGCGCCGCGCGCATCTCGTCGAGCGTGGTCGCCAGCGAGCCGATCTCGTCGCGGGTCTCGATCGGCACCGCGGTCGCCAGCTGGCCGCGGCCGATGCGCTCCGCGGCGCGTGCGAGGCGCGCCACCGGTCCGGTGATGCGGCGGGCGATGAAGATGATCACGACCAGCACGGCAGCGACGGTGATCGCGCTCGCCGTCAACAGCCAGCGACGGAACGCGGCCAGCGCCACCAGGTAGTCGGCGCTGGCTTCGACGACGGCGTAACCGGCGATGTCACCGCCCGCGGCGCCCGGCCCGATCGCGGCGTACCCGCGCTTGTAGGGCAGGCCGTCGTGACCGGTGAACAGCGGCGATGCGACGGCGGTCCCGGCGCGCGCGCGCGCGAGCTCGGCGCGGTCGGCTCCCAGCTCGTACGCCTGCGCGCCCAGGCCCAGGCGGCCGTCGCTGTCGCCGCGCGCGGTGAGATCGGCGGCGACGATCGCCACGCGCCGGACGTCGAGGCCGGTGCGCGCGAGCTCCAGCTTGCGCCGGATGTTGGCGTAGGTGAGGGAGTCTTCATCGCCGGGCTGCAGCGCGCGGATCTGCTCGGGCAGCACCATCATCGCGACGGCGGCTGCCGCGGTGGCGAGGCGTCGCCCCAGCTCGTCTTCGAGTGTGCGCTGCGCCACACGGTGCGCCAGAAATCCGAGCCCGCCGAGCGCGACGACGGTCGGCAGCAGCGTCCCCGCCAGCAATTTCGCCAGCAACCTGCGAGACGGGCGCCCGGCCATGACGTGTGCGCAGTCTACCCCGGCATGCGCGTCTTCCGCGCGGGTGGGAGCCGCTCGTCCTCTTTCGGCGTCCCGCGCTAGGCTCGGCTCAGTTTCGGCGCCATATTTGACGATGCCAATCGGCGTTTCGTTTCCGCCTGGGAAAGGGGGCATGACCATGCGCACGATGAGGCTTTCAATTGTCACGGCGTTTTCGCTGCTGGTCGCGTCGGGCGGCTTCGGCGCCGCCGGTTGCGGGCACACGGAGCAGGGGACGGTGGGGCAGCCGGTTCCGACGGCGCTGCGGTCGCAGCGCCGGCTCGCCTATATGCTGGCCGACGCCGGTCGCGATCACCGCACAGCCGGATCGCAGCGTCGCCGTGGGGCTGCCTCACGAGCTGCGAAAGCACGTCACGCAGGACATGCGTGAGCTGGGGCTGGACGTCGATCGCGACGCGGCGGCCGGGCACGATCTGTCGGTGCACCTGTCGGTGAGCGTGCAGGCGGTCGGGCGCCTCTCGCGCGCGCGCGCCGCGATGTACGTCATCGCGAGCGATGGACAGATGCTGGAGCAGATCGATTCCGAGCGAGATCATCGAGGCGCCTGATCGCCTCGCAGGCGCGCTCGCGCGCGATCTGGTCGCGCGGCTCGCGCGCTCGCAGCGACCGGCCGAGTACGCCGACTCGATCTACGGTCAGCGCCTGCGCCCGCTGCGCGACACCGTCGGCCGCCACGCCGCCGGGCGCGGGAACTACGGCGACGGGATGCCTCCCCAGGAGGCGCTGAACCTGGCGAACAAGTACGGCGTCTACGATACGACGCTGCGGGGCCGTACCGAGCTGGCGCCGCCGGTCGAGGCGCCGGAGCCGGTACGCGCGGCCGCGCACGAGGACATCCAGCGCGGCCAGGCGCTGCTGGCGGACGGTCGCGCGCGCGACGCGTACGCCGCCTTCGAGCAGGCCTATCTGCAGAGCGACGACGCCGAGCCGCTGTTCGGCCTGGCCGAGAGCCTGCTGCGCGCCGGCGCGCGCCAGGACGCGCTGATCTTCTACCGCGCGTACCTGCACAAGGCCGAGCCCGGCTCGCCCCTGGCGGCGCGGGCGGTGGCGCAGATGAGCGCGATCGAGGGAGCTCCCAAGCCCTGAGGAGAGGCTGCTTCGCGCGAGGCCTGCCCTCACCCCGGCCCTCTCCCGAGTACGGGAGAGGGTGACTTGGTAGTGAAGGCCGGTTCGCGCAAGGGCCCGTCCGGTCCCCTCTCCCCTGTCCGCGGGGGAGACGGTTAGGGTGAGGGGGATCCGGTCCGCCGCGCGGCGACTTAGCGCTTGCTGAACTGGAAGCGGGCGCGGGCGCCGCGCTGGCCGTACTTCTTGCGCTCTTTTTGGCGAGCGTCGCGGGTCAGGTAGCCGGCCTTCTTCAGCGCGCCGCGATACGCGGGATCGACCTTGGTGAGCACGCGCGAGATGCCGTGGCGGATGGCGTCGGCCTGGCCGGAGAGGCCACCGCCCGACACGTTGACGAACACGTCGAAGCGGCCCGAGGTCTCGGTCAGCTCCAGCGGCTGGCGGAACACCATGCGCGACGTCTCGCGGCCGAAGTAGTCCTCGAGCGAGCGGCGGTTGATGTCGATCTTTCCGGTTCCAGGCTGCATCCAGACTCGCGCCACCGCGTGCTTGCGGCGGCCAGTGGCGTAGATACTCTTCTGAATGTCGGGCATTTCGTCTGGCTCCGGAGTGGAAGAATTAGGTGAACGCGAGGGGCTTGGGCTGCTGCGCGGCGTGCGGGTGGTTGGCGCCGACGTAGACCTTGAGCTTCTTGTAAATGCGACGGCCGAGCGGACCCTTGGGCAGCATGCCCCAGACCGCGCGCTTGACCAGGTCGGCCGGGTGCCGATCGAGCAGCTGCTGCGCGGTCTTGGTCTGCAGACCGCCCGGGAACAGCGAGTGGTCGCGGTACAGCTTGGTGTTCCACTTGTTGCCGGTGAGCGCGATCTTCTCGGCGTTGATGACCACCACGAAATCGCCGGCGTCGGCGTGCGTGGTGAACGTCGGCCGGTGCTTGCCGCGCAGCACGTCCGCGATCTTCGTCGCGGCGCGTCCCAGCGTTTTTCCCGAGACGTCGGCGACGTACCACGAGTGCTGGAACGAGGAATTGGCCTGGAAGGTAGAGCGATTACGTACGGCGCTGACCGGCATGGAGGGGGCTTTTTACTGGAGCGACCGGGCTTTGTCAACCCACGGCAGGCCCGAAAAGCGCGGTTTCAGCGAGGCGGCTCCAGGGCTCGAGCTGGCCAGGAACTTGCCGATGGCGGCGCAGGCCGCCGTGGCGCGGTCGTCGGGCTCGACCAGGGCGAAGCGGACGAACCCCTCGCCGCCCGGGCCGAAGCCGACGCCGGGCGCCACCGCGACCCTCGCCTCCGACAGCAGCGCGGAGGCGAAGTCGAGGGCGCTGCGGTGGCGGTGCGCCGCCGGCAGCGGCGCCCAGACGAACATCGACGCGGTCGGCATCTCGACCGGCCAGCCGGCCGCCGCGAGCCCCTTGACCAGCACCTCGGCGCGGTGGCGGTAGCGCGCGCGGTTCTCCTCGACGTCGGCGTCGCAGGTCGCGAGCGCGGTCGCCGCCGCCAGCTGCGTCGGCGCGAAGATGCCGTAGTCGAGGTAGCCCTTGATCGTCGTCAGCGAGCCGACCAGCGCGTCGTTGCCGACGCAGAAGCCGACGCGCCAGCCCGGCATCGAGTAGCTCTTCGACACGGTGAAGAACTCGACGGCGACGTCGCGCGCGCCTTTCACCTGAAAGATGCTCGGCGCCGGCTTGCCGTCGAACACCAGGTCGGCGTAGGCGAGATCGGAGATCACCCAGATGTTCTCGCGGTCGGCGAGGCGCACGACCTTCTCGTAGAACGCGAGATCGACCGTCGCCGACGTCGGGTTGTGCGGGAAGTTGACGATCAGGCCCTTGGGCTTGCGCGGCGAGCGCGCGAGCGCGGCCTCGATCTCCTTGAAGTGATCCTTGCCGGGCCCGACGGCGACCGGCACCGGCTCGCCGCCGGCGATGATCACGCCGAAGCGGTGGATCGGGTAACAGGGATCGGGCGAGAGCACGCAGTCGCCCGGGCCGACCAGCGCGAGCAGCAGGTGCGACAGGCCTTCCTTGGCGCCGATGGTGATGACCGCCTCGCGATCGGGATCGAAGCGTCTGACCGTAGCGGCGCTGGTACCAGTCGCAGATCGCGCGCCGCGTCTCGGGCAGCCCCTTCGACGGCATGTAGCGCTGGTTGCCGGGGCGCCGCGCCTCGTCGACCAGGCGGTTGATCACCGAATTGGGGCTGGGCCCGTCGGGGTTGCCGAGGCCGAAGTCGAACACGTCGTGTCCCTCGGCGCGCAGCTTCGACTTGAGCTCGTCGACGGCCGCGAGCACGTACGGCGGCAGCGACGCCAGGCGCGCGAATGAACCAAATTTGCCGGAGACTGGACCGGCGGCGGACGGGGGCATGAGGGGCGAGACATTAATCCGGCCGGGACGTGGATGCCAAGGACAAGCGAATGTCCGCGCATGTGATAGATGGGGGGCGATGCCGTCGGGCAAGAAGCCGAAGCCAACGCCGAAATCGCCGGCGCAGCGGCCCGAGGCGGCGCGCATCGAGATCCCGCGCGACAGAGGACGACGTCCAGGTGCGCGTCGCGGCCGACCGCGTCGTGCGGCTCACGAACCTCGGCAAGCTGTTCTGGACCGACGGAGGCGATCACCAAGCGCGATCTCATCCAGTACTACGCCAACGTCGCGCCGGCGCTGCTGCCGCACCTGCGCGACCGCGCGATGGTGATGAAGCGCTATCCGCACGGCGCCGCGGGCGAGTTCTTCTTCATGAAGCGCGCGCCCGAGCCGCGGCCCGACTGGATCGAGATCTGCTCGATTCACCACAGCTCGGGCAAGGTGATCGACTTTCCGATGATCCAGGACCTGGCGTCGCTGCTGTGGGTCATCAACCTCGGCTGCATCGATCTGAACCAGTGGTACGCGAAGAAGGACGACGTCGATCGCCCCGACTACCTGCACTTCGATCTCGATCCGGTGCCCGACGCCGACTTCGCGCGCGTGCGCGAGACCGCGATGGTGCTGCACGAGGCGCTCGACAGCCTGGGCATGCCCAACTTCGCCAAGACGACCGGCTCGAAGGGGATCCACATCTACGTGCCGATCGTGCGCGGGCCGGTGCAGAAGGACGTGTGGTCGGTGGCCAAGGCGCTGGCGGTCAATCTGGAGCAGCGCCACCCGAAGCTGATCACCGCCGAGTACAAGATCGCCAAGCGGCCCAAGGGGCGCGTGCTGGTCGACTACAACCAGAACGCCTGGGGCCACACGCTGGCGTCGATCTACTCGGTGCGCCCCAAGCCGCGCGCGCCGGTGTCGACGCCGGTGACCTGGGACGAGATCGCGAGCGGGATCGAGATCGCCGACTTTCGCGATCGACAACGTTCCGGCGCGCGTCGCCGAGCGCGGCGATCTTTGGGCGCCGCTCAACGCGGAAGTACGGGCGGTTCGATCTCGGCGTGCTGCTGGGCGGGTAGGGCGCTTTGTGCCTTGACTGAACGTTAGTTCAGGTTAGGCTTTGCGGCTGGAGCGATGAAGCCGGTGCCGCTGTCGAACCCGCCCAATCCCTGGGCGACCACCGAGGTCGAGTATCTCGACGGCGCGCCCGAGGTGCGGCTCGAGGTCTACGAGGACCACACGCGGCAGATCCTGTCGAAGAACGACAGCCCCGACGTCGGCTTCACCTGGAGCGTGAATCCGTACCGCGGCTGCTTTCACGCGTGCGCGTACTGCTACGCGCGCCCGTCGCACGAGTACCTGAGCTGGGGCGCGGGCACCGACTTCGATCGCAAGATCGTGGTCAAGCCCGAGGCGCCGGCGCTGCTGCGCGCGGCGTTCGCGAAGCGGACGTGGAAGAAAGAGACCGTCGTGTTCAGCGGCGTCACCGACTGCTACCAGCCGCTCGAGGCGTCGTATCGTCTGACGCGCGGGTGCCTCGAGGTCTGCGTCGAGACCGGGAACCCGGCCGGCATCATCACCAAGTCGCCGCTCATCGAGCGCGACATCGAGATCCTGGCGGCGCTCGCGCGCACCGCCGGCGTTCACGTGACCGTGAGCATTCCGTTCTGGGATCCGGACAAGGCGCGCGCCATCGAGCCGTACGTCGCGACGCCGATCCGGCGCATTCACGTGATCGAAAAGCTCGCGCGCGCCGGCATCGAGGTCGGCGTCAACGTCGCGCCGGTGATCCCCGGGCTCAACGACCAGGACATGCCGCGGGTGATGACGGCGGCGCGCGAGGCCGGCGCCACGCACGCCGGCTTCGTGCTGTTGCGGCTGCCGGGCTCGGTCAAGGCGGTGTTCGAGGAGCGGCTGCGCGCGAATCTACCGCTGCAGGCCGACCGCGTCCTGCACCGCATCCGCGAGACCCGCGGCGGCGCGCTCTACGATCCGCGCTTCGGGGTGCGCGGCCGCGGCGAGGGAATCTACGCCGAGGCGATCAAGAGCCTGTTCCAGTCGACGGCGGCGCGCTCGGCCTGGCCACGCATCACTGAATCTCGAAGCGCAGCAACGTCACGCGCAGGCCGCCGTTCGTCAGCGGCAGCGCGCCGGCGACCGGCAGGCGGATCGACTCGGCGAGGCGGCGATCGGCGACCAGCACGCCGGCGCGCCAGCCGCGGAAGTGCGCGCGCAGCACGAAGCCGATCTCGCGATAGAGCAGAGTCAGCGTGCGCGGGTTGCCGATGCGCTTGCCGTAGGGCGGGTTGAGCAGCACGAGCCCGCGCTCGGCGGTCGGGCGCGCGTCGGTGAGCTCGCGCCGCTCGATGGTGAGCTCGCTCGCGAGCCCGGCGCGCTCGGCGTTGCGGCGCGCGCTCTCGACCGCCTCGGCACTGCGGTCGGCGCCGGCGATCGGCGCGTGGTGCGCGCCGCGGCGGGCCGTGTCCTGCGCCTCGTCGCGCATCGCTTGCCAGGCGGCCTGGTGCGCTCCCGCGTGCAGCGGCCACTCCTCGAACGCGAACGATCGGTCGATCCCGGGCGCGATCCCCAGCGCCTGCGCCGCCGCCTCGATCGGGATCGTCCCCGCGCCGCACATCGGATCGAGCAGCGCCAGCGACGGCTCCCAGTCGCACAGCGCGAGCAGCCCCGCGGCCAGCGTCTCGCGCAGCGGCGCCGCCGCGTTCTCCTGCCGCCAGCCGCGCCGGTGCAGCCGCTCGCCCGACGAGTCGATGCTGACCACGAAGCGATCCTCGGACCCGCGCAGCAGCACGGTCTGGGTCTGCGGCGCTTCGCCGTCACCGATCGCCGCGCCGCGGGCCGTCGCGCCGCCGCGCCCGTGACGCGCCAGGCGGTCGGCGATGCCCAGCTCGACGGTCTCGGCGATCGCGCCGGTGTGATAGAGCCGGCAGCGCGACGCGCTGGTGCTGACCTTGATCGCGCGCCCGGGGACGATCAGCGCCTCCCAGGGCAGCGCCGCGATGCCGTGGCGCAGCTTGCCGAACTCGCGCGCGGTCACTTCGCCGACGCGCGCGAGCACGCGCGTCGCCGTGCGCAGGATCAGATTCGCGCGGTAGCCGACCTCGGGCGGACCGGCGAGCTCGACGCCGCCGTCGACGGCGCGCACGTCGGTCGCCTCGGGGATGCGCCGCCGCCTCGCGCGCGGTCACCTCCTCCAGGCCGGGCGCGGTGACCACGAACCAGCGCTGCGGCTCGGCGGGCGCTTCACGTCGCGCGGCGCGCGGGCCGCGGCGGCCGCCGCTCGCCCCGGTTGCGGCATCGTCTCCGGCCGCCCGTCGAAGCGCAGGTGCGCCAGCACCTCGACGGTGCCGCTGCCGCCCGCGACCGGCGAGTCGGCGTGCTCGACCAGCGTGAATCCCAGCCGCTGCGCCTTCTCGGCGAAGCGCTCCAGCGCCGCCCGGCGGAGCGCCGGATCGTCGACGGCGCCGCTGTCGGCCTTGCCGGCGCGCAGGCGCCGCTCGGGCAGCTCGAACTGCGGCTTGACCAGCACCACGCCGTGCGCGCCGTCGCGCAACCGGAAGGCGAGGCCGCGCAGCATCGTCGCGCGCGGCCACGAAGCTGACGTCGACGGTGAAGAAGTCGAACGGCCCGGGCGCGGTCGACAGCGACAGCGTCGTCCAGTTCGGCGCCTTCGAGGTTCTCGACGCGCGCGTCCGCGCGCAGGCGCGCGTCCAGCTGGCCGTGCCCGCTGTCGACCGCGACCACGTGGCGCGCGCCGTGGCGCAGCAGCGCGTCGGTGAAGCCGCCGGTCGACGCGCCGACGTCGACGGCGCTGGCGCCGCGCACGCGCTCGGCGAGCGCGAAGCGCGACAGCGCCGCTTCGAGCTTGCGCCCGCCGCGGCTGAAATCTGGCCCGGTCACGATGCGATCAATGGCGTGATCAGTGGTGAAGAAACAGTGGCACCGGCGTCTTGTCGATCAGCGCGCGCGTCACCGATCCCCAGATCATCTCCGACAGCCGCGAGCGACGCGTACGCGCCGCTGACCAGGAGTCCCGCGCCCAGCTTGCGCCGCAGCTCCAGCAGCGCCTCGGCGATCGGCAGCGCCGAGACCAGGCTGCGCGGCGTGGCGGCGATCGACTCGCTCGCGCAGCAGGTCGACCCCGCGGCTGGCCATCTCCCACGCCTCGGCCGCCGTCGTCGTGCATGCTGGTCACGTGAACCGTGCGCCCCTGCGCGAGGCCGCTCTCGGCGAACGACGTCACCGCGCGCTTCGCCGCCGAGCTGCCGTCGTAGGCGATGAGCACGTCGTGCTCGGCGCGCACCGTCGTCTCGGGGACCAGGATCACCGGCTTGCGCGCGTGGTGCAGCACGTTGTCGCGCGTCTCGCCGTCCTCTGCGCGGTCCTCGACCAGGAAGCTCGCGCCGCGCGCCAGGATCGTCAGATCGTGGGCGGTCATCTCCTCGAGGATCGTCGCCGCGGGTTGCCCGTAGACCCGGAGGATGCGGGTCGAGACGCCCACCGCCTGCCCGCGCGCCTCGAACCGCGCCCGGTGCTCGTCGACGCCGTCGTGCTTGTCGCCGTTGCTGGCGATGGCCAGCCCCACCAGGCGCGCGCCGTGCTCGCGCGCCAGCTCCAGCGCGAGCTCGATCGCGCGCACGGTGCCGGGCGAACCTTCGAGGCAGACGAGGATGTCCTTGATCATGAGTGCTCCTGAACCGCGGGGGCGCGTTCCGTCGGGCACGTGCCCGCGGCGCCCGCACTATGGCAAGCGGTTCAGTTTTTGTCGCCTGGGGAGCGCGCGGAGCGTCGCGCGCGCAGTCGCGCGGTCAGTCGGCCTGGGGCGACGACGTCAGTCGGCCTGGGGATCAAGCGCCGGCATCGCGGTGCGGCCCAGGCAGTCGGTGCACAGCGGAACGCAGGCGGCCCGCGGATCGCGGCGCACGTCCTCGGTGGTCTCGCACGCGACGCACTTGTCCGCTTCTTGCGGCTCGTCGTCGGTGAGGCCAGCCGAGGTCAGCGCCTCCATCGTGATCATCCCGACCAGGAACGCGCCGGTGACGACCGGCAGACAGCCGATGTCGTTCTCGGCCATGATCTCGACCGCGTCTTGCAGCGTGGTGTCCGGCCCCACGCAGAGCACCGGCGAGCTCATGCACTCGCCGACCAGCGCGTCGCGCGCCGCGGTGCGGAGATCCTCGCCGCAGACGATGCCGGTGAGCGTGCCGTTGTCGAGCACCAGCAGATGGTCGATGCCGTTCTCACGCGCCAGACGCTTCGCGGAAGCCACGACCGTATCCGGCGTCAGCGTGTAGAGCTCCGTACCCATGATCTCGGCGACGCAACACGAGCCAACGTCTTCAGACGTGAGGTCCATCAGGCACCCCCTCCTGGAACTATGTATCGGCACGTTTGGAAAAAAAGCGGAGTGAGACAACCACCCCTACTTTTTTTGCGTTCCGGCGGTCGGCTCCCCGGTTTCGAGGCCAACCGCTATCCGCCGCGTCCCGAGCGTTCCTGAACCCGATCGAGATCAATCCTCGTGCCACGTCGCAAAGCGGCTAACGCCCAGTGTTCGACGCAGAGCAGTCGGCCCGCCGGAGAATCACGTAACTGGGCGGCGTGCGCCGTTACGAGCCAGTCATCGAAGTTGCAGGAACCACGTGACCCTACCGCGACCCATAGCGAGTCCTGAGGCGGACGTGACGCGCACGGATGCGTTACGCCCCACAGCAAGGGATCGGCCGCGATTCGGCTGAGCTGTTACCGACCGGGAACCAGTTCCGTAACGACCTGCGCCTAAGTCGGCGTTTCGGTTGAGTGCCGTCGCCAATGGCGGGCTGGCACGCGTTTGGTATCGCAAGCCGATGAAAAATGAGCTCGCCTAGTTAGAAACAGCGCCCCGGCGCTGTCCTCGTCGAGGGGGAACGGGGCGGGGGAGAGGGAAGCCGGGGCGCTGTTGGATCCACGTGATAGTCGAATGCGGCCGGATCCATTGAAGACGGTATGGAGAGCTCGCGCGGAGGCCCAATGTTCAAATCGAAATCGACCGATACCGAGCCGCTGCTCCTCGATCTCACGTTGCACCCGCCAGCGCCGCCGCTGGCCCAGGTCATCGAGGGCCTGCACTGCTTCGTCGAAACCGAGGAGCTACGCCGTCTGCTTTGCCTGATGGCGGGCACCGAGCTGCTCAGCGAGCTCTGTCGAAGCTTGCGCGCGCTCTGAAGCCGGGTTGGGCGTAGGCGGGTCTCCCGCCGGAGCCCGTCGCGGAAGGTTCAGCGCGAGAAGTGACGCTGCCACCAGCTCCTTTTCGATTCGGGCGGCGCCGCTTCGGCGGCCGGGGCAGATTTCTGCACGGGCGCGCGTTTCAGCGACACGTGAATCGAACGCGTGGAGCTGGCCACCTGTACGGTCTTGACCGTCGGGAGGTAACCCGCCTTGGTGAAGGTCAGCTCGTAGGATCCGGGACGCAGCTTGAGAGAGAGCGGCGTGACGCCGTAAGTGCGGTGGCGCGTGCTCACCTGGCTGCCGTCGGGATCACTCTTGATCGCGACCGAGATCTGCGGCTTCTTCCCGGTGGCCTTCTCGTCGCGTGTGTCCTTTTCGTCGTCACCGTCGCCTTTGTCGTCGGCGCTGGGGGCTTCGCTGGCGTCGTCGTCGGCCGCAGCCGGTTCAGGCTTCGCCGATGGCGCTGCCGCCGGGGGCGTTGCGGCAGCCAGCTCGGTGTGCGCGCGCGCCGTGTCGGGGGCGGCCGCCGCGCCGACCGCCGTCGTCGCATCGGGCGGCGCGCTCGCCCTCGGCGGTGAAGCGGCCGGCGCGCCTGTCGCGGCCGCGGGCACGTTGGCCGCCGCATTTGCCGCGGGCGCAGCCGTCGCCGTCGCCGGGGCCTCCGCCGGGGTGGGCGCGATCGCCGTCGTCTTCGCGGCTGGCGCGGGAGCGGAGGACGCGCGCGTGACCGGCTCGTGCGAGCGCGCGATCTGGACAGCGGCGATCGCCGTCGCCAGAAGCAGAGCGACGCCGCCGGCGCGCACCGCGCGCTTGCGGAAGGTCGGCGCTTGCCAGAACGGAAGCGGGCGCAGCGATGTGACGTGCTCGGCGCTCGGTGCCGGCGGTGGTGCTGCCGCTCCGGCGGGCGGCGGAGGTGGTGTCGCCGGATCGCGCGGCGGCGCGGCGACCAGCGCGGCGTCGGCGCCGTCGAGATCCAGCTCGACACCCGACTCGGTGCCGGTCGCGGCGCGCGGCGTTGCGGGCGGGCGCGGTCGGCCCGGCAGTGGCGGCGGCGCACCCAGCTTCGCCATCGTCATGATCGGCGGTCGGTCCATGACGACGGTGTCGTTGACGGCGGGCGGCTGCGCGCGCGTCAGCGGCGGCACGCCGTCCTTCGCGCTGAGATCCGAGAGCCATCGCGCGAGCTCGGTCTGGCCCACGGCGCGGAACGCGACGCGCATCACCTGCTCGACGTCGACCAGCATGTCGCCCGCGTTCTGGTAGCGATCGTCGGGCGCCTTCGCCATCGCCTTGCGCACCACCCGGTAGACCTCGGGGTTGAGGCCGGGGCGCGCGGTCTCCGGTGCGACGAAGTCACCGGAGCGCACCTGCATCAGCGTCTCGTAGTCGGTGGGCGCGTCGAACGGCGCGCGGCGCGTGATCATCACGTAGAGCAGCACGCCCAGCGAGAACAGATCCGAGCGCGCGTCGAGCTCGTGCCCGTGCGCCTGCTCGGGCGACATGAACGCGATCTTGCCCTTGATCAGGTTTCCAAGACTCTGTTCCTGTTTGTTGTGCGCCTTGGCGATGCCGAAGTCGGTGAGCTTCACCTCGCCTTGCTCACTGAGCAGAACGTTGTGCGGGCTCACGTCGCGGTGGACGATTCCCAGCGGCTGGCCGTCGCGCGACTTCGAGTGCGCGTACGCCAGCGCGCGCCCGACCTCCGCGGTGACGTAGAGCGCGAGCGCGGGCGGAACCGGGACGTTGGCGGCCTTCGCGCGTTTGAGCACCTCGTCGAGCGTCCAGCCATCGACCAGCTCGAGCGCCAGAAAGTGACGGCCGTCGGCCTCGCCGAGATCGAGAACCTGGACGATGTTGCTGTGGTAGAGGCTCATCGCGATGTGAGCCTCGTCGACGAGCATGTGGCGGAACTGCGGGTCGGAATAGAACGTGTTGAAGATGCGCTTCAACACCACCATCTTCTCGAAGCCCGAAGCACCGCTCTGCTTGGCGAGAAAGATCTCGGCAGTTCCGCCGTCAGCGATCTTGCGCAGGATCGTGTATCGCGATTGAGGGCTCATCTCGAGGGGCGAGGCAAGGAGCGGGGAGTCGGGCACAACCTTCCGACCGTCGGAGGTCGTAGCCGTCAGACCCTATCGTCAGAAGCGGGCATGGAGACAAGGCTTTCTATCGACGGGCCCCGGCCGGATGCGCCCGACGCGGCGCCAGAGGTAACGTGAACACGTTAGCATGCGACAACCTCTTGATAACCGCTGATTTGCACGCCATCATGGCAAGGTGACGCTTACTGGCCAGGGGCCCCGGGGACAGAGGTACTAGGCATGGGCAGCAAGACGGTGCTCCTCGTCGAGGATGATCTCGAGATTCGAGACATCCTGCAGGACGTCCTCGAGGCCGACGGGTTCGATGTTTTTCCCGCGAGCAATGGCAAGCAGGCGCTCGATTTTTTGAATCTCAACCAACCGCAGAAGGCGGACCTGGTCATTCTCGACCTGATGATGCCGATGGTATCGGGCTGGCAGGTGATGGAGCAGATGCACCAGGATCCGCGCCTTTCGCAGATTCCGATCCTGGTGTTGAGCGCGGTCGCGCGTGACAAACCCGAGGGCGCGGCCGCGTTCTTGCGCAAGCCGTTCAACATCGATGCGTTCTGCGACGCTGTTCGCGATCATTTTTCGCGCGCGGAAGCTTCGGGCTAGCGGCGCGCGCGCTCGTCGCGCAATTCCTGTGCTTGCCGATCCTGCGTTGCTTGCGAGACAAGCGCACGGCGTTCGTGATACGGAAACGGCTGTATTTGCGGGTAGCGGGTAGGAGGTGCGCGGTGCTGGCGTGCGAATCCCGCAATCAGCACTTTGACTCCTTGACAATAGGGTCCAGTTTGTAGAAACGTAGAAAGGAAATCCGAGGGGGGCGGGTGGGAGAGGTATGCCTTGTGGCTCCTGAGGAACGGTGAACGGACGGCCCCGGATTTCAGAGCGCTTTTCGAAGCGACCCGGACGCCGTGCCTGGCATTCGGTCTGCCAGAGCTCACGGCGCTGGCGGCGAACGCCTCTTTTCTGCGCGCGACCGGGCTGACCGAAGCAGACGTGGTCTGGGCGCGATCTGTGCGAGCTCTTCGCCGCCCCTTCCAGCGGCGGGACGTCGGAGGTGGCGGCGCGCCTGCGCGGCGCCCTCGACCGCGCACTGTCGTCGCACGCTCCCGATGTGATGGCGATCGAGCTCGGCGGCCGATACTTGAGGCGAGGCAGCCCTGCGGACGCGGGGTCCGAGCCAACGTCAATGGACCGCGACGACGACGCCGGTCAACGGGGCTGACGGCAAGGTCGCGTTCGTCGTTCAATCGTTCGAAGACATCACGCCGGTAACGCTCGCCCAGCAGGGCCTGGCTGCAGCCACCGCGGCGCGCGACGACGCGCAGCGCACGAGCCAGCTCAAGACCCGTTTTCTCGGGATGATCTCGCACGAGCTGCGCACGCCGCTGACCGCGCTCTGCCTGCAGGTCGAGCGCATGCAGCGCAACGGCGCCGACCTCGACGACCGCCACCAGGAGTCGCTGGAGCGCATCGCGTTCTCGGCCGGGCGCCTGCGCGAGATGATCGAGACCCTGCTCGAGTACGCGCGCATCGAGGGCGGGCACGTCGTGGTCAACGCCACGCGCTTCGACCTCGGCGACAGCGTGCAGAAGACGGTCGACTACCACCGCGACGAGGCCGAGCAACGCGGTCTGGATCTACGCTGCTCGGCGGCCGAGAAGCCGGCGCTGGTGTCCACCGATCGGCGCCTGGTCGAGCTGGTGCTGTCGAACCTGATCGACAACGCGATCAAGTTCACCAGCGCCGGACGCGTCGACATCACGCTGGGACAATCGGCGGACGGCGCTCATCGGGTCGCGGTGTCCGACTCCGGCCCGGGCATCCCCGAAGCCCAGCAAAAGCGGATCTTCGAACCCTTCGAGCAACTCGATTCGCCGTTGCGCAAGCAGCGGTTGGGAGGCATCGGTCTCGGGTTGGCGCTGGTGCGTGACATCGCCGGCGCGCTCGGTGGGCACATCGAGCTGGTCTCGAGGCCCCACGAGGGGAGCACCTTCACGTTCGTCCTTCCTCCGGAGCGCCAAGGGCGCCGGCGCGGAGCCAGGAAGGACTGACGTGCCGACAATTCTGATCGTGGATGACGACCTCGATATTCGTCGAGAGGTCAGCGAGATCTTGCGCGAAGAGGGATTCGACGTGCTGGATGGCGAGCGGCGGCGCGGAAGCGCTGCGGATCCTGGCCACGTCGGCGCGGCCGGCGGTGATCCTGCTCGACCTCGTGATGCCGCGCACCGACGGCTGGGAGTTCAGGCGCGCTCAGCTCGCCGACCCGCGGCTGGCCTCGATCCCCGTGCTGGTCTTCTCGAGCTTCGACAGCGGTCCCCGCGACGTCGCGGATCTCCGCGCCGCCGGGTTCGTCGCAAAGCCGTTCACGATCGCCCAGCTTCTGGATGCGATCGAACGGTTTCGGCAGGCCTGATTTTTTCGGCCGCTTCGCCCCTCGGCTCAGCGACGCGCGCTGCGCGGGATCTCGCCGAGCCATCGCAACCGCAGCCGCTCCATGAACGGCAAGTGGCGGGTCTCGACCTTCGGAAATCCGGTCACCGGCAGATCTGTCCGCTCGGACAGGCGGGGCGCGCCCGCGGAGGAGAATGTTTGCTCGTCGAGCTCGACGGCCGATCTGTCTTCATTCATCGCCAACTCCTGCTCTTTTGTTGCGACTACTAGGAACGCCGGCGCCGATCCCCCATAACCCGGCACCGGCACCAGCGTGCGCCAGTTGCAGACGTAACGCAAGAGTCGCGAGCTGGCCGCACATCCACGAAGATGTGCGGCCAGGATCAGGCAGCGCGGTCAGGCAGCTGCGAGCGCCGGCACCGTGAGCCAGGCGTGGGCCGGTTTGGTCGGCTCGCCCTCGCGGGGCGCGAACGGGACCACGTTCGAGAGCAGCTGGGTCCAGTCCGGGCCGAAGTCGGCCTTCTCCGCCTGGAACGAGAGCAGGAACAGGGCGCTGTGCTCGTTGAGCGTCTCGAGCTGCACCTGCAGCGGATGCTCGCCCGGCGGCGCCCGTGAACTCGCCCTGGACCTGGTAGACGCCCTTGCCCACCGGAGAGGCGTTGCGGCCGCGGAACGAGAACAGCGGCGCGTCGGTGGCGCGGTCCGAATCCCCGGCCACGCTGGTAGCATCGATCGCGAGGCGCACCTGCAGCTGATCCAGGTCGGGGCCCATGAGGACGCCCGACTCCCAATCCACGAAGCGCCCGGTCAGCATCAGGCCGTTGCCGGTGATGTCGAGATCGATGCCGGACCCGAGGCGCGGTTCGTCGTGCGTTTGGTTTTCCATTTGCCTCTCAAGTACGCACCGCGAGCTCACCGTCTAGTCAGCGCGAGCTCGACCACAGCGAAACCGTGTGTTTTCGCGGTTTCTTGACGGTCGGTGGGCTGTGCTTACTTCCCGGGCGTGGAAACGCAGCACGAAAATGATGCGAACGCTGATCCTCTACGCCTGCAGCGCGTGCGGTGCCAAGAACCGGATCGCCGCGACGCGCGTCACCGACGATCCGCAGTGCGGCCGCTGCCACCAGAAGATCTTTCCCCGGCGCACGGTCGCGATCACCGACGACACCTGGCAGCGCGAGGTCGAGCAGAGCCCGATCCCGGTGCTGGTCGACTTCTGGGCGCCGTGGTGCGGGCCCTGTCGTGTGGTCGGGCCGATCCTGGATGAGCTGGCGCGCGAGCGGGGCGGCAAGCTGAAGATCGCGAAGCTCAACGTCGACGACAACCCGCGCGCGTCGGCGCGCTTTGGCGTGCAGGCGATCCCGACGATGATCCTCTTCCGCGGCGGCCGCGAGCTGGATCAGATCCGCGGCGCCGTCCCCAAGCAGGCGCTCGAGGGACGGCTCGCGAAGTTTCTCTAGCCCGCGCCCAAAGCGCTGGCGTCTTACGGGACCACGGCTTCGAACGCGCTGGCCGGCACCTTCTTGAGGTCGTTGATCTCGGTGTCCGACCAGCTGGCGTTCTGCTCGCTCTGGAAGAAGAGCGTGCTCGAGCTGCCGCCGTTGTCGGCGAGGATCAGACCGTACTTCTTGAACGCCGTCAGGAAGACCTTCGCCGTCGGCGAGTAGCTGCTGATGTCGAAGCTGGCCTTGAGGCGGATGCGGAGGCCCATCGGCGGCGCGTTGGAGTTGCCGGCGCAGCCGCCCGGCACCGCTTCGTGCGTCGCGGGCGGCACCGTGCTGGCGGAGGTGCAGGGGAGCGTGAAACGGATCGCGTGGTTGATCGCGCCCGCCTGGTACTCCGAGTAGCGCGCGAGCCCGGCGTAGATCGGCAGCCCGGCCGCATCGGCCGAGGTCCAGCCGTCCGGCCGCTGTCCCTGGCTCTTCTTGGTCAGGTCCCAGTGCGCGCCGTTGCCGCAGGTCCAGCCGCTGCTGTAGCTGGCAAACGTAGCCTTCGTAGAGCTGGCAGGTGCCGAGCTGGACCGTGAGCAGGTGGCAGTCGCCGTTGCAGGTGGTCGGCGTACCGCCCTCGATGATCGCCGTGGCCGCAGAGGGGAAGGGATAGGGCCCGGGGTCGCTCTCGTCGGCGAACTGGTCGAACTTGATCGGCAGCAGCGGCTGCGTCGCCGGCACGGTGTTGATCGGGATGCCGAAGTCGCTGCCGAAGTCGGGGTGGATGTTCACCGCGCCGAGCAGCGCCTGCATCTTCGTGGTGTTGGTCGTGTCGACCGTCTTGCCGGACACGTCGGCGTTCCAGGCGTCGTCGGGCGTGAACAGCGGACAGGTTCCCGGCACGCCGCCGGTGCTGCCGGTCATGCCGCCCGAGCCGCCGGTCGTGCCGCCGGTGCCGCCGGACGTGCCGCCGGTGCCTCGACCGCCAGTGCCGGTCATTCCGCCTGCGCCTCTGCCGCCCGTGCCGGTCGTACCGCCGGTGCCACCGGGCTTGCCGCCCAGCGCCGCCAGTCGTCCCGGCCGCGCCGCCGGTGCCACCGGACGTGCCACCGCTCCGGCGTGACCGCCGGTGCTACCGCCACTGGAGCCGCCGGTTGCGGACGCCGCCGCCACCGCCTTCGGTTCCAACCGTACCGGCACAGCCGAGCCACGCCAAGCAAGCCGCGCTGGCGAAGAACAGACCCGCGCGGCTGAGGTCGCTTCGGAACTTTCCTTGATACTGCATGGGTTGACCATCGTACTCCGGCCCAAAAACTGAAAGAAAGTGCCTAAATCTGGCTGAGTTTGCGATTTATGCGGTCGAGCTTCGCGCCGCGGAGCGCGGTCCTACTTCGACTCAGCTTAGACGCGCGCGCCCTTTGGTGCGCGCGAGCACGTGTCGTTGAACAACGACTGAGAGCGGCAATTCACGCTGCGGTGAGCGTGACCAGCAATTGGCCTGGAATCACCTGCGCTCCCGGCGCGCAGTGCACGCCGAGGACCGTTCCGTCGCTGGGCGCGGCGACCGGCGTTTCCATCTTCATGGTTTCGAGCACGGCGACGCGGTCACCGGCGCGCACGCGATCGCCCGGGCTTCACCAGCATCTGCCAGACGCTTCCGGGAACCTCGGCGCGCACCGGCGTCGCGCCCGCGGGCAACGCCTCGGCGCCGGCCTCGGCAGTGTCGGATGATCCGGCAGAATCACTCGGCGGCTCGGGTGGTGGCGGCATCGCCGCCCAGCGTTCGCGCTCTGCCTCGAACGCCGCTTGCTGGCGCCGCTTGAACGCGTCGATCGACGTCGCGTGGTCGCGCAGGAACGCGCGGTAGTCGGCGAGTGCGGAACGTCGTCTCTTCGATCTCGAGGCGCGCCTGGCCGCGCGGGAACGCGTCGCGGAAGTCGAGCAGCTCCTGCTCGCTGACCGGGTAGAAGCGAATCTGATCGAAGAAGCGCAGCAGCCAGCGCGTCGCGCCGGGGAAGTCGGCGGTCTCGTGAAAGCGGTTCCACATCTGGCAGGTGCGTCCCACGAACTGGTAACCGCCGGGACCTTCCATGCCGTAGACGCACAGGTAAGCGCCGCCGATGCCGACGGCGTTCTCGGGCGTCCAGGTGCGCGCGGGGTTGTACTTGGTCGTGACCAGGCGATGGCGCGGATCGATCGGCGTCGCGACCGGCGCGCCGAGATAGACGTCGCCGAGGCCCAGCACCAGGTAGCGCGCGGCGAAGACGATGTCGCGCACCTCTTCGATGCTGCCCAAGCCCGTTGATGCGGCGGATGAACTCGATGTTGCTGGGGCACCAGGGCGCGTCGGGGCGCACCGACTGCATGTACTTGGCGATCGCGAGCTGCGTCGACGGATCGTTCCACGACAGCGGCAGGTGCACGATGCGCGACGGCACCTCGATGTCGCCGGCGGGTGGCAGCGCCGCCTCGGCCTCGGCGAGGATCTCCAGCAGCCGCTCGCGCGGCAGGCGCGCGTCGTCGTAGTGGATCTGCAGCGAGCGGATCCCCGGCGTCAGATCGATCACGCCCGACAGCTGGCGCTGCGCGAGCGCCTGTTGCAGCGCGTGCACGCGGAAACGCAGCTCGAGATCCAGCACCATCGGCCCGTACTCGACCAGCAAATTCGCGTCGCCGTCCTGGCGGATGGTCAGCGCGGGGCGCTCGCCGTCGGCCGGCGTCTGGCGCAGGATCGCGCCCGCGCTGTCGGCGCTCTTGATCGGCAGCGGGAACGTCGCGCGCCGCGGGCGCGTGTCGGCGGAGTCGCGGGTCTCGAGCGTCGCGAGCGCGCTCTGCTGCGCGGCCAGCAGCGCGCGCGCCTCGTCGAGCGTGACCGCGCGGAAGCGAACCCGATCGCCGGCCTTGAGCTGGCCCATCTTCCACAGCTCGGCGGCGACGATCGTGGCGGGGCAGACGAAGCCGCCCAGGCTGGGGCCGTCGGGCCCCAGGATCACCGGCATGTCGCCGGTGTAGTCGACGGTGCCGATCGCGTACGCGGTGTCGTGAATGTTCGACGGGTGCAGCCCCGCCTCGCCGCCGTCGCGCCGCGCCCACGCCGGCTTGGGGCCGATGAGGCGCACGCCGGTGCGGCTGGAGTTGTAGTGCACGCGCCACTCGGTCGCGAAGAAGACCTCGATGTCGCCGGGCGTGAAGAAGTCGGGCGCGGCGTGCGGCCCGGGCAGCACCGCGATCTCCCAGCGATCGTTGAGCACCGGGATCAGCGCGGGCGCGAGCGCGCGCAGCTGTCCGTCGGCGTGGGCGTGGCCGTCCGGCGCGATGTGCAGCACGTCGCCGGTGCGCAGCGCGCGCCCGCCGTGGCCGCCGAACAGACCGAGCGTGAATGTGGCGCGGCTGCCGAGATATTCGGGCACGTCGATGCCGCCGCGGATCGCGAGATAGGCGCGGCTGCCCGGCCCGCGCACGGTCTGCAGGCGCAGCACGCTGCCGGCGGCGACCGGGAACGCCTGCCAGCGCGGCGCGGGCGCGCCGTCGAGCAGTCGCGCCCATGTCGGCGCCGCCGAGCGCGACCAGCGCGTCGTGATGAAAGCGCAGCGTCGGCCCGACCAGCGTGCATTCGATCCCGGCGGCCCCGTCGCGGTTGCCGACCAGCCGGTTGGCCAGCCGGAACGAGAGATCGTCCATCGGTCCCGACGGCGGCACGCCGACGTCCCAGTGCCCGAGGCGGCCCGGAAAGTCCTGCACCGTGGTCTGCGTGCCGCCCTCGACGACCTCGATCGTCGACGGCGTGTAGGCGAGCCCGTCGAGGAAGCGGGTGTGCACGACGCCGGCGCGGAACTCGGGCGTGGCGATCACCTGGCGCAGGTAGGCGAGGTTGGTCTCGATGCCGTCGACGCGCGTGGCGTCGAGCGCCGCGGCCAGGCGCTGGCGCGCCTCCTCGCGCGTCGCGCCGCGCGCGATGATCTTGGCCAGCATCGGATCGTAGAACGGCGTCACCTCGGTGCCGCGCGCGATCCAGGTTTCGATTCGCGCGCCGTCGGCGGGGAAGACGACGTTCGAGAGCAGACCCGCGCACGGCTGGAACTGGCGCCGCGGATCCTCGGCGTAGAGCCGCGCCTCCATCGCTGCGCCGCTCAGGTGTCGCGCCAGCGTATCGAGCGGCGGCAGCTCGCCGGCGGCCAGGCGCACCATCCACTCGATGAGATCGATCCCGGCGACCTCCTCGGTGACGCCGTGCTCGACCTGGATGCGCGTGTTGACCTCGAGGAAGTGGAACGCGCCGGAGTCGGCGTCGAGCACGAACTCGACGGTGCCGGCCGACCGGTAGCGCGCGGCGCGTCCGAGCGCCGCCGCCGCGCTGGCCAGCGCGGCGCCGACGCCGGCTGGCAAGGTTGGGCGCGGGCGTCTCTTCGATCACCTTCTGATTGCGCCGCTGCAGCGAGCAGTCGCGCTCGCCGAGCGCGAGCACGCCGCCGGCGCCGTCGCCGAAGATCTGCACCTCGACGTGGCGCGCGCGCACCACCAGCTTCTCGAGGTAGAGCCCCGCGTGCTTGAAGTTGGCGCGTCCGAGCTTCTCGACCGCCTCGTAGGCGCCGTCGAGCTCGCTCTCGCTGTCGCAGCGGCGCATGCCGATGCCGCCGCCGCCCGCGGTGCTCTTGAGCATCACCGGGATAGCCGAGCCGCCGCGCCTCACGCCGGGCCTCGTCGAGGCCCGAGAGCAGCTCGGTGCCGGGCAAGAGCGGCACGCCCAGCTCGCGCGCCCGCTCGCGCGCGACGTGCTTGAGGCCGAAGTCGCGCACCTGCGCCGGCGTCGGTCCGATGAACGCCAGGCCCGCCGCCTCGCACGCCTCGGCGAACGCGGCGTTCTCGCTGAGGAAGCCGTAGCCCGGGTGCACCGCCTCGGCGCCGGTCGCGCGCGCGGCGGCGAGGATCTTGTCGACGTCGAGGTAGCTCTGCGCCGCTGGCGCCGGCCCGAGGCGCACCGCCTCGTCCGCCATCGTCACGTGCGGCGCGTGGCGGTCGGCGTCGGAGTAGACGGCGACGCCGCCCACACCCATGCGGCGCAGTGTGCGCAGGATGCGGCAGGCGATGACGCCGCGGTTGGCGATCAGGACTTTGCGGAACATCTGGATGGGGGGCTGAGAGGGGGGGCCTGAAATGGGGTGGTGGCTAGCCGGCCGGAGGATCCCATACCAGCAGGCGCACCGGCGTGGGATTGTAGGCGTTGCAGGGGTTGTTGAGCTGCGGGCAGTTCGAGATCAGCACGAGGACGTCGGTCTCCGCGCGCATCTCGACGTAGCGTCCGGGCGCCGACACGCCGTCGGCGAACGACAGCCCGCCCTCGGGCGTGACCGGCACGTTCATGAAGAAGTTGATGTTGCTGGCCAGATCGCGCTTGTTCATCCCGCGCCCGAGCTCGGCGAGCGCCAGCAGGAAGCTGTCGCGGCAGCTGTGCATGTACTTCTTTTCGAGCGCGTAGCGCACCTGGTTGCTCTCCGCCGAGCAGGCGCCGCCCAGCGTGTCGTGGCGGCCGCAGGTGTCGGCGACGATCGTCAGCAGCGCGCGCCCTTCGTTCGACATGAGGCGCGTGCCGGTGGTGAGGTAGATGCCGCCCTGCGCGCGGATCGTGTCGCACGAGCTGTAGCGCTCGTCGGGGTCGTCGCGCGTCGTAAAAGAGCGTGTCGACCGCCTGGTTGCCCTCGAGATCGACGATGCGGAAGATCTGGCCGCGGCGCAGGTCGCGCGTGAAGCCGCGGCCCGATGGGACGACCTGGTCGAAGACCGCGCGCGCCGGATCGAGCGTACTCTCCTTGAGCGCGAAGGTGGTCACGGCATCTCCTGGCGCGCGTATGCCTCGGTGAGCGCGAAGCCGCGCGCGTTCTCGGGGCGCGAGAGGCGGCAGGGATCGTCCTCGCGCACCGGCGCCGCGCGGCCGATGGTGATCGTGACATCCGGCGGCGCATAGGCGGTCGCGGGATCGAGCGGGTGCGGTGTGTTCGACAGCACCAGCAGCGTGTTCATCTCGAAGCGCAGCGCGACGCTGCGGCCGGCGCGCGGCGGCTCGGCGGCCCAGCCGAGCGCCCCGTCGTCGCCCACGCGCACCTTGACGAAGAAGTTCACCGCGACGCCCAGGTCGCGCTTGCCGAGCCCGTGCTTGCCGAGCTCGACGAGGAAGTTGTCGCGCGTGTTGCGGTGGAAGTCGTTGCGCTTCTCCTGATAGCTGCCCTCGCCGAAGCGCGCGCCCGAGACCGCCGCGTCGCCGATGCCGGAGATCGTGTCGTGCCAGCCGGCGGTGTCGTCGACGATCGACGCCAGGATGCGCCCCATGTCGGAGTAGAGCACGCGCCCGCTGGTCAGGAACGCGGTGTACTGCGCCTTGAGCGTGTCGGGCATGTTGTAGCGTTCGAGCGGCTCGGCGGCGTTGAACAGCAGCGCGGCGACCGCGGCGCGTCCAGTGGGGTCGGTGATGCGCAGCAGTTGCCCGCGGCGCATGCGGCGCGACCAGGCGCTGCCGCCGCGCAAAGTTTCGGTCACAGCTTCGGGATCATCGGTGGCCATGGTGCTCCTGGTTGAGCTTCACTCGACGTCGTCCCCCACGACGGTCATGCGTATCATGGGAATGCGATCTTGTGCCTGCGCCGCCGGCGGGTGGATCAATTCCTGAAGGTGGCGGCGCGCCGCCATGAAGGTCGGCGAGAGAAACTGCTCGGGCGTGCGCGGCCGCGGCACCGCGACCTCCATCAATTCGCGCACGCGCCCCGGGTGCGCGTCCAGCACCAGGATCCGGTCGGCGAGATAGACCGCCTCGTCGAGGTCGTGGGTGATGAAGATGATGGTGACATCGACCTGCTTCCAGATCTGCAACAGGTACGACTGCATCTGCGCGCGCGTCTGCGCGTCGAGCGCGCCGAACGGCTCGTCCATCAGCAAGATCCGCGGTCGCGGCGCCAGCGCGCGCGCGATCGCCACCCGCTGCTTCATGCCGCCCGACAGCTGGTGCGGATAGGCGTCGGCGAACTTGCTCAGACCGACGAGCTGGATCCAGGCACGCGCCTCCTCCTCGGCGGTGCTCGAATGCTCGCCCCCGAGCTCGAGCCCGAACATCACGTTCTTGGTGACGGTGAGCCAGGGGAAGAGCGTGTAGCCCTGGAAGACCATGCCGCGGTCGGGGCCGGGGCCGTGCACCTGCTTGCCGTCGAGCAGCACCTCGCCGCCGGTCGCGTCTTCGAGGCCGGCGAGGATGCGCGCCACGGTCGATTTCCCGCAGCCCGAAGGTCCGATCACGCACATGATCTCGCGCCGGTGGGCGCGGAAGCTGACGTTGTCGAGCGCGCGCGTCGTGCCGCCGTCGCGCAGCGCGAAGTCTTTGACCAGGCCGCGCACCTCCAGGGTCACCGGGCGCTCCTTCAGCTTGCGAAAGCGGTCGGCGACCTCGGGCGCCTGCGCGCGGTAGTCGGGCAGCGTCGCGACGGTTTCGATCGTGCCGGCGCCGGCGCTCACGAGACCACCTCACCCGCGCTGACGGTGGTGGCCGCGTCGTCGGTGCCTTCCGTCGAGACCGCCGCCGCTGGAGCGCGGCGCTCGCGGCGCTTGAGCATCTGCACGGCTTGCGAGAACCAACCGGCGCGCGCGGTCCGCGCCCAGGGAAAGATCTGCCGCCCGATCGACGCTAGGATCACGTCGGTGGTGAGGCCGATGAGGCCGATGAGGATGATCGACGGCGAACACGCGATCGTACGCGCGGTACTTTGCTTGCTGGTTGATGAAGAACGTGATGCCGGAGCTCACGCCGATGAGCTCGGCGACGATCAGGTACGTCCAGGCCCAGCCGAGCAGCACGCGCTGGTCGGCGAAGAGATCGGTGATGATGCCGGGCACGACCACGCGCCAGAGCAGTTGCCGCGGCTTTGCGCCCAGCGTCTGCGCCGCCTCGAGCAGCGCCGGATCCAGGCGGCGCGTGGTGTTCGATACGACCAGGACTTGCTGAAAGAACGTGCCGATGAAGATGATCGCGATCTTGGGCGCGTCGTTGATTCCCAGCACCGCGACCGCCAGCGCGCCGAACGCTGGCGCCGGCAGGTAGCGAAAGAACTCGATGAACGGCTCGGTGAGCCGCGCCATCGAGGGCAGCGCGCCGCACAGGATGCCGAGCGGCACGCCGATCACCGACGAGATCAGGAAGCCCCAGAAAATGATGCCGATGCTGTGGAGCAACGCCTCGTGCAGCCAGGGCTCGTCGGGGCGCGCCGGCGGCGCGGTGAATCCAGTCACGAGCGCGCGCAGCACCTCATGCGGCGCGGGGAGAAAGACCGGATTGGTCGCTACCCCGCGCGCGACGTGGCCGCCGCGCGCCGCGACCGCCTGGTTTTCGGTGCGGAACGCGTCGCCCTCGACGAACTGGTCGCGCGACATCCAGTCGACGTCGCCCGGGTCGGTCACCTTGATCATCGGGTGCCAGATGAACGGCACGTAGCTGACCAGGCACCAGAGACCGATGGGGAGCAGGAACGCGAGCGCGCCCAGGGTGAGCCTCCGCCGCGGCGGCAGCTCACCAAAGGGCCGTAGCCAGTCACGCCGGCCGGCGGCCATGGCTATTGAGCGGCAGCTTGCGCGGCGCCCAGCGCTTCACGCAGCAGCGAGCCGTCGAGATACTCGGCGACCGGCTGCGGCTTGGCGTAGACCTTGTTGGCGACGTTGAACGCGTCCGCGACCAGGCCCGACCCGTACAGCGTGCCGAGACCTTCCTTCTTGTCGAAGCGCGCGAGCGCCTCCTGCGGGCTCAGGAAGCGCGTGCCGGGCAGGAACTTGGCGTACTCCTCGGGCGGCACGCCGGCGCGGCCGCCCATGATCTTGACGGCCTCGGCCTTGTTTGCCGGGTCGGTCACGAACGCGACCGTGCGGTTCCAGACCTTGACCACCTTGACCCAGTCGTCGCGGCGGGTCGACAGGCTCTTGGGGCTGACGCTCACCAGGTCGTAGATCAACCCGGGCAGGTCGGCGCTGGTCAGGACCGCCTTCGAACCGGCAACCGCCTTGAGCGCTTGTCCTGCGTTCGGCTGCCAGGCGCCGATCGCGTCGACGTCCTTCGAGGCCAGCGTCTGCGCCGTCTGGTGCGTCGGCACGTTGACCAGCTTGACGTCGGTCTCCTTGAGGCCGGCCTTCTCCAGGCCCTTGAGCAGGAGCAAGTGCTCGACGAGGCCGATCTCGAGGCCGACCTTCTTGCCCTTGAGGCCCTTCAGATCCTTGATGCCCGGCCGCGCGACGATCATGTCGTTGCCGTTGCTGTAGTCGGTGGCGATGATGCCGACGCTGCGCGCGCCCGGCGCGCCGGTCACCAGCGCATCACCCACGGTGACCATCACCGCGTCGACCTTGCCGGCCGCGAACGCCTCCATCGACGGCGCGTACTCGAACCAGTCGAACTTCACGTCGACGCCGGCTTCCTTGAACCAGCCCTTCTGGATCGCGATCTCGAAGGCGGTCCAGCCGGGCCAGTCGCTGTAGGCGATGCGGAGCGGAGGCTTCGCCGCGGGCGCGGGCGGCGCTGGCGGCGGTGTGGGCGCGGCGGCTGGCGGCGGGGTCGCGGCGGTTTCCGTTTTCTGACAACCACTGCCGGTGGCGGCTAGCCCGACGCAAGCGATGCCGCCGAACAGAAGCGCAAACTCTCGAGCCCATGACCGTCGCGATGTGGACCGCATGTGTCTCCTTCTTCGCCCGAGCACGGGGGCGAGAGAGCCGCATAGTACCCACCGCAGGTAAACGCCGCGTTTCTGCGAGACAAATACGTCGTAACTAGGGGGACGGCTAGTGCAGCACGCCGAATCGCCGTAGCAGCAGCGCCGCCGCCACCACCAGGAGCGCAATCGTGAGCAGGTTGGTGAGCGTGCGGCGCGCGGGTGTGGTCGGTCGCGCCTTGCTGGACCCCGTGACGCCCTGCACGGTCGATCGAAATCCGCCGCGCATCCGGGAGAGCGCGCCGCCGCCCCCGCTGGACTTTCTGGCGTGCCGCCGCTTGCGTCCCATGGCTCCGTCTTAGCACCGACCGGGGTCGCCGTCGTGCGTGAGATTCAGGTCGCGCCGGTTTTCATGATGGCCCGCTACCACTCGCCGCGGTTGGCGCGCGACGCCCAGGGCTCGCGCTTTTCCAGCGTGGGCCCGCGCTGCAGGAGCTCGACCGAATGTCCGTCGGGTGACTTGACGAACGCCATGTGGCCGTCGCGCGGCGGGCGCAGCACCTCGATCCCCTGCGACTCGATGCGCTCGCAGAACTGGTAGATGTCGTCGACCTCGAACGCCAGGTGGCCGAAGAAACGCCCCGTGGGGTAGGGCTCCTTCTGGTCCCAGTTGTAGGTCAGCTCGATCTCGGCCGGGTCGCCGCCCGCGCCGCTGCCGAGGAAGACCAGCGTGAAGCGTCCCGCCTCGTTCTGCTGGCGCCGCATCTCACGCAGTCCCAAGGTTCCGAAGAACTTCAGCGCGGCGTCCAGGTCGCGCACCCGCAGCATCGTGTGGAGGTATCGCATGGCGCGAAATCTACCCGGTCTCGGCGTGAGGATCAGAAAAGAAAGCGCCAGGACGCCAGGGTCCGGATTATTAGTAATCCGGATCAGAATGAGGCTCCCCCGATTCCCTATTTGGTGTTCCTGGCGTCCTGGCGCTTTCTTATCCGTTACGGGATCAGGTTCAGGCAGCAGCCGGTGATGCAGCCGGTGCCGGCGGGGCACGCGGTGGGGGCGATGCCGCCCGGGCCACAGGCCTGCGCCGTGCCCGGGCAGACCGGCGGCGGGGTGCCGGCGTCGACGACGACCGGGCCGCAGTCGGCGGGCAGCGTCGGCTTGCCGATGCAGATCTCGCAGTGCTCGCAGGTGTTGGCGCACTGGGTGACCTGCGTGCAGGGCGGGCAGGCGACCGGGTCGTTGAACTTCGCCGCCGTGCAGGTCGCGGCCAGGCGGATCGCGTTGGGCGCGCCCGGGATCTGGCAGCAACCGAAGCAATCACAGCCGTTCGGCACCAGCTTGCGGCAAGCGCTGATGCAGGCCTGCGATTGCGAGGCCGAGAGCGAGCACTCCGTGGTGTGCGAGGAAGCGTAGCTCGAGTCGTACGGGCAGCTCGCGCTCGTCGACAGGGGGTCGCACTTGAGCTGCCACAGGCAGTGATCGTCGCCCATGCCCGAGTTGCCGTCGAAGAAGCAGTCCTGCTTACACGCGTCCATATTGTCGCCAGGGATCCCGGTCGCAAACGAGCTCTCGTCGTTGTCGAGCGGGCCGACGCACTCGGGATCGGCGTAGTCGATCAATCCGTCGCCGTCGTTGTCGATGCCGTCACTGCACTGGGTCTGTCCAATCGGGATCTTCCCGCCCGCGTCGACACCCAGGGTCGGCCCGTCGTAACCACCGTCGTGCGCGCCGTTGCCGCCTCCATTCCCGGCACTGCCGGCGTCGGAGAAGCTCCCACCCTCGCCGCCCTGGCCGCGGCCATTGCCGCCCGCGGGCGCACTCGCATCGTTGCACCCGCTGGGAATCACCTCGAAGGCGAGCATGGACAGAACCGCGACGTACCAGAACGCGTTGGGGGACTTCATGGCTCACCGGATAACGAGCCGACCGCGCGTCCGATACAGAAAAAGGGATATTCTAAAAGAGGTGTATCCCGACGACCCAGACGCTCGTAGCTCCCACGTGTCGGGCGCAACCACATTGGCGGCGGCCTCGCCGGTGACGGCGGCGGCGCCGTCGTTGCCGAGCGCCGCCGATCGCGAGGAGCAGGCTCTGATCACGCGCTGCCTCGCGGGCGAGGCGGATGCGTTTCGCCCGCTGGTGCAGCGCTACCAGCGTTTGATCTTCTCGGTGGCGCTGCGGATGCTCGGTGGTCGCGCCGAGGCCGAGGACGTCGCGCAGCAGGCGTTCGTCGACGCGTTCGACGCGCTGGATCGATTCCGCGGCGACGATCGCCCGCACGCGTTCTCGACCTGGCTGGTCCGCATCGCGGTCAACCGCGCCAAGGACGTGCTCAAGTCCAAGCGCTGGAGCGAGCAGGCGCTCGAGCGCGACGTCATCGGCGGCGAGGCGTCGTTCGCGCATGATCCGTCGACGCCAGAAGCCCACGCGCTGCGCGAGGAGCAGGTGCGGCGTCTCGAACAGGCGTTGATGCGCGTGCCGACCAAGTATCGCGAGGTTCTGATCCTCAAGGACGTCGAAGAGCTGCCCTACGAGGAGATCCACGCGATCTTGCGGTTGCCGATCACCACGCTCAAGATCCGAGTCGTGCGCGGTCGCGCGATGATGCAGAAGGCCCTCGACCGGATGGACAAGGAGGTCCGCCGATGACCGCCGATCCCCGCGATCCTCTCGACATCGGGCCGATCGCCGACATGGCCAAGCTGCGCGACGTCGTTCCACCCCCGTCGCTGGTGGCCGGCGTCATGCGGCGCATCGAGGAGCCGCGCCCGCCCAGCTTGTGGCGATGGCTGCAACGGCCGTTCGTGATCCGCGTGCGGCTCACGCCGCTCAGCGTGAGCGCCGCTGCGCTGGGAATGGCGCTCGCCGCCGTGCTTCTGGTCCGCGTCTCGGGCGGCTCGCATGCGCCGCCGCCCGCGGTCATCGCCGCGGTCGCACCGGCACCGGCCGCGCCCGCCGCCGGAGCTCCGGTGCGCGTGCGCTTTCAACTGCAGGCGCGCGGCGCGCGGCGGGTGGCGCTGGCCGGCTCGTTCAACCAGTGGCGGCCCGACCTCACCGTGCTCGAGCCGGCGAGCGCCGACGGCGTGTTCACCGGCACGCTCGAGCTTCCGCCCGGCGACTACGAATACATGTTCGTCGTCGACGGCAAGTGGATCAGCGATCCGGGCGCCGGCGAGCGCCGCGACGACGGCTTCGGCCGCCAGAACTCGTTGCTGCGACTTTAGGGGCTCACCTCTACTGATGTTATTCTCGACGCGCGGTGCTTCGCGCGTGCGTCGCTCTTTCCATGCTGATGGTGTGCGGCGCGGGCCGGGCAGCCCCGCCGGTTCACCTGTCGGGCAGCGCCGAGGTCGAGGGGGCGACCGGTTACGACACCAACCTCTTTCTGCAGATCGCCGCGAGCCCCGACAGCCCGAACTACCACGCCTATTCGGGGGCGTTTCTGCGGCTGCACCCGGTCCTGACCGGCGCGAGCGTCGGTAGCGGCTTTCGCTTCGAGCTGCGCTACGGCGTCGACGTGACCCAGACCTTCGGCGCGGGACGGCTCTATCTGCAGGACGCCGACCTGTCGCTGTCGATTCCCGAGCTCGGACCGCTTGGCCTGCGCGCGGCGGTCACCGGCGGCCGCTTCGACGCCGGACAGTTCGGCACCGACAGCTTCTGGTCGTGGGGCGGCCGCGGCCAGCTGACGTTGCGCGCGCACGAGACGGTGCGCGCGTCGGCGACCTACGAGATCGACTGGCGCCACTTTGTCGACGCGACCGCGCTGCAGGTGCGCGGCGACCTCGGCCAGTCGGCGCGGCTGGCGGCGATCTGGTCGCCCGCGCCGGCGCTCGATCTGAGCCTGGACGGCGAGTACATGTCGCTGCGCTCCGATGTGGTCGATGCGACGCAGCCGGCCGGGCAGCTGGGGCGGTTTCGCGGCGGGATCGGCGTCGCGTACATTCCGGTAGCCACGGTCACGACCAGCGCGTCGGCGTGGGCGGGAACGCAGAGCAGCGACGGCGCGGAGACCGACCGGCAATTCGGCGGCGCGCTGGCCGTCTCGCATCGCGCCGGCGCCGCCGTCGACCTCGTCGTCCGCTACGATCTGCTGCTCAACCGGGCGGTGGCGGTGACCTCGTCGGACTACGCGCGGCACGTGCTGACCCTGGCGCTGGTCGGCCACCTGAGCCCGTCGCCGTCGCGCGCCTCGGCGCCGGTGGCCGAAGAAGGACCGGTGCCGCTGTCGCCGCTGGTCCAGGGGTCGCGCGTGCGCTTTCGCCTGCGGGCGCGCGGAGCGGCGACGGTCTCGGTCATCGGGTCCTGGAACGACTGGGCGTCCGAGCAACCGGAGCAACAGCTTCGCGCGACGCGGGATCTCGAGCTCTGGGAGGGCTGGGTAGAGGTCGGCGGCGGCGACCACCGCTACCATTTTCTGGTCGACGGGCGGCCGACGCGGCCCGTCGATGCTCCGCGCTATCTCCCCGACGGCTTCGGCGGCGAGGATGGCGCGCTGGCAGTGGATGCCGATTCGGTGTATCGCCGATGACGTTGCGTCGTAACTTCGACAAGGGACATCGTCGGGCAATGGGTTTTCGCTGGGCTTTTCTCTTTGTCTTTCTCTCTGCGGCGACCGCCGCCGCGGCCGACCCCGGCCCGCTGCCGGCGGATCCGCGGCTGGCGCCGGTGCGCGTCGACCTGGAGAAGACCGTGGCCTCGGCCACGCGCGATGGGCTGCCCGCCGAGATGATCGTCAGCAAGGTCCGCGAGGGGCTGGCCAAGGGAGTCGCCCCCGAGGTGATCCGCGACGTGGCCGCGCGGCTGGCGCAGAACCTGGCCGCCTCCGCCACGATGCTGCGGGCGCAGCGCGCCGGGTCGCCGTCGCCGTCGCTGGTTCGCGTCGTGGCCGAGGCGCGCCTGGCGGGCGTCGAGCCCGAAGCGCTGGCGCCGATCGCCGCCGCGCACGGGCCCGACGCCGTCGTGGCGCGCGCCGTCGAGGTCGTGACCGATCTGACGGTGCGCGGCTACCCGGGGCGCCCGTCGGCGTCGCTGGTGCGCGAGATCGCCGATCGGGATGCGGCCTCACTCGGGCGCGTGGTTGCGGGCCTCGAGTCGATTCGCACCGAGCAGACCGTGAGTCGCGCCGACGCGCTCGAGGCGTTGGGACGGAACTTCCGCTCGCACGGCGCGTCGCTGGATAGCGCGGTGGCGCGCTCGCTGGAGTCGGGCGATCGCGCGGGCGGCGCCGGCGCCGATTCGCCCGGTAAGAGCGCGGAGGCGCCGGGGCATACCGGGTTGACCGGGTCGGGCAAGCCGAAGAAGCCGAAGAAGTAGGTCGCCGCTCGCAAGGCCTGTTTGCGAGACCTACGCACCGCATCGTTGTAGCTGCAACTACAACAACCGCGGCCGTCCTAGTTGCGGTGATCACAACGGGTCAGCGGTGATGCACGCGCTACACCCGCAATGAACCACCATCTCCTTCGTTGGGATTGGTTGGCTCACTTACTGCTTCTGTTGGAAGTCATGTCGCAGATGACTTCGAAGGCGCTGGCTCTGCTCGTGGGCTTCTCGATCGCGGTCGCCGGTGCGGACGCGCGCGCGACGACCACGCTGCTCTCCGATGATTTCAGCGACGGCAACGCGACCGGCTGGACGCCGACCAACGCAGCGGAGTGGTCGGTGGTCAGCGACGGCACCGAGTTCACCTATCACCGGGCCGCATCGACCGCGACCTGGAACGACAGCTTGATCGGGCAGTATGCCTGGACCGACACCTCGGTCGAGGCGACGGTGAAGGTGAACCGCTGGCTGGTCGCCGGCGACCCGACGTACCTGGCGGCGGTTTACGCGCGCTATTCGGGCAACTCGCCGTCGACGACCAACGGATACTTCGTGACCGTGCGCGGTGACGGCTCGATCGGCATCAACAAGCGCACCAACGGCGTCAACACCACGCTGTCGAGCTTTCCCGCCGCCGGCATGATCGCCGGCTCGTTCTACCGCATTCGCCTCGAGGTCATTGGCGCCAACCCGGTGCGCCTGAACGCGTATCTGAACGGCGTCCTGCGCGTGACCGCCGTCGACGCCAACGCGTGGATCGCCAACGGCCAGGTCGGCTTCGGCACCTACGGCACCGACGCGTCGTTCGAGAACTTCGTCGTCACCGACGGCGACGTCATCGGCGCCGAGAGCTGGATGACCTTCTAGCCGCTCGCGACAACCCAAACGCTCTTGAACACAGGGAATCGAAGGAGATCACGATGCGATTGACGCAAGCTCGGGTGACGTCGGGGTTGTTGGCGGGGGCGGCCGTGGGACTGCTTTCCATGAGCGGGCACGCCGCGGCGACGTTCTCGGATGACTTCGAGGACGGCAACTCCAGCGGCTGGTCGGCGGCGACCGCCTCGGAGTGGGTCGTGGTCACCGACGGCAGCGTCAAGGCGTTGGAGCGCAACGTGACCACTGCGTCCTACAACGACATGATGGGGCCGGCGATGTCGAGCGCCGACCAGGACATCGAGTTCAAGATCAAGGTCAACGCGTTCAACTCGGCGAGCTCGAGCTATCTCGCCGGCGTCTACGCGCGCCACTCGGGCATTCAATCGGGCACCGGCGCCAACGCGTACTACGCGGTGGTGCGCGGCGGTGGCTCGATCGCGATCGATCGCCGCTACAACGGCAGCCTGACCACGCTGACCAGCGTCGGCGCCAGCCTGACCACCGGCACCTGGAACACCATTCGCTTCACGGTCACCGGCTCGAACCCGGTGACGCTGAGCATGTACCTGAACGGCGTGCTCAAGAAGACTTACTCGGACACCGGCTCCAGCGTGGTCACCGCGGCCGGCAAGGTGGCGTTCGGCACCTACGGCGCCAACGCCGAGCTCGACTACGTCACGGTCGGAGGCGCGGCGTCGAGCGGCACCGGCGGCGCGTCGGGCGCGGGCGGCAGCACCGGCGCGGGCGGCACGACCAGCACCGGCGGCACGACCAGCACCGGCGGCACCACCGGCACCGGCGGCACCGCCGGCGGCGGCACGCCCGGAGCGCCGCAGACGCTGATGGTTCCCCCGGTCTCGACCACCAGCACCGGCACGACGCTGATCTGGTCGAAGCCGGCGAGCTACTCCAACGTCGCCAGCTACAACGTCTACAAGGCGGGAGCGCTGCTCGGCAACACCACGAAGCTGTTCTACACGGTGACCGGCCTCTCGCCGAGCACCACGACCTCGTTCACCGTGAAGGCGGTCTCGGGAGACGGCTCGCTCTCCGCCGATAGCAACGCGCTGTCGGTGACCACCACGGCGGCGCCGACGGTCCTCAACATCACCACCTACGGCGCGTCGACGTCGGCCACCGGCGCCGCCAACGCGCTGGCGATCCAGAGCGCCATCAACGCCTGCCCCGCGGGCGGCACCGTCCAGATCCCGAGCGGCACGTTCGTGTCGGGCGCGATCATGCTGAAGAGCAACATGACCCTGCAGGTCGACGGCACGCTGAAGGGCAGCGACCTCCTGGCCGACTACCCGTACACCAGCTGGCGCTTCCCGTACTACACCAACGCCAACTACATGGGCCTCGTCAACGCGTACACCACGACGTACGGCTCGATGACCAACGTCCGCATCACCGGCACCGGCACGATCGACGGCGGCACGTACGGCAGCGGCAGCCTGACCACGCTGGGCACTGCGCAGACCAACGCCAAGGGCGACACCGCGCGCGGCGATCTGATCACGGCCAAGGGCGTGAACGGCCTGTTCCTCGGCGGCGGCCTCACCATCGTGCACCCGTCGGAGCACACGATCTTCATCAGCTACAGCAGCAACGTCACAGTCAACGGCATCAACGTCAGCACCTACGGCATCCACAACGCCGACGGTATCGACCTGGCCACCACCGACACGGCGTACATCTTCAACTCGACGTTCGACACCGGCGACGATTGCATCAACTTCAACGCCGGCACCAGCGCGCCCGGCGTCACCGAGAACAAGCCCGACAACAACATCCGCGTCTTCAACGTGCTGACCAACCGCGGTCACGGCGGCGTGGTGTTCGGCAGCTTCACCGCCGGCTGGATCAAGAACGTGCTCGTCGAGGACTCGACTTTCAACGGCACCGACATCGGCCTGCGCTTCAAGACCGGCTCGGACCGCGGCGGCGGCGCGACGCTGGTCACCGCGCGCGACATCACGATGACCAGCATCGCGACCGACGCGATCCTGTTCGACAGCAACTACCCGGCGGGCAGCGGCTACGCCTCCGCCAGCAGCCCGGGCGTGTTCCAGACCATCAATCTCAGCAACATCACCGTCTCGACCGCCAAGGGTTACGGCCTTTGGATCCACGGCCTGTCCAACATGCAGCACAATCACATCAACCTGACCAACGTGACCCTGACCAAGACCAAGGGCGCGTCGATCGATCAGTTCAACACCGGCGTGTTCACCAAGCTGACCTTCACCAGCAACTCGCAGAGCACGGTGTGGGCGGTCTCGAACAGCACCGGCATCAGCTGCGTGACCTGCTCGCCCTCTTACCCGTAAGGGCGGCGGCCGGCGCCCGCGGACACCTGTCCGCGGACAGCTGGAACGTCCGAGGTTGATTGCGCGGCGCGGACGCCCCAAGTCCGCGCCGCGCGCGCGTTTAGCGCTTGGCACGGCGGGTGCTCTGAGAGGTTGCGTAACACCCGTCAACGCAACAATCGCCTCGGAGAGCCGCCATGGACATTCAGCAGAGACTGACCGCCTTCGCCCTGGTGGTCGCAACCTGGGCGACGTGGATCCTGGCCGGGCTCTCCGCGGGTGGCGTCGCTGGCGCCCTGGACCGCGCCGTCTACCTGGTCCGGACCAGCGCGCGAACCGGCGCCCGCGGCGCCAACGGCAAGACGACGGTCCTCATCGCGCTCCAATGATCGTAAATTCGCCCCCGATGACCGACGACGCGCGCTCAGCCGAGACTCCGATGTTGCGCATGCGGGACGTGCGCAAGGTCTATCGGGCCGGCCTGGTCGAGACCGAGGCGCTTTCCAGCGCGACGCTCACCGTGAACAAAGGCGAGTTCGTCGCGATCATGGGGCCGTCGGGCTCGGGTAAGACCACGTTTCTGTCGGTGGCCGGCCTGCTCGACGATTTTCAGGACGGGGAGTACCTGCTCGACGGCGAGGATGTGCGCCGCCTGGACGATCGCCGCCTGTCGCGCCTGCGCAACCGCAAGATCGGCTTCATCTTCCAGAGCTTCAATTTGATCCCCGACCTGGACGTCTTCGACAACGTCGACGTCCCGCTGCGCTATCGCGGTCTGCCGGCGTCGGAGCGCGACCAGCGCATCGAGGAGACGCTGTCGAAGCTGGGCCTGGTGGCGCGCATGCATCACCTGCCCGGCCAGCTCTCGGGCGGCCAGCAGCAGCGCGTGGCCATCGCGCGTGCGCTCGCGGGGCGGCCGCAGCTGCTGCTCGCCGACGAGCCGACCGGCAACCTCGACTCGACGTCGGCGCGGCAGATCATGGACCTGCTCGCGCGCATCAACGCGGAGGAGGGGATGACCATCGTGATGGTGACCCACGACCACGAGTTCGCCGCGCGGGCGCACCGGCGGCTGCACATCCTCGACGGCACGTTGATTGATCCTCGCGCGCAGCCCGGCGCGGTGGCGGCGACGTCGGCTCCCGCGCGCGGCTGAGGAGAGAGGGCATGCGTCTCATCCCCTACCACACGCGTCTCGCCTGGCGCAGCCTGCGCCGCGACCCGGGATTGTCGGCCACGATCGTGATCGTCCTGGCGGTGGCGGCCTGCATCTTCAGCACGGCGCTGCTCCACTGGCTGCGCTTCTATGGCCCGCGGCCGGCGCTGTCGCCGGGGCTGCATCAGGTGGAGATCAGCGTCGACGATCGCACCCTGCGCCAGGCATTCGTTGGCTCCAACGCGGCGCCCAGTCGTCTGGCGCCGCACACGCGCCTCAGCTTTCCCAGCTACCAGGTGCTGGCGCGGAGCGGAATTCCCTCGCAGCAGATGGCGACCTTTCGCTCGCGCTTGTGGATCGCGTCCAGCAGCACCCCCGTGGGGGGCCGCGTGTCGCCCGAGCAGGCGCACTCGCGCAACGCGCGCTTTGTCGACGCCGCGTTCTTCACGATGTTCGCGCAGCGCCTGCGCTGGGGAGCGGCGTGGTCGCATGACGACGAGGTCGCCGGGCGCTCGCGCGTGGTTCTGAGCCTCCGTCTCAACGACGAGCTGTTCGGCGGGGACGACAGCACCGGCAAGACCGTGCGCATCGATGGGCGGCCCTATGTCGTTACCGGCGTGCTGGCCGAGGACGCCCCGGTCAACGCCGAGTGGGACCCCGCCGCTGCCGGCGGCGGCCAGGACGCCGTCTACCTGCCGTTCGCGGAGCACGAGCGCCTGCAGGCCTGGCCCGAGACGCCTTACTACGTGACGCCGGTCCGGCCCCATCGCGACGATCTGTTGAAGTCCGACGCGGTCTTCGTCACCTTCTGGGTCGATCTGACGACGCCGGATCAGGTCGCCGCGTACCAGCGCTACGTGGACGCGCAGCTGGGGCCGCGCGGGCTGCGCCACCAGACGCGCGATCTCGCAGCGTGGCGCGAGGTGGTGAAGATTCCGCCGTCGGTGATCAGCTTCTTCACGCTGGTGACCCTGATCATCTTTGCGGGCTCGGGCCTCATCGTCGCGCGCCTGCTGATGGCCAAGACACTGGTGCGCGGCGACGAGCTCGGCGTGTTTCGCGCGCTGGGTGCGCCGCGCGGCGCGCTGTTCTGGCGCCAGATCATCGAGGCCGCGATCCTGTCCGACATCGCGGCTTCGATAGGCACGATCCTCGCCGTACCGCTGGCCGAGCTTTACAACCGCTTCGTGCGCGACAACGACATCCCTCTGCGCCTGTCGTGGCTCGCGGTGGCGCTGATCTTCGCGACGACCCTGGTCGTGGGCATTGGCGCGGCGCTGTACCCGAGCTGGATGGCCGCGCGGCGCCGGCCGACGCTCACGCTGGGGAGGGTCTGAGCGTGATCTTCGAGGTCGGACCGCTGCTCCGCACCATTCGCCGCCGCCCGGCGATCTGGGCGCTCATGGTGCTGGAGGTCGCGGTCGGCGTCACCGCTATCGGCACGCTGCTGATCTCGGGCGCCTGGTACGGCGAGGGTGGCGCGCAGCCGAGTGGTCTCGACGAAACAAACCTGGTCTTGATCTCGACGTACACGCCGAGCCCCGCGGGGCTCGCGGGAGCCGCCGCCGAGCGCGCGGTCCGCGAGGGCGAGCGCGCCGATCGCCGCATCGTGCGCGCGCTTCCCGACGTCGAGGCCGCGACCTGGGTGACCAGCACCATCCTCGAGGACCGCTGGAGCTACCCGTCGCTGTTCTCGGTGGCGGGCGGGCCGCCCGGCGCCGCGCCGGATGCAGTCGCGTGGGTGACTCATACCGACGGCGACCTGGCGCGCGCTCTCGGCCTGCGGTTCATCGCGGGCGAGATGCCGGCGCTCGGCGCTGCCGTGGATACCGACGGGGATCCTGCGCTCGGCGACCGGCCGGTCGCGGCAGTGATCACGCGCTGCCTCGCCGCGCGCCTGTTCGGCGATCCGCGCGCGGCGCCGGGCGCGCCCCTGACGTCGAGTCGCTCGGGCGCCGTCGCGGTGACCGGCGTGGTCGAGGACGTCACCATGCGCATGGCGCTGATGCCATACGCAACCTGCACGGTGTTCCTGTTCGGTGGCGCGCCTGTCGATCACGAGGCGCGAATGATCGCGCGTGCGCGGCCCGGGCGGCGTGATGCGCTCGTCGGCGCGGTGACCGCGGCGCTCGCCGGACCGGCGGCAGACCGCCTGGTCGACGTGCGGCCCTTCGACTCGAGCACCGGCACGCACCACCGCATCGGGCTCGGCCTCTTGCGGCTCCTCGGCTTCTTCGGCGTCATGGTGGCGCTGATCGCGCTCCTGGGCGCGCTCGCGGCGACCTCATTCCTGGTGGCTCAGCGCACGCGCCAGATCGGCATCCGGCGCGCGCTCGGCGCCACGCGCGGCGACATCGTGTCGTACTTTCTCGTCGAGTGCGCGATCGCCGCCGCGATGGGCTCGATCATTGGCGTCGCGGCCACGGCGGCGCTGTTCGCAGTGATGCGCCAGGTGTTCCACGCCATCCGCTTCAACTTCGCGCTCATGTTGCTGGCGCTCGCGACTCTCTGGGTCGGGACGATCGTCGCGACGTTGATCCCGGCGCTGCGCGCCGCGCGCGTCTCACCCAGCGTCGCGGGGCGCAGCCTGTGAAGGAGTCATCATGCTCAAAGTCCTGATCATCGACGACCAGCCGGCGGTGCGCACCGCGCTGGAGACGCTGTTCGAGGTGCACGATCTGCCGGCGGTGTCGGTGTCGTCGCCCGACGAGGCGCTGCATCTGCTGGCGACCGAGGACATCGGCGCGGTCGTGCAGGACATGAACTTCACGCAGGCCAACACCGACGGCGCCGAGGGGACCGCGCTGTTCCGGCGCATCCGCGCGCTCGACCCGGACATGCCGGTGCTGCTGATGACGGCGTGGACCGCGCTCGAGGCGGCGGTGACGCTGATCAAGGAAGGCGCCACCGACTACATCGCCAAGCCCTGGGACGACGACAAGCTGGTGCGCACGGTCAAGAACCTGGTCAACCTGCGCGCGCTTCGCCAGGAGAACATCCGGCTGCGCGCGCAGGGCAGCCGCGCGCGCCGCGCGCTGGCCGAGAAGCACGACCTGTGCGGCGTGATCTACGCGAGCCCGCAGATGCACGAGGTGGTGCGGCTGGCGGTCAGCATCGCGCCGTCGGACGTGCCGGTGCTGATCACCGGCCCCAACGGCTCGGGCAAGGAGAAGCTCGCCGAGATCATCCAGGCCAACTCGCGCCGGCGCGACAAGCCCTTCGTGCGGGTCAACGTCGGCGCGCTGCCGGAGAACCTGTTCGAGGCCGAGCTCTTCGGCGCCGAGGCGGGCGCGTTCACCGGCGCGACGCAGCTGCGCGTGGGCCGCTTCGAGTCGGCCGACGGCGGCACGCTGTTCCTCGACGAGCTCGGCACGCTGCCGCTGGTCGCGCAGGCCAAGCTGCTGCGCGTGCTGCAGACCGGCGAGTACGAGCGCCTGGGATCGTCGACGACGCGCAGGGCGAACGTGCGCCTGGTGAGCGCGACCAACCTCGATCTGCCGCGCGCGATCGCCGCCGGCCAGTTCCGCGAGGATCTCTTCTTTCGCCTGAACGTCATCGAGATCTACGTGCCGCCGCTCGCCGATCGGCCCGACGACGTGCTGCCGCTGGCCGAGCATTTCCTGGCCGGCTACGCGGCCAAGGAGAACAAGGCCGGCATGCGCTTCGGTGAAGAGGCCAAGGCGGCGCTGCTCAATCACGACTGGCCGGGCAACGTGCGCGAGCTGCAGAACCGGGTGCAGCGCGCGGTGCTCGTCGAGCCGGGTGAGGTCATCACCGGCGCCGACCTGGGCCTGCTGGCGAGCACGGGACGCGGCGAAGGGCCGCGCCGGCCGACGCCTTCCGCGCCGCTGCCCACGCTGACGGCGCCGGCGAGCCGGCCACCGAGCAGTGGCGCCCCCGAGAACGATTCCGAGCGCGCCGCGATCGAGGAAGCGCTGGTGCGCGCGGGCGGCGTCGTCGCCAAGGCCGCCGCCGAGATGGGCCTGTCGCGACAGGCGCTCTACCGCCGGATGGAACGGCTGGGGATCACCATGGAGCGGCGACCGATAAGATGAGGCGACCGTCGAGCCTCGCGTCGGGGTCGCCGACGACGCTGGGCGTGTCGCTGGTGGTGGTGCTGGTGACGCTGGCGGCGGGCGAGGGGTGCCGCCGCTTGTTCGGACCAGGAGCATCGAGCGTCACCGTCTGGAGCGCGGGCGCGATCGTGTCGACGCTGCTGGTCTTCGCTGTCAACCGCACCGCCGCCGCGCGCTTCGTCTGGGACGGCGTCTTCGCGGTCAGCGACGGCCTGCTGAGCCTGACCGAGGGCGACTACGGCGTGCGCCTGGCGGTCGGCCGCGACGATCAGCTCGGGCGCCTGATCCGCCGCTTCAACACGCTCGCCGAGACGCTGCGCCGCGATCGCAGCGGCATCTATCAGCGCGAGATGCTGCTCGAGACCGTGCTCGCCGCCAGCACGACGATCGCCGTCATCATCAACGAGGCGGGGCGCATCATCTACGCCAACATCTCGGCGGAGCAGTTCTTCGCGGGTGGGCAGAAGATCGAGGGGCGCCTGCTGTCCGACCTGATCGCCGCCGCGCCCGACCAGCTGCAGGAGGCGGCGCGCGCGGTGACCGACATCCTGTTCACCTGCGAGCGTCCGGGCGCCGACGAGCCCGAGACGTTTCACCTGTCGAAGCACTACTTCGAGATCTCCACGCAGCCGCACACGCTGTTCATGCTCAAGCCGCTCACGAAAGAGCTCGCGCGCAAGGAGGTCGAGACCTGGAAGAAGGCGATCCGCGTGCTCAGCCACGAGGTCAACAACTCGCTGGCGCCGATCACCTCGCTGCTGCACTCGTCGCGGCTGATGCTCGCCAACCCCGCCGGCCACGAAAAGCGGCTCTCGTCGGCGCTCGACACCATCGAGGAGCGCGCGACTCACTTGAAGACGTTCCTCGACAGCTACGGTAGCTTCGCGCGCCTGCCGCTGCCAACCAAGCGGGCGGTGCCGTGGAAGGATCTGCTCGCGGGTTTCGCCGGGCTCTACCCCTACACGCTCGACGGCGCGTTGCCGGAGGCGCCCGCGTTCGCCGACGCCGGCCAGATGCAGCAGGTGTTGATCAACCTGCTCAAGAACGCCTCCGAATCGGGCAGCGCGCCCGAGGAGATCGCGATCGCCTTCGACGTCGAGGAGCGGGGCGGTATCGGCATCAGCGTGCGCGACCGCGGCAAGGGCATGTCGCCCGAGGTGCTGCGCAACGCGCTCTTGCCGTTCTATTCGACGAAGAAGGCCGGCAGCGGTCTCGGGCTCGCCCTCTGCCGCGAGATCGTCGAGGCCCACGGCGGCCGCCTGTCATTGCACCCCCGCGACGGTGGCGGCCTGGTCGTGCGTTGCTGGCTGCCGCCGGCGAGCTGAGGCCGGATCCAGGATCGCAATTCAACGTCCCGCCACGCCGCGCCCCGCCCGCGCCTCGCGCCAGCGCCGCAACCGGTCCGCGACCAGCTCCTCGACCTCGGGCCAGGTCGCCGCGGCTGGCGCGGCGATGTGGCGGTTGGTCGAGTTGCGGAACACGATGGTCTCGTGGCCGTCGGCGCGCAGCGCCTCGACGTTCTCCGGCGAATCCTCGACGTACAGGTCGGCGCCTACCGCCGCCTTGTCTTTCATGAAGCAGAGGTCCCAGTACGGGATGCCGTGGTGCTCGAGCCACGCGGTGGTCTGGGTCACCGCCTCCTCGTGAAAGTACTTCACGTACAGGCGATGGGTGATGATGCGGATGCGCACCTCGTTCTGCGAGATCCGCCGCAGCGCCGACGGTGCGCCCGGCATCGGTGTCAGCTTGCGAAACAGCTCGCGCTGGGTGACCGCGAAGCGGTGCAGGTCCTCGTAGCCGCCGAGCGCGTCGAGGCCCCACTCCGACAGGCCGTACGAGACCTCGAGCGGCAGCGCCTCGGGCGCGACGCCGCGCCACTCGGCGGCGATGGGTCGCAGCCCGGAGTAGAAATCGGCGACCACGCCGTCCAGATCCACGCCGAGCACGAACTGCCGCGCGAGCTGCTTCGCTGCTTCGTCCATCCGCTGCCTCCCCGGCGATTGTGCCGCGCTTGCACTGCGGTCGCCAGCATCCTAAAGATGTGCGGTCACTCGAAGGAGGCCGCCAATGAAGACGAGAACCCTGGGACGTGGACCGACCGCACTCGACGTATCGACGCTGGGGCTCGGCTGCATGGGCATGAGCGAGTTCTACGGCGCCGCTCGACGATGCCGAGTCGATCGCGACGATCCATCGCGCGCTCGAGCTCGGCGTCAACTTCCTCGACACCGCGGACATGTACGGTCCGTTCAAGAACGAAGAGCTGGTCGGCCGCGCGATCCGCGATCGCCGCGATCGCGTGGTGCTGGCCACCAAGTTCGGCAACGTGCGCGGCGCCGACGGCGCGTTTCTGGGCATCAACGGCAAGCCCGACTACGTCCGGCAGGCCTGCGACGCCTCGCTGCGCCGCCTCGGCGTCGATCACATCGATCTCTACTACCAGCACCGCGTCGATCGCAGCGTGCCGATCGAGGACACCGTCGGCGCGATGGCCGAGCTGGTGCGCGCGGGCAAGGTGCGCTACCTCGGGCTGTCGGAAGCGTCGCCGGCGACGATTCGCCGCGCGCACGCGGTGCACCCGATCACGGCGCTGCAGACCGAGTACTCGCTGTGGACGCGCGATCCCGAAGACGAGATCCTGCCGACGTGCGCGAGCTCGGCATCGGCTTCGTCGCCTACAGCCCGCTCGGGCGCGGCTTTCTCACCGGCCGGTTCAAGCGCTTCGAGGAGCTGCCCGCCGACGACTTCCGGCGCCGGTCGCCGCGTTTTCAGGGCGAGAACTTCGCGAAGAACCTCGAGCTGGTCGAGCGCGTGCGCGAGATCGCCTCGGCGAAGGGCGTCACGGCGTCGCAGCTGGCGCTGGCGTGGGTGCTGGCCCGCGGCGACGACATCGTGCCGATCCCCGGCACGACCGATCGCAAGCACCTGGAAGAGAACGTCGCCGCCGCGGCGATCACGCTCACCGCCGATGATCTGCAGCGCATCGACGCCGTGGCGCCCAAGGGTGTCGCCGCCGGCCAGCGCTATGCCGACGCGGGGATGGCGAACGTCAACATCTAGACGCCCACGGAAGAGAGGATCTCATGCCCTTTGTTCGCATTACGCGCCGGCAGGGCCGCCCGCCCGATGAAAACCGCCGCTTGCTCGACGCCGTTCACGCCGCGCTGGTCGAGGGTTTCAAGATCCCGGACTCGGATCGGCATCAGACGCTGATCGAGCTCGACGCAGCGTCGTTCGAGATCACCGCGGATCGCACGCCAGCGTTCACGCTGGTCGAGATCACCGCCTTCCCCGGGCGATCGGTCGAGGCGAAGCGCACAGTGTTTCAGTCGATGGCGCGGCGTTTCGAGGCGGCGGGTGTCAGCCCGGCCGACCTGTTCGTGGTGCTCACCGAGCCGCCGCTCGAGAACTGGAGCCCGCGCAACGGCGTGTCGTCGTTCGACCAGAAGCCCGGGTTCAAGCTCGACGTGTGACGGCCGATCGAGCGCGGACGATCAGAACGACCACGACCAGCGTCCGAGCGTCAGGCGGCTCGCGTGGCGCGCTTCGAACACGTAGGTGAAGTGCTCGGGTTTACCGGCGACCGGTCCGACCTCGGTCAGTGTGCCCGTGACCCGCAGCCGCGTCGGCGTCGCCGAGGTGATGGCGCGCCGCCGGTAGAGAAAGCCACGCGCGGGCCGCCGGACGCCGTCCTGGCGCACGAGTAGATCTTCGACGTCGACGTCGACCGGCGGCAGCTTGACCTCGGTGGCGCCGTCGGCCTCGACGACGAGGTTGCTGAGACGGAACGACGTCGCGCCGTCGCCGTCGGCCAGCGTGCCGTACATCATGAGATCGTACGGAGGCCCGTAGCTGGAGAACGCGAGAAACGCTGGATTGCCCCAGCCGGATCCCTTCGGCGAGTTCTGGATGTGAACCGTCGCGAAGGGGACGGCGAATCGCTCGCATTCGACGTAGTCGATCTCGCGCTTGAAGGTGAGGCCGCCCGCGACCACGAGCGCGATGACCAGCGAGATGCCGACGGCGCCGCCGGCCAGGAACACGCGGCGGATCGTGGGGCCATTTCCGTAGCGACGCAGCAGCTGCACCGCATAGTCGCGCGTCGTGCGGGCTGGCGATTGTCCCTCGCCGAGCTCGGCGACCGCGCCGGCCCCCGTGGTCGGCTCTTTTCCGGAGCCGTCACCGCCCCAAGCGACCATGTGCGCATCATGCCAGAAAGCAACGCGCCCGCGCCCGGGAACACGTCATTTGCCGCGCCGCCCGCGCGCGCCGGGTCGGCCGGGCGTGTCGAGACACGGAGTGACCGATTCGGCTCACGGCGGCGACTCCTTTCTTGGGTTCGCGGCTCGCCACCTCTGCGCGACGCGTGATACGGTGCCGCGCATCGACGCGGTCGGCGGGCAGAAGGTTTGCGGGACGTCGTGCCCTGAGGGCGTCGTGGGTGAGCGGAACGCCCGAGAATCGTCCCCCGGAGGTAATTTACCGTGAAGACCGGACACCTTCTTTCACGTGTCGCGCTGGCGGTGGCCCTGGTGGCCGCGGGCTGTAGCAGCGGCGCCATTGGGGCGGACGACGGCGTCGGCGGCGGCTCGACCGCGGGCGGCAGCGGCGGCGCGCCGTCGGGAAGCGGCGGCAGCAACGGCAGCGGCGGGGCAGGCACGTCGCCCGACGGCGGCGCGGCCGGGATGAGCGGCGGCGACGCCGGCAATCCGAATATGCCGCCGGTGATGCCGGTGGCCGGCGTCGTCCAGGGCGGGGTTTGCGTCCGGGTGTGCCTGGTGAGCGGGGTGACCCAGGGCGATTACGGCTTCGAGAGCGGGGTGTCCTGCGTGGTCAAAGGCACGTACACGGCGCAGATCAGCACGGCCTGCATCGTCGGCATGCCGGTGCCCCCCAAGGGGCATCCCGCGGGCTCGCCGGGCGTCATCGTCAGCAACCAGTGTGTCGCTCTGTGCGGGGCCGAGGTCCAGGATGGCAAGGACGCCAACCCGGCCGACGGCTACGGCTACGAGCTCGACTCGAGCTGCATCATCCCGGGCGGGAAGGTGGCGATGGTCTCGCTCCCGTGCACGACCGGCGCGCCCATTGGTGACGGCGGATCCGTTACTGGCCCGGGGCGCCTGCTCGGAGACAGCTGCACGCGCATCTGCACGGTTACCACCGCCGACACCGACGGAACCGGCTACGGCTTCGAGTTCGGCGCGACTTGCCTCATCCCGGGCACGGCCACGGCGATGAAGGGGCTCGCCTGCACCGTCGGCGTGCCCGAGCCGACCGGGCCGTCGATCACATTGAACCCGAACCCGCCGCCCGGCGCGCTGAAGAAGCCGGCCGGCATGCTGACCAACGGATTCTTCGTCACCGGCGGGCGGCTCTACGACAAGTTCGGCAATGACTTCATTCCACGCGGGCTCAACAACCCCGACGTCTGGTTCGACATCGGGGACCAGTACCTGGCGTACAACGCGCTCGACAACATCGCGGCCTACGGCGCCAACGTGGTGCGCATCGTCTGGCAGACGAATGCCACGGGCGGCACGCCGGCGCTGCTGCAGCGGATCATCCGCCACGCGGTCGAGCTGAAGCTGGTGCCTCTGGTCGAGCTCCACGACGTGACCGGCGGCACCAGCAATCAAGATCTCTTGAACATGGTCGCGTACTACACCAGCGCGCCGGTGAAACAGATCCTGCTCCAGTTCGAGGCGTTCCTGCTGATCAACATCGCCAACGAGTGGAGCGGCAACGATTTCCGCGGCGGCTACACAGCGGCGGTCGCGGCGATGCGCGCCGCCGGGATCAATCACACGCTGATCATCGACGCCAACGGGTTCGGCCAGAACGCGGCGTCGATCATGACCGACGGCGCGGCGCTGCTGGCGGCCGACCCCCAGCACAATCTGATGTTCAGCGTGCACATGTACGAGCAGTACGCGAACAACACCGGCGGCCACACCAAGATCACGTCGACGTTGCAGTCAGCGGTCACCGCGCAACTGCCGCTGGTGGTCGGCGAGTTCGGCTGGGAAGCGGGCAATCCGCTGACGCCGATCGATGCCGCGTTCATCATGTCGGAGTGCGTGCGGTTGAAGCTCGGCTACCTCGGCTGGTCGTGGAAGGGCAACGGCGCCGCGCAGGCCTACCTGGATCTGGCGGTCGACTGGGAGGGGGCGCAGCTGTCGAGCTGGGGCAACACGCTGATCAACGGAACCGGCGGGTTGATGACCAGCACGACGAAGGCGACGATCTACACGGAGTGACGCCTTAGAAGGTGTGAACCCCGAGTCCCACGCTGCAATCGACCATCCGCGTGTACACATTGATGCTTCCGATCGACGTCAGCGGGCGCGACGTCGTCGCGTTCACCAGCGCGTTGAACGCCGTGCAGCTGAGATCGATGTGCTGCGGGCGCGCGGTGGTACACCAGTAGGTGTTGCTGGGGTGGTTGTGCGGGCAGGCGTCGATCAGCTGCACCACCACCGACTGCCCAGCCTTGCAGAACTCGTCGTGGGTGAAGCCGTCGCCGTTGAACGAGTAGATGCCGGCGGCGTTGCAGGTGACCTCGGCGCACAGGCCGCAGTCGCTCTGACCCGCGCACGCCGGCGGGCTCGAGCAGCGATCGGGCGCGCTCTGACCGCCGGTGCAGGTACAGGCGGGCGCGCCATTCCAGAGTGTGCTCAGGTCGCCGGCGGCGCCGTAGTACATCGTGTTCGCGCCGCTGAGGCGCACGGCACCACGGGCGACGCAGGTGCTGCCGTTCAGGTTGGTGCTGTCGGTGACGCCGAGGGGCGCGCAGTCGACCTGGCCGAACATCGTCGCCGTGTACATCGAGTTCCAGTTGTTGCCGGGCGGCGGGGGAGGGGGCGGCGGTGGCGGCGGCGGCGTGGGCGGCACGCAGGGCACCCCCTGCAGCGCGGTCAGCGAGGTGGAGACCACGCAGGTCAGGTTGTTCTCGAAGCCGAAGCCATCGCCGTCGGGATCGGAGACCGCCGGGTCCTGGCAGATCGGCGCGCAGGTCATGGTCGTACCGCTGGTGATCGTCACGCCCTTGCCGGCCGGCAGCGGCGGCGGCGCGCACGAGACCCCGCCGTAGGCCGCGGCGGTGCCGGCCACGATACAGTTGCGGCCGTGCTCGAATCCATACCCGGTGTGATTGGCGTCGGTGATCGCGCTCGAGCAATACGACAGGCAGTTCGTGCCGTCGAACACGCCGTTGCCGGGCGGCGGCAGGTTGGGCAGCGGCATCGGGTTGCAGGGCACGGTGTTAGCCGCCGCGGGCGACGTCGCGACCAAGCAGCTGCGCTGCTGCTCCCAGCCATAGCCGTCACCCGTGGGGTTGGTGATCGCCGGGAAGCCGCAGATCGGGAAGCACATGCCACCCTTGAGCAGTCCGGTCCCGGAGCCGCCGTCGGTGGCGCTGCCGCCCGCACCGGTGGTGGTCGTGCCGCCCGCGCCGGTGGAACCGCCGCTGCCACCGGCGGTGGCGCCGCCCGTGCCGGCGGTGGTCGTGCCGCCCGCACCGCTCGCGCGACCTCCGGCACCGCCGGCGCCGGCGGTGTCGCCGCTGCCGGGGCTCGCGCCGCAACCGATGCCGGACAGAGATGAAACGACGGCGAGCACGGTCGCGATTGCGGATCCCGGCGCGCGCCCGTCAAGGAAACGACGTGGCATGGCGCGCAGCGTAGACTTTTCCGCCGAGGGCTTCAACCACCGCGCGGGCTGCGCGCGGCGTCGTCCATTCGACCGGAGATCTGTCTCTTTTACGGCGATCCGCGGTCGCGGGCGCGGCGCGATCAGCGCAGCGGGTAGATGATCACGTCGTGGTAGCGCGCCTCGGCGCCGCCCGGGTTCTCGTACACGTGCGGCACATTGGCGTCGAACAGCATCGAATCGCCCGCCGCCAGATCCTCGGCCTGCTCGCCGACGAGCATGCGCAGCGCGCCGCTCAGCACCACCACCAGCTCGCGCGTGCCCGGCCCGTGCGGATCCGAGGAATGACGCGCGCGGGCCGCGAGCCGCAGCTCGTAGACCTCGACCTGGTTGCTGCCCTGACGCCGGCATCAGCGGCCGGCTTTCGAACTTGCGGTCGGTCGACCGCAGCACCTGGGTATCGTTGCGCCGGAGGACCGCCAGCGTCGGCTGCCCCTCGCCGATCAGCTCGGCGAACGGGATGCCCAGGCCCGAGGCGATCTTCCACAGCACGCCGATCGACGGGTTGGTCTTGCGCGTCTCGATCTGCGACAGGCCGGCGCGGCTGACGCCCGTGCGCTGGGCCAGTTGATCCAGCGACATGTCCCGGCGGCGGCGCTGCTCGCGCAGGTTCTCGGCGACCCGCGCCGCCAGCTCGGCGGCGCCGACCTCGTCTCCGGGGGGGATCGGCGTCTCACGCAGCGATCCCCGCTTGGTCTGCGTCTTCGGCATCGTGACGCCGAACGTACCACGGCACGCGTCGTATCGTAAAAGAGACGCAGCTCTCGTATCGCGTATGCTAAAAACCGAGGCGTCATGGCGATGACGCTGCTGGGCACCACGACGTCCCCGTACACCCGCAAGGTTCGCATCCTGCTCAAGGCGCTCGGCCAGGCGCACGAGCTCGTCGACACGCGCACCGACGCGGGCGCGGCGGCGCTCGCCCAGGCATCGCCGCTCGGCAAGGTGCCGGTGCTGCTCGTCGACGGCGATGCGGAAGGCGACCCGGGCGTGCTCCCCGACTCGTCGTTGATCACCAACTGGCTCTGGGCGACCAGCGAGGCCAAGCTGCGCGCCGCCGGATTCAGCCTCGATCCGCTCGACTGGGCCGACCGGCGGCTGCAAGAGGTCGTCGAGGGGGCGCTCGACGCCGCCATCAACTTCCGCTACCTGCGGCTCGACGGGTTCACCGAAGCCGGTTACATCGCCAAGCAGCGCGCGCGCGTCGATCGGACACTGAGCTGGCTCGACGGGCGCATCCCTTTTGCGCGGCCGCTCGGTCTGGCGGCGCTGTCGCTCGGCTGCACGCTCGACTGGATCGCGTTTCGCAACGTTGTCGATCTCGGGCAGTGGCCAGCGCTGGCGGCGTTTCGCGACGCCTGGCAGAGCGCAGGCATCGGTGCAGGGAGTGAGCCCCATGAGTGAGCTGTCTCCCGAGGCCTTCGTCGCCGAGCTCGACGAGAGGAACCGCGCACGGCTCGCAGACCTGGCGGCCAGATCGGCGGCCGGCGAGCCCGGCGAGGCCCTCGGCGTCGCGCAGCTCTTGAAGCTGGCGCTGCGCAACGAGCTCGAGGCGACGGAGCTGGCGGCGTTCTGGATGGTCGACGCGCCCGAGCTCGACGTGCGCCTCGCGCTCGCGCGCCAGTGCGGCGACGAGGCCAAGCACTATCGCTGGATCGAGGAGCGGCTCGCCGCGCTCGGCGTGGATCTGAGCGGATTCGATCCGCAGGCGCCGGGGTTGAGCCCGCTATCGGCGTACCTGCGCACGTTGAAGGGGACCGCGGAGCGGGCCGCGGCCGGGCCGTTCACGCGCGAGGCGATCGCGGTCGCGCGCAACGACGTGTTCGCGGCGTTCTGCGCCGAGCGCGGCGATCTCGCGACCGCGGCGCTCTATCGCGAGCGGATCCAACCCGACGAGCAGCATCATCACGAGCTCGGGCGCCGGCTGCTGCTCCGGTACGCGGTCACCGAGGAGCAGCAGGCGCGCGCTCGCGCCGCCGCCGAGACCACGTTGCGTATCGCCGACGAGCTCCAGGAGCTGGCGCGCCTCAAGGCAGGCGTCTGCCGCGCGCCGGGCTGCTGACCGTCTTCGCTTTTCCTGCTGGCATCCGCCCGCTGCGGATCTATCTTCCCCCGCGCGCTCCATTGGCGCGCGAAAGGGAGACGACCCATGGCGGAGCAAGGCAAGGCGAAGGGGAAGGTCAAACCGATTCCCGACGGGTACCACACGCTGACCCCGTACATCAGCGTCAAGGGAGCGCGCGAGGCGCTGGCGTTCTACAAGAAGGCATTCGGCGCGCAGGAGCTGTTTCACATGGACATGCCGGACGGCCGCATCGGGCACGCCGAGCTGCAGATCGGCGAGTCGCGCTTCATGCTCGCCGACGAGATGCCGGAGAGGGCCGACGCCGTCTCGCGGAGCCCGGCGTCGCTGGGCGGCACGACCTGCGGGTTCATGGTCTATGTCCCCGACGTCGACACCGCGTTCGCGCGCGCCGTCGAGGCCGGCGCCGTCGGTCAAGCGCCCGCTGACCGACCAGTTCTACGGCGATCGCAGCGCCACGATCGCCGATCCGTTCGGCCACATCTGGACGCTGGGCACGCACATCGAGGACGTCAGCCCGGAGGAGATGAAGCGCCGCATGGAGAAGCTGGACGCCGGCGGCTAGCGCCGGGCGCGATCAGGGCGCCGGCGGTTGCGAGATTCAGCTTGCCGGCGCCGGCGTTCGCCATCACGTGGTTGCGCACGGCATCGGGCGTGGTCCCGACGACGTAGGGGTAGGGCGGCGTCCAGCCGATCGCGTTGGTAAAGGCGTCGCCACTTTCGCCATCGCCGCCGCTTCGATGTCGGTGAACGGCGCGCCGTTGAACCACGAGCCGACGTCGTGGAACTTGTTGCCGCCCGAGGCCTGGAAGATGCGGCTCTTGAGGAACGCGTCGGACGAGCCGGTGACGTCGAACACGTTGCTCTCGGACAGGATGCTCGAGCTCGTGCCGAGCCCGATGAAGTAGAGCAGCGGGTAGTTCGGATCGGTGTAGTTGCCGCTGTAGATGTTGTTGTAGAGGTGGAACTCGCCCCAGCGCCCGAGCGGCGCGCGCTGCACCGACGTCGACCACATGTTGGCGGAGAACGTGATGCGCTCGTGGCCGGTCTCGTAGTTGTCCGTGCCCATGGTGCCGCCGCCGGTCGAGCCGATCAGCGTGGTTTTGTCGTGCTGCTTGAAGATGTTGTACGAGATGGTGATGTTGTCGGAGCCGTCCTCGATGTCGATCAGGCCGTCGTGGCGCTGCACGTGCTTGCCGTTGAACGGCGTCGGCTCCAGCGTGTCGACGTGCACGCCGTCGGTGAACGTGCAGTGATCGATCCAGATGTTGCGCCCGGTGACGATCGTGATGCCGTCGAAGCGCGCGTTCCAGTTGCCGGTCGACGTGTCGGTCGGATCCCACGCCGGCGAGTAGTCCTGCGGCACCTGGAACTCGATGTTGCGGATGATGATGTTGCTGTCGACGGTCTTGCCGAACGACGCGCTGTCGGTGTTGATCGACAGGTAGCCGTCGATGAGCTTCGCGTCCTGGCCGACGCCGAGCAGGCTGGTGTTGGGCGGTACCTGGAACTGGATCTGCGACTTCTGGTTGTTCGAGAACGTGGTGCGCGCCGCGCCCGGCTGGCTCTTCAGCAATGCGAGCTGCGCCGCTGCCGCCGGGTCGCCGCCGTCGGCGCCGCCGTCGGCCCGCCATCGCGCCGCCGTCGGGATTGGCCTGCGCGGTCAACTGGCGATGAGCTGCGTGTCGAACGACATCACGTAGAGGTTGAAGTCGTACTGATTGGGGTTGGGCGTCATCCGATAGGTGTCGGTGGTGGCCAGCGTGCCGTCGTCGAGCTGGTTGCCCAGGATCGAGCCCGAGACGTAGATGATCTTGGGCTCGTTCTGCGCCGTCATCGGATTGGTCGCAAAGGTCGGGCTGTTGCTGTTGAGCAGCGCCGCCAGCAGCTGCTTGCGGTTGGTGACGACGTAGACGTTGCTCGCCGGAGCGCCTGTGCCGCCGCTGACGACCTGGATCTGGCCGGTCGTCGGATCCATGTACTGCGTGGCGAAACCCGTCGGGCCATTCGCGACCGCGAGCATCCCGGCGGCGTCGCCGCCGCCGTCGCTGTTGGGGCTGACCGGCGCGTCGACGGCCGCCGACCCGTCGCTGCTCTTGCGACGCCGAATGGAAGCAGCCCGAGATTGGCAGGGCGAGCACGGCGGCGATCGCCGTCACCAAGACGCGGAAATTCGAGCGCGAGATCGACATCGACATGGAAGCGAGCCCGAGACTACCCGCAGCCGGCGGGAGACGGAAGACGAGGGGTAGAGCGGGGTCCTTACGCGAAGATCGCATGTTGTTACGTTGTCTGAGCACCGCCCAGCGGCTCAGGTTGCGTCGAGCAGCCGGAAATTCAATCGTCGTCACGGAGCGCCGAGTCGGCCACCATTTAGCACTCCGTCGGAGAATGCCGGTCGTGATCGCGGTGTCGTGACCGCAGCCACGAGGGCGGATTCGAGGATCTCCGTGGTGTTTCGAAATGTTGCGCGCGCTGAAGAAATCGCGAACGCGCGCCGATGACGTCGGCAGGAGGTTCCCCATGTCGATCAGCAGCATCTCTTCTCCGTCTTCACCTAGCGACATTCAAGGCGTGACGCCGTCGACGTCGTCGACGACACCGGTCACCTCGTCCGATGCGGCCAACGGCGTCAACGTCGACATCTCGCGGCCCGGACAGCTCTTCAGCCAGCTGTCGAGCCTGGCGCAGAGCAACCCGGAGCAGTTCAAGTCGGTCACCGCCGACATCGCGCAGAAGCTGAAGGACGCCGCGAGCTCGGCGACCGGATCGCAAGCCGACTTCCTCAACAAGATCGCCGATCGCTTCCAGGCGGCGTCGCAGAGCGGAAACGTCTCCGACCTCGCGCCGCCGCAGGGAGGGAAAGCCCACGGCCACCGGCACCACGGCGGCCACCACGGCGGTGGCGGTGGCGGCGGCGCGTCGACCGGCGGTGAGGGCGGCGAGTCGGTCGGGCAGATCCTGCAGGGGATCATCTCGGGCGCGCTGAGCTCGGTGTCGTCGACGGGGACGGACGCGACGACGGACGCGACCGCGGCGACCACCGCGACCGCGACGGAATAGCGCGCGTCCCGTCGACGTCTGACGTCAACGTCAACGATCGGACGTGGTCGGTCGACGCGACGAGGACGTGACGTGCGTGGTCGTTGACGTTGGCGCCTGTTACGCTTCCAGCACCGTGCGTGCCCTCCTCCTCGAGAACGTCAACCAGACCGCCCTCGATCTCTTCGCAACCGACGGCTTCACCGTCGAGACTCTCCCCCACGCCCTGCCGCCCGACGAGCTCGCGCGCCGCCTCTCCGGCGTCGACATCCTCGGCATCCGGTCCAAGACCCAGGTGCCGGCCGCGGTGATCGAAGGGTCGTCGCTGCTGGCGATCGGCTGCTTCTGCATCGGCACCAATCAGGTCGATCTGGTAGCCGCCAACCGCAGCGGCGTGCCGGTGTTCAACGCGCCCTTCTCCAACACGCGCAGCGTCGCCGAGCTGATCATCGCCGAGCTGATCGCGCTCGGCCGGCAGCTCGGCGATCGCTCGCGCGAGGTGCACGCCGGCACCTGGCGCAAGGTCGCCGCCAACTGCTTCGAGATGCGCGGCAAGACGCTGGGCATCGTCGGCTACGGCCACATCGGGCGCCAGCTGGGCGTGCTGGCCGAGGGCCTGGGCATGCGCGTGATCTTCTACGACCACACCGCGAAGCTGCCCATGGGCAACAACGCCGCGGCCGCGTCGCTGCGCGATCTGCTCGCGCAGGCCGACTTCGTTTCGCTGCACGTGCCCGAGACGCCCGAGACCCGCAACATGATCGGCGAGGCCGAGCTCGCGGCGATGAAGCGCGGCAGCTATCTGCTGAACGCCAGCCGCGGCACCGTCGTGGTGATCCCGGCGCTGGCGGCGGCGCTGCGCGCGGGACACCTGGCGGGCGCCGCGGTCGACGTCTACCCCGAGGAGCCGGAGTCGAACGCCGACGGGTTCCGCACGCCGCTGCAGGGGCTGCCCAACGTGATCCTCACGCCGCACATCGGCGGCTCGACCAGCGAGGCGCAGGCGGCCATCGGGCGCGAGGTCGCGACGGTGCTGACCAAGTTCGTGACGCGCGGGCGCGACCGCCGGCTCGGTGAACTTTCCGATCGTCGAGCCGTCGGCGCGCGGCGGCGCGCGCCGGATCCTCAACGTGCACCGCAACGTGCCCGGCGTTCTGCGCGACATCAACAAGATCGTGTCCGATCTGCACGCCAACATCCGCAGCCAGACGCTGGCGACCGATCCCGAGATCGGCTACCTGGTGATGGACCTGGACCAGGACGTCTCGGTCGAGGTCCACGAGCGCATCGCCGCGCTGCCGACCAACATCCGCACGCGGATCATCTGAGCGCGGCGGTCGTCGCGCGCGCGGTGCGCGCCGGGCGCGGTGGCGCGTTCTCGGCGGCGTACTCGGCCAGCAGCTCGCGCGCCACCTCGGACGCCCGCAGCTGGTACCCGGGCTTGTTGCCGAGCGCGACCGCGAAGGCGACCGTCGGATGCTCGACCGGCGCGAAGCCGACGAACCAGCTGTAGCCGACGAAGCCGCGATCGGTCTTGCCGTACAGCGTGCCGGTCTTGCCCGCCGCCGAGAAGGGGAGCCGCGGCCGCCCGGCGCGATCGTAGAAGGCCTTGTGCGCGGTCCCCATGCGGGTCACGCCGGCCATCATCTCGGCGACGGCGGCGGCGGCTTCGGGGGTCAGCCGCTGGCGCCACTCGGTTGCGGGCGCGACGGCTGCCGTGTCTGCATCCGCCTCGGTAGAAAGCCGGGCCGGCTCCTCGCGCGGGCGATCGATCAGATAGGGAATGACCATCCGGCCACCGTCGGCGATCGCCGACGCCAGCAGCGCGCCGTGCATCGGCGACAGCGTCGAGTGCCAGAAGCCGGCCGCGGTGCGCGCGAACTCGAGCGGGTCGCCCTCGGGTACGTCCAGGTGCGACGGTTCGACCGGCAGGTCGAAGGCCAGCGGCTCCTCGAACCCCAGCGCGTGGCCGGTGCGTTCCAGCTGCACCGGCGACAGGTGCCGGATCGCCAGCTTGGCCAGGATCGCGTTTTGCGACTTGCCGATGCCGTACGCCAGCGAGGCGCATCGATCCAGGCGCGGGTTGTCGACCAGGTTGTCGCGCGCGACCGACGAAACGCCGCCGTGATAGCAGGCGCGCGAATCGCCGCTCAGGCCGGCCTCTTCGACCAGCGCAACCGCCGAGACCAGCTTGAAGACCGACGCCGCCGGCGCCCAGGGGCGCAGCGCCAGCTCGGTGGCGCCGGCGGTCGGGTCGACCGACGAGTGGCCCGCGAGCGCGAGGACCTTGCCGTCGGGGATCGATAGCACCACCGTCGCGCCGTACTTGAGCTGGCCCCGGCGCAGCAGCCGCTCGGTCGCGGCTTGCAGTCGCGGATCCAGCGTCAGCTCGGCGATGGCGCCGCTGGCGCGATCGGCCACATAGCGGTCGCCGCGCAGGCGCGCGGTCTCGAGGCGCACCGGATCCGGGCCCGGATCGTCGCCCTCGCACACCAGCGCGGCGCCGTTCGGCAGCGGCGGGGACGGAGGCGCCTCGGCGCGCAGCACCGCGCGCGCCCACCACCGAGGGCCGCGCCCACCACCAGCACCGCAACCAGGCAAATTCGCGACGTGGGCACCGCGTGCCGTTCATCGGCCGCGTGCGCCAAAACTGAAATCGCGTCCTGCGTTGCCGCCGCAAATGTGGAGATCGCCCACACCTGGCGTTATTGTGCGAATCAGGAGATCTTTTCTCAGGTCGGTGCGTCCGGCGCCCAGGCGAGGTGGTTGGCCATTGTCCGATCCCTCAGGAGGAGGCTCGCATGATGCGGATTCGGTGGTCCGTTGGTTTCGGTTCGCGCTGGGTGGTCTGTTCATGGTGGTTGGCGCTGTCGCCGCTCCGTCGGGCGCGCGGGCGTTCTGCGGATTCTTCGTCGCCGGCAGCGACGCCAAGCTGACCAACGACGCGTCGCAGGTCGTGCTGATGCGCAAGGGCAACCGCACGGTCATGACGATGTCGAACGACTACAAGGGACCACCCGAGGACTTCGCGATGGTGGTGCCGGTGCCGGTGGTGCTGCACAAGGAGGACGTGAAGACGCTGCCCGCCGACGTCTTCGACCACATCGATTCGCTGTCGGCGCCGCGGCTGGTCGAGTACTGGGAGCAGGATCCGTGCGCTCCGCCGGAGCCGCCCATGCCGGTGATGCGGATGGCCGCGCCCAGCGCGATGGCCTCGCTCGGCAAGGGTGGCGGCGGCAAGGACCTGGGCGTGAAGATCGAAGCCCAGTTCGTCGCCGGCGAGTACGAGATCGTGATCCTGTCGGCGACCGACTCGCAGGGCCTGGAAACCTGGCTCCATCGCGAGAAGTACCAGATCCCGGCGGGCGCGGCGTCGGCGCTGGCGCCCTACGTGCGCGACAAGTCGAAGTTCTTCGTCGCCAAGGTCGACGTCACGAAGGTGAAGCGCGACGCCGCCGGCGTGGTGCACCTGTCGCCGCTGCGCTTCGCGTTCGACGCCAACGAGCTGCGCCTGCCGGTGCGCCTCGGCCTGCTCAACGCCGCGGGAAAGCAGGATCTGATCGTCTACGTGCTGCATCCGTCGTCGCGCTTCGAGGTCGCCAACTACCCGAACGTGTTCATTCCGACGAACCTCGATGTCGCCGACGCCGTCCGCCAGGGTTTCCCCGGTTTTTACGCCACGCTCTTCGACGCCACGATCGAGAAGATGGGGCGCAAGGCGGTCGTGACCGAGTACGCCTGGCAGACCACGTCGTGCGATCCCTGTCCGACGCCGCCGCTCACCGATTCGGATCTGGCGACGCTCGGGCTCGATGCGCTGGAAGGCGTCGGCATCGCGGTCCCGCCCGGCGGCGCGGTTGGGGGTAGCAAGCCAGGGGCAGGCGCGGTCGCGCCGTCGCGGCGGCGGATGCCGTTTTACGGCGGGGGCGCGAGCTGGGTGCTCACGCGGCTGCACACGCGATACAGCGCCGAGACCCTGTCCGAAGACTTGATCTTCCGCGAGGCGAAACCGGTCATGGGTGGTCGCGCCAACTGGGATGGCACCAACGGCGACGCCGGCGCGCAGATCACCGACGGAGGCATCAACAACTTTCAGGGCCGCTACATCATCCGCCACTACTGGGAGAAACCGGTCGCCTGCAAAGATCCGGTCTACGACCGGTGGGGCGGCCCGCCCGGCAATCCGTACGGCAAGGCCGCGCCGACCGCCGCGAAGGGATTGGCGTCCGCGCCGCGCGGCACGGTGTCGCTGAACAAAGAGGTGCGCTCGCCGGTGCCGTTGCTCGGGCTCCCCGGACAGCACCCGCCGCGGCGGGAGCACAAGCCGTGAAACGGACCGCGGTCGCTGCTGCGACGGTTTGCTCGCTGGTGGCGCCCGCGTCCGCCTTTGCCGACGCGTCGTTGCCGCGCTTCGAATCTCACGGCGGCGCACCGCTTTCGTTCATTGCCGGCAGCGATGGCCCCGACGACGCCGAGATCGCGCGCGAGGTCGCGCGTCGCGGCTTCTACGCCGGCGCGCCGGTCGGCGTCTCCGACTGCGCCGGCTGCCACGCCGACGTCGCCAAGCAGTGGTCGGCGTCGGCGCATCGGTTCTCGTCGTTCAACAATCCGTACTACCGGGTGGCGACCGATCAGTTCCGCGAGGAGAAGGGCGCGGTGGCGTCGCGCTTCTGCGGCAACTGCCACGAGCCGTTGCTGGTCGCGAGCGGCACGATGGACCAGCCGGGCAGGGTCGCCCGCGGCACGCGCGCGGCACAGGCCGGCGTGACCTGCCTGATCTGTCACTCGATCACCCACGTCGATCGCGAGGGCAACGGCCGCTACGTCGCCGATCTGCGTCCGGTGCCGACCGCCGCCGGCGGCGTGCACGGCGCGCGCGTGCGCCCGCCGCTCATGAATCAGGCGATCTTCTGCGCTACCTGCCACAAGGTCGGCCTCGGCGCCGACGTCACCGCCGATCGCTGGCTGCGCGGCCAGGACGACTACGACGCCTGGCACGTGAGCGCGGTCGCCGGCAACGGCGCCGGCTCGGTCTATCGTCCCCCCGCGAGCCAGATCTGCCAGGACTGCCACATGCCGCTGGTTCCGGCGACCGAGGGCGATGCCGGCGCGAAGAACGGCATGATCCGCTCGCACCGCTTCCTCGGCGCGAACACCGCGCTGCCGCACCTGCGCGGCGACGGCGAGCAAGAGGACCTGGTCGCGCGCAACCTGCGCGGGCGCGCGTCGCTGGCGCTGATCTGGTCGGACCCGCGGCGGGTCGACGCGCTCCTGCGCGCGCGCGGCGTCGGCCACCGCTTCCCGGGCGGCACCATGGATTCCAACGAAGTCTGGCTCGAGGTCACCGCCTTCGACGCCGCGGGCCGCGTGATCGGTCGCTCGGGTGCGCGCGGTCGCGACGGTGCGCTCGACGCCGACACCCACCTCGTGCGCGCGCAGCCGGTCGACGGCGACGGCCGCCCGCTCGCGCGGCGCGATCCCCAGCACATGCGCGGTGTCGCCTTCGACGCGGCGCTGGCGCCGTCCGATCCCCAGGTCGTACGGTTCCAGGTGCCCGCGCACACCGCGCGCGTCGAGGCGCGACTTCAGTATCGCAAGTTCTCGCCCGCCTATGCGCGTCTCGCCTGCGCCGACCTGCCGGCGCGCGCGCGCCGGCGCTGCCTGGATCTGCCGGTCGTCGAGATCGCCGCCGCGAGCATCGCCACGGGCGCGCCGCCGCCCGTCGATCCGGCGGTGCTGCTCGACTGGGGGCTCGCGCTCGCCGACGCGACCGCCGACCACGCCGATGAGGCGCGCGCGCCGCTCGAGGTGGTGCGCGTCGCCTGGCCAGCGCGCGTCGAGCCGCTGCTCGGCCTCGCGCGGCTGGCGCTGCGCCAGGGACGGACCGACGATGTACTGGCGCTCGCGCAAGAGGCGCTGGCGCGCGCGCCCGAGCACCCGGCGCCGCTCTGGCTCGCCGGGCGCGCGCTCGCCGATGCCTACCGCTTCGGCCCGGCGCTGGCGTTCGCCGAACGACTGGCGCGGCGGCTGCCCGACGACCGCGGCGGGCTCGGCCTGCTCGCGCGCACGCGCGGTCTCGCCGGCGACGCGAGCGGCGCGCTCACCGCCGCCGACGCGATCCTGGTGATCGATCCCGAGTCGGAGGAGGGCTTCTACCAGCGCGCGCTCGCGCTCGGTGAGCTCGGCCGCGCCGGCGAGGCGGAGGTGGCCCTGGGCGAGTACGCCGCGCACCGGGTGGCCGTCGAGACCGATCAGGAGCTGCGCAACCGCTGGCGGCGCGCGAACCCCGGCCACGCCGACGAGTCCGAGCCCTGCCACACGCATATGCTCCTTCTTACGCCGGATACCGCCCGAGCAGCGCGCCGTTGAAGTCGACCAGCTCGGCCTCGATGCGCAGCTGGCCGGCGGTGTGGCGGACGGCGTGGTCGACGACGCGCCGGCAGATCAGCGAGGTGATGCCGACCAGGCCCTCGCGCGCGCACAGCTCCAGCACGTGGCGCGCGGTGTTCGCGACGCGGATCTCGTCGAGCACCGCCGCGCGCGCGCCCAGCTCCGCGGCGAGCTCCGCCAGCAGATCCATGCTCACCTCCGAGCCGGCGGCGTGGGTCTGCATCTTGCCGTTCGCCATCTTCGACAGCTTGCCGATCATGCCGGTGATCAGCACGCGCTCGATGCTGCCGGCGCGCGCAGTGTTTCAGCGTCGCGCCCACGAAGTCGCCCATCTGGATGAACGCCTCCTCGGCGAGCTCCGGGTGCAGCTTCATCGCGTACGCCTCCGACTTGCCACCGGTGGTGACCACCAGCGTACGGTGGCCGCGCTCGCACGCGACGTCGATGCTCTGCACGATGCTCGCCCTGAACGCAGCAGTCGAGTAGGGCCGGACGATGCCGGTCGTGCCCAGGATCGAGATCCCCCCGACCAGGCCGAGGCGCCCGTTCAGCGTCTGGCGCGCCATCTCCTCGCCGCCCGGGACCGACAGCGTCACGATCGCGCCTCGTGAGCCGTTCGCGCCGTTCGGTGCGATCGCCAGCTCCTCCTCGACCATCTCGGTGATGTTCCGGCGCGGCACCGGGTTGACCGCCGGCGCGCCGACCTCCAGGCCGAGGCCGGGCTTGGTCACCGTCGCGACGCCGTCGCCGCCGCGGATCTCGACGCCGGGCTCGTCGCGCAGCTCGACGGTCGCGACCAGCTCGGCGCCGTGCGTGCAGTCGGGATCGTCGCCGGCGTCCTTGATGACGCTGCAGGTGGCGCGCGGCGGCGTGAGCTCGCAGCGCGCGAGCGCGAAGGTGACGCGCATGCGGTTCGGCAGCGTGGTTTCGATCGCCGAGAGCGTCTCGCCCCGCACCAGCACGCGCGTCGCCGCCTTGGCGGCCGCCGCGGCGCAAGCGCCGGTCGTGAAGCCGGTGCGCAGCTTCTTCTTCTCTTCGGGCGTCGGGCTCTGGTCGGTCTTCGCCATGAAATGGTCAGGGCAACGTCGCCGCCGTGATCACGAGATCGTCGGCCCAGGTCCAGCGCCCGTGCACCGCCGCGCGCTCCGGATTCCGAACCGCGAACGAACCCGCGCCGACATCGATCGCCAGCTCGACCTCCTGAAAATCGAGGAAGGTCCGGGTCAGCGGATACTGGCACTTGTAGAAGGCCTCTTTCGCGCTGAAGAGCAACCGGATGTTCCGTTCGCGCTGCGATGCCGCCTGCGCGTCGAGCCAGCGTCGCTCCGCCGCCGTGCACACGAGCTCCTCGATATCGGCGCCGGCCGCGGTCACGCGCTCGACGTCGACCCCGAGGCTCGCGAGGCGCCCGTGCCGCGCGAGCGCCACCAGGCACAGGTCGCGCGTGTGGCTGATGCTGCCGGCGATCCCCTCCGGCCAGCGCGGCGAGCGATCCGCGTGCGGGACCAGCGCGCAGGGCTCGACGCCCAGCCGCCGGAGCGCGCGCCGCGCGCAGTCGCGAGCGGCGGCGAACTCCCGCTGTCTCGCCGGCGCCCACGATCCCACCTCGACGTACCGGCGCTCGTCGGGGAAAAGCTCGTCGAGATTCGCCGCCGGCGCCGCGGCTTCGAGGACGACGTCGCGATCCAGGATCGACGTCGCGGCATCGACGACCCGGCGCAGCGTTTGGATGCTGTCCACGCGAGCACACCCTATCGACGAAGCGCCGCGCGCGCTAGCCGCGCCAGCTAGGAGACGCCGCCCGCCGTCTTGGGCGGGGCGGCATCTTCGGGCGGCAAGCCTTGCTCCAGCTCCAGGCTGCGCTCCTCGAGCGCGCGCGCCGGGGCGGCCATGCCGCGCTCGCGATAAACCGCCGCCAGTGCGCGCGCGATCTCGGCGGCGCTGGTCGACTGCGCCAGCTTGGGGTCCAGCTCGTCGGCCAGGTCGAGCGCGCGCTTCCAGCACTCGATCGCCGAGGTCTCGATGCGCCCCTCGATCGCCAGCTGGCCCGCCATGCGCCAGGCTTCGATCGCCAGCACGTCGATCTCGGCATCCTCCGCGAGGCGGCCCGCCGCCGCGTAGTGAGCCGCGGCCTTGGCGGGCGCGCGGTCGACCGCCTCCAGCATGCCCAGCGCCAGCTCGGTCTGCGCCTCGAGATCCTTGAGACCGTGCGTGCGCGCGAGCGCCCCCGCCTGGGTGTAGACCTCGCGGGCGCGAGCACCCTCTCGGCCGGCGATCAGATAGCCGGCCAGCACGTGCAGGTCGCCGCCGCCCTTCACGAACACCGGCGACAGCCCCGCCGCGCGCAGCTCTTCGTCGCTCGCCGGCGGCGGTGCCCCGACGTGCGGCGGCGGCTCGACGTCGGGCGCGGCGCCGGGCGCGTGCCAGTTGCTCGACGGCGGCTGCACGGTTACCGGGTCCGACACCGCCGCCGCGCCCAGCGCCGCCAGCGCGTCGCCCTGGGCGTCGCCGTCGATCACGCAAGCGCACGAGAGCGCGCTCTTCCCGAGCTCGCGCGCGACAGGGCCGATGGCGTCGCCGTCGGTCTCGATGACGATCCAGCGCACGTCGGCGAGCTCGCGCGCGCCGAGCATCGACGAGAGCTCGGTGGCGAATAACTGCGGATCATCGATCCGCGTCGGCGCCAGCACGACCACGAGCTGGGTCAGCGGCGCGACCAGCGCGCGCCGCGCCTCGAAGAGCTGCGCGGCGAGCTCCGCGGCTGGTGAGCGCGCCGCCGCGCCCGGCGACGACGAGACGTCGCGGAGCGTGCCCAGGTGAATCCCCGCCGGCTTCAGCGATTCGGCTTTGGCCGCGAACTGCTCGCGCAGGCGCCCCGCGCGCTCGGGCCATCCGCGCGCGGGCCCGGTCATCTCGTCGTCGAAGCGTGATCGTAACCTCGTCGGTCTTCGCAACGGTCATCACGCGCGCGTTGTTGAAGGTCTGCGTCTCTTTCTTGGTGATCGTCGACGAGCGCGTGCCGGTCACGCCGATCGTCTCGTTGCCGCCGATACTCACGCCACGGTCGGCGCCCACGGTCAGCGACTGGTTGCGCTTGACCAGCGTCGAGTGGTCGCGCTCCGCCTGCACGTGCAGCTCTTCGCCGCCCTTCTTGTCCTCGAAGCGGATCTCGTTGAAGTTGCTTGGTCCGCCGCCAATGGTGCTGCGGCTCTTGATGCCGCTCTGGGTCTTGTTCTGCGGCAGCGTGTACGGCGGCATGTTGTCGCCGTTGTAGACGCGGCCGGTGACGGCCCGATGCGCGGGATGTGGATCGCGCCCCACTGCGAGCCGGCCCACACCTGCGAGACGCGGACCCAGGTCGTCATGTCCTCGTTGCGCTTCTCTTCGTCGTCCGGCTCGTCGCTCCGTTCGCCGCCGAGCCGCTCCCAGAAGAAGCGCACGCGCACGCGCGCGTGCTCGTCGGTGACGATCTCGCTCGAATCGGGCTGCGTCTTCTTGTCGCCGACCACGATCGCCGTCTGCGGCCCCTGGACGATTGGCCGCGGCGTGTGGCGCGCCGGGCGGAACGGGCTGGTCGAATCCATCAGCCGGAACGCGCCCTGGAAGACCTCTGCGTCGTTGGTGGTGCCCGAGGAGTCGATATCGGGGTTGCGCAGCTCGTAGTGCGCGCGCACGACCAGATATTCGCGGTTCTGATCGAGGCGCGGCAGGTCGGTCACGCCGAAACGTTTGCCCCACGCCGAGCGCGCGCGGCGTGCCTGTGGTCTCGACGGTCTCGTAGTTGGTCCCGAGCTCGTCGAGGTGGATCCCGCCGAGCGTCTCGCCGTCGGTTCGCTCGGGATACCCGCCCGGGTGCATCTCGTGGCCACCAATCGGGCTCACCATCGCCGGTCCGGTCAAACTCATGCCAACCCCCGTCGAGTCGCGATAGCACGGGCACGTGGGGGGATTCAAGGAGGGATTAGCCCTGCGCGTACAACTGTCATCGACCTTCCAGGTTGCTGGGAGGTTTTCGCGCAACCGACGCGGGACCGTCGCCGAACGCGCATGTAACCCTCGCCGACTCGTGATGTGACGTCCGGCGCCAGCGTCTGGACTACTACTGGGCGCGCAGCAGGAAGTCGAGCTTCACCGTCGCCTCTTCGCCGGCGGTCACCACGAAGGCGCGCTTCACCTGGATGCCGTAGTCGGCGAGGCGGATCTTGCGCGCGCCCTCGACGCGGACCCAGCGCGGATGCGCCGTCTCGTTGGCGGGCACGGTCAGGTGCAGGTCGAGGCTCGCGTCGCGCGTGACGCCGTGGATGGTCCAGCGGCCGAACGCGGTGGCGCGCCACAGCTCGTACTCGCCGCTGCGCGTGTGCGCGGGGTCGACGACGACGCGCTTGATCTCGAACGCGACGTCCGGGAAGGCGATCGCGTCGTTGCCGGTCGCCGGCAGCTTGCCGTCGGAGCAGACGTGCTTGCCGGGAAACGCGGACCGGGCGTAGTCGAGGCCCATCGCCTCGCGCATGTGACAGTTGAGGGTGTCGCCGCCGCCGTGAATCGACGCCAGCGGCAGCGTCAGGCGCCCGCTGACGGCCGGCGCTTCCTTCCAGTCGACGCGCACCTCGCCCTGCAGCAGGCGCGCATCGAAGTTGTGCGTCCCGAAGGTGTAGGGCAGCTCGAGGCGCACGCTGGCGCTTCCTTCCGGGGCCGGCGCCGGACGATAGGTGATCGGCTCGGCGTGCGCCGATCGCGCGACCGACAGCCACAACGCCGCGACGAGCACGGTGTGCGAGGTCGCCCGGAGCTGCGACGACGTCGAACGGACCATCCACTTTGGTTTATGAATCGAAAGCGGCCCGGTCAACCCGCGGCGCGTCCGCCTGTGGTCGTCGGCGACGCAATTCCGGTAGGAGTTTCGCTCGGCATCGCCGACAATCGTGCCGTGATGCGTCCGGTTCCTTCTCATCGGGTCTCGGTCGTGCTCGCGCTGGTGGCCAGATCGTCCTCGGCATCGCGGCAGGCTGCGCCCGGACCAACAACAACACCCCGCGCGGGCCGGCGACGCCGACGACGCTCGAGGCGGCTCGCCGCGTGCACTACCTGATCGCCGCCAGCGTCGGCGCCGATCCGACCGGGATGGGACCACCTGGCACCACGGATCAGCTTCGCCAGTGGGTCGGCACCTACCTGGCCCAGGTCGGCTTGCCACCCGCCGGGAGCTCGCCCGGCCCCGGCGACGTCGAGCTGCGGTTGTCCCTGTCGGCGCACGGCGGCTCGATGCTGGTCTACGGGACCGCCGGGATGGTCGCGGTCGCCAACGGGCAGGTGATCGACCAGTGGACCAGCAGCGAGCACGTCGAGCCGGCGACGTCGTTCGCGCGCACGATGGCGCGCGAGCTGGTCGAGGCGATGGTTCACTCGACGCGGCTCGCGACCTACGCCGACTCGGCGTCGGGCGGCCGCGCGGCGCCCGGCGCGCCGCCGCAGGGGTTCACGATGACCGCGATGGCGCTGGCCCCCGGCCCGCCGCCTCCGCCCGAGGGGAGCGTCACGCCGCCGCCCGCCGGAACGGCGCCGCCCGCGTCCGGTGCGCCGCCGGCCGCGGATGCCCCGGGATCGTCGACCGCCGCGGCGCGCGCCCACGCGCGCCAGGGGTTGGCGCTCTACGATCTGAAGCGCTTCCAGGAGGCCTTCAACGAGTTCGAGCAGGCCTACCTGCTCGAGCAGGATCCCGCGTTGCTCTACGACATGGCCCAGTGCCAGCGGAAGCTCGGCAACAACGAGGAGGCGCTGCACTTCTACCGCACGTACCTGCGCCGCGTGCCCAAGGGGCCGTCGGCGGTGGAGGCGGAGAAGCGCGCCCGCGAGATCGAGGACGCCATGAACAAGGCGAAGCGCACCAGCGTGCCGTGACCGCGGCGCGATCCGCGCAACCTTTTCCGCGCCCGACCGAAACGTCGGGCATGCAGACAATCGAACGGGCAACCGAGGCCATCCTGCGCTCCAAGCGCTATTTGCCGGCGGCTCTGGCGGGGCAGCTCGATGCCTTCCTGACGCTCGAGAACATGGAGATTCTCGCCGGCACCATCGCGATCTGGGCCGGTTCTCACTTCTTTGGCGTCGGTGAGATCGCCGACGTGGCGCTGCTTCTGGTCGGCGCCTTCACCATCGGGTGGTCGATCACCCAGGTCGCCAGCGACCTCATCGCCTTCGGTGTGGGCGTGGTCCGCGCGCGCTCGGACCAGGACCTCGATCGGGCCGCGGCCTCCTTTGCGTCGGCGGTCGTCGCCGGCGGGGTGACCGCGGTGTTCGCGATCCTGTTGCGGCGGAGCGCCGCCAAGCTGGAGGCGCGCGGTCCCGGAGTCGCTCGGATGATCCGGCCGCGCGAGCCCGGCTTGCTCGAGGTCGAGCCCGAGCCGGAAGGGGAGGGCCTGCTGCGGAAGCCGACCGTCACCGGCGATCCGTCGCTGCCGGCCGGGCAGGGCGCCACCAGCGCGTTCGGCGACGTCTGCTATTCGACGGCGGGAACGGCGACCGAGCGGCAACTGACGCGGCTGCACGAGCTGGTTCACTCGTTCCTGTCGCCCCGGCTCGCGCTGTTCCGGACGTTCCGCGCGCGGCTCGCGATCTCGGCGTACACGCGATCGGCTATCCTCCAGTACCTGGAGGAAGCGTTGGCCGAGTCATTCGCTCAGATCCGCGTGAATGGTCTCGGCGCACCTGCTCACCGGGATTCGCTTCCCCGTCAGCAACGGCTATCTGACGTTGCAGCAACTCGCGTGCGAGGGCGCAGAGCTCGGCAAGATCGTCTTCGGCACCGAACGTTTCTCGGTGCAGTTCATCGCCGGCGCGCCGACCGTGGTCCGGCGTCAATGAGCTGGTGGCGATCGACGAAGCGGGACGACGCCGTCGACCCGCCCCGGGACAAGCTGCTCGAGGTCGCGCAGAAGGTGGCCGCGGCGTGCGGCTGGCCCTGGCTCGAGCCGGTGGAGATCGCGCTCGAGTCCGCCGCGCCCGAGGACCGCACCTGGTTGGTCCACACCAACTGCCAGCGGCGCGGCATGAACATCCGCATCGTGATCCGCGAGGCGGACTTCAGGGTCGTGCGCGCGGGGTTTCTGCCGCGGTGAGCAGGCCCGCCCGCTGTATGCTTCTCCTCGCGCGTGCGTCGCTCGTGGTCCGAAGGCGCGCGGCCGGTGTCGTGGAAGCAGACGGCGCTCGGCAGGTCCTGCGGACGCCGCGACGAAGCCTGCGAGGATGCAGGGGTCGTTCTTGCCCAGCTCGCGAGCCGCGGCGCGCTCGCCCGACGGAAACACTCGGCGAATCGCGACATCGCTCGCGTTCGACGCTAGCGAGGACGAGGTCCACTGCATCGCCCTGGTGAGCCAGGCCCGATCCATCTGCGACCATGTCAGCGTGTAGATCTCCGGCAGTACGCTCTCCGGGTGGCGCGGCGGCGTGAATCGCCACGCGTGCCCTCGAGCGTGGAACGTTGTCGCGCACGATCGTCGCGGTGTTCCAGCGTCGACGTCGCATCATCACGTCCTGTATCGGCGCGCGCGGATCCGCGAGATCCATCTTGATTCGCGTTGCAGTTCTGCGAGTCGAAGGCGGTGGTCGCTGAGCGAAAGCAGGAGATCTCTGGCGCACGGTCGGACATGAGCATTCCCGTCGCGTACAAGACCTGGAAGGCGCACACCGACCAGCCGACGAAGGCGCTGGATACCCCGTACAAGACCGCCATCTTCCGAGCGACCGCTGTGCTGACCTGTAGCCAACCGATCGACGTCAACCCGTGGGAGGCCCGGTATCCGAGTGTCACCGCCGAAGACATGTTCGTCGCCGGCTTCGCCTACGGCGAGTGAGAGCGCCCGAGCTACGCAGGGATCAACGCACCAACCGCAGCACAGTAGTCCACCGGATCGCCGTTCCACTGCGGCAGCGCGGTATAGGCGTCCACGCTGGCACCCCCGAACACGTCGTTGTTCCACCAGTCCGCCCAGACAACGCCGCCCACGTCTTCCGGCACCTTCAACCATCGCGGCAGCTGCGCGCTGCGCGGGCCCCCGCACCTCGACTTCGCCGTCAGCCGCGAAGCTGAATCGAGAAACCGCCTTCATGGAATTTGCCGGTGATGGAACGAGCAGAGCATCACCAGGTTGTCGAGCGACGTGCGGCCGCCGTGCAGCCAGTGCTCGATGTGGTGTCCATGGACGAACCGCTTGTTGGAGCAGCCGGGGAACCGGCACCCCTGGTCGCGAATCCAGAGAGCACGCCGGATCGCCGTCGGAATCGCGCGCGTGCGGCGCCCGACGTCCAGAACCGCACCCTGTTCATCGACGACCGCCGCAACCACCCCGCCATCGCACGCCACCCGCCGCAACGTCTCCGCGGAAACGTGCGTCCCGTCTTCGAGCGTCGCGCCCAGCGTCCCCTCGGCAGACGTCAGATCGCGATCGACATGGATGACCACCTGGCAGCGGTCGGGTGCCGGCGCGCCGGCGCCGGCTCTCTGCCGGCGAGCCGGGCCGCCGCCATGTGGACGACGGCGTCGGCCGATGACGGCCGTGGCGCCGAAGCACCGGCCGGCGCGAGACCCTCGCGCGTGTGCTCGATCGCCTTCAACACCAGGTCGGCCTCGTCCGGCGAAAGCACGATCTCCAGCTTCACCAGCCCATTGCCCAGAGCGCGCCCCCGCACGTACCGATCCCGCCCCGCCTCGATTTCAGTCTCCGTCGCGCGCCGGAATCCGCTGCAGATCCGTTCGAGCTGCGCGCCGGTGGCCGCCAGCGCGACGTCGAGCACGCTGCTCCTCGTTTGCCGGCGTAGCAATGCGAGTGATCGCCCGGACCTTGGAGTACGACAGCCGCCCAGCCGCAAACGCCTCGTCGATCTTGGGCAACGCCCCCAGCGCCCGAGCCACCCTCACTTTCTCGCGCGCCGCCCCCGTATCCAGCCCAATCCGCCACATCAACCAATGCGCGCAACTCTGAGCCCCTTGTTTGTGCCACTCCTCGAGCTCGTCAAATCGACGAATGCAAGTGAGCAACCGATGAGTCGCAACACTGAGGCGAACAGAAAGCTCCGCAATCTGCGTTTCCCAATTCAGCGCCGTCGAGCATTGTTGATACTAAACAACCGTTCAGTGCTGGGCAATCCGAATGAGCATTCCGTGCGCTCTTGCGGCGCCTGAAGGAATCCAGAGTACGTGGGAAGAAACGCAACCCCTGCCGGGTTGGCAGCGTGGTGGGGGAACAGTGCGGCGTCGTGGCAGCAAGACGAGGGCGATGAGTGAGCCGACGGTCATCGTCGCCCGGACGAACCTACTGGGGCGATCGCCGTAGCTCTCGTCAGCGCTGCCGCTGTCGTATTCGCTGCGTCGATCAAGCCGCCCCAGGTCGCAGCTCCGCCCGTAGTCCAGGGGCTGCCGGCGGTCGTGCAGCCCCAACTCCCGCGGCGGGGGTGATCATCCTCCAGCGGCGGCGCGGTCGGGACTCGTGGAGCCGGGCGTGGCGTCCATCGCGGCGGGCGCTGGACTGTCGCTACGACGTGCGCCACTAGACGGTGTCGCCTCGCCGTAGCCCGTTCCCGCGGGCCTGAGATTCGTGCTACGCGCGGCGGCGACTCAGGCGGCGGCTTGCGCGCGGCCCTCGATGAACAGCGTCAAATTCGCTCGACGTCATCCGCCGCCGTTCCGTCGCCCGCGCTCCAGAGATCTGCGAAGCGCCCGGGCTGCTCTGGGGCGGCACGGGCATGTGCCTCTTGAACTCGGCACGGCGTCATCTATGACTTCGACGCGCGCGAAGGCGTTCGCCCTGACATGCATGTCCCAGATCGGTCGTGCCACCTGGGCACGAAACCCGCGACTCATCGGCCGGTACCCAGTTTGCTTGGACTAGGGCATGATCAAAAATCTGCCGAGGCCGTTGCTCTTTTGGCTCGCTGTATGGTTTTTCGCGTCCCTGGGATGCGGCACAACCAACAGCGGCGCGAGCCTCGACGGAGGCGACGGAGCCACGGGGCAGGAAGGCGGCGCGGACGACTGCGCTTCGCGGTGCAAGGGGCCGCCCCCCTCGTGCGTCTTGGGCGAAGCCTTCGGCACGGACGTCGTCATGTGCGGAGATATCTTCAGCCAGGGGAGGGGGCGAAGCCCTCCAGGGCGCCGAAGGCGCCTATTACTATTGTCCCGAGGGCTCGGTCGTTCGGAGCTCCTGTACGTGCGGGGCGCCGGGGCTACCCTTCTGTTCGAACTAACCAGGCTCAAGCTGCGACTTCTGCAGCCGCGCCACTCGAGCCACACCAACAGATCCCGCACGAAGACGGTGAGGCGGTCCCAGTTCTTCAGCTCAGCGAGCCCCGAAGCTCGGCAGCGATCCCTGTCACGCGGGGAGCCGCGAGAAAAAGAATAAGTGCAACGGCGACTAACCCCGCGCCAGCCGACGGTCACTTCCGGTACTCGTCCAGCACGCGCGTCGCGGAGCGATTGATCATTTCTTTGGTACGTAGCTGATGGGCAGCTCGCGGTTGCCGCTTTCGATCTGGAGTAGGCGCAGAGCTTCCTTGCGGATGACCTCAGGAGTCCACTTCGGCTGAACCTGCCGGACTCCCACCAGGATGGTGGTGTAGCGTCGAGACTCCTCCTCTGCCCATTCGACCGCTCGCTCGCGATGGTCGACCCACTGCCGACGTCTGACCAGGTTCCCCGACGAGATAGTCGTGCAGGTTCTTGGCGGCTCGCGCGGCTTCGGTCTCTTGGCTGCGCTTCTCCTTCTCGGAGCTTGTAAGGATATTCGCCTTGCCGAAGGGCCTGTTGAGCGCTGGTGTTCTCTTTCCGACGACATCTCGGCATTTGTTAGGCGTGCAACCACGCTCCTGCAGTGCGAGACCGCACTCCCCGCACCTTGGCTGGTCGTCTGCTGCGCTACTCATGCGGGGATTCTACTCTGACCAGAGTGGCGCAGCCCGCATCTGATTTTCGCGGAAGCGCACGGGAATCGAACCCGCCGAGCGGGCGCCTTGGCGGCGCCCCATCGGTTTTGAAGTGTGAGTCAGGATCGGGCTGAACTTAGCGCCATTGCTGGGGATCGGCGACGAGCGAGACGAGCTTTTGCCACCCCTTTGCCACGGCCGCTCAATTCAGACCGTCTCGGGCTCGGGCGGCGGCGCGATCATCCGCAACCCGGCCAGCGCCTGTATGTGCTGGTCGCCCGAGCGCGGCGCGAGGTGCGCGTAGATCTCGGTCGTCGACACCGTGCTGTGACCGAGCCAGATCTGGACCTGCTGGATCGGCACGCCGGCCGAGACGAGGTTCGACGCGAACGAGTGCCGCAGGCCGTGGAACTTCAGCCGGCGCAGCCCCGCCGCCTTCGCCGTCCTCCAGTTGCACTCGGCAGGTGGCCGATGCACAGCGGCTCGCCTGCGGTGGAACACCAGCTGGTATCGGTCCCTGTCGCCGACGTAGCCCGCGGTCGGCAGGAGGTCGGCGGTGGCGGGACGGGGGGCGGCCCGACTTGGTGCTCTTCGTCTCCCCGCGCGTGCGGGAGCGCTCCACGCGCACCACCGACGCGTCCTCGTCGACGTCTGACCACCGCAGCGCCAGGATCTCGCCCGCGCGCAGGCCCGTGCAGCAAGCGAGGTGCAGCAGCGCCCGGTCGTGGACGTCGCGGGCGGCGGCCAGGAGCTTCCCGACCTCGGGCAGGCGGTACCAGTCGAAGGCGACCTGGGGTAGCTTCAGCTTGGGGAAGCGGGGCAGGGCGGGCAGCAGGTCCCACTGCACCGCGTCCCGCAGGGCCCGGCGCAACACGTTCAGGCAGTTCCGCACCGGCGCGCGCGCCGCGAGCCCCTTGCCCTCCAGCGCCGCAACCAGCCGGTCGATCTTCTCATTGGTGAGGGCGCCGAGCAGGACCGACCGATCGCCGGCCGCAGGTGGTTCTCGTAGACGTCGTTGCGGCTCTCGACCGTGCTCGGCGCGCCCTTCTTCCCGAACGCCGGCAGCCAGCGCGTCGACCAGTACGCGGCGAACGTCAGGTCGGAGGCCGCCTTGCGCGGGTCCAGCACCCGGGCGACGTGGGCCTGCTCGGCGGCCTCGCGGGTGTTGATCGACGGCGTCCCAGTGACGCGCTCCCGGCGGCCGTCGGGCAAGATGACGAGCTTGCGGTACCGCCACTGCGGGTCCTGGACGGACTTGCCGGTCTCGGGGTCTCGGTGGCGGCGGCGGTATGCGTCACGGCGCCGATGTAGCGCCGGCGGTCTTGCGCCCGAAGGCCGGCAGCTCGCGACGTCTGATCCGCTGCATGCGCCCGCCGATTCGCTGGTGCGGCAGGTCGTCGGCGATCATCGCGTAGTCACCGTACGTCGTCGGACAGGAGCTGGGCCGCCTGGGCGCCAGTGAGTACTTCGGAGTCCATGACGGAGATATAACGAACCCTCCCCGAACCCCGCGCGGCGCGCGGACTTAGGGGGAGGGCGGCCGAGCGCGCCAGTCCACGGTCACGTAGGGGGAAATCCGCTGTAGATCGTGGGCCTCCAGAAACTTGGGATCGACCCGGAAGTGTGCTTGCGCCGGGCGCCGGGTACGCCCGCGCGATGCCGTGAAGCATTTGGGTCCGATTCTGGGGAAGTGCTCGCGGCTAGCGGATCATGAATCGATGGTCCGTCCGAGGCAGGTCCAGAAACACGACGCGCCGCCGCAACGAGCGGGGCGCGGGGACCGCCTCGCCGAGCCGCGCGATCCTTTCGCTGCTACTTTTGCGTGGTCGAGGTTGACGGCCGGGCAGAGCCGATACCACTCTGGGGTGCCGGCGCATGACTTTTGGCGGCTGGCGCGCGCGGGACACCCGCCCATGCAGAGGTGTGCGGAAGGAGTCGAAGAGACTGCCGGACGTCGTGGTTGCAGCGATCGTCACCGGCATCTTCGCGCTCGCCGTCGCGCTCATCACCAGGAGCCACGCCGCGCCCACGCCGGTCACCTGCCTCTGTACCGCGTCGTCCCCGACACCAAGTCCACCGCCACCGCCTCCACCCTCTGCCCCCGCGCCGAGTGCACCTGCCGGCGCTGCTTCCCCCGGTACAGGCACCACTCGCCCGGCTTCGCCCCGCAAGCACAAGCTACCGACAGCGCGGCGCGAAGTAGCCGCCGGCAGGTCGGGGCGCAGCTCGTCGAGCTGGCGGCGCAGGTCGTCGTCGGTCACCTCGGCCCCCGGCGGTACTCGACCCAGGTCCCGCGCGCGTCGATCGATAAGGTGTCGGCGTCTAGCAGCCGGTAGGGCTCCGGCGCGTCCTGGCTGCCGGTCGGGTTGAACGTGATGGTCTCGGCGCCGGCGCTCCACGTGCCGGCGATGCCCGAGTCGGTGAAGAACTGCCCGTCGACCCGCAGGTCGATCTGGGAGTCGTCCTGGGTGCTGGTCCAGACGCCCGAAAGCGCGGCCAGCGGGTCGGCGGGCGGCGGCTCGGTGCTGGAGCAGCCGGGCCCGATGCACAGGATCGCGGCGAGCGCGACGAGGATGACAAACAGGCTGGCGGTGAACTCGGACCTGGTGGCGTTGGTCATGGCGTTCTTCGCCTTCCCTCTACAGATTGCCGTCGTACCGATTTGATAATGATTTAATCATGATTGAAGGTCAACAGGAAATAGCCTAGGCTTCGTCCATGGGCAGACAGCACGTGACCGAGGGCAAGCCTGACGACCTGGTGCCGGTCCAGGTGAAGATGCCGCTCTGGCTGAAGAAGAAGGCCCTCCAGCGGGCCAAGGAGAAGGCGCTGGACCTGTCGGCCTACATCAAGACGCTGATCACGGCGGACGCGGGCGAGAGGTGATGGAGAAGCGGACGCTAGACGCAGTCGAGCGCAAGATCGGCCATGTGGTCCAGCGGCTGCGCGTGGACGTCGTGACGTTCGCGACGAAGGAGGCCAACGAGAGCCCCAACAACCCCGAGCGCACGATCCACCGGGCGCTGGCTGAGCGCCGAGGGCCAGTTCGAGGCGGCGACGAGGGAAGATCCGGACTACGACATCAACGTCAAGGGCCGGGACCCGCAGGTGATCAGCGACCTAGTGGCCAAGGGCTTCGTCGGGATGATGAGGGGTCTGGGCCACTCAATGGCGGCGACCTACGGCGGCAACCCCGGGTACGGGCAGCGGGAGGCGGTGATGTTCGAGGCCCGGGTCGACGCGCTCCCAGCTAGGTTCCTGTCCGAGGCGCAGGTGGCGATCGAGCTGAAGCTCCACGAGGACCCGCCGCCCGAGCGCAAGGTGACCTCGGCGCGAGCCGAGGCTACGATAGGCTCCATGAACGGTGGCATGCAGACTGCGGACGACCTGGTCGCAGCGTTGGCGCGCTTCCAGTCGTCGTGTGAGAAGTTCTGGCGTGCGGACGACGAATATGACGAGCGCGCGGACGCCGAGACAGACCACAGCCCCGTGCAGAAGCTCAAGGTCGACCTGATCGACGCGGCCGAGGACGCGCGCACGGCGGCAGAGATGATGAGGTTCGGCTACGTGCGAGACGTCCCCGTTTTGGTGCCCGTCGATCCGTACAGCGGTCCCACGACTCCGGTCGCCGAGCATTGGCTCAACAGCGACCTCTTTCGGCTGGCCTACTCCGAGGGTAACCCGCCCGCTCGTAGTCACATCCAGACGTTCCTACACGAGGCGATCGCGAGGGCGAGGCGGTGGCGTCCGGAGTCCGGGGGCGGTGGTGCTGCCACTCAGCCGGCCGCGCGCGGAACAAAGATCGTCATCGGGCACGGCGGATCGCTCGTTTGGTTAAAGCTGGAGAAGTTCATAAAGGAGAAGCTCGGGCTTGAGGTGGTGGAGTTCAACAGCGATCCAGTCCCGGGATTTACGCACAAAGAGCGTCTCCTCCAGATGAAGGAGGTCGGCGGCTTTGCGTTTCTCGTGATGACGGCTGAAGACGAGCAGGCCGACAGGACCGTCCGAGCGCGACAGAACGTCGTGCATGAAGCGGGGTTCTTCCAGGCATCATTCGGTTTCGAGAGGGCGATCGTCTTACTTGAGCAGGACTGCACGCTGTTCTCGAACGCGGACGGGATAAACCACCTGCCCTTCCCAAAGGGAAACATCCTCTCGGTCTCACAGGAAATCCGTGACGTCCTAACGCGCGAGCGTTTCCTGAAGTAGCTAGCGTACGCTGACCTCGCGCTCGGGCCGGCGCGGGGCTACGATGCCCGACCGGGAGGGCGCAGCCGATGGATCACAAGCTCTATCGCGGGTACATCGTTTAGCCAGTACCGACTCGAACAAGATCGAGGCGGTCGAAACCGACGACGGATCTACTCTCTGGCAGGGGCGCCAGCGCCTCGAAGAGAAGATCGAAGGGCTCTTGGTTAAACTCCGCCAGGGCCGACATAAGAAGGACTTCGGCGGCTACATCGAGACGGTCACTCTGGAAGCTTTCGACGATGGCGAGACCCCGCAGCGAGAGTGACCCAGAGGCTCACGCTGCGCGCCCGCGCAGCTCGATCTCCTCCAGTGTGGTGCCGTCGGGGGCGCGGGCGGAGACGATCGGCCGCTGAAAGAGTCGCTCCGCGCGCGCTTCATCGAGGGGCTTGAGCCAAGTAATCTAGGAACGCGATCAGCTCGCTGTCGAGCTGCTTAAGGGTCACGACCCTGACTTCTGGGTTATCGTCCAGCCTCACGACGGTGCTGAAGTGGTGGCTGAGCGCCTGAACTCGTTCTGACCTCGCGGTCCTGCTCGACGAGCAGCAGCCGGGACGTCGCGACTTGGACGCGAATCGCGTGGTTATCCCATCGGACAAAATCCTTCTCCTGCTGCGCATCAGCGACGAGGCCGCTGTCGGCCACCCAGAGTTCCCTGTTGAACAACCCCTGGCTGAGGTGGCGCGCAGTGATCGCGATGTGCTCCTGGAAGATCGCCACCCACTGGTCGCGGGCCCGGAGACACTCCCTGCGGCGCGCCTCCGCTAGTTCTCGCTCGTGTCGCTCCCTCTCGCGGCGATCGTTCCGCCTGGACTGGTAGACCAAGAGGCCGCCGGTGATCGCGGCGGCGAGGGTTGGGCCGATGATCTGCCCGAGGAGCTTCACCCAGTCCTCCGACGTCAACGAGACCCAGGTCATCGCTTGAATCGTACTTCTTCGCGGCGCCGGTGACACCATGGGCAGTCTACCCAGGCCCAGTTTGATGAGCCGGGCCTCGGGACCGTGCGCTTCCCGCAGAAAGTCGCGGAGCCGGGCCCGAACTTGATCGAGTAGTGGATCACCACCGCGCGCGTATCGGGCGGTGGGACGGGGCCGCTGGGCATACCTATTGGTGTACGATGGCGCCGGGAGGTTCCCATGGGCGACGCGATTCTGTTCACGGCGGAAGGGCAAGATCTCGACCTCAGTTGCTCAAGTCTAAAGAGGCGCTCAAGCTGTTGGAGACGGTGGGTACCGTCCGCATCAAGGCGACGGTGAGGGTGGCGCAGGGAACATCGATGTCTCGCAGCGGCGAACTACCACTCCCTGGCGCTGGTTGGGGACGCGCTGGGTCCTCCGAAGAAGGCGTGGCGCGCGGAGCTGGTCACCTCTCCTGGCTCGTTGCGCGACACCCAAGAGGTTGAGGTCCGCGTCTACACAGACAGGAACGCCCGGAGTCTCAACTCCATGACGTCCGCCGAGGGGGAAGCCCTGCGGGCAGAGATCGAGGCGGCGTACAAGTCGGCGTTGCCCGAGGTCGTGGGCGCCGTGCTAGAGCCGAACCTCTCTTACGTGGTCGTCCACGTCAACGTCGACTCCACCCACGAGCGAGAGGTCACCGTCCGCGCGGAGTCCCTAAAGTTGGCCGACCGCTTCAGCGTGCCGATTCGGATCGTGGCGATGCGCCGGCCGTAGCCGCCCTTACCGCCGGATCCGCGAAGGCGTACCGCCCGGTGTTCAGCCGCTCGCTCTCGATCAGGAACCGCCGCGGGTACCGCAGGCCGCGCCTGCTGGCGAACGGCCGCAGGTCGTCCTCGACCATGTACTTCTTCTTCTGCAGCGCCGCCGCCAGCCGCTCGACGTGGCGCCAGCGGCGGCGCAGGAGCCGCCACACATAGTGGAGCTGTCGCAGCGTCGCCGGGTACCTCAGGGTTTGCGGCCAGGCTCCGGCCACTGGCGGCGTAGATGCGGCCGGACGGGGACGTGTACAATGGGTCGGCCCGAGACCCCCGCGGCCAAGGAGGACGGTGGTGGAACCCTCGACGATTGTCCTGCTCGGCCTAATCTGCCTGGCGCTGCTCGTCTACCTGCCCAAGCTGCGCAACACGGTGCTCTGGATCCTGTTCCCGCCCGTGATGATGCTGGTCCGGTACCCGAGGACGAGGAAGCCCGCTGCCGTTGTTGTAGTTCTAGTTGGCGCGGCTATCTTCGCCAGGCACGAGTACAAGCACCGCCACGACTGGTACTGCAACCGGTGGTGGACCAAGGACGGTACACGAGTCGCTGGCCGCACCGGAACGAGCGCACTCGACTGCTACGTAGGGGAGGACGCCTGTAACAAAGCGTATGAGAACGACGTCCTGAAGAACCCACAGTCCCATTCGACCAACTCCTGGGACCCGCAGTGCAGTCTCAGCTACGACACCATATGGTCCTACGACTGGGTGCTGGACATCTCTTTCGACGGGAAGACGCGCGACAAGCTTCCCTTCACCGAGCAGTTCTCAAACCTTGAGGACTGCAACAGCGCAAGAGCGGACGTTCTGAAACAAGCCACTTCGGAATGCGAGGACGCTAGGAAGCGGATTGACCGGAGCGCCTGGAGCGTCGTCCACAACTGAGCTGCCACGCACCGCAACCGACCCGGCGCGCCCCCGAGCGCGCGCGGCGCCGGTCGGTTTTTGCCCGCCCTTTGCCCAACAGAAGGACTTGGCCGGATTCACACGGTCTCTAACGGACCTGCCCAGCGCCGCAACCCCTCGTAATCGCGGAAGCGCACGGGAATCGAACCCGCCGAGCGCACGCTTTCGCGGCGCCCCATCGGTTTTGAAGACCGAGCCGGACACCAGCACCGGACGCACTTCCGCGGAAGCGTTTACCACGCCAGCATGCGGGACGTCGATTGCTCGTCGGCGCCGGCTACTTCGCGGCCAGGGCCTTGGCCAGGCGGACGACGTGTTCGGCGGTGATTCCCAGCTCCTTCATGACCTCGGAGCCGGGCGCGGAGATTCCGAAGCGATCGATGCCGATCGACGCGCCGTCCAGGCCGACGTAGGGCGCCCAGGTGGAAGTCACGGTTGCCTCGATGGAGATGCGGCGCCGGCAGGTGCGGGGCAGAACTTCGTCGCGGTACTGTGCGGGTTGGCGGTCGAAGCGCGCGAATGACGGAAGGCTGACCACGCGGGTCCCGGGGCCGAGGCTCTCTGCGGCTGTCAGCGCGTGCTGGAGCTCGCTGCCCGCGGACAGCAGGATGAGATCCAGCGCTGCCGTTTCTTTCTTGGCGATGTAGCCGCCCTTGAGCGCGCCTTCCCGGCGGGTCTTGACCGGGATGCTGGCAAGCAGCGGGACGTTCTGCCTCGTGAGCGCCAGCAGCGTCGGCCCGTCGGTGCGATCGAGCGCGGCCACGAATGCGCCCGCGGTCTCCTCGGGATCGGCCGGACGGATGACGTCCAGGTTGGGAATCACGCGCAGGCCGGGGATGGTCTCGACCGGCTGGTGGGTCGGGCCGTCCTCGCCGACGCCCACGCTGTCGTGGGTGAAGACGTAGATGACCGGCAGGTGGCTCAGTGCCGCCAGGCGGATCGAGGCGCGGCAGTAATCGGCGAAGACCAGGAACGTCGCGCCGCTCGGGCGGAAGATCCCGTGCACCGCGATCCCATTGAGGATGGCGCACATGCCGTGCTCGCGGATCCCGAACCGGATGTTGCGCCCGCCGCGATGGCCCGGCTTGAAATCGTCGTTCCCGGCCTTCATGTCGCCGATGTAGTTCAGCGTGGAGCCGTAAAGATCGGCGCTGCCCCCGATGAGCAGCGGGACCTGCGCCGCCAGCGGCTGCAAGACCTCCTGGCCGGCCTTGCGGGTCGCGATCTTGGTCTCCGCCGGGAATTCGGGCACCGCCGCCAGCAACGTCGCGACGTCGGGCGTGCGCTCGGCCGTTCCCTCGGGAACATTCCGGATCTCGGCCTGCGAATTCGAGAGCTCCAGGGCCAGCTTCGGGTTCTTGGCCTTCCAAGCGTCGAACACCTTGATCCACGCGGCGTACGCGGCGCCCAGCTCCTTCTCGCGGGCTGCGAAGAACGCGCGCACCTCGGGGGAGACGAAGTAGGGCTCCGCAGGTAGGTCCAGAGCCTTGCGGGCGGCGCCGGCGAACTTCGCGCCGCCTTCGCCGTGAGCTTTCTGTGTTCCCTCGACCTCGGGGATGCTCTTGCCGATGAGCGTCTTCGCGATGATGGCTTGCGGCTTGCCGCTACCGGCCTTCTTGGCGCGCACGAAAGCCGCGAAGAAGGCATCCAGCTCGTGGCCATCCACGGTCTGGACGTCGAACCCGATGGCCTCCAGCCGCTTGGCCGTGTCCTCGCTCTGGGTGTCCTTCGCCATCGCGTCCAGCGTCACGGCGTTCGAGTCGTAGATCAGGATCAGGTTGTCGAGCTGCTGGTGGCCGGCGAATTCCAGCGCCTCCATCGCGACGCCTTCCTGCATGCAGCCGTCTCCCGCCAGGCAGACGATGTGGTGATCGAAGATGGTGTGCTCCGCGGTGTTGAAGCGAGCCTCTGCCATCTTGGCGCCGACCGCCATGCCCACCGCGTTGCCGACCCCCTGGCCCAGCGGACCGGTCGTGGTCTCGACGCCGCTCGGCGCGTGCGTCAGCTCCGGGTGACCAGGCGTCTTGGAGTGGAGCTGGCGGAAGCGCTTGATCTCGTCGAGCGTGATGTCGCGATACCCGCTGAGGTGCAGCCACGAGTAAAGGAACATCGAGCCATGTCCGGCCGACAGCACGAACCGATCGCGGTTCAGCCACCCCGGATGGGCCGGATCGTGGCTGAGCGCGTGGCCGTAGAGCACGGCGCCGATCTCGGCGCAGCCGAGGGGCAGGCCCAGATGTCCGCTCTGACTCGCGACGACGGCGTCAATCGCCAGCCCTCGCGCCATGTTTGCTGCCTTCGACAGAATCGCTTCGGGTAGTTCGCTCATGACGGCCGCAATGTAATCGGTTCGCGCCTCGTGGGGAACAGGGTACTTCGGACGCTCGAGCCTCGCGACCCGATCACGCCGCCGGTTGCGGTGCTGCCCAGTGATTCTTACTTTCTAGACATGTTGCGAAAGGGCCTGCTGATCCTGGGCGGCGCTCTGGCGCTGCTGTCGGTGGTTGGGCTCGCCGTCGACCGGCAGGCCACCATGCTCTGGTTCGTCGTGATTGCGGCGATCCTCTCGATCGGGGGCGCGTTCGTCGTGGAAGACGAACATGCGCTGGGGATCTCGCGCGGGGCGGGACCGGCGGTGATTGGCATCGGCCTCACCGCCGTCTTCGCCGTCGGCCTCGCGGCGCACCAGCCGGCGTGGGCGGTCTGGTCGACGCTGCTGCTCGGCCTCGCCGGGTTAGTGCTGGGGATGATGCTCGAGGTCCTCCAGCACTACGAAACCGACTTGCCCGCGCACGCTTCAGGATCGGAGACGCGGGCGACCTCGTGACACCGCCAGAGCCCCGAGCGCGAGCAACAGCACGGCGATCGTGACGTTGGCGCCCGCGCTGATCGGTACGGACAGCGTTGCCACCACCGCCGCCTTCTCATGGCAGGTCAGGTGAACCGCCACGCTGGTCGCGGTCCCGGCGGCGACGCTGAACGGCGCCGAGGTTCCCTGGCAGCCGAGCAGCTTGTTTCTGTCGTCGGTGCCGCTGAGGGTGATGGTGTAACCCTGTCCCGCGGGGATGCCGCTGATGATGCCGCTCAACGTCGTGCTGTTCCCAACGTTCAGAGTCCCGCCCTTGCTGAAGCTGCCGCCGGTGACCTGGTAGCTCAGGCTGCTGATGTGGACGGCGCCGCCGCCCAGATCCAGCGCGAAGGTGACTGATCCAACGTCCTCGCCGGCGTTGTCTCCATTTTGGGCTCCGCTGGTGCCGGGGTCGGACGACGCCGCGGTCTGCGGAGCGGGTTCACAGGCCAGCGACCCGGTCGCCAGCGCCGATGCCAGTGCCAGCAACGCGGCCGAGCCTCGCAGCCCGGGCACGAATGGACGGCGCCATCGGCGAACGACCAGCCATCCCAGCGCGAGCAGGATCGCCGCCAGCAATGCGGATCCCTTCCCGCCCACGGCGGGAACGCTCGGTGGCGGCCCCAGAAATTTGATGGGCGTCGAGCTCACCTGTCCGTTGAAGCCGAGGCCCCAGCACCAGACGGTGCCGTCGGTGTAGCGCGCGCAGGTGTCGTGGTTCGCGCCCGCGGACACCTCGGTCACGAAATGGGCGGTGGTCAATGAAGCGACGGGGGCGTGGCGATCGACGACCGTGCCGTCACCCAGCTCGCCGTCGACGTTCCACCCCCAGCACGCGAGGTTGTTGTCCGTCCCGCGCGCGCACGCGTGACGGCCGTTGGCGGACAACGACGCCACGCTGGTTGCCAGCGTCACCGCCACCGGCGAGAGCTGCGCCACGCTGGCCCCGTCACCGAGCGAACCCTTTTCGTCGTTGCCCCAGCACCAGAGGCTGCCGTTGCTCTTGCTCGCGCACGCGAACAGATCGCCGACCGAGATCGAGGTGACGGTGGTTCCCAGCGCCGTCACCTGAACCGGCGTCGGCCGGGTCGTGGTCGTCCCGTCGCCGATGGCGCCGAAGGTATTGTCGCCCCAGCACCAGAGCGTGCCGTCGGTCTTGCGCGCGCACGCGACGCCGTCGCCCGTCGAGACCTCAGCGACGGTGTTTCCGAGCGCGGTCACCTGCGCGGGAGTCCCGCTGGTGGTGGCGGCCCCGTTACCCAGGAAGCCGCTGCCCCAGCACCAGAGCGTGCCGTCGGTCTTGCGCGCGCAGGCGAAGAGATCGCCCGCCGAGACCTCGGCGACGTTGTTGCCGAGCGCGGTGACCTGCAGCGGCGTCAGGCTGTCGAAGGTCGTACCGTCGCCGAGCTGTCCGGAGACATTGTTGCCCCAGCACCAGAGCGTGCCGTCGGTCTTGCGGGCGCAGGTGAAGAGATCGCCGGCCGAGACCTCGGCGACGTTGCTGCCCAGCGCCGAAACTCGCTGCGGCGTCAGATGGTCCTGAGTCGTTCCGTCGCCGAGCTGCCCCGAATCGTTGCTCCCCCAGCACCACAGGCTGGCGTCGCCGGTGCGGGCACAGGTGTGCGAGTAACCGGTGGCGAGATCGGGAGCCGAGCTCTCCGCGCGCGCCTGGGGAACCAGGGCCAGGCCGGCGGAAAAGAGGGCGCCGGCCGACAACCAACGGACCTTCGTTGTGTTCATGGCGTGCATCCGATGTTGAAGGAGAGGCTGTCGTTGCAGCTGGTATCTCCGTCGGCGGCCACCACGGTGACAGTGACGCTGCCGGGGGTGGTGCAACCGAACGTCACCGCGCTCCCCGATCCGGTGACCGCGCCCGTGCTGGTGGTCCACCTCAAAGCCAGGGGGGCAGGCCCGCTGTCGTCATCGTGGGCGGCGGCGCCGATCGCGATCGAGCTTCCCACGGCGATCGACGCCGGATTCGCGCTGATGCCGTCCACCACCGGACACAGGTTGGTGGTCCCGGTGATGGCGACGGCGCCCGCGGCAGCGGGCTGGCGGCAAACCAGGTGGACGATCACCGTCGACATCATCCCCGCGGTCACGTCGAACGGCGCCGAGCCGCTACAGGTTGTGATCCCGTCGCTGGCGGTGCCGGAGACGGTGAGGTTGTAGCCGCCTCCGTTCGGAACCCCGGTGAGCACGACCGGAACGTCGGTGCCCTGTCCCACGCTGACCATGCCGGTGGCGGAGAAGCCGCCGGGTCCGCTGACGTTATACCCGGCGCTGAGAAGGGTGACCCCGGACGAAACTTGAAGCGCGAAGTCGACGCGTCCCGGTGCTTCATCGGACGACTGATTTTCGGTCGTCGAGCTCGGGGTGCAGGCGATGACACACGACAGACATGAAATCGCGATCGCGAGCGTCGCGCGGCGAAGGTCGGAACGAGGACGTGCATTCATGTTTCGCCTCGCAAACAGCAAATGTCGTACCGGCCCGATGGGAGCCTTCCTTGCGGACTTCTCACGACGTCGCGCGCCCGGGGTGTAGGAATCCCGGAGGGAGTGCTCGAAATGCAAACACTCGCAGCGCGCATCCCGCGCCCGGATCATCTATCCTGCGGGGCGCCCGACCACGGGCCGTTCACCAAGATGGCATTTTCGACACGCGTCTTCTGTCGCGAAGGAACCGCCCCGACCTTGACCGAGCTCCTGGCGTGGCAGCGCCAGCACGGCACGCCAATCATGATCGTCGGCGGGCCGGCGGCGACCGATCTCCTGTCGCCGGTCTGGACCGAGGCCGTCGTCTCGTACGATCCGGATGAGGAGCCGTTCACGCTGCGCTGCGACCACGCCAGCGACCCGCGGGGCGCGGAGCGGCTGCGCGCGGAGGTCGCCGACTTCCTCGAGGATCTCGAGGAGTTGCCCGAGAGCCCCGAGCGCGCGCGCGTGATGGACCACCTCGCCCACGCGCGCTTCGTGCTGGTGGTCGAGTTCCCGCAGGACGGCGTCGGGCCGCGCGGCTACGAGACCAACGGCTGGCTCATGAGCCTGTTCGTCGAGCGCGCGGGCGGGCTGGTCCAGTGCGACGGGATCGGTTTCTACGACGAGAACGACGAGATTATTCTCCGGCTCGGCTGAGCTCCGCGGTAGATCTGGGACGCATGCCGTTCACGCACGAAAAGAGCATCATCATCAGCGAGGCGCACCTCGATTCGTTCGGGCACGTCAACAACGCGCGTTACTTCGAGCTTCTGGAGCAGGCACGCTGGGACCTGATCACCGAGCGCGGGTTCGGCATCGACACCATCCGCAGCACGCGCACCGGGCCGACGATCCTGGAGATCAACGTCCGCTTCCTGCGCGAGCTGAAACCGCGCGACGTGGTGGTGATCCGGACCGAGCTGATCTCTTACGAGCGCAAAATCGGTAAGCTGCGCCAGCAGATGATCAAGGACGACAACGTCGCCTGCGAGGCGATCTTCACGATCGGGCTCTTCGATCTGGACAAGCGGCGGCTCATCGAGCCGACGCCGGCGTGGGCGTTCGCGGTGGGGCTGGAGCCGTCGCCGGCCGGCGCCTGAAGAGCGCTATTCGTTGTCGATCTGTTGTCGCACGGGTGGTGCGGCCGGAAGGGGTGCCGCCTTGGCCGCGCGCGCGGCGAATCGGCGCGCGCATCTCCGGCGGTCTAGTCGCCCGAGACGGTGACCTTGTTCATCTTGATCGGCGTCTTCGGGCGATCGCGCGGGTCGCGCGGCGCCTTCGAGATCGTGTCGACGACGTCCATGCCCTCGATCACCTTGGCGAAGACCGGGTGCTTGGAGTTGCCGGGCGAGAACCAGTCGAGGTAGGGGTTGTCGACCACGTTGATGAACATCTGACAGCTGCCGCTGTTGGGGCGGCCGGTGTTGGCCATCGAGATCGTGCCGCGCGCGTTCGAGATCTTGGCGTCGGCCGGGTGCTCGTCCTGGATCGGACCATCGGGGCCGTCGCCGGTGCCGGCGCGCGGGCTCGCCGGATCCTTGCTGTGCGGGCAGCCGAACTGGACCATGAACTTGTCGATGACGCGGTGGAAATGCAGCCCGTCATAGAAGCCGCTCTTGGCGAGCTTGATGAAGTTTCCGGCGGTGATCGGCATCTTGTCGGTGAAGAGCTCGATCTTGACGTCACCGAGGGAGGTGCTGAGGAGCGCGGTCGGATTTGCCATGGGGCGGCAGCTTAACACGCCGGACGCCCGCGGATCGTGATGGTAAGGTGTGGGGTCGATGGATCCCGATCGACTCAAGGCTCTCCTGCAGGCAGTCGAGGCGCGCCAGACGTCGGTGGACGAGGCGATGCGCGAGCTGCGCGAGGCGCCGCTCCACGCGGCCGGTTTCGCGGCGATGGGCTTCGCGCACGCCGACACGCATCGCCACCTGCGCACCGGTTTCCCGGAGGTGGTGCTGGGGCAGGGGAAGACGCCCGAGCAGATCGCGGCGATCCTGATCGAGCTCCGGCGCGGCGGCTCGACGGTCATGGCGTCGCGCGTGTCGGCGGAGGCGGCGGCGATCGTCGTGGCGGCGGTGCCCGAGGCGCGCTACCTGCCGGTGCCGCGCGCGGTGGTGGTCGGCCCGATGCCGGCGCCGGATCGCGGGCGCGGCCTGATCGCGGTGCTGAGCGCGGGGACCGCCGACGTGCCGGTCGCCGAGGAGGCGGCGCTGACCGCCGAGCTGGCCGGCAACCGCGTCGAGCGCATCTTCGACGTCGGCGTCGCCGGGATTCACCGATTGATGGTCTATCGCGAGAAGCTCGAGACCGCCGAGGTGATCGTGGTCGCCGCCGGCATGGAGGGCGCGCTGCCCAGCGTGGTCGGCGGCCTGTTCGCGCGGCCGACGATCGCGGTGCCGACCAGCGTCGGCTACGGCGCGAGCCTGGGCGGCATCGCGGCGCTGCTGTCGATGCTGAACTCGTGCGCGGCTGGCGTCGCGGTGGTCAACATCGACAACGGCTTCGGCGCCGGCCAGATGGCGGCGATGATCAACCGAAAGCGGGATCAGTGAAGCGTGGCGCGGCGAATGGTCGTGACCTGCGCGGCCAGCACCTGCACCTGGAGCCGACGTCCGGGATCGCCGGAGACATGACGGTGGCGGCGCTGGTCGACGCGGGCGTGCCGGCCCAGGTCGTGACGAAGGCGATCGCGAGCATGGGCGTCGCGGGCCTTCGCACGCGCTTCGAGACCCGCCAGCGAGGCGCCTTCGTGGGCCGAGGCTTCGTGGTCACGTACCCGGGGATGAACGGCAAGTCCGCGCCACGCCGCACGCCCACGAGCACGCCCACGCAGCACGCCCACGAGCACGATCACGCCCACGAGCACGCTCACCGGAACTACTCGGAGATCCGGCGGCTTCTTCGCCGGGCCTCACTGGATCGGGAGGTGCGCGCGCTCGCGTCGGATATCTTTGCGCGCATCGCCGAGGTCGAAGCGGCGCTTCACGGCACCTCGGTCGATGCGCGTGACGTTTCACGAGGTCGGCGCGTTCGACTCGATCGCGGATGTCGTCGGCGCGGCGGCCGCGATTGCCTGGCTCGCGCCCGCGTCGATCGGGTCGGCGCCTCCGGTGGTGGGCACGGGGCACGCGCGCACCGCACACGGGCGGGTGATGGTGCCGGCGCCGGCGACCGCCGAGCTTCTGCGCGGGATTCCCGATCTTGAATGAAGGGCAGGGGGAGCTGACCACGCCGACCGGCGCGGCGATCCTGGCGGCGACCGTGGACGCGTTCGGGCCGCCGCCGCCGATGCGCGTGCGCGCGATCGGCTACGGCGCGGGCACGCGCGAGCTCGCCGATCGGCCCAATGTGTTGCGCGTGCTGGTCGGCGAGCCGCTCGGCCGGGTCGAGGAGACGCCCGCGGGCGCGGTCACGATCGTCGAGGCGAACATCGACGACATGAGCCCGGAGCTGGTCGCGCCGCTGTTCGAGGCGGTGCTGGCTGCCGGCGCCGTCGATGTCTGGTCGACGCCGATCCTCATGAAAAAAGGGCGTCCCGCGATCACGGTCTCGGCGATGGCGGCGCCCGCGGCGGTCGCTGCGGTCGAGCGCGCCTTCTTTCGCTGCTCGACCACGATCGGCGTGCGGCGCTACGCGGTCGAGCGCACGGTGCTCGCGCGCTCGCTGGTCGACGTCGACACCGCGTACGGCACCGTGCGGGTCAAGGTCGGCGCGGCCGGCGGCGAGGTGATCGGCGCGCAGCCCGAGTTCGAGGACTGCCGCCGCCGCGCCGCCGCGACCGGCGCGTCGGTGCGCGAGGTGATGAGCGCCGCCGCGGCCGCGAGCCGCGCGCTGCTTTCGCCGCAAGCGTCCAAGACCGCCGGACGTTCCGGGAACCCGTCCGCGGGTGCCCGGAAACAAAGAAAGCGACATGCATGACCGTCGACGCCGCCCAGCAGCGCATCGACGAGGACCTGGCCAAGGTGGCCCAGGTCCTGGCGATCGGCACCGGCGCGAGCCAGCTGCAGGCGGTGGCCGAGCACGTCGCCCACGCGCTCGAGGCGTCGTCGGTGACGATCCTGGCGGTGGTCGCCGACGTCGACAGCGTCTACATCGTCGCCGACAGCGACGAGACCGAGACCGGCCGCGTGCGCCTGCCGCTGGCGCAGTACCCGCACATCCGCAGCGCGTTCGAGACCGGCGAGATGACGTCGACCGGCAGCGGGTTCGCGACGCCGCTCGCTGCCGAGACGACCGTGGTCTTTCCGATGATCGTCGGCCGCAAGCCGGTCGGCGCGCTGCTGGTGCGCTTTCCCAACCTGCCGGTCAGCCGCATCCCGGTGGCGACGGTGCGCGCCGGCAAGCTGGCGGCGGCGATCATCGGCATGGTGCTGCGTGGGGCACGCGCGCTCGACCCGATCCGCGAGCGCACGCGCCAGATCACGCTCTCCGACTTCCAGCAGGAGCGCCAGGTGCGCGCCATCGAGCGTTACCGCGCGTTCATCGACAGCGCCTCGGACGGCATCCTGGTGCTCGACGCCGGCGGGCGCGTGCTCTACCTGAACCGCGCCGCGCAGGAGGTGACCGGCTACGCGCGCGACGGCCTGTCGGGGCGTCCGCTGGCGCAGATCGTCCCGATCTCGCACCGGGCGTTGCTCGCCGATGCGATTCGCCGTTCGATTCGCAACGAGCCGGTCGACAACTTCGACCTCGAGCTGGTGACGACCTCGGGCGACACCATCGTCGTCTCGGTCGCGTCGATCGGCATCCTCTCGGAGCAGGAGGCCGCGATCTTCGCCTTCCGCGACGTCACCATCGCGCGCGACCTGGAGCACGAGCTGCGCCGCACGACCGAGTTCCTCGAGCGCATCCTGAACTCGGCCGTCGACGGCATCATCGCCGCCGATCTGCGCGGCAACATCCTGCTCTTCAATCAAGGCGCCGAGCGCATCTGCGGCTACCGCGGCATCGACATCGTCGGCAAGATGTCGGTCAAGGATCTCTACGCGCCCGGCGTCGCGCAGGAGGTGATGCGCCTCATCCGGTCCGCCGAGCACGGCGGTGGCGGGCGCCTCGAGCCGGTGCGCCGCGACCTCGTCACCGCGAGCCGGCGAGACCGTGCCGGTCTCGATCTCGGCGGCGCTGGTGTTCGACGACGCCGGCCGCGAGATCGCCACCGTCGGCATCTTCTCCGATCTGCGCGAGCGCATCCGCATGGAAGAGCGCCTGGCGTCGGCGCAGGAACGGCTCGCGGTCACCGAGAAGCAGACGGTCGCGATCGAGCTCGCGGGCGCGGCGGCGCACGAGCTGAACCAGCCGCTCACCTCGGTCATGGGCTACGCGCAGATGCTGGTGCGCAAGATGCCGGCCGGGGATCAGCACCTGCGCATCGTCGAGACGATCCTCAACGAGGCGGAGCGCATGGCCGCGATCGTGCGCCAGCTCGGCAGCCTGACCCGCTACGAGACCAAGTCGTACGTGGGCGGCGCGCAGATCATCGATCTCGATCGCTCGGCCAAGGAGACCGACACCGAGTCCCCGGCGCCGCGCCTGACTCAGGGAAAGCTTCCCGAGCGGCCGGGAACCGGGTAGAAAGAGAGGCGTATGAAACCCGAACAGATGACCGAAGCTCTGGAGCAGGTCGCCACCCAGGTGGGCGTTCGTGTTCGTTACGAGACCATGACCGGCGCCGCCGCCGGCGCGGGCGGTCTGTGCAAGATCAAGGGCCAGTGGACGGTGATCATCGATCGCCGCACGCCGGTCGCCGATCGCGCCGCGATGCTGATCGAGGCCCTCGCCGAGTTCGACACCGACGCGCTCTTCCTGCCGCCGCGCGTGCGCGAGGCGCTGCAGTCGAAGCGCGGCTCGCGGCACCGCCGCCGAGGACGCCGCGGCAACGCCCGCTGGCTGACGTACTGAGAAGCGCCAGGACGCCAGGGGATTCGGACTATCAAGAGTCCGGATCCGGACGATCTGAGTTCTTCCTGGCGTCCTGGCGCTTCCGCTCAGGCGCCCAGGCGGCGCAGCTGTTCCGCTAGCAGGGGGTCGTTCTCCAGCGCGTCCTGCAGCGCCGCGCGCACCCGCTCGCGCACGGCCGGCGGGGCGTCGGCGCCGACCTGCTGCGCCAGCACCTGTTCCAGGATCCGGTCGACCGCCGCCGCCGGGCTCAGCCGACCGGCGTCCAGGTCGCCGGCGATCGCCGCGGTCGCGTTCAGCTCGGCCGGCCGCGCCGTCGTCGCCGTGGCGGTCGGCGCCGGGCGGGGTCCCGGCCGCCGCGAGCTTCTCGGCGAAGGCACGGCCCGGCATCCTCCGTGCGCTGGATTCCGCCCGTGGCGTCGGTCTTGGCCGAGCCGCCGACCGCTCCCGCCGCCTCGTCCGGCCCCGCGCCGGCTGCCGCGTCGGGAGCCCCGACGCCCGGCCCCGAATTTGGTCCGCTGACTTTCATCGACGCCCTCCGCGGACCTTAACACGACTGCCGGAAAGACCGTGGAGCCAGGGCGGGCGGCGCGGCTGCATGCCGGCCGGGTTCGGTGGGGGCGTAATCATCGGGGGTTCTCCTGGGAGCGTCTCGCGGACGACGTATCCGTCCAGATATCGGTCGGGCCGCACCGCCGGTTGCGTGGGTGTAGAATCTGCGCCCGTGGGTTTCTTCCGTGGCCTCATCAACGGCTTCCTGGCTCCGTTTCGCGGCGGGCTCTACGTGGCGCGGCAACGGCTCTGGCGCTATCTCCTGGTCCCCCTCATCCTGAACATCGCGCTCGCGGTCGGGGCACTCTGGGCGGCGGCCGGGTACTGGCATCAGGAGCTGTCGCAGACCGTGACCAAGTCGCCGGTTCTCGGTTGGATCTTCCTGGTCGTGGTCACGATGCTGGGCGGCATCATCCTCTTCATCGCGGTCCACCCGATCCTGGGCGCGGTCTTCAACGACCGCCTGTCCGAAAAGGTCGAGATCAAGGTCCGCGGCTCTGCTCCCAAGGCCCCGTTTTTCGCATCGACGGGAAAGGCGCTGCTGCACGGCCTGCTCAAGGCGTTGCTCTACGTGATCGCGCTCGTGGTGGGGCTGGCGCTCACCGCCGCGACCGGCGGCCTCGGTAGCCTGGGCGGAGTCGCTCTGGGCGCATTGTTCATGGCTTACGATGGCCTGGACTACCCGCTGTCACGCCGGAACCTGGGGTTCCGGGCGAAGTGGGGGTACCTGGCGCGCCATCTCGGCCTGACGATCGGGTACGGGCTCGGGGCGACCGTCCTCTATCTCGTGCCGCTGGCGTTCGTGGTGGCGCCCCCCTTCGCGGCAGCCGGCGCCACGCTCGCCTTCCTGGACGACGAGGCGCGCAGCCAGCAGAATGCGAAGAAAATCGCGCTGAAGGGCGCGGAAGCTCACGCCTGATTTCTTCCGCGTCCAATTCCCTACAGCGGCCCATAATCCATTTGACTTTGTCGCGCGCCTGACCGGATAAATAGATCGGCTTTTCCTCGGCTTCGGCTGTGAGGGGGCCGAAAAGAGGGTCGCATCGCCGCGCTGAAAAAGCCCATTCCCTTCGGCAAGTACTATCTCCTCGAGCGCATCAACGTCGGGGGGATGGCGGAGGTATTCAAGGCGAAGGCGTTTGGTGTCGAGGGCTTCGAGCGCCTCGTGGCAGTGAAGCGCATCCTGCCGAACATCGCGGAGGACGAAGAGTTCATCGCGATGTTCATCGACGAGGCGAAGATCTCGGTCCAGCTCCAGCACGCGAACATCGCGCAGATCTTCGATCTGGGTAAGGTCGAGGACAGCTTCTTCATCGCGCTCGAGTTCGTGAACGGCAAAGATCTGAGATCGATCTTCGATCGCAGCCGCCAGCGCGGCGAGGTCATGCCGATCTCGCAGTCGGCGTACATCGTGATGCAGGTCTGCGAGGGGCTCGACTACGCCCACAACAAGCGCGACGGGCAGGGGCGCGAGCTGCACCTCATCCACCGCGACATCTCGCCGCAGAACGTGCTCATCGGCTACGAGGGCGAGATCAAGCTCATCGACTTCGGCATCGCCAAGGCGGCGGGCAAGGCGTCGAAGACCCAGGCCGGCATTCTCAAGGGCAAGTTCGGGTACATGTCGCCCGAGCAGGTGCGCGGGTTACCGATCGATCGGCGCAGCGACGTGTTCGCGGTCGGCATCGTGCTCTACGAGCTGCTGACCAGCGAGCGGCTCTTCGTCGGCGAGAGCGACTTCTCCACGCTGGAGAAGGTGCGCAACGTCGAGATCCTTCCGCCGTCGTCGTACAACCGGAAGATCCCGCCCGAGCTCGAGCGCATCGCGCTCAAGGCGCTGGCCAAGGATCCCGAGGACCGCTACCAGAACGCGATCGACCTGCACGACGACCTGCAGGCGTTCCTCTACTCCGTCGGTGAGATCTACTCGCGCAAGGATCTCGCGGCGTGGATGAAGAAGAACTTCGCGGTCGAGATCGAAGAGGACAACGTCAAGCTCGAGGCGTACCGCCAGGTCGCGGCGCCGCCCGCGGCCGAGGCTGAGGTCCCGGCGCCGTCGTCGAAGCGCGCGGTCGCGTCGATGGGAGCGCCCGCGCCGCTGCCGCGCGCGCCGACCCCTCCCGCCCCGCCGGCGGGCGGGTTCAAGGACATCTCGCCCGGGCAGATGGGCTGGGACGACGAGGAGCTGGACACCCAGATCTTCGACAAGGACCACGGGGGCTCGCCGGCGGAGTCGGCGCCCAGAATCGATTCGCAGCAGCTGTTCTTCCAGGAGGACGGCGATCGCACCGTCGCGAGCGAGCCGCCGCCCGACATGCTGCGGGCGGCGACCGCGCCCGAGCACCTGGTGACGCCGCCGCCGGTGCTCGAGCCGCCGCGCGGGAGGACGCCACAATCGCCTGCCGCGGCCGGACACACCGCCCGCGCCGCGCGGCCCACCGGTCCGAGCGGCCGCGTGCCGCCCCTGGCCAAGGCCACGCTGGTCGGCATCCCGACCAACAACCCGATGACGCCGCCCGCGATGCCGGCGCCCGGCGGTACCGGTATCACGCGGCCGTCGTCGCCGCGGCTGACGCTGCCCCCGCCATATTCGACGCAGTCGCCGCAGGGCGGCTTCGGCGTGCCAGGCGGGCCGCCGATGATGCCGTCGGTGTCGTCGTCGGGGATCGCGGCGCCGCTCGGCGAGGCGCACCGCCCGCTGCGGCCGTCGCGCGCCGGCATCTACGCCGCGCTCACCGCGGCGGCGGTGCTGATCATCGGTGGCAGCGGCTTCTGGTACTGGTGGTCGATGAACCGGCCGGGCAGCTTGCAGCTGACCGTGGTGCCGGCCGACGCGACGGTGTCGATCGACAACGTCAAGGTCGGCGACCACTCGCCGATCACCATCGAGAAGCCGCCGGGCACCTACATGGTGTCGGTCACGCGCGACGGCTACCTGCGCAATGACCAGAACGTCGAGCTGCGCGCCGGCCAGCAGGCGCGCTTCGCGATCACGCTCGAGGCTTCGCCCGACGCCGGCTTCGAGCTGACCAGCGAGCCGCCGGGTGGCCTGGTCTGGTTCGACGGCGTGCCGATCAAGGGCCCGACCGGCGAGCAGGCACGCACCGACTTCCGCGCGTACCGCATCCCCGCCGGCCACCACGTGCTGGAGATCAAGGGCGAGAACCGGTTCAAGCCGTGGCGCCAGGACATCGATCTCGAGGCTGGCGCGATCCAGAAGGTTCACGCCACGCTGGTGCCGACCGTCGAAGTGGTCAAGGTCGCGCCAGGCGCGCGCGCGCCCCGAGGCGCGTCCCGAGCCCAAGCCCGAACCGAAGCCCGAGGTCACGCACACGATGTCGACGGGCTCCGCGGCGCGGCCTCGCACTCCCAGCGCATTGGCGAACCCCGACCGAGCCGCCGCCGCTGGACACGTCGAGGAAGCGGGGCGGAAAGAAGCCGCGCGACACCGTCGCGGCGTCCGATGGCACCGATAGCGGCGACGACAGCTCGGATTCGGCCGGCGCGGCGTCCGAGGGGGGCGATTGCAGCATCACCATCGGCTCGCGCCCCTGGTCCGAGGTCTGGATCGACGGCCGCAACACCACCAAGCACACGCCGTTCGCCGACTACAAGGTCCCGTGCGGCAGGCACAAGATCAGCTTCAAGCGGCCTGATCTGCAGATCGACCACACCGAGACCATCAGCGTGCGCGCGGGACAGAAGTTCAAGCAGTCGTTCACGCTGGAGACCGAGCAGCCCGAGTAGTGTCCAGGTCGATCGACGTGAACAACAACGCCAGTGAACGCGAGCGGCCGGGCGAGGCCGACGCGACGACCATTCAGCCGCCGTCGCGCTCCGATGCGCTGATGGCGGCGTGGCGCGACTTCTTCCTGCGCGCCGAGGAGCCGCCGCCTCACCCGGCGGCGCGCGACTTCATGGACCGGGATCTCCAGTCGGCGCTGGCGCGGCTCATTCCCGCGGATGCGACCGTGCTGGAGGCGGGCTGCGGGCTCGGCGATCTGCTGGCCGTCGCTGCCCAACGGCGTACGCAAGGGGATCGACTTTCTGCCCGAGATGGTCGACCGCGCGCGCGCGCGTCATCCGGGCATCGCGTTCGACGTCGACGACGCCTGCGCGCCGGATCCGGTGCTGGGGCCGGGGACACAGACCACGTGCGTGGGACGCGATCATCTGCGACCGTCTCTGCCACAGCGTGCTCGATATCCGCGCGCTGCTCGCCGGCCTGCGCCGCCGGCTGGCGCCGGGCGGGCGCATCTACCTGACCGCGTTCAATTACATGTGGGAGGTGCCGACCCGCATGGCCGAGCTCGCCGGCTGGAAGCGGCCGGCGCCGACCTCGAACTGGCTCTCCGACAGCGACTTCAAGAACCTGTTCGACATCACCGGTCTCGAGGTCGTGCGCTACGAGGACCGGCTGATCCTGCCGCTCGAGGTGCCGGGCGCGTCGTCGCTGCTCAACCGCTACCTGGTGCGAGTGCCGGGCCTGACGCGGCTGTCGCTCTACCGCGTGTACGTCCTCCGCGACCGCGGGGTCCCCGCGACGCCCCCGCCGCAGCGGCGCGCGAGCGTCAGCGTGGTCGTGCCCAGTCGCAACGAGGCGGGCAACGTGCAGGCGGCGATCGATCGCACGCCGGTGATGGGCAGCGGCACCGAGCTGATCTTCGTCGAGGGTGGCTCGTCGGACGGCACCTGGGAGACGATCCAGTCGGCCATCGCTCGCTACCGCGGACCGCTCACGCTGCGCGCGTTCCAGCAGACCGGCAAGGGCAAGGGCGACGCGGTCCGGCTCGGCTTCTCCAAGGCGTCGGGTGATCTGCTGATGATTCTCGATGCCGACCTGACCGTGCCGCCCGAGGACCTGCCCGAGTTCTTCGACGTCGCCGCGCGCGGACACGCCGACTTCGTGCAGGGGACGCGTCTGGTCTACCCGATGGAGCCGGGCGCGATGCGCTTCTTCAACAAGATCGGCAACGTCGCCTTCTCGCAACTGTTCACGTATCTGTTGCAGCAGCCGATCAAGGACACGCTGTGCGGAACCAAGGTGCTGTGGCGCGCCGACTACGAGCGCATCGCCGCCGCGCGCAAGTACTTCGGCGACTTCGATCCGTTCGGCGACTTCGATCTCATCTTCGGGGCCGCGCGCCTCAATTTGAAGATCGCGGAGATCCCGGTGCGCTATCGCGATCGCACCTACGGCGAGACCAACATCTCGCGCTGGAAGCACGGCCTCTTGCTGCTGCGCATGTCCGCCGTGGCGGCACGCAAGCTCAAGTTCGTCTGAGCCAGCCGTGCCGACCTCCGAGCAGCGCGAACGCACGCTGGAGCGGTTTCGCCGCCACCGCGAGGCGTGGGACGAGAACCCCGCTCTGCGCACACTCTACGCCGAGTGGTACGGCCGCATCGGCGCCGCGCTGCCGCCGCCGGCGCTGGGCCCGCGCATCGAGCTCGGGTCTGGTCCCGGGTTCGCGCGCGAGTTCATTCCCGCTCTGGAGCTGACCGACGTCGTCGCCGCGCCCTGGCACGATCGCGAGCTCAGCGCCGACGCCATCGGCGGCGCCGACGCCAGCATCGGCGCGCTGGTGCTGTTCGACGTGCTCCACCACCTGTCGTCGCCGCGCCGGTTCTTCGACGAGGCGGTGCGCGTGCTGCGCCCGTCGGGCCGCATCGTGCTGTGCGAGCCGCTCATCAGCCCGCTCTCGTACCCGGTCTACAAGTTCCTGCACGAGGAGCCGGTCGATCTCTCGGTCGATCCGCTGGCCGATCAATCGCACGGGATGCTCGCCGAAAAAGATCCGTTCGATTCCAACCAGGCAATTCCGACGGTGTTGTTCGGTCGCGGGCGCGCGGCGTTCGAGCGCGCGTTTCCGTCGCTGAGGATCGTCTCGGTCGAGCAGCTCGCCGGGCCGAGCTATCCGGCCTCGGGTGGGTTCTCGCGCCGCGCGCTGTTGCCCGGCGCGGTCTGGAACGCACTCCACCAGCTTCGAGAAACGGCTGCCGCCATCGATCTTCCGCGTGATCGGATTCCGCATGTTGGTCGTGATCGAACGTACATAGCGGCCATCGTTTTCCCCGATGTTTCCGCCGGGAAAATTCTTTGACGGGGTCGATGAAATCGTGTCGCGGCGCATTGCATTGCGTCGCACGATTGGATTAGTTGTGTGTCCATCAATGCAGCGCGAGCTGCATCCAACTTAATCGAGGAGTCGACCGTGAGGGGCGGAATCGAGGGTGGCGGAAAAACGGGTGGCGGGCAGAAGACACGGTGGGGTCACGAGGAGGTCGAGTCGATGTTTCGCAGCGAAGGTGGACGGATACCGACGGGACGGGGGTGCGCGCGCAGTTGCTGGCGCAGAAGGAGCTTCACCAGCTAGGAGAGCCAGACCTGGCGCCATCCGCTGGCGCGGATCGCGGCTATCTGGGCGGTGTGGCGGCGGCTCTGGCGGAGCTGACTTCGCTCTCGACGGCGCGCAGCGACGCCGGAGTCGTTCGCGCGCGCGCCGCCGATCGCGGCGACGTGGCGACGCGCTCGACCTCGACCGACTCGCGGTAGTGATCGCAGCGCTCTTTCCACTCGCGCGTGCTCTTCGGCATCGGGACGCGCGCGCGCGTGATGAACGAGATCAGATCCTTGCCGCCGCGGATCAGGTCGCGGCCCTGCCAGGCGTAGTGCTCGTCGGCCAGCGTCGGCTCGGCCGGCAGCTTCGGGCGAAAACAGGACAGGCGCTCCGCCGCCGCGACGAACGACGCCCACACGTCGAAGATGTCGTTGTCGGTGTGCAGCGTCTCGCACTTGGCGCGCGCCGTGTTCGCGAGATCGATCACGACCGGCTCGATGCCGCGGAACATCTCCAGCCCCTCGAACGTCGCGATGATCGCCTCGGCGATGCCGTCGATCGCGCGCATGGTCTGCGCGATCTTGATGTAGCGGCTGCGGTAGAAGTCTTCGATCGGGAACGCGAACGCCTTGAACGGCTCGCCCCACAGCTCGTCGATGCCTTCCTCGCCGCTGCGGTGGAGCACCATCTTGCCGAGCGCGAGCGCCTCTTGCAGGTGCTCGCTGCACTGGCGCATGAGCGCGTTGTCGGAGCGGATCTCCAGGCCCAGCGCCTGGATGTCGACGACCTTGGTGAAGACCTGCGTCGCGCGGTTGAACAGCGCGCCGGCGAGCATCGCGCCCTTGACCCGCTGCTTCTGCGGATCGGTCTCGGCCTCGAAGGCGCGGCGCGCCTCTTCGAGGCGGAAGCCGGGGATGTTGAGCCCGTGCTCGACGTGGTTGAAGAGCCGGCGCGTCAGCGCTTCGATCAGCGCCTTCTTCGCGGCGAGCGTGTCCGCGGGCGGGTCATAGGCTTTGATCCAGTACCCGTCGTAGAAGACGCGCCACTGCCCGTCGATCAGACGCTTGGTGCCTGCTGTCGTCATATCGCCGTCGCTCTTCATGTTTCCCCGTCAGTGTCCGCAGTCTACGCTCGCCGGCTCGCCTGCGCGCGGCTACGAAAAGATTTAGCCTCGCGTTTACGTCGCCGAAACATCCTGTGCTTCAATCATGTTGCGTCTTGTGGTCGTCGGAGCGTTAGTGTGGGGAGGGGTGGCCCCCGTCATCAACGAAACGCCCGAGGTCCTCTCAACCGTGGCGCCACGCGGTGCACTGATACAGCGCAGCGGGGACCGGTGCGTAGGGTGGGAACGCGGTGCGGCCGGTCGGGCGCAGCACGCGCGCGAGCGCGGCGGCGATGCGCGCGGGCGGGCTCACGTGATGGTCGTCGATGCCGCGGTAACCGATGAGCTCGAACGCGCGGGTCATGAGCGCGCTCACCATCGGGTAGCCGGTGACCAGCGTTCCGCCCGGCGCCAGCGCGCGCGCCAGGCCGCGCGCCGCGCCGTCGGCGTCGGCGATGTGCTCGAGCACGGAGAAGCAGACGATCGCGTCGAAGTGTCCCGCCGGCAGATCGTCGTCGTTCAGGAGATCCGCGGCGGCGAACCGCGCCTGACAGCCGGGCGCGACCAGCGACGGCAGGCCGGGCGCCAGCGTGAGGTCGGTTCCGGTGTACTCGGCGAAGCGCTTGGTCAGCGTCGGCACCAGCACGCCGCTGCCGACGCCGACCTCGAGCACACGCGTGCCGCCCGGCGGCAGCAGGTCGAGGCCCATCTGCAGGCGGTGGCGATAGAGCCAGCCGACCCACGGGTGATAGTAGTAGGGCAGGGGATCGTGCGCGTCGTTGGGGCGCAGCACGCCCTGCGCCGGCAGCTCGAAGGTCAGGCTCACGGGGTCGGTCCTCGTTGCGGTTGCGGCGGGTTCGGCTGCGTCGGCACCATGCGCGGCCCCGCGATCAGCGAGTACGCCTCGGGCGCGTAGGGGTAACGATCGTCGACGAGCTTCTGCAGCTCGGCCGCCTCGCGCTCGAGCGCGGCGGCGATCGCCGTGCCGCGCAGCGACGCCAGCTTGCGGCGGATCTGCTCGCGCGTCGCTTCGTCGCTGGTGACGGCGTAGGTCTGCTCCAGGTGGCGCAGCGCCAGCTCCTCGCCGCCCTGCTTGGTCAGCATCTGCGCCGCCAGGTTGGGCAGCCAGGGCGGAACGCCGTCGAGCAGCGTCGCCTGGCGCAGCGCCTCGACGCCGCGCTGGCGCCACGCGGGCACGCGCGGATCGTCCTCGCCGGCGAGCCGCGGCATCTCGAACAGCAGATTGAATCCGAGCTGGAACCAGAGTCTCCCAGTCGCTGGGGAACGCGCGCGCGCCGCGCGTGAGGATCCGGTCGGCGGCCAGCAGCGCGTCGACGGAGAAGTCCTTGCCGGTGTAGACCAGCATGGTCGCGCCGCGCTTGTAGAGACCGTGGAACGAGGGATCGAGCTCCAGCGCGGTGGTGAGATAGCGCTCGAGCCAGCGGCTCTCGCCGTGCGCCGCGACCTGCGCGCCGAAGTAGACGTTGGTGCGCGCCGCCACCAGATCGGCGGCGGCCTCGGTGTGGCCCAGGCTGGCCACGCGCAGCGCGGTCGCGCCCGGCAGCGACAGCGTGTCGTCCTCGGCCGGCCAGCCGGCGCGCAGCGCCAGCGCGTGCTGCAGCGTCGCGCGCGTGACCGCGACGAGCGCGGCAGCGGCAGCGAGGATCAGGAGGATGGTCGCGATGGGACGGCGACCGTCGTGCGGGCGCGAGCGCGCTCACGAGGCGGGCTCGCCCTTCTTGTCGCCTGCGTCGCTGGCGTCGCGCGGCTCGCCGTCGCGCCGGCCTCGCCGCCCGAGATGCCGAGCTTCGACAGGCGGTAGCGCAGCGAGCGGAACGAGACGCCGAGCAGCCGCGCCGCCAGCGTGCGGTTGCCGTCGGTGCGCTCGAGCGCCTTGAGGATGAAGCCGCGCTCGAACGCCTCCAGCTCGCGCTCGAGATCGAACCCGGTCGGCGGGCAGGTCGGCGCGCGCGGCCGCGGCGCGATCGGCGCGCGACAGGTCGGGCAGCGTGTCGGCGGTGATGCGCCCGTCGGTGGCCAGCGTCACCGCGCGCTCGACCAGGTTCTCGAGCTCGCGCACGTTGCCGGGGAAGTTGTGCGCGGTCAGCGCCGCCATCGCGTCGGCGTCGACGCCGGTGATGGGGTGCGCGTGCTCGGCGGCGAACTTCTTCACGAAGTGATCGACCAGCAGCGGCACGTCCTCGCGCCGCTCGCGCAGCGGCGGCATGCGCACCTGGATCACGTTCAGCCGGTAGTACAGGTCCTGGCGGAACGTCCCCTTCTCGACCTCGGTCTCGAGGTCGCGGTTGGTGGCCGCCACCACGCGCACGTCGACCTCGCGCTCGCTGACGCCGCCCACCGGCTTCACGCGCCGCTCTTGAAGCGCGCGCAGCAGCTTGACCTGCATCGCCAGCGGCAGCTCGGCGACCTCGTCGAGCATCAGCGTCCCGCCGTGCGCCGCCTCGAACAGGCCCTCTTTCTCGCCGGTGGCGCCGGTGAACGCGCCCTTCACGTGGCCGAAGAGCTCCGATTCGATCAGCGTCTCGGGGATCGCGCCGCAGTTCACCGCGACGAACGCGTGCTCGGCGCGCGGCGACAGCTCGTGCAGCGCGCGCGCCGCCAGCTCCTTGCCGGTGCCCGACTCGCCGACCAGCAGCACGCTGGTGCGCGCGGGCGCGATCTTGCGGAGCATGTCGAACACCCGCTGCATCGCCGCCGACTTGCCCAGCAGGCGATCCAGGCGATAGCGCCCCTTGATCTCGTCGCGCAGCGCCAGGTTCTGGCGCACCAGCTGGCGCTTCTCGAACGCGCGCTCGATGATCAGGCCGACCTCGTCCATCTTGAACGGCTTGACCAGGTAGTCGTAGGCGCCGGCCTTCATGGCCGCGATCGCGGTCTCGGCGGTGGCGTAGGCGGTCATGACGATCACCTGGGTGTCGGGGTGCGCCGCCTTGCACTCGGCCAGCACGTCGAGCCCGCTGGCGTCGGGCATCTGCAGGTCGGTGATCACCAGGTCGCGTTCGGCTTTCGCCAGCGCGCGCCGCGCCTCGCCGCCGCCCGAGACCGCTTCGACCGTGTAGCCGGCGCGGGTCAGGAAGAGGGCGAGCAGCTCGCGCATCGAGCGCTCGTCGTCGACGACCAGGATGCTGCCGCGCGCGGCGGCGGCGGTCATGATCGCGGCCCTCCGCTCACGCCTTCTTCCTCGCGACCAGGATCAGGAAGCCGCCGAGGTGCCGCAAGCAGCGGCAGGTCGCAGGCGGCGTTCTCGGCCCAGTTGAAGAGCTGCCCCACCGGCGGGAACGCGAACACCTTCGACGTCGGCGTCAGGATGCGCACGCCGCGCACGCCGATCACCTCGAGGCTCGGGCGGCAGGTACGACTGCGCCTTTCGCGCGGTGTCGTAGCGGGTGAAGACGTCGTGATCGGTGGTGCCGTCGGCGATGCGCGCCGGCCCGCCGACCCGCTTGGCCAGGTAGCGCAGCGAGTAGGGGTTGTAGAACTCGAGCAGCAGGTGGCCGCCGGGGCGCACCAGGCGCGCGAGCTCGAGCATCGCCTGCTCGATGGGCGGGATGTGGGCCAGCACCTTCATGCTGTAGACCAGGTCGACCGACGCCGACGGCAGCGGCACGTCGGTGAGCGAGCCCTGCACCACGCGCAGCCCGCGCGTCGCGCGCCGGCGCGCAGCATGCCGCGCGACAGATCCAGCCCGACCGCCGAGCGCGCGACCTGCTTGCGCCTCGCGCAGCAGGAGGCCGGTGCCGCAGCCGGCCTCGAAGACGTCGCGCCCGCGCCGTACTGGCGGATGAGCTGGAGCTCCAGCTCGTCGATCAGCCGGTGGTAGCCGTGGTGGCGCTCGGCCTCGTAGGTCTCGGAGAACCGGTCGTAGTAGGTCTGGGTGGTCGGGGGCGAGCCGTGGTCGACATGAAATACCGCCGATATTATGAGGCCGGGTCGGGATCGGTACAGAAGCGCCGATCTTCTGGCGCCGCGCGACGATCAGGAACAGCACGCCCGACGAGGCCGAAGGCGACGACGGTGAGCCTGCAGGGCGAGCGGGACGCTCGAGCGGTCGGCGAGCCAGCCGATGACCGTCGGCGCCGGCGCGTTGCCGAGCACGTGGATGCCGAACATGAACACCGCCTGTAACGTCGCCGAGAACTGCGGCGGCCCGAGCTCGTCGACGATGGCCGCCGAGGGGCCGTTGTAGACCGACAGGAAGAAGACCGCGACCGCCGTCAGCACCATGAACGCGACGTGGTTGGTGACGATCAAGCTGCCGACGCCGAACGGGATCTGCGATCAGCATCGAGAGCCCGATGGCGAGTGCGTGCCCGCCGCGGGCGCCGGCGGTTGAGCGTGTCACCCCCGTAGCCGCCGACGATCACGCCGCCGACGCCGCACCCGATGCCCGACGAACGCCATGAAGATGCTGCCGACGACGACCGAGAAGTGCCGCTCGTCGAGGATCATCGTGCGCGCGACCAGAAGATGAGCGCGCTCGCGCCGAAGGTCGCCAGGATGCCGCCCGCGAGCGCCAGGACGTAGGTCGGCGAGAGCAGATAGGCGCGCGCCGGCAGGGCTTGGTCGGGCGAGGCAGCCGTGCCGGCGCCGCGATGAACGCCGAGGCCAGCGCGAGCAGCAGCGACGGGCCGCCCGCGATCCAGAACGCGCCGCGCCAGCCGATGACTGGCGCCAGGAGCGCGCCCAGCGCCAGGCCGCTGGTGCCGCCGAGCGCCATGCCGACGTTGTAGATGCCGAGCGCGCGCCCGCGCTTCTCCGGCGGCGCGTCCGCGCACAGCAGCGTGTTGGCGCTCGGGCCGTAGGCGCCCTCGCCGACGCCGACCAGCGCGCGGAAGAACAGCAGCATCGCGTACGACGTCGACAGCGCCGAGCCGATGGTCGCGATCGCCCAGACCAGGATGCCGGCGAAGATCACCTTGCGCGGGCCGATGCGGTCGGCGATCGGTCCCGACGACCAGCGACGCGACCGCGAACACCAGCAGGTTCACCGTCGCCAGCAGGCCGAGCTGCGCGAAGTTGACAGCTTGAACGTCGCGGCCGATGAACGGCGTCATCCCGTAGACGACCTGGCGGTCGAGGTAGTTGAAGAAGTTGATCAGCGTGAGCAGCGGCAGCGGCGGGATGCCGCGCGGTCGCTGCGGGGACGCTGGTGCCGCACCGAACGGCGAGGTGAACGCCGCGCCCGAGCCCGACGCCGTGCCGGGCAAGCCGGCGGTCATCGCAGGCTCTCGAGGCAGGCGATCGCTTCGGGCTTCGACCAGTCGCGCTTGTTGATGAAGTAGTGGCGCACGTGTCCGCTGGCGTCGATCATGAAGCTCTCGGGATACTTCTCGGTGCCGAAGCTCTTCGGCACGTTCTTGGCGAGGTCGAGCAGCACGCCCATCTTCGTGCCCTTGACGAAGAACTGGCGCACGGCGTCCCAGCTGTCGTCGACGCTGACCGCCATCATGCGGATGTCGGTCTTCTCGAGGCGCCGCGCCAGGTCCTCCATCGACGGCACTTCCTCGACGCAGGGCGGGCACCAGGTCGCCCAGAAGTTGACCAGCACCGGGTGGCCGACGCTGCGAGCTCAGCGACACCATCTTGCCGCTCGCGTCGGGCAGCTGGAAGTCGGGCGCCTCGCGGTTCTGCAGCGCCGCGGGCACCGGATCCGGCGACATCGCCCGGCAGGCGTTGGCGCGCGCGTTGGCGATCCCCTCGTGCGTCGCTTCGAAGAAGCGCACGCTCAGAAAGCCGAGGCCGGCGACGGTCAGGATCAGCGGCAGCGCCCAGACGCCAGCGACGCGGCGCGCAGTCGCGGCCGGCGCGTCGGCGGTTTTGCTTCGGTACTCACGTCGTCAAAGCTCCAGTCCGACGACCGGTGCGATCGCGCGCACCGACTCCATCAACGTGGCGAAGCTGCGCCGGCGTCAGCGACTGCGGTCCGTCGGACAGCGCCTTCTCCGGATTCGGGTGAACCTCGACCATCAGACCGTCGGCGCCGAGCGCGACCGCCGCGCGCGCCATCGCCGGCACCGACAGCCGATCGCCGGTGCCGTGCGACGGGTCGACGATGATCGGCAGGTGGGTGAGCCGCTTGATGAGCGGGATCGACCCGAGATCCAGCGTGTTGCGGGTCATCGTCTCGAAGGTGCGGATGCCGCGCTCGCACAGGATCACGTTGTAGTTACCCTGCTTGACGATGTACTCCGCCGCCATCAGGAACTCTTGGATCGTCGCCGACAGCCCGCGCTTGAGCATCACGGCGCTGGCGCTGCGCCGCCCACCGCCTCGAGCAGCGAGAAGTTCTGCATGTTGCGCGCGCCGATCTGCAGGACGTCGGCGTAGCGCGCGACCAGCTCGACGTCGCGCGTGTCCATCACCTCGGTGACGATCGGCAGGCCGGTCTGCTCGCGCGCCTCGGCGAGCAAGCTTGCAGGCCCTCTTCCTTCATGCCCTGAAACGCGTAGGGCGACGTGCGCGGCTTGAACGCGCCGCCGCGCAGGAAGTGCGCGCCCGCGCTCTTGACCGCGGTCGCCGTCGCGTCGAATCTGCTCGCGGCTCTCGACCGCGCACGGGCCCGCGATCACGCCGAAGCGCCCGCCGCCGATCTGGCCGTCGCCGATCTCGATCGACGGTGTCGTCGGGCTTCACCTCGCGCGACACCAGCTTCCACGGCCGCGAGATCGGCACCGCCTCGGCGACGCCGCCCATCACGTTGAACAGCCCGGGGTCGAGCGGCCCCTGATTGCCGGTGATCCCGATCGCCACCCGTGTCGAGCCCGGCATCTCGTTGGGCGTGAACCCGAGCTCTCGGATCCGGGCCTCGACCGCCGCGACCTCGTCGCGGGTCGCACCGGCCTTCATGACAATGAGCATGCAAGCTAGTTTACGCCTGCACCGCTCGCCGGCGGAAGGGGGCGGTCCCCCTTCGCGCCGGCTCGGAGTTCCCGCAGCTACGTCTTGCGCTTGCCGCCCTTGTGGCCGCCGCGCTACTTCTTCGCGAGCTCGTCGTCGGTGATCTTCTTGAAGGTCTCGAACGGGTAGGCGCCGTTGATCTTGCGCCCGTTGATGAACACCGCCGGCGTGCCGTTGACGCCGACCGCCTGGCCTTCCTTGGTCTCGGCCTCGATCACGCTCTTGTACTTGTTGCCGTCGAGGTCGGCCTTGAACTTGGCCATGTCGAGCCCGAGCTCCTGCGCGTACTTCTCGAGGTTCGGCCGATCGAGCGCGGTGTTGTTCTCGAACAGCTTGTCATGCATCTCCCAGAACTTGCCCTGCGCCGCCGCGGCCATCGCCGCCTCGGCCGCCGGCTCGGCGTTGTTGTGGAAGGGGAGCGGGTAGTTCTTCCACACCTGACGGACCTTGCCGCCGTATTCCTTCTCGATCTGGGCGATGCGTCGGCTCGACGCGCTTGCAGAACGGGCACTGGAAGTCGGAGAAGATCACCATGGTGATCGGCGCGTTCTTCGGGCCGCGCGCCTGCGAGTTGCCCGGCGTGACCGGGTAGACCGTCTGGTCCTGATCCGGCGTCTTCTCGGCCTCGCCGGCGGCTGCGCGCCGCGGGGGCCGCCGCGATCTCGGTCTTCGCGTCCTTCATGATGACGTCGTAGACCTTGGCCTTGGGCGTTCCCTTGGCCACCAGCGCCTCGGCGTTCTTGAGCTCGTCGTCGATCTTGGCCTTGAAGGCCTCGAACGGCTGCGCGCCCGACAGGAACTTGCCGTTGATGAAGAAGGCCGGCGTCCCGCGCGCGCCGATCTTGCCGCCCGCGGCCGCGTCGGCCTCGATCGTCGGCCTTGCCCTTCTGCGCTTCGAGCGCCGCCTTGAACTTGCCCATGTTCAGGCCCAGCTCCTGCGCGTACTTCTCGTAGGTGGCGCGGTCCATCGTCGCCTGGTTGGCGAAGATCTTGTCGTGCATCTCCCAGAACTTGCCCTGCTCGCCCGCGGCGCGCGCCGCGATCGCCGCCGGCAGCGCGTTCGGGTGGAACGGCAGCGGCAGGTCGCGCCAGGCGACGCGGACCTTGCCCTTGTACTCGTCCATGACCTTGGTGATGGTCGGCTCGACGCGCGAGCAGAACGGGCACTGGTAGTCGCTGAACTGCACGATCGTGACCAGCGCGTCCTTGGCGCCCTTCACCGGCGCGCCCTTGACCTCGGCGCGGTAGACCGCGTTCGCGTCGGGCTCACCCTGGCGCGCGGGCGGCGGGGGTGGCGGCGCCGCCTTCGTCAGACCCTCCTGGGTCAGCGCGGCGTACGAGCTGCCCGCGCGGCGTGCCGCTCTTCAGCTTCTCGTCGGCCTTCTTGATCTCGTCGTCGATGGCGCTCTTGAACGCTTCCAGCGGCTGCGCGCCGCGGAAGTTGTGACCGTTGATGAAGAAGTTGGGCGTCCCGCGCGCGCCGAAGGTGGCGGCGTCGTCCATGTCCTTCTTGATGCGGTCCTTGTACTTCTCGCCGTCGAGCGCGCTCTTGAACTTGCCCATGTCGAGGCCGAGCTCCTGCGCGTACTTCTCGAGGTTCGGGCGATCGAGCGCGCCCTGGTTCGCGAACAGCTTGTCGTGCATCTGCCAGAACTTGCCCTGGTCGCGCGCGGCCTCGGCGGCCTCGGCGGCGATCATGGCGTTGTTGTGGAAGGGCAGCGGGTTGTGGCGGAACGCGAGCTCCACGTCGTTGCCGTAGTCCTTGAGCACGCTCTCCAGCGTCGGGTTGACGCGGCCGCAGTAGGGGCACTGGAAGTCGGAGAACTCGACGATCGTGACCTTGGGCTGACGCGCGCCGCGCGTCGGTGCGTCACCGACCGCGACCTTGTAGACCTCGGAGCCTGCGCCCGGACCCTTGCCGGCCGCGGCTGGCGCCGCGGGCGACGGAGCGGTCTTGGCGCCCGCCATGAACGTCGCGTAGAGCTGGCCCGGGGCCACGCCGCGCGCCAGCAGCTTGTCGGCGCGGGCGATCTCGTCGTCGACCACCGTCTTGAACTGCTCGTAGGGCACGGCGCCGGTGATCGGGCGGCCGTTGAGGAAGAAGTTCGGGGTGCCCTGCACGCCGATCTGGCGGCCGAGCGCCATGTCGGCGTCGATGCGGCTCTTGTGCGCCGACGTGTCGAGCGCGGTCTTGAACTTGCCCATGTCGAGGCCGAGCTCACCCGCGTACTTCTCGAGGTCCTGGCGCTTGATGTTCTGCTGGTTCGTGAAGAGCTTGTCGTGCATCTCCCAGAACTTCCCCTGGTCCTGCGCGGCCAGCGCCGCCTCGGCCGCGAGCGGCGCGTCGGAGTGGAAGGGGAGCGGGTTGTGCCGGAAGTAGAGTCGGACCTGCGTCGGGTAGTCCTTCTGGATCTTCTCGATCGTGGGGACCACGCGGCTGCAGAACGGACACTGGAAGTCGGAGAAGGCCACGATGGTGACCTTCGCGTTCTCCGGACCGCGGACCGGGCCCTCGACGGGAACGCGGAAGCGCTCGACGTCGCCGACGGCTGGATCGGCCGGACCGCCCTTGGCGGGGGCAACCTCTGCCGACTTTTCTTTGTTGCTGCTGCCGTCCTTGTTGTGCGCAATCGTGGACAGGGCGTACGACCCGCCTCCGACCACGACCAGTAATGCGATGACCGTGCCTTTACTCATGGGGGGACTCCTGGTGACTGTGGGTAAAAAAACGTGTGCTGTGCCCCGGATGGGGCGGCTTCGAGATGACCGCGGTGATGGCCTTCGGGCCTCGGGCTTCAGGCCTCGGGAGTCGGAAAGAATCTCTCCGGATTTCCCGAGGCCCGAAGCCCGAGGCCCAAGGCCCCTTCTTCTCAGGCTCTGGGCGGTCTCTCGAGCGGCCGGATCCCGCGCGAGGGGAGGGCGGGTGGCGAATCGAAGCTGAAGCGTGACGAGGCGAAGGTCTGCAGGCCCGGCAGCGCAAATAGTGCCAGCGGCTGAGTCGGGTTGGGGCTGCTCACGCCGTCGCGGGCGTCGACGGGGACGCCCGCGCAGGCGGCGAGCACGCCGGCGGCGGTGCGGTCGCGCCTCGCTGGGCGCAGGCTGCCCGGCAGGCGCTCGCTCTCCGGGTCGCGAGAGGCGCGATACGAAGCGTCGCGGACGGTTCCATCGCACTCGCCGACCACCGCCAAGGCCGGTGTCGGGCAATCGATGACCGCTTCAGTCGCGTACTGCGGTCCGTCGGCGTCGGGCGCATCCCGGTCAGCGGCCGGGGCCGGGTCGCATGCCGCCGAGGGAGCAGGATCGTGGGCAGGATCGCAAGTGAACCCCGCGGCCGACCCGCTGGGAAACGCGGCCGGCACGGCGACCAACGCCGGGACGGAGAAAACGACGGATATGACAAGGCCGATCATGGACCGAAACCGGCGGAAGCCTAGCCCAGGCTGAACCCACCATCAAGCGACGACATTCCCGGGGGGCCCGGTATGGCCGTGTCGATCGCCGTCCCGGTGGGCCGATTCGATACGGAGAGTATTGAAGGAAACTCCGGTTCAGCCTAAGTTTTCAAACGAAATCTGGTCTTTCCCTCGATGAGCAAAGGCGTTGCTGGTCAGGTTGGCTCGAGTGTATCCGGCGGTGCGTCGTCCGCCGTCAGTGGTGGTGTGTCCGAGTCGGTGGGAGTGACCGAACCTCCTGAAGAGCGAGGCTCGCGGGGCCAGCGCCGCCGACGGCGTCGCCACCACCATCACAACCACCGCAGCCTGCAAAAGCGCACCGGCAAGGGCTATGAGTTCGCGTTCGTGACGCTCCTGGCGATGGCGATCCTGTTCTGGATTCTCTACACACTGCTCCCGAGGACGGAGAAGCATCGCAACAACGACGAAGAGTCACACCTCCGCCCGCACATCCGGCTCTCGCTGCTCACGCTGACCGGATGAAGGACCCGCTGGTCCGTTTCGGCGTCGCGATCGAGGGTTCGCTGCTCGGTCAGCTCGACGCGCTCGCGGCGGAGCGCGGCTGCACGCGGTCCGAGTTGCTGCGCGACCTGGCGCGCAGTGCGGTCGGGCGCGCGAAGCAGCCCAAGGGCGTCGATGCCGTCGGCGCGCTCACGCTGGTCTACGATCATCACGTCCGCGATCTCAGCCGGCGCCTGACCGACCTGCAGCACGAGCTGGGCGACGGAGTGCGCTCCGCGCTGCACGTGCACTTGAGTCACGAGCTGTGCCTCGAGGTCGTGGTGATGCGCGGCCAATCCGATCAGCTGCAGTCGATCGCCGATCGCATCCTGGCAATGCGCGGCGTGAAGCAGGGCGGGATAGAGATCATCGCGGGGTTGTCGCCGTCGCAGACGAAAGCCGCCCACGCCCACGAACACGAGAACGAGCACGAGCATGCCAACGCGTCTCGCGCCCCACGCGGCCGCCGTCCGCAGCGCACCCGACGGGCTTGAGCCGGCGCCCGTCGTTTCGAGTCGCGCGATCCCCGAGGCTCGTGCTATTGCGGGGCACGATTTTCACGAATCATGCTACCCCGGCGATCTACGGTTTTCGGTGTCCTGTTCTCGTGTGCTTTCGCGGGTACCTCGGCGCGCGCGCAGTCACCCGCCGCTGAACCGCCGCCCGCGCCGCAACCCGAAGCGATGACGCCGCCCTCGCTGCGCGATCACCCCGAGGCTCCCTTTCCGCGCGCCGCGCTCGACGCGCGGGCCGAAGGCAACGTCGGCCTCGAGATCGATCTCGACGTGACCGGCGCGGTGGTCGGCGTGCGCGTCACCCGCCCGGCCGGGCACGGCTTCGACGAAGCGGCGGCCGAGGCGGCGCGCCACTTCGCGTTCGATCCAGCGAAGCGCCGCGGCGTCGCCGTTCCGTCGACGGTGCAGTTCACCTACGAGTTCCACCTGCCGCCCGAGCCGCCCCCCGCGCCACCATCGACCGCACCAGCCTCTGCTGCCCCTGCGCCGCCAGCATTCGTTGCGGCGCCAGTTCAGGAGGGCCTTGGTCAGTCCACGCTGGTGCTCGGCTCGAAGCCGACCAGCGCCGCGTCCTCGTTCTCGTTGCAGGACCGCGATTTCCAGCTGCGGCCGATCGGCAGCGTGCAGGACATCCTGCGCGTGACGCCCGGTCTGGTGATGGTTCAGCACTCAGGCGGCGGCAAGGCCAATCAGTACTTCCTGCGCGGTTTCGACGCCGACCACGGCACCGATCTGGCGCTCTCGATCGACGGCGTGCCGATCAACCTGGTCTCGCACGCGCACGGCCAGGGCTTCGCCGACACCAACTTCATCATCCCCGAGGTCGTCGAGCGCGTGGAGATCACCAAGGGTCCGTACTTCGCCAGCCAGGGCGATTTCGCGACCGCGGGCGCGGTGAACATGGTCTCGCGCGACCAGTTCGAGCATAGCTCGGTGGCCTCCGGGCTTGTCGGCTCGCCCGGACACGGTCAGGCGGGCTATCGCGGGTTGGCGATCGCGAGCCCGAAGCTCGACGGCTTGCCGCTGAAAGCGACGTTCGCCGCGGAGATCGGCCGCACCAACGGGCCGTTCGAGAACCCCGACGGCTGGGATCGATACAAGCTGTTCAACAAGCTGGCCTGGGCGCCGTCGCCGGCGTCCAGCGTGAGCGTCACCGAGATGAGCTACGCCGGCAACTGGCACGGGTCGGGGCAGATCCCGGCGCGCGCCGTGGCAGAGGGGTTGATCTCGCGCTTCGGATCGCTCGACCCCGACGAGGGCGGCAACACCGCGCGCCACCAGATCGCGCTCGCGTACCGCCTGCGCCCGAACGAGAGCAGCGAGCTCCGCACGCTGGCCTACGTCGCGACCTATCGCTTCAATCTCTTCTCGGACTTCACGCTCTATCTGCGCGACCCGGTCGACGGCGACGAGATCGAGCAGGTCGATCGGCGGACGTTCTACGGCGCCAAGGTCAGCTATCGCGTCGTTCGCCGCGCAGGACGGGTGTCGTTCGATACGACGATCGGCGGCGATGCGCGCAGCGACGACATTCACGAAGAGCTGTGGGACACCGTGCATCGCCAGCAAGTCAGGGCCGTGCGCAGCAACGACGTGCACGAGAGCTTCGCGGGCGCGTACCTGAACGAAGAGATCGCGCCGGCGCCCTGGGCGCGCGTCGATCTGGGCGCGCGCGCGGATCTGCTGTCGTTCGCGGTCGACAACCGCTTGCCGTTGTCCGACCCGACGTCGCCCCAGAGCGGGGTCGGCGCCGCGCACCAGCTCAGCCCCAAGGCGAGCCTGATCGTGACGCCGCTCGACGGGCCGCGTGCCGCGCTGGATCTCTACGCGAACTACGGCCACGGTTTTCACTCCAACGACGTCCGCGGCGTGTTCGCGCAGCCGGCGGTCACGCCGCTGGCGCGCGCGATCGGCGAGGAGCTCGGCGCGCGCGCCCGCCTCTTCGGCCGCTGGGATCTGGCGGTCGCAGTGTGGCAGCTCGACCTCGACAGCGAGACGGTCTGGAACGGCGACGACGGCACCACCGCGGTCAGCGGCCCGACCGACCGGCGTGGTATCGAGCTCGAGAGCCGCTACGAGCTCGTGCCCGGGCTGGCGGCCGATGCCGCCGTGACCTTCTCGAAGTCGCAGTTCACGACCGATCGCGAGAACGGCGGCGGGCTGGCGCTCGCGCCCAAGCGCACCTGGGCGGGCGGGCTCTCGGGGCGGCACGCGTTCGGCCCCGGCGTCGTCCGCGGCGGATTGCGCTTCTACGGTATCGGCGACCGACCCGCCACCGACGACGGCGCGCTGGTCGCGCCCGGCTTCACGCAATTCGACCTGCACCTCGGCTATCGGCACCGCTGGTTCGACGTCGCATTCGACGTCGAGAACCTGCTGAATCGGACGTTCCGCTCGGCGCAGTTCGCGACGGTCAGCCGCCTGCCCAGCGAGCCGGCGGTCGGCGCGCCGGTTCCCGCCGGGTTCCGCTGCGGCACCAACGCACGCCTCGCGCCCGCGCCCGGCGGTAGCGGAGGGTTTTACGGTTGCGAGGACGTGAGCTACACGCCGGCCTATCCGCTGACGCTGCGGGTGATGGCCACGCTGTTTCTCGACTGAAGGACGGAGGCGGGGATGGTCGCGCTCGTCAGCGGGTTGCTTCTCGGGGTGCTGCTCGGCATGCGCCACGCGCTGGAGCCGGATCACCTGGCGGCGGTCTCGCTGCTGGTGGCGCGCCGCCGCAGCCCGGCGGCCGGGCTGGTCGTCGGCGCGCTGTGGGGTGTGGGCCACACGCTGGCGCTGTTCGCGGTCGGCTGCGTGCTCGCGCTGATTGGCCGGCACCTCCCGGCGGGCGCGGCCGCGGGGTTCGAGCTGCTGGTCGCGGTGATGCTGGTGGCCCTGGGGACGCGCGCGATCGCCGGCGCGGTGCGAGAGAGATCGGCGGTAGCGGTCGCTGATGCCGGTGCTTCATCGCCGGCGACCGATCGCGCGCCGTGGCAGCCACTGATCGTCGGCGTGATCCACGGCCTGGCCGGCAGCGGCGCGCTGACCGCGCTGGTCGTCGCGCGCCTGCCGAGCGCGCTGGCGCGCCTGCTCTACATCGCGCTCTTCGGCGCGGGCGCGGCCATCGGCATGGCCTGCCTGACCGGCCTCGCCGGCTGGCCGCTCGCGCGCATGTCCAGGTCGAGCCCGCGCCTGCTGCGCGGCGTGAGCGCGTCAGCGGGGCTGATCTCGCTGGCGCTCGGGTCGTTCTGGGGTTGGTCGGCGGTTCGTGCTCTCATGTCCGCATGAGCCATTCGCGACGGACGGCCGTGACGCTGCTGCTGGTGATCGCCGGGGCGATCACGCCGCTCATCGCGCACGCGATCGGCGGGCGGTGCTGGATCTTCTTACCCGCGCACCTGCCGCCGTTGCTCGCGGGCCTGGCGCTGGGGCCGGTCGCCGGCTTGCTGACCGGCGCCGCGACGGCGATCTCCGACCTGCTCTGGGGCGGGCGTGTCCACGGTCTGGCGTTCTTGCCGCTGGGGCTGGAGCTCGTCACCTATGGCGTGGTCGCGGGCGCGTTCTCGACGCGCCCCGGCCGATACGGCACGCGCTTGTTCGCGATCGTCGTGGCGATGCTGGCGGGCCGCCTCGCGCACTTCCTGGGCGCGCTGCTGCTCGGCCGCGGCGCCGGGCACCTGGTGGGCAGCCTCTTCGTCGCGCCCTGGCCGGGCATCGTCATCCAGATCTTGGTGCTGCCGGCGCTCGCGCCGGTGGTGACCCGCGCCGCCGGTCGTCGATAAACGCTATACCCGCGGTACGATGGCGGGATGTTCGAGTCCGCCGAGGTCGGCCACGCTATCGACAAGAAGGCCTTTCGCAAGGAGGAGGCGACCCTGCGCGAGCGGCTCCTCGACGTCCAGCGGCAGCTGTACGACCAGGCGAGCTTCCCGGTGCTGCTGCTGATCTCCGGCGTCGACGGCGCCGGCAAGAGCGAGACGCTGGCCAAGCTCTACGAGTGGATGGATGCGCGCTACCTGAGCACGCTCGCCTTCACGGCGCCGACCGACGAGGAGCGCGAGCGGCCGTACATGTGGCGCTACTGGCGAGCCCTGCCGCCGCACGGGCGCATCGGCGCGTTCGCCGGCTCCTGGTACTCGACGCCGATCGACCAGCGCATCGAGGGTGACATCTCGCGCGTCGAGCTCGACCGGCGCCTCGACGAGATGAACCGCTTCGAGGCGATGCTGGTCAACGAGGGCGCGCTGCTGCTCAAATTCTGGTTGCACCTGACGAAGTCCGGGCAGCGCCACCGCCTGCGCAAGCTCGAGAGCGATCCGCGCACCGCGTGGCGCGTGACCAAGACGTCCTGGGAACGCACGCGCACGTACGATGCGCTGCAGGACGTCGCCGGCCACGTGCTGCGCTTGACCAACACTTCTTGGGCGCCGTGGAACATCGTCGACGGCACCGACGACAACTACCGTTACCTGCGCGTGGGTCGCGAGCTGCTGGCGTCGCTCGAGCGCCGGCTCGCCGAAAAGAGCGTGAAGAAGCGGGTCTTCGCGCCGCCGGTCGCGCCGGTCTCCGAAGATCGCACGGTGCTGTCGGCGCTGGACATGAACCGGACGCTGGCGGGGACGAAGTACGAGCTGCAACTGGCGAAGTGGCAGGGCCGCCTCGCGGAGCTGGCGCGGCACAAGGCTTTCGCGCGCCGCTCGCTGGTGCTGGCATTCGAGGGGATGGACGCCGCCGGCAAGGGCGGCGCGATCCGCCGCGTCACCGAGGCGCTGGACCCGCGCCAGTTCCAGGTGGTGCCGATCGCCGCGCCCAGCGATGACGAGCGGGCCCACCCTTATCTCTGGCGCTTCTGGCGGCAGCTGCCGCGCTGGAGGCACGTCACGATCTTCGATCGATCGTGGTACGGACGCGTGCTGGTCGAGCGCATCGAGCGCTTCTGCGCCGAGGCAGACTGGCTGCGCGCCTACGCCGAGATCAACGACTTCGAGCACGAGCTGGTGACCGCGGGCGCGATCGTCATGAAGTTCTGGCTGCAGATCGATCGCGAGGAGCAGCTGCGCCGCTTCAAGCAGCGGCAAAAGATCGCGCACAAACGCTTCAAGATCACGCCCGAAGACTGGCGCAACCGCGACAAGTGGCGCGCCTACCAGAAGGCCGCCGTCGACATGATCGACCGCACCAGCACCGGCCGCGCCCCCTGGGTCATCGTGCCCGCGAACAACAAGGCCTTCGCGCGCGTGATGGTCGCCCGCCGGCTCGTGAAGCACCTCGAGCGCGCGCTGGATCTCTGAGCGGCGAGCCTAGTGCGGGCCCGCCTGGCTGCGGATGGTTGCCTCGAGGTTCGCCGTCGCGTCGGGCGTCAGCGTGTACGGCGGCGTGAAGCCGGTGCCGCCGGACGTCCTCGACCCGGTGGTGTTGGTGAAGACGTTGTTCCGCGGTTCAGCATGTTGCCGTTGGCGTCTTCCTGCCAGCGGATTGTTCACGCCGATGTAGACGTTGTTCTCGACCAGCAACGACGAGAGATCGCCTGAGTTCGTGCAGTAGTCGTTGCCGGCCGCGGTGTAGAGGTTGTTGACCACGTGGATCTTGCCGTCGCGCGAGCGCGGCATGCGCTCGGCGATGTTGTCGGCCCACCAGTTGTGGTGCCAGGTGATGTTCAGGTGGCCGGCGTCGATCGGCAGGTCGTCGGCGGCGCCGATCAGGTTCGAGAAGCGGTGGCCGGTCGTGCCGGTGACCGGATCGGTGCGCCTGGTCGAGTACGAGAACTTGGTCCACGACACCGTTATCGAAGTCGGAGCCGTTGGTGATGTCGAGGTTGCCGTCGGAGCCGTCGGAGATGTCGTCGTGATCGAACCAGATGTGGTGCGCGCCGCTGACCACGGTGATCGCGTCCGCGCCCGCGCGGCACTCGGCGGGGCTGTCGCTGCAGTTGAAGCCGACGACCTTGAGGTTGCGGAAGATGACGTTGACCGAGCCGCTCATGTCGACGTGGCCGTGCAGCTCCGCGCCGCAGATGCCGGCGATGGTCTTGTTCGAGCCGACCTTCACGCTGCCGGCCGCGAGCACGCCTTTCACGTAGATGACCGCGGGGTTGGTGCCGCCGGCGGCGGTGTTGAGCGCGGCCAGCGTTGTCACGGTGGTCGGGGTGGCGTTGCCGCCGCCGGTGGTGGTCGGGATCGACGTTCCGCCGTCGCCCGCGCCGCTCTGCGAGGCCCAGCCCAGGAGCGGGCCCGCCGCGGGAGGCGCGGTGCAAGTCGCTGGCGCGCCGCCGGTGCCCGACGCGCCGCCGGTGGCGGTCATTCCGCCCGCGCCGCTCTTGCCACCGGTGCTGGTTGCGCCGCCGCTGCCGCTCCCGCCGCTTCCGCTGCCGCCGACGCCCGCGCCGCCGGCGCCAGTGGAGCCCCCGACCCCACTGCCGCCGGCGGCCTGGCCCCCGGTTCCACCCGCGCGGCCCCCCGCTGCCTCCCCGCTTCCTGCAGCGCCCCCGCTGCCCGACTGATCCGATGGTCCGCCGCCACAGCCGGCGGCCAGAATGACGAGGCTGGTCGCGATACGAAGAGCAGATTTCACGCCAATCAATGCGCGAAGCCCGCACGATCGATCACGGAAAGGGGAACCCTCGAAGGTTCCTCGAGAAAGAGTGATCGAATCGGCACCTCGGGCGCATGACCTGGTATGGCATCGATCCGCACACCGGGACGAATCCGGGCAGCTCTCGCGCTTGCCGCGCTCGGCGGCGTGGCTGCCTGCAGCAGCGGCGCATCGCCGGGCCCTTCGCCTTCGACGAGTGGGTCGGGAGGCTCGCCCGTGGTCACTGGCGCAGGCGGCGCGTCCGCCGCCGGTGGCGCGCCCGGCAGTGGGGGCAGCGCCGGTTCGAGCGGTAGCGGCGGCGCTCCGACCACGCCGGGGACCGGTGGCAGCGCGGTGGGCACGGGCGGCGCGCCTGCCGCCGACGCCGGAGCGCGCGACGCCGGCGTGGCCGACACGGGAGCCGCGGACGCCGGCAAGGTCGATGCCGCGCGCACCGACGCGTCGGTCGGCCCGATGACCTGCAACACCGCGGGCGCCGCCACGTCGAAGACGCCGACGGTCTACGTCATCGGCGACTCGACCGCGTCGATCTACACCGCTGATCTCTTTCCGCGCACCGGATGGGCGCAGCCCCTCCAAGACTATTTCACGCCCGCGTGCGCGACGATCCAGGACAAGGCGCTGTCGGGCCGCAGCTCGAAGAGCTTCTTCGACGAAGGCGATTGGACGCCGATCAAGGCGGCGATTCGCGCCGGCGACTACGTGCTGATCCAGTTCGGTCACAACGACGAGAAGACCGACGATCCGCTGCGCTTCACCGATCCCTTCACTACCTACGAGATGTACCTGTCGATCTATATCGACGACACCATCGCCAAGGGCGCAACGCCGATCCTCCTCACTTCGATCAACCGCAACAGCTGGAGCAACGGCGTGCTCAATGACACCCACGGCAACTACCCGGTGGCGGTGCGGCAGCTCGCGGCGGCGAAGAAGGTCGCGCTCGTCGACGCGACCGCGTTGACCAAGACCTACTTCCAGCGCATCGGTCAGGCGGCGACCACCTTGCTGTTCATGGACCTCGCGCCCGGCCAGTTCCCGAACTACCCGACCGGCAACACCGACGATACGCACCTGCAGGAAGTCGGCGCGCGAACCATCGCGCAGATGATCCTCGCCGACATGTACCGCCAGGCATTCCCGGTCGCGTATCTTGCTGAAAGCGGTGCCGAAGGCCCCGTAGCGCGGGAAGGTGCTCTTTCCGAGCGCGCGTTGACCGTCGGACGGTCGTCGGGCCAATATCGCGCGCCATGAATCGCAGGGTCGTCGGTCGTCGGACGAAGCACGTCATCGCGGTTGCGTGCGCGATGGGCGCGGGGCTGGTGCTGGCCGGTTCCGCGCGAGCCGCGCAAGACGTCGTCACCACGCGGGAGGCCGCGGTGCGTTCGGCGCCGTTCGAGGTGGCTCCCGAGATCGTGCACGCCGCCCCGGGCATTCACTTCCCCGCTGCCGATCAGGCCCAGGGCGCCTGGCGCCGGGTGCAGTTGCCCGACGGGCGCTTCGGATATCTGCATGACAGCGATGTGATCAGCACCGGGACTCCGGCGAACACCATCGTTCCCGCGCCCGATCCCCACGCTCCTTCATCAGCGGTGGCTGCGGCACCCCCGGTGGTCACGGCGCCCGTGGTGACGGCGCCGGCAGCGTCGAGCGAGACCAGCGCGCCCGCGACTTTCGGGCCCACGCTCGTCGGCGTGATGTTCGCGCTTCTGCCGGTCGGAACGCTGTCGCGGACCGCCTCCAATGTCGACGATTCGATCGACGCATTCTTCGCCGTCGCGGTCGCTGCGTTCGTCGACACGCCGGTCTCCCGCCATCTCTCCCTGGGATTTTCTCCCCAGGCCGTCTTCCGCGTGAACGGAAATGCCCCGACGCCGAGCTCGGCTAGGTGGACCTTTCGGTTGGCACCGAGGTCGCGCTCTTGCCGAACCTCTTCTTGATCGTCGATCTTGGCTACCAGGCGGGATTTCAGGCACACGACTACGGGAGCGGGCTGACCTTCGACGGCACCCGCTACCTGCACCTCGGCGGCGGCCTGGCGATCGGGCTCTAGCGCTTCGTCCGCCCCCTACCCGAATGCGTGGAGGGGTCTCAGGTTTAAGATCCAATCCGAGGAGGAAGCCATGAGGGCACGGATCATCAGTGGAATGCTCGCGTTCTGGCTGTTCCTCTCGGTGTTCTTGTGGCCGCACACCAGGTTTCAGCTTGATAACAGCATGCTCGTCGCGATTGCCGTGATGTTCAGCATGTGTGCGGCGATCACAGGCTTTCGGTGGGCGCGGCACGCAACGGTCGGGCTCGGGGCCTGGTTGATCGCCGTGGGGATCGTCAATCTCGCCACCACGTCGAGCCGGCTGACCCCGATCCACAACCTGATCGTCGGCCTCCTTCTGTCGTGCTTCGGGATGATGCGCGACGTGGGGCACTGGTACCCCGACTCCGAGCTCGAGCCGGGGCCAAACACCATCGGCTTCATCCCGGGTGAAGAGGTCACGGTGCGGCCGAGCCCGCGCCGCCGCTAGCGCGCGTGGCCCTCGCTCGCTTGCGGCGGGAGCTGTACGATGGGCGGCGATGCAAGACACCCGCAACCTCCGCATCGAGAGCGTCCGGCCGCTCCTGTCACCGGCGATCCTGCTCGAGGAGATCCCGCTCCGCGCCGCCTCCGTGCGAACCGTCGCGGAGGCCCGGAAGCAGATCTCACGGATCTTGAGCGGGGCCGACGATCGCTTGCTGGCCATCGTCGGACCGTGCTCGATCCACGACGCGGCGGCGGCGCTCGACTACGGCGAACGCCTGCGCGAGCACGCCCGGCGGCTCGCATCCGACCTGTGCCTGGTGATGCGCGTCTATTTCGAAAAGCCGCGCACGACCGTTGGCTGGAAGGGGCTCATCAACGATCCCGGCCTCGACGGCTCGTTCAAGATCAACGACGGCCTGCGTGCCGCACGTCGCCTGCTCGCCGAGCTCACGGCGCAGGGCACGCCATGCGGGACGGAATTCCTCGATCCGATCTCGCCGCAGTTCGTGGCCGACGCGGTCAGCTGGGGCGCGATCGGCGCGCGCACCGTCGAGAGTCAGGTCCACCGCGAGCTCGCGTCCGGTCTGTCGATGCCCATCGGATTCAAGAACGGCACCCACGGCTCGATCGACGGCGCCGTCGACGCGGTCAAGGCGAGCGCGCACCCGCATCGATTCCTGGGCGTCACCGAGCAGGGGCTGGCGGCGATCGTGACCACGCTGGGCAACGCCGATTGTCACGTCATCCTGCGCGGCGGCGCCGCGGGCCCGAACTACGAAACGGCGGCCGTCGCCGTCGCGACGACCGCGATGCGCAAGGCCGGGCTCACGCCGCGTCTGATGATCGATTGTAGTCACGGCAACAGCCGCAAGGACTTCCGCGCTCAGCCCGTCGTCGCTCGTGCCGTCAGCGCGCAGGTCGCGGGCGGCGATCGGGCGATCATTGGCGTGATGATCGAGAGCCATCTCGTGCAGGGCCGGCAGGACCTGACGCCCGGCCAGCCGCTGGTCTACGGCCAGAGCATCACCGACGCGTGCCTCGGCTGGGACGACACCGTGCCGGTTCTGGACGAGCTCGCGAAGGCAGTGCGCGCGCGGCGCGGGGGGTAGGGGCGGGCGCGCCCGCGGATCTCGTTGTGCCCAGGGACAGAGTCGAACTGTCTACACACGGATTTTCAGTCCGTTGCTCTACCAGTTGAGCTACCTGGGCGGTGAGAGAGGGCGCTACAATGCCCGCCTCGGTGCGGGAGGTCAACCCCAACCGACGAGAGAAGTGCGCAGCCGCCGTCGCGCCAAAACGCGGGTGCGATCGCCGTCTCAGCTCTGGTGAGAGCCAACGCTGCGAGCGCAGGCAGGACCGTCGCCGTCGGCCTTGAGCCGCCAGCCGCCGCCGGGCTGACGCTCGCGCGCGTCCTCGCGGTACTCGCTGCGCGCGTCGGGCGTGAGCAGCTCGCACGGATCGAACCAGTGAATCGTGCGCACCTCGCCGAGCACCGGCGGAAGGTCGCCCGCGAACTCGTCGTTGTCCGGGCAGCGGTGGCGCCACAGCGCGCCTCGCGCCGGCACCGACATCGAAGCAGAGGATCTCTTTCACGCCGCCGTTGCAGTTGGTGGCGACGACCAGCACCGGCCCGGGCAGCTTCGCTGCGTCCGGCACGCGCAGCACCACGTCGTGGTGGAACTCACCCTGCTGCCAGTGGTCGACGAGATCGTAGCCACCGGCCTTGTCCTTCAGCTCCGAGAGCAGCGCCCCCAGCCCCAGTTGTTTCGACAGCTCTTGCAGCACGGCCGCAAGGGTAGCGCAAGCGGAGCCCGCCGCCAGTCGTGTCACGCGATCTCGCGACTCGCCGCGGCTAGCTCGTCGCCGTCGCCGTCGTCGTTCGGGCTTGGGCAGCGGCGTGCCGCGCAGGCGGCGGATGCGGCGGTCGCGCACCTCGAGGACGGTCAGGCGGAAGCCGGCGGCGTCGACGACGTCGCCGGGGACCGGCAGCTCGTCGAGCTGGGTCAGCACGAAGCCGCCCAGCGTCTCGACGTCGGGCGGCACCGGCGGGAAGGTCAGGCCGAGATCGCGCTTGGCGACGTCGAGGGTCAGGCGCCCGTCGGCCTCGAAGCTGCCGTCGGCGTTGCGCGTGACGGGTGGGATCTCCTCCAGGTCCTGCTCGTCCTGGATCTCGCCGACGACCTCCTCGACCAGGTCTTCCAGCGTGACGATGCCGGTGAACGAGTGGCCGCTGCCGAGGATGATCGCGATGTGCACGCGCCGCCGCTGGAACTCGCGCCGCAGCCATTCGAGGCGCGTGTCCTCCGACGCGTAGATCGGCTCGCGCACCAGTTCGCGCATTCGTTCGGGGCGCCGGCCCGACGCCAGCGCGGCGACGATGTCCTTGAGGTGGACGTAGCCGACGACGCGGTCGTTGGCCGGGTCGATCAGCGGGTAGCGCGTGTACTGGTTGGCGACGGCGATGCGCAGGTTGTCGTCGAACGGGCGCCCCATCTCCAGCGTGACCACGTCGCGCCGCAACGTCATCACGTGGCGCGCGACGCGGTGGGTGTAGTCGAAGACGCGGTCGATGAGGCGGCGCGCGCCCGGCTCGAGCTGCACGTGCTGGATGACCAGCCGCAGCTCGTCGGGCGAGTGCAGCATCTCGGCCTCCGACGCCGGCGGCAGGCGCAGCGCCTTCAGCACCAGCGCGGCCGCCGCCTTCAGCGTCCAGGTCAGCGGGAACGCGAGGGTATAGAACACGCGAAACGGCGCGGCGGCCCAGAGCGCGACCGGCTCGGTCAGCTGGATCGCCAGCGCCTTGGGCGCCAGCTCGCCGAGCACGGTGTGCAGGAAGGTGATCACGGTCAGGCTGACCGCGGCGGCCAGCGTGTGCAGCGTGCGCGGCGAGACGTCGCCCAGCTTGGCGATCAGCGGGCGCAGCAGCGAGGCGAACGCGGGCTCGCCGAGCCAGCCCAGGCTCAGCGATGCCAGCGTGATGCCGAGCTGGCTCGCCGACAGATAGGCGGGCAGCTGGCTGGTGATCGTCATCAAGAGCCGCGCGCGCCGCTTGCCCTGGTTGGCCAGCTGCTGCAGGCGGGTGGGGCGGATCTTGACGAAGGCGAACTCGGCGGCGACGAAGAACGCGTTGGCCAGGACGATGAGCAGCGTCACGATCAGCGCGGCAATGGCTGACATGGGCTACGGCACCTCCCGCGCGCGGTGGGGCCGGCCGTGACGGGGCCCGGTCAGGCTGAAACTAGGATGGCGCTCCGAGAACATCTGGGCGGAAGTGTCGCATGGGCGGCGGTGAATTTGTCTTTGGAACCCTCAGAAGGGTTCCAAACCTCCCGCGAAGGGCTCCGGCGGGGGACCCGCCTGCGCCCACGCGCGAATCTAAACGTAGTTGAGCCCGTACCAGGGGATGGGCAAGGGGTGCGGCGGTGGTTGCAGCCACTGATGGCCGGCCGGGAGCGTAAACGCTCGGTTTTCCCAGGCGAGCGCCGCCAGATCGCGAGCGGTCTCGGTGTCGTGGGCGGGGACCACGACCTCGTCGCTGACCCGCGGCGCCGCCGCGAGCAGGGCGTCGCGGTCGCCCCCGAGCTCGAGCACGCGCCGCCGCGCCGCCCGGGCGACCGCCAGGTAACCGGCGGGAGCGCCGGCGGCGGTGACGATCCAGAGCTGGCCGGGCCAGGCAAAGACCACCGACGCGCGCAGCAGCTCGCGCCAGTCGGCGGGGTCGCGAACGAAGCGCACCGGTTCGGCGTCGTGGATCCGGCGCCAGGAGCGGGATGTCGGCCTCGACCGCCGGGCGCAGGTGGACGTCCCCGCTGAGCAGGGCGGTGGCCTCCGCAGCGGCGTCCCGGGCGGATTGGACCACGGGCGGCGCGGGGCGAGACCAGGCGGTCGCGGCCGGAGCCGGCGTGAAGCCGAGGCGGCGGTACAGCGGGCCGTCGCCCGACACCAGCGCCAGCGCCGCCCCGGTCGCACGTGCGCGGTCGAGCGCCGCTCCCACCACGGCTCGGCCGAGCCCCCGGCCGCGAACGTCGCCGCGCGTGAACACGGCCCCGAGCGCGCCGACCGCGACCGTCACGCCGTGCAGCGACGCCTGGCGCAGGCAGAGGCCGGCATGCGCAACCACGCCACCGATGTCACGGATCAGCATCAAATTTTCGAGGTTGCGCTCCCCGAACAGCAGGGGATAGTCGTGCGCCATGTCGCCGCCGGCCGGCCGGAAGACCTGATTGGCCGCGGCGATCAGCTCCGGAAGCTCGGCCGGGCAGGCAGGGGCGTGGTCCATCCACCATACGATTATCGTCGACTGCGGCCCGATCGCCATCCAGGCCCTCTCGCATTCATAAATGGCCCCGGTCTTGATAGTGTCCCGCCCCATGTGGCGGTTGAATACAAAGCGTTTGGGCGTGGTTGTGGGCCTGGCAGCGGTCCTGGCCCTGGTTCCGTCGGCGCGCGCGGCCGAGGCGCTCTTCACCCCGGACTGCACCACCGACAACCTGCTCGCGCGCAAGGCGCCGTCACAGCGGCAGGACCTCCGCGGCAACTTCTGGCTGGTCACGGACGAAGCGGTCGCGCCCGAAGGCGCGCAGTGGGATTCGCCGGTGGCCATCGTCCTCGACACGCCGGCCGGGTCGGTCACGTACGACCTCGGGCAGCCGACGTCGGTCAGCGCGTTCTACGTCCAGGCCGACGCCAACGACACCTACAAGATCTTCGGATCGCTCGACGGAACGGCCGAGCAGCTTCAAGATGCTCGGCGAGGTCGACACCGTCCAGGGCCACGGCCTGCGCGGCCGCACGGTGACCATCAACCCGACGACCGTGCGCTTCGTGCGCATCGGCGAGGGGCTGGGCGACGGTTTCTATTCGATCTCCGAGTTCTCGGCGTACTGCCGCCCGCCCACGCCGTTCCCGCCGCAGTTCCGCAAGGTCGACGCGCCGCCGGCGCGCGTGCCCGAGGTGCCGTGGTGGAAGTTCTACTGGTTCGACAACGACGTGAGCGCGCGCTTCGAGATGCTGCTCGCGCTGGCCGGCGATGGGACTGATCCTGTGGGGCATCGCGCTGCGCGCGAAGAACACGCCGGACGACAACGCGAAGCTGCGCAGGCGGTTGATGATGGCGGTCGGGATCATCTCGTTCGCCTGCTACTGGAACTTCGGCTTCTTCCACTTCCGCAACTACATCCACGTCTGGGACACCTATCACTACTACATCGGGTCGAAGTACTTCCCCGAGCTGTCGTACGACCGCCTCTACGAATGCGCGTCGGTCGCCGACTCCGAGGACCCGGGCCTGCGCCGTCGCGTCGAGCTGCGCAAGATCATGAACCTGCGCACCAACATGATGGGCCCGACGACGGAGATCCTGGCCCACCCCGAGCACTGCAAGGAGCACTTCACGCCCGAGCGCTGGGAGTCGTTCAAGCGCGACATCGCCTACTTCCGCAACGCGCCACGGCGTGAAGCGCTGGGAAGAGGCGCAGACCGATCACGGCTACAACGCGACGCCGGTCTGGACCATCCTGGGCACGACGCTGGCCAACCTGGCGCCGGCGAGCGACACGCAGATCGATCTGCTGTCGCTGCTCGATCCCGCCTATGCCTTCGGGATGGTCGGGCTCATCTGGTGGGCGTTCGGCTGGCGCACGCTCGCGGTGGCGCTGTGCGTGTTCGCGACCAACTTCCCGTCGCGGTTCTACTGGACCGGCGGCGCGTACCTGCGCTGGGACTGGCTCTTCTACCTGGCGGGCGGGGTCGCGCTGCGTTCGCAAGGAGAAGTACTTCGCGGGCGGCGTGTTCCTCGTCGTACACGACGCTGCTGCGGGTTTTCCCGGTCTTCGTCTTCATCGGCCCGCTCATGGTGCTGGTGCAGGAGTATCTGAAGACGCGCAAGATCGATCCGCCGCTATCGCTCGCTCATCGCGGGCGCAGCGCTGGGCGTCGCGGTGCTGGTGCCGCTCAGCCTGGTCAAGACCGGCGGCATCCAGGCCTACGTGCACTTCAAGCAGAACAGCGAGAAGCACACGTCGACGCCGCTCACGAACTACATGGGGCTGCGCACGCTGATCGCGTACGCGCCGTCGGAGGCGGGGCGGTTCCTGCGCAACGATCGCATGGACGATCCGTGGGGCCCGTGGAAGCTCGCGAAGCTGCGCACGTTCCGCGAGCGCAAGGTGCTGTTCGGAGTGGCGGCGCTCGGCTTCCTGTCATTGCTCTGGTTCGCGGTGCGCGGGGCCGAGCCCTGGGTCGCGTGCGCGCTCAGCGCCACGATGATCGCGGTCGGCGTCGAGCTCACCTGTTACTACTACTCGTTCCTGATCGTCGTCGCGCTGCTCTACGAGAAACGGAAGGAGGCGGGGGCGATGTTGCTCGCGGTCACGGCGTCGACCAGCTTCATCGACTGGGCGCCGACGCGTTTCCTGCCCGAGACCGGCGTCTGGCGCTGGCTGAAGATGCCGACCTGGCTCGACGAGCAGTACATGTGGATGGCGGTGATGACGTTGATCGGATTCGCCTGGATCCTGTACCGCTTCGGGTTCGTTCCCGAGGAGCTGTCCGACGGCGGCGCCGCGCAAAAGGAGCTGCTCTCGGCAGGCCCGGGCGTGCCCGCGGCGGACAAGGCGCCCGACGCCGCGCTCAAGAACGAGAAGGCGGCAGCGGAGAAGGCGGCATCCGCCCAAGGAGTCAGCGCCGGCGACGTCCGGATCGAAACAGCGCGGGCCGGGCGGCAAGCGCAAAGGGCGCGCCAAGAAGTAGCGCGCGGCTCGCGAGGTTAAAAACGAAGAGGCCGCGTCGTTGATCCGACGCGGCCTCGTAAAACGGAGGGAAACCTTCTCTGCGGGGGATGCTGCGACTGCTGCTAGCGGCGTCCCTTTTTCTTGCCGGCCTTCTTCGTGCTCTTCTTGCCGGCGCTCTTCGGTTTTGCCTTGGCCTTGGCTTTCGAGGCCTTTTTCGCGGGCGCCTTCTTCGTGGCGCCGCGGCGCTTGGCCGCGCGTGCGGTCTTCTTGCGTTTCTGACCGCCGATGGCGCGCTTGGCGCGCGCAATGTCTCCGTCGCGGTCGACGAAGTAGATGTAGTTCGTGTCCATCTGGACACCCCCGTCAGCGACCTTTTCGGGACGTCCCTTGGGAACTCCCGGCTGCTTTCGCTGGACCTTCCAAACCGCTCCGTCCTTCACGTAGTACATGAAATCTTTTTCACGAGCTACGCCTAGCTTTGCGACTTTCTCGGCCATCTGAGCAGCCCTCCGTGTAGAAAGTGGTGCGAAAGAAGACCTCGGCATCGTAGCGGGGGGCCCAACCCTGTCAAGCGAAATTCAGCGGAAAAGCCGGGCAATCTCGTCGGAGAACCGCGGTTTTTCGCGAATCCATCGAGAAATTTGGCCGAAATATTCCGAGCCGTTTGGTGATGGTCTCGCCCTTCGTCTAGCGACTCCGTGCAACGACCCAGTGCAACCCCGTGGGGCGACGCGGTGCTGCGCCCCACGCACCGACGTGAAAATCCCGCATGAATCCGCCCGCGCGAGGCGGTTTCGACACGTCCTCGTCCTCGTCATCGTCTATTTGGGCCGCGCCAGATAGATGTGTTGCTCGGTGTCGCTGTCGCGTCGCAAAGGTGTGCCGGTGAAGTCCGACCAGCGCGCGATCAAGCGCAACCCCGCGCGTTCGACGAGGGCGCGGACCTCGCCGCGCGCGAGCTGCCGATGGCACAGGCGTCGCACGTGCTCCGGCCCGGTCGCACGGCCCTGCTCGTCGACTGGCAGGTAGTACATCCGCATCAGCAGCGCGCGCCGGCGCCGATCGAGATGATGATTGATGCTGTAAATCAGGCGTTGTCCCGTCGTGGGATCTCGGAACGGCGTGCGGTCCCAGCGCCGGTTCTCGTCGCGCGCCAGAAAGCTGCGCGCCGGCGCGAAGACGTCGAACGCCAGCCAGCCGCTCGGCTCCAGCGCGCGGCGTGCGGCGCGCATGAACGCCAGCAGATCGCGATCGCTCACCAGGTGTTGCACGCTGTGGAATGCGGCCACCGCGAAGCCGAACCGCGCGCGAAAAGCAAAACGCCGTAGATCCGCGCGGATCAGCAACGCTCGCGCGCGTTCGGGCCGCGACAGGCGCGCGATCTTCTCGGACGCGCGGGCCAGCATCGTCGGCGCGCGGTCGAGCCCCACCACGGTGTGCCCGTCGCGCAGCAGCGGCACCATGAGCCGGCCCGTACCGCACGCGAGATCCAGCACCGGCCCGCCGTGCTCGGCGGCCAGCGTCCGGTAGAACTGAATGTCGGCGCGCCGCCGGCGATAGTCGTGATCGTAGAGGGCCGCGTCTTCGAAGTGCTCGGTGGCGCCCGCGGTTTCGTCCTCTCGCGTGATCCCCATTCGCGGCTAATCTAGCCCCCATGAACGAAGCAAACGGCGCAATCGTGCTTTTGTCGGGTGGCCTCGACTCGGCGACGGCGCTCGCGATGGTGCGCGCCGAGGGCCGGCGCTGCCATGCGCTCAGCTTTCGCTACGGCCAGCGCCACGCCGTCGAGCTGGCCGCCGCCGCGCGGGTGGCCGCGGCGCTCGGGGCCGCGAGTCACCGCATCATCGACATCGATCTCGCGGCGATCGGCGGTTCGGCGCTCACCGATGCGATCCCGGTGCCCAAGGGACGCAGCGAGCCCGAGATCGGAAGCGGGATCCCGGTCACGTACGTGCCGGCGCGGAACACGATCTTCGTGGCCTTCGCCGTCGCGGTCGCCGAGGTCACCGGCTCGACCGAGATCGTGCTCGGCGTGAACGTGCTGGATTCCTCGGGCTATCCCGATTGTCGGCCCGAGTGGCTCGCGGCCATGCAGGAGGTTGCCCGCCTCGGCACCAAGGCCGGCGTCGAGGGGCGCGGGCTCACGCTGCGCGCGCCGCTGATCCGCATGTCCAAGGCCGAGATCATCGCCGCCGGGACGGCGCTGGGTGTCGACTACGGCCTCACGCATTCCTGTTATGACCCCGCGCCCGACGGGGCCGCGTGTGGGGCGTGCGACGCGTGCCAGTTGCGGAGGCGCGGGTTCGAGGCGGCGGGCGTTCCGGACCCGACGAGGTATGCGTAGGTCTCCGATCCGAGGGGATCGGAAAGATCAGTCGCGCGAGATTGACCAGGGGCCGCCGAACGCGCCGGTGCCCAGGAATGGCGCCTTCTTCGAAGGCTTCAGCAGCGCGGCGGTCGCCCCCATCAAGCTGTCCAGCGAGGTCGGAGCTTTGAGCGCGTTGCCGTTTCCGGCCGGCGCGAACGTCGCAGCGGCCGGACGTGGGGCCTCGCGCGGGCGCTGCTCGTCGGGCCGCGCCCGCGGAGCCTCGTCGCGCCGATCACGGCCGCCGCGGCGCCGCCGCCGGCTGGAGCGATCGAACGAATCAGCGGACTCCAGCTCGGGCGCGGCGACTTCCTCGTCGCCCGCACCGGCCGCCTCGTCGCCGGCCGCGGCACCGTCGGCCGCGACGCTGCCCGTGCCCTCGACGACGATCGGCTGACCCGCCAGCGCCGCGTCCATCGATTCGGCCTCGGAGACGATCTCGCACAGGCGCAGCGCCTCGTCGAAGAACTCGCGTCCGGCCAGCCGCGGCCGCTTCCGCCGCGGGTTCTTCGACGGCAGGATGTAGCGGATCGCGAGCAGGATCTGCCGCGCCAGCTCGCCGTCCCGGCGCGAGGCGCGCAGCCGCTCGAGCACCGGCTGGATCGACTGGGACACGAGCTGGCCGATGTCGCCCACGCCGCTGCTGTCGGGATCGAGGGCATCGCGCAACGGCGGCAGCATCAGGACCGCGAGGAGCAGGCTGTTGGTGGGCGGCACTGTGCGCCGCGCAGTCGAGCGGTCGAGCGCCGCCAGGTACGCCCACAGGCGGGCGCGCCGCCGCTGGACGGCCTCCAGCTGGGTGGGGTCTGTCTCGGGCTCCGCGTTCGGGTCGTCGCGCAGCGCGCGCGAGAGCTCGGGCGCCAGCAGCTCGAGCAGCTCGGACTCGAGCAGGAGCTCCATCGAGCGCTTGGCGGCGCCCGCGCGCAGGAGGCGGTAGAACTCCTCCGAGACGCGCGCCTGGGCGCACTTCGCGATGTCGCCCCGGTGCTCGATCATGCGCCGGTAGGTCTCGGGCTCGATGGTGAGGTCGCAGCGCGCCGCGAACTTCACCGCACGCAAGATGCGGATCGGGTCTTCGCGGAAGCGGATGTCGGGGTCGCCGATCGTGCGCACGAGGCGGGCCTCGAGGTCGGCCAGGCCGGCCACGTGGTCGATGACGTTGCCGGTCTCGAGATCGTAGAAGAGCCCGTTGATGGTGAAGTCGCGCCGTCGCGCGTCCTCCTCCGGCGTCCCGAAGACGTTGTCGCGGCGAATGAGCAGGTCGCCGCTCTCCGTCTCGGAGCCGCTCTCGGTGTCTTCCTCCTCGACCTCACGCGGGTTCGCGCGAAAGGTCGACGTCTCGATGATCTTCGGCCCGAAGAAGACGTGAGCAAGGCGAAACCGGCGTCCGATGATCCGGCAGTTTCGAAAGAGCCGCTTGATCTCCTGAGGCGTGGCACTGGTGACGACGTCGAAGTCCTTGGGCTTGAGCCCGAGGAGCAAATCACGTACGCACCCTCCAACCAGGTAGGCGGCGTGATCGTAACGCCTCAGCCTCTGAACGACCTTCGCGGCGTCGGGATCGATCTGATCCGGCGCAATGTGCATTTTGGCCTAGGCCTATCACGCCGGCCCGGGACCAGCAAGGTTCCGACTCGCGGGCGCCTGCGCCGTTACTCGAAAGAGAGCGGAAGCGTCCCGTCGGGATCGTACTTTTGCTTCCCGCGCGCCGGCGCCTTGGAAGCGCGAGCGGGGGTCGCCTTCGTGACCGGGCGCGGGGTCGTGCTCGGCGGCGCCTTGGCGACCGCCGGCGTTGGGCGCGGGGTGGGCGGAGGCGGCGAAGCGGGCGCTGCCGCGCGCGGGGCCGGAGGCGCGGGCGGGTGGGGCGCCGAGGCCGCGACGGCGGTCGGCTTTTTCTGCGGCGGGGGGGGCGGCGTGCGCAGCTCGCGCACCGGGGCGGGCGCCGCGGCCACCGGGGCCGGTTTGGGCGCGGGCGCAGCAGCGACCGGCGCCGGCTTGGGCGCGGGCACTGCGGTCACCGCCACCGGCTTGGGTGCGGGCAGCGCGGCGGCCGGGGCCGTCTTGGGTGGGGGCGCCGCAATCGGCGCGGCCTTCGCGGCTGCCGCGACGACCGGGACCGCCGGTCGGGGCTCCGGCGCCGGAGCCGGGGGCGCGAGAGACGGAGCCTTGGCCGGGTGCGGAGGCGCTGTGGTCACCGCGATGCGCTCGGGCATCGATGAAGGAATCGTGCTGGTTGGCGGCTCCTGGGCCGGCGCGGGCGGCGGGGCCGGGCGCGCCGGGGCGGGGGCGGCGACTGCCGTGCGGACCGGGGCTGGTGCGGTGACCGCCGGCTGCGTCTTCACCTCGACCGGCGGCGGCTCTTCGCTGGCGCTGTGGGAGTTCACCCACGCGACCACGACGACCGCCACCACCGCGACCACGGCGCCCGATACGGCGAGCCGTGTGTAGAGCCGCCCGCGGGGATTTTCGGGCTCGTATTCGTCGTTGATCGGCTCGGTAGAAAAGAAGCCGTGGTCGCCTCCCGAGAACTCGTTCAGCGAGTCGCGCGCGGGCGCGAGGTTGTCGGACGAAACGCTCGCGGACTCGGCGTGAGACGCGGGGGCGCTGACAGAAGCCGTGGGAGCCACGACCAGCGCTGTCTCGGGCTCGACCGCCATCGCGGGGTGCGCCGGCAGGTGGACGTCGTGCCCGTGGGCGGTTCCGCGCGCCGCCGCTTCGGCTTCGGCGACAGCCGAGGCGACGCGGGCCTGCACGGCGTGCATTTCGTGCCCGATCATCGTCCCGAACGAAACGCGGTTCGGTCCCGACCGAGACGCCGAGATCCCTGATCCGAGGGGAGCGGCATCGTCAACCACCGTGGTCGCCGCGGTCGTCAGCGTGCTCGTGCCGGGTAGTGTCGCCGCGCCGGGCATGGGCGCGTCCGCATCCTGCACCAGGGTCGGCGCCGTGGAGATCGGCATCGCGGCCAGTGCGTGGTTGTTGCCGGAGTGATTCGCGGTGGCGCCCTCAGGATGGCCAGTCCGTTCGCTGGGTAGCTCATCGAGCGAGCGTTCCGGCCGGGCCTGCTCTTCCGCCAAGGCGGAAGGGGGCGCGGTGCCGTTTGTTTCACTGGCGCGCTCGGCCGCGGCGGCAGCCTCCAGCGCCTCGGCGATCGCTTTCTTGCCGATGCCTCTTAGCGTGTCCCCTGCCATTGCGGTCGGATTTTAGCCATTAATTGCCGCAAAGACACAGCTATACTTACATCGACTGGCGGGATCGTCATGCGCGTCTGCTTCGTGGTCAATAACGTCCGGACGCAACGACCCACGTACACCACACTGCACCTCGCATTCGCCGCATCCCGTCGCGGCCACGACGTCGCTTTCGTGTCCGTCGACGCGCTCTCGCAGGCGGAAGGTAGCGACATCGTCGGGGATTTGGTGCGCCCGCGCGCGGGCCGCCTGCGTGATGCGGTCGCGTATGCCAAGGCGATCAATGCGGCAGACGCGCCCCGCGAAGAGGCGCGGCTTACTGATTTCGATGTGGTGTTCTTACGCAACAACCCCAATGCGGGCAGCAAAGACGAGGATACGTTCAATCCCGCGATCGATTTCGGACGGCGCCTCAAGCACTACGGGGTGATGGTCGTCAACGACCCCGACGGGCTGCTCCGTGCGGGATCGAAGATGTACTTAGCTGGATTTCCGGTTGAGCTGCGTCCCAAGACCTTGATTACCCGCTCTGTCGAGCGCGTGCGCTCGTTCCTGCGCGAGCTCGACGGTCCGGCGATCATCAAGCCGCTCGCCGGTTTCGGGGGCCAAAACGTCTTCTATGTGGCGCGCGGTCAGACCGCGAATCTGCAGCAGATGATCTCCACGGTGCGCCGTGACGGCTACGTGATCGTGCAGGAGTACCTGCCCGCGGTCATCAAGGGCGACAAGCGCGTGCTGCTGCTCGGTGGCGCGCCGTTCCGCGTGGGCGGCCACGTCGCGGCGTACACGCGCATGCGGCCCAAGGACGATATCCGCAGCAACATGCACGTCGGTGGTGCGCGGCGTCCGGCCGAGTTCACGGAGATGGAGCAGCGAGTCTGCGATCTCCTGCGCCCGCGCCTGGTGGCCGACGGCCTCTACTTCGTGGGCGTCGACCTCGTCGGCGACAAGATCCTCGAGATCAATGTGTTCGCGCCCGGGGGGATCCACAACATCAACGAGCTCTACAGTATCGACGTGGGCACCGCGGTGATCCGCGACCTCGAGCGCAAGGTCGAGCTGCGCGCGGTCTATCGCGACGGCATCCCCGCGCACGTGTTCATGCGCGCCTAGCGCGCGCTCGCGCTCAGACCTGCAAGTGCAGCGGCATACCTTTCTCGATCGACTCGGTCGCGCCGTCAGCCACCAGGTGCCAGATGTGGCGCAGCTGGGCTTCGATGACTGTGCCCTCGTCCTCCTCGGCGTCGTCCTCGTCTTCTTCCTCGTCCTCGTCTTCTTCTTCGGCGTCGACGTCCAGCTCCTCGCGCATCTCCTCGAGCACGTCGAGCAGCAGCTGTGACGACGCGACCCGATAGTCGCCGACGACGACGCGTCCCTCGAACTCGATCGGCAGGTAGATCTCGGCGCCGATGTCGTGCGCGTCGAGCCGGTCGAGGAACTCGGTCAATGCCTCTTCGGAGAGACGCGCTGCGATGGTGTGCATCGAATGCTCGTCGGTCTTCGTGATGCGCGGGGCGCCCGCCTCCTCCAGAAGACGCGCGAGAGTTTTCATCTCGTCGTCGTCGAGTCGATGTGAAAGCGGCGCCAGCTCGATCTCTGCCATGCCTAACCGTGCCGTACCCGCAGACCGTCGTCAATCATTGAGGCTGGGGGTGATAGAGTGCGCCGAGATGGACGAGACGATCGCGCAGCAGTTCGCCTCGGCGCGCAGGCGCGCCGGCGACGCCGTGAACAAGGGACGGGACGGTATTTCGGTCGCACGGCAGCTGTCGTCGGACGTCGACACGATCGTGAACGCGGTGGCCGGCCCACATCTCGTCAAATGTCCGACGCCGGTCGCGATCCTGGCCACCGGCGGCTTCGGGCGCTGCGAGCTCGCCCCGTATTCGGATCTCGACCTTCTGGTCCTGTGCGCCGACCGCCCGGGCCGCGACGTGAGTGTTCTCGCCGAGGCCATCTTGTATCCGCTCTGGGACGCCAAGGTCGACGCCGGCCACGCCGTGCGCTCGTTCGATCAAGCGCTGGCCTTACCGGCGTCGGACCTGGCCGCGGCGACCGCGCTGCTGGACGCGCGCTTCATGATCGGCGACCAGGCGCTGGCCAACCGCTTCCTGGCCGAGTTTCGTTCGCGCGTCGCCGCCACCGCCGCCGAGGACTTCGTGGCACGCCTGCGGGCCGAGCAGCGCGCGCGCCACAGCCGCTTCGGCGACACCATCTTCCTGCTCGAGCCGGATCTCAAGAACGGACCGGGCGGCATGCGCGACCTGTGCGTGGGGCGCTGGGCGGCGATGGCGCGCTTCGGCACAAGCGAGCCGCGCGAGCTGCAGGCCAAGGGCGTGATGAACGAGCGCCTCGCGGTCGCGTTCCAGGCCGCGCGCGAGTGGCTGCTGCGCGTGCGCATCGCCATCCACCACGCGGCGGGGCGCCGCCAGGACCAGCTGCGCTTCGCGATGCAGGAGGCGGTGGCGCCCAGCCTGTGTCCCGACGCCAAGGGCAGCGAGGGCGATGTTCGCTCCGTGGTTGCGCCCGCCGTCGAGGCGTTGATGCACCAGTTCCACGCGCACGCCAAGGTGGTGCGCCGCGAGACCGAGCGCCTGCTCCAGCGCGCGACGCTGCGCGACGACCACCGGCGCACGACGATGCCGGTCGTGCTGCGCGCCTCGCCCGAGCGCGACCCGAGCTTCGTGATCCGCGACGGCGCGCTCGAGACCGTCGACGAGTCGGTGTTCGAGAAGAAGCCGTCGGAGATGATCCGCATCTTCTCGGCGGCCGTCGAGCTCGACGTACCGCTGGCGCTGCGCACGCGCGAGGTGATCGCCGAGCGCGCCGCCTCGAACGGCGAGGCGCTGCGCGCCGACCCCGACACCGGGCAGCGCTTCATCGACTTTCTCTGCAACACCACCGACCGCGCCAACCCGTCGCGCATCGAGGAGATGCAGGACCTGGGGCTGCTGGCCGGGATCATGCCCGAGTGGGAGGCATCGACCGGCCGCGTGCAGCACGACATCTATCACGTGTACACCGTCGACCAGCACGCGCTCTATGCGGTGGCGCGCCTGCACGCGATCGCGCGCGGCGAGCTGCACGATGAGTTCCCGGTGCCGAGCGAGACCATTCAAGAGGTGCAGCGCCCGGTCGCCATGGTCGTGGGCACGCTGCTCCACGACGTGGGCAAGCCGTACGGCAAACCGCACAGCGACAAGGGCGCGGACCTGACCGTCGGCATCGCGCGCCGGCTGGGGCTCGAGGACGAGGACATCCGCCGCGCCGAGTTCCTGGTGCGCCAGCACCTGGTCATGGGGCAGATGTCGCAGCGGCGCGACCTCGACGACCTCGACATGATCGCGACCTTCGGGCAGCTGTGCGGCGACGAGGAGAACCTGCGCTCGCTCTATCTGCTCACGTTCTGCGATCTGTCGTCGGTCGCGCCCGACAACATGACCGGCTGGAAAGAGCAGCTGCTGCGCGAGCTGTACCAGCGCACGCTGAACTACCTGCGGCGCGGGCCCGATCTGCTCGGCTCGGAGCGCGCCGAGATCGTGCTGCGCCGCCAGAAGCGCGCCGCCAAGATGCTGGGCGAGGACCCCGACGACGAGGCTCTGGTGCGCCTGTTCCGCGGGCTGCCCGACCGCTACTTCGCCGAGAACACCGCGCGCAAGATCGCGTCGCACATCCAGCTGATCCGCGCGCGTCGCGCGCGGCGCGAGAGCTCGATCATCGACGTCAGCCACGAGCGGCGCCTGGGCATCACCGACATGGTGCTGGCGGCGATCGACGTGCCCGGCCTGCTGGCCGAGGTCACCGGCGTGCTGCACGCCAACCGCATCGACGTCGTCGACGCCGCGATCTACTCGCGCGAGTCGTCGCAGCCGGGCGAGCCGGCCGAGGCGCTCGACGTGTTCCGCGTGCGCGACAGCATGGGCCGCGCGGTCACCGACGAGGTGCGCTGGCGCAAGATCCGCGAGGACCTCGAGGCGGTGCTGTCGGGGCGGGTCAAGGTCGAGACGCTGGTGGCTTCGCGACCGCGCACCGATTCGGTCGCGGCGTGGAAGACGCCCGAGGTGCCGACCGAGCTCAAGATCGACAACGTCGTCAGCCGCAACTTCACGGTCGTCGAGATCATCACCGAGGACCGCCCCGGCGTGCTCTACGCGATCACGCGCACGCTGTTCGCGCAGGGGCTCGACATCCACCGCTCGAAGATCGCGACCGAGGCCAACCGCGTGGTCGACGTCTTCTACGTGCGCGACAACGCGACCGGCGCCAAGGTCACCGACGACGCGCGGCGCGAGGCGCTGCGCGCGGCGTTGCTCGCGTCGCTGCCCCAAGGTTGATCGGCGCGCCCGGCGCCGTCGATCCGGAACTTCGACACCAGCATTTGCAGGCGCACCGCCATCTGCGCGACCTCGGCCGCCGCGGTGTCGATCTGGTCGGCGCCGCGCCGGGTGTCGCCCGCCGACGCCGCCACACGGCCGAAGTGCTCGGCGATGGTCGCGCTCTCGCCGGAGACTTCCGAAGCGGTCTGGTCGATCTCGCGGGTCACGCTGGTCTGGTTCTCGACCGCCGACGCGACGTTGCCCTGGATCTCGGCGATGCGCGTGATGGTCTCGCCGATGGTGCCGATCGCCGCGACCGCGCCCTCGATGCCGCGGCGGATGGTCGCGATCTTCTCGCCGACGTCGTTGGTGGCGTCGGCGGTGTCCTTGGCCAGGTTCTTGACCTCGCCGGCGACGACCGAGAATCCCTTGCCGGCCTCGCCGGCGCGCGCCGCCTCGATGGTCGCGTTCAGCGCCAGCAAGTTCGTCTGCTCGGCGATGCTGGTGATGACCTTGACCACCTCGTTGATCTCGGTGCTGGCCTTGTCGAGCTCGGCGATGCGCTGGTTGGCGGCCTGGGCGACGGTGTCGGCGTCGGCGGCGGACTTGCGCGCCTCCTGGGCGCTCGATGCGATAGCGCGGATGTTGCGGCCGATCTCGGCGCTGTTCGACGAGACATCGCGGATGCGTCCGGCGATGCGCGCCGACAGCTCGTTGGCGGTCTGCGCGACCGTCGAGGTCTCGCCGGCCTGGCGCACCATCTCGCGGGCGACCGCGGTCAGCTCCTCGGACGCGGCGGCCAGGGTCTGGGCGGCGCCGGCGATCTCGGCGATCTCGGTGCGGAAGCGATCGAGCAGCGCGCCGATGCCGACCCCGAGGCGTGCGACCGGGTCGTCGCCCTCGATCGCGACCTCGGCGGCGAGGTCGCCCTCCTGCGCGGCGGCCACGCCCTCGAGCACGCGCGCCACGCGCTCTTCGACGCGGGCGGCGCGCTCGCGCTCGCGTTCTGCGGATTCGCGAACGCCGACCAGGGTCTGGCGCGACTCGGCGACCGCGGCGTTGAGCGCCACCGCCATGCGCGCCACCTCGTCGGCGCCGGCGTCGTCGAGGCGCTGCTCGAGATCGCCCGAGGCCACCGCCTCGAGGACGTTCATGGTGCGCCGGATGCGCGTCACCAGGCCGCGCGCGATGAAGACACCCACGCTGACGACGATCAGGCTCAGCACCAGGCCGAGGCCGACGACCTGCGCCGTGCCGCGCGCGACCGCGCTGCGCGCCAGCTCCTCGTCTTGCTTGCCGCGCTCGTTGGACAGCACCACCACCCCGTCGATAGCGGCCCGGTGCTTCTCGTAGAGCGGCGCCATCTCCTTGCGCAGAATCTCGCGCGCCCGCGCGGCGTCGCCCGCGAGCATCGCCGGCACGAAGCGCTTGTCGCGCACGTCGAAGAAGGCCACCGCCGGGTCGTACGACGCGTGCAGCAGCTTGTCCTTGAGCTCGCCCGCCGGTAGATCGCCGGTCCAGAACTGGTGTCGGTCGTCGTAGTCCTTGGCCAGCGACCGCCCGCGCTCGACGAGCTTGCGCAACACCGCGGGGTCGGTCTCGTCGAGGATCTGCAGCGACACCATGTACGCTTCGAGGATGTATTCAGGCGGCGGCAGGATGTCGGCGACGACGTCCTTGGCCTGCACGATGCGCGCGTAGACCGGTCCGTTGACCTTGACCTCCTCGAGCGTGCGGTACGAGACGAGGCCCAACAGCAACAGACCAGCGAGCGCGACGGCGATCAGCGTCCCCAGCTTGGCAGTCAGTGATAGGCGGTCCATGGCCCTCCCGTCGGTGGAGTCGGCAGATCGACGGACCTCTTGAGGATGTATGCTGCCGGCCATGCCCCGTCCCGGTCTGTTGGTTTTTGTCCTCATTCCCGCGTTCCTGTGCCTGTCCCCGACGGGGGCCGTGCCACCGGCCCGGGCAGGGGAGGGCGGTGGCGCCGCCGACCTTCTCGACAAGGGCGAGCGGCTCTTTCGCCAGGGCGACACCGCGGGCGCGCTGCGGGCCTTCGACGAGGCGGCCAAGGTCGACCCCAAGGATGCCCGCGCGCCTTACCTGCGCGGCGTCGCGCTCGAGAAGAAGGGGGACGCGCCGGCCGCGATGGCCGCCTATCGCGATGCCATCGCGCGGCGGGCGGAGTTCGCCGAGGCCCACAACAACCTGGGCGCCCTGCTGCAGGCCAAGGGTGACGGCGCAGGCGCGGTCACGGAGCTCGACGCGGCGATCAAGGCCAACCCCAGCTACGCCGAGGCGCACTACAACCTGGGCATCGCGCGTGACGCCCAGGGCAAGAAGTCCGAGGCGGTCGTCGCCTACAAGGACGCGGTGCGCCTGCGGCCCGCCGACGGCAGCTACCGCCTGAATCTGGGCGCGGCGCTGCGGCGGGTCGGCGACGTCGACGGTGCGCTCGCGGCGATGCAGGAGGCGACACGCCTTCTGCCCAAGGACGCGGTTGCCTGGGCCGACCTGGGGATGATCCTGTCCGACAAGAAATCGTACGACGACGCGCAGCGCGCTCTAGACCGTTCGACCCAGCTCAAGCCCGACTTCGCGCTGGCGTGGAATCGCCTGGGACGCGTCCAGCTGAAGCGCGGGCAGATTCCTGCGTCGATCACAGCGCAGGAGCGCGCGCGCAAGCTGGAGCCGAAGAACGGCGCGTTCGCTGCCGATCTCTGCCGCACGCTATTCGAGGCCAAGGACCCGGCGCGCGCGGTCGCGGAATGCCGGGCCGCGGTGGCGCTCGATCCGGCCAATCCGCTGGCCCGCTACGAGCTCGTCAAGGCGCTGGTGGCCAAGGGCGACTGCCCCGCGGCGCAGGCCGAGCTGGCGAAGTTCCGCGGCCTCCCCGGCGTCAAGCCCGAGGCCAAGGCCCAGGCCGACGCCATCGCCAAGTCGTGCGCGCCGGCGAAAAAGTAGCCCGATTTTCACGATTGCGGCACGGGGAGTGAGTCGCTAATCTCCCGTGATGTTGCCGGACGGCCATCTCAGAGAGGCGCTCACTTTCGACGACGTACTGCTGGTTCCCGCTGAAAGCGACGTTCTGCCCAAGGATGTCGACGTACGGACCCAGCTGACCTCGGCAATTCGGCTGGCGAACCCCATCGTTTCGTCGGCCATGGATACGGTCACCGAGGCCGCGACCGCCATCTGCATGGCGCGCGACGGCGGCATCGGGATCGTGCACAAGAACTTCACCATCGCGGAGCAGGCGTTGGAGGTCAGCAAGGTCAAGAAGGCGGAGACCGGTGTGGTCATCAACCCGGTGACCATCGGCCCCGACCACAAGCTGGCAGTCGCCGTCGAGCTGATGCGTCGGCACGAGATCTCCGGACTGCCGGTGGTTGCCAGCGACGGGCGGCCGGTCGGCATCGTCACCAACCGCGACATCCGCTTCGAGCGCAACCTGGACCAGCCGGTGAGCGCGATGATGACCCGCAAGCTCATCACCACGGCGGAGGGGACCAGCGTCGAGGCGTCGAAGGAGCTCTTGCACCGCAACCGCATCGAGAAGCTGCTGGTCGTCGATGCCAAGGGGTTGCTCAAGGGACTCATCACCATCAAGGACATCGAGAAGGCGCAGCAGCACCCGTTCGCGGCCAAGGACGACCGCGGCAGCCTGCGCTGCGGCGCCGCAGTCGGTGTCGGGCCGGATCGCGACGAGCGCGTGGATGCGCTGCTCGCGGTGGGTTGCGACGTCATCTGCATCGACACTGCGCACGGGCACTCGCGCGGCGTGGTTCAGGCGGTCGCCGACGTGCGCAAGAACTTCCCCAAGGCGCAGATCATCGCTGGCAACGTCGCCACCGGTGAGGCGGCGCTGGCGCTGGCCAAGGCGGGCGCCGATGCGGTCAAGGTCGGCATCGGCCCCGGGTCGATCTGCACCACGCGTGTCGTCGCCGGCGTCGGCGTCCCGCAGATCACCGCGATCAGCGACTGCGCGCGTGCGCTGGAAAAGCACAACGTGATGGTGGTCGCCGACGGCGGCATCAAGTACTCGGGTGACGTCGCCAAGGCGCTGGCCGCCGGCGCGCACACGGTGATGATTGGCAGCCTGTTCGCCGGCACCGACGAGGCGCCTGGCGAGATCATTTTGTACCAGGGCCGCAGCTACAAGGTGTATCGGGGCATGGGCTCGATCGGAGCGATGCGCGCTGGCAGCCGTGACCGCTACTTCCAGGGCGAGATCTCCAGCGACGCCAAGCTGGTTCCGGAAGGGATCGAGGGTCGCGTCCCGTACCGCGGCAGCTTGTCGCAGTCGATCTATCAGCTCATCGGCGGCGTGAAGGCCGGCATGGGTTACTGCGGCTGCCGCAGCATCGAGGAGCTGCGGACCAAGGCTCGCTTCGTGCGCGCGACCGCGATGGGTCTGCGTGAGTCGCACGTCCACGACGTGATCATCACGAAGGAAGCGCCGAACTACCGCGTCGAGCAGTAGGCGTCGGACCCCTCTCCCTAACCCTCCCCCCGCAGACGGGGGGAGGGGACGGCGCGTCTTCAGGCGGCGCGTCTTCAGGCGGCGCGTCTTCAGGCGGCGCGTCTTCAGGCGGCGCGTCCAGGCGCGCGTCTTCAGGCGGCGCGTCTTCAGGCGGCGTCTTCAGGCGGCGCGTCTTCAGGCGGCGCGTCTTCAGGGGCGCGTCAGGCGGCGCGTCTTCAGGCGGCGCGTCTTCAGGCGGCGCGTCTTCAGGCGGCGCGTCTTCAGCGAGTCACCCTCCCCCGTCCGCGGGGGAGGGTCGGGGAGAGGGCAGGCCTTGCGAGAGCCAACGTGCGTCTAGGATCCGTCGGTCGGCGCAGCGTCGCCCGCGTCGCCCTTCGCTGCGATCCCGTGCTCTTCCAGCTTCGCGTATAGCAGCGGCCGGCCGATGCCGAGCATCCGCGCCGCCGCGGAGCGGTTGCCCTTGGCGCGCTCGAGCGCCTTCACGATCAGCTGCTTTTCCAGGCGCGCGACCGCGGGATGCAACGCCAGATCCTCGTCGTTCGCGATCACCGCCGCCGCCGGGTGACCACTTGCACCGGCGCCGCTCCCCGGCTCCGACGGTAGATCCAGCGCGTCGATCACCTCGCCGCCGCACAGCACGGCCGCGCGCTGCAAGACGTGGAACAGCTCGCGCACGTTGCCCGGCCAGTGGTACGCGGAGAGGCCGGCCATCGCCTCTTCCGAGACAGCGCGCGCCGGCGTTCCGCGCAACGCATGGTTCACCAGCTGCGGGATGTCGCTGCGCCGCGCGCGCAGCGGCGGAACCTCGATCTCGATGACCGCGAGCCGATAATAGAGATCCTCGCGCAGGGTCGCTCCGGTCGTGCCCGGGCGTACCGGCCGGTTGGTCGCCGCGATGATGCGTGCGCGCGCGCGCAGCTCCTCGTCACCGCCGACGCGCTGGAACGTCCCCTCCTGCACGCTGCGCAGGAGCTTGGTCTGCAGCGCCAGATCCAGATCGCCGATCTCGTCGAGAAAGAGCGTGCCCTCGCCCGCGGTCTCGAAGCGCCCGGCGCGCCGGCCGGTCGCGCCCGTGAAGGCGCCGCGCTCGTGGCCGAAGAGCTCGGTCTCGATCAGCGTTGGCGGCAGCGCGGCCAGGTTGATCGGCACGAAGGGCTGGTCCGCGCGCGCCGAGTACGAGTGAACCGCCCGCGCCACCAGCTCCTTGCCAGTGCCGGTCTCGCCGGTGATCAGGACCGGCGCCGTCGAGGCCGCCGCCCGCCCGATCAGCTTCCAGACGCCGAGCATCGCCGCGCTGGTGCCGATGAGCCCGCCCGCGCTCTCCGCGCTGGCCGGCAGCGGCGCGGCCGCGCGAGACAGCGCCCGCTGCTTGGTCGCGCGCAGCACCGTGGTGCGCAGCAGCGGCAGATCGAACGGCTTGGTCAGATAGTCAAATGCTCCGTCGCGCATGGCGCGGATGGTGCGCTCGCTGTCGCCGTACGCGGTGGCGACGATCACCGGCACGTCGCGCGAAGGGCCGGCGCGGAGCTCGCGCAGGAAATCCAGCCCGTCGCCGTCGCGCAGGCGGATATCCAGCAGCACGCAGTCGATGGGCTGCGTCCCCAGCGACCGCCGCCCCTCGCTGATCCCCGCGGCCGCGATCGCCGACAGGCCCATCGCGCTCATGACGTCGCACAGCCCCTGGCGCAGGCCGGGCTCGTCCTCGACGATGAGGACGGTCGTCAAGCGCGCGGCTCCTCGGCCGGTGCCGGTGCCGCCGCGATGCGTGCCAGGCTGAGCTCGAAGCGCGTCACGTCTCCCTCACGAGCGTAAATCACGTCGCCCCCGTGCGCACGGGCGATCGCGCGCGAGATGGCCAGGCCGAGGCCGGTCCCCTCCGGCTTGGTGGTGAAGAACGGCTCGAACAGCTCGCCGACGCGGCCGGGCGGAACTCCGCCCCCGGTGTCCTGCACGCGCACGCGGATCGAGTCGCCGTCGTCGTGGACCGTCGCCGCGATGGTACCGCCGTCGGGCGACGCCTCGATGGCGTTGCGCAGCAAGTTGTCGAGCGCGCGCGCCATGGCGTCGCCGTCGGCGGGCAGGCAGGCGCTGCCGCCCGCGGTCCGGATGGTCACCCCGCGCAGCGCGCTCCAGGGCGCCAGGGCCTCGACGCGCGCGCGCAGCAGCGCCCCCACGTCGGTGGGGTGGCGCGGGCCCAGCGCGCGCCCCGAGACGATGAGCAGGTCGGCGACCAGGCGGTCGAGGCGCGTGATCTCCGCCGACGCGTGCGCGATCGCCTGCACCACCTTGGGCGGCAGTGGCACCGTACTGGGCGCGCCGGCGCCCGCCTCGGTGGCCATCGCCAGGTCGAGCCGCAGCTTGATCGACGCCAGCGGGTTGCGCACCTCGTGCGCGACGCCGGCGACCACACGGCCGAGCGCGACCAGCCGCTCCTTGTGCGCGAGATCGCGCGCCAGGCGTTCCTGGATCGCGCGCGCATCGACCAGGCGCCGCGCCAGCGTCGCGATCCCGTCGGCGATCTCGCTGAGCTCGCGCACCGGCGGGCGCGGCACCGGCGTCGACAGGTCATTGGCCAGCGCCGCGAGCGCCGTCTGGATGCCGCCCGCGCCGCGCTTGAACGTGGTCAGGGCCAGCGCCGAGCTGGCGACCAGCAGCAGCGCCGACAGCGTCAGCGCGCTCACCAGCAGGCGCCAGCTCTGCGAATAGGTCGACGGCTTGATCGCGACCGCGACCCACCCGACGCGCGCGCCGGCGCCGGGCGCCGCTCCAGGCGCGGGACCGAGCGGCTCGATTCGCCCGACCAGCACCGCGCCCGGGATCTGCGTCTCCACGTCGATCGCGTGCTGCTCGGCGAGGGCCTTGTCCCCGGCCGCCGCCAGCGCCGCCCGCCAGTCGCCGGGAGCGCGCGCGCCCGCCGGCTCGGGCGAGGTCGCGATTCCCCCGCGCATCCCGATCATGGCCGGCGCGGCGCCCTCGGGCTCGGCCGGCCCCATGCCGTGAAGGGTCGCCAGTTCCTCGACCGCGGCCTCGCGCGCCCGCTCCACCCGCTGGGCCATGCTGAACGCGATGATCCGGTAGAGGGTCGCCGCCGACAGCGCAGCGGTGAAGATCCCCAGGATGGCCACGGTGGCCAGCCCATGCCCGATCGGTCGTGGCAGCCTCATCACGGTCTGCCCTTAGCAAGAAGAATTCCCACCCAAGGGCCAGCTGCGCTGCCGGGTCCTGGGCACGAGTACTGCCTCTGGAGGCGACAACTGTTCTGAAACGCGACAGGCCAACCAGGCCGGGACCCGATGAAATCGCCCTTCTGCCACTGGCATTTTTGTTGCCAGGACCGAGGCTGTCCGCGATGTCTCCTCATTCCATGATGCCATTCCGGTTCCCGCAGGGTGCGCGGCCAGGACGCTGCTGTGCTCCGGCTCGGGGTACTTCTGGCCCTGGCGGGTTTCTCGAGCAGGGGCTTCGCCGCCGAACCAGACCCGGCGAGATCGCCAGCGCAGGGCCGTACGCTGACGCTTTCGCAGGCAGAGGAGAGCGCGCTTCGCAACCAGCCGACCCTTCGCCAGGCGCACGCCCAGACCGACGCGGCCCAGGGGCGCGTCGAGCAGGCGCGCTCGGGGTACCTGCCGCAGGCGGCGTTCACGGGAACGTACGAACGCACCTCCACCCAGCCGCAACCGCGACCGGGCATCAACACCACGATGGGATCGACCTTCAACACGAGCTTCCCGACCGCCAGCGTGAACTATTTCACTTTGGGGCTCAACGCATCCCAGCTGATATACGACTTCGGGCAGACCAGCGGGCGCTGGGAAGCGGCGGGCGCCAGCCGGGATGCCCTGCAGATGACCGAGCTCACCACCGAGCAGCAGGCGCTGCTCAACGTACGCGCGGCCTACTTCCTGGCGCGCGCCGACGAGGACCTGATCAACGTGGCGCGCGAGACGCTAGCGAACCAGGAGAAGCACCTGAACCAGATTCAAGCCTTCGTCGGCGCCGGCATCCGTCCCGAGATCGATCTCGCGCAGGCGCGCACTGCCGTCTCCAACGCGCGCGTGCAGGTGGTCACCGCCGTGAACAACCAGGCGGTGGCGGGCGCTCAGCTGGAGCAAGCGATGGGTGTGAGTGCGCACGCGCGGTACCAGCTGGCCGACAGCGCGCTGGCGCCGGTCGCGGGCGAGGATGGGGCCCTCGAGGCGCTGGTCGACAACGCGGTCGCGGTGCGCCCGGAGCTGGCGACGTTGCAGCGCCAGCGGCGCGCGCAGGAGCTGACCGTCGCGGCCTTGCGCGGCGCCTACGGCCCGTCGCTGAGCGCGACCGGTGGCGCGAGCGAGACCGGCCTCGAGATCGATCGCCTGGTGCCCAACTGGTTCGTCGGTCTGTCGCTGAACTGGAGCTTCCTGCAGGGCGGCCTGACCAAGGGCCAGATCCACGAAGCCAACGCCAACCTTGTGGCGCTGGTCGCGCAGGAGGACAACTTGCGCCTCACCGTGCGCGTCCAGGTCGAGCAGGCGCAGCTGGGCGTGCGCGCCGCCAAGGAGACGATCAGCGCGTCGCAGGACGCGCTGCTGAACGCGCGCGACCAGCTGCGGCTGGCCGAGGCGCGCTACGCGCAGGGGTTGGGCAGCGTGATCGAGCTCGGGGACGCGCAGGTTGCGGTCACCGCCGCGGCAGCGCAAGACGTCCAGGCGCGGTTCAATCTATCTGCGGCACGGGCACAGCTCATGTCCGCCTTGGGGGTCCGATGAGCACGAAGAGCCGAGCCGACCGACGAATCGATCAACGTAGCGACCATCGTGCGGATTCTGCGCAGGATTCGCTGCGCGATCCGACACACGAGACCGGGCCGCAGCCGGCCGTCGACACGCCGCCACCCGCGCGCAGCCACCGTACCGCCTGGACGATCGCGATCGTCATCCTGCTCGCGGCGGGCGGCGCTTACTTCGTACACCAGCGGTCGCAATCGAAGACCGAGGGCGCGACCGCAGCGGCGGGCGCCGACGGCGAGCGCGGCTCGGCGCGCGGCGGGCGCGGCGCGGCCGGCGGCGCCGATCGCGCGATCCCGGTGCTGATCGCGCCCGCGGCGCGTCGCGATGTTCCGATCACCACCGAGGGCCTGGGCAGCGTGGTCGCGTACAAGACGGTGAACGTCCGCACCCAGGTCGACGGCCGTCTCGATCGCGTCGTCTTCAAAGAGGGGCAGGCGGTCAAGCGCGGCGATCTGCTGGCGCAGGTCGACCCGCGGCCGTTCGAGATCCAGCTCCACCAGGCCGAGGCGGCGCTGGCGCGCGACACCGCGCAGCTCTCGGGCGCAGAGCTCAATCTCAAGCGCTACGAGGCGGTGGTGTCCCAGCGCCTGATCCCGCAGCAGCAGGTCGACGACCAGCGCGCGCTGGTCGACCAGCTCAAGGGGACCATCCAGTCCGACCAGGCGCAGATCGAGAACGCGAAGCTGCAGCTGGTCTACGCGCGCATCACCTCGCCGATCGACGGCGTCACCGGCATCCGCCTGGTCGACGCCGGCAACCTGGTGCACGCCGCCGACCAGACGGGGATCGTCGTGGTGACGCAGCTGGATCCGATCGCGATCCTGTTCACGCTGCCGCAGGACGAGCTCGCGCGCGTGGTGAAGAGCCAGGCCGCCGGCCCGCCCCAGGTCGAGGCGCTGAGCCAGGACGGCGCGAGCGTCATCGGCACCGGCGAGCTGGCGCTGGTCGACAACCAGATCAACCAGAACACCGCGACGATCCGTCTCAAGGCGATCTTTCCCAACCCCGCGCACACGCTGTGGCCCAACCAGTTCGTGAAGACGCGGCTGCGCCTCGGCGTCAAGAAGGGCGCGCTGGTGGTGCCGTCGGCGGCGGTGCAGCGCGGCCCACAGGGAACGTTCGTCTACGTGGTCACCGACGACGGCAAGGCGCAGGTCAAGCCGATCCAGGTCGACACGATCGAGGGAGCCGACGCCCTCATCAGCAAGGGGATCGACGCCGGCGACAAGGTGGTGACCGAGGGACAGAACCAGCTGCGGCCCGATGCGAAGGTGACCGTGCGCCAGCCGGGCGGCGATTCCGGGGGTGACAGCGGCGCGGGCCATCCGGCCGGCGGCGGAAGGCGGTCCGGATCGAAGAAGCCAAAATGAACATCTCCGAGCCGTTCATCCGCCGGCCGATCGGCACGTCGCTGTTGATGATCGGCGTGCTCATCGCCGGCGCGGTCGGCTACAAGCAACTGCCGGTCGCGGCGCTGCCCCAGGTCGACTACCCGACGATCGCGGTCACCACGCTGCTGCCCGGCGCCAGCGCCGAGACCATGGTGTCGGCGGTGACCACGCCGCTCGAGCGCCAGCTGGGCCAGATCCCGTCGCTGGCGCAGCTGACGTCGGTCAGCAGCGCGGCGACGTCGCTGATCACGCTGCAATTCACGCTGGATCGCGACATCGACGCCGCCGAGCAAGACGTGCAGGCGGCGATCAACGCGGCGTCGAACCTGCTGCCGCGCACGCTGCCGACGCCGCCGACGTACAGCAAGAGCAACCCGGCCGACGTGCCGGTCATGGTGCTGGGGGTCAGCTCCGACAGCGCGCCGATCGAGCGCGTCGACGACTACGCCGACTCGATCCTGGCGCAGAAGATCTCGCAGGTCAGCGGCGTCGGCCTGGTGACGCTGAACGGCGGCCAGCGGCCCGCCGTGCGCGTGCAGGTCGATCCGGTGAAGCTCGCGGGCCGCGGGCTCACGCTCGAGGATGTGCGCGCCGTGCTGGTCGCGGCCAACGTCAACCAGCCCAAGGGCAACCTCGACGGGCCGCGGCTCAACTACACCATCGCCGCCAACGATCAGCTGCAGGAGGCGAAGCAGTACAAGCCGCTCTTCCTCGCCTACCAGAACGGCGCGTCGGTGCGTATCTCCGACGTCGCGCAGGTGCTGGACGGCGTCGAGAACACGCAGCTCGCCGGCTGGGCCAACGGCCATCGCGCGGTGATCCTGAACGTGCAGCGCCAGCCGGGCGCCAACTTGATCCAGGTCGCGGATCACGTCAAAGGCGCTGCTGACGCAGCTCGAGTCGTCGCTGCCGCAGGGGATCAAGATCGAGGTGCTGAGCGACCGCACCGACACCGTGCGCGCGTCGGTCGACGACGTGCAGTTCACGCTGATCCTCACGATCGTTCTCGTGGTGGCGGTCATCTACCTGTTCCTGCGCAGCCTGCGCGCGACCATCATCCCCGGCGTCGCGGTGCCGCTGTCGCTGGTGGCGACGTTCGGCGTGATGGCGCTGCTCGGGTACAGCCTCAACAACCTGACGCTGATGGCGCTGACGATCTCGACCGGCTTCGTGGTCGACGACGCCATCGTCATGATCGAGAACATCGCGCGCTACATCGAGGAGGGCGAAAAGCCGCTCGAGGCGGCGCTCAAGGGCGCCAAGCAGATCGGCTTCACGATCATCTCGCTCACGGTGTCGCTGGTCGCGGTGTTGATCCCGCTGCTGTTCATGGGCGGCGTGATCGGGCGCCTGTTCCGCGAGTTCGCGGTCACGCTGTCGACGGCGATCGTGGCGTCGGCGCTGATCTCGCTGACGCTGACCGCGATGATGTGCGCCCACATCCTGAAGCCGGTCCACAAGGAAGACGAGAGCGCGATCGCGCGCGGCGCCGAGCGCGTGTTCGACTGGATGGTGCACGTCTACGATCGCGGGTTGATCTGGGTGCTGGCGCACCGGCGCACCACGATGCTCGCGACCATCGCGACAGTGGTGGTCACCGTGTCCTCGCGGTGGTCACGCCCAAGGGCCTGTTCCCGCAGCAGGACACCGGACTGCTCCTCGGCGTCACCGAGGCTGGCGCCCGACGTATCGTTCGCCACGATGTCCGACCGCCAGCGCGCGGTCGCCGACGTGGTGCTGCAGGATCACGACGTCGAGTCGGTCGCGTCGTTCATCGGCGCCGACGGCACCAACCCGACGCTCAACAGCGGGCGCCTCTCGATCCGCTTGAAGCCGCGCGACCAGCGCGACTCCAACGCGCAGCAGATCATGGATCGCTTGAACGAGCGCCTCTCCGCGGTCGGCGGCATCGTCGTCTACTTGCAGTCGGTGCAGGACCTCCAGATCGAGAGCCGGTCGAGCCGCACCCAGTACCAGTACACGCTCGAGGACGCCGATCCCGCCGAGCTCGGCACCTGGGCGCCGCGCGTGCTCGAGCGCCTGCGGCAGCTGCCCGAGCTGGCCGACGTCGCCAGCGATCAGCAGGAGGGGGCGCGGTTCATGTCGCTGGTGATCGATCGCCAGGCGGCGTCGCGCCTGGGCGTGACCTCGCAGATGATCGACGACACGCTCTACGACGCCTTCGGGCAGCGGCAGGTGTCGACGATCTTCACGCAGCTCAACCTCTATCGCGTGATCCTCGAGGTCGCGCCGGCGTTTCAGCAGGGGCCCGAGGCGCTGGCCTCGATCTACCTCAAGTCGCAGAGCGGCGATGCGGTCAACGCTCGCGCTCGTTCGCTCACTACGAGCGGGTCACGGGCTCGCTGTCGATCGCCCACCAGGGGCAGTTCCCGGCGGTGACGCTGTCGTTCAACCTGGCGCGCAACGAATCGCTGGGCAGCGCGGTCGAGGCCGTGAAGCGCGCGATCGCCGAGCTCGAGCGCGCCGCCGGGCCTGCACGGCGACTTCCAGGGCGCGGCGGCGGCGTTCAGCGACTCGCTGTCGTCGCGAGCCGCTGCTGATCCTCGCCGCGATCGTCACCGTCTACATCGTGCTCGGCGTGCTCTACGAGAGCTACATCCACCCGATCACGATCCTGTCGTCGCTGCCGTCGGCCGGCGTCGGCGCGCTGCTGGCGCTGCTGCTGTGCGGGCTCGGAGCTGTCGGTCGTCGCGCTGATCGGCATCATCCTGCTGATCGGCATCGTCAAGAAGAACGCCATCATGATGATCGACTTCGCGCTCGAGGCCGAGCGCGACCGCGGCCTGACGCCGCTCGAGTCGATCCACGAGGCCTGCCTGCTGCGCTTCCGGCCGATCATGATGACCACGATGGCGGCGCTGCTCGGCGGCCTGCCGCTGGCGCTGGGGCGCGGGCACCGGCGCGGAGCTGCGGCGGCCGCTCGGCATCTCGATCGTCGGCGGCCTGCTGGTCTCGCAGCTGCTCACGCTCTACACCACGCCGGTCATCTACCTCTACATGGAACGGCTCGGCGCCTGGGTGAAGGGCCTCGGCGCGAAGCGCGCGGCGCACGGCGCGCGTGAGGGCGCGCGCGGCAAGACCATCCCCGCAGCGGGCCAGCCGGAGACGCCGTGAACATCGCGGCGCCGTTCATCCGCCGGCCGGTCGCGACGTCGCTGCTCGCGGCGGCGCTGCTGCTGGCGGGGCTGGCGGCGTTCACGCAGCTGCCGGTCTCGCCGCTGCCGCAGGTCGATTTCCCGACCATCCAGGTCTCGGCCGCGCTGCCGGGCGCGAGCCCGACGACCATGGCGTCGGCGGTGGCGACGCCGCTCGAGCGGCGCTTCGGGCGCATCGCGGGCCTGACCGAGATCACCTCGTCCAGCGCGCTCGGCTCGACGACGATCACGATGCAGTTCGATCTCGACCGCAACGTGGCCGCGGCCGCGCGCGACGTGCAGGCGGCGATCAACGCCGCGGGCGGCGAGCTGCCGTCGAACCTGCCGACGCGCCCGAACTACCGCAAGGTCAACCCGGCCGACTCGCCGATCCTGATCCTGTCGCTGACCTCGGACACGCAGCCGCTGGCCAAGGTCTTCGACGACGCCAACAGCATCCTGGCGCAGAAGATCTCGCAGGTCCGCGGCGTGGGCCAGGTCTTCGTGGGCGGCGGGCAGCAGCCGGCGGTGCGCGTGCAGGCCGACGTGCACGCGCTCGGCGGCATGGGCCTCTGCCTGGAAGACGTGCGCAACGCGCTGTCGACCGCGACGTCGAACCAGCCCAAGGGCTCGATCTCCAACGGCGGCGTGTCCTATTCGATCGACCGCCAACGATCAGCTGCTGGGCGCCGCCAACTATCAGCAATCTGATCATCGGCTACGCCAACAACGCCGGCATCACGCTCGGCCAGGTGGCCAACGTCTTCGACGACGTCGAGAACAACCGCCTCGCGGCCTGGAGCAACAAGGACCGCGCGGTGCTCATGATCATCCGGCGCGAGCCGGGCGCGAACATTCTCGAGACCATCGAGCGCATCAAGGAGGCGCTGCCGCGGCTCAAGCAGTCGATCTCGCCGGCGATCAAGACCGAGATCGCGCTCGACCGCACCGAGACCATCCGCGCGTCGGTGCACGACGTCGAGATCACGCTGATCCTCAGCGTCATCCTGGTGACCGCGGTGGTGTTTCTGTTCCTGCGCAGCGCGGGCGCGACCGCGATCCCCGCCGTGGCCGTGCCGCTGTCGCTGATCGGCACGTTCGGCGTGATGTACCTCTTGAACTACAGCCTCGACAACCTGTCGCTGATGGCGCTGGCGATCTCGACCGGCTTCGTGGTCGACGACGCCATCGTCGTCACCGAGAACATCGCGCGCTACACCGAGGCCGGCGAGGACCCGATGAAGGCCGCGCTCGACGGCGCCAAGCAGATCGGGTTCACGATCGTGTCGATCACCGCGTCGCTGATCGCCGTCTTCATCCCGATCCTGTTCATGGGCGGCATCGTGGGGCGCCTGTTCCGCGAGTTCTCGGTGACGCTCTCGATCGCCGTCGCGATCTCGGCGCTGGTGTCGCTGACCCTGACGCCGACCATGGCGGCGCGGCTGCTCAAGGCGTCGCCGCACCGGCGTCAGGGCGGCAGCGGCGAGCACCCGCGCTCGTCGTCGGCGACGTTCGACAAGATCGTGCGCGGCTACGGGCGCGCGCTCGGCTGGGTGCTCGACCACCCGCGGCTCATGCTGCTGGTGACGGGCGCGACCATCGCGCTCACCATCATGCTGGCGATCAAGGTGCCGAAGGGTCTGTTCCCGCAGCAGGACACCGGCCTGCTCGGCGGCTTCACCGAGGCGTCGCAGGACATCTCGTCGTCGGCGATGCAGGACCGCCAGAAGCAGGCCAACGCCATCGTGCTGCAGGATCCCGACGTCGCGCACATGGTGTCGTTCGTCGGCAGCGCCAACGGCTCGACCGGCAACACCGGCACGGTGTTCGTGGCGCTGAAGCCCTACAGCCAGCGGAAGTCGACCGCCGACGAGATCGTCGCGCGCCTGCGGCCCAAGCTGGCGAAGATCCCGGGCGTGACGTTGTTCCTGCAGGCGACGCAGGACCTGCGCGTCGGCGGACGCGGGTCACGCACCCAGTACCAGTACACGCTGGACGACGCCGACCTCGACGAGCTGCAGACCTGGGCGCCGCGGATCTTCGATCGGCTGCGCAAGCTGCCCGAGCTGCGCGACGTGGCGACCGATCAGCAGACCGCGGGCCTGCAGATCAACGTCGACATCGATCACGACACGGCGTCGCGCCTGGGCGTGACCACGCAGGCGATCGACGACACGCTCTACGACGCCTTCGGGCAGCGGCAGGTGGCGACGTCGTTCACCGCGACCAACTACTACCGCGTGGTGCTCGAGTCGAAGCCGGAGATGTTCGACGGCCCCGACCAGCTGGGCAAGATGTACGTGCGCAGCGCGCTCGGCGGCATGGTGCCGCTGTCGCAGATCGCACACTTCTCGGCGGGCCCGGCGCCGCTGTCGATCACCCACCAGGGGCAGTTTCCCGCGACGACGATCTCGTTCAACCTCGCGCCGGACAAGTCGCTGGGGCAGGCGGTGCAGTCGATCAACGCGGCGCTGCGGCAGATCGGCATGCCGGCCAGCATCCACGCCGGATTCAAGGGCACGGCGCAGGCGTTCACGGCGTCGCTGGAGAGCGAGCCGTGGCTGATCCTGATGGCGTTGTTCGTGGTCTACGTCGTGCTCGGGATCCTCTACGAGAGCCTGATCCACCCGCTGACGATCCTGTCGACGCTGCCGTCGGCGGCGCTGGGCGCGCTGATCGCGCTCTATCTCTTCAAGCTCGACTTCAGCATCATCGCGCTCATCGGCGTGGTGCTGCTGCTGGGCATCGTCAAGAAGAACGCGATCATGATGATCGACTTCGCGCTCGAGGCCGAGCGCGCCGAGAACCTGGACCCCAAGGAGGCGATCCGCCGCGCCTGCCTCATGCGCTTCCGGCCGATCCTGATGACGACCATGGCGGCTCTGTTTGGCGCGGTGCCTCTGGCCGTCGGGCTCGGCGCCGGATCGGAGCTGCGCCGCCCGCTGGGCGTCAGCATCGTGGGCGGGCTCTGCCTGTCGCAGCTCCTCAACCTGTTCACGACGCCGGTGATTTACCTGACGCTCGACCGACTGCGCGTGCGCCGCCATGCGCGCGTGGTCGAGCGGCGGCAGAGGCGCTCGTCGGGCGGGAGTCCTACGCCGCAAGCGACGACGTAGCCCCGATCCTGGCCCCCCTCGGGCCCCAAATTGAGTAGACTCCGCCCGTGCGGCGGGACCTCATAATCATCCTCGACTTCGGAGCTCAGTACTCGCAGCTGATCGCGCGCCGCGTGCGCGAGCAGAAGGTGTACTCGGAGATTCACCCCTTCAACCTGTCGCTGGCGCGCATCCGCGAGCTGGCGCCACGCGGGATCATCCTGTCGGGCGGCCCGGCGTCCTGCTACGACGAGAACGCGCCCAAGGTCAGCGCCGAGCTGTTCGACCTGGGCATCCCGATCCTGGGCATCTGCTACGGCGTGCAGCTCACCGCGCTGGTGCTGGGCGGCAAGGTCGTTCCGGCGGAGCGCCGGGAGTACGGGCGGGCCAGCCTGCGCGTGACCGACGCATCCGACCTGTTTCACGGCTTCCCGCTCGATGCCGATCAGTCGGTCTGGATGAGCCACGGCGACCGCATCGAGTCGCTGCCCGCCGGCTTCAGCGTCGTGGCCGAGAGCGCCAACTGCCCGGCGGCGGCGGTGTCGGCGCCGTCGCGCAAGTTCTGGGGCGTGCAGTTCCACCCCGAGGTGGCGCATACCCCGCGCGGCGGCGAGGTGTTGGGCAACTTCATCTTCCGCATCTGCAAGTGCGAGCCGAGCTGGACGATGAACAGCTTCGTCGATGAGGCGGTCGCGACCGTGCAGCGCCAGGTCGGCGACAAGGGCCGAGCGGTGTGCGGTCTGTCGGGCGGCGTCGACTCGTCGGTGGCGGCGGCGCTGGTGCTGCGCGCGATGGGCGACCGCCTGACGTCGATCTTCGTCGACACCGGCTTGTCGCGCGCGGGCGAGGCAGCGCAGGTCGAGGCGCTCTTCCGCGACGCGTTCAAGGCCGATCTGCGCGTGGTCGACGCGAGCGCGCGCTTTCTGGGCGCGCTGGCCGGTGTCACCGACCCCGAGCAGAAGCGCAAGATCATCGGCCGCGAGTTCATCGCGGTGTTCGAAGAAGAGGCGAAGCGGGTCGCGGACGCCAAATCCGGCGGCGGCGTCGACTTCCTGGTGCAGGGCACGCTGTATCCCGACGTGATCGAGTCGGTGTCGGCGAAGGGCCCGTCGGCGACGATCAAATCGCACCACAACGTGGGCGGCTTGCCCGAGCGCATGAAGCTGAAGCTGATCGAGCCTTTGCGCGAGCTGTTCAAGGACGAGGTGCGCGAGCTCGGCGCCGAGCTCGGCCTGCCCAAGCACGTCCTCACGCGCCAGCCGTTCCCCGGACCGGGGCTGGCCGTGCGCATTCTCGGCGAGGTCACCAAGGAGCGCTGCGATGTGCTGCGCGCCGCCGACACGATCATCGAGCAGGAGATCCGCGCCGCCGGGCTCTACGAGTCGATCTGGCAGTCGTTCGGCGTGCTGCTGCCGGTGCGCAGCGTGGGCGTCATGGGCGACGAGCGAACCTACGCCAACGTGCTGGCGGTGCGCGCGGTGCATTCGCGCGACGGTATGACCGCCGACTGGGTGCCGCTGCCCTACGACCTGCTGGCGACGATCTCGTCGCGAATCGTCAACGAGGTGCGCGGCATCAACCGCGTGGTCTACGACATCTCCTCCAAGCCGCCCGCGACGATCGAGTGGGAGTAGTCGCCGCCGCCCGGTGCGGGTCCGTGGTCGCGGGCGCGCTCGCCGTCGCGGTGACGTTCGCGGTCGCGCCGGCGCGCGCGGCGACGCCGGTCGCGCTCGAGGAGACGCGGGGCCCGGTCAGCATCGACTGGGCCGAGGGGACGGTGACGGCACGCGGAGGTGCCGCGGCCGATCTGCGCATGCCGTCCGCGGATCTGGCGCGGCCGGGCGCCGAGCGCCGCGCGCGCGCCGTCGCGACGACGCGCCTCAAGGATGCGCTCGCGGGGCTGCCGCTCGGTCCCGGGCGCGCGCTCTCCGGCGAGGCGGTCGAGCAGGCGCTGGGCCACGCGCAGGTCGTCGACGTCGAGTACCAGTCGAACGGCGGCGCGGTCGTGCGGCTGCGCGCGCGCTTCGGCGACTGGCTCGCGGCCGAGCCGCAACCAGGGCCTGCCTTGAGCGTGAGCGAGGCGCACCTCGCGGCGGCGCCGGCGCTGCGCCTCGGAGCCAGCAAGACCGCGGCGAAGCCGGCCGGCAAGAAGGGCAGCAAGGACAAAGAGGCCAAGGACGACGAGCCCGAGATCGTGACCGGCGCCGCGCGCTATCGGATCGGCGCGCCGCCCGCCGGCACCCACGCCATCGCCGTCAGGATCGACCACGACGGGCGCTGGGTGCTTCAACGGGAAAAAGGCGAAAAGGGCGACAAGGATCTTGCCGAGAGGCTCGCCGGCGCGTCGATCGTGATCTACGTTCAAAAGGTGCTGCGATGAGGTCTGCCCCGAGAGCGCGAACGAGCCGGCGATCGCGCGCGGCGCGGGCCGGCTTCGTGGGTCTGGCCGGGGCGCTCGCGCTGGCCAGCGCCGGCTTCTTCGGGGTGGGCGCGCCGGGGACGGCGTACGCCGATGAACCGGCACCTCCGGCTCCGCCGGTGGCCGCGCTGCCGCCGGGCGTGCGGCTGGTGAGCGGGCAGGCGGCGATCGTCGCCGGTAACACCGCGGGCGCGCGCGAGCGGGCGCTCGACGAGGCGGTGCGCCAGGCGGTCGAGCAGGCGCTGGCCGAGCAGCTGGACGCGCAGACGCGGGCCGCGCAGGCGCGCGCGATCAAGACGCTGCAGGGGCGCGCGCGCACGTTCATCAAGCGCTATCGCACCGTCGACGAGAACGAGGCCAACGGCCTTTACACCATTCGCATCGAGGCCGAGGTCGACGACGCGGCGCTGCGCCACGCGACCGAGCGCTGGACGGTGCCGGCGTCTACTCCCGGTGCGCTTCCCGCGCGCGCCTCGGCGGCGATGATGGTGATCGTGAGCGGTCCGGCCGATGCCGGCGCGGCTCTGATGCAGGCGCTGGCGACCAACGGCATCCGCGCGCAGCTCGGCGACCCTTCACTCGGCGACCCGACGCGCGCGGTTCAGGCCGCCGGCCGCAGCGCGCTGCCGCTGGTGGCGTTCGTGTCGGCCACCGTCGTCGACGAAGGGATCGTGCGCGGTGTAGGGCAGTCCGCGGTGTCCTGTCAGATGGGCGCCAAGGTCGTGTCGGTGCCGTCGGGCCAGTCCGTGGTCGAGGCGCAGGCGGCTCCGCGGGCCTTCGCCGAGCGCCCGCCGGCGGCGCGTGCCGATTGCTTCGCCCGCGCGGCGGCCGCGGTGGCCCCGCGCCTGTCGCCGAGCGGCACCGGGCCGGCCAGCGCGCCCAGCGACCTGCGCGTGCTGGTGCTCGACCTGGACGTGGTCGAGCCGTCGGCCATCGGCACCTTCTTGAAGACCGTGCGCGGGCTCGGCAGCGTCTCGTCGGCGGAGGTGCGCCGCATCCTGCTCGGCCGCGCGGAGATCCGCGTGCGCACGCGCCTGGCGGCGCCGGCGCTGGCGGCGGCGCTGTCGCGCGACGTGAATGGGCCGCTCGTCGTCTCCGACGTCCAGACCGCGGGCGACCTGGTGCGGCTGCGCGTGCGGCTACGGCCCCCGCCTGCTCTTCCGGTGGCGTCGCCGTGAGGCAGGTGCGCGCGCTGGTCTTTGCGCTGGGCCTGGCGTTGTTGGGTTGCGCGACCGCGATCCCCTACGGCGCCGTCGGCCTGCGTGTCGAAAGCAACGTTCCCGACGCGACGGTCTGGGTCGACGACGTCCTGGTCGGCAACGTTTCCGACTGGGCACGCGAGGGCAAGCACATCCGCTCGGGCTTCCACCGCATCGAGATCCGCCACAGTGGCTACTACTCGTTCTTCAAGGAAGTCGAGCTGCCCGAGGGCGCGCACACCGTCGTGAACGCACAGCTGCGCCCGACGGTCGACTAGCGCGAGATCAGGTCGCTCATCCAGGAGACGTCGGCCGGCCGCGCCGGACCGTTGAGCAGAGGCTCTTGAGCAGATCGTCGTACGAGCGGTGCACCGCGTTCAAGATCGAGTCGGCGCTGACGAACAGCGGGTGGCTACGGCTGCGCGCTCTTGGATTTCCGGCGCGCCCACCCACAAAGTTGATGAACCCCGACGACCGTGTCGCGGTCGTGTCGTGCCGCGACCGACGCGTTCAGGCGAGCGCTTCGCAGAACTCGATCTGGCGCGGGACCTTGTACGGGGCGAGGTTGCGGGCGCAGTGGTCGATGATGTCCTCGACGCGGCAGACGCCGGCGCGGACGACCCGCGCGACGACCATCGGGCCGCCGAGGTCGTCCATGATGATGCGCGCCTGCGCCGCCTTCACCTTGGGGAACGCTTCCAGGCAGCCCTCGACCTCGCCGAGCGCGACGCGCTTGCCGTCGACCTTGACCAGGTCGTCCTCGCGCCCGCTGATCGTGAGCCGACCGGAGCGATCGATGCGGCCGAGATCGCCGGTGCGGTACCAGTTGTCACCGTCGGCGCCCCCGATGGGCACGCCGTCGCTGCGCTTGGGCAGGTGGATCTTCGGCACCGACAGCATCGACAGCCCGCGCGAGCGCACCCAGATCGACCCGGCCTCGCCGGCGGAGATCTTCTCGCCGCCCGGCGCGGCGACGCGCAGCTCGACGCCCTCGAACGGCTTGCCCACGGTCTCCGGATCCTTGCCGCCGCGATCGATCGCCAGCGGTCCGGCCTGCGTGCTGTGGTAGCAGGAGAGCAGGCGGATCCCGAATCGCTCGTGGAAGCTCTCGGCGATCGAAGGCGGCAGCACCGAGCCCGAGCTGATGTAGCGCGCGCTGGCGATACGCAGCGGTTTGATCGTCGGCACGCGGACCAGCGAACCAAACAGGCCGGGGTTACCCGGGAAGAAGTCGATGCTCTGCTCGCGCAGCAGCTTGGTGATGCGCTTGGGCGAGATCTCGTCCTCGAGGAACAGCGTCGTGCCGTGCGCCAGGTTGGCGAGCAGCCCGAAGTCGAAGCCGTAGCTGTGGTGCAGCGGCACCGTGCACAGCACCCGATCGGTCGGCTTGATGCTGAGCGTCTTGCCGATCGACATCGCCGCATCGGCCAGGTTCTCGCGCGAGCGGACCACGCCCTTGGGATCGCCGCCCACCGTGGCGGTGAACTGCACCACCGCGGCGTTGGCGTCGGCGAGCGCGGCGATCGGCGTGCGCTTGTAGAGGCTGCAGGTCAGCAGCGTGCCCTGCAGGCGCCGCCGGTTTTCGGGCACGAACTTCGACGGCGGGCTGGGCCGCACGATCGCGGGCGGGCGCGCGGGCGCCGGATTCGCGTAGAACGGCGGTCCCGCCGCCGCCTGTCCGCCCTCGCCGCCGCGCGGGCGCGTGATCAGCGCGCGCAGCGGCGCGGCTTCCAGCACCATCTCGAGCTCACGGTTGCCGGTCGTCGGATCGAGCGGAACGACGATCGCGTCGATCTTCGACAGAGCGAGCGCCAGGATCACGAAGTCGGGGACGTTGCCGAGCATCAGCCCGACCCACGAGCCCGAGCCGATGCCCATCGCGTGCAGCTCCTGCGCTCGACGATCGACGCGATGGAGCAGGCCACGCCACGACAAGTAAGTGTCGCGGTATACGAGGGCCTTCCCGCTGCCGCGTTCCGTGGAAACTCTCGAGAGCCAATCGTAAAGCTGCATGGTTTCCGTTCACGACACTGAGTCCGGAAGCACAACTCTATACGTGTCCAGTCCCTACTGGAACACTAAAGACCCCACAAAGACCTACGACGGGGCTCTTGGAAGTGCCGCGCTCCGGCGTTGCTCAGGTTGAGCCAAGGACCACCGAGGGCCAGTTTTCAACGAGTTGCGAGCGCCGGGGTTGCCAGGGGCCGTCCAGGCGGCGGCTGCTCGCCCAGGTACTCGGCGACGATGCGACGGGCCACATAGGTCGCCTTGATGCGCCACTGCGCCGGGTTGCCGAGCGCGACGGCAAACGCGATCGCCGGTTTCTCCGCGGGCGCGTAGCCGATGAACCAGCTGTATCCGACGTAGCCGCGGTCGGTCTGCGCGGACAGCGTACCGGTCTTGCCGGCGACGTCGACGGGCAGGTAGCGGTGACCGCGGCGATCGTGAAACGCCGCCTTCGCGGTCCCGATGCGCGTCGTCAGCTCCATCATGTGCCCCACCTCGCGCGCGGTGTCGTGGCCGACGACCCGCCGGGGTCCGGAGGCCACCATCGGTACCGCCCCCTCGCGCGGCATCTCGTTTCCTCTCGCGTCGAAGACGCGGTCGACCAGCGTCGGCGCCGGCATCTCGCCGTGGTTCGCGATCGCCGCCGCCAGCAGGGCGCCGTGCATCGGCGACAGCGTCGAGTGCCAGAAGCCGGCCGCGGTGCGCGCGAACTCGAGCGCGTCGGCGGGGACGTCCAGGTGCGACGGCTCGACGGGGACGTCGAACGGGATCGTTTCCTCGAAGCCGAACGCGTGCCCGACGCGCGCGAGCTGCGCCGCGGTCAGGTGGCGGCTCGCGAGCTTGGCCAGGATCGCGTTCTGCGACTTGCCCAGGCCGTAGGCGAGCGTCTCACAGCGGCGGTCGACCAGCGGGAGGTCGACGAGGTTCTCGGGCAGGATCGCCGACACGCCGCCGTGGTAGCAGATCTTGGTGGCGCTCGAGACGCCGCCCTCCGAGACCAGCGCGGCGGCGGAGACCACCTTGAACACCGATGCCGCGGGCGCCCAGGCGCTGAGGGCGAGCTCTCGCGGGCCCAGTCGCGGCTCGGCGGCCGAGCGGCCGACCATTGCCAGCACGCGGCCGTCGGGAATCGAGACCACCACCGCGCCGCCGTACGGGATCTGGAAGCCGCGCAGGACGTCTTCGATTGGCTCCTGGAGGCGCGGGTCGAGCGTCAGCTGGACGCGCCCGCCGCCGTCACCGGTCACGACGTAGCCGCCGCCCTCGCGTCGCAGGGTCTCGAGCTGAAGATCTGGTGCACGAGATTCGAGCGCGGCGGGCTCGGCGATCGCGGCGCCCGCCAGCGAAGCTGCAACGAGGGAAAAAATGGCCGTCATGGTGTCACGGTCATACATGTAGGTGTAAGTGTCAAATTACCCATTCTTTACGGATTTCAGCGAATGCCCTACGCTGAAACGCCTACCTTGGCGCGAACTCCACCCAGAGACCCGAACGATACGTCCGAGTCCGATCACGTTCGGGCGAAGACGGTCGTCACCAGCATCAGCCGCATCACCGATCGGCCGGCAGCCAAGGAGGCGTGCCTGGTCGTGATCTACGGCTCGGAGCTGGGGAAGAAGTACAACCTCAACTCGTCGTCGCTGGTCATTGGTCGATCGTCAAAATGCGATATTCAGATCGACCAGGAATCAATCTCGCGCAATCACTCGAAGATCGTGAACACCGGCAAGTCGATCCTGGTGCGCGATCTCGGCTCGACCAACGGGACCTACGTCAACGACGAGCCGATCGACGAGTACGTGCTGCGCGACGGCGATCTGATCAAGATCGGCCGTACGATCTTCAAGTTCCTCACCGGCGGCAACATCGAGAACGCGTACCACGAAGAGATCTACCGCCTGACGACGATCGACGGGCTCACGCAGATCTACAACAAGCGCTACTTCCTCGAGACGCTCGAGCGCGAGATCGCGCGCTCGCAGCGCTACCGGCGCTCGCTGTCGCTGGTGATGTTCGACATCGACCACTTCAAGAAGATCAACGACACCTACGGCCACCTCGCGGGCGACTACGTGCTCAAGCACCTGGCGTCGACGGTGAAGACGAAGATTCGCCGCGAGGATCTCTTCGCGCGCTACGGCGGCGAGGAGTTCGCGATCGTGCTGCCGGAGATCGACGGGCCCAACAGCAAGGCGTTCGCCGAGAAGGTGCGCCAGCTGGTCGAGAAGCAGGACTTCAAGTTCGAGAACACACGCATCCAGGTGACGATCTCGATGGGCGTCGGCTCGATCGACGAGGAGCACGCCGACGCCGCGACGCTGATCAAGCAGGCCGACGAGTTCCTGTACGAGGCGAAGAGCGCGGGGCGAAACCGCGTCTGCGCCTGAGGGCTCCGAGGGCCGCGAGCGCTGCCGCTCGCAAGGCAGAGGGGACGGGAGCCAGCGCTACTTGAACGTCGGCTCGAGGACGGCGTCGTCGTCGAGCTTTTGCACGCGCGGGCCGGACGGCTTCTTCTTGG
>CAVQDT010000009.1:0-195955 GCA_963711305.1 uncultured Pseudomonadota bacterium
GCTGGCGCGCGGTCGGCGACCGGCTGCGCTTGCGACAGGTGGTCTACAACCTGCTCGAAAATGCGGTCAACTTCACGCCCGCCGGCGGACGCGTCGACCTGACGCTGGAAGATGATAACTCGGCGCTGCAGATCCAGGTGCGCGACACGGGGGTCGGCTTCGCGGCCGACTTCGTCCCGGACCTCTTCACCGCGCTTCAAGCCGCGCAGCGCCAGCTCGAAGCGCGCCGGTGTGGGCGGCGGCCTCGGTCTCGGCCTGGCGCTGGCCAAGGAGCTGGTCGAGCTTCACGGCGGGCACATCACCGGCGCCAGCCCGGGGCCGGGACGGGGGGCTGCCTTCACGGTCACGCTGCCGCACACGCAGGCGAGCGCATGACCGCGCCCGCGATCAAGGTCCTGGTCGTCGACGATATCGCCAGCAACCTGGTGGCGCTCGAGGCGGTGCTGGCTCCGCTGGGCGTCGAGATCGTGCGCGCATCCTCGGGCACGCGCGCGGTGGCGCTGGTCGAGGCACACGTGTTCGCGGTCGCGATCCTCGACGTGATGATGCCGGACATGGACGGCTTCCAGACCGCGCGTTGCATCCGCCAGCAGGACCGCGGCCGCTCGCTGCCGATCATCCTGCTCACCGCGTACGAGTTCGGGTTGCCGCAGATCCGCGCCGCTTACGCCAGCGGCGTGGCCGACTTCATCTTCAAACCCTTCGATCCCGACATCCTGCGCTCAAAAGTCGCGGTCTTCGTCGAGCTTTATCGCAAGAACCGCATCGAACGGGAGCGCGACGAGGCCCGCGCACGCGCGGTGGAGCTCAAGCACACGGCGCACCTCAAGGACGAGTTCCTGGCGACCCTGTCGCACGAGCTGCGCAATCCGCTCGCGTCGCTGCTGTCCGCCACCGAGACCCTGGAGCAACGCGAGCCAGCCGACGCGGGGATGCGCGCGCGGATGCACGGGATGATCCGGCGGCAGGTCGTGCACCTGTGCGCGCTGGTCGACGATTCGCTGGAGATCTCGCGCTTTACCCAGGGGAAGATCCGGGTGCGGCGCGAAGGGATCGATCTGCGGGAGACTCTGTCGAGCGCCCTCGAGCTGGGCCAGGCGGCAATCGACCGTCAGCGAACCCAGCTCATGGTGTCGGTCCCGGCGGAGCCGGTGCCGGTCCACGGGGATCGGGTGCGTCTGGCGCAGGTCATCTGCAACCTGGTCGACAACGCGGCGAAGTTCACGCCGCTTGGCGGGCAGGTGTGGGTCACGCTGGAGGCGAGCCGCGACCAGGCGCTCGTCCGCGTGCGGGATGCGGGCCGCGGCATCGCGCCGGAGGAGCTCGGGCGGATCTTTCAGCCGTTCGTGCAGGCCCGGCCCGGCGAGGGATCTCGAGAAGGCCTCGGCATCGGCCTGGCGCTGGCGAAGCGTCTGGTCGAGCTTCACGACGGCACGATCGGCGCGTCCAGCGCCGGCGTCGGTCAGGGCGCCGAGATGGTGGTCACCCTGCCGCTCGATCGTTCCCAGGCTCGAACGAAGAAAGTGGCGGCAGCGGCGCCGCGCCCTTCGCCTCTGCCCGCGCCGGCGCCGGTGCGTTCTCGCGTGCTGGTCGTCGACGACAACCCCGAGATCCGCAGCACCCTCCAGGTGTTCTTGCAGCTCGAGGGGCATTCGGTCGAGACCGTCGATTGCGGGCGCGCCGCGCTCGATCGCATCCGCGACGGCAAACCGGACGTCGTGCTACTCGATATCGATCTCCCCGATCTCGATGGCTTCGCGGTGGCCGAGCAGGTGCGTTTCCTGCGCACTGCCGATCAGCCGCGTCTCATCGCCATGACCGGCGGCGCCGGCCCGCGCGAGAAGGCGCGCGCGTTGCGCGCGGGGTTCGACGCGCACCTGTCGAAGCCGGTCGACGGCCGGTCACTGCTACGCGCAGTCGCCGGCTCATGATCGGCGAACCAGGAAGCGCGAGGTTCGTTCGTAGATCGCCTTCGCGCTCGTGAGGTCTTGACCGGAGCGCGACGAATGTTCACGTTCGCGTGGGTGCTCGGCGAGCGCTTTGGCAGTTTCAGGGCCCTTGCTCGTCTCGGCGAGGGCAGCATGGGTGAGGTTTATCTTGCCGAGCACCAGCGCATCGCGCGGCGCGCGGCCATCAAGGTGCTGTCGCCCGAGCGGACGCGCGATGCGGATGCGGTGAGGAGGCTGTTCGTCGAGGCGCGCGCAACCTCGATGATCCGGCATCCCGGCATCGTCGAGATCTACGACTGCGACGTGCATCGCAACGGGCGCGCGTACATCGTGATGGAGTACCTCGAAGGCGAGACGCTCGCCAAGCGCCTGGAGCGCACGGGCGCATTGCCGTGGCCGGTGGCGTGTCGGATCGCCCGGCGCGTGTCCGATGCGATCAGCGCCGCGCACCGGGCCGGCGTGATCCACCGCGACGTGAAGCCCGACAACGTGCTCTTGCTCTCGCACAGCGCCTGGCCCGACGCCACCGAGGTCAAGGTGCTGGACTTCGGACTCGCGAAGTTGCTCGCCGGCAACTTCGTCGGGCTCGCCGGCACGGTGCAGGGCAGCCTGGTGGGCTCGCCGACGTACATGTCGCCCGAGCAGTGTCGCGGTGAACCGATCGATCATCGCTGCGACATCTACTCACTGGGCTGCGTGTTGTTCGAGCTCGTCGCGGGGCGTCCGCCATTCATCGACGATCGCGTGCGCGACGTGTTGCAGGCGCACACGGTGCGGCAACCGCCGCCGCTCGGCGCGCTGGTATCCGACGCGCCCGCCTGGCTCCCGCGGCTGGTGGCGCGCATGCTGGCCAAGGATCCCCGGCAGCGCCCGCGCTCCATGGATGAGGTGTCGCTGGATCTGAGCGTCGTGGCGCTGGTGCCTCCAGTCACGGAGGATGCCATGCCCGCCCAGGAACCCACGCCCGCGTCCCCGTTCCGTGCGAGCGCCTCCGGCTCGCGCTGACGGAATTTTTTTCACGTCGCGCTTTTTTTCGCACCTGCGGCCTTCCGCGAACGAAGTCTCGTTCGCACAAAGTGAAGGTGTCGACTCCTCCAAGTGACGGTGACCGTGCAGTTCCAGCTCACCGGTCCCAGCGCGGGCATCACCGATCTCCCCGCGCGGCTCTTCGTCGCGCCGGTCGACAGCCAGGGAAACGCCGGCGCTGAACGCCCCGCCGCGGACGACGCCGGCATCGGCAACTTGCGCATCCGCTTGCTGTGAGCGCGGGATTCGCAGCCCTCGATGTCGGCGGTGGCCTGTCGTAGACTCTGGGTGTACGTCAGCGCTGATTTTGCCTCTCACTTTCGAGTGCTCGTGATCGCCGCGGTGGTGGCGGCGACCGGAGAGGCGCGGGCGGCGGACGCACCGCCGCGGACGGGCGCTCAGGTCTGGAGCGCGGCCTGCGCCGCTTGCCACGGCGCGGACGGCGCCGGCCAGCCGCGCTCGGTCGTCGGCTTCGACGTACCGCTGCCGGACCTGCGCGACTGCGCGTTCACGACGTCCGAAGCGACGGCCGACTGGTTCGCCGTGGTTCACCAGGGCGGCCCGGTGCGTGGACTGAACCAGATGATGCCGGCTTTCGGCGGCGCGCTCACCGACCCAGAGATCACGCTCGCTGTCGAGTACCTGCGCGGCTTCTGTCGCGACCTGCCCGGCTGGCCGCTCGGCGAGCTCAACCTCCCGCTGCCGCTCTTCACCGAGAAGGCGTTCCCCGAGAACGAGGTCGTGCTGACCTCGACGATCGCCTTGCGCGGATCGGGCAGCGTCATGAACGAGGTGATCTACGAACAGCGGCTCGGCGCGCGCTCGATGTTCGAGGTGGGCGTGCCGTTCGGATTCGTGGACCTGACCGGCGCGTCGAGCGGGACGTCAGCCAGCGTGGCCACGGGCTGGACCGGCGGGCTCGGTGATCTGGGCTTCGCCGTCAAGCACGCGCTCGTGCAGAGCGCGCGCACCGGCAGCATCCTCGCGGTCGGTCTCGACGTCTCGGTCCCGACGGGACGCGCGGACCGTGGTCTCGGCTCGGGCTTCACCATCGTCGATCCGTTCGTCGCCTACGGGCAGCTGCTTCCGGCGGGGGCGTTCGTCGAGGCGCACGCGGGGGCCGACATCCCCATCGACTCTGGCGATGCCAACACCGAATTGTTCTGGCGAGCAGCGCTCGGTTGGAGCCTGGCGTGGCATCGGTTCGGTCGCATGTACACACCGATGCTCGAGGTGCTGGGCGCGCGCGAGGTCGGCGCCAGCGACGCGGTCGTGACCTGGGATCTCGTTCCCGAGATGCAGGTGACGCTGAGCCGACGCAAGCACGTCCGGCTGGGCGCCGGCGCGCGCATTCCGGTCAACGACAGGACCGCCGATCGCCAGCTGCAGCTCGCCACCTATCTGCTCTGGGACTGGTACGAAGGGAGCCCGCTTGCGGGCTGGTAGCGACATGCATCGCCGCCGACAACGGAACCTGGTACCCGCGCTCGCGCTCTTCGTCGCGGCCGCGACGCTCGCGATCGCACCGTCGCGCGCCCGCTCGGCGCCGCCTCTGTTTGCCACATCGGATCGATGCCTCGCCTGCCACAACGGCATCACCACTCCATCGGGTGAAGACGTTTCCATCGGCTTCGCCTGGCGGGCGTCGATCATGGCCAACGCCGCTCGCGATCCCTACTGGCAAGCGGCGGTGCGGCGCGAGATCGCCGACCATCCCGACGCTTCGCCGCTCATTCAAGACGAGTGCGCCGCCTGCCACATGCCGATGGCGCGCTTCCAGGCGCACGTCGCTGGACAGAAGGGCGAGATCTTCTCTCACCTCGGCGGCGGCCCGCAGAAGGGCGCCGCCGATCCGCTCGCGATCGACGGTGTCTCGTGCTCGCTCTGTCATCAGCTGCAGAACGGCGGTCCCGGGCTCGAGCACGACGCCGAATTCCGGATCGACACCGCGCGACCGTGGGGTGAACGTCTGGTGCGCGGTCCCTACGACATCCCGGCTCCGCGCGCGCAGGTCATGCATTCGGCGACGGGGTTTCGGCCGGAGCGTGCCACGAACATGGAGGTCTCCGAGCTCTGCTCCACCTGCCACACGCTGTACACGACGTCGCTCGCGAGCACGGGCTCCGGCGGCGCGTCCAAGACCGGGGGGCGCTTCCCCGAGCAGGTTCCGTACCTGGAGTGGCGGGCCAGTGCCTATGCGCGCGAGAAGACCTGCCAGGCGTGCCACATGACGTTCACCGCCGAGCCCACGCCATCGGCGAGCGTGCTCGGCGAGCCGCGCGCGCGGTTCGCGCGCCACGGCTTCCAGGGTGCGAACTTCTTCATGCTGGCCATGCTGGAGCGCTTTCGTGCCGAGCTGGACGTCGCGGCGCTGCCGCAAGAGCTGAGCCTGTCGCGACAGCGGACGCTGGAGCTGTTGCATTCCGGCGCCGCCACGATCTCGATCCCGCGCGCGGAAATTCGCGCCGGCCGCCTCGAAGCCGAGGTCGTGGTCACCAACACCACGGGTCACAAGCTGCCGACGGCGTATCCGTCGCGTCGCGCCTGGCTCCGTTTCGTGAGTGAAGGACGGGGCGGGCCGAACGCTGTTCTCGTCGGGCGAGCTGCGCGCCGACGGCAGCATCCGGGGCAACGACAACGACGCCGACCCGCTGGCGTTCGAGCGGCACCATCGCGTGATCGATTCGCCCGACGATGTCCAGATCTACGAGCCGATCCTCGCCGACGCGGGCGGGCGCGTGACCACTGGCCTGCTTTCCGCTGTCCGCTACGCCAAGGACAATCGCCTGCTGCCACGCGGTTTCGACAAGGCGACCGCCGGCGACGACTACGCGGTGTACGGCGACGCGCGCGAGGATCCCGACTTCCAGGGCGGCGGCGATCGCATCGTCTTCCGGCCACTGCTACCGGCGGGCGCCAGCGGACCGTTCCGCGTCGAGGTCGATCTCCTCTATCAACCAATCGGCTTCCGCTGGGCGCACAATCTCGCGCCTTACGGATCCATTGCAGAGCCCGCGCGCTTCGTCCGCTACTACGAGTCGATGTCCGCCGCGTCGGCGACCACGCTGGCAACGGCGCACGCCAGCGTCCCGGCGAAGCGCTACCTTCTTCGGGGTCGCACGCCTTTTGGTCCGACAAACCGCCCAAGGTGAAATTGGATCTGTGGGGCGTGAGGCCCAACGGTGCCGGGGGCTGGTTCGTGACCGGGAACGAGCCGTGGTCCGACGGAGAACTGCACGTCGAATTGTCGGACGTCGACGCCAAGGGCAGCGGACGGCGACTTGGTTGCTCGCCGCGCGGCGGCGGCTGGGCCATCACGCCGGCCGCCGCCGTCGCTCCTGACGCCTACTACCTGATCGTTGGCTACCCGACCCAGTTGGGCTCGTACGACTACTTCGTGGTCAAAGTCGCGCGCTAGCGTTGCGCTAGCGGCTCTGGTGAGCTTCGTGTGGTCTCGCTCGAGCCCGCGACCTCGGGTGTTGACCTCTCCGATCCGGTACCCACGATCAAGGCGTTCGATGTGATCGAGAGGAGGTAGAGCCATGAAAACGTCGAGGTTCTGGGGGTATTTCTCCGAAGGTCGGGCTCGGCGCGGGCGTAGCGGTCGCGCTTGGTGGCGCTCCGATGGCGGCACACGCCGAGGACAACAAGCCCTCACCCGCGATCGAGGTCGGCAGCGAGGCGACGCAGAACGCGGCAAGAGCACGGGGAACGCGGCGGCAATGCGGCGGATAAGGCCTCGGGCGCGGCGGACCAGGCAGGCAGCGCCGCCTCGGGCGCGGCGACAAGGCCAGCGACGAAGCCTCGAGCGCGGCGGACCAGGCGGAAAGCACGTCCACGGGCGCAGCCGACAAGGCGGCCGGCACGACCGACGACTCGTCGATAACTGATGCGGTCAAGGGCAAGCTGGAAAAGGCGGGCACCGACACGAATGACATCAAGGTCGACACCGACAACGGCGTCGTGACGCTGTCGGGAACGGTTCACCGGGAGTCGACCCGCACCAACGCGGCCAAGATGGCGAAGAAGGCCAAGGGCGTGAAGAGCGTGAAGGATCAGATCGAGGTCCTTCCTGCGAAATAAGTAGTAACCGGAGCGCCTCGTGCACGAGGACGGCAACGAGGACGGGTATGGAAACGGGGCGCCGCGCCTATTCGGGCGCCCTAGCTCAGTGGCAGCCGATCTCGGTCGATCCGCTCGCGCACGCGTCGCAGGTGAACGCCGTGTCGACGTAGACCGGACGGCAGCGACGGCCCGCGGTTCACGGTGATCCGCTTGCCGGTGCCGCAGTTGGCGCTGTCGGCGGTCGCGGTCCAGCAAGGCGCGACGTTGTTGTCGTCGCTGCAGTTGGGCAACAGCGTCTGCGCCAGCGCGCTCCCGGCCGCGGTGGTCTGATCGATCACCCGGCACGCGGGCTGGCCGTTCGCTGCCGTCGGGACGGCGCCATCGGCGCACGAAGGCCGGAAGAGACCGCCCACGCGCGTGCCGAGCCGCTGCATCGCCGGGTCGAGGCTGTCGGCGCACAGCGACTCCACCGACCCGTTCGCGCCGAACGACGCGGCCCACTGGGAGATGCGCACCGCGGGATCGGCGTAGTTGGCGTCGGTGACCGAGGTCGACGTACAGGAGTGCACGACGCTGGGATGAGGCTCGGTGTCGTTGCCCTGCTGGATCATCTCGACCGAGTAGGGCGTCGCCGGACCGGTGATCGCCTCGACGACGATCTGGCTCTGGTCGGTCTTCAGGCTCTTCAGGAACGCGATCTCGTCGCGCAGGTGGGTGAGCTTGCCGGTCGGGCCGTCGTTCGAGATGCAGTCTTGCAGAAGCGTGGCCGGCCCGCGCGCGGGCGATTGCCAGCTTCCGTTGATCTGGCACAGGTGACCGAATTCGTTGCAGCGCCACGACCACAGCGGTCCCAGCGGATCGCTCATCAGCGTCTGCGTCGGGTCGACCAGATCGGAGTCGTCGGGGATCGAGCAGTCGTCCTCGTTGGTGATCAGCACGACCACCAGGAATGCGTCCGAGCGCAAGAAGCCCTGGTTTCCGACCGGCAGGTTGGACGGGTCGAGCGCCCAGCGCACGGACTTGAGCTGGCCTTCGAACCCGCAACCCTCCTGGCCGAGGGCTGCGATGCAAGCGAAGGCGTCACTGATGTCGCCGTCGTAGTTCTTGGTCTGCTGACCGTTCATTGCCTGCAGAAAGGTTTGACCGACGGGAAGGGGCGCCGTCGGTGCAGGGGGCGCGCGGCACGCTTTGAAATTGACCGCGGTCGCCACCCAGCGAACAGTGGTACGCGGGCAGATCGAACTTGCCCGGGCCGGTGTCGGACGAGATCACCGCGAGGTGCAGATCGGGCAATCCGCCCGGCAGCGCCTTGAGCACGCCCGCAAACGCCGGGAACGATGCGAGCGCTTTGTTCTGCAGCGTGAGCATCGACAACGAGTTGTCGATCATGAACAGGATGTCGACCTTGTGAAGCGGCGCCGGATTCAGCACCTGCCAGATGCTCGAGAGAACCGGTGGTCCGATGGTTCCCGTGAAACCGCCCTGGGCGGCGCCTCCCATGCCCATGCCGCCGAGACCGCTGACGCCGCCCGTACCGCCGGCGTCCATCGCGCCGCCGCTGCCCATGGCCCCCGCGCTGCCGCCGGTACCGAGACCGCCGCCGACACCGCTGGCGCCGCCCGAGCCGACCACGCCGCCCGCGCCGGTTTCACCGCCCGCGCCGTTGCTGCCGCCGGACCCCGCCAAGGTCCCGCCCGCGCCCCCACTTCCCGCCGGCGCGTCCGCCCCCGCGTCGGCGCGCGACCCGGTGGTGCCGGCGCTGCCCGTCGTGGTCTGCGTCGTCGGCGATGAACAGGCGGCGGCCCCGCCGAGCAGGCTCAAGAGAAGAAAGCGGCGCGTCGCCCCACGCGAGGGGAGCATCAGTGGCACCCGATCTCGGTCGAGCCCACGCACGGGTCGCAGGTGAACGCGCTGTTGATGTAGCCCCCCGGGAACAACGAAGGGGGCGGTGGCGATCCGGGCCCGCGGTTCACGGTCACCCGCTTGCCCGCGCCGCAGCTCGTGGCGTCAGTGACCGCCGTCCAGCAGGGCGCGACGTTGCCGTTGTCGCTGCAATTGGGCAGCAAGCTTTGCCCCACCGCGACCCCGCCCGCCGCCACGACCTGATCGATCACCCGGCACGCAGGTTGGCCATTGGCGGCGAATGGCCCGGCCGCGCACGCCGGGCGGAAGAGATTGGCGACGCGATTGCCGATTCGCTGCATCGCCGGAGCCAGGCTGTCGGCGCAGATGGTCTCGGTCGACCCACTGGCGCCGAACGAGGCGGCCCACTGGGTGATCCGCACCGATGGGTCGCCATATTGGCCGCTGTTCTGCGTGCACGAGTGCACGATGTTGGGATGCTGCTCCGGGTCGACGCCCTGCTGGATCATCTCGACCGAGTAGGGCGTCGGCGGCGCGGTGATTGCTGCCGCCACGATATCGCCCTGATTTTGCTTCAGGGTCTTCAAGAACGTGATCTCGTCACCGAGCTTGGTGAGCTTGCCCGTGGGTGAGTCGTTGGAGACGCAGCCGATGAGATTGGTCGACGCCGCGCGTGGCGGCGACACCTTCACCGTTCCGGCGCGCCGCACAGGTGACCAAACTCGTTGCAACGCCACGACCAGAGCGGCCCCAGCGGAGAGCTCATCGTCGTCTGGGTCGGATCGACCAGGTCGGAGTCGTCGGGGATCGAGCAGTCGTCCTCGTTGGTGAGCAGAACGACCGCCAGGTATGCGTCGAAGCGCAGGAATCCGTCGTTTCCAGTGGGCACGTTCAAGGGATCCAGCGCCCACCGCACCGACTTCAGCTGGCCCTCGAACCCGCAGCCTTGATCGCCGAGCGCCGCGATGCACGAGAACGCGTCGGCGATGTCGCCGGTGTAGTTCTTTGTTTGCTGGTTGTTGCTGGCCTGCAAGAAGGTTTGGTTCACCGCCATGAACGGGGACGCGGCGCAGAGCCCGCGCGGTTGGTTTTGAAACCGGCCGTTGTCGCCACGGAACGCGCAGTGGTACTGCGGCAGATCGTATTTCCCCGGCCCGGAGTCGGAGGAGACAACGCCGAGGTGCAGATCGGGAAGGCCGCCCGGCAGCGTCTTCAGCACGTTCGCGAAAGCCGGGAAGCCTGTCAGTAGTGCGGACTGCAGCGGCAGCATCGACTGCGAGTTGTCGACCATGAAAAGGATGTCGACCTTCTGAAACCCTTGCGCGTTCAGGATCTGCCAGGTGCTGGTGAGCAGCGGCGCTGGGGCCGGGGGCGTGACACCACCCGCGTCACCCGCGTCGGGGGCACCGCCCGGTGCCGACCGGCGAATCCGGGCTCGCGTCGGTCGTTTGCCCTGCCGCGCCGCCCATGCCCGGGTTGCCGCCGACGCCCGGATGCAGCCCCGCGGATGAACAGGCCACCGCGCCGCCGAGCAGGCTGATCAGGAAAAGGCGGCGGGTGGCGTCGCGCGAGGGAACCAGCAACAGTCGAGGTCGTGGCATGAGATCGCTCCGGCTGTGTGTGAGGGGCGTCTCCGGGCGACCTGAACCAGCAGCGCGTCGGGGACCGGACCAGCCCGAGCAATCTTCGCGCCAAGCGCGGCGACCAGCAAATATCCGCAGAGACCTCGATCTGGCGGGGCGATCCAGTTGCTCTGCGCCGAGGCGATCGCGACACTTGTGTCGGATCGTCGACACGACGGCCTGACGGTCGACAGAAATGCGCGGGCGCGGGCCCGGGTCAGGGGGGCGGCAGGTTGGGCATGCGCGGGTCGATCGGATCGTGCGCCTTGGCGTTGATTCCGGTCGAACGCCGCGCGGTCGCCCGCGCGCCGCCGTCGGGAGTGGGGTGGATGCCGGCTTCTCTCTGGCGCGCGGAGTGGTTCCCGCGCGGGCGCGCGTTTCCCTGCTTGACGCCCGGGATGTGCGCCGAGGCGCTCTGCTGCGCCTGGGCGCGGCCCACCCGGATGTTGGCGATCAGGCGCCCTGGTTTGCCCAAGAACTTGCGAATCAGGTCTCGCGATTCTTTGAGGATCATGGCTTCTCCTCGCGCCGCGCTCAGCGTCCGTTGCCGAGCATCGGTGAGTGGTGTTGCTCGATGACCTTGCCGTCGCCGAGGTACATGTGGACGCCGCACGGCAGGCACGGATCGAAGCTGCGCACGGTGCGCATGATGTCGATGCCCTTGAAGTTCTCGGGGCCGTTCTCCTCGAAGATCGGCAGCCCCTGCACCGCGTCCTCGTAGGGACCGGGCGTGCCGCAGGTGTCGCGCGGGCTCGCGTTCCAGGGCGTCGGCGGGTAGGGGTGGTAGTTGGCGATCTTGCCGTCGCGGATCACGAGGTGGTGCGACAGCACGCCGCGCACCGCCTCGTGGAAGCCGCAGCCGATCGCCTCGTCGGGCACCTCGAAGGGCTCGAAGACCTGCACGTCGCCGCCGCGCAGCCGCGCCAGCGCCTGCTCGACGAAGTACAGGCGCCATCGCCGCGGCGTACGCGATGAAGTAGGCGCGCGCGCGGTCGCGCTCGATGGTGTTGGCCCACTTCGGGATCTTCCACTCGAGCTCCACCTCGCCCGAGCGTCACGGTCTTGGGCAGGTGGATCATCACGCTGTTGCCGGTCGCCTTGACGTAGCGCTGGTCGACGATGTCGGCGAGCGCCGTGGCCCACAGGCGCGCCAGCGGGCCGCCGCCGGTGTCGAGCGCCAGGTGCTTGCCGCTGCGCTTGTCGAACCAGCGCGGGCTCATCACCCAGCTGTACGGGCCGTTCTCGAGATTGCGCTTCTGCGGCTTCGGGATCGTCGTCTGGTTCCACGGGTGGCGCTGGTCGACCGGGTTGCCGAGCGGATCCTTGGTGACGAACGTCTCCTCGCCCTCCCAGTCGTCGTAGTACGAGTTGCCGAGCAGGATGCGGATGCCGAGGTTGATCTCGACGAGGTCGGTGGTGACCAGCTCGCCGTCGACGACGACGCCCGGGGTCACGTACATCGCGCGGCCCCAGTCGGTCATGTTCTCGTAGCGTGTAGTCGACGACGTCGGGATTCTGGAACGAGCCCCAGCAGCCGAGCAGGATGCGGCGATCGCCGACCTGCTCGTAGCCGGGCAGCGCCTCGTAGAAGAAGTCGAAGAGGTCGTCGTTGAGCGGCACGACCTTCTTCGCGAAGTCGATGAACTTCATCAGCCGCACGAGGTAGTCGGTGAACAGCTGCGGCGTCGGCACCGTGCCCACGCCGCCCGGATAGAGCGTCGACGGGTGCACGTGGCGCCCCTCCATCAGGCAGAACATCTCGCGCGTGAGGCGGCTCATCTGCAGCGCCTCGCGATAGATCGCGCCCGTGAACGGGTTGAACGACGCGCATGATGTCGGCGATCGTTCGATAGCCGTGGATCGCGGCGTGCGGCGCCGGCGTCTCTCCGCCTTGGTCGAGCAGGCTCGGGTTGGTCTCCTTGACCATCTGCTCGCAGAAGTCGACGAAGACCAGGTTGTCCTGGAAGATCGAGTGGTCGAACATGTACTCGGCGGCCTCGCCGAGGTTGATGATCCACTCGGCGAGCGTCGGCGTCTTGATGCCGTAGGCCATGTTCTGCGCGTAGACCGAGCAGGTGGCGTGGTTGTCGCCGCAGATGCCGCAGATGCGGCTGGTGATGAAGTGCGCGTCGCGCGGATCCTTGCCGCGCATGAACACGCTGTAGCCGCGGAACATCGACGACGTGCTCTTGCACTCGACGACCTCGCGCTTGCTCGAAGTCGATCTTGGTGTAGATGCCGAGGTTGCCGACGATCCGGGTGATCGGATCCCAGGTCATCTCGACCAGGCGGCCGTTGGGCGCCACGCCGGCGCGGCCACCGGCGCCTCCGATCTCGTGAGACGACGTGGACATCGGTCTCTCCCTTTCAGGCGCGCCAGCGGGGGTTGTAGCCGCTGGTCAGCTCTGTCGCCGTTGTGGTGCCACTTCGGTTCTTTGTTGGCGGTCTGATTGGTGAGCGACGCGCAATTTGCGGATCAACATGCCGTACGGTTTGATGAGCGTCGCCGAGACGCGAACCGCCCGGCGGCTCGTCCATGAACGGCATGAACTTGTCGGGGAAGCCGGGCATCGTGCAGCCGATGCAGATGCCGCCGACGTTGGGGCAGCCGCCGATGCCGGCCATCCAGCCGCGCTTGGGGACGTTGCAGTTGACCACCGGGCCCCAGCAGCCGACGCTTCACGATGCACTTGGGCGAGTTGTAGTCCTGCGCGAAGTCGGCCTGCTCGTAGTAGCCGGCGCGGTCGCAGCCCTTCGTGGACGGTCTTGCCGAACAGCCAGGTCGGGCGCAGGTTCTCGTCGAGCGGGATCATCGGCGCCTGGCCCGCGACCTGCTGCAGGAGCCAGAGCAGCGTCTCCATGAAGTTGTCGGGCTGCACCGGGCAGCCGGGGACGTTGACGATCGGGAAGCCCCGCCTTCGAGCGAAAATCCCAGCCGAGGTAGTCGGCCAGGCCCATGCGCCGGTCGGGTTGCCGGCCATCGCGTGGATGCCGCCGTAGGCGGCGCAGGTGCCAGCGGCGACCACCGCCAGCGCCTTCGGCGCCAGCTCGTCGATCCAGCGGTCGAGCGTCATCGGCTGGCCGGTTTGCAGATCGTTGCCGAACGCGCTCCAGAAGCCTTCGCCGTTGATCTTCTCGTTGGGGATCGAGCCCTCGATCACGAGCACGAACGGCTCGAGCTCGCCGGCCGCCGCTTTTCGAAACGCGGCCAGGAACGTCCTCGCCGGTCTCGTAGGCCAGCACCTTGTTGTGCAGGTGCACCTTGGGCAGGCCGGGGATCGCGCCCAGCACCACGTCCTCGATGCTCGGCTGGGTGGCGGCGGTGATCGACACCGTGTCGCCGTCGCAGCTCAGGCCCTCGGAGATCCAGAGGATGTGCAGCTCCGGGATCGCTGGCGGCTTCGCTGTCTCCCGCCGCGCGGGTCGGTTTGGCGTCTGCACGCTTCGTAGTCCCCCGTTGCCCCCGTTTGTCCCCGCCATCTGCAGCTCCTTTCCCGGTCTGTCCCCCGCTCCTTGCCGCTCCGTTCAACAGATCCGCGGCAGCGGCTCCGCGTACGGCAGATCGAGGATCCGCCGCCCGCCCAGCGCCGTGCGCACCACGACCAGGCCGCCGCGATCGGCGGTGACGCGCCCGATGCGCCGCGCGTCGCGCCCCAGCGGGTGGCCGCGCAACGCGCCCAGCGCCGCCTCCGCGCCGTCCTCGGGCACGAACGCCACCAGCTTGCCTTCGTTGGCGAGCAGCAGCGGGTCGAGGCCGAGAGCTCGCAGGCGCCGCGCACCGCCGAGCGCACCGGCACCGCCGCTTCGTCGACCTCGATGCCGAGGCGCGCCGCGCGACGCGATCTCGACCAGCGTCGCGGCGAGCCCGCCGCGCGTCGGGTCGCGCATGGCGTGCGCGCCGGGACAGGCGCGCGAGCAGCGCGCTGGCGAGCTCGTGCAGCGGTGCGGTGTCGCTGGCCAGCGCGCCGTCGAGCGTCGAGCCCCTCGCGCTGCGCCATGATCGTCGCGCCGTGATCGCCGACGGTGCCGGAGAGCAGGACCGCGTCGCCCGGGCGCACGCGGCGTGACGACAGCGCCACCCCTTCGGGCACCACGCCGATGCCCGAGGTGTTGATGAAGATCTGATCGCCCGCGCCGCGTCCGACGACCTTGGTATCGCCGGTGACGACCGGTACGCCGGCGTGCGCCGCCGCCTCGCTCACCGATTCGATCACGCGCCGCAGAGTCGGCGAGCGAGAAGCCCTCTTCGAGGATGAACGCCAGCGACAGCGCCAGCGGGCGCGCGCCACCGACGGCGAGATCGTTGATCGTGCCGTTCACCGCCAGCTGGCCGATGTCGCCGCCGGGAAAGAAGATCGGCGTCACCACGTAGGAGTCGGTGGTGAAGGCCAGGCGCGAGCCCGGCTCGCGCGGCATCGCCAGCACCGCCTGGTCGTCGAGCGGATCGAGCGCGGGATTGCGAAACGCGGGCAGGATCAGGTCCTCGATCAGCTGCGCGGTGAGCGAGCCGCCGCTGCCGTGGCCCAGCAGCACCTGATCGGCGTCGGTGCGCGGCACCGGGCAGGCTCCGAACGACGGCGAATTCGCGAGCCCGGCGCGCTCGGCCTTGTCGCGGCTCACGGCGCCACCCTCGTCTCACCGACCGGCGCGCCGTCGAGCACGCGGCGCCGGTACTGGAAGTAGGCCGCGCACGCGCCCTCGCCGGAGACCATGGTCGCGCCCAGCGGCGTGCGCGGCGTGCACGCGCCTGCCGAACGCCGGGCACTCCGACGGCTTCTTGAGCCCGCGCAGCACCTGGCCGCTGATGCAGACCGCCGGCTCGACTGCGCGATCTCGTCGACGTCGAAGATCCGCTCGGCGTCGTGCTCGCGGTATTCGTAGCGAAGGCGCAGTCCCGACGCCGGGATCGCGCCGACGCCGCGCCACTTGCGATCGCAGACCTCGAACACCTCGGCCATCAGCTGTCGCGCCACGCGATTTCCGTCGGGCATCACGGTGCGCGCGTACTGGTTCTCGACCTCGGCCCGCCCCGCCTCGAGCTGGCGCACGGCCATCAGGATCCCTTCGAGCAGATCGATCGGCTCGAAGCCGGTGATCACGATCGGCACCCGCTCGCGCGCGACCAGCGGCTCGTATTCGCGATAGCCGACGACGGCGCAGACGTGGCCCGGACCCAGGAACGCCTGCACGCGGTTGCCGGCGCCGTGCAGGATCGCGGTGATCGCCGGCGGCACCAGCACGTGCGACACCAGCATCGAGAAGTTGCGCACGCCGCGCCGTCGCGCGCTGGATCACCGCCATCGCGTTGGCCGGCGCGGTGGTCTCGAAGCCGATGCCGAGGAAGACGACGCGCTTGTCGGGGTTCTGCTCGGCGATGCGGACGGCGTCGAGCGGCGAGTAGACCACCCGCACGTCGGCGCCGCGCCCGCGCAGCGACAGCAGATCGCCGCGCGAGCCCGGCACGCGCAGCATGTCGCCGAACGAGTCGAAGATGACGTCCGGCTGCGCGGCGATCGCATGCGCGCGATCGATCGTCTCGAGCGGCGTGACGCAGACCGGGCAGCCGGGGCCGTGCACGAGCTCGATCTCGGGCGGCAGCATCTGGTCGATCCCGTAGCGCACGATGGAGTGCGTCTGGCCGCCGCAGACCTCCATGATCACCCACGGGCGGGTCACGATGCGCCGGATCTCGGCGAGCAGCGCTGCCGCGACCTCGGGGTCGCGGTACTCGTCGAGGTATTTCATTGGCCTGCCCTCCGGGTCGGGGTGCCGGGTCGGCTGAGAGGATCGTCGTCGCCGGCGCGGCGACTTCGGCGATCTGGCCGAGCTCCTGCAGCACGCGCCAGGCGCGCGTCGGCTTCGGCGCGATCGATCTTCGCGATGGCCAGGCCCACGTGAACCAGCACGAAGTCGCCGGGACCGACGTCGGGCTGGCAGCTGAGACAGACCTCGCGCGTGACGTCGCCGAAGCGCACGTCGGCGAACGGCAGGCCGTCGCGCTCCGACACCGCCGATGACCTCGCCCGGGATCCCTAGGCACATGGCGACAGCTCCTGGTCTGCGGCGCTCGCGGCGCGGGCGCCGCGGGCGGCGGCGATCGCCACCTGGCCGAGCGCGATGCCGCCGTCGTTGCACGGCACGCGCCGGTGCAGCAGCACCTCGAACCCCGCCCGCACGAGCCCCGCGTGCGCGCGCTCGGTGAGGCGCCGATTCTGGAAGCAGCCGCCGGTGAGCGCCACAGTGGCCGGCGCCCCCGCGTCGCGCGCGCGCCGGCAACCGGCGACGATCGCGTCGGCGAGCGTGTCGTGGAAGCGCGCGGCGATCGTGGGCGTCCCCGGTGCGTGCGTGCCGTCGAGCTCGTGCGCGATCGCGCGCACCATCGGGCGCAGATCGATCACGAATGGTGGCGGTCCGCCTGCGCTCGCACCGACCCTCTCTTCATCGTGCTCCTCGAACGTGAACGGGTAGCGGCCGTGGTCGCCGTCGGCGGCGACCGCCTCGAGCTCGATCGCCGCCTGGCCGTCGTAGCTGATCTCGTCGCGCAGCCCGCACAGCGCCGCCACCGCGTCGAACCAGCGGCCGGCGCCCGATGCCCGAGCGTGCAGGCGGGGGCGGGCCCACAGCGCGCGCGCTGCCTCGATCTGGCCGCGCGGGATCGCCGCCATCGCGCCGGCGTCGGGCGCGACGCCAGCCTCGAGCAGCGCCGCGACCGCCAGCCGCCAGGGTGCGCGGATCGCCGCCTCGCCGCCCAGCAGCGGCAGCGCGCGCAGGTGTCCGACACGGCGAGAGGTCTCGAGGTCGGCCACCAGGAGCTCGCCGCCCCACAGCGTCCCGTCGTCGCCGAGGCCGGTGCCGTCGAAGACGACGCCCAGGACGCGGTCGGCGCGCCCGTGGTCGACCAGGCAGGAGGCGACGTGCGCGTGATGATGTTGCACGCGTTCGCAGGAGCCGCCGGCGTCGCGCGCCCAGCGCTCCGCCCAGCGCGACGAGCGATAGTCGGGATGGCAGTCGCGCGCGACGGCGCCCGGCCGCGCGCCGATCAACATCTCGAGCCGCGCGATGGTCTCCTCGAACAGCGAGAAGGTGTCGGCGTCGTCGAGGTCGCCGAGGTGCGGCGACAGAACCGCGGTGCCGCCGCGGGCGACGCAGACCGTCGCGCTGTGAGCGGCGCCGACGGCCAGGATCGGGACCCCGGATGGCGCCGGCACCGGCAGCGCGAAGGCGTCGGGCACGAAGCCCCGCGCGCGGCGCAGCGGCACCGCACGGCCGCACACCACGCGCACCACCGAGTCGTCGGCGCGGGTGTGAATCTCGCGATCGTGGACCAGGAAGCCGTCGGCGATTCCGCGCAGGCGGGTGAACGCGTCGCTGTCGTCGCGCGCGATCGGCTCCTCGGAGCGGTTGCCGCTGGTCATCACCAGCCAGGGTGGGCCGCTCTGAAGCAAGAGATGGTGCAGCGGCGTCGACGGCAGGAACACGCCCAGCTGCGCGAGCCCGGGCGCGACGCCGGCGGCCAGCGCCCGACGCCGCGCCGGGGCGAGCACGATGGGTCGCGCGGCCGAGGTGAGCGCGGCGCGGGCGACGTCGTCGAGCGTCGCGATCTCTTCCAGCGCTGCCAGCGAGCCCGCCATCACCGCGAGCGGCTTCGCCGGGCGGTGCTTGCGCGCGCGCAGTCGCGCGACCGCGTCCGGATCGCGCGCATCGACGGCGAGCAGGAAGCCCCCCGCTCCCTTGACGGCGATGATCTCGCCGCCAGCGAGGGCGGCGACCGCGGCGCCGAGCGCGCCTTCACCGTCGAGGTCGCTGGTGCCCCCGGTCACGAAGCGGAGGATCGGGCCGCACGCGGGGCAGGCGGTGGCCTCGGCGTGGAAGCGGCGATCGTGCGGATCGTCGTATTCGCGCCGGCAGGCGGTGCACAGCGGAAAGCGGGCCATGGTCGTGTGCGCGCGGTCGTAGGGCAGCGCGCGCACGATCGTGAAGCGCGGCCCGCACGCCGTGCAGTTGATGAACGGATAGCGGTGACGTCGATCGCCGGGATCGGCGAGCTCGCGCAGGCAGTCGGCGCACGGCGCCAGGTCGGGGGGAATCGTCGCACCGTCGCGCATCAGGCGGGGAGCGTCCACATCGGTGCTGGGCGCGATGCGGAACTCGTGGTCGCCGCGTGCGGGCAGCGGCGCAGTCTCCAGTGACGTGACCTGCGCGATGGCCGGCGCCGCGCGTGGCAGACCGTCGATGAACGCGTCGACGGCGCGCGCGCTGCCTTCGATCTCTATGTGAACGCCGTCGCGATCGTTGCGGACGAATCCACCCAGCGCCAGCGCCGCGGCAAAGCGCGACACCGCGGGCCGGAAGCCCACGCCCTGCACGGTTCCGCGCACGCGGACCGCTCGCCGCAATCGGACGGCTTCGGGGGCGACCGGCGACATTGGGGCTAGACGATGAGTCGGGACGACTGACGGTCAAGACGGTGCCCGTCGAATGCCAGCAAAGTACAGAACCAACCCGAATCAGCCTCGGGTCGAGCGGTTACTGCGGCGTCTGTAATATGCCGGCGGCGAATTGACGGCCGAGGGGGGCTTCCTACATTTGCGCGCGATGCACGAGCTGGCCCTGATCCAGAGCATCGTGACGGCCGTCGAGGAGCGCGTGCAACCCGCGCACGTCGACGTCGTTCGGTTGCAGCTCGGGCAGCTGGCGGGCGTGTCGCAGGAAGCGCTGCTCTTCTGCTTCGATGTGTGCACGCGGGGAACGCTCCTCGAGGGGGCGGTGCTGGAAATCGAGGGGATTGGCGGGCGCGCGCGCTGCCGCGGGTGCGGGGCGCACGTGGCGATGGAGACCTTTCTCGAGACTTGCGGGGCGTGCGGGAGCGCGGAGCTGGAGGTAGTGGAAGGGAACGAGCTGCGGATCAGAAACGTGGAGGTTCACTGATGTGCGCTACCTGCGGCTGCTCTACCGTCAACGATCACGTCAACGTCAACGATCACGTTCACGATCGCGTCAACGATCACGGGGGCGATCACGATCACGATCACGATCACCATCACCGTCACGATCACGTTCACGTTCGGCGGGTGTCGATGGAGGAGGCGGTGCTGGCGAAGAACGGGGAGGTAGCTGGGGAGAATCGGCTGTTCCTCGAGTCGCTCGGGATCGCGGCGTTCAACTTTGTCAGCTCGCCGGGGGCGGGGAAGACGTCGTTGCTGGTGGCGTTGATTGGAGAATTGGGCGAGCGGGTGAAGATTGGCGTCATCGAAGGAGATCAGGAGACGAGCCGCGATGCGGAGCGGATCCGGGTGACGGGCGTTCAAGCGATCCAGATCAATACCGGGACGGGGTGTCATCTGGACGCGGGGATGGTCAAGGGCGCGCTTGGCGAGCTGGAGCTGATGCACGGGGCGTTGTTGTTCATCGAAAACGTCGGCAATCTGGTTTGCCCCGCGCTCTTCGATCTCGGGGAGCGGGCCAAGGTCGTCGTCATGTCGGTGACCGAAGGGGAAGACAAGCCGCTCAAGTATCCGCACATGTTTCGCGCCGCGCGGGTCCTGGTGCTGACCAAGATCGATCTGCTGGCGCACGTCGAGTGCGATCTGGGCCAGTTGGTCGAGAACGCGCGGAGGATCAATCCGCAATTGCGGGTGTTCGCGGTCTCGGCTCGGAGTGGCACGGGGCTGCCCGCGCTCGCTGACTGGCTCGGCTCTCAGATCGGGGGGCGCGCTTGACCGCCGGCGAGGGGCACGCGGCCGGCGGCGGCGAGGCGGATGCGGAGGACAGCGAGCTGCGCCGCGAGAGCGAGCGGATCGCGCAGCTGATCGAAGATCTCGGCGCGCTCGCGGGGGCGCCGGTCCGGCAGCGGGCCGAAGAGCTGGTGCGGCGGCTGATTCATCTCTACGGCGAGGGGCTGCGGCGGCTGATGGGCATCTTGGCCGACCGGCCCCTCGACGAGCCGGCACGCGCACGGCTGCGCGCCGACGCACTGGTGTCGAGCCTGCTCGTGTTGCACGACCTGCACCCCGATGCCGACGCCGCCGCCGAGTACGATCCCGGTTCGGATCCTGAGACAATCGCCTCGTCGGGGTTAGTGCAGATCGATCTTTCCCACGGGGGCACGCGGGGCGGCGACGCATGAACGGGCTCGGCGGACTGGCCACGTTCGCGCGGTCCTGGCAGCCGGTCGCGCTGGCCGAGTCACGGTGTCAGATGTGCGCGCTGGAGATCGACGCCGGGGCGCACGCGCATCTCGTCGATGTGGAACGACGCACATTGTTGTGCGCGTGCGCGGCGTGCGTGGCGTTGATCGAGCACACCCGCGCCGGCGGCGAACGCGGCGGCGCGCGCTATCGGCTGGTACCCACGCGAGTGCTGGTCGATCCGGCGTTCGCGCTCGACCGCGCGCAGTGGGACGCGCTGCAGATCCCGGTGCGGCTGGCGTTCATCTTCTTCAACACGCATGAAGAGCGCTGGGTCGCGTTCTATCCCAGCCCCGCCGGCGCCGCCGAGTCGGCGCTGTCGCTGGACGGATTTCGAGCGCTGGCGGCGCGCGCGCCGCTGGTAGCCGCGATCGAGCCCGACGTCGAAGCGCTGCTCGTGCGCGGCCACACCGACGGCGTCTTCGAAACCTTCGTGGTGTCCATCGAGGTCTGCTATCGGCTGGTGGGGCAGGTGCGCCTGCACTGGCAGGGGTTCCACGGCGGCGACCGCGCCTGGCGAGAGATCGAAGGCTTCTTCACTGGGCTGCGCGCGCTGGCGCGGCCGCTCGCTGCGGAGGCCCGCGCGTGATCTTCGACGACGCGCGCGCGGTCGCCGACGCCGTGCTCTACGAAGGCTACGCCCTCTATCCCTATCGGCCGTCGTCGCCGAAGAATCAGCTGCGCTTCCAGTTCGGCGTGCTCGCGCCGCGCGGCTGGAGCAAGGAGGGATCTGCCGGCTCGCGCGACCCCTGGTGGCTGCAGGCACAGACGCTGCTCGTGCCGCGCACCGAGCCCCAGCGGGTCCTCGGCCGCCTGCGGTTCCTGCAACTGCAGCGGCACGACGATTCCGCCTGGGACGAGGGGCACCTCCGGGAGATCGACTTCGAGCTGCCGATCGCGATCGCCGGCGAGCGAGCTCGGGTCGAGGCGCGCGTCGAGGCACCGCCGCTCGACGGCGTGATTCAGGCCTCGGCGGCGCCGTGCTCGATCGAGGGCCCTCGTCGTCTGCTGCAGCTCACCATCCGCGTCGAGAACCTCACCGCCGGCATTTCGGCCAGGGCCTCGCGCAACGAGGCGCTCCGCGGCGCGTTCCTGGGCACGCATCTGTTGCTCGCCGCGCCCGGCGGCGAATTCGTCTCGCTCGCCGATCCGCCGGACTGGGCGTCGGCGTCCGCCACGCAATGCCGCAACGTGGGCACCTATCCCGCGCTCGCCGGGCCGCCGGAGCGGCGCGATCTGGTGGTGTGCTCGCCAGTGATCCTGGGCGACCATCCGGCCGTCGCGCCCGAGAGCCCGCAGAACCTCTTCGACGCGACCGAGATCGACGAGATCCTCACCCTGCGCGTGCTGGCGCTGGCCGACGAGGAGAAGGCAGAGATGCGGGCAACGGAGCCTCGCCTCGCGGCGCTGCTCGATCGCGTCGAGAGTCTCGGCCCCGAGGGGATGGAGCGACTGCACGGCGTGAGGCGCGACTGGCGCGCGGTGGCGCAAACCTCTGATTCCGCCGCTGCACCCGGTGACGCGCCCGGCCCGGCGCTGATCCAGGTGCGCGGCCAGTGGATCGGCGCGGGAAGCCGCGTGCGATTGCAACCGGGCGCGCGCCGCACCGACGCGCAGGACATGTTTCTCGCCGGCATGACCGCCACCGTCGTGGAGGTGATGCGCGACGTGGAGAACCAGCATTGCCTGGCGGTGACCATCGACGACGATCCGGCGGCAGCGCTCGCGCGCTGGCGCCAGCGCTACCACTACTTTTATCCCGACGAGATCGAGCCGGTCGCTCCATGAGCTCGCGCGTGCTGGTCGCCGGGATCGGCAATGTGTTCCTCGGCGACGACGGATTCGGTGTCGAGGTTGCGCGCCAGCTCATGCGTGAGCCGGCGCTGCCGGGGGTCGCCATCGCCGACGTCGGCATCCGTGCGCTGCACCTGGCCTACGAGCTGCTCGAGCCGCCCGACCTTTTGCTGATCGTCGACGCCGTCAGCCGGGGCGAACCGCCCGGGACGGTGTACCTCATCGACGTCGACCCCGGGGCCGCTGAGACTGGCCTCGGTGACGCTCACGGCATCACGGTGTCGGCGGTGCTGGCGACACTGCGCGCGCTCGGCGGCACGCCCCCACGGACCCGTCTCGTCGGTTGCGAACCGGCTTTCATCGGCGAGGCCATGGAGCTGAGCCCCACGGTGGCCGCGAGCGTGCCGCGTGCCGTGGCGATGGTTAGAAGAGCCATCAGGGAGGAGAGTCGAGATGAAGTACATCGATTGGCGAGCGCGAACCCGGAAGCGTGAATCGATCCTCGGCCGCGTGTTGCTGGGCGCCGCCGGCGCCGCGGTCGCGGCGATGATGGTCCGCGCCATGCCCGACCTGGTTCGATACCTGCGCGTCCGACGCATGTGAGGAGCGCGCGCGATCGCAGCCATCCGTAAAGGTCTCGGCGCGTCACTGGCGCGATAGTTTCCGAATGTCCCTGAATGCCATCTGGAGCACCGGAATCCCTATTGGTTGCCGGCACTTTTTCGCAGTTTTCGTGACCGATCTGCCTGCTGAAGTGTGACCGGCGGTACTACCTCGACGAATGCTTAGACTGCCCCGGAATCTCACTAGCCTTTTCAGTCTCGGAATCGTCAGTCTCACCCTTTTTGCGGGCTGCACCGGTAGCATCAGCGGCCTCATCAATACGATGACCGGGTCCCCCGATGGTGGGACCAGCTCGACCGGGACCGGGGGCAACACTGGGCCGACCGGTGCTGGTGGCGATAGCGGCACCACGTCGACCACGGGCCTGGGCGTTCCCTGCGCGGTACAGCAAGTTCTGCAGACCCGCTGCCAGGGCTGTCACTCGAACCCGCCGGTCGCCGGCGCGCCCATGCCGCTCATGAACCTGGCCGATCTGCGCGCGCCCGCGACGACCAACAAGATGGTGACGGTGGCACAGATGGTCTCCATGCGCATCAACAGCACCGACGGTCCCGATGCCGCCCAAGAGCGCGGTGCCAGCGACCGCGGCCGAGATCAAGATCGTGACCGACTGGGTCGCGGCTGGAGCCCAGGCCGGGCTGGTGTGCGGCGCCACGACCGGTGGTGGCGGGGGAAGCACGGGCACCACGACGGGCGCTGGCGGATCGGTAGCGGTCGTGACCGGGACTGGTGGCTCGACGGGCACGACCGTCAGCAGCGGATTGCCCTGCAATGTCCAGGCGATCCTGCAGGCGAACTGCCAGCGTTGCCACTCGAACCCGACGCAGAACGGCGCGCCGATGCCGCTCATGACCTGGTCGGACCTGACGAAGAAGTCGTTCGTCGATGTGAACGCGACGTTCGCGCAGCGCGCGGTGATCCGCATCCAGAACATGCTGGCGCCGATGCCGCCAGCTCGGCAATCCGCCGCTCAGCGCGGCAGACACCGCGACGTTCGTCTCATGGGTCAACGCCAGCACGTCCGATGGGGACGTGCGGCGTGACGACCACCGGCGCCGCTGGATCGACCGGCACAACCACAGGCTCGGGCGGCGCGACCGGGACCGGCGCGGGTGGCTCGACGGGGACGACGACCGCAAGCGGCGTGCCGTGCAACGTGCGCGCGGTGTTCCAGAAGTGGTGCCTCGGGTGCCACACCGATCCGCCGATGAACGACGCGCCGATGCCGCTGGTCAGCTACGCGAACCTGACGGCGAAGTCGTTCGCGGACCGAACGCGACCTACGCACAGCGCGCGATCTCGCGCATGACCAACACCGCGTCGCCGATGCCGCCCGGCGCGGCTCCGGTGGTGCCCGCGGCCGACGTCGCCACGGTGATGTCGTGGGTGTCGTCGCAGCTATCCGATGGCGACGACGACGTGCACCACGACCGGCGTCGGCGGCACGACCGGCGGCGGCGTGGGTGGCGCCAGCGGCGGGGGCGTGGGCGGCGCGGGTGGCAGCACCACGACCGTCGCCAACGGGATCCCGTGCGACGTCGCGACGCTGCTGCAGAACCGCTGCGTCACCTGCCACCGGAACCCGCCGATCAACGGCGCGCCGATGCCGCTGCTGACCTACGCCAACTTGACGGCGCCGTCGACCGCGAACGCGGCGCAGACGTTCGCCCAGCGCGCGCTGATGCGCATGCAGGGCAACCCGTCCCAGATGCCTCCGCTGCCGAACGCGGCCGCGACCGCCGCCGAGATGACGGCGATGAGCAACTGGATCAACGCTAATTATCCGATGGGCACCTGCATGCCGACGACGACGGGTGCTGGGGGCGCCACCGGCGCGGGTGGGGCGGGCGCGGGAGGAGCAACCGGCGCCGGTGGCGCAGGTGGGGGGACGGCGGCAGGATTGCCCTGCGACGTTCAGGCGGTCTTCACGAACCACTGCACGACCTGCCACGCGACCGTACGCCGGTGAGCGGCGCGCCGATGCCGCTGGTCACGCGGGCGAACCTGGTGGCGCCGTCGTTCGCGAACGCCGGCGCAGACCTTCGCGCAGCGAGCGGTCATGCGCATGCAGGGCAACCCGAGCCAGATGCCGCCGGCGCCCGGGCACGCCGCCGACGGTCGCGGAGATCACCACGGTGAACAACTGGGTGCTCGCGGGTTACCCGGCCGGCACCTGCGGAACGACGACGGCTCCGCCGCCGCCCGATCCGCTGAATGCGCGGGCGATCTGCACCAGCAACACGTTCTGGACGCAGGGGAACGACCGGTTCACCGCTGATGAACCCGGGCCTGTCGTGCCTCAACTGCCACACCGGTGGGGCGGTGACGACAGGGGGGGTGGCGGCAACAGCGGCCGGGGGGCGGTGACGACAATGGCGGTGGTGGCGACGACGGCGAAGCGCCGCTCTACACCATCGCGGGCACGCTCTACCCGACGGGCCACGAGCCGGATCTGTGCAACGGCACCGCGGGAGTGATGGCGGCAGCGCGCGTCGTGATCGTCGACGCCGCGAACCAGCACCATCACGCTGACGCCCAACGCGGCCGGCAACTTCTTCTACGCCGGCACCGTGACCTTCCCGTTCCACGCCAAGGTGACCTACCAGGGCCGCGAGCGCATCATGGTCGCCGCGCAGTCGAACGGCAGCTGCAACGGCTGCCACACGCAGAACGGCGCCAACGGCGCCCCGGGCCGGATCACGCTGCCGTAACGGAAGGGCCTCGCGGCCCTCTACGCGAGGGGCAACCGCACCGTGAAGGTCGCGCCTTGCCCCGGCTCGCTGGCGACGTCGATCGTGCCGCCGTGGTCGGCGACGATGCGCGCGACCGTCGCCAGGCCCAGACCGGTGCCGCCGGTCTTGGTCGAGTAGAACGGCTCGAAGAGTCGATCGAGACGATCGTGCGGAATGCCCGGTCCCTGATCGCGGATCGCCAGCGTCGCGCGCGGCCCGTCGGTGCCGAGGCGCACGGCAATCTCTCCGCCGCCCGAGGTCGACATCGCGTCGGCGGCGTTGCGGATCAAGTTCCACAGCACCTGGCGCAGCTGCCCGGGCGCCGCCTCGACGATCACGCCGGCCGGCAGCTCCACGGCCACGGTGATCTTCTCGCGCCGCTCCTGTTCGAAGGCGCGCACGATCTCGCCCGCGTGCTCGCCGAGATCCAGCCGCCGCCGCTCTTCCTTGTGCGGGCGCGCGTAGTCGAGCAGGTCGGTGATCAGGCGATTGAGCCGATCGACTTCGCGCACCGCGATGTCCATCAGCTGGCGGCTGTCGGCGTCGGCGCCCGGCGTGGTCTTGAGCATCTCGATCGATCCCGAGATGCTGGCCAGCGGGTTGCGGATCTCGTGCGCGATGCCGGCGGCGAGGCGCCCGATGCTCGCCAGCCGCTCGGCGCGCTCGACCTCGAGCTGCATGCGCCGCAGCTCGGTCAGATCCTGAAAGTGGATCACGCGGCCGATGACGCCGCCGGTGTGGTCGGCGAGCGGCGCCGCCGAGATGCCCAGGTTGCGGACCGCGCCGTCGTCGCGGAGCGCGGTGATCTCGGCGCGGCGGATGGTGCCCTTGAGGCCCGGCCTCGAGCAGCAGAGAGCGCGAGCTGCGGCAGGTGCACCTCGAGCGGCTCGCCGATCAAGCGCGCGCGCGCCACGCCGAGGATCTCCGAGCCCGCTTCGTTGATCGACGTGACGCGCCCCTCGAGGTCCAGCGTCACCAGGCCCGACGTCATCGAGCGGATGGTGTTCTCGTGCAGCGTCGCCAGGTCGCCGGCGTAGCGCTCGTGGCGCGTGAGCCGCTCGCCGGCCTGCCGGGTCTGGCGCGCGAGGTGGGTCGCCAGCACGCCGACCGCACCCAGCGCCAGCCCGTTGAGCGCCAGGCGCATCACCAGGTCGTCGCGGCTGACCTCCCAGGGCAGCCAGCTCTGTCCGGGCACGAGCGGCAGGAGGCGCAGGTAGCCGGCGACCGAGACCGCGATCATGAGCGACGGTGCTCGCGCCGGCCGCGACCGCGGCGCCGCGACGCTGCGCGAGCAGCGCCACCGCGACCACGTCGAGGAAGTAGAGAAAGAAGAACGGGCTCTGACCGCCGCCGGTCGCGTGGATCAGCAGCGTCGCCAGCACCAGGTCGCCGCGTGATCTGGAGATAGGCGAAGCGGATCAGGTTCTTCACGCGGCGGAACGCGAGGCCGTAGCCGACGCTGGCGAGATAGGTCGCGAACAGCATCGCGAAGCCGAAGCGCGCGAACGGTCCGCTCAGGCTGTCGACGCCGCCGTTGCCGAGCGCGGTGACGACGACGGTGCCGAGCAGCAGCGTCGCCATCGCGACGCGAAAGACCATCAGGTACTGGATCGTGCGCAGCGTCTCCAGCCGGCGCCGGCGCGGCGCAGCGCCCGATTCGCGCACCGTGGGCGGTCCGCTTGGTTCGGGCCCTCCCGGTGCGGCCACGACGCTGTCCGTCACCGGTCCCGGCGCTATCGGCGCCGAGTCCCGTGCAACTTCCTCGGACAGCGCGGCCCGCGCGTTCATGCGTGGTTACCCCGCTTTGATGTTCCCGGCCATCTCGAAGATCGGCAGGTACATCGCCACGACCATGCCGCCGATCACGCCGCCGAGGAACACCATCATGATCGGCTCGATCAGGCTGGTCATCGAGGCGACCGCGACGTCGACCTCTTCCTCGTAGAAGTCGGCGATCTTCGACAGCATGGTGTCGAGCGCGCCGGTCTGCTCGCCGACGCCGATCATCTGCACGACCATCGGCGGCATCAGGCCGGTCTCCATCAGCGGCGTCGCCATGTCCTTGCCCTCGGAGATCTGCTCGCGCGCGTACATGATGCCGGCCTGCACCACGGTGTTGCCCGCGGTCTTGGCGACGATCTCCATCGCGTCGAGGATCGGCACGCCCGACGTCAGCAGCGTGCCCATGGTGCGCGTGAAGCGCGCGACGACGACCTTGCGCAGCACCGGGCCCAGCACCGGCGCCTTCAGCAGCATGCCGTCGAACGCGAGCCGGCCCTTGGGCGTCTTCAGCAAGGCGCGCAGCGCGACGCCGGCGACGATCAGCCCGGCGACGATGAACGGCAGGAACTGCGCCAGCGCGTGGGAAATCTCGATCACGATGCGCGTCGGCGCGGGCAGCTTGCCGCCGCCGAAGTCCTTGAACATCTTCTCGAAGACCGGAATGACCTTGGTGAGCAGGATCGTGACCACCAGCGCCGCGATGCAGACGATGGAGATCGGGTAGACCATCGCGCCCTTGACCTTGCTGCTTCAGCTTCATCGCCTTCTCCATGTAGATGGAGAGCCGCTGCAGGATGCTGTCGAGGATGCCGCCCGCCTCGCCGGCGGCGACCAGGTTGACGAACAGGCCGTCGAAGATCTTGGGGTGCTTGGCGAGCGCGTCGGACAGCGTGAGCCCGCCCTCGACGCTGGCCTTCACCTGGCCCAGCACCTTGCCGAACGCCTTGTTGTCGGCCTGCGACGACAGGATCTCCAGGCACTGAACGATCGGCAGGCCGGCGTCGATCATCGTCGCGAACATGCGCGTGAAGATCACGACGTCGGTGGTCTTCACGCCGGTGCCGAGCGTGAAGGACAGTTGCTTCGGCTGCTTCTTCACCGACACCGGCGAGAGCAGCTGCATCTTGAGCCTCTCGTGGACGGCCTCCTCGCTGTCGGCCTCCATCACGCCCTTCTTGACCTCGCCGCTGCGGGCCCGCGCCTCCCAGAGATAGGCCTGCAGTTGCGTCGCCGCCATCGGCTAACCCCGCGGTCCCGGCGGGCGCGACGTCGGCCCGGCCTTGCTGGCCGCCGCGCCGCCGCCCGAGGCGATGATCTGCTGCAGCTCGTTGGCGTCCGAGCTCGCGCCGATCGCGTCCTCGAGCTTGATCAGCCGCTTCAGGTACAGGCCCGCCAGGCACTGGTTCAGCGTCTGCATGCCCGACGTCCCCTGGCCGAGCTGCATCTGCGAGTAGATCTGGTGCAGCTTGTCTTCGCGGATCAGGTTCCGGATCGCCGAGTTCGGGATCATCACCTCGAGCGCGGCGACGCGGCCCTCGCCCGACGCCTTCGGCAGCAGCGTCTGGCAAACGACGCCTTCCAGCACGAACGACAGCTGCGCGCGGATCTGCGACTGCTGGTGCGGCGGGAACACGTCGATCATGCGGTTGATGGTCTGCGGCGCCGAGTTGGTGTGCAGCGTGCCGAAGCACGAGGTGGCCGGTCTCGGCGATGGTCAGCGCCGCCTCGATCGTCTCGAGGTCGCGCATTTCGCCGACCAGCACCACGTCCGGGTCCTGGCGCAGCACCGAGCGCAGCGCCTTCTTGAACGAGTGCGTGTCGGTGCCGATCTCGCGCTGGTTGACCACGCAGCTCTTGTGCTGGTGCAGGAACTCGATCGGGTCTTCGATCGTGATGATGTGCTCGTGGCGCTCGGTGTTGATCTTGTCGATCATCGCCGCCAGCGTCGTCGACTTGCCCGAGCCGGTCGGGCCGGTCACCAGCACCAGGCCGCGCGGCTTGTTGCACAGCTCCTCGATCGACCGGCGGCAGACCCAGCTCCTCGAACGTGCGGATCTTGAACGGGATGGTGCGGAACACGCGCGCCGACCGCGCCCCTCTGCATGAACACGTTGGCGCGGAAGCGGCACAGGTTCTTCACGCCGAACGACAGGTCCAGCTCCTGCTCCTCCTCGAACTTCGATCTTCTGCGCGTCGGTGAGGATCGAGTAGCAGAGCTGCTTGATCTCGACCGGCCCGAGCGGGTTCACGCGCAGCGGGACGAGATCGCCGTCGATGCGCAGCTGCGGCGCCGAGTCGATCGACAGGTGCAGGTCGGACGCTCCCTTGTCGACCATCGCCTTGAGGAGCTGTTGCAGCGTGACGCTTTGCGGAGGGGACGCGGTTGCCATGTTGATCTCGGGTGTGCGTCAATCTGCCGCCGTGATGCGGGCGACTTCGTCGATCGTGCTGACGCCGGTGCAGACCTTGGTGATCGCCGCACATGCGCAGCGTGCGCATGCCCTGCCGGATCGCCTCCGCCTTCACCTCGGCCGACGACGCGCCCTGCAGCACCAGCTCCTTCAGCGGGTCGGCGAACAGCATGACTTCGTAGACGGCGATGCGGCCCTTGTACCCGGTGCCGTTGCAGACGTTGCAGCCCGCGCCCTTGAAGCAGGTCGCGGTGTCGATCTCCTCGTCCTTCGCGGCGAGCATCGTGCGCAGCTCGTCCTTCGGCGTCGGGATCGGCTCCTTGCAGTTGGCGCAGATCTTCCGGAGCAGGCGCTGCGCCTCGACCGACGTTCACCGACGCCGTGACCAGGAACGGCTCGACGCCCATGTTCAGGAGGCGGGTGATCGTCGACGGCGCGTCGTTGGTGTGCAGCGTCGACAGCACCATGTGGCCGGTGAGCGCCGCCTTGACCGCGATCTCCGCGGTCTCGAAGTCGCGGATCTCGCCGATCATGATCGTGTCCGGGTCCTGGCGCAGGAACGAGCGCAGCGCGGCCGCGAAGTTGAGGCCGATGTCCTCGTGCATCTGCACCTGGTTGATGCCGGGCAGGTTGAACTCGACGGGGTCCTCGGCGGTGCTGATGTTGTCGCTGACCTGATTCAGCTCCTGCAGCGCCGAGTAGAGCGTGGTCGTCTTGCCCGACCCGGTCGGCCCGGTGACCAGCACCATGCCGAAGGGCGCGTCGATCGCCTTCTTGAAGTCCTTGAGCTGGCCGGCCTCGAAGCCGAGCTTGGTCATGTCCAGCTGCAAGTTCCCCTTGTCGAGGAGGCGCATGACGATCTTCTCGCCGAAGAGCGTCGGCAGCACCGAGACGCGGAAGTCCATCTCCTTGCCGCGGCCCATCTTCAGCTTGATGCGTCCGTCCTGCGGCAGGCGGCGCTCGGCGATGTCCAGGTGGGACATGATCTTGATGCGGCTCGTGAGCGCCGCCTTGAGCCGCAGCGGCGGCGACATCTCTTCCTTGAGCACGCCGTCGACGCGGTAGCGGACGCGGTAGCTCTTCTCGTAGGGCTCGATGTGAATGTCGGACGCGCCCTGCTTGATCGCGTTCAGCAGGATGACGTTGCACAGCTTCACGACCGGCGCGTCCTCGGACGCGCGCTCGAGGTCGAGCACGTTCTCGGCGTCGCCCTCGCTCTTCGCGAAGTCGACGTCCTCGTCCATGTCGCCGAGCATCTCGTCGAAGTTGAACGACGACAGCTCCTGGGACGCCTCGTAGTACTTGGCGAGCGCGTCGTTGATCGCGACTTCCGACGCGACCACCATGTCGATGTTGTAGCCGGTGAGGAACTTGAGGTCGTCGAGCGCCAGCATGTCCGACGGGTCGCTCATCGCGACGATCAGCGTCTTGTCGGCGCGGTTGATCGGGATGACGCGATGTTTGCGCGCCACGTCCTTGGGAATGAGAGCGATCACGTCGCTCTCGATGTCGAACTCGCTGAGGTTGATCGCGGGGACGCCGTACTGCTTGGAGAGGAACTGCGTCAGGTCCTCTTCCTTGACGACGCCGAGCTTGATCAGGCTGTTGCCGAGGCGCTCACCCGACTTCTTGGCCGTTTCCTGGGCCTTTTGCAGCTGATCGGGGGAGATGAGCTGCTCGCGGACGAGGAGCTCGCCAAGTCGACTCATGACAAGTCATAAGTCGGGTCCGAACGGCGAAACCTTTAGGAATTGGCCTAGGTTCGGGCGTGCGCGTCGCGGCCCTTGCGAGGGGCGACCTTCTTCAGCGAGTCACCCTCTCCTGCGGTCCGCCGCGGGAGAGGGCCGGGAGAGGCAACGCTACTGCGCGAACGGGTCGGTCCAGGCAGCCTTCTTCTTCTTGGCCTTGGGCGCCGGCGGCGGAGGCGGGGTCGGGTCCTCGCCGTTCAGGATCGCGTCCTCGTCGGCCACCGAGAACTTCCGGGGCTTCGAGGAGGTGGACGACGACGCCTTCTTGGCCGGCTTCGGCGCGGGAGGCGTCTCGGCCACCGCGGGGCCAGACGGCGTCTCCGCGGCCATGGTCGGCATGTTCGCGGCGGGCGGCGCCGGGGCAGCCGCGGTCGCGGCAGATGGAGGCGCGGCCGGCTTGGCCTCGGGCGCCGGCGGCGGCGTCACGGGCTTCACGATCGGTTGCACCGGCTCGGTGATGATCGCGGGCGCGGTGTGCGCTGCGACGGGCAGCTGCTGGATCGGCGGCGAGGATGCCGCGTGGCCGCGCCAGAGCAGCGCGCCGATGAGCAGGCCACCGGCGAACGCGGTCACCAGGAACCCGGCGAGACCGGCCGCGGGCAGGCGGACGCGGTTGTCGGTCAGCGCCGCAACCCGCGCGCTGCTGGTGTCCGGTGCCACGGGCGCGGGGATCGCGATCGACGGATAGTGCGACCCCGAACCGAACCCGCCCGTCGGCAGCGGCAGGAAGTCATTGGTGTTCGAGGTCGAGCTCGGCGTTGGAATCCGACGGCCGGGATAGATGTCGGGGCGTCCCGGCGGTGGCGCCGTCCGTATGGGCGGCGGCAGGCGCGACGAGAACCCGCCCAAGGCTGGGCCGGACTGGTAACCCGACGGAGGGGACGCGTCGTCAGTGAATCGGAATGTCCGCCGGCGTGCGCGCGCCGATGTCGCCGGACAGCGACGCGCCATACTGCTGCGAGTCTTCGGCGTCCGCATCCTCGAACTCCACGTCGGACTCGTCGTGGGCGGAGCGCGTCGTCGGCAAGCGCGGCTGCGATGCCGACTTGCGGAGCGCCCGGTCACGTTGCTGGCTCGCCTGGCTGGTGAGGCCGTCGTCGCGCGATGCGGCGGCGCGAATCGCGGTTTCGTAGGGGTCGACCTTTGTCTCCTCTTCACGCACCTCGTCGAAGAAGGTCGGACGCGGCGCGAGCACCGTGACCTCGCCGACGGGCGCCGGCACCGAATCGTCGTCGCTATCCTCGTCGGACGCCAGCGCGGACGGCACCGCCTCCAAAGACTTCACCGAATTCTCGGGCGGGCGTTCGTTGGCCTCGAGCAGAATCTCATCGAGAGACTCATCGATCGACTCTTCCTCGTCGTCCAGCGGAAGGGTGCTCGAGCTGGCGAACCCTGGCGGCTTCGTCATCATCCCGGTTGCTCCTTCAAAGACTGAAGATTCCCCGTTTTATGGGTGCGAAGTCAAGCTGAGTTCGGGCGATTTACGGACCATCAAAATAGGGTAGCGCTGTGCAGAAGTAGCTCAAAAATCGTCATTCCGGACCTCGATCTATTTACTTTGACAGGGAGGGGGCCGCCCTCTAGGTTCCGCGCGGTGAAGGAGTCTGGCTTCGTTCGCCGTCCGCGTCAAAAGGCGCCTGGTGTCAGGATGCGGGTCGGGCAATACCGCCTGTCGCCCGACATCGCCGCACGTGTCCGCTCAGGTCATCCGTGGGTGTTCCGGGATGCTCTCGGTAGCCGAGGCGTGACCGAGCCGACGGGTGCCGTGGTCGAGCTCATCAGTGGCAACCAGGAATTCGTCGGTCGCGGTTACGTCGACCAGGAACACGCGATCGCGGTGCGCATGCTCACCCGCGATCCCGGCGAGCGCGTGGTGCCCGGCTCGGGCGTCGTCGGCGTTCGCTTCTCGCGCGCGCTGCAGCTGCGCTGGATCTTGTGGGCGGGCCGGCCGATGCCGTCGGCGATGCGGCTCTTCAGCGGCGAGAGCGAAGGGCTGCCCGGCGTCACCGTCGATCGGTACGGCGAGTTCGTCGTCGTGCAGTGGCTGTCGCAGGGCGCGCTCGGCTGGCGCGACGAGCTCTACGACGCGATCGAGGCGACGGCGAAGCCGCGCGGGATCTACGAGCAGCGCCGTTTTCGCCCGCTCGCCGGCCAGGCACCGCCCGAGCCGGCGGTGCGCGCGCGCGGCGACGAAGCGCCGCTCGAGATCGTCGTCGAGGACAGCGGCTGTCGCTTCGGCGTCGACGTGACCGCGCCGCTGGGCGTGGGCCTGTTCCCGGACATGCGGCTCGGCTGGGCGGCGGTCGCGGCGCACGCCAGCGAGCGGCGCTTCTTGAACCTGTTCTCGTACACCGGCGCGTTCTCGGTGTTCGCGGCCAAGGCCGGCGCGCGCGAGGTGATGGCGGTCGATCTCGCGGCCAAGGTCCACGCGCGGGCGCGGCGCAACTTCGAGCTTTCGGGGCTCGACCCCGCGAAGATGGAGTCGGTGAGCGGCGACGCGATCAAGACGGTGGAGAAGTTCGCGTCGCGCGGGCGGAAGTTCGACCTCATCGTCTGCGATCCGCCGACCTTCTCGCACGGGCCCGCGGGCCAGTTCAACGTCACGCGCGATCTCGCGCAGGTGGCGGCGGTCGCGCTGCCGGTGCTCGAGCCGGGCGGCATCCTGGCGTTCGCCACCAACTCGACCAAGGTGTCGGCGGCCGACCTCGACCGCGCGCTCGGCGACGGCGCGGCGATGGCGCGCGCCGACCTGCGCGTGTTCCAGCGCGTGGGCCTGCCGGCCGACTACCCGGTCGCCCCCGGTTTTCCCGAGGGCAACTACCTCAAGCTCGCGCTCGCGGTTCGCGCCTGAGCGAACGCCTCGGCGCCGGTCTGGCGACCGCTGGCGTCTAGCGGTCCCTGAACGTCGCTACGCCGGCGGCGACGAGAACCCGCCGTGGCGGGTGTGGCCCTTGTCGACGCGCAGGTTGCGCGTCTTCACCTCGGTCAGGTACTGGCTGACCGTGTTCTCGACCGACTCGTTGAACTTGACCCGGCTCTTGGCGATCTCGCGCAGCGAGGTCACGGCCGGCTTGTTGTCACAACGAACCAGCGCCTTGGCGCCGTTCGCCAGCTGGCGGGCGCGCTCGGCCGCCAGGATCACCAGCGCAAAGCGGTTGTGAACGTTCTCCAGACAATCTTCGACGGTGACGCGAGCCAAGGTTCCCCTCCGGAATCGATTTCGAGCGGAGTCTACTGATAAATCCGCGCCTGTCAAAGCTGCTCGGGCGGCGTCGGGCTCAACCCGCGGGCGGCTGCTGCCGAAGATAGGGCGAAACAGGCGAAGACAGGCGCACCGGTCGGGGTCATTTTCGGTCGGTTGCAAAGGCCCCGGTCAAAACTTAAACTTAGTCTGATTAAATTACCGTGTTACCTCTTGGACCTAGGCCCGGATGCCCAAGAGGTCGCGGGAGAAAGTAACAGATGCCGCCGATCAACGTGAACTGGAGCGATCTCGAGATCGCTTTCGAGCGAAATTCGCCGGATCAGGAGAGCTTCCTCGACTTGGAGAACGGCGATCTCCTCTCGATCATCGAGGGAGAACCCGATGCCGCCGCCCGGCGCGCGCGCGTCGCAGCCCATCCGGACCGCTTCCTGCGCGTCGATCCCGCGTCGTCGCGCGAGCAGTACCGCTGGATGGAGCGCTTCGTCGGCTCGGTGTCGGAGCCCGCGCTGCGCGAGCGCCTGCTCATCGCCATCGACGGCAAGGGCGCGTTCCGCCGCTTCAAGGACGTGCTGCTCGCCTTCCCGGCCGAGCGCGAGCGCTGGTTCGCCTACCGCTCCGAGCTCCTGCACTTTCACATTCAGACCTGGCTCGACCACATGAAGATCGAGGTGGCGAACCAGCCGCCGTGGGGCCACGTGAACCAGCCGGCCGAGCCGCTGGAGATTCCGCGCGCCGATCCCGTCGGGCGAGGCGCCGGGCGAGATCCTGCGCCGCCAGGCGCGCGACCTGCTCGACGAGATCCCGGCGGCCGAGCTGCCGTCGGCGCTGGCGTTCCTCGAGTTCCTGCGCGATCGCGGCGCGAGCACGCTGCTGCGCCCCGCGGGCGAGCGCCGTCGGGCTCCCCTCGAGGGCGAGAGCGACGACGACGACGACGACGACGACGATTCGGCGCTCGAGCTGCGCTGACGGCGGACCCCTCTCCCTAACCCTCTCCCCGCAGACGGGGCGAGGGGACCGGGATGGCTGACGGGCCTTCTCCGAACCCTCCCCGCAGCGGGGCGAGGGGACCGATGGAGGCGCTTCAGCGAGTCACCCTCCCCCGTCCTCGGGGGAGGGCCGGGGAGAGGGCAGGCCTTGCGGGAGACAACGCTAGCCCTGCCTAGCCCTCGGCCGCGGTCTTCTCCGCGTCCTCGGTCTTCTCGGCCATCGGCGGCATCCAGATCCAGCCGTCGAGCCGTCGGGCATTCGGTAACGTGCTGCCGCCGCTCAGCGGCTCGGGAAGCGTCCAGGCGTCGCGCGCCCACAGATAGCCGGTGAACGCGCAGATGACCGCGTCGAACAGGTGGTCGCTCTGAATGCAGAGCTCCCGCCACACACCGGGGCCGAAGCGAAGCTCGGGCGACAGCGCCTCGAGGATCTCCGCGCGGGTCTCGCGCTCCTTGAGATGCTTCTTGTACGGCCGCACGAAGCCCAGCGCCGCCAGCGTCCCCTTGGGATAAACCTCGAGCAGGTTGTCGTTGAGGCGAAAGCGATCCGCCAGCGCACGCGTGAGGTGAGCGGCGCGCGCCGCCAGCGGGCCGGTGCCCTGGCCCATCGCCTCGCGCGGCACGATGCCCAGCCGGTGCGCGAGGTAGACCTCGGTCGTGCGTTGCGTGTACGGCGTGATCGAAGGCTTGCCGCGCCGGTAGCGTTCGCCCGTCGTGCTGGCCGCGGTGATCGCGCGCATCTCGACGACGGAGCTGTCGATGCACTCGTCCTGGCCCGGGCACACCGGAACCTCGCAACGCAAGCAGGGCGGCAGCGTCAGCGGCGCGTCGACGCACAGCAACGTGTCGTCGCCGTGGGAACGGATCGCGTCGACCAGCATCGAATCGTAAAGAGGCAGCGCGCCCGCGCGCGGCGCGATCTCGACGATCGTCGCGCCTTGCTCGTCGGCGCGCAACGTCGCGAGCGCAGTCTTCTTCCCCTTGCCGCCGCCCAGGTCGACGCCGAGCGTGTGGATGAAGTGACGCGCTTTCACGATGTTTTTCAGCGTGCGGGATCCCCGTCGGGGCGTCAACAGGAATGGGTCCACATCGCGGCCAAGCGGCCGGGCAACGCTTTGGACTTTGACTTGGGCGCGCCGGCTTTCTATGCTTGGAGCATCCACTGCCTGGACCGGAGCTTCCGGCCGGGACGGAGGCCACAATGCGTCGCACACTCTTCAAGTCGAAGATCCATCGCGCGACCGTCACTCACGCCGACCTCGATTACGAAGGATCGGTCACCATCGACGGTCAACTCATGCGCGCCGCGAACATCCTGCCGTATGAGCGCGTGAACATCTGGAACGTCACCAACGGCAGCCGCCTCGAGACGTACGCGCTCGAAGGACCGGCCGGCTCCGGTTTGATCTGCGTCAACGGCGCCGCCGCTCACCACGCCAAGCCCGGCGACCTGGTCATCATCGCCACGTTCGCCGACGCCGTCGACGAGGACGAGGCGCGCGCCTGGAAGCCGACCGTCGTGCGCGTCGACGCGCACAATCGCATCATCGCCGACGCGCCAGCCGAGGAATTGCCCGGACCGCAGCGCCGGCTGCGTCCGGTCTGATAGCAGGGCGGATGGCGTTCTCGCGCATCGATTCGCTGCTGGGTTTCATCCAGCAGAAGCCGGAGGATCCCTTTCCCCGCTACGCGCTCGCGCTCGAGTACAAGAACGCCGGCCGCCTCGACGAGGCGCGCGCGACGTTCGACTCGCTCATGACCGCGCATCCGGACTACACCGCCGCGTACCTGCACGCGGGCAACACGCTGGTGGCGCTCGGGCTGCGCGACGACGCGCGCGCGGTCTACCAGCGCGGCGTCGAGACGTGCGTGCGCCGGGGCGACACCCACGCGCGCGGCGAGCTCGAAGGCGCGCTCGCGTCGCTGTGAGCGTCCTGTGAAGTTGCCGCGGTGCGCGCTAGAGTAGCGCACCGCTCCGTGCCGCTATACCGCGCCATATCGCCGGCCGCCGTCCTGATCGCGGTCGTCGCGTTCGCCGGCATCGTCGACTCGCACCGGGCCTGGTCGCAGGCGCCGTCGCCGGGCGTATCGGCCGACGACGACAAGCCGTCAGCGCCGCCGTCGGCCGACTTCGCGGCGATGGAGCGCGCCTATCGCGCCGAGCGCAACGACCGGATGCGCGCGCACATCGTCGGCGACATGGGCGGCATCACCGCCGCGATACCGCTGCTCACCGAGATCGTCGAGAAGGATCCCTCCGACGACGTCGCGCTCGCGGCCGCGTACGCCCTGCGCAGGACCACCGTCGGCGCGCTCGCCGCCTCGCTCGAGCGCCGCTTGCAGTCGGGCACGCGCGATCCCGCGGCGCACGATCGGCTCACGCGCGAGCTCGAACGCCACCAGGTCTTCGCCTCCGGCCAGAACCTGCCGCACTTCCTGCGCGAGGCGCCGCCGGTCTTCTCGCTCGACCTCGACAAGAAGCGCGTGGTGCGCGTGCTGGCGTTCGGCGACTTCGGCGACGGCAGCCCGCGCCAGGAGCACATGGCCGAGGCGATGCGGCGGTTTCACCACGACAAGCCTTTCGATCTCGCGCTCACGCTCGGCGACAACTTCTATCCCGGTCGGCATGACCAGCCCCGACGACGCGCGCTTCCAGCGCGACTTCGCGCGGCTCTACGAGCCGATGCACGTGCGCTTCTACCCGACGCTCGGCAACCACGACTGGGTGCTGCCCGACAGCCCGGCCGCCGAGGTGCTGTACTCGACGAAGTCGGAGTCCTGGCGCATGCCCGCGATCCGCTACACCTTCGTCGCCGGGCCGGTGCAGTTCTTCGCGATCGACACCAACCTGGTCACGCGCGCCGAGCTCGAGTGGCTGGATCACGAGCTCAGTCACAGCACCGCGCGCTGGAAGATCGTCTACGGTCACCACCCGATCTACTCCAACGGCGCGCACGGCGACGAGGCCGCCGTGCGCGACAACGTGCTGCCGCTGCTGCGCGGGCGCGCCAACGTCTACCTCTGCGGGCACGAACACGATCTGCAGCACCTGGCGCCCGAGGGCGGCGTGCATTTCGTGATCGTGGGCGGCGGCGGCGCGCAGCCGCGCCCGACGCGGGTCGGTCCGCGCACGCTGTTCGCGGCGAGCAAGAACGGCTTCGCGGTGATCGAGGCCAGCCGCACCAGCCTGTCGGTCAACATCGTCGGTGAGGACCTGAAATCACTGCATCGGTTCTCGATCGGCGACTGAATCGCGTGTCAGAAATCTGGCGCGCAACAATCGGCGCGAAAATTCGGGACGACGCCGATTGTCGGCGTCGCGATCTGTGCGCGGCAATGCGACATACGGTCGGTTGTGCTCGCTTGTACGTGCATGGTTGCTACGATGAAAGGGTCTCATTTTCATGGAGGCCGAGACCATGTCGAATCCTGCACTGAACCAGCCCGCTACCGCTGCTACTTCCGACGGGGAATCGAGGGAGCCCACCGCCGACGCGCTCAAGATGATCGAGCAGACCCACGCCGCGCTCATAAAGGTGCGCGCGCAGATCGAGGACGCGACGCGATTGCTGTCGGAGTTTGCGCGGATCAGCGCCGTGTTCGATTCGGTGGGTGATCGACTGGTCAACGCGACCTTCAAGGCCTCGGGCGAGGCGACGCGCGGGGTGCCTTCGCACACCGTGCTCGTCGCGTTCGTCGAGGAGCTCGGCGATCTGGCGCGCCTGTCGCTGGGTGGCGCGCGCGACGTGCGGCGCGAGCTGCGCGCGCGCAGCAACCAGACGACGCCGTCGGTGGCGACGCTCCAGGATGCCGATACGGCGCTGAGGGAGCTGGCGAATTCGCTGCGCCGGATCTCGCTGCGGCCGTCGCGGATCGTGCCGACGCCGAGCCCGATCGAGATCGAGAACCGCACGGTGCCGCCGCCTCCGCCGCGCGTCCCGTCGGCGCTCGAGCGCGCGCTGGCCGGCGGCGTGTTCGCGTCCACCGGCCCCAAGGCCGGCGGCTACAAGAACTGACGGAAGGGCGGCTCGGGCCTCGGGCCTCAGGCCTCGGGCCTCAGGATCCGGATCCAATTCGGGATCCGGATCCGAAGCCTGAGGCCTGAAGCCCGAGGTCCTTTTTAGTGCGTGCCCGGGGCCGCTGCGAACGCCGTTCCCAGTGACGTCAACGCATCAGTGGTGTCGACGAGGTTGTTGTTCGTCGTCCACGGGTACCAGGCGTAGCGCTCGATGCGCGGGTGCTTCGCGAACATCGCGACCGCCGCCGTGTAGAACGCCTGCACGGTCGCCATGTCGGGGTTGCTCAGGTTCAGGCAGCCCCACTCGGTGATCCAGATCGGTCGGTTGCCGGTGATTCCCTCGGCCCACTTGATGTACGACTCGAGCTGCGCCGCCTTGTTGTCGCACGAGCCGGCGTTCCAGCCGTACCAGTGCAGCGCGACGAAGTCGACGCGGAAGTTGTTGGTCGTCGCCGCCGTCATGAAGCTGCTGAACCAGGTCATGCCCGCCGCGTCGGCCGACGTCGAGGGGCTGCTGACGCGGACGCCAGCGTTCGCGGTCAGCGCCGGCCACATCGCGACCACCTGGTCGACGGTCAGGTTCGCCTGGTCGGGCTTGTTGGGCTCGTTGAAGCCCAGCACCGTCTTGTAGCCGGCGGCGGCGATCTTGTTGAGCGCGCGTGGTGACCGCATCCGCGGTCTTCTCGCTCTTGCCGGCGATCATCGGGACGAACGCCGAGCCGGGCGCGTTGCAGCTGCCCGGGCTGGTCGTCCAGTTGTACCACCACGACGTCTTCAGAGTGGTGAGGTCGTTGCACGCCGAGTTGGCGACGCCCTTGAACGGCTGCGGCGCCGTTCCCCCGTCGGGCGAGCCCGCGCCACCCGTGCCGGTCGCGCCGCCGCTGCCGGTCGCGCCGCCGCTGCTGGATCCGCCGCTGCCGGTGGTGCCGCCGCTGGCGCTGCTGGATCCGCCGCTGCCGGTGACGATCGCGCCGCCCGTGCCGCTGCTGCTCCCGCCGCTGCCCGTGACCGCCGGCGCCGCCGCCGCTACCGGTAGCGCCGCCAGGTGCGTCGCCACTCGTGCCGGCGGTGCCGGTGCAACCCGCCGTCACCAGGACCAAAGCCGCGAACAGCCACGAGGTCGATCGGTACACGCGAACCTCCAGAAATTCTGTCGGACGCCAGCGCCGGGGCCGGGCGGACGCTCCGAAGTATACGCATTCCTACGCCTGGGCCAAGCTCAGATGAGGTGCGCCGCCTTGACCTCGAGATAGCGGTTCACGACGCTGGTCGACAGCGATTCGGCAGCAGCCTCGATCACCAGGGCACCCGAGCGCCGCAGTCCTGCGAGGGCTTTCGCGCGTTCCAGCGCCAGCTCGGACGCCGCGCCGATGCGAAAGAGATCCGCCACGTCGTGGATCTCCTCGTTGCGTGAGCGCTCGATGTACTCGTCCTTGAACAGCACCACCAGCACCAGGTGTCGCGCCGCAAGCTGTCGCACGCAACCAGCCAGCGACTCCAGCGAGCTTGGCTCCATCGCGTCGGTGAACAGCACGGTGAGCCCCCGGCGCGGAAAGCGTCCCAGGATGGCGCCGGTGATCGTCAGGTACGGAGGCTCGCGCAACGCCGGCTCCAGCACGTGCGTCGCGGTCGCGAGAGCGTGCAGCTGTGCTTCGCCGCCGCGTGGGGCCACCTGCGCGATCAGACGGTCCGCGAACGCGACCAAGCCGACGCGATCGTCGGATCGAATCGCGACGTCCCCCAGCAACATCGCCGCTTCGATCGCGTGGTCCAGGCGGCTGCGCCCATCGACCTCGCGCGCCATGCGCCGCCCGCAGTCGAGCGCCAGCAGCACGTTCTGCCGCCGCTCGGCGCGCGTCTCGCGCACCACCGGGCGCCCGCGCCGCGCGGTGGCCTTCCAGGACACGGCGGCGTAAGGATCGCCGACCGCGTACGGGCGCAGTGAATCGATCTCGGTCCCCTGGCCGCGCGCGCGGGTGAGCGCGATCCCCATCTCGTGCAGGCGCCGGTGGCGGCGCAGCGCTTCGAAGCGTCCCACCGCCGATACGTCGGCGATCACCGCCAGCGTCGATTCCCCGGCGCGGTCGGCGTCGGCGGTCGCGCGCGCGAGCCCCAGCGGCCCGGTGAACGTGATGGTCGGCGGCGGCAGCGGAAAGCGGCCGCGCCGGCGGCAGGTGAGCGTGAACGATCGCGTCTCGATCGCGCCGGGCGGCAGGCGCACGCGCAGGCTCACCTCGCGCGGCTCGACGTCGGCGGGGAAGCGATCCTCGACGGCAACCGTGGCCCAGCGGCTCGACGCATTTTCGATCGTGTAGGTGATCGGGAACGCCTTCTCGCGCATCACCGTGCGCGGCGGCTCACGCGTCACGCGCGGGCGCGCGATGCTGGCCGCGCGTGCGTCGAGAAGGAATGCGACGACGACCAGCAGGTTGAGCGCGACCACCACCGCCAGCGCGGCGCCGCCGGCCGCCGCCAGCGCCACACCGGGCACGAACAGCAGGAGCAGCTTGCGTGTGGGACGAATCGCGAGCATCGAACCCGCTTCAGCGCGCGGCGGCCACCGCGACGGCGGGCGCGTTCGCCGAGCGCGGTACGGGTACCTCGTTGAGGATCTGTGCGACCACCTGCGCCGTGGTGATCCCTTCCATCTGCGCCTCCGGCGTCAGGATCAGCCGGTGGGCGAGCACGAACGGCGCCAGCTGTTTGACGTCGTCGGGAATCACGAACGTGCGCCCCTGGCAGGCCGCGTGCGCGCGCGCCGCCGCCAGCCACACCACCGCCGCGCGCGTCGATGCGCCCCAGGCCAGCGCGGGGTGCACGCGCGTGCGGCGCACCACTTCGACCAGGTAATGTTGCACCTCGACCTCGACCGACAGCTGCCCGACCTCGGCGCGGATCGCCAGCACCCGATTGACGTCGAGCACCGGCTGCAGCCCGGTTGCCGCCGGGCTCCAGGGATCCAGTCCGCGCGCGTAGCGGGCGATCACCTCCTGCTCCGAGCGCTCGTCGAGCGCACCGACGGTGATCTTCATCGCGAAGCGATCGAGCTGCGCCTCGGGCAGGGGGTACGTGCCCTCGAACTCGATCGGGTTCATGGTCGCGAACAGCGTGAACACCCTGGGCAGCGGTTGCGTGACGCCGTCGATGGTCACCTGACGCTCCTCCATCGACTCGAGCAGCGCCGCCTGCGTCTTCGCGGGCGCGCGGTTGATCTCGTCGGCGAGCGCGATGTCGGTGAAGACCGGCCCCTTCATCAGGCGGAACTCGCTGCGCTGCACGTCGAAGACGTTGGTGCCGGTCACGTCGGCGGGCATGAGATCCGGCGTGAACTGGATGCGCCGGAACGCGCACCCGGCGGCCAGCGCCAGCGATCGGACGAGCAGCGTCTTCGCTGTCCCCGGCGGGCCCTCGAGGATCACGTGGCCGCCGGAGAAGAACGCAGCGAGCAACGCATCGATCTCGCGGTCGCGCCCGACGACCGCGCGGCCGATCATCTCCTTGAACGATGTCAGCACGTTCGCTAGCACTGAAAGACCTCCCTTTCGATGGCCCGAAGCTCGGCGGCGGTGGTGACCACCTCGCGCGTGGAAATGCCACGGCGCGGCCGCGACAGCAATAGTTCGGCGTGCTCCCATGCAGCCGTGGCGCGTGCGCCGAGCTCCGGCCGCACCGACGACGCCCAGGCGATGAAGGTGCGTCCGCCGCGTGCATGCAGGCGACCCGCCGCGCGCGCGTCCAGCCCGGTGAGCAGCGCCGAGAGCGGCAGCCCGACGTCGCCGCTGCGGCCCCACCAGTCGGCCACCGCCTGCACGTGATCCTTGGTCTCGCGTCGGCGCGCCCCTGGGTCGGCGTCGGCGCGGCGGGTGCGGCTGCCGAAACCCCAGACACCCACCGCGAGCACGAAGGCGAGATCCAGCGCCGCCCAGCGGTATGGCGCGCGCCAGAGCAGCGTGACCAGATTGAGATCGCCGTAGCCGGTGTGCACCTCGTCGAACCTGTGCTTTTCGCCCAGCTCCGCGGCCAGGTGCGTCCAGAACGCCCCCGCGCCCCCGTCGCCGATGGCCTGGTTGCGCAGCGAATCGAGCGCACCCAGCGAGACGACGCGACCGTCGCCGAGCGAGTATGCCGCGACGATGCGCTCGCCGTGCACCGATGCGTAGGCCTCGTCGGGCTCGACGCCGGCCAGGTGTCGCAGCGAGGCTTGCGGTGCCGTGAGGCCGCCGCCCCAGTTGGTCTTCACCCAACACGGCTCCTTGTCGCCGCACGCGCTCTTCTCGACGTGTGCTCCGGTGACGCCCGCGCGCGTGAAGAGAGCCGCGACCAGGTCCGGCGGCGCGACCAGCGTTCCCCCCTCTTTGACGAAGCCGATGGCCGCGTCCGTGTCGATCGGTGGCAGCGCGGCCGGCGACAGGATCCAGAGCACGGCGCCGTCGCTGTCCTTGTCGGGCGGAAAGCTCCGGATGCGCGAGACCGCGAGGTCGCTCTGCTCGAGCAGCAGATAGAGCGCCTTGGCGCCGCCGGGCCCCGACGAGTAAGTCGTGGCCACGAAGGCTTGCCGATCGTTGTCGGGCGCGCGCAACGCGGCCCACAGGACCAGCGCCAGGAGCGCGCAAGCGCCGCCGGCAATCAGGAGCAGCTCGCGCGGCTTCATGCGGCGGCGCTTCCCAGCTCGGCGAGCAAGCGCGCCTCGCACGCCTCGAGGGCCGGCATCGTCGGATCGGTGCCGAACGCGACGTTCTGCGTGGCGCGCGTGAACTCGACCAGCGCCGCGGGGCGGCCGAGCCGGTCGATCCACTCCCAGTCCGCCAGCGTCGGGCGCCAGGACACCGACTGGCGCTGGCACTCGAGCAGCAGCCGCGCCTGTTGCAGCGCGCGCGCCGCCTCGCGCAGCCGAGCTTGCGACTTGTAGTAGCGCGCGTCGGCGAGCAGCTCTTGCCACGTCGGCACGCGCGCGCCCTCGATCGCGCCGGCGCGGGCGTGGCGCGTGTGCGGCGCCTCGCGCAGCAGGCGCCGGAACGTCACGAACACGTAGTATCCGAGGGCGACGAGCGCCACCACGCACCCGGCGACGATCGCCCAACGCCCCGCCGCCGGCACGCGCTCGAGCCACGCGACCAGCGCATGCCAGATCTTCTTGAGCGCGCGCACCCACGCCGGTTCCACCACCGGCTGAAACTCCGGGCTCGCCAGAATCGCCGTCAGCCGGCGGCGGATCTCTTCATCGGCGGGCAGGGTCACGCGGGTCCGGTGGGTACTGGGACGCTGGCGCGGACGCGCGCATCGAAATAGATCAGCACCAGCGAGATCGGCAGCAGAGGACGGATGATGATGTGCGGAATTGCCTTCAAAAACGTTCCAAGGAGCGTCCCGTTGAGAGCGGCGGGGATCAGCGTGCCGAGACCGAGAGCCAGCAACCAGCCGAGTAGACCGAACACCAGGGTGGCGCCCAAGACCTGATCCAACCGTCCCTTCCCGTTTTTGCCCATCACCAACACCTTTGATCGCGTCAGCGCGTTGTCGGCGGTCCCTCCTTCGAGCAGAAGTACCGGCAGGTAGACGAACAGAGCTCCAATGGTCAGGAAGAGCACGAGATTCGACCGAAAGACCTTGACCGCCCCGTCAAGGATTTCGCCGAACGACATCGGCTTGAGCTCGAATCTCATGACGCTCCCCCTTCTGAGACAGCCCGCCGGGCCAGAGTATTACGCGGGTCCGGCGGGCCCTGCGGCGCCGGGCAACGGTGCCGCGGGCGGCGCGGGCGCTATCCCCGCGGCCTGCGCGCGTAGCTCGAGATCGTAGCCCTCGTCGCGCACCCGTGCGTCGAAGTAGATCAGCACCAGCGAGATCGGCAGCAGCGGGCCGATGATGATCTGCGGGATCGCGCTCAGCACCCCGCCGACGAGCGTGGCCTTGATCGCGGCCGGGATCACCATGCCGACGCCGAAGACCAGCGCCCAGCTCAGCACACCGAAGACCAGCGAGGCGCCGAAGACGCGATCCATCCGGCCCTTGCCGTTCTTGCCCTTGACCAGCGCCTTCGATCGCCGGAGCGCGTTGCCCGCGGTTCCACCTTCGACCATGAGCACGGGGTAGTAGAGCGCTCGCCGCAGGTAGTAGACGATGCCGGGAATGATCAGCAGCATGGTCCACAGTGTTCCGGCGATGATGAAGATGATCGAGGCGCCCAGGATCGGCCAGAAGACGCGAAAATAGCGAGCGAGAGCCTTGCTCAGGCTGGTTGGCTCACCGGTAACGGTCTGCACCGCGGCGGCGGTCATCGCGCCCCACGTCACGAAGGCGAGAGCGAAGATGAGCAGCATCGCGGGGCCGTAGCCCGGCGGCAGCGATCCGCGGGGCATCGTTCCCTGCGCCTGTTGGAGCCAGCGCGAAACCAGGTTCGTCGGTAGCGAAAACAGCGCTTCAATGGTCAAGAAGAGCCCGAGGTTCGAGCGAAACACCTTGAACGCCCCGTCGAGCACTTCGCCGAACGACATCGGCTTGAGTTCGAATTTCATGACGATCCCCCCGTCTGCGCAGCCCGCGGGGGCCAGGGTATCACGTGTGATATCGTGATTGCCACGGATGGAACGGCTGGAGGATGTGGCGACGGTGGAGACACCGGAGCAGTTGCAGCTGTCGTTGCCGTTGGCGGGGGTGGGAAGTCGGGCGTTGGCGTACATCATCGATTTTCTGATCCAGCTCATCCCGATCGTCATCGCGATGGTGCTGCTGGTGGTCGCGATCGGGCTCGAGTCCTTCAAGCCGGAGAGCTCGCAGGAGCTGGTCCAAGGTCGGATCCCGATGCTCGCTGGCGCGATCTTCTCGGCAATCACTTTCGCGACCAACTTCCTCTACTTCACGTTCTTCGACCTCGTGTCGCGCGGCCAATCTCCGGGAAAACGTGCGCTGGGGTTGCGCGTGGTGCGCGACGGCGGGCTGCCCATCGACGCGCGCTCGTCGCTGATTCGCAACTTCATCCGCACTGCCGACATGTTGCCCGGGTTCTACTTGATTGGGCTGGTATCGATCTTCGCCAACAAAGAGCACAAGCGCATCGGTGATCTCGCGGGCGGAACGCTGGTCATTCGCGACCACGGCGACAAGGTGGGCGACGCGTCGGTGTTGCTGGGACCGGCGTCGGCGTTCGCGCGGCCCGGAGGGCGGCCCGCGGCCGGCCTCAAGCCCGAGGATCGCGCGCTGGTCCACGATTTCATCGAACGCCGCGATTCCCTTCCCGACCCCGCGCGTGCGAACATCGCGCATCAGATCGCCGCGCAGCTGGGACCACGCTACGGCATCGATCCGACGCTGGCTCCCGACAAGGTCATCGACGAGCTGGCCAAAAAATGAGCGACGACACCGTTTCCTTGGCCAAGGCGGTCGCCCGCCTGGACGTGCTGGTCGACCAGGGGCGGCGCAACCCGCGCGCGCTGACGCGCGACGACCTGCGCGAGCTGCCCATCGTCTACCGGCGCGTGAGCGCCGCGCTGGCCGAGGCGCGCGCGCACAGCGCGCCGTCGGATCAGCTGGCACGCATCGAGCGCGTGCTCATCAGCGCGCACGGCATGCTCTATGCTCCCGAGCCGCCGCGTCCGGTGCGGGCGCTGTTCGATCTGCTCCGCGAGATCCCCGATGTGGTCTGGCGCGCGCGGCGCTCGGTCGTGCTGGCCTTCGCTCTGTGCGCGCTCGGCACCGTGTGGGGCTACTGGACCGTGCGGCGCGAGGCTGCGAATGCCGTCGCCGTGCTGTCGCCCGAGCTGATAGAGAACGCGCGCGGATTCAAGGATCCGCTCAAACGCGAAGGCGATCCAATCTATGGCGTCTTCTACTTCACCAACAATTCCAGGGTCGCGTTCGCCGCCTACGCGCTGGGCGCGACGTTCGGGATCGGCACGCTGCTCAGCATGCTCTACAACGGCGTGATCCTGGGCGGTACGCTGGCGATCGTGCTGTCGTCGGGTGCGTCGCCGCGCTTCTTCTCGTTCATCGTTGGTCACGGCGGCATCGAGATGCTGGCGATCTTCATCGCCGCCGGCGCCGGCTTCGAGATGGGTCACGCCATGCTGCGCCCGGGCTGGAAGACGCGAAGCGATGCTTTGCGCGACGCCGCGCGCGCGACGCTACCCATGGCGCTGGGCGCATCGATGTTGCTGGCGGTGGCCGGCCTGGTCGAAGGGTGGATCTCGCCCAAGCCGCTGCCGTTCGCCGCCAAGGCGACGCTGGGCGCGACGCTGCTGGGCCTGTCGTTGCTCTACCTCGTCGTCGGGCGCCGGCGCGCCGCCCGCGTCAGTTCTTGATGCGGTAGCCGGTCTTGAACATCCAGCGCACGACCACCAGCAGCGCCAGCAGGAAGACCAGCGTCATGCCCAGGCTGACCCCGACGGTGACGTCGGATTTTCCGTAGAAGCTCCAGCGGAAACCGCTGATCAGGTAGACCACCGGGTTGACCAGCGTGATCTTGCGCCAGGCCGGCGGCAGCATGTCGATCGAGTAGAACGCGCCGCCGAGGAACGTCAGCGGCGTCACCACCAGCATCGGGATCAGCTGCAGCTGCTCGAAGCCCTTTGGCCCAGATGCCGATCACGAAGCCGAACAGGCTGAACGTCACCGCGGTCAGTAGCAGGAACGCGATCATCCACAGCGGATGGTCGATGTGCAGCGGCACCATGAACGCGGCCGTCGCCAGGATGATGAGCCCGAGCAAGACCGACTTCGTCGCCGCGGCGCCGACGTAGCCGATCACCATCTCGATGAACGAGACCGGCGCCGACAGCAGCTCGTAGATGGTGCCCGTGAAGCGCGGAAAGTAGATGCCGAACGATGCGTTCGAGATGCTCTGCGTGAACACCGACAGCATGATGAGGCCGGGCACGATGAACGCGCCGTACGAGACCCCGCCCACCTGCGACATGCGCGAGCCGATCGCCGACCCGAACACCACGAAGTAAAGCGACGTCGTGATCACCGGCGTGATCACGCTCTGCACCAGGGTGCGAATGAAGCGCGCCATCTCGAAGCGGTAGATCGCCCAGATGCCGCGATAGTTGAAGGCCGGCGCCGCGGAGGCGCTCATGACGTCACCCGCGCGCGATCGGCGACCAGGCTCACGAAGATGTCCTCGAGCGAGCTCTGGTGCGTGCTCAGGTCCTTGAACGCGATGCCAAGCTCGCCCATGCGCCGCAGCAGTGACGGGATGTCGGCGGCGCTATTGCCGGTGCTCGACTCGAACGTCATCTCCAGCTCGTGGCCGCCGGGTTTCAACCGCAGCTGCCAGGCCGACAGCGCGTCCGGGATCGCCGTCATCGGGTCCTGCAGTTGCAGCGTCATCTGCCGCTTGCCGAGCTTCTTCATCAGTGTCGCCTTGTCCTCGACCAGCGTCAGCTCGCCCTTCGAGATGATGCCGATCCGATCCGCCATCTCCTCGGCCTCGTCGATGTAGTGGGTCGTGAGGATGATGGTCACGCCGGTCGCGCGCAGCGCGCGCACCAGCTTCCACATGTCGCGGCGCAGGGACACGTCGACGCCTGCGGTCGGCTCGTCGAGGAACAGGATCTCCGGCTCGTGCGACAGCGCCTTTGCGATCATCACCCGCCGCTTCATGCCGCCCGAGAGCGTCATGATGCGCGCGTCCTTCTTCTCCCACAGCGTGAGCTCGCGCAGCACCTTCTCGATGTGGCCCGGGTTGGGCGGCCGGCCGAACAGGCGGCGGCTGAAGTTCACCGTCGCCCACACCGTCTCGAAAGCGTCGGTGGTCAGCTCCTGCGGAACCAGGCCCACCTTCGAGCGCGCCGCGCGGAACTCGCGCTGGATGTCGTGCCCGTCGACCAGCACCTGGCCCGACGTCGGGTTCACGATGCCGCAGATGATGCTGATCAGCGTGGTCTTGCCCGCGCCGTTCGGTCCCAAGAGCGCGAAGATCTCGCCCTTGCGGATCTCGAGGTCGATGCTCTTCAGCGCCGCCAGGCCCGAGGCGTAGGTCTTGTTGAGATTGCGGATGGTCAGCGTGGGCGTCGCTGTCGCCGGTGTCGTCGTGGGAGGGGTCATTGCGTCGGGGCGGAGGTTAGCGCAGGTTTGGCCCTTCCGGTTGGGGCGACCGGCATCAGATTGAATCCGTGCCGCGTCCCGTCTGGCGAGGAACGATCAGCTTTGGCCTGGTGGCGATCCCGGTGAAGGTCTACCCGGCGATCGAGTCGCACCGCCCCGTCTTCCACGAAGTCGAGAGCGCGACCGGGCGGCGCATCCGCTACAAGCGCGTCGCCGAGGGGTCCGGGCGCGAGGTGCCGTGGGAGAAGATCGAGCGCGGCTTCGAGGTCGGGAAGGGCCGATTCGTCGCGCTCAGCAAGGAGGAGCTCGCCGCTGCCGAGCCGAAGGCGATGCACACGATCGACGTCGAGCAGTTCGTGGGCCTCGACGAGATCGACCCGGTCTCGTGGGACCAAACCTACTACATCGCGCCCGACGGCGTCGCGGGAGAGAAGTCATACGCGCTGTTCCGCGAGGCGCTGAAGCGCAGCGGGCGCGTCGCCATCGGCCGCTTCGTCATGCGCACCAAGGAGCGCGTGGTCTGCGTGCGCCCCTTCCAGGACGTCATCGCGCTGCACACCATGTTCTTCCCCGACGAGGTCCGTGACGCGCACGAGCTGCCCGACCTGCCAAAGGCCCGGGCGGCGGCGGGCGCGAGCCGCGGCCGCGAGATGACGCTCGCGCTCCAGATCATCGACTCGCTCACCGAGAAGTGGGATCCCTCGAAGTACCAGGACACCTTCCGCGAGCGCGTGATGAAGCTGGTCGAGGAGAAGGCCAAGGGCGGCGAGATCGCCGTCGAGCCCGAGCGCGAGCAGGGTGGCCAGGTCGTGGATCTGCTGGCCGCACTCAAGGCCAGCCTGGCCAAGGGCAAGGGCGAGCAGAAAGGCGCCGCGCACGCCCCGCCGCGCCCCGGCCGCCGAGGCAAGCCGCGCGCCCCGTCGTCGGTGAGACACTCTCGCCACGCCTAGCCGTTGCTATTTGCAGCGCGCTTTGACCTCGCCGCCGAGAATGTCGCGAATCTCGGTCTCGACGTCGCTGAACTCGTCGGACTTCGGGAAGCGTTCCAGGCCGCCTTGCAGCTTGGCGATCCCTTCCTCGGGCCGACCAAAGATCGTCAGCGCACGCCCGAAATCTTGCAGGATCCGCATGCTGTCTCGATCTCGGTACGGTTCGCCGTACTTGTCGATGTGATCCAGCGCCTTTTGATAATAGACCGGGACGCTCTTCGTGTAGGAGGCATCCAGTCGAAACAGACACGGGATGTTGTTCCCGCCTTCCACGGGAACCCTCGCAATCGAAGTACTGTTGTTGACGAGGAGGTTTCCGAGCTGCTGGAGGATCTCGAAGGGGTGGTAAGAAAATGTGGATACCGCTCCGGGTTGGCTGATCCCGATCTCCTTCGCCAGCTTTTCGTCGTCTTCCGAGAACCGGTGGACGCTATTGCCGGTCTTGTAGCTCTTGACCGTTTTGGTTTCCTCGAAGAGCTTGAGCTCGTTATCGACGTGAGCCTGCAGATGATCTTTGTACGTGCTCTGAGGACTACCCTTGGCGATGGCCTGCACGACCTTCAACAGGTGATACTGGCCGAACAGGACTCGGTACGCTTGGTTGCGGTCCGACGTCCCGGCATTCCCCTTGGCGAGCTCGGTCTCGATGTGATCGAGTAGGGTTCGCTCCGAGTCCGAGAGCTGGGTGGTCCGAACATTCTTGGCCTCGTAGAGCGCCTTCATGATCTGCCGGTAGCGGTCCTTGCCCAGCTGGAAGTCGGGGCTGGCCGCGACGACCTTCTGCATTTGCTTGGAGGCACCGTCCAGATCGCCGCGATCACTGGCATCCAGGCCTTTCGAGTACGCCAGGACCACGCCGAGGTCGTCGACCTTGTTCGAGCGCGCGGCGGCCGCCGCCTTCGCCGCGTCACCCGCCGCCAGCACGCCCGACAGCCCTTCGATCAGCTTGCCCGTGAGCTGCTGCTGCAGATCGAAAAATTTGTCCTTGGTACCGGCGACGCTCGCTGACTTGACCACGACGCCCGAGTCGATCTTGATCATCCGCACGTCCAGCCGGATGTTGGGTTCGATCGAGAGGAACGAGCCCGTGACCGCGTAGGCAGCGCCGGTTCCTTTGCCGATCCGCTGCGCGGTCTTGGGATCGAAGTACTTCTTGCGCTGCAGCTTGAGCTCCTTCAGCAGCGCCTCCAGCTTCTCGCGCTCGACGACCCGCAGGCTGGGCACCGCCGTCAGATCGGTGATCATCATGTCGGCCAGCCCCTTGGCCAGGCTGTCGTACTCGGCGCTCCCCGTGTCGTTGTCGAAGTACAGCACCATCACCGCCGTCGGCGCCGCACGCGCGGCGCGCGCACCGGCCACGCTCAGCACAAGCGCGACCACGAGCGAAAGCCACCCGGGCCGACGCCGGCGAAGAGTCGCGGCCGCCCGATCCCACAAGCCCGAGTCCACACATCCCATGCGCGGCACCATAGCTTGTCCCTCACGGCCTTCCAATCCGACTTGGGCTCTGGAACTGGACGGAATTCTCGTGCTAGAAACGCGGTGCTCTAGATTCTAGAATCTGCCGGAGTGGCGAAATGGTATACGCAGCGGACTCAAAATCCGCCGCTCGCAAGGGCTTACGAGTTCAAGTCTCGTCTCCGGCACTGGGCGAAATTCTTGCGGAATTCTGCGATTCCCACCTCGGGATACCGTCGCTCGGCCAAGCCCCGCGCTTACTATCGCCTCCCTAGCGAAGCTTTTCTTGTCGAAGGCTGCGCTGGAGAGGTCGTCAGGATTCGGCCCGTCCTGAGTTCTCGGTGCTTTGGCCGGAGACCTCAGTAGGTGAGTACTGATACGGACGCGCACACACGTATGCGCGGAACAGCGAATCCTTGAAACGGTAGTAGCGCTCGCGAACCTTGACGAGTTCCGCACCGTATTCCTCCGTCACGAGGTTGCCCACATATTGGCTCGGATTTTCGACCCCGGCCCTTATCGCAATTGGATAGGCGTCGCTGGTCCACACCTCGACATTCTTTATTGCAAAAGCCAGCGCTCGCAGGACGGCCTCGCGATGTGGGGACGATTGAATAGCCTTCTTGTACCGACTCTCGAGGACCGGATCCGCTCCAGATTCGGCGATGGTGTGGATGGTGGTTTCTATGTCCGCCGCCGTGATGTTTGCACGGCCTTCTCGCCACGCTGAGCGAAGCGAATGCTTTCCCAGCAAGTGCAACATATAAGGATGGCCCTGCGCGAGGGACACGAGGCGATTACGGGCCCCCTTCTCGAAAATGACCGTCCCTCCGATGTGATTTTCGGCAATCGTGATGATTTCGATCAGTTCCTGAGGCGTCATCGCTAGCACGTCAACCACGCCACCCGCGAACAAGCGATCAGACGATTCATGCTCCTTCATGAGATCATAGAGATCGTGCGCGACGCCCACTATAGCGAATCGCAATTTTGGAACGTTGGTTGCGAGCGCCTTCAATAGTGACGCAAATCCTGATTTGTCGCCGATTTGGTCAAATTCATCTATGACCAAAAGAATCCCATCGCGCGCGGGCTGTTGCCTGGCAAGCAGCGAAACAACGTTGGTAAAAACCGAGGCGATGTCGTGCGTTGGTGTTGGGTTTTCTGACGACGTTTCAGTCGATTTTGTTCCTCCGAGGCCAATGCCAATTCCGAGGACACTGGCTTCGAATTTGGGATTGTAGGCTTCCAATACCTTCTTTGCCTGCGGAACGTCGTAAACCCACGGAGAGAGACAATCAGTCGACGACAGAAGGCGTTCAAGCAGGTGGTCGGTCGAACGTATTGAGTTCCCGCATGTATATGAGAGACTCAAGAAGTCTAGCTTTCTATCGTGAACGATTGAGTAGCGCTCTAGGAGCTCATTGTGCCCTGTCGCGAGGAGCGAAAGTTGACGCGCCAGGGACGACTTGCCGACGCCGCGATTCCCCAAAAGGGCGAGATTGCACCCGTCAGCCAGTAGGCCAAGGTAACACTGCTCAATTTGCGTTCGCCTGCCGGCGAAGCGTTCCGGATCGGTAATTTCACGGGCTGGCAGAAAGGCATTCTCGATCTGGTCCTGCGATACCGGTTCTGTCATCGTAGTCCTCGCATCCCTGGTCCAACCCCTCGGTGACTACTCCTCCGCGGCACTTTAATTGAGGATCACGGAATAGCCTAACCCATCAATTTGCCGCCATGCGGAGCCTATCTGAGACCACTCGACACCATGGTGCTCCGAACGCAATGCCCCCCCAGTACTCCACGCCAAGCCGGTCCTGCTTCTGGCGTCGCGGCCCGAGGCGCCACAACCGGGCAAACGTGTCGAGCCTCCGGGGCGCATACCGACCGAGCCTTTCGCGCTGCGCGCACGAGCCTACTACCGCGCAAGGCTCGCCGCCCTATCGCCCCACCGGCTTGTAGCTGCTCATGATCTGCTGGTCGGTGCAGGGAACGACCTCCGTCGAGGCGAGACCTGGTCGCCGGCTAGTCCGATCACCTTGGTCGCAATCTCTTCCATCGCTAGATTTGTGAAGTCCGTAATTGGTCGCGCAATGTTTTGCCGGACTGTCTTCGCGCTGGTGGAGACGGGCGGTTCGTAGCAGAATGCCGCGCATCCGGTGAGGCGTTGGCTTTTCCGAGTCGGACGACCATGAAACCACACGTCGTGATCTCCCTGCGCGTGTTTGGACGTCTGGGTGTTACCGCGCTCGTTTGCTTGTCCGGTTGCGCGCAGATCTGGGGATTCGACGATCTCAATCATTCTGCGCAAGGCGACGGCGCCGGTGGCTCCAGAATGATCGTCGAGATCGGCAGCGGCGGCGCGGGCGGTTTCACCGGCGGGGATGGAGCGGGCGGAACGTCCGGCATGGGTGGAGACACGGGTGGAGGCGGCGCCGCCGGTATCCCCGGAACCGGCGGCGTTCAGGGCACCGGCGGAGTCGCGGGGATCGGCGGCGTGCCCGGCACGGGAGGCAAGGCCGGCACGGGCGGTGCGCCCGGTATCGGCGGCGCGCCCGGCGTCGGCGGCGCGCCCGGCGTCGGCGGCGCACCCGGCGTCGGTGGCGCGCCCGGCGTCGGCGGGGCCAAAGGCCTTGGCGGCGCGCAGGGTATGGGCGGCGCGCCCGGCGTCGGCGGCGCGCCCGGTATCGGCGGCGCACCGGGGGTCGGCGGAGCCACCGGCACCGGTGGCGCGGCGGGCTGCACCGCGACGAGCTGCGCGACCGGTTGCTGCGCGGCCGGCCGCTGTATCACCCCGACCACGGCGCAGCAATGTGGCACCCGGGGCGCGGCCTGCACCGCATGCGGCGGCTGCCAGCTTTGCGGCCCCGGCGGCACCTGCGCGATCGATCCGGCCTCGAACTGGACGTTGCGTTGCGCGTCGGCGCAGCTGACCGTCACGCCCCCCACCGGAACGACCTGGGATCCGGCAGGCGTCGCTGGCGACGGAACCGCGCCCGATCCGTTCTGTCAGTTCGAAAAGCCCGCGGGCGTCATCGATTCCGCGACCGGCGCGGCGACGCGGACGATCAACGACAGCTTCACCGCGACGTGGAATCAGACGGTCACCGCAGGCACGACCACCATCACCGCGGCAGAGCTCATGTCGACGGACATGAACACCTGGCGGGTCTGGGTTGGCGACAGCGAGTTCAACGGACGCGGCACGCTGGCTTGCCAGGTGCGCCCACCGCTACAAGCCGCCGCGCTGGTCGACGGTCAATTGACGGTGGCCAACACGCAGAACTGCGTCTCGTTCACGGTCACCCTCGTCTGCCAGCCCTAGGCGGGCACGAGCCGCTACCAGGTCAACGTGACGCCAGCGCTGGCGGTGTTCACCGTCGGCGCGACGGCGACTCGCTCTTGGGTCCCCGGCCATGCAAAGTAAACGGTTGCCGCGCCCGCGAGGAACACCGCGGCTCCCACGAACGCGACGGTCGAAACCAGGGCGCGATCGTGAGCGGTGCGTCCGTCGGCGATCCCCTGCGCAGAGCACGAATTGGCGTTGCCTCCGCACTCGGTCGCGAGCGCGTGATCGTACTCGGCCTTGGCCAGGAAGGACCAGACCGTGCCCAGCACCAAGCTCGCGCCCGACGCGCCGAGGAGCGCGCCCGCGACCGGCCTGCGCCAGCGCGGCACCATGGCTCGCGGCTCCGCGTTCGCGGACGATGACGCCTGCTTCAACTGAAGCCCGGGCGCGACCGGGTCGGGCGACGACTCGTCGCGCGCCGCGCCGGCGACCGCGCTCGCGGGCGTGAGAAAGACCAACACGCGAAGCTTGTGTTGCCCTTGCTCTGCCTTGGCGACGACCGTGGTTTCAATGTCGTTGAAGCCGGCCGCGTGGAACCGCAAATGGTGCTCCCCCAGATCGATGGTCAGGGATTGCCCCTCGACGTGGTCGACCAGGAGCTGGCCGTCGATGGTGACCCGCACGTCGTGGAGGTCATTGCCGGCGGCGTCCTTCACCACCAGCGCGATCTCTTGTCCGGCCCAGGCAGAAATGGCCGGGGCGCTCACGCCGACGAACCCCACAAACAACGACAAAATGCGACGATCAATCGTCACGTTGCACCAAAGCCCCCGGGATTTGCTTGATTGTCAGAAGCGCCCATCGAGCCTCAACGTCCCAAATCCCACCGTGAGCTGCGCCGAGCTCGCCTGGGTTTTCGCCGTCACCGTCGAGTAAAGGGTGATTCCACCGACGACGAGCGCTGCCGCCGTGAGGGAGTCGGCGATGATCGAGAACGTCCTCGTTCGGTTGGCCAGGTGATCGAGCGCTTCCGTGGTCGTCGGGAACTGACGGCGGATTTGCTGCAAGTCATTCGACTCGTTGCGCGCGAGCAGGCCAAAGGTGACCGCCCCGCCCGCGAGGACGCCGGTTGCCACCCAGCCAGCGAGCCGCAACATCGAAGAGCTCGCCGGCGGATGGGGCGAGGAGTCGACGACCATGCCGTCCACCGCCAGCGCCGAGCTGGCCGGAAGCGCCGGCGACCGAGGAACCTCGATAGTCACGAGGACGTCGTCTTCGGCCGCGACGTCGATCGGGCGCTCGACTGCGGGACGGCCGGGCAACGCTGCGCGCAGGGTCAGCCGACCGGCTGTCACCATGATCGGCTTTTGCAACGGCGACTCCCCCACGACACGGTCGTTGACGCTGACCGTCGCGCCCGGCGGGACCGTGACCACGCGCAGCTGGCCGACTCGCGTGCTCAGCTCCTTGATGTTGCGCTCGGCGATCGGCCGATGCTTGTCGTCGGCAGGAGCCTCGAAGAGGTAGCGCTGGAACGTCCCCAACGCGGCAGCATAGTCGCGGAGCTGATACTCGGTCTCACCGATGTTGAACAGCACGACGCCGTTCGGAGCCAGCGTGTAGGCGCGCGTGAACTCGACGAGAGCGCCACGGTAGTCGGCCTCGAGATAGAGCGCGACGCCTCCCTGAAAATGGCGCTCGGCCTCACCGAGGCCGGCGTCCGGCTCCGCGGATGCGACCGAGGAAAACGGTCCAACGCCGAAGCCCATGGAGAGGACCAATCCAAGGCCCATAGCTAGCAGGCCGACGCGTGCACGAGGTTTGATCATGGATTTCGGTTTTTATTGCCGACCATCGAGACAAAAAGCCGCAAATCCGTTGCCCGACATCACAACGACGTTGCGCGCGTGGATGCTACCGAACGGATCGCTCTTTGTTCAAGACTGATTCGGTCTTTCTTCATTACCCAACTGCCGATAGAGTTCATCCGAGATGAGTCCGCTCGGTCGGCGTGGCCACGAACCGGTGGCGGCTCTGTTGATCACGGGCGCGTTCGCCGCCGTCGGGCTCGGTTCGTGTGCGAACATCTGGGGATTCGACGACCTCCGCGGCACGCGAGACGGTGGCTCGACGGATCCGCGCGTCACGTCGGTCGGCGTCGGCGCGGATGCCGGCAGCGGCGGGGACGTGGGATCGCCGGACGTGGGACCGCCGGACGTGGGACCGCCGGACGTGGGACGCGGGCCGGATGTGCCCGACTCGATGAGCCAGGACGCGTCGCGCGATGCGACCGTTCGATGCCTCGAGCTCCGGCTCGCAGGACAGCGGGCAACGAGATGTGTCTGGCACCACCGGCCGGGACGCTTCCGGCGATGCGGCCGTGGACGCGCCCCGGCCCCCGGTGGCCATCAGCATCGATTTCGTCGGTGGAGGCATTCCGATGGCTCCAACCGAGATCGCGGGCGTCTTTCGGGCGGCCCGGTGGAACAGCGCCGCGGGCGCGGCCGGCACGGTTTCGGCGCTGGTCCTGTCCGACGGAACTATCTCCCCGGCCGCGGTCACCTGGGATAGCGGCGCCGTCTGGCAGCTGTCGGTGGCGGACGCCCCCGGCGATACGCGCATGATGACCGGTTATCTGGATCCGCGAACGACTTCCACGATCGTGGTGTCCGGCCTGCCCGCGTCGCTGACCGCCACCGGCTACGATGTCTACGTCTATGCGAACGGTGACGTCCCCGCGGGCATCACCCGTGCCGCGAGCTACGGCGTTGGCGGACCCCTGCAGGTCGTAACGCAACCCGAGTTGACGTCGTTCTCCGGCACGTTCATTGACGCCCTCAATGGTGGATTCGGCAACTACGTCGTGTTCCGAGGCGTGACCGGCACGACCTTGACGGTGACGGTGCGGCCGGTTTCGGGGACCGGCCTGCGCGCGCCCGTCAACGGCATGCAGATTGTCACGACGGGCGCCGGCCCCTGACGACCGGCGCTCACCTCGAGCGTTCTCCTCGGAGATGGAAACAAAAGGCCGGTGAGCGGTCCCCCCTCCACCCGTTCCGCGGGTTACAGTGTCGGCGCAGTTCCCGGTCTCAAACTCGAGGGAGGCAATCGTGGCGAATGCTCGCGGCTGGATGAGCTGCTCGGCAGTGCTGGTCATCCTTCTGTCGACGGGAGCGGCGGCGCACGCTGCGCACGCGGCCCGACCCGATCCCGCGGCAACACCGGCGGACGCGGTGCCGGAGGCGCTGCGGCCCTGGATCGGCTGGGTGTTGCACGGCGACGCCGAGGAGCAGCTCGCTTGCCCGCAATTGAACGGCCGCGAGGACGATCGGGTCTGCGCCTGGCCGGCGCGCCTGTCGCTGGCGGTCACCGACAAGGGCGGCACGTTTTCGCAGGAGTGGGAGGTGTTTCATGCCGGGCTCGCCAAGCTGCCGGGCAGCGACGAGCACTGGCCGCTCGACGTGCGCGTCGACGGCAAACCGGCCGCCGTCGTGTCCAGCGACGACGATCCGGCGCTGGAGCTCGCGCCCGGCCACCACCAGGTGACCGGCCGCTTCGCCTGGGACGAGTCGCCGCCCGACAGCGTGGCGGTGCCGCCGGAGACCGGTCTGCTCGCGCTCACGGTCAACGGGAAGCGCGTCGACTTTCCCGTGCGCGACGAGGAGGGGCAGGTGTTCTTCGGCCGCAATGTCGAGGAGGTCGCCGAGGCCGACAGCATCGACATCTCCGTGCACCGCAAGCTGGTCGACGACGTCCCGCTGCGGCTGATCACGCGCCTGCAGCTGGCGGTCTCGGGCAAGAACCGCGAGGTGGTGCTGGGGCGCGCGCTGCCGGCGGGCTTCGAGGCGCAAGAGGTCGAGGGCGGCCTGCCGCTGCGCTTCGATCCGGACGGTCACGTTCGCATCCAGGTCCGGCCCGGCACCTGGACGATCCTGGTGACCGCGCGACGGGTCGCCGCCGGCGACAGCGTGACGCGCCCGCAGCCCGACGGGCTCTGGAAAGACGGCGAGGAGGTCTGGGTCTTCGAGAGCCACCCGGAGCTGCGCGTGGTCGAGCTGAGCGGGGCGCCGGCGATCGATCCGGCGCAGACGACGTTGCCCGACGAGTGGAAGGCGCTGCCCGCCTATGCGCTGCCGGCGGGCGCGACGCTGGCGCTGGCGGAACGGCGGCGCGGCGACAGCGACGCCGGCCCCGATCAGCTGCAGCTGGAGCGGCGGCTGTGGCTGGACTTCGACGGCGGCGGCTACACCGTCAGCGACCAGATCAGCGGTCGGTTCACGCGCAGCTGGCGGCTCGCGGGCGCGGCGCACACGCGCCTCGGTCGCGTCGCGATCAACGGCCAGGATCAGTTCATCACGCGCGACGCCGACGGGCACGAAGGCGTCGAGATCCGCAGCGGCCGCGCCAACATCAGCGCCGACAGCCGCATCGAGGGCCGCCGCTGGCACGTGCCGGCGACCAGCTTCCTGCTCGACTTCCAGAGCGTCTCGACGGTGCTGATGATCCCGCCCGGCTGGCGCCTGATTCACGCGACCGGCGCCGACAAGGTGACCGGGACCTGGATCGATCGCTGGTCGTTGCTCAGCTTCTTCTTGCTGCTGGTGACCACGCTGGCGGCGCAGCGCCTGTTCGGCTCGGGACTGGCGCTGGTCGCGTTCGTCGGGATCGGTCTCTCGATCACCGAGTCGGACGCGCCCGCCGCGGTCTGGCTGGCGGTGCTGCTGGGCGAGGCGCTGGCGCGCGCGCTGCGCACCGGCAAGCTGCATACGGTGGCGCGCTGGTATCGAATCGGCGCGTGGATCGCGCTCGCCTCGATTCTCTTTCCCTACGCCGTCGCAGAGGTGCGGCGGGGCGTGCATCCGGCCGCCGAGCGCGAACTGCTGGAGGGGGGAGCGGGCGAGGGCTATGTTCGGGCTCGCGATGAACGCGGCGCCTCCCCCTGCGCCCGCGGAAGCCTCCGCCCCGCTCGGCGGCGAGCATGCGCGCAACGGGGTCGCCGACCTCAGCGAAGATTCCCCTGCCGTCTCGTCGGTCGCTCCCAAGGCGATGGAGCAAAAGAAGGCCGGGGGCTTCCTGCGGGGCGCACCGGGTGGCTCCTCCGAGTACCGGGCCCGGCCCCAGAACAAGGCCGCCTCGCAGAATCGTGCCGTCTACGACCCGAACGCCGTCGTGCAGACCGGTCCTGGGCTTCCGACCTGGAACTGGGACTCGGCCTCGCTGACGTTCAATGCGCCGGTTCGCCAGGATCAGGAGCTGCAACTGTGGCTGGCGCCGCCGCCGGTGAACCTGGCGCTGTCGCTGGCGCGCGCGGGGCTGCTGATCGCGCTGGCGCTGCTGATCCTGCGCCGGCCGATGCGCCTGCAGGGCGGGTGGCAGGCGGCGCCGCCGCTGCTCGGCGGCGCTGGAACCGTGCTGGTGCTGCTCCTCTCGACGACCGGAGCGCTGGCGGCCTCGTCCGGCGTGGCGCACGCGGCGGAGCCGAGCGACGCCGTCGCCGGAGCTGCTCGAGCAACTGAAGCAGCGCCTGCTCGAGCCGCCGCGCTGCGCGCCCGATTGCGGCGCCATCAACCGGCTCGCGCTCGAGGCGACGCGGGGCGAGCTGCGCCTGGTGCTGGAGGCATCGGCCGCCGCGCGCACGGCGATCCCGTTGCCGGGAAATCTCAAGGACTGGGTCCCGGCCGTCGTGCGCGTCGACGGAAAGGAGGCGCCCCCGCTGTCCCACACCGACGACGGCACGCTGTGGCTCGCGCTCTCGCCGGGCGCGTTTCGCGTCGAGATGACCGGCCCGCTGCCGCCGCGCGAGACCATTCAGATCGCGCTGCCGCTCAAGCCGCGGTTCGTGACCGCGCACGTGCGCGGATGGACGCTCGACGGACTGCACGAGGACGGCGCCGCCGACGAGAGCCTCAAGCTGTCGCGCGCCGGCCGGGGCGCGGAAAAGGAGGCGGCGCCGCCGGACGAATCGGGCGTGTCGGTGTCGCTGGCTCCGTTCCTGCGTGTCACGCGCACTCTGCACCTGGGTTTGAAGTGGGAAGTCGAGACGGTGGTCGCGCGCGAGACGCCCACCGGCGCGCCGGTGGTGATCGACGTGCCGCTGCTCTCCGGCGAGGCGGTCACCACCGCCGGGGGTCCGCGTCGACAAGGCCAAGGCGGCGGTCAACGTCAGCCTCGGGCCCGACGCGACGGAGATGAGCTGGCAATCGACGCTGACCGAGTCCTCGACGTTGCGTCTGCGCGCCGATCCGGCGTTCGCGCGCCAGTGGCTCCGAGACCTGGCTGCTGGATCTCGGGGCCACCTGGCACGCGACGTTCGCCGGCATTCCGCCGATCCAGCGCGCCGACGCCGACGGCGCGCGCATCGCCGAGTGGCGCCCCTGGCCCGGCGAGGAGGTGCGCATCGAATTGAGCCGGCCCGCGGGCGCGGGCGGACAGACGTTGACCATCGACAGAGCCGTGCTCGACGTGCACCCGGGCGCGCGCGTGACGCGGTCGTCGCTGGCGCTGGAGATCCGGTCGAGCCGCGGGACCCAGCATACGATCGCGCTGGCGGCGGGCGCGGAGCTCGAGACCGTCGCGCTGGACGGGCGCCCGTTGCCGCTGCACCTCGAGAGCGACGGGCGCCGCCTGGTGTTGCCGATCGCGCCCCGCAAACAGACGTTCGAGATCACCTGGCGCGAGCCGACACCGCTGACGGCGATCTTTCGCGCGCCCGCGGTCGACGTCGGCGTCCCCGCGACCAACATCATCACGCAGATCCACCTCGACGAAGCGCCGCGCTGGGTGCTGTGGGCGGCGGGCCCGCGCCTGGGACCGGCGGTGCACATCTGGAGCATCGTGGTCGTGCTGCTGGTGCTGGGCTGGGTTCTCGGCCGCACGCGCCTGACGCCGCTGCGCTGGTGGGACTGGACGCTGCTCGGCATCGGCATGGCGCAGCTGCCGCTGCAGGCCGCGGGCGTGGTCGCGCTCTTCCTGCTCGCGCTCGGGTGGCGCGCGCGGAACCCGATCGTCGCCGGGCGCGCGATCCTGTTCGACCTGTCGCAGATCGCGTTCGTCGGCCTCACCATCGCCGCGGTGGCGATCCTGTTCGGCGCCATCGAGCAAGGGCTGGTGTCGCACCCCGACATGCGCGTCGTCGGCAACGGCTCGCACGATCAGCTGCTGCGCTGGTATCAGGACCGGACCGAGCCGCTGCTGCCCCGGCCCTGGATCCTGTCGGCGCCGCTCATGGTCTATCGCGGCGCGATGCTGGCCTGGTCGCTGTGGCTGGCGCTGGCGTGCCTGCGCTGGGCGCGCTGGGTCTGGACCTGCCTGCGCGAGCACGGCTGGTGGCGTCCGTTGCGCGCCCGACGCGCGGCGGCCGAGGCCCCGGCGGTGCCGTCCGGAGCGGGGCCCCCGAAGGAAATCAAACTTGATCAGAATGACCGTTTCCGGGAATGTCGATGAGTCATGCTGCGCCCCCGTCGACTCTCCACGTCTGTTTGCGTCACTGCCTGCGCCGCCGCGCTGGCCATCGCGGCCTGTGAACGGCTCGGTGCTGACCACCGATCCCGGCGGCTCCGGGGGCGGGCCGGCGACCGCGACCGGCGGATCATCGGGAGAGGGTGGGGCGACCGGCACCGGACAGGGCGGAGCCTCGGGCACCGCCGGTACGACCGGGTCGGGCGGGGCCAAGGGACCAGGCACGGGCGGCGCCGGCGGGACCGGCAGCGGCGCCACCGGCAGCGGCGGCAGAACCGGCGCGGGGGGGATGACCGCGGCGGGCGGCCGCACCGGCGCGGGCGGCACGACTGGCACCGGGGCGCGACCGGCGCGGGCGGCGCGACCAACTGCGCGGGCACGCTGCCGGCGGGCGGGACGGTGCACACCTCGATGAACCTCACGGGCGGGACCGGCGCGCTCAGCTGGTCGATCTGGACCAACACCGCCCCGGGGACGATCACCACTTTCAACGCGCCGGTGTTCAGCGCGTCGTGGAACGCGTCAGGCGACTACCTGGCGCGTCAGGGCTTCGAGTGGGGGAACAGCGGCAAGACGTTCGACCAGTTCGGAACGATCACGGCCCAGTTCGCCGAGACCAAGTCGGGTAGCGGTGGATCGGCTTCTCGTACATCGGGATCTACGGCTGGTCGACGAACCCGTGCATCGAGTACTACATCATCGAGGACTCGTACAACCGCATGCCGGTCAATCCGGGCAATACGACCCTCAAGGGCACGGCGATGATCGACGGCGCGACGTACAACCTCTACACGCGCCCGACGACCGGAACCGGCGGCTCGCGGTGCACGGGCGTCAACAGCTGGACGCAGTTCTACAGCGTGCGCCAGACCGCCCGCCAGTGCGGGCAGATCTCGATCACCGAGCATTTCAAGGCGTGGGCCGCCGCGGGCATGACGCTGGGAAGCATGCTCGAGGCCAAGATCCTCATCGAGACCGGCGGCGGCACCGGCAGCATCAATTTCACGACCGCGAGCGTGACCGCGCAGTGAAGCGCTGAGTCGCGGTCGCCACGCTCGTCGGTGACCGCGGCGATCTCCGGTCCCCTCCCCCTGCCCGCAGGGGGAGGGCTAGGGAGAGGGCAAGCCTTGCGAGCCGCGGCGCGCGTGGGCCGCGTTCTTCCTTAACCCTCCCCCCGCGGACGGGGGGAGGGGACCGGAGTTCCTCGCGCGACGTGCCGCTGCAATTCGCGCGGCTTTTTGGGGAGACTCCGATCGGGATTCGCAGACCCCGCGGCGGTGGTACGCTGAGGAATGCGCCTGGTTTCGGTTTCGGCGCTGAGAGCGCTCGCGCTGATCGGGCTCGCAACGGGATGCACGAACGCGCAATCCGGCGGCGGCCCGGACGGCGCCGGCGGGCGCGCGGGCGCGAGCGGCTCTACCGACGCGCGCCCCGATACGTTGCGTGACGCCGCGATCGACAGCGGCGCGAGCGGCACGCTGCAAGCGCGGCATCGCGACCAACACCGCGCCGGGCGCCGCGTTCGCTCCGTCGGTGGGCTGGTGGTACGACTGGTCGCCGCGCGTCGCGGGCGCCGGCTCGCCGCTGGAGTTCGATCCGATGATCTGGGGCGCGATGGATCTCACCGCGACGCTGCCGGCGGCGTCGCACTACCTGCTCGGCTTCAACGAGCCCAACTTCCACGCGCAGTCGAACCTGACCGCGCAACAGGCGGCCGCCGACTGGCCGATGCTGGAAGCCAAGGCGAGCGCGTCGGGCGCCGCGCTGGTGTCACCGGCGGTGAACTTCTGCGGTCCCGCGACGTCGTGCAACGGCACCAGCCCCTATCAGTACCTGCGCGATTTCTTCGCGGCGTGCGCCGGCTGCCGCGTCGATCACATCGCCGTGCACTGGTACAACTGCGATCTGCCGTCGCTGGTCGACTACCTGGAGCCGGGCGGCAGCCTCGAAGGCTTCGAGCAGTTCGGCAAGCCGATCTGGCTCACCGAGTTCTCGTGCGACGGCACGAAGACCGCGGCCGATCAGGAGGCGTTCATGCGCGCCGCGATCCCGTACCTGGAAAACAACCCGCACGTCTTCCGCTACTCGTGGTTCAGCGCGGATCCGATCCCCAACGCGCGGCTGGTGAACAGCGACGGCTCACCGACCGCGCTCGGGCAGGTCTACATCGACCTGCCCGGCGGCTGTCGCTGAGCCGAGGCCCGTGCGGCGTCGATCAAGGCGCGAGGAATCTCTCGAGCGTCTTGATGCCAAGGTCGAAGAGGCGCGGATCGCGCGGCGACTCCGCGACGCCCAGGTAGGCGCCGTGCTGTGCGCCCGGAAAGATCGCGAGCTGCCCGTGCTTCACGAGCTGCGCCAGCCGGACGGCGTGCTCGGGCAGGATCACGTCCTGATCGCCGAGCACGACCAGCGTCGGCGCTTCGATCGCGCGCAGCTTTTCGTCGGGGATGTCGGGGAAGCTCTTCATCATCGCGACGGTCTTGGCGACGAACGCCTGCAGATCCGGGTGCGGCGCCGCGGCGAGATACGCCTCGCGCAGCGCCTTCGGCATCGCGGCGGCGTTGGGCGGCTGCTCGAATCCGGCCCGCAAGGCCGGGATCAGACCGGCGTGCGCGTAGAAGCCGGAGCAGATGATCAGCCGGTGAACCAGCGACGGGTGTCGCACGGCGAGCTCGAGCGCGGTCCGTCCGCCGTTGGAGAAGCCGAGCACGTCGGCGTCGCGAATGTGTAATTGTTCGAGCAGCGCCGCAGTGTCGTCGGCCATCTGCTCGAAGGAGAGCGGGCGCGCGAGATCCGCGGTGTGGCCGTGGCCCTGCTCCTCGACCGCGATCACGCGATGCGCGCGCGCGAGGATCGCCAAGACCGCGCCGAAGCTGGTCTCGACGGTGGAGCCGCCGCCGTGGATCAAGACCAGCGGCCGCCCCTGCCCGTGGTCTTCGTAGTACATGCGAAGCGGGCCGACGTTCGCGTAGTGGCCGCTGGCGGCCGGCGTCGAGGCCGCGAGGATCATCAACAGCGCGAAGGCATTCATGACGACGCCTCCGACCGTCCACCAGCGGTGGCCGTTGACGCGCACGGGAACGTCGAGCTCACCCGCGAGATCGACGAGAAAGTCGGCGTTGTAGAAGTAGTTCTGCAGGAGCGCGACGTGATCGCCGTCGAGCCCGAGCATCGTGAAGGCGCGGACGTGCTCGCCGTCGGTGTGCTTGTACCAGTGCACCAGCACCCAGCGCCCGCGGTGCAAGCGCGACTCGACCCGCGGTGGCTCGGCCAGCACGCCCTCCGTGAGACGCGGGTCGATGCCGGTGGTGCCGTCGCTGGCCGCCAGGCGGCGGACGCCAAAGAGCATGCCGGTGAGCACGGTGCGGCGCGCGGCCTCGGGGCCGTACTGCGTCGTCGCGCCGACGACCTGGACCACCGCGGTGTCGAGCAGGAGCGCGGTCAGGCGATCCAGATCGCCCGCGTTGAACGCCGTGACGAACGCATCGAGCGCGCCCGGCACCGGCGCCGTCTCGGTCACCGTGACCGCGTCGTCGACCAGCTTGCCGCGCCCGCGATGCAGCGCCGCCTTGATGCCGCCCACGGTCGAGCCCAGCGCCTCGGCGGTCTCCTCCAGCGAAAGATCGAACACGTCCTTGAGCACGACCGCCGCCCGCTCTTGCGGCGACAGCTTCACCAGCAGCGTTCCCGCCGCCTCGCGGGTCGCGCGCGCGGCCGGCGCCTCTGTCGCGGCGTCGGTGCCTGGCGTGCCGGCGGGCAGCTCGCGCCGGCCGCGCATCTCGTCGATCCACAGATTGGAGGCGACGCGGAACAGCCAGGCGCGTGGATTCTGGGGTGCCGCGCTCATCTGCGCGAGGGTGACGAATGCACGCGCCAGGCTGTCCTGCGCCAGATCTTCGGCGTCCCAGGGGCTGCGCGTCAGGTGGCGGCAATAGCGGTAGAGCTCGCCGCGCAGCGGCTCGTACGTCTCCAGAAATTGGTGCCAGGACCGTTTGGCGGAGGTGGCGAGATCGGGTGTTGGGCTCATGAGCAGGAGACGAAAACGCGCGCCGAAAGGATACGGGCCGAGATTCGCGCAACGCTTACAACACCGTCACCTTCTCGAAGAACTACACCGGCGAGTTCAAGAGTGTCCCCAAATACAACCTGGCGTCCATGTCCGATCTCATGTTCGTGGTGGGAAAGATCGGGAGCGACCCCCGGATCACCGATATCCGGTGGGCCGCCTACATGCTGGCAACGACCTTCATCGAGAGCAGCCACACGGTGAAGATCAAACAACAGACGGTCGACAAGAAGGGCCACGTCAAGGCCCACACCACCAAGGTCTGGCGAAACTTCCGGCCCATCGAAGAGGCCGGGCACGGCAGGGGGCGAGACTATTATCTGCCGGTCAAGGTCAAGGCGCTGCCGAACGGGGACGCGCGCATCACCGAGTACGACGGAGAGCAGTGGACGGTTTCCCTGACGACGGGTAAAGAACGGGCCGTGCACAAGGGACAGGCTCGCGGCGTTTCGTCGGCGGGCGCGGCCAGCGCCGCCTATACCGCCGACGACGGCGACGAGCACGCCTTCTTCGGGCGCGGCTACGTCCAGCTCACCTGGTGGAATAACTACGCTGGCGCTGGCGTCACGCTGGGCCGCGGCCTGGCGTTCCTGCTCGATCCCAACCTCGTCGACGATCCTGACATCGCCTACGCTATCATGTCGACCGGCATGATCACGGGGGGCATCTTCGCCAACGGCAGGAAACTGTCCCAATATTTCAACGGCGGGCACACCGATTACGTGAACGCGCGCAACATGGTGAACGGCGGCGCGCCCCGCGCCAACAAGGTCGAAGTCGGTCACATCGCGCAGAAGTTCGAGAAGGTTCTTTTGGCCTCGAAGGCGAGCCCGGCGGTCGCGAATAAATGATCGCGGGAATCGGTCTGGTCCTTCACGCTGTTCTCGCCTGCGCCCAGGCCGCGGGGCCGGGCGTGAAGGCGCCGGATGGGATGGCCGGAACCTGGGAGGTTCGTGAGGTAGCGGTCGACCACCAGGACCAGCAGCACTGGCGATTTCGTCCCAACGATCCTCAGCTCGTGGGGCGGACGCTGTCGATCGATCCCGATCGGGTCAAACTCAACTTCTCCAAGGATCTGGACTGCTCGCAGACCAGCTGGAAAGCGAAACCGACGACCTGGGGCTATCTCATCGCCAAGGGATTTCCCCGCCCCACCGACGGCGGTCGCAGCGCGGCCCCGACGCCGGACGACTTCGAGCTCAAAGTGGCGAAGGAGGGCAAGGTCTCGGCGTACCCGCTCTGCCCGTCGACGGGCAAGGCGGCGGTGCGCTTTCCCGCGGCCCCCTGGCTGGCCCTGCAGGAAGCCGACAAGCTGGCGGTCAACCTGGACAACCAGGTGTTGCTGATCCTCCAGCGCCGGCTCCCCGATGCCAAGCCAACGCCGTCATTCGACTGCGCCAAGGCAGCGACGCCGACCGAGAAGGCGATCTGCGGCAACTTCGATCTGGCGTCGTGGGACCGAAGCGTCGCGCTGGCGCTCCATCAGGCGATCGCGCGCAACCCCGAGAAGGAAGCGTCCCTACGCGGCGGGCAGCGCGACTGGTTGAAAAAGCGCGACGAGTGTGCGGCCAAGGTGGACTGCATCGACGAGCAGCAGTGGCGGCGCGTGGAGGACCTCGGGCAGGAGTAGCTTCAAGTCGTGCTCAGTTTCTGCCGAAAACGGACCATGCGCACGATTTCGAGCATCCTCTGTCAAGTCGCGCTCGTCGGGCTGCTCGCCCCGTCGCTGGCCGCCGGATGCGGCAGCTCCGGAGCGATGGCCGGTGGTGGCTCGGGAGGCCACGTCGTTGGCAGCGCCGGGGGCAGCGGCGGTGGGTCGGTGGTGATCGGCAGCTCCGGCTGTCCGCTGTTCACGGCGGATGATGCCTGGAACCTCGACATCTCGCGCGGCCGCGGTCGACTCGGCCCAGAACGCGATCGTGCAGGCGGCCGCCGGCACGACTCAAGATCCACCCCGACTTCGGCGTCGGCTTCGGCATCCCCTTCAACGTCGTGCCGTCGTCGCAGGCGGCGATGCCGGTGACGTTCGATCAGTACCCCGACGAGAGCGACCCGGGACCGTATCCGTTCCCCGCGGTCGGCAGCGCGCGCGTCGAGGGGACCACGATCCGCACAGCTGCTCGGGCGATTGCCACTTCCTGGCGGTGCAGATGGGCACCTGCATGCTCTACGAGGGCTACGCCTGCCACTACGACAACACCAAGGGCTGGATCTGCGGCAACGGCGCGAAGTGGGACCTCAAGAAGAAGAGCTACGGCCAGCGGCCCGAGGGCTGGACGTCGGTCGACGCGGCCGGCCTGCCGGTCTACGCCGGCCTCGCGCGCTACGAGGAGGTGATGGCAGGCGAGATCACCCACGCTCTGCGCTTCACGATGAGCAAGACCGCGGCCCGCCACATCGCGCCCGCGACCCACGACGCCGGCAGCGGCACCAACGCGCCGCCGATGGGCCTGCGCGTGCGTCTCAAGGCCAGCTACGACGCCAGCGCGCTCGCGCCCGAGGCGCAGGTCTTCGCGCGCGCCATGAAGAAGTACGGGATGATCCTGGCCGACAACGGCAGCAACTTCTACTTCCAGAGCGAGGACAACCCCAACTGGTCCGACGGGATCAACGATCTGAAGATGATCCCGGCCAGCGCCTTCGAGGCAATCGTCAGCCCGCCGTGAAGGTTTTGCCGGCTAGCCTCTGGAAGCGGCGCCGCTGAGTCAGCGCCGCCGTCGCCGCGCTCTCAGGAGCACGCTCGCGAGCACGCCGAGCGAAGCCAGCGACCAGGCGCCGCCGGAGGATCCGCCCGTCGAGCAGGCGCAGCCGCCGGAGCTGCTTCCGCCGCTGGTGTTGCCGCCACCGTCGGAGCCCGGGGCTCCAGCGCCGCCGTTTCCGCTCTGACCGGCGGTTCCGGTTGTTCCGCCGGACGCGCCGCCGGACCTTCCGCCGGTGCTGCCCGACATGCCGGCGCCGCCGGTCGTTCCGCCGAGGCCCGCGGTCGCGCCGCCTCCGCCGGTCGTTCCGCCGTTACCACCGGTCATACCGCCGCCGCCGGTCGTGCCGCCCGTGCCGCCACCGGTCGCGCCGCCCGCGCCGCTGGCGCCGCCCGCGCCCATCGTCGATCCTCCGCAGCCGGTGCCGATCTGCACGGTGGTGGTCGCGCCGGCGGGGATCGAGAGCGAGATGATCGTCGGCTGGCCCGCGGTCGCGGTGGCCATGCCGGCGCTGGCTCCGCCGACGCTCACCGCGTAGCTGCCGGCCTTGAGGCCGACCACGGTGAGCGTGGTGGTGTGGGCGTCGACGGTCTGGTTCTGCAGCGTGAAGCCGATGTAGTCGTTGGTTCCGCTGACGGTCGCCGCGTTGTAGCGGTCGCGGTTGAGCGTGAACGACATCTTCTGCGAGATCATGTTCAGCCGCTTGAACACGCCGTCGGTGGGCGTGATCGCGAAGCAGCCGCTGGCCTGGGCCTGGGTGACGTTGCAGCCGTAGCCGGTGAGACCGAAGACCGGATCGTTGGCGACGTCGGCGCTGAGGATGCGCATCGCGCCGAACAGGCCCAGGTCGGCCTCGCCGCTCATCTGGCGCCAGCCGTTGTGCAGCGTGCTGGTCGGCCCGGGCGGGTCGAAGCTGTTGACGTAGACGTTGCCCTTCATCCCCTGGTACGTCCAGGCGACGGTTCCCAGGTTCGCGGCGTTCGAGTCGATCTGGCCCGAGTTGATCGCGCCGATGTTGGCGACCTTGGCGGCGTACGACAGCCGCTCGTCGATCTCCGGCGTCGTCGACTGCGTGCGCACGTAGTCATCCATCGCGTAGCCGGCGAGCGCGGTGGTGTACTGGAACTGCCACCAGTTCTCGCCGTTCAGGGTCACCGGATCGGCGTAGTAGTACCAGACCGGCTGCTGCCCGCGGGTGGTGCGCGTCTTGACGTTGATCTTGCCCATGATCGTCGTGTCGTTGTTCTGCTTGGCCGCCATGTACACCGCCTCTTCGGCGGTGTTGTCGTAGGCGAACTCCGAGCCGTACGGATACGGGTTGGGAGAGACGGCGGCGTAGATCTGGTTGATCGTGGTGGTGACGAATGCGCCCTGCGTGGTGTGGCCGGCTGCGTTCAGCGCCGCCGCCAGCTCGGGCAGCGTCTGCTCGCCCATGAAGCCGGTCGAGATGATCGACGTCGCCGGCGGCAGCGGCTGCGGGCCGCCCGCGCCGCCCGCGTAGAGCTCGTGGAAGATGCCGTACGCTCGCAACAGATAGGTGTCGGCGGTGTTGTGGTACGTGACCAGCCTCGGGTAGAGGCTGGCGATCTTGTACATCGAGAAGAACGTGTTGAACGCGTGCGGGTAGGCGTACGGCCGGTCGTAGAAGCAGTTCATCGGATTCGCGGCGCTGGTCCCCGCCGGGCACCACCAGTCCTGGACGATGAAGGTGGTGTTGTCGATCGACCGCGCCCAGATCGCGTCGAGGTAGTTGTCGAGCGCGGTCACCTCGGCGGCGACCGGCGTCAGCGCGTTCTTCTCGGCCAGGAACTGGCCGTGGGTCCAGCCCCAGTCGTCACCCCAGCCGCCGCCGCCGGTGGCGCCGCGCTTGGCGCGGCTGTCCATCATCCAGTCGTCGAAGACGCCCTTGAGATCGCCGGTGGTCCACTGCTGGCTGTTGATCATGAACGTCGCGTGCCGCTGCAGGGCCGCGTCGATCGGCTCGATGACGTAGAACTGCAGCGTCGTCGTCATGCCGGTGCCGTAGCTGACGGTCACGTTGTTCTGCCCGAGTTGCTTGAAGCGTCAGCTGGTAGAGCTTGTGGTCGGTGGCGACGGTCCCCAGCGGGGTGACCGTCGTCTGCGCCGGAAACTGCGCGGTCACCGAGTTGATCGCCGCCGACGTGTGCAGGTCGACCTTGGCGGTCATGTTGGTGGCCAGCATCATGCCGGGGACGACGTTGACGTCGATCATCCCCTCGCTGTAGAGCCGGCTCTGGACGTCGTTGTGGCTGGCGACGTTGAACAGCTTGAACCCGTAGGTCTGGCTGGCGCCGGGCGCCAGCGTCAGGCTGGTGTTCGGCAGATAGCCGCGGTTGGTGCTCTTGATGACGTTCGAGTGGATGTAGAAGACGTCGAGCCCGCTCTGCCAGACCGGCGTGCCGCCGCCGGCCACCCAGGTGCTGCCCGGGTGCTCCGACGCGACCCACGCGTCCATGTACTCGAAGCCGGCGCCGGTCGATTGATCCGGCACCATCAGGATGAAGGAGCCGACGCCGCTCGGCCGCCCGACGGTGATGTACGAATTGTTGTTGCCGGTGAACGAGTGATAGACGGTGCGCGTCTGGTAGATGATGTCGTTCGCCTGCTTCCAGTACTGGTTGAACGGTAGCGGCAGGCCGAAGTCGCCGATCTCCAGCGTCTGCGTGCTGGTGTTGGTGACCGTGATCTTCCAGGACAGGTAGTCGGAGACCAGCGCGTACGTCTCGACGACCTTGAAGTTCTTGATGCCCCGGGCGGCGGCCGAATTTTGATAGGTGACGGTGACCGCGTTCGTGCCCGTCGTGATCGTGCGCGCGTCGCTCGACTGGTTGGTGAGCGCGGTGGTGAAGGCGCCGCCGTTCAGCCGATAGGTGAACATCAGCTCGCCGACCCACTCGTGATCGGCGGTGTTCTGCCCGACCGCGTTGGTGCCGTTCATCACGTAGTTGGTCGGGAACGCGTCCCCGGTCAGCTGCAGCGACGAGATCTCGCCGTTGCTGCCGACCTGCACGTTGAACGTACCGTTCGAGATCGTCTGTGCGCCCGCGCCTGCAGCCAGCGCGGTCGAAACCATCGCCACCGCGCTCGCCGCGAGGAGGCGCCTCACTCCATGTTTTGCCAAGCGAAGATACAGTTCCTGATCTCGGCGCGCGAAGCTCGAAATTCGCTCACGGAAGCTGCTCTTTCCCGTCGGTGACGCGGGACCGTGATCGGCCCCACCGAGGGGGAGGAATCTCACCGTCGGAGCCGTCACGCACTTGACCGATCGCCGCGACCCGGCGTAGAGATAACCGGCGTCCGATTCCGTGGCCGACTGTGTCGTGGCCGAGTGTGGTGGGGTCGTTCGAGATGGAGGGACACCGATGCGGGACACGAAGGGAACGAGTGCGCGCAGCGTCGTCGTGCTGGTCGCGATGGCAGTGGGGGCAGCAGGCTGCACGAATCGAAAGCCCGAGGCGATCGGGCTCACGCCGAAGGTATCGGCGCTCACTGGGCCGCAGCAGCTCAGCATCACGCTGCCGAACGGCGTCGGCTTGCTGGGCGTGGGACTGGCTGCGACCCGCAGCCTGCGCGTCGCGGACCGCGTCGTGATGACCGCGCCGTCGGGTGGTTTCGACAGCGCGATCAACACCGGTGCGGTCGCCACCGACGTGGGGACCGACACCAAGCTGATCAACGTGATCAGCCAGTCCGCGCTCACGATCCGCGATCGCTCGGCGCTGAGCGGTTTCGCCAAGAGCGCGTCGACGGTATCGCTGATCAACGGCGCGACCGCCGCGGGCGGCACCATCCAGTCGTCGCCGCTCACGCCACTGCAAACCTTCAGTTGGACGGTCAACTTTCCGGCGAGCACCGGGGACATCGACCTCGAGCCGGATCAGACCCGCCCGCCGCTGCAGCCGGGCGCCTATGGCGCCGTCGCGGTGAAGTCGCGGTCGGTGCTCCCGCTCGCGGCCGGCACGTTCTTCTTCGATTCGCTCGACGTCGAACCGCAAGCGACCCTCAACGTCAGCGCGGGACCGGTCACCATCTACGTTGCGACGAACATCATCCTCCACGGGACGATCAACGCGGGCGCGCAGGACGCACGCTTCTTCATCGGCTACCTGGGCGCCAACACGGTGTCGCTGGAGTCGGCGTTCACCGGCACCATCGTGGCGCCGAGCGCGATGCTGCGATTCGCGCCGGTCAACGGCACCGGCCCCTTCACCGGGCAGTACTTCGCGCGCGACATCGACGTCGAGCCCGGGGATTTGCTGGTCCTGAAGCCGTTCCTGGGTTGGGGCGCGCTGTTTCCGCTGCCCGAGCCGACCCCGTCGAACGTTCACCCGTCGCTCGCCTGCATCTCGCCGCAGTCGGCGGGTACGTTCCTGGCGTTGTTCGGCTACTTCAACGACACGTTCGAGAGCCTGCGCGTGCGCGTCGGCGCCGACAACACGTTCACGACCGCGCCAGCCGGGCGGGGGCAGGTGCAGCGGTTCTATGCCGGCAGCACGCCCGCCGCCTTCGCGACGCGTTTCAACGGATCGGCGATGACCTGGTCGACGCGCGGCGGATCGGCGACTGCCTCGGCGACGGGACAGGCGCCGGTCTGCTCGCCGGCCGCTTGCTCGCCGGCGTGCGGCAGCGGCGAAGGCTGCGTGAACGGCGCGTGCGTCACCGTGTGCGGCGACGGGCTGTGCGCGGGCGACGAAGGTTGCGACAGCTGTCCCGCAGATTGCGGGTGTTCCGCGGGCATGGCCTGCTTCCACAACGGTTGCCGGTAAAGGGGGAGGGGATCATGACGCTCGCACGTGGGACCACTTTGGGAGCTCTTCGCCGCCGCGCCACGCGGCTTTCGATGGTAGCGGCGGTGTTCTTCGCCGCTCAAACACGGGGTGCGCTCGCCGCGCCGACGGTCACCAAGGTCACGGGGCTCGACACCGCGACCGCTCCGGCGCAGCAGGCGGAGACCGGATACAACCTGTCGGTCGTCGGCAGCCAGCGGATCGAGACGGTCACGTCCAACGACGAGACCGGCGAGGAACCGCAGTTCGTCAACTACACCGACACGAGCCGCACGATCTTTCCGGGCTACTCGCTGCTCGGCTGGTCGTTCCGCGTCCGCACCGATCAGAATCCCAACCCGCCATTCACGCACGCGCCCAAGCTGCGGCCGCCCGCCGGCTTCTCCGCGCTGTGGGGCGATCCGTCGATCACCAGCAACCCGGACTTGTCGAACGTCGTGCTCATCGCGAGCTTGGCGGTCCCACAAGTGAAGTTCCCGGGCGCGAGCATCGTCGGCACCGTCGCGGGAAGCTGCTCGCCGCTCGGCGGCGCGTGCGTGGCGCGCTCGACCGACGGCGGGCAGACGTTCACGATCGCGGGCTGCTTTCGCGACACGCGGCCGGTCAACGTCGAAACCTGCACGGGCGGGTTCGTGCGGACCAACGGCCACTTCTTCGACGGCTCGTCGGTCGCCATCACCCGCTCGGGCAACACCTTCACCGGGTGGGCCGGCTTCATCGACACCGAGCTCAGCACCGAGACGATCTGGCGCATGAGCGACGTGACGTCGTCGCCGCCGCAAGCGTTCGTCCGGGACAACGGCCGCGTGGGAACCATGGGCGACACCGGCGAGTCTGTCCCCGAGGGCGACGTCGGTGCGATCGGGACCCACGTTCGTCTGCGGGCGCACGGCGCGGAGCTCTGGAAGATGTCGCGCGACTCCAACGATTTGAAGGTCAACATCCACGGACGCAATGCGCCGTTCGTCCTCGCCGCGACCAACGCCGCGTCCGACTCCGACGGCGGGAATCCAACCGTGTTCTTTCCGAATGACCCACAGGGCCGCAAGGTCACGGTCCGGACCGGACCGCAATTCGCCTTCGACGTGGGCTTCAACGAGAACGGCCAGGAGGAGATGCGCTTCGTCTACCTGGCGCAGGACGCGACCGGCTTCTTCCTGCAGGGCGGCTTCTGCCCGATCGATCTGTCATCGAGCTGCAAGACGCCGCCCGAATGGCATATGCCGGTAGCCGGCTCGCCGGTCGAATTCCACCCGGCCATCAAGTTCGGCCTCTTCGATTCCGCGAATCATCGCGGCAGCTGGAAGGTGACGGTCCAGGGGATCACCACCAGCAATCAGGCCTCGATCTTCGATGCCGAGCTCGTGCGCCTGGACCTCGTGCCGGGCTCGCCCACCGCCAACCCGAGCACCGGGTTGGTCGTGACCCGTGAGACGGATCCCCAGACGCCGTGTCCGGACCTGCGCATCTCCGGCGCCAGCAGCTTCGGCTACTGGGGCGACTACGATGACATGGGCTTCGACCCGGTGGCCAAGACCTTCACGCGCGTGTTCACCGACTCGAGCGCGGGGTGCACGGTGCGCCAGCAGCTCACGTCTCATTCGGTACACGTGAGCGCCGTTGAGCTGCCGTCGTCGTTCTCGAACCGCAAGGTCGATGTCGTGGGGACGCTGGTCGAGCTTCGCGACATCGATGATTTCCCGGCCAGCGACGCGACGCTCGACAACCAGCCGATCGGGGCCACGCTCAGGGTCAATCCCGCGACCCCGACGGCGTCGCAAGGGGTCGAGTTCTGCGTCGACAACGACGTCAAGCTCCGCGTCGTGTTCAGCGCGAGCTTGAACCCTGATCTCCAGAGCGTGAACGTCTGCGTGACCCAGGGCTTGCGCGAAGAATCCAGCATCTTCGCGCCCAGCGTGTGCGACGAGAGCGTCGATCAGAGCGCGCCGTTCTGCTTCGATCTCGCGCCCGGCCAATCCGGCGGTGTCGACGACGGTGGGATCAACATCCCCGGCAACGCGACCGCGACCTGGAACGCGACGCTCACCAACAATCAGGACACGGGGCCGTAGCCGGTATTTCAGTCGCCCCCACCAAGATCCCCTGGTCGACGAAGGGCCGGTGGTTTATCCGTAAAATGGGCGTGCCGCGCACCGGCATTCAAAACCCGAAAGAATCTGCATCCTCTGGTGAACGCGGCTCGTACCTCCGGCTGAAAGCAAGTCAGGTCTCTCAGTCAGGAGGTCCGCATGAGACAGAACCTTTGGTTGTCGTCGATGTCCCTGTTCGCGTGTCTGGGGCTCGGCGCCGTCGCTTCCTGCGACGGGCCTTCCGATCCCGCCCCGAATTTGCGCGAAGCGGCGCTCGCGGCCTGTCACCTCGATGACGGTACCGTCGATGTGAACGCGGATCTGCACGCGTGCGATCCCGGGAGCGTCAAGAAGACGACCATCTGTCACATCCCACCGGGCAATCCCGCGAACGCGCACACGATCTGCGTGGGAAACGCCGCGGTGCCGGCCCACCTTCAAAATCACGGTGACAGCATCGGGGCTTGCAAGCTCGAGAAGCCGTGCCCGCCGCCTCCCGCCGGCAGCGGCGGAGCTCCGGGCGGCGGCAGCGGTGGCGCCGCGGGCGACGACGCCGGGGTGACGATCGTCCCGTGACCCTGCGGGGCGCGGCTGGCTACTTCGCGCTCGCTGCCGAGGTGGTCAGCCGCTCGCCGAGAAACGCGAGGATGCGGCGGATCGTGGCGCGGCTCGCGTCGCTGTCGTCGAAGAGATCGAAGGAGTGCGGCGCACCCGGCTGATTGATCAGCGTCAGCGGCAGGTCGCGTGCGATCGCCGCGCTCACGAACGCGTCGAGCGAGGCGTTGAGCATCGGCGTCGCGTCGCCACCCGCGCGCACGACCAGTAACGGCACGGCGCGTGGCAGATCGTCGATCGGGCGGCCGCGCGCCGGCACACCGATGCCGAACTGCTGCGCCGCTTCGGGCACGTCGAGCATGTAGCCGTAGAGCAGCGCCGCCGCGCGAAACGTGTCGGGCGGCTGGGTCATCAGCAACTGCAGCGCCGTCGGGACATTGCCCGATGCCGACCAGATGCCGAGGCGCGCGGCATCGATGCCCAGCGCGCCCGCGTTCTGCCGAGATGAGCGAGCAGCGCGGCGAGATCGCTCACCGGCTCGCGATAGCTGTAGGCGACGGCGTTCATGCCCGAGGCGGCGAGCAGCCGTCCCCAGGACGTATAGGCGCCCATCTGCCGCAACCCCTGCGCGAAGCGCGGCTCCGGAAACCCGTAGACGAACACCACCGTCGGCGCCGGCAGCGCGCCGGTCGCGACGTAGAGGTCGAAGGTGCCGCCGTCGCCGTAGCGCTGCTCTCGCCGGAGCTCGACGCGATCCATCCCCGGGAGCTGAAAAACGGCGGTCTTACGGACCACCTCGGCCACCCGTCGCTCCCGCTCGCCGTCGTCGCTCATGCCGTCCCTCCGCGCAACACCATTGCACATCGGGCTGCGGAATACGTGCGCGTTCTGGCGTTCACCCTACGCGTCCGGCGGCGATCACGACGTCGACCGGGTTGCCGCCCAGCTCGTGACCAAGCTCGCGCTCGTCGGTGTGGCGCAGCAGGATCGCGTCGGCGCGCAGGCCGGGCGCGATCCGACCGCGATCGCCGAAGCCCAGCAGCGCGGCGGCATGCGACGTCACGGCGACGATGGCCTCTTCGATGCTGACGTGCAACTGGCGGCGCGCGAGCGCGATCACCAGCGGGATGGAGGACGTCGGCGACGAGCCGGGGTTGCAGTTGCTGGCCAGCACCAGCGTACCGCCGGCGTCGAGCAGCGCGCGCGCATCGGCGTAGCGGCCGTCGGTGTGGAAGCCGCTCGCGGGCAGCATCACGCCGGTGACGCGGGCGACGGCGAGCCGCGCGAGATCCGCCGGCGCCGACGCTTCGAGATGATCGACGCTGCGGGCGCCGAGCTCGATCGCCAGGTCGAGGCCGCCCAGGCGATGGAACTGATCCGCGTGCAGGCGCAGCGGATGTCCGAGCGAGCGCGCCCCTTCGAGCAGGCGGCGGCAATCGGCGAGCGACCAGGCGCCCTCCTTCGCAGAAGGCGTCGACGGCGATGCCGGGGAACGCGGCGTGCACGGCGGGGAGCGTCTCCTCGATGGTGCGATCGACGAACGCGGCCGCGCCGCCAGTGTTCGGATCGATGGCGTGGCCGAGCAGCGCGGTCGGCACGACCGTGCCGGCGAAGCCGAGTGCCGCGGTCTCGATCGCACGCAGCATCTTCAGCTCGTGCTCGGTGGACAGGCCGTAGCCCGACTTCACCTCGACGGTGGTCGTGCCCTCGCGCAGCATCTGGTCGAGGCGCCGGCGCAGATCGTGCGCCAGCTGGTCTTCGCTCGCGGCGCGCACCGCGCGCACCGTCGAGAGAATGCCGCCGCCCGCGGCCAGGATCTCGAGGTAGCTCGCGCCGCGCAGGCGCTGCTCCCACTCGTCCAGTCGGTTGCCGGCCCAGAGCGCGTGAGTGTGCGCGTCGACGAAGCCGGGCATGAGCACGCGGCCCCCTGCCTCGATGATCTGGTCGCCAGGCGCGGGCGCGATCGCCGCGCCCACCGCGGCGATGCGGTCGCCTTCGATGCGCACGCTCGCGCGCGGCACCGCGGGCGTGCCGTCACCGGCGACGACGCGCGCGTCGCGCACGAACAGGCTCACGTCGCGCGCCTTCGCCACCCGGCGACGAACGACAGAAACAACAACGCGGCCACGCGCGCGGTGCGGCCGTCGCGGTCCTGCGGCGGGCAAAGCTCCATGACATTGAAGTGCCCGACGCGCGCGTCGGCGCCCGCGCCTTCCGCCAGGCCCGCGGCGTGAGCGACGCCGAGGCCCATCGGCGAGGGGGCGCTGACACCGGGCGCGAACGCGCTGTCGATGCCGTCGAGGTCGATGCTCGCGAAGCCGGCGCCGCCGCGCAGCGCCTGCGCCAGCAGCGGCGCGAGCGCGACGTCCGACGACAGCACGGCGCGGGCGGAGACCAGGGTCGCGCCCTGGCCGCGCGCCCACTCGACGTCGCCGCGGTCGTTGGCGAAGCGGCCGAGGCCGAGCTCGACGAACGCGTACCCGTCGACGTGGCCGCCCGCGAGCAATCGCCGGAACGGCATGCCCGACCCGACCCGCTCGCGCACGTCGAGGTGTGCGTCGAAGTTGACGCCGCCGACGGCGCGCCCGACGTGGGCCGCGTAGGCCGCGATGCACGGCAGCGCGAGATCGTGGCCGCCGCCGATGCCGGCGGTGACGTAGCCCGCGTCGTGCAGCGCGCGCGCGGCGGCCTCGGCGCGCGCGTGCGTCGCGAGCAGCGCCGATTCATCGTCGCCGGGCGCGGGCTCGACGTCGCCGGCGTCGACGACCACGGCGTCGAGCGGCGCGTCGCCGTCGAGGTCCCAGGTCGTGCCGAACGCGGCGAGCGCGGCACGAAACGCGCGCGGACCTTCGGCAGCGCCCGGACGGCCTCCGTTGAGGCGCACGCCGAGATCGTCGGGCAGGCCGAGCAGCGCGATCGCGCCGGATGCGGGCGCGCGCTCGCCGGCGCCGTCGATCGATCGGATCGACGCCGCGAATCGCCCGGGTTTGACGGGCGGCCACTCGCCGGGGCGCGTGAAGGGGATCGTCACGGTGTCATCCGGGATCGCGCGCCGGCAAGGGGATCGCCAGGTTGTTCTCGGCCGCGCAGGCGATCGCGTCGGCGTAGCCAGCGTCGGCGTGGCGCAACACGCCCAGCGCCGGGTCGTTGGTGAGCACGCGCTCGATACGCTCGGCGGCGTCGGGCGTGCCGTCGGCAACGGTGACCTGGCCCGCGTGTTGCGAGTAGCCGATGCCGACGCCGCCGCCGTGGTGAAAGCTGACCCACGATGCGCCGCTGGCGGTGCTGACCAGCGCGTTCAGGATCGGCCAGTCGCTGATGGCGTCGCTGCCGTCGCGCATCGCCTCGGTCTCGCGGTTGGGCGAGGCGACCGACCCGCAGTCCAGGTGGTCGCGCCCGATGACGATCGGCGCCGAGACCGCGCCGCGACGCCACCAGATCGTTGAACAGGCGGCCGGCGCGTGCACGCTGGCCGAGCCCCAGCCAGCAGATGCGCGCCGGCAGGCCCTGGAACGCGATGCGCTCGCGCGCGAGCGTGAGCCAGCGGTGCAGCGCGGGATCGTCGGGAAATTCCGCCAGCAACGCGCGATCGATCACGAAGATGTCCTCGGGATCGCCCGACAGCGCGGCCCAGCGGAACGGCCCGCGGCCGCGGCAGAACTCGGGGCGGATGTACGCGGGCACGAAGCCGGGGAACGCGAACGCCTCGGCGAAGCCGCGCTCGAGCGCGCGCTGGCGCAGGTTGTTGCCGTAGTCGAACGTGATCGCGCCGCGCTTCTGCAGCGCGACCATCGCGCGCACGTGGCGCACCATGGTGTCCAGGCTGCGCGCGCTGTAGGCGGCGGCGTCCGACGCGCGCAGGGCGCGCTGCCGCGGCGAGCGAGAGGTCGGCGGGCACGTAGCTCATCACGTCGTGCGCCGACGTCTGGTCGGTGAGCGCGTCGGGCGTGATCCCGCGCGCGAGCAGGCGCTCGAGCAGCGCGACCGCGTTGGCGGCGACACCGACCGAGACCGCGCGGCCGGCGGCAGCGTGAGCGCGGGCGCGATCGATCGCGTCGTCGATCGCCACTTCGCCGGCCTGCGCGTCGTCGCCGTTGCTCTCGCCGCCGGCGATCTCGTCGAGGTAGCGTGTCTCCAGCCGGCGCTGCAGCTTCTGCCGATCGACGTCGGCGACCAGGCAGACGCCGCCGTTCATGGTGACCGCCAGCGGCTGCGCGCCGCCCATGCCGCCGCAGCCGGCGGTGACGACCAGCCGCCCGGTGAGGCTGCCGCCGAAGTGCTGTGCGCCCGCACGACGCGAAGGTCTCGTAGGTGCCCTGCACGATCCCCTGCGTGCCGATGTAGATCCACGAGCCGGCGGTCATCTGGCCGAACATGATCAGGCCCTTGCGCGCGAGCTCGTCGAAGCAGGCGTCGGTCGCCCAGTGCGGCACCAGGTTCGAGTTGGCGATGAGCACGCGCGGCGCGCGTGCGTGGGTGCGCAGCACGCCGACCGGCTTGCCCGACTGCACGAGCAGCGTCTCGTCGACGTCGAGCTTGCGCAGGATGGCGACGATCGCGTCGAACGCCTCCCACGACCGCGCCGCCTGGCCGCGCCCGCCGTAGACGATCAGGTGCGCGGGATCCTCGGCGACGTCGGGGTCGAGGTTGTTCATCAGCATGCGCAGCGCCGCTTCGGCGTGCCAGGTCTTGCAGGTGCGCACGGTTCCGCGGGGCGCGCGGATCACGCGCGCGGGCGCTGTCGACGGGTTCCCCATGCCGACATTTTATCCGGATCGCGGCGGCTATACGAATCCGCCCCGCCGGATGAGCTCGGCGAGCGCGCGAATGTCGGGCGCAGGCGGTCGGTCGCCGGTCCGGCGCGACACGACCGTGCGCACCGCCGCGTGGGCCGCTTCCACGCCCGCGCCCGAGCGCAGCGGGCGCTGGTATTCCAGCGCCTCGGCCGCGCACAGGAGCTCGATCGCGACGACGTCGGTCACGCGCTCGAGCGCGCGCCGAGCCTTGCGCGCCGACGTCGCGCCCATCGAGTTGTAGTCCTCGATGCCGGCGCTGGTCGGGATGTTGGCGACGCTCGCGGGCGTGGCCAGGCCGATGAGCTCGTTGCAGCAGGCGGCCGCGACGTACTGCGCGACCATCAGCCCCGAGCAGAGCCCCGGGACCGACGCGAGCTGGGGATTGAGCGGGTTCTCGGCGTCCGACGCCGCGAGGATGTAGTAAGTGCGGCGCTCGGAGATCCCTGCGATGTGGGTGAGGGCGACCACGAGGGTGTCGAGCGCGAGCGCCAGCGGCATGCCGTGGAAGTTGCCGGCCGAGACCACCTGGCGCGTGTGCGCCGGATCGGCGGCGAAGACCAGCGGGTTGTCGGTGACCGCGCCCAGCTCGCGCTCGACGACGGCGCGCGCGAACCCGATCGCGTCGCGCGCGGCCCCCAGCACCTGCGGCACGCAGCGGAGCGAGTACGGATCCTGCACGCGCGGATCGCCGTGCAGGTGGCTGGGGATGATCTGGCTGTCCGCGATCAGCGCGCGCAGGCGGCGCGCGACCTCGCTCTGGCCGTCCTGACCGCGCGCCGCGTGCACGCGCTCGTCGAGGAACGCGTCGGTGCCGCGGCAGGCGTCGATCGACATCGCCGCCGCCGCGAGCGCCGCCGCCCACACCGGCTCGAGGTCGGCGAGCACCAGCGCCGCCGACCGCCGCCATCAGGTGGGTGCCGTTGATCAGCGCCAGGCCTTCCTTCGCCTCCAGCACCAGCGGCGTGAGCCCGGCGATGCGCAGCGCCTCGGCGCCGCCGACGACGCCGCCCGGCGCAGGTCGCTTCGCCTTCGCCGATCAGCACCAGCGCCGCGTGCGCGAGCGGCGCGAGATCGCCCGACGCGCCGACCGAGCCGATCGACGGCACGACCGGCGTGACGTCCGCGTTCAGGAGGCCGACCAGCTGCGCGCACAGCGCGGGCCGCACGCCCGACAGGCCGCGCGCCAGCGACGCGCAGAGCAGGATCATCATCGCGCGCACGACGTCGACCGGCAGCGGCTTGCCGACGCCCGACGCGTGCGAGAGGATCAGGTTGCGCTGGACCTCGCGCAGCTGGTCGTCGTCGATGCGCTGCTGCGCCAGCGAGCCAAAGCCGGTGTTGACGCCGTAGAGCACCTCGCCGCGCGCCATCGCCTGCTCGAGCGCGGCGCGCGAGGCCGCGAGCTGCGCCTGCGCGCGCGCCCCCAGCGAGACCCGCGCCGGCCCGCGCGCCGCCGCCGCGAGCGCCTCGATCGCCAGCGCCCCACCGTCGATGATCAGCTGGTGCACGCGGCTATTGTGCGCCGAGCGTCGCCTCTCGCAAGGCCTGCCCTCTCCCCGCGTCGCAGACGGGAGAGGGAGAAAATGGATCCGGTCCCCTCCCCCGTACTCGGGGGAGGGCTAGGGAGAGGGCAGGCCTTGCGAGGGCCAACCTCCGCCGAGGATCGGAGCCGAGGCCCTACGTCGCGTCGACGACGTTCAGCTGGCCGAGGTAGTCGCTCTTGCCGACCTCCACGCCGCCCCGGCGCAGCAGATCGTACGCGGTCGTGACGTGGAAGAAGAAGTTCGGCACCTGGCGCGCGAACAGGTACTCGTCGGCGTGCAGGCCCTTGCCCGGCTGCCGCACCAGCTTGATGATCTGCTTCGGCGACGTCTTCTCGAAGTCGCGCTCGCTGAAGGTGTCGAGGTACGCGAGACACTTCGCGATGCGGCCGCGCAGCTCCTCGAACGTCTTCTCGTTGTCCTCGTGCACCGGCGCTTCCTTGCCCGACAGCGACGACGCCGCGCTCTTCGCGTGGTCACAGGCGATGCGGATCTGCGCCGCGAACGGCAGCATGTCGGGGGACATCCGCTCGGTCAGGTAGTTGTTCGGGTCGAACTTGCGCGCCTTGGCGTGCGCCTCCGCCTTCTCGAGGACCGCGTCGAGGTTCTTGAGCGTGCGCGCGAACTGCCGGATGACGAGATAGTACATGGTGGTTGCTCCTGGATGGGGGATCGCGGAAAACGGACGGGAAGTCGGGCGAGGATCTAGCCGACGATCCCCGTCGGAGCAAACACGCGCGGCCTAGTCTATCCGCTTCTTTGCTGCCGACGACGGTCAGGTTCAGACCGACCTGCACCGACAGCGGCTTCCCGTCGACGGTCACGGTGGTCTTGCCGTTGTAGTACCAGCCGAACGAGCCGGTCGAGAACTCACGCTTGTCGGCGATGATCTCGGCGTTGCCGATCATGATCTTCACCGACTCGGCTTTCTCGAGGAACTGAGTCTTGGAGATGGGGCAGGGTGATTTGGCCATGGCGGGGAACCTATCATCAATCGGTGGGCGACGGGATCGCTGTCACGTTCGCGGGCCGCGCGAGCGCATCATCCCGTAGCTCTTGAAGCGCGCGCGCTTGAAGCGGAGGCTGCCGTCGCGGTCGCGCGGCTTGTAGGGCGTGCCGCGCTCGACGTAGCGGACGCCGCCGCCGCCGTAGTAGTTGACCTGGACGGCGACGCGCGTGCGCGGCCGGAACGCCTTGTCGATGTTGTAGACCACCGCGGTGGTCGCGGTGCTGACGGCGGTCTGCGCGCCGAAGTTGACCAGCCCGCCGATCCCACCATGCATGAACGAGTTGGCCGCGCCCGTGGCCATCTTCAGGCCCAGGTCGGCCTGCGCCTGCAGCAGCATGTTGTCCTCGTCGGTCAGCGCCTGCGGCCCCAGCGTGTCGCGCAGCGTCGCGATGATCCCGCGCGTGTAGCCGAGCTGCGAGATCACGAACGGCTCGCTGCCGGTGTCGGCCCAGGCCATCGCCTCCTGCAGGCCCGACGCCGCCTCGGCGCGCCCGGCCAGCTCCAGCGCCCAGTTGTCGCTGCCGCCGTGGGACGGCGTGTACGTCGGCGCGCACGAGACGCCGAAGCGCCCGCGCCGCGCGAGATCCGCGTAGACCACGCCGAAGGGGATCGGCCCGCCGTTCGCCGGGCGGAAGCGGAAGACCGCGTAGCGCTCGGCCGTCGTGAGGCACGCTGCCGATGCGCACGTAGACGTGGTTGCCGACGACGACGTAGTCGTAGCCGATGACCTCTTCCAGCTGCAGCCCCGGCGGCAGCTCGAGATCGATGTCGGTCCCGCGCGCGGCGCTGCGCAGGATCGCGCCCGCCTCTTGCTGGAAGATGCCCGGCATGTCGTTGGGGCTGTCGACGTAGTAGTAGTTGCCGCCCGACGCGTCGGCCAGGCCCTGCATCAGGAGCTCGTCGTGGTCCATGCCGAAGCCGATCGTGGTGATGCTGACGCCGCGCTCGGCGGCGCGCGCCGCGATGCGGGTCAGCTCCGGCGAGCTGGTGATGCCGATGTTGGGCTGGCCGTCGGAGAACAGGATCACCTGGTTGACCTGCCATTCCTGGAAGGCGCTGAAGACCTCGGCCAGGCCGGCGAGCATGCCGCCCGAGAAGTAGGTGCCGCCGCCGTCCTGCAGCGCCTGCACGCCGGCGATCGCCGCCGGGCGCGTGGCCGCGTTGATGATCACCGGCGGCACCGCCTCGTAGACGCCGTCGGAGAAGGCGATCACCGACACCCGGTCGCCGTCGCGCAGCTGAGCGATGAACGTCTCGGCGGCGATGAGCATGTTGCGAAACGGCGCGCCCGCCATCGAGCCCGAGCGGTCGAGCACCACCGAGACGTTGAGCGGCGCCAGCGCCGCCGACGGCGGCCGCCCGCGCACGCTGATCGCCGCGTAGAGCAGCCCGGTCGTGGTGCGCGGCCCGACGCCACAGCTGATGTCGACCGGCGCCGTCGCCGGGTTGTCGGCGACCGGCTGCGGCCACTCCGGCGCGGGCGCCATCGCGAACACCATCTCTTCGCTGAGGTTCTGCAGCCGCGGCGTCATCGGCAAGCTGATGAACACCGAGCAGCTGCTGGATGCGGCCGCGAGAACCAACGCGGCGATGAATGCGAGCCGGCGAGCGGTCGGCACGGACGTCCCGGATCGGGGCAGGAGTCGCAGAGGGTGTAAGAATCATCACGCGACAGAGTAAACGGAAGTCGGGCGCGACTGAACCGTTTTCCGTGCGTGCAGCAATCCGGGCGACCGGTCGAGACGGGGGGAAAAGACGGGGAAAATGGTTTGACAGCCATGGGTTGCGCTGGCTACGGTGCGCTCCTTTCGGCCGCGTGAATCACCGCGGCGGAGGGGTGTCCGGATGAGAGGCGAGTCGGAGCGGCTGGGTCGTCGGGGCGTGCGAGTGGGAAGGCGCGAGGAAGCGATCGCTGCTCACGCAACTCTTTCGCGGGCGCGCCGAAAACCGACCATGTCAACGACCGGGATGGGGGTCATGAAGAACGTCCGCGTCACCAGAACCACTGCGGCCGCCTTGGCCGTGCTCGCCGCGGGCGTCGCCGCCTGCACCAAGTACCACTACGTGCCGAACGACGGCGGTATGGACACCACCAACGTGGTGACGCCGCCGGATGGGACCGGTGGCGGCGGCGGGCGCCAGGGGATGGACGCTGCCTACGACGCTCCCTCCGATGGCGACGGGAGGATGGACGCCGGCGATGCCAAGGTCGCTGGCCCGGTCGTGACGATCGACAGCACGGCGCACGACTACGGCACCGTGGTGACCGGAACCACCAGCGCCGACGGAACCTTCGTTCTGATGAACACGGGAGGCGCCGCCAGTCCGAATCTGTCGGCGGTGCTCAGCGATGCTGCCAAGACCGCGGGATTCTCGATCAAGACCGACCTCTGTAGTGGGATGAGCCTGGCCGCGGGATCGAGTTGCCAGATCATCGTCGTGCTCATGCCGGCCAACCCGGGCTCGCCGGCGGGCGACCTCACGGTCAGCGCCGGCGCCGGCATCAGCGTCACCGCGCACCTGACGGCGATGGCGATCGCCCCGGGCGCGCTGCGGATCAGCCCGGATACGCAGACCTTCGGCATGGTCGCGCAGAACCAGGGCAGCTCGTCGCAGACCTTCACCATCACCAACGGCGGGCAACAGGCGACCGGTGCGATGAGCGTCGCGCTCGGTGGCACCGACAAGGGCGAGTTCCAGGTGACCGCGGACGGATGCGGCAAGCAGACGCTGGCGGTGGGAACCACCAGCTGTCAGATCACGGTGCGATTCGCGCCGACCGGCCTGGGGGCGAAGTCGGCGTCGCTGACGGTGTCGGCGAGCCCGGGCGGAATGGCGGTCGCGCAGCTCTCGGGCACCGGCATCACGCAGGGGACGCTGACGATCACGCCCAGCACCAAGGACTTCGGCATGGTCCAGCAGATGATGCTGGGCGCGACGCAGATCTTCTCGATCCAGAACACCGGCCAGGCGACGACCGGCGTCCTGACCACGACGCTGGCCGGCGCCGACGGTCCGAACTACTCGACCCTCGCGAACAACTGCAACGGACACACGTTGTTGGCGGGCGACATCTGCTCCGTCACGATCCAGTTCGCGCCGGTGACTCCGGGGAACAAGCTGGTGAGCCTGTCGATCACCGGAGCGAACGGCGAGAGCGGCGTGGCCCAGCTCTCGGGCCTGTCGCTCGGGAACGCGACGCTCACGATCGATCCCACGAGCAAGTCGTTCAACCAGGTGACGGTCAACCAACCCGCGACGGCGTCGTTCGTGGTCACGAATCAGGGTGGGGTCGCGACCGCGGCGCCGACCGTCGTGGTCGCGGGCGCGACCACGGCCGACGCCGGGCAGTTCTCGATCCCGACCGGCTCGAACAAGTGCACCGCGGCGATCATGCCCAACAGCAGCTGCACCATCAGCGTCCAGTTCATGCCGACCGCGACCGGCACCAAGAACGGGTCGCTGACGGTCACCGCGGGTGCTGCCACCGCGACCGCGACGTTGACCGGAATCGGGATCGCCCCCGGCAAGCTGAGCCTCAGCCCGCTGAATCAGGACTTCGGTCCGGTGGCGCAGGGCGCGAAGGGGACCGCGGTGGTGTTCACGGTGACGAACACCGGCGCATCGCCCACCGGGACCCTGCAGGCCACCATCGTCGGCACGACGGAGTTCCAGCTGATGGCCGACAACTGCTCGACGAAGACGCTGGGCGTGCCGGGAAGCTGCACGGTGAGCGTCGTCTTCGCGCCGACCACCGCCGCGCCCAGCGGAACGTTGCAGATCGTCGCGACGAACCCCGCCGATTCGACCTCGGCCGGTTTGAGTGGCACCGGCCTCGCGCCGGCGAAGCTGACGATCTCCCCGACCTCGGCTTCGTTCAACGACGTCGTGATCAACCCGGCGACCCCGCAGAACGTGTCGTTCACGATCCGCAACACCGGTGGCGTCGCGGCCGGCACCGGCACCGGTCTGGCGGCGATGATCTCCGGGACCGACGCCGCCGACTTCAGCGTCGTCACCAGCCTCAGCAACTGCACGGGCACGCTGGCGGCGAACACGTCCTGCACGGTGGTGGTGGCGTTCGCGCCCAAGACCGTCGCCAACAGCAAGACCGCGAGCCTGAACGTGACCGGGACGCCGGGCGGGCCGGTCGTCGCCGCGCTCGGCGGCAACGGGATCTCGGCCGCGTCGCTGTCCTTGGCGCCGGCTGCGAACAACTCGGCTGCATTCGGCAACGTCATCGTCGGCGTGCCCAAGACGCAGACCTTCGTGGTCTCCAACTCGGGTATCCAGTCGTCGACGGGGCTATCGATCACGCTGGGCACAGCTTCGGGGCCGGCATTTTCGCTCCTGACCGGCGCGGCGACCGATTGCGCGGCAAATGCCGTCGTCGCCGGCAAGTCCAGCTGCAACCTGCGCGTTCAGTTCGCCCCCACCGCGACGAGCAAGGGGACGCAGAGCGCGAGCCTGTCGGTGAGCGCCGCCGTCGGCGGCGCGCCCGCGGGTCTGACGCTGACCGCGACTGGTCAGCTGCCCGCAGGTCTGTCGGCCAACCCGGCCACGGTCAGCTCTCGGCAACGTCACCATGGGTAGCCCAAAGACGGCATCGGTATCGATCAGCAACGGCGGCGACGCCACCACCAGCGTGCCGGTGATAACCAACAGCAACACCCAGGAGCTCACCGTCACCGGCTGCACCGCTGCCCTCACTGGCACCGGCACCACCGGTTCGAGCTGCACGCTTTCGCTCACTTTCACGCCGTCTAGCACTGGGTCCCGCACCGCGACCGTCACGGTCGCGGTCACCGGCAGCACCACGATGTTCACGGTCACCGCGACCGGCATCGCCCCCTGCGGAGGCTCAGGAAACGCCTGCTGCACGGGCACCGGCGTCGCCCCGTGCAACGCCACCAATCTCATCTGCTCCACGACGTCCCCGGCGACCTGCGTTTCGTGCGGCGGATCCGGCCAGCCCTGCTGCGGCGGTGCGAACGGCACTTGCACCACGAGCGGCACCGTCTGCCTCCCCAACGCGACCTGCGGCGCGCCCGCGGGCAATGGCGTTGGCTGCGGCGTCAACGGTCAGTGCGCAAGCGGCAACTGCACGAGCGCGATCTGCTGCCCCGCGGGCCAAAGCGGTTGTAGCGGGAGCTGCGTACCCCTGGCGACCGATAACGCGAACTGCGGTACGTGCGGCATCAAGTGCACTGCCGGTACGCAGACATGCACGAACGGGACGTGCCTGTTCAACGACGCGCAATCCTGTACCGCCTCCACACAATGCGTGACCAAGAATTGTGCCTTTTGTTACCCCGACAAAGATGGAGACGGGTTCGGTGACAAGTGGGCGACGCCGACGGGAGTCTGCGGAATAACGTGCCCCACCGGTCTCACTACGGATCACAGGGATTGTTTGGACGATCCCAACGTTTTTCCGCAGGCGAGCGCGGTCAACCCGAACGCTGTATTTCACCTCGGAGGCCCAACAGTTCCATTTCCATTCGCGGCGTACACTCCTGACCCGCGGGATACCAGCCCCGACCCTTGGGACTACGATTGCGACGACGTGCGGACTATCCAGACGGCTTCTTCTGGCGGATGTGAGACTGGAGCGACTTGTGCAAACGGCTGCCAATCGGGGCCTGGGACCCTCTATGACGGAAGTACATGCGGCACGACAATTAACACCTTCATGTGTGGAAACGCATGTAACACCAATGCGATCTGTGCAACGCAGTCAACCGGAGCCCAACCACAAGGTTGCAAATAGAGAATAGCCCCCCAGTTTACTGGATTGCCGGGTGCGTAGGTCATCTTGTTGATGACGTCGTCGGGATCTACGAGGCGAACGACGCTGGTCTGCCCAGAAGACCCAGAAATTCTTCTAGTGACCGCGCAGGGCGTTCTGGCACTTGGCGAAGAGCCCGGATAGCAGCCGTCGGGGTCGTAGATCGCGGGCGGTGATGGTTACTCATCGCGACGGTGAAGAGCACCCCGATATCAAACCTCTGGGCGGCGAGGCAGCAGATAAACGCGTTGTTTGTCTCGCGGTCCGGCCGCATCAGAATTGGCGCTGGGTACAGCGGCGGGTAATCATTTAGGTGCGCCCAGGAACGACCTCGCGAGGAATCAACGCGCCCCGTTTTCGGCGTCGCCCACCGCGGGGTTGCCCTCAACCGGAATCAACCTCGGTGCGGTAAACACGCCGGAGTCGATCGGCGAGTTCCGACTGCTCGGTGCTCCAGGAAAATGGCGCGTACCTTACGGTAAGCGCTTCTTGATCACTGACTTGGACCAGCTGTTAGAGCTCGTCTCAGCGAATGCCCAGAACACCGGAACCACCGTGAGGCAAATTTGGGCGGGACCACCGGGGTTCGCCAAAAAAAAGCGCGCTTACCTTTAGGCAAGCGCGCTCGTCTAGGTGTCTCGAGTCGCTGACTTAGTCGGTCACAGTATCGATGTAGAGCACCACCGGTATCGGTGCAGGCAACTTAACCCCCGCATCGGGAGGCGCACCCGTGCCAACCTGAATTCCGATCTGCACGACTTGAGAGGCCATCCAGCCCGTCGCCGTTGCGGTGCTCAGGTCAAACGCCAGGTCCGTCCAGGTTCCAGCCGTCAACCCGCCGTATCCCTTCGCATCGTAGATGTACGTGCTCGTGCTGCTGGCATGAATGACCGCATAGCCAGGCCAGGTTCCAGACATCAACATGACCTTGGCGTGAAGTGTCTTGCCAGTCAGGTCTACTGAAGTGATGTTGGCGATCCCATCGATGTACTGGTTGTAGTCAGTGAAAGTCGCGGTGATCTTGAGTGAGCCCGGCGATGGGCTTCCGGTGGTCGAGTCAAAGGCCAAGGTCGGTACGACGCCACCGTCGAGCATGCCGCCGTCCAAGGCGCCTTGGGCGGCAAGATTCCCGGTCTGCTCGAAGGTGTTGAGCACCCATCCTTGGGTTGCGGTGGTGAACGTGTAGTTAACCGCGAGCGCCGTGCCTGCGTCCGCACCGCCGGCTCCGCCTCCGGTACCGGTGCCGCCGCTCCCGGATCCGCCCCTGCCGCCAGTTCCGGCGCCGGCTGCGCCGCCGGTTCCGCCGCCACCACCGCTGCTGCCGCATCCTGCGGCCACGAGCGCTCCGGCTACGAACAGACTACCCAGAAGACTAATTTTTGGCTTCGTCATGTGCACCGCTCTCCAGTTGAGTGACAGATCCCTTACCTGTACCGCGCGGTAAGGTATCGTGCTTCGACCACCCGCACAATTCCAAACCTGAGTCCAAGCACCGGACCGAGGTCGGCGCGAATTTCGGGCGGACCGGTCAGGCTCAGCAGAGCAAGGAAATCTCGAATTGCGTCAGGGGGTGGACTCGGGCAGGTGCGGTGAACGGCCGTGCGGTGAACGGCCCAAAGAAAAAGGCGCGCCCGATTGCTCGGGCGCGCCTTGAATCGCTGCTACTACTCAGGAGGCCCTCAGTGGGCCCCCTGAGGCGACTACTACCAGGTGATGGCGTCTATATAGACGTTGCCGGTGAAGTCGGTGGTGTTCGCCGGAGCGCCTGCGTCGGTGCCGCCGTCGCCAGCGTCGCTTCCGGCATCGGAAGCGGTGCCGCCGTCGGGGGTCACGCGGTTGTTGATGATCTGCACACCCAGGCGCTGGATGCCGCCCGGACCGACGTCCGACGGGATCGTGAGCGCATAGGTGGTGAACCCGCCGCGCGTGATCGTGGCTGGGCCCATCGCCACGAACTTCCCATAGTTGTTGTACTGAACGTACGCTTGGAAGATCACACCATCGCTACCAGTTGGCATGTAGACGTGGAAGGTCGCCGTTTGGGCGCAGTAGATATTTGGGGAGCTGATGTAAATGTTCCGGACGTTCGCGCCGCCGGTCGTGGTGTTGGGGAGGCCAGTCAGAGAGACCTTCAACGACCCTGAACCCGTGGCCGCCTGGTCGGTCGACAACGAGATTGCCGCGACACTGTTGTTCGCCGGGCTCGTGTCGATGGCATAACCCGCCAGTGAGGCGCCGTCGACGGGCTCGAAATCGTGGAGCCCTGTTGGAGTTGCGATAGCGCAGTTCTGGACGCCACCCGTGGCTGTGATTGCATCGAGGTAGAAGTTCTTACCCGCTATCGCCGTGCCGTTCACATTGTCGCCGATTTGGAGGCCCAAGGTAATGAGCCCACCCGGGAACGTGTTTGGAATTGTATAGGTCCAAGTGGTCCAGGCCCCCGGCATGATGGTGCGAGTGGAATTTGGAGCAGTGTCATAACCACCGGAACCCTGATAGCTGTTGTATTGAGAGAAAACTTGGAAATACACATCGCCATTTGTCGGCGTGCCGGTCGGGAAGAACGCATGGAATGTGACAACTGTTCCCGGCCATAGTGACGAGTTGCCGACCTGGACGCTTGCACTCGTTGGTGCCGTTCCGCCCTCGGGTGTCGTCGGAACGGAAATCTTGAGCGAGTGAGTGCCGTCTGAGGCTTGATCAGTTGACTGGGTTGCGGTGATCACGCTTCCATTCGCAGCCCAACCCTGAACGCCGCTCTCGAAGTCATAAAGAACCGTCGACGTCGCCGCGTCGCTGCTGTCCGTCGAGCCATCGGTATTGCCGCCGCCAGCGCCGCTGTCGGTTACGCTATCGGTTCCGCCATCGGTTCTTCCGCCCGTGTTCATTCCACCCGTACCGGCGCCAGCTGCGCCGCCTCTGCCTCCGGTGCCGGCGCCGCCGCTACCCGAGCCACCCCGGCCTCCAGCTCCGGCGCCCGCGGCGCCGCCTTTGCCGCCGGTTCCGCCGCCGCCGCCACCGCCGCCGCATCCTGCGGCCACGAGCGCTCCGGCCACGAAAAGACTTCCCAGAAGACTAAATTTGGACTTCGTCATGTGAACGACTCTCCGATTGAGTGAGAGGCCTCTTACCAACACCGCGCGAAAAAATATCGTGCTTCGATCGCCGGCACAATTCCAAACCCTACGGCCTATGAAGGATCAGCGGGGCAAGTCGCAGGGAAACACACACCAATTCGCGCGTGCTTGTAATCAAGCTCAGCCGTGAGTCAGCGGAATTTCCGGCGGCGCGGAGCCTCGATCACGTGTGGATCATTTTTTCGCAGCGGCATCAATTAAATGAGCCGCGGAAAGAAGAGGGCACAACGGCGGCCTTCGGCGCGCGTTGTCTCTCGCAAGGCGTGCCCTCTCCCCGACCCTCTGACCTCCCAGCAGACTCAGCAGACTGGGGACAGGGGGACTGAAAGGCACGGAACTTCCGGCGGCGCGCGGTTGCCGGGACGCGGGTGCGTGCGCTCACTCGGCCGAGGTCGGGTTTCCTGCGTGATCAAGGGGCTGGGTAAAGGAAGGGGCGTCTCCGTCCGAGAGGGATTCTTGCGGTGAACCAAGCATGGCCCACGGCTGCGCGCGAGATCCCTGATGAGCGATAACGAACAGGACGAGATAATCACCGAATTCCTGGTCGAGGCGCACGAGAACCTCGATGCCCTCGATCGCGAGCTTCTGGCGCTCGAGAAGAACCCCCACACGCCGGAGCTTTTGGCCAGCGTTTTCCGGCGGGTACACACGGTCAAGGGCGCGTGCGGCTTCCTGGGCTTCGCCAAGATGGAGATCGTGGCGCACGCCTCGGAGAACCTGCTCTCCAAGTGTCGCGAAGAAGAGCTGGAGCTGACGCCGACGATCATCACGGCGCTGTTGGGTGTCGCCGACACCATGCGCAGCATCCTGGCGGGGATCGAGGCCCACGGGAAAGAGGGCGACGAGGACTACTCGTCGGTGGTCGAGAACATCAACCGCCTGCAACGGGGTGGTGGGGAGCCAGCGCCCGCGCCGGTGGCGGCCCCCGCACCCGCCGCTACCGCTGCCGCGCGCGCTGCAGTGCCCGCCGCGGCTCCTGCGCCGCCCGCGCCGGCCGCCGACGCCGCCGCTCCCGCCGCGGCCAAGCCCGCCGCTGCCACACTCGCCGCCGCTCCCGCGCCGGCCGCCGCGAAACCGGCCGCCGTAGCGGCCGCGCCCGCCCCCGCCGCCGCCCCCGCACCCGCGCCGAAGCCCGCGCCCGCCGCCGCGCCCGCGCATGCCCCCGCCGCATCCGAACCCGCCGGTGAGCGCGCGCACAACGTCTCCGACTCTTACCTGCGCGTCGACGTCGGCCTGCTCGACAAGCTGATGAACCTGGTCGGCGAGCTGGTGCTCGCGCGCAACCAGATCCTGCAGTTGGCGCCGCTGGTCGACGACCAGAACTTCTCGGCGACGTCGCAGCGCCTGAACCTGATCACCACCGAGCTGCAGGCGGGCGTCATGAAGACGCGCATGCAGCCGATCGGCAACATCTGGAGCAAGTTCCCGCGCGTGGTCCGCGACCTCGCGCTCGCCTGCGGCAAGCAGGTGCGCGTCGAGATGGAGGGCAAGGAGACCGAGCTCGACAAGACGATCATCGAGGCGATCAAGGACCCGCTGACCCACCTGGTGCGCAACTGCCGTCGACCACGGCATCGAGCCGCCGGCCGATCGCGTCGCCGCGCGGCAAGCCGCGCCGAGGGCCGGCTGCTCCTGCGCGCCTTCCACGAGGGCGGCCAGGTCAACATCGAGATCACCGACGACGGCGGCGGGATCGACCCCGAGCGCGATCAAGGCCAAGGCGCTCGAGCGCGGCCTGATCACCGCCGAGCAGGCCGCGCGCATGAGCGAGCGCGAGCGTCCTGAACCTGATCTTCCTGCCCGGCTTCTCGACGGCGCGAGAAGGTCACGCAACGTCTCCGGCCGCGGCGTCGGCATGGACGTCGTGAAGACCAACATCGAGAAGATCGGCGGCACGGTCGACGTCCAGAGCCGCCGCGGCCACGGCACGACGTTCAAGATCAAGATCCCGCTGACGCTGGCGATCATCCCGGCGCTGATCGTCACCAGCGGCGGCGATCGCTACGCGATTCCGCAGGTCAGCCTGCTCGAGCTGGTGCGCCTCGAAGGGCGCGCAGGCGCGCGACCGCATCGAGCTCATCCACGGCGCGCCGGTCTACCGCCTGCGCGGCAACCTGCTGCCGCTGGTCTACCTGAACCGCGAGCTCGAGATCCAGAGCGTGGCACGCGCCAGCGACGACCAGGACGCGGTCAACATCGTCGTGCTGCAGGCCGACGACCGCCAGTTCGGCCTGGTCGTCGACGCAGGTCAACGACACCGAGGAGATCGTCGTCAAGCCGCTCGGCAAGCAGCTCAAGGGCATCACCGCGTTCGCCGGCGCGACGATCATGGGCGACGGCCGGGTGGCGCTGATCCTCGACGTCCTCGGCATCGCCCAGCAGGCGAGCGTGATGTCGCAGGTGCACGATCGCGCGGCGAGCCACCTCGGCCTGGCCAAGGACGACAAGGCTTCGCAGCGCCAGACGCTGCTGCTGTTCCTGACGCGCGACGGGCGCCGCATGGCGATCCCGCTGTCGATCGTGGCGCGCCTCGAGGAGTTCCCGCGCCAGAGCCTCGAGCGCTTCGGCTCGCACCAGGTGGTGCAGTACCGCGGGCGCATCCTGCCGCTCATCGACATCGTCGACCTGGTCGGCGGTGGCGGCGGCTTCGGCGGCATGTCCGAGGAGACCGCCTCGGCGGCGGCCGACACGATCCAGGTCGTGGTCTACAACGAAGGCGACCGCAGCATCGGGCTGGTCGTCGGGCAGATCCTCGACATCGTCGACGAGGTTGTCGAGACGTCGGCCTCCACGAAGGGCGCGATCGCCGGTTGCGCGGTCATCCAGCAGAAGGTGACCGAGCTCGTGAACCTGCAGGCGCTGGTCCACAGCGGCGGCGCGGACCTGCTGCATCTCTACGATTCTTCCCGCGCGGCTGGCGCCGATGCGGCGGTGGGGGCCTGACCATGGTCGATCAAAGCCAGCAGCTGTGCACGTTCGCCGTCGAGAACTACACCTTCGCCGTCGAGGTGCACAAGGTGCAGGAGGTGCTGCGCTTCCAGGAGATGACGCGCGTGCCGCTCGCGCCCTGGGTGGTGCGCGGGCTCATCAACCTGCGCGGCCAGATCGTCACCGCGATCGACCTGCGCCGCCGCCTGGGCCTGCCCGACGCGCCCGCCGGCGCATCGCCGATGAGCGTCATCCTGCGCACCGAGCACGGCGCGGTCAGCCTGCTGGTCGATCGGATCGGCGACGTGCGCGAGGTGCAGCGCGACTTGTTCGAGCCGCCGCCGGTCACGCTGCGCGACCTCGCGCGCGACATGATCCGCGGCGTCTACAAGCTCGACGACCGACTCCTCATCTTGCTCGACGCCGATCAGGCCATCGCATCCGCCGTGACCCGCGCCAAGACGCCCGCGTCGGCGTCGGCGCGCGCGGAGAACGGTGCTGGCCAGGCCAAGGCCGAGTGGAAGGCCTAGGAGCCGGGCCCGAAGTGCGGCAGCGGGTGCGGCAAGGAAAGAACGGAGAAACGACCGGATGAAGAACCTGAAGCTCAGTCATCGCCTGATCATCGGATTCGGCTTGCTGCTGCTGGGGATGGGCGTCCTCGGCGGGATCGCGCTCGCCGGCCTCGCGCAGCTGCGCGGCCTGGGCCGCGAGCTGGTCGAGCACTCGCTGTCGGGCATGTATCACGCGGCGCGCGTGCGGGCGAACACGCGTGGGCTCGTTGAGCCTGCTGCGGACGCTGGTGCTGGACGAGGACAAGGCGCAGCGCCAGGCGATCGCTGGCCGAGAACCGCAAGACCATCGAGGCGGTCAGTGATGCGCGCGCGGAGTACGAACGCGGCATCATCGCCGACGAGGATCGCCGCCTGTTCCGCGAGTCCACCGCAGGCGCGCGACGGCGTTCTCGAAGGCGCGCGAGAAGATCATCGCCCTGGTCGAGGAGGACAAGCTCGCCGAGGCGCGCACGCTCTACAGCGAGGCGGCGGTGCCGGCCTTCCAGACCTACCTCGGCACGGTGAACGCGCTCGTCGACTACAACAAGCGCCGCGGCGACCAGGTCGGCAAGGAGATCGTCGAGGCGATCTCGGGCGCCACCGGCGGCATCTGGGTTTCGTTGATCGTGCTCACGCTGCTGGGCGTGGCGCGGGGCGGTGCTCATCGGCCGCTCGGTGGTGACGGCGGTGCGCGCGGTGCTGGAGCACGTCGTACGCGTCGGTCAGGGCGATCTCGACGCGCGCTGCGCCTACGACGGTCACGACGAGATCGGCCAGCTCGCGCGCGAGCTGGACAAGATGACCGAGGAGCTCAAGACCGCGCGCGACGCCGACCAGCGGCGCGGCGCCGCGCAGGAGGAGAGCAAGCAGCAGCTTCAGAAGAAGGTCGACGCGATCCTCTCCAGCGTGCAGGCGGTGGCGCAGGGCGATCTCACGCAGCGCGTGCCGGTGTCGGGCAGCGGACGCCATCGGGCAGCTGGGCGAGGGCTTCGGCCGGCTCGTCGACGATCTGCACGGCAACATGTCGGCGATCGCGCGCAACGCGCAGTCGCTGGCCTCGTCGTCGGAGCAGCTCACCAGCTCGTCGCAGATGATGGCCGCGAACTCCGAGGAGACGTCGGCGCAGGCCGGGCTCGGTGTCGGCGGCGGCCGAGCAGGTCAGCAAGAGCGTGCAGACGGTGGCGGCGAGCGCCGAGGAGATGACGGCGTCGATCAAGGAGATCGCGCGCAACGCGCACGAGGCGGCGCGCGTCGCGACGTCGGCGGTGCGGGTGGCCGAGGTCACGAGCGGCACGATCTCGAAGCTGGGCGACAGCTCGATCGAGATCGGCAAGGTGATCAAGGTGATCACGTCGATCGCCGAGCAGACCAACCTGCTGGCGCTGAACGCGACCATCGAGGCGGCGCGCGCCGGCGAGGCGGGCAAGGGCTTCGCGGTCGTCGCCAACGAGGTCAAGGAGCTGGCCAAGGAGACCGCGAAGGCGACCGAGGACATCAGCCGCAAGATCGACGCGATCCAGGGCGACACCACCGAGGCGGTGAAGGCCATCAAGGAGATCCGCGGCATCATCGGCCAGGTCAACGACATCTCGACGACGATCGCCAGCGCGGTCGAGGAGCAGACGGCGACGACCAACGAGATCGGGCGCAACGTCGCGCAGGCGGCCGCAGGGCGCGACCGACATCGCGCGCAACATCACCGGGGTCGCCGAGTCGGCGCGCAACACCGCGACCGGCGCCACGCAGACGCAGGCGGCGGCCGGCGCGCTGTCGCAGATGGCGGGCGAGCTGCAGCACATGGTCACTCAGTTCAAGATCGATCGCGTCGACACGCGCCACCGCGCGAACGGGTCGACGCAAGCGCATGCGCCGGCACCCAGGCCGGCGCGCACGACCGCGAGCGCGGTCGATAACCAACGGAGCGGCTGCCTCGAACGGCGCCGGGAATGCATGGGTGGAGTGATGGCCGGCGAAGTAAAAGTGAAGGTGCTCGTGGTCGACGACTCGACGGTCGTGCGACGCTTCCTCACCAACGCGATCGCGACCGATCCGATGCTCGAGGTCGTGGGCACGGCGGCGAACGGCTTGATCGCGCTGCAGAAGCTGCCGCTGGTCGAGCCCGACGTCGTGACCATGGACATCGAGATGCCCGAGATGTCGGGGCTCGAGGCGCTGAAGGCGATCCGCAAGACCCACCCGACGCTGCCGGTGGTCATGGTCAGCTCGCTCACCGAGCGCGGCGCGCGCGGCGACGCTGGAGGCGCTGTCGCTGGGCGCGACCGACTACGTCACCAAGCCGAGCGGACTGTCGTCGGCCGGCGACTCCGAGAAGGAGAACTTCGTCCGCGATCTGATCCCCAAGCTCAAGGGGCTCGGCTCGCGCCGCTACGCCGCGGCCGCGCGCCGCGGCGGCGCCGCGCCCCGGCCCGCATCCCGGCAGCGCCGCGGCGGCACCGGCCGCATCGAGATCGTCGCCATCGGCATCTCGACCGGCGGACCGAACGCGCTGGCGGAGCTGATCCCGGCGCTGCCGGCCGACCTCCCGGTGCCGATCGTGATCGTCCAGCACATGCCGCCGCTGTTCACCAAGCTGCTGGCGGAGCGGCTGGGCAGCAAGTCGTCGATCCGCGTACGCGAGGGGAGCGCCGGCGAGCCGCTGGCGGCGGGCTCGGTGATCATCGCGCCCGGCAACCAGCACATGGTGGTCGAGCGCTCGGCCGCGGGCCATCACATCGCGCTCAATCAGGGACCGCTCGAGAACTCGTGCCGGCCGGCGGCCGACGTGTTGTTCCGATCGGTCAGCGAAAATTTCGGGGCGGGCGTTCTGGCGGTGGTGATGACGGGGATGGGGCAGGACGGCTTGCACGGCTGCGAAGCGGTGCGCGAGCGAGGGGGGCAAGTGTTCGTGCAGGACGAGAAGAGCAGCATTGTCTGGGGCATGCCGGGTTTCGTCGCCGAAGCAGGTCTGGCGGACGAGATCCTGCCCCTCAACCAGTTGGCGCCGGCGATCGTGCGCACCGTGCGGGTCGGTCGCGACCCGGCGCGCGCCGCCGGTGGGAGAGGCTGATACGTTGCGAGCGCTGATCGTTGACGACTCGAAGACCATGCGCCGGATCGTCGGCAAGGTGGTCAAGGAGAACGGGTTCGAGACCATCGTCGAGGCGGAGAACGGCGAAGAGGCGATGACGCGTCTTCGCGACAGCGGCGCCGATGCGCCGCTGCAGCTGGCGCTGGTCGACTGGAACATGCCCGTGATGGACGGGTTGTCGTTCGTGAAGGCGGCGCGCGCGGAAGGGTTCGCCGATCTGCCCATCATCATGATCACCACCGAAGGGAGCATGGAGTACGTGACCCGCGCCATCGAGGCGGGGGCCAACGAGTATCTGATGAAGCCATTCACGAAAGAGAGCCTGCGCGACAAGCTGGTTCTCCTGGGGTTCGAGACGCCGACATGATCGCAGCCACCGGATCCGAGCAGGCCTTCGCGTTCCTTCGCAAGTTGATCTACGACAACTCCGCGATCGTTCTCGAGGCCGACAAGCGCTACCTCTTGGAGGCGCGGCTCGGACCGATGCTGACGCGCGAACATCTAGGATCCTTCGACGAGCTGGTCGCGCGGCTCAATAGCGGCAACTCCGGTCCGTTGCGGCAACGCGTGCTGGAAGCGGTCACCACGCACGAAACGTCGTTCTTTCGTGATTTGCACCCGTTCGACATGTTCCGCAAAACGGTCATTCCGCGTTTGCTCAATGAGAAATCAGCGACCAAACGCCTGAACATCTGGTGTGGCGCCAGCTCGACGGGGCAGGAGCCTTACACCATCGCATTCATCATGCGCGAGTGCGGGCTGCAGCTGGGCGGGTGGAGCATCGATTTCACCGCGACCGATCTCTCCGAGGAGGTCCTCACACGCGCGCGCAATGGCGTATTTTCCCAGCTCGAGGTCAACCGCGGCCTGCCGGTGCCGATGTTGATCAAGTACTTCGACAAGGTTGGTCTGGAATTTCAGGTGAAGGCCGACCTCCGCAAGATGGTCACCTTTCGCAAGCTCAATCTGATGGAAGCCTGGCCGTCGATGCCGGAGATGGACGTGGTCTTCATGCGCAACGTCCTCATCTACTTCGACGTTCCGACGAAGAAGCGAATCCTGGACCGGATCGCGCGCGCCATTCGGCCCGGCGGCTATCTGTTCCTGGGCACCGTCGAGTCGACCCACAACCTGACCAACAGCTTTCAGGCTGTCCAGGTCGGCAACGCAACCTGTTACCAACGCACCACCTGAGGACGAAGAACATGGCGAATTTGCCCGATCCCCACACGCTCGCGAACTTGGTCTCGAACGTGACCAAAACCATGTGCGGCTTCTCGTTCGCCGTCGCCGATCCGGGCCAGCGCACCAACGTGAGCTGCTTCCGCATGGCGGTCCTCGAGGTGACCGGCGGCAAGCCGTGGCAGGTGGCGCTGTTCTCCGACCAGGGCGGCTGCACGGCGCTCGGCGCCGCGCTTTGCCAGGTCGAGCCCGACATGCTCGAGGACGGCATGATCGAGGACTCGTTGTGCGAGCTGCTCAACATGGCGGCGGGCCAGATCAAGGGCCTTCTGTCCGCCGACGAGACGCTCGGTTTGCCGAAGATCACCTCGCCGTCTGCGCTGTCGCCGCAGGCGCAGGCCGCCTACCGCGACGGGATCCTGCTGCGCAGCAACGACGCGGTGAATCTGATGATGTGGATTTCCCACGGTTGATCTCGATTTCGCAATAAGGGAGCCGGAGCCATGCCAAAGGTACTGACAGTCGACGATAGCCGCGCAGTGCGGATGCTGGTCAGCAAGAACGCGAAGGAGATGGGCCTCGAGGTCGATGAGGCCGAGGACGGGCAGCAGGGCCTGACCAAGGTCGGCGAAGCAGTCCTACGATCTCATCGTTCTCGACGTCACGATGCCGGTGCTCGACGGGCCGGGGATGCTTCAGGAGCTGCGCAACCGCGGCGACAAGACCCCGGTGTTGATGCTGACGTCGGAGTCCAAGCGCTCCATCGTCGCGTCGCTGATGAAGATGGGCATCGAGGACTACATCCTCAAGCCGTTCAAGCCGGACGAGCTCAAGGCCAAGATCGCCAAGGCGCTCAAGATGGCGGGACCCGCGCCCGGCGACGAGGCGCTGGTCAAGGAGATGGCGTCGATCGTCCAGGCACCGTCGGCGTCGGATCCCAAGGTCGAGTGTCGGCGGTGGCAAGCAGTTCGTCGACATCCTGTGCATCGACGACATGGAGAACGTGCCCAAACGCCTGCGCACGATGATCCCGGACCACGTCACGCTGAATACCGCGACCAGCGCGTCGGCGGCGCTCGCCGTCTGCCGCGAGCGCGTCTTCCGCATCATCATGGTCGACAACGACATCCCCGACGTCGACAGCAGCTCGCTCATGCGCCAGCTGCGCGTCATGCAGCCGCAGGCGGCGTTCGTGTCGCTGTCGTTGCGCAGCGTGGCCAAGGCGCAGGACGAGGCGCGCGAGGCCGGCTTCGTCGGCGTGATCTTCAAGCCGTTCGATCAGGCGGCGCTGGAAGAGTTCCTGCTGCGCTACTTCGACAACCAGGAGCTGATTGCGACGACCGACAACGTCATTTCAATCACGCCGTTCAAGGGGCGCGAGAACCGGCTGCCCGGCTACTTCACGCAGGTGACCAACCTGGTGACCAAGGCGGTCGAGGAGCTCGCCGCCGCTTGCTACGCCGAGGTGATCGTCGACATCTCGCAGGTGCCGCTGCTGCCCGAGAAGACCGGCCGCATGGTCATGCAGCTGGCCGAGCGCACGAAGAAGGTCGGCCTGGAGATCCGGCTCGTCGGAACGACCGAGGTGCAGACCAACCTCAAGCAGCTGGTCGAGACCGCGGATCTGCCGGTCTACCCGACGGTGGCGGAGGCGAAGGCCGCGTGACCCAGGCAGCGTCAGGCACGGGAGCGTCGTACGACAAGCTCGCGGAGCAGATGGAGAAGATTGTCCTCAACCGGATCGGCAACGACCAGCTGGTGTTGCCGCCCATGCCGGCCGTCGCGCTCAAGTGCCTGACGCATGCTCAAGAACCCCGACTTCTCGCTGAAGGAGGCGGCGTCGCTGATCGAGCGCGACCCGATCCTGACGGCGCTGATGCTCAAGATGGCGAACAGCGCCGCGATGGCGTCGCGCGATCCGGTGCAGAGCGTCCTGCAGGCGGTCACGCGCTTCGGCATGCAGAAGCTGCGCATGTTCCTGATCGAGGCCTCGGCGCGCAAGGTGTTCGAGTCGCGCGACGCGCGCATCGTCGAGGCGGCGCGCGGCGTGTGGGAGCACTCGCTGGCGGTGGCGATGCTCGCGCGCGACGTGGTGGCGTTCTCGAACAGCGGCTCGCCCGACTTCGGCTACCTGGGCGGCCTGCTGCACGACATCGGCAAGCCGATCGTGGCCGCGATGCTGCTGGAAGCGGAGAAGGCGATCCTGGGCGTCAAGGCGTCGATGACCTGGATCGCGTCCAATGAGTTCGTCGCCATCATCCAGCGCATCCACCGCCAGGTCGGCGTCGCGCTCGCCAAGAAGTGGGAGATGCCCGAGCCGGTCTGCCGCAGCATCAAGGACTGCGACGAGTACGACAACAGCGACCGCCTGTCGGTCGCCAACGCCGTGCGGTTCGCCAACGCCGTCGCCAAGCAGCAGGGCCTCTACGTCGGCCACGTCGACGCGGACGACATCGACGCGCTGGTGATGATCGGGCGCTCGCTGCTGGGGCTCGAGGCCGACGTGGTCGCGCGGTTGACCGACGGGCTGAAGAACAAGGCCAAAGACTCGATGGCGTAGGCTCGGGGCCGCACCGGGGCGGGTAACCAGGAACGGCGACGGTGGGGGACGTGAGGACGGCTTCGCTCTCTCCGTTGTGGGGCGCGAGAGGCGTGGGGGTGGGGTGTTCCTCTTGCGGGGGACGCGGCCCTTACGCCGCCGGTTGCGCCGGCAACCCCGACCCGGCCGGAGAGCCGGGGACTCGAGCGAGGGCACGTCGAAGCGAGGTCCGTCACCGGCGGCACGGGGGCCGCTCCGCTCGGCGCTGGCGACCTGCCCGCGGACGGCAGGAGCGCGCCTCGAGGCCCCCGCAAGAGGAACACCCCAACCCCACGCCTCTCGCGCTGCTTTCACTCCTACGTTCACTGCGCCTGAGGGCGTCCGTATTTTTAATTGAAGGTACCCGGACGCGCATTCCAGCGTCGTCCACGCGACTTCTTCGCTAAGTGCGCCCCGGCATCGCGCCGCGGTCACTTAGCGAAGGGTCTTCGTTCACGACCGCTCGACGCTCGTCCGATAGCTCAATTTAAAAATACGAACGCCCTCAGGCGCAGTGAACGTAGGCGTGAAGCAAAGCGAGAGGCGCGGGGGGACCTGGGGGTGGGGTGTTGGCGCAGCGGGGCCTCTGAGGGCGCTCCTGCCTGTCCGCAGGCAGGATGCCAGCGCCGAAGCGGAGCGCCCCCGTGCCGCCGCTGGTTATCGGTCACAAGGTCGAGGCAACGCCTCGCGTAGGCAGATTCAGTCATCGAGAGCCAACCTCTCGGCGGCGGCGTAAGGGCGCGTCCCCGCGGAGGCAATACCCCACCCCCAGGTCCCCCCACGCCTCTCGCGCCCCACAACGGAGAGAGCGAAGCCGTCCTCACGTCCGCCGCCGTCACCGTTCCTGGTCACCCGTCCGGTGCGGGCCCACTCACCGCGAAAATACCGGCCGGATCCGGTTCAGGATCGACCGGAACGTCGACGGCGGCGGCGCGTTCTTGTCGATCGCGGCGTGGGTCTCGAAGACCCACAGCCACAGGTCGATCTTGCCCTCGCTGCGAAACAGCGCCGCGTTCTCGACGCCCTCGCCGCTGGCCGCGATGATCTCCGCCAGCGTCGTCGGGCGCGGCAGCCCCAGCTGCAGGTCCATCTGCAGCGCGGCGCTGATCTGGCCGGCGACCATGTTGAGCAGCTCGGAGATCGAGTCGTCGACCATCGCCTGGGTCAGGTCCTTCTCGTCGCAGCCGAAGAACGCGCTGCCGAGCGCGCGGCTGCCGCGCGTGTCCGACGAGACCACGACGGCGAAAGACTTCTTGCCGATGAGCGGGATCATCGCCATCTGCCCGCACAGCGACTCACCGCGCGCCAGCGGGTCTCCAGGAACGAAGAACGTCGAACACATCGAGCTGGTGACGTTCGAGATCATCCGTGCGAGCACGGCGGGCTCAGGGAGCGTTGACATGTTCAGCGTTGCCCGGCGAGCTTGCGGCCAAAGGGAAAACGACACGACCACCCCACCTCGACGGATCTCATCGGCGGGGCCGTGCGCAATCTTGAGAGCGGACGAGCGCGCGGAGCGGCCAGGGCGCCGCTGTCGGGCGAGGTGGTCGACGGCATCCCGCGCGCCGGCGGGCTCAGGCCGGCGGCGCAAACCGGACTTCGACCCGCCCGTCGCGCACGCGCACGGCGTACACCGGGATCGACACCGCCGGCTTGTCGAGGCACTGGCCGGTGCGCAGGTTGAAGCTCTGCTTGAAGATCGGCGACGCGATCTTGGGCACGCCGTTCTTGTCGCCGACGATGCCGCGCGAGATCACGAACGCCTTGCTGAACGGATCGAAGTTGTCGATGGCGTAGACTCTGGTCGCCCTCGCCGACGCGCACGATCGCGATCTGGCGGCCGGCGATCAGCGCGCAGACGCCGGTGTCGGGCACGATGTCGTCGAGCGCGCAGATCGGCGTCCAGTCGGCGTCGTCCCACGCGGCGGGGAAAGCGGTCGTTGTCTCCATGGCGGCGATGCTCATCAGGCGCTCTTCTTCTCGCAGCGCGCGCTGGCTTCGCCGAACATCTCGGCGGTGCGATCGGCCTTCTCGTCCCAGAACGCCGGGCGGTGCTGGTCGCGCTGGCGGATGAACACGATGCTCGGGTCGGACTTCGTCGAGTTCACGAACGGCCGGAAGCGCTTCAGCTTCTCGGGATCCTCGATCGCCGTCTTCCACTCGCACTGGTAGGTGTCGACGACCTGCGCCATCTCCGCCTCGAGCTCGGCGCAGATCCCCAGCGAGTCGTCGATCAGCACCTCGCGCAGGTAGTCGAGCCCGCCCTCGAGGTTGTTGAACCAGCTGGCGGTGCGCTGCAGGCGATCGGCGGTGCGGATGTAGAACATCAGGAAGCGGTCGAGGTACTGGATGCAGCGTCTCTTCGTCGAGATCGGTGGCGAACAGCTGCGCGTGCTGCGGCTTCATGCCGCCGTTGCCGCACAGGTAGAGGTTGTAGCCCTTCTCGGTGGCGATGATGCCGAAGTCCTTGCCCTGCGCCTCGGCGCACTCGCGCGCGCAGCCCGACACCGCCGACTTGAGCTTGTGCGGGCTGCGCAGGCCCTTGTAGCGGTTCTCGACGCGCACCGCGAAGCCGACCGAGTCCTGCACGCCGTAGCGGCACCAGGTGCTGCCGACGCACGACTTCACCGTGCGCAGCGCCTTGCCGTAGGCGTGGCCCGACTCGAAGCCGGCGGCGACCAGCTCGCGCCAGATGTCGGGCAGCTGCTCGACGCGCGCGCCGAACAGATCGATGCGCTGGCCGCCGGTGATCTTGGTGTAGAGGCCGTAGCGCTTCGCGACCTCGCCGAGCACGATCAGCTTCTCGGGCGTGATCTCGCCGCCGGCGACGCGCGGCACGACCGAGTAGGTGCCGTCGCGCTGGATGTTGGCCAGGAAGCGGTCGTTGGTGTCCTGCAGCGGCAGGTGCTTGCGCTCGAGGATGTGCTCGTTCCACGCCGACGCGAGGATCGACGCGACCGCCGGCTTGCAGATCTCGCAGCCTTGCCCGCTGCCGTGCTGCGCGAGCAGATCGTCGAAGGTGTGGATGCGGTGCAGGCGCACCAGGTGATAGAGCTCCTGCCGCGAGTGAGCGAAGTGCTCGCACAGGTGCTTGCTCACCACGACGCCGGCCTTCTTCAGCTCCTTGGTGAGGATCTCGGAGACCAGCGTGACGCACGAGCCGCAGCTGGTGCCGGCCTTGGTGCACTCCTTGACCCCGCCGACGGCGGTCAGCTTCTTCTCGCCGATCGCGCTGCAGATCTGCCCCTTGCTGACGTTGTTGCAGGAGCAGATCTGCGCGGCGTCGGGGAGCGCATCGACGCCGAAGCCGGCCGACTTGCCGCCCGCGCGCGGCGACATCAGCAGATCTTCCGGGTGCGGCGGCAGCGGGATCTGGTTCTGCACCAGCTGCACGAGCTGCCCGTAGTTGCCGGCGTCGCCGACCAGCACGCCGCCGAGCAGCCGCTTGCCGTCGGGGCTGACCACCAGCTTCTTGTAGACCTCGGCCAGCGTGTCGACGACGCTGATGACGTGCGCGCCGTGGGTGGCGGCGAACGCGTCGCCGAAGCTGGCGACGTCGACGCCCATCAGCTTGAGCTTGGTGCTCATGTCGAAGCCGGTGAAGGTCTCGCCGCCGTGGCCGGCGAGCGCCGACGCCGCCACGCGCGCCATCTGGTAGCCGGGCGCGACCAGGCCGTAGACGCGATCGTTGTACGCGGCGCACTCGCCGATGGCGAAGATCGCCGGGTCGGACGTGCGGCAGCGGTCGTCGATCACGATGCCGCCGCGCTCGCCCAGGTCGAGGCCCGCCGCGCGGCCGAGCTCGTCGCGCGGGCGGATGCCGGCGGAGAAGACGACCATGTCGGTCGCCAGCTCGCTGCCGTCCTTGAGCACCAGCGCACACGGCGGCGCCGTCGGCTTTGGTGACGATGCGGGTGGTCGCGCGCCCAGGTGCACGGTCACGCCCAGCGCCTCGATGCGCCGGCGCAGCACCGCGCCGCCGATGTCGTCGACCTGCAGCGTCATCAGGCGCGGCGCCAGCTCGACGACGTGCGTCTCCAGGCCCAGGTTCTTGAGCGCGTTCGCCGCCTCGAGGCCGAGCAGGCCGCCGCCGATGACCACGCCCACCTTCGAGCGCGCGGCGTAGGCCTCCATCGCCTCGAGATCCTCGATCGTGCGGTAGACGAAGCAGCCCGGCGCGTCGCGCCCCGGGACCGGCGGCACGAACGCGTACGAGCCGGTCGCCAGCACCAGCTGGTCGTAGCGGAGCGTGTCGCCCGACGCGAGCGTGACCGTCTTGCCTGCGCGATCGATCGCGGTGACGCGGTCGCCGCGGCGCACCTCGATGCCGGCGCGCTCGTAGCTGCCCGGCTCGACCAGCGTGAGGTCCTCGGCGGTCTTGCCGGCGAAGAACGACGACAGGCCCACGCGGTCGTAGGCGGGGCGCGGCTCCTCGCCGATCACCGTGACGCGAAAGTCCGTGGTCCTGCCCTCGGCGATCAGGAGCTCGACGAATCGATGCCCGACCATCCCGTTCCCGACGACAATGAGCTCGCTGCGGCCTGCCATCTCGACAGCCACACTACGGCTGTCGATGTTTCCAATCCGTCAAGTGACCGTTAAATGTCGCGCGGGCTCACTGACACGTGTTGGGAGCGACGCAGGAGGGCGTCCCGGCGGGGCAGGGGATCGCGCCGCCGCTCTGGCAAGTCCCGGCCTGGCTGCAAAATCCGCTCGTGGATCGCTCCGTCGGGCTCGTGCAGCTGGCGGCGCAGGCGACGCCGAACGTCTTTTGCGTGCACGTGCCAGCGTTGGTGCAGGTGCCGTCAGTGCACCCATTCGGTCCTGCATTGATGCAGGCGTGATGCGGATCGACGGCCTTGTTCATGGCCGGGCGGCAGTGTCCCATCTGGCCGTTGTTCAGTGTGCACGTGGTGCACGCTGTCGTGCAGGCCGAGTCGCAGCAGACGCCGTCGGCGCAGAAGGTGGTCATGCACTGCGCGGCGCTGGTGCACGGCGAGCCGAGCGCTCCCGCGCCGTTCGTGCCGCCGCTTCCGTTCGCTGCGCCCGCGCCGGTTCCGCCCGCGCCACCGGTTCCGCTCGACCCGCCCGCGCCCGCGCCGCCGGTTCCGTTCGCGCCGCCCGCGCCGGTTCCGCCCGTGCCTCCGGCGCCTGCCTCGGCCCGAACATCCCGGCCGGCGTCACCGTTCGCGCCTCCGCTGCCGCCGCCCGAGTCGCTGCTTCCGCCCGCGCCGTTCGTGCCGCCGGCGCCGGCGGAACCGCCACCGCCGCTGGTGCCGGCGCCGCCACCACCCGCGTCACCCGGCGCGCCCGCATCGTCCGTCGGCGCCGCCGAGATGTAAATGTCGACACTCGCGATGCTGTGACGGTGGGCTTGGACTGTGCCCGTGCCGTCGGCGACCGGCAGGCCCATGCTCAGCGCGGCCACCTCGCAGAAGATCGCGTGCCCGTCGGTGGCATCGTCCAGCAAGATCACGACGTCTTGTTCGGGTCCGCCCGACAGACCCGCTTTGCGACCCGCGCTCTCGGGATCGACCAGCACCGGCGGCGGCGTGGCGTCGTTGCTTTCAATGATCTCGAGGACGCCGAAGCGGAGCTCATCGTAAGAGAGGCTGCCCAGGTGCACGTGCACGCGCACCGCGGTCGGGTCTTGCCGGCACCCGGTGACCAAACACATCGCGATGGCGGCGTAAGCCAGAGCGCGAATCCGACTCATTGCGAACTCACACTAACGCCGCGCCCGTCCGATGTCGCCTGGTTCCTCGGGACAATTCTTAGTTTGATGTGAGATGTCGGGTCAGGTGCGGGACCAGACTCGAGCCCGAGGCCTTGCTTCAGCTCAGATCCTTGAGCTCGAGCAGTGGCTCGGGCCGCGTCGGCGCGTGCCCGAGCGCCTCGCAGAGCCGCTTCACCATCTCGACGAACGACGTCTGCAGCGCCGTCGGCGAGGTCACCACCGTGAACAGGCGCGCGCCCGCCATTGTGCCGTGGCCGCCCGCCGCGCCGTCGGTGCCGACGATCTGGCGCATGACCGACCCCGCGCGCGCCTCGCTCGCCTCGGTGCGCAGCGAAAGGTAGGCGCTGCCTTCGTACTGGCCCATGCACAGCACGAAGCGCGCGCCCTCGTACGACAGCAGCAGGTCGGCGATCTCCGCCACCAGGTCGGGGTAGCCGAGCGTGCCGAGGTTCACCGCGACGATATCGCCATGGGTCTGCGCCGAGCGCAGCGCGCGATCGAGCGCCGCGAAGTGCTCGCGCGGCACCTTGGGGTGCATCATGCGGTAGAGCAGGTTGTGGTCGACGATCGGGACCAGGTCGAGATAGGCGCGGCGCTCGGCCTCGGTCGCCTCGCGTCCGAGGTCGCGCGTCTCGGTGCGCAGCGCGAAGAAGAACGCGGTCGCGAGCCGCGCGTCGACCGGGATCTGCCGCTCGCGCAGGTAGTCGAACACCATGGTCGACGTCGCGCCGCGATCGGGCCGGATATCGCACCAGGGCGCGCGCGCGCTGGCTGCGCGAGGCGGGTGGTGATCGATCACGATGTCCAGCCGATGGCCCAGCGGCAGCGAGTTGTTGCCGGTCTCGGGCTGGCTATCGACGAGCGCGATGATGTCGAACTCGTCGGGTTCGACGCGCTCGACCGGCGTGAGCCCGATCTTCAACGTCTCGACCATGGCGCGGTTCTGCGCGCGCCCGACGATCCCGCCCTGCGCCAGCGTCACCGCGGCGCCGATCTCCTTCTCGAGCATGTACCCCAGGCCCAGAGCCGCCGCGAGCGCGTCGGGATCCGGGTTGTCGTGCGCGTAGATCAGCGCCGACGTGCGCCCCTGCAGCTGCTGCAGCGCCGCCGCGAGATCGAAGGCAGCCCGTGGATCGTTCACGTTCAAGGGCGCGCCGTGCTTCACTGGAGCGACCTGATATTGAAATTGTCGAAGAAGACCTCGGCCTCCCAGTCGTCGACGGCGAGATATTCATGCCCCGCGCCGGCGAGCGGCTCCGGATCACTCCACGCCAGAAACGGCTGCCCGTCGATGCGCCAGTCGATCGCCCCATCCTTGCGCGTGATCGACCAGTGGTAGGTGCGGCCGAGCTCGACCTTGGGTGCGGTCCGCTCCGCCTTGCGACCGTCGTCGTGCTCGTTGTTGCGGCAGATGACGCTCAGCGAGTTCCTCCACCCGCCGAAAATGAGCACGTATCCCGTCGAGACATAGCCCCCTTTGTCGGGGTCGAATGATTCGCCGTCGCCGTAGAGCTCGATCTTGAGATCCCCGGCCGGGCTCTTCGACATCGCGTCGAATTCGATCGCGGCGTTGCGCGGCAGCTTCTTGCGCAGCCACGCGGGGTGGTTGTACGCGTTCGCCACCGTGAGGCGGCCGTCGCTGATGTGATAGTTGGGCGTGGTCGCGTTCCAGCTCGAGCCGAGGTCGGAGCGCTGGAAATCGTCGCTGAACGGTGCGGTGATCGCTTCTTCCTTGACCCGGCAACCGGTGCCGAGCCCCGCCACGACGAGCGCAAGCACGAGGGATCGGCGGTCGGATGTAGGGCACATGATCGGGCGAGTCATCAGGTACTGCCTGGAAAAATACCGTCGCTATGCCTCTCCAGCAAGCGGACCTCCGTCGAGTCGGGTCGGATGCTGCCAGGAATGAACCCGATCAGCACGCCGAAACCGAGTGTAACTTGCTTCATTCTGGTGAGGCCGGTTACGATGTGGCCCCCGCTAAACTGCGGAGGGCCGGATGAGCGTCTTCGGCGTGCGCGGCGCCGGCGCTCTCTCGGCCGACTACGAGTCGGGAGTGCTGCTGGGCTGGAACGAGATCGGCGTCAGCGGCAGCGGCTTGCCGCCGAGCTCCATCGCCTTGTCGAGCGCCAGGCTCATCGCATTGTTGCAGGCGACGTCCTTGCCTTTGACCAGGAAGTGGACGTGCAGGTCTTTCTTCGAGCCCGCGCCTACGCCCAGCTCCTCGGCGTGGTCGTCGGAGTTGGTCTCGCGCCCGGCGATCACCAGCCGCGACCTCTCCGGGTGGAACTTCAGCGAGTCGGGCGTGCCGTCGGTGACCCGCATGGTCAGCGAGAGATCCAGCATGAAGGTGTCGGGCAATACCGGATCCTGATCCAGCGCGCACTCACCCTGGGTGAGCGCGACCGAGATACCCTGCGCGGCGAGCGGCGGATCGACGCGCACGAAAGTCTTGCCGGCGCAGCCAAACACGCTTGCGCTCAGAACGATGCTCGACCAGGTGATGGCCCGCTGCCTCATGACGCTGTCCTCCGTGGAAAATTGGCGCAGGAGCTCCGGGAATCGTCGACGGTGGGGGGCGTCCCGGTCGCGCGCTTTTCGGCCGCGGACACTATCACGCGAGTCGGTGCGCATGTGCGTAACGGCCATCACTCCTTCGGCGGCTTCGCGATCGGTCGACGCCTTCTTCCGCGGACGTCGCGGATCGGAGAAGGGACCGGACCGTCGCGATTTGTCAGGTCCGGGGACGCGCCCGTTCAGCGTGACAGGAATGCAAGATCGCGTAGTCCAGAGCAGAGGCGACTTGCGCCTTTCCCAATTTGCCTTAACCTTGCGCGCATCAGATCGTCCTTGTCCCCCTCGTCACGTCCGCCGCTGGCGGCCCGCACGTTGATTACCCCGCCGCTTCGCGCTCGTCTCTCGCTGCTCCTGCTCGTCGCCTCGGCTCTGGCCGTGGCTTGCTCGCACACGCAGATGGGGCCGTGCGGATCCGACAAGGATTGCAAGATGGACCGCATCTGCGAAGCCGGCCAGTGCGTCTGGTCGCAGGGTGCGATGGCGCTCGGCGCGCCCGGTCCAAGGCCGGCGCCTGCCGCGCCCGTTCGCCCGGGCCTGCCGCCCGCTGCGACGCCGCTGCCACTGCCGCGCTCGGCGATCGAGCCGGCGCAGGCGATGTTCCGCTTCGGTCCCGCGCACCGCGGGCGATCGCCGTACGTGTTGCCAGCGGCGAAGCCGTCGATCTGGTGGAGCGTCACCACCGGCGGCCCGGTGAGCTCGTCGCCGGCGATCGCCGAGGACGGCGCACTGCTGTTCGGCTCGCACGACGGCAAGCTCTACGCGGTGTCGCGTGACGGCTCGCTGCGGTGGCAGTACGCGACTGGCGACATCATCTTCAGCTCGCCGGCGGTCACCCACGACGGCACGATCTACATCGGCTCCGACGACGACCACCTCTACGCGATCGGCCCCAAGAGCGACAAGCCGCGCTGGGTCTTCCAGGTTGGGTCGTGCCCGCAGCGAGTGGGCCTGGGCCCCGAGGCCAGCCGCTGCGACGTCGACGCCGGCCCGACCATCGGGCCCGATGGGGTGATCTACACCGGCGGCGACGGCATTTACGCCATCAACCCCGACGGGACGCTGCGCTGGCGCTTCCCCACCAACGGCCACGTGGCGTCGGCGCCCGCGTTGCTAGCGGACGGCACCGTGGTCGCCGGCTCGCAGGACGACGTGATCTACGCGATCGCGCCCGGCGGCTTCAAGCGCTGGGACTTTCGCACCGGCGGCGACGTCGACTCGAGCCCGAGCGTCGGCGACGACGGAACGATCTACGTCGGCAGTGACGACCGCAAGCTCTACGCGCTCAACCCCGACGGCACGCTGCGCTGGGCGTTCAACACCAGCGGTGACCTGCGCTCGTCGCCGGCGCTGGGCAACGGCGTGGTCTACGTCGGATCATTCGATGCCCAGATGTACGCAATCCGCACCGACGGCACCCTCTACTGGACCTTCCGCACCGGCGACCGCATCGTCTCGTCGGCGCTGGTCGACGCCAAGGGCGCGATCGCCTTCGGCTCGCAGGACGACCGGCTCTACGCGCTCGAGCCCGACGGCCGCATGCGCTGGTCGGTCGAGCTCGGGGGTGACGTCGACAGCTCGCCGATTCTCTCCGGCGACGGCACGATCTTCGTCGGCACCGACGATCGCAAGATGTACGCGCTGCGCGCGGGATTGTCGGCTAGCCGCTAACGACCAGCAACCATTCCGCCGTGCGTCCGATAGTCAGGCGATGGTCGGAGCGCGCGTGCGACTTTTCCGTTCTTTTCCGTTCTCTCGTAAGATGACTCATTCACAAAAGGAAACTGTTTGACTGTAGATGACTCCACTCGCCGCACCGGCGGCACGACCCGCACCCTCACGGGTCGCATCAAGATTCACCCCGTCGGCTACGGCTTCGTCGTCCCCGACGACAAGTCCGAGGACGTGCACGTCTCGGCGCGCAGCCGCGGCGCCGCCATGGACGCCGACACCGTCGAGATCGAAGCCTGGCTCGGCGTGCGCGGCTTCGAGGGCCGCGTGCTGCGCGTGCTCGCGCGCGGCCGCGCCAAGATCACCGGCCAGCTCGAGCGGCTCGGCAAGCAGATGGTCCTCCAACCCGACGACCCGCGCATCACCGGGCCGGTCTCGCTCCAGGGCCACGTCGCCGCCACGCTGGCCGGTCAGTCGGTGGTGGCCGAAATCACCCGTTACCCCGAAGTCGCGGGCGGCCCGATCGAGGCCGAAGTGCTCAAGGTGCTCGGCGACCCCGACGACCCGCGCACCGAGGTCGAAAAGGTGCTGGCCTGCGCCGACGTCACCGAGGAGTTCCCCGCCGAGGTCGCGCGCATCGCCGACGGCCTGCCGCAAGAGGTGCGCGACGCGGAGCGCGCCGACCGCGCCGACCTGCGCGAGGTGCCGTTCCTGACCATCGACCCCGAGACCGCGCGCGACTTCGACGACGCTGTCGCGATCGAGCGGCTGCCCCACGGCGGCACGCGCCTGTGGGTCGCGGTCGCCGACGTCTCGCATTACGTGCGCGAGGGCTCGCCGATAGACGTCGAGGCGCGCAAGCGCGGCTGCAGCATCTACCTGCCCAACCGCGCGATCCCGATGCTGCCCGAGCCGCTGTCGGCGCGCCTCTGCTCGCTGGTGCCGGAAGAAGACCGGCTGGCGATGGTCACGCAGATCGACCTCGACAAGCACGCGCAGGTGATCGCGCGCGACTTCTGCGCAGCGGTGATCCATTCGCGCGCGCGGCTCGACTACCCGGGCGTCGCGGCGGCGCTCGGCGGCGACACGCGCGGCAAGCGCAAGAAGTACGAGCCGCACCTGCCGGCGCTGCGCGCGATGGACTCGCTGGCGCGCCAGATGCGCGCGCTGCGGATCTCGCGTGGGTCGCTCGACTTCGATCTGCCCGAGCCGTTCGTCGAGCTCGACCAGGACGATCCGCGCCTGGTGCGCGACATCCGCAAGTCGCGGCGCGATCCCGGCGAGCGGCAGGCGTACTCGATGATCGAGGAGTTCATGCTCGCCGCCAATGAAGCGGTGGCGACCAGCTTCCGCGAGCGCGGCGAGGACACGCTGTGGCGCATCCACGACGCGCCGGATCGCGGGCGCATGGAAGAGTTCGCGACGCTGGCCGCGAACTACGGCATCAAGATCGACGTCGACGATGCGCGCACACCCCAGGGGTTGAAGCGCGTGCTCGATCGCCTCAAGGGCCTCCCGGCGGAGAAGGCGCTGTCGTTCCAGATGCTGCGCTCGCTGAAGCAGGCGACGTACGACGTGGTCAACCTCGGGCACTTCGGGCTGGCGTCGTCGGACTACCTGCACTTCACCTCGCCGATCCGGCGCTACCCGGATCTCATCGACCACCGCCTGCTCAAGAGCCGGCTCGCCGGGCAGGGCAAGCCGGCGGGCGGGTTCAAGCCGCCGTCGGTCGAGCCGCCGCCGGATCGCGCGGCGCTGCAGAAGATGGCGGCCGACGCCTCATTCTCGGAGCGCCAGGCGATGGAGGTCGAGCGCGAGGTCATCGACCTCTATCGCGCGTTCTTCCTGCGCGATCGCATCGGCGACGTGTTCGAGGGAACGATCTCGGGCGTCATGGGCTTCGGTTTCTTCGTGGTGATCGACGAGCCCTTCGTCGAGGGGCTGGTGCGGCTCGAGGCGCTGTCCGACGACTACTACGTGTTCGACGAAACGGCGAGCCGCCTGGTCGGGCGGCGTTCGGGGCGCACGTTCGCGCTCGGCGACACGGTCAAGGTCGAGGTGCAAACCGTGAGCGTTGTGCGGCGCAAGATCGACTTCGCGCTGCACGAGCACCGCGCGCGCACAGACGCGCATCACCTGCTCGATGGGCGTGGCTCACGCGGCGACAAGCGCGAGCGCCGGCGCCGGCACGACGGAGTGGTGACCGATGGGGCCGCCAAGCGCTCCGGCGACCAGGCTGGCGCGCGCGGCAAGGGCAAGTCGTCGCGCGAGGGGAAACGCGAAGGCGACCGAACGCGACAGCGCATCAAGCTCAAGGTGCGGGGCTCGAAGAGCAAGGTCAAAGGCGGCAAGGGCAAGCGCAAGTGACGTTGCGGCGATAGACTGGTTCGATGGCGATGACGATCCGCGAGCAGCTCGAGGCCGACGAAGAGGCGGTGCTGTCGCCGTACGCGCAGAAGAGCAGCGCCAGCCGGGGGCGCGCCCGCCCTGAGCCGCCCGATCCGGTGCGGCCGATCTTTCAGCACGATCGCGATCGGGTGATCCACTCCAAGGCGTTTCGCCGCCTGGCCGGAAAGACCCAGGTCTTTCTCGCGCCCGAGGGTGATCATTACCGCACGCGCATCACGCACACACTCGAGGTCGCGCAGATCGCGCGCACGGTCACGCGCGCGCTGCGCCTCAACGAGTCGCTGACCGAGGCGATCGTCATGGGGCACGATCTCGGCCACACGCCGTTCGGCCACGCCGGCGAGAAGGTTCTGGCCAAGTTGATGCCGGACGGCTTCCATCACGTGAAGCAATCGCTGCGTGTGGTGGAAGTGCTCGAGCGCGAGGGGCGCGGCCTCAACCTCAGTCAAGAGGTGAAGGACGGCATCCTCAAGCACTCCAAGGGCAAGGGCCACATCATCTCCGACAACCAAAATCTCATGGCGATGACGCTCGAGGGGCAGATCGTCCGCATCAGCGACATCGTCGCTTACGTGAACCACGATCTGGACGACGCGGTCCGCGGCCGCGTGGTCAACCCGGAGGACGTGCCGCGCGGGTTGCTCGAAACGTTGGGCGCGACCCACGGCGATCGCATCGCGCGCATGGTCGGCGACATGGTCAGTGCCTCGCGCCTCGACGAGAAGCGCCAGATCCGCATGAGCGAGGAGATCCTGGGCGCGCTCATCGCACTGCGCGACTTCCTTTATGAAGCGGTGTACGAGCGCGCCGAGATCCGCGACGAGTTCGAAAAGGCGCAGCGAATCATTTCGGAGCTGTGGGCCTACTTTCACGCACACGCCGACGAGTTCCGCGCCAAGCACTGGCCCAAGGGTGTGCCTGAATCCGACGGACTTTCGCGCGCCATCGCCGACTTCATCACCGGCATGACCGATCGCTATGCGCTGCGGGTTTACGAGGAGTATTTTCTGCCGCACCGCTGGCCCGTGTATTAGCGGCGTTGCTCCCGCGATCAGTTGGTAAGATCGTCGAGTCGCGGCAGCTCCGTTTTGTTGAGCCATTGAGCCGCGCTGCGGCCACTACACCGTCGGTGGCCCAGTGCGTCCCCACCTGCTTGGGCCGTGCGGGAAGGTGATGGGTACGTGATACGCTGATCGTTAGTAGACGGATGTCGTGAAGCGAGGCTGCTGATGCCCATCGTCCACATGGGAACCCTCGGAAGGTTCTCAAACCCTCGCGCGAGGGGCTCCGATGGGGGACCCGTTTCCGCCCCCCGTGGCTTTACTCCTCGGAGTTGGCGGGTGTTCGCCATGGTGGCGCTCGTGCTGGCCGCGCGACCGCTGGTGGCGCGCGCAGACGCAGGCGGCGCCGCAGGCGCTCGCCAGGCCACTGCCAATACCGGCGAGGCCGGCGCGAGCGCGGCGGTCGCCGAGGTCAACGAGCTCAATCGCAAGGCGCTCGACGACTACGACAACCTCAACTTCGACGACGCGAAGGCCGTGCTCAAGAATGCGCTCGCTCTTTGCGACAAGAACGGCCTCGGCAGCGACCCGGTCCGCGCGCAGACCTATCTGAACCTCGGCGTGGTGTTGCTGGCGGCCGACGCACAACACCGCGATGTCGGCATCGCCAACATCCGGCGTGCGATCCAGATCCAGGCCGACATCCGGCTACCCGAGCGCGTGGCCAACCCCGAGGTCCAGCAAGCGTTCGCCGAGGCGCAGTCGGCCGTGCGCGCCACGCAGGCAACGCGCGCGCCGGCTCCTGCGGGTGCGGTCACCGGCTCTCCGTCGAAGCGAGCGGCGGGCCCGCGCACGGAAGAAGGCGACGTCGCGGCCTCCGCCGAACCGACAGAGGAGGGTGAGCGACCGCGCTGGTTCGTGGCCTTCGGCATTGGCAGCGGGATCGGCTGGACCAGCGGTACCGGCGAGGTGACCGATGCGCAGGTTCCGTCGGGGTTCCAACCGTCGTCGGTGATTCACCTCGCGCCCGAGATCGGCTACTTCCTGCGTCCCGATTTGCTGCTGTCACTGCAGGGACGCATCCAGTTCATCTCGGCGGCGACGCCGGAGCGCGATCCGAGCGGCAGCGCCTGCGGCTCGGATCAGGTCTGCTCGCCCAGCCACGGCGCGAGCGCGCTCTTCGCGAAAGCTACGTTGTTCTTCGCTCCGAGCGGCTTCCGCCCGTACGTGAGCGGCGCGCTCGGTGTCGGGCAAATCCGTCACGTCGTCTCGATGCCGGGTAGGAGCAACTGCGGCACCGACCCCGCTCATCCCGTCGCCTGCGTCGACACCGCCGTCGCAGGGCCGGTGCTGCTGGGGCCGGGCGGCGGGCTCATGTACGAAGTCGGGCGTCATTTTGCGCTCACGCTCGGCGCCAGCACGCTGATCGGCGTATCGAACTTCACCTTCCACCTGGACGTCGGCGGCGGGATCGCCGTCGAGCTTTGAGAACCGATGAACCGCACGCGCAACACTTCACTGTTCGCTTTCGTTGCCCTGACGCTGGCACTGGCCGGCGCCGGCTGTTTCTCGGCGCCCGAGACCTGCAGCGACTGCAATTTCGGTGCGGGCGGCAGCGGGGCGGGCGGCCAACGCGGCGGCGGCGGGACGCTCGGCGGCGTCGGCGGCATGCTCGGAGCCGGCGGCTCGACGACGGGCGCCGGCGGCTCGGACGGTGGCGTGAGCACCGGGGGCACCGGCATGGGCGGTTCGAACACCGGCGGCGCCGGCGCGGGCGGGGCGGCGACGGGCGGCAGGGGCATGGGTGGCTCGGGGCTGGGTGGTTCGGGGATGGGTGGCGCCAGCATGGGTGGCTCGGGCATGGGCGGCGCGGGGATGGGCGGCGCCAGCATGGGTGGCTCGGGCATGGGCGGCGCCGGGGTCGGCGGCGCGGGCGGGGCGATTGACGTCGCGCTCGTCGCCTGGTACAAGTTCGACGACGCCAGCGGGACCACTGCGGTCGACTCGTCGGGCCACGCGCGAAATGCGACGCTGAGCGCGGTCGGGGGAGGCGCCGCCGCGTTCTCGACGACTCACCAGGTCGGCACCGGCTCGCTGAACCTGACCAGCAGCGGTGCCCAGGGCGTTGGCGGCTTGCTCACCGTGCCGGCGAGCCTGCAGACCATGGGTGCGACCACGGCCATCACCATCGCGTGCTGGGTCAACGTGCGGAACAATCGCGCCTGGGAGCGGATCTTCGACTTCGGCAACAGCATGACGACCGGCTACATGTTCCTGTCCGCGCAGCAGGCGCAGAACACGCCCAACTCGGTGCGCTTCGCGATCTCTGACGGCCGGCAACACCGCCGAGCAGGCGATCAATATGAACACGCCCGCGGTCTGTCGACCGGCGTCTGGCACCACCTCGCAGTCACGCTGGGCAGCCGGCACGACGTACACCGGCACGCTGTACATCGACAAGGCGGTGGTGGGGACCAACACGGCGATGACCCTGCGCCCGTCCAACCTGGGCAACACCCCCAACAACTGGATCGGACAATCGCAGTTCGCCGTCGATCCGCTGTTCGATGGGTTCATCGACGATTTTCGTATTTATTCTCGCGCGCTCAGCGCCGCGGAGATCGCCGCGCGTGGCCCCTGACCCGGCTCAGCTTACGGACCGGCCGAGTTACAAAAAATGTACGATTCGGAAACCGCGGCTTAACGCGTGCTCCGCTAGAGTCGGCTACGTTCCCGCGTCGAGCCGGAACGACTCAAGCAATGGGCGCATCTTCCACGGTATTGCAGACGATAGTTGTCACGCTGGATCACGCGCTCAACGATGTGCGAACCGACGCGCCGGCGGTCTTGCTCCGTAGTCTGGGACACCAAGTAACCGTCGTCGGATATGACTTCGCCGAGCTGGCGGGCCGCCGCGTCTCCGCCGACCTGGTCGTCGTGGAGGCCGGCTCGCATCTAGAGATCGGCAAGGACGCCATCAAGCGCTTGCGCGATCGCGAGGAGCTCGCCGGGACCGGCATCCTGATCTGTGTCGACGTGACGCGCGTCGCCGGCCTCGACGTGCAGATGGGGGCGGACGACTTCATTTTGATGCCGCTCGCGGCCGACGAGCTGGCGGCCCGGTTGCGCCAGCTCAAGTGGCGGGGCACGGCGCAGAACCCGGCGGGGCGCAGCCGCTATGGGGAGATCATCCTCGACACCACGTCGTTGCAGGCCTTCACGGCCGGCCAATCACTGAAGCTGACGCCGTACGAGTTTCAGCTGCTCAAGTTCCTGGTCGAGCGCGCCGGCCGCGTCTTCACGCGCGAGGAGCTGCTGTCCCGAGTCTGGGGCTACCGCCACGTCGGGCGCGTGCGCACCGTCGACACGCATATCCTGAACCTGCGCGGCAAGCTGGGCCCGGCCGGCGAGCTCCTGGAGGCCGTGCGCGGGATGGGGTACAAGCTGCGCAAGCTCGAGGGTCAGCAGTCCGAAGGCGCCCGCGCGCAGCTCGGCTAAGCCGAGCTTTGTCTGTCGCTCAGCGCTCCGATCCCCTCCACCCGTCTGCGGGGGGAGGGTTAGGGAGAGGGGCCGTCGGGCGCTGCGACTCGCAAGGTTTCCCCTCTCCCTAACCCTCTCCCCGCGGACGGGGCGAGGGGATCGGATCAGGGGAGAGCGTCCGCCCTTAGAACCCCTAGAACCCCTAGAACCCTTAGAACCCTTAGAACCGCACCTGGATCTCGTAGCGCCGGTTCTTCGCCTTCTTGGCCGGCGTGTTGTCGGGCGTGACCAGCGGCCGCTCGGCGCCCATGCCGATCGACGTGATCTCGCTCGTCGGGATGCCGCGCGCGACCAGCTCGCGCTCGATCACCGCCGCGCGCTTCGCCGACAGCTCCTTGTTGTGCTCGGCCTTGCCGCTCGAGTCGGTGTGGCCCGAGACCTCGAACTTGTAGGTGGTGACGCCGGCCAGGTTGCAGGTGCTTCTTCACGTCGACCAGCGCGTCCGCGAGCTTCTTGATCTTCGCGTCGCAGCCGGGCATCAGCTCGTCGCTGTCGGTCTTGAAGCTGCACTGGTTCTTGCGCCCCTCGGCCAGCAGCTTGGCGTTCACTTCCTTGACCGCCTTGTCGCGCGCCGCGCCGCCCGCCTTGTTGGCCAGGCCGCCGAGGTCCAGCGCGTACGCCGGGGACGCGCCCATGGCGCCGAAAGCGAGCGATGCGAAGAGCGTGAGGAGCATGGGTGAGCGGCGCGTCTTTTTCATGGCTCGTTACGATAGCGAGATCCGGGCCGCCGCCGCAAGCAGTTCGCGGATCGGCTAGACTCCTTGAACTTCGAATGACTACCGGTCCGGGTTCCGCCAGCGAGGAGAAGCTGCGGGTGCTCGTCGTCGACGACGAGAAGAACATCCGCGCGACGCTGCGCGTTGCCTCGAGGGGCTCGGCTGCGACGTGCACCGGCGCCAGCACCGGCGAGGCGGCGCTGGCGGCTCGGCGCGCGCAGCCGTTCGACCTCGCGTTCCTCGACCTGCGCCTCGGCGACGCGAGCGGGCTCGAGCTCTGCTCCCCGAGCTGCTCGCCGCGCGGCCCGGCGCTGCCGATCGTCGTCATCACCGCCTACGCGACCATCGACACCGCGGTCGAGGCGATGCAGCGCGGCGCCGGCGACTACCTGCCCAAGCCCTTCACGCCCGGCGCAGATCCGCCACCTGGTCGAGCAGGCGCGCGAGCGCGCGCGCGGCTCGACCGGCGGGTCGCCGACCTCGAGACCCGGCTGCGCCGAGCGCGCGCCGGAGCTCGACCTCGACCGCCTCGCCCGGCGATGCGGCCGGTGCTCGACGATCGCTCGCGCGCGCCGCGCGTCCGACGCGCCGGTGCTCCTGCGCGGCGAGAGCGGCACCGGCAAGGGCGTGCTGGCGCGCGCTGCTGCACGCCGAGAGCGCGCGCGCGCGAGCGCCCGTTCGTCGTCGGTCAACTGCCCGACGCTGTCCGAGCGAGCTGCTGGCGAGCGAGCTCTTCGGCCACGCGCGCGGCGCGTTCACCGGCGCGGTCGCGCGATCAGCCCGGGCGCGTCGAGGCCGCCGACGGCGGCACGCTGTTCCTCGACGAGATCGGCGAGATGCTCGCCGGCGCTGCAGGCCAAGCTGCTGCGCTTCCTGCAGGACAAGCAGTTCGAGCGCGTCGGCGAGACGCGAGACGCGCACGGCCGACGTGCGCGTCGTCGCCGCCACCAACCGCGACCTCGAGGCCGACGTCGCGGCCGGCCGCTTCCGCGAGGACCTGTTCTACCGGCTCAACGTCGTCGAGATGCGCGTGCCGCCGCTGCGCGAGCGGCGCCGAGGACATCCTGCGCGCTCGCGCGCCGCTTCCTCGCGTTCTTCGCCGCGCGGCGCCGGAGCGCCCGGTGCCCGAGCTGTCGCCGGCGGCCGAGGCGGCGCTGCTCGCCTACGCCTGGCCGGGCAACGTGCGCGAGCTGCGCAACGCGATCGAGCGCGCGGTGATCCTGTGGCCGGCCGAGCGACTCGAGCCGCGAGGCCTTCCCCGAGCGCATCGCCGGCCAGTCGCCAGCGCGGCCGCTCGCCTGGGCGGCGACTTCACGCTCGAGGAGATCGAGCGCGAGCACATCCTGCGCGTCCTCGGCCGCGACGCCGACGCTGGAGGAGGCGGCCGCAGATCCTCGGGATCGACGCGTCGACGCTGTGGCGGAAGCGGCAAACGCTACGAATGATCCGGTCGTTCGCCTCACCGTCCGCAGGGGCGGGTCAGCGACCAGGGCAGACGCTTACGGCCGCGGGCCCGCTAATCCCCGTCACCGGCAGCGTGAACCAGAAGCGTGCTGCCCGCGCCCGGCTCGCTCTCGACGCCGATCTCGCCGCCGTGGGCCTCGACGATCTCCGCGCGATGAAGAGCCCGAGCCCGGCGCCCGCCGGGTCGCGCCGGGCACGCGGAAGAACTTCTCGAAGATCGCCTGCGGCAGCTCGGGCGGGATGCCCGGGCCGGTGTCGCTGACCTCGAAGCGGACCGCGCCGTCGCGCCGTGCCGCGCGCGACGCGATGACCGGCCGCCGGCCGGCGTGTGGCGGATCGCGTTGGCGAGCAGGTTCGCGAACGACGAGCTCGATGCGCTCGGGATCGGCGACGACCGCGCCCAGGCCCGGCAGCGACCTCGAGCCGCAGATCGATCCCCTGCCGCTCGGCGGCCGCGCGGAAGGCCTGCGCGGCGTCGCGCGCGAGCAGCGTCGCGCGCGTCGACCGGCGCGCGGTGCAGCTCGATGCGCCCGGACTGGATGCGCGACAGGTCGAGCAGGTCGTCGACGATCCCTGCAGCCGCTCGCAGTCCTCGCGCGCGGCGTAGAGCAGATCGGCCTGCTTCTCGGTGAGCGGCCCGGCCGCCTCCTCGAGGCAGAGGTGGATCGCCATGCGCAGCGAGGTGAGCGGCGTGCGGAACTCGTGCGCGACGGTGGCGACCAGGTCGTTCTTGAGCTCGTCGAAGCGCATGCAGCCGGGTCACGTCCTGGAGCACGATCGGTCGACGCCGATGATCGCGCCGCCCTCGGTCGACACCGGCGTCGCGCGCGGCAGCAGGAACGCCTCCTGGTCGCCGAGCGTGCGCGCGCACCGCCTCGTCGAAGCCCCTGCGGACGTACGCGCCCGCGGCCGGCCAGCACGTGCGCGCGCACCCGCTCGATCAGCGCCGCGGACCTCGGGCGGCGCCGGCGCCAGCGGCTCGGTCGGTCTCGTCCGACGCGTGCACGCGCAGGCTCGTCTCGGCCGCCCGATTGACGGCGACGAGCTCGCCGTCGGGTCGAACACCACCACCGGATCGGGCAGGCTGTCGATCGCCGCCTGCGCGGCCTGCTGGGCCGGCAGCAGCTCGCCGAGCGAGCTCGCGCGGTACTGCTCGAGCTGGTCGGCCATCGTGTTGAACTCGGTCGCCAGCTCGGCGATCTCGTCGCGCCCGTGCGACGCGCGCGCGCGCCTCGAGGTCGCCCTCGCCCGAGGCGGTGCGCCGCCTAGCGCAGCACGCCGAGCGGCCGCAGCATGCGCGTCGGTCAGCGCGACCGACGCGAGCAACGCCCAGCACGCAGGCGGCGATCGCCAGCGGCGATCATCACCGCGTCCAGGCGCCGCGCCGTGCTGGCGCGCCTGCTCGCTCTTGCGCACCATCGCGTCCTGGTTGATCGCGAGGATCGTCGTCGGCGCGCTTCCTTGACCGCGACGAACGCGGCTGCAGCTGCTCGAAGTAGAGGCGCCGGTGCGCCACCGCGTCGTGCAGCTGGACGAACAGGCGCGAGCCGGCCGCAGGTACTCGTCCCAGCGCGGCGCAGCGCGTGCGTCGCCTGCTGCTCGCCGGCCTCGGTGATGTTGCCCTCCTGGACCTCGAGCTCGCGCTCGAAGCGCGGCGATGTACTCCGCGGACTGGTGCGCGCCCGGCCTCGGTCGCTCGCCGGCGACGATGAACAGCGCCGCGCTGTCGATGCGCTCGATCGCCTCCTTCATGCGCTGCGCGGCCAGCACGCTGCGGTAGTTGTCCTTGAGGATCAGCTGCGAGCTGCGCGCCGAGCTTGCCGTTGGTGACGCCGGCCACCACGCCGACGACCAGCGAGCGCGATCGCCAGCGGCGCCTGCGCGAGCAGCAGCTTCGCTCGCAGCGTCATCGCTCCGGCCCCTCGTCGACGCGCGACGACGTAGACGTCGAACTCCGCGCGCCTCGCTGCAGCATGCGCGCCGACCGCCGTGCGGCCGAGTGAGCTGCCGCCACCAGCGGTTGCGCGAGCGTCCGACCACGATGTGGCCGACGCCGTGCGAGCGCGCGAAGTCGAGCAGCGCCGCGACCGCGTCGTGACCCTTGCAGGCGCACCACCTCGGCGCCGAGCTCGCGCGCCCGCTCGATGTTGGTCGAGCAGATGCCGCTGCGCCTCGGCGTCGATGCAGGTGCGGCGCCTCCTCGGGCGTCTCGACGTAGACGACGAACCAGTCGGTGTTGAGCCGCCCGGCCAGGCGCGACCCGCGGCGCAGCAGCGCCGCCGCGCGCGGCGGGTACGACGACATGCAGACCATCACGCGCCCGAGCTCGGGCCCTTGCGTGCGGCCGGTGCCGCGCTCGCCGCCTCGCGCGCGGCCTCCCGGCGGCGTTGCGCGTGCCGGTGCGATCCAGGCTCTCGGCGACCTCGCGCAGCGCCAGCTCGCGCAGCGTCGCCAGCTTGTCGTTCTTGAAGAAGTTCTCGAGCGCCCAGGGGATCTTGTCGGCGGCGTAGATCTTGCCGCCCTCAGCCGCTCGAGCAGGTCCTCGACCGCGAGGTCGAGGTTCACGACCTGATCGGCCTGCTTGAGGAAGCTGTCGGGCACGGTCTCTCGGATCGTCACGCCGGTCACCCGCTCGACGAGGTCGTTCAGGCTCTCGAGGTGCTGGATGTTGAACGCGCCGATCACGTTGATGCCGGCGTCGAGGATCTCGAGCACGTCCTGGTAGCGCTCGCTTGTTGCGGCTGCCCGGCGCGTTGGTGTGCGCGATCTCGTCGACGACCACGATCTCGGGCCGGCGCGCGAGGATCGCGTCGAGGTCCATCTCCTCGATCGACCACGCCGCGGTACTCGATGCGCCGGCGCGCGATCTGCTCCAGCCCGTCGACCAGCGCCGCGGTCTCGGCGCGGCCGTGCGTCTCGACGAAGCCGAGCACGACGTCGACGCCGCGCCGTTTGAGCGCGTGCGCCTCCTCGAGCATGCGATAGGTCTTGCCGACGCCGGCCGCGAAGCCGATGTAGAGCTTGAGGCGCCCGCGCTTCGCGCGCCGCACGATCTCGAGGAAGTCCTCCGCGCGCTGGGGAGGATGGGGCAGAGGCAGGGGGTGTCCGCTCATCGGCGCGCCGTTGATACTACGTCACGGGCCGCTTCGTCGCTGCGCCATGCGCGGCTCAATACGGTTGCCGCTGCATTGTCAAACGGATCGCATTCTGCAATGAGCGCGTCCAATGAATTGCGAAACGCAATGAATGCCGCTAGTTGACTCAAAAAATCGACCGACTCCGTCGAGAATTTACCTTTGGGAAACCAGGCAGCGTGGAGACTCACCCGCGCAGGATGGTTCCTGCGGAGACCGAACGAAATGTCGACCCCTCGCGTAGTCGCTGACAACGAGCCCGAAGCCGAACCCACATCCATTGGCGATGATCTCACGCCCGGTCAGGTCTCGGGTCCCCACACGGGAGAGATGCCGTCGCCGCGGCGGCTGGCGCGGCTCAAGGCGGCGCTGTTCGGCCGGGCGCGCGATCTACACGACCAGCGGATCTTTCACCAGATCTCGTTGATTCCGTTCCTCGCCTGGGTCGGTCTGGGCGCCGACGGGCTCTCGTCGTCGGCGTACGGTCCCGAAGAGGCGTTCAAGACCCTCGGCACCCACACCTATCTCGCCGTCGGGCTCGCGTTGCTCACCGGCATCACCGTCTTCATCATCTCGGCGGCGTACCGCGGGATCATCCAGGACTTTCCCCACGGCGGTGGTGGTTACGTCGTCGCCACCAAGTTGCTCGGCCGCCCCGCGGGCGTGGTGTCGGGCAGCGCGCTGCTGGTCGACTACGTGCTCACCGTGACTGTCTCGGTCGCCGCGGCCGGCGACGTGATCTTCAGCTTCCTGCCGCCGTCGTGGATGGGAATGAAGCTCGGGCTCGAGGTGATGTTCATCCTCGGCCTCACCACGCTCAACATGCGCGGCGTGCGCGAATCGGCGATCGCGCTCGCGCCAATCTTCGTTACCTTCGTGATCACCCACGTCGCCGTGATCGTGGGCGGCGTCATCGCGCGCGCCTACGAGTTCCCGGCGACCGTGCGCGAGATGAGCACCGGCTTTCACAGCGGCGTCTCCACGCTGGGCATCGGCGGCATGTTGCTGCTGTTCATCCACGCTTACTCGCTGGGCGGCGGTACCTACACCGGTATCGAGGCGGTCTCGAACGGCCTGCCGATCATGCGCGAGCCGCGCGTGCGAACCGCCAAGCGCACGATGCTGTACATGGCGGTGTCGCTGGCGTTCACCGCCGCCGGGCTGCTGGTCTGCTACCTGCTCTGGCACATCACGCCCGTGCCCGGCAAGACGCTGAACGCCGTGCTGGTCGAGACCATGACCGCGCCGCTGCCGGGCGGAAAGATCCTGGCGGTGGTGACGCTGTTCTCCGAGGGCATCCTGCTGGTCGTCGCGGCGCAGGCCGGCTTCATCGACGGCCCGCGCGTGCTCGCCAACATGGCGGTCGACAACTGGATGCCGCGCCGGTTCGCGGCGCTGTCGGATCGGCTGACCACGCAGAACGGGATCGTGCTCATGGGCGCGGCGTCGCTGGCTGGCGCTGCTCTACACCGGCGGCGACGTCGGCAAGCTGGTGGTCATGTACAGCATCAACGTCTTCCTGACCTTCTCGCTGTCGATGTTCGGCATGGCGCGCAAGAGCATCGCGGACCGCAAGACTGCGCCCGGCTGGGTGCGCAAGGCGGCGCTGTTCGTCGTCGGCTTCGTGCTGTGCGCGACGATCCTGGTGATCACCGCGGTCGAGAAGTTCAGCGAGGGCGGCTGGATCACGCTGGTGGTCACCGGCGCGGTGGTCGGCCTCTGCTTCGTGATCCAGCGGCACTACCGCACGGTGCGCATGCGCCTGGCGCAGCTCTATCACGGCGTGCGCAGCATCGACGAGCGCGGCATCAGCCCGCCGATCCCGATCGCCAACCCCAAGCTGCCGACGGCGGCGATCCTCGTGCCGAGCTACGGCGGCGTCGGCATCCACACCGTGCTCAACGTCTTCCGCGCGTTCCCCAACCACTTCAAGAACCTGGTCTTCATCTCGGTCGGCGTGATCGATTCCGGCGGGTTCAAGGGCGCCGACTGCATCGAGTCGCTGGAGAGCACGACGCAGGAGATGCTGAAGAAGTACCTGTCGCTCGCGACCGAGCTCGGCATCCCGTCGACCTACCGCATGGCGGTCGGCACCGAGGCGGTGCTCGAGGCGGAGAAGCTGTGCGCGGTGATCATGGCCGAGTTCCCGCTGGTGACGTTCGTCGGCGGCAAGGTGGTCTTCGCGCGCGAGCAGTGGTTCCAGCGCATGCTGCACAACGAGACCGCGACCGCGATCCAGAAGCGCCTCTACTGGATGGGCGCGACGATGGTGATCCTGCCGGCGAAGGTGCAGTGAACCATTCCGATCCCCTCCCCCGTCCGCGGGCGGGTGAGGGGACCGGAATGGGCCGCGATGTTCAGGCCTCGGGGAAGAGTTTATCGGCGGGCGTGCGGCAACACGGCGGCGGCGGCGCTCTGGCAGGCGTCGTCGCACTCGGGCAGCTCCAGCATGAAGCGAGCCTGCGCGACGCAGTGGTCGTGCAGCTCGCCACCGGTGGCAGCGGTGTCGCGACAGATCGTCGACAGCTCTTCGAGCGTGCGCGCGTAGAGACTCTGGCGCTCGGCGGCGGGGAGTGAGCGGATTCCGACGGTCTCCTCGCGACGCGAGAGCGTCGCGCCCGCCCAGAAGAACCCGAGCGCGCCGAGCACGCTCGCGACGAGGATCCAGCGCGCCCGGCGCTCGCTCTGCACCGTCGAGCGCGCGCGACGTCGAACCGCTCGGGGTGGGTGCCCGGGATGAAGAGAAGTTTTCCACGTCTCGCGTGACTCATTCGATTGGCTCCAGCTCAGCTGTTCTGCATGCAGTGCCCGTCGGAGACTGTGCAGATTGCGGGCCAACTGCTGGGGCGCGCGTCGCATGGGGATCCGCGGTCGAGGAGCGTCGGATTGCAACTTCCGACGCGCGTGGTCCCTTCGTTCTGCAATGCCGTGCTCCGCCGTCGGGCGGGTCGCCGCGGGATTCCGCGACGTCCGTCGGTGGCACGGCCGATGCTCCTCTTCAGCCGGCATGAAGGATCTGCTGTTCGTCGGTGTGACTCTGGCGTTCTTCGCGCTCGGCTGGCTCTACGTCCGCTCGTTCGACCGCCTCTAAGGAGCAAGCGTCCATGACCCTCGACTACGGAATCGGAGCGTTCCTGTCCCTGCTGCTCACCGCGTACCTGGTCTACGCGCTGCATCCGTCCCGAAAGATTCTGAGGAGATCCCATCATGACCGCCATCGGTTGGCTGCAGATTCTGGTCTTCTTCGCCGCGATCGTCGCGGTGACGCAGCCGCTCGGCGTCTACATGTTCCGCGTGTTCGAGGGCGAGCGGCAGCCGCTGCCGCGCGTGCTCGGCCGGTTCGAGCGCCTGCTCTACCGGCTGTCCGGCGTCGATCCGACGCAGGAGCAGACCTGGAAGCAGTACACGTTCGCGCTGCTGGCGTTCAGCGCCTTCGGCCTGCTGGTCACCTACTGCATCCAGCGCACGCAGCACGTGCTGCCGTTCAACCCGCAGCACTTCGGCGCCGTCGAGCCGGGCTCGGCGTTCAACACCGCCGCCAGCTTCACGACCAACACCAACTGGCAGGGCTACTCGGGCGAGTCGACGATGAGCTACCTGACCCAGATGGCGGGGCTCGCGTGGCACAACTTCACGTCGGCCGCGGCCGGCATCGGCGTCGCGCTCGCGCTCGGCCGCGGCTTCACGCGCGCGCGCCGCGGGCCGGCGGACGGGGCGCCGAAGACGCTCGGCAACTTCTGGGTCGATCTCGATCCGCGGCATCGTCTACGTGCTTTCTGCCGCTCAGCATCGTCTTCGGCTGCTGCTGGTGTCGCAGGGCGTGATCCAGAACCTGTCGCCCTACCTCGACGTCACGACGCTCGAGGGCGCCAAGCAGACGCATCGCGCTCGGGCCGGTCGCCTCGCAGGAGGCGATCAAGCAGCTCGGCACCAACGGCGGCGGCTTCTTCAACGCCAACGCCGCGCACCCGTTCGAGAACCCGACGCCGTTCACGAACTTCCTGTCGATGTTCATGATCTTCGCGATCCCGTCGGCGCTGACCTACACGTACGGCCGCATGGCGCGCGACCAGAAGCAGGCTGGGCGATCTGGGGCGCGATGGCGATGCTGTTCTTCGCCGGCGTCGTCGCCTGCTATCACTCCGAGGCGCAGCGGCAACCCCGCGCTCGCCGGCCTGCCGGTCGATCAGGCGCATCGGCAACATGGAGGGCAAGGAGGCGCGCTTCGGCGTCGCCGCCTCGGCGCTCTACGCGACGGTGACGACCGACGCCTCGTGCGGCGCGGTCAACTGCGATGCACGACAGCTTCACGCCGCTCGGCGGCCTGGTCCCGCTGGCCAACATCCAGCTCGGCGAGGTGGTCTTCGGCGGCACCGGCGCGGGCCTCTACGGGATGCTGATCTACGTCGTGCTCACGGTGTTCATCGCCGGCCTGATGGTCGGGCGAACGCCCGAGTACCTCGGCAAGAAGATCGAATCGCGCGAGATGAAGCTGGCGATGCTGTACGTGCTGATCTTCCCGCTCGTCATCCTCGGCTTCACCGCCTGGAGCGCGGTCAAGCCCTACGGCGTGTCGTCGCTCAACAACGCCGGGCCGCACGGTCTGATGGAGATCCTGTACGCGTACACGAGCGGCGCCGGCAACAACGGCTCGGCCTACGCCGGGCCTCAACGCCAACACGCCCTGGTACAACGTCACGCTCGGCCTCGACCATGCTGGCGGGCGCTTCCTGATGATCGTCCCCGCGCTGGGCATCGCCGGGTCGATGGTCGGCAAGAAGGTCGTGCCGCCGAGCCTGGGCACCTTCCCCACCAACGGCGCGCACGTTCGCGGTGCTGCTGGTCGCCGTCGTCGATCATCGTCGGCGCGCTGACGTTCTTCCCCGCGCTGTCGCTCGGCAACATCGTCGAGCACTTCGCCGGCTCTTCACGGAAAGGTCTACTAGTCATGTTCCGCCCCAAAGCACAGGCTCTCTCGCTGTTCGATCGCCGCGATCGTCAAGCGCGCGGCCGTCGATTCGCTCCGCAAGCTCGCGCCCCAGCACGTCGCGAAGAACCCGGTGATGTTCGTGGTCGAGATCGGCAGCGTGCTCACCACGCTGCTCTTCGTGCGCGACCTCTTTCATCACGCGCGCCGGCAGCCCGCCGCTCTGGTTCACCGGGCTCACGACGTCTGGCTCTGGTTCACGGTGGTGTTCGCCAACTTCGCCGAGGCGGTCGCCGAGGGGCGCGGCAAGGCGCAGGCCGACACGCTGCGCCGGATGCGCAAGGAGACCACGGCGCGCCGCCTGCTCGACGGCGACCGGCACCGCGAAGAGGCGGTCCCGTCGTCGTCGCTGCGCAAGGGCGACCTGGTCGTCGTCGAGGCGGGCGGCTGATCCCGGGCGACGGCGAGATCATCGAGGGCATCGCGTCGGTCGACGAGTCGGCGATCACCGGCGAGTCGGCGCCGGTGATCCGCGAGAGCGGCGGCGATCGCTCGGCGGTCACCGGCGGCACCAGGGTGCTGTCCGACAGGATCGTCGTGCGCATCGTCGCCGATCCCGGCGAGTCGTTCCTCGACCGCATGATCGCGCTCGTCGAGGGCGCCTCGCGCCAGAAGACGCCGAACGAGATCGCGCTGCACATCCTGCTCGTCGGGCTGACGCTGGTCTTCCTGTTCGCGTGCGTGACGCTGGTGCCGCTCGGCGCTCTACTCGAGCATCGCGCTGTCGGCGACCGTCATCGTCGCGCTGCTGGTCTGCCTGATCCCGACCACGATCGGCGGCCTGCTGTCGGCGATCGGCATCGCCGGCATGGACCGCCTGCTGCAGAAGAACGTGATCGCGATGAGCGGCCGCGCCGTCGAGGCCTCGGGCGACGTCGACACGCTGCTGCTCGACAAGACCGGCACGATCACGCACGGCAACCGCATGGCGACCGAGCTTCTCCCGCTGCGCGGCGTGCGCATCGAGGAGCTGGCCGCGGCCGCGCAGCTCGCCAGCCTGGCCGACGAGACGCCCGAGGGGCGATCGATCGTATCGTTCGTCACCGAGAAGCTGGCCGGCAACGTCGGGTCGCGGAGCTCGGGCTCACGTCGACGCGCGCGGCGGCACCTTCGTCCCGTTCACCGCGCAGACGCGCATGAGCGGCCTCGATCTGCCGGGCGGCCGCATCGATCCGCAAGGGCGCGGTCGACGCGGTCGCCGCCTTCGTGACGAGCCAGGGCGGCGCAGGTGCCCGCCGAGCTGCGCGCGATCGCCAACCGCATCGGCGACACCGGCGGCACGCCGCTGGCGGTCTCCGACGGCGCGCGCCTGCTCGGCATCATCCACCTCAAGGACATCGTGAAGACCGGCATCACCGAGCGCTTCGCGCGCTTCCGCGCCATGGGCATCCGCACCGTGATGATCACCGGCGACAACCCGCGCACCGCGGCGGCGATCGCCAAGGAGGCGGGCGTCGACGACTTCCTCGCCGAGGCGACGCCCGAGACCAAGATGCGGCTCATCAAGGAGGAGCAGGCCAAGGGCAAGCTGGTGGCGATGACCGGCGACGGCACCAACGACGCGCCGGCGCTGGCGCAGGCCGACGTCGGCGTGGCCATGAACACCGGCACGCAGGCGGCCAAGGAGGCCGGCAACATGGTCGACCTCGACTCGAACCCGACCAAGCTGCTCGAGGTCGTCGAGGTCGGCAAGCAGCTGCTGATGACGCGCGGAACGCTGACCACGTTCTCGATCGCGAACGACGTCGCCAAGTACTTCGCGATCCTGCCGGCGATGTTCATGGGCGTGTTCCCCGAGATCGCGCCGCTCAACGTCATGCACCTGGCGTCGCCGTCGAGCGCGATCCTGTCGGCGGTGATCTTCAACGCGATCATCATCGTGCTGCTGATCCCGCTCGCGCTGCGCGGCGTGCAGTACCGGCCGCTCGGCGCGGCGGCGATCCTGCGCCGCTCGCTGCTGATCTACGGCGTGGGCGGCATCATCGCGCCGTTCGTCGGCATCAAGCTCATCGACCTGGCGCTGGCAAGCGCTGCACCTCGTTTGAAGAAAGAGAGAGAGACGTCATGCGAAGAGAATTGCTGATTGCGTTGCGCGCCACGCTCGTCACGCTGGTGCTCACCGGCTTGCTCTACCCGCTGGCGATGACCGGCGCTGGCGCAGGCGCTGTTTCCCGAGCAAGGCCAACGGCAGCCTCGTGCGCGACGAGAAGGGCGCGGTCGTCGGCTCGGAGCTGATCGGCCAGGTCTTCACCAACCCGGCCTACGTGCAGGGCGCGGCCGTCGGCGGCCGGCAACGGCTACGACGCCACCGCGTCGTCGGGCTCGAACCTGGGGCCGACGTCGAAGAAGCTGCGCGATCGCGTGACGGCCGACGTCGAGCGCCTGCGCAAGGAGAACCCCGACGCGCCGCTGCCGGTGCCCGACGATCTGGTGACGACGTCGGCGAGCGGCCTCGATCCCGAGGTGTCGCCGGCGGCGGCGCTGTGGCAGGTGCCGCGCATCGCGCACGCCCGCCAGGTCTCGGCCGATCGCATCGACGGAGGTCATTCGCAGCCACATCGAGGGGCGCGACCTCGGCGTGTTCGGCGAGCCGCGGGTCAACGTGCTGGCGACGAACCTGGCGCTCGATCAGCAGTTCGGAAAGCCGACGCCGCTCGCGCCGCCCGACGAGCGCCCCGTCAGCGGCGAAGTGAGAGGACCGCCAATCGTGGCTCCGATCCCCTGTCCCCGTCCGCGGGGGGAGCGGCAAAAGTGAGTCCGATCCCTTTCCGATCCCCTCCCCCCGCAGACGGGGGAGGGGACCGGAATGTCTCCGACACCGGCAGCGCTAGTTCGCGCTGAAAACCGGCGCGCCGATCCGCGCCGCCAGCTCGCGCGGTGTCTCGCCGGCGAGATTCGGCACGTCGTCCTTGGCGCCGTGCTGGCGCAGCACATCGATGATCCCGTGACGGCCGCGCGCGAAGAAGATCGCGCGCGCGAGCGGCGTGTTTCCTTCGTCGTCCTGCGCATTGACGTCGGCGCCGCGCGCGAGCAGCCGCGCCGCCATCTCCGGCAGGATCTCCTGCGCCGCGAAATGCAGCGGCGTCCAGCCGTGGGGGTCGCCTGCGTCGACGTCGGCGCCATGCGCCAGCAAGAGGTCGAGCAACGGTAAGCTGCCGCCCAGAACGGCCGAGACCAGTGGCGGCCGGCCCTCGTCGTTGCGGGCGTCGACGTCGGCGCCGCGCGCGAGCAGGTCGCGCACCCGCGCGAGATCACAGATGAACGCCGCGTCGGCAAGCTCGTTGTCGAGGGGACCGGGAGATTTCGGCTGACTCACGCGGCCGAGCTTAGCCGATGGTGGATGCTCTGCCATTCATCTCGCCGCGCCGCCCGGCCGTAGCTGCGGTATCCTCGCGCCGGATCATGTCATCGGCAAAGATCGGTCGATCGTCGTTCGCGGAGGGGGCTGGGCGCTGGGCGCTGATGGTCTTCGTCGCGGGCTTGGTGGCAGGCTTGGGTTGTCACAAGGAGTCTTCGCACCGCGTGCGGCACGCGAAGCAGCACAACAATGCGTCGCCCACCGGCGTCGACGACGAAGCGCCTCCCGCGCCACCGGCGCCGACCGCCAACGTGGTCATGCCGCCCGCGCCCGCGGCACCCCCACCGCCACCGCCCCCGGCCGCGCCCGCGCGTGAGCTGACCGTCGAAAGCAGCACACCCGTCCCGATGCCGCCCCGGCGCGCGTCCCGGCGCGTCGTCGCCGCCGCGCCGGCGCCGGCGCCCGAACCGGCGCAGCCGAGCGCGCCGTCGGGCAGCCGTTGCGAAGGTGGCAGCGGAAAGGGCGAGCGCCTCAGCGTTCAAGGCGTGGCGGCCGACGACGTGCTCAACGTGCGCGAGGCGCCCGACAAGGGCGCCGCGGTGCTGGGCGGCCTGCCGCCCGATGCGACCGGCGTGCGCGGTACGTCGAATCGTCGCCGCGTCGGCACGTCGACCTGGCGCGAGGTGGAGTGTGGCAACCTGCGCGGCTGGGTGAACGAGCGGTTCCTCGCGCGCGAAACCGGAAGCCAGTGACGCGCGCGTTCGCGCTGGCGCTCGTCTGGGGAGCGATCGCTTCCACGAGCGCGCACGCCGATCCAGCGCTCACGCCCGTCGACGCGGCCAAGCCGGGCGCGGTCGTCCCGTCGCGCGACGCCTGGCCGGTCGCGGTCGTCGATCGTCCGCTGACGCTCGCGCGCGGGATGGCGTCAGTGACGCTCGACAGCCTCAACGTCTGGAATCCGGCGACGTCCGAGCGTTCGTACCTGGGACCGACGGCGGCGTTTGCGCTGCACGATCGCGTCGAGCTGGACGCGGGTTTGCCGCGAACGATCTGCTGGGGTCGCGGCATGCGCGCTTGCGACGGCGGCTCGGCGCTGGATCAATCGTACCTGGGCCTGGCGTTCGGGATCCGCCACCGTGACGGGCTGGCGCTGGCAGCGGGGCTCACCGAGACGGTGGTGAAGGCGAGCGGCGCCGGCGGAGCACTCGACGTCGATCTGGTTCACCGGCAGGCGCACCTGGTTTCACCGCTTGGCGCTCGCGGGCATCGGGCAGCTGGCGATCGGATGGGATCACCCGGCGGATCCAGCGTCGCCTGGCGTCGCGCAAACCAATCAGACGCGGTTCTACTGGACCGAGCAGATCGAATGGCAGGTGGTCGAGCGCTTTCGCCTGTTCGCGTACGGCAATCCGTACCGGCCGATCGGCGCGCCCGGCGATGAGTCGTGGGCGACGCGCGTCGGCGGCGGCGCGACGCTCGCCGTCGGCCAGCGCTGGCTGTTCGCGGTCGGCTGCGACGTCGACAACGTCGGTCCGGCGCGTTCGTGGCAGTACGCGCCCAACGCCACCGACTGCCGCGCCTCCGCGACCGTCTATCACCTGCCCTGGTGACGCCGATCGCGGCGAGGCGCGCCCGGACGTCTCGCCGCGATGTCTCCGCCCGGGCGCGCGCATGTACTATCCTTGCGCGCAGGAGGTGGCCGTATGACGATCCAATCTCCGTCCAGGACGGGCGATGCCGGCCCACGGCGCCCGCCGTTCCGCGCCGATCACGTCGGTAGTTTCCTGCGGCCGCCCGAGCTGCTCGCGGCGCGCGCGCGCTTTGCGCGCCGGCGAGATCGATCGCGCCGCGCTTCGCGCCGTCGAGGATCAGGCCATTCGCGGCGTGGTGAAGATGCAGGAGGATGCCGGTCTGCTCGGTATCACCGACGGTGAATTCCGGCGCACGTTCTTCCACGTCGATTTCCTCGAGCAGCTCGCCGGCGTGGTGACCAAGGGCGCGGTCACCGTGAAGTTCCACAACCGCGCCGGCGACGTCGACTTCGCGCCGCCGGTCATGAGCGTGACCGGCAAGGTGGCGCACGTGCGGCCGATCCAGCGCGACGACTTCGCGTTCCTCGCGAGCGTCACGACGAAGACGCCCAAGGTGTCGATCCCGTCGCCGACGATGCTGCACTTCCGCGGCGGGCGCGCCGCGATCAGCACCGAGGCCTACCCGGATTTCGATCGCTTCTTCGACGACGTCGCCGCCGCGTACCGCGCCGAGATCCGCTCGCTGGCGGCGGCCGGCTGTCGTTACCTGCAGCTCGACGACACCAACCTCGCGTACCTGTGCGATCCGGAGATGCGGCGCGGGGTGCGCGCGCGCGGCGACGATCCCGACGAGCTGCCGCGCCGTTATGCGCGGTTCATCAACGCGGCGATCGCCGACAGGCCGCCCGGCCTGACGATCTGCGTGCACCTCTGCCGCGGCAACTTCAAGAGCGCCTGGGTCGCCGAGGGCGGCTACGAGCCGGTCGCCGAGGTGCTGTTCAACGAGCTCGCCGTCGACGGCTTACTTCCTGGAGTACGACGACGAGCGCTCGGGCGACTTCGCGCCGCTGCGGTTCGTGCCGCGCGACAAGCGGGTGGTGCTGGGGCTGGTCAGCTCAAAGGTCGGGGCGATGGAGACGTCGGACGCGCTCGCGCGGCGGATCGACGAGGCGGCGCAGTACGTGCCGCTCGAGCAGCTTGCGCTGTCGCCCCAGTGCGGCTTCTCGAGCACGGTGCACGGCAACGACATCACGCCGGAGGTGCAGGCGGCGAAGTTGCGGCTGGTGGTGGAGACGGCTTTGAAGGTGTGGGGCGGGTTGTAGCGCCGCGGTTCTCGACGCCGGACCCCTCTCCCTAACCCTCCCCCCGCGGACGGGGGGAGGGGATCGGAAAATGGGGGAATCGGAAATGGGGGGATCGGAAATGAGATCCGGGTCCCCTCGCCCCGTCTGCGGGGAGAGGGGTCCGTCAGCCTCTCCTCCTTTTACGCCACCGTCGGCGCGACGCGCCTTCGGATCAACTTCGCGCGCAGCAAACGGAACAGGATCTTCGACACGTCGAACGAGCCGAGGCGCAGCGCGCGGATGATGTCCTTGATCGCGGTCTTGCCGTTCACGAACTCCAGCACCGCGATCTCGTCGCGCGTGAGCTGGCCGCGCGCGACCTCGGCGATGCGGCTCTCGTTGGGTACGAACACCAGATCGAAGTCGCCGATCTCGCGCTCGATCACGCGCCATTCGTCGACGCGCCGGAAGCCTTCGAGCAGCAGCGTATCGACCGAGATCCCCAGCGCGGCGTCACGTGCCAGCGCCGGGAACGACTCGGCGGGCAGCGCGCGGAACGAGAACTGACCCTGCGTCCAGCGTAGCGTCTCGTAGATCACCTCGGAGATCTGGCGCGCCATCGCCTGCTTGAGCTGCGCTTCGGTGATCAATCCCCGCGCGACCAGATCGACGCCGAACAGCGCGGGCTTGGTCGTGGCGCGCGCCCGCTCGTCGAGCACCGCGGTCAGCACCTCGGGCGACAGCGCGCCCGCCTCGACCGCGAACCGCCCCAGCAGCAGATCCTCGCCGATGCCGGCGGCGGCGGCGAAGTCGATCTTGCCCCGCCGCACGTAGGTCTCGACGTGCTTGTCGCCGTCGACAATCTGTAGGCGTCCGGTCTGAGACTTGTCCTGCAGCCATGACAGCACCTCGCTGACCGTGACCGCCGAGAGCTCGCCCGCCAGCACGTCGCTATCGACCCCCGGACGGGTCGCGCGCCGCCGCCGCGCCAGGAACGTCGAAACCAGACTCTCTAACGTGGCGTCGTCGAAGGCGCCCTGGACCAGCTCGGTTAGGTCCCACTTGTCGCTCTCTTGCCGGTAGGCCTCGATCCGCCGCGCCGCCTCGGCGCGCATCTCTTCGAACGGCGGGCGCTCCTGGGCGGGGGGTGTCATCGGCGCTGCCGGCCGCTCGTCGATCGACCGCGCCAGCGCGCGCCCGCTCGCCGCCGGCTCGGTGGCCGCCGCCGCACTGCTTCCAGACCGTCGCGCCTCCACGAGATGAGTGACCACCGCGGCAACGGCGTCGGGCGAGAACGGCTTGGTGATGTAGTCCACGACGTTGGGAGCGCTCGCCAGGCGGTCCTCCGCGTCGTCCCCCTTGGTCACCATCAGCACGATGGGAACGCCCTTCAGGTGGTCCATGGCGGCCAGCGCGCGGCAGCAGGCGGCGCCGTCTAGATCTGAGTCAACATCCGACAAGTCGCCGTCGAGGAGCACCAGCACCGGAGGGGGCGAGAGCTCGCGCGCCAGCGTGATTCCGGCCTGGCCGCCTGCCGCGACCGCCACGCGATAGCCCGATCTGACTAGCGCACCTTCGACGACCTTTAGCACCGTCGGACTATCGTCGATGACCAGAAGTTGTTCCCCGGACATGGTCTCTCTCGGCGTCGCGCCCGCGACTCTATCAACTGTCTGACGCTGTGTAACCTGATAAAATCTTGGCGCTTGTTTTGCTGAACGCGTTGGTGAACGCGGTCTATTCATGAGCGATTTCCCACGCCGATTCGGTTCGTACCTGCTCCTCAAGCCGCTGGCTCGAGGAGGTATGGGCGCGCTCTATCTCGCGCTCTCGGGCGCCGAGGAGACGGCCAAGCTCTGCGTGATCAAGACCGTGCTGCCTCACCTGGCGGACAAGGAGTATCTGCAGCGGTTCCGCGACGAGGCCAAGGTCGTCGTGCGCCTGTCGCACGGCAACCTGGTGCCGGTGTTCGATTCGGGACAGGCCGACGGCGAGATCTATCTCGCGATGGATTTCGTCGAAGGCCGCGATCTGCGCGCGACCTGGAATCGCTGCGCGAAGAAGGGGATCGCGTTCCCGATCGACGTCGCGGTCCACATCGTCAAGGAGCTGGCGCGCGGGCTCGCACTACGCGCATTCGTTCGGCAGCCTGAAGCTGGTTCACCGCGACGTCTCGCCGCCCAACGTGCTGCTCTCGTACAGCGGCGAGGTGAAGGTCACCGACTTCGGTCTCGCGTCGTCGACGCTGAAGATGGAGAAGACCGCGCCCGGGATCATCTACGGCAAGGTCAGCTACATGTCCCCCGAGCAGGCGCGCGGCGAGCCGCTCGACGGGCGCACCGATCTCTACGCCGCGGGCATCATCCTGTGGGAGCTGCTTGACCGGGCGGCAGCTGTTTCCGTCCGGCAAGAACGGCGCGGCGGCGGCGAACGACGCGCCCACCGCCGAGGAGCTGCTCCAGCGCGTGCGCTATCCCGAGATCATCCCGCCGTCGAAGCGCGCGACGCGCGTGCCCGCCGAGCTCGATCGCATCTCGTGCAAGGCGCTGGCGCCGGATCTCGCCGAGCGCTACCAGACCTGCGAGGAGCTGCGGCGCGATCTGGCGACGTTCCTGGCGCAGACGTCGCCGGCGACCGACGGCGTGCGCGTCGCGAAGTTCCTGACCGATCTCTACGGCGACGAGATCGAGACCGAGCGCCGCGAGCGCGAGTCGATGATCGAGACGCGCGCGCCGCTCGCTGACCGCGACCGAGCCGGTCTCGCCGCGCGTGGTGAAGCCGTCGCCGCCCGCGCCGCCGCTGCCGCCGGTGCGCGCGGCGCCGCCGCCGCCGCGGCCGCCGGTGCTGCGCGCAGCCACGCCCAGTCGGCCGTCGCCAAGACCGAGAAGGAGCGCGAGCGCGCCCGGAAGGAGAAGGAGCGCGCCGCCGATTGCGCTCGAGCAGCGGCGCGAGAAGGGGACGATCGTCAGCGGTCTGGCGCGCCGTCCGCCGCTCGCCGACAAGCCCGGCGCGCCAGGATCGCGATTCGCAGCCGCGCAGCGAGAGCATGTCGCTGAGCACCGACACCGACGCGCAGAGCGTGTCGGTGATCGGCACGCTGGTCGGCGGCCGCTACCGCATCCGCCGGCTGTGCGGCGAGGGCGGGATGGGCCGCGTCTACGAAGCCGAGCACATCGAGATCGGCAAGCGCGTGGCGCTCAAGATCTTGCACCCGGCGTACAGTCAGACGCCGGATCTCGTCGAGCGGCTCAAGCGCGAGGCGCGCGCCGCCTCGAAGATCTCGCACCCCAACGTCGTCGACGTCACCGACTCGGGCACCACGCCCGACGGGTCGTTCTTCTTCGTGATGGAGTACATCGAGGGCATCGAGCTCGGCGAGATGATCTTCCGCGAGGAGCGGCTCGAGGTGCCGCGCGCGCTGCGTGCATCACCGCGCAGGTCTGCCGCGCGCTGCACGCCGCGCACCAGGTCGGCGTCATCCACCGCGATCTCAAGCCCGAGAACGTGCTGATCCTGTCGCGCGACGGCCAGCGCGACTTCGTCAAGGTGCTCGACTTCGGCATCGCCAAGAGCGGCGACGCCGACGAGACCAGCAGCAGCCAAGGACGCCCGTCACGCCGGCTCACGCACCCCGGCATGACCATGGGCACGCCCGAGTACATGGCGCCCGAGCAGGCGACCGGGCACCCGGCCGATCCGCGCTCGACGTCTACGCGGTCGGCGGGATCTTGTACGAGATGCTCTCCGGGAAGCCGCCCTACGACGGGGCCAACTTCATGGAGATCTTGAACAAGAAGGCGAACACGCTGCCGGCGCCGCTCAACGACGTGCGCACCGACGTGCCGGCCGAGGTGGAGGCGCTGATCACGCGCACGCTGGCCAAGAATCCGGCCGCGCGGCCGCAGACCATGGAAGAGCTCGAGCGCGAGATCCAGCAGATCGCGGCACGCTTCTTCCCGCCGCGCACCGAGCAGGATCTGGCGATCGTCGCGGGCGCCGGTGGTCTGGCGGCCGCGAGCCTCAACCGCGTGCCGGTGGTGCGCGCGCCGAGCCCGTTCCCACGTCGTCGGACCCGATCACCGTGACGGCGCCGGCCCGCTGATCCTCCGTCGCTTGCGCGCCTGGGAGCGCAAGCGGCTCGCGATGGCGGCGGGCGGCGCGCTCGCGCTGTTGCTGGGGGCGGTGGTGCTGGCCGCGACGTCGAAGCACGGCAGCAAAGACGCCGGCCGTACGGTGGCGATCACATCGCCGCCGCCCGCGCTGGTGACCCCGCCGTCGTTGCTCGCTCCGCCGCCGTTGCTCGCGCCACCGCCCGCGCCGCCGCTGCCGCCTATCGATACCCCGACGGCCAGAACGGGCGAGGATCCGCCGGAGACCGAGAAGACCGCCGGCGGCGACGGCGACGGCGGCGACGGCGAAAGCAGCAAGGTCGCCGGGTCGGACCCCGACGAGACGACGACGCGGTCCAACGGGCGGGGCGCCCCGCGCGTGGCGGCGGTGGGTTCGCGGCCGACAACCGCAAGCAACTGGAAGAGGCGAGCAGCCTGCTGCGAAACCAGCGGTTCGCCGATGCGCGCGCGATTTCACGCGTCTGTCCAAGTCGCGGCGCGACCGTGGGCCGGCGCTCACGGGCCTCGCCGAGATCTCGTTCCAGGAGAAGCACTACGAGGAGGCGGTGCGCTCGGCGACGCGGGCCGCCGATCGCGGAGGCGGCGCGCGCGCGCGCGTGCTGCTCGGCGACGCGCACTTTCGCCTCAACCAGTTCAAAGAGGCCGCCAAGGCCTACGAGGGCGCGCTGAAGCTCGACCCGAAGAACCCGAGCGCGCGCAGCGGCCTGGCCCTGGCCAACAAGCGGATGTAGCGTAGCCGCCAGGTTGAAGCGGCTGGCCTTCGCTGGAAGTTGCGCGCTCGCTGTGGCGCTGTCTCCTGGTGCTCCTGCGCGCCGAGCGTCGCGCGGTCGCCGTCGATCTCGCGACCGAGCGCGATCTGCACGGCCAGGCCTACGTCGGATCGGCCGCGTGCCGCCGCTGTCACGAGGAGCACTACCGCAGCTGGCATCGCACGTTTCATCGCACGATGACCCAGGACGCCTCCGCGCGAAACCCGGGCGCGGTGCTCGGCGATTTCTCGGGCGCGCGCTATCGCCACGCCGGCGTCGACGCGCGCATGGATCGTGACGCGAGCGGCGCGTTTCGCATGACGTTCACCGCGGCGGACGCGCGGTCCGGCGCGCCCCCGGTCACCGCGATCGTGTCGCGCGCGATCGGATCGCGCCGCTATCAGCAGTACCTGACGCGCATCGGAGACGCGGAGTACCGGCTGCCGGTCGCCTACCACGTCGAGGAGAAACGCTGGCTGCACATGAACGGCGCGTTCCTCTTCGCGGAAAGGGAACGGATCCGGCGTCCGAGATCTCCTTCGATCCCCTCCCCCCGTCTGCGGGGGGAGGGTTAGGGAGAGGGGCGACCTTGCAAGTTGCAGGGCTCGCCGGTCCGCGGACCCCTCTCCCTAACCCTCCCCCCGCAGACGGGGGGAGGGGACCGCAAATGACTCCGGCGCGGGTCGACTCGTTGCAAACCTTCGTCGGCGGGCTCGCGCGCCTCGGCGGTCCGGACTATGCGCGTCACGTGACGCGCTGGAATGACAACTGCGTCTTCTGTCACAACGTCGCGCCCAACCCGGGCCGCGACGAAGTGAGCGGCGCATTTCGCACCGAGGTCGCCGAGATGGGGATCGCCTGCGAGGCCTGTCATGGCCCGGGCGCGGCGCACGCGCGCGCCAACGCCGATCCCGTGCGCCGCTATGTCTTGCACCTCGGTGGGCACGGCGACCCGACGATCGTGAATCCGTCGCGGCTCGTCGCCGGCGCGCGCGGCCGATCTGTGCGGGCGCTGCCACGGCCAGCGCATCGCCGATCACATCGATCGCTTTCTCGACGCCGGCGATCCCTTCGTTCCCGGCGACGATCTGGCGCTGTGGAGCGCGCCGCTCTGGCAGGACACGCCGATGGGCGCGGCGCGCGCGCCGTTCGCGCCGCGCTTCTGGGCCGACGGGACCGCGCGCCTGACCGCTTACGAGTACCAGGGCCTGTTGCAGTCGCCCTGCACGCAGCGCGGGACGCTGACCTGCACGAGCTGCCACGGCATGCACGACGGCGATCCGCGCGGACAGCTGCGCCCGTCCGCCGTCGCCGACGGCGCCTGCATCGGCTGCCACCGCGAGCTTCGCCGCGCTCGAGGCGCGCGCGCACCACAGCCATCACAGCGCGGGCGGTGGCGCCGCCGCCACGGCTGCTGGGGTCACCTGCGTCGATTGTCACATGCCGCGCGTGGTGTACGGCGTGCTCGACGTCCATCGCAGCCACCGCATCGAAGTGCCCGACCCGGCGCGCGCCGCCGCGTACGGGCGCCCCGATGCCTGTACCGGCTGTCACGTCGACGAGACGCCGGCGTGGGCCGCGGAGGCCGTGCAACGTTGGTGGGGCCGCCGCGACACTCCTCCAGCATCAGCGGCCGATGCCGCCGGGCTCGCAGCCCTTTCGGGACCGCTCGGCAAACTGCTTGCGGGGGATCCCATCGAGCGCGCGGTCGCCGCCGATGCGCTGGGCCGGACTCGAGCGCCCGCCGCTCCGTCCGCGCTCGCGGTGCGGTCCGGCTTGTTGCTGGACGCAATGGCCAACGACGACTACCCAGCCGTTCGCCACCTCGCGGCCCGCGCGCTGGGACGGTTGGTCCGAACTGCCAGCGCTCGGCGCTTCCGAATCCCAACGAGGACCGTCCCGAGGCCCGCCGCGCCGCCTGGAGCGGGTCCGTTCGTCGTTGCCTCCCTCGTCAGTGGTGGCGCCCGATCCGGGCCGGGTGCGGCGCCTGCGCGACGCGGCCGTCGCTGCTGCCATCGAGATCGGAGAATGACCCCGCCGGCGGCGCGTCGTTTCGAGGCGTCCGCCTATGAGAATGACGGCCTCCGTCGAAGACGGACTGGATCGCCGTTGCGCGTCGATCGGCGTTCACCGACGTGACGGATCGCGGCGCGCTGGCACGACCCCGATGGGCAACCTCGGCCCAGAGCTCGCCTTGCAAGAACTGCCGCCAACCAGGCACCAGATCCCACCAAAAGTTTGAATTGGTTCGGATAAGATTCGCTTCGAAGGGGCTTTTGGAGTCCGCCGACTCCAAGCGACCCTGTTAAACTCTCTGATTTCGACCGGCCTACGCTCTGCCCGCCTAGCTGACACTTTCTCGGCTCGATGAGCCTGCGCTGATGCTCGATCGTTATCCAAAGAGATTCGGGAAATACATCCTGCTCAAGCCGCTCGCGCGCGGGGGGATGGGCGAGATCTATGTCGCGGTCAGCGGCGACATCGATGGCTTCGAAAAGCTCTGCGTCATCAAGAAGGTGCTGCCGGAGAAGGCCGACCAGGGAAAGGCCAATCGCTTTCTCGACGAGGCCAAGGTCGTGCTCAAGCTGTCGCATGGCAACCTGGTTGTCACCTTCGATGCCGGCGACGTCGACGGTGAGTTCTTCATCGCGATGGAGCTGGTCGAGGGCAAGGACCTGCGCGAGATTCTGGAACCGCTGCGTGCGCACGCGCACGCGCATCCCGCTAGACGTCGCGCTCCACGTGGTGCGCGAAGTCGCGCGCGCGCTGTCGTACGTCCACGGTTACGGCGACCTGCACCTGGTTCACCGCGACGTCGCGCCTCCCAACATTCTGCTGAGCTATTTTGGTCAGGCCAAGCTGACCGACTTCGGGCTCGCGCGCAGCGTGCTCAAGCAGGAGCACACCAACCCCGGCGTGGTCTTCGGACGCGCGTCGTATCTCGCGCCCGAGCAGGCGCGCGGCGAGGTCGCCGACGCGCGCAGCGATATCTACAGCCTGGGTATCGTGCTGTGGGAGCTGCTGACCGGGCAGCAGTACATGCAGCTCAGCGATCTCGACCCGGCGACGGCGCTGTCGTTGGTGCGCCACCCCAAGCCGGAGCCCCCGTCACGCAAGGCACCCTGGATCGCGCCCGAGCTCGACGCGCTGGTGTTGAAGGCGCTGGCGCCCGATCGCGAGCAGCGCTTCCAGACCGCCGAGGAGCTGCGCCACGCGTTGTCCGAGGTGATCATCCGCGTCGCGCCTCACGCCGACGCCGAACGCGCGTCGGAGTTTCTGCGCGGCCTCTACGGCGGCCTGATCCGCGAGGAGAGCGACGAGCGCGAGCGCTTGCTCAAGGCACGGCAGAAGCTCTTTGCGCCGGCGCCGGCGCCCCAGCCGGCGGATCCCTTCGATTCCGAGGGCGATCTCATCGGCCGCGTGATCGAGAACCGCTACCGCCTGCTGCGCAAGATCGGCGAGGGCGGCATGGGCACCATCTACGCCGGCGAGCACGTCGAGATCCGCAAGGGCGTCGCGATCAAGATCCTGCACCCGGTCTACTCGAAGCAGCAGAACGTGGTGGAGCGCTTCCGGCGCGAGGCGCGCGCGGCGTCGCGGATCGGGCACCCGAACATCATCGACGTCACCGACTTCGGCACGACCGAGGACGGCTGCGCGTACTTCGTGATGGAACACCTCGACGGGATCGATCTCGCCGACGTGCTCTCGCACGAGAGGCGCATCGATCCGCTGCGCGCGGTGCGCATCGGCATGCAGATCTGCAGCGCGCTGCACGCCGCGCACACGGCCGGCGTGATCCACCGCGACCTCAAGCCCGAGAACATTTTCCTGGTCGCGCGCGACGGCGAGGCCGACTTCGTCAAGGTGCTCGACTTCGGCATCGCCAAGCAGCATCGACCGCAAGTCGCGCCGGCTCACCAACCCCGGCATGGCGATGGGCACGCCCGAGTACATGGCGCCCGAGCAGGCCATGGCGACGGGCGGCGGTGACGCCGGCAACGTCGATCGGCGCAGCGACATCTATTCGGTAGGCGCGTTGCTCTACGAGATGATCTCGGGCGTGCCGCCGCACCAGGGCGTCACCTATCAGGACATCCTCTCGCAGCGGGCGCACGCGCTGCCGGAGTCGCTGCGCGTGTCGCAACCGGAGCTGCCCGAGGACCTGGATCGCGCGATCCTGCGGGCGCTCGAACCCGATCCCGAGCAACGGTACCAGACCATGGCGCAGCTGCAGTACGAGCTGACCAAGATTGTGTGGGGCCGCCCGCGCGCGGTCGCCGAGCTCCTGAACATGCGCGAGCCCAACGCGCGGCTCGAGACGCCGATGGGGCTGCGCAACCGCTGGGCCGACGCCAACCACACCGTCGAACGCCGGTTCGAGGAGTTCGTGGCCGACGGTGATCTCGAGCGCCAGCCTACGACCAAGACGCCGTCGAAAGCGGTGCCGCTGCCTTCGCTGGTGCTGCCGCCGCCCACCGATCGAGCTCGAACTCCGACGGGGGATCGCCTACCGCGTGTTCCGACGGCGGATCGCTTGCCACGTGTGCCGACGGCCGATCGCATGCCAACGCTGGGCACGCCGACTGGCGCCGGCGAGCTCGCGCCGCGCCTGTCCAACGACGCCGCGGTGTCGGTCGCCGGCTCGCTCGCGCAGAGCTGGCGGTGCGGACGGTCGGAACGCTGGCGATCTTGAGCCTCGGCGTGGCGGTGAGCCTGGGTGTCTACCGCAACTTCCCCTGGATTCGCGGCGTCGACACGGGGGCCGCCGCGTCGGTGCGCGGGGCGCCGGTGGTCGGCCAGCCGGGCGCTCCGCCGCCGGCGAACCCGCACGCGGCGCAACTGCAAGCGCTGCAGAACGAAGCCGTGCGCCGCGCCGGCACCGGTCTGTCGCCGGCGTCGATGCCCGCGCTGCTCGCGGTTTTGCAGCAGATGCGCGAGCTCGGTGGCGCTCCGGAGGCCGATCGGATTGCGTCGGCGGCGTCGAGCGCGTTGGAGCGCCGGGCGGAGGCCGAGCTCGACCAGGGCAACATGCAGGGCGGAGTCGATCTCTATCAAGTGGCGCTGGCTCTCGACCCGGCGGCGCCGGGGACCAGCCAGCTGGCGCGCTCGCTGCTCGATCGCGGGCGCAAGGCGCTGGCGAAGGGGCGCCCGTCGGAGGCGGTGCGCTGGGGGCGCAAGGCGCTGAGCTTCGCCGAGGCGGATCCCGGCGCACACGCATTTCTGGCCGATGCGTTCTTCTCGGCGGGCGAGTTCCGTCCGGCCAGCGACGAATATGCCAAGGCGCTGTCGAGCCGTCCCGACGACGGAAATCTCCGCCGCGGGCTCGCGCGTTCGCGCGCGCGCAGCGATGTTCGCGGGACCGACGCGCGGCGCGCGCGTGCCGCGACGGCGGCGGCCAACGCAAAAGCCGCTGCGGCGATCCGGGGCGATGCGGCTGCGGCAAGCGCACCGCCGGCTGCTGCTCCGGCGCCCGATGACCGCAAGGTGCCGCTGCCCGCGGCCGCGCCGGCGTCAGCGACGAGCCAGCCGACTTCCGAGCAGTAGCAAGAGCTGCATCGCCAGCGCGCGGTCGCCTTCCAGCTTGAGGCGCCCGTCGAGCAGCGGCTGCATCGGTGGGATGCTGCCGTTGCGCAACCCATCGAACGTGGCGCCGTCGAGACGCACCGTCGAGCGCGGGCGTCCGGCGCTGACGCCGGCCTTGCCGAAGCCGACGTCGAATGACCAGCGCCGGCCGCGCCGACCCGCCACCTCGACGAGGATGCGGCCGTTCACCTGGCGCAGCATCTCGATGTCGCGCGGGTCGAGGAAGAGCAGATCGAGCGCGCTCCATCCCGGCGGAAGAAGCTCGGGGAGATCCGGATCGGGCTCGGGGTTGAGCGCGGTGAGGAAATCGGTCGCCGACTGCCGGAGCCAGACGTCGGGGGCCTCGCGCGCCGCCTTGTCGATGCGGAGCTCGCCTTCGCTCGCCTGCACGTCCCAGGCGCCGCCGCCCGCACCCGAAAGTGTCGCGCGCACCAGCGGCGCCGTGATCGGCGCGTGCCGCCCCGACGCCGCGAAGGCGTCGGGCAGCCAGCTCTCGAAGAAGGCGGCGACCGTCGTCCCCGCCGGTGGGCGATCCCAGCGGCTCATGGCTCGAGAGCGACTATACTCCGCCGATTCTTCTCACGGGTGAGATCCCAATGCCGACCGGCAGGCCCAGAATCAGTATTCGCGGACGTGGACTTCCGATCCCCTCTCCCGTCTGCGGGAGAGGGCAGGCCTTGCGAGTTGTGGCGCCCGCGGCCCCTCTCCCTAACGGACGGGGGCGAGGGGGAGCGGAAGGATCTCCTCGCACTCGCGGTGCTCGCGATCGCGGTCACGACCTGGTCTTCGCCCGCCGCTGCGCAGGTCGACGACGCTTACGGTCCCACGCGCGGCGTCTACATCCCCTGGCGCACCATCGCGGGCGACGCCGACGCGTCTGCCCTCGAGCTGAACCCGGGTCAGCTCGGCCAACTCAACGACTCGAGCCTGGTGCTGGTCGGCAATCCCTCGTCGAGCGACGCCGCGCTGCCCGGCCGCGGCGTCGGCCTCTTGTTCGGGTCGCAGCTCTGGTCGCGGAGCTACTTCGGCATCGGGCTCCAGGCCGTCGGGCAGAGCGCGGCGCCGGTGCTGGACAGCCGCACCAAGTTCCAGCTCGCCTATGCGTTGCGCATGGGGCGCTCATTCGGTCTCGGCATCAGCTGGGCGCACATCTTTGGGTCGACCTATGGCGGCACCGATACCTTCGACGCTGGCGCCAGCTGGCGGCTCTGCCCCGGGATCGCGCTCGGTGTGGTGGCGCAGGACTTCAACCAGCCGAGCGGCCTTTCACGCGCGTGGACCGGCGAGCTCGCGATCCGCCCCGCGGGCACCGATGTTCTGGAGGTCGGCGCGGCCGCCGTTCACGTCGAGGGGCGGCCCTGGCGCTCGGTCGCGCCGCGCTTTCGCCTGTCGGCGCGGGTGGGCGACGGGCTGCGCCCCTTCGCCGAGGTAGAGAGTATCCCCGGCGCGCACGACTACGCGCTCTCGAGCGCCGCCGACTATCGCGTGACCGCGGGACTCTGGTTCGACTTCGATCACCTGGGCGGCGGCGGCGCGCTCCGCCGGCTACGCACCGCCGCTTCCGGCGGCGACGCGTGGGGCGGCAGCGTCTTCCTGCGCATCAGCGGCGACCGCTTCGGGGCGCTGGCCGATTCTCGCCACATCCAGCGCGTCGACCTGGCCAAGATCCACTCCGATCGCGACTTTCTGGCGCTGGCCGTCCAGCTACGCGCGCTGGCCAACGACGATGCCGTCGCCGGGTTGCTGCTCAAGATCGAGGATCTCGAGCTCGGGCTCGCGCGCATCGAGGAGGTGCGCGACCTACTGGCGGCGTTGCGCGCGCGCGGCAAGAAGGTCTACGCCTACGTCGTCTATCCGGCGATGCGCGAGATGTACCTGGCGAGCGCGTGCGACCAGATCGTGATCCATCCCGCGGGCGGCGTCGCGATGAACGGCATCTCGCAGGATGCGACGTTCTACAAGGACGTGATGGATCGCCTGGGCGTCTCCGTCGATCTGGTGCGCATCGCCGAGTTCAAGGGCGCGATGGAGCCGTTCATCCTGAACCAGCAGTCGGCGCCGGTGCGCGACAACAAGAACCGCCTGCTCGACGACGTGTTCAATCGTCTGGTGGCGGCGATCGCCGAGGGGCGCACGCGCGCCCGCCGGAGTTCGGGCGGCGGCGCCGAGCTGGCCGAGGCCAAGGTGCGCGCGCTCATCGATCGCGGCGGGCTGACGCCGACAGAGGCGCAGACCGAAGGGCTCGTCGACGCCGTGCGCGACGAAGGCGAGCTCGGCGTCTACCTCGGCCAGGCGTCGGGACATCCGGGGATCGCCGTGCACGGGATCGACTCGTCGCCGGTGCATCCGCGGGCCTGGAAGAACCGGCGGCTCGCCGTCCTGCTCGTCGACGGTACGATCGTCGACTCGGACAGCCAGCAGCTTCCGTTTTCGCTCGGCGCGGTGGCCGGCGCCGACAGCTTGGTCGCGGCGCTCGAGCAGTGCAAAAAGGACCCGTCCATCGCCGGCGTCGTGCTGCGCGTGAACAGCCCGGGCGGCTCGGCATTCGCTTCGGACGTGATCGCGCGCGCCATCACGCGCGTGCGCGCCGCCGGAAAGCCGGTCGTCGTATCGATGGCCGACTACGCCGCCTCGGGCGGCTACTATATCTCGGCGCCGGCCGACGCGATCTTCGCCGAGCCGTCGACGATCACCGGGTCGATCGGCATCTTCTCGTTCAAGGTCGACGTGCAGAAGATCCTGGCCAACGTCGGCATCTCGGTCGAGACCTTTCGCCGCGGCGCGCACGCTGATCTGCTGTCGCCGTATCGCCCCTGGACTGCCGAGGAGCGCAAGCTGGTCGAGGAGAAGATCCGCTACCTCTACGACCTGTTCCTGACCACAGTCGGCGACGGGCGCAAGGCCAAGGGGGTGACCGCCGAGCGCGCCAACGAGCTTGGTCGCGGTCAGGTCTGGACCGGCGCCCAGGCGCTGGGGCTGGGACTGGTCGATATCACCGGAGGTCTGATCCCTGCGATCGAGCGCACGGCGGAGATGGCGCGCCTGCGAGGTGAGGGGGGCGCGCTGCCGGAGCTGGTGGTCTGGCCGCGGCCGCGCTCGACGATCGTCGAGAAGGCGCTGGGGATCGCCGCGGTGAAGGCGCTGGCCGGCCCGGTGGACACCGACCCCGAGGACGGCAAAGACGACGCCGCCGGCGAATCCGGCGCCGCCGAGCGCCCTCCGACGGCGGCGGAGGCAGCCGCGGCGCTGCTGGCCGCGTCGGGGGCGCCCGGGTCGGCCACCGCCGCGGGGCGCGCGCTGCTCCGCGTGCTGGCCCCCTTGCTGACCGCGAGCGGCGGCCCCCAGGCCCGCCTTCCCTTCGACGTCGAGATCCGGTGATGTCCCGATGCCGACCCGAGTCAGCCCCTCCTCTGGGCATTGATTGCAGCGTTGGGCGGCCTACGTTAGATTGGCCGGCCCCGGGATGTCCCTGACCAGTTTTCCACTTCCCGCCTCCGAACCAAACCCTACCCCTACCATCGAGCTTCTGTCGGGTGGGGTGGTCGCGTTTGCGCGCATCCTGAGTCGGATCGAGCACGCTCGCCGCAGCATCCAGATTCGCTGCTTCGAATGGCGCGACGACGACACCGGGCAGTCGCTCGCCCGCGCGCTGCTGGCGGCGGCCGACCGGGGCGTTCAGGTCACGATCCGCAAGGACCGGCTCGGCGGTTTCTACGAACACCTCGCCGGCACGAAGCAGAGCTTTTTCCACAAGAAGATCAACTTCGAAGCCCGCTGGCAGCTCTGGGGCCTCATGGCGTTCTACGGGCGCTGGGGCTCCCTGCGCCAGAGGCCGAGCGTGCTCGCCGAGGGGCTACTCGGACACCCCAACGTCCATATCGAGATCAGCAAGCGCTTCGACCACGCCAAGCTGTTCGTGTTCGACGACCAGGCGGTGATCCTGGGTGGCATGGGGATCGGCGACGACTTCCGTGACGTGAACGTCGACTTCATGGTGGAGATCGTCGGCCGCGACGCCGTCCACCGTCTGGGCGAGCGCTATGCGGGCCGCGCCCGCTTCGACGCGATGAACCGCTTCGACTACCTCCTCCACTCGTCCCGGGGTAACGTCCTTACCGGTGAATCGCTGGCCGACCAGCGCCTGGCCCTGATCGCGGGGGCACGCAAGCGGTTGACGATCGCGATGGCGTACCTCGGCGATCCCGCGGCGACCCAGGCGCTTTGCCAGGCGGTCAAGCGCGGCGTCGCGGTGACGCTGCTGACCGCGGCGCGCGCCGACGTGGGCGGCGACCTGAACCTGTTCACGTGCGCCAAGATCCTGCGGCGGACCGGCAGCCCCGAGAACCTGCGCCTGGTGCTGCACCCGACGATGGTTCACGGCAAGGCGATCGTCGGCGACGGGGAGTGGGTCGATCTGGGGTCGACCAACTTCACACGGCTCTCGCACGACGGCTACGAGGAGCTGGACGTCTTCAGCCGCGATCGCGCGTTCGCGCGGCGGGTCGAGCACGCTATCGAGCAGGCGGCAACGGCCGGCACGCGCGCGCAGCTTCCCCTCGACTATCGGCTCTGGCGCCTCGGCTTCGAGGCCTTGATCAGCGCCTTCCAGACCGGCCGGCCCAAAGTCCGCCGCTGACCTTCATCGTCTCGCTGCCGATCGCGCTTGTGCTCGGGGTCGGGTTCACTCCGTACCACCGCGCCAAAGAAGCGCAGCATCTGGTCGCTGAGGTCGTCGGTCCACGCCGCACCCGGTTTCGACCGTAGGTGCAGCAACGGAGCCCGGCACATCGTGACGAGCATCGCGGGAAGGATCGAGGCATCGGTTTCACGCACCAGCCCCAGGCGCACGCCGCGCTGCACGAGCGCCTCGGCGCGATTGTAGAGCTCGGCGCTCACGCCTCCGATCGCCGGCGAGATCGTGCGGCTCTCGCACTGCATGAGAATTGCGTAGAACCGGTGGTGCTCGCGCGTGAAATCGAGGGTGATCCTGATGAACGCCTCGACCTGGCCTGACCAGGGTGCGCGCCCGCGCCTCGCGTCCGCCGTCGCCTGATCGAGCCGTGAGAGCAGTTCTTTCCGGCGTTGATTGATCAGGGCCTTGAGTAGCTGCGCACTATCACCAAAGTAATTGTAGATCGTGCCCACGGCCACTCGAGCGCGCGCTGCGATGTCCTCGATACGCGCGCCGTCGATTCCTTTTTCGGCAAAGACGTGTTCGGCCGCCGCGAGCAAGGTGTCACGGGTAGCGGTGCGCACACCGACGCGCGTTCCTCTCCCAGCCATGAATCCTAGGGTGAAGAGAGTGCCAGATGCTGTCAAGGAGGCGAATAGATCGGAAGTCGGGTGGACTCATGTTCCACCTTGACGATCGATCAACCGGCGCTAAACGGAGATCGAATGAATTTTTCCTCAGTTGTTCCTTTTCGCCTTCCCTGAAGCAAGGTTCGACGTGAACGGTTCAATCGGATCGCCCGTCGGGGCCGAAGAAGAGCTGACCGCGCTGCTCGAGGCTGGGCTCACGGTGTCCGGCGCTGCGCAGATCTCAGGGCCGTTCCTGTCAACGCTGACGTTTCCGCCGGAGCGTGGCGTGCAGGCGATCTTGCTTTACGGGTCGGTGCTATGGAACGCCACGCGCGACCAGACCAGCCAACCCGATTTCATCGCCGTGGTCGACAGCTTGCGCGCCTGGTATCGGCGCCCGCGCGATCGGTTCTGGGGTGCGGTCCTCCCGCCTGCAGTGCATCGCCTGCGCGTCGGAGACGCGGCTGGCCTGCGCGAGGGCGGCGCGCTCGCCAAGGTTTCGGTGGTGACCGAGCGGCAACTCGCGTCGCAAACCGCGGTCACTGCAAAGGATCTGCACCTGTGCGGCCGGCTCTCCAAGCGCGTGGCGCTGGTCTGGTCGCGGGATCCGCAGGCACGCCAGCGGATCATCGACGCCAGGCGCGCGGCGCTGAAAACAATGGCGCGCCTCACCCTGGCGCGGTTCGACGGCGCGGTCGCTCTCGATGATTTCCTGCTGGCGCTGCTCGGCCTGTCCTATGAGGCCGAGGTCCGCATCGTCGAACCCGGAAAGATCGCGGCTCTCCTCGACGTCGAGCGCGACTACTACCGCGCCGTTGGCCGCGCGTTGCTCGGTGCGTTCGGCGCCACGCCGATCGACGCATCGCCGAACGGCAACTTTCACCTGCCGCCCGGCGTGGCCGCCGATGACCAAGAATTACAGCGCTGCCTGCGCCGGTCGCGACGGCGCGCGTATCTGCGGTGGCCGAAGTATCTGGCGACGTACGACGGGTGGCTGGATTACCTGCTGCAGAAGCTCGCTCGTTCGGGCAATCAGGTGTCGCTCACCGAGCGGCAGCGGCGTCACCCCCTCATCTTCGCGCTTCCCGTTCTCTATCAAATGATGCGGAGCAAGCGCGTCGGTTGAAGACCACGTGTAGTAGCAGGAGGAATTGGGTATGAAGTTGATTCGTTCCCTGGAGCAGTTGGCGGCGAAGACGGCGAGGGCGGCGTGGCCAGCGGTCAAGTACTACAACGCCAGGTTCGAGCGTCCGTCGGTGCAACCGGCGTGGGCGCCGGCGCCGCTGCTCAAGCGGCGGGAGCGGACGTTCCCCAACTCGGCTGGCCGCGCGACCACCGACTCGCTGTGCCCGCGCTGCGTGAAGGAGGTGCGCACGGAGATCCTCGACGGCACGCCGAGCTTGAGCGAGCTCATCGACGGCAAGCCCGGCGAGATCAAGGCGCGAGATCCTCGAGGAGGACGGCAAGATCGTCATGAAGAAGACGTGCGAGAAGCACGGCACGTTCACCGACGTGATGGCGATCGATCCCGCATGGCTCGCGCGCATCGAGCGGCTCTATCCGGGGCGCGACTTCAAGGCGCCGCCGACGCCGCTGCGCGACCACGGCACGCTCGACGATCCAGTACGGCCGCGGCTCGGTGCTGACCGTCGATCTCACCAACCGCTGCAACATGATGTGCGATCCCTGCTTCATGGACGCCAACCAGGTCGGCTTCGTGCACGAGCTCGCGCTGGGAGGAGGTGCAGAAGATCCTCGACGACTCGATGTCGATCAAGCCGCGCCGGCAGATGTCGGTGCAGTTCTCCGGCGGCGAGCCGACGCTGTCGCCGCACTTCCTCGACGCCATCCGCTACGCGCGCAAGATCGGCTACTTCGCCGTGCAGTGCGCGACCAACGGGCTGCGCTTCGCCGAGGAGCCGGGCTTCGCGAAGGAGGCGAAGGAGGCCGGCCTGCGCATGGCTTACCTGCAGTTCGACGGCATCGGCAACGAGGCCAACTGCGCACCGCAAGATCGGCAACCTGTTCGACGTCAAGCTGCGCGCCATCGAGGAGCTGGCGGCGGCGGGCATCGACGTGATCCTGGTGGTGACCGTCGTCAACGGCGTCAACAACGACCAGGTCGGCAAGATCCTGCAGTTCGCCGTCGAGAATCCCGACAAGATCACCGTGGTCTCGTTCCAGCCGGTGTCGTTCACCGGCCGCGACGAGGACATCGACGACGAGACGCGCACGCGGCAGCGCTACACGCTGTCGCACCTGGCGCACGACGTGAAGGCGCAGACCGGCATCACCGAGCCGATGCGCGACTGGTTTCCGCTCTCGGCGCTGGGGCCGTTCTCCGACCTGGTCGATCAGCTGATGGGCGAGCGCGCCGACTGGGGCTCGATGAAGTGCGGCTGCCACCCCAACTGCGGCATCGGCACGATCCTGATGGTCAACAAGAAGACCCGGCAGATCGTCCCGCTGACGCGAGTTCCTCGACATGGAGGGGCTACTCGATGACATTCGGCACGATCACCGACGCCGCGCAGCCGAAGCCGCTCACGGTGGCGCAGCTGACGCTGGCGCTGGCCAAGAACTATCGGCCCGAGCAGGCGCCGCCGGGCTACTCGCTGTCGGACCTGGTCAAGCAACTGCTGTCGCAGACCGGCGCGCGCGGGGGCCGCGTCGGCGCGTCCGAGACCGACGCGAAGGAGTTCGAGTGGCGCGTGCTCTTCGTCGCCGGCATGTGGTTCCAGGACCTGTTCAACTACGACTTCCGCCGCACCGAGATGTGCATCATCCCCTACGGCACGCAGATGGGCGAGATCTCCTTCTGCGCGTACAACACCGGCGTCGGCTGGCGCAACATCATCGAGAAGATGCTCCAGAACGCCACGGTGGCCGAGTGGTACAAGAAGAACGGGCGCCACAAGATCTACGCCAAGGGGCAGGATTTCCCGATCCACCCGTTCGCCAACCCGATAACGTCGCGGTTGGAGGGGCAGCCCGTGCGGCTGCGGGTCATCGGGTGAGGATTGCCGGACCCCTCTCCCTAATCCTCCCCCTGCGGACGCGGGGAGGGGACCGGATGGGGCGGCGCTTCAGCGAGTCACCCTCCCCCGTCTGCGGGGGAGGGCCGGGAAGAGGGCAGGCCTTGCGAGAGGCGACGTTCGCTAATACCCGAACGCCCGCCTGAAATTCCTCATGTCGTTGAGCAAGTCGACGCGGTACGCGAGCAGGTAGTCGACGTACTGGAAGATCGACTGCGCCGTCTGATAGTTGGCCTGATCCCCCGCGGTCTGCGCGGCGTCGAGGTTGGCCTTGGCGGTCTGCCAGTCGGGAAACGGCGTGCCCTGCGCGTCTTGCGCGCCGAACTTCGTCGGGATGGTTCCGGTGACGCCCGCCGTGCCGGCGATGGTGTTGAGCTCGTCGATGACCTGGACGCCGATCGCCTGCGCGCTGGGGGTCGAGCACCGGCGCGCGGTAGACCTGCCCGGACTGCGGGTGGGTGAACTCCTTGACCGTGATGCTGGGATCGTACGTGACGTCGTCGATCGCGCCCTTGACCGTCACGTTGAGGTAGTTCGAGATGTCGAGCGTGTAGTCCCAGGTCGAGTTCGAGGTTGGCGAGGATGAAGCCGAGCGCCCAGTACTGGATCGTCTTGTTCACCGGCGTGTCGACGCGCGGGGTGCCCGCCTGCATGTACATCGGCGGCGGGTACGTCACCTTGCCGTAGGTGTTGAGGTCGACGACCGGCGTGGGCGTGAACACGCCCCTCGTCGTACGTAGCCGCCGTAGGTCGACGGGTCGTTGCGGATCACGCCCGAGATCAGGTTCAGCATCTGGTCCTTGAAGATGCGGTAGTAGTTGATCGAGTACTGGTTGGCGTCGGCGAAGGTGTCGACGCGGAAGAACCGCGACTGCGTCGTGGTCAGCGCCTGCAGCGCCGCCAGCTTCTCGTACAGCGAGCCGGCGCGCGTGATGCGGTAGTAGTAGTCGTCGCTGAAGGCGATGAAGTACGGCTTGCCGGCGCCGAAGTCGACGTGCAACCCGGTGCCGTTGACGCACGAGTTGGGTCCGGTCGGCGTCGGGCAGCACCAGCACGTTCGGGTTGAGCGCCGTCGCGCAGTGCAGCCCGGGCTCGGGCGTCTCCAGGATCTCGCCCAGCGCGTTGAGCGAGTCGATCGACGCGCGCTGGCAGATCGTCGCTGAGGAAGCTGCCCGCGAACGCGTTGCCGAAGAAGTAGTAGAACTGGAACGCCTCGGTGTAGCGCGCGAAGTAGCGATCGCTGATCCGGTTCATGTAGTCGTTGATGTTCCAGGTGAGGCGGTTCGCGCTTGAACGCGTTGAAGAAGTAGTAGTTCTTGAACTGATCGATCGTGTTGTTGACGATCTCCGCCTGGTTGGCGCCGTCGTCCCAGGGCTTGCAGTCGAGGTTGCCGATGAACTCGTCGGAGCAGAACTTGTACGGCCGCTCGGGCGTGACGAGGATGCCGCCCCGGTGAGCTGGGATCCAGGTAGCCCGCGCGCGTGACGTCGCTGAGCGACCGGTAGCGCACGACGCACGTCGCCATCGTTGTTGATGTTCTGGACGCCGCCGACCAGCGTCGGGGATGTTGGTGTAGTCGTCGAAGAAGATGTCGTCGCTGAGAGCTGACGCCGACTCGTCGTCGACGTTGGGCGATCATGTCGACCAGCTGGCCGTAGCCGAAGCGGATCGCGGCGTAGTCGTACTTGCCGAGGCCGTGGACGTCGGTGTTGAAGCGCGCGCCGTAGTCCATGACCGTCGAGTACTGGTACTCGCTGCATGCTGGTTGGTCGGCCCACTGGTCCTGCGGGCAGGCTGGCGCGGATGTTCCAGTACTCGTCGACGTAGTTGAGCGCGTCGCTCGAGCCCGCGAAGTTGTGGCGCAGGCCCATGGTGTGGCCCATCTCGTGCTCGGCGACGCCGCGGAAGATCGCGACGCGCAGCTGCTTGTAGATCTCGTCCGCGGGCAGGCTTGGCCATTGAGTCGAGCGCGCGTGCCCATGATGGCGTCGTCGGCGAACTCGCTCCATGTACATGCAGCCGTTGGGGTTGTGGCCAGCGTCTGGAAGCGCGACGCGCGCGCCGCCTTGCGCGCGCTCGCTGGACAGCCAGTTGGCGGGCGACGCGCTGGTCGACGATCTGGGCGTCGAGAGCTGGTTGTCCGGTCGCCAGATTCGGCTCGTAGGCACCGAACGCGGCGAGGATGTCCGGCGTCATCATCTGCTTCTCGACGGCGGTGCCCTTGATGGGCGTCGATCTTCGTGGTCGGCTGGCCGCCCGGGACGGGCATGGGCACGAGGCGGCCCTGTCCGCCCGCGGCGCGGCTGAGCATCGCCGTCGCCATCGCCTTGGCCTCGGGCGTGAGCGGCAGCGCGTCGCGCGCTGGCGCGCGCCGTGGCGGTCTGCTTGCAGGACGTCGGCGATGGTCTTGCCCGACAGCAGGTCGTCGGTCGAGATCTGGCCGTTGAGCAGCTCGACGGTGTCGGCCGCGAACTGCGCGTAGGTGTTCAGCGCCGCGCCGTAGATGTAGAGCGACGGCCGAGATGATCTCGCCGGTCTCGGGATCCGCCGACGACGGGCCGTAGCCGAGCGGGCCGGTCGGCTGCGGGTCGATCGACCCAGTAGAAGAACGAGTAGCGGAGGTCGCCGTTGCGCTGCCAGGTGAACTTCTTGGCGTCGCCGTCGGCCAGGTTCTGCGTCGCCAGGCCTCCAGCGCGGCGCAGGTCGTGCGCAGGTTGCCGTCTTGTCGAGGTTGTCGACGCTGATCGCCGGTGGCGTTCTCGACCGCGTCGGCCACGTCCTGGTGCTTGCCGGCCAGGTCCTTGACGCCCTGCGAGGTTGCACGAGTTCTTCTTGAGCACGAAGATGTCGGGCAGTCTCGGCGGCCGCCTGCTGCACGTTCGTCGGCGTGCGATGCTGCCCTGGCTGCTGCTGCGTGAGGCTCAGCGACGACGACGGTCTGCTTCATCGCGTCGTTCCAGCTGCCGACGACCTCCTGCGCCGTCGTCAACAGATCCGGATCGTCGGGGAACTCGACGTTGGTGTAGTAGACGATGGCTCGGCCGTCGTCGCTCACGGTCCGGGCGCAGCTGCACGCCGAGTCGGCCGAGCGCCGCGCCGTCTTGTCCGCCAGATGTTCCAGCGGTTCGCGTAGTACTTGCCGGCCGGTGCTCGGTCGCGCCGTAGTTGCGGGTCGTACGTCTGGCGCACCGTGCGGAAGAAGCCGAACTTCGCGAACTCGTCCATCGCCGGCCGGCGAGCAGTCGGCGCCGCTGTACTGGCCTGCCGCGAGCTGGACCTGTGTCGTGCAGGGGACGACGCCGTTCGGCAGGCGGATCGGCTTGCCGTTGTCGTCGAGCAGCGGCTGGCGGTCGGGGTAGTCGAGCGGCTCGTAGGTCGAGGGCTTCACCGCGAGGAACGAGTGGCGGACCTTGAGCTGCGCCGGCGCCGCAGTCCCACGGCCGCCGTCGTCGATGCCCGGGTCGAAGAGCTGCGAAGCAGGCGTCGAGGTCGGGCGTGCGGATCTCCTGGACCGTGAAGTCGAGGTAGTCGGCGTCAGATCGGGCGATCGCGGATCGGGCCGCTGCCGCTCTCGCTGTCGTAGTCGTTGATCGGCGTGCGCGTCGTCGGCATGAAGCAGCCCGGACGTCGACATGCCCGGCGGGCTCGACGTCGACCAGGTTCGTCGACCAGTCGACGCGCATGAACTGGCGCTGGTACCAGGGGCGATCGGTGGTGTTCTCGCTGATGACGTTGGTCTGCTCGCCGGTGCCGGGGTTGTACTCGCGCTTGACGTCGAAGTGCGACGTGATGCTTGAACACCACCAGCGGCGTGTCGGTGTTGTTGCCGCCGCTCGTGAAGCGGGTTCTGGGAGCCGGGGACGTAGTCGTAGGCGCGGTAGCCGAGAGGTACTTCTGCTGGATCTCGAAGCGGATCTTGTCCAGGTTCCCCATCGTGCCCTCGAACGCCCAGCCGCTGGTCGGCGGCACGCTCGACGTAGGTCTGCCGGTAGTAGAAGATCTTGGACGTCTTGCCGTCGGCCTGGAAGAACATCGACTTGTCGATCTTGTCGGGTTGCGTGCGGTCGATGTCGCCCTGACCGGCGCACCCGGCTAGCGATTGCGCGAGCGCGGTCGCTCCCAATGCGAATGTGATCCTGAGCAGCGACCGGTTCATGGAGCTCTCCTAGATCGTTCCAGTGATGCCTGCGAAGGCCTGGGTGTAGTCGTTCGCGTTGGTGCCAGAGAAGTCGAAGAATGGGAAGCGGGGATATCGATAACGTGTGTCGAGCGCCGGTTGCTGGCTCGACAATCCTACGGCGACGGAAACGTGCGGGCGGATCTCATAGGCGAGCGTGAGAATGCCCCAGGTCAGATCCTCGCGGCCGAGCGGCGTGTTCGTCGACGAGAACGCGTCGATGGGCGCGGTGTAGCGGAAGTTGTTGATTAGGTACAGCGTCGCACCGGCGGCCCAGCGGCCGCGTGTGACGTTGACGCTGGCTGCGCTCAGCAGGCTGACGTTGGTGTTGAGCGGCCCACCGCAGCGATCGGAGCTGGCGGCGCCTGGCTCGGCGGCGCTGGACTCGGTGGTCGCGGGCGGCGCGCTCATGCAGCCGGTCGTGTCGCCGGGGCCGTTGCCGCGGAGCACGCTGGTGTTGAAGTTCTTCACTCCGACGAACGCCAGCGTGACCGAGAGTCCCCAGCGTTTGCCCTTGGCGTCGGGGCGGCCGAACTCCGTTTCCCGTGTTGCATTGGCGCCGACGCCCACGCCGGCCAGTAGGTGCTGGAAGCGGCTCTCGTATGACAGCGGCAGGACCAGGCGCGCCTGGCCGCCGAAGCGGATGCGCGAGCGCGGCTCGGTGTAGAGATTCTTCGCCGCCAGCCAGAACCAGGGGTCGAGCGGGTAAAAGCGCCGCGCCTCCGGGTTGTCGGGTTGGGTGTACTCGACCTCGACGTAGAGGCGCGCGTTCAGTGTGACGTCGCGCTTGGTCGGCAGATGATAGACCGGCTTGAGGTAGAGAGCGTTCGAGATGTAGGGATCGCTGTAGCGCCGGTAGAACGTGCCGCTGCCGACGAAGGTGTCGAACTCGGCGTAGGTGCCAGCGAACTGCTTCTCGATCGGCGTCTTCCCCGCCGCCTCGGCGGGGGTAGCGGTCAGGGCGCCCGTCTCGTCGTGGGCGGCGCCCTGTGCCCAGGCGATTGATCGAAAGATTGCCGCGGGCGGTCCGATCACGAGCGCGACCGTCAGCCCGACCAAAGCCCGAAAGGGCGATCGTCTCACGTACGCGAGCTGCTTCACTGATCCTCCAGCGTCGCTGAAGCCGGCAGTGTATCAAAAGCGGCGCGGGGTTGACTACGCTACGCGCGCTTCTTCTCGTCGGAATCCAGGAGTGACTGCCCGCACAAACGGCAAAACGCCGAGGAGCAGAGCTCCCCGGCGTTTTGTTCGAGACCCAGGCGAAGCGGATCGGCTGACGGGGTCGTTTAGTGGATGCCGCGGCGACGCCGGCGCAGAAGGACGACGGCGATCGCGCCGAAGAGGCTGGCCCACGCCGGCGCCTCGCCCGACGGGACGCTGCAGTCGCAGCCACCCGACACGCCGCCTGGACCCTCGCCCGGGCCCTTGCTGCCGCCAGCGCCCGTCCCAGTGCCCGAGCCGCCGGTGCCGATCGGGCCGCCGCCGCCACCCGAGCCGGTTCCGGTGGTGCCGGCGGTGCCGGTGCTGCCGGCGGTTCCGGTGTTGCCACCGGTGCCGGTGACGGTACCGGCGTCGGTGCCCGGCTTGCCGCCCGTGCCGCCGGTCGTGCCGCCCGCGCCCGTCCGGCCGCCCGCGCCGGCGCCCGCGTCGAAGCCGGGCGCACCGCCCTGGCCGGTGACGACGCCGCCATCGGAGGTGGTGACCGGGCCACAGGTGGTCGCGCCCATCGCAGAGCCCGAGGTCGGAGGCGTCGTGCCGTCGAGACAGGTCGGCCCCGTGGTCACGCCCATCCCGTTGGTTATCTGCACCACCGCGCCGGTCGCGCTGATCGCATTCAGCGTGATGGTCGGGCCACCCGCCGGGTCGACGAAGCTCTGGCCCGCTGCGGTGAGGCCAGTGAACGTCGTGCCCGCGGGCGTGGTGTTGAGGAGTTCGGTCCAGACGCTGCTCTGCTGCGTGAGTGTAACGGCACCGCCGCGGCCGGTCGTCATCGTCGGATTGCGGACGTCATCGCTCGTGTAGATGAACACCGTCGGGCCGGTGAAGGTGATGCCGGCGCCCTGTCCGCGGGTGGCGCCGTAGGCGTCGAACGTGCCGCCCGCGACGCGCAGGTCCAGGTAGTAGTTGCGCAGATTGACCACCGTGTTGGCCCCCGCCTGCGGATCGCTGACCGGGAGAACCGCCGGGAAGGGGACCTGCAGGGTCTGGATACCGCCGCCACAGGGATTCTCGAGCGGCATCAGGTTGAAGGTTCCGCTGCCGGGAACCTTGACCGCGTTGCAGCCGTTCATCCACTGCTCGTACATGCGCTCGTAGCCGCTCAGCGTCTTGCAGCCGCTGCCCATGGTGCTCATCGAGTTGGCGTACTCGGTGATGGTGCACGCCGTGGCGGGCGTGGTGGAGAAGGTGCTGGTGCCGCACTTGATCTGGTTGGCATGCATCAGACCGATGTTGTGCCCCGGCTCCTGCATCAGGACCACGCAGCCGAGCGAGCCGTTCATCCAGGTGTGCTTCGACGGCCGGACCGACGAGCCCTCTTCACCCAGGCCGCCGAAGGCGCACAGGTTGGTCTGATTGAAGTACATGATGACGTGGTTGAAGCCGGCCGGGATCAGCGCGTCCATCGCGGTCGCCATCGCCGAGGTGTCGGCGTTGGCACAGGCAGTCATCGTGTACGGGAACGGGCCGAAGACCGTGCTGGTCGGAGCGACCGTGTACTTGCCGTAGGAGCTTTCCGCGTAGTACTGCGCGAAGGACCCGGTGGTCCCGTTAGTGCCGGCGCCGTTCAAACGGGCCTGTGCCTGGGCCGCCGTCATGTTGACGCCCGCGCCCAGGTCGACGAGCACGATCGCGTAGGTGTCGCTGGCTGGCGCCGCGATCTGGTCGGGGTTATCCCCCTCGAGCGCGCTGGTGCGCCCGGCCAGCGCGGGGCCGAGGTCGAACTGGCTGACATGCATGGCCTGGTTGGCCATGGCTTCAGCGCGGATGTAGATGTGCTGCCCGTTCTGAATTGACGGCTCGCTGTCGAAATTGAGGCGCAGTTCCTGGCCGTTGGCCTGGAGCAGGGTGTGGTAGCGCTCACCCGGCCGACCGTCGAAGAAGTCGGCCACATAGGTCTTGAACTCGCCGCTCAGCGCGCTGGGATCGGCCGCGAGGCCGACCACGTCGGGCGTGGGAGCGTCCGTCTGGGGCGCACAGCCGGCCGCTACGCCAAGGGCGAAGAGGACCCGGAGCGCATCAGAAGACCGGGAGCGAGTCGCGTACAATTTCCTCATGAGTCCGTCCGTTCGTGAGGGGTTTCCGGGGGACGCCAACAGCCCGCCCACCGCTCGATAAGAGCCCGCCAACTTGAAAGTCGCAAGCAGGATACGGCGCAGCTCAGAAAAATTTCTGGCCTGAAAATCGCAAGCGACCCCCCGAGTTAAAGTCGGGGTAATTCTGGAATCGGCTACCCGTAGCTAGTTGGGGCAGCCAATTGGTGCGCTGGACAACGCGACATCATCAAACCAGATCGTCATCGGGCCCGCGCCATAACTGGCCCACCCGAAATTGACGTCGGCGAGCGCGGTGTAGTGCATCAGAGACGCAGTGCTGCCGACCCAGTCTTGGTCGATGTTCGGGGTGGCAACGCCGTCCTCGGTCAATCCCGCGATATCATTGCTATCGACCGAGACGTTCAGGTGCCCGTTGCTGGTGTTGATCGTCAGCTCGAAACAGTACCAGGTATTGGCCGTGACGCCGACGCTGGTGGAGTCGCCCGGCCCTACGACGGGGATATTGACGTCGCTGTCGGTGTTCCAGTGAAACACGGCGTCCTGGCTACCGAACCGCAGCTCGTTGCTCTGTGTGTACTGATCGGCCGGCACCGGGTGAGTGACGACCATGGCCCCGTGGTTCGCGGGTAGGGCCGCCATGAAGCGCGCGTAGAACCGGACGTGTGCCACGGGTCCCAACATGCCGATCACCGTGCTGTTGCGAAGATAGACCCGGTCGTTGCTCATCACCTTGACCGAGTGTCCCGAGCCGTGGGCTCCGATGGTGTCGATGGTCGCGGAGCCCGCGGACGTACTGTTTCCATTGACGATGGTCCAGAGCGAGGTGTTGAGCGTCCCGCTCTCGAAGTCGTCGCACAGCGGCAGTGAGGCGCAGCCGGTGCCGGCCGTGCCGCCCGCGCTGCTGGGCGCATCGCTGCCCGCGTCGGCGACGTGGCCGCCGCTGCCGGAGCTGGCGCCGCCCGAGCCATTGGCGCTGCCGCCGGCGCCGCCGGAGCCAGTGCTGCCGCCGCCGTTGCCGGTCCCTTCACCGCCGGTGCCTCCGCCCGCGTGCGACTGCCCGGTGGTGCAGGCTGCGGCCGACAGCAGCGCGGTGAGAGCGGCCAATAGCAGTGGATCGAGCTTGCTGGAAGGCCGGGCCAACCGGTCGAAGACGCTGGCGTGGTCGAATCTAGGGGCGTGTCGCATTCCCGCCAATTTAGCGCAAATGCGCCGTTTCTGTTTCCAGCGAAAAACTTGATCCCACGTGACCCACTGCTCAAGCTGCAGTGCGTTTCCTCCGATGGCCTCATCATGCCTGCGGGGCTTTTCGACATCTTGCTGGTGCTGGTTGGGGCCGCGTGCATGGCCGGTGGCTTCTTCATCGGGTCGTGGCATCGCCGAGCCGCCGACCGCGCCGAGGTCGACGCCGTCGACTTCGAGTCGGACGAGCGCATGACTCGCATGATCCGCTCGCTGATCCACGACGACGTCGCCGACAACGAGCGCCCGAACTGACGCCTCGGCCCGCGGCCCTTACGCGAGGCGGGCGGTCTTGAGGGCCGTCAAGATGACGCGCGTCGCGGGGCTCTGATTGAGCGTATAGAAGTGGATCCCGGGCGCGCCCTTGTGCAAGAGCTCCACGCACTGCGCAGTCGCCTGGGCGACGCCAAGCTGCGCCACCGCCTCGGCGTCGTCGCGGCGGCGGTCGAGCTCGGCGAACAGCGCGGCCGGGATCGTCGCGCCGCACATCTTGGTGAAGCGTTCGATCTGCGCGACGTTTCGGATTGGCATGATGCCGGGGACGATCGGCGCGGTGATGCCGGCGGCGCGCGCGCGCTTCACGAAGTCGAAGTAGAACGCGTTGTCGAAGAACAGCTGCGTGACGATGAAGTCCGCGCCCGCGTCGACCTTGGCGCGCAGGTGGGCCATCTCGCGCGCGGCGTCGCGCGTTTCGACGTGCATCTCGGGATAGGCCGCGCCGCCCACTGATAGCCGGTCGCCGTGGCGCTGGCGGATGAAGCCGATGAGGTCGGCCGCGTAACCGAAACCGTCGGCGTGGCGCTCGAACGACGTCTGGCCCTCGGGCGGGTCGCCCCGCAGCGCCATGATGTTCTCGATGCCCTCGTCGACCAGGCGGTCGAGCACCCCGGCGATCTCAGTACGCCCGGCGCCGACGCAGGTCAGGTGCGCCATCGCGCAGATGCCGGCCTCGCGCTGGATGCGGCTCACGATCTCGACGGTGCGCTCGCGCGTCGAGCCGCCCGCGCCGTAGGTCACGGAGACGAATGATGGAGATAGCTCGCCGAGCTCGCGGATCGTGCGCTCGAGCGTGGCCACGCCCGCCTCGGTCTTCGGCGGGAAGAACTCGAAAGAGAAGACACGGCGGTTCGGGGCGCCGAAGAGATCGCGGATGCGCACGGGCTACCTGGACGCCTGCGCTCTGGCCGCGGGGCGTTCACGGGCGTCGTCGTCGCGGTCGCGCGGCCGATCGTTGCGGGCGGCGCCGTCGGCCAGGCGCTCCAGCCGTTCGAGCGCGAAGGCGGGCTCGATGGTGATCGTCTCGCCCTTCCGCTCGGGCGCCTCGAACATGATGTCGTGGCAGATCTCCTCGATGAACGTGCGTAGGCTGCGCGCGCCGGTGCGGCGGCGGATGCAGAAGCGCGCGATCGCATGCAGCGTCTCGTCGGAGAAGCGCAGATCGATGCCGTCCATCTTCAGCAGGGCCTGGTACTCGCGCACGACCGAATCGGGCGGCGCGGTCATGACCAGGTAGAGGTCGTCCTCGGACAGCGGATCGAGCTCGACGCGCACAGGGAGGCGGCCGAGGAACTCGGCAAGCAGGCCGTAGTCGAGCAGCTCCTTCTCCGTCACACGGCGGCTCTCGGCGCGCGACGCTCGTCCGCCCGCGGCGCCAAAGCCGACGGTCTTGGTCTCGTCGTGCAAGCGCAGATCGGAGAACGTGCCCGCCGCGATGAACAGGATGTCCTGCGTGTCGACGACCACGAAGTCGTGCTTGTTCCAGTGCTGGGTCACGTTGAGTGGAACGAAGCTCTCGCGCCCCTCGAGGATCTTGAGCAGGCTCTGCTGCACGCCCTCGCCGCCGATGTCGCGCGAGCCGGCGCCGTTGCGCGCGCCCTGCGACCGCCGCGCGATCTTGTCGATCTCGTCGATGAAGACGATGCCGCGCTGGGCGAGCTCCACGTCCTGGTCGGCGTGGTGCAGGAGCTCGCCGATCATGACCTCGACGTCCTTGCCGTAGTAGCCGGCCTCGGTGTACTCGGTGGCGTCGGCGACCACGAACGGCACCTCCAGGCAGCCGGCTAGCGTGCGCGCGATGTGGGTCTTGCCCGACCCGGTCGGGCCGATGAGCAGCAGGTTCGACTTCTTGATCAGGCGTTTTTGCCCCGGCGTCTTCTGGGCGCACCGCTTTAGGTGGTTGTAGGCGCCGATGGCGACCGTCCGCTTGGCGCGCTCCTGTCCGACGACATAGCGGTCCAGATAGTCGAAGATCTGGCGCGGCGTGGGAGGGGGCGTGACGCTGCGCTCAACGCGGGGATTGGGCTTCATCTGCGCGGCAGTATCCCACCGGATATTCGGCTCCGCTACATTCCGGCCACGATGCTTCGTACCCCTGTACAGAGGGCCTCGATAAGGATATGAAGCCGAGCATGATCAGCGTGCATCAAGCCATCATCGAGAGCGTAGAGGCCCGCGAAATCCTCGACTCGCGAGGCAATCCGACCATCGAGGTCGACGTGACGTTGGAGTCGGGAATCATCGGCACCGCGGCCGTTCCCTCGGGGGCGTCGACCGGAGAGCACGAAGCGCTCGAGCTTCGCGATGGCGACAAGGGGCGGTATCAGGGCAAGGGCGTGAAGAAGGCCTGTGAGAACGTGGCCAACCTGCTCGGCCCGGTGGTGCTCGGGCGCGACGCGCTGGATCAGGCAGGGCTCGACGCGGCGATGCTCGAGGCCGATGGGACGCCCAATAAGGGCAAGATCGGCGCCAACGCGATGCTGGGCGTGTCGATGGCGGTCGCGCGCGCGGCGGCTGAAGAGGTCGCGCTGCCGCTCTACAAATACCTGGGCGGTCCGAACGCCCGTGTGCTGCCGGTGCCGCTGATGAACATCATCAACGGCGGCGCGCACGCCGACAACGTGCTCGATTTCCAGGAGTTCATGATCGTCCCCAAGGGGGCGCCCAACTTCGCCGAGGCGCTGCGCGCCGGCGCCGAGGTGTTCCACACGCTGAAGAAGCTCCTGCACGATCGCAAGGCGTCGACCGGCGTCGGCGACGAGGGCGGCTTCGCGCCGGACCTGCCGGGCGCCGAGGCGGCGCTGTCGGTGGTCGTCGAGGCGATCGAAAAGGCCGGCTACAAGGCGGGCAAGGACGTCGCGCTCGCCCTCGACGTCGCGTCGAGCGAGCTCTGGGACGCGAAGAAGAAGACCTACAACCTGGAAGGCGAGGGCAAGGAGCTCGACAGCAAGGGCCTCGTCGACTTCTACGCCAAGCTGTGTGAGTCGTTCCCGATCGTGTCGATCGAGGACGGCATGGCGGAGAACGACTGGGACGGCTGGGTGGCGCTGACCAAGGCGCTGGGCAACCGCGTGCAGCTGGTCGGCGACGATCTGTTCGTCACGAACGTCGAGCGCATCCGCACTGGCATCGAGAAGGGCGCCAGCAACAGCGTGCTCGTCAAGGTGAACCAGATCGGCACGCTCACCGAGACGCTGGAGTCGGTGGAGATGGCCCACCGCAACGCCTGGACGACGATCATCTCGCACCGCTCGGGCGAGACCGAGGACACCTTCATCGCGGACCTCGCGGTCGCCTGCCGCTCCGGCCAGATCAAGACCGGCTCGCTCGCGCGCTCCGAGCGCGTGGCGAAGTACAACCGCCTGCTCCGCATCGAGCAGGAGCTGGGCAGCTCCGCGATCTGGGGCGGAAGCCTCGGCCGGCTCTAGTAGCAATCCCCGGACCACGCCGGGCCCGCTACGCCGAAGGCGCGCCGGCGTCGTCGCGGTCATCGACCAGAAACCCACCGACCTGGCGGCGCCAGAGGCCGGCGTAGATGCCGTCGCGCGCGAGGAGCTCGGCGTGCGTGCCGTCCTCGGCGATCCGCCCGTGCTCGATGACCAGCAAGCGATCCAGGTGGGCGAGTGTGGACAAGCGGTGGGCGATGGCGACGACCGTCTTGCCGGTCATCGCTTCGCTCATGCCGGCCTGGATCGCCGCCTCGGACTCACTGTCCAGCGCCGACGTGGCTTCGTCGAGCACCAGGATGGGCGCGTTCTTGAGCAGCGCGCGCGCGATCGCGATGCGCTGGCGCTGCCCGCCCGACAGCTTCACGCCGCGCTCGCCCACCAGCGTGCGGTAGCCCTCGGGGAGCGCGCTGATGAACTCGTGCGCGTGCGCGCGCTCGGCGGCGCGCAGGACCTCGGCGTCACTGGCGCCGGGGCGGCCGTAGCGGATGTTCTCCATCAACGTCCGATGAAAGAGGATCACGTCCTGCGGAATGAGCCCGATCGAACGCCGGAGGCTGTTCTGGGTCACCTCGGCGATGTTCTGGCCGTCGATGCGGATCGTGCCGCGCCGGATTTCGTAGAGCCGCATGAGCATCGTGATGAGCGTGGTCTTGCCCGCGCCGGAATGCCCGACAAGCCCCACCCGCTGGCCGGCGCGGATGGTCAGGGTCAGCCCCGCGAACACCGGCCTGGCGACGTCATAGCCGAAGGTGACGTCGTCGAACGCGATCTCGCCCCGGGGTACGGCGAGCTCTCCTGCCGCCGGCTCATCGCGGATCTCGCGCGGGACGATCAGCATCTCCAGCGAATCGTGGATGCTGCCGATCATGTCGTAGGTGTCGGGCAGGCCGTTGGCAATGTCGAAGACGTTGCGGATCAGCTGGATCATCAGCGTGGTCACCAGCAGAAAGTCGCCGACGCTGATCCGGCCATGCACGAAGCGGCTCAGCGCCAGCGGCAGCAGCACCGCGTAGATCCCCAGATTCAGCACTTGCAGCAGCATGCGCATGCGCACGAAAGCGCGGTACTGCGCGCGCTGCGCCTGGAACGTCTCGGCGACCGACGCGTGCACGATGCGGTCCTCGCGCTCGTGCGCCGCGAAGAAGATCACGTTGCGGATGTTGGTGAACGAGTCGACGATGCGCCCGGTCAGCTGCGCCTTGGCGTCGCTGTGAGCCGCGCCGAACGCGGCGATCCGCCGCCCCATGACCACCGCGATCGTCACGTAGATCGCGAGCCAGATCAGCAGAATGAGCGCGAACGTCACCTGGGCGCGGAAGAACAGCACCAGCAGCAGGCCGCACTGCACCGCGAGCGGCACGTAGTCCCAGTTGGTGCGCTCGAACAAGGTGACGGTCTGCTCGGGCAGCAGCATCGCCCGGTGCGCGACCTTGCCGGTCAGCATGTTGTCGAAGTAGGTCGGGCTGTGCCGCTGGGCGTAGGTGAAGACCAGCTGTCGCGCCCGCGCGAGCACGGGGATGCGGCTCGAGTAAGAGCCGTACCAGGCGCCCCACTCGATGACGATCAAGACCCCCACGACTGCGAAGAAGCCGAGCAGCGGTGGCCGCAGCTCGCGCCACACGCCGGGTGCGTGCAAGTCCAGGCGCACCGCCGTGTCGATGATCCGCTTCATTGCGTAGAACTGCAGCACCGACAGCGCGCGCAGCGACAGCGAGGCGACCATCATCAGCAGCACCGTGGTGCGGTGCGGCCGTGCGAACAGCCAGAAGAGACGCAGGATGGATCGCGGAAGCTCGTCCGGAACTTCGGCGGCCGGGAGGCCGGCTTCGGAGGATGGCTCAGGCTCGGCGGAGGCGGATCGCATGCGGCGCTTATTTTAGTCGGGCGTTGCCGCTCGCAAGGTCTGCTCTCGCCCTAACTCTCTCTCTCAAAAGGGAGAGGGGACCGGATCCGCCAGGCCGCGCGAGCCTACCGTTCGCCCAGGATATTCCTCGCGATGACCATCCGCTGGATCTGGCTCGTCCCCTCGTAGATCTGCAGCAGCTTCGCGTCGCGCATCAGCTTCTCGACCGGGTACTCCTTGGTGTAGCCGTAGCCGCCGAAGACCTGCACCGCGTCGGTCGCGACCCGCATCGCCGCGTCGGCGCCGTAGGCCTTGGCGTAGCTCGACACGATGCTGTCGACGGCGCCCTCGTCGATCGACCAGGCCGCCTTGTGGCACAGGAGGCGCGTCGACTCGTACGCGATCGCCATCTCGGCGAGCATGAACTGGATGGCCTGGTGCTGCGCGATCGGCACGCCGAAGGTCTTGCGCTCGAGCGCGTAGGCGCGCCACTCGTCGAGCGCGCGCCGGATGACGCCGGTCGCGCCCGCCGCGATCCAGGGCCGCGTGCGATCGAACGTCTTCATCGCGACCTTGAAGCCCTCGCCCTCGGCGCCGACCACGTTCTTCTTCGACACCTTGACGTCCTCGAAGATCACGTCGGTGGTGTTGGAGCGCGCTGGCCCATCTTGTTTTCCTTCTTGCCGATGCTGACGCCCGGGCGTCTTGCGGTCGACGACGAAGCACGCGATGCCCTTGTGCCGCTGCGTGCCTTCGGCGCGCGCGAACACGGTGTAGAAGTCGGCGACGCCGCCGTTGGTGATCCAGCGCTTCTGGCCGTTGAGCACGTAGTCGTCGCCGTGCTTGCGGAAGCTGCGTCTTCATGCCGGCGACGTCGGAGCCGGCGTCGGGCTCGGAGCAGCAGTAGGCCGCGAAGATCGGCGCCGCGAGCAGCCGCCCGAGGTACTTCTTCTTCTGCTCGTCGGTGCCGGCGATGAGGAGCGGGCATGATCGCCGAGCGAGTTGCCGGCCATCGAGGTGTTGATGCCGGTGCAGCCGTACGCGATCTCCTCCTGCACCAGGCAGTGCGAGAGGCACGAGAGCCCCAGCCCGCCAAAGGCCTCGGGGATCTCGCAGTTCATGAGCCCGGTCTCCCAGCGCCTTCTGGCAGATCTCCTTGGGGAACTCCCTTTCTCGTCGAGCTTGCCCGCGACCGGGACGATCTCCTTGCGCGTGAAGTCGCGTGCGGTCTGGACCAACTGCTGCTGCTCGTCGCTGAACGCGAAGCTGGGCATGGGGGACCTCCACCTCGAGTATATCGCGTTCTCCGGTCCCCTCCCCCCGCAGACGGGGGAGGGGACCGGAGACTCAGCCTGGCTTGGGCTCGTTGCTTGCGGGCGCCGCCGCTTCGGCGTTGCGCGCGGCGCGTTTCGCAGCCCGTTCGGCGCGCTCGGCGGCCTTCTTCTCTTCGAGCGCGAACGCGTCGCGCGTCGCCTTGGACCCCATGATGAACCCGAGCACGATGCCGAGGATCAGCACCGTCGGGATGAAGATGAAGTGCGCCGACGACGGAACGCCCAGCGCCAGCGCCGCGATCACTTGCGGGCCGCTCCGTCGAGCTTCTTGCGGAGCTCATCCAGGTCGCTGTTGACCCGCGCCAGGCCGCGTCCGACGGAGATGACGTAGACCAGCACCGCCAGCCAGATCACGCCGTAGGCAATGCCCACGAACGGCACCGCCGGCACGTTGTCGGCCAGCTTCTTGGTCTCGTCGACCTTCTGGAACTCCTGCGCCAGCGCCGCCGCCGGCGCGGCCAGCACGACCGCCGCCATCGAGACGATCTTTAGCAACCGGGACATCTTCTTCATCGACGTTGTGCCTCCAGCAAGTCTTCGGCTTCCAGGCGCAGCTCGACCAGCAGCGCGCGCGCCTTTTCCAGGCGCATGCGCAGCGCGAGCAAGATCCCGAACACCAGCGCAATCAGGACGAACGACGCCCAGAACGCCGGCCGCATGCCGGGATCGAGCGTGCGCACCACCGTGGTCTGCGGGTGAATCGTGCGCCAGATGTCGACGCTCTTGTAGACCAGCGGCACGTTGACCGCCGCGAACAGGCCCAGCGCCGCCGCCAGCCGCCTGCCCCCCGGCCCGCCGTACTTGCGCGCGAGCAGGTAGGCGATCAGCGTCAGGAACAGCAGCAGCGACGTCGTCAGGCGCGCGTCCCACTGCCAGTAGACGCCCCAGGCCTTGCGCCCCCAGAGCGGACCGCTGATCAGCACGCACACGCCGAACAGCACGCCCAGCTCGCCGGCCGCCGCCGCCAGCCGATCACCCGCCTCCGAGCCCTTGAACAGGTAGGCGATGCTGCCGCCCGCGCACACGAAGGTGGCGACGAACAGCATGATCGCGCACGGTACGTGGAAGTAGAAGATCTTCTGCACCACGCCCATCACCGGCTCGAGCGGGGCCGTCGTGATCAGCTGCGGCACGATCAGGAAGCCGGCTGCCGCGATGAGCGTCGCGACAGTAAGTCCGCCACCGAGGGATTTCATACGCGACGTATACTACGACACAATCCGCATGAGCGACGACTCTCACGCTTCCGCGTTTCGCGCCGTCCCGCGCACCGGCGTCATCTACGTCACGACCGAGGCGGCGACGCTCGGCTTTCGCAGCCGGCGATCCGGACTGGTGCAACCTCGGCCAGGGCCAGCCCGAGACCGGCGCGCTGCCGGGCGCGCCGCCGCGCATCGACGAGCTCGACGATCGCCGTCGACGATCAGGAGTACGCGCCGGTCGCCGGGCCTGTGGGAGCTGCGCGAGGCGATCGCGGCGCTCTACAACCGCCTCTACCGGCGCGGCATGCCGTCGCAGTACACCGCCGAGAACGTCTGCGTCTCGGGCGGCGGGCGCGCGGCGCTCACGCGCGCGGCGGCGAGCCTCGGCACGATCAACCTCGGGCACTTCCTGCCCGACTACACCGCGTACGAAGAGCTGCTCGACATCTTCCAGGCGTTCACGCCGATCCCGATCCTGCTCGAGGGCGAGCGCGGCTACGCGTTCTCCGCCGACGATCTGCGGCGCGAGGTCCTCGGCCGCGGGCTCGTCGGCGATCCTCGCTGTCGAACCCGTGCAACCCGACCGGCAAGCTCGTCGCGCGGCGAGGAGCTCGAGCGCGTGGGTCGACGTCGCGCGCGAGCTCGACTGCACGCTGCTCTTCGACGAGTTCTACTCGCACTACATCTGGACCGGCGCGCCCCGGCGCAGCTGCCGGTCGAGAGCGCCGCGCGCTACGTCGAGGACGTCGACCACGATCCGGTCGTCATCTTCGACGGCCTCACCAAGAACTGGCGCTACCCGGGCTGGCGCGTGACGTGGACGGTCGGGCCGAAGCAGCGTCGATCGAGGCGCGTCGCCAGCGCGGGCTCGTTCCTCGACGGCGGCGGCTCGAAGCCGCTGCAGCGCGCGGCGATCCCGCTGCTCGACGACGACGCACGTCGATCGCCGAGACCGACGGCGATCCAGACCGCGTTCCGCGAGAAGCGCGACCGCATGCTCGCCGGCCTCGAGCGCATCGGCGTGCGCATCGACCGCGCGCCCGACGGCACGTTCTACGTGCTGGGGCAACGTCGCCGAGCCTGCCGCCGCCGCTCAACGACGGCATGAGCTTCTTCCGCGCCGCGCTCGAGCAGAAGGTCATCACGCGTGCCCGGCGAGTTCTTCGACGTGAACCCGGGCAAGCGCCGCGACCGGCCGCGCCTCGCGCTTCCGCCACCACGTGCGCTTCTCGTTCGGCCCGTCGCTGGCGACGCTCGAGACCGCGCTGACGCGGCTCGAGTCGCTGGTCGCTGAAGCCGGCGGCCGCGCGCGGTGAAGATCTCGATCTCGCCGCGCTTCATCCGCAGCGCCCTGACCTCGCTCCTGACGACCGCGTTCGACTTCGCCGTGCTCACCGGCTGCGTCGAGCTCTTGCACGTCAACTACGTGCTGGCGACCTGGTTCGGCACGGTGGTCGGTTCGCTGTCGAACTTCACCATCAACAAGCACTGGGCGTTCAAGGGATCGGTCGTGCCGCTGCCGCACCAGTTCGGGCGCTTCGTGCTGGTGCAGGCGGGTTCGTCGGGCTGGAACACGCTGGGCGTGTGGCTCTTGACCCGATACGGCGGGTTTCCCTATCAGATCTCGAAGCTGATCGCCGCGGCGATCGTCGCCGTCGCCTGGAACTACCCGATGAACCGTGTGCTCGTGTTCGCGCGCGACCCGAAGGCCAGCGATCCGAACGACCCCTCGAGTGGGTAGGGTCCTGAGCTGAACTTCGCCTTCATCCGCCGGCTCGCTCGCCTCGTGCCGCATTCACGCCGTATCTGTTCGGCGTGAAGTAAAGTCAGGCTCATGAAATTGGGCTTCGTTGGCCTCGGATCCATGGGGCGGGCCATGGCCGGCTCGCTACTCGACGCGGGCCACGAGCTCGCGGTTTACAATCGCACGCGCGAGCGCGCCACGCCGCTCGCCGAACGCGGCGCCCGCATCGCGAGCACACCCGCCGATGCTGCGCAGGGCGCAAGCGCCGTCTTTTCCATGCTCGCGGACGACGCTGCGGTCGAAGCCGTCACGCTCGGCGAGCATGGCCTGCTCACCGGCCTCGCGCCCGGCGCGGTGCACGTGTCCTCGAGCACGATTTCGCTCGCTCTTTCAACCCGACTCGCCAGCGTGCACGCCGCAGCCAAGCGCGACTACGTGTCGGCGCCCGTATTCGGCCGACCCGAAGCGGCGGCAGCCAAACAACTCTGGGTGCTCGCCGCTGGCGCACCCCAGGCTGTGGAACTGTGCTTGCCCGCATTGCAGGCAATCGGCCGCGGCGTCACGCGCCTCGGTGACGAACCGCCGGCGGCGAACGTGGTCAAGCTCACCGGCAATTTCCTGATCGCTTCCACCATCGAGGCGCTGGGCGAGGCCTTCGCATTGACGCGCAAAGCAGGCATCACGCCGGATCTTTTCTGGAGCTGTTCGTGAATGTGTTCGCGCGCTCGCCGATTTTCGAAAACTACGCCAAGTTGATCGCCAAGGAGGGCTACGAGCCGGCAGGCTTCAAGATGGCGCTCGGCTTGAAGGACGTGCGCCTTGCGCTCGCCGCAGGCGAGGCGCTCGAGGTGCCGTTACCCTTCGCCAGCGTGCTGCGCGATCAGTTTCTGAGCGCGCTCGCCGCAGGCAAAGGCGATCTGGATTGGTCGGGCATCGCGTTGCTCGCGGCGGAGCGCGCCGGGCTAAAGCCGCTGTAGACGGCACCACAGAAAGGCGCGCCTCGTTTTCTGATTCACGACCCTAGCGCCGCGACCTTGCTCTTGAGCTGCGAGCGGATCTGCAGCAGGTTGTCGCGCGCCTCGACCCGCGCGACCGTACCCAGGTTGGAGTAGGGCAGCGACGTGCTGAGCACGCAGTCGACGCCACAGTTCTCCTCGCAGCCTTTCTTGCCGCGGTTACCCGCGAGGATCTCGCGCGTCATGTGGGCGAACGGCATCTGCGGCGCGACGTGGAAGCAGAAGTGGAAGTTGCCGTCGGGCGAGACGTAGTAGCATTTGTTGCCCGCCTGGCAGGTCCACTCCATCGGCTGCCCCTCGAGCGCCTTCTCGTAGTAATCGATGAGGAAGTAGTTGGTCGAGATCGGGCGGCCCTTCAGCTTCTGCTCCTTGAGCCAGCGCACGCGATCCAGGTAGAGCGGATTGTTCAGGCTCTTGGTCAGGCGGCCGCGGTTGTGGACGACCGAGAAGTTCACCGGCACGCCGAGGTTCATGCAGAACTCGGCGACTTGCTCGACCTCGTCGACGGTCTGCTCGCAGATCACCGTGTTGACCCGGAACCAGATCGGGTGCTTCGCGACCATCTCGATCTTCTTGCGCAGGGTCTTGAGCGACTTCGGCGTCCCCGGCGTCGGGTTCAGCGCATCGAGCGAGATCTGGATGCGCCCCATGCCGGCGTCCATCATCTCTTTCAGACGGTCCTCGGTGAGAAGGAAGCCGTTGGTGGTCATGCCGGTCGTCATGCCGTTGCTGGTCACGTACTTCATGAGCCGCACCAGATCCGGGTGCAGCATCGGCTCGCCGCCGATCATGTCGGTGTGCAGCGTGCCCAGCTCCTTGCACTTGTCGATGCGCCGGACCAGCTCGTCGTAAGGGACGTGGTCCTTGGAGTTGTCGTACTCGGTGCAGTAGACGCAATCGAGGTTGCACTTCCAGGTGATGTTGAGCTGGCGCCCAGATCGGCAGGTCGTCCCAGGCGCGCGGCAGTGAGCGAAGAATGGCGCCGGGCGCGGTGGGATCGTTGACGCGAGACATCCGCGGAACCTAACCTCCCGGGACCGAGGTGTCCACCGCGGCAGGCCGTTCACGGGCCCGAATCACGCGCGCGACCAGCGTCTGGAACAGGTGCCGCAGCGTGGCGGCGGGGTCCTCGGTCACGCCGCCGTGGACCGCCGAGATTCGGATTGCGGTGCTGCGCGGGGCGACCAGCCAGTGAAAGCGCTCGGGCGGCGGCAGGCGCGCGATCGGTCCGGCGCCGGCGTCGCCCGCGCAGACGTCGCGCATCGCCTGCAGGTGCGCCGACAGCGTGTCGAGGTCGACGTCGAGCGGCCCGGCGCCGGCGAGCGCGCGCAGGCGCGTGGGCGTCGAGCGCGATCTCGCAGCCGAGGAAGCCGGCGGCGCGCGCGAACATCACCACGCCGACGTTGAGGAATTCCTCACGCCCGACGTGGGGGACCACGCGGACGACCGCGTACTCAAACGCGTGGCGCGCGGGCACGGGCCGCCTCCTCGATCAACGCCGGGATCGCGCCTCGCCGCGCGCGCAGCCAGTCGGCGTAGGCGCGCCGTTGCGCGGCGGCGTCGGCCGCGCCCGGCAGCGGCGCCAGCCACTCGTCGGGGATCGCCGCCGCGATTCCATTGACCAGCTCGTCGGTGAAGGCGCGGGTCGCCTCGGCGCCCGCGGCTTCGAGCGCGCCGGCCCAGGGCAGAAGCACGTGGTCGCGCACCAGCGGGAAGCCGCGTTCGGGGCGCGCCGCCGCGAGGCTGCCGTCCCAGTCATGCTGCCAGTAGAGCGCGGCGCCGTGATCGATCGGCGCGAGCTCGCCGCGCCACCAGAGCAGATTCGGGTTGCGCGCGGTGCGGTCGACGTTGGTGGTGAACGAATCGAGCAGCACCACGCGCGAGGCGACGTCGGCGTCGAGCGGCCGGCGCGCGCCCGGGTCGAAGGTGAGCGCGCCGTCGAGGTGCGCGAGGCCCAGGTTCACGCCGGCGCTTGCGCGCAGGATGTCTTGAATCTCCGTGTCGGGCTCGCTGCGCGCCAGCGCCGCGTCGACGTCGACCAGCGCCAGCGCCGGCACGCGCAGGCCCAGCGCCTGTCCGAGGCGGCCCGCGATCCACTCGGCGATGAGCACGCGCGCGCCCTGGCCGGCGCCGCGCAGCTTGACCACGTAGAGCTTGCCGTCGTCGGCCTCGACCAGCGCCGGTACCGAGCCGCCCTCGCGCAGCGGCGTGACGTAGCGGACCGCGGCGACGCGCGGGAGCGCCACGCTCGCGGTCATGGGGGGTCCCGCAGCATCTCCTCGACCAGCGCCCTCCACTCGGTGGCCAGCGAGGACGTCGGGACGGCGCGCCCCGCGCGCTGATACCAGTAGCGCGCGTTGTCGAGGTCGCCTTCCTTGCGATGTAGATAGGCGTGGATGATCGCGCCCTGCGTCGACTCGATGTCCTGCGCGATCTCGTGCGCGCCGGTCCAATCGCCCTTGCCGTCGCGCCAGAGCGCAAACAGCGGGCGCGGTGTCCCCGCAGGCGGTGTCTCCTCGCGCAGCGAGGCGGAGAATTCGTCGAACGTCATGACCGTCACCATTCTATCAGGACCGCGACTTCGGGATATTGGACCTCCCACGCGCTGGCGGGAGCGTGTATACCGACGCCGTGATTTACATCCTCGGGCTCCTCGCCCGGTCGGGCCACGGCAAGACCACGGTGGCGCAGCATCTGGTCACCGCCTATGGCGCCGAGATTCGCTCGCTCGCCGGGCCGATGAAGCGCGCGCTGCAGAACGTGTTCGGTTTCTCGACGGCTCAGCTGTGGGGATCGCAGGCGGATAAGGAAGCGACCGATTCGCGCTACGGCTTCTCGCCGCGCTGGCTGCTCCAGCGCCTCGGCACGGAGGGGCTGCGCCACGAGTTCGGCGACGACGTGCACGTGCGCGCGCTCGCCCACGCGCTGGCGCGCGAAGAGGCGGGGCGCCCCGCCGGCGCGCCGCCGCGCCTGTACGTCGTCGATGACGTGCGCTTCGCCAATGACGCGCGCTTCATCGCGCGCGGCGGGAGCGACCACTGCGGCGCCGTGCTCAAGATCGTGCAGACCGACGTGCCGCCGAAAGAGCACGGCGGCCACGCTTCGGAGCGCGCGATCGACGAAGTCGCCGCCAACGACATCGCGGCGACCGTGGTCTCGTCGCGCGGGCAGGGGATTGGCCACATGCTCGGGGCCGTCGAGCGCGCGTTGCGCTCCACGCCCCGCCTCGAGCCGCTACGCCCCGCGCTGCGCGCGCGCGCCTGAGGTGTCTCCCTCTCGCCTTCTGTCTCTTATCCCCTCTCCCCCCGTCCGCGGGGGGAGAGGGTTAGGGGGGTTAGGGTGAGGGGGCTCCCTGTTTGGAGCCTCGCGCTCGCACAGCTCGGAGGAGAGGAGACGCGGAGGAGAGCGAGAGAAAGGATTGGCCCTTCCGCTACCCTGTTACAATCGCTACGTCGAGGAGTGGATGAGGCGAACATTGAGCCAGCGTAGATCGTGGGCGTCCGTTGCGTTTTCGGTCCTGGCGCTCGCCGCCGTCGCGTCGTGCGGGGGCAAGAGCACCCCAGCGTCGCGCTGGGAGCTGGTGGCCAGCGAGCTACCCGAAGCGGTGCTGTCGATCGCCGGGCGCAGCGATCACGACCTGTGGGCGGTCGGCGCCGATCTGGGCAGCGGGCCGCTGGCGCTTCACTATGACGGCAACGCCTGGACGCGCGTCGCGACCGGCAGCCGCGGGACGCTCTGGTGGACGCAGTCGTTCGCCGACGGCACCACCCTGATGGCGGGCGCGCAGTCGACGATCCTGGTGACCACCGATGGCGTGACGTTCCAGCGCCAGCACACGCCCGGCCTGGCCAACGCCACGATCTTCGGTCTCTGGGGCGCGGCCTCGAACAACGTCTACGCCGTCGGCGGCATCGCCGGCCGTGCCGGCTTCATCTGGCACTGGGACGGCACGACCTGGAGTGCGATCGATCTCTCGAGCATCCTGCCGCCGAACGGGTTGCCGGCGACCGACCTCGGCGACTGGCCTGGATTCTTCAAGATCTGGGGCGACGACACCGGGCGGATCTACGTCGTCGGCGGGCGCGGTGTGCTCCTGCGCAGCGACGCCGGTGGGCCGTTCGGGCTGGTGCCCACCGGCGCCGGCGACGACACACTGTTCACCGTGCACGGCACGGTCTTCGGCGCGGTCGCTGTCGGCGGCGGCGCCACCGGCCGCATGCTCGAAGCTACCGAGAGCGGCGTCAAGGACGTCACGCCGCCCGGTGCGCCGCTGATCCAGGGCGTGGCGATCGCCTCCAACGGCCGCGGCTTCGCCTCGGGCGCGATGGGCGCGATCTACGAGCGCGCCACTGGCGGCGTCTGGAGCGCGGTCGACACGAAGCTGACGTTGCCCCCGATCGAGTCGTTGCACGCGGTCTGGATCGATCCCAGCGGCGGCGTCTGGGCGGTCGGCGGCAACGTCGTCACGCCCGCGCTCGACCACGGAGCGATCCTGCACTTCGGCTCGCACGACCCCGCGACCTATACAGCGACGCCGGCCGCCGATGGCGGAACCGACAGCGGTCCTGCACCGGCGACCTGCCCATCCGACCAGATCGATCCCGCGCCGTCAGGCTCGATCGCGCGGCGCTGGAACGAGCAGGCGGTGGGCGCGATCCGGCGCGATCTGCCGCGACCGATCGTTCACGCGCGCAACCTGTTCCATGTCTCGGCCGCGATGTGGGACGCCTGGGCTGCCTACGACGGCGTCGCCGACGGCGTCTTCACCAGCGAGCGCCAGACCGCGCCCGACATCGCGGCCGCGCGCGCCGAGGCGGTGAGCTACGCATCGTACGGCCTGCTCATGCAGCGCTATCAGCACGCGACCGGCAGCGCGACCTCTGTCGCTTGCTTCCGCGCGTTCATGACCGCGCTCGGCTACGACCCCGATGACACGACGGCGACCGGCGACACGCCGCGCGCGCTCGGCAACCGTATCGCGCAAGCGATCATCGCCGCGACGCTCGACGACGGCTCCAACGAGGCGCACGACTACGCCGACACCACCGGCTACGCCGCGGTGAATGCGCCGCTGGTCGTCGATGACCCAGGGGTGACGCTCGTCGATCCGAATCACTGGCAAGAGCTGAACCTGGCGGTCGCCGAGACCCAGAACGGCATCGTCACGCCGGCGGGCGTGCAAACGTACGTTGGCAGCAACTGGGGGCTGGTGAGCCCGTTCGCGCTCGCGCGGCCCGCGCCGGACCAGGCCTACGTCGATGCCGGCCCGGCGCCGACCTGGGATCAGGCGGAGATGCAGACCTGGATCGCCGACCTGCTCGGAAAGTCGGCCGCGCTCGATCATACCGACGGCGTCACCATCGATATCTCGCCGGGCGCCTACGGAAACAACACGCTGGGCGCCAACGACGGTGCGGGGCGCCCGCTCAATCCGGTGACCGGCGCGGCCTACGCCGCCCAGGTGGTTCCGCGCGGCGACTTCGCGCGCGTGGTCGCCGAGTTCTGGGCCGACGGGCCGAAGAGCGAGACGCCGCCCGGGCACTGGTTCGTGATCGCAAACGGCGTCGCCGACGACCCGGCGACGATGCGGCAGCTCTTCGGCGCGGGCGATGCGCTCGACCCGCTGGCCTGGGACGTTCACGTCTACCTGGCGCTGGGCGGCGCGGTGCACGACGCCGCGATCGCCGCCTGGGAGCAGAAGCGAATCAACACACCGCTGCGGCCGATCTCGACGGTGCGCTACATGGCGCAGATCGGCCAGAGCACCGAAGCCGGCGCCCCCGACTACGACCCGCGCGGGCTGCCGCTGATCCCTGGCGTCATCGAGCGCATCACCGCCGACAGCGCCGCGCCCGGCCAGCGGCACGCGCAGCTGGCCAGCTTCGTCGGCCAGACTGGCGGTCGAGAGCTGGCGCGGCGAGCCCGGCGATCGCGCGAACGAGGTCGGCGGCGTCGGCTGGATCCGCGCCATCGACTGGATCCCCTATCAGCGCCGCACGTTCGTGACACCGGCGTTCCCGGGGTTCATCTCAGGCCACAGCAGCTTCAGCCGCGCGGCCGCCGAGGTGCTGGCCGCGCTCACCGGCTCGCCCTATTTCCCGGGCGGGCTCGGCCAGTTCCCGGCGCCGGCCGGCGCGTATCTCAGTCTTCGAGGACGGCCCCAGCGTCGATGTGCGGTTGCAATGGGCGACCTACTTCGACGCGTCGGATCAGGCGGGCCAGTCGCGCATCTACGGCGGCATCCACCTGCAGCCCGACGACTTCCGCGGCCGCATCGCCGGTAGCGCGCTCGGCCTCGGCGCGGTCGACCACGCGCGCGCGTACTACGACGGCACGGCACGGCCGTAGACACCGCGAAGAACCGGACGTTGAGAACCGCTAAGGCGCCAAGTACTTGGCGTACTTGGCGGTTCAACCGATTCAGGGCGCGAGCGCCGAATCGAGGACGACGGTCATCGCGACATATCCGTCGCTCGCCGGGTCGGGGGCGTGCACGTAGAACGTGACCGGGATGTTTGTGCCGTCGATCGCGTGGTTGTACGACAGCAGGCCCAGCAGCGCCGGCACGTGATAGGTGGCGGTGGTGCCGTCGACGCGTTCGCCGAGCAGACCCTGCGTCAGCGCGGTGTTCGTCGCCGAGCCGCCCGCGAGCATGGTGACGCGCAGGCAGGTCTTGTGCGCCCCGTCCTCGGGCAGGGGCGCCGGCGCGGTCACGTCGAACGAGGGGCGGATCATGAAACCACCCTGGCCGCCGCCGATCAGCGGGACGTGATCGCCGTCGTGCCACGCGGTGGTCACTTGCGTCTGCGCCGCGTTCTCGGTACCGACCGCCACCGCCAGCGTCGCCGCTGTTTCGGGCGGCGCCCCGTCGGGAAGGTCGCCGGTGACCGTGGCGCAGAACGCCGGGGGCGGCCCCCCGTCGACGCCGCCGGGCACGCGGCAAGCGAGCGCCCCCAGCGCCAGAGCGGCGATCGGTATCAATCCCATCGGGCGCACCCCTAAGATCTTAACAGAATCGAAATCGCGGCGTCGTCCACCGCTCTTGCGGGGCTGGGGATCGTGACCATTGTTGAGTGCGCATTCCTTTCCTTCCGCGACGGTAACAGTCTGCTAACGTCACCTCGCTTTTTCGTCGTCATCTGAACCCTCGAAGGGTTCCAGACCTTCGCAACACCCACAACAAAGAGAGGATCGTTCAGCCATGCCGTTTTCACTGCCACCGCTCCCGTGGGCCAAGGACGCCCTGGCCCCCGTCATCAGCGCCGAGACGCTGGACTACCACTACGGGAAACATCACCAGGCGTACGTCACCAACCTGAACAAGCTGACCGAAGGCAAGCCCGAGGCGAATCAGACGCTCGAGCAGATCATCATGTCTTCGTCGGGCGGCCTCTTCAACAACGCCGCGCAGGTCTGGAATCACACCTTCTACTGGAGCTCGATGAAGCCGGATGGCGGCGGCAAGCCGACCGGCCAGCTCCTCGAGCTGGTGAACCGTGACTTCGGCTCGGTCGACACCCTGCTCCAGCAGCTGGGCGAGGCTGCCAAGACCCAGTTCGGATCGGGCTGGGCCTGGCTGATCCAAGACGGCGGCAAGCTCAAGGTCACGCAGACCGCGAACGCCGACCTGCCCATGAAGCACGGTCAAAACGCGCTGCTCACCTGCGACGTCTGGGAGCACGCGTACTACATCGACTACCGAAACGCGCGCCCGAACTACGTCGACGCGTACCTCAAGAGCCTGGTCAACTGGGACTTCGCCGCGAAGAACCTGAAGTAACGCGGGCGCCGCGTCTCGCAAGGTCTGCCCTCTCCCTGACCCTCCATCTGCGGACAGGGGGAGGGGACCGGATTCACTCGCCGCCGGCGGCGACCGGCTCGAACGCCCACAATCCGACGACTATGAAAATGGCGTCGAGCGTGGCCAGAAACTGCGTCCAGAAGACCGCGCCATCGAGGTCAGGCGTCACCGGATCCAGCAGCTGGCTGGTGCCGCGCGCGCCCGCGATCACGATCGGCACGATGATCGGATAGAGCAGGGTCGAGAGCAGCACGTCGCGGCTGCGCGAGCGCAGCAGCGCCGCCGAGAAAACGCAACCGGCCGCCGCGAAGCCGATCGTGCCCAGGCCGAGCAGCAGCGCGATGCGTCCCGCCTGTGCGGCGATGCCCGCGGTGAAGAGGAATCCACACAGCGTGGTCAGCACCAGCTCGACGAGCAGCATCAGCCCCACCGTGGCCGCGAGCTTGCCGAGGTAGATCGCCGCGCGCGGCGCGGGCGACAGCAGCAACGAGCGGATGGGCTCGCCCTCGCGCTCGCGATCGAACGTGCGCCCGAGCCCGACCGTCCCCGACACGATCACCGCGATCCACAGGATGCCGGCGGTGACCGGCGGCGGGGGCTTGGCGTCGCCGACGACGAACGCGAAGCTGAAGATCAGCACGACGACGACGGCCAGGAACGCCATCGTGTAGAGGATCTCGCGGCTGCGCCACTCGATGCGCAGATCCTTGGCGGCGATGCGAAGCGTCTGCGCCAGAAACGACGGTGGCGCCGGCGCCGGCGCGGGCGCCGGTCGGTCGGGCGCGGCTTCGGGCGCGTCAGGCACGCGTGCGCTCCTCGTAGATCGCACGCACCGCCGCGGCGTCGAATCCGGAGGCGCGCGTCTCGTCGAACGCGACCCGCCCGCGCCGCAGCACCAGCAGGTGGTCGGTGATCGACCCCGCCGCGTCGAGGTCGTGGGTCACCAACACCACGATGCGGCCGGCGGCGCGCTCGGTGGCGAGCTCGCGTGTCAGCCAGGCCGCGCCCGCTGGATCCAGCGCCGACCCCGGCTCGTCGAACAGCAGCAGCGACGGCTGGTGGAGCAGCGCGCGCGCCAGCGCCAGCCGCTGCTGCATCCCGCGCGAGAACGTGCGCACAGCAGCGTCTGCGGGCACCTCGCCCAGACCCACGCGCGCGAGCATCGCGGTCGCGCGTGCGGCCGGCCGGTCGAGGCCATAGAGCTCGGCGAACAAGATCAGATTTTGCGTGGCGCTGAGATCGCCGTACATCCCCGGCTCGTGCCCGACGTAGCCGATCGCCGCGCGCGCCATCGAGCCGCGCGCCAGCACCTCGGCGTCCCAGCGCAGCTCGCCGCTCGTCGGCGTCACCAGCGTCGACAGGATGCCGAGCAGAGTGCTCTTGCCCGCGCCGTTGGGTCCGACGATCGCCGTGACCTGCCCCGACGCCAGCTCGGCGTTCACGTCGACGAGCGCGCGCCGCCCGCCGTAGGTCTTTCCGATGTTGCGCAGGCGCAGCGCGCTCATGTCGCGCGCGGCTCGTCGAGCGCGGCCAGGTCGCGGTAGACCGTCTCGAGCTTGGTGACGATCTGATTGCGCCGCTCCTTCGCGCCGTCGCCAGCGTCGCCGGTCTGCGTGCGCCGCTCCCGCTCGGCCTCGACCAGTTGCTGGAACAGCGCCTCACGCCGCTCCAGCAAGCGATCGCGATTGGCGACCACCTGGTTGCGAGCGCCGGCCGGCTTGCGTCCGAAGACCACCGACGCGACGACCAGGAGCAACGCCAGCGTCCCCGAGGCGATGCGGCCGGTGTAGTCCGGCGCGGGCAGGCCGGTCACGAGAAAGGAGAGCTTTTGTCCGGGGGCCAGAGCCTCGATCGGCATGACCCAGTACTTGTGGCCGTTGAGCTCGCGCTCCTGGCGCGCGCCGATGCCCGGGCCCTCGACGCTCAGGTTGCCGTGCTCCTCGACGATCATCGTCGTCGCGCCCAGGCCGTTCGACATGAAGCTGGTGAAAGTCATAGGTCGAGCTGTAGTAGGGCACCGTAAAGGCGAAGGTGATCTCGTTGCTCGCGCCGGTGGCGCCGCGGGTGGGCGGGATGGGCCCGTGGACGGCAATGCCGTAGTTCTTGCGGATCTCCAGCTTGGTGCGATCGGCCTCGCCGACCTCCGCGTTGACGAAGCCCTTGGGCAGCGGGATCTCGACGCCGCCCGGTCCTGGGTCGAACATCTTCTCGGTGCGGTTCTCGATCGGCAGCATCTCCATCACCTGCAGCACGTCGTCGTGCATCTGCAGCACGACACGGCCCCCCGAGCCGATGCTGAGGATCGACGGATCGTTGGTGCGCGGGAACGCGCGGATATCGGCGCGCACGCCGCCAGCTTCCGGCATCGTGAACGGCTGCGTGCCGAGACGCTGGCCCTGATAGGAGACGACGGCGGCGTAGCCGATCGAGCTTCCGGTCGCGAGGCCGGTGAAACGCGCGACGCCGGCGGCGCTGGTGACTGCGTGCGTGACCTTGAGCTTGCCGTCGCTGTCGGGTGACGCCGCTCCCAGTTGCACGGGCATGTTGGGCAGCGCGCGTCCGTTCTCGTCGAGCACGCGTACTTCGAGCGTCTTCGCCGGCAGATCCGGCGCCGGGATCGCCGCCGCGGTCGCGGCGCCGAGGAAGCTCTCGGACCCGGGTGCGCCGCCGCCCTCGGCCGCTTCTCCGCCCTCGTCCTGGTCCTCGCCACCGGCGGGCGCTGGACCGAGGCCGGCGATCAGCATCGTGCGCACGCCGCCGCTCGGCGGCATGGTGATCTGGCTCGATTTGATGGTCTCGCCGTCGACCTTGACCTCGGCCTGGAACCGGTTGCCCGCTCCGACCGCCTCGAATATTGCGCGGCCGCTGGCGTCGGTGGTCGCGGTGCGCTTCTTGGTGTCGCCGCCGGGGTTGGTGACCAGCGCAGTGACCTCGGTTCCGACGACGGCGTTGACCGGCATCTTGCGCGCGACGCGTACGCTGACCGTACCGGCGGGCAGCCCGGGATCCGGCAGCGGCCTGCCGTTCATCATGCGCAGGTCGGGCATCCCGCGGCCGCTGGCAGGCGCGCCGCCACCTGCAGAAGCGGCGGCCGCTCCGCCCCCGGGGTCAACACCCAGGCCCGCGATCAACATGGTGCGGACGCCGCCGGCCGGCGGCATCTCGAACTCCGTCGATTTGATCGTCTCACCGTCGACGCTGACCTCGGCCTGGAACCGGCTGCCCCCGCCGACCGCATCGAAGGTCGCGCGGCCGCTGGCGTCGGTGGTCGCGGTGCGCTTCTTGGTGTCGCCACCGCCATTGGTGATGAGTGCCGTGACCGTGGCGCCGACGACGGCGTTGACCGGCATCTTGCGCGCGACGCGCACGGTGACCGTCCCGGCGGGCAGCCTCTGATTGGACAGCGGCTTGCCGTTCATCGCGCGCAGGTCGGGCATCCCGCCGCCGCCGGACGGTGCGCCGCCGCCGAACATCGGCTGCGCGTGAACCGCGCGCTCCGCTACCGGCAGCAGCACCGCCAACGCGAGGAACCCCGCGAACACCGCGCGTATCAAACGCGTGGACGGAGCTGGTCTTCCAGCGGAGTCCGTCGCGGGAGGGTTTGGGAACCCTTTGAGGGTTCCCATCAAGGAGCGAGCTTCAGACCGCATTTCTTACAGAACTGTGCGTCTTCATCGTTGGTGGTGCCGCAGCCGGTGCACGCGTTGCGCGCGGTCGTGCTCGTCGCAGGCGCCGCCGCCACTGGCGCGTCCTTCGCGACAGCCGCGGGCGCGATCCTGGGCGCCGGCGCGTTCTTGGGCGCCGGCGCGTTCGGATCAGCGCCCAGGCGGTCCTTGAGCTCGCGCTCGATGAGCTCGCGGAAGTTATCGCCCGCGTCGATCTCGCTGATGAGCCGCATCGCGCGGGCCCGGTAGCGGTCGATCATTTCGCGATAGTCGGCGTCTGCGATCTTGCGCATCTGGTAGTCGAGCTCGATCTCCTTGATCGCCTTCAACACCAGCTGCTTCTCGCGCTCGAGCTCGCGGGCGCGCCCGCGGCCCTGCGCCTCGCGCACCAGCGTTGCCTCGGGGCGGGTCAGCGGGTCGATCACGCGCCACAGCGCCAGCCCCGACAGCGCCAGGGTCATGCCGCCGAGCGCGACCATGATGAGCGGCGGTCCGAAGAACAGCTTCTCGACGCCGGCGCCGAATCCGGCCCCGAGTGCCGCGCCGACCAGCGCGACGATCCAGGCGCGCGCCCGGCGGGGCGGGGCCGCCGGCGCAGCCGTGCCGTTTTCGCGGGCCAGATCGGCCCGCTGTCCCTTGGCGGCGGAGGTAGCGGTCTTGGGCGGCAAAGTGGCGACCAGATTAGCTCACACGCGACGGATCCGCGAAGCCAGGTGCAAAAGAAGCCAGGTGCAAAAAGAAGCGAGCGTGCAAGAGCTAGTCGAGGTTGCGCAGCTCGTCCTCGAGCTTGTCCTGCAGATCCGGATCGCTGAGCGCGAGCGACGGTCCCGCCGGAGCCAGCGGTCCCGGGCGGCGCGCGAGGCGATAACCCCCGTAGACGAGCAGGCCAGCCGCCACCACGGCCAAGCTGTACGGCAGCAGCCAGGCCAGGCGGTTGAAGCCCTTGTCGATCGGCGACGCGAGCGCGATCTGGCTACCGTACTTGGTGATGTAGTACTGAATGACGTCCTGGCGCGTCTTGCCCTGCGCCAGCAGGTTGTGGATCTCGATACGCTCCCGCGCGCCGTAGGCGCAGCCGTCCGACTCGCACTCGAGCAGATCGTGACGGCACGAACCGCACTGGCAGATGATGTTGCGCACCAGCCAGTTCTCGTCGACGCCCTCCGGGCTGGGCGGCGCCGTGTCGGTGACCGGCATCTGCCCCGCGGGCGCTGCGGCGGCGGAGTTCGCGGCGGGCGCCTGAGCGTGCGCCACCCGCTCGCCCAGCCCGGGGAGCATCCCCGCGGCAGCCGCGCCGACCGCGAGGAAGACGACGAGCCCCGCCAGGCCGCTACCGCTCGCGCTTGCGCCAACGCCCTCGCGCGCCGGCGCGCGCGCCGTCAGTCGATCGAGCACGGCTCGGGGATGAGCGCGATGGCCGTGCCGATCGCCAGCATCATGAAGCCGAACCAGATCCAGTCGACGACCGGGTTCACGACCACCTTGAGCGTGGCGTTTCCGTCGGCCGAGATCGTAGCCGCCGAGCGTGATGTACAGGTCCTCGGCCGGCGAGCGGCGGATGGCGACCTCGGTGGTCGGCTCGCTCTCGTGGTCGTGGAAGAACCACTTCGCGGGCCGCAGGTGATCGATCACCTTGCCGTCGACCAGCGCGGTGACCTCGCCGGTGACCATCTCCTTCTGGCGATCTTCCTCGTGCGCCAGGCGCTCGAAGCGGACGGTGTACTTGCCGACCTTGGCCTCGGTGCCGGGCTCGACGCGCACCTCGTTCTCCTTCTGGTAGGCGGTGCCGGCGAAGCCGACGAACATCAGCACGATGCCGACGTGCACGATGTAGCCGCCGTAGCGCCGCCGGCCGCGCAGCACCATGCCCAGCATCGCGCGAGACCGCGTCGGTGCCGGTGTTCTTCTTGCGGATGGCGATGCCGCGCACGAACTCCTGCGAGATGGTGCCGACCACGAACGCGCAGAAGCGCGAAGCAGATCACCGCCGCCCACGAGGTCTGGATGCCCGGCGACGAAGCAGAGCACGATCGCGACGGTCGACCGCCGCCATCGCGGGAAGGGCGAACTGGTAGCGCAGGTGCGACAGGCTGGCCTTGCGCCACGCGATCAGTGGGCCGACGCCGGTCAGGAAAAGCAGGATGAGCCCGATCGGCACCATCCACTTGTTGAAGAACGGCGGCCCGACGGTGATGCGCTCGCCGGTGATGGCCTCGGACAGCGTCGGGAACATCGTGGCGAACAGGATGAAGAACGCCGCGAACAGCAGCACCCAGTTGTTGACGGTGAACGCCGCCTCGCGCGACAGCCAGGATTCGAACGTCGCGCGCGCGCGCAGCTCGGGCAGCCGTTTGATGACGAAGCCGAAGCTGACGATCAGCGATGAGCGCCATGAAGATCGTGAAGATCCAGGCGAGCTGCGTGTCCTGCCCGAACGCGTGCACCGACTGCACGATCCCCGAGCGGGTCATGAACGTGCCGAAGATGGTCAGGAAGAACGTCAGGATGATCAGCGTGACGTTCCAGACTTTCATCATCCCGCGCCGTTCCTGGATCATGATCGAATGCAGGAACGCGGTCGCCGTCAGCCACGGCAGGAAGCCGGCGTTCTCGACCGGATCCCAGCCCCAGAAGCCGCCCCAGCCCAGCTCTTCGTACGCCCAGAGCATGCCCAGCGTCAGGCCCATCGACAGGAAGAACCAGGCGCCCAGCGTCCACTTGCGCACCGACGCGATCCACGCGTCGTCGAGCTGGCCGGAGATCAGCGCCGCCAGCCCGAACGCGAACGGGATGCTCATGCCGACGAAGCCGGTGTAGAGCGACGGCGGGTGCGTCACCATGTACGCGTTCTGCAGCAGCGGGTTCAGGCCCTTGCCCGCGGTCGGGATGTCGGCGAGGTAGGTGTCGAACGGGTTCTTGTGAAAGATGATGACGTAGAGAAAGAAGTCGGCGATCGCCATCAGCACCGTCACCACGTAGGGCAGCAGCTCGCGGTGGCGGTTGCGGTTCGAGTAGATCGGCGATGGCCGAGAAGACCGACAGCAGGAAGACCCACCACAGGATCGAGCCGTCGAGACCGCCCCAGTACGCGGTGATTTGGATAGAAGAGCGGCGACGCGGCGTCGGAGTAGCGGTGGACGTACTTGATCGAGTAGTCGTGGGTCAGGAACGAGTACACCAGCGCGACCGACGACATGCCCAGGACGCCGGCCAGGGCATAGACGCCGGCGCGGCCCGACAGGATCAACCGCCGATTTCCGCGGCGCGCGCCGATCAGCGAGGCGGCTCCCGCATAGGTCGCGACGACCAGCGCGATGAGCAGGGTGAGAGTTCCAAAAGCAGCCATGTGATCTCCCGCTGGCATTCGCGGCCACCACGACGTTTTGGGCGACGGGGGGCGACAGCCGTTTGCGGCCTAACGTAGCACAGATACGCGGGGTGGCGCGGGTGGCGCTGGCCGGGATCGCGGTGGTGCTGGGCGCGTGCAACAGCGGCGGTGTGGGCGACGGCAGACCCGACGGGGCGGCCGACACCGGGCCGGTCGACCGGGTCGACCCGCGCATGGTGCTGTGCGACCGCTATCGAGCGCAGATCGGAGCGGCGCCGGCCCCGCCCTTCGACGTCGTCCAGCAAATCTTCGACGACAACTGCACCGCGTGTCACGGCACCGGCGCGGCGATGGATCTCTCACGCGGGCTCAGCTACGCCCACATCGTCGACCACGCGGTGCCTCCGATCGAATCCTGCGGTGGCACGCTGGTGGTTCCCGGAGATCCATCGTCGAGCTACGTGTACCAGAAGCTGACGCTCAGCCACCCGTGCGCGGGTGGGCAGATGCCGCTCGACGAGCTCTTCACCTCGCAGCCGTTGCCCGACTGCGTGACGGCGATCGTGCGCGACTGGATCCAGGCGGGCGCGCAGCCGCAGCCGGGCGAGTCGACCGATGGCGCCGCACCGGGCGGCTGAGGTCAGGTCGCGGGCTGCGGGGGGCGGCGGCACGCGCGGCAGCGCCGCGAGCTTGGCCTTGACCACCGTCTTGAAATCGGCGGCGCCGGTGCCGTCGAGCGGCAGATCGATCCACAGCAGCGTCGGGCTGCCGTGCGCCAGGCGCTTCGCCTTCTGTCCCACCGGCGACAGCGCGTTCCAGTCGACGGCGGCGGTCGCGGCCGGATCCAGCGCGACCACGCCGACCAGGTGCTCGTCGTGGATCAGGATCGAGCCCACCGACTGCTGCGCGTCGCGCAGGTAGCGATAGGCCCAGCCGGTCTTGGGCCCGAAGAAGTACAGGTCCTCGGCGACGCCCTTCTGCTTCTTCAGGAAGGCGCGCAGCATCTCCAGCCGCCGGCCGCTCGCCAGCGGCAGGCGCGCGCTGAACTCCGCCTCGGTCGGCGGCGCGTTCTTCTTGGGAAAGGCGATGCGCGGGCGGCGCGCCTTCGTTGCGGGCCTTGGCGGGCTCTGGCGTCGGCTTTCGGCCGCTTCGACTCGCTCAGGTGGCCACCCGAGGCGTCGCGGGCTTCTTGTTGCGGTTGGCGAGCCAGCTGATCGCGCCCGGGCATCAGCGACACCGCGATGATCACGATGATCACCTTGTCGATCTGCTTGGTGATCGACGGGTAGATGCTTGCCGAGCAGGTAGCCGAGCATGGTCATGCTGCACGACCCAGCCGATGCCGCCGAAGACGTTGAACGACAGGAAGCGGCGGTACTCCATCTTGCCGACGCCGGCGACCACCGGCGCGAACGTGCGCACGATCGGCATGAAGCGGGCGATGATGATCGTCTTGCCGCCGTGCTTCTCGTAGAACTCCTTGCGTGCGCAGCAGGTGCTTGCGTGAAGAACAGCAGCGACTGCTCGCGCGTGAAGAGCGTCGGGCCCGGCCTTGGCGCCGATCCAGTAGCCGACGGTGTCGCCGACGATCGCGGCGACGATGGCCAGCAGGTTGAGCCAGACGATGTTCAGCAGCGGCGCCTCGCCGGGCCGGCGCTGGTGCAGAACAGGCCCGCCGTCACCAGCAGCGAATCGCCGGGCAGGAAGAAGCCGACCAGCAGGCCGGTCTCGGCGAAGATCACCGCGGTCAGCGCGACCAGACCGCCCCAGCGGATCAGCCCCTGGACGTTGTAAATTTTGTGAAAGAGGTCGATGAGGTCGTGCATGGGCGCACGACTTTGGGCCAATTGGGCCTCTTTGTCACGTGCCGGACGTGTGTCAGCCCGCCATTTTGAAGCCGTCTCCGGATAGCCGCGCGCGGGCATTGTCGGGGAAGTCGGGTAGACTTCGCTGCCATGTTCGAGCTCATCGTTGGGGCGGTCTCGGTGTTCGCGGCAGTCTCGATCCTCACCGGCGTGCGGCTCTTGCAGGAATACGAGCGCGCGGTGATCTTCCGCCTCGGGCGCGCGAAGAAGCAGCTGGCGCACCCGGGGCTCAACTTCCTGTTGCCGTGGGGCATCGATCGCGCGCGCGTCGTCGACATCCGCACCAAGGCGATCCAGATCCCGCCGCAAGACGTCATCACCCACGACAACATCTCGATCAGCGTCGACGCGGTCGTCTACGCGTCGGTCGCGTCGCCGCAGCCACGCCGTGCTCGAGGTCGAGCAGTTCATGCCGGCGACGCTGCAGCTGGCGGCGACGACGCTGCGCGCGGTGCTGGGCAAGATGGAGCTCGACGAGATCCTCGCGCACCGCGATCGCATCAACAACGAGATCCGGACGATCCTCGACACGCGCACCGAGCAGTGGGGCGTCGAGATCTCGGCGGTCGAGATCAAGGACATCCAGCTGCCGCGCGAGATGCAGCGGGCGATGGCGCGCCAGGCCGAGGCCGAGCGCGAGCGCCGCGCCAAGGTGATCGCGCGCCGAGGGCGAGGTCCAGGCCGCGGCCAAGCTCGCCGAGGCGGCGGCCATCATCGCCGGCCATCCCGGTGCGTTGCAGCTGCGCCTGTACCAGACGCTGGTCGAGGTCTCGGGCCAGGCGTCGTCGACGATCGTCTTTCCGGTGCCGATCGATCTGTCGGGCGGCGGCGTGGGCGCCGCCAACACGCAGCAGATCCAGGGCATGATGCAGAGCGCGGTCGCGCTGGCGTCGAGCGAGAAGGCCAAGCAGCTGGCGGCGGCGAGCGCGGATGAGCAGCTGGAGGGGGAAAGCGAAGGTCGATGCGGACCAGAGCGCGCAGTCGGACGACCGGTACGCTCCCGCACGACGTCGGTAGATTCAGCTCCGGTCCCCTAGACCCTGGTCTCGCAGACGGATCGGATCGGATCACGATCCGCTCGGCACCTCGACCGTCACGTCACCGTCGCTCACCAGCTGCGCCTGGCACGACAGCCGCACCTTGGTGATGAAGTAGACGTTGCCCAGGTGCTTGCGCTCGTCCGCGTTGAACGGGCTGAGGTGCGCCTCGCCCGCGACGACCTTGACCCGGCACAAGCCGCAGGTCGCCTTGCCGACGCACGCGGTGGTGATCGGGATCTGTGCGCGGCGCGCGGTCGCGAACACCGAGTCGCCCACGGCGCACTCGACCCGCTGGCCCGACGGCATGAAGGTGATCGACGGCAAGGTCAGCTCGCCCCGCGGGCACCGGGTAGTGCGGAAAGGCCGATGCGGTTCCCCTCGGGATCGCGCACGTAGATCGTGAACGCCGTCTGGTGATAGACCACCACGCCCGCGCGCGCGAAGCGCTCTTTCCAGGCCCGCCGGTCGCCGGCGTCGATACGCAGCGCAACCAGGTGCAGGCCGGCGGGGTCGGGCGGGGCCGCGGTGTCGCCGTCGGGCCGCGCGGCGCGGCCGCGGTGACCTCGAGCGCCAGGAACGCCCCGTCGCCGGTGTCCACCCAGATCGATCGCTCGCCCGCGCCGCCGGCGGCCGGCCATCGGCGCAGCACCGGCAGGCCCAGGGTGTCGCGGTAGAACCGCTCGACGGTCGCCAGGTCCCGCACCTGGATCGCCAGGTGGTGAACGCCGCGCGCCGCGATCAACGCTTGGTGCCCATCGCGACGATCGCCTTCCACTCGGCGGCCGTGACCGGCTGCACCGACAGGCGGCTCCCCTTGCGCAGCAGCACCATGTCGCGCAGCGCCGGCATCTCGCGCAGCGCCGGCAGCGGCACGACCGTCGGGAAGGTCTGGCGTGCTTGATGTCGACCATGTACCAGCGCGGCTCGTCGGGGTCGGCGTCGGGGTCGTGGTGGTTCGACTTGGGGTCGAACTGCGTCGGGTCGGGGTAGCCGGCGCGCACGACCTCGGCCGTGCCGGCGACGCCGGGCGGGTCGGCGCTCGAGTGATAGAAGAGCACGCCGTCGCCGACCTGGATCTCGTCGCGCAGCAGGTTGCGCGCCTGGTAGTTGCGCACGCCGTCCCAGCCGGTGGTCTGCTTGGGCGCGCGCGCCAGATCGTCGATCGAGAACGTCTCCGGTTCCGACTTCATCAGCCAGTAGCGCCGCGCCATGGCCGGCGCAGCTTACATCATGACTCAAGACGGTCAGGCCAGGTCGAACACCAGCACCTCGGCGCCCTCGCCGGTGCCGGTCAGCGTCAGCGCCGCCTGCGACACGATCGCGGCGCCGTCCCCTTCGCCCAGCGCGCGGCCGTCGAGCTCGACGGCGCCGCGCGCGACCTGCACCCAGGCGCAGCGCTCCTGGCCCAGGCGGTGCTCGACGCGCTCGCCGGCGCCCAGCACCGTCGCGTACAGCGAGACGTCCTGGTGGATCGGTGACCGAGCCGTCGCGCCCGTCGTGCGGATCCGATCAGGCACAGCCGCCCGCGCTTGGCCGCCGGCTCGTAGCGCTTTTGCTCGTAGCCCGGCGGCAGCGCGCGGCGCTCGGGGGTGATCCAGATCTGCAGGAAGTGGACCGGCTCGTCGCGCGACGCGTTCTTCTCGCTGTGCCGCACGCCGGTGCCGGCGGTCATCCGCTGCACGTCGCCGGGGCGGATCACCGAGCCGGTGCCCATGCTGTCGCGGTGCGCGAGCCCGCCCTCGAGCACGTAGCTGACGATCTCCATGTCGGCGTGGCCGTGCGTGGGAAAGCCGCCGCCCGCCGCGACGCGGTCGTCGTTGATGACCCGCAGGACGCGAAAGCCCATGTGGGTCTGATCGAAGTATTCGCCGAACGAGAAGGTGTGCCGGCTGTCGAGCCAACTGGTCGAGGTGCGGCCTCGTTCGGCCGCAGGTCGCAGGGTGATCATGGTTGACGACTAACGATATCTCTTTTTTGCGCGGCGTGCCTGTGCGTCAAATCACGGGGGCGGCGTCACCGGTACGCAGAGCTGTTGTGTAGGCTGAGGGAGCTACAGTACCCTGCTGATCCCACATGATCACGAACAGGCTGTGGAACGACGTGGTCCGCGGCCAGAGCGCGAGGACGTCCGGATAGAGATTCGGCGACACCGTGCAGCCGAAGTCCCGTCCTGCGACGTGCGCGCTGAACGAGGCGCTGGTCGAGCTCTCGGTGTTGCAGCTCGCGTACGAGCTCGGATCCGAGTCCGCGACGAAGCCGGCGAGCGACCCGTGGCAGAACGACTTCCCCGGCATGCTGGTGCAGTAGGCAAACGGCGCCGTGCGTCCCCGCGCGCGCCTGCCCGCCACCCGCCAGCGGCAGCCCCAGTCCCAGCGCCAGAATGCTCAGAAACCCAATCGCATTCCGCAGTGCTGGACTCGTCGTCGATCGGCCCCCTTCTTCCCCGGTCTGGCTTCGCACCTTGCCAGCTCGGCCCACCGCGGCCGA